>OY969414.1:0-2399326 GCA_963699155.1 uncultured Chlamydiales bacterium | reverse complement strand
TGAGTATCGAAACCAGATTGTCGCTGTAAGCAAGCAGATTCTTCTTTGTGCCTGTTTGAGGTTTTCTAATTCCTCTAAGGTCGCCCTTCTCCCAAAATAGCCTTCCAGAAAGAGGGCTTCCTGTTCAGAGGTCATATTTGAGAGGAGCGACAGATAAGAGAGATCGGTCCAGTAATCATCCCAAGTGGCATTGGCCCAATCGATGAATTGGATTGCATGCTCCTGGATAAGAATGTTTGAAGGATTGAGATCACCATGGTTAGCCACCACAACATCGGGAGAAGGGCGTTTAACCACGGCCTGGATCGCTGCATCAAAGCCCGTAGGATAAGCAATCCCACTGATGCAACCTTTTTGGTAGTGGATCTTTAACCTCTCTTCCACTGAATAGCGGCTTGGGTAGTTTCCCTCGTAATGGTGCAGGGTGGAGATCATTTTTCCTAAAGAAGAAGCTAGGTGGGCTTCTTCCAGGTCTTGAGCAGAGAGAATGCCCCTCAATAAAAGGCATCATCATAAGAAAAGCGTGGCTGTCTGCAGAAGAGAGCGGGGCTAAACCGAGAAAATGACCGATTTGGGTGGCTTGCATTTCGTTCTGTCGCTGTGCCTCCGGGTGCTTGGGGTCTAAAAAACGGAGAACATAGCTCTTCTGATCATACTCAAAGCGAAAAAGACTGGCTCTTGTAAAGCCCCCCTTCATCGGGGTGAAAACGAGACCCTCTTTGTCAAAATCGCGGAAGATTTCTTCTGTAGCAAGAGCCTGTTCAGGCAGACATTCTTTGAGAAGAGCGCTATAGGTGATCGGCTCACCCCTTAAGAGCAAGCCATAACAAATGAGAAAAACGATGAAAAGATAGCGCATTTTGACCTTAAAATTGTAATGGTTGGAAAGTAATTTTTCAAACATATAATGGGGCTGCATGAGTGAGATCAAAATTTATGATCGCGAGACGATCGGACAGTTGGAGTGGCCAGAGGGTGTGGAAGGGGATTTTGCTAAAGCCCATCTTCTCCCGCTGATCCAGGAGGGGACAGAATCGTTTATCGCCAATGCCAGGACGCGGCTTTATCTGCTCAAGATCGATCATTGGGTCATTCCTCTCACTGTCAATGAGGCGGAGTACCAAAACTGTTATCTCCTCAATTCTTATTTTGTTGCCGCCAATTTGAAGGAAAAAAATGAGCAGAGCCAGCACTGGAAAGCATTTTTTGCGAAACCACTTCTAGGCCTATTTGGAAGCTTGTTAAAGGCTGTCAAGATCAACCGTGTAGTGATCATCAATAATTGGCTTTTCACCACTAACCCCTATCCTGACCTCTCACATGCCCAAATCCAAGCGATTACCCACTTTTTGCAACTCCAATTCCCCGATCACTGCCTCATGTTCCGTTCGGTCAATACCTATAAAGGAGAGGCCGTCTACGAGGCTCTGCAGGCCAGTCAATTTCGGATGATTCCTTGCCGCAACGTCTACCTCTACGATCCCTCTCAGACAGCAACGCTTTCTAGTAGTATCCTCCGCAAACAAAAGAAAGATAGCAATCGCCTTAGTAGCCGCAAATATGATGTGGAAGAGGTGAGCTCGCTCACACCATCTGAAATCGGACGCCTGTTAGAGCTCTACCGCAATGTCTATGTCGACAAATATAGCAGCTATAGTCCGCTCTATACCGATAAATTTTTACTCTCTGGACTGAAAAATCGGACCTTCCGCTTGAAGTTGCTGAAAAAAGAGGGGATCATTTACGGGGTAGCTGGCTTTTTGGAAAAGGATGGCTATCTGTTGGTTCCCTTTTTTGGGTATGATACCTCCATTCCCCAAGAAGAGGGTCTCTACCGCATGCTCTCCGCCATCATCATGCAGGAAATTGAGAGGTCTCAACTGATCTCCCATCAAGGGTCAGGTGCCGGCCAATTCAAAAAGTGGCGCGGCTTTTTTGAGCAGGTGGAATATGTCGGCATCTATGACCGCCATCTCCCTCTTTCCCGTCGCCTTTTTTGGACACTCAGCCATAAATTTTCCCCCCGATTTTTTGAGGAGAAGCCAGCGGCTGAGCTTCAGGAATCAGCCGACGGTTAATCTCATCTAACATCAGTTTTTTAACAATTTCTGGCTGACAGCGATCGGGGAACCAGAGTTCGAATTGGCGCACCGCTTGATTGATGAACATCTCATAGCCATAGATGAGGCAACAGCCCCTTTTCTGAGCCTCTTGCAAGAGAGGGCTCATCTGAGGGATTGTCTTGATATCCATGACCGTAACATGTGGCACAATGGAGTCTGGGGTGATGGGCATCGGATCAGGAGTGGTATTGATCAGCAGATCATAGGTGGGTTGTAACTGGTCGAGAGCGGCTTCTGCGATCCCTTTTTTAGGTGTGCGGTTATAGACAGTGACCAGCGCCCCCCTTTTTTTGGCTTCAAAGAGAATTGCACGCGCGGCACCTCCAGCACCCAGGAGAGCGATTTTTTTTCCATGTATGGGTAAATGGGCTTCTATGGCATCGAGAGCCCCTTTGCCGTCCGTATTATAGCCACTGATCTTCTCACCATCGAAAGCCAGCGTGTTGACGGCGCCGATCTCTGCCGCCTCGCTGTCGATCTGGTCGAGATAAGGGATCACCGCTTCCTTGAGCGGCATCGTGACGCTGAGGCCACGCCATCTCAATGCCCTGACAGCAGCAAAGAAGGGAGGAAGCTCTTCTGCTTCCACCTTCATTTTGACATAGAGGGCACCTAAGCCCAGCGCTCTCATCGCATGATTGTGGGTATATTGGCTCAAGCTCGAGGTGACAGGATTTCCGATCAATCCGTAAAATCCCTCTTGGAAGGAGTCGATCGCGTAGATCTGTCTGAGCTCATCGGCTCTCATCTGGCCAGGGGCGGAATGCTGGCCCTCCTTCACCACTGCGTAGGTCCACGGCGAGCCTACAAGAGGGGCTAAAATGCGGCTCAGCTGACCCTCTTCGCCCATACAAATTCCTACAAAAGGGGCCTTCTGTTGGATGTAGAGCAACATCCGCAAACTATCGAGGGTCGAAGAGGCCATCGTCGCCATCTTATAAAGGTCTGCTGGCCGATTCTGCATCTCATGAAAAATTGGATCTAAATCAGCTGGAGTGCACTTCCAGTCATGGTAGGAGATAATCAGCTTGATAGCAGGGAATTTCTCCTTCAGCTCCTTTAAAAAGGGAAGTGGTATGTCATGTTCCAGATCCCAATAATCAGGTTTGAGTGTCGAAAGTTGAAGAATTTCTTGAAGCTCTTTTGCTCTCCGCAGTGCAAAGATCAGAGGGAGTCGTGCCTCTTTGCGTAAGGTTTCTATCTGGCTAAAGGTAGGGTTATGGAGAAGATCGAGACGCAGCTCCATAAGATTCCCTTTACGATTCGCTGCGGCTACTTGCTGCTTTGCTGCTTCGAAAGTAGGTCCTATGATGGGAATACAGAGCATGAAAAAAGTTGACCTCTAAAAGGTGAGTTCAAATATAAGAATGGTCAACGAATTTTGCAAAGTCTTGATGACCTCGTCAAAAATCATGATTCAAAAGGGCTGCCTCAAAAATGGGGATTGGCTCAACCATCTTGAAGGGGCGAACAATCGACTCACCCTCATCACCGACACAAAGGTCGATGCCTTATGGGGATCTTTGATCACAAAACAGCTCCAGGCGGCCGGCTACGATCCTCTACCCCTCGCCATTCCTCCAGGTGAAAAAAATAAATCGCGGGAGTGGAAAGAGCGATTAGAAGAGGAGATGATGGCGGCAGGCTATGGCCGCGATAGTCTCCTTCTCGCTGTAGGCGGAGGGGTTGTCACTGATCTTGCCGGATTTGTCGCTGCCACCTACTGCCGCGGCATCCCCTTCATCGCCATTCCCACTACCCTCTTAGGGATGGTCGATGCCAGCATCGGCGGTAAAGTGGGCATCAACACATCCTATGGTAAAAATCTGATTGGCGCTTTTCATCATCCTTCTTCAGTGTTAATCGATCCCGAGGTGCTGGGAACCCTTCCCCGTAACGAAATGCAAAATGGGGTGAGTGAAATGATCAAGTACGGCCTCATCGCCTCTCATTTTTTGTTTGAGGATTTGCATCAGACAAACCGTCTTGAAGAACAGATTGAGCGCTGTTGCCAGATTAAATGGGAAACAGTCCAGCGAGATCCTTTTGAGAGGGGATATCGCCGGATACTTAACTTTGGACATACCTTAGGGCATGCGATTGAAGCGGCTTCGGACTATGAGATTTCCCATGGGGCGGCGGTGGCTTTAGGAATGGTGGGAGAGGCCTACATCAGCTCCCGCTTAGGCTATCTCAATCAAAAGGAGGTAGAGGCGGTCATCAGACTATTGCAAAGCTACAATTTTCCCTTAGAGTTGCCTCTAAACCTGGAAATAGAAGAATATTTGCGGCGTGATAAAAAGGCTGTAGATTCGCAGCCTCGCTGTGTTATTTTAGAAGCGATCGGTTCTGTAGTTCCGTTTTCTGGGGAGTATTGCACACCTGTATCTCAAAGCCTATTTGAAGAGGCATTCCATTGGGTGGGGGAGCTCTCAGCTTGTCACTGCTAAAACTTGCACCAAGCTCACTCCGCGGGTCTCTTTGGCTACCACCCTCAAAATCGCACACGATGCGGGCGATTCTCTTCGGCAGTTTAGGCAATGGGAAGACAGTGGTCGACCATTTTCTGCCCTCACCTGATACAGAGGCGATGGTGGCGGCGATGCGTCTCTTTGGCGCAAAAATCGCCATCGAGGACAAGAAAATGGTCATCGAAGGTTTGGAGGGCCAACTGAAGCCCTGCGAGGATGTGATCGATGCGGGAAACTCGGGGCAGGTGCTCCGCTTCGTGGGCAGTCTCGCCGCACTTTTACCCACCTATACGGTCATTACTGGGGATGCTTCGATCCGTCATAACCGTCCTGCCCTTCCACTGATCTCTGCGCTCACTCAGCTAGGCGCTTTCGCTGTCTCAACACGAGGCGATGGAGGGGCTCCCTTGGTGATCAAAGGACCTCTCAAGCCAGGCTCTGCCTGTTTTTCTGGTGCCGATTCACAGCCTGTTTCTGGCTTATTGATCGCCACCTCATTTGTTTCTGGAACCACAGAGCTCTTAGTAACCGATCCTGGCGAAAAGCCCTGGATCGATCTCACACTTCATTGGCTAGAACGTTTAGGTGGCCGTGTGAGCAATGAAAATTATGAACGCTATAGGGTGACAGGCCCTTTAAACTATTCTGGATTCACCTTCACTGTTCCTGGCGACTGGAGTGCCGCAGCCTTTCCATTAGCGGCTGCGCTCGTTACTAGATCGGAGCTGACGCTGCACAATATCGACTTTTCTGGGACCCAAGGTGATCAAAAAATTGTTTCGATCTTAGAAGAGATGGGGGCGCAGTTGATCAGGGAGCCCAGCAGCAAAAAGATCACTATCCTGCCCTCAAACCAGCTTGAAGGAGTGTGCATAGATGCCAATGCCATCATCGATGCCATTCCCATCCTTGCTGTGATTGCCTGTTTCGCGAAAGGCAAGACAACCATTGTTAATGGGGAGGTCGCAAGGCACAAAGAGTCCGATCGGATCTCTGCAATCACGCAAGAGCTCCGAAAAATGGGAGCCGAGATCGAAGAGAGGCGGGATGGCCTCACGATTACTCCTAAAGCGCTTACTGGAGCTTCTCTTGACTCGCATAGTGACCATCGGATCGCTATGGCACTGGCAGTGGCCAGCTTAGCTGCGAGTGGCGAGTCGCAGATCAGTGGAGCTGGCTGCATTCGGAAGAGCTATCCCCACTTCGTCAAAGATTTCCAAGCCTTAGGAGCTAAGATCGATGGCTAACTTTATTCTTTTTGGCTTTAAAGGATGCGGTAAGAGCTATTGGGGCATGCGCTTTGCTGCCGAATCGGCCCTCCATTTTATTGATACCGATGAGCTTCTCAGCGATGCCCAAGGGCAACCTTGCAGCGAAATCTATCGAAGAGTGGGTGAGAAAGAATTTCGTAAGTTAGAAGCTGAGGTGATTCACTCTCTATCAAGAAGTCAGAATAGCCTCATTGCCTTAGGGGGAGGTGCCATTCTCCACAATCAACTATGGCTTCAACAGCTAGGGCAGCTGCTCTATTTGAAATGTTCCAAAGTGACTTTGAAAAAAAGGATCCTCAACCCCCCATTACCGCCATTTCTCGATCCGAAAGATCCTGAAGCTTCTTTTGAAACCTATTATCACGAGCGATTACAATGGTATGAAAAAATTCCTGCCCACATTTTAGATGTAGAGCAGGGTGATCTCATGAAAGAATGGAAGAAGTTCTATGGGCAGCAATAGCTTTGGCAAACTGTTTACCCTCACCACTTGGGGAGAATCGCATGGACCAGCGATTGGGGTTGTTGTGGATGGTTGTCCTGCTGGCCTTCCCTTATGCGAAGCCGATATCGCCAGTGCGCTCCTGCGCCGTAGACCAGGAAAGAGCCCCTACACCTCACCTAGAAAAGAGAGTGATCAGCCAAAGATCCTCTCAGGGATCTTTGAAGGGGTTACCACAGGTGCTCCGATCGCCATCCTTATTCCAAACCAGGATGCCGATTCCACCAAATATGAGCCGATTAAAGATCTTTTAAGACCTGGTCACGCCCACTTCACCTTTCTCGAGAAATATGGCATCTTTGACTATCGAGGAGGCGGGAGAGCATCGGCGCGCGAAACAGCCGCCCGTGTCGCTGCCGGAGCCATTGCGCGCAAGCTTTTAGAGCATCAGGGAATCCAGCTGGTCGCTTATCTCAAAACAATCGGCCCTATCGAAGCAGAGCTCCCCCAAGATTTTGATCTTTTGACAAAAGCGGTCTCTCATGATGCCCTTTTCTGCCCTGACAGTGAGGCCAGCGTCAAAATGGCTCAAGCTCTCGAAAAGGCGATCGAAGAGGGAGATTCTCTCGGTGGCATCGTCGAATGCCACTGCCACAATCTATCAACTGGTCTCGGTGATCCTGTTTATGAGAAATTGGAAGCCAACTTAGCCAAAGCGATGATGAGCCTTCCTGCCACGAAAGGCTTTGAAATCGGTGCAGGCTTTTTAGCTGCAAGGATGAAAGGGAGCGAGCACAACGATCTCTTTATCATGCAAGAGGGCAAAATCGCTACAAAGAGTAACCATGCAGGAGGAACACTTGGGGGAATCAGTACAGGGATGCCCCTCATTTTCCGCGTCGCCTTTAAACCCACCTCTACCATCAGGAAGAATCAACCCACGCTCAATGTAGAGGGAGAAGAGCGGTTACTGGAGCTGCCAGAAGGATCGCGTCACGACCCTTGCGTCGCTATTCGGGCGGTCCCTGTCGTCGAAGCGATGACAGCTCTCGTGCTCGCTGACGCGTGGCTGATGAATCGTATTGCTAGAATTTAACTGCCTCTTTTTCTGCTTGAGCATTGGCTGCATCTAGGACCTTCTTTTTCACTTCAGGCCCACCAGCTAGAGTAGGCTGAATGATAATCGATGTGAAGTTTTCAAACCCGATGAAGCCAAGAATCGCCTGCATATAGTGGGTTTGGTGATCGATCGGCTCATTGCTGCCATAAGAACCGCCTCTTGCATAGACGAGAGCCACTTTTTTGCCTTTCACCAACCCCTCATAATTCCCCTCAGGCGATACCTTGAAAGCATAACCGGGCTGGACGAGCAGATCAAAATAGTGCTTCAGTTTGTAAGGAATCCCGAAGTTCCACATGGGGAGTGAGAAGAGATATTTGTCCGCAGCTTTAAACTCGGCGATCAGCTCTTCCACCGCTTTCCAGGCCCTCACCTGCTCCTGCGATTTCGTCTCTCCACTCATGATCGCATACTTGGCATTGATCACATCCCCATCGAAGGGAGGAAGATTTTTTTTCCAGAGATCGATCACCTGCACCTGATCCCCAGGATGACTCTTCTGATAACTCTCAACAAACTTTTTTGCGACAGCGATCGACGACGAGCGCTCTTTTCTTGGAGAAGCTTCAATATAAAGAAGTTTAGCCATAATACCCTTAGAATAAAATATTGATAGATCACTATATTCCTATTTTGAGCCACTGTCAATAAAACCCTTTGGGAGATGTTGCACCACTTTTTAGCGCAATCTTCGGAAAAAAACGGCTCGCTTTTAGCGGTTCGCGATCTTGCAAATAACACTTTGGCTATTTGCTGCGATCGACAAACACCGCTAAAATCGTCCTTTTTTTTCGCGAATCTCGTGCTAAAAAGTGGTGCAACAACCTCCCTTTTTTGATAATGTAGCGGAAAAATCAGCGCAGGGATCAGAAATGAAAAAATTGTTATCATGTTTGCTGCTGCTCTTCGCACCGCTTGCACTTTCAGCCACACTTTTAGAGATCGGGAGATTTGAAGAGATTCTTCCCCTGGTCGATAGCTCAACGATGGTCCTGATCGATCTCGATAATACACTCTTTGAATCGGAGCTGATGCTCGGTTCGGCCCCCTGGCGCACCTATTTTCGCAACAAGATGGCCACCCTGGACATTCCTGAAGAGCAGCGGAAGCGGATGATTGATGTCACTTGGGACTTTTTACAGGAAGTGGTGCCTGTGCGCTCTGTCGATCCGGCAAGCCCTTTGATGATCGACCAGCTGCGAGAAGCCGGAATCCTCGTCTTTGGCTTTACTGCCAGAGCCCCGCGAGAAAAAGAGCACACAGAGCGCCAACTCCGCGGTCTCAATGTTCGCTTCACCCCCTTTAGTGTACCGCTTGGAAATGAAGCAACCTTTGAAAATGGAGTGATCTATTGTGGGGAGGTCGGAAAAGCTGATGCTTTAGCGCTTCTTCTCAGCTACCTGCAACATTTTGATAGCTGCTGCTCTCCAGAGACGATCCTCATGGTCGATGATCGAGAAGAGCACCTTCTCACTGTGGAGCCGATCGCCGAGGCCTTCCGTGTGAAGTATATTGGAGTGCGCTTTTCTGGAGCAGATCAGCGGACTCAAGCCTTTGATCCCGCTGTCGTGGAGTACCAGTGGTGCCATTTGCCCCTACTACTCTCCGATCAGGTGGCTAGAGAGAAGAGTGAGGAAGTAAGATCTTCCTCACAATCATCTTAAATTTAGTTTTGCTGTTTCGTTATGTTTCCGCAGTTTCTGAGGCAGAGGATTCTAATGCCTGAACGTAGGAATACCATAGTTCTTCTTCTAAACGATCATCTTTAATCGATTTAATCAATTCTCGCTTAATACGAGGCAGGGAAAGCTTGGCTCCTAATTTAGAAAGGAGGTGCTTATCACCCGTTTTTTGAGCCAATTTCAAAATCAATTTTAAGTCAGCTTGATTGAGGGAGAGGGATTTATTTCTACGGGCGCGCGGCTTGGGATCAATAGGGCGAGGTGCAGGTGGATTCATAATAAACTCTTCAATCAGGGCACGCAATTCTGAAGGCTTTGTCTTTTTGATTTTTCTTAAAGTAAAGTGGTGCATGTAGCCTTCAGTATCGGCTGGCAGATATTTGCAGATATCCTTTTCTTTATTTCCGCCAATTTTTTTCAGTGCTTTTTTAATCAATTCTTCCGTTTCGCGTACGCTTTTATCTTCTTCCATGATAGTCATAAATTCTCCTTTTATTGTTATTTGTACGAAAGCTGCATCCTGTTTAATTTATTTTCCTTTTTTTTGGCAATAACAATGCCATGTTATAGGGAGACTAATGAGAGAAAGCTTTTGTAATAAAGGAGAGATTCTTTTCCAGTAGCAATCAATGGCAGCTGCAACGCTTCGCTAATTGTGACCCATTTGACATCTTGATTTTCGGATAGATCCAAACGAATATCCGGTAAATGCAAAAGCGGAAAATAATACATATGGAAAATGTAAGCGGTCGGTGGCAAGCGAATATATAAAGTGCGAATATGGCGTAAACGCTCTTTTACCAGTGCAATGCCCACCTCTTCTTGCATCTCTCGAATAATTGCCGCAGCAGGTGATTCGCCCTCTTTCAACTTCCCTGCAGGCACACCCCATTTGTTTCCCTGCCACTTAAACGATTGCCGCTGGATGAGCAGCAACTTCTCTCCAAATGCACAATAACAGCCCGACGCCTCCATCTCAGGTACAAAATCAACCGGCCTCTGCAAGTAAATTTGGTAGGATGTCATGGCACAGAAAGGCTGCCGACTCGGACGGCTCCAGTTGCGCCATCTGTCCAAATAGCGAATCCAGGATTTCTTAAAGCAACGGGGATTCTATTTCCCAAACCGAGACCCCCTCCAGGGTAGGTACCAAAAGTATTCGCAGGGATGCCAGCGGTATTATTGGCGGGAATCGCCATAAAGATTTGAGGTGTAGACCAAGTCGCTCCTAGGGCGCTAGGAATTAAACTACTACATAGGACTTGGAAGGGTGTGTTTTGGATCCAAACCACTAACACAGTCCCATCTTGACTGACCGCCATCGTAGGGGCGCTATTGATCGTTCCCGTCGTTGTCAGCTGGATCGATTGATTCGTATCGATGAGAGTGTTTTGGAAGTAGCGCGCCACCCGAATTTGATTGTTCGGAGTCACCCAAACAATGGTCGCAATGCCATATTGATCAATTCCCACTTTAGGAGAACTGCCAAGAGCAATGGTGGGGCTAATATTGGGTATTGCTAGAGGTTGTGGAAGATTTGTCAGCCAGACAGTGCCATTAAAAAAGGCCGCCTGAATTTCAACCTGATTTGGAAAGCTAGTCCACGCAGCAATTGCAGAGACACCATTTGAAGAGACAGCGAGTTGCAGATTACCGTTAGAGCCAGGATTGGTTAATGTTTGTAAAAAAGTAGGTGAGGTGACTGCTGATAGAGCAGTTGTGATTCCGATGATGAGCAGCAGAAAAAGTGTATGCATGGTCACCAGTTTAAATGATCGAGGAATAAATCAAAAGTGGGCGTGTTGCTGGATGTCACTCAGTTTTTTCATGTACATGAGGCGGGAGGTGAGGGCGGTCCAGCCAGTCTGATGGGAGGCACCGAGGCCCTCGCCAGTTTCAGCATGGAAAAATTCGTTGAAGAGAATGAGATGTTTCCAGTGGGGATCTTGGGCATAGAGTTTCTGTCCATTGAAGCAGGGGCGGTTGCCGTTGGCATCAGGGAGGAAGAGTTTGGTGAGGCGGCCCGCAATGTCGTCGGCAATCTCTTTGAGGGTGTGGTACTGGCCTGAGCCGGTCGGGTATTCCATTTGGAAGGTAGAGCCGTAAAAATAATCGTAGCGCTCGAGAGCTTCGATGATGAGGAAATTGAGCGGGAACCAGATCGGTCCACGCCAATTGGAATTTCCTCCGAACATATAGCTGTTACTGACGCCGGGCACATATTCGATCGAATGCTTTTCGTTACAGATGTTGAGATGGTAGGGCTCGGAACCGTAAAATTTGCTCAAGGAGCGGATGCCGAAGGGTGAGAGAAATTCCTCTTCATTGAAGAGATAGCTGCAAAGGCGCTCCAGCCGTTCTTTCGAAGGGATCGCGAGGATGCGGTGTCCCCGAGAAGCGGAAGCGTCGCAATAGGTGATCTCCTCTTGAAGATCGCCTCGATGCTTCAAAAACCAGTTCATCCTCTTGGCAAATCCTTTGTGCATATTCAAGTGGCGCTCTTCGATGATCTCAACAGCGATCAGGGGCATGAGACCGACGAGAGAGCGTGTTCTGATGAATTCATGGCAATCATTTTGTTTCAGTAGATCGTAATAGAAGCCATCCTTTTCATCCCATAATCCACTGCCGCCAAATTCGTTGATTGCGTCGGCAATGTGGATGAAGTGCTCGAAAAATTTGGAGGCCATGTCTTCATAAACAGGGTTGATAGTGGCCAATTCGAGCGAAATGGTCAGCATGGTGAGACAGTAAAAAGCCATCCAGGCTGTTCCGTCAGCTTGTTCGAGGACAACGCCCGGTCTTGCGATTTTCGACCGATCGAAGACACCGATGTTATCGAGGCCTAAAAAGCCTCCTGAAAAGAGATTGTTTCCTGAATGGTCTTTCCGATTGACCCACCAGGTGAAGTTGAGGAGCAGCTTTTGGAAGGCACTTTCTAAAAAGGCGACGTCGCGATTGCCGCGTGGGCCCGTCATCTTATAGACGCGCCAAGCAGCCCACGCATGGACAGGTGGGTTGACATCGGAAAATTCATATTCATAGGCAGGCTGCTGCCCATTGGGATGCATGTACCATTCTCGGAGAAAGAGAAGGATCTGATTTTTGGCAAATTCAGGATCGATTTTGGCAAAAGGAATCATATGGAAAGCCAGATCCCAAGCGGCAAACCAGGGGTACTCCCATTTATCGGGGACAGAAATGACATCGTAGCAGAAGAGGTGGGGCCAATCTTTATTGCGCCCATGTTTTCTTTCAGCAGGTGGTAATGGTTGGTGAGGATCCCCTTCGAGCCACTCTTCAACAATATAGTGATAAAACTGTTTAGACCAGAGAAGGCCGCCAAAAGATTGTCTACAAACCTCTTTTTCATCGGCGCTAAGACTTTTTATAATTACTTCTGAATAAAAATCGTTAGCTTCAGTTTCCCTAGCTGCAAAAACTTGTTCAAAGGGGTTGCTGAGCAGCTTCCAATCCGGTGCACAGAGCAAGCGAAATTGAAACTGCCTCTCCTCTCCCGGTTGTAGGAGGAGATTGTAGCAGGGGGCAAATTTGGTTCCTGTCAAATCGGAATTGACTCTCTCTTTTTCTCCACGGATGAGATAATCGTGAAAGGCATCTTTAACGTAGCGCTCTTGATTGGGAACTCCAAAGAGCTTCTCATAATTGGTGGCATTTTCGGTAAAGAGAGGAGTTGCTAGGTCGGCATCGGAGTAGGAGAAAAAGCAATTTCCCAAAGTTTCATGAGTTCCTGTGACCATTCCCTCTTTCTGCAGGGAGAGAGAGGGTCGCATTGTAGTTCCGGGATAGGATCCCCAAGACCAGATATTACGGAACCACAGGGTCGGTAGAAGATAGAGAGGTGCCGCTTTTTGACTGCGATTGCAGACTCTGATCCGAATCAAGATATCGTCAGGGCCATTCTTGGCATACTCGACAAAAACATCGAAATAGTCACCTTTGTCGAAAATCCCTGTATCGATCAATTCATATTCAGGTTGAGAAAGTCCTCGTTTTTGATTTTCTTCGATCAATTTTTCATAAGGAAAGCGTTCTTGAGGATATTTATAGAGTGCTTTCATATAGGAATGGGTCGGCGTGGAGTCGAGGTAGTAGTAGCACTCCTTCACATCCTCACCATGATTTCCCTGGTAGGGAACCAAGCCGAAGAGCCGCTCTTTAATCAGCGGATCTTTTCCATTCCAGAGAGCAATCGCGAAGCAGAGGCGGCATTCGCGATCTGTGAGGCCCAAAATTCCATCCTCACCCCAACGATAGGCTCTTGAGGCGGCATGCTCAAAGGGAAAATAGTTCCAACTCTCTCCATTGCTGGAGTAGTCCTCGCGGACAGTCGCCCACTGCCTTTCTGCCAGATAGGGACCCCATCTTTTCCAATTTCTTGTGCGAGTGCGATCTTCCTCGAGCCTGATCTTTTCTAAAACAGTAGTGTCCAACTTAAGGTGATCCCATAGAGGTAAAAGTCGCTGTAATTGTTGAAGGAGTGGCCAGGGTTTGCAGCCTCATCGAAGATCAATTTGGAGACGCCCCGAGGGTAGCGTGTCAGCTCATATGCTAGCTCAAAATTCGAGCTGACAAATGGAAAACAGAGGGTATAATCGATGCCAAAACTGAAATGCCATTCGGAAATGAGACGCCAGAATGAGCACTGCGTGATTTTATTATTTGCTCCAAAGGTATCGATCGCACGGATTTTGGTCTTTGTGTTAGCAGCAAGTAGCGTTGCTGTTGACATCAATTTGAAGAAGCAATTTTTGGGATACCAGCTCCAGATCTCCTCAGGAGCAAAGAAGATCAAAAAGCCCAGCTGGGGACCAATCCCTTTGGTATGGCCGTGAAAAGTGATTTTCTCGCTGGGGCTATTGTCAGGCTGATAAATAATCTTTTCCAGATTACGGATGTAGCTCCATTCTATGCCTTCCCTTAACTGAAAATAGAGACTTCTTAAGTGATAAACTGTCTCATCTGCCAAGACCTCTCCCTTATTCCACATTAGAGTAATATGAGAACTGGCCTCTCCAGCATAGGGCTCAGGGATGTCGGTGTTGCTGGGTATCGTTGCGATTGGCCATAACTGCGGTGGCGAGCTCTCCTTAGTCACCTTCTTGTGACTTTTTGATAGGAGGTGACTCCACCTCGCTCTAAAATCGACACAATTGTGATAACCATAAATGCCTTCTAAACGAAAACCGAGTTGGTGAGCAGGGCAGTTGTGGACCCGTTTTCCATTGGGTGTGGGCTGTTTCGTACCAGTTACTCCAGATCCATTGATGACGAAATAGCTGTCATCATAACAGGGAGTCCAATAGAGGAGAGCGCCTTGGAAAGCGAGACAGTGGGTTTCAGGGTTTGCAACCCCCAATGAGGCTGACAAAAGCAGAATGGATACGAAGCAGACGTTTTTAAAGAGGCTCATCTTCTCCAGCTCTATAAGAAAAATTTTAGATTTTGGGAAGAGAGAAAGATTAAAATTCCTTAAATCATTGATAATGAATTTTTTATAGACTATAATAAATAAAAAGGAGGTATTTATGACTAAGTTATTGCGCTCTCGACATGTTCCTTTACTCCCTCCCAGAGAAAAAGTTCTTCAAGAAGAGATCAACGAGTTCTCAGCAGATGTAGAAGAGGGGGGTGCTGTTTTACGCAAATTTCGTGAAAGAGATGGCTGGTCTGTTTCACAGCTAGCTGAGAAAGTAGGTTTCGATCCTCACACTATCGAAACGATGGAAAAGGGCGAATATCCGATTCCACTTCCTACGGCGAAACATTTCGGCGACATTTTTGAAACCGACTACCGCAACTTTCTAACCTGAGTTTTGGATTTTTGTAATTTTTGTTGCAAACTTTTTTAGGTGCGGTATAGGTTCAAGACATGAACGCTATCCAGACAAAATTTATCAATCAGCAGAAATTACCCTTAGTGATCGAACCCTCTCAAAACTTCTCTTTCGATCAAGTCGTTGACTACTTGAAAGAGAATCGTGAGCCGATCAAGAAGAAGCTTCTCAGCTTTGGGGGAATTCTCTTTCGCGGTTTTCCGATCGAGGGAGCCGACGGCTTCAATGCGGTCATCGACGCATTGGGATTAGGAAAAGCTTTAAACTATATCGGTGGTGATACACCGCGGGATAAGGTCAAAGGGAAGGTATACACTTCAACAGAGGCCCCACCTTCCTTTATGATCCCTCTTCACAATGAGATGAGCTTTATCAAATACTATCCGCGCCATATCTATTTCTACTGCGATACTCCCTCTCCAACAGGGGGTGAAACGATCATCGCTGATGCGCGTGCGATCTACAAATCCATCGACCCCAGAATCAAAGAGCAATTCGTTCAAAAAGGTCTCCGCTATATTTCCAATTTTTATAGCCAGAGTAAGGTGCTCGATCTGATCAATAAGTTCCAAAGAGCCCACAAGACCTGGATGGATGCCTTTGAAACCAGCAGCAAGAAAGATGTCGAGAAGCTCTGTGCCGCCAACGAATTTGGCTATAAATGGACAAAGAAAGATTGGCTTCAGGTGATCTATGAGACCCCTGCAGTGATCGCTCACCCGGAGACGGGAGAACGAGTCTGGTTTAATCAGGCCCATCTCTACGATTATAGCCCACGCCTTCTCGGCTTTTGGAATTGGCTAGGAACCAAACTCCTCTATCTGCAGAAAGACACCATCATGCATGAGATCTATTATGGAGATGGCAGTCGTCTCCCGCGCCCAGATCTCTACCATGTCATGGATATTTTGGAAAAGGAGACGATCAAGTTTCCTTGGCAAAAAGGTGACTTTATGGTGCTAGACAACCTATTGGCGATGCATGGGAGAGCCCCATTTAACGGAAAACGTCGGATCTTAGTTTCTTTGACACGCTGAGGCTCTGTTAAAAAATCAAGCTTATAGAGCACTAATTCGAGCGGCTTAAATTTTTTAACACAAGCCCACGTTGATTGTTTTTGGCAAGGAGGTTAAGATAGATGGTGTATGTCACTTGCTCCACCTCAAAATCCACATCGAATCATCGACCCCCTCACTCCTATGCATAGCGCATTCGGGCGCAAAGGATCATTTTTCAATAAGCATGAATCCTCTCTCTGCTTTAAATTTTTTGTCGTCGTCACTGTCGTGCTAGCTGTTGTCCTTGTCATCATCGGGATTCTTGCTTTGATGGCCTCCAGGGGATGGATGCCCACTGACACCGCCAACAATTTGAGCACGATCGGCGAGGTGAATAGTTTTGTCATGATCAGTGGCGGCTGTCTACTTTTTCTCTTGGGACTCTTGGCCTGGAGCTGTCAAATCCATAAAGACAACTTTCTGCAACCCCTTTCGCCCAGGCATACCACTGTTGTAAGACGGTTAGATTATCAATAAGCTGGCATGACTTTTGCTCCTTGATGGAGCATGGTTCAGATCCGTTTTTACGATAGAGACAATATCGACCAACTTCCTTGGCCCAAGACCCAAGAGGCTGACCAGGCACGCACTTTCCTCTTACCAATGATCCGGGAGGGGGTGAAATCATTTATCAGTAATGTGGAGACGCAGCTCTCTCTCCTTCTTGTCGACGATCAAGTGATTCCGATCACGATCAATGCGCGGGAATATGAGAACTCCTATTTGACCTCAAACTACTTTCCCATCAAGTATCTCGAAGAGAAATTGAGTCAGAATCCCTCACTTTTCAAAAGTGTCAAAAAAAGAGTGATTCAAAGCGCAGGATACCTTCTCAAAGGGATCAAGATCAATAAGTCAATCATCGTCAATAATTGGCTCTTAACCACCAACATTTATCCCTCCCTCTCATCTGAAATGATCGATGAGGTGACCCGATTTTTGACAGCGATGTTCCCCGATCACGCCCTTCTCTTTCGCAGCTTGAACTTGCGAAAATGCCAAGAGCTTGTCGAAAACCTTGCAAACCACCGCTACCGCCTCTTTTATGCCCGCCATGTCTGTATCTATGACCCCCAGGAGAAAGCGAGCTTCTCTTCTAAGGTCCTCTATCACCATCGGCGGGATAGAAAATTGATCGATGCAGAAGGGTTTGAGATCATCCGCTATGACCAAGTTCCTCCTCAAGAGGGGCGCCGAGTGATGGAACTCTATAAATCGCTCTATTTAGACCGTCACACCATCTTTAGTCCTCAATATACTGAAAAGTATCTCAAGGAGGCTCTCCAGAAGAAGTTTATGAATCTGGTGGGTCTTAAAAAAGAGGGAGAGATCCAGGGAGTGATCGGTTTTCATGAGAGGCAAGGTACTTTGATCGCCCCTTTTTGTGGCTATGACTTCTCACAAAAAGAGGCAAATCACCTCTACCGCATGCTGACGATCTTAGCGATCGAAGAAGCAGAATCGCGAGGAACGATTTTGAATGATGGCTCAGGGGGGGAGGCCCCTAAACAGTATCGTGGAATGAAGACCTTTCCAGAATATGTTGCCTTGTATGACCGCCATCTGCCGCTCCATCGACGTCTATTCTGGGGAATGGCTGAATTAGCTATGCGTAAGTTACAGCCTACTTCTCAATCACTCCAGTCATAAAGGTATAGACGCAGCAGCGATCTTCCGCCTGCAGCTCTTGATCTAATTGAGTATTGCGCTTGAAGTGGGGTTTGAGATGGGCTGGAATTTGATGATTGCTCAAAAATTGGCGGATGCAATACCGAGCACCTGGTTTCGCACAGCGGAAAATCCCCTCGACAAGTCGGTTGAAGTCCTCTTTCCCTATGTAGGAAGCCACATCTGAGACTGAGAAACAGTCAAAAGAGTTTGACGGGGCCTTCGTGACATAGGAGACAAGGTCATCGGTGTGGAATTGAGTTTTGTTTACCTGTCTCTTGATTTGATGGACCCCCTCTTTTTGGAGATAGGGAGGGAAATAGTGAGGATCGACCTTCCCGTTGAAAATCAAAGATAAAAGAAGGCTCTCTCTTGCTAAATGGTGGTCGAGGTAATTGTGAATTCTGGCGTAGAGCTGCTTCCCTACATGGATATTTGAGTCAACATGCTCGTAGAGTCCTGGATCTTTGACAAAGGTCCTTGTGAGCGTTGGGTGCAGGGCGATATCGAAGGCCTTTTTCCAGAAAAAGGTGTGCCACTCTTCCCTTAAGAACTCTTTCTGCTGTTCCAGATCCGTATGGCCAAAAAGACGATCCACTTTCTGCTTGCCGCGAAGAGTACGGATCGCTTTGGAGGTAAACTTCAATAACTTCTCCACAGAGCCTTCGTAGAGAATCCCTTTTTCAATTTTCTTAGGTAGAAGTTCCCAGAGCGCGCTCGACATCGGATCCAACCCCTTTTCGATCTGAGAGTAGGTCTTGAGCCTCTCTTTTGAAGGGGAGACCCCTAAGAAGCGTAAGTACTCTTCAAAGGAAAGCGTTGAAAGAGCCACCCGTTTAAGATCAAAAAGAGCATTTTGCAAAGGGTTCGCATCAACCGCAATTAGGTCCCTAAGTTCTCTAGTCAACAGATTGAGCGGCCTATCACCGCTCGCAGTGACACAGAGGACACTATCGGTGGGTCGAATTTGCAACGCTTTATGTTCTGTATTCCAATCTTCATTGCCAAAGCTATAGCTCAATCGTGAATAAAAACTTCCCATTCATCCTTACCATTTTTTCAAAATCTATAAGTGAACGCTAAGCGTGCTCCATATAAATAAAATTGTGTGTCTTTAAAATTAAAAGGAAAGCCTTCTCGGCCGCCAAAATGGCGGTACTCAAAGAAAGGCGAGGCTAAAAAGCAAGCCCCTCTACTGCCTCTGCAAGGGGAGTAGAGAAGGGGGATTTCGACACGTGCATGAATTTCATTTTCCATACGCAATGTCACCTCATTGTATATAGGGTCTTCAGAAACTTCAGATCTCCCATCCTGCATAAAACGCAATCTAAAATTAATTCCCATACTTAGCAAAGGTGTGAAATTCACTCCAGACAAAAAACCGGCAGCTGCATAGTGAAAGCAATCAGTAAATTTACAAGGGAGAGGAGAAGGGGGGAAAAAGTCGTTCGTTTCTCTAAAGAAGCCATAGCCTACAAAAGGAACAATGAAAAAACAGCGCCCACCTTCCTGTTGCAATGTGATTCCAATTCTCACTTCGCCATTTTCATCAGTCAAGGAGCTGAGCATCTCTTTTCCTGTCGCCGTTTTCCCTGTGAGTTTTCCTGTAGCATAGAGAAAATCGCCCCCTAAGTAGAGTCTATACGGCTTGATGCGATCGTAGCTGATGCGTCCACCTATAATCCATCCATCTTGTTTAGCACCCCCATCACGTGTACGCTTCAACAAGTAGAACTCCGGTCCAAGTGCAAGGAAATTGGGATAGCAGACTCCCGCTTCCACAAAACCCAAAAGCAAAAAAAGGCAAAAAACGAACGCCCCTATCTTTCCCAAATATCGCAAGAGAGTGTTATGCCTCACAAAGCCTTATATGCCTTAAGGCAAATTTAAACTTGAGAATATTTTTTCCGCATGCTAAATCTTTATTTAAAATTAATGTGACATTGGAGGATCCGCATGAAAAACAATCGCTTCTTAATCATCTCTCTTCTGCTAACCACCCTCTTACCCATCACCGCTGATGAGGTCATGGTCAATACTTCCGATGGAGAAACCTATTTTATAGAAGTTGATCCACAGGAGCGTTTGGCTGATTTGGAAGAAAAAATCATCGCCCTTTCCGATGGCAGAAGAAAGCCTTATATCATCGAATTCAATGATCAGCCCAATCCGCGTAGATGGTGCCATAAATTTGCGGCTAAAGGGGGCTATTTAGGCTATCCTCGTAACTACAGCGCCGAAATCTCTCGTCAAGAGAGTGAGGATATCCGCTATATTGTCACGAAACTCGCCGAAGAAACTTATTTCTCACTCGCTGCACTTCAGTCCGATCTCGAAGCAGCTGGTGATCGGATCGATCATATCCATCCCTTACGCTTTTTGATGACAGTCTTTACAGATGAAAAATTGAAAGCCTGCATCAAAATCATTCAAGGACGTAGTGGCTTTGTATGGAATCCCTTTATCGGCGGAATCAAAAAAGCCCTGAGTACAGAGGCAGAGATTGGGAACATGAAACATGAGTTTGTCAGCCACTTTTCCAATACCGTCAAGATCAATATCAATCTGATCCTACCCGCCTACAAATCACAGGACTGGGGTAAGTTTGTCACTCTCTTGATCGAGCATATCCCTCGCAAGGGCGACCAGGACAGATTTGACGACTAAAATTCTGCGTCCAAATTCTGCGTCCAAATTCTGCGTCAAGATTCAACGCAAAGACACAAAGACGCAGAGACACGAAGAAGAAGGGTACGCGAAGCGCCCCATACTATTTGACAGAACCTGAAAATGCAGAGCTACGCGAAGCGCCCCATACTATTTGACAGAACCTGAAAATGCAGAGCTACGCGAAGCGCCCCATACTATTTGACAGAACCTGAAAATGCAGAGCTACGCGAAGCGCCCCATACTATTTGACAGAACCTGAAAATGCAGAGCTACGCGAAGCGCCCCATACTATTTGACAGAACCTGAAAATGCAGAGCTACGCGAAGCGCCCTACCCTTCTTTGTGTCTCTGCGTCTTGGCGTCTTTGCGTTGAATCTTGACGCAGAATTTTAAAAAGGCCAGATGTTGCGAAAGCCGGCAAAGCGGTTGCTGAAGAAACCGGCTACCTGCTGGGCTGCTTGGCCGGCGAGGCCTGGTTGGGAGGAGGCCGCTTGGGCGAGCCGCTCCACTTCTGCAGTTTCGAAGGTTTTCACCTTTTTCCAGTGGCGATAGGCGGCGTAGGCTGTAATCAGGAGGCCTCCTCCGCCGATAAAGGTGAGGGTTGAGCCGGCTGAGCCTCCCATCGGGAAGAGCCCGAGCTGGCCGATCAATCCAATGAGAAGGAGTACGCAGGAGATAATTCCTGTGCCCATGACAGCATAAAACTCTTTTTTGAGCGTCTCTTCGGTTACCGGTTCTTTCGCTTCAGCGCAACCCATCAGTTCGATGAATGTCCTACCATGCGCCTTGAACGAATCAAACCAACCCGGTGATGTTGCAGGAGGAACGGCTGCCATATAAACCTTTTTTCGTTATTTGAAAAAAATTATACAGTTGTTTTTATTTAACGGAAAGACTAGAATATTTTTTAAAAATTTTTAATCTTTAACGACTTAAGTATATTTTGCTTAGACTCCTCAACAGTTTTTTCACCCTCTATCTTGTTTTCCCTTTTATCTTGTTGCTGGGACTCTTTCTCTCATGGCGGCTTCGCTGTGTTCAAGTCTCAAAATTGGTGTTGAGCTTTACGCATCTCTTCAAGAAAAAAGAGAAAGGTGCAGAAGGGGACATTTCTCACTATCAAGCTGTGGCATCGGTGTTGGCGGGAAATTTTGGGACGGGAAACATTTCTGGCATGGCGATCGCCTTGGCCACAGGAGGACCTGGCGCCCTAGTCTGGATGTGGGTAATGGCCTTCTTTGGTGCGGCGATCCAATATGCCAGTTGCATTCTGGGGGTGAAGTACCGCCAAAAAAACCGTGAGGGAGAGTTTGTGGGTGGGCCGATGTACTACCTGCGCGATGGCCTCAAATATAAGAATCTCGCCATCGTTTTTTCCCTCTGCACCATCTTTGGGGCCTTTACCGTGGGCAATCTGGCGCAGGTCAACTCGATGGCTTTGCCCCTCGCTAAAATGGGTTTCCATCCTTTGTTGATGGGGGTCGTCATCGCCCTCTTTGTGGGGCTCGTGATCTTAGGTGGCATGCAGCGGGTGGCCAAAGTCTCTTCGGCTGTGGTGCCGCTGATGGCGGTTCTCTATCTGGGAACTGCCCTCATTATTTTAGTGAGCTATTCTGAAGAGATTATCCCTGCATTGAAGCTGGTATTCCACTCCGCTTTTGGTGGAGCTTCGCTTGCTGGTGGTGTTTTAGGCTACGGCGTCATGCAAGCCTTAACAACAGGCTTCGATAGGGCCATTTTCGCAACAGATGCAGGGACTGGCATCGTCCCCATTCTCCAAGCGGGTTCGCGTACCAAAGACCCTGTCACCGTTGGGATCGTAGCGCTAGTCTCTCCATTTATGGTGATGATCGTCTGCACCACTACAGCCCTTGTGCTGATGATTACGGGTGCTTATGGTCTCTCTGATCTGAAAAGCACCAATATGGTGGCTCATGCATTCAATAGCGGAGTCGGTGAGCCTTGGGGCTCTTTGGTGGTGATCATCGCTCTCGTACTCTTCGGCTACACCACAGCGTTGGCTTGGGCGAGCTGTCTCGAGAGGGCGGTGGGTTTCCTCTTTGGCCAAAATTATATCCGCCCATTTCAACTTCTCTATATCTGTCTCATTCCTGTAGGAGCGATCCTCCATGTCGATTTTGTTTGGATTTTAGCCGACGTTGCCCTATCTCTCATGGTAGTGATCAATTTGATCGGCATCGCCAAACTGTCCAAAGAGGTGATTGGCGCTTCCCAAACCTACTTCCAGCAGGAGAGACGGAGTGAAATTATCTAGCCCCGCTTTTAGCCATAACGGAACGATTCCCATTAAATATACTTGCGTCGGAGTGGATGTCAGCCCGTCCCTTGAGATCTCTGGCACACCTCCGGAGGCTAAAAGTTTAGCGCTCATTGTCGACGATCCCGATGTGCCCCTAAACTTACGTGCAGATGGCATGTGGGTTCACTGGCTGGTCTACGATATCGACCCCAAAACAAAAGCAATCCCAGAAGCCACTCCGAAATTAGCCACTTTTGGAAAAAACACAGGCGGGAAGAATAGATATATGGGTCCCTGTCCACCTGACAGAGAACATCGCTATTTTTTCAAACTCTACGCCCTCGACACCAAGCTCAACTTACCCGAAGGCACTACTAAAGAAAAGCTTCTCCAAGCCATGGAAGGCCACATCATCACCCAAACCGAACTAATGGGCCGCTTCGACAAACCCCGCTAATTTGGGCGCTTTGCATGACCTTGCTTCGCTTGGCTCGTCCAAGATATAACCGTCGATCTTAAAATGGCAGCTTATCGACATGTCGGGTGGTTCCGTCACTGGCGTGTCAGGAATCCCCTGCTGTCCCCCTCGGTTCACAAGTAAACTTGTGAACTCTCGGACAACCCATCAAAAACCCTCCACTGGAGGCTTTTTGAGGTACCTTGTCCCCTTGAGCCGCATCTTGCTTTGCCATATCGCTTCCTCGCTGGGAGGGTGTGCACAGCACTACCCTCCACGCTTCGCTCAGCTCCGGAAGCAATCTGGCTTTGCAATCTGCGGCCGCGGGCTACTCGCGCACTCATTCCCCACCGTGACTTACGTCTCATGGTGGGGCCCCTTTCGTGTCAGCTCGTAGACATATCTGGGGGAGGGCCCTTCGCTCGTTTCACTCGCTCACCCCCCTCCCCCAGGCCCCCTCTCCCACCCATCCTTGAAGCTCTTTTTGCGAAATTATTTCTAGTTACATTCTGGCCACCGCTGAGACACTCGGGCGCTACGCGCGGCCCCGCACTTTCAGAGGCTGGTCAAACCCTGAGATAGTGAAAGCATCTCAGGATATATCTTGAGTGACTAATGCCTCGCCACTCTTGCCTGCGAACGGGGCGCTACGCGCGGCCCCGCACTTTCAGAGGCTGGTCAAACCCTGAGATAGTGAAAGCATCTCAGGATATATCTTGAGTGACTAATGCCTCGCCACTCTTGCCTGCGAACGGGGCGCTACGCGCGGCCCCGCACTTTCAGAGGCTGGTCAAACCCTGAGATAGTGAAAGCATCTCAGGATATATCTTGAGTGACTAATGCCTCGCCACTCTTGCCTGCGAACGGGGCGCTACGCAGCCTCGGTCACAGGCGCGGGTGGGGGCGCCGAAAGTCGCTCGCGACCCTCAACGGGCCGCTGTCACTCCCAACGGCTCGCTGATTTTCGAGAGAGTTTTTCAACACAGCGTCTCTTTGCACTCTGTGGTAAAAAAAACAGCAGGTCCGATCGGTAACATAGCTAACAAATGATTCACCAACATAGGTAACACTTTTTGTTAGCTATTTCTTCCCACCCAGGGGGAGTTTGAGGGGGTCTTCCCCCTCATAAAATCCAAATAACAAGCTTCGAAGTCCAACTAAGGCTGTGGGCTTTAGCCCACAGCCGAGGGCGGAAGTATATCCCACTAAGACCTCCTTGTTTTGATCTTTGGTTGCTCTAAGCCTTTCTTTTGGTGAATCAAACTGTTACCTATGTTGGTGAACTGGACCCCTTTGGGTATGCGAAGGGGTGGCAAAAAAAGAAAATCGCCAGTTTCAGTTGCCAGCAGGTGGAGGAAAAACCTCCTACATGATCCCCTTGATGGCGCTGCGCAGCAAAAGGCATCAACTCTTCCCTTGTGTCTTCACGACCCAGGCGATGCTCTCCACCGAAAAGGAAAACCTTAGCCAGACACTCAGTCTACTGGAAGAGGAGCTCGACACACTCGAAGTGGGAATGGAGACCGAATTTACAGATAAAAAATTGGAAATGGTTTTTCAAATACTGAAGAAGGATGCCTTGAATGGCACGACGCTCCTTCTGGTTCCCCAAACTTTTTATGCTCTAAGGTCAGCTTACTTTAAGGCAGCCGTTGAAGATAGTAAGAGCCCAAGAACGATCATGCTCCAAAATATCATCGCCGTCTTTAAACTGCGCGCTCTCTTGCTCATCGATGAATCGCACCGCAATTTAGATCCTCTGACTCAGGCTATTTTAGGAGTCGGAGACTTTATCCATTTGACCCAAGAGGAGAGCGAACTTCTTTTCCAATTGATGAAGCCCTTGCTTGGCCTTCTTCCATTTAACGGCGCTGATAAAAAAATATTGAGACGGATCCAAACCATTCTACAGGAAAAAATAGAAAAAGCGGAGCTGCAGAAACTGAAGGAGCTCATCGCCTCTTTCTATACCAGCGATCGAGAGATGATTTTCTATCTGACCCACAAAAAGGCGAAGGAGCCCTCCTCTTTACCTCCTATAGGATCCATTGAGCGCTACTCTTTCCTTCTGATGCGCTATTTTCTCAACCGGCTCTTGAAAAAAGTGGTCAAGATGAAGACAGATTATGACCATCTCTTCTCAGAAGAGCAGGGCGAGATTGAAACGCCCTCCTTCCATAAAACTCCCTCGCATGCGCAATTTAAAGACCACGATCTGACAGCTGTGTTGACGATCAAGGGAACCTGGGCAAGAGGATTAAATGATGACCAATTGAAAACACTTCTCCTGCGGCTGCAGAGACAGGATCATGAGGAGCAGTCGATCGCTGCGGTCAGAGCCTTAACACCGACCGGAAAGCGGTTCCGGGGATGGGTAGAGGCCATCTATCCTGAATTGCGGTTACGTGATATTGATGTCAACAATCTCTCCAAGCATCAGTTACTGCTCACCTATTTGAAAAAACATCCGGACGTTAAGGAATATTATCTCTCCTCTGTAGTCTTTGGCCGCATAGGATATGCGGAAGAGGAGTTCACCTCGACACCTGCTCATTTAATGGATATGGGCCACTGCTCCGTCAGCTTTTCGGCGACACCGCTTCCAAGAATGGCCTATCCCCAGGCTCTCAAAGAGGCAAACTATGACCCTCTCTTTGAAGCACGGGTGATTGCAGGAGCAGCGAGAAAGAAAAACCAGAATTTCCTCTTTCCTGCTAATGTAGATGACTTTTTCCTGAAACTCAGCCAACAATCTCCAGAACAGTCACGGCGTGGGCGCTACATGATCGATGCGGATGGATTTCTCTGCCATGAAGCGAATCAAGAGGTCGCCCAAAGATGGCTGAAAGCTTCCCACCTCGATGGCGTCATCTATTTCCAAGAGAAAAAAGCGGGCAGAAGTGAAGATGAGAATCTCTGTTTACTTTTACGGGGTAGAAGAAGTGTGGAATTTAAGGGAACGGACAATCTCAAGGAAAAGCTGGAGGAGCATGAGGTTGCCTGGGATAGTTTGGCAATAGGTATTTTTTATGATTCAACCCATGCAGAGTCGGCAAATTTTCCAGGTATGCCACATACGAACATCTATATTCTTGCTGGAGAGACTCTCACGATCGACCATGCGGTCCAATCGATCAACCGGGCGCGTGGCAATTTAGAGAGTGCGATGGACATGACGCTCATCTGGGTCGTTCCCGCTCAACTACTTGCCAAAAAGAAGGTGAAGGAAGAGAGAGTGACAAGTGCTATGCTCTTTAGCTGGTTCCTCCAAAATAAGGCCTCGTCGATCAAAAAAGTCGTTCTCATGGCTGCCTTCCAGGAGATTTCCCTGAAAATTGAAAGTTTAGGTCTGCCAGTATCACCTGATAAGAGCCAAGCGATCAAAAAATATGAGCGGGGCTTCAGAGAGAAAGTGAAGCCTCAACAAATCTGGGATGCGCAGGAAGAGTTGGCAGATACCGATAAAGTTCTCTGGAGATTTGCAGAAACTTGCTACCGCCGTTTCGGCTATGAGACACCCTTTGAAGCGGTCAAAAAAACCTTAGAGACTTTCATCGCTCAAGTGAAGGCGAAAATTCCCCAAATGGTGATCGACTTCCAGAAAACGGTTCTTTCTGAGGTGCATCAGAGATGCGTTGTCATCGAGGAGGTCCATAAACTGCAGTTTCAAATTGAGCGCCCCTCACGCGCCCCAGAGCCGTTGCGCCCCTTTAAGCTGGTAACCGATAAAGATTATATTAGCTCGATCAAGCCTGAAAACGCAGCGCAGATTGTTTTTTGGGCACCCCGGTTAACACCTGGACTTTTCCTTGAGGAGAACCAGATCCACACCGCCCGTTCGCTCGATATCTCTTTAAAAGAAAAATTTTTAAAACCAATCGATTATATGCTCATTGTCCTTCATGAAGGAAAGGTCTTTGCTGAGGCGGTTTCTGACGACGTCATGGTGCGCCACTTAGCCGCCCTCAAAAGAGCGCCTCAAGGGGCTGACATTAAACACAAAGCTTTAATATTAAGAGCGGATGATGTATTATATCAGAGGGGAACTCATCAACTCAACCCCTCAGATGAGATGGTCAAACAAGTTTTAGAGTCAGAGTGGTTACAAGATATTTTGATCGACGTGGCTCTATTGAATGGAAAAATTCTGCACAATGAGCGCTTTATAAAAAGGGTTCAGAAGTGGCCTAACTTCTTCGAATTTTGGGGGCGGATTGTCCAGGCCCAGCCCCGTCCTAAGGAGTATACTTTAGAGGCTATTCTGCCCTATCTACCGCCAAAAATGCAGAGAGAAGTTAAAGATAAAAAAGAAGGTGTCCAATAATGTCTTGTATAGATTCTTTAGGAGAAAAAAATAATTGTGCTTATGGAGGAGTTTTGTCGGTTGTGGCCCTGACTGCTGCAGCTGTTCTCGCGATTGGAATCATCACCCTCCTCTCCAATCAAAAGTTTTTTTCACTCTTCACAATCACAACGCCAGCTTCCATTGGGATGTGCTGCGGCGGTAGTTTCTTATTAGGTGCCATCCTCATGCAGTCGCTCCGCGCCTGCGTAAGGCGAGCCACAGGTGTTGCCAATGATATGGAATCCAGGTTGTCAGCATTGGAAGCAAGCATCGCCCCTGGCGCCGCTCGCCTCCAAGCTCCACCCATCCCACCTCATCTGAGCCATCTAGCACCTGCCCCATCTGGCGACTCAGGCCGTGGAAAAGAGGCTGCACCCTCCCTCATTCACCCCTCAGGCAGAGATATCAAACCTGCCGGCGCAGGCCCTGGAACCGGTCCCAACTCTTCTGCAACAATCGTTCCTGGCGAGAGACCTGGCGATTTAGATGACTTGCTGATGTAGGAGGAGAGTTTTTAACGCTAGCGGGTCTATATTTTTTGGTTTTAAAAAACAGCGCCTACCCTCCCTCTGTGAGCTCTGTGTGCTCTGTGGTATTTTTTAACACCACAGAGATCACAGAGCACGCAGACTCTCTTTTCTTTAGCGGGGCTGCGCCCCGAACCCCCATGCTCCACTTTGCTTCGCAAGTGAGAGAATAGGTTTGTCGTGGGCTTTCGCCCCCCGCCCCCCACTTGGGGCTGTTGGAACTTTGTGCAACCTTGCCCTTCGGGTCGCTGCGCACTCGCTCGCCGTGCAGAGCACTGCTCTTCGCTCGTTTGCAGCGATTGCACTTCGTCCCAACAGCCATCGACTATGTCGTTGTTCAATCAATTTCATTGATGAACAAACGACATAGATTGAAGAAAGGAACCGCGGGTTCCCCGCGCAAGAATTTGCCCGCGGCTTAGGCACTCGGCGCTGGCTGCGCCTCGCGCGGTCCCGCACTTCCAGGGCCTGGATAATACCTGAGGTGGTGGAACTCTTTCTACTTGCGCTCTTTAGTGACCAGAGCTTTGCTACTCTTGCATGAGAACGGGCGCCTCGGCCAAAGGCCGGGGAGGGGCTCGCCGAAGCTTCGCAACGGCTCGCACAGGATTCGCGGGTTTAGCTGAAAATGTTCGCAATTTAGGGAATTCTCTGTCTTGCGAACGCTTTTCTTTCCGAAGATGGTTCGCAGAATGGGAGTTTTTTCATTTCACGAACGCATTTTTTTAAGATCTTCTGGAGAAATCAGGTTCTCAATAGGCTCTTCGGGGATTTTTTTGCGGCGGTTCCAGTAGATGTTGCCGTAGTCGTAGGTGAGCTGGGTGTCGGCGGGGATCTCTTGGATGGCGCGGAAGATGATGTGGAAGAGGCCGCCATGGTAGACGCCGACTGACTCGCAGTTGGGATGATCGCTATGGTTGATGAAGCGGGTGTAGTTGCCCTGGGTTTGGCTGTCGATCGTGAAGGCTTTGAGGGAGAGCCAGGCGCGCGGGTACATGAAGCAGTAGTCGTTGATATTGGGGAAGAGGAGAGTGCGGCGGCGGAGCGTCCCGGTATATTCGCCGATAAATTCCCATTTTTTGAGGGGGCGGTTGGTGAAAAGGCCATAGCCGATCTTATCGTCAATCCAGCGGATGGAGATATCGGGGATCTCTGCAGCATCGATCTCAGGCCCATGCAGTTTGCCCAGCCAGAGGGCCAGCTGTTTCATCTTTCCTTTCGCAGCAGCGCGTGAGCAGGCTTTGCGGAGCCACTGCTCCACCTCCCAGTTGGCGCAGACGAGATGGGGGAAGTAGGTGATCCCGAAGAGCTCTTCAAAGCGGGAAATGGGAGTGTCGCGGGCTGGTTCGTCAGCGCGAAGAGCAAGTTTGATAGTTTTCATGAAAAGCGATGGGTTTACCAATTTTATCTTGAGGAGCAATGGTGATTTCAATCTGCTCACCAATTTTGCGCTTCACTGTTTCGAGCGCGGTGATTTCTGAATTGCATTCCTGGGAGAGGTGAGCGAGGTGAATGTGTTTCAGCTGCTCTCCAATGATTTCAGCGAGAAGGTTGGCGCACGCTTCGTTGGAGAGGTGGCCACTGCGCCCGAGCACGCGCTGTTTATAGATGAGGGGCCTCGATGAGGCATGGACCATGGAGGGTTCATGGTTGGCTTCAACCATGAGATAGTCGCAGTCACGTAAATGGGCTTTGACAAGGCTGGAGGGGAAGCCGAGGTCGGTGCAGATCCCAATTTTGAGCCCGTCAGTTTTGAGTGTGAAGGCAACAGGGTCGGCCGTATCGTGCTGGATGCTGAAGGGGTGGATCTCGATGTCGCCAAAATGAAAGCTCTCCCCGGTGGTAAAAATTTTAAACTGGGGGCAACTTCCCAATGCAGTGTAGATCCCTTTTGCCGTTTCAGCATTAGCAAAAACGGGAATCCGGTAGCGGAAGGCGAGTGTTTTTAGGCCTGCAATATGATCTGTATGGTCATGAGTGATGATGATGGCTTGGATATCGCTGAGTGAGACCCCAATTTCTCCCAATTTTCTTTCGGTCGCGCTGGCACTGATGCCGGCATCAACTAAAATTTTTGTCGTTCTCGTCCCGAAATAGAGGCAATTTCCTTTCGATCCAGAGGCAAGCGGGCAATATCCGTACATATGATTCTATTCACTTTCTTCGTTCTCAGAGGGGTAAAAGAGATTATTCATTCTCTTCTTTTTCCGATGGGTAAAAGATCTTTCGTGGTTTGGCACCTTCTGAAGGGCCGACCACTCCATTTTGTTCCAGTTGATCCATAAGGCTCGCCGCTCTGGCGTAGCCCAATTTCATTTTCCTTTGGAGGAAGGTTGTGGAAGCGTTTCCTGTTTCGAGCACCAGCTTTTTGGCCTCTTCGAAGAGAGGGTCGCGCTCGATTGAGACCTCCACACCAAGAGCTTCTCCTCCGTCAACACGGTAGGTATCGAAAGAGGGAATCAGGTAGTTGGCGGGCGCCTGCGTACAGCAGAAGCGGATGACCTGGTTGATATCTTCATCGCGGATATAGGCTCCTTGGGCACGAAGCAGGTTAGAAGTCCCTGGTGGTAGAAAGAGCATATCGCCATTGCCGAGTAAGCTATCGGCTCCATTATCATCGATGATGATCTGGCTGTTGACTCTACTTGATACTTTGAAGGCGATCCGGCAAGGGAAGTTAGCCTTGATCAGCCCTGTGATCACTTCGCGCGAGGGGCGCTGCGTCGCTAAGATCATGTGAATACCGACAGCTCGCGCCATCTGAGCGATACGTGCGATCGGAGTCTCGATATCGCTAGAGGAGACCATCATCAGGTCGGCAAGCTCATCGATGATGACGACGATGTAGGGCATTTTGTCTGGCACCTCGATCTCGAGAGAACTTTCTAGCTCACGATTCGGTGTGCGGCCATTAAAGGCAAGAATGTTGCGGATGCCGAGCTGGCGAAAGAGCTCGTAGCGCCGCTCCATCTCCTTCACGAGCCATCCGAGAGCCGCGCAGGCGCCTCCCGGCTCGGTAATCACAGGAGCCAACATATGGGGCAGCTGCGTGTAGGCGGTCAATTCGACCTTTTTGGGATCGACCATCACCAACTTGATCTCATCAGGACGCGCATTCATGACGATCGACATGACGATCGTATTGATGCAGACCGATTTTCCCGAGCCAGTTGCTCCTGCGATGATCAGGTGGGGCATCTTGGTCAAATCGGCCCAGACATCATCGCCATTAACCACTTTGCCCAGGAGTAGGGGGATCTGGGCCTTTTTATGACCCGCCTGATAGGCTTCTAAAAGGTCGCGGAAGCCGACCTCCTGAGGGCAAGGGTTGGGCACCTCGATCCCCACAGCCGCCTTTCCGGGGATGGGGGCGATGATCCGGATCGATTTTGCCTGCATGTTGAGGGCAATATCATTTTCGAGCGTTTTAATTTTTTGGACTTTGACACCCACCGCAGGATGCACCTCAAACGAGGTGATGGTGGGACCGCAATGGATGTCGCCCACCTTCGCCTCAATCCCAAAGCTGAAAAGGGTCTCCTCTAATACCTTGGCGCCTCGTTTGAGATCACTTTTGAGGGAGGATTGATCAACTGGCGCCACCTCCGTCAACAAGGTAGAAGGGGGCAAGGTATAATCGCCCACTTGTGCAGCGGGCCCAGCGATCGGTTTTTGCTCTTTTTTTGGCTGCGGTTTTTTGTCGAGCAGCTTGATCCGGGTCTCTTTTTTTAGCGGATCTTCACGTATCAGAGAGGGGAATGGAGCCTCCTCCACAATTTCTGCTGGAAGATCGACGACAATTTTTGCAGCCGGCTTAGAAACACTCTTTAGCTTAGAGAGTATCTTCCAGACTGGGAAATTGGTGAGTAAAATGGCAGACAACAGAAAGAGTGGGAAAAAGAGAAGAAAGGTGCCAAATCCGCCCAGTAATTGTCGGATATTGATTCCCGTATCGAAGTAGAGATGATGGAGTGGAACGCCACCTAAATAGTATCTCAGCGTCGTGGGATTGTAGAACGCTTTGCGCGGGTAGTGATCGGCATAGACCCATTTCTTAAACAGAGCTGCCAGATCGGGCCACGCTTGCGCCACCATGGCCAACAGCACGGTGCTAGAAAAGAGGAGGGTTCCCAAACAAAAAAGTTTAAAAAGCAGCGAAGGAGTCTCTTTGCCAGCCACCCTCTTCCAGCCCAGCCAGCTCATGAAAATGGGAAGAATCCATCCAGCAAAGCCCAGCAGATAGGCCGAAATCCAGCCGATGACATGGCCAACGAGACCCAACCAATTGCGCGTGGGGTCGCCATCACAATAGGTAAACTGGCTCAACTGCAGAGCGATCGCTCCCAAAAGCCAGAAGACCCCTTGAAGAGGGCGGGGAATGGAAAATAAGGCCTCTCTACTCTTCGCCATGGAATGAAATATAGGGAATCGGCGCCGAAAACATCCAGCCCTTTTTAAAGAGGAAAAAATGGGCGAACGACGGGGTTTGAACCCGCGACATTTGGAACCACAATCCAACGCTCTACCAACTGAGCTACGTCCGCCATGAATGGGGAATTCTCTGGCAAATTGCGTATAAATGTCAATAGACCTCTTCTGCTTGCCACGCGAGATTACGAAAGAAGTTTAATGCCATGTTCAGTGAAAATTCAGAGCTCTTTCAAAGATGCGCTGGGGATAAATCTTTATTATAACCTGAGTTTTGGGTTGTTCTCCCTCATCCTCAGGGATTTTTATGGTTTATCTTGTGCTTTTTTGCTCGGTAATAACACTTCGCTATGACCTTCGCAAAAAATCCCAAGCTAACCTCATAAAAATCACCTGATTACGAGGAAGACCAACCCAAAACTTAGGTTTTTATTTCTTTTTTAACGAAAAGGCTTGTGGGAAATTCGCCGCTTTAGATATGTTTGTGCCTTCTTGCGGATATTGCTCTGGAAAAGAGTGAATACGCATGAATACATTGCCTTTGAGCAGTGAGCAACCGACAAGGTTGCAGATCTTGACAGCGATTATGAAACAGAGTGCAGATCCATAATTTGGATACAGCTTGAGTGGTTCAGGTGAAAACCTGATAAACTCGTTAATTCAATAAACTATTTTTTTATACTGAGAATTTGATCTTGGTTCAGATTGAACGCTGACGGCGTGGATGAGGCATGCAAGTCGCACGGAATAGGGGTTCGCTCCTATTCAGTGGCGGAAGGGTTAGTAATACATAGGTAACCTACCTTCTTCTTTGGAATAACGGCTGGAAACGGCCGCTAATACCGAATGTGGTGATCTTGGGCATCCAAGAACCATCAAAGCGGGGGATCGTAAGACCTTGCGGTAGATGAAGGACCTATGGGATATCAGCTAGTTGGTGGGGTAACGGCTCACCAAGGCTATGACGTCTAGGCGGATTGAGAGATTGACCGCCAACACTGGGACTGAGACACTGCCCAGACTCCTACGGGAGGCTGCAGTCGAGAATCTTTTGCAATGGGCGCAAGCCTGACAGAGCGACGCCGTGTGTATGATGAAGGCCTTCGGGTTGTAAAGTACTTTCGCTAGGGAACAAGAAAGGCTGGCTAACATCCAGCCAATTTGAGTGTACTTGGTAAAGAAGCACCGGCTAACTCCGTGCCAGCAGCTGCGGTAATACGGAGGGTGCAAGCGTTAATCGGATTTATTGGGCGTAAAGAGCACGTAGGCTGAGTGGTAAGTTAGATGTGAAATCCCGGGGCTCAACTCCGGACCCGCATCTAAAACTCCCACTCTAGAGGATGGAAGGAGAAAAGGGAATTCCACGTGTAGCGGTGAAATGCGTAGATATGTGGAAGAACACCGGTGGCGAAGGCGCTTTTCTATTTTATTCCTGACGCTGAGGAGCGAAAGCAAGGGGAGCAAACAGGATTAGATACCCTGGTAGTCCTTGCTGTAAACGATGTACACTTGATGTAACTGGTCTCAACCCCAGTTGTGTCGAAGCTAACGCGATAAGTGTACCGCCTGAGGAGTACGCTCGCAAGGGTGAAACTCAAAAGAATTGACGGGGGCCCGCACAAGCAGTGGAGCATGTGGTTTAATTCGATGCAACGCGAAGAACCTTACCCAGGTTTGACATGTACCTGACAGCGATAGAAATGTCGTCTTCCGAAAGGACAGGTACACAGGTGCTGCATGGCTGTCGTCAGCTCGTGCCGTGAGGTGTTGGGTTAAGTCCCGCAACGAGCGCAACCCTTATCAATAGTTGCCAACACTTAGGGTGGGAACTCTATTGAGACTGCCTGGGTTAACCAGGAGGAAGGCGAGGATGACGTCAAGTCAGCATGGCCCTTATGTCTGGGGCGACACACGTGCTACAATGGTCGGTACAGAAGGCAGCAAGACCGCAAGGTGGAGCAAATCCCAAAAGCCGACCCCAGTTCGGATTGTAGTCTGCAACTCGACTACATGAAGTTGGAATTGCTAGTAATGGCGCGTCAGCCACAGCGCCGTGAATACGTTCCCGGGCCTTGTACACACCGCCCGTCACATCATGGGAGTTGGTTTTACCCGAAGTCGTCGACTTAACCGTAAGGAGAGAGACGCCGAAGGTAAGGCTGATGACTGGGATGAAGTCGTAACAAGGTAGCCCTACCGGAAGGTGGGGCTGGATCACCTCCTTTTAAGGACAGGTCTGACTTCAGGAATGAAGTCAGCCAGGTTGGGAGCTGTAGAGTTGTAAAACTGTCTGTACTCTGTTTCGTTAGCGCTGTCAAGGTTGCGTTATCTCGAAAGTTTAGTGTATCTCAAGTAATTTTTAATTTAAGCAATTTCATTTATAAAAAGTGGCGCTTGAAGAATAAAAAAATACGGTCTTGCATTGAAAGAATGCATGATAAATTAAATTAATCGTGGCTCAATTTTAGGTGACCCGCAAAGTCACCGCAGCTAGACAACACAAGTTTTGTGGTCAAGCTATTAAGGGCTGCTGGTGGATGCCTTGGCATCAACAGGCGAAGAAGGACGCGAATACCTGCGATAAGCTTCGGGGAGCTGGAATGAAGCATTGAACCGGAGATGTCCGAATGGGGAAACCCAGTGAGTTAATCACTCATTATCCTTTACTGAATTCATAGGTAAGGGAAGCCATACCCGCCGAACTAAAACATTTCAGTAGGCGGAGGAAAAGAAATCAAATCGAGATTCCCTCGGTAGCGGCGAGCGAAAGGGGAAGAGCCCAAACCGAAGTCATTGACTTCGGGGTTGTAGGACCAGTCAAAAGATCAAGAATTCCTAGTCGAATACTTCTGGAAAGTTGAACAATATAGGGTGATAGTCCCGTAGACGAAAGGATGAATTGACAGGATTGGCACCTGAGTAGGTCCGGACACGTGAAACCCGGTCTGAATCTGGGGAGACCACTCTCCAAGGCTAAATACTCGTTGATGACCGATAGCGAACCAGTACTGCGAAGGAAAGGCGAAAAGAACCCCTGTTAGGGGAGTGAAATAGAACCTGAAACCAGCAGCTTATAAACGGTCGGAGGCCTATGCCCTCTTTGAGGGAATGGCTGACGGCGTGCCTTTTGCATGATGAGCCAGGGAGTTACGTTATATGGCAAGGTTAAGGGATGACGTTCCGGAGCCGAAGCGAAAGCGAGTCTTAACAGGGCGTTAAGTCGTATGACGTAGACACGAAACCGAGTGAGCTATCCATGGTCAGGTTGAAGCAGGGGTAACACCCTGTGGAGGACCGAACTAGTAACTGTTGAAAAAGTTTTGGATGAACTGTGGATAGGGGTGAAAGGCCAATCAAACTCGGAAATATCTTGTTCTCTCCGAAATAACTTTAGGGTTAGCCTCGGATTATAACTTTTGGGGGTAGAGCACTGGATTTTAGCGGGGCCCTACCGGGCTACCAACGGAAACCAAACTCCGAATACCAAAAGCATGTCCGGGAGATAGACTGTGGGGGATAAGCTTCATAGTCAAAAGGGGAACAGCCCAGACCATCGATTAAGGCCCCTAATTCTATACTAAGTGAGTAAGGGAGTGGAGTTTCTAAAACAGTTGGGATGTTGGCTTAGAGGCAGCAATCATTTAAAGAGTGCGTAACAGCTCACCAATCGAGAGACTCTGCACCGATAATATCCGGGACTAAGTATAGAGCCGAAATCATGGGTGTATGCGCAAGCATACGCGGTAGGAGAGCGTAGTATACTGCGTTGAAGACGTACGGTAACGAGCGTTGGAGTGTATACTAGTGAGTATCCATGGCATGAGTAAACGATTAAGGAGGTGAAAATCCTCCTCGCCGTATGCCCAAGGTTTCCAGGGTAAAGCTCGTCTTCCCTGGGTTAGTCGGCTCCCTAAGCTGAGGCGGAAACGCGTAGGTGATGGGAAGCAGGTTAAATATTCCTGCACCACCTAAAGCTATGACAATGGGATGACAGAGTATGTTAAGCACGCGGACGATTGGAAGTGTCCGTAGCGCGATGAGACTGGTTGGCAGGTAAATCCACCAACATAATGTCAGGTCGCGATCAAGGGGAATCTTCGGAGGAACCGATGGTGTAGCGCTAAGCTCTCAAGAAATAATCTCTAGTCGCTGAAGGTGACCGTACCAAAACCGACACAGGTGGGCGTGAAGAATATTCTCAGGCGCGCGAGATAACTCTCGTTAAGGAACTCTGCAAATTATCCTCGTAACTTCGGGAGAAGAGGAGCCATTGGTTGTGACTGCACTTGCTGCAGAAGCATCCGGTGGCCGCAGCGAAATGGCCCAGGCGACTGTTTAACAAAAACACAGCACTATGCGAACCCGCGTTAAGGGGAAGTATATGGTGTGATGCCTGCCCAATGCCAAAAGGTAAAAGGAAAGTGTTAGCCCTTCGGGGCAAAGCACAGAACCCAAGCCCTGGTGAATGGCGGCCGTAACTATAACGGTCCTAAGGTTACAAACTAAAGTCTGTATACCCAGACTGCTAGCCTTAGTAAAACCGAACTATATGCGGGAAACCCCTCAAAAACGTTCCGTACTCGTCAGATCTCCATCAGAACATCTGGCAGTCAAAATCGTGAACGACATGGGGGCAATCCGCAGGAAAGACTCACTGTCCGTACAGCAACTCAGCTGATTCAAGCATCGCTTGAAAGGTTGGGTCGAATAAGACGGAATCAACGGTGTGAATCCTCAGAGACTATATGTTTGGAGTTTGTATATGGAGTTAACATCTCAATGGATTGTTGGATTTGTAGATGGGGAAGGCTGCTTCCATGTAGCGATCAATCGCAATAGCGAAATGGCGCTAGGTGAGCAAGTCCTAACAGAATTTACAGTTGTCCAACATCAAAGAGAGATACAAGTGTTGCATGCGCTGAAAAGTTTTTTCGGTTGTGGTGTGGTGCGAACCAACCATGGAGACCGGATGGCTTATCGTGTCAGAGGCGTGAAGCACCTGTTAGAGATCATCATCCCTTTCTTCGAGAAACACCCGCTGAAAACAAGAAAGCAGGTGGAGTTTCTCAAATTTAGAAAGGTTCTCATGATGATGAAAAATGGAGATCATTTGACACCTGAGGGCATCGAAGCGATTCGATGGATTAAGGAGAGAATGAATTCTCATCAAACTAAGATAGAGTCCGACCCTTCTGGAAACAGTTGGGATCAATCGAGCGAAATTCCTTGTCGGGTAAGTTCCGACCTGCACGAATGGTATAACGATCTGGGCGCTGTCTCAACGAGAGACTCGGTGAAATTGTAGTAGCAGTGAAGATGCTGTTTACCAGCAATAGGACGGAAAGACCCCGTGAACCTTTACTGTACTCTGGTATTGGCTTCTGTTTCGACATGTGTAGAATAACTGGGAGACTGTGAAACTGCCTCGTTAGGGGTGGTGGAGTCACCGTTGAAATACCAGTCTTGTCGTGACGGGAATCTAACTCTATCCCGTGAATCCGGGAAGAGGACATTGCCAGACGGGCAGTTTTACTGGGGCGGTATCCTCCTAAAAAGTAACGGAGGAGTCCAAAGCTTACCTCATCGTGGTTGGCAATCACGAGTAGAGCGTAAAGGTATAAGGTAAGTTGACTGTGAGACCTGCAAGTCGAACAGAGACGAAAGTCGGGCTTAGTGATCCGGCGGTGGAAAGTGGAATCGCCGTCGCTTAACGGATAAAAGGTACTCCGGGGATAACAGGCTTATCGCCACCAAGAGTTCATATCGACGTGGCGGTTTGGCACCTCGATGTCGACTCATCGCATCCTGGGGCTGGAGAAGGTCCCAAGGGTTTGGCTGTTCGCCAATTAAAGCGGTACGCGAGTTGGGTTCAAAACGTCGTGAGACAGTTTGGTCCCTATCCTTTGCTGGCGCAGGATACTTGAGAGGAGTTGCTCCTAGTACGAGAGGACCGGAGTGAACAGACCAATGGTGTTGCGGTTGTTCTGCCAAGGGCATTGCCGCGTAGCTACGTTTGGACAGGATAAGCGTTGAAAGCATCTAAACGCCAAGCCCCCCTCAAGATAAGGTATCCCTTAGAGACTCCATGAAGATTACATGGTTGATAGGTTGGAAGTGTAAGCACAGCAATGTGTTCAGCTAACCAATACTAATAGGTCCATCGGCTTGACCACTTTTTTATACACAACGTGCCCTAAAGGCACACAAGTGGCAAGTTTTAGAGACTAGTTGTGAATTGAGCGCTTTCGGATGCAAGACCATCTTTGAGCGCCATTTTTTGTAAGTGAATACTCGGGTACACTAAACTTTCTTTTTTTGCGTCGGCAGTTGGCATGCAAACATATTTTGCCTCGTAAGCTAACGTGCAAAGAAAATCAAATTCTCTTGGTGGCTATTGAGAAGGGGGTACACCTGATCCCATTCCGAACTCAGAAGTTAAGCCCTTCATCGCCGATGGTACTGCACACAAGAGTGTGGGAGAGTAGGTCGCCGCCAAGTTTTCATTCACACCCTGCCATTCGGCAGGGTTTTTTTTGCCAATCGGCAGGTTTTTTTTTGCCTATGTCAGTAATCGATCGGCAGGGCTTTCGATTATTTTTTAGATGCGTCGATAGCTTTATCAATTCCTATCGCTATTCCAGTAATGGCTCCAAATAGAGTAAAGGCGGGTAGCTGGATAATCGCCGGCGCTTTATGTAAGAGCCAATCAGTAAAGGCACCCCCGCCGCTGATCTGCTCTAAAAGGGCATCCTTTAATTCCCTATTTGGAAGCACAATGTTAACAACCTGATCGGTATCTTCGATGATATTTACTTTTGACTGCGTAATTTCAATCTGATAGGATTTCAAAGTCCCCTTTGGATCCTTTTTGAATTTCTCTCTGATATTTTTTGACTGAGCGATATCCTTGATAAATTTTTTTTCGTTTTCTGATAATGGTAAAGAGTTTAAGATATCTTGGTTGACTTCGGTTGGCTGTCGCACAATGATCCATTTGACATCATTGGTGTCTTCATAAACTTTGAGATCGCGCGGATCCTGCCAGGTAATGCCATTTTCCTTAAGAGCCTGTTTTGGATTTTTCTCAAATTTTTTTCGAAAGCCCTCATCTTTAATGATATGTGTGAAAAACTCTACTGCTTTGTTATTCTCAGGCATAATTCTCCTTTTTCATAAATTTTTAATATCTAATGTTGAAATAGGCTGTAGAATGGAGATGTAGGAGTTTGCCTGAGCGACACCAGCGACTAATTCACTCAGTTCCGAATCGTTAAGTTCACCGGGATTGGGGACATAAGGAATCACGAGGTAAAAGTGATCATCTCTCTCCTCAACTACTTCTCCTACACACTCCTGTGGTAGTTCGATATCGCACTCGAGCTCGAGGATCTTCTTGGTATTTTTAATCAGCTCTTTCTTAAATGCGGGATCCTTGGCTGCACGCAGGATAATCTCTTCTAGCGGACCTAAAGCTCTGGGTTCACCCTGTTGAGGCTCCAAATCTTTTGCGGCAGCAGCTGTGGGGATCACCACATAGATTTTCTTGAGACTTTGCTCCAAAACGGTGACCTTCGACTGAAGGGGAATAGAAAGACCTCTCTTCTCGAGAACCTCTCTAGGTCGTTGAAGTAGCTCCTCTTTAAAAGAGGGATCCTTCATCGCACGGATGATGATGGCGTTGAGGGTCGGCTTCATACCCTCAGTATAAATTAACTATTTTAATAGGTCAAAGGGAGCTAAAAGAACTTCTTGCTGCGGTGGGTGATTTTTTTCGTATGTGAGTGAGTTAAAAGAACTCTCTTGCTGCGGTGGGTGATTTTTTTGTAGGTGAGTGAGTTAAAAGAACCTCTCTCGCCGGTGCGAGAGAGGTGGGGTGTGCTCATTGAAAGATTGGTTTTAAAAGGGGGATGAAGAGGGCGACGATCATGATGGCGACAAAGATGATGACGCAGGCGATAAGAAAAGTGAGAATCCCTTTCCAGACCGAAAATTGATGGGCTTCCGAAAGAATTTTAAAGAAGATCACCATGCCCCAGATGATAATAATAAAAGCGATTAAGCCTAAAAGAGCTGAGAGAATGTGCTGATTTTTCAGGAGAGAAGATATAATATTGAGAATACTACTGAAAAAGAAAGGATAATAGCTCCAACCCACTGCAGATTTGACTTCGGTGAAGGTTCCCTTTCCCTTAACCCAAGAGCCTGTCAAACGATAGAGCCATCCGGCAAAGTAGAGGTGGATGACGGAGAAGATGGCCCCTAGAACGATCCAGACGATGAGGGGCAGCACGGCGACTTGCCTCTGAAGGGGGAGCTCGGTGCGGATTGTCAGCAGGAAGGCGGCTCCCGACAGAATCCCCCCTATAATGGCGAGCCAGAGCACCCACCGATTAGGGTCGGTCGATAAAATGGAGCGCATGGTCTCTCTGGGTCTTGTCCAGATATGGAGCCATGGATTGATATCTTGATTTTCCATAAACTATCCCTATGCCCAGTCACATAGATAGTAGCAATCCTCATGCCAAATCGGTGCTGATATTAGGCCATACCGTGAGTGGTATGGGGGAAAAATCGATTGCCATGAAGTACCAACGTGGTCTACTCGCTGCCGGCTATCGTGTTCATCCCGTGGTCGATATCATTCAATTGCTTGGCGAGGATTATGAACCTCTGGCTAAATTGAACTACGACCTTGCCGATAACAACTCAGCCATCTTAGAAGATATCAAACCTACGCCTACGCTGGAACCGTGCGATCTGCTCATGATTTTAAGTTGGAGCTTCAGTGTCGCAGCACTGATGGCCACAGGCGTTCATAAAAGAGCTCCTACCGCTGTCAATCTCTATGCGCACCATCCCAACGAGAGGATCATCCATCGGCTCTATGAACCGGCCGACTTACTACTCACCATCTCTCTACTTGGGAATGAAAGAGCCCGTAAGTATGGCCTCGATCCTGGAAAGATTCTCTATCTTCCCCATACCTACCTCTCAGAGTATGAGGGGAGGCCCTCTAATCGCGCCTATGCTGAAAGGTTAGCTGCTGAGCAGGGCAAAACTTTGCGCCCCTCCACCCGCATCATCGGCTGTGTGGGCAGATTCGAATATGGGAAAAATTGTGAATATGCCATCGAAGCGGTGCGACTCTTGGTTAGTGAAGGGCACGATGTGGCGCTTATCTTAAAAGGAGATTTCCCCACTCAAACCCCTCAGCCTGACTTTAAACCGATTTTTACCCAAATGTTAGAGACCTACCGCCACGAGCCTTGGCTACTCTGGGATTCAAGGTCTACTCCCTACCCACAGGTGTTGGAAGAGTATGCGGCTTTTGATCTCCTCCTCCACCCTTCAGGTGCTGAAGGAGCCTCCCATGTCGTTGTCGAAGCATTAGGGCTCCATAAGCCTGTTGTCGTTCTCAATTGCACCACCAACCCCTATCTCTTTAAAGGGCTTGCCACCTTTGTCAAAACCGATCCTCAAATCAAGAGCGCGCAACTTCCCTTCTATGTGCCCGATCTTAATGCCCTCTGTAAAGCACTTGTGGCTAAACTCACACCTCCCGATCCCAGCAAGGTGTCGATGCGTTTCCATGAAAGTGTTCTTCAAGAGAGGATCCCTCTCCTCTTTGAGCGTGATCCCCGAGTGATTGCCGATCTCCACAAGCAAGACAGAAGGCGCTATGATCTCTAAAGGTATTGGTGTTCTGCCTGGCCCCCATCAATCCAATATCGACCATCTGGTGCCGCTCTGCCAGATCCTCGAGATTCCACTGCTTGTCACTGACCGCTGGATTCTGGAGCTGATCGAAAGATATTACCCACCGATGCGACTCATTTTTGCCGATCCTGAAGATTACAACCTCGATCCTTACCTAGATGGGTACGATTTTTTCCTCTATGTCGATTTTTTCCGCAAAGCGACCGGAAGCTTTCACTTCCATGATTACCTCTGCCGCCATAAAGTGCGCTCTGTCATGTCACTGCATGGCAATCCCGACAAATATTGGGAGAGCTATTGGCTCGAAAAACTCAATGAGGAGGATATCATCCTTGCCTATGGTCCTCAGCTAGTGGAGCTGCTAAAAAAGAAGGGCATCGTGAAGAGTCCGATCGTGACCGGCAACTACCGACTCCAATTCTACAAGCAGCATGAGCCCTTTTTTGACCAAATGCTCCCTTTCCACAAAGAGAAAAAGAGCCTTCTCTACGCACCGACCTGGTCAGCTCCAGGACCTATTAGCGGCTACTGGGAGCACTACTCTCCCTTTTTACAGGTCTACCAGAGGGTGTTTGAAGAGCTAGCCCCCCACTACCAGCTGATTGTGAAGCTCCACCCCCAACTCATCCGATTGATGCCGGATGAGGTGGCACGCGTCCGAGAGGAGTTTCCGACAGTCTATTTTTTGAATGACTTTCCGCCGATCTATCCCCTCCTCAAACAGGTCGACATCTATCTAGGGGATTATTCGTCGATTGGCTACGACTTTCTCTACTTCGACCGTCCGCTCTTCTTTTTAGAGACAAATGTCGAAACAGCATTACAGAAATATGGGCAGAGGATCACGTGCAGCGATCTGCCCCATCTTGTCTCTCCCTCTTTTCCCCGCCACGAGCTCTATCAGCAGGTCTATGGAAAAGAGAGAGAGTTAACCGCTATCAAAGAGGAGATCCTCCATGCTTGTGGACCTACTTCTGACAGATAATAGGTACTACACCTTTGAGGGCATGGCTTCCCATGCCGTTAGCGAGGTTTTGAAGCAGAAGCGCATTGCTTGCCGACGAGTCGTCCTCCAAGAGCGGCTCAGCGATTATTGGTATCAAAAGTCGCCCCAATGGACTCTCAGCTTTACCCATCTAACACCCCACCAAAAACCACTCTGTGATGTCTGGCAGATCCCCCATTTTTATTGGGTCGAGGATTCGCTCGAATTGGCTCTCCATTATCTCGATTCCCAATATGGCAAACTTGGGGTTCCCGACCGATCGCTTGCTGCCCGTTTGTCACATCCTCAGGCCTATTATCTTCCCCACGGGGTTGAAAGCCCTTCCCCAAAAAAAGTCAAAAAATGGGATGTTGTCCACTTCAGTGATTTGACGGATAAAAATTTTCACATCCTAGAAGCATTGAAAGGCATTCCCCTTCACCTATTTGGAGAACATATCGGTGCCGATTGGCTCGTGAGAGTGCCCTCCTCTGTCAAGGTGCACACTAGCCTGCCCTACATCGAACAGTTGGAAGTTCTTGCTTCCGCCTCCATCCTCCTCGCTGAGCCGGGAAGCCGCTGGTATGGAGCTGCTCTTGCAGCAAATTGCCTCCCCTTGCTACCAGAGAGAGAGCCGATCGAATACTATCTGGCACATCCCCAAGAGCGCGAGGAGGAGATTGCCAGGCTTTCGGTGGCCCTTCCCACATGGGAGAGTCAAGTGGAACAAGTGATCGAGTGGATGTCATCATGTTAGTGAGTGTCATTACACCTACTTCTGAGCGGGCCCGCTATCTCCAGGGTACCTATGCGCTCCTCCAGCAGCAGACCCATACCGATTGGGAATGGCTGATCTACGATACCAGCTTGCGCCCCTCCCATTTTTCAGACCCACGCATCGTCTACATCCATGACGAGGCTATCCTTTCGATCGGAGAGAAGAGAAATCGTCTCGCAGAGCGTGCAAGGGGGGAGATCATCGTCCATTTCGATGATGACGATTTCTATGCTCCCACCTATCTCCAGATGATGATCGACCGCCTCAGGCAGGTCTCCTTTTTCACCATCTCCTCTTGGTTCTCTTACGACACCAAGTCGCGCCAATTCTATTACTGGGATACCGACGATCTCAGTGACAAACGGTATATTCTCAACGCGCTTACCGGAAGCCGCATCTGGGAGATCGAAGTGGGGAAGGTGGTGGAGAACCAGAAGGAGCTTGTGAACAATAAGGGCAAAAAGGGATATGGCTTCTCTTTTGGTTACCGTCGAGAGCTCTTTGACCCTTGCCGCTATCCTGACCTCGATTTTGCAGAGGATCGCACCTTCTACGAGGCTGTCGAAGCGGCCCACTTCCCTCTTTTAGAAGCCCCCGACCATAAGGGGATTGTCGTCCATGTCATCCATGATACCAATACCTCTTCAGAATACCCCCAGTACAGGATTCCTCGCTTTCTGATGGAACCTTTAATCCCCGATTTTTTCCCCTATCTGGCTACCTACCATGAAAATTGATCTTCTAGCTGCAGGGAATCAATATGGCACTGGCCTCCACTTTGCTAGAGGGTTGGCTGATGCGCTTGAGCGGCAGGGGAGCGTGGTACGAAGATTCTGGATCGATGATGGCTACTTTTCATCCGCCATGCATGAAATTCTCCAAGACCCTCCCGACTTGACCTGCTCATTTGCCGACATCTCCTTTCAACGCCTCCCTCTTGGCAGCTTTTGGCAGATTCCCCATCTCAGTTGGCTCGTCGACCCACCGATCTACTTTCTCCACCAGATGCAAGGCCCCTATAGCTACATCGCCTGCATCGATCAAAAAGATGCCCTCTTTGTCGAAAAGCTTCCCTTTCCTCGTGTCACCTTCCTGCCCCATGCAGCTGACAAAAAACATCTCACAGAAATTAAAAAAGAGAGACCTTACAAATCGGTCTTCTTTGGCAGCTGCATCGATTATGAAGAGATTGCGAAAAGTTGGCCTGACCAAGAAAAAGAACTCCTTCTAGAAGCTTCTAGAAGGGTTTTATCACCAGAAGGGCTCTCGATAGCCGAGGTACTCATCGATCTCGGCATCCCTTCCCATGATCTCCCGTGCTATCATGGCGAAGTGGACCGCTACACCCGTGGTAAGGACCGTGTGGAGCTGATCCGCTCTTTCCCAGAAGCTGTCCACATTTGGGGTGAGGGCCCTTGGAAAAAATATCTTCCCTCGCATCCCATCCACCCCGCCATCCCCTTCGATGAGACCCTCGCCCTCATGAAAGAGAGCCAGCTCGTCCTCAATAGCACGCCTCGATTCAAAGCAGGCGCCCACGAACGCCTCTTTTATGCCCTTCTCTGTGGTGCAGCTGTCTATACTGGAGAGAACTCCTACCTTTCCAAAGAGCTCCCAGAAGCTTATTTCTATCAATTTGGCCATTGGCAAGCTCCCTCCTTTGACGATTGGAAAGTGAGAGCTCTAGCTGGCCAAGAGAGAGTCCTCGCCTCGCACACCTGGGAGGCAAGGGCCACTACTTGCTATCAATACTTAAAGAAATACATCTCGATATCGCTTTGATTAGTGATTTTGACCTTCACTTCGTAATGATCCTTATCCTTGTGGCGCGTAACCGATATGTAGGGATTCCCTTCGAATCGCTTACTTTCTTCAGAAGCATTCTTGGAAATGGTGTGTTCCAATCCATCAAAAGTGGTGAAAGAGAGAGATTCGAGTTCCTTCTCCCTAGTAAATTCTATAGTGATCGGGTCAGCCCACGTGAGCGTGCTCTCTTTTTCTTTTGACTGACTCTCTTTCCATTTCAACGTTGCAAAAGTGAGGGGGAGTACCGTTAACCAGACCTGATATTCAAATGGGCGGACATGAGAGATAATTGTTCCTGTATCATATGGCACAGCAAAGGTCACCTTCTGATGGTCAACCGTTTTTTCTGAAGCAGTGATGGGAACCGAGAATTCAATGCGAGAGGTAGAGATTTTGTCAGGCTTGTAAATGGTGCCATTGGCAAGTAAAGAAAATTGCGGCTCCTGACATTTGAAATGGCCTTCAAAGCAGATCATTGCCGACTGATTTGACTTCTTCATCAGAATGAAGGGAGTGACTGCCTTGAGAGTCGGTTGCCATTTTTCAGCTGGAATTGAACCCATCCAATTTTCCAATATGATATAGGTATCACTCAGATCCTTATTTTTCTCCATAAGCGACTCGACATATCCCTTAATAAGTTCAAGTCGATCTCTGACCTCCTTAGGTAAAGTTTTGACAGGGTAACCACTATACTCCCTGAGCGTGTTCATGCGTAACCTAGCGATTGCTATGAGTGCCAGTTTAGCAACGCGGATCGATGGAAAATATTGCTTACACCCTTCGAGATTAAGAGTCGCTTTTCCTCCAATAAAGCCATTCATCTGACCTTCCGCTCGATCCAAATGCGTTGCCAATGCACTCGCATCGGTGATAGCTAATAGTTTCCCCTGTCCTTGTGAAACACCAGTAGTTGCTGCCATATAACATCTCAAAAAAAAATGATGTCCTAAACTTTACTTATTACATCTGATTTAGAGCAAAGCAAAAGGAAGTGCCTCGACTTGCGGCGCAAGAGGCAATCGCTCTTCTCCCATAAAAGGCCTCGGTGTGGATCTGCTTTTCACTTCTATAGGAATGAGCTGACCAGCTCTCCAAAAGTAGATTTGCGGGTCAAGTCCGCTTACCGAAGTTTGGACCTTTCTCGCCCCTTAGGCCGCTTCAAGCTCTTCCATACGATCATTTGAGCAAGAAGCACTACTTATATGGGTAAAAAAAACAGGATCGGCCGGCCCCTAATAAATTTGGGGACCCCCCGGCCGGCAGGATCCCGCAAGCGGGGCAGGATGGGGTCGGCTTGCGTCACAAAGTGACACACAAATAAAGAACCCCCTCCCTTGAAAAAGAAAAATGAGTGACAATGATGTGAAGAAGCTGTTCTTTTTCAAGGGAGGGAGCTCTTTATTTGTGTTCCCCTTCGGGGGCAAGCCGATCCTCAATCCTATGGGACATTTCGATAAGGTTTTTCCATCTCGATTTTGAAGCCAGATTCTCTCAAAGCCACAACAAGAGCATTTTTACAAACGTTCTCTAGAAAACCAACTCCAAGTTCATTGGCTATATCAAAACAGGTTTTTAAAATAAGAGATGTGAGCTGAGCATGTACCATATCCTATCCTGCCCCGCTTTGCGGGATCCTGCCGGCCGGGGGGCCCCAAATTTATTTGGGGCCGGCCGATCCTGTTATTTTTTTTGCTCATTGAAAAGCGTGCCTAATTGTAAGCAATTTCTGCAAAGAATTAGAAGCTCTCTTACGCCACTTCTTACTCACTGCCGGAAAAAGGATCCGCGGGCAATTGATAAATTAATTCGAGAAATGTCCAAACTTCAGTATTTTGCATTTTAAATGCAAAATTACAAGGTTAATGTTGGTTGTAGGAGTCGCACTGGGGGCATTGGGTGATCGCTTTGCCCGTTTCGGCAAGGTAGTGAAAGGTGCAGTATTCGCAAGTGTGGAGTTGGGAGATAGGGGGGAGGGCAATCTTTTTGCGTCCTTTCCAGTGTGAAAAGAGCCAGGCGCCTAGACAAAAGAAGAGGAAGAAGAAGAGGTAAAAGAGGAGCAGGGTTGTTTGGCTCACCTCAATCATCGTTTTCCTCTGTCACATTTACCTCCCCTGTCATTTTAGGAAGCGTCTCCACTTCCTCTACGAAGCCTGCGATAGGCTCGTAGGGAAGCTTTTCGATGGCGGAAAAGTCGGGCCCTGGGTTTTTCATTTTGTGAGAGAAGGGAGGGGGGGCTGCAAAGTGTGAGGTGGGAAAGTCGAGGGTGGCGAAGGGCGAGAGCATCATCTGTGTTGTAGGTAGCTCAGCAGAGGTTTCAGGGAGGCCTAGGTCGATTTCGACATCGATAGGGAGGAGGGGAGGAAGGATATCAAAATTGGGGGAGTGGGCAATACGAAAGATGGCCAAGAGGGCGACATGGAAGGCTGCGGCATAGCCGAGTCCCTTCCAAAAGTCGATGGAAAAGAGCGATTCGCGTTGGCGAAAACTAAGGGCTAAGGTTTTCGTGAAGCGGAGCATAGGCCTTTTCGGAAACATCGTTATAAACAAGTCTGAGCTTGGCGCCTGATTCCTGAGCGAGTGAGAAGAGGCGCAAGAATACCCCATATTCGACGCGCTTGTCGATGCTGAGGACAACGGTGGTATCGGCTCCTGGATGAGCTGCCAGCGCATTGGCGATTTCCCTGGAGAGGCTTCCTTGAAAAGATTCGAGATCGACAATCTCTTTCTTGCTGCCTACATAAATCACGTTTTGGGCATCCATTACGACCAAAATTTGGGAGGTGCGCGGCGGTGCGGGTCGTGTAAGATCGGGGTTTTGGATATTGAGGGATTTGAGGGGAAGAATGTCTGAAGTGATGATGAAAAAGATCAGCATCAGGAAGACGACATCGACGAGTGGGGTTAAATCGATCAGGGCCGTTGAGGGCTCGAGCGTGGTTTTAAACTTCATAAGGATCTTTCCGGTTGGTCAAAAGGTCGACCACTTCCGAAGAGGTGATCTGCATCTCGAGCACAAGCCCCTTCACGCGACTGACTAGGTAGTTATAGGCTACAAGAGTGGGAATGGCGACCACGAGGCCGGCAGCCGTTGTCACGAGGGCATATTCCATGGCAGCTCCGACGCTCGTTGTTGAAATATCCATGAGGCCTGAAGCTCTCATCTCAGAGAAGGCTTGAATGAATCCCAAAACAGTTCCTAGAAGGCCAATTAAGGGGGTGATGTGGGCGATGATGGACAAGATTTTGGCATTTTTCTCGAGATGGGCGATCTCGCTGAGACCGGCGATCTCCATAGCGGAGATGATCTCCTCTCGGTCCCGTTGATGTTTCAAAAGACCGGCGCGGACGATATGAGCGATCGCACCTCCTGTCTCTTCGCAAACCCGCACCCCTTCGATGATGTTTTGATCCTGCACCACCTTTCTGAGGTGAATAATGAAGCGATTGGTGTCGATTTCCGATTTGCGGATATGGAGCAATCTTTCAAAAAAGATGGTCATCGCCAGTAGCGAACAGCCGAAAATAATCAACAAAACGGTGTTGCCCTCTGTGAAGTAACGGAGGACATAATCTTTCCAGATGGCACCGAGAATTAACTCATTCAATTCCATAATTCCTTTTAAGTGTGTCTTTAGCCTGAATTGCCCATTCGCCCCCCTTTTTCGCCACAGATTCCAGCTGCCTTATGGCCAGCTCATGACGTCCTTCGAGGGCATAGAGCTCTGATCTGAGGTACATGGCTTTGATGCGTAACGGGGAGGCTCTCTCTGCATTGATCACTTTAGAGAGCAGGCGCATCGCTTGATCATACTGTTTCAGATTACGATAACAATCGCTCTCTAATAACCAGAGGGTGAGATCGAGCTCACCGATCTGTTCGGAGCCTGTCGTGGCGAGTGCGATTTCAAAGCAGTTGAGGGCGGCATTATAATCATGCTCGCGGACCCCTAGCCTTCCCTGTTCGAGCCAAACGCGGGAAAAAAAGTCCCCTTCGGTGATGCCAGCACCCCGATAATGGAGCAACATCTGCTCCAATAGCCTTTGTGCTTCACCCACCTTTTCACCTTTCAGATAGCACTGGACTAGTTTGAATTCTGCCTCCTCGAGTGGGCGTGGGTAGAGAATGTTCTGACGACTCTCTGGATCAAACTCGGCAATGAGTGAGCAGAGGATTTTTTCACTCTCTTCTAATGAGTGGATGAGATAGCGATCGGCTAAGTCTAAAATCATTTGATAGCGAAAATTGAGATAGAGCGGGTCAGGGGTTGCTGTACTCTGTTGATAATGGGCGTATGCACTCAACCCTTTTTCAAACTGAGAGGCGGCCATTTCGGCCTCTTGCTCATGTAAACCGAGGAGATAATAGATGACAATCTCTAGAGGTGTCTGAGCAAAATGGGAGCCAAATTCTTTGAGATGGCGCAGAGCCTCAGGCTGTCCCTCTCTATAGAGCGAATAGGCATATTGGCGGAAATAGGCTTCTGGCGCCGAAGCAGATTGAGGGTAATCTTCGTAGACATGTTGGCGTATGGAAAAGGCATCCTGACCCAGGTGGGAAGCGGCTTCCGCCGACCAGAACCAGGCTTCAGGGGCTCTGATTGCTTGAGGATACTCTCTTGCTAGACGAGAGAGATTTTCCAAGGCTTTGGGATAATTTTCATGGCGATAATAGAGTGTTCCTAAAGTGAAGAGGGCTTCAGCTCGATGCTTTCCTTCAGGATAGAGTTCGATCACCTGCTTCAATGACTCCTCAGCGATGGGAAAATAGCTTTCCGAACTGAGTTGAGCCGATAAAAATCCCTTCAGATACAAGGTTTCCTCTTTTTCGTGGGGAGTTTCCTCAAATTCAGAAAGAAGTTTTTCTAATAGAGCCAAGGAGATGATGGGGAAGTTCCGGCAGATGTTGGCTCTGGCTTCTACTTTCAAAAGCTGCTTCGCCAGCTCCCTATCCTCTTTTTCAACCAGACCAAAAGCCTTTTCGAAGGAGGCAATCGCCTGATCGAAGTTCCCCCCTGTCAATTGATTTAGCCCACGATAATACCAAGCTTGCCCATAGAGAGGGCACTTCCAAAAACGGTCGGCGATGGCTTTACTGTAGATCTTTTCTTTCTCCACATAGGAGGGAGCAGCTTCTGCACGTAGCAGAAGCGCTTCCAATTTTTTCTCTAAAGAGAATTGATCTTCGGAAGCATCCAGTAACGCTTCCATCTTTTTTAAGATCACTTCATCTTTAAAGTGGCGAAAGGTAGTGAGGTAAAGCTCCGCGAGGGAAAGGGTAGCTTCCTCATTTAAATCTGTAGGGAGTAGCCGGTGGAAGTTCTCTTCGGCTGAGTCAAAAAAGCGATGGCGTGCTCCTTCACTTTTTAGGTGATCATCAGCTAGCTGAAGGTAGCACCACCCCAGTTGATAGAGAGAATCGGAAGCCCATTTTTCCTGATTTCCAGTAGAGAGAGAACGTTCGAAGGCGTCACGAGCGGCTCCATATTCCCCCAGGGTATAGGCAGCTTGTCCCCGTAAATAATAGGCTTCAGCCACACGTAGGGGCGCCAGCAGCTCTTCGACCTTTCTTGGCTCATTTTCCTCCAAGTAAATTTTGGCCAAAAGAAGGGAGCTCTTTTCATCGCGTTTTGCCTTTTCTAAATAGCGCTTTGCTTTGACACTTTGTCCCCTTTGAAAATAGTAGTGGCCAATTTCAAACAGCGCTTGATCATAGTGGACCAGCTCGTGGGGATCTCCTTGATGAGTGTAGGCTTGAAATAGCTCCACTGCCTTTTCATACTCTCTCTGTTCTCGGTAGCAGAGAGCGCTCAGATGGATCATCTCGCGGTCGATAGAATGGGGACCGCCCTCTGTTGACAGATAACTGAGCGAATGGTCATATTTGGCCATCAGAAAATGGCACTCAGCCAGGCGGTAGCGCACAATTTTAGACAAAAGGGAACCCTTGGTTTTTACTTTAGGGTAAGCAGAGTTTTCAATGGCGCCCTGGATCTCTTCGTAGAATACAACAGCCTCACCAACCATTCCTGCGGCCAGATAGAGCTTCGCCTTTCGTAATTGCTCATCAAAATGACGATTGAGGGTATGTTCCAGCGCCTGGTAAAAAGTGAATTCTTGGATAGGCCAAGCTTCAAAAGGTAACCCCTCTGCCGCTCCCTTCATTTCGAGATAGGCATCGATGGGCGCTTCTCCTGTGGCTGCAAACCGCGCTCTCATCAGCTTGAGAGGCAGGGAGAGCTCCTTAGGAGGGTTCTTTGCTAAGATGAGAGATAAGACGCGTTTGGCCTCCTCTTTTTCATCCAAAGCCTCGTAGATTGTGGCAAGACGGTTAGCGACGTCAATATAGGTTCTCCAGTCGACCTGAAATTTTTGGGAAGAACTGATCCCAATCCGTCCAAAAAGCTCTTCGAAAGCTTTTTTTGCTGCTTCAAATTCTTTTTTTTGCAATGCTGTCTCACCCGCCTGTAAGAGTTGGCGGAGCTGCTTTTCTTCATCTTCCCAAAAGAAGGAAGTGGAGAAAACAAAAAGAATCAATAGAAGAAAATGTGGTGCTCGCATAGTCTTACATCATAAACATGAGATTCGAATAAAAACAGCCAATAAACGAGGAGGAAAATTCGGTATGGCTATTAAAGATACTTGTAAAAGCTTGAAATCCCTTTTGGATACCCTTCAGGGTGATTTAGATAAAGCAGAGGCAGGAAATAAAGCCGCTGCTCAGCGCGTGCGCACAGGCACAATCCGATTGGAAAAAGCTGCTAAGCTTTATCGCAAAGAGTCGATCAAAGCGGATAAAAATGGCTTCATGAAGAAAGCCAAAGAGCAAGCTAAGAAAAAGCCTGCTCCAAAAGCTACTTTGAGAAAAGCGTCAATGTCTGCTCCCTCAAAGAGACCCACACCTGTAGCAGTAAAAAGAATCCCTTCTGCTAAAGCGCCTGCTCCCAAAAAAAGAGCCACCGCTAAGTTGCCCAAGCGCAAGAAGAGATAATTTCTTCTTCGGCAAATCGAAGGGAGGCATTATTTAGCCTCCCTTTTTTTTTGACGCATCAATGCAATTATGCAGTTAGCCATATTGTCCGAACAGTTGATCGAGCCCCAATGTAGCCACTTCCGGCTCTGTGGTGGCTGTAAATTCCAACATATCCCCTATGACGAGCAGCTGAGCCAGAAAAGAGATTTTGTCAGTGGCTGCTTTGGAATAGCGGCAGAAAAAGTGATCGCTTGTGATCCCCCCTGGCGCTACAGAAATAAAATGGAGTTTTCCTTCTCACAGGCACGCAGTGGAGAGAAATTCTTGGGGCTGATGAAAAGTAGGGGGAGGGTAGAAAATCTCTCCGAATGCTATCTCACGAATGAGTGGTTTGCAGAGACCTTATGCCAAGTCCGCGATTGGTGGAGAGGGACACCTTTATCGGCCTACAACCCTCCTTTGAACCAGGGCAACCTGCGTACTTTAACATTGAGGGAGGGGAGGCGTACAGGTGAAAGGATGGCTCTGCTCACCACCTCTGAAGAGCTTATTGAGGAGCATTTTTTGACAACTTTTGTCGATCTCTTCGCCGACTTTGATGCGGTCATTTGGAGAAAGCAGATTGTCCAAAAGAAGAAGCCCACCCACTTTCAAGAGCAGATTCTCAAAGGGCGAGACCATATTTTCGAGATTTTGCATGGTGCAGATGGCACCAGCTACCGCTTTCGCATCCGTGCCGCCTCCTTTTTTCAGCCCAATACCCTGCAGGCTGAGAGAATTTATCAAGAGGCGATTGCGCTCGCCGATCTTCATCAGCAGGATGAGCTTCTCGACCTCTATTGTGGGACAGGTTCTTTAGGGATCTTTGCCTCATCGTATGTCTCATGCGTCAAGGGAATCGAAATTGTCCCCGAGGCGGTGGAAGATGCACGCGCTAATCTCATCCTCAATCAAGTTTCCAACATGGAGCTTTTTTTGGGAGATGTTGGCCATACTTTGTCAGAATCCTCTTTTCAGCCCACCACCGTCATTGTAGACCCCCCACGCGTAGGTCTCGGGGCTAAAACCATAGCCGAACTCCATAGGCTCAAACCGGAAAAAATCATCTACATTTCCTGTAACCCTATCTCTCAAGCTGCCGATTGCAGCGCGCTCGGCTACCAGATCCTCGCCCTCCAGCCGATCGATCAGTTCCCCCATACTCCCCATATAGAGAATATTGCCCTTCTCAAGCGAAGAAGTTGAAATCCTTCACCCAATCTGCTATATTCACGACATTACTCTTATCCAAAGGATAACTATGAAAAAATGTCTTATGTGTTTGCTCATGCTGACCGCCTCTCTGCCCTTGCTTGCAGAAGAAGAGGCTGTGAAAAGTCAGAGCTCTTTCTGGCAAACCTTGATTATGATCGCCATCGCGATCGTCTTCTTCTACTTCATCCTCTGGCGCCCAGAACAGAAACGGCGCAAAGCGATGGAACAGAAACGGGGTGCCATGAAGAAGGGCGATAGAGTCACCGCCATGGGTATCGTCGGCACCATCGACCGTATCAAAGATCAGACGGTGATCGTCAAAATGGTCGACGGTTCAAAACTGGAATTCATGAAAGCAGCTATCTCTGAAGTGAAGCCGAAAGAAGAGCTCACAGAAGAAGAGCAGAAAGAAGAGCCAGAAAACTCAAAATAGCAACTGCACAACTCCCTCGCGTTTCCGCGAGGGAGCTTCAGTTAATTCTCTTTACTTCAGGAAGCTTCTGCCTTTATCTTTCTTTACATAAGCTGCAGTTTGTAGCTCAGCTAATTTCTTTGTAAATGCTTCACTACCTTTGCGATAATATTCAAATTCACAATCTGCTGAACCCTTGCGCATGCCAAGAATGGTGTAAGGCCCAAGGTCAACACTCTTATATTGATTCTCTTTCATATCGTAGTGTTTGTGAGAGAGGTCCATTTTAGATTTTATGTAATCCACCTCTTTCTGATCGAGTGGGCGATTGAGAAGATCCTTCTCGCTGATCACTTGATAATCCTTGTATTCTCCTCTCAATTTTTTCTGAACCTCTTCTTTGGGAACAAAGAGTGGATCTGCTGCACCAAAAGCAGTGACTCTTGTCGCTGACCACGCACCAATAAAGATAGATCCTGAACCGTCGGATTGCTCAAAAGTGAAAAGAAGAGATTTTCTCACCGTCCATGAGGATTGAGCATCATAAATCGGGGCGCCTGCCCGTTCAACATACTCTTTAAGAGCGTTGACACGTCTTTGGCAATTAGGAGATGTTAATGTGTTTGCATATTGACTTGCAGCCTCTTGAGCTTTAAAGTAGTGAACGGCTGGGGTGCCATCTGCTTTTTTCTCTATGATGATCCAGACTTTCTTGTAGATGAGGTGGCCAAGCTGTTCAAGTGAATGCTCAAATTCGCCGCTTGAGCAGAATGTGCGTTTCAGCAACTCTTTTGCAGCGAGCTCTGGCTTAAGCTTGCTCACTATGGCTTCTGGATACTCATCCTCAAGTCCGACCTGTTTTGTCAGACCTTTGCTGGTTAAGAACTCATCGAGTTTAATAGGGTTTTCTCTTACTTCCCAAACGACTTTTCCACCCTCTCGATAATAGACCCGCATAGCACTATCTTCTAGCCAGTACTCATTGGGTGTCGTAATGTAGAGATCAAGCAGATGTGCTCCGATATATTTGGTCGCGGCGTCACGGGCTTGAACATCGGTGAAATTTGCCTTCGTCAACTCTTGCTGCTTTTGCTGTGCGTCATCTTTAGTTTTGAAATAGAATGTTTCAAAAGCGCCGTCCAGTTTTCTCACCTGAAGGATATGGATTCCGGAATAGGGATCTGGAAGACTTCTCTCTCCAAGATATTGATATTCACCTTTTTCAAGAGGGTGCTTCTTGCTCAACTCTTGTGTGGAAAGAGCATTTCTGTGGGCGACCACCCAAGCTTCAGGATAGAATGTTTTAGTTCTGACATGGATTTTCGCGCCTACACTCTCTGCCATTTTTTTATCAATTGTCGGTACACACTTGAGTTTGCCTTCTTCATTTGTGAAGAGATAGACTATCTCATCGTCTAAAACGGCAGAGAATTCACCAGGGGAGAGCAGAAGTTCCAAGTGGCGGCCATCAGTATATCGTCTTGCTTTTTCATTGACGAACTCAGAATAGGTTGTATTGAGCGCCTCTACGAGCTCCTCTATAGAATCAAATTTGACAGGTGCGTCTAACTCAGTGCCCACGATCAGGTAATGAGAAGAGTTGATCTTACAGGGCCAGACAAATTTCTTGTCGTTAATTTCAGCCAGTTTTTGTGTCGCAACCACTTCACGAAGGGAGACAACTTCATGGGCCTCTTGGGCCGCTTTCTTTCGTTCAGCGACTGTAGCTGCAGGGCGGAAGGGGGATTGTGGAGGCGACTCTCTCTCGGGTGAAGTTACTCTTCGTGGAGTAGAAGGAGTCGGTGGAGTAGATGGAGTGGAACTTATCGGGGTGTGTGGAGCGGATGGTCCCTGATTTTGCTCTTCAGTTTTCTGGGATTTAAAGCTGCGGAAAGCGATGTAGGCTGCATCGAGGAGGAGGATGGTGCTGGCAATACCGATAGAGAGGAAGATCCATTTTGTATCGATCAATTTGGCGATCGCGTTGATCCCTGCGAGATTATACCCATTTTGGGCAAGCAGCAGAAGGAAACTCCCCATGAGAGCGATGGTCGTTAAGGCAACGACGATGGTCGCACCCCCATTTTTGTGTCGTGTGCAATTTTCAGCAGACAAACAGCTGCTCTGCTCGGAACGAGAAACCGGTTGAGATGACATGCAAAAACCCCTTGTGACGTTTTAAAAGGAGGATTATAGAAAAAAGTGGTTAATTTTGTATAAAGAAAGAAATTCTTATATTTCTTTGACTGAGGGATAGCTTGTAATCGTTTCTGTGGATCCTGCCATTGTCTTTAGTTTTTCCACCGTTTGTTTGTATTCTTTGCTGTCGTAGTAGCAATATAGAGTGTCATACTGGGAAACAATCACGGCAAAAAAGAGATCGATTCTAAAGATTTTGTATTCATTCTCTTGACGAGTAGGCATTGTAAACTTCGTATTGAGTCGCGCGATGACCTCTGAGGACAATTTTTTCTTTGGAGGGCCATACTCCTGCAAGGCTTGCCATCTTTGATAACCATTGCTCAGGTTCCTCAGGCTCGTGCGTGCCAAATTTTCTTTTGCAAAATAGTCGCAGCTGAATGTTCCTTGCTGATTCTTTTCCAGGCGAACGTAGATGTGTGGATAGATGGAATTACCTGTAGCATGATGGAGAAGCACATATTCGCCTTCTTTTAAGTAGATATTGCTTTGGATCAGAGCATCTCTACTCAGCTGTTGAGAAAATGAGGTGGCCAAGGCCTCAGGATATTCTTTCGGATCTGTTACATCGCGGGTATGATCAAAGGATTGGAAAAATTTTACCGTATCAGTTGGTAAAGCGAGCTTTACCTCGACTTTGCCTCTTTCCCTACAGTAGAAAAGATATTCTTGACCCTCAGCGGATTTTTTCCAAAAATTGCCCACTTCCGCACCAAGAAGGGCATCGATCCTATACTCTTCGCGCAATTGCCGGCTTTGACTATTTTCCACAAATTCTTTTGGACTCTCTTTCTTGATGCATTGAGTGATCTTAGGAGCGAGATGGAGGCCGGTCAGGATCTGTGTGACAATCCCACAGCCAAGTGTGAGGTAGAGCCCATAGGCAGCGATCGATCGGGAGAGAGTATTGATTGCCCCCAAAGAGTAGCCTTTCTGAGCTAAAATGAGCAGAATGGCACCAATAACCATTATGGCAGCCAAAGCGGCTCCAATCGTTGCTGTAACAGACTTCGCTCGTTCGCACTTGTCTGATTCCCAGTGCGCATGACAGAAAGATTGAATGGAACTAGATGACATAAGAAAAATTATATCATCAAAGTCAATTTTTCATTAATGCGATTTACTTGCCGTATCGAAACAGAGCAGCTGATAGCGGTTTAAAGAAACGACGATATCGATAATCCCTAAAAGAGTTCCTAATCCGAGCACCTCGAGGCCTCCACGCGCCATTTCTGCCATGAGGAAAAATTGCCGATTTTTGATCGTAGGATCAGTGGCAGCGGGGAATTTTTTATTGTAAAAGTAGAGAGTGATAGCAGCGACAAGCGCTCGGATCAAGCCCACAAGGGGGCTCAGGCAGGTGCCGGCGAGGTTCATCACATTGTGAAAGATGAGAAATCTTTTGAAGCCGCTGTCAGGGATTGATTCGATATCTGATGGGGAGTAGTAGCCGATGACACTGCTAAAACCCAGTTCGATGGTCATTGCTTTGCCCATTTAACGGCTAGCTCTTCTAGAACCGATGTGCTGCGCGAAATAAAGGCGGCGAGCCCTTCCGGTTCCATCTCTCTTTGAGAGAGGAGAGCTAAATCATAGACCTCACGTGCGATCTTGGAGGCCAATTCGGGGTCTGATCGTTCCACATCAGGAATCGCTTGGATCAGGCGACTATTGGTATTGATGACGAAGATCGGTTTGATAAAGGCTCCCATCTCTTTAAACTCTTTACGGCCATGGTAAGCCAAGGAGTCACGGAGCCGTCGCTCCTCTTCTTTCAAGAGGAGAAAGGCGGGCACTGATGATGATGCCAAACTTTTCGCCTCTACCTCCACTTCAAGACCCAATTTCTTTTTAAAAAAGGCGGCGATTTTAGCCGATTCGCTCCTCCCTTCGGCATCTAAGAGAGTTTTCTCTTTGCTGGGATCGAGAATCTGCTCATCCATGTGGGCATCGACTCGTTTGAACTGCGCACCCACCTTCTTCTCCAGCATCTGGAGCAGGGCCTGGTCGATCATCGTCCCGCGGATCCAGAGCACTTCGATCTTCTTTTCACGGTAGAGATCGAGGAAATGGCCCTCTTCAGCTGTGTAGTAAATGGTTTGGCTCGGGTGGCGCAGCTGATATTCTTCGAGTGTGGTCCACTCTTTTTCGATCGTTTTATAGAGGAGAAATTCTTTGGCTCTTTCGTAAAATTTTTCATCTTGAAGCGCACCAAACTTGATGATCAATTCGATATCTTCCCAGTAGGAGAGAAATTTCTCCCGTTCATTCTGGTAAAGTGAGGAGAGACGGTCGGCAATTTTTTTCGAAATATGGCTCCCCAGTTGGCGGACAGTCCGGTCCATCTGCAGGTAGCTGCGGGAAACGTTCAAGGGAATGTCGGGGCTGTCGATGGCGCCGCGCAGGATCGTCAAATAGTCGGGAAGAAGGTCGCGGCAGTTGTCGGAAACAAAGACGCGGTTGCAGAAAAGCTTGATGCTCTCCTTTTTTAGCTCGCGTTCGTGAGCGATCGGTGGAAAATAGAGGATCCCTTTGAGGTGAAAGGGGTAGTCGACATTGAGATGGACCCAAAAGAGAGGGTCAGCCTCGCCGGGAAAGAGGTGGCGGTAGAAGGTGAGATACTCCTGTTCGGTACAGTCAGAAGGTGATTTCATCCAGAGCGGGGGATGTTCGTTGATCCGGTTTCCATTGAGATAGATCGGATAGGGGAGGAAGCTGCAGTAATAGGACAAAATCTTGCGCATTTTTGTCAGATCGAGATACTCCTCCTCTTCAGGAGCCAGGGAGAGAATCACATCGGTGCCCCTGCTTTGCCTCTGACCCACAGCGAGTGTATAGCTTGCCGTTCCTTCACAGCGCCAGTAAACGGGCTGTGCGTTCGCTTCAAAGGAGAGCGTCTGAATTTCGACCTTCTTAGCGACCATGTAGGCAGAATAAAATCCGAGACCAAAGTGGCCGATGATCTGATCCTCCTCTTTGTTGGACTGATACTTTTTGACAAAATCCTCAGCCCCGGAAAAGGCGATCTGAGCAATATATTTTTCAACCTCCTCCCCCGTCATTCCGATGCCATTATCGGAGAAAGTGATCGTTTTTCGTTCGGGATCGATCTGGATATCAATTCGCCACTCTTGAGACTGATCGCTGAGTGTGCGTAATTTCAAAATGGCATCACACGCATTGGAGACAAGCTCCCGAACAAAAATATCTTTGTCGGAATAGAGCCACTTTTTGATGATGGGCAGAATATTTTCGCTATGGATTTTGATCGTTCCTTCCATTGGAAACCTTTTTTTTTAGTGTCCATCATACCAAAAAGGGAAGCCGAGTTGAATAGAAATTCACACTCAAGCTATAACTTTACTCCATGTTTTTAGCGCAGCTGCCTCAAGGTCTCATTCTGATTTCGACAGCCATATTGGCCTTTGTCGCTATCTGTCTCATCTTGACGGTCATGATCCTCTTCACTAAACGCAAGCTGGTCCGCACGGCACCCTGCACCATTCAGATCAATGAAGATCCGAAGCTATGCAAAACAGTTGCTGGGGGCCAAACGCTCTTATCAGCGTTAACGAAGGAAGGGATCCCAGTGCCCTCTCCATGCGGGGGCAAGGCGACCTGTAAGCAGTGCCGTCTCCAAATTCTTGAGGGTAGAGAAGAGCCGCTTGAAACCGATAAAGCGACCTTCACCAAGCAGCAGCTGAAAGAGGGGTGGCGCCTCTCCTGCCAGTTGAAGGTCAAGCATGATCTCCATCTCCATGTCGAAGAGAGATATCTGACTGTCAAAGAGTGGCATGGGAAGGTTCTCAGTAATGAAAATGTCGCCACCTTTATCAAAGAATTGATTGTCGAATTGCCGGAAGGCGAAGAGGTCCCCTACCGCTCAGGTGGCTATCTCCAGTTTCATGTGCCTAGCTTTAAAACCCATACGAATGAGTGGAAAGGGACGATGAATCCCAAATTTCACCCAGATTGGGAAAAGTTTCGCCTATTCGGTCAGGCGATCGACTTCAGCCACATAGCTTCGGGAGAGGTGATCCGCGCCTATTCGATGGCCTCCTACCCCGCTGAGGGGCGCACTCTCAAATTCAACATCCGGATTGCGACACCCCCCTTTATTAAGGGACAGATGATGGAAAAAGTGCCCTGGGGGATCTGCTCCAGTTACACATTCGGTCTCAAGCCGGGGGATAAAGTCAGACTCTCCGGACCTTATGGGGAATCCTTTATGATCAACGATGAGCGGCCTCTCATCTTTTTGATCGGAGGGGCCGGCTCCTCATTCGGTCGAAGCCATGTCCTCCATCTCTTTGAGACCGAAAAAACCAAGCGTCAGGTCGATTTCTGGTATGGCGCCCGCTCATTAAAAGAGAACATCTACCAGGAAGAATATGAACGGCTCGACCGCACACATCCCAACTTCCGCTACCACCTCGTCCTCTCCGAGCCACTTCCCGAAGACCTCGCAGCGGGCTGGCCAAAAGGGGATCCCGTCAAAACCAACTTCCTCTTCCGTGCCTTCGAGAGTGGCCAGCTCAAAAAGATGGAGGAGCCTGAAGAGTGCCTCTACTACGTCTGCGGGCCGCCCCTCCACAATTCCAGCATCCTCAAACTCCTCGATGACTACGGCGTCCCCCGCGAAAACATCGTCCTCGACGACTTCGGCTCCTAAGAGTCTGTATCAAAATTCAACGCAAAGACGCAAAGGCGCAAAGACACAAAGAAGAAGGGTACGCGAAGCGCCTCTTCTTTCTTTGCGACTCTGCGTCTTTGCGTTGAATCTGTCAGAAGAGCTATACGCTAACAGGTTTGTTGGCCCACTCAACAAAGTGGTCTTTGGAGAGGGTGAAGAAGGGTACGCGAAGCGCCTCTTCTTTCTTTGCGACTCTGCGTCTTTGCGTTGAATCTGTCAGAAGAGCTATACGCTAACAGGTTTGTTGGCCCACTCAACAAAGTGGTCTTTGGAGAGGGTGAAGAAGGGTACGCGAAGCGCCTCTTCTTTCTTTGCGACTCTGCGTCTTTGCGTTGAATCTGTCAGAAGAGCTATATGCTAACAGGTTTGTTGGCCCACTCAACAAAGTGGTCTTTGGAGAGGGTGAAGAAGGGTACGCGAAGCGCCTCTTCTTTCTTTGCGACTCTGCGTCTTTGCGTTGAATCTGTCAGAAGAGCTATACGCTAACAGGTTTGTTGGCCCACTCAACAAAGTGGTCTTTGGAGAGGGTGAAGAAGGGTACGCGAAGCGCCTCTTCTTTCTTTGCGACTCTGCGTCTTTGCGTTGAATCTGTCAGAAGAGCTATACGCTAACAGGTTTGTTGGCCCACTCAACAAAGTGGTCTTTGGAGAGGGTGAAGAAGGGTACGCGAAGCGCCTCTTCTTTCTTTGCGACTCTGCGTCTTTGCGTTGAATCTGTCAGAAGAGCTATACGCTAACAGGTTTGTTGGCCCACTCAACAAAGTGGTCTTTGGAGAGGGTGAAGAAGGGTACGCGAAGCGCCTCTTCTTTCTTTGCGACTCTGCGTCTTTGCGTTGAATCTGTCAGAAGAGCTATACGCTAACAGGTTTGTTGGCCCACTCAACAAAGTGGTCTTTGGAGAGGGTGAAGAAGGGTACGCGAAGCGCCTCTTCTTTCTTTGCGACTCTGCGTCTTAGCGCCTTTGCGTTGAATCTGGACGCAAGCTATAGGTTACTAGGATTGTTAGCCCAGGCAACAAAGTGGTCTTTGGAGAGTGTGTCGAGGCGGTAGGCGAGGGGAGGGGCGATGATGCCGACGATGCTGATGCCAACTGAGGCTAATGTGTCGAGCAGGAGGATCGTTCGGTTTTGGCTCCAGCTGGGATCACCGCAGGTGAGCGAGACAAGCCAATAGATGAAATTGCCGATGAGGAGGGTGGTTTTAACGATCGTGTCGATTAGGTAAGCGAACATGCCGCAAGGATAGGATAGGAGCGACCAGAGGATGCGGCTGAAAGAAAATTGCGTTTTGCCCTCCTCTCCTTCGACGACGACGAAGAAATGGGCTTTCTCCCAAAGAGGGTGAAGGTAGGTCTTGTGGTTATCTTCGATGGCTTTGATGACACTGGGGGTGTGTTGGCCCGAGGACCAGAGACAGAAACAGTTGCGAGATTCAAATCCAACGCGAGCAGGTTGAGCCATGCCAGAAAGGATAAAGAGAGTCATTTTAAAATTCAACGTGGTATAAGGCAGGAAATGAAAGTGGCCTTAGCTCAGATAAATCCGATCATCGGCGATTTAGAGTATAATGTAGAAAAAATTGTCTCTTATATTTCTGAAGCTCGGGCTCGCGGGGCCGAGCTGGTCGTTTTTCCTGAGTTAGCAATTACTGGCTACCCACCTGAGGACCTTCTCCTGCTGCCTAGCTTTATCGATGCGGCGACTCTAGCTGTTGAAAAGGTTGTGGACGCGGCGCAAGGAATCTCAGTCGTCCTCGGTTGTGTGCGGCGCAATCCCCATGCGGGGGAAAAGAACCTCTTTAATTCGGCCGCATTGATCGAGGATGGTGTGCTGATCGGTTATCAAGATAAGCTCCTTCTGCCTACCTACGATGTCTTTTCGGAGCGCCGCTATTTTGAGCCAGGTAGCTCAACTAGGGTCTGGAATTTGTCAGGAGAACGTGTAGGCGTGACCATCTGTGAGGACATTTGGCATCATGCAGGAGCTGTTGAGTATGCCAATTATCCGCGCGATCCCATCGAAGAATTGAAAAGAGAAAAGCCGGCCTTTCTTGTGAATCTTTCCGCCTCTCCCTACTACTTTTTGAGACAGCAAACTCGATTAACAGTCTGTCAAAAAGCGGCAATAACGTTGGATTGCCCCGTCTTGATCTGTAATCAGATTGGAGGGAATGATAGCCTCATTTTTGATGGCTACAGCCTCGCTGTCGATGGGAAAGGAGCTCTTTTCCAGTATGCTCAGGGATTTCAAGAAGAGCTCCTGCTCGTCGATCTCGATAAAAAAAGGGAGCCGGTCGACCTTCCATTCGATGCGATAGCCGATCTCTTCCAAGCACTTGTCTTAGGACTCAAAGACTATTTTAACAAATTGGGATGGAACAAGGCCTGTCTAGGGCTTTCGGGTGGGATCGATTCCGCTGTTGTGGCTGCAATTGCCCGGGAGGCTTTAGGCAGAGAAAATGTGGTTACTTTCGGTCTCCCCTCATTCTATTCCTCAGAGCACAGTCTATCTGATGCCAAACAGGTGGCTGACAATTTGGGAATCTCTTTCCAGGTCATCTCTATTGAAAAGCCATTCGAAGCCTTTCTAGATACCCTAAAGCCCGTTTTTGGGGAAAAAGTGCGTGGTCTGACTGAAGAGAATTTACAACCCCGTATCCGCGGAACTCTGCTGATGGCACTTTCAAACCAGTATGGCTATCTTTTACTCAGCACTGGGAATAAGAGTGAAATGGGCATGGGCTATATGACTCTTTATGGGGATATGTGTGGGGGCTTAGCGGTCATCGGTGATGTCACCAAAGAGCAGGTCTATGCGCTCGCACACTATATTAACAGAGAAGGGGAAGTGATCCCTAAAGCCATTCTTGAAAAACCGCCCTCAGCGGAGCTCAAGCCAGGTCAGAAGGATACCGATTCTCTCCCCCCTTATCCCATCGTCGATCGGGTCTTAGAAGATTATGTAGAAAATCATCTCTCTCCTGAGCAAATCTCTGAACGTCATGGATTTCCGCTCAGTATGGTAAAAGAATTGGTGTGTAAAATTCATGGGACTGAGTATAAGCGGAGGCAGGCCCCACCTCCTTTGCGGGTTACCAAAAAAGCCTTTACGGTTGGGCGCAGATTCCCAATTGTACAACACTGGAATATGCAGCGATGAGTCTGACACGCTTGAATAAATGGTGGATCTTTTTAGTCACAACCAGCGGCACTTCTCTGATTTTTTTAGATACGACGGTGATCCCTGTGGCATTACCCTCGATTCAAACAGAGATGCGTTTTAGCGATCTGGGACTTGTCTGGATCGTCAATGCCTATCTCTTAAGTTTGACTGCTCTCTTGCTCGTTGGCGGCAGATTGTGTGATCTTTTTGGAAAGAGAAGGCTCTTTATCTGGGGGCTAGCGGTCTTTGGTTTAGGCTCAGTCCTCGGCGCTCTCAGCTTCACCCAATGGTTCTTATTGTTAGCTCGAGTACTTCAAGGGGCTGGAGGAGCCTTAATAGTGCCTGCTACCAGTGCGCTGTTGATTGCTGCCTTTCCCGATGGAGAACGAGCACGCGCCATTGGAATCAACACTGGGATCAGCTCCCTCTTTTTGATCTTAGGACCTGCTGTCGGGGGATTTTTGACCCAATATATCAATTGGCGAAGCATCTTTGTGCTCTATCTCCCCCTTGTGATATTTGGGATGATCATGGCTTTTCGCATCCTCAAACCTAATCAAACGAAAAAAGAGAGTTTCCACTACTCCGGCATGTTCTCGATGTTTGGTGCCATTATCACGCTCGTCGTCGGTTTAATGCAGGCAAACTCTTGGGGATGGATCTCTCCTCCAACGCTTATCCTGTTGGCTTTAAGCCCTATTTTCTTAACAATCTTCATCCGATTATCACTCAAAGACCCACACCCCATCATCGATTTCCGCTTCTTTCGCAACCGCCTCTTCACTCTCGCCAATGTTTCAATCTTTATCACTTCGACCATCGTGATGGTGACCATTCTCTGGGCAATCTATTTTCAAGAGCAACTTGGCTATTCCCCTGTAGAGACCGGCCTAGTCATTTTTGTGGCCGCCTTCCCTGTTTTTGTGGTCGCTCCATTAGGGGGCTATTTTGCCGATAAATGTGGCCCTCGGCTTCCACTTTTACTCGGTTTCATCATCCTGGCTTTTGCCCTCATTTGGCTATTTTTTACAGCGCAATATGCCAAGAGTTTTTTCATTTTGCTTCCAGGACTTTTGGGTTTTGGATTCAGTCTGCCGATGATCATGTCGCCCACAGTGGCCTTGGCACTCTCTCAAGCAGACCCCGAAAAATTAGGAGCTGCCTCCGGTATCACAACCGCTACTCGCCAAATCGCATCCACGACAGGAATTGCTTTGATGACAGCAGTCTATTTGGGTGCAGAAAAAGCTTTAGGGTCACATGTGGAAGCTTTTGCAGCCACTTCGCTCCTTGCAGCAATCTTTGCCCTGCTCGGCTTTGCTACTGCCTTTTTCTTGGTCAAGCCAGTCAACCAAGGCACGCGCCCTGAAGATCGCGTCGTTGACACCAGGGCCATAAAAAGAGGTTCCTAAGAGCTTCACATGCGAGGGCAGCTCTTTTTCAAAGGCTGAGACGCGCTCCTCATGCCCCAACTCATATTGTGTAATGGCCTTCTCAGCATGGGTGATTTTGACCAGGTCGGGCGGTTGATCGATCCCTAAATAGCGCTGGACAGCCCTTAAAGCAGCTTCCGGCTTCTTTTCCTCCATCATCGCGCACAGCACTGTTCCCTCACCTCGGGGAAATAGTTCCGAATCCCAAGTCATGCCCAAAATCTCACCCTTTTCCCTGCTTGGCACTAAAAAGCCATACCCTCTCTTCGGTAACACCTTCCCTTTCCAACCCAGATGAACGAGTGAGAGGCTCGCATAGGTAAAAGGATCAGCGATCCCCACTAGTGGTGCCAATGCCCATGCGGGAAGCGCCGCCACAACACAATCAGCATCGATCTCTTCAAGCTGGCTGACCCCCTCTCCCAGTCGTAGCTCCCTCCTCAGTCCATTCGCTAAAGCATCCGTCAAGGTCTCCATCCCCTCTCTAAATGAATAGAGCCCCCTGGACTCTCTCTTCCTCATCCCCCTCAACACAGAACCATACTCCTGCTCCATCTTCCAGATCCCAGGAAAACAACTGCGCATCGACAGCTTCCGCATATCCCCCCCAAAAATGCCCTTGCACAAGGGATCGACCACAACCTCAGCTAGCCTCTTGTTAAAACGGCGTGCTACAAAATCCCCAACCGTCTCATCCTCTTTTTTCGCCCCTCCGCGTGCACAAATCCCTCAAAACTGCACCGACCACCCCATTTTTCAATAGCAATCCCGGCCCAAAGAGTTCCAGCTTCCCCCCTACCACCACATATCTCTTTTTCGCCTCCTCACTGGCCCTCACCAGCTCTTTTTCCACTCCCAGCTCCCTAACCAACTCCAGAGTCGCCTCGCCCTTCCCCCCCGACTGAAACCCCCGTGGCCCTGCCTCCAGCAAGAAATCTCCCTCCCTAATCGTCTTAATCCACCCTCCAGCTCTCTCACTCTTCTCCAAAATCTGCAACTCCACGCGGTTTCCAAATTTCCTCTTTAGAAACCATCCTGCTGCTAGCCCCGAAATGCCTGCTCCCACCACAACAATTCTTTTCACTAATCTTCCTCAAAATTCAACGCAAAGACGCAAAGAAAAAATTCAACGCAAAGACGCAAAGACGCAGAGTCGCAAAGAGGGAGGGTACGCGAAGCGCCCCCAATTCTCTGCGTCTTTGCGTCTTTACCCCTCGCTGACTTCGTCAGTCTCGGACAACCCATCAAAAAAGCGCCACTGGCGCTTCTTTGAGGTACCTTGTCGTTTAATTAAACGGAAAGAGAGAATTTAGGCTTTTCAGCTTGTCGGTTAACATATGCATCGAACACCATCGCAACAACTCTTACAAACAGTTCTCCCATGGGTGTCACCCAAATTTTCTCCTTTCTGTTCTCCACTAAGCCATCCTTCTCTAACTCTACTAATCGTTCTATCTCTTCTTTAAAATAGTCATCAAACTTTGCGTTGAATAGCTCTCTAAACTTTTCCTTATCCAACTCGAAGTCGCACATCAATGTGTGGATGACCCATTTGCGGAGCAGGTCGTCGGGAGAGAGCACTTTACCCCGATGAATGGGGAGCTCGCCACGATCGAGAGAGGAGTAGTAGTCAGGTAGCTCTTTCTGGTTCTGGACATAGGTCTGAGCGGCAAAGCCGATGGCGGTGACGCCAAAGCTGATCATCTCTTCGGCCAGTTTGAGAGAATAGCCCTGAAAATTGCGCTGTAGATTTTTTGTGCGGTAGGCGATTGCCATATCATCTGAGGCGAGGGCAAAGTGGTCCATGCCGATGGCCACATAGCCTTCTTGAATGAGGCGGTGGCGCGCCTCAGCATAGATCTGGAATTTTTCTTCGACGGTAGGAAGGGTATTATCAGGGATCGCTTTCTGGTGGGGCTTGAGCCAGGGAATTTTGGCGTAGGAGAAGAGTGAGATGCGGTCGGGGCGCATCTGCACGATCTCCTCGATCGTTTCGGCGAAGGTGAGCGTTGTTTGACAGGGGAGGCCATAGATCAGATCGATGCTGATCCCTTGAAAACCGAGAGAACGGCCTAAGCGGTAGGTGTGGAGAGTCATTTCGAGACTCTGTCTTCTTTTCACCGCCTCTTGAACCTTTTCATTGGTATCTTGGACGCCGAAGCTGATCCGATTGAAACCGAGCCGGTGTAAAAAGCGGAGCTTCTCACCCTCATCTTCGATGACGGTGCGGGGATCGATTTCGATGGCGATTTCGCCGGTGGGATCGAGGGTGAAGGAGGAGGCGATCTTCTCAAAAAGGCGTTGAAAGAGGGGGATTGTCAGTTTGGTCGGCGTTCCTCCGCCAAAGTGGAGCTGGCGAACGAGAGCTCCTTTTCCGATGAGTGTTGTGATGAGGTCGATCTCTTTACAGAGATAGGCAACATAGCGCTCCTCATTTTCGGGTTTGCGGTTGAGGATTACGGAACAACCACAGTAGAGACACATGGATTTGCAGAAGGGGATGTGGAAATAGAGGGAGAGTGGGCCATTTCCGAGTGAGCGGAGCTTTTCTGCGTATGTCGCAGGTGCTAAAGAAGTCCACTCTGGGGCTGTTGGGTAGCTCGTGTAACGAGGAGCTGGTTTATTGAGCCGAGCTAAGAGCTGCAGATCGATTTCGGACATGGTCCACCAAGAATTGCACATTTTCAAATGGAGTATTGGGCAGAAGACCATGCCCCAAATTAAAGATATAGCCGGGATCGTTCGCCATGCCATCGAGAAGGGCATCCACCTTTTTGCGAATGGTCTCAGGAGGCGCGTAGAGCGCCATTGGGTCAAGATTGCCTTGGAGAGCGATCCCTTTAGGAATGTTTTTGCGAATTTCTATGAGATCACCACTCCAGTCGAGACTGATGGCTGAAGGCTGTAATGAAGCCAGCTCCTCTGCAAAGAGACAAGAGCCGCGGGTAAAGAGGATGATAGGGATCTTCTTCTTGCGTACTGCATCAACGATTCTTTGCATGGTGGGAAGGCAGATCTGACGAAACTCATCGATGCTGAGAGCATTTGCCCAAGAATCGAAGAGCTGAATCGCATCGACACCAGCGTCGATCTGTAGATTGATATAATGGATTGTTGCCGTTGTAATCTGCTCCAGAAGATTATGAAAGCGTGCAGGCTCTTGGAAAAGCCACTGCTTTGTCTTTCGCAGATCGCGGCTCGTCTTCCCCTCGATCAGATAGCTGGCAATCGTAAAAGGGGCACCCGCAAAGCCCAGAAGAGGCACTTTGAGCTCTCTTTTCAGCTCTAGGATCGATTGACGAATGTGTGGATAGGCTTCTTCAGGATGGATCATTCTGATCATCTCGGGAGGATCTAAAACTACTGGCCCAATCTGATCTTCAAAGTAGTAACGGATCCCCAAGCCATCCAGAACCATCAAAATATCGCTAAAGAGGATAGCCGCATCAACTCCCAACAGATCGACTGGCAAGAGAGTCACTTTGACAATCGTCTCAGGGTCATGGAACATCTCAAGGAGAGTTTTTCCCTCTTTCAGCTTTCTGTACTGGGGCATGTAGCGTCCCGCCTGCCGCATCAACCAGATAGGAGCTCTTCCCCGATTGCGACTGCTGAGAGCATCCAAGAGGCGAGCCATTTAAAATCTCAACCCCAGTAAAAGATAGGGTCCGTGGAAACTGAAGTTGCCGTAGAGATCTTCAGAACCCGAAAAATCGACACTATCGTGAACATCATGGTAGGCAACCTTATGGATGGCCTGATGGATGTGGTAAAATTCATAGCCGACTTCCAGGTGGGTAGTGACACAAAAACAATTCCACTCTGAGGCGAGGCCTAAGCGGAGGTCGATGAGGGGCACCAGCCTCCAAATTTTATCATTGTTGGCATTAAAATAGGGAGACCCATTGAGGGTTTGGTCAAAGCTTGAACGAGATTGACTGGCGAGGAGCGCTGTCCGGAAATTGCCCGTCAGGTAGAGTGGAAGTGACCAGAGACAATAATTGAGATCGAGAGCAAGTTCTGGACCAACTCCCCAAAAATGATCTTTGTTGAACAGCGTTGTGGAGGCAAAGGAGACAGTTCGAGCAAAGGAGATTCGCTCTCGGAATGAGATGTCAGCAAACTCCAAACCATAATGAATCCCCCAACAACCGTTGAGGCATTGCCCAAAGAGTGCCTCTACTTCCCAAAAACGTGTTTCGATAGCAGAGCTAGCGGTGGCGGATGTGAAAAAGAAGGGGGTGGGAATCCCCTGTGTGGGGGACAAAAAGTCGCTAGCGACACTGGTGGAGAGGTGTTTGGTATGCTTCACGTCGAGATAGGTTCCCCGAATCTCAACAGTGGAGTTGCAAAAAGAGTAAAAGAGGGCCAGACGATATGCAGGGCGCCAGGTAAGATCGTTGGCAATGCGGCTTGCCTCGTTGGTGGCTAAATTTCCTGCGCGCACAAAGTAAGTTTCATCCACAAGTGGATGAACGTAAAGAGCTTCTCCTTCGATAGTAAACTCGCCTGCATGGACTAGAGCTACACAAGCGATCCAAAAAAAAGTGAAAAGTGCTCTCATAAGTGGGCGATCGTAGCAACTCCTCACTTTTTTTCAGAGAGAATTCTTCTTAGCAACTTTCGCGAGAGCGTGGTTTATTCAGAGAGAATCCTTCTTAGCAGCTGCGTAAGCTATCAGACCAAATGCTTCTTAGCAACTTTCGCGTGGTGGGAGCGGTGTGGCTACGTTTTTCATGCGGCGGGAGCGGTGTGGCTACATGGGAGGAGTGATCACACCGGTACTTGTAGTCTGGGCTTGGGAAACTTGGCTCTGTGTTGTAGTTTGCTGAGTTGTTGTTTTGCTTGTAAAAGCAGTCCCGGTGGAAGTGGGGGTTACTTGTGCAGAACAACTCACAAGTGTTGCCAAAAATAGAAATAATAGACAGATCGTTCTCATATTTTAAAATACCATGTTGGAGTAAAAGCTAAGTAAGTCGGTGGTAATAGGTCCTGATCGCTCTTTGTGCTGATAGAATAGAGCAAATGAAAAGATTCCTCGAGTGATGACAAGGCCCCCTCCCACATTCCATTCAAAACGGCTTCGTAATGGGAATATAACCTCAGTGGTTTCCAAAGTGGTTGAAGAAAAAAATGTGGGGAACTTGACATGACGGGTAAAGTCATAAGAAAGCCCTGTTGAGACAAAGGGATGGATCCAGCTGCAAGGAAAGAGATAACAAGCTCCATAGATATTACCGATCCCTAAGCTGGAATTTGTCTCCGCTACCTTATCCTGGAGAAAATCACTAAAACGTCCCAAATGATTTTTTATGTAGACATAGTTGATATATCCGCTAAGAGAAAGGCAGCGGAAAGGAAAATAGAGTAATAGCCCTCCATCAATTTCCCAATTATGTCCCGAAGCATAAGAAATAATGTCTGCGGTGAAACCTGTGAGATCCTCTGTCCTCAACCGCTGCTCAAATCTGACCCAAGAAGAATCGATATAGAGATCGAGGCCAAAAGGCAAAAGATAACTTAAATAAAAGCCACCGCCATTGCCATGCACATCAGCAATCCCTCTGGAAGATTGTGGTGGAAGACCTGGAATAACCGTCGTTGTTGAGACAGGACCTTTACTTCTTGTAGCTTGATAAACTCCATAACCCCCCACGCAAAAACCCTGAGTCAAATAACAGTCCACACCATAGAGGAGATTTAACCCTTCTGCTTGACCAACATTTACCTCCCTGTCGTCATGGACCCAAAAGTGGGTATCATAGATCCAGGGCATCACCACACAAGGCTGACGAAGAAAACCCTCTTGTGAACTCAGTGGCGAGCAAAAAAAGCTAACTGCAAGAGCAAAAAAGAGGAACCATTTTTTAACCATATCTTCTCCTTGAAAAGAGAAGGTATATCAAAAAGCTCCTATTTTTCTAAAAAGAAAAATTTGGATTCACTTCGGAGGGAAGTTTTCACGTAAAGAAAAGTTAGATTCACTTCAGCGGGAAGTTTTCGCGTAAGGCATGAAGAACCGTTTTTTCGAGCTCTTCGGGGTTTTGGGGGAATTTGATGAGGATCTTTTTGCTGATTTTGTTTTTTTGGCCATGGCTCTGCTCAGCGAGGAAGACGACCTTTGTCAGTTTCAGCAAAGTAAATTGGCTGCGTGCGGCGAAGAGGCGGATGCGGGTGATGCGGTGGAGCCATTCGACCGGTTTGGGGAGGGGGCCAAAGCGGTCGCGCACCTCGTCGATCAGTTTGTCGATCTCCTCTTCGCTTTCGGCATCTCCCAATCGCTGGTAGATCTCCATGCGTAAAGAGGTTTCATTGACATAGTCATCGGGAAGGCGAGCGTCGAAGGGAAATTCGACCTTAACCTCATGGTAGGCGAGCGGTGTCTCTTTCTTTTGTAGGGCTGTGATCGTTTTTTTGAGCAGCTTGCAGTAGAGATGGAAGCCGATTGTAGCAACATGTCCCGACTGTTCGGTCCCTAGAATATTGCCTGCACCACGAATCTCGAGATCGTGCATGGCGATTTTCATGCCACCACCATGGCCCGACGAGTGGGTGAGGGCGCTCAATCGCTTGCGGGAGATTTCACTCAGCTCTTTCGTGTTAGGGACGAGAAAATAGCAATAAGCTTTTCTGTTCCAGCGTCCTACGCGTCCTCTCATCTGGTAGAGATCGGCTAATCCAAACCGTTCCGCATGGTCGATCAACATCGTATTAGCATTGGGAATATCGATTCCATTTTCGATGATCGAGGTGGCCACGAGGATATCGGCTGTACCCGTTTTAAATGCATGGAATACGGTATCTAGCTCCTGCGCACCCATTTGACCGTGACCGACGACGATGCGTGCGGTGGGGACCAACTTTTGAATCGTCTCTGCCATTTTGTAAATCGACTCCACCCGATTGTGGATGATGTAGGATTGGCCACCTCGGGCCAGTTCACGCAGCAAGGCATTTTTGATCAATTCTTCCGTGGCGGTACAGACGACCGACTGGATGGGGAGGCGGTCCTCAGGAGGGGTATTGATGACAGAAAGGGAGCGCGCACCTGTAAGAGACATGTAGAGGGTGCGGGGGATCGGCGTTGCGGAGAGGGTGAGACAGTCGACCTCTTTGCGAATCTTCTTGAGATGCTCTTTAGCGCGGACACCAAAACGCTGCTCTTCATCGATGATGACCAGTCCAAGATTTTTGAAGGTGACATCTTCGCTGACAATGCGGTGGGTGCCGATCAAAATGTCGATCGTGCCCTCAGCTATCTGTTGGAGGGTTTTTTCTATATCTTTTGGTTTTACAAATCGCGACATGACACCGACGCGGACAGGATAGCCCTCCATCCGCGCTGAGAAGGTCTCAAAGTGCTGCATGGCTAGAACTGTGGTGGGCACGAGGACAGCGACCTGTTTTTCCCCGTCGACGACAGCTTTGAAGGCCGCGCGCATCGCCACCTCCGTTTTGCCATAACCGACATCTCCACAGATCAGTCGATCCATCGACTGGGGGAGAGCATATCTTTGTGGATGCTCTCTATCGCCAATAGTTGATCGGGAGTCTCTTCATAGGGAAATTCTTCAGCAAATTGTTTCGTAAGTTCACTATCTACCGGATAGACAAAGCCGCCTTTGAGGAGCCGTTCTGCTTGAAGTTTCAGAAGGTCGGTCGCATAGCCCACGATGGCTGCTTCCGTCTTCTCACGCGCCCTTTTCCACCTCACGCTTCCCAAGGTATGCAAGTCGGGCTTCTCGTCTGTGGCTCCGATATATTTGGAAATGAGATTGGCCTGCTCCATCGGGACAAAGAGTTTTCCCCCTTCGGCATACTCCAGAACCATGAATTCAGTCTCTACGCCGAGATGGTTTGGACGTTTTTCAATCCCGAGGTAGCGTCCTATCCCGCTGTTCATGTGGACGACCGCTTCACCAGGTGAGATAGAGAGCATCTCGACCGGCAAAGTGTGGTAGTGGGTACGTTGTTTTTGCCGTCTGACTTTATAGCGGTGGGTCAATTCGGTCATCGGAATCAATGCTTCTGAGGGCTCCTTCAGATAGAATCCGGAGGAGAGATATCCCTTCTCAAAAATGGCTCCTTCTAAAGGCTTACTCAATTTTGAGAGCCTTTCTTGGAGTGCCACCTTTTCCGACTCATTCTGGTAGAGAAAACGAAAGGCGATTTTTTCAGGCACCTCTGAAAGAATTGTCAGGAATTGATCGGGAGAAAAATCTTCTAAAGCAAGCTCTGGAGGGCAAAAGGCGGCAAAGAGTGGAAAAAAGGGAGAGAGGAGTCGATGCGCCGTGATCTGTTGATTGAGAGTTTCAAAGGCAAAAAGCCGCGTAGGGCGATCGATCAGGCGCACCTCACTGAGCTCTTCCAGCCTTGTGTCGCTGAAGTAGAATTTTTGATTCTTTTTGAGACTCTCAAAGAGATTCTCCAGTGTCGTAAAAGTGCGGGAATCTGTCCCTGCCATATTTTTCAGCGAGACATATTTATCTTCGATCTGCTCAATCTCATCGAAGACGACAAGGGTATTTTCCCCCAAGTAATCGAAAAGAGTAGCAAGATTTTGGCTCGTTGCCAAAAGTTCGAGCTCTTCGCCCGGTGTCACCAAAATTTCTTGGACCCTTCCTACTGAAGTTTGGCTGATCGGGTCATATTTGCGGATTGAGGCGATCTCATCCCCCCAAAATTCGATGCGAAATGGGTCGGGCGAATTGACAGGATAGAGATCGATGATGCCGCCCCGGAGGGCAAATTCTCCTTTGTCTGCCGCCACCGCTTTTCGGTGATAACCCATCTCTGCCAGCACATCGGGCAGGGTATCGAAAGGGAGCTCGCCCTTCTCTTTCAAGACCAGATGCATATTTTTTAGCTTTTGCGGAGGCAAGAGCTTTTGCAAAACGGCCTGAAGGGATGTGAAGATAAGCTGGGGCTCCTCACTTTCTTGGATGGTGCGCAGCACGCGGTAGCGCTCACCTACGATATCGGGGCTGGGAGGGATCTCCTCGGAGGGCAGACTCTCCCATGCGGGAAATTCCAGAGGGGTTTTTTCTGTGAAATAGAGGCAATCCTCATAGAGTCTGCTCTCAGCTTGGCCTCCTGTGATGATGACCAGATGTTTGCGGGAAATCTCGCTTGCGATGGCCAATAAGAGTGCTTTGGGAGCACTCCATAGCCCTTCCACAACCAGGTCGCCACCAGCACGCAACTTTTGCGCGTACTCCTCTAAGAGAGGATTCTTCAAATAGTCTGTTGTTCGAGCCATCGACGTGCACGTTCCAGGGCTTGTGGGATCTGTGTGAGGTCATTGCCGCCTCCTTGAGCGGCATCAGCTTTACCGCCCCCTTTTCCACCGACAAGAGGAGCGATCTCTTTTAAGAGATCAGATGCCTTAATGCCTCTGCCGACCCAGTCAGGGGAGACACGGACCAGCAGTGTACATTTATCTTCTTGTTTGCCGATGAGGAGTAAAACAAGCGAAGGGTTTTTCTTGAGAATCAGCTCAGCACACTCCTTCACCTCATCCCCATCCAGCGATGCTGCATAGGCCAGAAAAGGGATCTTTCCGACAGTTGTACGGTGTTCCAACAAGTTATCGACCTCAACGGAAAGAAGCGTGCGGCGCATGCGGCTAATCTCGCTGGACAACTGTTTATTGATAGCCATGCCTTTTTCTACCTCTTGAAGAGCCTGCTCTTTTTCCACTCTGGCGAACAGCTCCGCATCGGCTCCCGATACTGCTTCGATGCGGCGGACACCTGAGGCGATGCTCCCCTCTTTTAAAATGCGGAAATAGCCGATCTTGCCTGTTGAGGCCGTATGAGTCCCTCCGCACAACTCTTTGGAAAAGTCGATGTCGATGACCCTAACCTGAGAGCCATATTTTTCGCCAAAAAATTGGATAATCTCTTTGTGCTGCTGCGCTTGCGCGTAGGGGAGTTCATAGGCTTGGACAGGACGGTCTTGGCGCACCTTTGCGTTGACCAGATCCTCAATTTTTTCGATCTCCTCCTTGGAGAGCGCCTTATGGTGGTGGAAATCGAAGCGCAGGCGCCCCGGCTCAACAACAGACCCTGCCTGCTTGACATGCGGGCCCAAGACTTCCCGCAAAGCCCAATGCAGAAGATGGGTCGCCGTATGGTTGTTAGCGATCCTTTGGCGCCGCTCGGCATCGACCTCTACCTCCACCCGATCTCCTACATGGATCTCCCCCTCACGGACGAGACCGAGATGGGTGATCACATCGGTGAAGGGATTTTGGCAATCGACCACTTCAAAGCGCCCCTTTTCATCGGAGAAAATAAATCCCTGATCGCCGATCTGTCCCCCTTTTTCTGCATAGAAGGGGGTTTGGTCGAGCAGAATCACCCCTTCCTCACCTGCGTGGAGGGCAGCGACATCTTCACCCTCTTTAAAGATGGCTGTGACAATCGCCTCCGCTTTTAGCTGCTGATATCCCACAAAGGTGCAAGGACCCTCTTTTTTGAGATGCTCTTCGTAAATCGTCTCCTGAACCATCTGATCGGTCGCTTTCCGCGTTCCTCGAGATCTCTCCTTCGCCTCATGTTCCAGCTCTTCATAGCTTCGGATGTCGACTGGAAGATGCACATCCTTGGCAAGAAGGACTATCTCTTCTAGAGGAAGCCCATAGGTATCTTTCAACTTGAAGGCATCTTCTCCCGAAATTTCTCCATGCTTTTGCGATTCTTGGATGATCTGATTCAGAATATTTCCGCCCCGTTTCAGCGTTCTTAAAAACCCCTCCTCTTCAAGGGTCACGATCTCTGCAATTCTCCCTTCTGAAGCGTGGAGCTCTGGGAAATCCTCTCCCATCTTTTTCACGAGCCTTGGAAGAATAGAGGCCAAGAAAGGACGGTCGAGATCGAGCTGTCTCCCATAACGGACAGCCCTTCTCAGCACTTTACGGAGTACATAGCCTCTTTCAATGTTGCTCGGTTGCACCCCATCTGCAATGGCAAAGGCGAGGGTTCGTAAATGGTCAGCGATCACACGGAAGGCGGCTGCGCTCTCGTGATGTGGATCATATCTCTTTCCACTCACCTGCTCCACTTGGGCGATCAGATCCCGCAAGACATCCGTTTCGAAGACAGAATCGGCCCCTATCTTCAACGAGAGAACACGTTCAAGCCCCGCTCCCGTGTCTACCGATTGCTTGGGTAGGCGGACCATTCCCCCTTCCTTGCTCCGATTAAATTCCATGAAAACTAGGTTCCAGAATTCGAGAAAGCGGGTCCCATCCACATCTTCAGCAGGATTGCGTCCCTGACCATATTTCTCGCCACGGTCGAAATAGAGCTCCGAACAGGGCCCACAAGGGCCTGTATCTCCCATCGCCCAGAAGTTGTCTTTTTCCCCCATCCTGATGATCCGCTCGGCAGGCAGATAGCGGGTCCAGAGCTGAAAGGACTCCTCATCTTCATGGAAAACAGTGGCCCAGATCTTCCCTTTTTCAAAGTCAAAGAGATCCCGCGTGAGCTCCCAAGCAAAATCGATCGCCTCTTTCTTAAAATAGTCCCCAAATGAGAAGTTCCCCAACATCTCGAAGAAGGTCAGGTGGCGGCTCGTATGTCCCACATTCTCCAAATCATTGTGTTTTCCCCCCACCCTGATACACTTCTGAGAGCTGACTGCCCGGGCATACTCCCTCACACTCTGCCCTAAAAAGACATCTTTAAACTGATTCATCCCCGCGTTGGTGAACAAGAGCGTCGGATCCCCCAGCGCCACCACCGGTGACGAAGGAATCACCTGGTGCCCCTTCTCCCTAAAAAAGTTGAGGTACATCCTCCTCACTTCCTGACTTTCCATCGAAACCTACTTGTAGACCGAGCAGAATACACCATCCCCCGATTTCCCAGAAGACCAACCAGTAAGTATGAAAATTTCATACCTACAGGTTGAAAAATAGGAAAAATAAACCAAAATTCCCACAAAAAATAGGAATTTTGGTTAGAATAAAGGAATGAGTCAGGACCCTCTAAAAGAGATAAAAACCGAATATATAGACGCCCAATCACTTCTTCCCCTATTGAAAAACTATAAAGAGCCTAGGGAGTGGATCTCGAGACAGGTCAAAAAAGGAAGGCTGATTCGCATCAAAAACGGTTTATACCGGATCGCTGAAAGAAAACTTGAGCCAGAAAAACTAGCTAATATTTTGTATGGCCCCTCTTATGTGAGCCTCCATCATGCGCTAGCTTTTTACAACTTAATTCCCGAAAGAGTTCACACGGTGACAAGCGTCACAACACGTAGAAATAAAGATTTTAAAACACCCTTGGGCCATTTTACTTATAAGTATCTGAATCGGGAGCGCTATTGTATCTCCTTCACGCTTACAGAAGGCCATTTTCTCATGGCTACAGCGGAAAAGGCATTGGTAGATTTTATCCATTTTTATGGTGTCAGTACTGGGAAGAGGGAGCTGCTTGAAGAATTGATTGAATCGTACCGGATCGATGAAAGCGATCTGAGAAATTTAAATAAAAGCGTTCTGAAAGAAATAGCTATTCAATATAAATCACCGGTCGTTTCCCTCTTTATTCAAGCTTTGGAGTTGTTATGAGTCTAGATCCCTCAATCAGTAAAATGCTCGATGCCTATCGTAATGTGCCTCTCTCTGAAGATCAAAAGATCCGTGAAATCTTGCAACAGTGCGCGCTATTAGGTCTTGCACGGCAAAACTTCTTCGAGCATGCCGCATTTTATGGAGGAACAGCCCTCAGAATTCTCTATGGACTCGATCGCTTTAGCGAAGATTTGGATTTTTCATTATTAGCTCCGGAAAAGAGATTTCACATCGAACCTTACCTGGAAGGCCTAGAAACTGAACTAAACGCTTTTGGGTTTGATGTCTCTATCTCTATCAAAGAGAAAAAGACACAAACAGCGATCGTCTCAGCCTTTTTAAAGACCAATACGATGAATCTGCTTCTCGCGATTCAAGGACATTATCAGAGAAAAGATCTTTATCCTGAGGCGAAGATCAGGATCAAAATGGAAGTCGACACAGATCCGCCTACGGGTTTTACTTTAGCTACAAAAGCGGTCTTTACTCCTGTGCCTTTCAATGTCGTGACCTTTGATAAAAGTGATCTTTTTGCTGGAAAAGTCCATGCCGCTCTTTTTCGACAGTGGAAACAGCGAGTGAAGGGAAGGGATTGGTATGATTTACTCTGGTTTCTCAAAGACAATACTCCGCTTAACTTGCACCATCTTTCTCAGAGAATGTTACAGCTGGGCAATTTAGAAGCGGGTCAAGAATTGAATCCAACTTCTTTTAAAGCTTTATGCGAAAAAAGAATTAACGAAATAGATTGGGAGCGAGCGAAAGAGGATGTTGCGCCATTCATTGTCCAAAAGGAGCAATTGACAGTTTGGGGACCGGATCTCTTTAAGCAAGCCATCGCCAAAATTGCCTTTAAGTAAGATTTCGCTGTAAACTGGATGCTTTTCTAAATAACTTTGGGCTGAAGATGGACGGGAGAGGTTTGGATCCAGAGACGAAGAGGCTGTTAGGGAAGATTGCCAATACGATTCGGATTTTGTCGATGGATGCGGTGCAGAAGGCGGGGTCGGGCCATCCGGGTTTGCCTCTCGGGGGTGCAGAGATTGGCGCCTATTTGTATGGTTATGCCCTTAGGCATAATCCTCGAAGTCCTAAGTGGCTGAATCGTGACAGGCTGATCTTGTCGGCGGGGCATGGGTCGATGTGGCTCTACGCCTCTTTGCATCTGGCCGGTTTTGACCTTTCGTTAGAGGAGATTAAGAATTTTAGGCAGCTTCATTCGAAGACGCCGGGCCATCCTGAGTATGATGAGACAGAAGGGGTGGAGGCGACCACAGGGCCTTTGGGACAGGGAACGGGGAATGCGGTCGGGATGGCCTTAGGGTTGAAGATATTGGCCGCCAAATTCAATACGCCGGAATACCCGATCATCGATGCGAAGATCTATTGTCTCTGCAGCGATGGCGACATGATGGAGGGGATCAGCCATGAGGCCTGTTCGCTCGCAGGCCATTTGAAGCTCGATAATCTCATCTTCATCTATGACTCGAACAACATCTGTTTGGATGGACCATTGTCAGAGTGCCATTCAGAGGATACCTTGGCCCGCTACAAATCGTATGGCTGGGATGTCTATGAGGTGGATGGCCATGATCTCGATGCGCTCCATGCCACGCTTTCAAAAGCGCGAGAGAATCAACAAAAGCCGGTCTTTATCTTGGCACGTACGACGATTGGTAAGGGGTCACCAAAGAAAGCGGGTTCACACCAGGCGCATGGCGCTCCTTTAGGTGTTGAAGAGGTGGCTGCGACCAAAGCGGCTTTAGGAATGCCTGATGAGCCCTTCTACATTCCAAAAGCGGTTCAAAGCTATTTTCAGGAAAAATTGGAAGAGGATCGGAAACTGGAGGAGGAGTGGCAATCCCGCTTCCGACTCTGGTCTAAAACCTATCCTGAGCTCAAAAAAGTGCTTGATCAGATGGAGGGACATCTGCTCCCAGAAGATCTCGAAGAAAAGCTTTGGTCGCTGGAAATCGCAGGATCAGTGGCGGGGCGCAAAGCCTCCAACACTGTCATCAACTATCTTGCCGACCTCTTTCCCGATCTCTATGGCGGCTCCGCCGATCTCTCCTCTTCCGATCTGACGCTCTTGAAAAACTATCCGATCATCTCTCCGGGCCATTTTGAGGGTCGCAACATCAAATTTGGGGTGCGCGAATTCAGCATGGGAACTATAGCCAATGGCTTGGCCTATACCAAACTGATCACTCCCTTTATCGGCACCTTCCTCACCTTCTCCGACTATTTGCGCAATTCGATCCGCGTCGCCTGCCTCTCCAAACTCCATGTCATCTATCAGTTCACTCACGACTCGATCTTTCTCGGCGAAGATGGACCGACACACCAACCGGTAGAGCATTACGCCGCGCTGCGCTCCATTCCCCATCTCCACGTCATCCGTCCTGGCGATAGTAACGAGGTGAAAATGGCCTGGCTCGCCGCACTCAGCTACAAGTACCCCACAGCGATTCTCCTCTCAAGACAAGCCCTTCCCACCCTCGAAGCGACCAAAATTCCCTATAAGGAGGGTGTCGGCAGAGGGGCTTACATCGTCAAACGGGAAAAGAAACAACCCGATTACACCCTCTTCGCTACTGGCTCAGAGCTCCATCTCGCTCTCAATGTCGCCGAAGTTTTGGAGAAGCGGGGCAAAGAGGTGCGTGTCGTCTCGATGCCCTCCTGGGAGATCTTTGAGCAGCAAGAGGAGAGCTATCGCCAATCGATCATCGGCGGCAATCTCGGCCAGCGAATCAGCATCGAAGCAGGTGTCGATCTCGGCTGGCACAAATATATCGGCCTTGAAGGAATCGCCATCTCGATGGAAAGCTTCGGCGCCTCAGCCCCCGCTCCCGTCCTCGCCGAGGAGTTTGGCTTCGCCGTCGACCCCATCCTCGAGCGCATCTTATAGGTTCCGTGTCTTTGCGTTGAATTTCAATTAAAAGCGGACTGTACCATTGACGTAGACCGCTTTTTCGGAGTGATAACGCCCCTCTACTGTGACGGTGGCCTTTTTGTAGCCGAGGAGAGAGACTCCGATGGCATAGCCCCATGAGCGATCATTTTCCATATTAAAGACAGTGAAGCGGTGATTGGGGTTAGGGTCATTACTTTGGAGATCATCGGCATCAAAACCACACTGGGCCCACTTGACCGCTAAATAGGGGATGAGGGCCGAGGAAGTGGCGATGGTAATTCTGTAGGCAGCCCCCAGACCGACTTGCCATTCGTGAAAGCGTGGACGGCCCTTTTTGACATAGTAGAAGGTATCAAGACCAGCAGAGCTGATCGAATTTAAGCGGGCGCAGGTTCTAAAGTATTGTGCTTCGACCCCGATCCCTAAGCAACCGAGTTGTAAGAGAGCTCCTCGGCCGCCGAGGCTCCAGGAGAAGGTGGTTTCTGTATCGATATAAACCCAACGATTGAGTAGTGGATTCCCCAAAGATTTACCGGTGACTACAAAATTGGTTTGGGTGGCTCCGAGCGAGCCGAAGAGGTCGAAACGCTCACAAAAATTAAAGGCATAATAGGCGGCATTCGTGTTGATGGTGGTGCGATGGATGGTCGAGTGATTTTTCTTAGTTTGGATGCGTAAGTGACGGTCGAAGACGAAATCTCCATAATAACCAAAGCGGAAGCTAAATCCCTTCCAAAGAAGAGGCTTGCAGTCAGCAGAATTCTTGGTACAGTCTTGATTCCAGAACACTCCGTTGCGATAGAGGCCGGGGAGGAGCGGGTTGTCAACGGGAAGGGCGAGCAGTGTTGAAGAGCTGATGATGAACCAGGCCAGAGCTGTCAAGATCGATTTCATAACTAAAATCTCATTTGTGAATTGATGTAGAACGCTTTTTCAGTCAAGAAGCGGACCTCGCCGGTGACAGACAGTTTACCGCATCCTAGAAGGGTAAAGCCGGCTGCATAACCCCAATCATCATCCGATTCCAAGTTGGAGAAGACAGGGGAGACAGTGCGTGGAACGGGAGGGACGATAGTCAGATTATCGGAATTCATCGTGGCTCTTCCAAAACGGACAGCGAGATAAGGAATAAGTGCCGTTCCTTCACAGATAATGGGGACCTTATAAGCGAGCCCGACGCCTCCTTGCCACTCCCGGTATTTTAAAATCACATTGTTAGGCTGGTAGAAAAGATCGTTATCTTGGGTGTAATAGACGGCATCGATATGGGGCCGCGCACTGAAGTATTGAAACTCGATTCCTAAGAGGAGATATTTGCATTCCCAAAGGGTGGCGCGTGTGCCGATGCTCCACGAGAAGTCGGTGTCGGTCAGTAGATTGATGTAGAAGTTGTTGCCGCTGCCTCCAAAGGTTTTAAGGGGAGCTGACATTTCGATTTTTGTGGTGCCCAATGTGCCAAAAAAGTCGATTCGAGTTGAGTAGTTGATGGCCCAATAGGCAGCTTGGGTAAACACTTCTGTCCCATGGACATGGTTTTTAGTTCTTTTGGTATCGAGCTGCATATGGCGGTCGAAGACAAAGTCGCCATAAAAACCGAAGCGATAACTCCAGTTACTACACCTCTCCTCCTCGTCGTCTTTACCTGGTGGGCAGCTGGTTTTCGTTTTGTAAAAGACGCCGTTCGTGTGCAGACTGGCTTCAGCAGGGTTTCCGACAGGTAGAGCTGCCACCTTGAAAGATGCAGTCAAAAGAAGGATCACAAGGTACCACAGTTTCATCGCATCTCCCTAAAATCTAAATTGACTGTTCACATAGACCGCTTCTTCGTTAGCAAAACGGCCTTCTACGGTGACGGTGGCTTTTTCTCCACCCAATAAAGTGAGTCCCACTGCATAGCCCCAAGATTGCTGGTTTTGTAAATTGGGGAGGGTATAAATCGCACTCTCGGTAACAGCAACTGCGTGATCAAAGGTGAGATGGACTCTATCCCATTTAACACCGATATAGGGAACTAAAGCGGTGGATGTAGAGATAATATTGACCCGATAGGAAGCTGCAAACCCGATCTGCCACTCCTGATAGCGAGCGTGGGAATGGCTGCTGAAATAGAAGGGATCATCCTCTTCGCCTCTGATGAAATTCAAATGGGGAGAGGTGTGAAAATATTGAGCCTCGGCGCCTAAGATAAAACATTTGCGCTCCCAGAGGGTTCCGCGTAGGCCAACACTCCAGGAAAAGCGGGTATCGGTATCAAACCAGACGGGATCATTGTGGAACAGCACAGAGGGCAGAGCCACGCCCACCACATTCGCCCGTGTTTCAAATTGCAACCCGGTCGCTCCGAGCGTCGTGAAAAGATCTAGATGGTTACAAAAGTTGAGCGCTAGAAAACCGGCATTGGTGAAGATCTTGGTGGAATGGATGCTATCTCTTCGCTCGCGCACATCCACTTCAGTGCGACGGTTAAAGACATAGTCTCCATAAAAACCGACACGCAGATTCCAGCTTGCATTACAGGATTTCAGAAAGGGAATGGGATAACGTTCGAGAAAGAGCCCCTTTTTGAGAAAAGTAGCATCCCAGGGGTTTCCAATGGGGAGAGCATGAAGTGTTAGCGAAGTGAGTAGTGCGAGAAGAGTCGCAGCAGACTTTTTCATGATCAGCTCCAGTCAAGCAGTGAATGCGATTTTTATAGCGTGAAGCTGCTATTCTAGAAAAGAAGAATCCGTCAAATGTCGGGAGCTGCCGATTCGCCGCGGAATGCGCCCTTAGACTTGTGCTTGAGCATCTCGTGGACGACAGCGATGGTGCGCATCCCTTTTTCGAGGTGGTCCATCGTGTAGGTGTCAAAGATCATTTTGGCGCTCTTTTTGGTCTTGATGCCTTCACGAGTCAACGGAAGATCGGAGATGAGTAAGAGGGCTCCTAGAGGGAGTTTGCGCCGATAACTGGCAGCAAAGAGAGTCGCACACTCGAGCTCGAGGGCTTGCGCCTTGTTCTCTTTGAGTTTTTCGATAAAGGCGCTGTTGAATTCCCAGAAGCGAATGTTTGTCGTATGGGTGATTCCGATGTGATGGGGAGCTTTTTCCGCCTCCAACACTTCGGTCGCCGCTTTTTGGATCAGAAAGTTGCTCAATGCGGGAACTTCAGGTGGGAAATAAAAGTCAGATGTTCCTTCGCCGCGGATGCTCGCGATGGGAATAAAGTAGTCACCGATATGGTAATGGCGTCTGAGTCCACCGCACATGCCGAGCATCAAGCCAGCTTTAATATTGGGAAGAAAACTACAGAGATCGACGATCAGTGCGGCGCTCGTCGAGCCGAGACCAAAATCGACGATACTCACATCATGGTCAGGGGAATGAGCGCAAGCAAACATCGATCCCTCCATGAGAGGTACCTGATAGATCTCGGCAAAGGCGCGGATATAGCGAGAAAAGTTGGTGAGAAGCAGGTAGGAGCAGAAACGCTCCGTTTCAGAACCGGTATAACGCTCCAACGTCTCACGAGCGATTTGAGCCTCATAAGGATCATTATTTTCGAAAGACAATGTCATTAAATAACCCTAATAACTTGCTTAAGAGCCCTTTTTTACGTTGCGGGGCTCTTTCGAACTCATGGCCCCAGCCATAGATTTCTTGCATCTCACACCCAGCCAACCCCTTACCCGTTTCTATGGGGTGGCGAGTAAAGGGAGCATCCGGTTTATAGTCTTTGTAAGTATTCTTCCACATGCTATATTCGACTCTCTTTATACTTTATCAAGGAAACTGTTTATGGTGCAAATTGGAACCAATGATTTCAAGGCAGGCATGAAAGTTGAAGTGGATGGGCAGCCTTATACGATTGTCTCTGTACAATTTGTTAAACCAGGTAAAGGGCAAGCGTTCACGCGTGTGAAGCTCAAACATCTGAAGACGGCGCGCACGATCGAGCGGACTTTCAAATCTGGCGAGACTGTCGAAGAGGCTGATGTCAATGAGGCTAAGATGCGTCTGCTCTATATCGACGGTTCTGGTGCCACTTTTATGGATGATCAGAGCTTCGAACAGATGACGATCCCCACCGAAAAGATCGAGGAGATGAGAAATTGGCTTCAAGATGATGCGATCTACAGCATCGTTTTCTATAAGGGAGAGCCTACGAGTATAGAACCGCCCACTTTTATGGAGCTCGAAATCACTGAAACGGCTCCCGGCGACCGCGGCAATACTGCTTCGGGCCGCGTTTTAAAGCCTGCCACTTTGGCGACAGGTGCTGTCGTGCAGGTGCCGATCTTTATCGAACAGGGCGAGGTGGTCAAAATTGACACACGCACAGGGGAGTATGTCTCTCGAGTCAATAAGTAGGACGGCGGAATATGTCTCTCGCGTCAATAAGTAGGACGGCGCTGCTGCGCGATAGGGCCTCTCTGATAGCTCGCGCCCGCGCCTTTTTTGCGCAAAAAGGGGTGCTAGAGGTCGATGTTCCCATCCTCAGCAGATCGGCTTCAGTCGATGCCCATATCGATCTCGTCAATGTGACTTGCTGTGGCAAACCCGCCTTTCTCCACTCATCGCCAGAATATGGGATGAAGCGTCTTTTGGCTGAAGGGATTGGAGATATTTACCAGATTTCTCACGTGTTCCGTGATGGGGAGCAGGGAGAGCGTCACACGGTCGAATTTATGATGGCGGAATGGTACCGTATCGGTTTTACCTTGAAGGAGATGCTCGAGGAAACGGTAGATTTTATCCGTCTGTTCCTGAACAATCTTCCCGCCCACTATGAACTCTTGAGCTACCGGGATGTTTTTTTGCGCTATGCAGGAAGATATCCCGATCCAGAAGAGAGAGATCATATCTATGCCTTTGAAGTGGAACCCCATCTGGGAGTAGATCGCCTGAGCGTGGTCATCGGTTTTCCTCCTGAGCAGGCGGCTCTCTCCCAAATCGGGGCAGATGGACTTGCAGAGCGGTTTGAGATCTACTTTGAGGGCATGGAGTTGGCCAATGGCTATCATGAGCTGATTGATGCTGAAGAGCAGCGTCGCCGTCTCATCGAGGCCAACCAAGAGAGAAAGCGGCTCGGTAAGCAGCTGCTGCCGATCGATGAAGAGTTTGTCCAAGCCTTGGAACAGGGCCTACCTGATTGCTGCGGGGTCGCCGTCGGTTTCGATCGGTTGATGATGTTGCGGCACCAGTTGGAGGAGATCCGTGAAGCCAGTTGCATTTTTATTTGATAACGATGGGGTCTTGATCGATAGCGAGGAGTTCCATTGGCGCTCATGGCAGCTGCTCATGCAACAAGAACCTCGTTTTCAAATGGATAAAAGCGACTTTGACGGCAGCTTTGGGATGCGTAATGATCTCATCCTCCAGCGTCTGATTCCCCACATTCCTGAGGAGACGCGCCACCGCTTAGCCGAACAGAAAGAGAAGCTCTTCCGCGAGCTTGCCCGAGGAAATATCAGCCTGCTCCCCGGTATGGAGGCTTTCCTCCAAAAAGTGGTGGCCGCAAAAATCCCCCACATCATCGCCTCCTCCGCGCCTGTAGCCAATCTCGAGCTCTTTCTCTCGTCAACCGTATTGGGAAAATATTTCGACCACTATCTCTCAGCCGAGGAGGTTGCCCATGGCAAACCCTACCCCGATGTCTTTATCGCTGCTGCAGAGCGCCTTGGCTTCACACCCAATCAGTGCGTCGTCTTCGAAGATGCCCCCTCCGGCATTCAAGCGGCCAACGCCGCCGGCACCTTTATCGTTGCCCTCGAAACCACCCACACCCGCCAGAGCCTCTCCGGCTACGATCTCGTCTACCCTTCCGCCTACGACCTCAACCTCGACGAGATTCTCCACCTCTTTGACATTTGGCAAAAAGAAAATGAGTAGTCCTGAGATTGGTGCAAGGGGCCTTCACACTTTACGATGTAAAATGTGAAGGCTGACTTCAAAAAGCTTAAGGCTGCTTATTCGTAATATCGAATTAGAATAGCTTCCCGTATTTCCTGTTCCACTTTCTCGAGTGTGGATTTTGCAACCTCTACATTAAAATCTGCTTTATCTTGAATAGATGTAGGATCAGAACTATGCCCTTCTAAATAGCATATTTCACCATCATCATTACAATACGAAACTGAACCTTGAAGTAAACTTGCTTGGTATGATGCGTAATTCCTATAAGCAATATTTCTTAATGCACTGAGGTACATTTCCTTCAATTCCTTGTCGTTTGTAGCTTCAGGAAATTTTTTTATAAAATCAATTTCGTAATTAACTTCTTGAAGTTCTTTATCAAATTCAGCGTACTTATCGGCCGCCTTTATCAATGTAAACACTAGAGCGAAAGTTATTACACCTCCAACAGCAGCTGCACTCATTTTGACAATAAGCGATGTTCTTTTTGATTCTAACTCAACCAAACGTTGCTGCGATTCCTGAGCAGAAGATTTTTTTCTCATATCATTAAATCTGCCCCTTAATCTTGCACAATCACTCCTTAGTGATTCTACTTCCTTGCCTGTAGTACATACTATTTGAGCACCGGTGGCGAGAATGCGAGAACCAGATTCTACAGTTGTTGCTAGAGCATCGAATTTTGCCTGAGGTGGGACTGCGGGATTACGCAGCTGAGATGCTGTGAGTTGACTATTGTGCTCATACAGGAACATTTGGCGTCCATACTCCAGTTGAGTGGTTGCTAAAGCCATAAAACCTCCATGGTAGTGAATTGATCAAGCTCCATGCTTGACTAATGGCTGTGTATGTTAAGATGCTATTAATATTTTGTATACATAAATCATGTAAGCTCAGATCTGCGATTGAATTCGTTTGCAAGAAACAGGAAGCACTTACCTTCCTTAGCTAAGGAGAACATTCTTTCGAGATTTTCATAGATCTTTTTGGAGAAAAGTGATTTGATCGGGCATATGGAAATTACAGGAATCGATACGCTCCAGTCGGTCCGCAAGCTGGGTTCCAAAGAGGGCGTTCAGGCGACCCGTCTCGAAGATAGCGTCGCTATCTCAGGCGAAGCGAAGAAGAGGGCAGAGTGGGTGGAGATGTTGAAACAGATGCCCGATATCCGTTCAGAAAAAGTGGAATCAGCGGTTCAGCATCGCGCAGCGAGTGAAGTGGCTGAACAGATGATGCACTATTTCAACTTGTAGTGCTGCTGCCAGTGGATTGTCCAGGTGCAGGACTCTTTTTCTTGGCTGTAGAGCAATTGTTGGATCAGACATTCTTTTTCAAAGAGATCGACGAGGTAGAAGGTGCCATTCGGTTGATGGGCACAGCTACCGCTATTGAGAGTTAGAGGGAGCTTCTCCTGTTGGCGATCGATGATGTAGTGCCGATGATCATGGCCATGGAGATAGAGCGCGATCTGGGGAAACTTTTTGAGGAGCTGCTGCAAGGCATCAGCCCTTTTGAGATCGTGGAAGGGACGGCCTGCAGTAAAGAGCGGAAAATGGTTTGCGAGAATGACGCGGTTGTTTTCTGGGATGAATGAGAGTGTTTGTTCGAGTTGCGCTTCCATCTCCTCGGTGAAAAGGCCATAGGCACAAAAGAGGGGAGTGGGAAGTGCACAATCTAGACCTATATACCACCAGCCTTGCTTGAGGGGTAGCGAGACGACACGCTGCTGACGCAGCTTCTCGGAGGGGAAGAAGTCATAAAAACGTCGTTTCTTCTCGACCTCTTTCGTATAACAGTCATGGTTTCCGGGGAGAACGTGAGTCGGAATGCCAGCCTTATTAAATCTCTCTACAAATAACTTGCTCTCATCAAATTCATCATCGAGAGAGGTCGAGGAAAAATCCCCTGTTATGAAGAGAAAGTCGACATTGAGGGCTGCCAGAAACTCTGGCAGATGCCAGAGATGATCGGTCTGATAGGCTCTTCGACGGAAGAGCTGATAATTCCAATTCCCCATCCACCTTTTTGAAAGGAATTGACTGGGGTCGAGGGTAAAGTGGGTAAAATGGGGATCAGATAGATGGGCAATACGCATTATTTAATGTTATCTTATTATTAATTTATGTAAAACCCAGAGTGCTAATAAGAAATAATTTGAATTATTTTCATTTTTCCGGTTAAATAGAGTGATAAGTCAATGATATTCAGAGGGAAAAATGGGTAAGAAGAAGAAAAATCGAGAAGAAAAGCCGTTAAAAGCGTCACAGAAAAAAGAGAGCTCACCTCGACAGCCGCAAAGCCCACAGCCAAAACCAGAAGCTCCTGAATTTCACAAATATAATGAGCAACAATATTTTAAAAGTGCAGGCTAACTGCCTTTCTCACTGAGAAAGAGGTATTGCCTAAGTTCTTAGAATTTAGGCTCGTGCCGAATGGCACACGGAGGGGGAGAAATGCGCTAGCGTTTCTCTCTCGTTTTTTTATCTCTTGCTGTTCTCACGCTCTACTAGCTGTTGAAACGCACGAAAGACTTTGTTCACACTTAAAAGTCTTCTCCAATTTTTCTCTTTGTAGCGGGTGGCTGGGATAAAAGAGGAGGGAGCTACAACCACTCCCGGACCCCAGCCAGGTCGCCAGAGCCGGGAATAGCCCTTTCTGGCAAAAAGGGAGAGTGTAGGAATATGGAGTGCTGAGGCAAGATGACCCGGCCCCGAGTCATTTCCAATAAGAAAACCACTTTCATAGATAAACGCGGCTGTTTCACTGAGATCCTTGAAAAAAGGGAGTTTGGAGTCGTCGATCAGCCCTTTCCAAGCAGGATATTCATCACGGCTTAGTGTAAAAAAGGTCTCGAAGCCTTCGGCTTCTAGCTTCTGTGACAATTCCAGAAATTGATGCCAGCTCCAATTCTTTCTTTCTGTCGAACTCGAGGGGTGGATCACCACACGCTTGGGTATTTTACGCCACGTTAAATGGCGAGGTGGGGTGATGCCGTTGAGGCCATCCGCATGGGGCAGATGGAGCCGCTTCTGACAGACTTCGGTCAAATTGATAACCATCGTTTTGGAGCGAATGAATGCTTTTTCCTTAAGAGAAATGAAATGGTTGCCGAAATCATTCTTCTCCGAAACCATGCTATGGTCGGCAGCAACGACTGTATCGAAAGAGGAAAAGGTGGGATAGACCTGTTCAGGAGCGGGGAAGGGGAGAATTGTTTGCCCGGGAAACCACTCCTTCAGCTCGCATAAGAGTGAGCTGAAGGTGGTGGCAGAATAACCCGCTTTTGTAAGATTGTGCGACAGAATCATGAAAAGAAGAGCATCTCCCAATCCTGGCGCACTGACGAGTGCAAAATTAGGCAGCGCCCTTGGCATCCTCTGTCTCTTCTTCGATCGCATCTCCGATTAAAGCTTCTGAAATGAGCACAATCCCTGCAACTGATGCGGCATGGGTCAGGGCATTTTTGACCACCTTGACTGGATCAATTACACCTGTAGCGATCAGATCTTCTACCATTTCGGTCATCGCATTAAACCCATAATTCTCTTTCTGTCCTTTCAGATCAGCGATCACCACAGAGCCGTCGAGGCCAGTATTCATGACAATCTGTCTTGCAGGGGCTTCGCACGCTTTACTGACAATGCTGGCACCGAGCGCTTCATCACCTTCGAGTTTTAAGGAGTGAGCCGCTTGGCTGCAGCGTAAGAGGGCCACACCACCACCGGCGACGATCCCCTCTTCCAAGGCAGCCTTTGTCGAGTTCAAACTATCCTCGAACATCTGTTTTTTCTGTTTCATTTCTGGCTCTGTAGGCGCTCCTACGCGGATGACGGCTACGCCCCCTTTGAGTTTCGCTTTTCGCTCTAGGAGCTTTTCCTTGTCATAGGAGCTGCTGGATTTTTCATACTCCGCATCGATCTGTTTGATCCTCCCTTCAATCGTTGAAACTGCACCTTTTCCTCCAACGATGGTCGTGTGGTCTTTCGTGATGATGAGACGATCGCAAGAGCCCAACACTTCGGGTGTGGCATCTTTTAACTGGATTCCCGCCTCTTCAGCGATCACTGTGGCACCGGTCAGAACTGCGATATCTTCCAACATCGCTTTGCGGCGGTCGCCAAAGCCGGGCGCCTTCACAGCTGCGACTTTTAAAATCCCGCGAATCTTATTGACAACCAAAGTTGCGAGAGCATCCGCCTCGAGATCTTCAGCGATGATGAGCAGCTCCCTTCCCGTACTCGCAATCGCCTGAAGAATAGGGAGGAGTTCTTGAATTGAAGAGATCTTCTTGTCCACAACTAATATGGAGGGATTTTCCATCTCAACTGTCAGTTTTTCTGTATTGGTGGCGAAGTAGGGAGAGATAAAGCCTCGATCAAACTGCATTCCCTCGACCATTTCGATCACAGTTTCTGTTCCTTTTGCCTCTTCAATTGTCACGACACCCTCTTTGCCTACCTTCTCAATGGCTTGGGTGATAAATTCTCCAATCTCTTGATTTCCCGAAGCAGAGACAGTGGCAATATTTTTAGTGTCTTTAGATCCAGTAATGGGAATCGCCTTCTTTTCTAGTTCTCTGACAACGGCTTCGACCGCTTTATCAATTCCCCGTTTTAAGTTGATAGGGCTGGCCCCTGCTGCTATGTATTTGACTCCTTGCTGGACCATCGCATCGAGCAAGATAGTTCCTGTGGTCGTTCCATCTCCACATTTGTCTTTCAACTTGGCAGCGACCTCTTTTGCCATCGCGACGCCCATATTTTCAAATTGATCAGGAAGCTCGATGTCTTTGACAATGCTGTTTCCATCATTGGTAATCGTGGGAGCGCCCCAGCTTTTCTCGATTCCGACATTCCTGCCTTTCGGTCCCAAAGTGGGTCGTACGGTATCTGCCAATTTCTGGATCCCTTTAGCCAGTTTATCCCTCGCGGCCTGGTCAAAAATCATCTCTTTAGCATCTGCCATAGTCAATCGCTCCTAGTAAATTTTTTTTTCATCAAGGGTTTAAGTATAACAAGACGAGCAATAGTGCTCAAGGCATGAATAGAAGAAAGGTGGCACCCAGATTTGAACTGGGGAATGGAAGCTTTGCAGGCTTCTGCCTTACCACTTGGCTATGCCACCAAAAAGATCACCATATCAAACCCATTGGAAAAAATACAACCTAGTATTAAAGTGCTCGCCATGAGACCTATCCCATTTAATGCATTAGCAAAAATTTTAAATCACAGCTCTCCTGTCCAAACTTTGGTTCAAGGTGTAGCTATCGACAGCCGCAAAGTAGCCGCTGGCGATCTTTTCTTCGCCCTTCCGGGTAACCGGACAGATGGTCATATTTTTTTAAAAGATGTGGCTTCTAAGGGAGCTGTAGGGGCAATTGTACGAGACGATTTTCGAGGCGAAATCCCTAATGGATTCCCTGTTCTCAAAGTTCCTGATGTTTTGCTCGCTCTCCAAGATCTCGCCCGCAAAATCTTGGCGAAATGCTCCTCTCAAGTGATCGCCATCACCGGCTCTCTCGGGAAGACGACCACAAAGGAGTTTTCAGCCGCACTTCTGCGAGGGAAATACAAAGTTTTTTCAAGCCCTTTGAGTTATAATAGCCAAGCGACAGTCCCCCTAAGCATTCTCATGGCAGATGGAGACGAAGATTTTCTGATTTTAGAAATGGGGATGACCCATTCTGGAAATATCCAAAACCTCATTTCGATCGCCCCTCCCGATATTGCGATGATCACGACAGTAGCTGTTCAGCATGCAATCAACTTTTCTGATGGGATCGCTGGAATTAGAAAAGAAAAAGGGTCGATCTTTAGCCATCCCAAAACGAGGTTAGGCCTCTTGCACTACGATATCCCCTCTTATCATGAGCTGGAAGCGATTGGCTTATGTCCGAAAAAAAGCTTCTCTACACGCACTCCTGAAGCCGATTATTTTTTAGAAGAAATTGCAGGACGTGTCCGCATCCACGCGAAAAATGAGGGAAGTATGATTTGCCATCTCCATTTACCGATCAAAGTCCACTACCATAATTTTTTGGCTGCTGTCGCACTAGCTAGAAATTTAGAGATCCCCTGGACGCTAATTCAGGAAATTGCCCCTCACTTAAAACTTCCCCCGATGCGTTTTGAGTCGATTGTCAAGCAGGGCATTCAGTTTATCAATGATGCCTACAATGCCAACCCTGATGCGATCAAAGCTGCCTTAGAAAGCCTACCTAAGCCGGCTCTTGGGAAAAAGACGATCGCCGTTCTCAGCGAAATGGATGCCCTCGGAACTTATTCAGAGGAGGGCCACAGGCAAGTCGCCGAGAAGGCGCTGCTTTATGCAGACTACCTTCTCTGCTTGGGCAGACGCTGCGAGTCGATGCGCACCATCTGGCAGCAGGCCGGCAAGCCGGTCGAGCTCTTTCTCACCCGCGCCGACCTCGCCCTCGCCCTAAAATCCCTCGCCGAACCCGGCGACGTCGTCCTCCTCAAAGGCGCCCGCTCCTACGCCCTCGACCAGCTCCTAGCGAATTGGTAGCATTCTTTTAAGGGGAGGGCGCCCCGTTCGCAGGCAGGAGGAGCGAGGCATTACTCTCGCAAGATGTAACCCGAGATACTTTCACTACCTCAGGGTTTAACCAGCCCCAGAAAGTGCGGGGCCGCGCGTAGCGCCCCGTTCGCAGGCAGGAGGAGCGAGGCATTACTCTCGCAAGATGTAACCCGAGATGCTTTCACTACCTCAGGGTTTAACCAGCCCCAGAAAGTGCGGGCTTCCCCCCTCCCCTTAAACCCCTCTCCCACCCATTTTTGGAAAGATCTGCCTGAGAAAGCGACTATTTCCCCAAGACATGGCAATCAACTTTGAGTTGCCGCTTATAGATGTGTCGGGCGGTTGCGTCACTTCGTGTCGGCAACCCCCTGCGTTCCCCTCGGTTCACAAGTAACTTGTGAACTCTCGGACAACCCATCAAAAACCCTCCACTGGAGGTTTTTTGAGGTACCTTGTCCCCGTTGAGCCACATTCTCTGCTTATGCCAAACTCTTGACACAATGCAGAAAAGGATGTCTTTTCTTCTAGAGCTGCTGTAATAAATTTTTCCTTGCTGGACATTGCTGTTTCCTCTTTCCATCCCATCGTTTTCCTCCTTATAAAAGAAAAGTAGGATGCCAAATTTGTGTCAGCGATGTCTTGCATCAAGTGTCAGCGATGTCCCGCGTCTATACACCTCCCCTTATAACCCCTCTCCCGCCCATTTTTGGCATTGAAGGTGCTTGAGAGTAGGTTTTACTATGAACGAAGCTGAGCCGTTGGCTTCCATTGTGAAGCGTTTAGGGAATCCTGAATCGACTACGCTGCTCTATTCTCCCTGTCAGGTTTTCCAGATTCCTCAAGTCGATGGTGCGATTGGCTATCATCAGATTAACAGGTGTGCGGTGGTTATTGGTGATCCCATCTGTTTACCAGAAGATAGTGCAGAACTTACAAAAGCCTTTCATCTGTATTGCCAAGAGCGTGGTTTGAAAACTGTCTATCTTTTGGCTGGTCATGATTTTGCACATTGGGCAATTAACAATAGTTGTCGTGTGTTAATTCAATTAGGCTCTGAACTAAGTATTAATCCAATTATTTTTCAAAAAAGATCCAAACTGAGATGGAAGGTTCATCAATCTATTAAACATGATGTTTATGTCAAAGAATATGATCCAAGATTAGAAAAGCAAATGCAAAATACCCTAGAGAGATGGTCTAAGGAGAGAAGAGGAGCACAAATTTATTTAGGAGGCATCGATTTTTTTAATAAGGATGTCAAAAATAGAATCTTTTATGCCCAGCACAATGAGGAGATTATTGGTATTTTAGTGCTGACTCCGGTTGATCGCTTTCAGGGGTGGGTGATGAATTCTTGTTTAACTATGATGGAGGCCCCGGAAGGAACATCAGAACATCTGATATGTTCTGCCTCCGATATTTTAGCTGAGGAACATTGCTCTTTTCTTTGTCTAGGAATGATTTCAGGGAGGCAGCTAGGTGAAGTGGTTGGCTTAACTCCTTTCGGTAAAAGCTTGGTCGATCTGACCTTTAAGATGGCAAGATGGTTTTTCAAGCTCGATGCAAAAGCGCTTTATCTACACAAATATCATCCTAATTTACGCTCCACCTTTCTATTAGCAAAAGATAATCTAACAATCTCCGAATTACTCGCTATTAAACATGTCTTAAACGTGAGACTGAGCTAGTCGTCGCCTTCTCCTGATGATAGCACAAAAATTTTAAGCCATTATTAGGAAAAAACAAATTTTAAAGTAGATAAATTCTGGGGGTTACGCTTTAATGTGGGGAGTATGCTGCTCTTTTTGATGCATCTGTTGCGGGACTATTTTGGGGTGAAGACGCCGGCGGTGTTTGAGTACTGCTCGACGCGGATGGCGCTTGCGGCAATTACGGCTTTATTGGTGCTGCTTTTGTTTGGAAAGCTCTTTATTAGGCAGCTCTATGCGTGGAAGGTGGGCGATAAGGTGCGCAGTGAGCATTGTCCTTTGCTGGGAGAGCTGCATAGGAATAAGAACGATACTCCGACGATGGGTGGGATTTTGATTTTGTTTTCCCTGTTGGTTTCAATGTTTCTCTGGATGGATCTACAGAGCTCTTTTACCCTCATTTTGTTTCTCACAACAGTTGTTGTGGGGAGTTTGGGGGGCTGGGACGATTACCGGAAGCTCCGTTATAAGAATAAAAAAGGGGTGAGTGGCAAAAAGAAGTTGTTGATCCAGGGAGGCTTTGCCCTTTTGATTGCCTTTTATTTGCTTGGTGGAGAGTTTGCTGAGTGGCTCCAGATCGGTAGTTGGTTTGCTCCGCCTGAGGTGAAGGCAGAAGGGGTTGAGTTGTCTTTGCGTGACTATGCCTCCCGGGTTTATGTGCCATGTTTTAAAGAGCCAATAGCTCAATTCACCGGCTGGGGACTCATCGGCATGGCTCTTTTGATTGTCGTTGTCATTACGGGTTCTTCGAATGCAGTCAACTTGACCGATGGTTTGGATGGGCTGGCAACGGGAACGGTGATGTTGGCTGCCGGCGCATTTGCGCTGATTGCCTTTATCTCCAACAATCTCGACATCTCGCGCTATCTCAACATTCTCTACATCGAGGGTAGCAGCGAAATCGCTATTTACTTGGCAGCACTGGCGGGAGCCTGTCTCGGCTTTTTGTGGTATAATGGCCATCCTGCTCAAGTCTTCATGGGGGATACTGGGTCACTGACATTGGGAGCAATCTTGGGTGTTTCGGCTGTCTTACTCAAACGAGAATTTTTGCTCTGCATTGTTGGCGGGGTCTTTGTCATTGAGGCGCTCTCAGTCATGCTTCAGGTCTTCACCTTTAAATTCTTAAATAAGAAGCGTCTCTTTTTGTGCGCCCCTCTCCATCATCACTTCGAGTACAAGGGATGGCCGGAAACGAAGGTGGTTGTCCGATTTTGGATTGTAGGACTCTTATTGGCGATTGTCGGTATCGCCACCCTCAAGTTTCAATAGGATTATGAGAGCGATTGTTCTTGGACTAGCCATCAGCGGCACAGCAGCAGCAGACTACCTGAAGATGAAGGGATATCAGGTAATCGGTGTTGACCGTGCTCAGAAAGTGGTAGAGGGCATTTCTTGCAATTCCGATACGCTCACACCCCAGTTAGAGGGCATCGATCTTTTGGTAAAATCACCAGGTATCCCCCAGAGCCATCCCTGGGCGGTGCAGGCGGTGCAAAATGGGATTCCTGTTGTCGGTGAGATCGATCTCGCTTTGAAGGAGCTGGCTGCGCAAGGGAAAAAGGTTCTTGCCATCACCGGTTCCAACGGGAAGACAACGACCACCTTGCTGGCAGCCCATTTCTTGCAGCTCGCAGGGCAGAAGGCGATCGCTGCGGGGAATGTGGGCATTCCGTTGATTGCACAGGTGCATAGTGATCATGATGTTTACGTGGTCGAATTGAGCTCCTTTCAACTCGAAGCGATTCAGCCGCTTCCCGTTTTCGATGGTGCGGTCATCTTGAATATCACTCCCAACCATCTCGATCGTCATCCCTCTTTTGAAGACTATGTGAGGGCAAAATGGCGCATCGCGAGCTGTCTGAAAAAGGGGGCTCCGCTGCATGTGACAGAACAGCTCTTGTTCGCTTGCCCACCAGAAATCGATCGATCGCTCATCAAAAAGGTTGAAACCTTTTTAACTCTAGGTTATAGAATTAGTTGTAAGCCACTTTTCCCCCATGATTTGGAAAATGCAGCGGCAGCTTACGCACTCACGTCAGTGCCGCTTGCGATTCTTGAACAGGGGATTAAAAGCTTCGTCCGCCCTCCTCACCGTCTCGAGATTGTGCGGGAAGTAGCTGGTGTAACCTACATCAATGATAGTAAAGCGACCAGTGTGGATGCTGTCGTGAAAGCTGTGCAGGCTTTAGACAAACCGCTCCTCTTGATCGCAGGTGGTGTAGATAAAGGTGGTGCCTATAGTGACTGGATCCCCCATTTTAAGGGAAAGGTCAAATGTCTCTATGCACTGGGTGAAGCCGCAGAAAGAATGGAGCGGGAGTTAATCCCACACCTTGACGTGCAAAGAGTCGCTACTTTAGAAGAGGGAGTGAAGAGTGCAGCTCAAAAAGCAGACCGAGGAGATGTTGTTCTATTATCACCAGGATGCTCGAGCTATGACCAGTTTAAGGACTACCAACATCGGGGTAATCGATTTAAAGAAATTGTCCTCGGTTTAACCGAGTAGATGAAGGGAGAGAAATATGAGCCGTAGAGATACAATTATTATTGCTGTTCTTGTGAACGCAGCCTTGTTGATGATACTTTTTGCCACCGCCATTCGGTCGGGAGACTCCAAAGATGAAGCGAAGAAGAATAAAGCTTCATCCATCAATAACCTTGCTGAGGCGCCCAAGTCAGAAGCGCTAGCTGCTCCTATCCAAGATGAATTGCTCAACGAGTTTATCTCCTCTGTCCCCACTTTCAGCGAAGGAGGGGCGGAAACCTTGATTCCCTTCGGAGAAACGGAGATCGCGATAGCAAATCCAGCTCCACAAACCCAATCCACACCCGTTGTAATCGACCCATTCCCTACAATGAACCAGATTCCACTTTCTATGCCCTCCGAAATTCCTATCGTCACAGCGCCGCCTCCAGCTCCTGTTAAACCAGAGGCGCAAGTTGTCAATGTGACTGTGAAAAAAGGAGACTACCTCGAGAAAATCGCCAAAGCGAACCATACGACTGTGGCAGCGATCATGAAAGCCAACAATATGAGTTCGACCAATCTCAAAATTGGCCAAGTTTTGAAAGTGCCTTTAACTAAAGGTGATAAGAAAACAGAGTCCTCCAGCTCCGCAGCGGGCGAAATTTATATCGTCAAAGAGGGAGATAATCCTTGGCTCATCGCCTCTCGCAATAAAATTAACCTTGAGGAGCTCCTTCGGCTGAATAATCTCGATGAGCAAAAGGCGAAGAGACTACGACCTGGCGATAAGCTGAAAATCCGCTAGTGGTATTGGGATGCGACTTCTGATCTTGGTCTGCGTCACATTCATTTTTGCTTTGGGGCTGATGATGGTCTTCAATACCAGCTCAGCCGAAATCCTCGATCGCGCTCTCGATCGTAATGTGTACCAAGCATTCCTCAGGCAGATCGCCTATGCTGCCGCTGGCCTCTTTTTTGCCTATATGATTTGGAGGGTGGGCTATACACACGTGATCCGGATGGCCCCCTTATTTCTGACACTCTCTTGTATTCTCCTGATCTTAGTCTTTGTGCCGGGCATTGGAAAAGTGCGCAATGGCGCTCACCGCTGGCTCGGCATCGGCTCGATGACCTTCCAGCCCTCGGAATTTGTCAAATACCTCCTGCCGATGGCCTACATCGAATGGTATCTGAACAGGAAAAAGAGCGAGGTCACCTTCGTCACTTTCTGCAAGGTGGTTGCCTGCCTTGGGATCCCCATGTCTTTGGTGATGATTGAGCCCGACAATGGTTCTACAGCGGTTATGGGAGCCTCTTTGATCCCTCTCTTTTTTCTCTCGGGTATCCGCTTTAAATATTGGGCTCTGCCGATGGCCATTCTCATCGTCCTGGGCGCTGTTGTGGCCTATCAATTGCCCTATGTCCGGGGAAGAATCGAGGTCTATCTCCATCCTGAACTCGATCTGAAAGGAAAAGGCCATCAACCGCATCAAGCCAAAATTGCGGCCGGCTCTGGAGGGATCATAGGTCGCGGTCCAGGTGCCAGCCTCCAGAAGTTAACCTACCTGCCCGAAGCGCAGAATGATTACATCGCTGCCATCTATGCCGAAGAGTTTGGTTTCGTCGGGATCTTGCTCTTGATCTGCCTCTACATGCTCTTTACCTTTGGAGGCTTCTCGATCGCTCTGCGCTCTCCCACAGTGGAGGGAAGCTACCTAGCCGCCACCATCACCTTCCTAATCTCCCTACAAGCCTTCCTCAACTTGGGTGTCGTTTCGGGCCTTCTCCCCAGCAAAGGAGTCAACTTGCCCTTCTTTAGTCAGGGAGGAACCTCTCTCATTACAAATATCATTGGCTTGGCTGTCTTACTCAACATTGGAAAAAATCATGAAAAAGAGAGCTGTGTTGACAGCAGGGGGGACGGGAGGACACCTCTTCCCCGCCCAAAGCTTAGCTGAGGCCCTTCCTGACTGGGAAATTCTATTTATTGCAGGCGGGCTAGCCTCTAATCCCTATTTTGATCGGAGCCGGTTTTCCTTCGAGGAGATTCCTTCAGCGACCTTTTCGTTAAAAAATCCCCTGCAGATAGTGAAGGGTTCTGTAAAAATTATGGAGGGGATTTTACAGAGCCGGCGCCTCTTGAAAAAGTTTGATCCCGATCTGGTCGTTGGCTTCGGAAGTTTTTATACTCTTCCACTCTTAGCGGCTGCTTTAAGCTTAAAAAAACCGATCGTGCTACATGAGCAGAATGCGGTGCCAGGAAAGGTCAATCGACTTTTTGCCCCTTTTGCGCACCGTGTGACGATCACCTTCCCTACCACACGAGAATATCTGAGTGGCAAAGCGGGCAGAGAAGCTGTCGAAGTGCTCTTTCCACGCCGCAAAAGAGTGGGAGGAAGTGAAGATCCTTGGAGCTATTTTGGGTTGCAGAAAGGGCTTCCCACCATTCTTGTCTTTGGCGGCTCTCAGGGGGCAGTCAGATTGAATGAACTCTTTCTAGAGGCCCTCAAGAGTTTGCCAGCTATTCAGGTACTCCACTTTGCAGGTAATGAAGAGAGAGCAGCACAGGTCCAAAAGCAATATGATACCCTCAACCATCCTGCTTGTGTGAAGCCTTTTGAACCTCGCATGGATTTGGCGATGCAGATCGCCGATATTGCAGTTACCAGGGCAGGGGCAGCGACTGTGTGTGAACTGATCGACCATGCCCTTCCTGCACTTCTCATTCCCTATCCTTTCGCTGCCGAGAACCATCAAGAAATGAATGCCACACATTTTGTCTCGCATGTCAATGGAGGAAAAATGTATAAAGAAAAAGAGCTCGACGCTAGTCTGTTGGCCAAAACGATCGTCGAGCTTTTGGCTGCACGTGATCAGAAAAAGAGAATGATCCTGAATTACAAAGAGCAGCAAAAAGCCCCACAACTCGCAGATTTCATCAAGGAAATGAATTCATGACCCAGAAATACCATTTTATCGGCATCGGCGGCATCGGCATGAGTGCATTGGCCCGTATCCTTCTCGATAAACAGATCCCCGTTTCGGGCAGTGACCTCTCCGTAAGCGATAATCTCGAGCAGCTCTCCCGAAAAGGAGCCGATGTGAAGAGGGGCCATTTAGCGAGCCACATCTCTGCTGGGGATACAGTGGTTTTCAGCTCTCAAATTGAGACAACCAATCCTGAGTATCAAGCGGCGCTCTCTCTCAAATGCCCCCTTCTTCACAGGTCCGACCTTCTCGCCCAGCTGATGCAGCAGAGCCAAGCTCTTGCTATTGCAGGGACCCACGGGAAGACAACCACCTCCTCATTGCTCACCACTGTTCTCATGGAAGGAGGCATCGATCCTACCTTTGCTGTGGGCGGTATGATTTCAGGCTTCAATGAAGGAAGCAAAGATCCCACCTTCGCAGTCGGTGGTATGCTCTCAGGCCTCAATGGTAAACTGGGTTCGGGAAAATATTTTGTGGCCGAAGCGGACGAAAGCGATGGAACCTTCCTCAAGTATCACCCTCAGGGGGCCATCCTCACCAATGTCGAACCAGAGCATCTCGACCATTACAAATCGGAAGAGGCGCTGAAAAAGGCTTTTCAGACCTTTTTTAGCCAGGTTAAGAATAAAAACTGGCTCTTTTACTGTGGCGATGACCCTGTCTTAGGGGCACTCGCTGGCGAACAGGGCATCTCATATGGCTTCGGACCCAAGAATCATCTTCAGATCAAAAATTACCGTCAGACAGGCTGGAAGAGCTTTTTCGACCTCCACTTCGAGGGTCACATTTATCGAGATGTAGAATTATCTCTGGTGGGTGATCACAATGCCCTCAATGGCGCAGCGGTCTTTGGCCTCTGCCTCCGTTTAGGAGTTTCTGAAACCATCATACGCTCGGCATTCAAAAAGTTTCCCGGCGTTGCGCGCAGATGTGAGAAAAAAGGGGAGAGGCACGGCATCTTATTTCTCGACGATTATGGCCACCATCCCACAGAAGTAGAGAAAACAATTTCGGCCGTCAAACATGCGGTTCTCGAAAGGCGCCTAATCGTGATCTTTCAACCCCACCGCTATACTCGGACGCGGGATCTGCTCCAGGAATTTAGTAGGGCCTTCGACATGGCCGACCATCTCTTTATCACTGATATCTATCCAGCCTTCGAGCTGCCCATTCATGGGATCGATAGCTACACTTTGATCAAGGCCATCCGCTCCCACTCGACAATTCCTTGTCGCTACCTCGCTAAAGAGCGTGGTACCGAGGAGGTGGCAGCCTTTCTACAGCCCCACGATGTCGTTTTGACCTTGGGAGCAGGGGATATCACCCGTTTTTCGACCGAGATCTTGAAGAATTTCTCTCTTAAAAAGCTCAAGATGGGTCTCATCTTTGGTGGCCTCTCCTGTGAGCATGAAATATCTCTGCGCTCCTCGCGCTTTGTCTCTCAATCTCTTGACCGTCAGCTTTATGATGTGCGCTATTTTGGCATCGATAAGGAGGGAAAATGGGTAGTGGGCAAGGAGGCAGAAGAGCTGCTCCTGAACCAGCCTGTGGTTGCCTCTCAAAATGCTCTCTCGGTCTTAGATCCCTTGATCACGCGCGAGCTGGAAGAGTGCGATCTCTTTCTTCCGATCCTTCATGGGACCAATGGCGAGGATGGAACGATTCAAGGTTTCTTTGAAATGCTAGGGAAGCCCTATATTGGGCCCGATTATCGATCGGCGGCGATCTGCATGGATAAAGTGCTCACTAAAAAATTGGCTTCGCTTGGGGGAGTGCCCACACCGGCAGATCTCACCTTTGGTTTTTTGCGCTGGAAAGAGCACAAGGCTGCCTGTCTCGAAGAGGTTCGACAGAAGCTCAAATTCCCCGTCTATGTCAAACCTGTTCACTTGGGATCGAGCGTGGGGATTACGCCGGTAGATTCTAACGAGAAGCTGGCGGAGGCGATCGATTATGCCTTCCGCTATGACCATCAAGTGATGGTAGAAGAGGGAAAGATGGGATGTCGTGAACTAGAATTTGCTGTTTTAGGAAATAGCCATGGCTTCCGCATCGACGTGCCTGCGCCTGGTGAAAAGCTGGCGGAGGGTCACTTTGTCGACTATGAGAAAAAATATGGGCAAAATTCTGTGAAAACCTCACTTGAGCCCCATCTTGCGCCCGATCTCTTAGAAAAAGGGAGAGCTCTGGCCCGTAAAGCTTACGAAGCGGTGGGCTGTACGGGAATGACGCGGGTCGATTTTCTTTTAGATCCGGAAGGCCAATTTTGGCTCTTTGAAATGAATAGCATCCCTGGCATGCAAAAATTGAGTCTCTTTCCAAAAATTTGGAATCGGGAGGGAATCCCTCCTGAGCAGTTGCTAGATCGTCTCGTGATCATGGCGCTGGAAAGAGACCGTAAACAGAAACGTCACTTGCGATGTTTAGGCTCTTAAAGGCTCTTTTTTTTACGGCAGGTCCCAAATATAGCTGGAAGCGGGCGATGGCGGTCATTGCTGGATCGACGAGTGTCATTTTTCTCTTAGCAGCTGCCACCATTCTCGCCATGACGGGAACTCAAAAATTTCAATCGCGTAAGAACGCTGGTACCATTCAAGCCATTGTTCAAACAGGGACTCAGAGCGACTCTCATACCGGACTCAAATTTGCTCCCTTATCGATCAGCTATCTTTCCGAAGTTTTAGATCTCAGCGTCGACTCCCCAATCAAATTAAGTGAGCTGAATCTCAATGTGGCTCACGAGAGGCTTTTCGCTACCCATGTGATTGAAAAGGTGCGGCTCAAAAAAATGAAGCCTAACTTGCTTTTTATCGACTACAGCTTGCGAGAACCTTGGGCTTTTCTGGAAGATTATGCCAATACCGCCCTCGATAGCTCCGGCTTCTGTTTCCCCTTTCAGCCCTTTTATACACCGCGGAAGCTCCCACAGATCTATTTGGGGGAGGAGGCGCCGCCCAACCCTTGGGGTGCCATGATGGCTCAAGAAATGATGGCACTCGCTCACCAACTCCAAGAGGGCTTAATAGGGGAGGAAATTGCCCGGATCGACCTCTCCCAGGTTCATTCAAGCTCAGCTGGTAAAAGAGAAATTGTGATCACCCTCGCAATAGGAACAATTCTGCGGCTTCACCCAAAAAATTGTGTTCAACAACTGGCCCATTATTCTATCCTTAAGAGGAGACTTTTTAACGAAGGGCCTCAGAGGATGATCATCGATTTAAGAATCCCCGAGGTCGCTTACATACAGAATAGTAAAGATGCGGGATGACTCTTTTGTGCAGATCCAGTGGACCTGCGGTAGCCTCGATGAGGCCCGGCAGATTGCCCGTGAGCTGGTCCAAAAAAAATGGGTGGCATGCGCTCAAATTATTCCTTGGATTGAGTCGATCTTTGTTTGGAATGACCAACTCGACACTAGCCAAGAAAGTAAAGTGATCTTTAAAACGCGCAGCAGCTGTTTTGAAAATGTAAAAAATTTCATCATACAGCATGCCAAATATGAGGTTCCCGAAATCATCGAAACCCCGATTACCCGGGGGAATCAAGAATATCTTGAATGGGTCGTTCGTTCAACCCAAGATCCAAAAAACTCAACTTAATAGGTGCTTATGGAAGATTTTGTTGCCTACATCATCAAAAACCTCGTTTCTAAACCTGAGGATGTGACCGTTTCTTCAACTGATCAAGAAGAGCAAATCTGCATTGAAATCCGTGTTGCTTCAGAAGATGTCGGCAAAGTCATTGGACGGAGAGGAAATACAATCAATGCTTTAAGAACCATCGTCCGAACAGTAGCGACCCGTTTGGGCCGAAAAGCTCAGGTCGAATTGATTCAGCCCGATCAGCAGCGACGTGTGCTTGCTGAAAGTGACCCTGAAATGGAAGAAGGGGTTGACGAAGAGGCTGTTCTCGCTTAATCCTCTGATACAAGCGGCCTCGAAACAGAGCATACAGGCGGCCGGTATCAACGGCCGCTTGTATAAAAAATTCGAATCCTCATAATTGGCTTAAACAGTTCATCGAAGGTGAGTATGGAAGCGCTGGTAGAAGAAAAAGGGGATATTGTTGTCGTGAGAGTCAAAGGCCGATTAGATGCCGCCTCCTCCCCTCAACTTGAAAAGAAAGTGAACTCAATCATCGAGTCGGGCCATTTTAAACTACTTCTCAATTTTGCGGGGATTGACTACCTGAGTAGTGCGGGAATGCGCCTCATGCTATCGATCTCTAAAAAATTGAAACATCTCGAAGGAAAGGTGGTGGCTTGCAGCCTCAATGACGACGTATTAGAGGTCATCAAAATGGCAGGATTCAACCAAGTTTTAGAAATCTATTCTTCCGAAGAAGAAGCATTAAATCATTTATGAGAACCGCGTGAGCGCACTGACGCCGGAATGCGAACAAAAAATTATCTCCCCTCTAGGGTCGATTCTACCCCTTGAGAAAAAGCTCAAAGAGACTCAAAAATATAAGCCGCAAAAAATTTTGCTGATTGCAGGCCCTACAGCCTGCGGCAAGACCACCCTTTCACTTCTCCTGGCTGAGTTGCTGAAAGGGGAGATCATCTCTGCTGACTCGATGCAGGTCTATCGCGGAATGGATATCGGTACAGCGAAGGTGAGCAAAGAAGAGCAGGAGAAAGTCCCCCACCACCTGATCGACATTCGCCATATCCAAGAGCCTTTCAATGTGGTCGATTTCTATTACGAAGCGCAGCAGGCGATCGAATCGATTTTGGCGAGGGGGAAAGTTCCCATCATCGTGGGCGGTTCAGGCTTCTATTTTAGAGCGATCCTCTATGGCCCTCCGAGCGGTCCCCCCTCCATTCCCGACTTGCGCATCAAGATCGAAGAGGATCTCGAGAGGATGGGGCCGGAACATCTCTTCGAAAAACTGAAAAGCTACGATCCTGCATATGCGGCCACCATCACCCCAAACGACCGCCACAAAATTGTCCGTGCCCTAGAAATTATCACTTTGACGGGTGAACCGGTCAGCAAACATCAGTGGAAGAAGCGCCAACCACTGCCCGACTTCGACTATCACTGCTGGTTTATCCACAGGCCCCGCCGCATCCTCTATCCAGCCATCGAAGCGCGCTGTGAGCTGATGCTCGAGAGGGGCCTCATCGACGAGGTCAAAGAGCTGGAAAAGCAAGGGCTGCGCTCCAACACTTCTGCCTCTCAAGCGATCGGCTACCGCCAAACCCTCGATTACCTCCAAACCCCACAAACCGAAGAAGAATACAAAAAGTTTGTCCGCGCCTTCAAAACAGCCTCCAAACATTACGCCAAGAGGCAATTCACCTGGTTCCGTAAAGAAACTCTCTTCCGCTGGCTCGACGTCGACGCCCACGACCTCGAAATCGCCGCCGACCTCATCGCCCAAGAATTCACCGCCACACTGTAGCTATCTTCATCGCAGTATTGTGAGTCCAAGATTTTCTATGAATAAAGGGTTCAAACCTAGTATACTTTATAATACTTTAAAAAGGATAATTGATATGGCGCCACAAGTAAGTGCTTCTTGTTTTGCAAAAACGCAGGATTGTGCCTGTTCCACACCGAGTATTATAACCGTAGCTTGTGTGGCGTTGGCTCTTGCGGTTTTAGGGGGGTTGGCGCTCTATGGGGCACTCTATCCCTCAACTCCCATTGGAGCTTTGGGCCTGATCACCCAAACAGGGGGAACCATCATGATCTGTGTAGGCGGAACAGGTGGAATTTTATTGCTAGCTGTCCGCTTCTGCTGCTGGAAAAAGGAGACTCCTAATGAGGTTCAAACCTTACAGGCGCAACTTCAAGCGTTACAGGCTTCGTTGGCTGCTTCGAGGGAGGCGCCTGGTGCTGCTCCTGCACCAGATCTGGCAATATTTGCTGAATCACTGCGTCTGCAGAGTGAGCTGTCGGCACGGCAAGGGGCGCAGATTCTAGCTTTGACTGAAGAATTAAAACAGGTCAAAGAGAGGCCTGCTCCACCCGGAGAAGGGGCTGTGACTCGAGAAGAGTTCCAAAAGACTAATCAGAAACTCGAAGAGGCTATCATTCAATTGGGCGATGAGGGAGGCTCCGATAAGAGGGGCGCTGGCCATGAGAATGTCGAATTCGCCTAGTTTAAATATATTAATTTCGTTTTATCGCCATTTTAATATATAATTCTTTGTAATTATTATTTAATGATATGGCATTAAAACCAATTTCAGGGGAGGGGAGTTCTCCCTCTATTCTGCATGCTCGAAACAGGGAAGGGGAACTTCACAGAATCTCCCTTGCTGCCGTGCCTCTGATTGCCTCAAGCGACAAGGAGCGACAGCTTGAGCTAAGGAGATTAGGGGGAAGTGTCCTCAATCCAGGAAAGAGTTGGCCCTCCGTTGATTGGCGTCAATTTGCCTTGATGCACAATGAGACATCGATTCGGGATACCAGTTGGGAAAGTGGTTTTCTGTCAGATAGCATCACTGCGTGGCGCTCTTTAATCAAGTTGGCTGAGTCGGGAGAAGAGCTCCTCTTTATGGGGATCACTGTCCAGCAACTGCGCCGATGTATCGATTTCTTGGATGATCTCGATGAGTTTGATCAGTACATTCCCAAAATCCGGCTAGGTGTCCAGATTGGGGACCTTATACTCAAGGGGATTGCTTCAAAATGGCTCTCGCTATTGGGGGAAAAGCTCCCTAAAAAGAGCTCTGTCTATCTTCCTTTAGGTTATAGTCCAGGTATCCGCCAAACAGGCCATCTGATCATTGGGAAATTTTCCCTGAAGGAGGGAAATGTCCACTGTCAGCTTCTCAATTCTGGCAATGGCTCGGCAGGGCATGCTGTGCTCGATTTTACAACCACTGACGACTTGTCCTCTCTGCGCTATTTCCCCATTTCTATCCCGAAAGGAGACTTTTTTGGTGAGCTCGGCCACGCCGCTTTCTGCCATTTGATCAGGCTCATGTGGGACTTTCCTGACCCTGCTCACAAGCCTATCGAAGGGGAGATGGTCTATGATATCCTTTTAACGATAGGAACAGTAGTAGCCGATTTAGGAGATGATCCCTATAGTCTTGCAATCAGGGGGCAGATCGGCGGTGTCTGCCCTGAGGCTGGTGTGAGGAATCTCCTCCAGGATGTTCTTGTGGACATGCATCTTTCTTCTGAAACCCGCGAACTTTTCTTCACCAATATCTATCTCTTCTCTCTCATCGCGGGCTACCACAACTTTGTTGCGCATCCGATTGAGAAATACCGTGAGCAGCTGGTCACCGCCGCTGGGAATTTCGGTATTGCCGCTGAAGAGAAAAAGCGTAAGGGGCTCCTTACCTTCGAAGAATATCGTGGCTTGACGGGGCTCTTATTAGAAATCAAAAAGAGAGCCTTCGTTCTCTCACCACCCCTTTCGACTCCTATGGGACTTCGTGAAACAGCTTTGCAGCCCATCGATAGTTTCCCGGCTCTCTTCCCAAAACCTGCTGAAGTAGAGATTGCCCCAACAGGGATGAAAGGGCAAGTTCAAGAGAGCGCTCCCAAACAACCGCCTCGGAGGCTTGTCCCTCGCTGGTCTCCAGATACTTTCCTCCAAGATCTCGATCTATGGATCGATCAAATCGACAAGTCTGGATCATCCGCTTTCTCCTTTTTACAGAGCTGCTCCTCCTGCCTGCCCATTCCCACGTGCCAAGAGAAAGATTCTTGGGATGCCATTCCAGTAGCAAAAATTCCAGAGCTGATCGCCAAGCTGGAACGTTTTGTGAAGAAGGGATTAGCTGAAACCTCTGTGGTAGATATGTATGGCGGCTATCGAGCTTCTTTTATCGAACATGTATTAGTGATCTACACCTACTTTGCTGTGATCGATAAATTGGCCAGGAGGCAGAGTGAATGCAAACTATCGGGGTTCGCCTCTCCATTTATCCCCTCTGCCTATCACTTCGAACATTCCGATTTTTTTGCCCTCCCCTTAGGTGTGCATCAAGATCGCTATGCTCAAATTTCAAACTACTTTAAGGAGTGCGGGAGCAAGTATTTCACTCCGGATCCGATTTTCCCCATCGCACCTCTTCTTCCTATCGAACAGTATATCCTCGATGCGAGGCAGGGAGGTCGAAAGAGCCAGGGCACGAATCATATCCAATTTTTACAGCTCCAGATCTTTGCGCAAGATGAGAAAATTCATACCAAGGGCCTTCTAGATGCCTGCCTGAAGGTGTTTGGCGATATGCCCTCCCAACTCCCTCAAGCAGTGTGCACTCTCTATTATTTCTCCTATCTGGCTGCGAGCTGTTTTTTTGCTGGCAGTGGAACCCTCTATCCTCAAGAGCTCAAATTTAAAGAGACATATGATGAAAATGGAAAGAGGGCGTTGGAGATTGAATCCGGTGATCAAAAAACGCTCGAACAGCATCCTAAAAAGGAGAGATTTTTTGAGTATCGTTTTGATGAAATGACCCTTGATACCACGACCGATGCCCTTTACAGAGAAAGTTTCTTCAGTCGGGAAAAGGCCAAAATGACGACCAATGAGGCAGTCTGCGCCCGTTTAAGCAACGATGAGGCCAATCGCTTTACCCTTTCAGAAGCTGTTTATCGCGATCTTTTACGTATCACACGGAAAAGAAATTTAGCTCCTGCAATGGCTCTACAATGGGCTGGCAACAATCTTCTCCATCTTGAAAATCCCCTCATTCAAAAAACCCTCTATGGATGCCTTTTTATCCCTCACAGTCTGAACGCCAATCTCCGAGAAGAACCGCTGATGATTGGAACCTGTCGTGACCTGGTGAGAAGGGGGCTTGCTTACCTTCGTGAAAACCCCCACCATTTGGATACCATTCTCTTCTTGATCCATATCGGGCTCTGCTTTGAAACGCAGTATGCTGCGATTTATGGTCCTCAAGAGTGTCAGGAAATGGTTCAATTCTATATCACCAGAATAGATGCGCTCTCCACATTGGGTAACCCAAGCCAAACTCAAGCTCTCCAACTGCATCGTATTTTTGCCCAAATCGTCGATTTTTCGAAAAATGAAGCGGAGATTCTTGAAGTATTCAAATTCTGCTTTGGAAGATTTGCTCTCGAACGATCGCAGAGACGTTATGGATGGCTCTTCAACCAACTACCGACCTTTGCACGCCAACTTGCAGAGAGGCTAGAAAATGAATTTGAAGAGCCTACTTTTCGTGATCGGGTCTGTACAGCCCTGAGCGCCCATTTCCTTCCGGAGGAATCTCAAACATTGACTGGGAAGCACTGGGAAGGCCATTTCCCTATCTTTAGCTGCGATAAAGTAGTAGTGGATTTCCACCAATCGAAGATTTTCTACACAGGAAAGGGAGAGCTCGCACTCTTAGAAGGCATCTGTGGTTACTCAATGTCGGAACATTTCGCCAGCAAGCATGGTACCAAGTTTTGGGATTCGAGGGATGATAGAGGTTACGAAAGTGTGGATGGAAAGCTGCGAATTAGGGTAGATCAGACTGGGAGGGTTATTTTTGAACGTGAGATTATGTTGGAGGGCAAGCCCAGATGGGCACATGTGCATCGATATTTAGGGGAGAGACAACAAAAGGAACTCGATTTTTTGAACGCTCCTGAGCATATACCCCTTCTTCACTACATTTTACTCGATCGCAAAGCAGAGGATCCTCTATTTGTCTCCTATGATTATCATAGTGACCTCCCTGTTTTTCGTATCGATCAGGCCGCTGGTGGAATGGAGGTGAGGAGGCTCGATGGTCAAGGGCAACCCTTACCTGGTAAGCTGGTCAATCTCTCCACTTTGAAGGAGGGCAGAGATCATCCGCTCTATGACCAGGCGCTCCGTTTCGCACACCCATCCCAAATCCTTTGCTTTGTCAATAGCGACACTCATCAGGTTGAGGAGCTCTTCTTCTTTGTGGCGAGCCTCCGTTTTGTAAGAACAGCTCATGGGTTAGAATCACGAGAATATCCCGGATACTATCTACGTCCTGGGCTTAGCCTCGAAGAGATTAATCACTTCCCCCCGGCTCTTGTCTTACAAAACAGAGAGGGTGAGATCAAGGTGATCATTCCCGCTGTTAAATGCCAGCCTCTTCAAGAAAATTTTTCGAATCAACTGGTTGCTACGCATGAATATTACTCCTTACAACATTGGGTTTTTCAGCTCGATCGCCTTACGGGTAGTTTGATCCATCCAGACCGTATGGCCAACCTCTATTTAGCACTCATCTTAACGATGCAGAAAATGGAGAGAAGGGCTTTCTATTATTTGCAGAAGGGGAATTTCAGCTCCTCATTTGAAAAAGATGAGTGGAGTCTGATTCAAGGTTTTTTCAGAGTGCAGGGCCGCGCTCCAGCAGCATTAGCCATCAAATGTCAGCTCCTTTATCGGGTTCTAGACAATCACCAGGTGATGTCAGAAGTGCGCTTGAACAAAGGAGAAGAGCGTGAAAATGATCTGACAACAATCAGCTTGCATATCTATCATGACTATTTGACAGTTCTAAAAAATGAGACTTTGAGTCCTATCCCCAAAGAGTTACGCCTCACTCCTGAACAGGAGAGAACCATCTTACGCTTTCTCAAAAGGCAGTATAAAAAATACGTTGATACCCCTCTTCCCCAACTGCTCACTTTACGCTATGAACTACTCTGTGCAGGGAAAGAGAAGGTAACTGCAAAGATCAAACCTAAGGAAATATCGCTACGACCCTTTTCCTTTGCCCACTTACAAAGTCCAAAGGAGCTCCATCGCTTAACCTTTTTTCAACATTCTGACCAGTTCCGCTATGGTAGCTTTCGCAGAGTAGAAAATTGGGAAGATAGCCGTTTAATTCCCTTCGCCAACCGTATGAGTGGAGTCGTTGTAGAGGTCCATTTTCCTGAGCTCTATGAAGAGGCCAGAAAATGTCCAAGAGGCAAGCCTGATCCTTTTGACCTCACCCTTTTAGCTCTATTAGAGATCGAAAATGGCCAATATGATGTTCAAGGTCACCTTTTGGGACTTCTCCTTTTCTATGTGCGCCATTTTCCCCATTTATTCACCGATCTTTCCTTGGTTTCTGTGACGACGGAGAGGGAAAAAGCTGCAGTTTTTGATGGAATCCTTAAGAAAGCGATGGAATTAGAATATTCCATTGAATATCGAAAGTTTAAGGAAAAATTTCTGGGGGAGAAGACCACTTTTTCCTACACCAGAGAAACAGAGTTACGAGTTCCGCAAGAAGAGGATAGGGGGATTGTCGCTCTGTTTGAGAAAGCGCCTCTTTCCTCCACACCTTTGAAGGATCTCTGTACACTTCTCTTTAAAAAAGTGGATCAGCGCCCCCAAGTTCCCGACCAACCCCCCTTTCTCGATGCCAGCAACCGAGCGCCTCAAAATAGTTTAGAAGGGGATATCGATGCGCGTATGGAAGAGGGGTATGCAGCATTGAAAAAAAGAGTCATCCCTATCTATACCCTGCGAGGAGAGAATTCCAAAGTAGTCTCCGATGGAATCAGGCAACGCAGAGAGCAATTCCATAACCGTCTCATCGGCCTGCGCAAAGACCTTTGCCTCCGTTTAAATGGACCACACCTTCTGTTCGATGCGAGCCAAGAGATTGCCTTCCGCTTGAATAAGCTCACTGGCCAACGGCGCACTCTTCTGCCCGAAACAGTGATGAAAGAGGCCATTCTGAAGGGTGATTTGGGAGTGATCTCTCGCTCGTCTCCTCACATCTCTTCGGAAGAGGTCCAAGAGATCTACAACTTAACTTGCGATTACTATCAATTGTTGGCCCTATACCAAGTCTGCCTTGAAGCAGAAGAGTTAATGACAAAAAAAGATGGTCAATCGCTCAATCGTTTGGCTCTCCTTCTCGATTATAACTTCCCTGATTGTCGCCGCTACCCAGAGGTTTATTATTTTAAAGTGACTGCTGATAAACTCCCTTATCCCCAGCAGATGGCGATCCATGAATGGGCTTGTGAAGGCATTGCCAAGGGGGAGAACCGTTTATATCAGGATAAAACTGGAGGTGGTAAGACAGAGTATACCTCTCTTCTCTTGATGTTGCGCGGATGGATGAATGGGCTCACTCCCGTTTTTCTTTCCACACCGATGATGTATGCGGTTGACAAAATGAACTTGCGCACCTATCTCCAGCGCATCCAAAAAGAGGTTTATAGCTTGGAGGTGGGCCTCCATATGCAGCTCTCCGCTGAGAGTGTGCAATTCATCTATGAGCAGCTGACCCATTACCATGCACAGAAGGAGGGAATCCTTCATATCACCTCACAAACCATCTACGCGCTCTGGCTGCAATATCTGCATGCCGCGCTTCTGCAACAGAATGAGACAAAGGTGAAATACTTGAGTCTGATTTTCGACTTTTTTGCTACAAAATGCCTCCTCATTGGTGATGAAGCCCACGCCAACTTTGATGCGCTAACCAGGGCGATATTTGGTGTGGGAGATTATCTTCATCTCCTCAAACACGAAAGAGTGGTGTTCCTAGAAATGCTAAAACCCTTTTTAGGGTTTGAAGAGCTTACCACTGACACCGGTAAATCGATCCGAGAAGCAGCTCATATAGGAGCCAATTTTTCTGTATTTGCCTCTGAAGATGAATTGAAAGAGGTGCAGATGGCTCTGGCAAGACATATGAGCAGCTCCTCCACTCTAGCGATTCCTCTGAAAGTGCGTGAGGAGTTCGTCACCTATTGGACCGACAACAATTCTGACGAGCCAAAATTCATGGAGGAGTTAGCAGTAAACGAGAGCGAAAAAGCCGACCAGATGGCCCTAGTCGGTACTTTTATACTCGATGTACTTCCTTACTTGCTCCGGATGCGTCCCGGGCTCGACCATGCCCCCTCTATTTTTGAGGAAGAGGAATTTGATACCCCATGTCTCCATAAGACCTCATCGACAGCACAATATGAAAACCCTTATCTGACGACCAGCGCTTCTATTAGGGGAACCTATCATCGAGCCCTTTTCGAATCTCAGATCAGAACATTGATCACCTATCTTCTAAAAAAATCCCAGAAAGATGAGGAGGTGGGGAAGACAACCTCAAATGATCTTTTTGCCACATGGGTTGCAGGGACTCCGGCTCAGATGCATCTGAGAGATGTCTCTCTCAGTAGCCCAAAACATATGCAGTTGCTCATCCAGGCATTAGCTAGAAAACCCTCTGTTTTGCACTACTATCTCAAACACTTTATCCTGCCTCAAATCGGCCACTGCTTACAAGAGCTTCAAGCCTATCCTGGACACCTTCTCGGCCATTTTAAAGTAGCCATTCTCGATACGGCTACACCGATTTCACCTTTGGTCTATCCGAGCGCAGTGAAGGATTTCCTTTTTAACTCTCAGCACGAAGCAGAGGTGATCACAGCCTGGTTTCGGGAGAAGAATCAGCGGCAAATTTTTGTCGATACTGCAGCGGGTTATTTCGGAGAGATGGAGAAAAACTATGTGAGCGAACTGGCTGCTGGGAAAGTGATGTTAGACCCTTCCGGCTTTTTCTGCGATCGACGCAACGAAGAGATAGCGGAAGCTTGGCTTGCCTCTGCCAAAAATCTCGATGGTGTCTTCTACTTTAAAGAGGCCCATTCCCTCAATGTGGACAAAGATGAAAAGGTGATGCTTTTACTCCGGGGCAGGAGAGAACCGCTTGAGGTTGGAGGCACAAGTGCCATCGAGAAAACAGTAAAGCAGCTCTTTCCTCAAAAATGGGACAAAATGGAGTTTGGCACCTATTTCGATGCCTCTCATACCGAATCGGCAAATGTCCACCATAAGAAGGGGACAGCGGCCTTAGTTTTTGTAGGTGACCGACTCATTCAACCCCGTCTGATCCAGGCCTTAGGAAGATTGAGAGGTTGGTTGCTGGAAGAGATGCTACAAAGTGTCATCTGGGTCTATCCAAGAGAGGTGGCACAGAAAATTAGTCCTGGAAGCCAGAGAATCGAGGGGAAAGCTCTCTATACCTGGACCCGGAAAAATACGGCAGAGGCGATGGAAAAATGGATTGTCGAAGCACAATACCAAAACATTTCGCTCACTATTGAAGGGAAGGCCGAAGCGGAACGAAGGAAGCTGTTGCATGATCCAAAAGGGCAGATCGCCCTATTGCAAAAGCATCAAAGGGGTTATCTGGAAGATCATCCCCACAATCCCTATCTCCAATTTAGGAAACATCCCTCAAAGGCGGCTACAGAGACAGTTCTCAGAGATTTTGCGGCAGCAAAATTTGCTCAGTTTCGTTATTCAGACGACCCGCTCGATTGGAAAGGGGAGATGGGAATGGTCATCACCCAGATCATTGGAACAGTGAAAGAGCGGATCCCCACCATCTATTGGGGGTATAGCCAAGGAGTCGTCGAACATCACAATCATATCAAAAAGCAGATGGAGCAGGTCGATCTCCGTCCCCGCCCCTTCAATCCCATTTCTGCAGCTCCTGTTTATGGAAAAATAGGTGTGGATGATCCTGACTTTCCTAACTGTTTTTCTGATGCACGACAAATGTACAACTGTATGCATCTGACAGAAGGGTTTTGTGTTTCGCATACTCATCTCAACACAGCCCTCTTGGCAGGTCAGGAGATGGGAACCCGATATCTAAAGCCTATCGACTTTTTTATCATTGCGATCCTCGAAGATGGGAGAAAATTGGCTACAGTCGCCTCAAATGAAATTGTTTCTCAAAGCCTAAAGGATCTCCAGAAAGGGACAGACAACCCCGAGGTGAAACATAGAGCCTTCCTCATCACAGCAACGGGCCAACTCATTCAGAGAGGAAAGAGGCGACTTGCCCCCAAAGAGGAGGAGATGCGCCTTATTCTGCAGAGCGAGTGGATGCAAGATCTGATCATCGATGCCGCGCTACTCAGAGGGCAGATCGCCCACCCCGACCGGCTCCTCAAGCGACTCAAGGCTTGGCCCAACTTCGTCGATTTCTGGAGCAAAACTGTCGCCACCCAGCCCAACCCCGAAACTGCCAACGTCTCCGGCATGAAACGCCTCTTAGTGAAATAACCTCTGCGTCATAAAATTAAACACAAAGTCGCAAAGAAGGGGGTAATTTAACAGGATGGGCAGGATCGGCTGCGCCGGCAGGATGGGTCAGTTCGGCCCTGTCGCTTCGCGCCAGATGCAGACAAAAACCACCCCTTTTTTTCAAAATTTAGGTTTTGAAAAAAGGGGTCATTTTTGTCTGCAGGCCCTACGGGCCTAGCCGAACTTCGCAGGATATCCTAATATATCTTGCCGCTTGCGATCTTTCAATCTTTCCCCCGCTGAGACCCTCGCCTGCTGGCGCAGCCTCGGTCTCAGGCGCGGGTGGGGGCGCAGAAGCAAAAAAGCCATGTAGCTTGCGCAACATGGCAATTATGCAACGGCGCCAGTTAACTCCAAGTCTTTCTATATGCTGACGGAGATTGGGGTTGAGCGATTGCCAAAAGCATCTACTGCCACGATGTAGTAGGTCATGTGCTTTTTCGTGGAGCAGATCTGAAAGAGAAGAGGGCCTGATGCAGGGAGAGTGGCTAGGACCTGCGTCAGATTTGCATCTCCAAAGATGATGTATGAGGCAGGGGGTGTGCCAAAGGGAGGGGGAGAAAAGGTGATTGTATTCTCATAGCAGACTTGTGTCAGAAATTCATCGAAGCGCTGTGTGATTGCTCCATCTGTCGCAGGTTGAACTCCAAAAAGGATCGCTATCCCGTAGGGACCACTACCAGCGCCGATCGGGATTGTAGCTTCCACCTGCATTGAGGCGATATCGATGACAGAAACAGTCCCAGAACTGTTATTTGTAATATACGCAAACTTGCCATCGGGGCTGATCGCATCGTCAACGGGCCCTGTCCCCACAGGAATCGTTGAAGTGGTATTGTTAGCAATATTAATGACAGAAACTTCAGTTCCGGCGCTAATACCAAAAAGCGTCACAAAGGCAAATTGTCCGTTAGGGGTAATGGCAATTCCAGCAGGCTGTGAGCCTGCAGGGTAGGTAATGGGAGGAATGGCGGGAGCAGTGAGTGTCGCTATATCGATGATATTGACGGAATCTCCCTCAAAATTGGTCACATAGGCCGATTTTCCGTCTGGTGTGACGGCAATTTCAAAGGCCCCAATACCTACAGTTATGGTTTTTATGATGGTGTTCGTGGTGGGGTCGATGACCGAGACAGTGTTGGCGCCCGCTGCGTTATTAGCGACAAGAACATATTGACCATTTGGAGTGATGGCCACTCCTTCAGGTCCATCAAAACCGCTAATCGTTTGAACCATGCCGGTGGCTATATTGATCACTGAAACAGTGGTACCACCACCTCCTCCAAAATTGGCGACATAGGCAAAATTGCCATCTGGAGTGATTGCGATTCCGTGCGGGTTGGTTCCTACGGTAATTGTATTTACAACTGTGTTCGTATGGGTATCGATCACGGAAACAGTACCGGTTCCAAAATCGGTCACTAAAGCCAACTGTCCATTGGGGGTGATCGCAATGTTGACAGGTTCCGAACCAGCCCCTATCGGAATCGTGGTAATCACCATATTTGTGCTTAAATCGACTACAGCGACTGAACCGTTATTAATTTCGGCCACATAGGCCACATTGGCCGCTATGAGGGATAGAGGCCAGGCAAGAATTGAGAGAAAGAGAGCTTTCCAATTCATCTTAGGAACCTTATGAACATTACGAAGGAAGAAAGATAATCTTTTAGTGAGATAAGTAAAAGATTTATTTACTCAAAATGCCAAGCGCTGGGAGGTTGTCAGACTCGGTGACACGGCCTTCGGGGGGGACGTAGACGGTGTCGACACCGGCGTAGGTCTGGATGATTTGGTAGAAAGAGTTGCGCTGGGCTGGCTCGAAGCCGGCGGCGCGGATCATCTGGAGCATATCGTTATGGTCAGCTTTGCAGATCCATTCGGTGGCGCGGTGGACATTCTCTTCCACGATGGTACCGCCGAAGTCGTCGGCGCCATAGTGGAGCGATTCGATGCCGATCTCTTTGCCCTCACTGAACCAAGAAGCGCCGATGTGATCAAAATTATCGAGATAGATGCGGGAAAAGGCGAGGATGCGGAAATAGGCATCTTTACCAGCCCAATTTTTCACCGTACGGCGCAACAGCGTGCGATTCCGCTTATAGCTCCAGGGAATGAAGCTGGTGAAGCCAGGAAGTCGATCCTGGTGGCTTCGGAGGGTTTCCAGATGGTCGAGGATATCTTCGGGCTCTTCGATGTGGCCATACATCATCGTGGCTGTCGTCTTGAAGCCAATTTGGTGGGCGAGATGGTGGAGGGCGATCCAATCGCCAGGGCCCATTTTCTTGGGAGAGATGGCGGTGCGCACTCTTTCGGAGAGAATCTCCGCGCCTCCTCCAGGAATGGTGCGTAAGCCCGCCTCCCAGAGCTTTTCTAAGGCTTCATGAATGGTGATCCCCGAGACGCGCGCGGCGTTCCAGATCTCGACAGCACTGAAAAAGTGGGGATGAATATCGGGATAGCGTTCACGCGCTGTTTTGACCAGCTGAACGTGATAGTCAATTTTTAAATCGTCATTGACTCCACCTTGAAGCAGCACCGTTTTCAATCCTGCGCGGCGCGCCTTCTCCATATGGGCCATCACCTCTTCGATCGTTTTGGTATAGGCATCTTTGGCGTTCCCATGGCGGTAGAAGGCACAAAAAGTGCAGTCGATGTTGCACACATTGGTATAGTTCGGATTGGAGTCGAGGACGAAGGTGACCTGTGAGGGGGGATTTTTTTGATTGCGCCTCTCTTGAGCACGCAGTTTTAGCTCTTCTAGAGAGCCGGTTTTGAAAAGTTCGAGTCCTTCCTGATAAGTGATGCGAGCCATTGCATTGACGAAAAGTAGTAGAATCATTAAGATCTTCACTTTAAAGTTTTTTGTCAACGTCCCTTCTAATATGACCCAAACCCTACTCATGGAAGAACAAGACCTACCCAAGCAAGACGATTCTAAACCTTCGCAAGACGATCCCAAATCTCCTCAAGTCGAAAATCTTCTCAAAGAGATCGAAAATCTTCCGACACCCGAAGAGAAGTTGAAGGTCTGTATTGCCTTTATGCGCGAGGCGCTCTCTCAGCCAGGGAATCCCAACTTCAAAGGTTTTTGGGATGTGCGGAAAACCTGTCTGCCTCTTTTCAAAGAGGCGATCACTCCGATGGCGCGCAATCAGCTCTGGGGCGAATATATCGAATTGACGCGTGAAGGGCGCCGGCTCAAAAATCTGCTCGATCAAGAGACAGCCTTCGCGGTAGAACAGATCGATCTTGCCATTGCCTCTCTCGAGAATGAAGTAAAAGGCTACCATGCCCATATCGACGAGATTCTGGAAAAAGCGCCCTCTGTGGACTTTCCTGCCGAAATTCATACCTTAGAGACAAATTTCTTTGCCTATCAAAAACAGCAGAAGCAACTCAATCTCTTAAATCTCTACGCTTCACGCATCAATGCACTCCGCAAAGAGCTGATCCGAACTGAGATGCGTATCCGACAAAAAAATAAATTTTTCCAAGATCTTTCCCTATTAGGCGATCTGGTTTTCCCCACGCGAAAAGAGCTCATCCGCACGATCAGCGAGATGTTTGTCCATGATGTTTCGACTTTTGCAGAGGAGTACTTTTCGGAGCAGAATTTCGATGAAGCTGAGGTGAGACGCTCTGTTTTTCTCTTCCGCAATGAGATCAAAAACCTACAAACTGTAGCTAAAATTCTGACACTGAATACGCACGCCTTCTCCGTAACCCGTGAGATGTTGAGCAATTGCTGGGATAAGTTGAAGGGGATGGAGAAGGAGCTCAAAAAAGAGTATGCTGAACACCGTCAGAAGTCCTCTGAAAATGTGCAGCAGATCAAGACCCAAATCGAAACTTTCATCGAAGGTCAGAGAGAGAAACCTCTATCCATGGATGAGGGGCTTACTCAGTTGGATGCGATCAGCCGTGCCATGCGCGATGTGCAGCTCACAAGGCATGATGTCAACTTCTTGAAAGATCTCTTGCGACAAGCGCGGGAGCCTCTCGAGACCCAGGCCACGGCACAGGAGCAGCAGCGGCGAGAAAAAGAGGCGGAATTTGAAAAAGCGCGCCAAGAAAAAGTCGAAAGTTTCAGGCAACAGGTTGAAACGCTCCAGAAAAATTCGGTCCATGGGGATATCGACTCTCTTTCTGCAGAATTAGAGGAGGCAAGAAAGAGCCTTCATGTTCTTTCGATAACGAAAGCCGAACGGCAGCATCTCGAAAGAACATTGAAAACGATCCGCGATCATATCGCTGAAAAACAGAGCCAGGCAGTCTTGCTGCTTTCTGCAGATGACCGCGCTGTTCTTGAGGATCTGGAAAAAATCTTGAATCAGCAGACGGAGAGACGTAAAGAGATCAAAAATCAGATCGAAGAGTATCGTAAAATTATCGGTGGTTCTGGTCTAGACTTTGAAAAAGCGATGCGCTATGGTGAGCTGATGGAGACGGAGAAAGGGGCTTTGGCGAAAATTGATGAAACGATCGCCGAAATCAAAAAGAAAATCCGCGACCTCAAGAAAAGTAAATAAACAGCTCGGTGACACGTGATTGCCGCTTTTGATCTGGACGGCACCCTTTTGAAAAAGAACGGAAGTTTTCTCTTCTGTGACTTTCTCTGTGAAAAGGGGTTTATCTCTGAGCGCGATATGTTCTACTATGCCTGGACCTATGCGCGCCACCGTTTCCTCGGTCTCTCTTTCTGGGATCTCCATACCTACATTTTTGAACGCTCCTTTAAGGGATGCCCCGTTTCAGATCTTGTTCCCTATATCGATGAGTTCTTGAACAGCCACGTCAATGAACTCTGGTATGCGCCTGCCGTCTTGCGGCTAGAGAGAATGAGGCGAAGGGGATTCGAGTGCATCATCTTGTCCAATTCTCCCCGCTTTTTTGTCGAACATATTGCGAAAAAGTTGGAGGTCGAAAAAGTCTACGCCACTGAATATCAGATTGATAAACAAGGTAAATTTTCCAGTTTAGACCTCTTGATGGATGGTGATCGTAAGAAAAAAGAGCTACTCGCTTTGGGCTCTGAAAAAACGGTCGCTTTTTCTGATAGCTATCACGATCTTCCTTTCCTGCAAGCTGCCGATATCGCTGTCGCTGTCAATCCACAGCGCCGCCTCAAGAAGGTCGCCTTCGAAAAAGGGTGGGAGATTTTGTGAAGCAAGTGGGCCTTTTCGGAGGGACATTTAATCCGCTCCATTTTGGCCATATCAATCTAGCTCTCGAGATCCAAGAAAAAAGAGAGCTCGATGAGGTCTGGTTCATCCCCGCCCATTGTTCTCCATTGAAAACGGGTGAGCCACATTTAGCTGACCAACACCGTCTCAAAATATTAGAAATCGGTCTTGAGCCAATCCCATGCTTTCAGATCTGCCCCGTCGAAATCGAAAGGCGACCCCCCTCCTATACGATCGATACAGTCAAACTTCTCAAACAAAGCTACCCAGATCTCAGCTTCTCTCTAGTGGTCGGCGAGGATAGCCTGATCCGTTTTCGGGAATGGAAAGAATATCAAGAATTGGCTCGTCTGCTCCCTTTGCTCATCGGCTCCAGACATAAATCGGAGCTGATGACTCATCTGCCCGAGCTCGGTTTAGGGGTTGAGGTGAATGAGGTTATCCGCCAGGGGATCATCCCCACCCGTCAACTCGAGATCAGCGCGTCCGAGATCCGGGACAGGCTCAAAAAAAGATTTTACTGTGGCCACTTAATCCCTGAGAAAGTCCTGGACTATATAATGGTCCATCAATTATATTTTAACACCCTAACATGAAGAGAGATCCTGCGCGCCTTTTAAATATTATTGCCCAAGCTATCTATGATAAGAAGGGCTTTAATATCCTGGCGCTCGATGTGCGGGGCGTCTCGACATTGACTGACTTTTTTCTCATCGCTGAGGGTAATGTTGATAAGCATGTCATCGCTCTCGCGAAAGAGTCGGTCGCACAGTTAAAAAAAGAGGGAGAGTTCCCTCTTCACGTAGAAGGTCTGGATCAAGGGGATTGGGTAGTCATCGACTATTTGGAATTTGTGATCCACCTCTTTAAACCGGGTCTACGTGATCGGTACCGTTTAGAAGAATTATGGCGCGAGGGGAAAATCGTCGACCTCGTCCTTCAAGAGAGGGAATATAATGAGTAAAAAACGAATCGTTGTCACAGGAATGGGGATTGTTTCTTGTTTTGGAAACGATGTCGATGAATTTTATAACGCTCTTTTGGCCGGAAAAAGTGGTGTAAGGCCGATTACCCATTTTCCCTGCGAAGATTATCCCACACGATTTGCTGCCAGCGTTCCCGATTTTGATGCCAGCGCCTACATCGACCGCAAACAAGATCGCCGGATCGATCCCTTTATTCGCTATGCGATTGTGGCTGGCAAGAGGGCGCTAGAGATGGCTCAGATCACACCGGAGTTACTCGCAAGCTTTGATAAAACGCGTTGTGGGGTGCTGGTTGGCTCGGGGATGGGAGGCTTGCGTACCTTTTACGAGGGCACTACAACCCTCAGTGAAAAGGGCTATAAGCGACTGACTCCCTTCTTTATTCCTTATATCATTACCAATATGGCTGGCGCTCTTCTGGCGATCGATCTCGACTTTATGGGTCCTAACTACTCTATTTCGACTGCTTGCGCGACAGCCAATTTTAGTATTACAGCTGCAGCCAACCACATTCGGATGGGTCATGCCGATCTCATGATCGCGGGCGGCGCTGAGGCTGCTGTCTATCCTGTCGGTTTGGCCGGCTTTGTGGCCAATGGAGCGCTTTCAGAGCGCAACGATGCCTCCGAAAAGGCTTCACGCCCTTGGGATAGGGGCCGTGATGGTTTTGTAATGGGTGAGGGTTCGGGCGTCCTCGTCTTAGAAAGTTTGGAGCACGCTCTGGCGCGCGGCGCACCGATTCTCTGTGAATATCTCGGCGGAGCCGTCAGCTGCGATGCCTACCACATGACAGCTCCCCGCCAAGATGGCCGTGGGATTTCCCAATGTATCGAAATGGCTTTGGCAGATGCAGGAGTTTCCAAAGAGCGCATCAATTACATCAATGCCCACGCCACCTCCACACCTCTCGGCGATACGGCAGAGGTCGAAGCCATCCACACAGTCTTTGGACCTCTCACCAAGAAGATCAAAATGAATGCCACCAAATCGATGACGGGCCACTGTCTAGGTGCTGCAGGTGGTATCGAAGCGATCGCCACCATCATGGCCATCAAAACAGGAAAACTCCACCCCACCATCAACCTCGATGACCCCGAACCCATCCTTCGCGACATCGACCCCATCGCCCACACAGCCAAAGCACACACCATCGATGTTGCCCTCTCCAACTCCTTCGGCTTCGGCGGCCACAACTCCTCCATCATCTTCGCCCCTTTCCGCAAATAGAATGAAAGGGGAGGGCGCCCCGTTCGTAGGCAAGAGTAGCGAGGCATTACTCCCGCAAGATGTAATCCGAAATGCTTTCACGAACTCAGGGTTTAACCAGCCTCAGGCAATGCGGGGCTTCCCCCCTCCCCTTAAACCCCTCTCCCACCCATTTTTGGGAGAGATCTGTCGACTCCGCGAGAATATTTGCCCAAGACAAAGCATCGATCTTAAATGGCAGCTTATAGACATGTCGGGTGGGGTGCGTCACTTCGTGTCAGCACCACCCCCCGCGACCTAATGCCGTCAAGTTAAGCATAACAAAGCCTTGTAAACCTAGTCTTGAGCCTATAATCAGCTATAGGCCTAGGACATTTTCTTCCCTTCCTTTCTCTTTCCCAATTTATCTTTATTTGCCTCAAAATATCTACCAAGGGCTTTTTTTTCAGATGCATATTCCTTAAAACTAGTCTTATTATTCCCAAAACTTCTCGATGATTAGGGAATCGCCCTTTTGCACACCTCTTACTGAGATCGAACTCAAGTATTCTTGCCAGGTTTTGAATTATCACTGTTGCATAGATCTCTTGAAAAATGGTGTTTGGCTTCCGCCCACTAAAGTTTTCCAGTAATGTGTCAGCTTTTATTGTTCGATAGTCAAGTTCTATTCCCCATCTTTTTAAATATAAGTTCTTTACTTGTTTAGGCTTTATCTTTTTTAGCGAAGTTAAATAAATATCTTTTTTGGATGTACGAACGCATCTCAATACTGATCTCTCGTTTGTCAATTTTTCTTCCCGAAACCATGTTTTGAGTATTTTCTTTTTGTTTCCCCTATTTGGCTTTGCTACCACTTGTCCATCTTTCTGTGAGCCCAATTGACTTATAAGCCCACCGTTCACCTTAGACTGCGCTCTACAAACAAAGTCAATTCCATGCTTTTGAAGAAGTAGAAAAATTCCGGTGCATGGATAGCCTCTATCAAAAATAAGAACGATCTTTTTCTTCACCTTTCTCTTAAACTCAGCAAGCCACTGCAAATGCTCGATTGCCATGACTTTTTCTGAAGATTCGCAGGGAACAATTCGCACGTCGAGTGTAATTTTATTCAGCACATCAAAAAGAAGCGAAATTCTTCCCATGGAGCATTCTGAAAATTGATTGATGACCTTTCCAAAATAGTCAATTAAATCGCTAGAATTAGAGAGTGTTATGGAGCTTCCATCCATTGCTATGACTAGATATTTGCCCCACAAAAGCCTGTAAGGGGATGAGCTATAAAAAGTATTCACTACCTCTTCGTGTAATACTTTGAAAGCCTCCCACGTAACCTTATGCCTTGAGAGAGAAAAAGCCTATTTTGTAACAGCGTTAAGACCTATTCCAGTAAACAATTCATTCAAAGTAATCTGAAGGCATTTTTTGGCAAGATCGAGAATCGAAAAAACAATAAGCTCAAAAGAAAGACAACGCATGCGAGTAAAATCCTCGGGACGGGATCGAAATCTCTCTTTAAAGGAAGGGGCCAATATGAGATGATTTATTCTTTTACAGACTATCTCGAACGTCTTCATGGCATCTCCTTTTCGTGTGGTAATGAATAAGGGCTAAGATGCCATGAACTTTTTTATAAACTAATAGAAATTTCCTTAACTTGACGGCATTACCCTGCGACCCCTTGAGCCGCATCTTGCTTTGCCATATCGCTTCCTCGCTGGGCGCCTACGGCGCGGTCCCGCACTGCCTGGTGCTGGTTAAACCCTGAGGCGGTGAAAGTATCTCAGGTTACATCTTGCGTGAGTAATGCCTCGCCACTCCTGCCTGCGAACGGGGGGCTGTACACAGCACTACCCTCCACGCCTTTCGGCTCAGCTCCGGAAGCGATCTGGCTTTGCAATCTGCGGCCTTGGGCGCCTACGGCGCGGCCCCGCACTACCTGGTGCTGGTTAAACCCTGAGGCAGTAAAACTCTTCCTGTTTTCATGTTATGTTGGTAACGCCTCGCGACTCCTGCCTGCGAACGGGGCGCTCGCCCCCCTCCCCTTGAACCCCTCTCCCACCCGATTTTGTACTCAGACCTTGCGATCTTTCATATCTTTCCTTCCTGAGACCCTAGGATGGCAAGTGCATGGCAGAGATAAATAAACCAGAGCTGAAGCTCATGACTTTGACGGAAGAGCACTCTTGATGGAGGAGCCACTGACGCATTTGGGGAATGCGACGCTCTTTGGTAAAGAGGTAGGTGAGATCGGTTCCCACTTGAAGCTCCTTTCCAGCCGCTCGCTCAATTTGGTAATACGATGAAGTAACTTGGGCGTCATTGAATTCTTGGTGCGCTGCCCAAACAATGGGGAATGGATCCTGGAGAAGTACTCTTTCTTCATCAGACAATTCAACTTTTTTTTCTGTGTCGAAGAGAGCCAAAATGGCCTGAAGCGGCTCAGGACGATAGGTGAGAGGGAAAAATTCTTTCACACTCGCTAAAAGTTCAGGGCTTATCGACGGGTAATCTAGGACGAATGGGTCATAATCTCCATTAAACAGAGTGACTTCCTTATGGCGACGCAGACAGCTCTGGAAACTTCCTTCGTAATAGAGGATGCTATATTCTTTAGAATCAGGATTTCGGGCCAGGATCATGCCTGTTTTCAGTCTGCTATTAGTTACGAATAGCACTAATGTCCCTATCGCAATATTGGCTAGCTCCTCTTCAGATGAGGTAGTATCTGCATATAATTTAATGCTGTAAGGATTAACAAGCAGGCGAAACCGCAGAAGCCATAGTAGCGGCAATTGCTGAGTAGAGGGAAGAATTTTTTCGGCAATGTGTTCTTTGGCTCGTTTAACAATCTCTGGATCGGTCGCGAAATGGATCAGCCGGAGGCAAGCAATTTCTAATCTTAAGGAATCATATTCAGCTAACTTGAAACTCTGTACGCGTGTCCACTCTCTTTCCATAACATAGTGATGGACAGTAAGGGGTAGTGCGTAACGGTAAGCAGTCCCAAAACCTTCGAGAGTGGTTCCTGAAAGATATTTTCTGTTAATTCCACTTGAAGCAATCCCCATCCCCAATTCACCTGTTAAGGGAACAACTTGGTGAGCCAACAATCTTCCTGTGGGAACTAGAGCAGGGCGAGGCAGTCCATTTTTCCTAGACCATTGTTTCATCCCGATAACAGTCGAAGATTGGGTCCCCGTGCAGAAGCCAATAGAGTCATGGTTTTGGAAAAAGGGATAGGCTTTTAAAGCTGATCTGTGAATTTTGGCGACAACTTTATCCCAATTTTCGGTGAGGCCCTTCTCTAGCTCTAGCTCTACTTTCTGCCTAAAATGATGACCACCGACCTTTGTGAAAAGCGGCTCAAATGCTGCGATGATCTTGTTGTCAGTTGAGTTTCTTTTTTCGGTACTTTTTTGTAGGGCATCCTTTAATTTTTTGATTCGTTCTTCAACTTGGGATCTATATTGAGTTTTATTAGACGAAATAATTGGTAAAGACATATGGAAAAAATATAAAAAATATAGTTTTTTGATTCAAGCAAAATCTTAAAAATGAACATTTTATGAGAAAAAAGAGTCTAAGTAGGTGAATGCGGGAACGTGCTTCCGCATCCCCTCGGGCAAAAGCACCCGGTATGAGGGCACTCGGGACGGTGTTTCCCAAGAGGCTTCGGTCTCTAAAAGAGTGCCCAGCTTGCGACACTCTACTGGAGGTTCACAGAAGTTCCTTCTCAGTAGCCCGAGTGAGGGGAGAAGTGGTAATGAATGGGTCGTTGCTAGCAACTTTTGCTAGGACCGTTACCGGCAGCGGTTGTTCATCGGGATACCTTCTCTGTAAGTCCACAGCGTGGCTTGGCCAGAGAATGCGCGATCGACCTTTGGGCAGGGGGCCTTAGCCTCGAACTCAAGTTGGAAACGTGGTATACCGGCCATTCATTCCCGCGCACGTTTTTTCGCTTTTTAACCTTCCATGCTATATTCTGGGTTCTATGCATAGGTCTGATCTCTCTTATGGAATTATTCCTGTACGCTATGTGAAAAAGGGTTGGGAAGTTTTGTTGGTCCAGCATGGAAAGGGACACTGGAGCTTTCCTAAAGGCCATCCTGATCCCGGTGAGGCTCCTCAAGAAGCTGCGAGAAGGGAATTGGAGGAGGAGACTGGTTTACAAGTGAGCCGCTTTTTTGATCTTCCTGAGCTCGAAGAGAGATATCAATTTCGCTACCAAGAAGACCTTGTCCATAAGAGAGTGATCTATTTTCTTGCTGAGGTGAGTGGTGAGGTCAAAATTCAGGAGGAAGAGATCACCGATTTCCGCTGGTGCCATTTGGAAGAGGCAGCAGAAAGGGCGACCTTCCCCGCTTCTAAAGAGCTCTGTAGGTCAGTTCACAGCTTACTCAAAGACTCTTTAAGAAGTCGTCGATTGCCAGGGAAGAGTTCATCATAATCAGCTTCGGCTAAAGCGATCACTTCCATCGCCTGTTTTTTATTGTAGACCTCTATAATTTCCATCCGTCTCTTGCTTTTGTTGCAGAGCTCTTCGGCCGATTCTTTGTAGGTAAGGAAATAGTGTTTGAGCCGTTCGATTAAATTTTCGGGACATTCGCTGATATCTTTGACATGCCCATAGATAAAATCCCCTTTCATCACAGCGATGATTTTATCGTCCGCCTCATTGCCATCGATGGCACGGATGCCACCGATAGGAACGGCTGTCACTAAAATATCGCCCCTTAAGATCGGCTTTTCAGTGAGGATGCAGATGTCGAGAGGGTCTTTATCACCCATAATTCCTCGGCGCCCTGCCTTTTCGCTACAATAGTCGCCTACCCGCTTGCCAGCATAGGTTTGAGGAATCAGTCCATAAAGGGTGGGACAGTAGTTGGAATATTTTTGAGGTCTATCGGCCTTAAGTAGACCTGTCGATTTATCAAGTTCAAATTTCACTGTGTCGGTAGGCACAATCTCGATGTAACAATGAATTTCATCGGACGCATCATTTCCAATGGGAACTCCATGCCAGGGATGAGATCTACAAAAAAGATTCATCAAATTCCAGAGAGGCTGTTCATTCATTGCTTTTTCCTTTTTTTGATGTGGTAGTCTACTCATCTGAAGATCTATAGTCAAGGTTGACTTTAAAAGCTTTAGATGGAAAAATAATAACCTTCTTTTTTTATTAGTTAAGGGTTTTATGGGTAAATTAGCTAGTGAGCTGAAAGTTAAAGAACTTAAAATTGATGGCTTTGAACGCGTCGTCGAATTTAAAAATGAAAGCAAGGGTCTCCATGCGCTCGTCGCTCTCCATGATACCCGTCTAGGTCCCGCTTTGGGTGGTACCCGAGCCTATCCCTATGCCACTTTTGAAGAGGGGTTAAAGGATGTCTTACGGCTCGCAGAAGGAATGACGAATAAAGCGGCTGTCTCCGAAACAGGAACGGGCGGCGGTAAAAGTGTAATTTTTGCTGATAATCGGAGGCCGAAGTCCAAAGAGCTGCTCCATGCTTTTGCAGAAGCGGTCAACTTTTTTGAAGGAGGTTACATCTGTGCCGAAGATATTGGGATGACTGTGAACGATCTCTCCCAAGTCGCAGAGATGACACCCTATGCTGTGGGCATTTTGCGCTCGAAATCAAGCGGCGATCCTTCGCGCTTCACCTCTTTCGGAGGTTATCGAGGGATTCAGGCAGTCTGTAAAAAGATTTGGGGAAGCGATTCAGTGGCTGGAAAAACCTTTGCTATCCAGGGTCTTGGCGCTGTGGGGATGCCTATTGCTGAGTGGCTATTTTGGGGCGATGCCCAGCTCATTGTCTCCGATATCAACACGGCAGCTGTCGAGCATGCTGTGAGGGAATTTGGAGCCCAGGCAGTCCCACCAGATCAAATTGGCTCTGTCTCTTGTGATGTATTTGTGCCTTGTGCTTTAGGCGCTATTCTCAACCCCACCTCGATTCCCAAACTGCGCTGCAAAGCGGTTGCAGGCTTAGCCAATAACCAGCTACTCACAGATGCTGATGGGGATGCCCTCTCCAAAAGAGGCATTCTCTATGCTCCCGATTATGTGATCAATGGGGGAGGACTGAGAGCCGTTTGTGTGGAGATAGAGCCCGAGGGGTTTGATCCCAACATCGCGCGCCAGCATGTCGACCGCATCTACGATGTGCTCTCGACCATTTTCGCCATTGCGGAAGAGAAAAATCGACCGACCCATCAGGTTGCCAAGGAAGTGGCCCAGCATAATCTCAAACAGGGTATCGGCAAACGGACGATCGCTCCGGTGTTTCACAAGTGATTCACTTCGCGAATGGCTGCGATCACCTGGTCATGGACAAAGCCATTGGTCGCGACGATTCCTCGATTTTTGATTAGGGCTGTTCCCTGAGTAAAGTCTAGAGGCTTTCCCTCCATGTCGCTCACCCTTCCTCCTGCTTCCTCAACGACGATTGCTCCCGCGGCATGGTCCCAAATTTGTTCTGAGCGAACACCGGAAAGAGGAATACGGAGATAGATCGCCGCATCGCCGATGGCCACATGGGCATATTTGCATTGGCTATCGAGACGAAAAGGGTGGGGATGGGCATGGATTTTTTTGGCAATCTCGAATGCTTCCGAATGAGAATGGGTTTTTGAAGCGGTGTGGGCTTCACAGTAGATGAGCTTATCCGACTTCTTCACTTTGAGGGGAATGGTTTCAGTAGATCCATAAGGAGTGAAAGAGGTTCCTTCTCCATGAGCGGCGACAAAAAGTCCCCCATTGGGATGCTCCTTGAAAATCGACCGGGGGCATCCGAGGAGACCGAGGACCACTTTTCCCTCCTCAATCAGAGCCAGAGCTATGGCATAGGGTTCATTTTGAATAAATCCGCGTGTTCCATCGATGGGATCGAGGACCCAAAAACGGCCCTTCGCTCCCCCTTTGCTGCCTCCGCGATCGATCGCCTCGAGAATGCTGTTTTCAGAGATCCCTGGATAAATTTTCGAGAGCTGTTCGATCACCTTTTTCCGGATGAGGCTATGTTCAGGACTGCGCAAAAAGAGAGAATCTTCTTCTCCCATAATTTCATCGGCAGGAAAGGACTCCATCAGGTTGCGGTTGACGAGGGCTTGCACGCTAAAGTCGGTGATGGTGACAGGGGAGAGATCCTCCTTATTCACCACATCGAGGGCGGCAAGTTGCCCTTGCATCTGGCGTGCTAATGCTGATGCTTGCATAACTGCTTCAATAGCAACTTTTTTTTCCTTGTCGTAGGTGCGGTTCATAAATGGAGAAGATGCGGTAATAGAAAAATCTTGTCAACAAAGAGGAGGTGATATGTTAGGATGATGATTTTTAGAATGAGGACTAGTTGAAAAAGATTCTTGAGTGGTTATTATACCTCCATCTGCGCCTTCTTTTGAAATTGCGCTATCAGATCCAGGTAGAGGGAAAAGAGAAGCTGACTAAGAAAGCGCTCTCAAAAAAAGGAGGGATCCTCTTTCTCGCCAACCATCCGGCGGAAATCGATCCCCTGATCCTCTTAACCACCTTCTGGTATCCCTTTAAACCCCATCCTGTGGCCATCGATTATCTCTTTCGTAAGCCGATCGTGCGCTCGCTCCTCCAATTTATCGACGCTCTACCTATTCCCAACTTTGACGGCTCCTCCAATAGCTACAAGAGGAGACAGATCGAAAAGACCTACCAGAATCTCTTCTCCTATTTAAAAAAGAGAGAGAATGTATTGATCTATCCTGCTGGCTCATTGAAGAATGGGCCTGAAGAGGTGATTGGAGGGGCTTCTGGTGTTCAAACTATCTTAGAAGCCTGCCCAGATGCCAATGTGGTGCTTATCAGAACTTGGGGACTTTGGGGAAGTAGCTTTTCCAGGGCCCCGACAGGCAAGACTCCAGAAATCTTGCGCGCTTTCCTCCATGGGTTCAAAGTATTGCTCAAGAATGGGATTTTCTTCGCTCCTCGAAGAGAGGTGACCATCCATTGTGAGCCTGCACCCGCTGATTTTCCCTGGAAAGGTTCACGCATCGAGGTGAATCGTTATCTGGAAAAATGGTTTAATGCTGGGGGTTCTGAACCTTTAAATCTTGTCTCCTTTAGTCGATTTAAAAACGAATTCCCCTCGATCAAAGAGCCTGAACAAAGAGAAGAGCTCTCTTTAGAAAATGTCCCTGAAGAGATACACCAAAAAGTGGTCGAAGAGATCGCCAAGCTCACGAGAACTCCTCTCAAAGAAATCACTCACGACAGCGATTTGGCTCACGATCTCGGCTTAGATTCGTTAGATATCGCCCAGCTTGTCGTCGCCTTAAAGGATCAATTTGGAGTGATGACTCTCCATAGTTCTGATCTTTCGACCGTAGGCTCTGTTATCGCCTATGCGGCTAAATTGAAAACGGGGAAAGAAGAGGAGGTGGAGCCTCAGCAATTGAAGGGCGTCTGGGCAAAAGAGCGCAATCGCCCCGACTACCACTATCCTACCGGAGATACCATTCCGGAGGTCTTTCTCAAAACCTGCGATCGGATGGGCAAGTCGATCGCCTGTGTCGATCTAGTGGCAGGTGAAATGAGTTATAAGAAACTCAAAACAGGAGTCATCTTATTGGCCGAAGTCATCCGAAAGATGCCCTCTGAAAGGATCGGGATCATGATGCCAGCATCGGTTGGTGTCAATGCCATGGTCCTAGCAGTGATGTTGGCGGGAAAAGTGCCTGTCATGATCAATTGGACACTCGGCGAGCGAAACTTACGTTCCGTGGTCGAACAATCGGGCATCACGCTTACTTTGAGCGCTTGGAGCTTTCTCGATCGGCTCGATAATGCCGAGCTCAATGGCCTTGATGACACCATTCTCCTTCTCGAAGATATTCGAAAAAATCTGACACTCTGGGATAAGTTAAGGGCCCTCTTGCGCGCGCAAAAAAAGGCGCCTTCGCTCTTAAAAACTTTCGGCGCCGATCGCATTCAGAAAGAGGAGACGGCTGTGATTCTCTTCACGAGTGGAACGGAAAGCTATCCTAAAGGAGTCCCACTCAGCCACGACAACATCCTTTCTAACCAAAGAGGGGCATATGCGATGGCGACAGTGCAGGGAAATGATATCTTATTAGGAGCATTGCCCTCTTTTCATTCGTTCGGCTTTTCTGTCACAGGTCTTTTTCCCCTTCTCGTCGGCATACGGGTAGCCTACTCGCCCAACCCGACCGACGGAAAAAGAGTCGCAGAAGCGATCGAGCGGTGGAAAATTTCCCTTCTTTGCCTCGCGCCCACCTTTCTAAAAAATTTATTCCGTGCAGGGACAGCGAAACAGCTCTCCTCTCTTCGTTTAGTAGTAGCCGGTGCCGAAAAGGCCGCCGCTGAGCTCTTCGATAAACTCCGAGAACTGAATCCTCGAGCGATCCTCTGTGAAGGTTATGGAATCACTGAGTGTGCTCCCATTTTGACTCTAAATCCTCCGGATGAGCCCACACAAGGGGTAGGCAAGCCGCTACCAGGAGTTACGCTCCGCATCGTCGACCCTGAGACTATGAATCCTTTGCCCTTAGGCCAACAAGGCTTAGTTCTCGCTCAGGGGCCCAATGTCTTCAAAGGTTATTTAGACCCTAATCTCCCCTCTCCATTTGTCACATTAGATGGAAAGGAGTGGTACCTGACAGGGGATCTCGGCTCTTTCGACACGCGAGGCTATCTCACCCTTTCAGGACGGCTCAAACGCTTTGTGAAAATCGGTGGCGAAATGGTCAGCCTCACTGCCATCGAAGAGACCCTCCACCAAATCGGCTCCCAACAAGGCTGGAAGATCGATCCTGAGGCCCCTTCTCTCGCAGTCTGTGCCCTTGAAGTCGATGGCAAAAAGAGCGAAATCCACCTCTTTACCATCTTCGACACCTCTTTGGATGCGGTCAATCAAGTGCTTCGCAATAGCGGCATGAGCAATATCATCAAAATCCGCTCCGTCAAAAAAGTTCCCTTCATCCCCCTCCTTGGCACCGGCAAGATCGACTACCGCCGCCTCTCCTCCAAACTTACAAATAATAGACCTGAAGAATGACCAATTCTCGTCCCCGTGTCCGATCAAAAAGCTCTTGAGACATAACCCACGTCTAGCTTACTCTCGTGGATTAATCACGCAGGTTTAAGTATGGCCAGAAAACAGTCTGAGGAAGAGTTGACTTTTCCGAAGAAGGAGCTCCATCTCTTTAATTCAGAGAGTCGGCAAAAAGAGACCTTTCGCCCTTCCCACGACAACCATGTCAAAATGTACACCTGTGGGCCGACTGTCTACCACTTTGCCCACATCGGCAACTTCCGCACCTATGTATTTGAAGACATTTTGAGGAGGACTTTCAAGTTTTTTGGTTTTCAAGTCACGCAGGTGATGAATATCACCGATGTGGACGATAAGACCATCCGAGGAGCGATTGAATCGAATCAAAGTCTGGCCGACTTCACACAACCCTTCAGAAATGCCTTTTTTGTCGATCTGCAATCGCTCGGCATCGAGAGGGCCGAAAACTATCCTGCCGCGACCGATTACATCCCCCAGATGGTCGACTTTATCCAGAAACTGATCGACAAAGGGATCGCCTACCATAGCAAAGATAAGAGCATCTACTATGCGATCGACCAATGTCCCCGTTATGGCCGCCTCTCCCACTTAAATCTTGAGGAGCTCAAAGTCGGTGCTGGTGACGCTAGGGTCGCTTGTGATGAATATGAGAAGGATCATGTCTCTGACTTTGTGCTCTGGAAATCTTACGATGAAAAGAGAGATGGCAATATTTACTGGAACAGCCCTTTTGGTCCGGGCCGTCCTGGATGGCATCTGGAGTGCTCTGCAATGGCGATGTCGCTGCTAGGGGAGACGATCGATATTCACTGTGGGGCGGTCGACAATATTTTTCCCCATCATGAAAATGAGATCGCCCAATCGGAAGCACTCTCTGGAAAGACCTTTGTCCGCCTCTGGGTCCATTCCGAACATCTCATCGTCAACCACAAAAAAATGTCGAAGAGCTTGGGCAATTTTTACACTCTCCGCGACCTGTTGAAAAAAGGTTACTCTGGGATGGAGGTGCGCTATATGCTGATGCATACCCATTATCGTACCCAACTCAATTTCACCTTCGAGGGGTTGGAGGGGGCAAAAGTCTCTCTTACCCGCCTCAACGATTTTATCCAACGGATGCAAGAGCTGGCAGATCCATCAGCAGAGCCAACGGGATCAGTGCGGGAGATCCTTCAGAAGGCTGTCGATGATTTCTCATCGGCTATGGCAGACGATCTGAACATCTCCGTGGCCCTTGCGGCTCTTTTCGAGATGATGCATCAGATCAATGTCTTGGAAACAGAGGGTCAATTAGGTCCAGGTGATGCCTTGAAAGTGCTCACAGTGGTTGAAGAATTCAATCGAGTTCTCGGTGTTTTAAGTTTTGACAGGGAAGAGCATGCCCCTCCCTATCTCCAAGAGCTATTGGAAAAGCGAGAGAGTGCTCGAAAAGAGAAAAACTGGGCGCTAGCCGACCAGTTCCGTAACGAGATCACCTGCGCAGGCTACCTCATCGAAGATACTGCCCATGGAGTCAGGTTGAAAAAGAAATGACCAAAGATGAGCGCTTTTTAATCGAAATCTACAAAGCCCTCCAAGCAGCTGGCAATCTCGAAGGGAGTGTCAATCCCCAAAAAATCGCTAAAAAATTGGGCTTCCGTGAAGTGCTGCTCCGCGAGATCATCAAAGGGCTTGCTAAAGCTAACTTTATCAAATCCTATGGCCCTGAGGAGATCACTCTCACAGAGGGAGGACGCGCCCTGGCACGCTCTTTGCTCGGCAAGTAGAGATGAGTGAAAAAAGCTTGATCAATGGGGATAGCGCTGAGATCAATCCATTGATGCCTATCCGCTATCCCTGGGCCTGGGAACACTATCTGAATGGGTGTGCCAATAACTGGTTTCCCCACGAAATCCCGATGGTCGATGATGTGGCCCTCTGGAAATCGGATGAGCTCACCGCCGATGAGCGGCTACTCCTGCTGCGCAGCTTTGGCTTTTTTAGCACGGGCGAAACCCTTGTTTCCAATAATTTGGCCCTCACAGTCTATAAATTCGTCACTGCAGGCGAATGTCGCCAATATCTCCTTCGTCAAGCCTATGAAGAGGCGATTCATGCGCAGGCCTTTGTCTACATCTGCGAATCGCTTGCGCTCGATCCCAATGAGATCTTTAACATGTATCGCAAGATCCCCTCAATCTGGGCCAAAGAGGCCTTTCAGAATCAACTGGTCGCTGAGATGATCGCGCCCGATTTTTCGACAGCCACCTTTGAGGGTGCCCAAAGGTTTTTAGAAAACCTCGTCGGCTTCTATGTCATCTTGGAAGGTATCTATTTTTATGGAGGCTTTGCCATGGTGTTGGCTCTGCGCCGCCAGAATAAGATGAAGGGTCTCTGTCAGATGTATGAATTTATCCTGCGCGATGAGACCATTCACCTCAACTTTGGCATCGACCTGATCAATGGCATCAAAGAGGAGAATCCTTCACTCTGGACTCGTGATGTTCAACAGAGGATTCTCGCGCGGGTCGAAGAGGCGGTCGAGCTGGAGTCTCGCTACACGGCTGAGGCCCTTCCCCATGGGATTTTTGGACTCAATCCCGCACATTTCCGCCGCTATATTGAGTATCTGGCCGATCGTCGTTTAGAGCGGATCGGGCTACCCATGCGCTACCATGCAGAAAACCCCCTCACATGGATGAGTGAAGCCATCGACCTCTACAAAGAAAAGAATTTCTTCGAGGGGACCGTCACAGAGTATCGCACCGCCTCAACCCTAAATTGGACGAGCGGCTAGCCCGCACCCTGAAGCTCAGGCCAAAGAGCAATCTTATCTAAAGTGGACGAGCGACTAGCCGACTTCCAAGAGATCCAACTCAAAGGTCAACTTTTTCCCTGCAAGAGGATGGTTCGCATCGAGCCTCACTTGGTTATTCAGGATCTGCAAGATTTTGAAGAAGACCACCGAGCCATCAGGTTGGGGAACCTGTAGCTCCATACCTTCGTGCAATTCAAAGCCTTCCGGAAAGTGAGAGCGGTCAACGGTGAGAATCAGAGATTCCGTTTGTTCTCCAAATCCCTCTTGTGGGCTGAGAGTCACCGTCTTATGATCGCCAGGATTCATCCCTGCGATCGCTTTATCGACACCGGGCAAGACAGTCCCATCACCGACTGCAAATTCAAGAGGCTCACGCCCTTGGGAGGAAGCAAAGATTTCCCCATTTTCCATTTTACCTGTAAAATGAACCTTGACATGGTCTCCTTGTTTAGCCTGACTCATCTGATCCCCCTAAATAATAACGTTTTATTCTGATTTGCTTATAAGCAAAAACTACAACTGTTAATTTATTATTTTAAGATATCATTTTCATGATTGGGAAGTAAAGGACATCTCGAATGGAGGGTGAATTTGTGAAGAGCATCGTCAATCGGTCGATTCCGATGCCGATACCGCCTGCAGGAGGCATGCCCTGGCAGATCGCCTCAAGGAATTCTTCATCAAGGGGATGTGCTTGATCATCTCCCCGTTCCCGTTTGGCAAACTGCTCTTCCAGGAGCTGCCGTTGGATTTGGGGATCATTGAGCTCTGAATAGGCATTGCAGAGCTCTTTTCCTAAGAAGTAGCTTTCGAAGCGCTCCACAAAACCTTCCTTCCTTAAAGTAGGATCTCTGTGAGGTTTACAAAGAGGCGTCGTTTCGATCGGGTGGTCGGTGATATGGATCGGCTGAATCAGTTTATTTGAGACAAACTCATCAAAAAGAAGAGCGATTAAACCACCTCGTGGACTCAGATCGATGAATTTCGGATCTACCTCTGTTTCATTTACCAATATCTGTCTCATCTGGGTATCGGAGAGGGCATCGACATCGATTCCCGCAAACTCCTTGATGCTTCCTTTCATACTGAGTCGTCGCCAAGGGGCTTTCACATCGACCACAACATTCTCATCTTCAACAGTATAATTGATTTTCGTCGTGCCATGTAGCTCGAGAGCGATCCTTTCGATCATCTGCTCCAAGAAGTGCATCATATCATTATAGTCCCAGTAAGCCGCATAAGCTTCCAACATCGTAAACTCAGGATTATGCGTACGATCGATCCCTTCGTTACGGAAAATCTTTCCAATCTCGTAGATCCTCTCCATTCCACCAATGAGAATTTTCTTGAGAGAGATCTCTAATGAGATCCTCAGAAACATATCTTGTCCGATCGCATTGAGATGAGTGGTAAATGGGCGCGCCTCGGCACCTCCATAGATACTTTGTACAACCGGCGTTTCTACTTCCATGAACTTCCACTCATTCATGAAGTTACGAATCACTCCGACCATCTTGCTCCGGATGATAAAGACCCTACGCACCTCTTCATGGGTGATCAGATCGAGCCACCGTTTACGGTAGCGCATCTCTTTATCGATCAACCCACTATGCTTTTCAGGCAGCGGCAGTAGCGTCTTACATAACAAGGTCAGCTTTTTCACAAAAATGGTCAGTTCGCCCTTCTGCGTCCTAAAGAGGTGCCCTTCCACTCCAATAATGTCGCCCAAATCGATCTTTTTCTCGATGAACTTGAGCGGTGTCTCACTTGTCTCCAGCCCATCCACCTGTTCACCTCTCCCCAACCCCTCCACCTGCGTCAAGTCGCGGTTAAACATCAGCTGAATCTTATGGGTCGACTCCTGGATATGGGCAAAGGCATTTTTCCCCATCGCGCGAAACAAAATCAATCGTCCAGCCACTCTGACAAGAGGCGTCTTCCCTTCTCCAGCCTCTTCGCTGTGGCCCACCTCTTGACCCTCATACTTCTCCAAGATCTGCCTGGCGCTCGTAGTCGGCTCAAACTTATGAGGATAAGGGTCAACTCCCGCCCCTCGAATCTCCTCCAATTTCTTCGAGCGATTCTGAAACTCTTCATGTTCATGATATTCAGGTTTAGGAATCACTTACCACCTCGACACTACTCCGATGTTGCGGAAACCAAAAAAAAGGATATAAACACATGCCAGTAGAGAGCACAAAAACCCCCACAGCGATGATCCAAAAGATCTTCGTCTGCCGACTTGCCTCTCTAAACGCTCTCACCAGCCTCATAGCCCCACTACCATACATCAATCCCCCCTCTCCTTCAATCCTTTTTCTATCAACAAATTCCTTTAGCAATTAATCTTTATAACTCATTAACAATACTAAGCTATAATTTAACTATAGTAACAATTTAGTTAGGATAATTATGGCAATTCAATCAATTTCAGATGCTTATTCCAGACATGGTTCTGAAGGGCTTACCGAAGCAGGAAGAACACGTCGTAGTTTGGCAATCAGCGGTATTGCAAGCGGGACAACTCTTCTGGTAATTGGACTCGTTTTAGGGATTCTTGCCTTTACAGTTTTTCTTAAATTCAAAGGTCCATTGCCATCTGTGGGATCGGGAGTATTTGGAATAGACCTATGCGTACCAGCGGCTATCGGGCTGATCCTTGCGGGTTCAATAACCTTAAGGGAGAAATTACAGAAAGAGAAGATCGACCTCTACATCGCTGAACCCTCCATCGCCCGCAAACCGCCTCACCAGCCCAATTCTGAAGATTTTGGGGGCATCTAATTCTTATCTCTTTGCGTCTCTGTGTCTTTGCATTTAATAATAAGTAGAGATTGGGTCGATGTCGATATGGAGGCGGATCGATCGTGGTAATGCATAGCGCTTCACAGCTTGGTCGAGGGAGTGGTTGATGGCGTAGATGCTGGGGCCGCGGATGAGGCACTGGAAGCGGTACATGTCACGGATTTTGGCGTAGCCGGAGGGGACGATGGGGTGGACTTGAGAGTGGGGTGGGGGAGTGATTACGGCGCGGAATTTTTCGGCCTCTTGTTGGGTTTTGAGGGAGTCAGGGCCACTGAAGGTGAGTTTGACAAAGTGGGTGAAGGGGGGAAAGCCGAAGAGTTTGCGGCTCTCAATTTCAGAGTGGAAGAAGGCGTCGTAGTTATGCTGTGAGGCTTGGAGAATGGTGAGGTTATCGGGCATCTGAGTCTGGATGATCACCTCCCCGGGAAGCTCACCGCGGCCTGCTCTGCCGGCGACTTGGGTGATCTGCTGAAAGACGCGTTCCGAAGAGCGGAAGTCGGGGATATGGAGGCCTCCATCGCTATTGATGGCAGCGACGAGCGTGACGGAGGGGAAGTGGAGCCCTTTGGCGACCATCTGGGTGCCGATGAGAATATCAGCCTTTTGGGTGCTGAAGCTTCTGAGGAGCCGTTCATGGCTCCCTTTATGCCGCGTCGTGTCGCTGTCGATGCGAAGGGTGCGTGCTTCCGGGAAAAGGGCGTGCACAGCTCTTTCTACGGACTCTGTACCGATACCATGATATTTAAGAGTTTCTTGCGTGTTGCATTTGGGGCAACGGCTGGGGGGAGGGGAGATATGGTGGTCACAGAGATGACACGCTAAGGTATTTTCCCCACGATGGAAGGTGAGGGTCAAATCGCAAGAGGGGCAGCTAAAAATATGGCCGCACGCTTTGCACTGCAAGCTGGTGTTGTGGCCGCGCCGGTTGAGGAAGAGAATGGTCTGTTCACCCAGTTCGAGCCGCTCTTTCATTTTGCCGATCAAAAGTTCTGAAAAGCAGGTAAAGCCGCGCGCTTTTTCATATTCAGGTTTCATGTCGACAATGTGGACTTTCGGTAAAAATGCCTTGGAAGCACGTGTGGGTAGGAATGTCATCTGGTACTTTCCCGTTTTGGCATTGTGGTAGCTTTCGAGACTTGGAGTGGCGGTTCCTAAGATGACGACCGCCTTGCTGAGCTTGCCGCGCATCACGGCCACATCGCGGGCATGATAGCAGGGGCTCTCCTCACTCTGTTTGTAGGCGCCATCATGCTCCTCATCGATGATGATGAGGCCAAGGTTTCGGAGAGGGCAAAAGAGGGCTGATCTGGCTCCGATGACAATCTCGGCCTCTCCCCGTTTGATCCGGCGCCACTCGTCAGAGCGCTCTCCGGGGCTTAGGCGGTGGTGAAGGATGGCGATCCGCTGGTCAAAGCGTGAGCGAAAGCGCTCGATCGTCTGTCCAGTCAAAGAGATCTCAGGTACTAGCATGAGGGCACTTTTTCCTAAAGCGAGCGCATATTCGATGGCCTGGAGGTAGATCTCAGTCTTTCCACTCCCCGTAATGCCGTAGAGCAGATGGGTTTCAAATTTATTCTCTTTCACTGCCTGGGTAATTTTCTCAAAAGCTTGGCCTTGCGCCTCGTTGAGCTGCTTGGGGGTTGTTTTGAAATATTCCTCGCCCTGAAGTGGCGAGCGGTCGAAACAGACCTTTTCTAAAGTGATGTAGCCCTGTTTTTCCAATGTATCGACGGGGCTGCGTGAGATCTCAGCCTTTTCCATCAGTTCAGTGAGCAGCATTCCTTTCTCTGCCATTAAGAGATGATCGAGGGCGCGTGCTTGTGAGGGAAACTTTTCGCGCAGCTCGATACAGAGCTTCCGCAGTTTCTCTAATGACAAGGAGCGTTTCACAAAAAATTGTTCTTTGTGTGGCGTCTGATTGCGGATGGTTGCAGGTAAAACGGTTTTGAGGACCTGGTTGAGAGGGGCATTGTAGTAGCGACTCATCCAGATGACAAGCTCGAAGATCTCCTCCGTTAAAAGCTCATCATTGGATAAGAGAGAATGGAGGGGGAGGACCTTGGGATGGCTCGCCTCTTTCTTAATTTCGAAGATATACCCGACGCACAACTGTCCACGGAGGGGCACTTCGACCTGCATCCCTCTTTTAATCCGCCCCTCCCATTCCTGTGGGACCCCATAATCGAGCTGACGATTGAGTCCCAGGTCAACTATGACTGAAACAAACGTTGAATAGCCATCCATAAAGCTCGTTTTGCGTTGATGTCGAGGGCATAGAGGTCGAGTGGTTCCAAAGGAATCCAGGTTACTCCGCCATCGACGATCGGATGGTGGGGACGTGCTTTGGGAAATTTTTTCTGCAAGAGATCCGCAGGGAGAAGAAGAAAACGGCTGATCGGTTTTTTGAAAAGGGTTTCTTGATAAAGCACAACGACCGATGAAGCGAAAGAGCGTGTGACGGCGCGTGCGACGTTTTCTAAAAAAAGCCTGTGGTGGCTATTTTCTTCTGGCAAGACTAAGCAAAGATCTAATGGGGGATCCGAAACTTGTGTTGAGGAGGCAATTCTCCCCTGTAGCCCCACTGGGAGCGTCGCTTGTTCCATCGGATGGAGCTCCCACTTGGGATTGGGAAGAAGAGGCTGTGGGGCTCTTTCTGCCTTCACTACCACTTTGGGAGCTTCTTTTGGAGCGGGTTTCTCAACGGCACTTTCTCCCTTTACCACTGGCTCTACCTTTCCCTTCACCAACAGTTCTGCTTTTCCCTTCACTAATGGTTCTACCTTTCCCTTCACCAATGTTTGGAGATAGAGGCGGGTGTCACGTACTAATGTAGCCAACTCGCGATGGGCTTTCACTAAAATCTCAGCTGTTTGAGGTAGGTTTCTATTGAGGGAATCAGATGTTCAAACCCTTTTTGTGAAAATTTTTCAGAAAGAAAGGCGTAAGCCTGATCTCTGCCATCGGGAAAAATGTCAGAAAAGAGATCCTTGACAATCGGTTTCCGAAAAACGGTACGGCACTCTTCTTGGTGGCGCAGCAAGAAAAGGAGAATCGATGGATTCTCTTTATAGTCGTATACTTTCTGCAAAAGGAGTTTGATCACATTGACAAGCTCCTTTTTGAGTGGCCTGTAGAGCATTTTTTGTTCATCTAGACTTTTCTCTTGAAATAGGGAGCATTTGCGAGCTACCTTTTGGGCCCTTTCTAGTGTATCGTGCAACTGTTGGGATAAAGGAGAAGCCCCTTCATCAAAATATTTGATAAAGAGAGAGCAATAGTGGCGCAGACGTGGCAGATGACCCAACATGCTTTGCCAGACATTTTCTCGATCGATCGGTCCAATCACTTGGCAGAGAAGCAGTGGTGAGGGTTTTTGTCTCAAAATGTTGTGAGCAGAGAGGGATTCATGCAAAAGAAATTGGAAAAGCAGAGCCTCATTTTGATGATGAAAAGCAAAGCGGCTTTTAACATTTGTTTGCATGCTGGCAATTTATCAGAAACCCTTTGTTTTTTTCGATAAAAGAGTCTTTCCAATAATAATGATCGAGAAGCCCCTCAATCGACCTTCCCAAAATCGCATAGGACGCTGCGATCGCTTCGAGAGAAGCTAAGCCATGTTGCGGATCGAGACAGTCTTGCTGGCGACGAGGATAGCTTGTGATCAACTCTCCCGGGAGGCGCCGCTTCTGGAGCGTTGCAGGAAAATCGATTTTTTTCCCCATCTCTTGAGCATATTTCCAGGTGGCATCGAGGAGGAGTAGGCCAGAATCACGATCGTCTATCGAGAGATCTACTTCACTCTCTAAGGATAAGAGCAGGTAATTTTCCAACGCAGGAAGCGCTTGCAGCGGATAGCGATAAAATAAAAAATCGGAACGGTTTTCTAAACCGCGCAATGAACATTTTTTGAGATTTTCCTTCTTATGGCGGATGACGATCGTAGGTGGAAACTGTTCGTTATCAGAGATTTGATGAAATCGCATGAAGAAAAGTATACCATTTTATGCTGTTTTAGTAAATGATATAACGTCGTAAATAGCATGTTCTCTATTAGGAGGAGAAAAAAATGAACAAACAAATTTTTGTCGCGATCTGTTGTGCGATTGTCACATTTGGGGTCATCCCTTCATTTGCTGATTCTGCACCAACTGATGTTAACCATTCTCAGGGAGCACCCGCAAATCCAACAGCACCTACAAATCCAACAGCACAAGCGACACCACCTGCACAACCTACTCAGATCAATTGGTTCACCAATTATCAACAAGCTGTGCAAGAAGCAGCCAGAAGCCATAAGCCTCTGCTTCTCTTTTTTACAGGGTCAGACTGGTGTGGTTGGTGCAAAAAAATGCAGCAAGAGATTTTCTCATCTCCAGAGTTTGCTAGCCAAGTGGGCACTGCCTTCGTCTTTGTTGACGTTGACTTTCCTATGAACCAACAGCTACCAGCGGATCACCAACAGCAAAATACCCAACTCAAGCAAAAATATGGTGTGACAGGTTATCCTACCATCATCATTCTCGATTCCAACGAGAACTTTATTGCAGAAACGGGTTACCGCCCTGGTGGTGGAAAGGCCTACGCCGATTATCTGAGAACTCTGTTGCAATATTAATTAAAAGAGAGCCCCTCTCCATGAGGGGCCTCTCAGAAAACTATTTGCGCTCTTGCAGCTTTTTGAGGCCCTTTAAAGAGGATTAGGCGATGAATTTTTTTGCGATCTTATTTTTTTTAAGCTTCTCATTGTCATTTTCCCTTTCTGCACTCCAATGGCAGACCGATTATGACAAAGTGGTTGCACTTAGTCGGCAAGATGAAAAGCCGATCCTCCTTTTTTTCAATGGCTCCGATTGGTCTGGGGAAGCGATGTGGATGAAACGTGAGGTCCTCGATACCCTCGCCTTTGAGCAAAAAATCGCTCATAGATTCCTCTGCATGGAAATCGACTTTCCTGAACATACCGCCCTTTCAGAAAAGAAGATGGCACAAAACCAAGAGCTGAAAAAGCGCTTCCATGTGCAAGAGACGCCCACACTTCTATTGCTCGATTCCCAGGAAAGGGTGATTGCTCAGATCGGTTATCTCCCTGAGAGTGGAGAGCAGTTTGCAGATGATCTGGTCCATATTCTCGGCCAAGATGGCCAATTGATCGAAGGAATGAAGAATCTGAGTTCAGATCCGGCTGCATTGAAAAAGCTCTATCAGATTGCTCAAGAATTGGCCAGACAGAAGGAGCAAGAGAGCATCCTTGATGCGGGGCTCAAAACGGAAGACTCTTTCTTTTTTCTCGAAAAGTATCGCCTGCTTGTTGAACGAGGTGAAGGCCAAAAAAAATCCACGCAGCAGCTGCGTGAAAAAATCACTTCTCTTGATCCCGATAACCAACTCACCCTCCACTTTACGCTAGCTTTGATCGATTTCCAGGATCTCTCCCAAAAGCCGATTCCTGCAGATGAAGCAGTGCGACCCCTATTAGACTATCTCGACCATTTCGGGCTAAAAGATGACCAAAATGTCTGGCGCATCGAGATGATGATCGCTCAGCACTACATGGAGGCTGATCTCATGCAGAAGGCCCTACTCCATGCCGAAAAAGCGCTCCAGACAGCCCCTTCCACCATGCACGACGAGATCGCCCACTCCCTCAACTACATCCGCTCCACCACCGCCCGTTAAAGTTCTTCGTCAAGATTCAACGCAAAGACGCAGAGGCGCAAAGAAATAGGAGCGCTTCGCGTACCCTCCTTCTTTGTGTCTTTGCGTCTTAGCGTCTTTGCGTTGAATCTTCAGAAAGAATTAGCTCACTGCGCTTGTTGTCCATGAAGCACAAAGGGCTTTCAGTTCAGACTGAATCTCGTGGAGGGTGGCTGATTGGGCTGCAGGGGAGGTGGGGCGGACATTGAGGTGGAGTGGGGGAAGGTCATGTTGGGAAAGGCGGAAGGCCTCTCTCACGAGCCGCTTAAACCGGTTGCGTTCGACGGCATTTCCAAACTTTCGGGAGACAGTCAACCCCAATTTTAGGGTATCAGCTTGGCAGAGGGTGAGGGAGAGGAAGTGACCTGTGCAGCTGCCTCCCTGTTTTGAGACGCGGCGGAACTGGTGACCATTTAATAGGCGTAATCCCTTTGGAAAGTTGAAAGAAACCATCCCCTCTGCCAAGCCGATACTCTATCAGACAGCTGTGAGCTGGAAACGGCCCGATTTTCTGCGGCGTGCCAGGACTTTGCGTCCCCCTCTAGTGGCCATTCTCGCGCGAAAGCCGGTCGCTTTTTTGCGCCGCTTTTTGCTGGGTTGATAGGTGCGTAACATCTTATTTTCCTTTTTAACTTTAAGGGTGAGAGAATAGCAGATGGCTACGAAAATGACAATTGCAAAAAATGGGGATCTGCAGTAAATTGCTATCTTTTAATGAGAACATTAAGGATTGTCATGAAGACAGCAGCCTCAATCAAGGCCGACCCCACAAAAGGCGACAAACTTGTTCGTCGTCGTGGTCGTCTCTATGTGATTAACAAAAAAGACCCCAACCGCAAACAGCGTCAGAAGGGTCCTGCTCGTAAAAAATAGTGAAGGGATAGAATGGCAAAAACTTCTTCAATTGCAAAACAAAAAAAGCGTGAAAAGCTTGTAAAATTAAATTGGCAGCGTCGTACTGAGCTTCGTAGTCAATCCAAAAATATCCATATTTCTGAAGAAGAGAGGGAAGCTGCCCGCGTAGCCCTCAATAAAATGCGCCGAGATACCTCACCCTCGCGCCTCAAAAATCGCTGCCAGCTTACTGGTCGCCCTCACGGCTATCTCCGTAAGTTTAAAGTCTCACGTCTCTGTTTCCGCGAACTGGCCGGCCTGGGCATGATCCCCGGCGTCACCAAAGCAAGCTGGTAACAACCCACCTCTGGCACCGAAGATCGCTCGCGGCCCTCAATGGGCCGCTGCCACTCAATTGCCGAGCCGTTGCTCGGCGCCACCCTCTGAAGTCTCGCCCCTTAGGCCGCTTCAAGCTCTTCCATCAAAAGTCTACTGAAATCCCAACAAGAGGTTTTTTTTGAGGTTCTGTACCATCTTGTTTTTTCGACGATTTCACTCCAATAATTGAAAGTGAGTTAGCCAGTTTCTCGACAGCTAAAGCGAAGTGGTGAATTCTTGGGCGATGAGGTCGGCGACGATTTCGAGGTCTTGGGCGTCGACGTCGAGTTAGCCGATAGAGGGCGGGGCGTAGAACGCAGCACTCCAGGGAGCGCTTCGCGCTCAGGGTATTTAGGGGGCTTGCTCGATCTCTGTGATGATGTCGGGTTGATCGCGCAACCTTTTCCACTCAGCCATTCCCTCTCCCCAAATGAAGGTCGACTCGCCAATTTGGCGCGCTTTCCAAGATTGAATGAGCTCAGGGAACTCGATTGGTCCCTTTTGGGAGTGGTTTGGATCGAGATAATACCAGAGTTTCAGCCAGGCATCGCTCCGTGTGATCTGGGGGGCTGTTTTTTTGACAATGGTCTGCTGGCTCTTTTTTTTAATAAGAGGCAGCAAGAGAAGTGTTGCTAAGCCGAAAATCCCGAACATAAACCCGGCGATGAACCAGGGAAGGGGGGAGCGGCCCCGTTTGGTTGCAAAAGAGGAGGTCAATAGACCAAAGATGAGTCCAAAAAGCAATATGATTAGTTGCAACATACCCATAGATAATCTACAATTTTACTTTCTAGGTGGTTTTTTTTCAAATTAAATGGGGGATTGATGGCTGAAAGACCAGTTAAAGTAGATACAAAGGAATTTGAAGTTCCCCGAACAGTTTTTAGCAGAGATATCGAAAGTCGAGTCATTCAAGTGATTATTTTATACTGCCTCGGCAAGATTGAGGGTGTCGGTCTCCTCGGTGGCGGTTTGATTGACTCTCTTTTAGGCCGAGAGGTCGAAAAAGTCAAAGGAATCACTGTTGAGCAAGACAGTAAGAACCATTCGGTCAAAGTTCATGTAGAAATCACTATTGCTTATGGGATCTCCATTCCAGAAAAAGCGGAAGAGGTTCAAAATAAAGTTGTCAAAGAGATCATCCAGCTGACAGGTCTTCACGTAGCGAGCATCCATGTGGTGGTTAAGGGGCTGATCCCACCGAAGGAGCAGCTAGCAGAGAAAATGATCGCATTAGATCAATAGGGTATGAAAAGGCAACATCTTCTCATTTCACTTTTGGGTTTACTCCTTGGCTTCCTGATGATTTGTGGGGGCCTTTTTCTCTTTCTGATCCGCTATCTTCCCAACCTAGAATTGGCTATCAGGGCGCTTATCCTGAATCATCAGGAGAGGCTCTCCTACTTTGGACTTTGCCTATTTCTCTCTGGTCTGCTCTTTTTAGCGGCACTTTTTCGGCTGAGCAGACGCCGCTATTTTCTCTTAAAAATGGGTGGGGTTTCTATAGAAGATCGCGTTCTTGCCCATTTTGCAGAGGAGAGCTTACAAAAGTTTTTCCCTGGCCAATCTGTGGCTTGCGAAGTATTTGGCAGAGCGCAGGGAAAGATTGAGATCATGGCGAATATTCCTCCTCTTTCAGAAAGCAGCCGAGAACATATCCTCAACGAAATCGAACGGGTTCTTGTTCTCACTTTGAAAAAGCAATGTCAGTATGATGGGGAGTTCGTCTTTAATGTGAGCTTTCATCCGCATCAAGCTGCTGCTTCTTCAAGGAGTTCAGAGTCTCGATATCCCTCTTAGTGATTCCTGGAATCGATTGCCACTCATCGGGAGTGGCCGCAAGAATCCGTTTGAGGCTGCCAAAGTGGCGTAAGAGCCTCTGCTTTTTAATCGGTCCTATCCCTGGTAACTGATCGAGAGCGCTGGCAAAAGTCTTTTTCTTCCGCCTCTGCCGCTGATAGGTGATGGCAAAACGGTGGGCTTCATCTCGGATGCGTTGAAGATAAAAGAGGATGGGAGAGTTAGGCTTTAAAATGAACGGCTCTGGAACATCCGGAAGAAAGATCTGCTCTGCTGTCATCCCTTTATCATGCCGTCCCTCTTCCTTGGCGATGGAAATGAGATCAACAGTGCTGATATCTAGTTCAGAAAGAACCTCGAGAGCCATGTTGAGATGGCCCCTGCCCCCATCGATCAAGATCAGATCGGGCAGCGCCTCCTCTTCTTGTTTCGCTCTTTTATAGCGCCGCTCTAGAACCTCTTTCAACGCCCCATAATCATCGGAGGGAGCCGTTTTTTTCAGCGCATATTTCCGATAGCGCTGTGAATCCTTTTCTCCATCAGTGAAGACAACCATAGCACTGACTGGCTCTGTACCTGCGATGTTGGAATTATCAAAGCACTCGATGCGCTCTGGATAGTTTGTGAGATGGAATGTCTCCTCAAGCCCCAAAAGTATCTTCTCTTTTTCATTGGCCTCCTCTTTTTCAAGGGAAAATCTCACTTTCGCATTTGCTTCAGCCATCTCCACGAGCGCTTTTTTGTTACCTCGTTGAGGATGTAAAATAGCGACTCCTCTCTTTTTCCCCGTCGCAATCAACTCAGATATAGCTTCTGCATCTGCAAGGGTGACAGGAAGAAGAATCTCGTGGGGAAGGAGTTCTTGACCCCCATACATTTGCAAGATAAAGGAGGAGAGCAATTCGGCATCACTTTGCGCATTATGGTTGAAAAAACGGTCATATGAGCGCATGAGCTTTCCTTCACGGAAAATCAGCTGTGACAAAGCCACCCGATCGGCTTCCCGATAGAGGGCGATCACATCCCGGTCGGCCATTCCCGCCTGCTCCACTTTCTGTTTTTCCAGCGTCTTTTCGATGTAGAGGATCGTTTGATGGATCCTTTCCGCCTTTTCAAAAGCGAGCATCTCGACCGCTGCCTCTCGCTCTGTCTTCAACTCTTTCAGAATAGCCGAATCATGACCACGTAGAAAATCGATAACCCGTTTGACCAGGCTGTTATATTCCTCATGGGTGCATTTCAAGACACAAGGGGCAATGCACTGTTTCAAATCGTAGAGTATGCAGGGACGCGTTCGCGAGCCCAACTCCCGGTCTGAACATTGACGCATCGGAAAGAGCCTCCTAAGCAAATCCAATGTCTGCCTCGCAGCATAGCCGTGAGCATAAGGGCCAAAATAGAGATTGCCCGCAGGAGCTTTTCCTTTAAATCGGACGATCCGAATCATCGGCCATTCATGCTTATGATTGATCATGAGGCTAAAGAATGACTTATCATCTTTCAGCAAAACATTGTATTTGGGCCAATGCTCCTTGACGAGATTATTCTCCAGAATCAAGGCCTCTTTTTCTGAACTGACCACAACCACATCGATCGCCGCCACCTGGCTCGTCAGATAGGGGACCATCTCTCGCCCATCCCGCCCAGGCACAAAATATTGTTTCACGCGGGCCCGCAAATTCTTCGCCTTCCCCACGTAGAGCACCATCCCGGTGCTATCTTTCATGAGATAGACCCCAGGCTCCGTCGGAAATTGTTTCAACTGCTCCACATCAAACATAAAAAAATGAATCGCCAAGACGCAAAGCGTGCGTCAAGATTCAACGCAAAGACGCCAAGACGCAAAGCGTGCGTCAAGATTCAACGCAAAGACGCCAAGACGCAAAGCGTGCGTCAAGATTCAACGCAAAGACGCAAAGACGCAGAGACGCAAAGTTATAGATCATTGACGACTCTGCCAATCCCATCTTTGAGGCACTTTTCTCCAAAGTTAATAAGTAGACCTAATTTAATACCTGTTAATCGTAAGTATGTCAGTATTTGGTTTAGATGAATAGGATGTTTTTCTTCTGTCGCCTTTATCTCAATAATGACTTTCTTTTCTACTAGTACATCAAGATAGAAGGGTTCTTTTATAGAGACTCCTTTGTATACTACGGGTACTATCCTCTGTCTTTCAAATTTTAGCCCTCGTAAAGATAACTCATGGCATAGAGCAGCTTCATAAATGCTTTCCAGAAGCCCCGGGCCTCCCAAAACTTTATGCACCTCTATCGCAGCACCGATGATTTCATGAGATAATTCATTTTCCATTTACCCCTCTTTACCCCTCTTTGCGCCTCTGCGTCTTGGCGTCTTTGCGTTGAATCTGCCCTCAAGCTTATACCAGAACAACTTGATCTAAAAAAGAGTTAACTGGGTATCAGCAGATTCTTTCCTGGGGCGGCGGGAGGGGTCTTTGCGGGATTCGAGGTGGGAGAGGATGGCGGTGGCGCGGTGGATGACGGGGAGGGGAAGGCCTGCGAGGCGGGCGACATGGATGCCGTAGCTGCGATCGGTGCCGCCGCGAGAGATTTTATGGAGAAAGACGATCGAGTCGTTCCACTCTTGCACCGAGGCGTGATAGTTGACGGCTCCGGGGATTGTTTTTTCTAGCTCGGTGAGCTCCCAATAGTGTGTGGCGAAGAGGGTCTTGGCGCGGGTGGAGAGGAGATGTTCAGCGACTGCACAGGCGATTGAGACACCATCGTAGGTGCTGGTACCACGTCCAATTTCGTCAAGAATGACGAGAGAGCGGGATGTCAGATTATTGAGAATGTTAGCGGTCTCGCTCATTTCAACCATGAAGGTCGAATGCCCCCTGGATAGGTCGTCGCTTGCACCTATGCGGGTGAAGATGCGGTCGATGATGCCGATGTGGGCTGCCGAGGCAGGAACAAAGCTCCCCATTTGTGCGAGGATGACTATGAGAGCGACTTGGCGGATATAGGTCGATTTCCCAGCCATGTTGGGACCCGTAATCAACATCATCCGCTCCTGATCATCGAGTTGAGTATCATTCGGGATGAAAGTTCCTTTTTCCACAGTGGCTTCGACAACAGGATGACGACCTTCGAGAATGGAAAGTTGCTGACTGGAGTCAATTTTCGGGCGGCAGAAGCGGCGATGGCGAGCCACATGGGCAAGAGAGAGAAGCGCATCGATCTCGGCAATCGCTTTGGCCATCGTGAAGATGGGTTTTTCATAGCCAATCACCTCATTTCTCAACTGATGGAAGAGCTCCTGCTCAAGGCTCAAGCTCCGCTCTTCTGCTGTCAACACGCGGCTTTCATATTCTTTCAACTCTGGGGAGACGAAGCGCTCACTATTGACCAATGTCTGTCTGCGGTCAAAGGCTGTGGGCATCAAGTGGGCCTGCCCTTTACTCACTTCGATGTAGTAGCCGAAAATTTTGTTGAAGCTGACTTTGAGATTTTTGATCCCTGTTTGCTCTTTGAGCGTGACTTGATAACGGGCCAGCCACTCTTTGCTCCCTTGCATCAAGCTGCGTAACTGGTCGAGATCAGAATGGTAGCCATCTCGAAAAATATGGCCTTCAGAGATGCGTAGAGGGGGTTCATCGATCAACGCATTTTTCAATTGCAGGATAAGCGATGAGAGGTCGGACAGCTGTTCTCCGCACTGAAAAAGCAGTTCACTGCTCACATTGCGGACAGCCTTTTTGATCGGAACTATCCTCTCTAGCGAGAGGCGGAGGCTGACCAGATCGCGCGGTGTGGCAAAACCTGAGGAGGCTCTCATCATGAGACGTTCCAAATCGCGGACCTCTTTCAGATCACGTTGGAGCTGGGTGCGAATCTCAGGGAGATGCAAAAAAGCTTCGACAGCATCCTGTCGAAGTTGGATCTGCTTGATGTCGATAAGAGGTTTTTTCAACCACTCCCGTATTAGCCTGCCCCCCATCGGTGTGAGGGTATGATCGATCACATGGAGAAGGGTCGTCTTTTTCCCGTGGTCATGGAGGGGATTGATCAATTCTAAGTTCATCTGGCAGGTCTTATCGAGCAGAAGACCCTCATGAAAGGGATAAGGCTTGACCTCTCGGATATGGGTAATCGAAAGAGCTAGCTCTTCGTGAAGATAGGCTAAAAGTGCTCCAGCCGCATTGATCGCCGCCACCATTCCTTTCAGTCCAAAACCGTCGAGATGAGGCAGCTGAAAATGGTTTGTCAAATAGGTGAGGGCAGTCTGGTGCTCAAATCGCCACTCATCGGTCAGCGATACAGGAGTTTTTTCACATTCACGGAACAACGTAGGATATTTTTCCTGGAATTTCTTGGTCGTCACCAGTTCTGTAGGTGATAAGCGGTAGATCTCATCGATGAGCTCCTGAAGGGAATCGACCTCCACAACTCGGCTGAAGGTGGTAGTGATGTCGCAGACAGCAAGACCAAAAATCGAGCCCACCTGACTGAGAGACGCTATAAAATTGTAGCTTTTGTCGCGGATGAGTCCAGAATGGATCACCGTTCCAGGTGTCACAAAACGGACAATTTCACGGTTGACGAGACCCTTCGCTTTTTTGGGATCTTCTGTCTGTTCTGCGACCGCAATCCGGTATCCCTTCTCAACCAGCCTGTCGATATAGCTGTCACAGGTATGCCAGGGAACCCCGCTCATCGGGATTCCTCCTCTTTGGGTCAGGGTCAACTCGAGCTCTTCGGCCATAATGCGCGCATCCTCATAAAAGGCCTCATAAAAATCGCCCATGCGGAAAAAGAGGAGAGCCCCTTTGGCAGCTTTCTTGCAGCGATGCCACTGCTCCATCATGGGGGTTGTTTTTATTTCGTCGAGGTTGCTGGACATGGACATAGCCAAAAGGCTACGGTATAGTAAGGCTTCGTGTCAATGGGCTGAAGAAATAATTCAACGCAAAGACGCGAAGAAGCAAAGAAAAGATTTAGGTGATTGAGTGTGAGAGGCATTGACGGTTAGGGGATGGGGAAGTAATATCTTGGGAATGTTTACGAAAGAGAGTTTAGAGAGGCTGAAGGAGAAGATCGACCTGTTGGAGGTCGTGACGGCTCATATCGATCTGAAGCGAGCGGGGGCGGCTCATAAGGGATTGTGCCCTTTTCATCAGGAGAAAAGCCCCTCTTTTATGATCCAGAAAGGGGATACCCACTACCACTGTTATGGTTGTGGAGCTCATGGAGATGCGATTCAGTTTCTGATGCAGCATATGAATTTAGGTTTTGTTGATGCCGTTGAGGCATTGGCGGAGAGGTTTCATGTACCTCTGGAGAGGCAGGATCAGGGAGAGAGGGGGACAGATAAGAGTTTATTGAAGGAGGCCTGCTCTTTGGCCTGCCACTACTTTCACGCCACATTATTATATAGTGAGGAGGGGAGAGAGGCGCTCCACTATTTATTTAAGAGGGGATTGAATCTCGATTTTATTGCGAGATTTGAGGTGGGCATTGCCCCGAATGATGGGACAGGACTGAAGGCATTTCTGAGGAAAGAGAAGATCTTTGAGACCCACTTGGTAGAGTCGGGACTTTTAGTTGAGGGAGGGGCAAGGCCCTTCTTTCGTGATAGAATTACGTTCCCTATACGCAATGCGGCGGGGGCTGTGATCGGTTTTTCGGCCCGGAAATATAAGGAAGAGACTTTTGGCGGAAAATATATCAACACACCTGAAACTCAGCTCTTTAAGAAGTCGAGGATTTTGTTTGGACTCAACTACTGTAGGCGACGCATTGCCAAAGAGAGGAGGGCTCTCATTGTTGAGGGACAGATCGACTGTTTGAAATTGATCGAGGCAGGTCTTAATTTGAGTGTCGCTGCATTGGGGACTGCCTTTGGCGAAAGCCATGCAGAGGAGCTGCAGAAATTGGGAGTGAGGAGTGGCTATCTGCTTCTAGATGGTGATGATGCGGGAAGAGCGGCTGCTTCTAAAGTGGGCGATCTGCTTCAAAAAAGGGGGATCGAAGTCTTTGTGGTCAATCTTCCTAAAGGGAGCGACCCAGATGCCTATCTGAGCCAATTTGGCACGGCTCGCTTGATCGAAGAGATCGAACGATCGGAGAGCTATCTTGCCTTTCAGGTGAGTTATTTGGGACGAGAGCTCAATCTCGACTCTCCGGCAGGGAAGGCGGAATTGGTGAAACAGCTGAAAAAACAGATTGGGGAGTGGGATGACCCTGTTTTGGTGCATGAGACACTGCGTAAACTGGCCTCTCTGATCCGCGTTCCAGAAGAGATGGTGGGTGTGAAGCATGAACATTTTGCGCCCACTTTTGTGAGAAGCCATGCCGCACTCACTCTCAACCCCATTGATCCTAAAAGGGTTCTGGAGCTGGATCTATTGAGATGGCTGCTCTTGATGGGGGAGGGATTTTTGCCAACGGTAAGAAAATATCTCACTGAGAAACATTTTCTGACACCCCCCTGTCGTCACCTTTTTCAGAAAATCCTCACCGAGGGAAAGAGTGATCTGTTCACATTAGCCGCTAATTGCGAAGATCCTGCGCTGATCGATGAACTCTTGCAGAAAAAAGTGAACCGAGAGAGGGCCGAAACCCATTTTTTAGAGACTGTGCAAAAATTGCTCGATCGAGAATGGATGGAAATTCGTGAGACCGTTAAGATGCAAATTCAAAGCGGGGGCCATTCCGAAGAGAAGGTGCTGGAGCTGGCAAAACAGTTCGATGCCCTCAAAACCCACCGCACAATCGCATCACTAGTTAAATGAAGCATGTGTCTTCTATGAAGGGGGGGGGGCTGTCCTCAATGAAGCATGTCATCTTCTACGATGGGAGCTGTCCTCTTTGCAATCGGATGGTTCGCTTCCTATTAAAAGCAGACAAAGAAAACCTCTTCTATTTTGCCCCTCTCAACGGGGTTACTGCAGAAAAAAAGCTCTCCCATCTCTACTTAAAAAATCCCGAGCTCGACACACTCGTCTTGCTGCTCAACTATAACACATCTGATGAGAAAATTCTCATCGAAGGAAAAGGCGCCCTCCGTATTCTCTGGAAGTTGGGTGGAAAGTATGCATGGCTTGGGTGGTTCTCATTTCTGCCCCCCTTCATCACCGATCTCTTCTATCGTTTGATTGCGCGGAATCGCTACCATCTTTTTTCATTTCATGCGCCTTTGCCCAAGACGAACGAAAAATTTTTGCCCTAATAACCATTCTGCTTGCACTTTGGCATTCATAATAACCAACACACTTTCAATCGCATGCGAATCGCATTTTCATGCATGCTCTTTTGATTTGTTAATATGCGTTAAATTTTTCTAGATTTTCTGAAAGGTTTGAGTTATGGTGGCATACAAATTGTTATCTATAGGAAAGTCACGTATTTTGTGACGGTGTGCTTTTCTGAAAAATTAATCGAGAGACAATTTGGAGGAACGAAAAAAATGAAAAAAATGAAAAAAGGGATAACGCTAAGCGCAATGTTGTGCCTACTCGGTTTAGGTACTACATCAACTGCACATGCAGAGTTTTGGCAAGGCGACTGCAACAACTCTTGTGGTTTACGCAGTTTTCTTGACTTCGATATTGGGTATAGATCGGATAAATTTTTACTCAGCACAGTTGCTTGGGCTGAGAATCCAATCAATCCGAACTTTGCTTTCACTGGTGTCTTTCAACAGATGAAACATATCAATAGCGTCCAAGTGGGATTGAGCGGCCTTTGGAATGCCCCCTGCTCAAATTTCTACTTCCGTGGAGAATTTCACTGGAGTAAGCCCGTTGGAAATAGTGGACATTACAAGGAATATACACCACTACGACATGGCCTAGTTGGCTTTCCCTTTCACCAACTGGCAGAAGGAAATATATGCGGCAATATGTGGGATGTCAATCTGGCGTTAGGCCATCTCTTTGATGTCTCCCGCTGCTGGGGAATTGCACCAGTGATCGGCTATTCCTATGACAGTATGTGCTTCAAAAATAGAGTGAATGATCTCACTGCCGTCCCATCAATCCCCAGGTTCAACATCACGACAAAACAACGTTTTAACAGCGCGTTTGTCGGCTTTGATACTCTATTCCGCATCAACTCTTGCATCGATTATGCCCTTGGCTATGAGTTGCACTGGGCAGCATGGAGAGAAAAAGAAACGGGACCAGAATTCTCTCAGCATATGAAGAGCAACAATATGTGGGGAAATCTTTTCCGAATCGAGTCATATTATACGTTCTGTGGTGGTTGGAATTTTGGCATCGAGCTGAAATACCAATTCTGGAGAAATATGGGTAATGACAATGAATGGAATGCCACAGCGAGCGACGGTTTTAGTACAAGTGATCCTTCAGTTCAGGAACACATTTTAGCAGAAATCGCATGGGATTCCTTCTCAGCCCTGGCTAGAATCGGATTCGGTTTTTAAAGTGATGAAAATTTAACAAATGAAATCAAAAAAATATATAAGCCTTCTTAATGCAAGGAGTTTAGAATGAAAAAATTTAAAATGGGTATTGCTATCGGAGTGCTTAGCGCCGCGATGCAATTCTGGCAGCCGACGCAGGGTTATGCCGAAGGATATTTCCTAGATAACCAATGCTGTTATAATCAATCCTATTTCTTCCGTCCTTTCCTCAATTACCTCGTTTTCGATGGTGGTTATCGTTGGGATAGAGTGTCTGAATTTGTGGAAACTTTTGGAGGAGATCCATTCACCGCTGGATCAGAGTCTCTGCGATATGAAAATATTTCTTCAGCCCAGTTTGGCGCGAAGGGTGCCCTCTCTTTCGGAAATTTTTACATCCGTGGTAGAGGACACTATGGGGTTCTTACAGATGGTATTTACAACATTCAGGTCACTATCGCTGAAGTGCGTGGATATACTTGGGATGCGGCTGGCGCTGTTGGCTATCTCTTATCCTGCAATGATTGCTTAGGAATGGCACCTGTTGTGGGATATAGTTATGATAAGTTGCGTTTCCAATTAGTCAACTTAGTCTCAGATAGTATAAATCTTATCCCAGGTGTTGGGCCAGCCAATAAGAACCACCATCAGAAAGAAGATATCAGATTCTACGGACCTTTAATTGGGATCGATTTCTTCTTCAGCTCTTGCAATTGGGCTTTCACTGCGGGTTATGAGTATATCTTTGGTAGAATTAAGGACCGTATATTTAATATAGCTGACAATGCAGTTCTTGCATCTGAGTTCCTTGGTCCTGACCACTTCCGATCAAGAAATGCACGAGGACAATCGTTTAGATTAGATGGTCTTTATGCATTAAGTTGTGGTTGGACATGGGGCTTTGGACTTAAGTACTCGATCTGGGATCAAAGAACAAGAACAACTCTAACAGAGGGTACAAACCTCGAGGAGTTTGATGGAAATCCTAATAACTATGAGGCCGATACTCATTGGCACTCGGTTATAGCCACATTCAACGTCGGTTATACGTTCTAGTCGATCAGTAGATTTTGATTTAAAGTTAACGGTGAGTGAAAACTCACCGTTTTTTTTTGCCTAGTGAGCGTCTATGTCCATTGCAGGGCGGCTCCGCTCGCTCGGGGTAAAGAAGCTGAAATCTTCGAGCGCGTTAGCGCTCCCTGGAGTGCGGCGTTCTACGCCGCCCTGTAATGGCTAAAGGGGTGGGGTGGGTGGATCAGATCCTGTGGGAAATTGAGCCATGAAGGCGTCGCCTTAAAAGAAGTAGCTGATGGGATAATCGAACTTTATTATGGACCGATATATCTAGGGACCAAGAGAAAAGATTTCAGATACCCCGAGAAAAAAGGAATCGCTTGCCCAAAAAAGGCTTGAGGCCTGGGTGGGAGAGGGGTTTGGGGAGGGGGGTGAGCGAAGCGAAGGGCCCTCCCCAAGTAAAGAAACAAGAGAGAGCTAAAGGATAGAATGTGGAGGGCCCTTCGCTTCGCTCACCCCCCTCCCCAAACCCCTCTCCCACCCATATTTGAAGATGTTTGTCCAGATAACCAATCTGAATAAAAGCTAGCAGTCTGTACCTAATTCTATGTCGAAATAAAGGCTTGCTGACCCTAGCCTACCAACCTGAGTTTTGGGTTGATTTCGCTCACACTCAGGGACTTTTTCGGCTGATCTTGTCTTTTTTTGCTCGTTAATAATCCCCTCGGTGACTACGTCACTCTCGGACAACCCATCGTAAGAGCTCCGCCGGAGCTCTTTCGAGGTACCTTGTCGCCTTCGGCTATGAACTTCGCAAAAAAAAACCAAGCTCATCTCGAAAAACTCCTCTGATTGCGAGGGAAATCAACCCAAAACTCAGGTTAGAAGAAAACTATGTGGGTAGATAAGTTGTAAACCATGTGCCTTTCGGACAAATGGACAGAATGCTAGACAGATTATAGCGCTGCGTGTTCTTGGATTTTGCTGAAGTCGAGGAGCTCTTCGGTGATGTCCCACGCTTCCTGGAGGAGGGAGAGGCGGTTGGTGCGTAAGTTTTCATCATCATCGATGATTTTGACTTGGTCGAAAAGCTCACTGAGGGGCTTATGGAGGCTCGAAACTAAGGCGAAGGCTTCACGCCATTGGTGATTTTCTGGATTGCGGCGGTCGACAAGTTCTGTGTGGAGCTGCTCTTTGGTCTTTTCGAGAATTTGGAAGAGTTTTTTCTCGCTGGGTTCATGTAATAGAGCGGGATCGACCGTAGGGTAGCGGTTGACCGGTGTCCGTTTTTTGACGAGCTGGCTCACCTCCCTAGAAGGGGCGAGGTGGGGGTTTTGACTGAAGAGGATTTTCTTGGTGCGCGTATGCACTTCGAGCAGCTTCAGGAAATCGGCATGGTTCTCTTTGCGATAGCGGTGGAGCCCTTCCAGCCTTCGATAGAGATCGTAGACATCGTCCAGATCATGGACGAGAGAGGCTTCGATCTCATCCTTGCCAAAGCCATAGTCTTGTAAGATAGAGCGGAAGCGAGAGGCGAGAAAGGCAAAGATTTCATCGAGAAGAGCTTCGTGGTGGTCTTGCAGATGTTTCACAAGCTTATGGGGAATGTCAGGTGAGCGGATAAATAGCTCAAAAGCCTGTTTGAAGGCTTTTTTGAGCGGCAGATGGTAGTTGTTTTCAATCACTATTTTCAATAAGCCGATCGCTTGTCGACGCAGACCGTACGGGTCGCTCGATGAGGTAGGCTTTAGATCGAGTGCGTAGCAGGCTATAAAGTTATCCATCTTTTCAGCAAGGCTGAGGAGTACTCCACAAGCCGTTTTTGGCAGGGGAGCTTTTTCACCCCGCGGCATCCAGTGCTCTTCGATAGCGAGGGCCACTTCTGGCTCCTCACCCTGTTTTAAAGCATAAAGTTTGCCGACTGTGCCCTGCAATTCGGGGAATTCCCCTACGAGGAGGGAGGCGAGGTCGGCTTTGCAGAGCTGTGCAGACCGTAGTAAGTGTTGCGTGTCACATATCGGTAGGTAGGTATGGAGCATTTCTGCGATCGATCGCACCCTTTTAACTTTGTCCCATACGCTTCCCAGCTCTTTCTGGTAGGTCATCGACTTGAGTTTTTCATTAAACTTTTCGAGAGGAACCTTCAGATCTTCTTCATAGAGAAACATGCCATCAGCGAGCCGTGGAGAGAGCGCTTTCTGATTGCCTGCCCGTATCAAATCTGAGGGTCTATTATTGCAAACGATGACAAAATGGGGTTGTAGCGATCCATCTGTTGAGACAACGGGGAAATATTTCTGATGCTCCACCATTTCTGAAATGAGCACTTCTTTGGGCGCTTGGAGGAATTTTTCATCAAAGTGGCCAACTGCCAAAAAGGGCCATTCCACGAGATGGAGAACTTGCGGCATCACACGTTCGCGCACCGCTACCTGGCCCTGAAGAGTGCTTTCGATTTGAACAATTTGATCGAGTATCGATTTTTGCCTCTCTTTCACATCTGCCATCACAAAGCCTTGACGCAGCACTTTGAGATAATCCTTGGGTTCGGAGATGAGAATAGATCCTGGTGACAATTGGCGATGGCCGTAGGAGTGGTTTGAAGCCATAACGTTACCGACAACAAAGGGAATGACCTCCTGGCCATAAAGGGAGACAATCCAGCGTAAGGGGCGAGCATATTCGATTTCCAAATCGGACCAGCGCATCTTTTTGGGAAATTCGATCCCTAAAATGATTTTGGGCAGATGTTCGGCGAGCAGGGCACGTGTCGAAATGCCTTTCTCTTCATAGGTGGCAAAGAGGTAGGGAGTCTCTTTAATTTTGCGGACTTCGACTGCCGATATTTCTCCCCTTTCAATTGCAGATAATCGAGGCAATTCGGGGCATTTGTCTCCGAGGCTCCGGAAAAAACCGGCTCCTGCCATCGTCGGGGTGTCATCGCTTTCAAAGGCGGCAGTGACAGGAGGACCCTTGCGCTCGACCTTTTGAGGAGCTGTTCCTCCGGCCAATCCTTTAATGAAGAGTGAAAGACGGCGCGGTGTTCCATACACCTCAAGCGTCTGGTAGGAGAGGCCATGATCGCGTAAAAGATTACGCATCAATTGTTCTAAATGGTGCATTCCAATGGGAACAAAGGTTGCAGGAAGCTCTTCGGAGCCTATTTCCAGCAGGAAATCTCTTTGTTCATTGGGTATATACTCTTTGGTGACAGAGAAGGTTTGAAGCAGATCGGCTTTCGGCTTGTTATTTCTCAAAAGGGGATGTTTTAACTCTTCTCTACTCTTGATAAAGGCTTCAGCCATCATTTTGGAGAGTGCACGGATCCGCGCAATGTAGCCAGTCCGTTCCGTGACGGAGATGACCCCACGCGCATCGAGAATGTTGAAGGCATGAGAGGATTTAATGACAAAATCGTAGGCGGGGATAGGGAAATTGTTGCGGATCAGCCTTTTCGCTTCCGCCTCGAAGTCCTCAAAATGGCGAAGCCACATCGCTGTGTCGGCTTCAGTGAAATTGTAATGGCTCCATTCATATTCGTTCCGTTTGTAGATATCGCCATAGGTGACTTCGTCATTCCATTTCAGATCGAACATCGAGTCGACCCCTTGGAGATACATCGCCAATCGCTCAAGGCCATAGGTAATCTCTCCACTGACAGGGGTGACAGGGATTCCGCCGACCGCTTGGAAATAGGTGAATTGAGTCACCTCCATGCCATCGGACCAGACCTCCCAGCCAAGTCCCCAGGCGCCAATCGTCGGATTTTCCCAGTCATCATGGACAAAACGGATATCGTGCTGCGACAGATCAAATCCAATGGCTTCCAGAGATTGCAGATAGAGATCTTGTACATTGGGGGGAGAGGGCTTCAGAATGACCTGCATCTGATGGTAGAACTGCACCCGATTGGGGTTTTCCCCATAACGGCCATCTTTAGGGCGACGCGAAGGCTCCACATAGACGGCAGCATAGGGTTCAGGTCCTAAACAGCGTAAAAAGGTGGCTGGGTTAAAGGTCCCCGCACCTACCTCCAGATCATAACCCTGATGAACTACACAACCCTGCTCAGCCCAAAACAGGGTGAGCCTCGCGATCATCTCTTGAAAATTTAACATCAGACCTCTTGCCCTTAACTCTAAAAAAAGCGTTCAAAATGAGCAATCATTTACTCAAGATTATGTGGTCCGAAAGCAGTCGGCAGTAGCTTCTCCAAAGTGGTCTGGTGGGTGATTTTGCCATTGCCATCGACAGTGATGATTTCCAGAGTGGGATTGAACTCATTGAGCACCTGACGGCAGGCGCCGCATGGGGTGCCGCCATCTCGTGTGGCGACGACGAGGGTTTTAAAATTTTGTTTCCCTTGGGAAACGGCGGCAAAAACGGCGGAGCGCTCAGCGCAACAGGTCATGCCGTAGGAGGCATTCTCGACATTACAGCCTTGGATGATCTCACCACTCGTTGTCACAAGCGCTGCGCCGACAGAGTAATTGGAGTAGGGGCAATAGGCTCTCGAGCGGGCCTGCTGAGCCTGTTGAATGACCATTTCATGATCGGCAAATAGGGGCTGTACCATGATAAACACCATAATAGAAAGAATTTTTAACATTTTTCTCTCCCGTTGTTTCATTGATTTAATACTCACTCTTCTTTTCCCTCAAGTTTTTATACACTCTTAACAAAGAATTCGTTATTCTAAGAGTTCTTTTATGCAATGAGGTGAGTATGGCAGCTGCTGTAGAGGGTGGATTTGATCAGGAAGTTCTCATCGACTTTCTCAGAGTGAATCATGATCTCTTTCCGAGAGATCAGGTCGAAGCTGTCTTGTCCATTTTCGGTGCAGAACCTCTTCAAGAAGAGGCTATGAGAGTAGAAGCAGCTGCTCAACCCAATTTTTTTGTTCCCGATAGGCGATTTCTTTTTTACAACATGCTGAGCACCCAATGGACCTGGTCCCGCTGTGAAAGTAACCCAGCTATGTATCCTGCTCTCTATATCTTTGGAATGGTCGCCTACGCGCTCGCCCTTCCTATCCGTGTAGTGATTCTTGTCATTACGGTGCTACGCTTGGCTGTAGGGTCTCTTATTCTCTGTTGTGCTGAAGGATCTTATGCTGCAGGCATGAAAGAGCGTGGCTGGGTTTTTCTAGGGGCATTAGGGGAGGTGGGTTCGGGAATTATAGGAATTTTTTGTCCTCCTGCTGCCTATGCGCTCGATGAAAGGATCCAAAACCATCCGACCATCCATCAATGGTACCGCTCTCATAACTTAAGCCTCTGGAATGATGAATTAGAAAGTAATCTCAATGGAAATGCCGAAAGAGTCGCTCTCAAAAAAACAGCTATCAGAGCAGATGGCGATCAATTCTTTTTTAAGAGGGCGAAAGAGACTTTGGCAGACCGCTACCTCTCACCAGGTGATGAAGTTGACGCTCTATCTCCCGTAGCACTCAACCTCATCACCCATTTTGGTTTCTTAGATCTCTTCTGCCAATTTTGGGAATCTGGTGAAGCAAGAGTCTCAGAACTTGAGGAACTCGAAGGTTTACAGCTCAAAAAATATTTCACAGCCATCTTAGACAAAAAGAGTGAGGAACAGCGGCCCCAACAAATACACCTCCTGCTCGGTTATCTGAACGAATTTGGGAGGTTGTGGTGGGCCCTCAAAAAAAGTGAAAATGCCGACGTCACGCCTCTCGTTACACCACTCGTATCACCTCGTAATTCACCCCGTTCCAGAGAGCCCGTCAAATTTAATGGAAAAAGCGCCACCATGGTTAGGGCGATGCAGGCCTCTTTAGTCCTTCTGGCTGGGGGTGACTATCATGATGCCGGGACAGAGGAAAAACTGAAAGCGATCCTTCTCAGTTTAGAGACTAAAAAGGTAGTGGTCGATGGCCAGGAAATCACTCATAGAGCGGCTGTCGAAAGAATGGCGAGTATTATCAAAAATTTCTCGGAAACGGTGAAAACGACGGATCGGGAAATGGAGGGCGTGATCATGAAATCGGCCTATGAAGTTGTCTGATCATCTACTATTGCAAATTAATAGAGGGGATAGTTACTTTCATTCCCTGTGAGCATTGCTAATTACCTCACTTTCATCCGGATCTTTATCAGTCCCATATTCATGTTCCTCTATCTGGAACATGATCTTATGGGAATCAGCCTGGTTGCTTTGCCCTATGTCTTGCTCTTTCTTTTGGGTATCTCGGAACTTTCAGATGCCTTTGATGGCTATGTCGCCCGTAAATTTCATCAGGTTACAGACCTGGGGAAAATTTTAGATCCGATGGCAGATAGCATTTACCGCATCTCCGTCTTTTTGACCTTTACCCAACCCCCTGTCAATCTTCCCCTGCTGCTTGTCTTTATCTTTCTCTATCGTGATTCGGTGATCAGCACCCTGCGCACGATCTGTGCCCTTCGCGGCTTTGCGTTAGCCGCACGCTCTTCAGGGAAGATCAAGGCGGTGATCCAGGCAGGCAGTGCCTTCATCATCCTCCTACTCTTAATCCCCTATTCCCTCAACTATATCTCCTATTCTTGGCTGCGGGGGATTTCTATCACTGTCGTTTCCATCTCTGCTATCTATGCACTCTACTCAGGAGTCGAGTATATCTGGGCCAATCGCAACTATGTGCTCCGCTTACTTGTCGATAAAGGAGAGGGATGAGGTACGAGATTCTCGGCATCGGCGGACCAATCATGGACCAACTGTTGCGGGTGAGCGAGAGTTATTTGGCCGAGATGGCGGGGCAAAAAGGGGGCATGATTCCGATCGATTTCGAGAGACTCGAACGCATCATCGCGCACAGCGGCCAAGAGCCCATTTTAGTTCCTGGAGGCTGCACACGCAATACTCTCCACGGCCTCTCTCGCTTCGGAGAAAAGTGCGCCCTGATCGGCATGGTTGGGAACGATCCGCGTGGAAAAACCTACCGTGCTCTCCTCGAAGAGCAAAAAATCATTCCCCTCTTGATTGAGAGTGAAACGCCGACAGCCATCGTACTCTCACTGGTCACACCCGATGGAGAACGTACCTTTCGTACTTTCCAGGGCGCTTCCCTCGAAATTCGGGGTCGACACCTCAACCCGGACCATTTTGCAGGGACCAAAATTGTCTATCTGGAGGGCTACACGCTCTTTAACGAAGATCTCACCGAAACCGCGATGAAGCTGGCCAAGGCCGCAGGAGCCAGAGTCGCTTTCGATCTCGCCAGTTTCGAGGTGGTCAAGAAGTTTCTCCCGCATATTCTCTATCTCTTAGATCATTACGTTGATATCATCTTTGCCAATGAAGAGGAGATCTTTGCGCTCACAGGTCAGCGTGACCCAGAGATAGGGGCGCAGTTTCTCGCAGACCGTTGCGAGATCGGCATCGTCCTCATGGGCCCCAAAGGCTGTTGGGTCAAGCAGGGTGATCTCCATCTCCATTGCCCTGCCTATCCTGTCCAGCCCCTCGATACCACAGGAGCCGGCGATCTCTTCATCAGCGGCTTTCTCCATGGCCTCATGCGTGGCTACCCCCTCGAAATCTGCGCCCACTATGGCGCCATCGCAGGCAGGGCCGTCGTCCAGGTCATGGGTCCCGTCATCCCCCACTCCGCCTGGGAAGAGATCTACCTACAACTCAAGAATTCTCTCCAGTAACTTAACGTGATCGTGCACAGACACGCAATTTGGATTTTAGAGTAGCTCTTCCCCAAAAAGCTCTTTGTAAGCCGCACGTTCTTCTTTTAAAGAGTCAGAAGAGAGAAACTCAGTGATTTTAATAGCACTAAATAAAAGATCATTTAAACCACAGGGAAAGTAAAGATAGTCTCCATGGTTCACTTTGCAGGCGAGTAATGGCCAAACCCGTTGTTTCTCAAATTGGTTTTCATTTTCACCAGGAAGCAGGTGCGCATGACGAGGGAAGACCAAAAAGAGACCAGCCTCATCTACTTTAATTAAGAAATGTGCATCATCCCTTAATTTACTACGTAAAAACAGCTTCAAAAGATAACCTCGTTCACTCTTATCAAAACCTACACTCGTTTTTTCATAACCCTTTTGTCCCACCTTCGCATTATACTTTTGGATTTCTTTTCCTATCTTCTCTCTTAATTCCCTTTGTTCCTCTTCGGAAAGCTGATGGCCAGTAGAGGCACCATCTACTGCTTTTGTCAGTTTGTGCACAGCTATTTCCTCAGATTCACTCGATTCAGCAGGTTGGCTTGGGACTACACTGAATTCAGAATTCTTGCTGAGTCGCTGATGCCGTACATAGATGACTACACTGCCTACCAAACTTCCTACAGCGACAGTTCCACCTCCTATCATGAGGCCGAAGGCAACCACTTGGTTTGTTTTAAATAACAAACCCCCAGTAATTAAAAGAGCTAAAGCCAATAAAGCAACACCCAAGATAACCGTCATCTTACCCTTATTAGCTTCTAAAAAAGAGGGTTGATCTGAATGGGCCGCGACAGGCTTCATTGACCCTCTTTGATTAAAATCAGTGCGTGAAGACATGAGAAAATTACCTAGTTAAAGATATTCGAAGATTACTTCTAATATAATTAGAATTTTAATTCAATTAAAAAAATATTAAGAGCCTTCCACACCGCGAGAGCCGTTTTCGGAGAGGGTGATACCATATTGTATTTAATCTTTGAAACGCTATAAAGAAAACGAATAGGGAGGTTTTTATGAAACCCACACTCTTTACACTCATTGCATTTCTGCTATTTGGACAGATGGCCTCAGCGCAATGGATTCGTTGGCCCGATTATTATGAATCTACTTTTTGGCCCGATTTTTATGATAGTAAGCGTTGGTCTGGTTTCTATTTCGGTTTAAACAGTGGCTATGCCTGGGGCAATGTTAATTTTAGAACAACAGTTCCTGGGACTGGCGATATCGGTGATTATTTTGACTCTTTAGAACATCAGCTGCTTGCAGGCTTTGCGAAGCGTCGTTTACATCCCTCAGGCTTTGTCGGCGGGGTGCAGGCAGGCTATAATTGGAAATTTTGTTATAGTCCGATGGTTTTGGGAGTTGAAACCGATTTTGACGCATTTCTTCTCAAGAAGAGTCACCACATTTCGGCTCCATTTGCTGATATCCCTGAAGCGACTATTCACCTGAATCGTCACATCCAAACAAATTGGTTATATACGTTAAGGGCCCGTTTAGGATACAGCTGCAATCGCTGGTTCACCTTCGTTACCGGCGGACTGGCTGTTACCAACTTGAGGGCGCGTCAGAAGTATTTTGACAATTTCAACACTGTTGATCAAAACCCTTTCCCTGATGCTTTAGAAATCGCAAAAAAAACAACGACTCTCCCAGGCTGGACAGTGGGTGCCGGTGTTGAGTATGCCATTAGTCGTTGCCTATCGGCTTTTGTGACCTATCTCTATACCCATTTTCGAGATATTAAATTTAGTGGCGGCTTTGTGGCTGTTCCTCAATTTGATGGCAATATCCCAGATTTGGATACCTTTAACAATAGAGTGAACTTGCATACCAATATGGTACGCTTCGGCCTCAATTATAAAATTTAAACGAGGGTCTCGGAGCGGTAAAGACGTAGGTATTGGTCGGCGGGATTGTTCCAGCTGAAGTCGGTGCGCATGCCGTTTTCTACCAGGAGACGCCACTGCTGGGGGTGGTGGTACCATGTGCCGAGAGCATGGTCGAGCGCTGCATGGATCCCTTCTGCTGTGGGGGCACTGAAGAGGAAACCATTGTGATGTTCAATCACGGTATCTTTGAGGCCGCCGGTGGCTCTTGCGATGGGAAGAGTGCCGTAGCGCATCGCGATCTGCTGGGTGAGTCCGCACGGTTCGAAAAGGGAGGGCATGAGGAAAAGGTCACTCGCAGCAAAGACGAGATGGGAGAGCTCTTCACTGAAGGTAAGCTCAAAGTGGACATGTTTGGAGCCATAGAGCTTTCTTTTGAGGTTATAAAAGTGCGCGTGGGTAAGTTCATCAGAAGCTGATCCCAGCAAAACAAATTGGCCACCCCATTCCAGCGTTTTGAGAAGTGCAGCTTTAATCAGCTCAGGCCCTTTTTGCGGAACTAATCGAGTGACGGCACAGACGAGAGGGCAAGCCTCGTCTGCGAGAGAAAGACGCTTTTTGAGGAGCTCTTTGTTGCGCTCCTTCCCATCCATCTTGTGCACCGAATAGTGGAAAGGCAAAAAGGGGTCCTTTCGTGGGTTCCAGAATTCATAGTCGATGCCGTTGAGGATACCGGAGATTTTGCCTTGATACTCATTGAGAATCTCGTGAAGAGCGCCTCCACTCTCAGGAGTTAAAATCTCTTGAGCATAGGTAGGGGAGACGGTGGTTACCTGGTCGGCAAAGATGATACCCCCTTGAAGCAGGTTGTAGTGATCACCTTGGCGCAAAAGCTCATTGCGCCAATGGATTTTTGCAAGATCAGCAGCGGTACAGAGCCCCTGGTAGGCTAAATTGTGAATTGTAAGAATCACTTTAGCATCGTTTTCAGGGCATTTTTCTTTCAATAAACCGGCTAAACAGGCGGTATGCCAATCATGCAGGTGGACCACATCGCAATTTTGGCCCTTGAGATATTCTAGAGCCGAAAGTGCAAAATAGGTAAAGCGGGCAATGTCATCGGGACAGCCATAGACTTTGCCCCGTTCAAAAAACTGGTAAGGATCATGGGATTCGATGAAAACGACCGGGATCTCGTCGACACTGCCTCTCCAGAGGGTATTGTGGCATTCGATCTTGTCAAAACGGATCTTTTGATCATCAAAGATCTCCAAATTTTTTATCCAATTGAGATTGAGCGTATCGTACTTCGGCATCACCACCGTGACCTGGTGCTGCTTTTCAATAATGGCTCGTGACAGGCCATGGATGACATCGGCAAGTCCGCCCACTTTAGCAACCGGCGCCAATTCAGCCGAAACATGGATAATCTGCATAGCCCGGAATCTAACTACCGATTCTTTATCTTGCAATACTTGGCAAAAATGGCTGATAGCGGGTAGTATGATGAATCGGCTGCTGGGGTGTCGCCAAGCGGTAAGGCAGCGGTTTTTGGTACCGCCATTCGGAGGTTCGATCCCTTCCACCCCAAACTTTGATTAGATCCCAAGCTTACCGAGCGCTAGGGGGCAATCAAACATTTGATCATGCAAACGTTTACCGTCTTCTCCGGCACCTCCCATCCTACATTGGCTGCTGAACTAGCCCGTTATCTTGGCATTGCTCTCGGTAAAGTCAATTTTGAGCCCTTCCCTGATGGCGAGATCTATCTCCAGATCCAAGAAAATGTGAGGGGGCGTGATGTCTTTGTCGTCCAGTCCATTGCACGTGACCCCAACTACTATCTGATGGAAATGTTGATCATGATCGATGCGCTGAAGCGGGCCTCCGCCAAGAGCATCGTTGCCGTCATCCCCTACTTTGGTTACAGTCGTCAAGACCGAAAAGATAAGCCGCGTGTGCCGATTTCGGCCAAGTTGGTGGCCGATCTGATCGCGACAGCGGGGGCAACACGGGTCCTGACGATGGATCTCCACGCGGGTCAGATTCAAGGTTTTTTTGACGTCCCTGTCGACAACCTCTATGCCCGTCCTCTCTTGGCCGAAGAGATTGCGAAACTCCATCTGAAAGATTTTGTCATCATGGCCCCCGACCTAGGCGCGATCAAGATCGCCCGCGCCTATTCGAATCACCTTCATACCGAGTTTGCAGTCATGGATAAACGGCGGGTCAGCACCGAAGAGGTGAGCATCACCTCCATCATCGGCTCCGATGTGAAGGGGAGAGATGTCGTTCTCGTCGACGACCTCTGTTCCACTGCGGGCACTCTGGTGACAGCAGCCGAAACGTGCGCTCGCTATGGTGCCAAACGTATTTTCGCAGCTTTCACCCATGGTTTATTAGTGAGTGGTGCGGTCGAAAAAATCAATAAATCTCCCATTGAAAAAATTTACTTTACCAACACGATCCCTCTACTAGAGAGTCAACACTCCCCCAAAATCGAGCTCCTCTCTACAGCTCCCCTCTTAGGCGAAGCGATGCGCTGCATCATCTCGGCCGACTCCATTTCATCGATCTTTAATTAAAATCCTCTCTGTTCTATACTACCGCTTTTTACAATGGGAGAAGGTCATGAAACTCACAATTAAGAAACGCACCCCAGGCAGCAAGTCACAAAATAAAGAGATCCGCCGTGCCGGAAATGTCCCCGCGGTTCTCTATTCTAAAGGAGAAAAGGGGCAAGAAATTGTTGTCGAAGGGATTGCATTCAAAAAAATTCTCAATACCACCCCGACGGGAACTCTCTCCTCAAAAGTTTTCGAGCTGACTCTCGATGGGAAAAAAATCAATGCGATCGTCAAAGATATCCAGTACAACATCATCACCTATGATGTGATTCACATCGACTTCGAAGAGCTGCATAAGGATCTGCCTGTCAACCTCAATATCCCTATTCAGTGCATCAACATAAATGACTGTGCCGGTGTTAAATTGGGCGGTGTTATTCGCCAAGTGGTGCGCCATATCCCTGTCAGCTGTTTGCCAAAAGATATTCCTTCGGAGTTTGAGATCGATGTCAGAGACATGGGACTCGGGCAGATGAAGAAGCTGAGCGTCCTCACGATGCCCAAAGGAGTGCGTCCGCGCATGAGCCTCAAAGAGGTGGCCATCATCATCGCGAGAAAATAGCGATGGGAGTTTTTTTTGGAGAGCTGCCATTTTTTTGCTTTGAGGGTTAACGATGGGCCTATTTCTCATTGTGGGGCTTGGCAATCCAGGCTCCAAATATGAGAGGACGCGCCATAACTTAGGGTTTATGGTGGTCGATGCGCTGGCACACAAGCTGGGCATAGCCTTTAAAAAGGGAAGCCGCATCGCAGGAGAGGTGGCTAATGGAAGCCATAAGGTAGGACAAGGAGCGAATGGCGCCGCTGAAGAACAGAAGGTGGTGTTGCTCAAGCCGACCACCTACATGAACTTGAGTGGGCAGGCGGTGCGCCAAGCAGTGAACTATTATAAGATAGCGCTGCCGCAGCTGCTCATCGTTGTCGATGATGTCTATCTCAAGTTTGGCGCGATGCGCCTGCGCCCCTCAGGAAGTCCTGGAGGGCATAACGGCTTAAAAAGTATCGAAGCGTGTTTAACCACGCCCGATTATCCTCGCCTCCGGATGGGGGTGGGACCACAAGAAGGGGATCTGGAAAGTGGCTTGGGGAACCAAGCCCTCGAAGATTATGTCCTGGGACGTTTCACCTTCTCTGAGCAGGTTGATCTTGCCCAGTTTGTGGAAAAAGGGGTTTCTGTTGCAGAAGCCTGGCTCACCCAGGGAGCCGAATTGGCCAGCAAGCTGGCTGGCGAATTGTCAACCGCAAGGTAAGAATGAAAGAAAGAAATCAACTTTACGAAGGGATGTACATCCTCAACGCGGCCCTCAGCGAAGATGCGCGGCAGAAATGCCTCGAGAAAATCTTGTCAGGGATCGCCGAGCATGGTGGAGAGATCCACAAAGTCCACGATCAGGGCCGTAAAAAACTGTCCTATGAGATCCGTGGCGTGCGCGAGGGTCACTACTTTCTGCTCTACTTCACAGCGCCGAGCACCGCTTTTGCTCAGTTGTGGAGGGAGTACCACCTCAACGAAGATCTGCTCAGGTTTTTGACCCTGAGAACAGATACGGTGAGAGAAACAATTGAATTTAAACAACTTCCTGAGTGAGGATAGTAAATTATGAGCAAGATGTCGTCCGACTCTCCCATTGTGGAGTTTCGCAAGAAACGCTCCTCTTCGAAGCGTTGTCCGTTCATGGCGGCCGGCTGGAAGACCATCGATTACAAAGATATCGAGACCCTCAAACGGTTCATCACCGATCGAGGTAAAATTCTTCCCCGTCGCATCACCGGTGTATCAGCGCACTTCCAGCGCCTGCTCAACATCGCGATTAAACGAGCCCGAATTATCGGCCTCCTTCCATTTGTCTCTGAAGAATAGGTATATTCATATGAAACAGCAACTCCTTCTTTTGGAAGATGTGGACGGTTTAGGACGCAGCGGTGACGTGGTGACCGCCAAGCCGGGCTTTATCCGCAACTTCCTCCTTCCTCAGCAAAAGGCAGTCATTGCCGATAAGCAGACCCTAAAAATGCAGGCCCGCCTCAAAGAGGAGCGGGAAAAACGGGCTGCCGTCGACCGCAAAGAGGCGGAAGAGGTAGCAAATTCGATCCGCTCTTTGGTGATCACCACCGAAGTGAAGATCGATCCCGAAGGCAAGATGTATGGGTCTGTCTCTACGCTCGATATCGCACGCCTGCTCCAAAGCAAAGGCTACCCACTCGAGCGCAAGAATGTTCTCTTGCCCCAAGCGATCAAGTCGCTCGGCACCCATACGATCAACCTCCGCTTGAAAGAGGGCGTTCCCGCCACTTTCACCCTCGAGGTTCAATCTGAAGGGGGCATTCTTCCTCAGAAAAAAGCGGCTCCAGAAGCCCCTCCAGCAGAGGAAGCCGCTGCTCCGAGCACGTAGCGCTCCCTGGAGTGCGGCATGGAGACCATGCCGCACTTTCATGACTATCGAGCTCGCTTTAGCGAGCTCCCTGGAGTGCGGCGCTTTGCGCCGCCCTACAATTGCAATTATGCATCATTGGCCGCACGCACCTCTGCACCAATTCTCTTCGCGCGGGACCTATATGGTCACCGCCGGTACCTACTTAAAAGCTCATTTTTTCAAATCCCCGGACCTCTTAGACCTACTTCAATATAGTCTACTCTCTCTTTCCAAAGAGTCAGGTTGGCAGCTCAAAGCGTGGGCTATTTTCTCCAACCATTATCATTTCATTGCGGAATCGCCAAAAGATCCCTCAAATTTAAAAATTTGGATTGCGCAACTCCACCAAACAACAGCTCATGAAGTGAATTGTCGCGATAATACCCCTAATCGAAAAGTCTGGTATCAGTATTGGGATAGCCATATCACCATCCAAACCTCATACTTAGCTCGTATGAACTATGTGCTTCAAAATCCCGTGAAACATGGATTAGTATCCAAAGCTACTGAGTATTCCTGGTGTTCAGCTGCGAAATTTGAACATGAAGCCACTAAGAGCTTCATCAAATCGGTCAACAGCTTTGACTATTCAAAAGTGAAGGTGTTCGATGACTATTGAAGGGCGGCGTAGAACGCCGCACTCCAGGGAGCTCGCTGGCGCTCGCTCGATTACCCTATTTTCTCCCGCCAAAATCAATCTCTTTCTCCGCATTCTCGGAAAACGGCCTGATGGCTATCATGAGCTCGCGTCGCTTTTCCAAACCATCAATCTCGGTGACACCCTCACCTTTACTTTCAGCAGCACTGACCAACTCACCTGCACCGATCCCACGCTGCCTTGCGATGGCTCTAACCTTGTCCTGAAAGCCGTCGACCTCTTCCGCCGCAAAAGCGGCCTCCGCTTCTCCATCCAGATCGATCTCGATAAAAAAATCCCCACACAAGCTGGTCTCGGCGGGGGCAGCAGCAACGCCGCCACCACCCTCTGGGCACTCAACGCCCTCCACAACTTCCCCTACACCGATCTCGAACTCCAAAGCTGGTCTTCCGAAATCGGCTCCGACATCCCCTTCTTCTTCTCCCACGGAACCGCCTACTGCACCGGCCGTGGCGAAATCGTCCGCGACCTCCCACCACTTCCCCTAATGCCCTTTTCGCTCATTAAACCAGCCCTAGGCCTCTCCACACCCGCTATCTATAAAGAACTCAAATTAGAAGAATGCTACGCAGAAGACCCCGAACAGCTCCTCGCCTCCTTCTACGCTGGAAATCCAAAATATATCAATGATTTGGAAAAGCCTGCCTTCCGACTCTACTCAGAACTTCAGACCATTAAGATCAAAGAAAACGCCTTCATGACAGGCTCTGGAAGTGCCCTAATCGCGATGGGCTCCGGAACGCATTCTGCAATCAACCGCAAAGTCAAAGAGTGGTTTACTTCACTTCCCCGCTAATAAGTAACTTTCGTAATTCCACAGCAGGTGCAATCATCAGGTTTTGTTGAGTCTTACCATCGATTTTTTTCCATTCAGCTGCCTGTTCCTTAATCTCAGGCCTTTTTTCCTCAACCCCTTCAACCCAATCGGTATTTTGACCTCTTGGAGAGGATTCTTCCGTCTTAGTTGTGGCTTTTCCAGATAAAATCTCTTCTCGCCTGACTAAAGCTGTCTGCCAAAGTTTGAGAGTCCCTTTTTTTGCCTCGAACTTCGTTTTGTAATCCTTGAAGGGAATCTCTCCGCTTTTAGCGGTAGATAATGTATCTTTCTGCTTCTTTGCCATCTCAATTTCGTCTGTCACATCCCCATCGTGTTCGACTTTTTCCCTAACAAGATTTAGCGGCCCTTTTGCTTGTTCCAGCAATACATAATACTTTTTTTGATCCTCAGGTATCTCAATAGGTTTTAATATCGTCGTTGTTCCTTTTTTTTCAGCTTTCACAGGAATAATGTGTTTTCCATTGCTATCGACTAATGACCAAGTTTTTTCCCCCCTTTTTTTAACCCCTTGCTCTGCGCTCTTAAATTCTGAATAGGCGACTAGAAAGGTAAAAGACATTTTATTAGCCTCAGTGAGAGGGGCGAAAGAACCGTAGAGTTTTTTGAAGGGGCCAGGAAGACTATTTCGGTAAACTACCTCTTTCTCATACTCCTCATCAGTCATCAAGCGGAGGCTTCCATCACCTGCTGTTAATCTCCCACCACTCTTACTGTTCCATAATTCTGTGAGTTCGGTAATGTTTGTGGGAAGCCCTTCAAAGAGTACTCTGCCGGGGTTATATTGATCTTCCGTGGCCGCTTTAATCTGCGCGGTGAGCTCGTCATCACTTTTGAGATCTCTTTCGATGGGCTCTAATGCTTTATTTGAATCTTCAATATATTTGCGAATGGCTGCAACTTCTTTTTTCAGGGTTTCCTTTGGCTTGTTTGGATCTGCTTTTCTGTCAAAAGAGGGTTCCTCTGGCTCATTGGCAAATCTTAGCTTTTTGGGTGCCAGTCCACCTGGGGGCGGAGGAGGTGGAGGACCGCCAGCACCTGGAGGTGGGGGTGGACCACCCACCCCTGGAGGAGGAGGAGGTGGAGGTCCACCTACACCCGGAGGCGGGGGTGGGGGAGGGGCTGCTTGTAATCTTGCTGGAGGAGCTGTCCTGAGCAAGGGGGAGGTTTCATCAGGAGTCGGCGGAACTGCTCTTGGTGGAGGCGGGGCTGATTCGGTTGTGGAGCGTTGGCCGAGAGTTGAACGGGCAAGGTAGTCGGCAGTCTCAATGACATCGGTAAAGCCCCTCAGCGTGTTAACTGCGGCATCTCTTTTATCCCGACCAACTAAGACTGTCCGATCCGCAAGGGTACTCGCCCTTTTTTCAAAAGCAGCTTCTAACTGCTGTTTTTGGTTAGGGTTGATGCTACCTTGCTGGCTAATAAAGGAGGCTACAAGTTTTTTGAGTTCAACAAGATCAGAGACAAAGTCTTTATTTTTTTTAGCGTCATCTGTGGTGACATTTTCAAACTTTTTTGATGTTTTGTTGAAGACTAAGCGATGGCCCTCTGTTGTGAGGGCGCTTTGCATGGTTCTGTAGGCGTCATCCGGTTTTTGATTAAAACTAACTGACATAAATAAACCCAATTAACTTATATAGTTAATTTGATTTTAATATGGAAATGTAATTATATGTAATTATTATTTTAAGCCCGAGGGGTTCTCGGGCTTAGGGTTAGATCGAGCGCTGGGCGGCACGGACAGAGTTAAGGAGCTGGGAACGGGCGGAGGGCTTGACTCCCTGGGTAGAGACGTGGATAGGGGAGGCGGTGGCATCCAGTTTGGCAGGTTTGAGACGGGAGAGGAAGGTGGGGCTCGCATAGTCCGTCGGGACAGAGAGATGGCTCACACGGGCACTCACAGCGTTCATCTGGTCGACCTTTTTGGCGACACTCCCCTTCATGGGGCCAAAACTGCGGGTCTTGGGGTCAAAAGCGACATGTTCAGATGTTCCCTGTCCAATTGATCTTGTCATATCCACCTCATAGTAAAATTTTTTTTCAGGTAAAATCTATTTATCTCTTTGCTCCTTTTTTTGTCTAATTCTGTTTTTTTAGTTACTATAACCCCTCTGTGGTCTCTGTGAGCTCTGTGGTGTTTTTTTTGGTCCAATTCACCCACATGGGTAACACTTTGATTCACCCACATAGGTAACACTTTCTAAAAAAAAATCGCTATCATGCCTGGCTCAGGAGGTTCTGATGGCGTGGAGGTGTTGTAAAGTGGAAGAGCAAAGACAACTGTTTATCCAGGAGTTTATCAAAGGCGAAGATTCAGTATCAAAGCTTTGTAAAAAATATCACATCAGTCGTAAGACTGCATACAAATGGTATCTGCGATTTCAGTTAATGGGAGAGGAAGGTCTTAAGGATCTGTCTAGAGCTCGTCATGCTCCTAGTATACTCTATTCAGATGCACAAATTGATCTTGCAATTGATTATAAACGGCAGCATCTGACGTGGGGACCTAAAAAGATCTTAGTCAAGCTAAGAGAAAAATATCCAGATCAAGAGTGGCCATCTGCAACAAGGTTGTATGAGATCTTTAAAGACTACCATCTTGTGACCAAGAAGAGAATAAAAGGACGTATGCCAGCTACAGCACCACTGGGAGATGTAAAGAGCTGTAATGACACGTGGGCCGTTGATTTGAAAGGATGGTTTTTGACAGCAGATGGGGATAAATGTGAGCCACTAACGATCACTGATTGCTTCTCAAGATATCTTATACGTTGTACGCACCTCAGAAAGCATACCGTAGACTACGTATGGCCAATTTTGGATAGTGCATTTCGAGAATATGGCCTTCCCAATCGATTGCGATCGGATAATGGACCACCCTTTGGATGTATAGGGGCAGGGAGGCTGACACGCCTTTCAGTAAATTTGATAAAAGCTGGGGTAATTCCAGAATGGATAAGACCGGGACATCCTGAAGAAAATGGTCAGCATGAGCGATTTCATTTGACCCTTCAACAAGAAGTGGCAAGCCCACCTAAAATGACTTTGGCTTTGCAGCTCCAATCGATCAATCAATTTCATGAAGAGTATAATTTTGAAAGACCTCACGAAGCATTGAATATGAAAACCCCAGCTAGTTGTTATCAGCCTTCTCTTAAAGCTTGGGATGGGATATTGCGATCACCTGAATATGATACACAAAAAACAAAGGTGAGAAAAGTATGTCAAAGTGGTTGCATATGGTTGAACCAAAAAGAGTTTTATATTGGGCAAGCCTTAATTGGTGAATATGTAGGGCTGAAAAAAAATGCCGAAGAAGTAACAGAGGTCTATTATGGACCCATTTATCTAGGAACACTTGACCTTAGGCAAGGCTTAAAGAAACCAAAGATGAAAAAAAGAAGGTCTTAGGGGGAATAACTTCCGCCCTCGGCAGTGGGCTAAAGCCCACTGCCTTAGTTGGACTTTGAAGCTTGCTATTTAAAATTGATATGAGGGGGAGGCCCCCTCAAACTTCCCCCCTGGGTAGGTGGAATAATTAACCAAAAGTTTTACCTATGTGGGTGAATCATTTGTTACCTATGTGACCGATTGAACCTTTTATTTTACCACAGAGAGCACAGAGCACACGGAGAACTGTTGAACAGTTACTTTTTTTACCCTTTCTGTTATCGTTTTACTCATGAAAAAGTTTAGCGATCGAATGGTAGTGGTCACCGGGGGTGCCGGCTTTATCGGCTCCGGGGTGGTCCGCGCGCTCAATGAGTGTGGTGTGACACAGATTGTCATCGTCGACAATCTGGGCAGCTCCGAGAAGTGGAAAAATTTGGTGGGCAAACAGTTTGTCGATCTGTTGCCGAAGGAGAAGCTGTTTGACTGGCTGGAGGGGCGTGAAGGAGAGATTCAGGCTTTCATCCATCTTGGAGCCTGTTCGAGCACTGTGGAGCGTGATGCCAATTACCTCCTAGAGAATAACTACCGCTATACGATCCGATTGGCCGACTATGCACTGAACCATGGCCACCGCTTCATCTACGCCTCCTCGGCAGCCACTTATGGTGATGGAAGTTTGGGCTTTTCCGACAGAGCTGATCTTGATTCCTTAGCTCCGTTGAATATGTATGGCTATTCGAAACATCTCGTCGATCTCTGGCTGAGAAACCAGGGGGTCCTTGATCGTGTTGTCGGCCTGAAATACTTCAATGTCTTTGGGCCCAATGAGTACCACAAGGGAAGAATGTGCTCTGCCATCGTGAAGATGGTCCCTGATGCCATGACTCATGCCAAAATCAAGTTGTTTAAATCGTCCGAGCCTGAAAAATATGGCGATGGCGGACAGATCCGCGACTTTATCTATGTGAAAGATGCCGCTCAGATGACGATCCAGTTTCTCGAGAATGATCTGGGAGGACTCTTCAATATCGGCTCCGGCAAAGAGGAGACGTGGAAAGCGCTGGCGCAAGCGGTGATCGCTGCTGTGGGCAAACCCGTTGAGATCGAATATATCGACATGCCTCCTGACCTCATTGGGAAGTACCAGAACTACACCTGCGCCGATATGGCGCGCTCAGAAAGTTTGCTGAAGACCCGCTATTCGCTACAGGCGGCTGTCAAAGACTATGTGCAGAACTATTTGTTGCCAGGGAAATATTGGTGATCGATCGTTTAAAGAGTAAAAAAGTCCTCGTCATCGGCGATCTGATGGTCGATGTATACACGATGGGCAATGTCGAAAGGATCTCTCCCGAAGCTCCTGTCCCCGTTTTACGTGTCAGTCAAGAGACGCGCCGTCCTGGGGGAGCGGGCAATGCGATCCTCAATCTGGTCTCACTCGGAATGAAGGTGGTCGCCGTAGGACGTGTGGGCGACGATTTCGGGGGACGTACCTTTTTAGAAGAGATGGCCAAGGAAAATGTGGACGCACGAGGCATCATCTGTGACAAAGGCTTCCAAACCCCTCTCAAAAACCGGATGATCGCGGCGGGACAGCAGATCGTGCGGATCGACTATGAGGAGCCGCACTCCATTAGCGAGACGCTCGAAGAAGAAATCACAGCCTCTCTCCCGAAACTGCTCGAAGAGGTGGAGATCATCGCAATTTCAGACTATGCCAAAGGGCTGTTGACCCAAAGCCTCTTAAAGAAGGTGATCCATGCGGCGAAACTCCGTTCGATTCCGGTGATCGTCGATCCGAAGGGGATCGACTTCGTCCGCTATTATGGAGCGACGTTGATCAAGCCCAATTTGGCTGAGGCGATTCACGCCGCCGGTCTTGGCAGGGAGGCAACCCTCGATGAGGTCGCGAAGCGGATTTTGCGAGATACCGCTATCGAGACCTTGATGGTCACCCGATCAAAAGAGGGGATCACTGTCTTTACCCAAGGAGGTGTCCGCCAAGATTTTTCTGCGCAGGTGCACGAGGTCAAAGATGTGACAGGCGCTGGTGACACCGTTCTGGCTGTCATCACGGCAGCGCTGGCAAATCGGCTCTCACTTGCTGATGCAGCTACACTTGCCAATGTCGCCGCAGGCATCGCTATCGAACGTATCGGTTGCGCCCGAATTTCTCTTGCAGATCTGAGCTCCCGTCTGTTAAAGAGAGGGGCATGAGTGAATTTGATTGGCAGCGCCAGCCCGAGGCTGAAAAGTGGCTCTATCGCCTTCTTAGCGACTATAAAGAAAAAAATCAGCAGATAGCGGCTCTCGAAGCGGAGCTCTACCTAAAGGCCAGTAGCCGCCTCTTCGATTGGATCGACCATCTGACTGTCGCCACCTCTTCTCAGATCGAGCAGGAGCTTGAGAGAGCAGGCTTTATCCAAGAGAGTGCTATGCCGAGCTACCGCCTCTTTCGCCATACTGGAGCGCAGCTCCCTTCCGTTTTGCTGACAGAAAATAGGGGCTCACATCCCCTTGGCATCTCTGTCAAAGTGGAAAAGATAGCCGATTTTTTGATGGTCCATCGTTTAGAGCGGGTCATCGAAGGGTCGCACCTCTCTCCCTACCGACGCTCTTTGATCAGCAAGGAGGGGGAGATTGCCCTTTTTTGTGTCGAGCGGCGCAGCACGCGCTCGATGGAGCCCGTATATCAGGAAAGCGAAGGCTATCAACTCGCAGTCGAGCGGCTCCAAACACGCCCTAGAAGCTCCCTTCCCGATACATTGACCCTCATCGAGGAGATTGTGAATACCATTGGGAAAGAGGCTGCAGCGTGGGCCACTCTCGAAGTGGAACGGAGCTACTGGCAATCCCGCAATCTCGCTGCACAGCTCCAAAAGATGCGCCAAGACCGTGTCGGCATGGGATGGGCCAACCATGATCACCATACCTTCCGCAGCAGCCGCAAAAATTTCAACCAGCTGGTCCGCCTCTTCGAGACGCTCGGCTTTCACTGTCGCGAACGCTTCTACGCAGGGGCTCAAGCGGGTTGGGGAGCGCAGGTGATGGAAAATTCCACATGTGGATTGATCCTCTTTCTCGATGTCGACCTAGCTCCCGAAGAGCTCGAGATCGACTTTGCCCACCATCCCTTAAATGACCGTCAAGAACTTGGCACAGTCGGTCTCTGGTGTGCCCTACATGGCGATTCGATCCTCGAGTCGGGCATGCACCATCTCGAAGCGCAGTTTCTCTTCGACAAGCTTAAGGAAGATCTCGCCTCGCTCAATGTCGGGATGATGGAGCCCTTCAGCCACTTTCCCTACCTCAAACAGGCCTTTACCCAAGCCGAGATCTGGCCTGTCGATCCCGCCCGCATCAATGCGCTTCGCAAAAAGGGGCAGATCACTGCAGCTCAAGCAGACAATTTTCTCACTCACGGAGCCCTGGGAAGCCATCTCGAAAATCTCCAACGCGACGAGGGCTACAAGGGATTTAACAAAGATAACGTCAGCCTCATCATCAAACGGACCGATCCGCGCATGGCAGCTACCTCTTAGCGAAGTCGACCGACCCGCGCATAGCGGCTATCTCTTAGCGCAGTTAGACCGACCTGCGCTGGCGGCTATCTCTTAGCGCATTCGGATCGATCTACTTCTTAGCGGGGGTTTGGGGCTGTTTTGGCCTAAAGAGACGCTTGAAAAGCTCCCCATCCCTGGCCTCAATTTTTTCTAGAAAGCCTTTCATCTGGACAATCGGCTCGCTCTCCTCTGTCAAGGGTGCTAAGCCCGACATAGGGTCGCTTTGGATTCTGATTTTACTGGACAAATCATGTAATTGGTCACAACTTACACCAGTTACCTCTTCAACGACCTGCTTATCCGCTGGCTTGAGAGTAGGAAAGTCCAATCGTTTCATGTTAAAATTCTTATACTGTAGCTGACCCTCGGCGAATGAAGAGAAACTCTTGCTAGGTGAAGATTTAGGAGTAGGGACCTCTTGGATGGACCACAAGCCTGCTTGTTTAGGAGGCGTTGAAACTGCACGAATTCTTCCACCCCCAAATCTCCCCACATGAGAAGTGAAGCTTCCCGCAAGACGAGAATAGGCCTGTATGGAGCTGGCGGCTGATTGTGAAGAGACGGGGGTTGATGGGGGTGTAGGCAAGGGCACAATAGGTTGTTTTTTGAGTTCTTTAATCTCGGCATTGCGGCTTGCAACCTGAAGGCTTAAACTAGCAATGGTGTCTGCTTTTCTTTTGCACTCTTGTTTCAAGTTCTCACTCGTTTCATGAAGCTCTTTGAGTTCGGTTTGAAGAGCGGTAGCGGTGATTTGAGCCGTGTGCCTCTGGAGATCTCTTGCCTGTGCTTTCCGATACTCTGAGGCTAACCGAACTACGAGAGCAACGAGGTCAACAATCACGAGCAAACCCGACCCACATAAAAGGATAAAACCGGCCCGGAAGCTGATCACATTCAGAGAGCCCATGTCGATATATCCTTGGGCTGCCAACATGGCAAACACGGCGATAATTGCTACCAAGATAGCCGCAGCAATATCAGTGATCAGCGCCATTTTTGCGGGATGAGGCAACAGGTCTCCTTTGCGCACAGGCGAAGCGGTAGTACAGGCAGAGACAGGTAAAAACGACATTGCGACACTCTTAAAAAAAACTGCTATCTCGCGCGAGATAGCCGCTTGTTTAATAACTTATTTATCGAAGAATCGGCTCATGCGAGAGATATGGTTTGTACCAGCCGCATGTGCAGCCACAAGCTTTTGTAGATGCTCTTTAAAAGTAGTTGTCAAACCTGCCAACTGTTGGATTTCTCCGAGTTGCGCAGCCTCATCTTTGATGGCTTGGGCTGCTGTTGCTTTTTGTTTGATTTCACCATGCAAAGCCCTCAATTGATCGTCAGTTTGGCCTGTTACCGTTTCCATAGCTTGTTTTTTGACATCGTCCTTAATCAGCTCAAAACTAAACTTCAACAAATCATATTTGAGACCTAAAAACTCAAATTCGATCGCTTCCTTATAGCGCTTTCCGTTTTCCCCAATCCAGGGCGAAGCCGTTCCTAGTGCAGGTGTGGGAGCCGGGGCGGGCCCAGCTGGCGCAGCTTTAAGAGCCGCCTCTTTTTCTCCGATTTGCTGCACGAGGTCAGCGAGTCGTTGAGCGGCTGCATCTTCTTTACGTTTTGCCTCCTTCTCATCTTCCCCAGCTTTGCGTTTGATCTCGGTTACTTCATCTTCCACATCTACTTTCGCTTGGCGCAGTCTGGGAAGCTCTCTATCTAGGTTGCCATTTTCTGTACGCAGAGCGGGCAGCGCAGCTTCTAAGCCTCCTTTTTCAGTACGAAGTACGGGGAGTTCTTTATCTAGGTTACCTTTTTCTGTACGAAGTCCGGGGAGCGCCGCTTCTAGATCGCCTTTTTCTGTGCGCAGAGAGGGAAGCGCAGTGTCTAGGTTACCTTTTTCTGTACGAAGTCCGGGGAGTGCCGCTTCTAGATCGCCTTTTTCTGTGCGCAGAGAGGGAAGCGCAGTGTCTAGGTTACCTTTTTCTGTACGAAGTCCAGGGAGTGCCGTTTCAAGATCGCCTTTTTCACTGCGTAATGGGGGGAGATCTGTTTCTAGCTGAGCTTTCTCGCCTTTGAGGGGTGCAATTTCTCCAACCAGTTGCGCTTTTGCTCTTTTAGCAGCTTCTAGCTCCTCATTTTGTTTGCGCAGAGCCTCTGGATCTGGAGCGGAGGCAGGTGCTAGTGTGGGCTTTGCCATGGCTGCAGCGTCTAATTGTGCTTTGAGAGTTGCTTTAGCGGTTGTCGCTTCAACAAGGTCTTCCTTAACCAGTGCCAACTCCTCATCAAGCTCTCTCACACGACCTTTGAGCGCTGCAGACTGTGCAGCTTCATTGTCGAGCTCTTCAGTCCATCTCTCTTTTTCTGCAAGCAAAGTGCGGTAATTGGTGGTGTCGGCGCTTTCTGCGAGCGTGTGGTTTAGCTCGAAGAGGCGAGAGATGTGGGAGGCCATTTTGACCATCAAAGAGAAGAGGTCTAAGAGGAGAACGCCGCCGGCGGCGCCGATCATGATATAGGCTGTTTGGGAGCTAAACATGGAGAGAGCATTGAGCGGTCCTAGATTGATACCTTGATTACTGAGGATGATGCCGATCGCAAGCAGAGCGACAATCGAAGCGATAGCGATGTCGGTGATAAGGGTGGCTTTTTCTTCGCATGAGAGTAAGGTAACAGTATGTTGTTGTTCAATCGGCGTTTGCGCAACTGTTGCACAGCCTATTCTGACCGCTAAAAAGGACATATTTCCTCCACTTTTTTTGTTAAAGCGCCGACTATATCAATCTAGTTAAGTGATTGTAAAGAAAAATGAATAGGCTGGTTTCTAAGCGTTAAATTGAAATTTTATTCAGTTATAGCTTCTGATGTTTTTAGCTTGCTTAGCCATTCTGTGGCAGCGAAGCCAGTCAGACTAGAGGCGAGGCAGATCAGCTCTTTGGGGAAAGAGAATTCCCAGAAACTGAGCGTAGCGAAGCTGAGAGCGCCGGCGGCCATGCTGACTGCGGCTGAACTTTTTTTGGGCTTTTCCAACCAGACGGCCATGGTGACGGGGACAAAGAGAATACTGACCGCTAAGGCATAGGAAAACATGAGAACAGAAACGACATTGTCGCAAAAGTAGGCGATCAGGAGCGCCGAGACACCGACGCCTAAGGTGACGCAGCGAGAGGCCTTCACCGATTTACCCAACTTAGGGAAGTCGCAAGCGATATTGGAGCTGACCGAACAGAGGAGCGAATCGGCCGTTGTCGAGATGGCGAGGAGAACTGCGGCGATGACAAAGGTGGCGACGGTCGGATTGGTCAAGGCCTGCACCGCAGAGATGAGAACGCTCGATCCTGCCGGAATCGAGAGGCCCATTTGTGCCGCTTGGGTTCCGAAAAGGATGGGGACAAGCGAGACGATCATTAAGACTATAGCGGCGATGAGAGCGGCGAGGGTGACGGTCCGTGGATTTTTGGCGGCAAAGCAGCGCTGACCCATATCTTGCTCGATCAGCATGAAGAGGAGGGGCATGAGCATCCAGGTCATCCAAGGGGTGCTCACACTGACAACACTGACTTCGATGGGTTGGGGTGAAATTTCTCGAGGAAAAGCTGTGAAGACGGCAATCGCCAGCGCGATAAAGATAAAGGAGGCTTGTAAGATGTCGGTTTTGACAACAGCACCCAAACCTCCCATGACGGTGTAGGTGACGAGAACACACCAGAAAGCGATAAAGAGGAGATCACCATTGAGACCGAGCGAAATAAAAAATTTGCGCGCAGCGATTCCTTGGGCCACTAAGATCAGATAGAGAGAGACAATGGAAAGTAGGGAAGCGACCTTTCTAAGACGCGTTGACTGGTAGATTTTTTCAAAAATTTCGGGGACGGTTGTCAGATTGAGTCGTCTCAGTTTCGCCCCATAGCCCGCTCCTAAGACGACCATGCCGAGGACCATACCGAGAGGATAAAAGAGAACAGACCATCCTCGCGTAAAGGCCTCTTCTGAGGCACCTAAAAGAGCACCTCCACCAATCTGTGTCGCCAGAAGGGTCATGACGAGCCCAAATAGCCCCAATTTACGCCCCATGAGAAAGAAGTCGCCAGAGCTCTTCGATTCGGCTGCAGCTCGGCGCCCCAGCCAGAAAGAGATTCCAGCGATCAAAATCATTAAAAGAATAAAAAGAGGGACATTCATAAAAATAGTGTCAATTTTAGCAAATGAGAGAGCTCTCTACAAGAGGTCAAATATTTAATTTACATACCACTCTAATTATGGGATAATATTTGTAAGGAAGGCTTTCTATTTAAGGAGGTTATGTATGGGAATCGTCAAGGCTAAGGAGATCCAGAGGTCTGACATTCTCCGCCTCGAGGCTGAGATGAATAATTTATGGGGGGAGTTGAACACCTGCAATATTCCTCATCCCACACGAATGGAGATGGAAAAACAGCTTTCAAACTGTGAGGAACAGTTTAAATCTGTGTTGAGTGGTCAGGCTTCCATTAAAGATCTTGAGACACATTTGCATCAGTGTGATGAAACGCTCGCTTTTGCTACGATTCAACAAGCGGAAAATGAATTGCCTAAGATCGAGAAGAGCTCTAGTAGTTTTCTCGCTTTGGAAGGTCTCCGCAGAGAGTTGAAAGAGGGGCATCTCACTCCTGTGAGGGCTCGTCACGAAGTTAAAAGCATCATGCGCCATCATACCTAATTACCATTCTGAGACCTCCCTTGGTTTAAATCCAAGGGAGGGTTATACTCTATTTCCATAGTATACTCACAAAGGCGATATGTATCTCTCTGCCCATCAAGAAGAGTGGCAAGAAAAATTTTTACACGAGCAAGCAATCCTTCAAAAAGTCTTTCAGCCTCTGCCATGTGACTTCCACCACATTGGAAGCACTTCTCTCAAAGGAGCTTGCGCCAAACCGATCATCGATATTCTCGGTGTGACTCCTGACATCACAGCCATTGATCCCTACAATCCTCAACTAGAAAAATTGGGGTATAGCTCCAAGGGGGAATTGGGGATGCGTCAACGCCGATTTTTCAAAAAAGAGGGGGTCAATCTCCATATTTTTGAAGATAGTGACCCTGAAACGGCGCGCCATTTGCGTTTTGTAGCCTATCTGAAGGCCCATCCACGGCTACGAGATGATTATTCGGCATTAAAAAAGCAGCTGGCTGGCCAATACCCCAACGATCCTGAAAGTTACATCTTGGGCAAGCAGGAGTGGATTAAAATGATCGATTTGCAGGCTGCCACTGAAAAAACGGCCCCCTGGTTTTATCCTACGCTGGGTCCGCGCAAATTGGAGTGGAGTGTGGCTGAAATCGTTCAGGCGATGCATACGAATCACCACCTGTTTCTGACCTACTTCGCCAAGTTTCACCCTAGAATCCATCTCGTTTTTCAGCCCGACGTCACGGTGGTGATGGCAGAAGTGGCAAACGATGCCTTCAACACCATTTCTGGGGCCCATTTTTCAGAAGCGAATGCACGCAAACGGATCCAGCAGATCAACAAATTTTTCCAACAACAACATCTGCCCTTTGCCTGGTGGGTGAGTGAGCGGGATGATACGCCGAAAAACCTCACGCAGTTTTTGGAAGAGTGTGGACTCTTTAAGCGCGAGGAAGAGACAGGGATGTATTTGGAGTTATCCAACTTTCACCCACATGCACCCAAAGAGCTTTTCAGAAGAGTGGATAACGAGAGTACGCTGAACGATTTTGCCGAAATCAGCTCCTCCTTCAGTGGTCACGACAACGTCTATGAGCAGCTGTTGCGGGATCTTCCCCCTATCTGTTATCTGGAGGGGGCTCCACTCGAAATGTATGTGCTCTATAAGGATGGGGCAGCTGTCACCATAGGGATGGCCCTTTTCCATGCCAACGTCATGGGGATCTATTATGTGGCCACTCGTCCTGAATACCGGAAGATGGGTCTCGGAACCGAAATGATGCACTACCTGCTGGCTCGTGGTAAGACTAAAGGTTATCATGTGGCGACCCTCCAGGCTTCCGATCAAGGGAAAAATCTCTACCGAAGACTCGGCTTTATCGAGGCCTGCTGGATGCGGGAGTACAAACTGTAGTGGAGAGGTATCTTCACTTTGGTGGTCAGACGCTCTATACCGAATCTTTGGGATCTCCAATCGATCCGGCCATCCTGTTGATCAGTGGAGCCGGTGCTCACGCCCACTTCTGGACCGATTCTTTCTGCGAAAAACTGGTAGAGGCGGGCTACTTCGTCATCCGCTACGATCATCGCGATGTGGGTCTTTCGAGTCCCAGCAGCGAGAAATATGATTTAGGGCGCTTGGCAAAAGATGCCGTTGAGCTGCTCGATGGCTACGAGATCGATGCGGCCCATATCGTGGGCCATTCCATGGGTGGATACATCGCGCAGCTTCTCGGTGCCGACTTTCCCAGCCGCGTCCTCAGCTTAAGTCTCATATCGGCGGGTCCTATCGGTGAACCGGCAAAGGGATTTCCTCCCCCTGCCGCCGCCGAAAGAAAAATCCTTCAAGAGACATGGCGGGTGATGCTCCGGAATAGGCCGACGATGCGTTTTGATGAGAGTCTCGAAGGTTTTATGGATGTCTGGCGTCGCATGAATGGAGCCTATCCTGTCGATATCGAACGGGCCAGCCGCTATACGGAAGAGCTCTATACCCGCTCAAACTACCCTGTCGGTGTCCACCAAAGGCATGTCGAGGCGATGGAACAGATCGCATCGACTTTGAAAGAGAGGGGTTCTCTCTTTGCACAGATTCACGCACCCACGTTGATTATCCAGGGTGTAGAGGATTACCTCGTCACACCCATGCGAGGGGGCCAACTCTTAGCGAGTGCACTGCCCCAAGCCACCCTTCAGCTGATTCCACAAATGGGCCACATGCTCTTTCATGAAGAGGCTGAGAATAGCGTGGCAGAGACTATTCTCCATTTTTTACAGCAAATGCAATAAGAGCTGATGAATGCCGATTCCGACGCTCATACTGAGCAAGAGTTGGTGCAGCCAGATTTGAGTGATCATGACAGCCAAAATGCCTCCGATTTCAGGAATGTAGTCGGTCGAGTGTCGCTGATGCAGCAGATGGGCAACCAGAAGAATAGCGATGCAGAGCGGAAGGGTTGCAGAGAGCTTTTCGAGGGGTTTCCATGCGGTGAGTTTTTTGGAAAAGAGAAAAGGAATCCAGCGCATCCCAACAGAAATGACCGTCATGACCATCAAGAGAGCCATCATGCGGCTATCCTCTCTTTCATAGGTAGGGCTAAAGAGAGCAATATGGCAACACCGATGCAGCCCAAAAAGAAGTGGTTGGGGAGGAGAAGGAGAGAAAGAATAATCGCTATGGCTGCAATGGCGACCGCTTTCACCTCTTTCCGTTTCAAAAATTGTTCGACCGCTGTGGCTGCGAAGAAGGCAGTCAAAGAGAATTCGAGTCCAGATGGCAGTTCGAAAAAGAGGGGAATAAAGCTACCTAATAGTGTTCCTAAGACCCAATATAAATGGTTAAGCACGGTCAGCCAGGTAATATAACGTAGATTGCGCTCTTCATTGGTGTGCAGGAGGGAGTAGGTTGCATCGACAAGCCCATGAGCCAGATAGAGGCGTAAGGGAAGAGGTGCCTTCTCGTAAGGCTCTAAGAGCGTCATTCCGTAAAAGATATTCCGGATTCCGAGGGGAATAATGGCGCATGCGATCATGAAGAGAGAAGCACCAGCAGCCACTAAACTCAGAGCGACAAATTGCATGGCACCCGCCAAAACGCAGAGCGAAAAAAGTGGCCCATAGAACCAGGCAAAGCCTGCCTGATAGCAGAGAACGCCATAGACCATCCCTAATGGCAGATGGCTGAGCAGACCCGGAAATGAAGTTTTAAAGGCTTTCAAAAACATGAATTTGACCGGCGCCGGAATGCGCCGGCTCATACTCGCCTAGCGGGCCATAGGCCTGTTCAAAAACGAAGAGAGGATCTGTTTTTATTACGCATTTGCGAGCATCAGCGGCTGTTGAGCCAAATCGTCCTGGTTGGAGCCCTCTTTTGGTACGCATACGCCGTCACTGATCAGGAAAGCGTCAACACAACATTTCTGCTTGAGTGCAAGAGAGCCTTTCAGGAGTGATAAAATGGTATAGGCAGCACCTGCTCCGATCAGACTATAGGCCAGGTTCGGCTGCATTGGGATTCTGCCAAAAAATCCCAGCAACCCAATCGCTAAAATCGCTGCACCAGCAACTAGATCGACAAAGTAAGCTAGTTTATGAGCGAGTCGATGCACGTTGGTGCCGTATTCTCTGTAGTTTTTCTCAACACAACAGTCAGTGAGTATGGAAATTGCCATAAAGATTCTCCTTTTAAAAGTAAATCTGCTCATAGAAGAATAAACCCTCTCTCATTAAAATTCAATCGCTTGATTTTAACTCTCTCCTCAAAGAAACTACCCTCAATGGAGGTATCAAACCATGATCAAATCATCAGATCTCACTTGGATCGTCGTCTCTGATATTAAAAAATCGAGAAAATTTTTTACCGAAACATTGGGACTCAAAGAACACACCTATTCCGAAGAACATGGATGGGTCGAGCTCAAGGGGCAAGATGGGGGTTCCTGGCTCGGTGTGGGCCAAGCTGATCCAGAAATGGCTCCAGGAAGTAATGGCGTCGTCACCTTCACTGTCGACAATCTCGACAAGACCATCGCCGAGTTCAAGAAAAAGAATGTCAAGCTGATCGGCGAGCCTCTCGAAATCCCCGGCCACGTCCGCATGCAGATGTTCACCGACCTCGACGGCAACAAATTCCAGATCGTCGAAACCCTCAGCCCCAAGAAGAATTAGGTACTACCTCCACCTTACCCGTCCGTAGATCTCTCAGAGTAGTATCTAAGTCAAAAAGACAAGGTCATCGACGTTAGATGGTAGCTTATCGACATGTCGGGTGGGGTCGGGTGGGGTGCGTCACTTCGTGTCAGCACCCCCCTGTGGCTTAATTCCGTCAAGTTATGGAAATCCGCAGTTATTATAAGGGGAGGGCCCCTCGCGCCGTTGCCGTTGGCGCTCGCCCCCTCCCCTTAAACCCCTCTCCCACCCATTTTTGGGCGAGATTTTCCAGAATGGAATCTAAGCGACCAAGACATCACAATCGATCTTAAATGGCTTCTCATAGATCTGTCGGGCGGATGCGTCACTTCGTGTCAGCATCCCCCTGCGACCTAATGCCGTCAAGTTAAGGAAATTTCTATTAGTTTATAAAAAAGTTCATGGCATCTTAGCCCTTATTCATTACCACACGAAAAGGAGATGCCATGAAGACGTTCGAGATAGTCTGTAAAAGAATAAATCATCTCATATTGGCCCCTTCCTTTAAAGAGAGATTTCGATCCCGTCCCGAGGATTTTACTCGCATGCGTTGTCTTTCTTTTGAGCTTATTGTTTTTTCGATTCTCGATCTTGCCAAAAAAAGCCTTCAGATTACTTTGAATGAATTGTTTACTGGAATAGGTCTTAACGCTGTTACAAAATAGGCTTTTTCTCTCTCAAGGCATAAGGTTACGTGGGAGGCTTTCAAAGTATTACACGAAGAGGTAGTGAATACTTTTTATAGCTCATCCCCTTACAGGCTTTTGTGGGGCAAATATCTAGTCATAGCAATGGATGGAAGCTCCATAACACTCTCTAATTCTAGCGATTTAATTGACTATTTTGGAAAGGTCATCAATCAATTTTCAGAATGCTCCATGGGAAGAATTTCGCTTCTTTTTGATGTGCTGAATAAAATTACACTCGACGTGCGAATTGTTCCCTGCGAATCTTCAGAAAAAGTCATGGCAATCGAGCATTTGCAGTGGCTTGCTGAGTTTAAGAGAAAGGTGAAGAAAAAGATCGTTCTTATTTTTGATAGAGGCTATCCATGCACCGGAATTTTTCTACTTCTTCAAAAGCATGGAATTGACTTTGTTTGTAGAGCGCAGTCTAAGGTGAACGGTGGGCTTATAAGTCAATTGGGCTCACAGAAAGATGGACAAGTGGTAGCAAAGCCAAATAGGGGAAACAAAAAGAAAATACTCAAAACATGGTTTCGGGAAGAAAAATTGACAAACGAGAGATCAGTATTGAGATGCGTTCGTACATCCAAAAAAGATATTTATTTAACTTCGCTAAAAAAGATAAAGCCTAAACAAGTAAAGAACTTATATTTAAAAAGATGGGGAATAGAACTTGACTATCGAACAATAAAAGCTGACACATTACTGGAAAACTTTAGTGGGCGGAAGCCAAACACCATTTTTCAAGAGATCTATGCAACAGTGATAATTCAAAACCTGGCAAGAATACTTGAGTTCGATCTCAGTAAGAGGTGTGCAAAAGGGCGATTCCCTAATCATCGAGAAGTTTTGGGAATAATAAGACTAGTTTTAAGGAATATGCATCTGAAAAAAAAGCCCTTGGTAGATATTTTGAGGCAAATAAAGATAAATTGGGAAAGAGAAAGGAAGGGAAGAAAATGTCCTAGGCCTATAGCTGATTATAGGCTCAAGACTAGGTTTACAAGGCTTTGTTATGCTTAATTTGACGGCATTACCCCGCGTTCCCCTCGGTTCACAAGTAACTTGTGAACTCTCGGACAACCCATCAAAAACCCTCCACTGGAGGTTTTTTGAGGTACCTTGTCCCCGTTGAGCCGCAGATTGCAAAGCCATATCGCTTTCTCGCTGGGGGTCTGTGCAAAGCACTAGACCCCACGTTTCACTCAGCTGCGAAAGCGATCTGGCTTTGCAATCTGCGGCCATTGGCTGCTCGCGCACTCATTCCCCAGCGTGACTTCGTCTCTATGCTGGGGCCCCTTTCGTGTCAGCTCGCAGACATGCCAGGGGGAGGGCCCTTCGCTTCGCTGTAAAGTCTCAAGACATAGGTAACACTTTGTATCAAGACATAGGTTACACTTTTTCATCAAAACTACCAATCCTAGTCTTGACATAGTAAATGTCCCATCTACGTTCTCCCTTTTGGCGTAATGCTACAGGCTCTCCATGTAGATACTCTCCTACATAATACTGTCGTCCTTTAAATTTTATTTCTCCTCCTCGTCTAACCTGTCTTACTTCATCTTCCATTTCATACTCTATCGAGGGGAGCTTTTCAGGAAATTCTCTTTCACTGCGTTTATACCTTTGTGCAGGACAAAGCATATCTATGGCTTCATGTGGCCGAATGTAATTGTATACATTCCTCCACTCATTTAAACCCCTTTGAGCATCTGCCAAATCTTTAAAATTATGATATTTTAAGACTTCTGCTTTCAAAGTCCGATGAAACCTTTCATCCTTCCCTTGGGTTTGAGGATGATGTGGTCTAGAGTGTCCAACTTTAATGCCAAGTCTCATCAACCAAATCGTCAGCTTGGATAACCTTTGGGTAGGGTAGCCTTTCCAAGGAGAGCCATTATCCATAGTCATTGCATCTGGAAGCCCATATTCACGAAATGCCTCTTCCAATGCTGTACGAACCGAAATGGTATCCTCTGCGCCGCAGGCTTTAATGCATATTGAAAATCGTGAACAATCATCTAAAACGGTGAGTGGGTAGCATCGGCCTTCAATCACAGCAAAAACCCCTTTAAAGTCCATTTGCCATAATTCATTTGGATAATCTCTTTGAAATCGTATACAGCCCTGTCTTTTAGATGTTTCCATAGCTGAAATTTGGTTCTGACGATGCAATATGCGATTGAAGGAAGCAATGCTTGGTAAAACTTGATGGCCTTCATTGATCAATACCTGTCGTAATTTTTTTGCTCCCCAGCAAGGATATTGAGCTCTTTTAGACAAAATGAGCTCCACATTCTCTGTATCTAATCTAGAAGGCATATGAGTAGGCCGTTTAGACCGATTGTTAAGGCCCAACTTCCCCTCTTCTGCATATCTCTGGAGCCATTTATAGGCAGTTTTTCGACTGATACTGTATTTTCGAGCTAGATTACTAATCGTATCTATTTTTTCTTTGGCCGCGCTTATAAATTCTTCTCTTAAAGACATAAGTCCTCTGTTATCCCATGGCATAGTTACCTCATCAAAAAATTAATGAGTGTAACCTATGTCCTGATACAAAGTGTTACCTATGTCTTGATACTATACACGCCGTTGGCGCTCCCCCCTCCCCCAGACCCCCTCCCCCGCCCGGTTTTGTCAAAAAAAGCTGAGAGTGACTCAGACATTTTAGGCGAGATCTGGCGCTTGCTCCCCTCACCAGGAAGCAGAGCCGATATCCTATAGAATGGGTGTAGAGCCTTTTCATGCTGTCAGATCCTTTCCAAAAATGGGTGGGGGAGGGGTTAAAAGGGGAGGGGGGCGAGCGAAGCGAGGGGCCCTCCCCTTAAAATTACTGCGAGCTGACACGAAAGGGGCCCCAGCATAGAGACGAAGTCACGGAGGGGAATGAGTGCGCGAGTGCCCCGTTCCAGGCAGGAGTGGCGAGGCATTACTCCCGCAAGATGTAACCTGAGATACTTTCACTGCCTCAGGTTGTAATCAGCACCAGGCAGTGCGGGACCGCGCCGTAGGCGCCCAGCGAGGAGGCGATATGGCAAAGCAATCTGCGGCTCAACGGGGACAAGGTACCTCAAAAAGCCTCCAGTGGAGGGTTTTTGATGGGTTGTCCGAGAGTTCACAAGTTTACTTGTGAACCGAGGGGAAGCAGGGGGTTGCTGACACGAAGTGACGCAACCGCCCGACATGTATATTCGTTTCCTTATTTTTAAAAACAATCAGCCCCGGATTTCAATGGCTAACTAATTTTCTAAAGGGTTTGGCGTTTGAGCATGGAGAGGAAGAGGCCTTGTTGGGCGGAGAGCTGCTTGAAGGTGCCGACTTGGACGACGTGGCCGTTTTCGAGGACGAAGATGCGGTCAGCATTCTTGACGGTGGTGAGGCGGTGGGCGATGACGATGCGAGTGACATGGAGGCGGTCGAGATGGTGGGTGACGATGTCTTGGGTTTTGTTGTCGAGAGCGCTGGTTGCTTCATCGAGAATGAGAATCTTGGGAGAAGAGACGAGTGCTCTGGCGAGCAAGAGGCGTTGGCGCTGGCCTCCTGAAAAGGTGCCTCCACCCATCGGTACGATCGTATTGAGTCCCATCGGTAGGTGACTGAGGTCTTCCTCAAAGCCGGAAAAGTGGATGGCGCGATCGATCGCTTCAGCTGGAAAGGTAGCGCTTCCAACGATGTTGTCGTAGATGCTGCCAGCAATGAGAGCTGCGTTCTGTAAAACCGTTCCGACTTGCGAGCGGATGGAGCGGGGATCAACTTCATTGAGATCCTTATCGTCATATGTGATGGTTCCACTTTCTGGCGATTCAAAACCCAAAAGAAGGCGGACTAAAGTCGATTTTCCTGCACCGGAGGGGCCGATGACTGCAATCATCTCGCCCGGAAGGGCCTGGATGGTGACATCTTTGAGAGTCAATTCTTCATTTGGGCTATAGCGGTAAGAGACATGGTCGAGGACCACCTTTCCCTGTAAAGGCGGTGCCTTATCTTTTTCTGAACTGACTTCCAGGGGTTGTTGGACGAGCGATTGCGCATTCTTCCAAAGGGGGCGAATTTTAAAGCCGGCGAAGATGGTATCTAATACGGATAAAGAGTTGGATATGAAGAGTCCAAAAGCACTGGCAAAGCCGACAAACTGACCTGTGGAGAGATCCTGTTTGCCCTCCAATGTCTGCTTTTTGAAAAGGTAAAGGGCAATGGCATACATCACGACAGTAGCAGCCAATGGGAAAATAGATGAAGTGAAAGAGGTCACCATGGCCACTTTCTGATAGCGAAGATAGGCTCTCTTTTTTTCTGCGAATCTCCCTGACCAGATTTTAAAAAAACGGCTTTCGGCACCAGCGACACGGATTTTGCTTAGCCCAGCAAGGAGTTGGATGACATATCCTTCGATAACGCCACTGAGTTCGATAATTCTTTTGAAAAGAACCACTTCAAAATAGGAACTGACGCAGAAAATGGCGATGGGAACGAGAAATGAAATGAGAGCTGTAAGGCTCAAAATAGGGCTAAAGGTAATCATTTGGATGAAGTAAAAAATGGCATAGATAGTCGAAAAAAAGGAGCTTACAAGATAATCATTGATTGTGGAATGGACAGCAACGACCGACTCAAACTGGTTGATCTGTTCACCCACCGATTTCTGGCGAAAGAAGGAGACGGGAAAGTTTAAAACACGACCCCAAAGCCCCAGCATCAATTTGTTATTGGAGATGCCATTGAAGCGTTGGACCGCAAAGGCTTTTGTGATGGAGAAAATCCATAAACTAAGCGCAGCTAAAATCGCACCGATAGTCAGCTGGACGAGCAAATGGATATTTGCTGTCGCGGTTAAACTATCAAAGAGTGTTTTCATAGCAAAGGGCATGTATAGATTGACCAAGCCCGAAAGGATTGCCAGAATCAGAAAGACAAAACTCTCTTTACCAGCCTCACGATAGGCGAATTTCATCATTTTAAAAAAGGTGACCTTAGGCTCATTTAGAGAGGGATGAAAGACAAATGCCGTTGGTGAAAATTGTGAAGCATTCGTCGAAGTAATCAGCTCTTTCTTCATGGTCTCAGGGTTGAGAAACTGAAATTTTGTAGCGGAAATATTGATCAGGGCAACCGGTGTCTGCTTTTCGCCATAAAATCCTACAAGAGGGTAGAGGCAATTTTCCCACCACTTCTCTTTCAAAGAGATCTTTCGATAAAATACGGAGGAGTAATTGGCGATCTCCCGCACCTCATCTTCAGCGGTCGCAAAGGTGCCGCTCGCTGGGACCATTTTCACTTTGATCAATTGGCCAATCTGATCACAGACATTAAAAAGCGCTCCACCTTCTTTTGAGGGTACATAGGCAAGTTTAGATTCAAAAAGTGATCCGAGTGTATAGATCGATTCTTGAGTTGTCTCCGCTTCGACCTCTCGCTTCTTTTTGCTTTTTTCTGCGGCGAGCTTTTCATCTTCCAGCTTCTGTGCATCGAAAAAGGGGAAGATTTTTCGATGGAGATGATAAATTCCATCCCAAAGTTCATTTCTTTCAATCGCTTCTAAGGTTGTGTGACAAGCCACTTTTGCATCTGTTACGGCTTCGATCCAGAAGAAGAAGGTCATGGGGTAGAAAACGTGCTCTTCCGGCGTTAAAGTGAGAAGGGAATTACCAGCCCAGGCAACGGTTCCTTGAAGGAGTTCAATCCAAGCCACTCTCTCTTTTCTTTCAGGGTCAATAATGAATTGCACTTTTGCTTTTTCTCCGGCGGTGAGAGAGGTAGAGGAGCCGATCGCAAATTCTTTCAGCCCTGTTGTGGCTTTTGTTCTCGTCAAATGAGTAAGGAGTCTTCCTGTCCATCTTTCTAACTGGTTTGCGACAAAATGGCTCGCATCGGGATCCAGATGGAGTGTGGCTCGGAGAGCATTCAGAGAGACCATATAGAGAATTGTAGGTTTCGAGCAAATGTAGTAAAAGATATTGCTCGGCTCTTCACTACTATCTAAAGAAGCACCGAAAATCATCTCACCAGGATTGGCATCGAGAAGAAATTGAGGAATGAAATTTTCATTGTCTTTTTCCCAGGCAAAAATATCTCCACTGGTTTCTGAACCTACAAACCAGACCATTCCAGGATTTGTGAGGAAGTAGCGTGTATTCGGCAGGATCTCTACCTTGATGGCCATCTGTAGGAGTGAATCGAGAGCAGAAGAAATGGTTTGGTTAGACATCGATATCCTTCGCAACAAATTCGTGATAAATGCCAGGCTCGGCAATCAACTGCTCATGCTTGCCCCGTTGAGATACTTTTCCATTTTCTAAAACAATAATTTCATCGCAATCACGGATGGTGCTCAATCTGTGAGCCACCATCACCAAAGTGCATTGTCTATGACGGAGATTGCGCATGATTTTTTCTTCTGTATTGGAATCCAAAGCGCTTGTAGCTTCATCTAGAATCAGTATTTTGGGATTTAGAATCAGTCCACGAGCAATTTCTAAACGCTGTCTTTGACCGCCACTTAAATTGGATCCTCCTTCAGCCAACATCAGGTGATAGCCGGAGGGTTTCTGTACAATTTCCTCGTGGATCGAGGCATCTTTAGCAGCTCGGATAATCTCATCATCAGTGACAAGGGGATCAAAAAGTGAAATATTAGCCTTGACAGTGCCTACAAAGAGAAAAATATCCTGATCTACCGTGGCTAGTGTTTGTGTAATTTCTTCCCTAGAGAGCTCTGAACGTGGCTTTCCGTCAAATAAAATTTCGCCCGACCATGGCTGATAGAGACCATTGATCAAACGAGCAATGGTTGTCTTACCGCAGCCAGTAGGTCCCACAAAGGCGACCCTCTGTCCAGGTTTGACTGTGAGATTGAAATTTTCGATCAAAGGAGGTCCCATTTTGGAATAGCCGAAAGTGACATTGCGCATTTCTAATGATCCCTTCAAAGGGGAAGCCTCGATCTCTTTTTTTGAGACCTTAAATAGGCTGTCGACCGGATTTTTTAAGACATCATCGATTCTGTTGATGTTCGTGTGGACTGATTGGATGATTTTTCCGAGGTCCAGAAGCTGTTCTACCGGCTTCATAAAGTTAATTAAGAGAGCCTGCATGGCCATGAAAAGTCCGAGAGTGAAATCTTCAAAGATGATGAGATAACCTCCCACACCGAATAGAGCAGCAGAGGTGAGACCATTAAGCAAGCTTGGCAGCGAACTTATAAACACAGTTTTTTGAGCCAGAGTCTGCTCCACATTGACCAATTCGCTGAAATAACCTGATAACCTTGTAAAAAAGCCGCTTTCTCTCCCGATCGATTTGATCGTCTCCATAAAGGAGAGGCCACCGATCGCAAAACCGAGATATTTCCCTGAAGCTTGTTGTAAGTGCATGTAGGCATCTGTTCTGGCCTTCTGCGTATAGATAAGAACCGCAAAGTTGATGCAGACGGCGATAATTCCAACGAGGGCGATAGGGACATTGAACCAGAGCATTATAAAGGCGTAAAAGACAATAAAGAAGATGTTCAAAATGACCGTTGCTAACCTTCCTGTGATCTGGTTGATCACTTCATCATTGAGGGATAAACGGTGAGCAATTTCACCACTGAATCGTTGCTGGTAGAAGCCCAAAGGCAGCCGTAGAATATGCCACAAATATTGAGCTGAGAACTGGACGGAGAGTTTGGTATTGAGCCTCATCAGCGCGATGGCTTGCATGATTGCGTAATAGCTGGCCATTACGACAACAACGATAAAAAGCACGATAAACCAAAAACCCCAGGAATAGATTTTTTGCCCCAAAATGACGTCGAAGAAGACCTTTGTGAAAACAGGGAGGATGGTCATAGTCAACATCGACCCAAAGCCAATCAGCATCAGAAAAACTAAAGATGATTTGACATTGCGGATCCTTTCTAAAATCCCCGGCCAGGGCGAGGGACTCCTTCCTCCTGGTCGAAAATCAGGAGTTTTTTCTGCAGTGATCGTGACTTCGGAATAGTGTTTCTTAAATTCTTCGAAGGTGACTTTGTAAGGTCCACGCGCAGGGTCGTTAATGTAGACAGTATCCCCCTTAATACCTTCTACGACCAGAAAATGGTTATAATCCCAGAAAGCGATAAAGGGATAGGCCGTCGTCCGAAGATCGTCAGCCTCCCTTCGAAAAACCCGGAGGGAGAGACCATACTCACGGGCAGCTTTTTTCATATTGAGGACATTGCTACCATCTCTTGAAACGCCGCATACTTGTCGAAGCTCTTCAAGTGAGACATAGCGCTTATAATAGCCGAGAATAATGCCCAAGGCAGCTGCCCCGCATTCGACAGCTTCCATTTGAATGAGTGTGGGTGTCTTAACGCGTTTCGCCATGATTACTTGGGTTGGGTTCTAGGTGTTCTTGGACATAAGGTCCGATCTCCCCCGGCAGGATGTAGAAGATAGGATGTTTTTCTTGCACAACGACTCGAACGGTACCGATAGTACCTGTCGATAGCTTCTGGGGTGGTCCATAGGTCGTAGTCCACTTCAAACCACTCGGAGTTGATGGATCGGCATACAATCTAACGAATACTGAGTAGACCGGGCCTGTTCCGCCCCGAAGAAATTCGGCTAACTGAGGATTGGAAACAACGGCAACCAGTTCCGCCTGTGAAACGGGATAGGGGGAGATATATTCGATTGAACCTCGAAGATAGCCATACTGTTTAGGATCAACACCAGCGACTTCGATCTGCACCGGGAGCCCCTTTTTCAGTAAAACGCCATATTCGCCCCCAATAGCGGCAAAATAGCGCAAGTATTCTCCTGGGGCCAAAGGGAGCTCCAATGAGGCCACTACCTGACCCGGCTTCACTGTATCTCCGTTTGAGACCAAGATTTCCAAGATCTCTCCCTCTCTCTCTGACTTGATAAAAAGAAAGGTTCTCTGGAGAAGGAGCTGTTCCACTTTCTTCTTCTCCTCGAAAATATTGATTTCTGCAGCCTTAATTTCTTGAGCGCGGTATTCAGTGGCAAGATCAGCCTTCAAGGTAAGAATATTTGCTTTGCTTTGCGCAATCGCGTTTTGAGTTCTTTGGAGCTCCATGCGGGCCCTTTCCAAATCAGGTTTGGAAACGATCCCTTTATCATTTAATCGCGTTTTGGCTTCGAGATCTTTCTGCAGATAGGGGAGCGTACTTTCACTATTGGCAAGAGCTAATTCCTCACTCTGGATTTTCTTTTCGATAGCAATCCCACGGTCTTTGCCTTCCTGTGCAACTCGTGATTTCAACTGTTCGAAGTTGGCCTCCATGATTGCAATTTTCTGTTTTTCCGCATCGATCGCTAACTGGCTTAATGGATCAACGAGACGCATGAGCGCCTGACCCTCTTTGACATATTCTCCTTCGCTGATCAAAATCTCAACGACAGTGCCTCCTGTCTTAGCAACCACCACATAGGTTCCTTGAGTACTTAAAGCGATTCCATGTCCATTCACAATGATGGGGATTTTCCCCACAAATCCCCAGATGAGAATGACCAAGAGAATAGCTAAAGCGCAATAGAGAGCGATCCACCCTTTCGGCTTCACCACCGTCATCATCGCATCGATCGAATCAGCGAGAGTCGGATGCTTGAATTTGGGTCCCTTATCCTCTGTTTCTGGGGTACCGTTCATATTCTAAACCTTTATTATTGGAATCCTTATTTTCTTGATTGGCTACCGGATCTGAAGCGTCCACACAAAACTTTTGGAAATCGGCGATTTCCATGAAGCACGAATGACCATCCCATCTCACAAGATCTCCGATCAGGAAATGGAGCTGGACCAAGTTCTGCATATAAGTCGTATCAATGTTATATTCGGTTATTTCAGCCGTAATCGTATCTGTAGCTAAGCCGAGCACGTCAAACCAGGAGCTCAGACCCACTGTCAGTTTAGTAAATTCGGCATCCAACGCAGCTCGATTATCCCGGGTTGCAATCACAGCCTCTTCATGCTGATCTACGAGTGAGTTATTGAGCGTAAAGGCTGTTTTATAATTGGTAATAATCTGATTTTCGAGTTGATTGGTCGAAATTTGAGTCTGAAAGAGGAGTGCCTTTGTCTGTTTAATAAGACCTTTAGCGACATCATTACAGAAGGGATAGTTGAGGGTAAAGCCTAGGGTATAGTCTTTTTCCGGCTTATATTTATCTGGGAATGATTCGTAAAGGGCGCTGCGATGGGTGCCTGTATTGGTATTTTTCAAAGCGTAACTGGCGTTCAGATTGAGTTGTGGAAGGGCTGAATTGACCGCTGACTGGAGATTGAGCTCCGCGATATCTTCAAAGAGATAAGAAGCCACCAGATCCATCCTTTGAATGGGAATCAACTCCCTCGTTTTGTCATAACAGCATCTATCAAATTTCATCAGATTTTCATGTTCAGGAAAGCCCTCTACTTTAATGTTGAGATAGATATCTTCATCTTCGCAAGGACCTACCTCACCCATCGCCAGTAAGAGCGCATAATAGGAAGTGCGGAGGATTTGTTCGGCATTCAGGCGGCTTTGAACGGTAGTTGCTAGATTGGCTTGAGGTTGGTATAACGATGCAGATCCTTTTTGATCTTCTTCGACTAGCTTTTTAGCATAGTCTACAAACCGTTGTAGCATTTTTTCTTGTTCGATTAAGGCATCTAGGATCAGTTTATTACCAACGACTTGCCAATAGGCTGTCAAAGTAGCTGCAACGGCAGCTGCAATGTTCTGCACATTTTGATAGAGCGAAGCTTGATAGGCTAAAAATTGGGTCTTTTCGAGAATGGTTATTGGACTATAAAAAAGGTTCCTCATTAATGGCTGTATTACTGAAGCGCCGATCAATGTCGAATCCATTCGAGGAGGGTCTATCGGAATGGTAAAGGGGTTGACTACATTGGTGTTGGAATAGCTCAAAGTGTAAAGTGTTCCCAAACGGGTGAGTTTCTGAAGTTGGAGGTTTGTCTGCGTGATACTGCCCAGAAAATCAGATTTCGCGCCCGAGGGTGATTGTAGATCAACTTGATAGAGTCGGGAGAAGTTACTGCTGAGCATAACGTCAAAAGCGCCTGCAGCTTGCCTTAGGAGACCTATTTGCACATCAGTTTGCTGTTCAGAAAGTTGAATAGACCATTGATTTTGTAATGTCGCTTTGATGGCATCTTCGAGACTGAGAAAGCAAGAAGCCTCAGCCGAACAAAAAAGAAAGCAAGCGAAAATAAGAAACTGCTTTTGTAAGAGAGCCCCCATGGAGGCAAGCTATAGATGGTTCAAAGAATTTATACAAGATCGCAAGCTTCTGCTGGCATCCAATGAGGGGGTTTGCCTTCCCACTTGATATTGCAGCCGATGGGATTTGTTAAGGGAATGGTAATCGGTTTTCCGCTCAAATATTCTTCTAAAGCATTGGCAAGGTCATTTTTTTTCATTCTCGTAGGGTCACGTGGGCTATCTATTCCACGACCGCAGTAAATCAAATGTCTATTCTTATCAAAGAGATAAAAATGAGGAGTTTTCAGCGCACCATAGGCACGCGCCACATCTTGGGATTCATCATAGAGGTAGATCCAAGGAAATCTCTCTTCTTTCATCCGTTTGATCATGTTTTCGTAGGAATCTTCCGGATAGGTATTTTTACTATTCGAATTGATGGCGACAAATTTAACACCTTTGGTTTTAAAGCGTTCAGCAGTTTGGCGCGTCATTTCATCAGAGCCTAAAACGTAGGGGCAGTGATTACAGGTGAAGAAAACTACCAAAGCAGCTGCATCATTAAAACTAGATAAGTGGTAGCTCTTGCCATCTGTCGCAGGCAAGTTAAAGTCAGGAGCTTGAGCACCAAGTGAAAGCGTATAAGGATGAGTCATTGTAAAACATAGTTAATTTATTCCCCCATTCTGCCATAAAGTAGTCGCGGAGTGCAACAAATGAGAATCTGGTTCATCTCTCTCTTTCTGGTCCTTGCAAGCATCTCTCAGGCGCACGAAATATCTGAATATTATGGTGAGGAAGAGGAAGGGGCTTTTCTTCTTTTCGATCTCACAGAGAATAAGAGAGTCATCGAATATAATCCTCAACTCTGCGAAACCCGTTTAAGCCCTTGCTCGACTTTTAAAATCGCCAGCGCCATCATCGGCCTCGATCTCGGGATTTTAGATGATGAATCGACTCGCTACAAATGGGATGGTTCGCCCCAAAGCTTCGCGATCTGGGAACAAGATCATACACTCGCCAGTGCCATCCATTATTCCGCAAATTGGTATTTTCAGAGGCTCGCCGAAAAGATTGGAGAGAATGAGTATCGCGAATATTTAGTAAAATTTAACTACGGTAACAAGGATATCTCCAGTGGCTTGACCCATTTTTGGCAAGGAGAGTCACTTTTAATCACTCCTTATGAGCAGCTCGATTTTCTTGCCAAACTCTATCGCAACCAGCTTCCTATTTCACCCCACACTCTAGAGATCGTGAAAAAGATCCTCATCATCGAAAACACCCCTACCTGGATTTTAAGTGGGAAAGTGGCGGGTCACCAGGGTCTAGCCTGGTTCATCGGACATGTGAAGATGCAAGAGCATGAATATCTCTTTGTCAACTGCATGCGCAGTAGCCAATCGACCGGCACCCGAGCAAAGGTCATTGCTCAAGAGATCCTGCGCGACGCCCTCACCCCCCACGACACCGACCACTAAAATAAAATGAAACGCAAAGACGCAAAGTCTGTCTCAAGATTCAACGCAAAGACGCAGAGTCTGTCTCAAGATTCAACGCAAAGACGCAGAGTCTGAGTCAAGATTCAACGCAAAGACGCAGAATCTTGAGAAAGGCCTGGAGCGAAAAGGTTTTTGAAAAATAATGAGAGAGGGAGCATGAAGCAGAATGTGGGACTCGATTTTATCTTTGCCGGCATCTTGGTAGTTGGCCTATTAGTTTATTTAGTCTATGCGGTGATCTATCCTGAACAATTTTGATCTGTTTCAAACACTTCTCCTTCTCGTGATTTTGCTGGGCTTGATCCCCCTATTAGGAAGCTACATGGCAAAAGTTTTCAGGGGGGAGAGGAGCTGGTTCACACCTCTATTGTCACCTCTGGAGAGGCTGACCTATCGACTCGGAGGGATAAATCCAAAAGAGGAGATGGGCTGGAAGCGCTATCTCAAGGCGCTGCTTCTCTTCAACCTGTTAGGATTGGTGCTCTTGCTTCTTTTGCAGCTTCTGCAAGGTGTTTTACCTTTGAATCCTCAAGGCTTACCAAGAGTGAGTTGGCCAATCGCGATCAATACAGCTATCAGCTTTGTCACCAATACCAACTGGCAGGCCTATTCTGGGGAGACAACGATGAGTTACCTCACCCAAATGTCAGGCCTGACCGTGCAGAATTTCTTGAGTGCGGCTACAGGGAATGCAGCACTCTTAGCCTTGATCCGGGGGATTTCGAGGCGAACGGCGGAAACGATCGGTAACTTTTGGGTCGATTTGGTCAGAACGGTTGTCTACCTTCTTCTTCCTCTATCTCTTATCCTAGCCCTATTATTGGTAAGCCAGGGAGTGATTCAATCCTTTGCCCCCTATGTGAAAGCAGAAACTCTAGAAGGAGCCACTCAGATCATTCCACAAGGGCCCGTTGCATCTCAAATTGCGATCAAACAGCTCGGAACTAATGGAGGAGGCTTTTTTGGAGCAAATAGCGCACACCCTTTTGAAAATCCCAATGCGTTCACCAACTTCCTGGAAACGTTGGTGCTATTTTTAATTCCAGCTGCGGTGACCTATACCTACAGCCTGATGATTCAGGACAAAAAGCAGGGTTGGCTCCTACTGGCTGCAATGGCACTTTTGTGGGTAGCAGGCTGGGCCATCTCGATCTATTCAGAGCATTTACAGAACCCTCTTTTCCCTATTGGGTCTAATCTAGAGGGCAAAGAGCTCCGTTTTGGCGTCAACAACTCCATTTTATGGTCCACTCTGACGACAGCTACAGCAAACGGCTCTACCAATGCGATGCTAGACAGTCTCACACCTTGGGCCGGAGGCATTTCCCTCTTTAATATCATGTTAGGGGAGATTATTTTTGGCGGGGTTGGGGTCGGCCTCTGCAGTATGCTCATGTTTGTTCTCCTGACCGTTTTTTTGACCGGACTGATGGTAGGACGCACACCCGAATATTTAGGCAAAAAAATAGAAAAAAAGGAGATGCAGTGGGTCAGCATCGCCATCTTAGTGCCGACCGTCCTCATTTTGGCAGGAGCCGGTATCGCCAGCGTTTTGCCTGGAGCTGTCAAGGCCTTGGGAAATAGGGGACCGCACGGTCTTTCTGAAATTTTGTATGCCTTTGCATCTACAACGGGAAACAATGGAAGTGCTTTTGGAGGGCTCGATGCGGGCACCAAATTTTATAACAGTGCCCTCACCTTTTGCATGTTGTTGGGACGACTTTCTATCATCATCCCAAGTATCGCCATCGCTGGCACTTTGGTGAGGAAAAAGGCCACAGCTCATAGTGAAGGGGCTTTTGGGACCAATAATTTCCTTTTTCTACTGCTCTTAATAGGTGTCATTCTGATCGTAGGTGCACTGAGTTTCTTCCCTGCACTCTGTTTAGGTCCTATCGTTGAACAGCAGCTGATGCTGAATGGGGAGGTCTCCTAATGGAGCCAGCCATTTTAATCGAAAGTATCAAGAATGCCTTTGTCACTCTGAAACCATCAAGGCAGTTCCGCAATCCTGTCATGTTTGTGGTTTACTTAGGGGGCATTTTGTCTACCGGTTATGCGATCGATGAGATGATCTACCATAAACTCTCTTGGTTTGACATTCAGATTGCCCTTTGGATGTGGTTTACAGTGCTTTTTGCCAATTTTGCGCAAAGTGTCGCCGAAAGCCGAGGAAAGGCCCAAGCGGCCTGCTTGAGGAAAATGCAAGTGGAGGTGCAGGCGCGTCTTCTAGAAAATGGAAAAGAAAAAATAGTAGCTGCCTCCTCGCTGCGCAAAGGAATGATCGTGATTTGTCAGGCTGGGGATATCATTCCAGCAGACGGGGAGGTGGTCGATGGGATCGCCACAGTCGATGAATCGGCCATTACTGGAGAATCGGCTCCTGTCATTCGAGAGAGTGGCGGCGATCGTAGCGCTGTCACTGCCGGCACGAAAATCGTGAGTGATGCCGTAAAGGTAGAAGTCACATCGGAGCCCGGGAACACCTTCTTAGATCGGATTATCCAATTGGTTGAAGGAGCCTCGCGCCAAAAAACGCCCAATGAAATTGCCCTCAACATTGTTTTATCTACGCTGACGATTATCTTTCTATTGACGGTCTCCTCTGTCAAACTTTTTTCCGATTATAGCAGCCGTCAGGCAGGACAGGATCTTTCTCAGTTGGTCACAGTACCCATATTAATTGCCCTTCTCGTCTGCTTGATTCCGACGACAATCAGTGCCCTCTTAAATGCGATAGGCATAGCAGGTATGGATCGTCTCATCCGAAAGAATGTGATTGCCAAAAGTGGTCACAGCATCGAAGCTGCCGGCGATGTCGACGTTCTTCTCCTAGATAAAACAGGGACAATCACTCTCGGCAATCGGATGGCTGTACGTTTTATTCCTGCTCGGGGATTTTCAGAAAAAGAGTTGGCTTCTCGTGCTCAAATGGCCTCCCTCTCTGACGAAACACCAGAAGGAAGATCGATCGTAGTCTTAGCTAAAAATCAATTTGGCCTTAGAGCCGAAGATGTCGACAAGACCCGATTAAAATTTATCCCTTTTAAAGCCCAGACTTCTATGAGTGGGGTCGATCTGCTCAATGCTTCGGATCAGATCACTAGATCGATCCGAAAAGGTTCTGTAGATGCAATTAAGGGCCACGTCCATCGCTTAGGAGGCATTTTCCCGCTCAATCTTGAAAAAGAGACCAATCAAATATCCCAATCAGGAGGCACCCCACTCCTCGTTTGCGAAGGAAGAAAAGTCGTCGGTGTCATTCAACTGAAAGATATCGTCAAAGGAGGCATCAAAACCCGTTTTGATCGCTTACGTAAAATGGGAATTCGCACCATTATGGTGACTGGCGATAATCCTTTGACCGCCGCTGCTATTGCTGCAGAAGCTGGAGTAGACGATTTTATCGCACAGGCCACTCCTGAGATGAAGCTGGCCCGCATTCGAGCAGAGCAGCAGGTGGGCCATCTCGTGGCAATGGCGGGAGATGGTACCAATGATGCTCCAGCTCTTGCCCAGGCCGATGTGGGAGTCGCGATGAATACAGGGACTCAGCCCTCACGCGAAGCGGGGAATATGGTCGATCTTGACAGTAACCCAACTAAGCTGATTGAAATCATAGAAATTGGAAAGCAGTTACTCATGACGCGGGGGGCTCTGACCACCTTCAGCATTGCCAATGACATTGCCAAATATTTTGCCATTATCCCTGCCATGTTTGGCACCCTTTACCTCAAGCAGCACCACGTGGAAGGTCCTCTGGCGTTTTTAAATGTGATGCGGCTCCACTCTCCAGAAAGTGCCATCTTAAGCGCAGTTATTTTTAATGCCTTGATCATCATTGTACTGATCCCTCTAGCACTCCATGGAGTTCGGTATACTCCACAAGGAGCCTATGCCCTTCTGCTCCGCAACGCTTTGATCTATGGGGTAGGTGGAATTATCGCTCCTTTCATCGGGATCAAGCTGATTGATCTCTTCATCCAATGGATAGGGATGGTCTCATGATACGTGCAGCCCGATTATTGCTCTGGATGACCGTGTTGACAGGAATCCTCTACCCCCTTGTGATTACCCTGATTGCCCAAATCGCCATGCCGCAGAGCGCACGAGGCAAGTTGGTCATCAAAGAGGGAAGAATTGTCGGCTCTACTTTGATTGGCCAACAGTTTATCAGTGAAAACTATTTTTGGCCCCGCCCCTCAGCAACGGACTATGAGACTTTGCCATCGGGAGCAAGTAACCTCGGCCCCACAAATGCCAAATTGATAACATTAGTCCAATCAAGAAAGGAAAAGCTCAGCCAGTATGGAAAAGAGCTCCCTAGTGACCTCCTTTTTGCCTCTGGAAGTGGCCTGGACCCCCACATTTCAGAAGAGGCTGCATATTTTCAGGTCTCTCGGATTGCACATGCCAGGGGTGTGAATCAGGAAGCGGTGCGCCAATTGATCGATCAGCATCTGAAAAAAAATCGCTTTCTAGGTATCCCTAGGGTAAATGTTCTCCACTTAAACATCGCATTAGATAAGGAGCTCCATCATGGTAGATGAACGGGCTAAAGGACGACTCAAGATTTTTCTTGGAATGGCAGCCGGCGTTGGCAAGACCTACACGATGCTGGAGGCAGCCCAAAAGAAGATAAAGGAGGGTGTCGATGTTTTGGTTGGCAATGTGGAAACGCATGGGAGAGAAGATACGGCCCGGCTTCTTCAGCCGCTCAAACAGATCTCTGCCAAAACGATCATTTATAAAGAAAAGAGCTTCAAAGAGCTCGATGCAGATGAGATTATAAGACGGAAACCGCAACTCGTCATTGTCGATGAACTGGCTCACAGCAACATTCCAGGCTCAAAGCATCTCAAACGATGGCAAGATGTGGTTGAAATCTTGGAGGCTGGTATCGATGTCTTTACAACTATCAATATTCAGCACATTGAAAGTTATAAAGATATTGTCGAGGAAATTGTTGGGATTAAAATTTGGGAAACTGTTCCGGACCATGTTGTCGAGCAGGCGAGCGATATTGAATTAGTCGACATCCCCCCTGCAGAGTTGCTCCAGAGGCTGCGTGAAGGGAAAGTCTACACCGGCGGCATGTCAGAAATTGCTTTGAAGAACTTTTTTCAGGAAGAGAGGCTGACTGCTCTCAGAGAATTAGCTCTCCGCTTCACGGCAGAGATGGTCGACATCGAACTGAACGAAATGGTCTCTACTATGAGGAAGGGCAAGGTATGGCGTCAAAGGGAGCGCCTCCTCGTAGCGATCAACCATTACCCTTATATGCTGCCTCTGATTCGTTCTGCTAGACGCCTCGCAGCAACACTCCATGCGCCGTGGGTGGCTCTCCATGTGGATGATGGAACCAGCTTGAGCGACGAAGAGAGCGCTTCGCTCTCAAAAAATCTAGCGTTAGCCCGTGAACTTGGGGCGGAGGTCACCACTACTCAAGATAGTGAGATTTGGGAAGGAATTCGAAGGATTGTCCAGCAAAAAAATATCACTCAGGTGATCATCGGCAAAAGAATCCACTGGAGATGGAAGACGCTATTTGTTCGCTCTTTGGCGGAAAAAATTTCCAAAACATGCAATGTCGATGTCCATATCATCCGCCCCTCAGCCTACTTCCCAATCAAGAAGAAGTTAAAAAAGAAGAGTAATTTCCAAGCTCTTTGGCCCTATTTCCACATTTTTTGTTGGGCGATCCTTATTTCTTTTATCAATTTCATCCTGATTCACTTTGTCGATTACCGTGTGGTAGGGACCCTATTTTTATTGAGCATTCTACTACTAGGCCTTTTTTATCGGAGAGGGCCCCTGCTTTTTTGCTCTCTGCTATATATTTTCATCTGGGCTTACTTCTTCGCGCCAAAAATCACTTCGCCTCAGGATATCGCCCTCGGAATTCTTTTTTTGCTTGCCGCATTGATTACGGGCACCTTGACTAATCGAGTCAAAAGGCGTCAGGAACTCTTGCGTAAAAGGGAGAGATCTACACAAGCGATCTACGAAATCGTTCGAGAAATCAGTACGGCGTCGACGTCGGGTCGACTTTTTCAGGCAGTGAAAATGAAATTGGGTTCTATTTTAAATGGAAGCTGCGAAATAATTCCCAAGAGCGCTGAGGATGGTCTCAAATATGAGCCAGACTCCCAAGTCGCCCATCAACAAAAAGAAGCAGCCGTGGCACAATGGGTCTTTGAGCATGGTCAGGAGGCTGGTTGGTCAACCTCCACACTTCCCTCAGTCGAGTATCTCTACCTGCCCCTCAAGAGCTATAAAGAGATTGTCGGTGTTCTCGCCTTTCGCCCTTACACTGGAAAGCTGCTCCTGCCTGAAGAGAGAAATTTTCTCTATACCGTAGCACAGCAGCTCGCCAATTTTTTGGCCCGTTCACTCGTAGAAGCCGAGGAGCGAAAAAATCAGCTTCACCGCCAGATGGAAGAGATCTATTCCCGAGTCGTCCAATCACTTTCCGTCGAACTTTCACGCCCTCTGAAAGCCATTCAAGAGGCCCTCATTCAATGTGAAGGGGTGGAGAAAATGATCAAAGAACCGCGGATTTTAAGTGCCCATCTGAAGATTCAGCAAACATCAGAAAGTCTGATGCGGATCACCGAAAGTACGACATCGATGGCGAAATTGAGCGGCGATGTCGTCGCCTTTAAAAAGGAACTCAACGATATGAGAGGGCTGATTCAAAACAGTAGCCAGGAGATGAATTTCGGAAATCATCGCCTTCTCCTCAACCTCGCAGACAACATTCCTCCCTTTCCCTTTGACTATTCTCTGATGAAAATCCTGCTCCAAAATCTTCTCTCCAACGCAATCCAATATTCACCCCCAGGGACCACCATCGAAGTGGATGCCACTCTCGACGACACCACATTTATCCTCGCCATCCTCGACGAAGGGCAAGGAATCCCAGAAGATAAGCTGGATCGCGTTTTCGAAAAATTTTACCGAGTGAAAGGCACCTCTACAACGGGTCTCGGGCTCGGTCTTGCTATCGTTAAATCGATCGCCGAGATCCACAACGGCTGGATCACAGTCCAAAACCGCTCCACAGGCGGCAGCAAATTTTCCCTAATCATTCCTTTATAATCATAAGCTATTTAAAATTAAATATTTAAGTGTGTAAAACCTTTTAACCTGAGTTTTGGGTTGATTCATTCTCTCTGTGGAAGCCATTAGAAATAAGTGCTTTTAAAATTAAATATTTGTGTGCTAAAGTAAAAGTGGAGGGATTTAGAAAATTCCTTTTTGGAGGTTTTTATGTTTACATGGAAAAAAGTAGAACTTAAAGACCTAAAAGGACTACGCGGTGGTCAAGGCCTTACTGAAGTAGCTTATATTCTGGCTATAGGAAGTTTTCTCGCATCACCTACTTTAGCCAATTTGAAAACAGTTATATCTAATAGGGGCAGCTCTAGAAGCTGATGTTGGTTTAAAAGCATTTATTACTGTGCTACTGAAGAGATTCTTCAAGCTGATGGTGTTTAATCTTTCCAACTTTGTTGACCAAAAAAGTCTTTTATTAGGTCTTTAATAGCCCCCTTTCTGGGGTTTTTTTATTGACTCAATTCAATTTTTGATAATTGGCGATAAAGTGAGCACTCTTTTATCAATTCTTCATGGGTTCCTTCGCAGATGATTTTGCCTTGGTCCATGACGACGATGCGGTCGGAGTGGCGGATGGTGCTCAAACGGTGGGAAATGAGCAATACGGAACATTTAAGTTCTCTGAGATGTTGGAAGATTTCTGATTCGGTCTCTGAGTCGAGAGAGTTAAGGGTTTCGTCGAGGATGAGGAGGGAGGGCTCATAAAGGAGCGCTCGGCTGAGCTCTAAGCGCTGCTTTTGCCCTTGGCTGATGTTGCTACCCCGTTCGAGGAGGAGAGTCTGGTAGCCGGCAGGGAAACGGAGAATCTCGTCATGGAGTTGGGCCCTTTTGGCAGCCGTGATCACTTGAGTTTCTGTGATAGAGGGATCCCAGAGAGTGATGTTATCGAAAATAGAGGCGGCGAAAAGCTTGATCTCCTGATCGACGCTTCCAATCGATTTTTTAAGGGTCTCACGGGGCATCTCTAAAGCTGTTTTGCCATCAAAGAGCACTTTGCCTTCCCAAGGTTGGTAGAGGGCAGAAGCGAGTTTGGCAACTGTTGACTTTCCAGAACCGACTAGCCCCACAAAGCCGACGATTTCTCCTGGATCGACTTTGAGGTTGAAGTGGGGGATGAAAGGGGGGTCTAGAGGAGCATAACCGAAAGTGACATTTTCAAAAGTTAGCTCACCCTTGAGTTTAGCCCCTTCCTCGCTCTTTTCCGGACGGATGAGAGGATCGATGGGGTGATGTAGGACATCATCGACACGGGAGATATCGACTTTGAGCGATTGGAGATCGGCTCCAAATTGGACAAGCGTACCAAATGGGGATAAGAAGTAGTTCATCAACATCTGAAAGGCAAAGAGCATGCCGAGCGTGAGATTGCCCTTCATCACCATCCAGGCGCCGACAGCGAGCAGAATGATATTGGTCAATTGAACAGAAAATTGCGAAATGGTGGTGAGATAGCCATCTTTTCGGCCGATCGTCTGGGAGGCATTGATGCTATTGGTGTAGTGGCCGGCAAGGCGTGAGAAGAAAATGTGATGTCGGTAGGAACCTTTTTAGCCTTCTTAGCAGCCTATACCCCCTTTTCACAAGGTTTGCTGGGCATGGTAGTGACCGCTACATCGATGACAGAGATCATCCCCTTTTGGAGAAGGGCCCAACCCTTGCTGACAGCCCCTCTCGAAGTGGTTGGGGTAGGGCTGACCCTGGGATTCTCAAAGGTAAGGTCACTGTGCGTCATCTCCACTTTCGCTATTCTGCAGAGGGGCCTCTGATTTTGAAAGAGGTTGGCCTAGAAATCGAGCTTGGGCAGCTTGTCGGCCTCGTCGGTAGAACCGGTTGCGGCAAATCCACTCTCTGCCGAATTCTCTTCGGCATGGAAAAGGTGGCCCCTGGGACTGTCTTCTATGATGGTCAGGATCTGACAGAATTTGATCTCCAAAAACTGCGGCGTCAGATTGGTTTTCTCTTCCAAGAGAATAAGATTTTCACAGGCAATATTTATGATAATCTCACTTGTGGGCGCAAATGCACCCCCGAGCAGCTGGAAAGGGCGATCACGCTTACCACCTTTGATCAGGAGCTGGCTACACTTCCCATGGGGCTCGACACCCGTCTCTCGAGCATCGGCGGTCTTTTGTCCGGAGGACAAAAACAGAAGCTGCTTCTCGCCCGAATGGTGCTTTCAGAACCTCAACTCTACCTGATCGATGAAGGGCTCAACACCCTCGACAACACCACTCAAGAAAGGGTGCTCAAAAATATCAAATCATTGGGTAAAACAACCCTGCGCACCACCCATCGCCTCAATATCCTCGAGCTTGCCGAGCGCATCTACGTCATGGAGGAAGGCACCATTATTGCTTCTGGTAGCTTTCCCGAGTTGATCCAGCAAGAAGGTCTTTTCAAACGTTTCTACGAAAAACAGAAGCATTAAGACAGAGTAGAAGAGCCTCTTTTCGCTTGGTTGGGTTGGAAAGGAGAGCAAGACTCTTTTTAGCAGCAGAGAGATTCTCTTCCACTTGCAGTAGAATTAGAAGAGATTGATCATCCTCTAGAAGCGTTCTGGTGGCCTCAATTGTTTCTTGAGCCTGCCCACTTGCGAGACTCTTTTCAAAGCGGATGACCCTTATAATCAGAGGGACCATTTCTGAGGGTAATAAGGCAAAAGCAAGCTCCTTCACTTTGGGCAAATGGAGCGGCTCTTTTTGCGCGAGGGCAAACCAGGCTTCCGCCAAATCTAGCGGTTCTGTGATCTCTTTGAAGCTCTCTTGAGCTTTTGCCAAATCTATCTCCACCTCTCTCTTCACAATTTCCAGAAAGGCTTTAGAGCGGCACGCTTTATTAGTAATTGTGGAGGCAATTGTTTTGGCAATTTCGAGATCGACAGAGGCTTCCAGGATGGCGAGTTCCCTGAGGCCAATTGATTTAAGCAAAGGTTCTTTATCTTCTAGATACTCTATTGCACTCTCTCGATCTCTTTTTAACTTACCTTGGAAAATCAGAAAATGGGAGCGAGGCAGCTGTAGGGGATCCCTGAGGAGCCGAGCCGTATCTGTAGCCACATCTGGATCTATCTGAGACTCGATTTCGATCATGCGCAGCACAAGCTGATCATGCTCGGGTCCATTCACCTCGGGTTCCATTCTCTTGGCCTCAGCCAGATTTCCAAGCCCTAAATGTCCAAGTGCTCTGAAATAGCGGTCCTCAAGCGACTCTACACTGACGATCGCCTCTTCGCGATCAAAAGGAGCCTCAATTTTCACCATCTGAGCCAATAGCTCCTCTTTGAGTTCCTTTTCATCAAGCGTCAAGAGCTCTGCTTTGACCTCCTTTAAACTTTCGCTCGCGTGTGCCCTGTCAAAGCTTGCTTCTAGCTCTATAATCTGGAAAAAAGCCTGAAAGCGCTGTTTTGGTGATCCAATTTGAGAGGCCTCTCCTTTGGCCCATTCAAAGTCGAGCTTTCTTCTCAATAACGGCACGGTTTCCAACAGGCTCAACCATCCCCTCGCCACAAAGTGGCAAGGGTTCAGCTTTTTCACAAAGCTCAAACAGTGAGCCAATATTTCGTCAGGAAGGGTATGAATAGGACCTAAAGATTGAATAGACATAGATGAATTATAACAGAATAAAATAAAGATTTTATAAAATTTATTTTATTTTTATATATTTCAGTTATAATTTCTGAAAACAAAGGTTCTATATGGTCTCCCTCCACTGCATGGAGAGTGAGGACTGTCGTCGGATCGCTCTTTTTACTCTCTGTCGCCCTCACGGCTATCCTCATCCAGCAGGGTTTGCTCCACCTCCCCAGCTACGCAGCTGTCGATTTCCAGCTCCTAGCACCATTGACAGCCAGCCTCTTCATCCCCCTCACCATTCTCTCCGCCCGCCAAGAGCAGGCAATCCACGAAGGCTTCGAAGACGAAGAAGGCAACTCCCTTAAATGATCCTCCAGATATCTTCAGGATCGCCAGCGGCATGATGCGAGAGTAAGTAGTGGCGTATGAGAGCTTCTAATTCTTTGCAGAAATCGCCTACAATTAGGCACTCTTTTCAATGAGAAAAAAAATAACAGGATCGGCCGGCCCCAAATAAATTTGGGGGCCCCCGGCCGGCAGGATCCCGCAAAGCGGGGCAGGATAGAAAGATGGTACATGCTCAGCTCACATCACTTATTTTAAATACCTGTTTTGATGTAGCTAATGAACTTGGAGTTGGTTTTCTAGAGAACGTTTATAAAAATGCTCTTGTTGTGGCTTTGAGAGAATCTGGCTTCAAAATCGAGATGGAGAAACCTTATCGAAATGTCCCATAGGATTGAGGATCGGCTTGCGTCACAAAGTGACACAAGCCGACCCCATCCTGCCCCGCTTGCGGGATCCTGCCGGCCGAGGGGTCCCCAAATTTATTTGGGGCCGGCCGATCCTGTTATTTTTTACCCATATAAGAAGTGCTTCTTGCTCAAATGATCGTATGGAAGAGCTTGAAGCGGCCTCAGGGGCGAGCCGTTGCGTTAAGCTTCGGCGAGCCCCCCACCCCGGGCTGCTGCCCGCGCCGCCGCTCCTCCTCGCCACTTCTTCTTAAATGATTGCCTCGATAAGTACGAGAGAGCTAGCGCTAGAGGAATGCTCAACTTCATATTTTGCTTTGCTCCATCTTAGGTTTCGTTTAAAAACAAGAAATGATCAGGAGTCTGCGCACGCGGTTGTTTCTCTATATGGGGAGTATCTTGCTCCTGATTGCTATCTTGAGCTATCTGATCACTCAATTTTTCATCCGAAAAGATCTCTCTCAAGCTGCCGTCCATCTGAATCAATATATAGAAACCTCCCAGGAGAGGATGCAAAAAACGATCGACTCCTGGCTGGCTTATCGCTACTTACAAACGATGGCACAGTTGAATGCAGTAGCCCAAAGTGTGCCGAGGGGGCAAAAAAATAACTGGGAGTATGCGGCCTCAATCATCTCTTTTGCGCCTGATGTGGCCTTTGTTCAAGTCACCGACCCCGAAGAGCGGACCGCTCTCGTTTCTCCTCAAACGGGAAAATCCTATTTACCTGCGTGGGCAAAGGATCCCACCGGTAAGATTTGGATCAAGATTGAGGATGATCAATTTTTTGCAACCTCACCTCTCGGTGAGGGCATCTATCTCCTCCTTCCTTCGACAGAAGAAAAGGTGAAAAAGATGGCCTACACTGCCTTTGAGCCAGAATCCACTCCTCTCTCAAAGAGCGATTCTCGTGAGCGAATCTTTGAAATTTTGAAAGCAAAAGATCTTTCACAGATGGAAAAGGCGCAATTGATTCAGATTCTCGTTTCCCATCTCGGTCAAGTATCGGGGATTGTGAAAATTGATTCCCATTTTAAGCAGGCGAAGCTTCTCTTGAGCCAAGATATTTTTTCTGACAAACCGTTGGTCTCTCTCCAGAAAAAAAGTGTTCAACCCTTTATTCTAGTGCGTGAGAAAGAGAAAGAGAAGGAGATCGATCAGGTTCAGGTGGTTTTCTCTTCTCAGCCTTTCTTAGCGATCGGCTTCTCGATCTCTCAACAGATGCAAACAATTGCGCAATTGATCGAAAGGCCAGTTGTTTTGTCAGAAGGGGGGCAGATCTTTCAGGCATTCGATACACAAGGGAGAATGATTCCGCCTGAGCAGATCTCGACGACGGGTCAGACAATAAAATGGGAAGGAAGTTATTATATTCCCAGCCACATTCATATCACTGACACCACCACCATCTCTATCCTCACACCGGAATCGATTTTCTCGACGATCAACCGGATGCTGCATCAATTACGGGCCAATTTGCTCGCTAAAATTTCACTCAACTTATTGATCATCACGCTTCTCTTGTTTCTTCTAGCTCTTTTCTTGCTGGCGCGCATTTCCAAAAGGATCACCCGTCCCATCGCAATGCTGGCTCATGCTGCTGAGGAAATTGGGAATGGGAAGCATGAAGGGCTAAAGCTCCCTAAAAGCAACCATCGACAGGATGAGGTGGCCGTGCTGGCACACTCATTTGAAAAGATGGTGATTTCCCTCAAAGAAAGAGAAACCATACGAGGGATTCTCAATAAAGTCGTCTCCAAAGAGATTGCCTCAAAAGTATTGAGCGGCGACATCGAACTGGGTGGTGAAGAGCGTGTTCTCACTATTCTATTCAGCGACATTCGCGGCTTCACACCTCTCTCAGAAAAGTTAGACCCGCCAAGCTTGATTAGCCTTCTCAATAGCTATATGACGCGGATGTGTCGCATTATCGACGAAAGCCACGGCGTGGTCGACAAATTTGTGGGAGATGAGATCATGGCGCTCTATGGCGCCCCTCTCGAACTGCCAGACCATTCCGAAAAAGCCCTCGAAGCTGCCATCGCCATGATCAAGAGCCTCAAAGAGTGGAACCAAGAAGGGGGTCATCTCACTCTCACCGTAGGCATCGGTATTCACATGGGACTTGTCTCTGCAGGGAATATGGGTGCTGAAAATCGTCTCAACTATACAGTCATTGGGGCCAATGTCAATTTAGCGTCGCGCCTCTGCTCCGCTGCCCTACCGATGCAGATTTTGATCTCCGAAGAGAGCCACCAAGCGCTGACTCATCCGGAGAACTACTCTTTTCAGAAATTGCCGCCGATGCAGCTCAAGGGGATCGATCAGCCGATTACCGTCTATGCTTTATCTCCCTGAGACTGTGTTGAAAAATTTAAGCTGCTCACCTTTAGCCATCTTTGATCCTCCAGTTTTCGAACCACTCGCTCGAAGATAGCGCTGGGGCTATCTTCTTCACTCATGTTTCAAAAACTGGAGGCCAAATCTGGCTAAATTCGAGCGGCTTAAATTTTTCAACACAGCCTCTCCCTGATGAGATCGGGCCTGTCAGTGATGATGCCATCGACACCCCAGGAAGCCAACTTTTCAATATGGGCACGGTTAAATTCTGTTCCCTCTTTTTCAGGGTAGCCCCAAACAACTACTTTTAGACCCAAACGTTTGGCCTCTTCCAGCGATTCTTCGGTCAAATCCATCTGAAAAGGCTCCCAGCAGTGGCCACCCAGGTTGTGGACCATTTGTGGATAAGATCCTTCCAATTTCTCTTCCTCAAAGGGATGGCTGAGAAAGGCTGTTTTGATCTGGCTATCCCGTTTCTGGAGGGCAAAGAGGCAGTTGTAGTCGAAGGATTGCACTTCAGTCACTCCTAAAATCTCCTCTTCTTTTAAAAGCCGGTGGAGGGCTTCTGCCAATATTTCAGGAGAGTGGTTCTTTTTAATCTCGAGTTGAAACTTCACTCCCGGTTTGGCCTTTTTTACGAAACGGATGGCCTCTTCTAAGCGAGGGATCCCTGCAAAGTCATAGGACTTTTGCTCAGGAAAATAGCTTGCATATTTTGAAGCTGGGTTGATCTTCCCCACATTATAGCGTGAAAGTTCTTCGAAATTGAGTTGATTGACCTCGATTTTTTCGGTGATATAGCTTCCATCAGCCCTCCTAGTAATGTCGGGATTGAGAAGCGGGTCATGAGTCACAACCAGCTCTCCCTCACGCGTCATGCAGATATCGAAGTCGATGAAATCGATCTCAAAGGCTAAACAGGCGCGGCACGCTTCCAAAGTATTCTCTGCGGCCAGTCCTCGACCGGCCCTGTGAGCATAGATTTCGATGTTGAACATATCCAGATGATATTTTACAGTGCTGATAATCATGCTGCAATTTCTTTCTCATGGCTCAAAAACGATCACCACTGTCGATCTAGAGAGGCAAATCGATCCCGACGCCCTTTGGTATGACCTCAACCTCCCTACCCCCGAAGAGATAACGGCCCTCAATACAGCCATTGGGGTCTCTATCCCTTCCATCGATCAGATGAGCGAAATCGAGGAGTCGAGCCGTCTCTATGATGAAAGGGGGATCCTCTATATGACAGCCTATCTGATCGCCAGCGCTGAGGAGCAGTCCCTTTCGGTGCCTGTGGGTTTCATCCTCAGCCCCAAAGCGGTAATCACCGTCCACTATGACGAACTCAAATCCTTTCAATCCTTTTCAAAAAAAATAGCCAAAGCTGAATTTTCTACCCCACAGCAGATCCTTACGGGATTACTCGATACTGTGGTGGAAAGACTTGCTGACGTTTTAGAGAAAAATGCGAGTGAGATCGAAAGGCTCTCCCATGAGATTTTTCAAGGCAAAAATGTCACTGACTCAAAAGAGATGCGCGATGTTCTGATCAATATTGGACAGATCGGTAATTTGAACTCCAAAGCGAGGGAGAGTCTCACGTCACTCGATCGCTTATCTACTTTTTTAAACGATCAACTGAAAGAGGATACCGACAAAAAAATGTTGGTCCGGATCCAGAAGGATATCAGGTCATTGACCAACTATCTCTCTTTTTTGTTCAGCAAGATCGAGTTTTTACTGGAAGCTTCCCTTGGCTTTATCAATATTGAACAAAACCGAATTATCAAATTTTTCTCGATCGCCGCTGTCATCTTTCTGCCGCCGATGGTGATTGCCAGCATCTATGGGATGAATTTTAAGTCCATTCCTGAGCTCCACTGGGTCTTCGGCTATCCTTTCGCTCTGATTCTGATGGTCCTCTCTGCGATTCTCCCTTACCTCTGGTTCAAGAGGAAAGGCTGGATTTAGAACCTGAGTTTAAAATAATAAGAGACAGGCGGCCAAAGCCACCTGTCTCAACACTTCAAGCTATCTTAGTAGCCGCAAGGTGCGCAAGGTTGAGCGCATGGGTTGCACTCACGTTTCCAGAAGTATTGTGGTGTGTAGCGAACGTGAGGAACACAGTATGATTTTGTGACATAGTAAGAATAAGGTACTTGGTAGTACTCAGGAACTTGTCTGCAGCATGTTACTGAATAGTATTCAGGAACATAACGGCATTTTTGTACTTGGTAGTACTGAGGAACTTGTCTGCAGCAGGTTTTTTGGCAAGGAACCTCTTCCTGGTAGCAGTGGGTTGTTGAATAATAGCAAGGTTGATATCTAACATGTCGGCAAATGCACTCGCCTGTTGGTTGTTCGCAAGGTGCACAAGCATCTCCACATGCTCCAGCGCCGCAATCAGCTTGGACGTTCTGGGCAGTCAAGATACCGAACAAAGATGCGCCGATTAATAACAGCTTTTTCATATGATCTCCTTTGTTTTTTATCTTGCTCTCTTTAATAGCAAGTATTGTAGGTTGGTTTGCTCTTAAGCTGATGATAATATTTTTAAATTATTTCTTACAAGCTAATTACAAAATTTAAAATTAACTTAAATCAATATGTTTAGTTTTTAATTAGATTATTTAAATTAGAATTAAAGATTTATAAGATATTAGTGATTGGAGAAGAGCCCTTTAAGCTAGTATGCCCAAAAGAATTCCAGCTGCGCAAAGAAGGTTTGCCTGAAAATTAAAACGTTCCTTGTATAACCGGTAAGCCCATAGGTTACAAAGAATAATAGTCATAGCCGCAAAGCAGGGGAAGAGGATGACTTTGAAGGCGGGAAGGGCTACTTTGGTGGCCAATAGAATAAAAAGGGTACAGGCGCCATTAGAGATCCCAGCTGAGACCCCAAAAGCTGTATTAATAGGATGGGCCTCGCTTTTGAGGTGGCGGAAGAAGAAGAGGAGCTGAAGAAGGGAGGCTGTCCCAAATTGGGCCGGCATGAACCAGGCATCGTCACCCTCATGGAGGGCGAAGGAGGATAAGAACTGCCCTAGCTGATCTTCTTGGAAGAGGATACAGCGCCCCTGCATCAGGGTCAAAGAGAGAACCTGGAAAGTGCCACAGGCGAGAGCATAGAGGAGCCATTTAGAGAGGTGAGTGGTCGATTGTCTTTGAGTTCCTACAAAGAGACCATAGACCACCAGGGCGATTCCTACGAGATGGAGATAGGAGAAGGAGAAGCCAAAATCGGTGCCAAAGAAGAGGTAGAGGATGGTTCCTGGAAATACCGCGGTCGCGTTCTGGAAGGCGAAGCTGAGCCCTGAGGGGCCGGTTCTCAGTGCCTGGGCCATGCTGGTCATGAGAGCCACATTGAGCGCCCCGACGGAGCTTCCCAATCCTACGGAGACCCAATTGATGGGTGTCTTCCACAAGGCAGGGGAGAGGAGGGCAAAGAGGAAAGAGCCCAGAAAATAGATAATGAGGAAATAGTGGGAGCCAGGTTGGGGTGAGTGGTCGAGGTTTTTCCTAAAAAGAAGGTTCGTCAGAGAACCGCAACAAGAGGCGAAGAAAATCAGCAGAAGGGCTATCATCTGCTTACATTATAAAGCTCGGATTAATTATCTACAGCAATTAGGCTCTTTTGCAAAGAGAATTCCCGGGAATAAAAAGAGCACAGCGCCGGCTCCACCTATAATACCAGCAGTTGGCCATGGAGATTCTGCAGGGTTAGGCATTGGTATGACCTTAGATACGATAAGAACAGCAATGATGAGTATAGCCACTCCAGTTATGATAAGTAAGACACTAGGCAATGTAGTTTTACAATCCATCCAACAGCAGCTAGGCTCATGCCTGCCTCCCCATGTAACATCAGAACACATATTAATTCCTCCTTCTTAGTAATATTATAATTTATTAAAAGTAAATTAAGCTATTGAAATTATTTAAATAAATAGTTTATACTTAATGCATTAAATTTTTTTGGAGGGTATTTCTTAATGTTTAAGTCATTTGTCTCGTTTCTCTCGATGTTTCTTCTCGCAGGGGCCTTAATGTTTGGTTCGACCCCGAGTCAGAGTGGACCTCCTCAGCGCCAGGATTTGATGGATAAGAATTCGAAGAGTGCAGAGATCAAGCTGAGTCGTGCTGAGTCGACCCTTGCCACCTTAGTGCCTGATCCACAAAGCTACACCCTGCTTTTGTCCAGTAACTCCACAGTGGGTGCTGAAGCGGTTCCACCCGGTGTTTTTTCCGATAAGCCGACAATGATCGTCTATCAGGGTTGTCTTTCACCCGATAGATCCAATGAAGAGCTCGCATTCGTTATGGCCCATGAACTTGGCCACTTAAATCTCCACCACGGTCAGAAGATGGAAGAGAGAATGGATAAGATCATGTTGGGGCCCCCAGTCGGGATCAGTGGTCTCACTTTTTCTATCTTCCAGCAGAAATTGACCGAAAGAGAGGCCGATCTCTATGGATTCAATCTCTACAAGCATGCAGGGTATGATATGAAGTTCTTCCCCTATACTCTCAATCTGATCAATATCAACCCCAATATCCACTTTGGGACGCCTAAACCCTTCCGTAAGCAGCCCCCCTCAATGACAATGAACGATTCCCACTTTAGCATGAAAGAGCGCTTCCAATTACTGACCGCCCTCGCCACCCAGCGGTAAGCTTCTTGAACTCCGGCTCCCTCTGGGGGCCGGACTCACTCTATTGACACTCTGACCAGAGAACGCTATGATCTCCTCCAGCTTGGCCCTTTTGGGCCTCGTTAAAGGAGATTTATGCGTTTTCTCATAGTTTTCTTACTCATATGTGTCCAGGGATGGGCACAGATCGTTGAGGTCCATTCGATGAACGAGGTGATGGACCGCTTTCAAGATCGCGATGAGACTACTTTTGCCGTCTTTGACATCGACATGGTCTTGATTCAGCCTGATGAACCAGCCTTTCAGATGGCCAATATTGACAAATACCGAGCGACAGCACGTCGAATTATTCAGTCAGTTCCCTCCAACAAGCGCGATATTCTCTATACTTTGACCTGCCTTCCCTTTGATTCCGTCCTTGTCGACGAAAGAACCCCCGACTTTCTGCAGAGTCTTCACCATAGAGGAATCCCTGCCTTTGCTCTGACGGCCAGCCTAACGGGTGCTCTGCTCCATGTCAACTCACTAGAAAGCTGGAAAAGCGGCCATTTACAGGAGTTGGGAATCTGTTTTGAAAGGGGGGCTCCCTGTAATGAAACCATCATTTTCCGAGACTTAGAGCCCTACCGGGGTAACCATCCTGTTTTTCTGAAAGGAGTGCTCTTTTCGAATGGGACCTGCTGTTCGAAGGGCAAGACTTTAGTCACCTTTTTAAAGAATGCCCAGCTCTCTCCGCGTGAAATCGTCTTCGTGGATGATAAGTTAGATAATGTGAGGAGTGTGGAAGAGGCGCTGCTCGCCTATGATCCGACAATCAGGTTTGAGGGAATCCATTTTTTGGGAGCTCTCTACTACCCCACAGAAAATTTAACTGAAGAGGAGTTTGCCTTCCGTTGGGAGGAGGCGGCTGCCCGAGCGCTAATATTAGAATAAATTTTAGCTCTCGCGATTTTTACTCTTTCTTTGCTATAATTTTTGACATGATTACTATTTTTTCACGTCTGCTGTGCCGTCAGGCACATTGATATTTCCTTCTCTTATTGTTTAAACTCAGCAAATTAAGGAATAGCAGCATGAAAACTTCACTTTCCCCTTCACGCGCGGTCGCCTGGACTGTCTGGATGATCGCCTCCATTTTTTACGCCTATCAATACATCTTGAGAGTCATGCCCAATATCATGATGGATGAGATTATGGGGCAGTTTCAGATTACAGCCACCACCTTCGGTCAGTTTTCAGGGCTCTACTATATCGGATACTCTCTCATGCATCTTCCAATCGGTCTCCTTTTGGACCGGTTTGGACCACGTCGCATTATGGCAGGTTGTATTCTCTTGAGTGTGGTCGGAATGCTCCCTCTTATCTTTACAGAGCATTGGGCCTACCCCTTGATCGGGAGGGTGATGATCGGAATGGGTTCCTCAGCAGCGATTCTCGGCGTCTTTAAAATTATCCGGATGACCTTCAGTGAAAACCGCTTCCCTCGCATGCTCAGCATTTCTGTCACGATCGGCCTGCTTGGAGCGATCTATGGCGGAGGGCCCGTCAGCTACATGTTCCACGCTATCGGCTACCAGGCTGTTATTCAAATTTTTGCACTCGGAGGGATCCTCCTTGCAGCTGCCACCTACTGGATAGTCCCTGAAGTGGCCACCACTCGTGAGACAACCGTGATCGCTGATATCAAAGAGGTCCTCTTTAATCGCAAAATGGTCGCCGCTTGTCTCTGTGCTGGGTTGATGGTGGGCCCGTTAGAGGGCTTTGCCGATGTTTGGGGGACAGCCTTTCTCAAACAGGTTTATGGCTTTGAAGGAACCTTGGGGGCCAGCTTGCCCTCGATGATCTTTATTGGGATGTGCTTTGGTGGACCCCTTCTCACTCTTGTCGCCGAAAAAGTGGGCAACTACTTTGCAACGATCGTCGGAGCTGGCATGTTGATGGCGCTCGCTTTCTCCCTTCTCCTATTCACCCATCTCTCTTCCACATTCCTCACAGTCAGCTTCGTCTTGATCGGCATCTCTTCCGCCTATCAAATTTTGGCCATCTACAAAGCCTCTTCATTCGTAGGGGAGAATGTCGTCGGCCTCAGCTCCGCTGTCGCCAATATGATTATCATGATTTTCGGCTACGCCTTCCACTCCATCATCGGAGCCGTTGTCAATGCCTTCGGCGGACCCCACAATTCCCATGCCCTGATCCTCGGCATCAGCGTCATCCCCGTCGCCCTCATCCTCGGCACCCTCGGCTTCTCCTTTCTGCTCTTCCAAGAAAAGAGGACCCTGGCTCAGGCCAGCGATCGTTCAAGCATTTGATCTTTAAAGGCGTTGACTCGGTCGGCTACCTTAGTAGCCTCCTCTTTCATCTGATTTTTGTAACACGCGGCGCGTCCAAAGATCAGACCACCTCCACCGACCATCAGTAAAGTCAGACCTCCACCCACGGCGGTTAAAGAGATGGCGAGCTTGCCCCAACCGGTTTCAACAAATCCAAAAATCAGCCCTGAAAGCAATAATCCGCCACCAAGAATAGCACCGGTATACATTAAGCCGTAACCACTACAGCGTTGTACTTCATCTACTCCTTTAACACACATTACTCACTCCTTTTTATCTAATTATAAATAAAATCTATAAAGAAAGTATAAATTTTAAATAAAGAGTGAGAGTTGTTTCAAAGTTCTACTCGCCCGCCCATGGAAAGGTCATACAATTCTCTTTCCTTTGGATTAGGCCAATCCCAGGTCTTACCGCCATCTTTCGAGATGGTCCAATCCCATCGTCCGTCAGGGTGCACATCACGACCCAGTCTCCAGGTTCTCGGGATCGATTGGGCTCCGCCTGATACCATTTTCAGGTGTTCATCAGCAAGTTCATCAGAGCCTGATGATTCCCATTTGGGGTGAGGAAGTGTTAAGTGGATCTTTGTAGGAGTGTCTTGAAGAATGACAACCTCGACATCATTGGGGAGAGAGAGTTGAAACTCTTCTGCCAAAATCTTTTTGGGATTTTGGAGTAATTGTTTTTTCAGATTTTCATCTGAAGCTACTCTTTTAGTAATTCGATTTTTCCACATAGTTACCCCCTATTTCATTTTATTGATCATATCATAAAAATTTTTAAAACTATAGATTTTAAGGGGGTAAAGATCTTGTTAAAAAGCGAAGTTATTCGAGGCGGGCGAGCCCTTTGATGCGGCTTTTTTCGAACATAGTGCGGAAGAGGAGAATGGAGCCTGAGAGGAAGAGGAGGTTGAGGAGGAGGCTGATGAAGAAGTAGCTTGTGTTGAATGAGCCTGAGGCGAGAATAGAGCGCATACCTTCGAAGATGTAGGTGGTGGGAAGGCACCAAGAGATGATCTGAGCCCAGTTGGGGAGGACGGAAACGGGATAGAAGACGGCGCTGAAGGGGGCGAAGAGGCCACCGATCATCCAGGCGAACATTTCGACGCTATGGCCCCAATAGACGATGGCGCTAGAGGCGATAAAGCCGATGGTCCAACCGAAGAAGAGGAGGGAGGCGGCAAAGGGGAGGAATGCCCAGCCGATGGTAAAGACGTTGAGGGAGTAAAGGACATAGACAACTAGCGTGCCGAAGGCGAGGGAGATGATCAGTTTACAGAGAGAGAGAAGCAAGATGCCTGTGAGCCACTCGGAGAATTTGAGAGGGGTCGAGAAGAAATTGACGAGGTTGCGTTGCCAAAGCTCTTGGAGGAGAGCGACAGAAATATCGACGGAGCCACGCCAACTGACTTGCCAAAAGATGAGGCCTGTCATCAGGATGAGAGGGAGATTTTCCACGTGTCCCTCCTGACCTTTAATCCAGATGGAGGTCAGCCCCCAAAGCAAAATATCGACGAAGGGCCAATAGAAGAGGTCTGTGAGCTGAAACAGCGCCTTGCGCATCGCATAAAAGTAACGTAAAAAAACCCCGAAAATCCGTTGAAAGTTCATAATTTTGCTGCAATTTTTAAGAAATAGTCTTCCAGCGTCGGCTCTTCAATTTGGATACTGGCGTAGGTAACACCCGCATGGACGAGCTGGTTTAAAAAATGGGGAATATCCTTCTCATCGAGGGAAAGAGTGATAGTGCGGTGATCGACTTGGAAGGGGATTCCCATCGCTTCAGCCTGCTGAATAGTCCTTCTGAGCCCATCGACAATGGTGAGATGGAGGGAAAAGACAGAGACGCTCTTTGCCAGATTGCGTGGAAGATCGTCAGCGATGATCTTGCCCTGCTTGAGCACAATGACGCGGTCACAGAGCTCAGCCACCTCTTCCATTTTATGCGACGTAAATAAGATCGATATTCCCTTTTCACGGCGCTGCTCATGAAGAAATTTGCACACTTCGTGCGCGACGTCGGGATCGAGTGAGGCGGTAGGCTCATCGAGGAGCACCAACTTAGGTTCGATAAAAAAGGCTTTCACCAGCATCAAGCGGGTGATTTGACCGGCAGAGAGGGCAGAAACTTTTGTTTTCTTCTTATCCAGGATGCCAAACCTATCTAATAGGGCATCGGCTTTCTTTTCCCCATCTTTGAGACAGTAAAGGTGAGCGAAGAAGGTGAGATTTTCCTCGATGGTCAAAATGTAGGGGAGGCTTGTGTAGGTGCTGGCAAAGGAGATCTGCTGAAGCGTTTCTGATCGGTTCTGGAAAAAATCCTTTCCAAAATAGACTATCGAGCCCGATGTTGCCGCCAATGTGCCGAGCAATATCTGAATGGTCGTTGTCTTTCCCGACCCATTCGGCCCCAATAACCCTAAAATTTCGCCATACTTGAGATCAAAAGAGATGTCATCAACTGCAAAAAATGGTTTTTTTTTGCCATACTGCTTCCGGAGATTGCGTACAATAAGCGCTGAAGACATAAAGGGTTTATCCATTCTAGCAAAAGAGTCAAATTTAGTGAAGTCACTTGCCGATCCAGCCTGAGAGGTCTAATGCTTATAAAAGGATATCGACGAACACAGAGGAAACAGAGACACTGAGGACACAGAGCGGGCGCCTACGGCGCGGCCCCGCACTGCCTGGGCTTGGTTAAACCCTGAGGCAGTGAAAGCATCTCAGGTTATATCTTGCGTAAGTAACGCCGCGCTACTCTAGCCTGCGAACGGGGCGCTTCGAGGCTGTGAAAAAATCGATCAATTAGGCCCGTCGCTGAGACCCTCGCCTGCTGGCGCAGCCTCGGTCTCAGGCGCGGGTAGGGGCGCCGAAGGTCGCTCGCGGCCCTCAATGGGCCGCTGTCACTCCCAACGGCGCCAATTAACTCCAAGTCTTTCTATATGTTGACGGAGATTGGGGTTGAGCGATTGCCAAAAGCATCTACTGCCACGATGAAGTAGGTCATGTGCTTTTTCGTGGAGCAGATCTGAAAGAGGAGAGTGCCAGATGCGGGGAGAGTGGCTAGGACCTGCGTCAGATTTGCATCTCAAAAAAATAAACGCTAAGACGACAAGGTCCTCAAATAAAGCGCCAATGGCGCTTTTTTTTGATGGGTTGTCCGAGACTGACGAAGTCAGCGAGGGGTAGAGAGACCAAAGAAGGGGTAATTTATCAGGATGCGCAGGATCGGCTGCGCCGGCAGGATGGGTCAGTTCGGCCCTGTCGCTTCGCGCCAGATATAGACAAAAAAGATCCCTTTTTTCAAAAATTAGCTTTTGAAAAAAGGGATCTTTTTTGTCTGTAGGCCCTATGGGCCTAGCCGAACTTTGCGGGATATCCTACTTATCCTGCCGCTTGCGACCTTTCATATCCTTGTATCTACTTTTCTTTCCCCCGCTGCGACCTAATGCCGTCAAGTTAAGGAAATCTGCAGTTATTATAAGGGGAGGGCCCCTTGCATCGCTTCGCTCGCTCGCCCCCCTCCCCTTATAATAACTGCAGATTTCCTTAACTTGACGGCATTATGCTGTGACCCTCGGCTGCGCCCCGTTCGCAGGCAAGAGTACCGAGGCGTTAGTCACTCAAGATATATCCTGAGATGCTTTCACTATCTCAGGGTTTAACCAGCCCCTGAAAGTGCGGGGCCGCGCATAGCGCCCGAGTGTTGCAGCGACGGGCCAAGTTGATCGATTTTTTCACAGCCTCTTCGCGCATCTCACAGTTTAGGACTAGTAAAGAGTGATGTGAAAAAAAATCGCCTCATTTTTGAGCGAAGCTCAAAAATGCTATGAGAGAAAAGAAAAAATCAAAAGAAGGGATTTACGCATCCCTAGTATAACTAGCCCCCTTCTTTTGATTTTTTCTTTTCTCTCATAGCATGGTGCGCCCTACGGGCGCGCCAAGAGGCGATTCTCAGTGTCCTCAGGGCCTCTGTCTCCTCTGTGTTCGTCGATACCCTTTCTCTAACTTGCAGACTGCGTCAGTCTCGGACCCTCAAAAAAGCGTTTCTTTGAGTCGTTTAACTTCGTTTTTTGAAACAGTCTACGAGGTGGTCGTCGACGAGGCCGACAGCCTGCATGTAGGCGTAGATGATGGTGGAGCCGACGAAGTTCATGCCGCGTTTCTTGAGATCTTTGGAGAGGGCATCGCTTTGAGAAGTGGTGGGAGGGATCTGTTTGAGGGAATGCCACTGGTTGATGATCGGTTGGTTGTTGACAAAGCTCCAGAGGTAGTGATCGAAAGAGCCGAACTCCTTCTGGATGGCTAAAAAGACGTGGGCATTTTGGCGGGTGCTGAAAATTTTGAGGCGGTTGCGGATGATCTCAGGGTTATTGAGCAGCTGCTCTAAATCTTGGTCGCTCATGGCGGCCACTTTATCTGGATCGAAATGGTGAAAGGCTCTACGGTATCCTTCTCGCCTTTTTAAGATCGTTTCCCAGCTGAGGCCAGCTTGGGCCCCTTCTAGGATGAGCATTTCAAAGAGATGTCGCTCCTCATGAACGGGAATTCCCCATTCGTGATCATGGTAGGCTTGATAGATTTCGCTCTTATCTCCAAAACAGCGTTTCATACTTTTTTGTGAGGAACGAGATCTTGAGACTTTTTAGCTTTGACGCAATCGATGGCGGTCAAAATCACTGAGCCTATAATGAAAAGACCCCCTCCGCCAACTGTGAGATAGGCAACGATGTGCATATTTGAGAAAAATAGAAGGGCTGATACACCGCATAGTAGAACGCCTAAAGCTGCACTCGCCGCTTTGCAAGGAGTCGAATGGCAACAGATATGATAAGCCGATTCTTTGAAGGTTTCTAGGGAGATGGCAGACATGAAGCAAGAATAGCCATTTCTTCCCTTTTTTTCAGCAATTCAATTATTTTTATTAACGTGGTTTCCATATTTCTGGCTCAATTTGCCCAAGGCTATTGCAGCGAGCAACAAGCCGAGATCTCTGAGTGCAATATCAAAATAATGGCTTGTGAGAACGAGGTTAATGATGATTAAGAGAAGCCATACCGCAACGATATAGGCAAAATACTTGGGTAAAAAAATCATCCCGACACCGGCAATGATTTCAATCACACCTGCAGCCTTCATAAAAACATCGCCATGTCCATGTAGAAGACGCTGAGCGAGAGGGCTTAAGTACTGAATCCAGTTTGTCAACAAATTAAAGAATTTATCGAGACCTGCCAAAATCGGGGCTACGATAAATGCGAATTGTAAAATTCTAAAGGCTTGATAGCCTTTGTCATGGGAGAATTTAGACATGATTTCACCTTATAATAAAAGATATAATATATAATTGAATTATGACCAAAACGATTTTTACTATTGGCCATTCCAATCGGACGCTCCATTATTTTTTAGAATTATTGCAGGCCTATCAGATTGAGCGGCTGGTCGATGTGAGAACCATCCCTCGCTCTCGCCATAACCCACAATTCGATCAAGAGTCTCTGAAAGAGGAGTTGAAAACGGTTAAAATTAGTTACACTCATCTCAAAGATTTGGGGGGCTTGCGACATGCGCACAAGGATTCGATCAATACGGGTTGGGAGAATAGCTCCTTTCGTGGTTTTGCCGATTATATGCAGACTGAGGAGTTTGAACTGGGTCTAGAGAAGTTGATGCATCTTGCTGAGAAGCAGACCTGCGCCATTCTCTGTGCAGAGGCTGTGCCATGGCGCTGTCACCGCTCCCTGATCGCCGATGCGCTCACTGTCAAAAAGTGGAAGGTCTTTCATATCCAAAGCCGGAAAACGGCTAAAAGACATGAGTTGACCGCTTTTTTACACAGACGACGGGGAAAATTGATCTACGTATAGACGTCAAGCGGTATTGCGATCGACAGAGCCGTAATCACCACGAGAGAGAGGCGGAACATCTGTTTAGCCCAGAGTTGATCGTTCTGGCTTTTGAACCCTTTCAGACAGAGCAAGAGCCATCCACCTCCAAATAGAATGGCGGCAATCAGATAGTAATAGCCTGTGTAGTGAAAGAGCGTCAATAATGTGGTTGCCACAATAAAGGCGATCACATAACGGACCATATGCTGTTTCGTTTTGTGATTCCCTTTTTGCACGGGCAAGACGGGAATTGCCGCCTTGGCATAATCGTCAAAGCGGTAGAGGGCAATCGCAAAGAAGTGGGGCATCTGCCAAAGCACTAAGATGGTGAATAAAAGAGCCGCGCCAAGGTCAAACTGATGGCTGACGGCACAGTAGCCAACAACTGGAGGCACAGCACCTGCGATACTGCCGATCGCCGTGCCATAGATCGTACGGCATTTCCATAAACTATAGAGAAAGACATAGACTGAAAAGCCAATGAAAGCCACCAGGGTTGCAAGTAAGTTAGTGTAGGTTAGAAGAACGAGAAAACCGAGAGCGCCCAACAGTGTGGCAAAGAGAAGAGCATTACGCCCAGAAATTAAGCCCCGAACGAGCGGACGATTTTGTGTGCGCGTCATTTTCTTGTCGACATGACGATCGATGTAATTATTGAAAACGCAAGCGGAGGCGATGACGAGCGCGAGTCCGATTAAACAGGCTACAAAGAGCCACAAATCGATAGGCCAACGCGCGGCCAAGAGAAATCCCGCAGCGACTGTAATGAGATTACCAAAGATAATCCCTGGCTTGGTCAACAAGTAATAATTAATCATAACGATACCTCACATATTCATAACTCGACTGTTTAGATCAGACATGATCCACAAGGTCCCCAGAACGACGATGAACAAGACCAGGACCATAAAAGCAAAAACCAAACTTTCCCACCTTGGTTTGGGTTCTTGTCCCACATGGAGAAAGAGAATCAGTTGGGCCGCAGCTTGCATCAGAGCTAAACCGATGACGATGGCGATGAGCGCGATATCGGGAATATCAAACTGGATATAGACGAGAAAAAAGGAGATGCAGGTCAAAAGGATCGAGATTCCAAATCCGAACCAGTATCCGGGAAGCGTTCCATGCCATTCTTTGAGGGTCTCTTTTAAGTTTGGCTCCTCGTGCATCAGATCACTCCCATTAAATAGACGAAGGTGAAGATAAAGATCCAGACTAGGTCAAGGAAGTGCCAGAACATGCTGAAGCAGACCAGCCTTCTGAAGGTATTGATCGTGATTCCTTGCCAAAAGAGCTGAACCATCAAAACGATCATCCAGAATAGTCCTACAGATACGTGAAAACCATGCGTCCCCACTAGGGTAAAGTAGGAGGAGAGAAAGGCGCTGGTCCGCCAGGAATGTCCTTGATGGATAAAATGGCGGAATTCGGTGACCTCTGTGATCACGAAAGCGAGTCCCAATATGAAGGCACAGGCAAACCAAAATAGCATTTTCCAACGGTGTTGCCGGGTCGCTGCCAGCATGCCTAAACCAGAGGTGAAGCTGCTGAAAAGAAGCATGAGAGTTTCAGCAAAGGCGGTCTTCAAGCTGAAAAGATCTTTCCCAGAAGGTCCTCCGAAGGTTTCACGATGTAACACCCCGTAGGTAGCGAAGAGGGTGGCAAAGATCACACAATCGGTCATCAGATAGACCCAAAAACCCAAAGTCGTTCTCGAAAAAGCATCTTGATGAGGATCAGGAAGGTGGGGCTCTCTCACTATGGCAATTTCTGTCATGAATAACGGACCTGTTTTGCATGTTTTTCTTCGATACGGGCCACTTCCGAGGCTGTGATAAGCTCATGCTTATCGATCCCAGAGAGGCGTATCAGCAGACAGACGAGAATAGCTAGAAATGAGGCGATGACCAGCCAACCGATGAACCAGGTGAAGGCAAAGCCAAAAATGAGTGCGAAAACACCGATGTAGAAGCCAAGGGGGCCATTTGCAGGAATCGAGATGTCCGCATAGGGCGGTTTTTCAGGAGGCGGCCCAGATCTGTGTTTGGCAGCCCAAAAAGGATCGATCTGATCGACATGGGGAATCAAGGCAAAATTGTAGATCGGTGGAGGCGAGGAGACTGACCACTCCAAAGTTCTCGCGTGCCAGGGATCGCCCGTGGTATCACGGTGGGTCTTTTTATCGGAGAGTGTGACATAGAGCTGTAAGACTTGTAGCGCTACTCCCAGGCCAATAATTCCAGCACCTGCGCCTGCGAAAAGAAAAAGGGGCTGCCAGCCTGTCGCTACATCATAGTGGTCGAGACGGCGAGTGGCGCCCATAAAACCGAGCATATAGAGGGGCATAAAGGCGAGAAGGAAACCGACAAACCAGCACCAAAATGCGTAAACGCCGATTCTTTCATTCAAGATCAACCCTGTCACTTTAGGGAACCAATAGCAGTAGGCAGCAAAAATGCCAAAGAGGAAGCTGCCGACCACCATTCCATGGAAATGGGCAATCAAAAAGAGGCTGTTATGCATTTGAAAATCAACAGGAGGGGCCGAGAGGAGGATGCCGGTCATTCCCGCTACGGAAAAGTTGAGGACAAAAGCAAAGAACCAGAGCATCGGCGTATTGAAGTGTACCTGACCGCGAAATTTGGTGAAGAGCCAATTGAACACTTTGACCCCAGTGGGGATCGCGATCATCATTGTCATTATGGCAAAAAAGACGTTGACATTGGGTCCTGCACCCATTGTGAAGAAGTGATGCAGCCATACGAGGAAGGAGAGAAAGGCGATGGCAATAATGGCCCAAACCATCGAGACATAGCCAAAAAGCCTTTTTTCTGAAAAAGTAGGAACCACCTCAGAATAGACTCCAAAGGCGGGAAGAATCAAAATGTAGACCTCAGGATGACCCCAAGCCCAGATGAGGTTGACATACATCATCGGGTTTCCTCCGCCGCCTGCGGTGAAGAAGTGCATGCCCAAATAACGATCGAGTGTGAGCATCGCAAGCGTGGCCGTCAAGATCGGAAAGGCAAAGATCACCAAAACAACCGCTGCGAGGCAGCTCCAGACAAAGATCGGCATTTTCATGAGGGTCATTCCCTCACACCGCATTTTCAAGATGGTCACCAAAAAGTTGATTGCTGCGAGAGTGCTTCCTATGCCGGCAATCTGCACCATCCAGATCCAATAATCGACCCCCTCTCCAGGATTGAATTCGAGCCCTGAAAGGGGTGGATAGGCAAGCCAGCCCGTGGCGGAAAATCTTCCGATGGCGAGTGATACTAAGTTCAAAAGCGCGGCCGCTCCAAAAAGCCAGAAGCCCACCGCATTCAAAAAAGGATAGGCCACATCGCGCGCACCGATTTGAAGGGGAATAATGAGATTCATTAAGCCAAAAATAGCCCCCATCCCAACGAAGAAGATCATCGTCGTGCCATGGGAAGAGAAGATCTCCTGAAAGTGTTCCGAAGAGAGGAGTCCCTCGAACTGTCCGACAGAGAAAGATTGTTGCAGGCGCATCAGCATCGCGTCGGCAAATCCTTTGAGAAAGAGCACTAAACTGACAATCATGTACATCACACCGATCCGTTTGGGATCAAGTGAAGTGAACCACTCTTTCCAAAGATGTGTCCATTTTTTGTAATAGGTGATGAGTCCTAAGATGATGATGGCACCCACCACCATCCCAATGACTGCCATATTCTGAGTCCATTCATGGGAAAAAGCTTCTAAGGTTAATCTTCCAAACATCGCTCACTCTTTTTGAGGGTGCATGAATTTCATCAATACCTGCTCGAAAAGCTTCTCATCTTTTAAAACGTAACTTCTCACAGGGTCATTTTGGCTGGGCTCTGCCAACTTTTGATATTTCTTCCAATCGAGGCTCTCACCAGACTGTTGAGCCTCTTTCACCCATTTCTGATAATCCTCGTCGCTACCGGATCGTACAGTAAAGGTCATGCCAGAAAAGCCGACTCCACTCAGATTGGCAGAGGAGCCAGGAAAGTCTCCTTCTTTATCAGCCACCAAATGAAGTTGGGTCTTCATGCGTGGCATCGCATAGATCTGGCTACCTAACCTTGGAATCCAGAATGAATTCATCGGTGCATCTGATGTGATCTCGAAGTGAACGGGATGGTTCACAGGAATCTGAATAAAGTTTACCGTGGCGATCTTTTCCTCAGGGTAGATGAAGAGCCATTTCCATTGGAGAGCGACGACCTGGACCTTGAGCGTTTTTTCCTTCGAAGCAATCGGTCTAAAAGGGTCTAGCTCATAGCTTCTCACCCATGTCATCGCGCCGATGATAATGATCAAGAGACAGGGGACGCCCCACCAGATCAGCTCTGCATGAGCACTATCTTTCATATCTGGGCTATAGCGTGCTCCCTTATTACCCGCATGATATTTCCAAGAAAAGACAAAGGTCAAAATATAGACGGGTATGACGACGAGCAGCATGACGATTTGAATGACCAGAAGCAAATTACGCTCGCGCAGCGCAACAAAGCCTTTGGGAAAGAGCATGGCGATATCAGTGCGGAAATGCCAGACCTCATAGGGCTGCATCAGCAGGAAAATGAGAAGGATGATTCCTGAAAAAACGAGAATGAAGAGAACAGGCTTTTTCTTATGCTTCATCATGGAACAGTACATTAAAATATTTTCTGCCAAAGTCAAGAAAAAGATGAGACGAAGTAAAACTCACATTGTGTTATAGAAACTTTTTAAGAAGCTGGTGACGATTTGTTGGAAAAAGCATCTAATTCTCACTCCTTCAATCCCTCTAAGCAATCTGTAAAGGGGTTAAATGCTCTGCTTTTTTGCATATCAGATGTGCGGCATGGTGTAGGGCCACTTCTATCTATCCACCTGAGATCAGCCCTTAAATGGGATCCTGGCAAAATTGGGCTTGCTCTATCAGTAGTTGAATTTTCAGCCTTCCTTTCACAGATACCTGCGGGCCTCTCTGCAGACGCTACCAAGCGAAAGCGCACAATAGTTGCACTGGCATGCGGTTTAATTATCTTAGGCTGTTTACTGATTGTATCATTGAGTACCCTGCCAGCTATCATGATTGCTCAGTGCATGATGGGCATCTCTATTGCTTTCATTTCTCCAACTTTAGGCAGTATCACTCTCGGATTATTCGGACGAAAAAAATTCCCTTCCCGTGCAGGTAAAAATGAATTTTGGAACCACACAGGGAATGTATTTACCGCCTTATTGGCAGGTCTGGCTGGTTTTTTTTTGGGAAGCCGGTGGATTTTCTTTCTGGTGATCGCTTTTGCTATAGGCTCTTTGTGCTCCCTTTTATTCATTAGGCCGCGTGAGATCCATTATGCAGCGGCTAGAGAGCTCTCTGACGATATAACAGATGCAAAACCAGTAGCGATCTCAGCCCTTTTTCGGAGAAGTGCGATCCTCTTGTTTAACGTCTCTCTTATTTTATATTATATTGCTAATGGCGCTCAGATCTCTCTAGTGGGGCAAATGCTAGCCAATAAAGATCCAGCAAGGAGCGCCCTCTATATCGCTGCAGCGATGATCATTGCTGAAATGACTATGATTGGGGTTGCCTTGACAATGAGCCATATTGTAAACCGCTTCAATCGAAAAACCCTCTTTTTAACTGCTTTTCTGATTTTGCCGATAAGGGCACTCCTTTACACCCTAGTTGACACTCCTTACGCTTTTCTGCTGATTCAAATATTAGATGGAATTGCGGCGGGAATACTCGGCGTCATGGGCACTGTTATCAATTCAGATTTGGCAGTGGGCACAGGTAGATTCAATTTTTTGCAAGGAATGGGCGCCATGTCTACGAGTATGGGCGAATCAATCAGCCAACTTTTTGCCGGTTTCGTAGCGCGCTCATTTGGATTTCACATTAGCTTTTTTTTACTTGCACTTGTTGCAGTGACTGGCGCTTCCTTTTTTGCTCTCTTAATGCCTGAAACAAAACCAAAGAGTTGAAAAATCAAAGCATCATGTTGTAGTTGAGGTGGTTCATGATCCAGATGGAGAAGACGACGATGATGAGGATGATGGAGATGGTGGAGGCGTAGACGACGAGGTTCCAGCGGGTTCCTTTTTCGCTGAGGATGTAGAGAAAGAAGATGGACTGGACGGCGGCTTGGAAGAGGGCGAGAACGAGGATTGTGGTGATGGCCGATTTCGTGGTGAGGTGAAAGAAGGCAGGGTTGATAATGATCCAGAAGGCAGTGAAGGTGAGGATAAGAGAGGAGAGATAGCCCACAATGCGTGCAGAGAGGGATTTATGCATGCAGCAGCTCCATTCCATAGACGACGGTAAAAATGAAGATCCAGACAAAGTCGAGGAAGTGCCAGAAAAAGGCCATGCGGTAGATCTGTGAAATGCCATGTCCTGAGTAGGGGCGGATAGCGATGCGGATCATGGCGACGATCATCCAAAGCAGGCCCATGGAGACATGGAAGCCGTGGGTGCTGACGAGAGTGAAGAATGAGGATAAAAATCCACTGCGCTGCCAATCGTCCCCTTTTTTAATAAAGTCATGAAATTCGGAGATCTCGAGATAGAGAAAAGAAAGCCCAAGTAGGCAGGTCAGGGCAAACCAGATGATGGCGGGAGTTTTTTTTTGTTTGAAGACGGAGAGAGTGCCGAGCGAACAGGTGAAGCTACTCGTCAGCAGAATCAAGGTTTCTGCAATGACGGTGTTCATGTCGAAGAGATCGAATCCTGAGGGGCCGCCTGCTGTGTTGGCGCGCATGACAACAAAGACTGCAAAGAGCACGGCGAAGATGACGAGGTCGGTCATCAGGTAGACCCAGAAGCCAAAGACTTTGGTATCCTTTTCGATATCGATCTCAATCATGATCGAGCCTCAATTTTGGCAACCTCAGATGCAGGCAGGAGGTACTCATAGTGGTCATCAAAAGAACGGGTAATGACGCAAGCGATGATACCTAAGAAACCCAGAGCGGCAAGCCAGAGGATATGCCAGACGATCGCAAAGCCGAAGAGAAAGCCAAAGGCTGAAATATAGATTCCCATACCAGTATTTTTGGGAACTTCAATATCTTCATATTTTTGTTCCTTAGGAATTTTATTTTGCTTGATTTCCCAGAATCCGTCACGGCTTTGAACGGTGGGAATGACAGCAAAGTTATAAAATGGAGGTGGCGAGGAGGTTGACCACTCGAGAGTGCGTCCATTCCAGGGATCGCCTGTGTGATCCCGATATTCTTTTCTTTTCCTGAAGCTCACAATCACCATGTAGACTTGTAGCACGACTCCAATGCAGATGAGGACAAATCCAATGAGGGCCGTGATATAGAAGGGTTGCCATCCCGTTGCCGCATCATAATGGTCGATGCGTCTGGGGGCGCCTATAAATCCCAACATATAGAGGGGAACGAAGGCGACGAAAAAGCCGATGAACCAGAACCAAAAGGAGAGTCTGTCGAGCTTCTCATCGAGTTTGAAGCCAAAAATTTTAGGAAACCAGTAGGTTATGCCCGCAAAAATGCCAAATAAGGCGATACCAATAATCATCGAGTGGAAATGGGCAATTAAAAAGAGGCTGTTATGCACCTGGAAATCAGCTGGAGGGTTAGCTAGAAGAAGTCCTCCCATACCGCCTATGGGAAAGATAGTCAAAAAACCCAGTGTCCAGTACATGGGAGAGGCGAAAATAATCTTTCCTTTGTACATCGTGAGGATCCAGTTGAAGACTTGAACTCCCGATGGTATGGCAATGAATAGGGTGACAATGCCAAAAAAGGAGTTCACGTGTGGTCCTGCGCCCATCGTAAAGAAATGGTGGAGCCAGACGAGGTAAGAGAGAAGGGTGATCGAGGCTAATGCCCAAACCATCGAGTAATAGCCTGTCAGCCGCTTTTGGGAAAAGGTCGAGACGATTTCGGAAAACATGCCGAAAGCGGGGATCACCAGGATATAGACTTCAGGGTGGCCCCACATCCAGATGAGGTTCCAATACATCATAAAATTGCCGCCGCTAGTCGTCGTGAAGAAGTGCATGACCATGAAACGATCGAGCCAAAGAAGAAAGGTTGTTGCAGTGAGCACAGGGAAGGCCGAAATGATCAAAATCATTCCGCTCAGCGAGGCCCAGACAAAGAGTGGCATACGCATCAAGGTCATTCCAGGAGCTCTTTTTTTCAAGATCGTGACCGTGAAATTGATGCCGGCAAGCAGGCTCCCAAGTCCCGATAATTGCAGACTCCAGATGAGGTAATCGACCCCCTCATTGGGATTGAATTCCAGTCCAGAGAGTGGTGCCACAGCCAGCCAGCCAGTATTGCTAAAATGGCCTCCGATGATGAAGAAGAAGTTGATGAGAATGCCCCCTGAAACAGTGAGCCAGAAGCCGAGAGAATTCATAAATGGAAAAGCGAGATCGCGAGCTCCGATTTGAAGGGGGATGATCCAGTTCATCATGCCGAAGAAAAAACCCATCGTGACAAAAAAGACCATGATGTCGCCATGAGAGGTGAAGATCTCCTGGAAGTGAGTGGAGTCCAAATATCCTGTAGAATCGGCAGCGATTGCCTGCTGAAGCCAGACCATTCCCGAATCGAGCATCCCCCTAAAAAACATGAGAGAGGCAAAAATCATATACATCGTCCCGATCTTTTTGGGATCAGTCGAGGTGAGCCATTCGTGCCACAGCCAACTCCACCGCTTTGTTTTGGTCAAGATGGCCGCCAAGACAATGATCATCAAAACCATAAAGATCGTCGCGCCGATCGTATACCAGTGGTTGGGAAGATCGTCTAAGGTGAGTTTTCCGTAAAGGAAATTATCCATAGCTCTTACATGTACTTCATGACTATTTTTTTAAACAGATTTTCTTCTACATCCGAGTAGAGAGTAACCGGATGCTCTTCTGAGGGTATGAGAAGTTGGTTATAAGCTTCCTCCGTCAAATGGAGGGGCGATTCTTGGACCTTTTTCACCCAGCTTTCAAAATCTGGGTCGGAAGATCCTATGGCTTTAAAGGTCATTCCCGCATACCCTTTTCCATTAATCTCAGCCGCCCTTCCAGAAAATTCACCCTCTTCATTAGCCAGGATGTTGAGGGTTGTCACCATCCCCGTCATGCAGTAAATTTGTCCACTCAACTGTGGGATCCAAAAAGAGTTCATCGGAGATCCATCAGCAGCCAGTCTGAACTCGATCGGCCTTTTTACTGGCAGTTGAAGATAGTTGACGCTCGCAATCTTTTGCTCAGGGTAGATAAAGAGCCATTTCCAATCGAGAGCGACTACCTGAATGGTCAGAGGCTCTTTCCCATTTTTAATCGGCTTATAGGGATCCAACTCATGGGTCGTATCCCAGAGAATAAAAGCCATAACCACAATCACAATGGAGGGAATTACCCAAAGCAGCACTTCCCCAATTGGCTTTTGCGTCTGGTTGGGGGCATGTTCTGACTTTTTGTTACTGGCTCTGTATTTCCATGCGATGAAGTAGATTAAGATGAAGGTGGGCACAATCACAGTCAACATCATCAGAATCTGGATATGGATCACTTTCAGTTGCTTCTCAGCAATGAGTCCTTTTGGGTGGAGGATTAAGGCAAACTCCTCCCGCAATATTAAGACGATGGCAATCGCTGCACAGACAATTCCTAGAACAGCTACTAGAAATTTCCAACTAAACTTCACTTCGTCACCTTCTTACTCGTTTTCAAATTCACAGTATTTTCAACGAAGGCGTAGGAGGCTCCGGGCTCTAAGACATTACTCCCATCGACACTCATGATCCCCATCCATTCGTCATTCAGATTTTGAGCTGCCACTGTTGCTTCCAAATGATATTTTTTGCCCTCTACCTCAAGAGTGTAGGTCAATGGGTAGCCGACAGAGGGATCCACCTTCCCTTCTGTAATTGTTCCAGAAACATAGCGCGTCTTTCCATCGGGCGTCTGGATGCTGACATAGGCTTTCCCTAAAATTTCTCCTGTCCGAGGATGGAGAAATTGGCCGACATTCATATCGGTGCCATCCGAAAGCGAAAGTGCCATCCAGATCCAGGGATGATCTTTTAAAACCTCAGGTACCGAAAAATCGCCCCACTGATGCTCCATGATCGAGGAAGAGTAGTGGGGATCCGCGTTAATCGTAAAGGTATCTTGGCCGATTTGGATGGTCCCACTCGTCGAAAGACGGGGGCTTACATAGTAGAAGCTATTCTTTTGGCCTCCCATACCGACAAGACCGGGTTCCTTAGGGTCATTCGCAACTATGAGAGGGGGTTTCTGCGCTTTCAAATTAAGATGGACTGCAACCCAAAGATCGTTGATCGGGAGGGTAAAATCGAGCAGATAGTTTCCGCCCTCTGGAGCTAAAAGAAAATCTTTCGAATGGATGCTCGTCGTGTAAGAAGAGAGCTTGGCATCTTCGAGCTGGGTACTGGTGCCATAACTTTTATCTTTATCGATATCAGTGATTTGAATATCAAGAGTTGGAATATCTCCATCGATGTCCCGCATGTAGCGAAGTGTGACATAGTAATAGAAGTGTTTCTCTTCAAGTCCTTGGTTCGCAGTAAGTTTTCCTGTGAAATACCACCATTCGGTCACTACTTTGGGGTCACGGAAATGGGTCTTGTCATCTTTGGGCCACTCGATCTCTTTGTAGGGAAAATTTCCCACTGTGAATGGAGACCAAAAGAGCAGAGTGACCCCCAGAGAGACAAGTGCTCCGACAACCATTTTGATAATCATGACCGGACCATAGTCAACTCCCCTTTTTTGTGCAAACGGGGGCTGTGTTGAAAAATCATTTGAAATTTAATTAGTTTTATAATAAATATTTTAAAGAGGGATCATTATGGAAAAAGAGTCTAGTACTAAGAAAAGTGAAAAAAAAGAGAGCCAAAATGGCTCCTTAATTTTGCTCAAAATACTCTCCATCTCCTTAAAAATCATCGGATACCTTCTGACGCTCCTACTCATTATTTTTATTCTCTCAGTGGTTTTCAGTTTTGTACCCAATGCAGAAGATTATCAGGCTGTTAGAATTATCAATCAAATTTCCTATCCCGTATTTGGATGGCTTGAGGGAATTTTGCCCACTACTGCTTTTGGGTATAATTTCTCCTGGTTGGTCGCGATCATTGCTATTCTCATTTTGAAAGGGATCAATAATGCCTTGCAAAATGCCGTCAATCGCTTTGCCTTTAGACTAAAAACCCGAAAAGCCTCTTACCTCACAACAGTCAGGCCCCCGATTTCAAAAGAGTCTTCCGGCGACCATGCAAAAGAGATGGCTGAGGTGGAAGAAGGAGGGGGAAGGGCTAGCCTATTGAAACAATTTATTTCCGTGAAGAAAAAGCTGGAAGAGGCGCAGAAAGATCTCACCTTCTTAGCAGTCGATGTGATTGGCTCGACCAAGATGAAAATCCAAGAAGATCCTGCCATTATCGAATATTCTTTTGCCGAATACAAAAAGTTTGTGGGGAATATCTTAATGAAAAATCGGGTCTGGAAGGTCTCCTGGACCCCCGATGGGTTGATGGCCGCTTTTTGGACGACAGAGGATGCCATTAAAGCGGGGCAAACTATTCTTAAAGAGCTCGAAGTTTTTAACAAGCATGTCAACCAGATGAAGTCGGATATTCAAATCCGCAGCGGGGCCAACTATGGAAAGGTGATGTTCGATCTCAGTGCACAGATGGAGGAGGTCAGCGATCCCTCCATCGACCTTGCAGGCCATCTACAGAAAGCATCAGCCCCCAACACCTTATGGATTTCCAGAACCACTTTCGACGTCGCCCATAACAAAGAAGGCTTCGTTCCCAAAGAAGAAGAGGTCGATAATAACCATGTCATGGAGTGGAAGGCTTAACCAGAGTTAAGTTACAAATAGCGCAGCTACTCAGCAGGGAGCTTCGAACGGATTTGTGCAAGGACATGAGGCTTCAGCAGCTTTAACTTGCTTTGGGTGAAAAATCCCCCTTTTGGGAACATCTTATTCACTAGATCTTCACTGAGTGGCCTCAAGTCCAGAAGGGCATCAGCAAGATGCGCATCTGGAATGAGTTCGAGATCATCGGGATGAAGCCTCGTGAGGATGCTATTGAGTGCAGTGATGGATAGATGATCCAGTTGCCGCTTTGTCCGGTCTTTAAAGATAGAGTTATCTTCGTGGAAGAACTCCTTCACCTTCTCTGGGCTCAATTGGCTTAAGTCGAGGAGAGAAAGTCGAGCCTTACGGATTTTCTTGAACTGCTCACCTGTGAGCCTATGGAGGTAGCGGTTGAGCAGAGGAATCGGTACTTTTTCGCATGCGAGCTCAAAAAAGAAATCTCCGAAAACCCACGAGGAGAATAGCTGCTCCAACTGCTGGTCAGAGACCTGGTGGCAATCGATCTCCTTTCCGCGATGTTCTAGGATTTTATGAAGGAGGATTCGCCCATTGACAAAGGGGAGGATGGAATTCAAGAGCGGAATCTCGACTTCCTTGATGCGGTGTGAGGTGCGGATCCCTATCCAAGAGAGATGATCGTTCTGATCAAAGTCAGGAAAGAGAGCGTCCACCACCGCCTCATCAAGTGTCAACCTAGGGATCAAATAGGTCAGCTGTTCTGTGGAGAGATAGAGATAGTGGCACTGGGGAAGCTTGAGCAGCTTGTCACCTTCATATTTTAATAGAGCTCCTAAACTCTCTTCTTGAAGGGATCCAGTAAAACCTCCCATTTCGGAGAGGCGGCCCGACACCAGATTGCGCATCCGGTCGTTATAAGTAACGAGCGTCGCTAGGGGAAGATCGAGAATCTCCTGATTCGTGAGATAGAACAGCCTCAGACCTTGGTAAGCGGATTCTTCGTTGCGTTGTCCACGCCCATCAAAATCCAGTGGGAGTGTGAATAAAATCAGACTGTTGGAGATGCCATTCTCCCTCACCCTCGCATCGAGATCATCTATCTGAAGCTCTCTTTGAATCCGGTCTCGCAGCGCCTTGTCATCGGACTCTTCTGATTTGAGAATGTCTTCAGGAAAAACCAGAGGATTCTTATGACCTATGCCCGTGCTGGTGTTATGGGTAATGCGATAGACCTTTTTGATGAGCATGGGAGGTATCAGTATAAGAACTCCGAAACCAATACAAGAGCCACCCCCGGCTTTACCTAGAACATTGAGTCCAGGAACACCAGCGAGTGCCAACACACCCGCCAGAAGGGCGATGGTCCCTGTAGCGATCAGGGTAATTCGGCTCCCTTTTGAGAAGGGAGTCTCATCGAGATCACCAAGATTGTGACAACAAGGAAGGGCACAGGCGAGGGACTCTACTGGCATAACTTAAGCATCCAGCAGTTTAAGGTGTTCTGGGGTGAGTTTGGATCGAATGGTGTTTAAGACCGGGATCGGGAGCTTGCCTAGACGGTTGGCTGTCATGTGATGGCTGGAATCATCGAAAATCGCCCGGACCTTTTCAGGGCTCAGGGGTTGGTAATCGAGAATGGGAAGGAGATCCACATCAATTTTTTTGAGTTGTTTATCGGAAAGATGGGGAAGATAGCGGTTCAAAAGAGCAAGAGGGATTTTTTTGAAATGGTAGGCATCCAAGGAGGTAAACAGAATTTTCAACTGCTCGTCAGAAACCAATGAGGTATTGATCTCTATGCCTCTATAGTCACAAATTTCCAATAAAAGGTTGCTATCGCGGATCTGAGGAAGGATAGCAGTCAGGGGAGTGATGTGGAGCTCTTGGATCCGATGTGCAGTGCGCGTTCCAATCCAGGAGAGATGGTATTGAGAAGGGTGTAGAGGAAATAAATCAGCGACAAACTTTGGAGTCACGGGCAAATTTTGAATTAAAAAGCCTAGCTGATTTGCAGAGAGGAAGAGATAGAGGCGCGGTGAAAGGGGAAGCAATTGTGTTTCAGTTAAGAGTGCTCCCAGTGTGCCTTCTGCTGTTGTTGTCGGTGCAGAAAACTTCTTCATGAAAAAGAGACGGCCATAGACAAGGTTGAGTTGGCGATCATCGAAGGTTTCGAGAGTGGCAAGAGGAAGGTCAAGAATTTCCTGGCGCGTCATGTAAACCAATTTTGCCCCTTCAAAGACTACATCTTCGTTGCGCGCCCCATTGTGTGGGTCAAATTGGAGAGGGAGCATAAACATGATCATCTGATTTTCAGGGATACCATTCTCTTCGAGTCTCGCGGCGAGATCTGTGATATGAAGCTCTTGCTTGAGGCGCTCCTGTAGAGCGGCATTGTCTGGCTCTTTGGATTTTGCAAAATCTCGTAGATAGAAGAGTGGATTGGGGTGGTTCTGCCCCGTCGCGGGAAAGTGCGCGATGCGATAGACCTTTTTGAAGACGGCGGCAGGTAAAATGGCGAGGGCGCCTAAGGCGATCAGAGAGCCACCTCCCACCTTACCAAGAACATTGAGTCCAGGAACACCGCAGAGGGCTAGCACGCCGGTCAGAAGGGCAATGGTCCCTGCAACGATCATTGTGATGCGGATCGCTTTTGAGGAGGGAGTTTCGTCAAGATTCTCTGGAAAGTGACAACAAGGAAAGTTAAGAGTGATAGCTTCTACCGGCATACCCCTCTATTTTAAAGAATCGATCAATTTAAAAATAGTAGATTATTTGATTCAGGTGCCCTATCTTCCCCATCAGGAGTGCGATTATGAGAAACACAATGGGGACCTTACAGAAATTAGGAAAGAAATTTTTTTATTCGTTGAGTGCATTGGAGGGGCAAGAGAGGATCCGGCGGCTTCCTGTCTCGATCCGTATTATTTTAGAGTCGCTTTTGCGTCACTGTGACGGGGAGCGGGTGAAAGAAGAGGATATCCATCGGCTGGTGCGCTGGGGGAAGGAGAGGGGAGAGATCCCTTTTGTCGTGTCGCGGGTCCTATTGCAAGATTTTACAGGGGTTCCTTTGATTGTCGATCTGGCGGCGATGCGAGGGCGCGCGCAAGCGCAAGGGTTTGATCCAGCTCTCATCGAGCCGGAGGTTCCTGTCGATCTGGTGGTCGACCACTCAGTCCAGGTCGATCGGGCTGGCACGGAGGATGCCTTTCTCTTCAATTTGCAGCTCGAGTTTGAGCGCAATCAGGAGCGCTATGCCTTCCTCAAATGGGGTGAGCAGGCCTTTAAAACTTTTCGCGTTGTTCCACCAGGGATTGGGATCTGCCACCAGGTCAACCTGGAGTTCCTCGCCTCTGTAGTTTCAGAAAAGGATCAGCTCCTCTTCTTTGACACACTGGTCGGTACCGATTCGCACACGACGATGGTCAATGGGCTCGGCGTGGTCGGGTGGGGCGTTGGTGGCATCGAGGCGCAAGCGGCGATGCTGGGGCAGCCTGTCACGATCCCGATTCCAGAGGTTGTCGGTTTCCATATGAAGGGGGAGTTGCGTGAAGGGGTAACGGCGACCGATCTGACACTCCATGTCACTCAGATCTTGCGCAAAGTCGGGGTGGTGAATAAGTTTGTCGAATTTTTTGGCAAAGGCGTCTCTTCGCTCTCCGTCGCCGATCGTGCCACGATTGCCAATATGGCCCCCGAATATGGGGCGACGATGGGCTTTTTCCCGATCGATCAGAAGACGCTTGACTACCTGAAAATGACAGGAAGAAGAGAAGAACAGATCAAACTGATTCAGGAGTATCTGACAGCGCAAAAGCTCTTTGGAGTACCCGATGCAGGGGAGATCGACTATACACAAGTGATCGAGCTCGATTTAAGCCAGGTGGTGCCCTGCGTTTCGGGGCCAAAACGGCCTCAAGATCGGATCTCGATGGGAGAGATCAAGGGAAAATTCCTTCAGCTGTTGAAAGAGCCTATTCTCGCGGGAGGCTATGGTGTGGGATCGTTTCCTCAGGTCTTTGTCCATTCGGATGGTACCTTTACAGCAAAGCTGCACCATGAAACGGGAGGGATCGAAGTGGAGACACCAGGGGCGATCTGGAGCGAAGAGGAGATGGTCGAAAATCGCCCCATCACACAGGCCGTTTCTGAACCTGGCTACTCCAAAGAACATCCTGGAAAGGGTTATTTGACACATGGCTCGATCGTCATCGCCGCCATCACGAGCTGCACCAATACGAGTAACCCCTTTGTCTTGATGGGTGCGGGCCTTTTGGCTAAAAAAGCGGTGGAGAAGGGGCTGAAAGCGAATCCGTTTGTCAAAACAAGTTTCGCACCAGGCTCTCGAGTCGTCACCGAATATCTTCATAAGTCGGGTCTCGATAATTTTCTCGATAAGCTCGGCTTTCAACTCGTCGGTTATGGCTGTACTACCTGCATCGGAAATAGCGGTCCGCTCGATGAGACGATCGAAAAGGTGGTCAAAGAGCATGATCTGGTCGTCGCTAGTGTCTTGAGTGGAAATCGCAACTTCGAAGCACGTATCCACAGTGCGGTGAAGGCCAACTTTCTGATGTCACCTCCGCTTGTCATCGCCTATGCTATCGCAGGTAAAATCGATATCGATTTCGAGAAAGAGCCATTGGGAAAAGATCGATCGGGCAAGCCCGTTTTTCTCCGCGATATCTGGCCCTCTTCTGATGAGATTCAAAAGGAGATCGCCGCCCACATTCAGCCAGAAATGTTCCGAAAGAGGTATGCGCACATCCTTCAAGATAGTCTGATGTGGGATGAGGTTGAGACCTCGTCTGGGGCGGACTACCAGTGGGATCCCGAAAGCAGCTATATCCAAGAGCCCCCCTACTTCCAGATAAATCAAACAGCCGAATTGAAAAAGATGCGCTGTCTGGCCCTATTCGGTGATTCGGTGACGACCGATCACATCTCGCCTGCGGGGGCGTTCAAGCCCGATTCACCGGCTGGACGCTATCTTCTTTCTCTTGGCGTCCCCGAAGATCAATTCAACAGCTATGGCAGCCGCCGGGGCAACCACCATGTCATGATGCGTGGCACCTTTGCCAATGTCCGGATCAAAAACAGAATGGCTGAGGGCAAAGAGGGAGGCTTTACCAAGCTTATGCCAGAGGGCAAATTAACCACGATCTTTGAAGCAAGCCAAATCTATGCGGAACGCAAGATTCCTCTCATTCTCTTTGCAGGAAAAGATTATGGAATGGGAAGTTCACGCGACTGGGCTGCCAAGGGAACTCTCCTCATGGGTGTCCGCGCCGTCGTCGCTCAAAGCTTCGAAAGGATCCACCGGAGCAATCTCATAGGCATGGGGGTCCTCCCCCTCGAATTTACCAACGGCGAGAGCTATGAATCACTCGGCATCGAGGGCAGTGAGCAGTTCACACTCACCGGCACCATTGCCCCCCAACAAACCCTCCAGCTCCAGATCGAGAGCAACTCCCAGAAAGTCGAAACCAAACTCCTCATCCGCATCGACACCCCCATCGAAGCCACCTACTACCAAAATGGCGGCATCATGCCCTATGTTTTGCGCAGAATTACACTCTCTCGCGGCGAGTAAGTCGACAAAAATGGTCGGTAAGACGGCAAAAGCAATCTCTATGGGTTACCTTAAAAGTCCCCGAATCCGTCATTTCAGAGGTCTCATCGGTGCTACAGCAGGGGTTCTGCTTCATCCTTATGATGTAGGCCACCAAGCCGATAGCGCCGCCGATCGCCATACCCCCGCCCCCAATCAGCAATGCTTGATAAAGAGATGGCGAATGAGTTGAGGGAATGATCTGATATCTGATCAGCACAGCTGCCATCATAACGATTAACCCGATAATCATGGTCACTGCAAAGGCAGAGATCCATGCAACATCCTGTTTCCGCTCCGAAGGAGGGTAGGTTTCTGGAATGGATAAAAAATGAGGTCCAACCGGTTGAGCTATAAATATATTATAATACTTTCCTTCTTTCAAGGAAAGTTTAAGAAAAATCTTTCCTCAATCCAGGGAAAGATTATATTGAGAACTCTATGGACAAGCATGATGTTGCCAGGATCCTGGAAGAAATTGCCACTTTATTGGCCTTTCAGGCGGAGAATCCGTTTAAGGTGCGCGCTTATGAGGTGGCAGCGCGTTCACTGGAGGATATCGATGAAGATCTGGAACTTTTGGTGGCTGAAAATAGGCTGAAAGAGGTTCCAGGGATCGGTGAGCACATTGCCGAGAAAATCGAAACGCTCGTTGTGAAAGGGCGGCTTCCCTACTATGAGAAGTTGAAGAAATCGATCCCTGATGTCTATCTGGAATTGATGGCGGTTCAGGGATTGGGGGCCAAACGGATCAAAATTCTCTGCGAAACGCTCCCTATTAAAAGTATCGATGATCTCACTGTTGCCTGTCAAAAGGGGCTTCTTTCTACGATTAAAGGTTTTGGACCCAAGAGTGAGGCCAATATTCTGCGCAATATTGGGAAGCTGAAGGCTTATGGAAAAAGGGTGCTTTGGTGGGAGGCGGGCAAGCTGGCGCTCCCGCTCCTAGAAAAGATGTCAGCTCTGAAAGTGGTGCAGCAGGCCGAAGTGGCTGGCAGTTTCCGCAGAAAGCTGGAAACGGTCGGTGATCTCGACTTTTTAGCGGCTTCGGATCGACCGGAAGCTGTCAGTGAATGGTTCGTGACGCAACCTACAGTAGATATTGTTCAGGCAAAGGGGAAAACAAAATCTTCGGTCCGCCTTCTGGGCGATGTGCAGGCCGATTTGCGAGTCATCCCCAAAAGCGAGTTTGCCTATGCGCTGCTCTACTTTACAGGGTCAAAAGAGTTCAATATTCACATCCGTCAACGTGCCAATCAACAGGGGCTCACCTTAAACGAGTATGAGATGAAGCCACTGCCAGGAAAGAAGAAAAAAGTGGGCCACTGTGAAACGGAGGAGGAGATTTTTCACGCCCTTGGCCTTGCCTATATCCCTCCTGAACTGCGTGAGGGGTCTCAAGTCATCGAGGTGGCGGAAAAAAATGAGCTTCCCCACCTGGTTGAGGATCATGACATTCGTGGTGTCTTTCACTGCCATACGACCGATTCAGATGGCCATAATACCCTCCATGAAATGGCTAAAGCCGCCGATGAGTTGGGGTGGGACTATTTGGGCATCTCGGACCACTCCAAATCGAGCTACCAGGCCAATGGGATGGATGAAGAGCGCCTGTTGAATCAGCTCGAGCGGATCAGAAAGATCAATAGGGAGAAAAAACATCGGGCCCATCTCTTTGCTGGTCTAGAGTGTGATATACTGAACGATGGCTCTATGGATTTTCCCGATGAGATTTTGAAGAAGCTCGACTTTGTCATCGCCTCAGTTCATCGCTCCTTTTCGATGGAAGAGAAAATGATGACCGCACGCGTCATCAAAGCGGTCGAAAACCCCTACACTACCTTTATCGGGCATATTACTGGGCGCATTCTTTTGCGCCGCGATCCCTACCAGATCAATCTTCCCAAAGTGATCGACGCCTGCATCGCCAATGGAAAGATCATTGAACTCAATGCCTTTCCCAACCGGCTCGATATGGACTGGCGCCTTTGGCACCGCGCTGCCGAGAAGGGGCTCCTCTGCAGCATCAATCCCGATGCCCATAGCACTTCCCATCTTGGCTACTATATCGCCGGTGTCAACGTTGCCCGCAAAGGGTGGCTCGAGAAAAAAAACATCCTCAATACCCGCGCCCTCGCTCAAGTTAAAAAGTACTTGAAGGTGCGCTAGCGCAGGGCCTGCTTAAACTTCTCGACGCGGAGGAGTTCGCGGGAAAATTCGAGGGCGGCGTTGATATTGGAAAAGATGTGGTCCTCGCCGATCAATTCGTCCAGGTGATACTTTCTCAGGCTTCTTAAGGGGCCTCTTTTCACACCTGAAAGAAGGAGGATTGATCCCTGGCGGGTGCATTCTAGGTAGAATTCCTCTAGCGCATGCATGCCTGAGGCGTCGATGGTGGGCACGCGGCGCATCCGCAGGATGAAGATTTTGGGGGGCCGCTCGAGCTCATTGAGCAAATTTTTAAGCCGATCGGCAACTCCAAAGAAGAAGGGGCCGTTGATTTCATAGACCTCTACCTCGGGAGGCACCTCTTTGCGATTGATGGCATCGGGATCCTGGAAGGCAGGTTCAGCTTTTACCTCTTCCTCTTCGAAGTAGCGAGCCGTGGAGACGACATCGGAGAGGTCGCTCATCTGCTTCATAAACAGGAAAGCGGCTAAAATCATGCCCATCTGAACGGCTGCGGTGATGTTTGTGAGGAGGGTGAGGACAAATACGGCGAGGAGAACGATGACATCCTTTTTGGGGGCAGAAAAGAGGTGGACGAAATGGTGAATCTCACTCATTCCCCAGGCAATCATAAAGAGGACAGCGGCTAAACAGGCCAGAGGGATGAGATTGACCAGAGGGGCAAAGATGAACAAGATCAAAAAGACGACGATGGCGTGGATGATCCCTGAGAGGGGAGAGGTGGCTCCCGCTTTGACATTGGCTGCCGTGCGCGAGAGAGATCCTGTGGCAGGAATGCCGCCAAAGAAACTGGCTCCAATATTGGCGAGGCCTTGAGCCACCAATTCGGTGTTGGATTGGTGTCTCCAACCGGTCATCCCTTCGGCCACGACGGCGCATAGGAGTGATTCGATCCCTGCCAAAATGGCGATTGTCAGGGCATCGGGTAGAAGATCGAGGCTTTCACTAAAGCTAAAAGCGGGAAAACTGGGCGATGGAAGGGTGCGAGGCAAGCTGCCAAATTTGCTGCCGATCGTTGCAACTTCCAGATTGAAAAACCAGGTAAAACCTGCCACGACGACGATTGCGACAAGAGGGCCCGGAATGTGGGGTTTGAACCTCCTGAAATAGATCATGATCAGGAGAGTGGCAAGACCGATCGCAAAGGCTTGGGGATTCCAGGTGGAGAGATGTTGGATATAGGCCTGCCATCTTAAAAGAAAATCGATCGGCACAGCTCCCATTTGGAGCCCGAGAAAATCTTTAAATTGGGAAGAGAAGATCACGACTGCGATGCCTGTCGTCAGCCCCGTGACGACAGGGTAGGGCATATATTTGATGTAAGTGCCTAGCCCCATCAGTCCAAAAAAGATCAAGATAAAGCCTGCCATGAAGGTAGCCATCAACATCCCTTCAAAGCCATGACGGAGAACAATGTCATAGAGAATGACAATCAGGGTGCTGGTAGGCCCCCCGATGCCGACGCGAGAGCCGCCTAATGCCGAGATGAGAAAACCGGCAATGACCGCAGTAAAAATCGCTCTTTCAGGAGCCACATTGATACCGATGGCGACAGCGAGCGCGGCCGGAAAGGCGATCACACCGACGGTCGTCCCTGCGATCAGGTCTTTCCGAAAGAAGCGGAAGGAATAGCCTTCACGCAAACATTGAATTGACTTCGGAATGAATGTTTTAGCTTGTTCAAAAAAAGTGGCTTTTGCCATGTCGTCATTTTCTTCGATCTTTCGGATGGATGTCAATCCCCTCGTCGATTAGATTACGACAAGATGGTAAATACTTTATTAATTGTCATTTTCTCGCTCGGTTATTTAGCGATCATTTTTGAAAAGTTTTTACATATCAATAAAGCGGCCATTGCGCTTTCTATGGGTGCTCTTCTTTGGCTCCTCTATTTTGTCTTTCTGCCCAAAGATTTCTCACTCATTCACATGGCTCAGCAAATTTCCGATGTCGCGCAGATTATTTTTTTCCTTTTAGCTGCCATGGTGATTGTGGAATTGATCGACTCCCATCATGGTTTCAAGTTGATCACTGATATGCTATACAGCTCCTCTAAAGGGAAAATGCTCTGGTTTTTAGTGGGCATCTCCTTCTTTTTATCAGCAATCCTGGATAACTTAACGACCATGATTCTGATGATTTCGCTCCTGAAGAAGTTGATTCCGCAGCAGCAGGAGCGCTGGTTGATGGGATCAATTCTCGTGATCACAGTCAATGCAGGAGGGGCCTGGACCCCGATTGGTGATGTGACCACCACGATGCTCTGGATCGACGAAAGAATCACGACGTGGAAGGTGATCCAGACTCTTTTTCTCCCCAGTCTCGCCTGTACAATAGTAGCCGGTCTCTTGGCCTCAATTTTCATCAAAGGCAACCAAGAATCTCGGGAGGGGACCACTTTTCAATTGCCGATGGCACCAGGAGCGAAAAGAGTGCTCTTTATGGGGATGGGATCATTGCTCCTCATTCCTTTCTGGAAAGCACTCGTCGGTCTCCCCCCTTTTTTGGGAGCACTTCTTGGTCTTGGCGTTCTCTGGCTCATCACCGATATTATCCATTACAAACATGGCGAAGAGCGTTGGCACTTGCGTGTGGCCCACATTTTAACTAGGATCGACACTTCCAGCATCCTCTTCTTCTTAGGGATACTTCTCGCGATCGATCTCCTCACCTCCTCAGGAATCTTAAAAGAGCTGGCCGTTTGGCTTCACCATCTCTTCCCTAATCCTAAATGGGTTGCTGTCATCATCGGTTTGATTTCGAGTGTGATCGATAATGTCCCTCTCGTCGCCGCATCGATAGGAATGTATGATCTATCGCAATATCCGACCGATTCCTCACTCTGGCTTTTGATTGCCTATGCGGCCGGCACAGGCGGGAGTATCTTGGTGATCGGCTCTGCAGCAGGTGTCGCCTTCATGGGACTAGAAAAAGTTGACTTCATCTGGTATGTCAAACATATCTCCTGGATAGCTTTATTGAGCTATTTTGCAGGAATTTTAGTTTACTTTATCCTTTAGAGAATGCAGCGCTGGATTGTTTTTATTGCTTTGATCGTCATCCTTCTGATCCTTGACCTATTTTTCTTTCATAAGAAGGGGAAAGTGTTAGGGATCAAAGAGGCGGCTCTGATGAGTGGCCTGGGAATCCTCTTTGCACTTCTCTTTGGAGGCTACGTCTATGTAATCATGGGTCAGGAGGCCGGAATCAATTTTTTGACCGGTTACCTCATTGAGAAGACGCTCAGCGTCGATAATCTCTTCGTTTTCCTTCTGATCTTTCACTATTTTCAAACCCCACCGCCTCAGATGCAACCTGTTCTCTTTTGGGGGATATTAGGAGCCATTTTCTTTAGAGTCCTATTCATCTTGGTCGGCTTAGCAGCGGTGAACCACTTTCACATCATCATCTATATTTTCGGCCTCTTTCTCATTCTTATAGGCCTCAAGTGGCTCTTTCAAAAAAAGCCAGAGGTCCATCCAGAAAAAAACTTCATCATTCGCATGATCCGCTCCTTCTTGCCGATGACGCCTCATTATGTAAATGACCACTTTTGGGTCATTCAAAAGGGGCGCTTTCTCATCACACCTCTCTTTTTAGTCCTCATCGCGATCGAATCGAGCGATATTCTCTTTGCTATAGACTCGATACCAGCCATCTTTGCGATCACCTATGATCCTTTCCTCGTGATCACCTCAAATATCTTTGCTGTTTTGGGCCTCAGGGCTCTCTTTTTCTTGCTCGCCAACTTTTTAGTCCTCTTTCACTTTCTCCAGTATGGCATTTCAGCCATTCTCATCTTTGTCGGCTTGAAAATGGTCGCCTCTGATTGGATCAAACTTTCCCCCCTAATTTCACTCTCGATTGTACTATTGATCCTTTTTCTGACCATTTTGGCATCAATCTTGATAAAGAAAAAAGAGAGGAAAAAAGAGAAATAATGGAAACAGCTGCCCGCCAGATCCACACCCGCTTCTTATGGACCCGCTATATCATGTTTGGCATTGGGTTCTGGCTGCTCGTGACCCCAGCCACTTTCGATCTCAACTCCCAAAAGGTCAGTATCAACGATATCGTTTGTGGCTTGCTCATCATGTTACTCAGCCTCTTGGCCCTCTCCTTCAAGCGGACATGGGCTCCTTGGATCCTCTGTCTTATCGGCGTTTGGCTCCAACTTGCCCCTCTTTTCTTCTGGGCCCCAAATGGAGTTGCCTATCTGAACGATATTGGATGCGGTGCGATACTCATTCTCTTGGCTCTCGTCATTCCGGGAACGCCCGGGGGTGCCGAAGCGACAGGTGGCGAAATTCCCCCTGGCTGGTCCTACAATCCCTCTTCCTGGAATCAACGCTTACCGGTTATTTTGATGGCCTTTCTAGCCTGGATGACAGCCCGCTACATGGCTGCTTACCAATTGGGATACATCCATTCTATTTGGGATCCGATCTTCGTGAACGGCACCAAAAACGTCGTCACTTCAAAGCTCTCCCAAAGCTTCCCCATTTCAGATGCGGGGCTCGGTGCTTTCGTCTACACCATGGAGGTCTTGTTAGGCTTTAAAGGGAGCACTCGCCGCTGGTATACCATGCCCTGGATTGTGCTTCTTTTCGCAATCATGGTAGTTCCCGCTGGTTTTGTCAGCATCCTCCTCATCATGCTGCAGCCGCTAATCGTCGGCTCCTGGTGTACCTGGTGCCTCCTCACTGCTGTCTGCATGCTGATCATGATCGCTCTTACCGTCGATGAGATGGTGGCTGTCTGCCAATACCTATTCTCTGTATTCCAAAACAGAGGACCCCTCTGGAAGATCTTCTGGAAAGGAGGGACCTACCCCGAAGGGCCTCTCGACACCCGATCACCACCCATAAATGCCCTTTGGAAAAAAAATATCGAAGCGATGTGTTGGGGAGTCAACATTCCTTGGAATCTCATAATCGCATTCTTCCTCGGCGGACTTCTCATGTTTTCCCCCTCCTACCTCAACATCACCCCCATCGAAGCCGATAGCAATCACATTGTCGGCGCCCTTGTCGCCACCTTTTCCATCATCGCCATGGCCGAGACCTTCCGCGCCATCCGCTTCCTCAATATCCTCTTCGCCCTCTGGGTCATCGCCTTCAACCTCATCCTCATCAAAACACCCAACGACCAACCAGTCTTTCACATCTTCTGGGGAATCCTCCTCATCCTCGCCAGCATTCCCCGCGGCAAAATCTTCCAAACCTACGGCACCTGGAATCGTTTCATTAAATAACGCCACCTTCCCTTTCGTGCCCGTGAGCGTGCCCATGCCACTGCCCGACTCAATGTTATCTATAGCGAGAGGAAAAACGAGGAGCTGTGAATAAATTATTTAAGTGGTTTGAATTTAGGGGTGAAGTGTGGTAAAATAGTTTTTTTTAATGAGGGAAGGAATATGGCAGCAGCAGTTCGAAGTGGTGGTGAGAATCCGATAAGGGTAGAGGGCAGGGGTGACTGCGCTCTCACTGGGGTGAAGATTACAACCTTTGTCTTGGGTCTGATTGGATTGGGAGTAGCCACGCTGTTTCACGTACAGGGTTGGAATGCGATTGTCTCCTATTCGCTCTATGCTGGGGGCGGAGTTTTGGTCTTAGGAGCAGGCGTGATGGCACTGGTTCAAAGAGTGAGAGAGAAGAGGTCGGAGGTGTCGATAAGCGCAGTGGGGCAAGCGACTGGGGCGAGTCCGGTAGTGGCGCCTGAGGTTGATCCAGTGGTCACAAAAATCATTCCGACTGAGCCTCCTTCGTTGGAAGAAAATTACAAGTTACTGGAAGAGATATATAAAGGGTTGATGGCCAGAAATTGGGAGCCTAGTCGAAAAGAAGGCATTAAAAACATGTACGAGGCGGCGACTCAATCCGGGGAGAGAGATCAGTGGACGCTCTACATGATGCGAGTGGCTATTGCTGCCACTTTCTTGGGATTGTCTATCAATACCTTTATGAATTTGGGTTCAAGCTATCCTTTTGAGAAGGATCCTCTACTGATGGAGGAGATCATTCTCGCGCATGGGAAGCAACTTCCCTTTGACGAAAACCAGCTCTTCTTATGCCAGGATAGTAGTCGAAAAATTTGGCCTGCTTTTCTGGAGTGCAGTTTAAGGCTCTTGGCGGAGTGCAGGCTCACCCCTGAGAAACTCCATTTGGAATTTTATGAACCATTTTCTGATGAGCTAGTGGATCAGGTTGACAAAGCCATTAGGGGCAGTCATTCGCTTAAAGAGCTCTGTTTGGCAACTACAAAATGGGAGCTGCTGGGGCAGATGAACAAAATCGTCGAAGCTTTGAATGCGAGCACAGTACCCACTGTGCGGATCTGCCATTTAAAGCCGGGAGAGGAGTTTCCGCCTGCTTTAGCAAGGGCATTGACCAACGGTGTCTATCCCCATTTCAAAGTCGAAAAGACCAATTATCTGGGCGCTGCGCTACTCCTGAAGCGACAATCCATCGACTAGAAGGAGAATTTCTCCTCGAATGATCTCGAGAATGCCGCCTGTGATGGAATATTCAAGCGTTTCTGTCGGAGTGGAGAGCGTGACTGTGCCCTTTTGGAGAATGGTGAGGAGGGGGGCATGGTTGTTCAGGATTTGGAAATAACCGAGGATGCCGGGCGCTCTGACGGCGCTCACTTCACCTTCAAAGAGGAGCTCCTGGGGAGTGGCGAGAGAGAGCTTCATGGGTTGGCCTTGAGCTCATCGAGGCTGCCGATCATATAGAAGGCCTGTTCGGGGATGGAATCGAGCTCTCCTTGGATAATTTTCTTGAAATCACGGATAGTGTCGCGAAGGGAGACATAGCGTCCTGGACGTCCTGTGAAGGCTTCGGCGACGAAGAATGGCTGTGAGAGGAACTTCTGGATCTTGCGCGCACGGGAAACGATCAGCTGATCTTCTTCGGAGAGCTCCTCGATGCCGAGAATCATGATGATGTCACGTAACTCTTTATAGCGTTGAAGGATCTGCTTCACCTGCGTGGCGACCTGGTAATGCTCCTCACCAACGATACGGGCATCAAGGATGCGCGAGGTGGAGAGAAGGGGATCGACAGCTGGGTAGATGCCGAGCTCTGCAATTTGGCGCGAAAGGGCGGTCGCCGCATCGAGATGGGGAAAGAGGCTTGCCGGAGCAGGATCGGTATAATCATCTGCGGGGACATAGATCGCCTGTACAGAGGTGATCGATCCCAGATGGGTTGAGGTGATTCTCTCTTCGAGTGCGCCGATTTCAGTGGCTAAAGAGGGCTGGTAGCCGACTGCGGAGGGCATGCGCCCTAAAAGGGCGGAGACCTCAGCGCCCGCCTGCACAAAGCGGAAGATGTTGTCGATAAAGACGAGGGTATCGCGATGTTCCTGGTCACGGAAATATTCTGCCATCGTAAGACCAGTGAGACCAATTCTCAAGCGCGCTCCAGGGGGTTCATTCATCTGTCCAAAGACCAAGACGGTCTTTTCTAAAACCCCCGACTCCTTCATTTCGAGCCAGAGCTCATTCCCTTCACGTGTGCGCTCACCAACACCACAGAAAACCGAATAACCGCCATGCTGCACAGCGATGTTGCGGATGAGCTCCATGACGATCACCGACTTTCCGACGCCGGCACCCCCAAAAAGACCGACCTTTCCCCCTTTAGGATAGGGTTGGAGCAGGTCGATCACTTTGATTCCTGTCTCAAAAATCTCTGTGCGTGGGTTTTGCTCCTTCAATGGAGGGGGAGGCTGGTGGATCGGATGGCGGGTGATGGCTTCGCCCAGATCACCTTTTTGATCGATCGCCTCTCCCAGAACATTGAAAATTCTTCCGAGGGTTTGAGGGCCGACAGGCACTTTTACAGGAGCCCCCGTATCGATCGCCTCCATGCCACGTGTGAGCCCCTCTGTGGCGGAAAGAGCGATGCAGCGCACGGTATTTTCTCCGATCTGCATGGTCGTCTCCGCCGTTAAGCGGATGCCTCTGAGATCATCCTGAATGGTGATCGCATTGAGCAGATCGGGCAGTTTGCCATCCGGGAATTCGATATCTAAAATTGGTCCTATGACTTGTTTGAGCCTTCCTATTGCCATCTCACTCCAGTTGCGCAGCTGTCATCTCGAGCAGCTCACGCGTAATGTTGCTCTGTCTCACCTTGTTTCTTTCGAGGACGAGGGTCTCGACCATCTCTTCCGCATTTTGGGAAGCCGCTTTCATTGCGAAAATGCGCGCCGCAAGCTCTGCCGCATAGGATTGATCGAGCACCGTTTCGATCTGGGAAGCACAATAGCGTGGTAAAATCTCTTCGTAAAGAGTGTTGAGATCTGGCTCGAAGAGGAAGTTAACGGCAGCCGCCTCTTGTCCTTCAATGGGGGCAATCGGCAAAAATCTCTCCACAACGACATTACGGCTCATCAGATGATGAAATTGAGTATAGACGAGCCAGACCTCATCCCAACTTCTCTCCAAAAAAAGTTGCAGCAGCTGCTGGGTCAAATCGGGGGATTTTTCGTGCATTTTCCAGGCACGGTTCTGAAAGGCCTGAATCCCTTTTTTTCCTAAAATGATCAGCTCAGAATCGGTGTCGAGATGGCGCTCTGCGGCTGCAATCACTTTGTTATTGTAGGCGCCACAGAGCCCACGATCCGATGTGACGATCAAAAACCCCTTTTTTCTCCCCGCTCTTCTTTGAAAAAGAGGATGCTTAAAATCTGTGGTATTGGCCTCGAGTCGCTCCAAAATTTCTCGGAGCCTTTTCACATAATACTGTGCCTTTTTCGCCTTCTCTTGTGCTTTGCGAAGCCTTGCGGAAGCAACCATCTCCATGCTCGTCGTGATCTTTTGGATGTTGCCGACCGCACTGAGGCGGTCACGGATCTGGTTGAGAGCTACCATGTCGCCCCAAAAACTCTTGTTTAAAGATCAATGCTGCCTCTTCTAGCTGACTCGCTGTCTGCTTATCGAGATCCTCTGTGGTGCGGATCTTCTCGGGAATCTGGCTATAGTTTTGTTCCATGAAGGGAATGAACTCCTTTTCAAAGAGAGCAATCTGATCGAGAGGAATCGTGTCGAGAAGCCCTTTGGTGCCGATGTAGATGATCATCACCTGGTTTTCCATCGAGATTGGGGAGAAGCGTTCTTGATTTAATAGTGCGCGAAGCCGCTCACCGCGCGTCAGCTGTCCTTGCGTGGCCTCATCGAGCTCGGAGCGGAATTGGGCAAAGGCCGAGAGTTCCAGGAATTGTGCGAGATCTAGCCTGAGGGTACCGGCAATCTTTTTCATCGCCTTGGGCTGCGCCTTTCCGCCGACCCGTGAGACAGAGACCCCGACGTTGATCGCAGGACGGATTCCGGCGTGGAAAAGATCAGTTTCCAAGAAGATCTGTCCATCGGTGATGGAGATGACATTGGTGGGGATGTAGGTCGTCAGGTCATTCGCCTGGGTTTCAATCACAGGGATCGCTGTCAATGAGCCCCCTCCACGATCACGGTGGAGTTTGGCTGCCCGCTCGAGCAGGCGGGAGTGGAGATAGAAAATATCCCCTGGATAGGCTTCTCGCCCTGCAGGGCGCCTCAGCAGGAGCGAGAGCTGACGATAGCTGATCGCATGTTTAGTCAAATCATCGAAGAAGCAGAGTGCATGTTTTCCCTTTGTCATGAAATATTCTCCCATGGCAGTACCTGCATAGGGAGCGATATATTGGAGAGGGGCAGGATCTGAGGCAGTCGCAGCCACAATAGTGGTATGTTCCATCGCACCATGCTCTTCTAAGATCTGGATGACCTGCAAGATAGTTCCTGCGCGCTGCCCAATCGCCACATAGATGCAGTGCATCCCCCGATTTTTCTGATTGATGATGGTGTCCAGAATGAGCGTCGTCTTGCCTGTCTGACGATCCCCGATGATCAGCTCTCTCTGACCTTTTCCGATCGGTATCATCGCATCGATCGCTTTAATCCCTGTGGCGATCGGCTCATGAACAGGTTCACGCTCGATCACATTGGGAGCGGGAGATTCAAGCAGCCTGAATTCGCTCGTTTCAATCTCTCCTTTTCCATCTAAAGGAATACCTAAAGGGTTGACAACGCGTCCTAAGAGCGCTTCACCTACCGGGATCGAAATAATTTTACCCGTCCTCTTCACGAGGTCATGCTCTTTGATGCCCGTGTCAGGGCCTAGCAGGATTACACCGACATGTTCGCTTTCTAGATTGAGGACCATGCCGAGGGTCCCATTGGAGAAAGAGACCAGCTCCGACATCATTACCTCGTCGAGGCCATAGACTCTAGCAATGCCATCTCCCACTCGCAGCACTCTACCAAATGGCTCGAGCTTGAACTCCTCATGATATTCTTCGATCTTCTTAGCGAGTAGCCAGGAGACTTCTTCAGGTTTCAGCAGCATGCCCTTTTTAAACCCTCTAGACGACCTTTTAAGCTATAATCAAGAATATCATTCCCCACAATGAGAATCAGCCCTCCCAGAATGTCAGGATCGACCCTCATTTTAAGCCTGCATTTTTTTTGAAAGCGCATCTGAAGCTGCTTCTCAATCGACCTGCTGAGGGGAATGGCGGAGACCACTTGAATTTCCACCTCTCCTTCCTTCTGAAGGAGCAGTTGATGGTATTTGAGAGAAATTTCGGGGAGCTGTTGAAAGCGATGATTAACCAATAATAAAAGGAAGAAGCGCACGATCGTTGAGTTCTGGAAAATCTCTTGGAGCATCTTCTCTTTTGCATCGAGGCTCACTTCAGGATGGTCAAAAAAGGGGATAAAGAGAGGCGATTCTTTCATCAGTCGTGCGCATCCTTCGAGTAAAGAGTCGATCTTCTCGCTCGCTTCCTTTTCAAAAAGGGCTTTGGCATAAGGGTCAGCGAGGCTCACGCAGCTGCACCTCTTCTAAAAATTGAGTGATGCGCTGCTGTTCCTCTGCCGGATCTATTTTTTGATTAAGTAACTTTTCTGTGGCGCCAATCACCACTCGGACCATCTGCTCTTTCAACTCCTTTTGCACCTTTTCCACCTCTCGATTCATCTCCATCTTAGCTCTTTCGAGAAGAGAGCGGGCTTGAGCATGTGCCTCTTCTTGGATGCGTTGGGTCAATTTTTGCCCTTCTGCGACTGTTTCAGCCATTTTCAAACGGGCCGTCTCTTCGATCTGGGCAAGCTGCTGACGGTAATCGGCAATCATCTGATCTAAATCTTTTTCTCGCTTATCTAAGCTACTGAATTGCTCTTCGATCTTTGTTCGGCGAGCCTCTAATGTGGCTAAGAAGGGTTTCCAAGCAAGTTTCTTCATGATCCATAGAAGAACCAAAAAAGCGAGAATCTGTGAGATGACAAGACCAAATTCCAGCTCCATGCGGCCTCTTAAGTGATTTTTTCAAAGACCAGGAAGAAGACGATCAAGGTGTAAATCGTCAACGCCTCGATCAGTGCCGCTCCGATGATCATACTGGTTAAGATCTTCGCCGAAGCTTCGGGCTGCCGCCCAATCGCCTCCATGGCACTACCGACAGCGCGCCCCAAGCCGATTCCGGAGCCGAGCGCGGCTAGACCAATCGCCAAAGGGGCCGAAAGGGCTAGCACGGGGCCGATTGTGAGTTGCAGAAGAAAAAGCATAGATCATTTCTCCATTTATGAATGATTCTCCTTGCGATGCGGAAAAGAGAGCAGGATGTAGACCGTGGTCAGCATCGTAAAAACCAGAGCCTGCATTAAACCGGTCAAAAGGGCAAGAAATAGAAAAGGGATCTGAAAGGGGAGGGCGATCTCTATTGCAGTGAGGGCAATCGTGATGACTCCCAGCACGGCGAAGACAGCCAAGAGAATATGCTCTCCAAAGATATTGCCGAAGAGTCGCAGCGCCAGAGTGATGGGCCTAGAAAGCTGTGTCAGCAGTTCGATGGGAAAAATCAGAGGGACGAGCATCCAGCCGGCAGCTCCCTTGGGGGAGCCGGCTAAATGGTAGAGAAAGCCGAAAACCCCCAAATTCTTAATGTTAAGGAATTGGACATAGCAAAAGACTGTGATTGCAAGAGCCGCCGTGGCATTGACACTTGAGGAGGGCGATTTCATCAGAGGGAGGATACCGATCCAATTCATCCCGAGAATATAGAAAAAGAGGGTTCCTAAAAAAGGAAGATGCTTTTTTCCTTCAGAGCCCAAAACGCCGTCGATCAGCTGTTGGAAATTTTCGAGGAGATGTTCTATCAGATTCTGAAAGCCGTGGGGAATTAAGGCCCTTTTCCTCAGGCACAAATAAAAAATGATGACCAGCCCCACACCGACGATCAACGAAAAGAGAAGATCCTCCCACTCATGCATCCAGAGAGCCCAAGGATGTGTGGGATTGTTGTTATAGATCAGTTGGATAAAGTTGGGTAGTTCTGGTGTTTCCCGGCTCATGGGACTCGCTTTAAGAGGGTCACTTTAAAGCTCATCAATCCCATCATCACAAATAGAAGGGAGAAGCCGAGAAAGAGATAAACAGGGGGAAATTGAGGAATTTTCAGGAGAAAATAGCCAGCTCCATAAAGCAGGGGGCATTTGAGCAGAGCTAAAAGGGCGATGCGCAAGAGATCCTTCTTTCCAGGGAGCACCATTTTTTGAACAAGTAGCTTCAACAGAAAGAGATTTGCAGATCCCCAGAGAGCTCCGGCGAAGATGGCGAGGCCAGCCTTCCCGAAGAGAGCACCCATTGGAGCTGCAGCCAAGAGGGTCCCCAGGATCACTCTTTTAACAAACTTATTCTTCATTTCCAAACTCCTTTACCAGGCGGTAGCATTCGATGCCGCCTGCAACAAAGCCTAGGATCAGTAAGAGATACATCAGATAGGGCGCTGTCCCCCACTTTTTATCGAGCCATCTTCCAATCCACCACCCCAATATCGTTGGGACAAGCAGAACAAAAGGAATTGTCACTAACGCCCCAATCTGGGGGAGGGATGAGGATGGCTTTTTCTCCATTGTATTGATGCTGTTATCATAATTTTTTTTTCATTCCAAATCTAAAACAACAGTGACCGATTGGCCAGGCCACCCCTTCTCTTCGCTATTCACAAGAGTTCCATAGAGAGTGCACATCCCTGTTTTAGTATCGATGCTCGTATCGATATAGTCTAATTTGCCCAACAGAGGATGTTTGTGATTGTGCGGCAGGAATACTTTGAGAGAAAGTGGACCCTCCCTCTGTTTCGCTCGAATTTTATCTAGATGGGCGCAAGGGAGCGTAAATTGGACGGTGAGGGGATCGATTTGATCGATCGTGGCGAGCACAACATCATCGACGTCAGGGTCGATGAAACTCCCTATCTCGCAATTTCTGCCTCCAATATAGCCTGTAAAAGGGGCTCGCAGTTGGGTAAATTCTAAGTGAATTTCTGCCTGTTTCAGAGTGGCAAGGTCGGTATCAACGATAGCTCGTGCGGCATCCACATTTTGGATCCCTTCCGCATAAGCGAGGCGTGAGACGTAATCCTTATTCACGAGCTGCCCATAACGATCGGCATAATCGGTCGCATAACGTAGTTTGGCGAGGTCCTCATGCACTTTTCCTTGAGCGACATGCACCTCCGCTTCATAGAGACGGGGGTCGATCGTCATCAGGTGTTCTCCCTGCTCTACTTTTTCACCTGCCTGGAAGAGCATTTCAGTGATGGTCCCTTTTACCTGCGCTTTAATCTCGACATGGTGGCTGGCCATCAAAAGCCCTTTTCCCTCTATTGGGGAGGGATCTTGCTTACAACAGGGCAGAAAAACGGCCGTCATTATTAGAATGAATGCTTTTTTCATGGTGAACTCCATTGGGTGATGCACCCCGTATCAAAGGCGAAATTGGCCAGAGAGGCTAAGAAATTGGTTTTGGCGTCGACCAGTTGTTGGCGAGCCAGATAGAGTGCTTGGTTGGCTGTCATGAGATCCATGATTGTCGCGACTCCTGTCTGGTAGTTGGCAAAGGCGACGGTTTGGTTCTCGCTGGCGATTTCAAGATAAACATAACTGTGTTTGAGGATCTGTCGATTGGCAGCGAGCTCATAGTAATCGGAGAGAACGGCCAGATAGGCAGAGAGCTCTTCATCTTCGAGATCGGCTTGGGATTGTAAAAGGGCCGCTTGGGCAGCTCTCAGTTGATTGATATCGGCAAAAGAGTTGAAGAGGGGAATATTGAGATTGAATCGAACCAGGTAGCCATCTAAGAAAGCATGCTCATTGATTTTATCTTTTCCATAGGAGAGATCGGTCGATAGGGTAGGCAGGAGAGCTGATTTAGCCGACTTGATGAGAAAGCGGTTCTCTAAAATGGTAGCCCGCATCGCTTTTAAATCGGCTCTCTGCACGTTTGCTAGCTGGAGGATGCGCTCCATATCCTCACAGATGGCATCGGCAGCGATGGTTTCAGGAAGATCGAGAGGGCAGAGCGGGATCTCAGGCGAAAGTCCAAGAGAGCGGACCAATGTGGCTCTCGCTATATGGAGGATGGCCTTTTGCTGCTCGAGCAAGATTTGGGACTGAATCAAACTTGTTTTGGCCTGCAACTCGTCGGCGAGCGTGACAACTCCTGTTCCCCGCAGTGCTCCCGCTGCTTCTACCGTTCTCAAATTATCAGAGACACTTGCCTCAATTGCGGCGAGATTTCCCAAAGCATTACAGCTGTTATAATAACTTTGGATCACACCGATCATCACGTTCTGGATCTGCCAATTGTATTGCCAGCAGAGGCTATTCAGTGCAGCCGTTGAAGCTAGCAGATTGCCATTGCGCCCTCCAAAGTCAAAGAGGAGGTAGGAGGTGCTGATCTGAAAGCCCAAATCTCTTTCGCGAAAAAGAATGCAGTCGTCGAAGCTGAGCTGGGGGATCTGATCTTTGAGCCAATAGCCTCGGAGAAAAATCGAGGGCAGATAGTCGCCTCGAGCAACACCGAGTTCCGCTGCCGCTTGCTTGGCTTGAAACCAGCTGCTGCGCGTTGTGGGACTATTGAGGAGGGCGATGTCGATCAGATCGGATAATGCGAGCGGTTGGCAAGGATCGGGAACTATTGGATCAATGGGGGGATTGATCGATCCGACACTAGGTGGTGAAGGGCAGCAAGGGTCGGGAAGATAGTAGCGACATCCCGAAAATAAAATAATAAATACGATAATGATGGAGGTGCGCCTCATGGCCGCATCCTACTTCTCTTCAATAAATTTTTCTAGCAATGACTTTTTTGTTTAGATTGTGTAAATTTATAACCAAAACCGTTACAAAGGAGAATTTATGGCAGCTTCTGCTATTTCCCATAACCCAACATCGACTTTTGAATCCGCACCCGTGAGCGCTCAAAAGGGGCGTCTGCGCGCCTATGATGTGAGTCAGATTGTGCCCTCTTCACATGCAGCTATCTACGAGCATAAAGGAGTGAAGATTGCAGCGATCGTCGCTCTTGCGATTTTCTTAGGTTCTATTATCTGCTGGGCAGTAGGAGCATCTACTGGTGTTGCTGGACTGGAAATCGTCGGTAAGGTCTTCTTTGGCTTAAGCATTTCAGTCATCGCCCTTGCGATCATCGGCCTCGTTGCCCTCTGCTGCATATGCAAAGATAATCTCTAAGAATGGCCCAACCTCTCGCTGCAAAGCAAGGATGTTGTTCGATTCTTGAAGTCGTGTGGTCTGCCCTCGATTGGGCAGCCACACGCATCGTTGAAGCGGTTCAAGAGATCATTCAGCTCCTCGGCCTTCTTTTCCAAGGTAGATTCGAGGCCATCGGCTGGAACTGGCACAATCGCGATCGCTTTAAAGCCCATTCTCATTCTCAGAACTCTCACTGGCAAAAAGAGAGCTCATTTGACTCTCTCAAGGAGCTCGCCACCACTTACCAAAAGTTAGAAGGCTTAAACTCCTCAGAATCTCTTCGCAAGGCGGTCAATCAAAAGCTCTCCTTAGGGAACTGTCATGGTCAATGCATCGCTTTGCTCAATCATGCCCGTGAAAATGGTCTTAGCTTAGAAAAAGCTCTGGCCAGCCTCAACGATCACGTGGTGCGCCGCTATGAAACCCTCGAGATTTTTCGTGCCACATTCCAAGCGCACAAGCAAGCCGAACTCCTCGATCAGCTAGAGCCCACAGGTTTCATCAATGAAGTCTCACTCGAATCATCGGAAAACCTTCCACAACAGCTCCTCGACCTCTTCACACCCCTCAGCCACACCTGGGTTCTCATTCGTCTCTATGATACGACTCAAGCCCACTCGCTCCTTCTCGAAATCGACCCCACCACCCCCGCTTTTAGCTTTTACAACAGCGCCCAGGCAGGCTGCTACACCTATCCCGACCTCAACCAGTTCATTCCCTCCCTCCTCAGCCACATCCGCACCCATCACGATCTGCCCTCTCACTGGGACCTCGAGTTCTATTCTACCTAGCCTTCCTTTATCAAACATTAATTTGAATATGATAAAATATATCTAAATTTTTTAATTCGGAGATAAAAATGGCTATCAGACCCGCAGATCATCAAGCAGTGACTCAGTAGCCTACAGAAGAAAAAGGGGAGGCGGCGCCCTCTTTTCTCTACTCCTTGCTCTCGCCGCAGAGCTTCAATGCACTGTCATGGGATTTTTAACTAATCGCCAGTTGCTGGATTGCGGCTTAGTCTGTAGATCAATTCGGGATCTATTAGATCAAGGAGGGGCAAATCTTGTCGATCGAGCCTTTGCAAGAGAAGTAGAGGCTATCGCCAATAGGGCTGTAGATTCTAATGATAAAATAGAATTTTACTTAGATCTGATTCCTCATTGCTCAAGGCCGCAAAGAAAGAGTCTACTGGTTGCTCTGGCAAAAGAACTTTTAAAGGCTATGATTGGATCTGGAAATTTCAGTTCAGTCTATTTACTGAGGACAGGGCTTCAAATCGCAGAGTATGAATTCCAGATTGACCCAAGTTTAGCCTCTTCGACACTTATGGAGCTGAGGAGAGCCATTTCTGATGATTATCGCGGTTTTGAGCATTGGATGGTTTTGCTCCGAGCTTCAGTTCGATTGGCACCTGAGCAAAGCGAGGAACTAGCAGGGAATGCTTTTAACTCGGTAGCGTTCGATGGTTTGCCACAAACTATGCGCGATGGCGCTCTTTCAGATCTGGCCGCCTTTTATGTCAATCAAGGCCAGATTGAGAAAGCGATTGATGTGCTGGGGAAGATCCAACATGAAGCGCTAAGAGCCTATCCCAGTATCCTTTTACAGCTAAGATTGGAAGAAAACAAGGAGCAAAAAAAAGCCATCCTACTCCAAGCAACGCAAATGGTTCAAACCCTTGAAGAAGCTCTTCAACGAATTGGGCTATTGCACATTGCATCTTTCCAATTTCAATTAGGTGCTCATGAAGATGCCAAACATACGGTAGCCCTTCTGAAATCTCTCCGGTATTCAGGACCTATGGATGAGCTAGGAATGCTTTTAAATGTTTTTGAATTAGAACTGACTTATGATCCAGAGTGTTCAGAGATCACACTTGACAGAATGGTTGAACTAGCTAAAAGAAGAGCTACTGAAGATATGAATCAAAGTTATCATCTCTTCAAAGATATCTTCAATAACATCAAAAATTCTCAAAGCGCAATAAGGTCGCTCATTGCTGCACTTAGCCAATCCATCGATTATCATGACTACGGTGCAGATTTAACTTCTCTTCTTGCAGAAGCAGAGGTGGCTACTCTTGATCTAGAGGCTGCAAAGAAAAATGCATCTGATTCTCGCTTTCATTCAAGTAGGGTCTACTTTGCGATTGTGGGTGAGGAGTTGAAAACCAGTCGAGAAGGGGCCTACAGAACAGCGGACCTCATCAAGGGCCCCTTTCGCAGAGCCTGGGCACGATTTAAAATTGCGCTATTAGCCCCTCTTCGGCCCCCACCTTGTTGGTGAAGGCGAGAGCCTCTTTTCTACCTATAGATGCCAGGTGAGGTTGATATAGGGGCCTGTATAGGAGAAGTTGAGGGCTTCGATATTCGAAATCTTTTGGTCGGTTGGTGGGGATACAGTTCCGACTAGGATGTCAAGAGGATCCAAATAGACATTGGCTTGGTAGCCTACCTCAAGCTTAACTCTCGATCGGTTACAGAAGAAATAGTTGTAGGCAAGTCCAAGCCGTCCTCCAAACGTACAGACCGCGCGATCTTGATTCGGAGATGCAAATTCTTGGACGAATCCGAGCGTAGTGATAGAAGAAAAGAATTTAGCACTCCCCATCAAGATAGAGCTGTCTGCTCGTCCGACTATGCCTAGGCCCTTGCAAATTCCATAAAAAAAATCCATCCCCGCCAAAGGTCCCACACCCCAAAATTTGGTTTTGAAAATACCCTCGTTGAAGGCTATACCTGCAAGTTGAGTGTTGAAGGGGATAGTAATCCGTAAATCGCTATAGCGGACACCAATAAAAGGATGTAACTGCAAACAGCCAGAACAGGTGATAAAGCGATGGCCACCTGTAACGTCAACTTGATCGAACTTTAGTCTAGCTCTCTCAACAGCGGCAAGAGGCTCACCAGGAGCGATGGGAATAGTCCCGTCAACGAATGCATAGCCCGTAAAAGAGACGAGATTGTCTTGGTTGGTGTTTACATTCTTCTTTGTATTGAATAAATGTGTGTATTCCACTTCGAGGTTGTTGGCCGAGCAGGGAAAATCGTAGCCAACCTGAACTGAATAGGCGCTTTTATAATGAGGGTTACGAAGTACGTTCTCAGAGCGGACGCCGCCAGGGATCGCAAACTGATTGCTAAAGACAGCTCCTCCAAAACCAGCTGAGCTGGGAACGGCATAGATCCAAGTTCCTCCTAATATAGAAGCCACCGGGATTGTTTAAAGAATTTAAGGGACCCCCAGGACAACCATACTGCGCAGAGAGTGAACCAGAAAAAAGCAACAGTGCTATCAAGGCAACGAACAGACTTCTCATTATAATACCTCCTAAAAAAAAGAACATAATTATTGGCTCATTTTTTTAAAGGGATTTTTGCATTGAGGGAATGGCGAAGCTGGCAAAGAGGGTGATTTTTCGGGGTTAAAACAAAATTTAAGCAGTCAAATGATTGATTTTGGCGGCGATGATGAAGTCGTTCTCGCTGAGGCCATTGATGGCGTGGGTCCAGAGGGTGATTTTGACCCTTCCCCAGCCGAGCTCAATATCGGGATGGTGCTGCTCCTCTTCGGCGATGGCGCCCACTTTATTGGCGAAGGAGAGCGCTTCTTTAAAGTCTTTGAATTTGAACACTCGCTCGAGCTGGAGATCATTCACCACTTTCCACTCACTGCCGACGACTTGAGCATATTCTAAGAGTTTTTTTCCTTTCAGGGGTGCGACGCCCCCTTCACAGGGTAGACATTTTTTTTCTGATAATATGAGCATAGTCTGATCATATCATAAATAATTATTATTTTATACTTCTGAGGTTATCTACTTGACTTTTACCTCTTTCTAAGAAAAAATCGTGGGTCATTAGTTTTCAGTGTGAGGAGTTATGAAATATAGGCCTTTTCTTGGTTCGGTAATTGTCAGCTTTCTCTTGTGCGCGACGCTCTCTGCTAGTGCACCGAATGGGATGCTCAAAAAGAGGGTACTAGCCGATCTCGATTGCATCCAGAGCATCTTCGATGTGAAGTATGCGCCCAAGCAGTGGAAAGAGCAATTTGCTGGCTGGGAATTGGATCGAGCCATCGCTGATGCTAAGAGTAAAATCTCCTCACAACAGGCGGTGAGCCTGAAAGAGTGCCAGGTTGTCCTGCGCGATTTCTTCAATTCGACCCGTGACTACCATGTTGGGATCCGCTTCTTCTCAACTGAGAGCTCCTCCCTTCCCTTTTTAGTGAAAGGGGCTGAAGGAAGATACTTTGTCTGTTTTGTGGATGAAAAAGAGACAAATCATCGAGAATTTCCCTTCGAGGAGGGTGATGAGCTGCTCACCTTCGGCGGAAAGCCGATTCATGAGGTCATCGAACAGCTCCGCATCCGTGAGTTTGGCGCGAATACTATCGAGACTGACCAGGCGTTAGCTGAACTCTCTCTGACCCACCGTAGAGGGGATATGGGACAGATGATCCCTCAAGGTAAGGTGGAAGTGACCGGGATCAAAAAAGGCAGCACTGCTCCGATCAAAACGACTCTCACGTGGCGCCACAATCCTGAAAAAATTCGCGATTTTTCAAAGCTCGGCATTCAAGTAGAGCCCTCGATTCTTTCTGAAGCGGGCCGAAATCAAGTCCATGATTTAAATACGCTGATCAGCAAAAGCCACTTCTTTGAAAAGTTCATGGTCTCCCACATGTGGGATAAGTCCTACGTCGGCGGCTTTACAGAGATGAACAGACATGCTTTAGGCGCCCGTACCAGCTTTATTCCTGAGCTCGGTCAGAGAACGTGGAAAGCGAATAAAGATGCGATCTTTGATGCCTATATCTTTGAGACCCCATCAGGGAAAAGGATCGGCTATATCCGCCTCCCTCACTACATTGGCGACGAGGAGGAGGTAGAGGAGTTTGGATTGACGATGAACTTCTTCGAGAAAAGAACCGATGCTCTGGTGATCGATCAGATCAACAATCCGGGTGGTTCGGTTTTCTATCTCTATGCCTTAGCCTCTACCTTGACCAACAAACCACTGCATACGCCTAAGCACCATATTGCGATGACTCAGGAGGAGATCTATGTGGCCAATCAGATGATGCCCTATCTAGAGCAGGTGACGAATGATGAAACGGCCCGTAAAGTGCTCGGAGATAGTATCGGTGGCTATCCTGTCGATTTCCAGTTTGTCCGTTTGATGAAGCAGTTCTGCAATTTCCTCGTCAAGCAGTGGGAAGAGGGAAAGATGTACAGTGACCCAACCTTCCTATTTGGCGTCGACGATATTTGTCCCCACCCTAGTTACCGCTATACTAAGCCGATCCTTCTTCTCATCAATAGCCTCGATTTTTCTGGAGGTGACTTCTTCCCTGCCATCCTTCAAGATAATGAGCGGGCACTGGTCTTTGGAACGCGAACCGCAGGTGCGGGTGGTTATGTTCTCACCACCAGCTACCCCAACCATTCGGGGATTAAAGGATTTCAGATGACGGGCTCACTTGCCAAAAGGATCGGTCAACAACCGATAGAAAATCTCGGCATCGTTCCCGATATTCAATACAATCTCAGTGCGACTGACCTCCAGGAAGAGTTTAGAGAGTATGCCGAAGCGATCGTCAGTACGGTTGAGTCATTAGCAGCTGGTCGTTGAGATGAGACTTCTGCTTTCCAAACCGCGTGGCTTTTGTGCTGGTGTCGTACGGGCCATCGAAATTGTCGAAAAAGCCCTCGAAAAATGGGGCCCACCGATCTATGTGAAGCACGAAATTGTCCATAACCGGCATGTCGTGGATAGCCTCAGGAAAAAGGGGGCTATTTTTATCGAAGATCTCAAGGATGTCCCTGTGGGGGCTCGGCTCATCTACTCTGCACATGGAGTTCCCCCCTCAGTGCGTGAAGAGGCAAAGGCGCGTGGGCTTCTGGAAATCGATGCCACCTGTGGCTTGGTGACCAAGGTCCACTCCGCAGCGAAACGGTTTGCCGACAAAGGATACCAGATCATCTTGATCGGACACCGCAACCATGTCGAGACAATTGGTACGGCGGGTGAAGCACCGGAGCAGACGACGATTGTCGAATCGCCAGAAGATGTGGCCAAACTGCCCTTTTCACGCACCGACAAGCTCTTCTATATCACCCAGACCACTTTGAGCCTCGATGATGTCGCCGATATCACGGCAGCCTTGGTGGAGCGCTTTCCGCAGATTGAAACGTTGGCTAGCTCATCGATCTGTTATGCGACAACCAATCGACAGATGGCCTTGAGAGAGATTACCGACGAGACCGATCTCGTGCTCGTTATCGGCGACCCCAAAAGTTCCAATTCCAACCGGCTCCGAGAAGTGGCCAAAAATCGGGGAATCAATGCCTATCTGATCAATGGCCCCGAAGAGATCAATGCTGAGTGGCTCACCGGTGTCGAGACGATCGGTTTGACAGCGGGTGCCTCCACACCCGAAAACATTGTCCAGCTCTGTATCGAGAGGCTGATCCAGCTCGGTGTAAAGGAGGTCGAAGATGTCGTCTTCACAACCGAAGATGTTGTTTTCCAAATTCCGAAGCAACTTCAGACCGTTGGTTAACCACTTCCTCTTTAACCTGTGGACCACTTTTTTCCGCCTACGCGAAGCCTTACGCGTGGCTATGAAATACTACCCCAAAAGCGCTCTCTTTCTCCGATGCGATCTGCTGCTCGCCTGGCACTATCTCTTTAAGAATCCTCACAGACACAGCAAAGCTTTTCTCGCCAAAAAGGGAGCCACCAACCTCTATCAATTTGGCGAGACACCCCTGACCACTCTCGACACCATTGCGCGCCACGCTCACATCCTCTCCAATGATCTCGTCTACGAATTGGGCTCCGGTTCGGGTCGCACCTGCTTTTGGCTCCGCACCCTCATTAACTGCCGAGTCGTCGGCATCGATTACGTGCCCACCTTCATCTCTAAAGCCACCTCCATCAAAAAGCAGCTCAACCTCCGCCACATCGATTTCCGCCACTGCGACTTCCTCGAAGTCGACTACACCCCCGCAACCGTCATCTACCTCTACGGCACCTGCCTAGAAGATCGGATCATCCATCAGCTGCTCAACCGCTTCCAAACCCTACATCCAGGCACCCGCCTCATCACCGTCAGCTACCCCCTCACCGACTACTACCAGGGCAAACTCTTCAAACTTACCCACTCCTTCAAAGCCCGCTACCCCTGGGGCATCGCCACCGTCTATCTAAACCAGAAGCTTTAAATACCTGTTCGCCGCACTCGGCCCATTCGACTATTCGGATGATTTACGAACGAGGGAAACATAATGCAAACCGATAATATAGCCTAAGTGGAGGGTTTTGGGAGATCTTCCGCCAGCAGGCTCTATATTCATGGACCTTAAGCCATCACTTTGAAGAATGGTAAAGTTGACATTAAAAAAATTGGCAAGAGCTTGTATCTCAGGTGCGTCAACCCACATATTCGAATTACGAACTTTGTAGATGTAATCATCATATGTTTCTGTGGGAGCTAGACGCTCTGCGATGACTTCGCGATAGACCTCTTTTTGGGATGTGAGTGTTTGAGCAGCCAGAGAGCGCAAGGATTCATTGGTATATCCTGGAAATCCGTGCAACGCTAATTGATGTGCCATAGCATAATAAAAACAGTTGCCGTCCGCTCCAACATCCACACACTGCATCCCTTCACGAGATGCAATTTCCTCTAATTGACGAGAGGCAGAAGGAATGTCCTCGATGACACGGGGGCGTTTGGAAGGAGGTAGATCGCGCTCGGGAGGTGGTCTTTTTCTGGTGACAGGTGGAAGGAGGGGAAAAGAGGGTGTTTGATCGGAAAAAATAAAGGGTGCAGGCGCAAATTTTCTCTCTTGATAAGCAGTAAGAATGCTCTGCAGTTGTTCCAAGAGCTTAGGTCGGAGTTTTGATACTATTTCCACATAACAAGAATCAAATAGGGGATCTGTCAAAAATTCCTTTTCTGCGTCCGTTTTATCTTTTTTGAGAATAATTCCATATTTCTTTCCTTCTAAAACTGAATCATGAAATCGCTGAAATTGATCCAATAATGCTGATAAAAATTCTACAGTTTGATAGAGAAGTGATAATGAGTTCATCTCTAAATTTTCAACAATTCTCCTGACTTCCACAAGAACATCGCCTAACTTCATTTCCTGATCGTTCATGGTAATCATAACTTCCAATTGACTCGTAGTGAAAGATTTATGTTTGATAAGTGCCCGATCATAGCGCTCGATTTCATTGATCACATGGAGAATGAGTGTTTTCGCTTCAACGAGCTTCGTTTCAATGGGTTCTTGTCTTTGAGCTTTCTCAGCCGCTTGGCCCACTTGTCGAAATTTTTTAAGTATTTCAAAACATGCAGGTGCAACATCATTGAGAAACTCAGTTTTCATATAGATTTGTTTGGCTGCTAATATATACCTATAGAGACGATCCAGATCACGAATAGCAGAGCTCATATCCTTATTTGTTGAGACCAGTTGAATTTTTCTTTTGAGAGACTCACAAAAAAGGCTAAAGGGATTTTCTGGAATAGTGTCCTGTGTTTGAGTGATCGATTTTTGAAAGGTACAAATAATCTCGATTAATCGTGTCAAAGCTCCATCATTATTGACGGGTGTGGGCTCGAGTCGGAATTCTAGAGCGTTTCCATATCTGCTTGGATCTCCCAGCTGTGCCGGCAAATGTATAGGAGTGCTATTGTCGCCAATGAGTAGATAAAGAGGGGGTTCTTCACCAAAAATCTCTCTATAAGCTTTTACTAAAGCATTGATGATCTGCACTTCACCAGCGTCGTAATAACCTGATAATCGAGCTCTAATGCTACGTAACGTACTTGTGCCACCGATTTCCCCCTGTTGTTGTTGCGGTTGCAAAGGAGCTGTTGGCAGAGCAGGGGGCTGTGGTATCAGTTGCGGTTGCGGTGCTACCTGTAGAATATACTGTGCCGCCGGAATGGGTAAGGGTTGAGCAGCTTGCTGAACAATTTGGCCGGGTTGAAGATATTGAGGAGCAATGGTAAGCAGTGGAAGTGTTGGTGGGATGCCAGGGGGTTGTGCCATTTTTTCTCCTTGGGGTTTAAAGAAGCAGTGAAGAGATATTTGAAGAAATTAAGTAAAGAAGCAAACGATTTCGGCTAAAAGGCGACTGTGCTTTTTGTCGGGTCTTTGGTCAAGGCGCAGCCGAGTGCCGATTACTCAATGCTAGTCCTCAATTGTAAAGGGAGCGGATGGCGTCGTGGTACATCTGGAGGGACTGGTAGAGGAAGTTTTCGATGCCTTTCCAGTTCTCTTTGATGTCGTCGAGGGTGCGGGTGCTCTCTTCCCAGTCGGCACGGTAGAGTTCGGACATGTGCTGGTCGTAGGTACGGTGGGATTCGGAGAAGCGGTTCTGGATCTCGCCGTAGCCTTTTTGCATCTCTGACATTGTGTGGGTGATTTTCTGTATCGATTTGAAGAATTGATCTTTTTTCATGTCGCGCAACGAGGTGAAAAAGCCGCCCAGCTTCTCGAGGATCCAATCGCCTTTCATGTGGCCAGCAACGGGTGCAATGCCTGAGATAATGCCAAGGAGCCCTGAGCCGATACTGGCAAAGAGCTGATCTTTACCCTGCTTCTTATAGTTCTCGACCACCTCTTGCATGTGCTTGATCTGCATCTCTCGCTCTTGTCGACGCGCAAGCTTGTGCAGTTCGCGGCTTTTAATATCCAGTTTCAGGATCTCGATAAAGAGGATGAGCACATCAAATTGAGAGATGCGCATATTGAAAATCTGAGTGAGGATCGACTCTTCAGCTGCATAACTATCAAATTCCTGGGCTGTGATGGGCTCTACTGATTTTTTGCCGGTTGAGGCCTCGTCATCTCCGTCAGAATCTTGTTGACCCTGCTGCTGACCGCCTGCGAAACCCTCCTCTTCTTCACGTTGCTCCTTAGCTTGTGGTTCCCGCTCTACTGGTTTGTTCGTTTTGGTAGGCTCTTGGGGCAGAGAAGAGCGTTCAGCTGAGCGGCTTTCACTTTTCTCTCTAGAGACCCGCTCTTGCCTTTGCACTTCTCGATGGAGACGCTGCTCGAGGGGTTTAGCGCTACTCTGCTGCTGACGTGCCTGACTCTGACGGATCTGCGCAGAAGAAGGGGGCACTTGCGCTCTGCTGAGAGAGTGGCGTGCTGCTTGATCCGCTTTGTCATGGGGTTTGGGAAGGGGTTGTGTCGGCTTAGCCATTTCTTGTGTTGGCTGCTGTTTGGCCGTCTCAAGCGGTTGTTGGGAGTGGGTCTCCAATGTTTTGAAGGTCTTTTCTTTGATGAGGCTCTCTTTAAAGGCCAAATGGTGGAGACCACTTTTGGGGTCGGCCAATTTCAGTAGACGGGGTTGATTCATCTCGTGGATAGAATCTGAGAGCTTACGTGGAATGTCAGAAATCTGCTCTTTGATGAAGAGAAACTCTTTTGTTTGACCACGTAGAGTCCCTTGTTGCAGCTGCTCTGGTGCAATCTGCTCTTGGGGTGTCGTGAGCCCCTCGATATCGGGATTTTCCCCCTCTTGAGCTTCTGCGAGAGAAAGCTCTGCCAAAATGGTGCTTGCCGCTTGGGAGCTATCGATCGAAAATCCCATAACTACCTTCTATATAGCATCTGATCTGCATAGAATAATTCTTCGTCAAATTCCAGCGCACGCGCGAGATTCTCGAAGAGCTGTTCGAGACGGTCGACCCCATCTTCCACCTTTTCCATCAGATCTTTACGCAGGTGTTTCAACTGGGCGATTCTCACCTCATATCTTTTCACCTCGCTCATGTGGTTACTAAACATAAAGGAGCTAACCCCAGCGCCAATCGTCGTGATGCCTTGCGCCATGCCGGCGATACTTCCGATGATACCTGTGATCGAGGACATCGCTTCGCCAAAATTGGAAATGCCCCCCCAAATGGCGCCTACACCGGTTAGGATCAAGCAGAGCACGGCAATGCCGAGCTGCATCCAGGCAATCACCGCCCCTTTCTTTTCGCTATCATCCCCCGGAAGTAGCTCAGCAATCTTTTTCCAGCCGCCCGTCATCTCTAAAATTTGATTGGTGATCTGGATCAAACCACCCGCGATCGCCATTGCTCCGGCAACCGCACCTACACCTGTGGCAATGAGGACGACGCCCACTACGATGGCCATAATGGAACCAATCCATGAGAAGACCTTCGTTGCCACTCCCCAGCGCGCATTTTCTTGCTCCTTGGCTATCGCCTCTTTCATCTCATCGAGCCGCTTCTTATGCGTTTCTGTCGATTCACCATCGACAAATTCGATCTCCTTCTTATAGCTAAAATTGGAGGCTCCATCTGAATAGATTCCCATTTTGGTGAGCAGATAATAGAGGGCAAAAACACCCATTTTGGGAGGCGCCAGCTCCGGTTTTCTCACTTTTCCTGAGGATTCTTTCATTCCCAACGGCGTCCCATTTTTCTTCGACGCGTAAAAGCCTCCTTTGGCCACTTTTAAGGGATTTTCTTCCTGCTCCTGCTGCTCCTGTTGATCCCGTTTTTGCTGATCGCCGCCTTGTCGCTCTCTCTGGTGGTAGCGTGTCTCCCACCATTCGCGCGTCTCTTCTTTGCTCCAGCGGTAGCTAGAGAGAGAATCTGTCCCTTCTTTCCCATTCTTTCTTTCCTGACCCTCTTGACGGCGCGTTTCCGCACGCACAGCTTCTTTAGAATGCGATGTGGGCTGTTTCACAGTAATAGAAGGGGAGGGGCTCTTTTCTGCACTCTTTCTTTCAGTGGGCTGAGGCGTTTGAGTGCGCGTCCCCGTTTGTGTGGGTTGCGCTCTATTCTCCACCTTCCCTTGAGCAGGCGTCGAGGCACGTAACAAAGGCTGTCCGATAGGGCTCTTTTGACTTTGGGGCCGATAAGCAGAGGCTGTTGTCAGACTCATCAGAGAGGGCTTCTCACTCTGTGCCATCTTATTCCCCATTACAAAAGTCATCTGAAGGGCGCACTGGAGTATCTCTTTGGCAAGTGGAAATTCTGGCGATGCTTTGAAGAAAAAGCTTCTGGAGCCGGTCTGTAAACGCCCTTCCGGTTTGTCAGGCAGTGTGGAGTCGAGCTGCTGTTCTTGCGTCGCCTCTTCCGCTTCTCCTAAAAAAAGCCCGGCGCCAATTATGCTATTGACTGGCGTCTGGATCGAGAAAGACATAAATACCCCCTTTCTTTTTTGATCTGTCCAATTTCCTCTTGTAAATCGCGATAGCTCTCCTTACCAAGCGTGCGATGATAAGCTAAATCTAAAGCTTTGTCGGCATCCTCATCATTCTCCATCGACTCGTAACATTCGAATGCGTGGAAATGGGGATAGGGATTGTCACTATCGAGAAGGGCTGCCATGGCATAAGCGTGGAGCGCTTTTTCATATTTTTCCATGAGCTGCAAACTGGCTGCAAGCCCCTTCCAGTATTTGGCGACAAAAGGGTTGAGAAGAACGAGCCAGCGGAAGGCGGTACTCGACTCTAAGTAGATATCTTCTTGATAGAGACGGTAAGCTTCGCAATAGATCTCCTCCATCTCGTAGTTGGTGACTCCAAAGGCGCGCTGCAACGTTTCGCTTTTCATCAAAATATTGGGGACAAACTCTTCCAGATAGGCCTCGAGATCTTCTGGTAGACCCTGGTGATGTTCGGTTGCAATGCGGGTCAATAAACTTTTCAGCTTCATGGTCGCAAGTTGGCAAGAATCGTATCGATAACCTCTTTCAGTAGCTTCAAGACATTGGATCTCGCTTGGTGGCACTGTGAAGCCTCCTGCAGGTAGCGCTGCATGTCGGTTCTTTCCAATTGAGTGATCTTCTCCATACTGTCTTTACGCATCTGGATATTCTCTTTGAAGAGCTTCTTCTCATCTTCTGACCAGGTGAGCTTATCTGCCGGGATCTCCACCCCGAGGCTTCGCGCCTTTTCGATCAGCTTCTTCATCTCCTCGTTGTTGGTCCAGTCGATCGCCCCTTTTTCCGAGTTAATCTTGGAGAGCAGCAATGTGAGCGTGTCGATGTTATCTGTTCTCTCTTTGATTCGCATATAAAGATCATGCGCTTCCGCTTCGGCCTGACCGAGAATCCGCGCCATCAGAGCCATAAAGCGGATATAGATATTTTCGACGCCGCCGAGAGCCTTAGAGTTTTTTGCCGTAGGTGGCGGGCTATTTGACGCGGCTTGTACACCCTTCACTGCCCTCCCAGTGGCTCCTGAAGGCTGATTTTCCATGCGCGCTGCTTGAATGGTTCCGATTCCTTCTAATTTTTTCCGTTTGTCAACGCCTCGCTGATCCTGGCGCTTCTGCTGCTGTTGACCGCCCTCTTTGCCCTCTTTATCCTGCTTTCCATTCCCTTCACGATCCATCCGTTGATTTTGCTGTGAGGGACGTTCGAAGAGGAGTTGAGAAGGAGAAAGGAGGGGAGCTCTTCCCTCTTCTCGGTTGGTGGGGCGTTCCCGATTTTGAGCTTCTTGCTTGGTCGGCTCTTTTTTCGCTGCCTGGTTTGAGTGAAAGGCGCGTGCTAAGGTAAAGAGACTGGTGTAGACAACTTCCGAAGGAGCACGGGAAGGAGCCTTTGGCTCACCTTCTGGTCTACTTTGACTCTTACCGGCATCTCGCTTCGCATCTGTCGGCTTATCTAGCATCGGCTTCGTTAGAGGGAGCTCTCCCTTTGTGCGATTTTCTTGAGAAGCGGTCTCCTTCTGCGGCTTCGCCAACTCTGCAAGCAAGCGAGCAATATCCGTTTCAGTTTCCATCAAATGGGGTGTGATGAAGGTGAAAAGATGTTCCTGAATTGTTTCTGGAAGGGCTTGCTGCTGATTGATCTCTTGGAGAAATTGATTGACCGCTTCGGTTACCGATGCCGAATCGGCCAAGACCATGAATGTGTAATCTTTCGATTCCGTCTTCAGCGTCCCTTGGCTTTTTGCACCACCGAGCGCTGATTGGTCGCCTGCCTTCTCCGCATGTGCGGTTTGCGCGAATCCTACTGCCATGACTACCCCCAAAAATAGAAAATGAACGTATTCTAAAATCTCTTTTCGCGCAAGAGTTTAGAGATAATTTAAAAACGAACAATAAGTATTAAAATCATATTAAGAAAAACAAACAAAAGTCCTCTGTTGACTTTAACCGGAATGACCACTAGCATCGTTTTCTTACCATGCCCAGGTGGTGAAATTGGTAGACACGCCAGATTTAGGTTCTGGTGCCGAAAGGTGTGTAGGTTCGAGTCCTATCCTGGGCAGAGCATAAAAGGAGGTTGCTATGACAAAAGAAGTCGTCAAACACAGAAAAGAGCAAAAGAAGAAACCCACTCTCTCCACTAAAGAGAAGAAGGCAAAAAAACAGGAAAAAAAACAGAGCAAGAAGAGCGGTTCATAGTCTCATATTTCTAACTAGCTCAGTTCGTTCTATTTGATATCCCCGACTTGCTGATGTCGAGAGGGGAGTTTTAATTTCTCGTTAATTCCAATTGTGTCAACTCATTAATTCTCAGAGTTGACTCGGTGGACATTATTATTAAATAATTACTATAATGAAAAGAAGGGGAATAGGGGTATGGAAAGCCCTCTTCAATGAAATAGGGGTGTGGAAATGCCCCCTTACAAGGAGGTGCAACGATGGTCATTCGAGCACATCCCGACATGAAGGCGTTTAAGCGCGCCAGCAGCCGGGAAATGTAAGGTAATTTTTATGTTTGGGGGTTTTATGTATAAACTTAGAAATTCTCTCTTACGTGGAGCTCTGTTTGTATTGCTGTCCGCGCCTGGAGCCTTGATGGCTCAACCTGAAGCGACAACTAGCAACCCTCCTTCGACAAATGCACCAGCTGTATCTCAACAAGAAAACCCAGTTGCAGTCACACAACCTCAACAAGGACCTAATGTTACCTCAGGTAACTTACCTTTAGGAATCTTCTATAGCGGTCCTTCTTTCTACCGACCTTACTACTATAACTACCCATTTAGACCAAGCTACTTTTACTACCCATACCGACCCTACTACTACAACTACTACTATTACCCAAGTTACCGACCCTTTTACTACTACCCACTTTATCACCAATATGGGGGATATTAATGAAGTTGCTCCATAGCATGTTGCTCGGTGTAATCGGTCTGGTTCCAGTGACAGGGGAAATCTACGCTGAAACAACCCTCTTCGATGCCCAAATAGAAAAGGCAGGAGTGCGGTTTGGCTGTCAAAGGCCGTTCAGCGTTTATTACCCCTACAGTTATTCGTGCTTCACCCCTTGTTGGGGTAGCCGATCAAGAGCTTGTCACTGGCTCTACACCAACGGAAGTTACGTTTACACCTGTCATTAACAGGCAACATGAAGAAAAAGATCTGATCTTCCTAGCGGCTCAATAGAGCCGCTTTTTTATTATTGCATTCCAGCGGTTGAATGTAGTCACTATAGCGAAGGAGAGTTTCCATGCCGGCAGCTTGGTGGTAGAGGTTGTGACAATGGAGGGGCCAGACGCCAGGATGGTCGGCATCAAACTGAATGGTGACTGTAGAGTGGGGCAGGACGAGTATTGTATCGCGGAGGGCTCCATGGATTGGCTTCCCATTGATTGCACTGACTTGGAAAATGTGTCCATGGAGGTGCATCGGGTGAGACATCATGCTCACATTCTTATAGACGATTTCAATCCGTTTCCCGGTGTTGACGACGGTAGGAGTGACATTGGGCCAGAGCTGTCCATTGATGCTCCATTGGTATTTTTCCATATTACCATCGAGAGTGAGAAGGAAATGTTGGTCGACAGCCCTTTCAGGAAGGGGATTGAGTGCTTCAAAGAGGAGTTCTTGTTCTTGGCTAAAAGCGCCCACGCGAGTAGCAGCCTGAGCAGAGAGTTTCGGGATCGAAGCCCCTGGGGTTGCTAAGATCAGCCCCGCTTGCATCTGGGTGCCTTCACCTTGGGCGAGTAGAGGGAAAGCCCCTCCTTGGCGGGGGATTGTCACTAGAATGTCGAGCCGTTCGGCAATGCCGATTTGAAACTTTGACCCCTTGATAGACTTGATGCGATTCCCATCTGTTGCGATCGCCTCTCCCTCCAACGCTCCTAAATCGATGAAAAAATTGGTCGCGCTGGCACCATTGATGAAGCGGAGTCTCACCCTGTTGAGTGGTTTGACGGAGATGATTTCAGGATCATCCGGTGTATGAAAATTCATCAAAAAGGCATCGTAGGCTACATCTGCGAGGTCGGACCCTGTTTGTGAGGTTTTCGGTTTACGAATGAGTGCATCGTAGATACTCTGGGGTGATTGAAAGGAAAAATGATGGGATATTGGGTGATAAAGGCAACGCCATCTTGCTCTGGGGGGAGTAGAACGCCATGCCAATGAACCGACGTGGGAACCTCAAGACTGTTTTCTAAGAGCACATTGAAAAGCTCCCCCTTCTCGGCTTGCAATCCTAACTTCCCATCTGGTTGCATCACCCCAAAGACAGTCGCCTCTTTACCATTCACCCGAATGGTCCGTGTTCCGATTTTTAGATGTACCGGCTCATTCCCTATTAGAGGAAGCGTGAGCCAAAAAATAATTAAAAAAAGAAAGTTAACCATGAGACTCCTCTTTCATTTCTTGGCGCAATGAAATTTGAAGATCGATTTCAAGGCGACCAGGAGGTGAACGATATTTGGGATTTTGGAAGCTGTGTCGAGGGCTTTTTGGGGGCATTGGGACAACTCTTTTTTGACGATAATGGGGAGGAAGGCGTCGTAGAAGGCTGCAGGGTAGCAGCTAGCTGCTGTACGTGCTGCGGCTGAGCTGCTGAAATGGGCTTCCCACTCGATCATCTGGGTAAGATGATTGAGGAGAATGGCCTGAGTGGCGGGGCCTTTATTGAGCTCTTGGTAATTGGATGCCAGACAGCGCTTGAAGCGAAAAAGTGTCTGCTTGGCCGCTGCTGGAGTGGCGGTGCTCTCGAATTTGAGAAGTTCTTGGAGAAAATAGAGTTGAAATAAGACAGGAAGATCTTTTTCTTGGGTGATCAATTTCAATTGACCCAGCAAAACTTCTCTTTTTGGATGGTGGAATCGAAAAAAGAGGGGGAGGGCGGAACAAATGCGTTCTCCTCTCACCTTACTCTCTTTTATCGCCTTGACGATATGGAAAATTTGATTCAGAGATGAGTGGGTCTTTGTTTCATCTTCGAGTTCTATAAGGGTAAGCAGATAATTGTACTTTTTTTCATCACTTAATTGATCGATTTCAGTACGAGTTTCTTCGAGGTTTTTCTTAAAGTCTGGCATTGCAAAAAGCTTTTCTACCTTAGCCAACTGCAAAAGGAATTTTAGCCGATTTTCCCCCACTTTTTTTTCACGATGGGATTTTTTCACCCATTCAAGAAACAATTCATGAGCTTTTGTCCGATCGCTATCCAGTCTGAAACGGACAAATCGATACCAGTCGGAAAATTCGATCTGATTTTTGGACTGAAGGATGAGTGAATGGACTCTCTCTGTACATTCTGAAAGATCCTTGGTGCCGCAAAGTTTTTGCACTTTGAGTAGGCGCACCCATCTAGAAACCTGTTTTGAAGGTTCTTGTTCTACTCCTATCAGCAACTTGGCTGTTGTGAGAGTGGCTTCTAGATGTGGGTCTTGGGCTTTCCACTGAAGCTTGGACAATTGGATGAGAGCTTCAAAAAAATCATCTGGAGGACTTTTTCGAAAACGTTCACATACGATCTCCCGTCCCCATGCAGCCGCTCTCTTTACCTTATCAGAAGTATCATCAGTTAGCGCTAGAGTCTCTCCGTATGCGTCTGAAATCGCCATCGTTTATTTGGGTTCGTAGACAGGTCGGACCTCAAAGCCGGCCTCTTTGATGGCGAGGATGACATTGAGGATCGGCTCCCACTGGGCGGAGCGGTCGATGTTGAGCAGAACTTGGGTTTTGAGCTTATCTTCGGGAAGGAGTCCCTGGTGATATTGCCTTGTCAACTCTGTGGCGATGGCCTCCGCTGTTTCCATCGGATAGTCGCGGATTTCGGTGACCCATTTGTAGTTGCCCTTCTCTGTAATGGTAATGTGGACCATTTTGTATTCGTGATGGGGGGATCCGCTCGAAGAGGGCGCGGCTTTGGATTTGACCAGGTCGAGATCGGTATCCTTCATGACCATGCGGGTGACCGCTAGCGATGCAAAAACGGCGAGCATGAGGAAGAGAAAATCGATCATGGGGGCCAGGGTGAGGCCGCTGTTCGCTTTTAGTTCATCTTCAGGAACGAAACTCATTTTCCGATCAAATTCCCTAGTGAGAGCGTTTCATTTTCGAGCTGATTGAGCAGTCGGATCGTGCGGTATTTCAGCATGGCGTTAAAAATCATGGCTAAAATCGCCACAATTAAGCCGGCCACTGTGGTACCAACTGCGATGCCGAGACCATCAAAGATGGAGGAGAGAGTATCACTCGTGCGGTTGACATCATAAAAAGCGTAGAAAAGGCCCAGAACAGTTCCGAGCAGTCCGAGCATCGGGGCGATGATCGCGACATCATTGACGAGTGAGATTCTTTGCCAGAGTATAATGCCGCACCGTTTACCCTCCTGCTGCATCGATTCGATCATGACCTGATGACCATGAGATCTTGCCAAAAGGGCTGCTGCGACCACATTTCCAGAAAAATGTTTTGCTTTTTGACAGCTCACCAGGGCCGCGTCATATTTTTTTTCGAGGAGCAGTCCCCTGATATGTTGGATAAACTCAGGAGGGAGAACACTTTTTTTTCGTACGGTGAGGCAGGTGTAGAGCCAGAGAATAAAGGAAAAAAAGGAGAGCCCCATAAGGACTGAATAGATCACCGGAGAGGCTTGAAAAACCTGATAGAGATCCAATGTGGTCGTTTCAGCGAGTAGGATCATAAAACCTCCAGAAAAAACTGTAGTAGAAGAGGTAGGTTAAAGAGTGCTATCCTTTTTGTTCAAGAGAAAGCAAATGAAGGCAAAAGATCTTAAAAGCGACTATAAGTTTGGAGAGCGCAGACCTTACTTGGAGGATAGGGTTTTCTATGTCCCGATCTTCTATGCCCATTATGAGAGGTTTGTGCTGCCCCCTTTTGTTGAGATTTTTGGCAATTATCACCCCATTCTGGTGGAGTACTGTTCCGGCAATGGGGATTGGGTCGCCCATCAGGCTGAGCAGCATCCCGAAAGAAATTGGATCGCTGTTGAGAAGCGCTTTGATCGGGTGCAGAAGATCTGGGCAAAACTCAAAAATCGCTCTCTTAACAACCTTATGATCGTCTGTGGAGAGGCCCAAAGCTTTACGAGGCATTACCTTCCCAGCCACAGTTTAGAGGGAGCTTTTATCCATTTTCCCGATCCTTGGCCTAAAGGGCGTCACGCTAAAAAGCGCCTCCTCCAAAATCCTTTTATCAATGATATGGCGCGCGTTCTCAAGCGAGGCAAGGAGGTCGTTTTTGTAACTGATGACTTTCCCTATTTAACTGAGACCATCTCACACTTTAGGAAAAGCTCTCTCTTTACCCCCAGCTTGCCTCTTCCCCACTTTATTGAAGAGAGCGCGCGCTATGGAACTTCCTGGTTTGAATCCTTGTGGCGGGAAAAGGGAAAAGCGATCTACACCACGAAATTTAGGAACGATCTTGCTGATTCAGATTGACTTTTCCGGATTAGAACAGGCCTTTAAAGTGGGCCAGAGGTCTATTTATCCTGCTATTTATGATGGCATAGGTGAGTTGCCTGTTGGTTTTAATACCGTCTGCATCCGGTTAGATGGTTCGGAACGCTCGCCATTGAATTGGAGTGAAGCCATTCGCACTGGGGAAACGTATCGAGAAAGAGGCTTCTGGATCATGTGGGAGATTGATTTCAAACTTCAAGATGGATCTCTCGATGATGAAGCCCGTTTTATGTCCTTCCAGATCGCCATCCAACATTTTCTTGATCATGTGTGGACCCATTTTTCTGACCAGACTCTCGGTATCATCCTTTATCGAGGCCGCTTTTTTGAGGGTGGTGAAGCCTATCTCAAATTGTTAGGCTCCCTTTTGCCAGATCGTGTGCCGATCTTTCTCTTTTTAGATCTCAGTATCATCAAAGATCCGGCCGCCTATTTTCATCTCACCTCACAAGAGAGATGGGGTTTTTTGCGTTTAGCTCTCAAAGGTCCCTGCTCCGAGCGATTTCCCTATGCACTCCCTACACTGGCCTGGGGGCACACTGCATCGCCTCTTGGCTTTTCCAATGATCGGTTAAGCGAGAGGCTTATCTCACGAGAGATCCCTTATGCTATCTGCCTGCCAGACAATCTTGAGGCAGCACTTCTCAACCATGCGATCGACAGCTTCGGCGAAATTCCCTTCAGGATGATCCCGGAGGCATTATTAACTCACGAATGGGATGGTGTCGAGAAATTGGTGATCTTCGCTGATTATTTAGATGTAAGGGGCTGGAGAAAGATCAGAGGCTTTGAGGCGGCGGGGGGAGTTGTTATAAGCTATCCAAGTGACGGAGCATCGCTTCCGCTTCGACAAACTTTTCTGCCCGCTTCCCCTGTTTCTTCGCAGAGAATTGATTCAGAATCTTAGTTGCGAGCACTTTTCCCAATTGAACTCCTTCCTGATCGAAGGAGTTGATGTTCCAGCAAAAGCCCTCAAAGGCGACAGTGTGCTCATAGTAGGCTAACAGAGAGCCTAAGGTAAAGGGATCGAGACGGCGCGCGAGGAGGATGCGATTGGGACGGTTCCCAGGGAAGACTTTGTTGGGATTATCATTTTTTTGCCCCTTGGCTAGCGCTATCGACTGTGCAAAGAGATTGGCGAGGAGCTTTTCTTGGGATGTGGTGCCCTGTACAGTGAGATCTTCCTGGAGTTGGCTTTCTCGGAAACCGATAAATTCGATCGGAATGACATTGGTGCCCTGATGGATGAGTTGATAAAAGGAGTGTTGTCCATTCGTGCCCGGCTCGCCCCAAATGATAGGGCCAGTATCGAAGTCGACAGGGTTTCCCGATTTATCGATCCGCTTACCATTGGATTCCATATGACACTGCTGGAGATGGGCTGGGAAGCGCAGGAGCGCCTGGGAGTAGGGGAGAATGGCCACTGTCTGGTAGTGGAGAAAATTGCGGTTCCAGACTCCTAGCATCGCAGAAAGCAGAGGCAGATTATGATAAAAATCGGGACTCAGGGCAATGCGATCCATCTCATGAGCTCCCTTGAGGATGTTCATAAATTGATCGAACCCCAAGGCAAAAGCCAACATCACACCGCCCACCATCGACGTGGCTGAATAGCGTCCACCGATATAATCCCACATGTAGAAGGAGGCTAAGTAGCGGTTAGGGTTATCCATGGGGCTCTTTTCTCCAGTGACAGCAATAAAATGCTCCTCAGGTTTGCATCCCGCTTTCTCAAAGAAGGTGCGGGCAATATTTTCATTGGTCAATGTCTCCAAAGTGGTTCCCGATTTGGAAACGACGACAACAAGAGTCTTTTTGGGGTCGATCGACTTCAAAACCGCGGCAGCATCATCAGGATCGACATTGGAAATAAAGTGGGCCTGGCGATGAGGCTTTTGGTAAGCCTCTAGAGCAATATAAAGGGCGCGTGGACCCAAATCGGAACCCCCGATACCAATCTGAATCAGGTCGGTAAATTGGTTTTTAGCATCGATTTTTGCCATGAAATTTTTCAATTTTTCGCACTCTTTCTTTTCAGCTTGTGCCGCTTTCTTTGCCGGAGCTGCACTCATGGGCTGCATAAAAAGGTCACGCATGGCAGTGTGGAGCACCATCCGATTCTCACTCGGATAACCTTCGATCTTGTTGATCACCTCACCTTTCTGCATCGCCTCCATTTTTTCAACCAGGCGTGCTTCTGAGGCGAGCTCCTTGAGGCCGAGCAAGACATCATCATTGACCCTTTCGGTAGCATATAGGAGTTTAAATTCTCCTGCTTGGGAGCAATATCTTTCGATTCGAGCTGCCGATAGGTTTCCAGGATAGGTCAGATCAAAGGGGGTCGTCGCGAGCCCTTTCAGAAGCTGAAAGGATTTATATTGGCGAAATGATGTTTCGTTGCGAATATGTGTGTGGTTAGGCATGAATCCCCAAATATTTTTTTCACTTTTCGATATTCTATTCAGGAGTTTGCTTTTATGCACGCTCATTGATAAAATTACCTCATGCAACCGATACCCCGTAGACTGGCTCGCTGCTCCCTCCAAGGAGAACTTTTTGAACCCGGTTGTTCCTATGTCTCTGTCCTTGATGGAGATGGTAATCGGAAAGATTATTGCCTGCAATGTTGGAAAGAAATTTCTAAACCGGTTCAAGGCCACTATTGGAAAGGAGAGATTCCCCCCAAAAAAGAGAGGCAAAACCAGCCCGACCACAACGCGTTCGAGCTATTTAAGAGCCTTTCTGACCCTAAAATCCGTTACGTTTTGGCGCTCTATCTCCAGAGAAAGCAGCAACTGGTCCGCAGAACTCAGAGCTTGTATGAGGTCCAAGAGACAGGAGAGATTTTTGATGTCGCGCCTGTTACCTTGACTGTGCAGGAAGGGGAGTCGCTAGGCCAAGTGATTGAGCAACTAATCCATGCAACACCAGCCACTTCTCACTGAATTCATCGCCTACTTGCGCTCTGAAAAAGGGCTCTCGCCCCACTCGGTCGAAGCCTATGGACGCGATGTCGCCCATTTCCTCGAGCAAAGTAGCTCTCCATTAAGGCAGGAGGCACTCATCAGCCATCTCGCCTCACTTCAGGCGCGCGGACTTGCCTCAGCAACGCTCGCAAGAACATTGATCTCGATCAAAGTCTTTTTCCGCTTTCTTTATCGAGAAAAGTTAATCGATCAAGATCTTTCTCAAGGGCTCGAGAGTCCCAAACTGTGGCAGCTGATCCCCGAAATACTCACCTTAGAAGAGGTAGAAAAGCTCTTGGGCGCACCCGATTCTGATACTTGTCAAGGTTCGCGCGATAGGGCAATCCTCGAAGTTCTCTATGCGAGCGGTCTCAGAGTCTCTGAGCTCTGTACGCTCACCCTCCACTCTATCGACGAGAATGCTGTCAAAGTGAGAGGCAAGGGGGGAAAAGAGCGTGTCATCCCGATCCATTCCAAAGCGATCGCCGCCGTCGATCACTACCTCAACCGCAGAGAAAATTTCCCCTCCGAGACCCTCTTTTTGACCGAGAAGGGGAAGCCCATAAGCCGGATTCTCGTCTGGAAGCTGGTCAAACACTATGCAAAGGCCGCTGGCATCATCAAAAACATCTCCCCCCATACTCTCCGCCACTCCTTCGCCACCCATCTTCTCGAGAACGGTGCCGACCTACGCATCATCCAAGAGATGCTCGGCCACGCCAATATCGCCACCACCGACCGCTACACCCACCTCTCCACCTCCCTCCTCCAAGAAGCCTTCCACCGCTTCCACCCCAGAGATCATTCTCAATGAAAGGATTGACATCTTATTTGTTTCCATTGGAAAAATTTATCTTCTTAGCGGAAAGTGTTGAGAGTTAGTTTAATGTATATCTGTTTAACAAAGTCAATTGTATAAAGGTGAGAAGAAAACTTGAAGATTTTTCAGGAGAAAAGGCTGTGTTGAAAAATTCTCTCGAAAATCAATTTTGCGAGCCGTTGGGAGCGTAGCGACCTTCGGCGAGCTTTACCCGCGCCATCATCCGAGGCGATAGCCGAGTGATGATGCGTCGGGTATATTCTTCATTCTTCGCATTCTGTTCAAAATAACACATCTTAAGCTATTCTGAACCGCTTGCTTATCAAACAATATTGTGTTTACGCATCGAAGACTCCTTCGTTTGTCTTGGTAGGACAGCAAAAGAGTTTTTTATTTTAAGAGATTTTTATCAATGAGAGAATGTCCCGACGCATCATCACTCGGCTATCGCCTTGGATGATGGCGCGGGTAAAGCTCGCCGAAGGTCGCTACGCTCCCAACGGCTCGCAAAGCTGAATGTATGGATAATGAAAGTATGGATAATGAAAGTATGGATAATGAAAGTATGGATAATGAAAGTATGGATAATGAAATGTTGAAAAGGCCATTCGCGTATTGAACAAGGCAAAAGAACAGATTTGCTTCGCTTTTCAATTCGATTATGCCGTTCGAACAGAGGTCATAAAACCTGAGAATTTTCAAACTTTTGACGTTAACGAACCTGATGGAGGCTTCCGTATAAATATAGATTGGCGGCAAGATCCAGAGAACTTCAAGCGCGTTGCAAAAAATGTTATATGGAATGTTATTGGCGGTGCAATAGCGATCTGTTTTGCGAGCTACCCAAAGTTCCATTTAGCAAAAATGGAAACTAACCGTGACCTATACGCAGCCCAACAAATATTAAGACAACTACGCCATGCATTTTCGCATTTTCGCACTCATTCTTTGACAGAATCGGCACCTTATTGGCAAATAGACAATGCGAAGGATCGTATCGTTTATGAGATCAAAACACTTAATATTTCCGTCGATGCAAGAAACCTCCATGAGAAACAAATCGATTGGAGCCATATAGGCGGCTTCACAAGCGTTTTTAGGATAATAGATTTTCTCGTTGAAGATTTAAAGGCTTGGTTGGTTAGGAAAACTGGCGATTAATGCCCTTTATGGATGAGCGATAGGTGTCTACACTAAGATAGAGCCATTAGAAAACTTGAGGGTTTTAAAGTGTCCTTATCGTCAGTTATTAAGCTTTCAGCTCATCTGGAAGGCTGACATATGCGAATTTGACACGCCGAAACATTTGTTGCGCAGCTTCGAGAGTGTGAAGATGATGCCAGAGCTAACGTTGCTATTGAATAGGCATCTATCGAGAAAGAGAAGGCACGCAAAAGGCGAAATGCCTAGCTGACGAGCCTTATGCTTTTTCAAGGATGCCATTTTTACCTTGTCTTTTCGATTCAAAATACAGCCCTGGAGATTCATTCTCCCTGGCATAATCACCAAATTATCTCATAAGATTTGGATTTAAGGCGGGGAAGATAGGCTGTGTTGAAAAATTCTCTCGAAAATCAATTTTGCGAGCCGTTGGGAGCGTAGTGACCTTCGGCGAGCTTTACCCGCGCCATCATCCGAGGCGATAGCCGAGTGATGATGCGTCGGGTATATTCTTCATTCTTCGCATTCTGTTCAAAATAACACATCTTAAGCTATTCTGAACCGCTTGCTTATCAAACAATTTGGAAAATAATCGTTTATAAAGGCAGAAGCAGAAAATTTTAAATATCTATTCCAAAAAGGATTTTCTGGAAATTACCCTAACAGCTTTGACAGCTAATTGAAATCTTCCGCTGACACGCGAGCCTTTCATAAAAAGAGTTTTTCCATTATAAAGTAGCCTCTTAAAGGAGAGTGCCCATGTCATTTGTTGATGTTGTGAGACCTAGTAGCCGAGCCAAAGGGGTTGCATTTGATGCCTTTGTTGTCCTGCTTGCCTCCTGTTTGATGGGGCTTCTCTCTCAGGTAGAGCTTTTCGTTCCATTTAGTCCTGTCCCGATCACTCTGCAGAGCTTTGGTGTTATGATCATTGCTGCCAGCTTGGGCAGTAAGCGGGGAGTAGTGGCTTTGTTGAGCTATCTGGCTGAAGGAGCGCTCGGCTTGCCCTTCTTTGCTGGGGGAGCGGGAGGAATTCTCCATTTCGCTGGACCCACTGCAGGCTATCTTTTGGGCTTTGTGCCGGCTGCCTATGTGATGGGCTACTTTTTCGAGCGCGGCTGGAAAGAGAATGTTTTCAAATGTGGTGCAGTCCTGAGTTTGGGCACAATTATGATTTTGGCGTGCGGAGCGCTCTGGCTCTCTTGCCTGGTCGGTGTGAAACAGGCGTTGATCTGGGGAATCTCTCCCTTTTTGATCGGGGCGCTCCTCAAAGGGGTGGCGGCTCTCTCAGTGATCTCTCCTACGGCGAAGCTTTTCCATGCCCACGATCGCCATCTATCATGATGCGGGTGTCAGTCAAAGTGGCCTGCAGAAGCTCCTTCACGCTTTAGACCAAGATTTTCTGAATGAATTTACTCTCAAAAGGGTCGACCGCCATTTCTTTTTGCAAGAGCATTGGGAGAGTGAGTTGGCCCTCCTGATATTTCCTGGGGGACGCGATCTTCCCTACCATGAGGCTCTGCGGGGAGAGCCCAATGCGCGCATCCGCCACTATGTCTCTCAGGGTGGGCGCTATTTGGGGATCTGTGCTGGAGCTTACTATGGCGCTGCCTCCATTCAATTTGATCGGGGAGGAGCCCAAGAAATTGTGGGAGAGCGTGAGCTGGCATTCTTTCCTGGAATCGCTGTGGGCCCTGTTTACCAGGAATTTGTCTACGAAAGCGAGATTGGGGCGCGAATGGTGCAGGTGGATTGGAGGGTCCAAGAGAGCCGGGTCTATTTCAATGGGGGGTGCCGTTTTGAAGGCTCTCACTATGAAATTGTGGCGACCTATTCAGAGCTTCCCGATCAGCCCCCAGCGATTGTCTATTGCCCCTATGGCAGGGGAGCCGCCCTTCTGTCAGGGGTCCATCCCGAGTATGAACCCAATGACCCCCTCTGGCCCTTCTTAGTTAATAAAATCTTAACTTAACTATGTTATAATATTTTAAGATTTAGTAATTAACGACCATTGAGGCGCCTATGTTAAGATTTGTGTTTCGCTCGTCAGTCACTTTTATAGATCTCGAAGGCTCTCTAAAAAAAAGGCGTCGGAAAAAGCTGATGCTCGGCTTTAAATCTTTCGGCTTCACCGATCTAGTCGGCTTTTACATTTTGTAATAACTCAGGTTAGATAGTGCCTCACTTCTAAGTTCTTATGGATCTTCTTCCGGAAACCGGTGCTGAAAGCCGCGTTGATTTCCGGCTCCTCTTTGAGAAGATAGAGGCTGTAGAGCTTTTTAAAGAGCTGCGTATCGTTTTCAGAGCCCAAGCCGGGCAAATAGGGTCTTTTTTCAAACAGCTCAAAGGCATACTGCGATTTGTCGGCCGCATCTGCGGCAGCTGCGCGGTCCATCCCATTGCGACTATTCTTGTTATGAAAGTAACCCGAGGTGCGGGCTGCATACTCCAGACAGAGAAGCCGTTCTATCCCTTGCACCCTATTTTGTATAAGCGCTTTAGCAGCATGGACAAAGGGAGATGGTTGACCTCTGTCTAAGTCGGTTAACAAGTCGGGGATCAATTTTCTAAATGCATCGATCTCTTCGAGAAGAGCCTTTTCGCGCTCGAGAAAATGGCTCTCTTTCAGACTTCTCAGAGAATCGATACGGCCTGCAATTTCTGTTAGAAACCGATTCTCGATCCCTAACTGTTTGAAGAAGGCCGCTGTCAGCAAGATCGTCGCCTCTCCATTCATATCCTGCATCGCCGCTTTAGTTTCCCCAGGAATCGGAGCGTGAGAAAAGGGAATATTATAGTGTAGGAGATTGAGCTTAAAATAACGGCCCTGGCTGAAAAGGAGCTGTTGATCCCACTGGCGGATCGCCTCCCTCTGATCGCTGATGAGAGAAAATTCTCTCCAGGAGAAAAGAGAAGTGAATAAGATTTTGAGCTCTTCGATCGCTGCTCCTTCAGGAGGGTTTGCGAGCCTAACAGCTTTCCCATCTGAATGACCAAGGATGAAAAAAATCTGCTCCAAAAGATAGTGGGGAGTGGTTAGCTCACCGCAGTAAGAGCCGATCCATCTTCCCTGCTCACCCCAGACCCGGTGTTGATTGATGGCTCCTTTTTGGCCCCTCAGACCATTTTTCGCCGTTCGGATGCTGGTCGTGGCATAATTGGGTTGACAGGAGTAGTTGATTTTTCCTGAATTTGGCTCGAAAAGGGTGACTTTATACTTGGCATATTCCGTTGTCAGTGAAACAATTTGACCACTTTTGCCTTTGACTTTCGAATTCACTTGAGGCCGTGCCACTTGCTCTAAAATGGTGCAGAGTATGGCCCTTTGCGCCTGAGGATCGAGGGCGCTACTGAGAGAGGCAAGCCGCTCCCTATTCCCAATAAGTGACTCTCCATCTAACCTTGTCAATTCCTTGGCGATGGCATTTATATCTCTCTCTTCAGTAAGTTTAAATCTTTCGCAACCAAGTTCTTGAGCTGCCACATTCAATGCCCGAATAAACTCATCTCTTCTCTCTGTATCTCCCAGGAAATAACGACGAACCTTCTCTTGTACAAGCAAGAGCGTCACTGTCGTCTTCAGCTGCTGCTCAGGCGATAAACGGGAAGGAAGATATTTGAAGAAGAGCTGTTTAACTTTAAAAGCTAAACGGTTTATAAAAGGTTTTTTCTCTTCCGCAATTAAATTATCAGAAAGTTCGATAGAAATGGTTTCTATTTCAGCTAAATTCATATAATTTATTTTAATTTAAAGTCGGCTCTTTTTCAATTTTTTTGTGGGAAAAAAAGCATCTAAATCTTATTTTCTCGGCTTGACTCAGTGAAACCGGAGCCTCAGATGATTAAGCAACTATTTTATGGAGTGGTGGCCTTTACTCTTTCTCAAACCTCTCTTTACGCTTTACCTCTTGGTAACCCCTTGGATGCCACTTGGTTAACAGATGGTCTTTTGTGGGATGGGATCAGTGAGGAGGAGTACGAAGAGGGGTGCATTTGCTGGCTCGATGCGTGGAGTCTGCGGGTCGGATATTATGGAGATTTTGTCTTCGACCGCCGTCTAGAAGTGGATGCAAAGCCCAATAAGTCAGATATTCGCAAAACACGCCTCTTCACCAATGCAGCCTACTTTGCTTTCAACCTCTGGGACAAATATGACCTTTTCGCCACCATCGGCCAGACCAAATTCCATGTGGAAAGTCCCGCCTCTGCCTTCGATTTTACGGTTCTTGGCGCTCTCTTTAACGATCGAGCCGAATTTGAAACCGAAACCAATTTTTCCTGGAGTGCCGGTGTGCGAGCCACCATTTGGCAATGTGGTCCTCTTGGACTCGGAGGGGAGTTCCAATATTTTCATACCCGTCCCCGCTTGAACTATTTCGAGGTCCCTTCCTTCAATACCTTCTACTTCAACCATCTAGCGCGCACCAACTACCGTGAATATCAGGTTGGCCTCGGCGCCACCTGTAAACTCTGCTTAGCCGGCTGCGATAGCTTTGTCGTGCCCTACTTTGGCGCCAAATGGTCCCATGCCCGCTTCAACCTCGATAACTTCCTAATTCAGATGAGTGGCCTCGTCGCGCCAGGCAGCGGCATCATGCACAATCTCGAATCGCACCACCACTGGGGCGCCATCCTCGGTCTCACCCTCGTCGGCTGTACCAATTGGAGCTTAACCGCCGAAGCCCGCTTCTCCGACGAGCTCGCCCTCCACATCAACAGCCAACTCCGCTTCTAGTTCTTAATATTCCTTTAACAATCAAAGGGTGTTTTTAAAGCAAAAGGAATGGTGTCGGATGATTAACTGTTTTTGTCTCTATGGGGATTGCGAAAATTATGAAAATATCACTCCTGAGGTTGTGCAGAGACGAGCTAAGGGGGTGATTGCAAAGACAACCTTCTTTGTGATAGGGCTATTGCTAGCAGCTACAGCACTCTTTCTCCATTTGAGGCAGCTCAATGCCACGGCTGTCTACAGTATGGGGGGTGTAGGTGGAGCTCTCATGCTGGGAACCCTCATCGCTTCATGTGTACACTGTATATCGATGCGAAGGGATATGGAAGCCCGTCATGAAAGCCGTGAAACTGCTGAAAGAGTACAAAGAGAAAACGATCAGTTGTTTGAGAATTTGGGAAAATGGGCTCAAGCAGGGAAAAGGGAAGAGATCAAGAAAGCGTTAGGGGAGAATCCTATTCCTGTTCATTCGTATATGCATTTTGAAGCATAATTTTCCGCTGCTTGGAACGGAGATGTCGAGACATTGACTCTCTTTTTGGATAGAGGGGCAGATGTTTCTCAAAGATCTGCAAGAGTTCAAGAAACTCTTCTTCATTATGCTGCCAAAAGTCGTTCTCCCACCAGTCTAGAGGCGATGAAGCTGATCTATCGAAGAGAGCCCAATTTGATCCATGCCATAGATCTGCTGAAGCAAACCCCTCTGACAGCTATATTACACTATGTTAGGGAGAATGAATTAAACGATGAGGCGCGCCAGCTCATTCGTGACAAGATCGACTTCCTGGTCGAAAATGGCGCTGATGCGTGTGAGGGATTGATTCCCGCCATTCACTTCGAAACAAGCCACTTTTTGGACTATTTGATCGCTAAAGGTGCCGACTGCGCAAAAGTTCCTGAGTTATTGCATCACTTTGCCTCTCTAGCTTGCTTGACAAGGGTGTTGGAGAAGGCTCCTCAGTTAGCCACCCAGCCAGACGCGGAGACAGGCAAGAGTCCATTAGAAGCTTTCATTTCACGGATTTTTCACTACACGAATTATGACCCTGCACTTCTTTGTCCTAAGATCCGTTTGTTTCTTCAACATGGCGCAGCAGCGCCGGCTCATGCTCTTGGCATCGTCTCCTATCTAGGAGATCATGAGAGCTTGAAAGAGCTTTTGGAGCGCGATGTGGATTTGAACCCTGTTTATCAATTATCCACTAATATCGGGGGTTCTGCTCTGGAATTAGCGATCCAATCTCCTTTTACCAACTCTGTAGAGTGCCTCAGAGCTATTCTCCAAAAGGAGCCAGGTTTAGTTCGTCAAAGAAATCCATTACCCTTCATCACTAAGCAGATTAATTGGGTCGTGAATGAAGAAAAGAGAGCTCTCCTCTCTGCCAAGCTCGATCTTCTTATCGATGCGGGCGTAGATATTCACGAATCTTTGGGGATCGCGGCAACGCTCGGCCATCCTGCTGCTGTCCAGAAGCTTCTTCAAATGAATGCCGATCCCACTAAGCCCTGTAAAATTCAACTGTTTGAAGAAACGGCCGTCTATTGTGCGATTGGTTCCTACTATGAAGGCTCGGTGGGGTGTTTAAGGATTTTGCTGGAACATTCCAGCAAGTTGGCTAATTTTAACCCTAGGAGTTCCACCCCCCTTAGTAATGCTATTCAGAGACGAGAATATGCCGATGGTGAAAAAGAGCTTGCCAAAACGCGTATCCAAAAAGTCCGACTTCTTATTGCTGCAAATGCAGATGTTAACGCAAAAGATCATGAATATGGTGCAACTTCTCTTCAAACGGCACTCGATCCCAGAAATGCCGATATCGAGATCATCGAAGCCGTGTCAAAGGCCGGAGCCTTTTGGAATGTGACAGTTCACGGTAGAGTTGCGCCAGACGATATGGTCAAAACACCTGCCTTCCAGAAATGGCTGGATGCATCCCATAACAGAGACCGTTTCAATGAACTGCTGAAACAAGTAAAAAAGCTGTAGAGAAAAGCTCTTTTTTTATAGGTTGATGGTTTTGGGAGGGAGTTATGAAGCGGATCGCCGTCACTGGGGCAGCTGGCCAAATTGCCTATAGCTTTTTATTTCGTGCAGCGCATGGGGATCTGTTTCCTCAAAGGGAGGAGATTGCGCTCCATCTGTGTGACCTGCCGGGAACGGAGAGGGCGCTCGAGGGAGTGGCGATGGAGCTGGAAGATTGCGCCTTTCCCTTGCTGCGAGAAATTCGCTTTGGGAGTGATCCCAAAGAGTGTTTTGCAGGTATCGACTTGGCTCTCCTGATCGGTGCGAAGCCTCGAGGGCCTGGCATGGAGAGGGCAGATCTGTTGCAGGACAATGGAAAGATCTTTATCGAGCAAGGTCAGGCTCTGAACGAGGCGGCGAGCGTTGATGCGAAAGTGGTGGTGGTCGGCAATCCTTGCAATACCAACTGTCTCATTACGATGAATCATGCCCCACGTATTCCGAGAAAAAACTTCCACGCTATGATGCGGCTCGATCAAAATCGGGCAGTGGCTCAACTGTCCAAAAAAACTCAAGCGGCTGTGGCGAAGATCAAGCGGATGACCATTTGGGGGAATCACTCAACCACTCAGGTGCCTGACTTTACCCAAGCGACAATTGGGGGCAAAAAGGTCGAAGAGCTCATTTCCGATAGACATTGGCTCCAAGAAGACTTTTTTAGCACAGTCCAGAAGCGGGGAGCAGAAATTATTGAAGCTCGGGGAAAATCATCTGCCGCGTCAGCTGCGAGTGCATTGATCGATGCTGTCAGAAGTCTCTATACCAAAACGGAGGAAGGCGATTGGTTTACCTCAGCTGTCTGTAGCGATGGGAATCCCTATGGAATTGAAAGCAATCTGATTTTCGGCTTTCCTTGCAGATCGAAAGGGGATGGCAGCTATGAGATCGTCCCCGATCTTCCGCGCGACTTTTTCATCCAGGAAAAGATCGCTATCTCACAAAAAGAATTGATTTCTGAACGCGAATGCATCAAGGATTTGCTTCATGCCTGACGAAGTGCTCTTCCAAATCACCAAAGATCAACTCGAAACAGGTTTGCGCGGTGTTCCTGTGGGTTACTGCACCACCTCGACAGTCCATCCTGAAAAGGGATTGTTCTACGGTAATATGCCCGTCAGTGAAATCTCAGATTGGGAGCCAGAAAGAGTGATCTTCTTGCTCTATAAGGGCTACGACGGCACAGCGAAAGAGGTAGAGCAGCTTCAAACGGAGTTGAGGAAGCGCGCTCCCGTCGATCCCAAAGTGATCCAGCACATCGAGTCGATGCCCCGCCAAGGCCATCCCATGGCCCTTTTTTCTGCCGCGATCCTGATTTTAGGGATGTTTGTCTGTAAGGAAGATTACCAGGAAGATTGTCTCAATTTAATTGCCAAGATTCCAGAGATCACCGCCTCTGTGATCAACCACCATGCCTGTTGGGGACGCACACCTCCTTCTAAGCCAGAGCTCGGCTATATGGAAAATTTTGCCCAGATGGTGCGCATTCCGGGAGAGAGAGATCCCAAACTCAACCATGTCCTCAAGTTATTTAACATCCTTCACTACGACCATGGTGGGGGAAATCTCTCGACCTTTGTCGGCAAAGCGGTCGCTTCCGGGCTGGAGGATATGTATGGCTCGATCGCGGCGGCGATGAATGCCCTTGCAGGTCCACGGCATGGAAGGGCCAATCAGGAGTGTCTCCACTTTACACAAGAGATTCTAGAGAAGTTGGGAGAAAATGCCTCAGAAGCCGATGTGGAAGCGCTCATCCGACAAAAATTGGCCAACAAAGAGCTGGTTTACGGCTTTGGTCATGCTGTCTTACGCGTAGAAGATCCAAGGGCGACCGTTCAGTACCATTTAGCAGAGCACTACTACCCCAACCATCCTCTCGTCAAGATGGCGCTGATGATCCGTAAAGTGGGTAGCAAAGTGCTGAAAGAAAATCCCAAAATTGCCGATCCCTACCCCAATGTCGACGCCATTTCAGGAACTCTCTTAACAGCAGCAGGATTTCCCTACCCTGAATACTACACCGTTCTCTTTGGAATGTCTCGCACCGTCGGCATCGCACTCCAGATCGTTTACGAACGCCTCGAAGCTAGAGAGGGCAAGGGCACCCCCATCATCCGCCCCAAATACCTCTTCAAAGAGCGCTCACGATGATCGATTTTGCCAAAAAATTTTATTCAGCTCTTACGAAGTGTGGAGAATTTTTCCAACCCATTTTGTTATTGGCCATGCGCTTATATTGGGGAGGTTCATTGGTGCTCTCAGGATGGGGTAAGTTGCACAACATTTCCAATGTGAGCGATTATTTTGCCTCTTTGCACATCCCATTCCCTCATTTTAATGCCTATTTAGTGGGTACTATCGAATTTGTGTGCGGACTCTGTCTATTCCTTGGTTTGGCCTCACGATTGGTTACCCTTCCCCTAATTGTCATATTAATTGGTGCTCTTGTTACAGACAATCTCGCAGCATTATTAAATGTTTGGAATGATCCTCAAAATTTTATCATGCAGCTCCCTTTTAACTATTTGCTAGCGGCTCTCATTGTCTTTGCTTTCGGCCCTGGTAAAATCTCACTGGACTATCTCATAGAATGGTTGAGTCGAAAAAAGGCCGAATAACACTCCCGCAGCTCTTAGGCTTTAGCCTCTTAGGGATCATCCTCCTGCTCAGCCTTCTGTTTTATCTGCTTCTGAAGAGTTCTAGGGATTCTGTGCTCCAGTCCTCCGACAACCTGCGGGCTGCTGCTAGCCGTGAATTTGCAGATAAAGTCACTGCCTACCTCAACCAGCTTAGCCAAGTCGAAAATAATTTTCAGATGAAGATTGACCATGAAGTCTTTAATCCGAAAGACCCTATCGCACTGGAAACCTTTCTCTTCTCCTCGATTCTCACAAACCAGAACTGTTCCGAAATCTCCCTCACCTTTGGCGAAAAGATCGGATACGATGCAGAGGGTAATATCCTGCTGGCGCCTACTGGTCGGGGGGAAATGACTCTTTTTAGAACAGCCCATCAAGATTCTGCTTCCATCGACACGCTCTTCATTTATCAAAAGGATGAGAAATGGGTCTCACAGCTACGGAGGCGTTCGGCTAAAAACGAGCTATTCGGTAGACCATTTGTCCCAGGAGAAGCGAAATCGATCGTCGATCCTACCAGAGATCTAACCTTTAAGACGCCGGCGAATAAGGAATTTGTGGGTCAAAGTCTTTGGAGCGACCTCCACTGGTCGCAAATAGACAAAGACCTCCCTGAAAGTCAACGCAGGGTAGAGGTGAGTGTTCAACGCGCTGTCACAGACTCTAAAGGCCACTTTCTGGGCGTATTCCGTGTCGGTCTCTTTTACAACCAAATCGACCGGATCAGCCAGTTCAAACTCGTCCCGCAAGATCCAGAAGACCCACACCTGATTTTCATTACGGATCGTTCTGGAGAACTCATCACGCGTCTGAGCTCTAAAGAATCGCTCAGGCTAATAGATGACAATCTGCGTTATCTGTCGACAAATGCCCCACAACAGGTGCAGATCGCCTTAAAAGCTCCGGTTCTCCAATTAGTCACTCAAGAAGCTCCACTGCAGTCCACTCAATTTGAATACCAGGGTAAAACCTATCTTCTTACCTTTCGTGAAATTGAGGACTCTCAAGGCTGGATCTTGGGGATCGTTGTTCCACAGTCCTATTATGTCGGGCCCCTCCAAAAGATGCGCAACCGACTTCTCCTTATTGCAGGCAGCATCATCGGCTCTATAGGCTTGTGTGGGTTCTTTGTGCAGCGCTCTCTCAAAAGGGAGCAACAAAAGATCATCGATGAAACGTTGAAGATGCACAATTTTGATTTCATACCCACTCAGCCCCACTCCATTTTCCAGGATGTCTTTACCATCCTCACAGGTCTTGAGCTTGCCAAGACTGCCATGCGCGCGATGAGTAAATATGTCCCCATAGAACTTGTGAAACAGCTTTTTCAGTCACAGAAAGATCCCGTTATCGGAGGAAAAGTTCAGGAAATCTCCATACTCTTCACAGATATCCGCAACTTCACCTCTCTTGTGGAAAAGCTGCCCGTCAATGAATTGGCCACGGCGCTCGGAAGTTACCTCAAGGTCATGACGCAAGTCATCCAGAACCGCCGGCAAGGTATCATAGACAAATACATTGGCGATGGGATTATGGCCCTATGGAATACGCCAACTCCTTTACCAAACCATGCTCAAATCGCTTGTCAAGCTATCCTCGATTGTAGAGTAGCGCTTGAAGAACTATTCGTCTCACCTCAGTGGCATGGCCTTCCCCATTTCGAGACGCGCTTTGGTCTGCACAAAGATCAGGTGTTGGTGGGCCATTTTGGAGCGCCCGATCGGCTCAACTTCACTGCTCTTGGCAATGGAGTGAACACCGCTTCCCGGTTAGAAAGCCTCAACAAATACTATGGCACCTCTATTATCGTGAGTGAAAGCATCTATGAAGCAGCTCGTGAGAACTTTGCTTTTCGCCTCTTGGACTTCATCATACTCAAAGGAGAGAGCGAAAAAATTAGAGTCTATGAGCTGATAGGCAAGAATGGGGAAAAATCGGAAATGAGTCCCATCCTCTCCAAGTATGAAGAGGCGCTCAAGGCCTATCGTGAACGTCACTTCGAGGATGCCATGCATCTTCTCCAAGATCAGCTTTCCGATGGGCCAAGCCATACTCTGCACGCTCGCTGCGCCCAATTCTTGCAGAACCCGCCTCCCGATTCATGGGACGGTTCCTACGTTTTCCTGGAAAAATAAAGAATTTATAAATTTTGCCTAACTAATTAAAAATTATATTATAATGAAAGTTGTTTTTAGTATTTGTATAAACAATTGGGGGAGTTTATGAAAAAGATGAATAATTTAAAGAAAATAGCCATTTTGGGGATGGCCGGTGGAATGCTAATGTCTTATCAACAAGCTGATGCGGCAACCAATGGCATTCAGGGGATTCAATTTGTAGCTATGGAAAGCGAATCCTCTAATACACTGACAGAGGATGCTTTAGTTTCTAAACTAAACGCAGAAGGCAAACAACTTTATCAAAGTTTAAGCCCTGAAGGCAAAGCTTTAGCGCAAAAATTAGCCAACCAATCCTGTAAGGGACAAAACGATTGTAAAGGTCAGAATTCTTGCAAATCGGAAACGAACACTTGCGCGGGTTTGGGAGGATGTAAAGGGACTAGCAAAGGTCCATTTAAAGATAAAAATGACGCTGTCAAAGCAGCTGCTGCGAATATGGCTAAAAAACGTGCTGACATGACGAATTCATAAGATTTTCGCTTTATATTGAGCCGACCAGTGGGCTCTGCTTGCCTAGAGTCCACTGGTATGTTATAGCGAGAATAGACCTGAGGATGAGTTGAAAAATTTAGGCATTGGAATAGGACTGCGACCAGAACACTACGAAGAGATATTTCGAATCCAACCGACGATTGATTGGTTTGAAATTATTAGTGAAAATTTCATGGTGGATGGCGGAAAACCATTAGAAGTTCTCGATAAAATCCTGGAGAAGTATTGCGTCGTTCAACATGGAGTCTCCTTGGCAATAGGAAGTCCAGATCCATTAGATTTTTCCTATCTTAAGAAACTAAAAGCGCTTTCTCGAAAAACAAAAACCCCTTGGATTTCGGATCATCTCTGCTGGGGAAGGTTAGAAGGCGCCCATTTTCACGATCTCCTGCCTCTGCCTTATACGAAGGAGGTCATTGAATATGTCGCTGAAAGAGCGCGCATCGTGCAAGATTTTTTAGAGATTCCTTTTGCCTTAGAGAATTTATCTTCCTATGTTTCCTTTCAAAAAGATCAAATGGCTGAGTGGGAATTTTATTCTGCTGTAGTTGAGAAAGCGGGCATTTTTATGATGCTCGATGTCAATAACATTTACGTATCCAGTCGCAACCATAATTTTGATCCTGAACTCTATTATGAAAATATTCCGCTTGAAAAAGTGATTCAAATTCACTTAGCAGGTCATACCGATCATGGAGACTATGTACTAGACACTCATGATAATTATGTTTGCGATAAGGTATGGGAAATGTATGGAAAAATTATCTCTAAAATAGGACCCATCTCCACTCTTCTCGAATGGGATGATCATTTTATCTCTTTTGAAGAGACGTGGAAAGAAGCTTTGAAAGCAAAGAAATTTCAATATGAGTGTGTCAACCAGAAATCCTCAAGTTCCTGCTGAATTATTTTTAATTCAGAAATGGTTTGCGGCCATTATTACAAGACCCGTCGACCTTAATAGTCAGATGAATCCGATCTCCCCTTCTGGAAGGTTTATGGTAGATGAGGCTAAAGATTTTATTCTCCCTAACGCAAAACTTTCATCGGCTCAACGCATCCAAATTTATAATCAGCAGTATTGGTGGCGTCTGCTTTCCATTCTTCATCAGAACTTTCCTGCTCTCACTCGATTGTTTGGATATTCTGATTTTAACCATACAATTGGAATGCCCTTTCTCACAGATTATCCTTCACGTCACTGGTCTCTTGCCCAATTGGGTAATCAATTGTCTCACTGGATTGATCAATATTACAAAGCTGAAGATAAAGTTCTCATTGCGGCAACAGCAGCGGTCGATTGGGCCTATCAGGCTCTTTTTTTTGCTCCTCTACCCTCATATCTTCCACCATCCATTGATCTGCTTTCCAAAAAATTGACCCTACAACCTCACCTAAAACTCTTTCATTTTCCTTTCGATATTTTTTCTTTGCGCGCTGCTCTTTTAAAAGAGGAAGTGGAGTTTTGGTTGGAGTCAGCTTTTCCAGTTTTGATGAAGGAGAGGAATTATTTCTTTTTGCTCTTTCGCACAGGTGAGAATCAAATTTTATATAAAGAAGTTGAGGAAGCGCAATGGATATTCCTGGATTTAATCAGTAAAGGATTAAGTATTAATGAAATATGCGATTATTTGGAAAAGCAAGAAAAAAAGATCTGCTCGGATGCTGAATCGTCTCTAGACCGGTGGATACAAGAATGGATGAATGAAAAATGGTTAATACAATGATCACAATTTATAATCGTACGGTAGTTGTGGATGGCCATCGTATCTTTTATCGCGAATCGGGAAATCCTAAATTGCCTACTCTATTGCTGCTGCACGGCTTTCCGACCTCCTCACATATGTTTCGCCGACTGATCCCTCTACTGGCTGACCAGTACCACATCATTGCTCCTGATCTCTTAGGATTTGGATTTTCTGACAGCCCCCCCAATTCGCAATTCAAATACACCTTTGCCAATCTGGCTCAGATCATCGAACATTTCACTCAGACCCTTCAACTGAAAGAGTATGCTCTCTACATCTTTGATTATGGCGCTCCTGTCGGTCTACGCTTGGCACTGAAACATCCTGAACGTGTCACCGCTATCATCACACAAAATGGAAATGCTTATGAAGAGGGTTTGAGCACAGGCTGGAATCCCATTCAAAAATATTGGAAGGAAAAAACTCCGGAAAATAGACAAGCTCTTCGCGACTTTCTAAAACCTGAGAGTGTCAAGTGGCAATACCTTCACGGTGTAGCGGATGAAACCTTAGTAGAGCCGGAGAGCTATACCCTCGATTCCCTCCTTTTAAATCGACCAGGAAATGATGAAATTCAACTCGATCTTTTCCTTGATTATGCGAGCAATGTCGCCCTCTACCCTCAGTTTCAAGACTATTTTCGCAAAAATAAACCCCCGTTACTGGCAGTTTGGGGAAAAAATGACCCATTCTTTTTACCTCAAGGTGCAGAGAGCTATAAACGGGACATCCCGAACGCTCAAGTCATTTTCTTTGACACGGGCCATTTTGCCCTAGAAACCCATCTCCAGGAAATTGCCAACCAGATTCACTCTTTCTTGAGCCAGCACCTTCTGGCTAAAACAGCTCATCAATAGAAGGATCTCTAAGATAAACTGATAGTAAGATGTTTTCCTACCGCACACGCTGCTTTTGATAGCGATCTAATTGTAGAAGGGAATTTAGGGTCCAGAATACGGTCAACAGCGGCTCTGCTTGTTGCTAACCTCTCTGCTAACTTTGCCTTATTTAATTTCTTTTTCTTCATTTCTTTCTCAAGCAAAAAAACAAAGACTCTTTTTGCTGCTTCTGCTTCAGCAGCTTCTAACATTCCTTACGTTATCCGCGATCCGCGCCATTGCGAAGCTTTGCCGCCTCCACCCTCGCCTGAGATCGAGGCTGCGTAGCGCCCCGTTCGCAGGCAAGAGTAGCGAGACGTCAGTCACTCAAGATGTATCCCGAGATCCTTTCACTATCTCAGGTTTTGACCAGCCCCTGAAAGTGCAGGGCCGCGCATAGAGGCTGTGAAAAAATCGATCAATTAGGCCCGTCGCTGTGACACTCGGCTGCTGGCGCAGCCTCGGTCTCAGGCGCGGGTGGGGGCGGGGCGCCGAAGGTCGCTCGCGGCCTTTACGGCCGCTGCCACTCCCAACGGCGCCAATTGCCGAGCTATTCCTTTAATCTCTCGACTTGTGATCTCTGTGGCAAATTGCACTTTATAGGCAGGATAAAATCCTCCACAAGCCATCTTCGTTATCCTAGCTTTGGATCTCAGAACAACCTGCTTTGCCTTCTGCTGGCTTTATGTTACCTAAAACAGTGCCAAGATATGAGTTGTCCAACAAAATCCCATAACAAAACATACTTTGTAGTCACTCGGCAGAAGATCATCTAGCACTGACCATCTTATTTCTATCTGAGTCCTTTTGGGGCTTCTCAGACGAGGCTTTGCACATGGAAGGGAAGATTCCTGAATAGGATTGTTGAGGCTCCATAATAGCTCCAGGAAAGTTCTTGCCTGTGAAGATATCAGGGCTTGGCAATTGGCGCCGTTGGGAGTGGCAGCGGCCCGAAAAGGGCCGCGAGCGACCTTCGGCGCCTTTCCCCCGCGCCTGAGACCGAGGCTGCGTTAGCAGGCGAGTGTCTCAGCGGGGGCCAGGATGGAAACATTGAGACGCCATTTTTTCTTAATTTGACAGCATTGGTTAAAAGGGGAGGGGGCGAGCCCCAGTGCTGTCAAATAAGAAAAAACGATTTTCAGCTCAGCCTTCTTCGCTTCAGCCTCGGCCTTGCCTCGGCTTACGCGATATCTGGGGGAGAGAGGCTTACGCAGCCTCTCTCCCCCTATACCCCCTCTCACCGCGGCAAAGGGTCAAGACCCTTTGCATACCCAATTTGAAATAGGGCAAGTGGTCTGCCATGCTTTTAAGAAAATAATCAGTTATGCTTTTCATGAGGTAGGCGACAACTAGGTGAGGTTTCTCTATCCCTGAGGTAGGCGGTGGAGGAGTTCGGGGGGGAAATGCTTTTCGTCGCCGGTGAGCATGGCGCGGGCGATCCTTTTGCCGATCCAGGCATGATAGAGGAGCCCTTTTGAGCCAAGTCCTGTGAAAAAATAGGTCGAATCGGAAGCTCTGCCGACGATGGGGAGATGGTTCGGGGTGGTTGCGCGAAAAGCGGCTCTGGTGCGGATCACAGGGGCTCCTTTCAGTGCAGGGAAGAAGGCGACGATCTGTGGCATGATCTCGGCGGTGGCTAACGCGACATCGGGTTGTGGAGAGGTGAATTGATGTTCGTAGGTCGCGCCCACGAGACAGCTAGAGAGATCGGGAGCCATCACCAGATATTTTTGGGAGACTAAGCTGAAGGGGGGAGGCTTCACTCCTGGGGGCCATTGCAATTCTAACATCTGGCCTTTGACAGGGGAGATGGGGAGTTCTTTTAAATGGGGGAAATTCTTCGACATCGGCCCCATCGCTACCAAAATCTTGTCGTAAGGGTCGAGATCCGATTTCCGGATCATGGTTTGTTGGTGGAACTGGGTCCCTAAAAGGGCGCACGCTTGCCAGAGTCCGCGTAGATAGCTTTGAGAATCGAGCGTCAGCCCCTCAGAAATAAAGAGGCCACCCCCATGATCGGGAAGCTTCAATCCATCAATGGTCGATTCGCATTTTTTGCTATCCCACCACTCGACTTTCTTGCCCTGCTCCGCGGCACACTTCTTAAAATCGGTCACCTGCTGTTCAGAGAGGGCAGGTCGCAAAATCCCTTTTGAAAGGATCACGGGAGAACCAATTGCTTGGCTGGAGACCGTGATGAGTCGGTGCGTTTCGCGGATAGACTTCTCGGCTTCCCAAGACATTTTAGCATGTTTGCCTGCAAAGGGATGGAGAAGGCCCGAAGAGATCCCTGAAGCTCCCCCACCGATCGGATTGGGATCGAAGAGGTCGACTGTCGATGTCCCTTGTGTATAGTTCAGCAGATGCCAGGCTGCGGCAAGGCCTGCAAAACCGGCTCCTAAAATGGCAAATCGCATAAATTATGACATAATGTATCATGCTTTAAAAAATAACTAAAATGGCAAAGGGTCAATTTCTCTTTCTAGGCACTGGGGGTTCTTCGGGGATTCCGATGATTGGCTGCACTTGCCCGATCTGCACCTCGAATGACCCACGCAATCAAAGGCTTCGCCCCTCTGGCCTGCTCACCTGCAGCAACCAGCGCATCCTCATCGATGCTGGCCCCGATTTCCGCTGTCAAGCACTCCACCATCTGATCATCCACCTCGACGGGGTTTTGATCACCCATTCCCACTTCGATCATATCGCTGGACTCGACGAGCTTAGGATCTACTATCTCCTGCAGCACCAACCGCTACCCGTCCTTCTCTCTGAACCAACTTACAGAGATATTCAGAAGCGTTTTGACTATTTTTTTCAGGAAAGATCGCATGGCATCTCTTTACCTGCTCAATTAAAGTTCCAAGTGATCCATGAAAAGAGAGGAAAGCTTACATTTCTCGGCATCGAAATCGGATTCACTCGCTATGAGCAAGCAGGCATGTCCGTGACTGGCTTTCGAATAGGGGATTTTGCCTATATTTCTGACATTCGCCTCTATCCAGAGACCATTTTCGAAGATCTAGCAGGTGTAGAAACGCTTTGTTTGGGGATGCTGCGCGAAGAGACCTCTCGGATGCACTTCAATCTCGATGAAGCGATCGCATTTTCCCAGAAAATTGGAGCCCAGAAAACCTACTTTACCCATATGTCTCATGAAGTTGAGCATGCGGCTGTCAGTGCGAAACTGCCCGAGGGATTTTATTTAGCTTACGATGGTTTAACCGTGGATTTTGTCTATGGATGATGAGGAATACTCAGAAGAGTTTGGCATCGTTGGGGGCGAAGGGGAGTCACTTGCCGTCTTGGTGGGGGTCTATGCCGGTTCAGAAGGGAAGATGAGATGCGAGGAGCATTTGGAAGAGCTCCAAAGTCTAGCTGAAACCTTTGGTGTTCCTGTGGTTTCCAAGATGGCCGCTCCTCTTCGAAAGATCGAAGCTTCGACCTTTCTAAATACGGGAAAACTTGAAGAGCTGAGTCAAGAAATCGAGCGAACTGAAGCCAATTTGGTGATCTTCGACGAAGAGATCTCACCCGCTCAACAGAGAAATTTAGAGAAGAGACTGAAGGTGGCGGTGATGGATCGCACCGAGCTGATCCTCGAAATCTTTGCCCAGAGAGCCCAGACGAAAGAGGCTCGTCTCCAGATTGAACTAGCGCAGACAAAGTATGAATTTCCCCGTTTGAAGCGCCTCTGGAGCCACTTTTCAAGGCAGCGAATGAGTGGCGGCTATCTGAAGGGGGAGGGCGAAAAACAGATCGAGATTGACCGCCGTCTCCTCAAACGCAAGCTCGAAAGGCTCAACAGCGAGCTCAAAGAGGTGATGAAGTATCGCCAGACTCAAAGTGCCTCACGGCGTAAGTCCGGCATTCCCACCTTTGCGATTATTGGCTATACCAACGCTGGGAAATCGACCCTGCTCAACGCTCTCACCGAAGCGGGTGTCTTTGTCGAAGATAAGCTCTTTGCCACTCTCGATCCCACGACCCGCAAGTTTACCCTCCCAAACAATCAGGAGGTCCTTCTCACAGATACAGTCGGTTTTATCCGCAAGATTCCCCATACACTGGTGGCCGCCTTCCGTAGCACCCTGGAAGCGGCTCTTCATGACGATGTCCTTCTCCATCTGATCGACGTCTCCCATCCCATGGCCGAAGAACAGGCTACGACGACCCATCAGCTATTAAAAGAATTGAACGCCGATAAAGCTCCCATTATCACCGTCTTAAATAAGGTCGACATCTGCACAGAGCCCTCCCGCATCGAACGGATACGGATTCTCTATCCAAAGACAGTCATCATTTCGGCCAGCCAAAAAACTGGCTTCAAAGAGCTCGCTGAAATGATGATGAACGAGCTAACAGAGCTGCGTAAGGTGTTGAAGTTGAAAATTCCTCAGAGCGAATATGCGCTTGTCGCTGAAATCCGAAGAATCGGCAATGTCCTCTATGAAGAATATGAGGAGAACAATGTGGTGATCCGCGCATCGATCCCACTCAACCTCTCCCACCGTTTTGACCCCTATTTAATCAATGAAGTTTAAAGAACTCCCTTTGTCAGAACGTCCTCGAGAAAGGCTGTTGAAGTGCGGCCCACAAGCCCTTTCTAGCATCGAGCTCCTTGCCATTCTTCTCGGTTCCGGCACCAAGGGAAAATCGGTTTTGGCAGTCGCTCAAGAGCTCCTCTCCCATTTTGGCTCGCTCAATCAGCTGCAAGAGGCCTCCATTGACGATCTTTGTCTAGTCAAAGGACTCGGGCCGGCGAAAGCTGTCCAACTCAAAGCCGCGCTCAGCTTAGCTGCACGCGCTTATCGGGAGAGAATTCCACCTGCCGAGAAGCTCGACACGCCCCTCAAAGCCTATTTTTGGGTGCGCGATCTGATTGCACATGAAAAAAAAGAGATTTTTGGAGTGATTCTTCTCGATGCTAAGAGCGCGGCACTCCGTTGGGAAGTGATCTCTGTCGGTACTCTGACCCAAACTCTTGTCCACCCGCGCGAGGTCTTTCACCCCGCTATCCGCTACACGGCTGCTTCCTTGATTCTCGTCCACAACCATCCCAGCGGCGACCCGACACCTTCGCTAGAAGACAAACGGCTGACCGATCACTTGCTCTCTGCTAGCCGAACAGTCGGCATCCCCATCATCGACCATCTCATCATCGGGAAAGAGAAGTTTGTTTCCTTCAAAGGGAGCGGGATCAATTTTACCTAGTTACAGCGCGGTGAATGAGTAGTCCAAGTTGAACAGCACCCAGAACAAACAATGAGCCAAGAGCAACACCAGCAAGGACAATCGGGACGACACCTCCAGCAATGGCATGGAGCTCTTCATCGCTGAGCTCATTTTTCAACGCTGTAGATGGTAGCAAGAGATAGAGTGTCTTATTATCGCTTTGGACTACTTCAGTTTTTGCATCTTTGGGCAGTTTGATTTGGCACTCTTTTTCCAGAGTGGCTTTTGGATCTTGCATCAACTGGGCTTTGAAGTTAGGCTCCTTTATTGAACGAACTAACATTTTATTGAAGCAATCCAACTGTGGATTTCCTGAGTTGCTCTTTTCGAGTTCTGCCATTTCGTTAGGAGTTAACTGAGGAATAACGAGGTAAAGTTGGTTTTCAGAATTTTCCAATACTTTGATTTCTGAAGAGGGTGAGAGCCCATATTCTTTTTTGAGGGTTTCTTTGGGCTGATCCAAAAGCTCTTTGCGAAACTCCGGGTCTTGTAAAGCCCTCATTTGAATCTTTTGAATAGTTTCCAAATTAAACATATAAACTCCTTTTAGATAGTTTACCATAAACTATTTTTTTTAGAAATTGACATTCCTCCCTCTCTCTGAGACCATGGTTCAGTTCTATGGAAAAAAAGACCTTTCGGCTAGCCACCTTGGGCTGTCGAACCAATCAGTATGAGACTCAGGCTTATCGCGATCAACTCCTCGCCCTCGGCTACAGAGAAGCCGTTGAGGGGGAGGAGGCGGAGCTCTCTATCGTCAATACCTGTACAGTGACTGAGTCGGCCGATCAGAGCTCGCGCCATCAGATCCGAAGGTTGTTGAAACAGAGCCCTCAAGGAGAGGTGGTTGTGACCGGTTGTCTGGCAGAAAGGCGTCCCGATCTGATTCAGCAGATCGGTGATCGGGTCAAGGTGGTCTCCAACAAGTCCAAGGAGAGTTTAGTGCAAGGGCTCTTTCCCGAGGAGGAGATTCCCGAGTTCTCAATCAAACGGTTTGAGGCGCATACGCGCGCATTTGTCAAAGTGCAAGATGGCTGCAACTCCTTCTGCACCTACTGCATCATTCCCTATGTGCGGGGGCGTTCTCGTTCACGGAGGATTGAGGAGGTGGTCCGCGAGGTCGAAGAGCTTGTCCGCTCTGGCTATCAGGAGGTGGTGATCACCGGTATCAATGTTGGGGATTTTGAAGATGAGGGAAAAAAGCTGCCCGATTTAGTGCGTGCTGTGGACCAAGTCGAGGGTATCAAACGGGTCCGTATCTCCTCCATCGATCCTGACGAGGTGGGCCCTGAGTTAATGGAGGCAGTCATCGAGGGGAAAAATACCTGCCAGAGTCTGCACCTCGTCCTGCAATCGGGCTCCAATGTGGTCCTGAAGCGGATGAATCGCAAATATACCCGTCAGATCTTTTTAGAGAGCGTCGAAAAGCTGAAACGTGTCTCACCAGACTTTACCTTTACAACGGATCTCATTGTCGGTTTCCCCGGTGAGACCGAGCGTGATTTTGAAGAGACGCTCGACGTGATGGGGCAGGTCCAATTTGCGAAGGTTCATATGTTCCCTTATAGTCCACGAGAACGGACGCGAGCGGCGCTCTATCCCAATCAGCTTGCCCCTAAAGTCATCGAAGAGCGTAAGAGTCGTCTGCTTAGATTAGCTGAAAAAATGGCCTTTGAACTTAGGCAGCGCTATATCGGTCGCACGATGGCGGTTTTAACAGAAGGGCAAGAGGGAGAGTCATTCATCGGCCATACCGGCAACTTCTTAACTGTGAAGTTGCCTGCACGTGGACTCCGTTCCAATCAACTGATCGAAGCCAAGTTCATTGGTAACGCTGCAGAAGGTTTACTTGCCCAATGATCCAGATTGCTGAGCGGTTATGCCCCTTTTCCCACGAGCCAGGAACCCGCTGCTTGATCCCAACCACTCCCTTTGTCGTGGAGGCCTTTCCCTCTCTGTTACGCATTTACGATTTTGCAGGGACTCTCGTGAAAGAATATCCACTCGATATCAAAGGTCCCTTAAAGCAGTTCACGGTGATGCAAGATCTAGAGAAAGGGTGCGTCACTATTTTCAGTGAGCAAGCCACCTTTCATCTCTTGCCCGATCTCAATCTCGTTCTCACCAAGAACCCACATCTCCCCCCCTTGGAGAATCGGGAGCGTCTCTCATTAGGTTCGCATAAAAAACAGGAGTGGGAGCGCATTCGGCGCGGGCGTGATTTTTTTGCTCTCTTCCCTATCTGGTTTCGTCTCGGTTCATTGCTTGCGCTCACCCCTCGTTTGGGAGATGATAGAGGACTCTTTCGTCTGCTGAGGGAGTGTGAGAGCTCTATAGCGAGCAATCGTCCCGAAACGATCTTACCCGCTTTTGAGAGGCTCTTTCTCGCTGGATTTGAATCGCTGATGATACCCCGAGACAGCGATACCGACTTTCAAGCCATTCTCCCTCTCGATGAGCCGGCAAGTGTTGATTCGCCCCTCTATCTTTTAACCGAAGGGGCGCGTCTGATTCGCTCCCTCTTTGTAGTCCAGACAGGGAAAGAGATCTCTCTCTTGCCCCATCTGCCCCCACAGTTCTTTGCAGGTCGCATCGTCGATTTCAGATCCACTTATGGCCTCATCGACCTCGAATGGACCAAAAAGAGTTTGCGCCAGCTCCATTTCAGAGCAAGTTGTGATGGAGAGGTTCATTTTCATTTTTCTCCCGAGCTGAAACAGTGTCGGCTCAGGCAAGAGCGATCGGATCCCGGTTCTCTCTTTACCTGCGGCGATTCTCTAGCAATTAAATCAGGTTCGCACTATTTATTGGATCGATTCCAAAAATAGTGGTGTGAATGACCCTCCAAGAATTGAGCCCACAAGAAAGCGAGTATCTAGCCGAGATGGCCCAGATCGTTCAGGGGAGACACTGGGACCCTCACCATTTTCTAGGTTTACACTCCTTCGAGAAAAAACAGGTCATTCGGCTCTATCGCCCTGGTGCCACTGAGGTTTATCTCCAGGTGCTCGGTAAAACTGTTTCGGCCAAAAAGGTCCATGAAGCGGGCATTTTTGAATACTATCCGGAAAAGAGAATTGGCCACAAAGATTACAAAATCTACCACCAGAGTGGCCTCAGTGCGGAAGATCCTTATGCCTTTTCCCCCACTTGGGGTGAGGTCGACGCCCATCTCTTCACCAAGGGGGTCCATTACCAGCTCTTCGACCATCTGGGAGGCCGTTTGACTACCCAACAGGATGTGGTGGGGGCTAAATTTACAGTTTGGGCACCCAGTGCGATGCACGTTTCACTCGTCGGTGATTTCAATTTCTGGGATGGCAGAGTCAATCCGATGCGCTCGATGGGTAGCTCCGGGGTGTGGGAGCTCTTTGTTCCCGGATTGACAGAAGGGGAGAGGTACAAATTTGAAATCAAAACGCAGCAAGGGGAGATTCTGGTCAAAGCGGACCCCTACGCTCTTGCTAGCGAACTGAGGCCGATGACCGCATCGGTGATTGCCAATATCGATCGCTTTGCTTGGGCCGATCAAGAGTGGCTCGACGAGAGAAAAAATAGCGCTTTCACACACAGACCGATCAATATTTATGAGGTTCACTTAGGTTCGTGGAGGCTCAATCATGGCCACTATCTCAATTTTAGAGAGATCGCGGTCGAGCTCGCCTCTTATTGCAAAGAGATGGGCTTCACTCATGTGGAGCTGATGCCGATCGAAGAACATCCCCTCGATGAATCGTGGGGCTACCAAGTGTCAGGCTTCTTTGCGGTCACCAGCCGCTATGGGACTCCTGAAGATTTCCAATTTTTTGTCGATTTTCTCCATCAGAACCAGATTGGGATCATCTTGGATTGGGTACCGGGCCATTTTCCCACCGATGACTTTTCTCTGGCCCGCTTTGACGGTACCGCACTCTATGAGCATGAAGATCCCCGTCAGGGTTATCACCCCCATTGGAGTACCCTGATTTTTAACTATGGCCGCCACGAGGTCTCCAATTTTCTTTTAGCGAGCGCTCTCTTTTGGATCGAGAAGATGCATATCGATGGATTCCGTGTCGATGCGGTCGCCTCAATGCTCTATTTGGATTATGGTCGTGAAGCAGGCAACTGGATTCCTAACCTCTATGGAGGCAAGGAAAACCTCGAAGCGATCGAGTTCCTCAAACATTTCAATGCGGTCCTTCATAAAAAATTTCCGGGCGTCCTCACTATCGCTGAAGAGTCGACTGCCTTCACGGGTGTCACACGTGGAGTCGAATGGAATGGTCTCGGTTTTGACTACAAATGGAACATGGGTTGGATGAATGACACCCTCCGCTACTTCCACAAAGATCCCATTTTCCGCAGCCACCATCAAAATGATCTTACCTTTGGGCTTCTCTACGCATTCTCAGAGCGTTTTATCCTCGTTCTTTCCCACGATGAAGTGGTCCATGGTAAGGGGAGCCTCCTCTCCAAAATGCCCGGCGATTACTGGCAAAAATTTGCCAATTTGCGTCTCTTGCTCACCTATATGATGTGCCAACCGGGCAAAAAGATGCTCTTCATGGGAGGTGAGCTCGGCCAATTCACCGAGTGGTGGGTGAAGGAGGAGATCCACTGGCACTTGCTCCAGTATCCGAGCCATCAGGGCATCCAGAACTGTGTCAAAGCGATCAACCATTTCTACCTTAACCAGCCCCCCCTCTGGGAGCGCGATTTCGACTTCACCGGTTTCGAGTGGGTCGCCTTTGATGACGCTGCCAATAGCGTGATCAGCTACCGCCGTATAGGAAATTCCCCCCATCAGCTTCTCTGCGTTCACAATTTTACCCCCACCTACCATGACAGTTATTTCTTACATCTCCCAGAGATCAAATCTATAAATGAAGTTTTTAATTCCGATGAGATCCAGTTTGGAGGGAGCGGTAAGAAGAATGAGCAGATCGAAATCTCAAAAGACCTTCAAGGCAAAGCGACAGGGGCCCACCTCAAATTAGCACCGCTCGCCACCATGATTTTTGAAATCCGCTACCAGTAAATTCCACTGAGACCTAAAATAGTAGACCTTATGACCTCTTCTGGATGCTCTCTCTTTTCCTACTGGATGATGCCAGAGCGGCTCATCCATGAACAGTTAGGTGATTACTACCGCGAAAATCCCATTGGCTCACGCCTCTTTGCCACCCCCGTTGCCCTTCTCTCTGGCATGGTGAAAATCTTCCTCTTTCCTCTCATCTGTGCGGTAGGTGTGATCGCTCTCCCCATCATCGCCCTTGTCCGTTATTCCCAAGAGAAAAAGGAAACAGGCGCTTGGCTGACCGCCTGGGCCTTCAGCCTACTCGGCGTCGCCGCCTCAGCAGCCTTCATTGGGGCCGTCACCTTCCATCTCCCCCTTGTCGCCTCAGCAGGCCTGATCATCCTCCTCCTCGCGGCCAGTATCACCTATCACGTCTACTATCTCGTCAAAGAGCCCCCTGTGGCTTAATTCCGTCAAGTTAAGGAAATCCGCAGTTATTATAAGGGGAGGGTCCCTCGCGCCGTTGGCGCTCGCCCCCCTCCCCTTAAACCCCTCTCCCACCCATTTTTGGGAGAGATCTGTCGACTCCGCGAGGATATTTGCCCAAGTCACAACATGGATCTTAAATGGCTTCTCATTTATCTTTCGGGCGGTTGCGTCACTTCGTGTCAGCAGCCCCCTGCTTCCTAATACCGTCAAGTTAAGGAAATCCGCAGTTATTATAAGGGGAGGGTCCCTCGCGCCGTTGGCGCTCGCCCCCCTCCCCTTAAACCCCTCCCCCACCCATTTTTGGGAGAGATCTGTCGACTCCGCGAGGATATTTGCCAAGACACAACATGGATCCTAAATGGCTTCTCATTTATCTGTCGGGCGGTTGCGTCACTTCGTGTCAGCAACCCACCCGACATGTATATAAGCTGCTTTTTAAGATCGATTGTACTGTCTTGGTTGCTTAGACTCCATTCTGGAAAATCTCTCCCAAACATGGGCGGGAGAGGGGTTTAAGGGGAGGGTGGCGAGCGAACGTAGTGATGCGAGGGGCCCTCCCCTTATAATAACTGCAGACTTCCTTAACTTGACGGCATTACCCTGCTTCCCCTCGGTTCACAAGTAAACTTGTGAACTCTCGGACAACCCATCAAAAACCCTCCACTGGAGGCTTTTTGAGGTACCTTGTCCCCGTTGAGCGGGGTCGCCTTCGGCGACGGCCCCGCACTTTCTGGTGCTGGTTAAACCCTGGGGTAGTGAAAGCATCTCAGGTTACATCTTGCGTGAGTAATGCCTCGCCACTCTTACCTGCGAACGGGGCGCACGCGCACTCATTTCCCAGCATGACTTCGTCTCTATGCTGGGGCCCCTTTCGTGTCAGCTCGCAGACATGCCTGGGGGAGGGCCCTTCGCTCGTTTCACTCGCTCACCCCCCTCCCCCTGGCCCCCACCCCCACCCATTGTTCAGGGGGAGAGAGGCTAACGCCGCCTCTCTCCCCCAGATATCGCGTAAGCCGAGGCAAGGCCGAGGCTGAAGCGAAGAAGGATTAGCTGGAAACCGTTTTTCTTATTTTGTCAGCATAGGGGGAGGGGAGAGCCACTGGTAATGGCGTCAATTTAAGAACAAGATAGGCAAGATCGCAAGCGGCAAGATAGATAGGATATCCTGTAAATCCTGCCGGTTACGATCCTGCTTATCCTGTTTTTTGTCTTAATTTGACAGCATTGCCTTAAACCCCTCTCCCACCCATTTTTGGGAGAGATCTGCCGACTCCGCGAGGATATTTGCCCAAGACACAACATGGAGTTTATCTTTTTTGAAAAATCGTTTTTAATGTCGTACATGGAGGAGTAGACTTGAAAGAGCGCTCGTCACAAATTAAGCGAACCTATTTGGTTCTTCTCACCCTGAATACCTTGTCGGCCTCCTTTATTTGGGGAATCAATACCCTTTTCCTTCTAGATGCTGGTTTGAACAATACCGAGGCTTTTTCAGCCAATGCCTTCTTTACTGCAGGAATGCTTCTTTTCGAAATACCGACCGGGATTGTGGCCGATACATGGGGACGAAAATTGTCCTATCTTTTGGGCGCCCTTACCTTGGCAATCACGACAGCTCTCTATTTATGGTTATGGTATCTCCATGCCTCCTTTTGGCCCTGGGCGATTGTCTCCATTTTCCTCGGGCTTGGCTTTACCTTTTTTTCAGGAGCCTTTGAAGCGTGGCTCGTCGATGCCTTCACAGCCATGAACTACAAAGAAGGACTAGAGACAGTCTTTGCCCATGCCCAGATTGTCGAGGGGGCGGCCATGTTGGTGGGATCGGTTGCTGGCGGCGTCGTGGCCCAGTTCTCTAATCTCGGCATACCCTATTTGTTCCGGATTGCGACCTTTATCGTCACTTTTGTTTTGGCCTCTTTCTTGATGCGGGATATCGGTTTTACTCCCAGCCGTACCAAAGAGGTGATCAAGGGAGCTAAAGAGGTCTGGAAAAATTCTCTCAAATATGGCCTCAAGAAACCCTCTGTCCGCTGGATTATGCTCGCCGTTCCCTTTACGAATGGGGTGATGATTTACGCCTTTTATGCCATGCAACCCTACCTTCTGAAACTCTATGGAGATGCCAAGGCCTACAGTATTGCTGGTCTGGCGGCGGCGATTATTTCGGCTTCTCAAATCGTTGGAGGGCTTTTGGCACCCTATATCAAAGTGCTCTTCACTTATCGCACGAAGGCGATGTGCCTGATCACACTGCTCGGAGCCATTATTCTGGCACTCATCGGTATCGCTTCCACCTTTACCCTTGTCATCCTCCTCTTAATCGCCTTCGGATTGCTCTTCGCAGCCATCACGCCCATCCGTCAGATCTATCTCAATGGCCTCATCCCCTCCGAACAAAGGGCAACCATTCTCTCCTTTGACTCGCTGATGGGATCAGGGGGAGCTGTCTTCATCCAACCCATTCTTGGCAAAACCGCCGATGTATGGAACTATGCCACTTCTTATGTCGTAGGGGCAGCCTTTCAACTCCTCTCTCTCCCATTTTTCCTCCTCGCCCATCGCGAAAATCCCCCCACAGACAAGCTTGCACCTTAATACCTAGTGATTTCTAAAAGGGCATCAATAAAATAAGTGTCGGTTTCTGGAAAGAGGAGAGCTATTTTTTTTGCTTCTGAGAGATTGTGAGAGGCTGCGGCTTTAACTTTGGCCAGGGCTTCATTACGAATCTGCGTGAGGATGGCTCTGAGAGTTTTGGGAGTGTCAATCTGCGCTTCGTCCTGTTTCTCTGGGGATTCGATAGAAGTCAATCGATCCGCAATTAAATCTCTAAGACTGGAATCTTGAATAGTGGGTAGCAGTTTCCTCACTTCATCCAATGTGATTCTTGCGTCAATAGGGTTCAAAAGCATTTCTGCCTGAGCGATATGTAAGAGAGCATGGCAGCGCAGAAAAGGACTTCTATTGAGCTTTTCCATTCGTACTCTCGCATCTGGTAGTGAGAAAAGAGCGTATCCTTTTACGATAGGTACCGTATGTGTTTCACGAAGATCTTCGTCTATAATCTGCAATGTAACAAGTTCTGCATCTATTAAGCGTTCCTCAACTATTTCCTCAACGATTCCTCCTAGCGCCTTATCTTTCGTCACAGGATCAAAATCAGAAAGCTCTATTGTCTTAAGGGCATCTTGAAGATTGTAGCTGGCTTCCAGCTCGACCAGTTTAAAAAAAATTGAGGCTTTACTGAGTCTCTCTTGCTCCTCGTTGCATTGAACATGAGAAAGAAATTCTTTGACTTCTGTTAGAATCGAAGAGACCTTATCTTCAAAACCGCCCCGTGAAATGAGCTCTCCTGCGAGTTTTAGAAGACCACAATTTCTAATATAATCATTACTTATTAGCCGAATATGGTGCTCCGCCCAGGCTAAAGAGATCCTTTGTCTCAGCCCTATTGTCGAGTCACAGAAATTCAGCCACTGTTTGCAGACGAATTGGGATTGGCCCACTATCTCCCCAGGTAGGAAGCTTAGCGAATAGGGGACGAGTTCAGGAGGCCAGCGGGGAGCTCCGATTAAGATACCCTGTAGGTTATTTTCGCTCTTTATAGAATTAGCCATCTTAGTTCCTTTTTTTTATAAAAAATTATACTACTTTAATATTAATATATTATTAATTTGAAAATTATAAACCATTCTGTTATAATCGTTTGTATGTCAGCTTCTAAAGGTGTTTTTGATAATGTGTCTGAGGGAATGTCAGGTTTTCTTGGGAAGATTCTCGATGCCCCCGACTCGGTAGAGAATCCGGCCCGTAGAAAGGTGGCGCGGACTGCCTTCTGTCTCGGTGTGGTTGCGCTGGGGGTCATTGCTTTCCTGATGATGAATGGGGGTCTCGGCGGAGATATCGCTGGATCGCTGGCCAATCCTGGGGTCATGTCACTCATGTCGATGCCGATGGCATTGGGAATTTCAGGTATCGGTATCACCTGGCTTCTGGAAGATTTGATCCCTCAAGAGCACCACCGGATCGCTTCAAAGGTGTCGGCCCTCTTGATGCCACTTCTCATGGCTGGAGGAGTTGGCTCTATCATGTTTGCCGGCTTTCAACACGGCTGGGCTGCTGGCTCCTTCAACGCCTACTTCATCGGAGGTGTCATCGTCCTTCCAATGACCCTTTACGCTGCTATCCATGCATATGATACGGTGACGGATAACCGCGGCCACTATTATCGACTACCTCAACCGCCCCCACCCCCCCCTGTGGCGGTGGCTGCACCACACGGATCATCACGTTCACATCCTTTACTGCCTATAGGACCTTCTGCTCCATCGACTCCGATCATCGATTTCACGGATGATGATGAATAATCTTCTCCTTCAGTAGCTTATTGACGAGCGCTGGCGAAGCTTTTCCTTGGGTCGCTTTCATCACTTGGCCAACGAGGAAGGCGAAGGCGCGCTCTTTGCCCGCTCGGTAATCCTCTACCGATTGCTTGTTGGCATCTAGGACCTGGTCGACGATGGCCTCGATCTCTTTTTCGTTGCCCATCGGCTGGTAGGCGGGATTTTCGGCGATGATCTGTTCAGGGTTTTTGGATGGGTTGGCAACCATCTCATCGGCGACAGCTTTGGCAATCTTTCCGGTAATGGTGCCCGAGTCGATGAGAGCGACCAGTTTGCCGATATGGCCGGCTGGGATGCCGCTCGTCCAGAGGCTCTTTCCTGTCTCTTTGTACCTTCCCGCAAATTCAACAATCATCCAGTTGCAGAGGCTTTTGGCATTGGGGCAGACCTTGAGGCCAGCCTCAAAATAGTCGGCGAGCGCCTTTTCATTGACGAGGATCCCGGCGGCATCGCGCGGCAAACCAAAGGAGCTGATGTAGCGCTTTTCCCGCTCATAGGGCAGCTCAGGCAGAGATCTGCGGATGACGTCGATATACTCCTCCTCTAGAACGAGGGGAGGAAGATCGGGTTCAATGAAGTAGCGGTAGTCGTCGGCTGTCTCTTTGCGCCGCATGAGGACCGTCTCTTTGCGCTCTGCATCCCAGCGGTAGGTTGCCTGCTGGATGACCTCCTTGGGATCCTTCTGGGGGTTCTTTACATATTCGCGCACTTGGCGCTTGAACTCCACTTCAAGAGCCATTCCCATAAAAGCAAAAGAGTTGAGGTTCTTGATTTCGATCTTATTGCGCAGCTCTTTGGAGCCCTTGGGGCGGACAGAGATATTGGCATCCATCCTCAGAGAGCCCTCTTCCATATTACAGTCCGAAACATCGAGATATTGCAGAATCGCTTTGACCGCCGTTGCATAGGCGATCGCCTCTTGGGAGGAGAAGATGCAGGGCTGCGAGACAATCTCGATGAGCGGCACACCGGCGCGGTTATAGTCGATGCCGGCAAATTGGTTAAAGTGTTTGAGCATCCCCGCATCATCCTCGAGATGGGCCCGGTTGACGCCAAATGTTTTGGGCTCACCCTCGACATCAGCGGTGATGGAGCCTCCCACAATGATCGGCATATCGAACTGGGTGATCTGAAAGTTGCGCGGACTATCGGGATAAAAGTAGGATTTACGGTCGAATCGGCTATATTTGGCCACATGGGCGTTGATGGCGCAGCCTAAGAGAACCGCTTTGCGGACCGCCTCTTGATTAAGAACGGGCAGAGTGCCTGGCTGGCCGGTGCAGACATCGGAGATATTAGTATTGGGTTCATCGCCAAAGTGGTTGGCGGCAGGGCTGAAGAGCTTCGCATGCGTGTTCAGCTCCACATGAATCTCGAGACCGATGACCATTTCCCACTGTGAAAAGGTTGCAGCATCCATCTTATACCTCTTTATCGAACTGCGTGGGGATTTCTAGACCAAAGGGAGCCTGCTTTTCGTAAGCCCGCGCAAGGCGGAGCACCGTCGCATCATCTCTTTTGGCACCGATCAATTGCAACCCTAGCGGGAGCTTTTCTGGGCTGAAGCCGCAGGGAATCGAAATGGCCGGCAAGCGGGCGAGGTTGACACCGATCGTATAGATATCTTGGAGATACATGGTGAGAGGATCTTGGATCGAACCCCTTTCAAAAGCAACCGTGGGGGCAACAGGCGTCGCGATGAGGTCGCACTGCTCAAAGGTTTGGTTGAAGGTGTCTGTGATTTTTACGCGCACTTTAGCAGCCTGCTTGTAGAAGGCATCTTGATAGCCTGCCGAGAGGACATAGGTGCCGAGAAAGATCCGCTTTTTCACTTCGGCTCCGAAACCCTCCGTGCGGGAGAAATCGTAGACTTGCTCGAGTGTTTGAGCCCGTTTAGAGCGGACACCGAAACGGATCCCATCGAAACGGGCCAAATTGGTCGACGCCTCTGCTGTTGCGATGATGTAGTAGGTGGCAACCGCATATTTCAAGATGTCGAGGTTGACATCGACAATTTCACATCCTAGCTTCTTCAATACCTCTAACGATTCGAGGAAGCGCTCTTTGGCAACTCCCTGGAGATCTTCGAGAAAGTTCCAGGGCACGCCGATCTTTTTTCCTTTCACAGGCGCTTCGATGAGAGAGGAATAATCTTCTTTGTGGATGGGCAGGCTGGTGGCGTCATGAGGGTCATGTTTACCGAGAACCTCCATCACCATGGCCACATCTTCCACACTTGCAGCGATCGGTCCAATTTGGTCGAGCGAGGAGGCAAAGGCGACGAGGCCATAGCGAGAGACCCTTCCATAGGTGGGTTTGAAGCCGACAACGCCACAAAATCCGGCGGGTTGTCTCACAGATCCTCCCGTATCACTCCCTAGGGTGATGGGGCAGAGCCGCGCAGCCACAGCAGCTGTAGAGCCTCCTGAAGAGCCTCCTGGAACACGATTGAGATTCCAAGGGTTGCTCGTCTTCTTGAGGGCCGAATTTTCTGTCGAGGAGCCCATCGCAAATTCATCGAGGTTGGTTTTGCCGAGGATCAGTGCATCTTCTTCTTCCAGAAGATGGCTGACAGTTGCGTCAAAGACCGCTTTGTAATTGGTGAGAAAGCGTGAACCGCATGTCGTGATTTCACCCTTCAGATGGATATTATCTTTCAGGGCCACAGGAACACCGGCTAGGCGGCCCATCTTCTGTTTCTGCGCCAATTTTTCATCGAGGGCCTTAGCACGTTTCATCGCCCTTTCAGGAAAGAGAGTGAGAAAGGCGCCGATTTCAGGATCGAGCTTCTCGATCCGCTGCAGATAGTAGCGGACAATCTCCTGAGCCGAAATTTTTTTATCGAGGAAGTGTTGATGAAGGGTGTGAGCAGTTTCTTTATACATTGTTTCAAGGGTTTTGTTTCATCACAGGCGGAACACGGATCATGCCACCCACTTGATCAGGCGCATTGGCTAAAAAAACTTCGCGGGGCAACTGGTCGCCGATCTTGTCGGGACGGAGGGCATCGATCCCTTGCTCGTCGCTATGGCTGTGTGGAGAGAGATCGCTCACATCGACCTCCTGGAGCTGGCTGACATAGTCCAAAATCCGCATCAAGTTTTTGCAGAGAGGATCGATCTCCTCCTCTTTCACTTCGATGCGACAGAGGCGGCTTAATGTACGGACACTTTCTTCATTGAGATCTGACATCAGATGGAAGTTTACTTATCCCATTGTTAAAGTCAATTATATGAAAACGATTGTCTGGTTCAGGAACGATTTACGTCTCACTGACAACCCTGCCCTCTCGGCCGCGGCCTCACGAGGGAAAATTATCCCCCTCTATATCTGGGCTCCACAAGAGGAGGGAAATTGGCCTCCTGGTTTGATGAGCCGCGCCTGGCTCAAACAGAGCCTCCAGGCACTGAACTACTCCCTCAAAGGCAATCTTATTGTGCGGAAAGGGGAGAGTTTAAAAATTCTCAGCGAATTGATTCAATCGAGCGGTGCAGAGGCACTCTTTTTCAATCGTCGCTATGAACCCTTCGCCATCGAACGTGATCTCAGAGTTGAAAAAAAATTAGGGCAAGAGGGGGTTGAGGTGTGCACATTCAATGGTGCGCTTCTCGTAGAACCCTGGGAGATTGCCACCCAAATGGGTCGACCCTTTCAAAAGTTCACCCCCTTTTGGAATGCCGCAGTCAAGCATGCATACGATGAACCTATTGGCAAACCCACCCTCAAATTTGCAGAAATTTCATCATCCATAGGTCAACTCCCCCTCCCCGATCATGACTGCCCGCTGTGGGAAATTGGAGAGGCGGGGGCGATGAAGCGGCTGAAAAGTTTTGTCAAAAAGGGGTTGGGTCGCTATGCCGAACTGCGCGATTTTCCAGGACTAGATTGCGTCTCCCATCTCTCGCCTCACCTCCATTTCGGTGAAATTAGCCCCCGCCAAGTGGTGGAGCTGACGCATAGTTCTGAGGCCTTTATCCGGCAGCTTTTTTGGCGCGAGTTTGCCTATCATCTCCTCTACCATTTCCCGCAGACGGCTGATACCTCATTTCAGCCTCTCTTCCGCAACTTTCCCTGGAGTGAAGATTACAAAAAGTTAGAGGCTTGGAAGCGTGGGAAAACCGGTTACCCCATTATCGACGCCGGTATGCGTCAGTTGTTGAAGACAGGGTGGATGCACAACCGGGTCCGAATGTTGACAGCCTCCTTTTTGACCAAAGATCTCCTGATCCCTTGGCAGCTCGGTGCCCGCTGGTTTTGGGAGAGATTGGTCGATGCTGATCTTGCCAATAATACATTAGGTTGGCAATGGACAGCTGGCTCTGGAGTCGATGTAGCTCCCTTCTTCCGCATCTTCAATCCCACCGAACAGGGGCTGAAATATGATCCTGAAGGGAGTTATGTGCGCAACTTTGTTGAACGATGTTCTGCGCCCATCATCGATCATGCGAAGGCACGCGAGCGGGCACTAGCGATTTACCAAAAGTTGAAGAGGAAAAAGCGATGAAGATGGTGATCATAGGCGGGTCAGGATTTATAGGGAGATATCTTGTCACCTATTTTAGAGGGTTGGGTCATGAGGTGCTCCCGCTTGCACGTGGAGATTTTGATCTGGAAAGTGCTGATGTGGTCATTAATTTGAGTGGAGAGAGTGTTCTTGGCCGTTGGACAAAGAAAAAAATGGAGGCGATAAGAGAGAGCCGTCTTCAGACAACACGGTCTCTCTGTGAAAGTATCCTAAAATTACCGGTGCTCCCCCAACTCTATATGGGCGCCTCAGCGATCGGCTACTATGGAGATCGTCCAGGGGAAGTTTTAGATGAGTCAAGTGGAGCTGGAGAGGGTTTTTTGGCTGAGCTCTGTTGTGAATGGGAGGCGATTCCAAATGTTCTGGCTCAGAAAGGAGTTAGAGTGGCTTTCGCGAGATTGGGGATTGTATTGGGAAGGGGAGGCGGCTTGGAACAGATGAAAAAGGCCTTCCAAAAGTGTATGGGAGGCGTTTTGGGCAGAGGTGAGCAGATGATGAGCTGGATTGCTATCGATGATGTCGCCGCTGCCATGAGCCACCTGATTTCTCATCCTGAGCTTTCAGGCCCTTTCAACTTTGTCGCGCCTCAAACAGTGACTAATCGAGTCTTCACTAAAACATTAGGGAAGGTATTGAATCGACCCACAGCCCTATCTGTTCCTGCTTTCGCCCTAAAGCTACTCTTGGGGAAGGGTTCCGAACTCTTTCTGGCAAGCCTCAATGTCAAACCAGGTCGTCTGGAAAAATCAGGATATCGCTTTCACTATCCGGATCTTGAGGAGGCTCTGGGGCAATATTTGCCTCACGGATAGATAAAAAGCCTCTCAATCTTGCCATCAAGGGGAGTGTGGCTATAACGGTGCAGAAACCCTCTTCAAAAATGAACTGTCTTTCCCGCTGCCTATTCCAGGAAACCACTTTCTTACTGGGCGTATGTTGGATTTGAACCTCTGCTGTTTTGCAATCTACCGCTAACTGGGCAATTTGTCTGAAGCGTTCCGTTAGAGGAAGCCGTTGATAACGGGTCCTCACCGCTGCTCCTCCATCGGAGATGAGGAAGTTGAGACAGTGGTAGCGAAGATCAAAGAGCTCTTCTTTATCGGCAAAGTCAAGCAGGTCATCAAAATTAGCAACCTCGTGAGAGTTCAGATAATCCAAACATTTTTGGATCAGATCGACAATACCATATTGTTTTGCCAAGTGGAGTAGGCCCATCACATTATTCTGATCGATCGTCACTGTTTCTTGAGCGAGATAGGCCAAGAAGTCAGAACCATTCACCCCTTCGAGAGAAATCTTATTATCTCTTACCTCTCGCATGCCTCCGGCAAAGAGGGCATCAAAAAAGTGGCTGAGCATGCGGAGTCGGCACATAGGAATTTTGACACTTTGACTGCCCGCCTCGACAGTAACTAATGAAAAGAGCTCGGGGCGTGAGACGATGAGAACGGATCGTAACCTTGGGGAGGATTCAGAGAGCACCAGAAGCTCCGCATATTTTTTAGCGAGCAGTTCATGGTCCAAGATCCTCTGTGGATTTTCTCCCATAAAAAGGAGAACATTCTCCAACTTTGTATTCAAGGCATCACTCTTCTTAAAACTATAAAGTTGCTCTTCGAAGAATAGCGCAAAGTGGGTCCGATAGCTCTCCTCATAACGATTTCTTTCTGTCACGGACATCAGGGTTAATACCTGTTCAAGAGAAGCTGGGCTCTCTGCAAAACGGGCGGCCACTTTCCCTAAGGCTACTGGGCTCGCTGCCATCAGACCTGCTTTGTAGCTCCATACATGAGGAAGAGCTACTTCATCTAGCCAGCCGTTAAAGACATCAACGGTTGTCGGTAGATCTTGGAGTCGTGAGGCGGCAAAATGATACATCTCTCCTTGAGTCCGCTCATCCAAACCTTGGAAAAGCAGAGAGAGAAAGAAGGTTTTGCCGAGCAAGGAGCTTTCTGAACCGAAACCATGAACAAAAAGGTGGGAGGCCAGCTCTTTGGGAAACAGACCCATCTCTTTGAGGAGAAGCTTGTACCAAGAATCGACAGCCGTCGGAGTGTGATCGAACCGCGACATAAAAGATTCATTGAGTAAAGTCTTGATCACCTCACGTGCGGCAGCTTTGACTGCCACCTCATCGGTACCCTCATTGATAAACTTAGCCAATTCTTTGAAAAAGTCGATCTTCTCTTCATCTGTCATCTGAGTCACAATCGAAGCGATGGTCTGAGGAGCAAATTTTTGCTGTGCCATGAGAGCAGTGCCTCTCGGATTTTTGGCAAATTTCTCCAGATCCTCTGCTGCATAAGGTGTTTCAATCGTCTTTAACTCATCGATGATATCTTGACGACCCAGCTCATGCGCATACTGAAGACAAGCTGCGGCAAATTCGATATTCTTTTTAGCATGGGTGATGACGAGTGGAGATAAGCGGAATAAAATAGTGGCTCCCGCTTGACTTTGGGGGGCTCCCACTTTGTCAAAGAGAGATTTCAAAAAGCTTCTTTCGCTATCTATGGGTAGGAAGTTTAGGAGTTCTAATGCAAAGAGCCGTCCTTTGTTGGGATCGGCTAATAGCTCCTCTCCTGCGTTTTTATGACGCATCAGAGAGTTCACCTCTTCGAGAGAAGTGGGCTTAAAGAAGAGGAGTGGGAATAAACCCTTCCTATCAGGTGTGGCGTGCGCTACGAAGGCTCTCTGATACTCCAGACGGCGTTTTTTTGGGAGGGCTTCCAGAAAGTCTTTGAGCCAAGCAAGATCTCGTGCATAGAGCTCGACCTCATTCTCAGATTGTGGCGCTCCTGCAATTGTTACCAGTTGGGTTGCTAAAGACTTATAAGGGCCACTAGGATTTAGACGACGCACTACTTCCAGAGCGATCGCTCTTCTTTGTTCACCTCTGGCTTCCAGCTTTTCAATGAAGTCAGAATCATTGATAAAGGCGTAGAGTACATTGGAACTTCCAGAGAAATTTTTTGGAGGAGTGATCTCATCCAGAAATTGGTTGAAGAGTGCTTCCCGGCGATCTTCATCGAGCTCTTTAACCATAGATTTGATCGGCTGAATGGAAATTTTCCCTAAAACTTTCACCGCCTCATCAAAGGGGAGTTCGATCTGCTCCTGAGCTGCTTCTGAATAGGCAGCCTCTTGCGCTTTCTCCCTTTTGATCGAACGTGTTGATATCAGGATAATCGCCAAAACGAGAGAACAAGAGAGGCCTCCCAAAATCCCAGTCGCGGTCAGAGCTGCCTGCCCCTGTGTCCAATAGAGCCAACCTCCTGCTGCAAGAGAAATGAGGGCCAGAAGGCCGAGAGTAATGGTCCAACATCTCCGGTGGAGCCCCTCATCCTTGACGCTGAGCTGTGTCGCTTTCAACTTGTCAGATAATTCAGTAGTGTAGGTTTCTATGAGCCCTTTCTTTAAAAAAATCCCTTCTATGGCCATTATCTCTTACTCCTTAAAGAGAAGATTATATTAGAAAAATGTAAATCCAGGATAAAGAATATCTCTTTTATTAGAAACTGAGAATGGCCGAGGCTCCGGCGTAAAAAGATCCTTTGAATTTGAAATGGGTGGGGTCATTGTCATTTCGGTTTGTCACCTTAAAATCGCCATTGAAGGTCGATCCAGCGAAACCAGAGACGGCAAACCAATCGAAGGGGGTAAAGTTGAGATCGAATTCGGCTCCAGCAGTGCGGTATTCAAAGATTCCTTGGGGGTTGGGCTCGCAGGGTTTGACCCGATGGCGGTTGCGCAAAAAGCGTATCGAGCCCCCGGCCGACCAGTAAGAGAGGAAGCTATATTCGATCGAGATATCGACAGGATAGACAGCACTGATCCGCAAACATTCCCAGGGTAGCCAGACAAAGCCGAGGATCGGCCAGACCTTTTCTTTATGTAAACCAGCCTCGACGATAAAACCAAAGTCGAGTTCAAACGAGTCACAACAGTCAAATCTTCCCCAGAGGACACCATCATAGAGGGCATAGTCGATGAAAGAAAATTCGGCAGTGTCGAGATAGACAGAGAAAGTCGCGCTCCATGTCCAATCGGGAAAGGCATTCGTGAAGGCACCTAGAGAGCCATTGATGTAGTTGAAAAAGGTCTCATGGAATTCGGGATTGTTCTCCATGTTGACCTCGGTTCCAATCCAACCTGCCCCAAAAATCAGCCCACACACATCGTTGAAGGGATAGGTGAGTGCGACAGCCACCTCGCCCTGCCGATATTTCACTGTGTCATGCTGAAACTCAGATGTGCGAAAATGGGCTTTAGAAACATCGACATAGCTCCCACTGATCGAGATCGGGTAGAAGGGGGGAGGGGAATTTTCTAGCTGGAAGAGGGGATCGTCCGACACTTCTGCAGAAACAGCAAGCGGGAGAAATAAGAGAGAGGAGAGGATCTTTTTCATCTGTTGAGAATGACCTGTGCCGTTTTAAAATGCATTTTTCCTACTTGGGTCAAAACCTGAGGTCCATGCTGTTTCACCAGCTGAGCGCCAACCTCTATCGTCTTTTCACTTGCTCCCTTCGGCAGTGTGCAACCCCATCGATTTCCCAAAGTTTCTAACCCTTCCAAAAAAGCGGCGCGAGCGAGAATCGAGGCTGCAGCAACGACGAGATCTTGCTCCGCTTTGGTCCGTTGAGTCAACAAGACCTTTTTCTGTTTTCGTCGCAGCGCATTTTCGACGACATGCTCTGCAGCGAACTGGTCGATGATCACCTTCTCGCAGCCGGTTTTGTCTACCAGCTGCTCGATCACCGTCGCATGTCCCCAGCCCAAGAGCAGGTTGAGATTCCCAAATTTCTCATAGAGCGCGTTGTAGCGCTCGGGACCGATGCGAACTAGGTGAAATTGATAATCCTTTCGCACTTTTTCAGCAATTTTTATGGCAGAGCTATCGCTCAGCTTCTTGGAATCTTTCACCCCCAGTTTGGCGAGTTGGGGAATGGAGCTGCCATCGGCATAGACGCCTGCGATGCAGAGCGGTCCAAAAAAGTCCCCTTTGCCCGATTCATCGACCCCGATGTGGGGGGTCAAATCGAGGGCGAGCTCTTCATAGCCATAGCTGAAGCTCTGCAAAATTTCGGGCTCCAGAAAGAACTGAATGAAGGGGACCATCTCCTTGCCTTGGACCATCAGCTTGCCGGAGGTGTAGAGGGTGCAGGTGATTCCCTTTTTTTTTCCCTGAAACAGAGTATAAGGGGGTTGCGAGAGGATGAAGCCTTGCGCCTGTAAGCCCTCTTTAAGTTTTTCAGCCAGAGAGAGGTCTATCTGCGCGACAAAGGAAGAAGCCATGGCACCGATTTTGCATGGCCTAAGTAAATTAGACAACTATGAAAATACTCCTGATTCTTGGCATTGCCCTTATCCTCGGCGGCTGCTCTCCCTACTGCTACCGTTCTTATCCTTATGCCTTGTCGCGAACAGATATTGAGCCGCATGTAGAGAAGGCTTTCGATGAAAAGGTGGTGGAGAAGGGAGAGCTGGGGAGTGAGTGGTGGCGCTTCTTTAAAGATCCTCAACTGAATGGACTCATCGAATTGAGTCTCAGCAACCATCCCTCAATTCAGTTGGCCGATGCGCGGATCCGATTGGCTTGCGCACAGTCTCAGATTGCGCGGTCAGCTTTGTATCCCCATATTTATGGGGTTGCTGATGTCAAACGGGAAAAGGTCAGTAAATTTGGGGAGGGCTTTGTCCCGACCATACCTACGGTCGTTACTCAGACAACGTTCAAGTTAGCATCGACGCTCTATGAGCTCGATATCTGGGGCAAAAATAGGTCGATCTACTTTGCTGCCCTCGATGAGGTCCAAGCCTTACGCGCTGACATGGATGAGGCGGAGCTTTTGTTGTCGACCGCACTCACTGCAGTCTATTTTGATCTCCAAAACAAACGGGCGCGGATTGAGCTCAATCGAGAGCGGCTTAAAGCACGTGAAGAGCTCTATGCTCTCCATCGCCAGCAATATAACTTAGGCATTATCCCTGAATTTCGCCTCTTCGAGGTCGACACCGATGTGCAGCTGATCCGCGATCTCATTTTAGTTCTCGAGGAGGAGGCGGAGATCGATCAAAATGCGATTGTCGCGCTTACAGGTCAAGCGGCAAAGGTGATAGGGGAGCCGACAGCCACTTTTCAGACCCCCTTGCCACTGCCGGCTAGCCTCCCGATCGACCTGTTAAAGAGGCGTCCCGATGTAAGGGCCCAGATCTGGCGCATCCAAGCCGCCTGTTATGGCGTCAATGTGGCCAAAGCTCAATTCTTCCCGAGAATCGATCTTTTAGGATGGCTCGGTTTTCAGAGTATTTTGATTGAAAAACTCTTTCGTAGCGCCACGTTGATCGCCCTCGCAGATGGGGCCTCCTCTCTCCCTCTCTTCACTGCTGGCAAGCTCTGTGGCGAGCTCGGTGTTGCCCGCGAGGAGGTCGAAATTGCAGTTTTGGGCTATAACCAAACTGTCTTGGATGCTGTGCAGCAGGTGAGCGATGCCCTCGCGGAATTGAGCTTCGCCGATCATCGCAAAGAGGCGATCCAAAAGGCCAACCAAGATGCCAGAGAGCTCTTCGATTTGACGGATCAGAAGTTCCACCAGGGGATCATCAATCGGCTGACGCTCCTGAATGCTCTGGAAAACCTCTATGTTCAAAAGGATCTAGAGCTGGAAATTGAGTTGGCCCGCTTTGAAGCGGCAGTTGATCTCATCCGTGCGATTGGTGGGGGCTATGACTGCTGACACTCGCAAACGTAACCGTTGGATCCTCCTCTTGGTCATTATTCTTGCCGCTATCGGAGTGGCCTGGCTGATCTACTGGCTTCTGGTGGGACGCTTCTATGTCTTTACCGAAGATGCCTATGTCCACGGAAACCGCGTCATGCTGACTCCACAAGTCGCTGCAGGGGTGAAAGCGATCTATGCAGATGAGACCGATCTCGTGGAGCAGGGACAGCTCATAGTCGAGCTCGACGATAGTGACCATCGGATCCGTTTCGAAGAGCTGAAGAAGAAGCTGGCAGATATGGCGCGCGAGATTGCGGGTCAGTTTCAAATTGCCGAAGCGCGGAAAGCGGAGATTGTATTAAAGCAGGCGCAGCTCAGACAGGCTGAGCTCGACTTCGAACATCGCGAACCTCTCGTCAAGACAGGCGCCGTTTCCAAGGAGGAGTTTGAAATCTATCAGACTGCTGTGAAGGTGGCGCAGGCCGCGCTCGAATTTACGGAAATGAGCTACAGCGCCGCCTATGCACTGGTTGCAGGCACTACCGTTGCCACCCACCCGCGTGTCCTGCAAGTCGCCTGGGCGGTGAGAGAGGCCTACCTCAACCTCATCCGCTGCCAGATCTGGGCCCCCGTCACTGGCTATATCGCCCAACGTTCGGCCCAGGTGGGGGATCAGGTCGCCATTGGGGCAACCCTCCTCTATATCGTTCCCCTCGATCAGATCTGGATCGAAGCCAATTACAAAGAGAGCCAACTCAGCAGAGTTCGGATTGGCCAAGAGGTCTCTTACAGAGCCGACCTCTATGGGAGAGAGGTCGTCTACAAAGGTCGGGTCCTCGGCTTCCAGCCAGGGAGCGGTAACGCCTTCTCTCTCCTCCCTCCCGAAAATGCCTCGGGAAACTGGATCAAAATCATCCAGCGCGTCCCCGTGCGGATCAGCGTCGATCCCGAGCAGCTCCGCCAATTCCCCCTTCTGCTCGGCCTCTCCATGCTCGTCTCCGTCGATACCCGTTCTGAAGGCGGGACAAGGCTCGCCGAAAGGCCGACCTTCGAGCCGATCTACACCACCCCGATCTACACCTGCCAACTACTCCAGATGAAAACTATCGACCCTTTAATCGAGAAGATAATAGCTGAGCAGTTAACAAAATAAAGTTTCCATTAAAAACTCAATTTTGTTAAACTCGGGAGAATTGGGTAGACCTGGACCCCGCTTAGAATAACCACTTATGGTCATTTTATCTAAATCGACGGTTTCTATTATTGCAGCATAACTAGCTAGATCATTATCTGCCCAGTCCTGCTGGGCAATCAGCCAGGGTGTTTTGCCTCCTTTATAGCTATTAGGCCTTTCTAAATTGAAAAAGAGTCGGTAGCTCTCAGCTTTTCGGATAAAATCTTCCCTAGATTCAAATTTAGCAATATCAAAAAACTCTGTCTCAATAAGGTTGTGGAGACTTTCCACATCGCCATTTGCATTGCACAGCTTCGGAGGAATGAAGAGATGCTCTCCGCCATGGGCCTGCACAGCTTGGCAAAAGGGAGATTTCTCAAAATGTCTTGTTGTTCCTCCAAATTCCACACCATTATCTGTTTGCACAATGATCTTTTTATCGGGCATTTGTGAGCGTAAGCGTCTTAACACATAATCGATCATCGTTCTCGCATTAAGTTCTGAAAGCTCATCCGAAAAGCCTAGAAAGAGCATACCTGATTTGGTATCTCTCACAGTGTATTGAAAACGTGGAAGCTTTAAAGGTTTAAGTTGTCCCCAGTAGTTAGGAATATCCCTTAAATACTTTAAATCCATTTGCATATGACCAAAAGCCTGATACTTTGCTTTAGCCTCTCTCAAATCGTTCTTCTTTTGATATTTTTTGCGTCTCTTGACAGTGAGACCGTTTTGTTTAAGCACCCTGTAGATAGCATCTAATGAGCACTCTATATTGAAAAAATACTTCAATCTTCTGGGGCCATAACAAGGCACTTCGTGGCGGGCTTGGATAATTTTCTTCTCTAGCTCTGGGGAAATCTTGTGGGGAATATGGTTAGGCCTTTTCTTTTGTCATAAAGACCTTTATTCCCTTCCGCTTCAAAGTTTCTCAACCAACGTCGGATGGTATTTCTACCTAAGCCCCACCTTCTCATCGCAGGCTTAATTCCTTCTGCTTGAGCACTTTTAACAACCTGCTTCTTAAATTGAAAAAGATATTCTTGCGGTGTTCCTTTCATCATCATACTATATGTGCTGAGCCCCATATGACCTCTCTTAAGTTTACAAGATAAGACAGCTTATGCGGGCTCAATTTTTCAATAAAGTCTTATAATCCCGTTATTCTCTTAATCCCGAAAATTTTTTCCTTTAGCCTTTCAAAAGAGACGGTTCCCATGCAACTTAAGTGTTCTAATTTTGAGGGGTCCAGCTTTTCCCAGGCGTTCCCACAATTTTGTTAAACTGTTTAATATGTCTTAACAATCAATGGAGTTATTTTATGTCAGCTGCTGCTGGAATTGGTCGAGCTATGGAGAGTAATTGTAGTACCCGCATTTGTGCTACAAGTACACTAGCAACCTTATCGACTCTCGCCCTCTTCACTATCAGTTGCGTCGCTGCTGCGGGAGCATTTCCTTCACCCTACATGGGTTATGTGGCAATAGGCCTGGGTGGTTTTAGCATAGCAATGAACTTGGCTGGCGGTAATTTGGGCGAAAGAAAAGTCCAAGTTATTATTCATGCCGTCATAGCAGCTCTCTATATCACTCTCGGTGCTTTGGGAGCAGCCGGCATTCTCTCTAATGTTCAACTTGGCTGGGGCATTGTGGGGACTGTACTTTCTGTCGTCGGTCTGGGTTGTCTTATTGGGATTCCCGTTATTTGCTGCATCACTGGAGGGTGCATCGAGTTAAAGCGGTAGATTTGCTTAAAATCTAGCTGATGTTGATAATGGGCCCTCAATAAGGAACCATTATGCATCCAGAACTGGCCGAATTAGGTACGCTGATCAAACGGAGGCGGGAGGAGAAGGGGCTCTCTCTGAAAGAGGTGGAGAATGGCACTTCGATCCGCTTCGGTTATCTTCAAGCCATCGAGGAGGGGCAGCTGGGGAAGCTGATCTCACCCATCTATGCGCAAGGGTTTATTACCAAATATGCCTCTTTCTTGGACCTCGATGCGGAAAAGCTCTTTCAGGAGCATCCCTATGTCATGCAGATTCTTCAAGAAAAGCCTCCTGAAAATCAGGAATTTACACTTGGAATTGGAACCTTAGAAGTGCGCGGCTCACCAGGGGGAGAGATCAAGTGGCTTCCCAACTTGGTCTGGGTAGGCGCTTCTGTCTTGGCCATTCTCTTGGGTTGGTTCATCGCCCGCTATCTGGGAATTTTCTAGTGAGGGCTCTCCGTCTCTATCTCACGGGTCTGGTGATGGGCATTGCCGATCTGATTCCAGGCGTCTCAGGCGGGACGATCGCCTTTATGTCGGGAATCTATGAGGAGCTCTTGGAGAGCATCAAGAGCCTGCGCTTTCAGTCACTGAATAAGATCGCTTGGCGCTTTCTTCTGCCTTTAGGTGGGGGAATTGCCACTTCGATCCTCTCCTTTTCCAAACTCTTCTACTATCTGATGGAGAACTATGCTGCACCCTTGTTTGGCTTTTTCTTCGGACTGATCGCCGCATCGACACTGGTCTGTGCGAAAGCAGCGACATTGAAAAAGTCGAGTCATTGGGTGGCTCTAGTGATCGGGGGTGGGCTCTCCTATTGGCTGACGACCCTCCCTTGCACCCAGCTCTTTGAGACTCACTTCCTCTGGATCATGCTCTCAGGGATGTTTGCCATCGGCGCGATGCTCTTGCCGGGAATATCGGGGAGTTATCTCTTGCAAATCATTGGTGTCTATCCCCTTGTGATCGCTGCACTCAATGCGCCCTTTGCACCGGGATCGCTCTCGCTGCTCTTTGCACTGGGATGCGGCATTGCTCTCGGCTTTATCCTCTTTTCTCGCCTCATCTCTCTTCTTCTCAAGTATTTCCAGCAGATTACTCTCGCTCTACTCGTCGGCTTCATGGCGGGTGGTTTAAAGGCGATCTGGCCCTTTGGATCAGACTCTCTTTTGATGCCGATCCTCTTTATCATTCTGGGCTTTTTGACGATTATCGTTTTAGAAATCAGTACGAAGCGTTTACGGGTTTCAAACTAATCTCCTTTTTATATAAAATGAAATAAATTTCATTATTTTATTAATAAAAGCATGTCTCAATCTTCACGACCGTTATACACCAACCGGCTCATCCATGAAAAGTCGCCCTATCTGCTTCAGCATGCGCACAATCCGGTCGATTGGTACCCTTGGTCTGAGGAGGCCTTTGTGGCTGCACGCACTCAGGATAAGCCGATCTTTCTTTCGATCGGTTATGCCACCTGTCACTGGTGCCATGTCATGGAGGCTGAATCCTTTCAGAGCGTCGAAGTGGCTCAGTTGATGAATGAGACCTTTATCAATGTGAAAGTTGATCGTGAGGAGAAGCCCGAGATCGATAGCCTCTACATGGAATTTGCCCAGGCGATGATGTCGGGGGGTGCTGGCTGGCCCCTGAATCTCATTCTAACTCCCAATCTTCAGCCCTTCTTTGCCTCGACCTATCTCCCTGCAGATGCCAACCGCGGCTTTTTAGGGATGAAGCAGCTCGTCCTGCGAATCCGCCAAATTTGGGAGAATCGCGATGAGCGGGAAGAGGTGGTGGCTCAGGCAGGGAAGATCGTCGATGTCTTTGCCGGCTATGTCCAGGCTGAGGGGACAGATCTCCCCGACCAAGAAAAAATTAAAGAGGCCGCCGAAATCCTCTATAAGACAGCCGATCCTATCTATGGTGGGACCAAAGGAATACCGAAGTTCCCTGTCGGTTTCCAAGCCTGTTTTCTGCTGCGGCTTGTCAAAAAGAGCGGGGATAGCCGCGCCCTTTTTTATGTCGAACGCTCTCTCGACATGATGCAAAGAGGTGGAATCTATGACCATATCGGGGGAGGCTTTTCACGCTATAGTGTCGATGAGAAGTGGATGGTTCCCCATTTTGAGAAGATGCTCTACGATAACGCCATTTTAGCAAGGGCCTGCCTTGAGACTTGGCAATATACGCGCCAGAATTTCTACCGAGATGTGGTCGATGAAATTTTAAAATATGTTCTAAGAGATATGACAGGCCCTTCGGGTGGATTTTATTCGGCTGAGGATGCCGATTCGGAAGGACATGAAGGGCGATTCTATCTCTGGTCCTGGGATGAGGTCCATCTGATTCTAGGTAAAGATGCCCCTCTTTTCTGCGAGTTCTATGGCGTCACTCCTAATGGCAATTTCGAGGGAAAATCGATTCTCCATTTACGGCAAACTCTTGAAGAATTTGCTGCTCAGCGCCATCTCGACCCTGTTCTCTTGAAACAGAGTTTCCAAAAACTCCGCGAAAAACTCTGGAAAGTGCGTGAAGAGCGCATCCATCCCTTAAAAGATGATAAGGTCATCACCGCCTGGAATGGACTCATGATCTATGCCCTGGCAGAGGCGGGGAGAGTTTTAGCTAATAACCACTATCTCGATGCGGCCGAAAAAGGGGCCCACTTTATCAAAACCTATCTCTGGAAGGAGGGCAATCTTCTACGCCGCTGGCGCGAAGGAGATGCGCGCTTCGATGGCTGTCTCGACGATTACGCCTTCCTGATTCATGGCCTACTTTCACTCTTCGAGGCCGATCGAGGCTCTCAGTGGCTCGAGTTTGCCCTCACGCTCGCCAATACCCTGAAAGAAGATTTTAAAGCCGAAAATGGCGCTTTTTACCTCACCAATGGCAAAGATCCCACCCTCATCTTGCGCCGCTGCGAATTTTATGATGGCGCAGAACCCTCAGGGAATGCCGTTCATGCCGAAAATCTCCTTCGGCTCTATCAAATGACCGGCTATGAAGATTACCTCAACGAAGCCATCGATATTCTCAAAGCTGCCAAGGAGCATATCGACCTTTATCCTCCCGGTGCTTGCTACCATCTCATGGCCCTCCTCCGCCACTACGACAACAAAGCGCCCACCATCATTGTCGCCCTCAATGAACAAGAGGAATACAAAGAAGAGATCTCTAAGATGTTTGCCAGCCACTTCATCCCCCACAAAAGCCTCATCTGGGCCCGCGACTCCGACGAGGAGCTCCGTGATCTCGTCCCCACCTCGCGCAACAAACCCCCCATCGACAACAAAACCACCCTCTACATCTGCTACCAAGGTCGCTGTGATCACCCCCTCACCGAGATCACCGAGATGTGGGCCGCCATCGAAAAACTTTAACAAAAAGTAAGGGAGGCGCCGAAGGTCGCTCGCGGCCCTTTTCGGGCCGCTGCCACTCCCAACGGCGCCAATTGCCGAGCGGCTATCCTCAACAACCTTTTCAGGAATCTTCTCTTCCTTGTGCAAAGCCTCGTCTGAGAAGCCCCAGAAAGACTCAGATAGAAATAAGAGCGTTACTCCTACACCTACGATGCCAAGAACCATATCATTCAGATCGCCGATCATCTCAACAAAACCACACTTGAGCCCTCCTACGACGATCTCAGCCAGCTGACTAGTGAGAGCTACTGAGTTTACCCGTGTGGTAAGTATCCGATTTAGCTCACAAGTTGAGCCTGCCTTATTCTGTGTGGGCATCTTCAACGCAGAGACGCAGAGACTCAGAGGTTCACAGAGAGGGACCAAAGCGGGAGGGCAAGAAAAATCGCCTTTTTTTGGTGCATGCACCAAAAAAAGGCGATTTTCTCTGTGAACCTCTGAGTCTCTGCGTCTCTGTGTTAAAAATATCTTAACGTCGATGCCACACTCACTTGTCCCATGTGGCCTTTCTTATTACCTCTTTAAAGGATGATTGGCTAAAAGGAGTGGCTCGGCAATTGGCGCCGTTGGGAGTGGCAGCGGCCCATTGAGGGCCGCGAGCGACCTTCGGCGCCCCCGCCTGCGCCTGTGACCGAGGCTGCGTAGCGCCCCGTTCGCAGGCAAGAGTTCCGAGGCGTTAGTCACTCAAGATGTATCCTGAGATGCTTTTACTATCTCAGGGTTTGACCAGCCCCTGAACGTGCGGGGCCGCGCGTAGCGCCCCGTTCGCAGGCAAGAGTTCCGAGGCGTTAGTCACTCAAGATGTATCCTGAGATGCTTTTACTATCTCAGGGTTTGACCAGCCCCTGAACGTGCGGGGCCGCGCCGTAGGCGCCCGAGTGTCACAGCGACGGGGATTAAGAGTTGAAGTAGCTTTGAAAGCCGACGGCTTCGATCTTTTCAGAGAGGAAAAAGCGATCTTTGCTAGGAAAAATGACGGTGAGGAGATCGAGGTTTAGGACTTCAAGGGAAGTTTTCATCGACTTGGTCAGTTGAGGAACGTCCGCGTACTTAAATTCAAAGCCAACTCTTTTGCCATCTTTAATGAGGAGGAGATCGAGCTCGGCTTGGTTGTGAATCGCCCAGAAATAGGCTTCCTCTGGGGTGGCCTCATGGAAACGGATAACCTGTTCAAGAGCAAAACCTTCCCATGAGGAGCCGACTTTGGGGTGATTATGGAGAGTACTTTTCTCAGTAGTGCCCAAGAGGCTATGGAGGAGTCCGCTATCTCGATAATAAATTTTCGGAGATTTGACCTGTCTCTTGCCAATATTTTCAAACCAGGGCTGAAGCTGGCGGATCATGAAAGTTCCGCTCAAAATGTCGAGGTAGCGACGAATCGTTGTATGAGAAACGCCTAATGAGCCACCGAGCTCTGAGTAATTGCTAGTTTGTCCGTGATAATGGGCGAGCATCATCCAAAATCGGCGCAGCAGGGTAGGTTGGATTTGAATCCCTAAATTGGGAATGTCTCTTTCGAGAAAGGTGGTGATATAGGCAGTGCGCCATTCGGCACTTTTTTCGTCATTCTTAGCAAGATAGGAGAGGGGAAAACCGCCTCTAATCCACAGTTTTTCTGCATGATCGACCTCCCAAAAGGAAAAGGGAGTTAATTCGATGTAACGGATCCTACCAGCCAGAGTTTCAGAGGATTGTTTGATCAGATCCCGAGAAGCGCTTCCTAGAATGAGAAACCTTCTGGGTTTTTGCTGATCGACGAGGACTCTTAAGATAGGAAAAAGGTCTGGCCTCCGCTGAATTTCGTCGATAATAATGCAACCGGTAAGCTCCTCCAAATTAAGCATAGGCATCGAGAGTTTGGCAAGATCCCTTGGATCTTCCAGATCAAAGTAGGTAAAGAGCATCTCTCGCCCGAATAGTTCTTGATAAAGTTTAGCCAAAGTTGTTTTACCACACTGCCTAGGGCCCAGAAGGGCGATGACTGGGTGAACTTCAAAGGCCTTATGGATCTCCTCGAGGAATTTTTCGCGTTTTTCCATGAAAATTGAAAGTTAAATGTTCAGTTTTCATGATAGTTAAAAAGCGGTTTTTCTCCTAACAGGAAAAAGGGGGGAGGGGATATTCTCTCTGGTTCAGGAGTGATTTAAGATGATGAAATCAAAATTTTTGATGTTGGGATTGGGAATGGCAACGCTGGCCAGTGGTGCACCCTCGATGGAGTATGGTGCGGGGATGGGAGCGATGGGAATGGAGCAGTCCTATCCTGAACATCTCATCATCAATAATCGGGTACTCATCAAGATCCATGACAAAGTCATTACGGTCATGGATGTGGTGAAGAAGATGGATCTCCTTTTCTATAAGCAATATCCAACGTTGGCCTCCTCCAATGTAGCACGCTATCAGTTTTACTCTTCGGGATGGAAAACAGTATTGGGAATGGTGATCGATGATTTTCTGATCATGGCCGATGCGGAAGAAAAAGAGGTGAAGGTGACCGACGGCGAGGTACGGGAGGAGCTCGAAGCGTTATTTGGCCCCGATGTCGTCATCAACCTCGATAAGTTGGGAATGACGCTTGAGGAGGCTTTTGAGCTTTTGAAAACGGATTTAACCGTGCAGAGAATGATCTCCATCATGGTACGCAATCGAGCCATGGTCGATGTTTATCCGCTCTCCGTAAGAAGACGTTATGAAAGGATTCTGGCAGAGAATCCGATCCAGAATGTCTGGGTTTACAGTGTCCTGGCAGTTCGAGGGAAAGAGCATGAGCGGGTCGCTCACGAGGCTCACCGATTGATCCACGAGCAGGGAGTCCCCTTCGAAAAGGTGATGGCTCAACTTCAGAATGAAGGGGTCGAGCTTGCCTATTCCCCCGAATATCGCCAAAAAGAGAAAGAGCTTTCCTTGAGCTATAGGGCTGTCTTGCAAACTCTGTCGGCAGGCGCTTCTAGCGCTCCGATTGCTGCTAAAAATGTGAGTCGCCTCTTTTGCTTAAAAGGCATTGAACGGGAAGGACCTGGTACACTCAATGCGATGGCCGAGGAGTTGAAGCGGGAGTTGACGGAGGAGGCGATGGAGAAATACAACCACGAGTACCGCAAGAGACTGCGCAAAAACTATGGCATCACCGAGAAATACTTGAGTTATTTTATCCCGAGCGACCTGAAGCCTTTTGATTTACGCTAATGGCGTTGACCAATCCTACCGAGCTCCGGGCCTTTCTCCAGGCGCTCGGAGTGGCGCCCAATAAGAGACTCTCCCAAAATTTTCTCATCGATGGGAATATTGTCCGAAAGATCATCGCTGAAGCTGACATTCAGAACGGCGATAAGGTGGTAGAAATAGGTCCTGGGCCCGGCGCTTTGACCGAAGCGCTCATTCAGGCGGGTGCTGCTGTTTATGCTGTGGAAAAGGATCGGCTCTTTGCAGAGGCTCTGAAACGCTTTTCCTCTGTCACCGTTTTTGCCGAGGACATCCGTCACTTTGACCTTTCGCTGATTCCTTCTCCTGCCAAAGTAGTCTCTAATCTTCCCTATCATTTAACAGCTCCGATTTTAGGACTTTTAGCACCTAGGCACGATCTCTTTACCACGCTTACTGTCATGGTCCAAGAAGAGGTTGCTCGGCGCATGACAGCAGAGGCCAAAGGGGATGATTATGGCTCACTGGCTCTTTTTCTCCGCTTTTATGGGAAAGCACGCTATGCCTTTAAGGTGAGCCGCCACTGTTTTTACCCAGAGCCCTCTGTCAATTCGGCAGTGGTCACGATTACCCTCCACACTCCCCCTTCGGTCGATGCTGAGAAATTCTTTGCACTCGTCCATAGGGCCTTTCAACAGCGGCGTAAAATGGTCCGTTCGACTTTAGGAAAAGAGGTCGAACTCATTTTGGAAGAGATAGGGGAGAATCCACAATCTAGGCCCGAAGAGCTCTCTTTAGAAACTTTTCTCGAATTATACAACCGACTTGCACGATAATTTTCTCTCTGTTCTATTGAGCATCGTATGCATGACTCACGCCTGATCCCCGCCTATCAGAAAATTTTTGACGGTGAGGTGAAAGTTCTTTCGCTCGACCTCTTCGATACCCTTCTCTGGCGCAAGGTCCCCCATCCCATAGACATCTTTCTCTTATTGGGCCGCCGTTTGAAAAAAGAGGGGTGGCTGATCCCTGCAGTGACTGCTGAGGGATTTGTATCCTTACGCATTGAGGCAGAAAAAAGAGCGAGGGAAGCGAAAGAATTTCCCCACAATCTGACAGAAGCTAAATTGTCAGAAATCTATTGGCAGATGCTCCCGATTTTTGTCCCCCTCACTATCGAGCAGATGTTGGCAGGTGCTTTTCAGGGAATTTTTGGAGGTGATGTCTCCCTCCTTGTCAAGATGGAGGTGGCCCTAGAACAGCAGTTGATCTCCTATGACCCAGCGATTCTCGAACTCATTTTCTTTGCCCGTCAACGAGAGCTGCCGCTTCTACTCGTTTCTGATACCTATTTCGAGGAAGGACACATCGAAGCGCTACTCGGGGATCTCACCTCTTACTTTGACCATCTATTTATCTCCTGTGAATATGGTGTCGGTAAGAGAGAGGGGCTTTTCGACTATGTGATCGAAACTTTGAAAATCTCGCCCGATCAGATTCTCCATATCGGTGACAATAAGGTAAGCGATGTGGAATCAGGGCGCGCGGCAGGATTATCCACCCTCCACTATCCCAAACAGGATTCCCATTTTGAAAAGCTCGGCGAAAGGGAGTGGGCCTATGGGGGTGTGAATCTCGATGAGCGCGAGGGTGATTTTGGACTGACTTCCTTACGCGCCAAAATGGCCTTCTCTCCTCAGCTGCAGGCGATTGCCAAAGAGCACCACTTCTTTTGGAAGTATGGGGCGACCGTTTTAGGCCCCGTTCTCTTTGGCTTTGTCCACTGGATCTATGAGAGATGCCGAGCTATGGGTCAGAGCCAGGTCTTCTGTCTGATGCGTGAAGGAAAGCTCTATGCCGAGCTGATCCGCCGCTTGGCTCCCTACTACCCTGAGCACCGCGTCGAGGCCAAAGAGCTCTGGGTTTCACGCCCCTTTATCATCCATGCCGCAATCCAAAGGGCCATTGGCAAGGAGCTAGTGGCTCTGATGAAGACCTTTCTGGGACAGTTCACGGTGGAAACATTCTGCCACTCTCTTGGCCTCGATCCCGCACAGATGGGGAAATGGTCCCAGAAGCGCAATATGATTTTAGAAGAGCCTAAACTCCGTCAGGAGCTCATCCACGATCTGCTCGGTGAAAAAAAATGGCACCACCAGATCGTCCAATCGGCAGCCAGAAAAAGAGAAGGCTTTCTGAAGTATCTCAAAAATGTGACCGGAGATCTTTCTCAAATGACCCTGGTCGATATCGGTTGGGCAGGGACAACTCAGGGTGGACTCCAAAAAATTCTGGGAGAATCGACCCTTTTGCATGGTCTCTATCTCAGCACCACGGAAGCCATTCATGAAGGGCTTTTGGAGGGGGTTGTGCGCGAGGGTTATCTTTTTAAAGGGGGACATCCCTATACAGGGGATGCCTATAAAAAAGGTCTTTTTGTTCTCGAGCAGTGCGCGACGGCAGAAACAGGGGTTGGCCCCCTTGCTGACATAGATCCATCGGGCAATATCATTACCCATCCCACCTGGATTTCACGAAAACAGAAAAAAGAGGCTACAGCTGTCCAGCAGGGGATTTTTGCATTTTTTGAAGAGATGGGAAGCCATCTAAAAAGGGGAGTCATCAAACTGCACCAAGATTCAGAAGCCCTCCAGGAGCAGCTCCGGGCAATCCTGCTCCGTTCGATGACCCATGCAACACGTCTTGAGGCGCTTCGTTTTGGTGCGTGGCGGCATGAGCATGGCCCCAGTCGTCATGCGACGCAGGTGATAGGTAAAGATGATTACTATGACACCTATATTCAAGATATGGTTCCTGGTGCAGCTCTCAAAGAGGTCTCTCTCAATTGGCCAACAGCCTATACTGCAAAACAGAGTGAATACCTCAGCTTAGCCACTCAAGCTGTCTGGTTGGGGCAGCTACCTGCACGCTGTTTTTTGTCGGAGGATAGTTTTCCCCTGAAGGTCCATCTCGATACAGGAAAAGCCTTCTCAGACAAACCCCATGAGACGATTTTGCTGAGAAGCAACTCCAATCGCCGCTTCTATGCTATGAGCCACTATTTCTCGAAACGAAAGGCTATCCGCAAGCTCTTATTAAAAATTCCGCTGCAAAACACCTTACTGCGATTCCATAGCCTCCGCATCTCAGTCTATGACAGGGGAAAATCGATGATTGATGAATTGATTTTCTTTGAGCAAGAGCAAACAGGGCCCACGATAAGCTGTGAGGCAGCTCAGCAGATCAATTTCAACACCTTCTTCTCTGAGAAGGAGCTAAAACTTGTCTGCCATTTGCCTCAAAGCGACATCTACCAGATTGGCTTCAAGATCTGCTGCGAAAAGTTTACCTTGTAGCCGTTTCTTGAGCGAGAATCCATTGGTTGTTTTCCAGATTATATCCGAACTTCTCAAAACCAGCGGTGAGTGCAGTCAGGAAGGCCTCTGTGGCTTCGAAATCATGGCCATGAGTTTCCCAATGATGTCTTGTCCAACCTTTAAGGGCTTCGTTGATAAAAATCAGATGAGCATTTTCACCTAATTCCTGATCGCTTTCTTCCACAAAATCGAATAGGGTGACTTGATCACTGTCAACACCAAGGTTGGCAGGAAGCAAATCAAAGGCGACCTTTTCTCTAAGTGAGGTGAGGAAAAAGTTTTTAAGTTGGCTGAGATGCAATGGATTATCTAGATTCACTTTCTCTTGCACTTCTACTTGTATGAGAGATCGGTCTTGCTTTGCCGTAGCCTCATTGCAAATTTTTGCCACAGGCAATCCCAGTCGTTTCGCTTCATTGTAATTGGAGAGGATGGAGGTTAAAAAGCCATTCATGCTCGTCTCTGAATCCTTTCCAGTGCGAGCAGAGTTAAAAAATTTAACAAGAAGGCGTTCATTGGGAAGATCTTGGTCGATCTCTCTCTCAGAGGAGAATCGATAGACATCGAAGTAGGAACCCTTTCTAGGAGGGCCATCAAGTGTCAGTTTACTAGAGCCAACGAGGGCAAATCCCCTCTGAATTTGTTTCTCCAACTGTTGAAAGCCATTCTCTCTTCTCTGAGGGGTCTTTCTTTGGGGCGTTGGAGGAGGACTTGGAGTCGCGAACGAAGCTGCAGTCATCAGAGGGAGAGATAGCTCTTCAAAGGTGGTCATGGGCATCAAAGCTGACGCTGGTGTGGGCACGGGCAAGAGAGTTCGTTCTGGAGATGGTCTCGAAGGAATTTTAAAAACAGGAAGGGTCGAGGTGGAGAGTTCTTTATTTGCACCCATCTCTTCTATTGGCCTCAAGCGTTTGTGGGATTCAACAGGCTGTTCATCGTCGTCAAAAAGGCGTCTTTTTCTCCCTGCGACTACAGATTCTGCCTGTTCTGTCACCCTTTCACTGAGATTTTTGAGTGCTTTTCCTTCGGGAGAACCGAGAGTTCGACTTTGGGAAATGGTTCCCCGATCGGGGTTCGTTCTGTAAGAGGAAGAAGGGGATGAGAGGGAGTCAAAATGTGCCATAATTAACCTTTAAAATTATTATTTGCACAAAAGTATATGATTTTACTTAATTATTTGGAACTAAAATAGTTGCTAAGTAGTATTAATAAATTTATTATCGGTATAATTTAATTTAAACTTTACAAAGAAAGGAAAAAGATTTGGCTAAAATTTGAAATTGGTATAGCTTCTTTTTTTTATGACAGCTTTACTTACATTGATTGAAGGAACCATTCAACCCTTCCTACCAGGACCCCCGTGTTGCAGCAACGAATACCTATTCAATAGACTGCCGGAAATAAATCTCTATCCTGATGAGATTCAGTTAGATATCGAAACTGTCCGAAAAGAGGATAGCCGCTTACAAGAAAACTACCCTGATGGGGATGGCAGCCCCTCTCACTGGAAAAGTCGTGCTATTTTGAAATTGGCTCTCGCAAGGGGTGTCGTCTCTCTCTGCTTTATCCCTAAGGATACCACAAAATGTCATACCCTATTTGTGCAGAATCGTAGTCTATTAGCGGAGCGGGTGGGATTTTATGCCCCCTACTTAGAAAGAGAGTATCGGCAAAAGCTCGGTGCGATAGAACAGTTCCCTTGCATTCCTTTAGTTAAACCAGAACTGGTCCAAGAGCTTCTTCAACAAACCCTCCCTCCTCCGGTTGCGGAAGAAAGCTGGGCCATTTTGGACTGCTTCCTAAAGGATCCCTCGACCATTTTTTTAGCGATGACCTTCCTGGATCAATCTGGTCCATTAACGATTGGCTGGGTTAAGGTATAAATGAATGGCTGTGTTGAAAAATTTAAGCTGCTCAACTTTAGCCATCTTTGATCCTCCATTTTTCGAACCACTCGCTCGAAGATAGCGCTGGGGCTATCTTCTTCACTCATGTTTCAAAAACTGGAGGCCAAATCTGGCTAAATTCGAGCGGCTTAAATTTTTCAACACAGCCAAATTAATGCCCTTCTCTTGGAGATAGCAAAAGATGTTTTGGGGGCGTAACAGATGGATAACTTGGATCCCTAATTTTTCAGCGGCGTCGGTATTGACTTTCTGATCATCGACAAAGAGAACCTCTTGGGGTTGCAGGGGAGAGAGCGCTTTGAGCATGATTTCAAAGGCTTTGGGATCGGGCTTTCTCACTCCGATGTCGCAAGAGAGAAGCAGAGGATCGAAGAGGTTATAGTAGCCCAGTTTGCGAATGATTGCTGCGTGTTGGGGCGTGACATTGGAGAGAAGGCCGACACGGTAGCCATGGCGTTTGAGTTGCTGAATCGCTGCGAGCATCTCGGGAAAGGGGCGGAGAGCATTTTCTTGGACTTTTTCAAACCGAGAGAGCCAGTCTGGAGAAAGAGAGCTGTTTACTGACACTGCATAGTGATTCCAAAACTGCTTTTCATCCTTACCCTCATTGATATCGGTATGCCATGCCTGGAGGAGCTTATTTGCCTCTTCCTCTGAGATAGGGAAGGAGTCCTTCAAGAAATTGGTGAGTTGAGAGCGATCGACGTTGGCAATGACACCGCCGAAGTCAAAAATGACGGCTTTGATTTCTGCAAAGGCCGTTGTGCTGAGGCAGAGCAAAATAAAGAGTGCGATTTGTGCTTTTTTAAACATATTCCTTCTCATCCATCCTATGACTGAGTTGACTAAAACGGAGCTGTCCCGACCATCCCAGTTTGCTTCTCAACGTGGAAAAGTAATCGGTGCGCTCCAAACTGACCATTTTAAATGTTTTTTCCGACTTGTAGAGGGTGAAGATTTCTTGGTTGCGCATCGGAAAATGGCCAAAACCATCGTAGATGATTTCGACGGGCTCATGTGGACCTAAATATTGGATTTGAATCGATTGCTTGGGCATCAAAACGATGGGGCGATTGGAGATGGTGTGTGGGCTGATCGGAGTGATGACAAAGGCATCGAGGTTAGGTGATAAAATAGGTCCCCCTGCTGCGAGAGAGTAGGCGGTCGATCCTGAAGGGGTGGCCACAATGATTCCGTCTGCCGAAAAGGTATTGAGGTAGTTGCCATCGACAGAGATACTGAGGTCGATGAGGCTGGGATTACGGGATCTATGAACGACGATCTCATTTACAGCGAAGCACTTTTCACCAGAAGCTGTCACACCCTCCATCATGATCCGCTCCTCGGTGTGGTAGCGCCCCTCCACCAGATCTTCGAGGCTGGGATAGAGGTCGGGTAGGGGGATATCAGCCATAAAACCTAAGTGGCCCAAATTGATGCCCAAAATGGGGACTTGGAGATGGGGAAAGTGGTGGACGAGACGGAGAATCGTGCCATCACCTCCTAAGGAAATGAGGCAGTCGATCGATGTGGGGGAGACAGAGCTCAAGGGAGGAACATCGAGTTCCCCAGCCTCTTCATCGCGTGCGACCAGATCGACTTTTTTTTCGCGGAGAAAGTCAGCAATCTGTTTAGCGATTGCAGCTGACTCCCGCTTCTTCATATTGGCGAAAAGAGCGATGAGCATGGAACTTACTGTAGAACTTTTTTTGTATTGAACGAAAAGTGAGCTAATATCCGCAAGAGCATTTTTTCTGCTGTTAAGCCGAGCTCGTTCAGAAGCTCCCCATAGCTTCCTTGCTCGATAAAGGCTTCAGGAATCCCAAAGTTGAGAGATTGGACATGGCCAAAGTCGTGCGAAAGAAGGAAGTCGTTGATTTCGCTTCCGAGTCCCCCTTTCAGGGAGTGCTCTTCAAGTGTGACGATGCGTGTGTGTGTCAAAAGGAGTTTACCTAAGAGATCGCTGTCGAGTGGTTTGACGAAGATCGGGTCGACCACCATCGCAGAGATTCCTTTTTCGTGGAGAAGCTCACGCAGTTTCAGCGCATCGAGATACTGATGGCCAAGCGCGATGATCAGAAGGTCACTGCCTTCCGCCAAAATCTCCCCTTTTCCGAGCTCTCTCTTTTGGACCGGCTCGGTAGAGTCATCTGTAGTGATGTTGGGATAGCGGATCGCTGTCGGTCTTTTCCACTCAAAACTGGAAAAGAGCAGCTCCTTGAGCAGTTGACCATTGCGCGGTTGGCAGATGACCATATTGGGCATCGCTTTTAAAAAGCTCATCTCATAGATACCGTGGTGGGTCGCTCCGTCGCTTGTGGCAAGGCCGGCGCGGTCGACGGCAAAGATGATGGGAATTTCTTGGAGGCAGACATCTTGAAAGAGGTTGTCGAGTGCTCTTTGGAAGAAGGTGGAGTAGATCGAACAGACAACATCGAGCTTCCCTGACTTGCCCATCCCCCCTGCAAAGGTGACCGCATGTCCTTCAGCGATCCCGACGTCGAAGAAGCGAGTGGGAAAACGCTCTCTGAAGGGATCGAGACAGGAGCCGAGGCTCATGGCTGGAGTGATGACGCAGAGCTTGGGATTAGATTGCCCCAACTGGACCATATAGTTGCCAAACAGTTTCGGGAAGGTTGGCTTTTTGGAAGGAGAGGGGAGAAATTCGCATGTTTTGGGGTCGAAGGGTTTGACGCCATGATAGGTGATCGGGTCACGTTCTGCCTTCTCCAATCCCTGCCCTTTGGTTGTGAAGAGGTGAACGATCACGGGCATCGGCAGATCTTTGATCGCGGTAAAGGCTTCCACCATTTTTCTTAAGTCATGCCCATCGATGGGGCCGATGTAGGAGAGGTTGAACTGTTCAAAAAAGGGAGCCGAGCTGACCAGATTTTTCACCGATTCAGCAATTTTGTGCCCCTGCTTGACTAAGGAAGAGCCATAGACTGGGATTCTTGAAACGAAACTCTTCATTTCATGGGCCAATTTGCTCGTCGTCGGATTGCTGAGAAGGCGGCTCAGGATATGTTTGATGCTTCCCACATTGTGTGAAATGGACATCTCGTTGTCATTCAAAATGAGAATGAAACGGGAGAGATCTTTGGGGATATTATTTAAAGCCTCAAGGGAGAGGCCGCAGGTGAGCGTGGCGTCGCCAATGATAGGAATCACATGCTCATTGCCCGCTTCGATGTCACGTGCTCTGGCCATTCCCAGGCCAAGGGAAAGCGCCGTTCCGGCATGGCCTGCAAAGAAGAGGTCATGTTCCGATTCTTTGGGATGGGCAAAGCCACTTAAGCCCTTGTAGCAGCGAATCCGATCGAAGTGGCTATTGTTTCTTCCTGTCACCAGCTTGTGGGTATAGGTCTGGTGGCTCACATCGAATATAAAGCGATCGTGCGGGCTGTGAAAAACATGGTGCAAAGCTAAGGAGAGTTCAACGCTTCCTAAATTGGAGGCGAGATGGCCACCTGTTACAGAAAGCACATCGATAATGCGCTGGCGCACCTCTTGCGCAATCTGTTCCAGCTCAGATAGAGAACATGTTTTGAGATCCTTAGGAGAGTGGATCCCTTTAAGTAAGGTCACTGCAATGCCTCTTCGAAGCGTTCGACAGAAGGTATTCCTTCACCATCCAGTTGGAGCTCGCCGTCGCGTCTTTTGATCAGCATTTCGATTTTTGCTTCAGCTTTATTGAGTTTTTGAGCACATCCTGCAATGAGACGGTCAGCCTCTTCGTACAATTTGAGCGATTCATCTAAAGATACATTGCCAGAATTCATCTTTTCTAAAATTTCTTCAAGTCGGGCGAACGATCGTTCAAAATTAAAGTCTGCTTCTAACATCTGTTACCTCAAGATGCGCTTCTCCATCAGAAAGTAGGGCGCGCAGTTTTTGATGGGGTGCCAACTTTCGTGCCGATACTATAACGGAACCCTCATTTTCAGCAAAGAGGATGGAGTAGCCCCTTTTTAAAACATTTTTTGGGTCGAGAGCCTGGAACTGCTGAACCACTTCCTTCAGTTTCTGCTGCTTCATCTTTACCGTATAAAGAATTTTTTCTTCAATTCTTTGATCAAAGTGGTGGAGTCGACTGCGGCATAAAGCGAGCTGTGCGGTGGGTTTAAGCGCCTGTTGCTGTTTGTGACGTCCCGCTAAGAGGTAACGACGTCGGCTCAATTGGCTGCGCATTCTCTCGTCCACTTTACCTTTGATCTCATCCAATTTTTGTAAGGGGGAGGCGAGCAATGCATAGGGAGTGGCAAGGAGGGGATGGCGTTTAAAACCGCTCAATTGGGAGCGGAGCTGTTTCAACTGGTGAGAGAGGGTGGTTGCTATAGTTTTTTTGGCCCTTTCGAGAAAGGCGAGAAAGTGGGCCGTCTCTGCTGAGACAATCTCTGCAGCAGCAGAAGGGGTGGGCGCCCTAACATCGGCGACAAAGTCGGCGATGGTGACATCGGTTTCATGACCGACAGCCGAAATAATGGGGATGCGGCTCTCAAAAATTGCTTTGGCGACACTCTCTTCATTGAAGGGCCAAAGATCTTCGAGGCTGCCCCCTCCACGCCCGACGATCAACACATCGGCAAGAGCGTGGCGATTAAAATCGGCAATCGCGCGGGCAATTTCTCCCGCAGCTTCTGGCCCTTGAACTCTCACAGGGTATAAAATCAGATGGAAACCGGGCGAGCGCCGAGTAAGGACAGTGATGATGTCGCGGATGACAGCCCCTGTAGGGCTGGTGACCACACCGATCGTTTTGGGGAAGGGGGGAAGCGCTTTTTTGCGCTCCTTATCAAACCAGCCCAGTTGATGTAGCTTTTTTTTGAGCGCCTCCAGCTGCAGCAACAGTGCTCCGAGTCCCACAAATTCGAGTGAACGGACCATGAGCTGATATTTGCCGTGCGGAGGATAGACGGAGAGGCTCCCTTTGACGATGACCTGATCCCCCTCTTTCGGAATTTTTTTTAACAGCTGGCACTGTGGGCGGAACATGACTGCTCCAATCTTCGACTCGGCATCCTTGAGATCAAAATAGAAATGGCCGCTCGAATGGAGCTTTGCATTGCTAATTTCTCCTTGAATGGTCAAATGAGCAAAGCGCGATTCCAGCTGATTTTTGATCGCGTAAGTCAGTTCACTGACAGTGATTAGAGTTGACGGCTCGCTCATCGTTCGGTAATATAGTGTTTATTTCTCAGAGGAGATCCATGTCTCAAAAAAAAGCCCGACCGCTCACCATCGCCGGCAATTGGAAGATGTATAAAACCATCGAAGAGGCGGTCAGCTATGTAGAGACTTTATCACCCTTGATCCAGAAGAGTCAAGCGGCCGTTTATCTTGCGGTTCCCTTTACGGCGATCCATCCTACAGTAGAACGGGCCAAAGCCCTCAAAACTGCGATCAAAGTGGGGGCACAAAATATGAACGATGCTAGCGAGGGCGCCTTCACAGGGGAGATCGCTGCCAAGATGGTGGTCGATGCTGGAGCTCAATTTGTCATTCTGGGCCATTCGGAGCGGCGCCAACTCTTCCATGAGAGCGATCACTTTATCAACAAAAAAGTGAAGAGGGCTCTCGCAGAAGAGCTGCAGCCACTTCTCTGCATCGGTGAAACTTTAGAGGAGCGGGAATCTGGCAAACTCGAAGAGAGGTTAGAAGAACAACTCACGAGCTCCCTTCATGAAATCGCAGCGGAATCCTTCTCAAAATTGATCCTCGCTTATGAACCAATCTGGGCCATTGGAACTGGCAAAGTGGCCACTCCCGAAGATGCCCAAGCTGCCCACCAGCTCTGCCGCTCGCTCATCAGAAAACATTGGGGAGATCATGCTGCTGATCTCTTATCGATCCTTTATGGAGGCTCGGTGAAGCCAGAAAATGCCAGAGATTTGTTGATCCAACCAGATGTGGATGGCCTTCTCGTCGGCGGTGCTTCCCTTTCTCCAAAAGCGTTTAGTCAAATCATTAACCAAGTTTCGGTTTCAACACTATGACCATTTTATATTACCTCTTTTTAGCCCTTTTTATTTTGACCTCCCTCGTTCTCTGCTTTGTCATTTTGATTCAAGAGAGCAAAAGTTCGGGGCTTGGTGCCTCCTTTGGGGGAGATGCGGGAGACTCGCTCTTCGGGACCTCAACTCCCGAAATTTTGAAGAAAATTACAGCCTGGTTGGCGGTGATCTTTTTGGGGGGTTGCATCGTCCTTTCCATCTGGACAGGAGCGATGGGGCGGCCTAAAGTCGCCTCTAAGCCCAATGTGGAGACGATCGAGTCTTGACGAAAGTCCTCCAACTCAGATACTACGGTGATCCCGTCTTGCGACAGATGGCCAAACCGGTGGAAGCGATCACGGACGAGATAGTTGAAATTTGTGACATGATGCTCGCCACCATGAAGCACTATGAAGGCATTGGTCTCTCTGCACCGCAGGTAGGCTATCTGCTGCGCATCTTTGTCTCTAATATAGAGTATGAGGATGACAAAGGTGAGATCCACCTGGGAGAGCCGAAAGTCTACATCAATCCCATTCTCACCCTGCCTAGCGAAACCTTGGTCGAACGGAGCGAAGGGTGCCTCTCTATTCCCAAACTCTATCTCCCCATCATCCGCCCTTTGACCATCCACCTCGAAGCGACAGATCGGAGCGGCCAGCAGTTCCATGAAGATTGCTATGGCTACCAGGCTCGTAACCGCATGCACGAAACGGATCACCTCAACGGTGTCCTCATGATCGATCGCCTCAAAGGCAAGCGTCGCAACGAAATCGAGACTAACCTCCGCCGCATCAAGCAGCAGTACTATAAACCTCTTCCCTAATCCCGTGCCCCTGCCTGTGCCCGATTAAAGCACTGACCAGCTCACAAAAACCCTCTGCTCCCCATCTTGGGTCAGCATTGATCATCGGGTGGCTCAAGAGCAAGCCGGGCATTACAAATAAACCCTCAGAGATATCTAGAAGAAGTCATGACCCAGCTTTTGGATTATAATAACCAGAAGCTAGTTGAGCTTTTGCCCGAACAATGGGCAAATAGGGAATGCAAAGGGGGCCCCCCTTTGCCGCGGAGAGAGGGGAAGGAGGAGAGAGGTGGTGACGTAAGCCTCTCTCCCCAGGACATCGCTGAAGTCGAGGCTTTTGCCTCGGCTTCAGTGATGAGAACTGTGCTGAAGACTCGGCCAAAGGCCTCGCTATCAGCACAGTCAACGGGGAGAGAGGCTAACGCCGCCTCTCTCCCCGAACCCCTCTCACCGCGGCAAAGGGCCTTGCCCTTTGCAAACCAAGAGCGCTATTTGTTTTATTTAACAGCATGGGTCCTTTGATGTTTACTGTGCCTGTGCCTGAGCTCGAAATACTAAAGCACCGCCCAGCTCACGAATACTTTCTGCTCCCCATCTTTGGTCAGCATTGATCACCGGGTGGCTCAAGAGCATGCTGGGCATTACAAATAAACCCTCAGAGATATCTAGAAGAAGTCATGACCCAGCTTTGGGATTATAATAACCTGAAGCTAGTAGAGCTTTTGCCCGAACAATGGGCAAATAGGGAATGCAAAGGGGGCCCCCCTTTGCCGCGGAGAGAGGGGAAGGAGGAGAGAGGTGGCGTAAGCCTCTCTCCCCAGGACATCGCTGAAGTCGAGGCTTTTGCCTCGGCTTCAGTGATGAGAACTGTGCTGAAGACTCGGCCAAAGGCCTCGCTATCAGCACAGTCAACGGGGAGAGAGGCTAACGCCGCCTCTCTCCCCGAACCCCTCTCACCGCGGCAAAGGGCCTTGCCCTTTGCAAACCAAGAGCGCTATTTGTTTTATTTAACAGCATGGGTCCTTTGATGTTTACTGTGCCCGTGCCTGTGCCCGAAATACTAAATCACCGCCCAGCTCACAAAAACCCTCTGCCCCTCTTTAGTTAGTCTGAGGAGTGCTGTGGATGAGAAGGCAGTCAAAACTTCGCTAACCCCCTTTTCGGTGAGGGTCAAGGTCTCTCTGAGCTCCACTGCGATCTGAGCAGGGTCATCGAGTTTGAGTTTGATTTCACTGATATCATGTCTTAGAGCAAATTCTAGACTGAACCGTTGCTGGCCGATCATCGCTATGATTGGCTTAACGGTAAACTCATTGAGATGTTCCATCGTTGCGAGCAGGGCATCCACCTTGGCGACATCACCATTGATCACCGGATGGCGCAACAGCTCTGCTTTTTTAGGATGGTCATGGGGAGCCCCATTGTGAGGCATATCAAAGGGGATTTCTTCCCACTGTTTCAAATCAACTTTGGCATAATTCTTGAAGAGTTCAGGAATCTCATCGATTGGTTTAGCTTCTAGCTCAGCCTTGAGTTTCTCGGTGAGAGAAGGAATGCCCGATTGATCGAGCAGTTTTGGGACCTCTAAACGGGCAAGCTTCCACTTGCCATCACCAAAGGTATAAGCAGCCAATTTTGCTTTCCACGCAGGATCTTTAGACAATCGTGCTAGCCGCTTTTCGACCTCTAATCCGGGAAGGATGCGCGCTACGATGGCTTCTTTCTTTTTGACTAGGATTGGAGGGCCGAGCAAATTGTAAAGCGCCTCTTCCATTCTCTCTGGATTGGCCTCTTCACCCAACATATAGTGGCCGAGACGGTCTTCGACAAGGGCCTGATTACCACCCCGATCCAAAAAGTCTTTGCAAGGGGTCTTGTAGGCTGTTAATCTAAATCCATGCACCCCATTGAGGCGGAATTTGAGATCGAGCTTTTGGAAGGTGTAAAAGAGAAGGATGAAGCTCTGCCAATTGGCAAGGACGAAGGCTTTTTGACCCTGAAGCATCGCCGCCTGTAGATCATCCTTCAAGACAATTTCAGCGATAGAGCTTAACATCGATGCGACCAGTTGTTGCATCAGCGGCTCACTTTGGAGATCTACCCCGACTGTTTTTGAGCCATCTATGGGGACCCATAGAGCCAATTGCTCAACTGTCTGAATTTCTTGTTTGATGCGTTGGCGAAAAGCTTGTTGTAACTCATTATTCTCATAGAGAATTTCCACCACACGTTCAGGAATTGTGGGGTTTTCAATTTTTCTGAGTGAAGCCAGATTAATGAGATCTAATCTTTGCTGAACAGATGCCGCTTGTTCTTGATGGATCTCTTCTAGTTTGCCATGAATGTTACCTACGGAAGCGCTTAAAGATGCATCCACAGCGGCATTTTCTTCAGGAAAGAAGAGAGCTCTGACATCCTGCGCCAGTTTGATACAAATCTGACGGTATTGAGCTTTGAGAGCTGGGTTGGAACGGATGTGAAGAGGCAGTACGGCGGAAGTACGTGGAGAGTCTGGGATTGTATCAAAAAACTCTTCGATCAAGCTGTTGATGAGCTCATCGAAGGTAGTCATGTCACGATATTTCCCTTTATGTTCAAAAAGATCCCCTTCAACGGGCTGTGTGAGGACATGCAAGTTTTTATTTTCTACTTGTGCCTCGTCGATTTTGATCGCTCGGGTCCTTTCATTTTCGATATAGTCGAGTTTTCTTCTTTGATAGTTGCAGTAGAGTTCCCCCTCACCAAGCTCTGCAAGAGCTTTTAAGTACTCCTTATAGTCGCTGGTGAGCTCCTCGCCGCTGTAGATTTCAAAGCCAGCAGCACGCGCTAAGGGTCCTGTAGCCTGACGTGCTGCAATTCCCAGATTATAATAATCGGGGCCCAAAGCTGTGGGCGAACCATGGCGGACATAGTGAACCTGCAAAATCTCTCCTGCGGCATTCACATAGAATTGGACACAGCGGAGATTGGGGGTATTTTTATTGCCGCAAAAATCTTCTAAACCGAGCGTTCCTGCTGCTTTTTGACACTCAAGGGCGGCTTTGGATTTTTTATTCTTCTTAGAACGTTTCACCTCGTCATTGACCCCCAGGACCAGTTCAGGGAAGCTTTCTAAAGTAGAGGGAGGCAGTTGATCTTGTTCTGTTGTCAGATGAACGATATCTTTTAGGTAGGTGAAAATAGACACCCCTCTCCAGCGGATGAGTACGAGAGCTCGGATAAAGGGGCGGATTCGGGGTTGGTGACTGGTTTGGTATTCTTTGGATTCAATTACTAAACGCAGCTCTCGAACCGCTCTCTGGTATCCACGGGGGTTTTTATCCCTGCTTTCTAAAAGCAGGAGGAGTTGTTGCAGATGGTTTAGCATCGGGTTATTGTTGTCCACAGCTAGACCCTTCATCTCTGCTATTCGTGCTGCACCGAGCCCTAGGCAGTATTGATCTAAAACGACCCGATATTTCTGCTCTGCCACCTCATCGTATGTGAAGTGTCTCCACGTATCACCCACGCGGCTTCTAGGCGGTGGCTCTACAATGGTCCAACTTCTGCCAAAGAAACTGGCGGAAAGACTTCTTTCCAAAGCAGAAGGAGTAGGAGGAAGAGCAAGAATAGGAGCAGGAAGTGGTTGTGGAACCTGTAGAAGGGCTTCTCGTGCCAAATGCAAACGTTGAGCATCCTGTTGGGCCTGTTGAACTGCTTGCAATCCCTCTCGGAGGTTTGCGATATCGCTGCATAAGGTTTTATGGTGTTGCTTGGCGGTTTGGAGATTCTCTTTCGCTCGAGCCAATTTGGAGGCTACTGCCGACTTTTCACTTTGAGCCGCTCTTAACTCACTCGTTATTGTTTGCAATTGAGCCATGAGTTCTAGAGAGTCGCGTGCCTGTTTGCTAATGACTCGTGCCTGGCTCTGTTTTTCAGCTTCCAAAGCGCCCACGCGAGCATTCAGACCATCTCGTTCAGCTTGAGCGCGGCCTCGCTCCTCACGATTTTCTTCTACAATCTGTTGCACCTCTTCTTGCTGATGACTTTTGATCGATCCGCTGATCCCAATAAGAAGGGAGAAGAAGGCGGTAGGCAGACCTCCAGCCATCATGACAGTAGCTGGGAGCTGCTCGATATTATTGAGGTATCCCGAGGTCCACCAGGATTGGTGCCCTCCGAAGCTGACTATGCCGATGGCGGCTAAAATAGCGCCGATCGCTCCGATTATGATCAAAGCAGTATAGAGATGCTTACAGCTAGAATCTTGATTTTGATCAGCTTCAGGGGATCGCACCGATGAGGCTGATATAGATAATGATTTAGACATCGTTAAACTTTTTTTGTTTCTTCTCGCGAATTATAGCGACATGTGATTAATATTTAATTAAGAAAGTCTACATTAGTGGTAACACCTGGGAAAAGCTGGACCCCTCAAAATTAGAACACTTAAGTTGCATGGGAACCGTCTCTTTTGAAAGGCTAAAGGAAAAAATTTTCGGGATTAAGAGAATAACGGGATTATAAGACTTTATTGAAAAATTGAGCCCGCATAAGCTGTCTTATCTTGTAAACTTAAGAGAGGTCATATGGGGCTCAGCACATATAGTATGATGATGAAAGGAACACCGCAAGAATATCTTTTTCAATTTAAGAAGCAGGTTGTTAAAAGTGCTCAAGCAGAAGGAATTAAGCCTGCGATGAGAAGGTGGGGCTTAGGTAGAAATACCATCCGACGTTGGTTGAGAAACTTTGAAGCGGAAGGGAATAAAGGTCTTTATGACAAAAGAAAAGGCCCTAACCATATTCCCCACAAGATTTCCCCAGAGCTAGAGAAGAAAATTATCCAAGCCCGCCACGAAGTGCCTTGTTATGGCCCCAGAAGATTGAAGTATTTTTTCAATATAGAGTGCTCATTAGATGCTATCTACAGGGTGCTTAAACAAAACGGTCTCACTGTCAAGAGACGCAAAAAATATCAAAAGAAGAACGATTTGAGAGAGGCTAAAGCAAAGTATCAGGCTTTTGGTCATATGCAAATGGATTTAAAGTATTTAAGGGATATTCCTAACTACTGGGGACAACTTAAACCTTTAAAGCTTCCACGTTTTCAATACACTGTGAGAGATACCAAATCAGGTATGCTCTTTCTAGGCTTTTCGGATGAGCTTTCAGAACTTAATGCGAGAACGATGATCGATTATGTGTTAAGACGCTTACGCTCACAAATGCCCGATAAAAAGATCATTGTGCAAACAGATAATGGTGTGGAATTTGGAGGAACAACAAGACATTTTGAGAAATCTCCCTTTTGCCAAGCTGTGCAGGCCCATGGCGGAGAGCATCTCTTCATTCCTCCGAAGCTGTGCAATGCAAATGGCGATGTGGAAAGTCTCCACAACCTTATTGAGACAGAGTTTTTTGATATTGCTAAATTTGAATCTAGGGAAGATTTTATCCGAAAAGCTGAGAGCTACCGACTCTTTTTCAATTTAGAAAGGCCTAATAGCTATAAAGGAGGCAAAACACCCTGGCTGATTGCCCAGCAGGACTGGGCAGATAATGATCTAGCTAGTTATGCTGCAATAATAGAAACCGTCGATTTAGATAAAATGACCGTAACTGGTTATTCTAAGCGGGGTCCAGGTCTACCCAATTCTCCCGATTAAATGAATCACCCCAAGAGGCTTTCTTGGCTTCGCGGTAGAGCTCTTTGTGGCGGCGGGAGATGGTGAGCTGACGCAAGCCCTCAGGAGTGCAGAGGGAGAGTATCGTATGGCCCGATCTATGCAGAGGTGTATGGATGATGCGACTAGAGGAAGGATGGGGCTCTTTAGTGAGGATGACATAGGAGAATTTCTCATCTTCATAGGGAAGAAGAGCCGATTTGGCCAGACGGTGCAGAAATGAACGTTCGAGTCGCACTGAAAAGTGGCACCAGTGGGGCTGTTGTAGGGGACAGGCCTGAGCATGTGGGCAGGGGGCAGCTATATGAGCTCCGAGCTGAAGCAGGGCAGAGCGTGCTTGCATCACATTCTGACTTCCCCTTGGTGTGCCTGGTTCAATCACAATGAGCCCTATTTTGGCGGCTTTCCAGCTTTTCTCTAAGAGGGAGAGACGCTTTTCTTCCTCGATTTCGCCGAGGGAATAGCTGAAGAGGACCCAGTCATGAGGGTCAAAAGCCTCTCTGAGGATATCACCTGCTTTCCAAGCGACCTCACTGCCCAATCTTTTTCCCCAATTGATCCAGCCTAATTCTCGCTCATAGGCGGTGATTTGCGGTGGCTGCTCCCAGACAGCATGGGCTGCCCAGTAGGAGGTAGCAGGTCCTGCACCCATGTCAAGGAGTGTGTTGTGAGGGGAAATTTCAGCAAAAACCCGACAGAGAACCGCATAGGTGGCTGGCATTCTCACAATGAGGTAGGTAAGCAACTCCTCTTCCTCACTCAGGCTGAGACCATAGCGGTATTTTTCCGTGATTTGGGCAGAGATTTGCCTAAGCCGATCGGGTTTAAAATCTTCCAAAATCAAGGAGATTGCAGCTTGAAGTGCATTCATTTTTCAAATAAAATATACTATAAGGAAATAGTTTATCAGATATGCAGTTTGATGAAAAGATACTTAAACGGCTGAACGAGATCGGGATCGCTCTGTCAAGAGAGCCGCGTACTCCTGTTTTGTTGGAAAAGATCCTATTGAGCGCTAAGGAGTTGACAGCAGCAGATGGGGGAACCATTTACATGGTGACTCCCCAAAGAACGGTCCACTTTGAAATCGCCCTTTCGAGTTCTTTGGGATTTCATATGGGTGGTACCTCACAGATTCCTATGCCTTTTTCAGATCTTCCTTTAGATCAACCTGATGGCACTCCGAATGATAGCCTGATGGTTGCCTATGCTGTCAACCATAAGAAGAGTATCAATATCAGAGATGCCTATACAGAAAAAGGGTTCGACTTTTCTGGGACGCGCAGCTTTGATAAAAAAACAGGGTATCGGACGCGTTCGGTTTTGACCATTCCCTTTCAAAATCATGAGGGGGATGTAATTGGTGGGATTCAGCTGATTAACCCTCCCGATGAAAAGGGGTTCTCCGATTGGGATGTGCAGCTCGCCGAATCATTGGCATCGCAGGCAGGGATTGCGTTGACCAACCAGATCTTGATCCAGAACTTGAAGAAACTATTTGAATCATTAATCGGAGTGATTGCCGAAGCCATCGACGAGAAGTCTCCTTCGACAGGAAATCATAGCAAACGGGTGCCCTTACTCACGACATCTCTTGCGGAAGCGGTCAGTGAGGAAGCTGAAGGGCCTCTCAAAAATGTCCACTATTCACCTGAAGAAGTCTATGAGTTGAAAGTCGCGGCTTTCCTGCACGACTGTGGTAAAATCACAACGCCTGTCCATGTGGTTGAAAAGAAGAGAAAATTAGAGACAATCTTCGATCGAATCGAACTGATCAAGATGCGCTATCTCGCTCTTTTGGAAACGATGAAGAGCGATACTGATGCCAAAAAATTGAAGTGGTTTGAATTGAATTTTCCACGTGAATTCAACGCTGCGCGTGAGAACTTCTCACTCCTCGATGCCGAATATCAGAACAAGGTGCAACGGATTAAAGAAGAGAAAACTTGGTTGGAAGAGGTCAACCGTCAGCATGTGCCGATCGACGAAAATGCCACCGAAAAATTAAATCAGATCGCCCTCAGACGCAGTGTCGATCATATCCCCTTGTTAACACCTGATGAGCTGGAGAATCTATCCGTTCGACGGGGGAATCTCACAGATAAAGAGAGAGCGATCATCGAGCAACATGTGGTCATGACCTACAGAATGCTCTCTCAGCTCGAATATCCCAAAGAGCTCCGTCGTGTGACTGAGATCGCGGCTTCTCACCATGAGAGAGTCGATGGGAAGGGGTACCCTCGAGGGTTGAAAAAAGAGGAGATACCTCTGGGCTCGAGAATTCTCACTGTTGCTGACGTCTTTGAATCTCTTTCGGCTCCTGACCGCCCTTACCGGGAGGCGGTCCCACTTTCAAAAGTCTTTGCTATCATGCAGGAGATGGTCACTGAAGGACATCTCGATCCTGATGTCTACGATATCTTCATTAAGAAAAAAGTCTATTTGCCTTATGCTCAGCGTTTCCTAACGCCTGACCAAATAGATACAGATTGACTGGACAATGCTCCTTATGCGCCCTTGATCTTCCTGACAGCCCTTTTCATGAAGGTCCACACGCTTTTTGCTGTTCTGGCTGTCTCACCGTCTTTCAGATCCTAGGGGAGGTAGAAAATTACCGAGAACACCCCCTATTTCAGGAAGCTCTCAAAGTAGGAGTCATCGCTAATCCCCATTTGGTCTTGGAAGATGCTGCCGAATGTGCGGAAACGATCAAATATCACCTCCAGATTGAGGGAATGTGGTGTCCTTCATGTGCAGAGGCCATTCGGTTGATCGCTCTTCGTCACAAAGGGATCATCCGCTGCACTATCGATTATGCCACCGATCTAGGTGTGATCGTTTTTGATCCTCATTTTCTTTCGAAAGAAGAGGTGATCGCCCTGATCCAGAAGATGGGATACCGTGCTTCCGAATTTTTAGCAACCGATCAAAAAATGGTTTCACGCTCTCTCTGGAGTCGTTTTGCTGTCGCAGCCTTTTGCTCTCTTCAAATCATGATGTTTTCTTATCCCCTCTATGCAGCCCATTTTGGAATTGCTGTGGAAGGGTTTGAGATGACTCTAGGCTGGCTCTCTTTTTTATTAGCTCTTCCCTTACTTAGCTATTCCTCTTGGCCAATCTGGAAAAGACTCATCCTTTCATTCAAAAGCCGCCGATTTGGAATGGAAACTCTCATTTTTGTCGGTGTGAGCACTGCGTTTGTTTTGTCTACTTATCATCTCATAGAGGGAGAAACAACCCATCTCTATTTTGATTCGATGTCGATGGTTCTCACTCTTGTCCTTTTAGGAAAAATTTTGGAGAGGCGGGCCAAATTTTCAGCGAAAGAGACGCTGCTTCGTTTAGCGCGCTGTCTTCCCAAAAAAGGGTTCAAGAAGATGGTGACAGGTGAGTTTGTTGAGGTGCCTATTAAAGAGATCCGATGCGGCGATACCCTTCTCATCCGCATGGGAGAGAAAGTTGTTCTCGATGGAAGAATTTTAGAAGGTGAGGGGATTGTCGACGAGGCAGTCATCAATGGCGAGGTGAGGCCTGTCAAGAAGCAAGTAGGCAGTCAGTTGATCGGAGGCTCCCTTGTGAAACAGGGCTCTTTTATTCTCGAAGTGACAAAAGATCATGATCACTCTCTTTTAGGGAAGGTTGTGCAGGCCATCGAAAAAGATTTATCGGAAAAAAGTGTCCCTCAGCGGCTTGTCAATCAGATCACTCGCTACTTTGTACCTTGCGTCCTGCTATTGGCGACTTTTCTTTTTTTCTCTGCAGGAGCCCTCAGAGCGCTCGTTGTCCTTCTGATCGCATGTCCCTGTGCTTTGGGGATAGCCATCCCTTTAGCTCAGTCGAGACTACTCTATCTCTTCGCAGCAAAAGGAGCGCTCGTCCGTAATCGCTCAGCCCTTTCTATCATGGCTCAGAAGCCTCTTTTCGTTTTTGACAAAACAGGGACCCTCACTGATGGCAAATTCCAGCTTTTGACAAGGTTAGAAAATCTTTCCACAGGGCAACTCGGTCTCCTAAAGGGCATCGCTTCACAATCGACTCACCCCATCTGTAGCGCACTCTACACAGGGATCTCCGCGCCCGCTCTTCCCATCGATGCGGTTCAGGAAATAGTAGGAAGAGGAATGGTTGCCCATCACAATGGAGCCAATTATTTTTTGGGCTCAGGCCGCCTTCTGCAAGAGAAAGGAATCTCCACACCCGTTTCTGAAGAAACGACCGTCTATTTTGCCCAGAACCAAACCCTCCTCGCCACCCTCTGTTTCGGCGATCGACTCCGCACACATATTCCTCACGTGGATGGGGTGATACTTTCCGGGGATAGTCCCGCTCTAGTCACCAAAATTGCCACTCAATGTGGTTTCCGATGGGGGAAAGGAAATCTCGACCCTCTTCAAAAAAGAGAAGAAATCCTCGCTTTAAAGCAGCTGAAGCGACCCATCGTCATGGTAGGCGATGGCGTCAACGATGCCGCCGCCATGGCAGCTGCCGATCTCGGCATCTCCGTCGTTTCAGCCACTGATCTCGCCATCGAAGTCTCTGACATCCTCCTCACCACCGAAAACCTCTCCGCCCTTCCCACTCTCTGCACCTATGCCACAAAGTGCCGCCACATCATCTTCCAAAACCTCTTCTGGGCCTTTTTCTACAACCTCATCGGCATCGTCCTAGCCGCTTTCGGCCTCCTCAACCCCCTCCTCGCCGCCCTCGCCATGACCGCCAGCAGCCTCTCCGTCTGCCTCAACAGCCTCCGTCTCCGCTAAAGTGCTAGTCCCTTTCATGTCAGCAACCCCCTGCCACCTAATGCCGCCAAGTTAAGGAAATCCGCAGTTATTATAAGGGGAGGGCCCCTCGCGCCTGTGGCGCTGCGCGCAGCGCCACAGGCGCGAGGGGCCCTCCCCTTATAATAACTGCGGATTTCCCGATCGATGGCTGTGTCATTGGTGAACATTGTTCGCCGAAACAGGTCTCTTCAAAAAAGGGTGGGGTAAAAGGATGAGGAGTTGCTAGTAGCCGAATTTGGTGGGGTTGGGGGGGCCGGGGTTGAGGAGGAGGGAGAAGGCGTAGCGGTTGTCCGATTCACGGTGTTCGTAGGTGAAGCCGAGGCGCCAGTGTTGGAAGATGATGCGGGCGAGGCCGATCTCATATTCGAAGTAGTGGGGTTGGTGTTTACGGTTCCAGCCGGTGCGGAGGTCGATTTCGAGAGACCAGTTGGGTGTGAGGTGGGCAAAGGTGCGGAAGAGGAAGGTGTCACGCCTGTCGGAGAGATCGGAATGGAGGAGCTCTTCTTCGGTGCGCACCGATTCGAGGATAAAGTTATAGAAGTCAGCTTTGCGCCAGTCGAATCTGCTGCGGTGGCGGAGTTCTCCTGAAAATGCGAGCTCGGGTGACCAGCTCCATTCGAGACGGACGTTGACGAAATCGAGCTGCCTTTCCTGAAAATTCCACGCTGTATTGAGTACACAGAGTAAGCGGGGAAATGGGATCCATTCGAGATCGAGGTAGCCCTTGGGGATCGTTTGGGGGATCGTATGGGTACCAAAAAAGGCATTGGCCCAGAGGTCGAACCAGAAGAGGCGGCAGATCCGGTTATCGCACTTGTTAAAAAAGCTATTGCGGAAACCGAAGCGGAGGAGATTGAGTTTATCGAGGCCATCGTCGATGGAGAAAATGAAATGGCGATTGGTAGTTACCCTCGGTTTTGTCAAGAATTGGTAGTGGAGATAGGGCTCTACAACATGTTTCCAGCGCTGCCAGCCTCTCGATAAAGAGGACTCAATTTTGAGGCCCAACTCACCGATAGCCTGACCTGCGGATCTTCCTCCAGGGCTATTGCTATAGGCAATGCCGATAAAACCTGCCTCAGGGGTGATCGTTAGGGGGCCATAGAAGCTGGGACGATAAAGAAAGGGGTTGACAGCTATGCGAGAAGAGGAAAAATTGCGCCTTTCGTTGATTATCTTATCGCTAAAGACAAAATTATACCAAGTTGCTTTAAAGGTGTTTTGAGCGACGATCCCGGTTTGACCAATTTCAAAGGGATGCCAGTGCATGCGAAAGGTAGGTAGCTCCTGGTTGACAGACTGGAAATTGTTGACACGCACTTTAGTGAAAAGATTGGCGATCCAATTTTTGGACTGCCGTCGGAGATTGAGCTCTGTTCTTCCAGCCGTTGGTAAATCAAAATCTTGCGTCGTATAATCGGCAGCCATCTGCCCATCGCTGACAAGATCATAAACGCCATCTACCGTGATGTCATAGAGCCGATCGAAATAGGTTCCTTGAAAGCGATAGCGATTACGTCTTTTGGGGGTGTCTATAGGAAGGTCATAGGCAAAGTAGTTGCGGCTATACCACTCTGTAGGACGATCAGCGGGGTTATAAACCGTTTCGATTCCAGCGCCTACGCCCTTGCTGAAAAAGCCATCGAGCCTGGCTGTAGCTTTAAAATCATTCCACGACAGAAATTTGTAAAGGATGCTTATGTAAGAGCCTTTAAACCCTCCCCAGCCAAATCTCACCGCGAAAGGGATTCTCCCCTGAGTGTTGAGATCAAGCTCGAGTTTTGGCCACCAGAAGAGAGGGACCGAATTGACTCGAAAACTGATATCTCGTGCGATGAGGCGGCGTTCGGCTGTCAGGCACAGATAGGGTGAAGTGACAACGACATCTTGAACTTCCCCTTCAGAAGTGGTGATCGCCCCATCCAAAACGATGATATTTCCCTCCTCAAGGAGAAGCATCTCCCTCCCACTGATATACCAGGGTGGTTCTGCAGTACGTCCATTGATTATGAAGCCTCTATGAGAGATAAAATCGTAGTAGAGCTTGTCTCCTACAAGAACCCACTCTTTATAATCGATGAGGAGATTCCCCTCGCAGGAGATGGTGAAAATGGGCACGTCGCGATCAAGTTGGCGCGTGTATTCGATTTTTTGGGCCTGAATTCTCAGTTCAGGCGCTGTCAAAACGCCTCCACACTCAGTTGATAAGACGCCTTCGCAATAAGTTGGGTTAGAAAGATCGACGACCACATTTTCTGCGACCTCTTCAGGGGGTGGTAGGGGAATACGTGGGCGGCAGGGTAGGCAATCTGCATCCCAGATTTGAGGTGGATCGACAGTCAATTCATCGCCAAATAAAGTCGAAATGGCAAAGAGGAAAAGGGATGCCTTAAAAATGAATTTCATTCTGTCGTACGCATCAAAAGTCCGGCGAGAGCATAGCGATTTTTAGGATTTCCGTGTGCAATCGTATGGATGAGGGCGAAAATCCCTGACTGATTTTGTGCCGATGCGAGGGCTTCACACACATCGATCAGAAAACGAGAGGTCTCTTCAGGATTGAGCTGGTAGGAATCGATTAAAGGCTGCTTCTCATTCTCTTCTTTAAACCGGATCAACTCCTCTGATCCGCTCGCCTTTATCCAAGAAATGAGCTGCTCTTCATAGGGCCCCTCTTCGTTTAAACGGTAGAGCGCCAGAGTACAGTAATTGCGGATCAAGGGAGCGCCTGCTCTCTGACAGCCCTCTTTCAAAAACTGAATCACATGTTCGCTCTTTTTGTTTTCCAATAGCTCAATCACGATGGGTACCAGAGCCTGCTCTCTTTTCTGGAAGATCCTCCGTGCAATTGAGAGGAAAACTCTCTCTTCAAACTCGAGGCAGTGGATGAGGACCTCTTCGCGTAAAGCCAGTGTCTGCCCCAGAATACCGGGATAACTTTTCTCTTGGCTCTTACCGGAAGGGATTGTTTTCCACGCCTTCAAACCTCCACAAGGGGAAGAGACCTTCCAAAAAGCGGTATCACGAAGATCCTCAATCAAAATTTCCTCGAGATGGGAAAGCGCTCGGCGGTCTTGGCTCTTCAACAGCGAGAGGATGGCGTTGATGCGCACATCGCGGTCGTTAGCGTGGAGCAGCTCAGCCAGTGTCTCCTTACCTTCCTGGAGGGTGCCAAGAGCAGAAATGGCAAAGAGGGAACCCTTTTTTGCAGCCTCTTCGATCTGGCTTAAATAGGAAATTTCACCCAACTGATAAAGAGAGATGGTAGCAGCCAGCGAAACACTTTCTTGGCGGCTTGTGGCCCACTCTTTCAATTTATCGATCGAAAGGTGATCTTTGAGTAGGCCGAAAGCCAAGGCACAACTTTCTTGTTGCAGATAAGAGGCTCCAAGGGCGAGTGTCCGAATCGCTGGTAAAAAATCGTCTCGTCCAGCCTCTGCAACTATCTGGATGGCTTCCACCCGAACATGGAGGTCTGGATCGGCGAGCATTTGCCGCAGGAAACGATTTCCCTCACCACCTTCGATATGGATGGCGATTTGGGAAAAGAGGGGTTTGATCTCTACGGGCACTTTTGGCATGAGCGAAAGGAGATGGCCAATGACGGAAGGGTTATTTCTCTCGGCCAAATGGAGAAGCGCCTCTAAACGGATGAGTAGAAGGGGCGATGAGAGGCAGTTATGCAGTAACCGGTCTGCAGCATCATCTTGGAGGCGTGCTAGATAGGAGAGAGCGATCAGCTGAGTGCGGATCTCCTCGCTGAAGAGACCTCTTTCTAAAAGAGGAATCATTTCACTGGAAGTGGCGACACCTGCACCAAACATGCATAAGAGCTCGATTTCCTGATCCTTAGAAGCAATCCCTTTTTCCAAAAGAGCTTTTGCTGCCTGTTGCAAAAGGGCAAAATCTTGACTCTGGCTCTCTTCTGCATAAGAGATATAGCCCTCAAACGCTTTTTCCACCTCTCCTCGATGAAGCGCGTAGAGCATTTGACCGCTTACCTCTGTTGGGAAGGAGGCCAAGAGTGGGAAGAGCGAAGTTAGGAGGTGGGTAAATAGTGCCATAAATCGATTCCTACCTCTTTTAAAACCCTATGTAGACCATTGATCGGCAGCCCCATTGCATTGTGGAAGCAGCCCTCCATCCGTTTGACGATCAGACTTCCGCCCATTTGGATACTATATCCGCCAGCCTTGTCTTTACCATGGAAGGCTCGATGATATTTTTGCAGCTCAAGATCTGCTAAATGGTGGAAAAGAATCCTTGTCTCTTCGCAGATCGTCGCTTTTTTGCGCCCCTGTATGGCTGTGACGGCGGTGAAAACCGAATGCCAGGAGCCGTTAAGCTTTTTGAGCATTTCAAAATTTTCTTCATCCGTTGCCGGTTTATTATAAATTTGACCTTCCTTGAAAACGACAGTGTCGGCTGTCAGGATCGTCGCTTGGAGATATTGGGGAGATAAGGAGAGCCCCTTGCCTTCAGATAGGGTTGTGGCATACTGGATAGGATCACCCTGAAATGGGACAAGCTCCTCCTCAAAATGGGAGGAAATCTGTTCGAAAGGGAGAGAAAAATAGCGAAGGATTTCCGCGCGGCGGGGTGAGCGTGAACCTAAAATGAGTCTCATAGGCAGGCAGTATATTCAAAGCTTCCCTGAAAGTCGCCATTTTCTTTATTGGCGAGTTTGCATATAATAGCCCCCGTTTTCGTATACGAAATATTTGAAATTACTACTTTAATATTCAATTTGTTATAATTAAAGCATGTGCTGTCCAGCCTCCCATAAACAGCCGATCGTTTATGATTCATCAATCCATGTAGGCCCTCCTCAGATGAAGGAGTTAGTTGGCCATACGTTAAAGGCAAGTGAAGTGCGCTGTCTCGATATGACCTCTTACATGGTTGTCGCCATCATCGGCATTGCGATGATGGTCTTTGCAGCAGTGGTTTTTGCAACGACTTTCCAGAAGCATGGCTGGGCTCTGACAGCAGCACCACTCTATTCGGTAGTCGGCGCGGTCGTCTTTTCGGGTTTAGCCGTAACCATATTGGCCTCTAAATGGATCGTAGAGGCTTGTCAAAAACGGAGCCGTTTCAACGCTGTTGCCAATGTGGAGACTGATCAGTAGATCTTGCACGCTTTGATCAGCGTTGCGGTGCCAAAAGTCAGGCTCTTCTTCTCGATTTTTTTAAAACCGACCGAAGCTAGCTGCTCCATCAGCGTTTCTGGGGAAGAAAAGGTCTGGACGCTGCCTGCCAGATAGCGGTAAGCCGCTAAATTTTTTGCCGACAGCTTGCCCAACAGGGGAAGCAGAGAGTTTGTGTACCATTGATGCCCCCATCTGGCAATGGCGTTGCTTGGGCGAGTCAGCTCCAGAATGCAGAAGAGTCCCTCTGGGCGTAAGAGACGGTAGGCTTCGCGAAAGCAGTAGAGCGGGGTTTGCACATTGCGGATGCCATAGGCGATGGTAATGGCATCGACAGAGGCATCGGGGAGGGGAATCACTTGGGCATCCGCCTGGAGGATTTGGAAGCGCTCGCGGTAAGTTTGGCCTTTGGACTCTGCGATGGAAAGCATTTCAGGGCAAAAATCGAGTAGAATTGCACGGCTGTTCTGATTTTTTTGGAGAAAACCGAAGGCGATCTCTCCCGTTCCCGCACAGAGATCCAAAAGCTGCTTGGAAGATCCCACCGACTCGATGAGTTTTCGATTCCATCGATGGTGGATCCCAAAGGAAAAAAGAGCATTGGCTAGGTCGTAATGAGGCGCAATGGTCGCAAACATGTGGCGAATGGTCTCAGGCTCTGATTTCTGGTACATGGCGTAGCTGCTTAAAAAGTTCCAGACTCTCTCTTTCTTGTGGTCCTAAACGATATTTAAGAACCGAATAGTAATCATGAAGCAGATTTGCTTTCACAGGACATCTACGGGAAGCCTCTTCTACGATCTGATCGAGATGCTCCTCACTCCATCTCAAGGCGCTCCCCAATTCCTGTTGGAAGCAGTGCAGATCTGTGGGTGAGCTCTCTTTTCTCACAGAAAAGAGGGCGAAAACAAAGGGAAGGCCAGTGAGTTCTGACCAGGCAGCTGCCAGATCGACTGTCTGAAACCCTTTGATTTGAGGCTGACTCAATGCTTCATCACCAATCAAAAGAAAGCCGTCGTAGTGAGTAAACGGAAGCTCTCTTTTCAAGGGTTCATATTGGGGAGTGACCTTCCAGGCATGTTGAGCGAGAGTTTTTAAAAGGGAAACGGAAGCTGCGCTGTGGTGTGTCAAGCCGATGCGAGCCCCACTGAGTAAGGCGAGGGGCTTTTTTGTATAGAGATTGACGCTGAGAACGCGGTGGTGGCCTACGATGCCAAAGTTGGGGAGGAGGTCATAATCGCCATCTAAATACTCGACACAGCTCGTGAGGGCAAGATCGAGCTCTCCCTGCTGCACTTTTTGATTCAGAGCGCTCGGAATATCAAAATGAAAGCGAGCTTTTGTCTTCACTTCGCCTAAGCTAAAAGGGAGGTGGAGTGGCAATGCATTGATATAGGAGACACATCCCACCCGTAGCATCTGTTAAACCTCCCCTGAATGGGTCAATTTAGGGATGCGACCCACCGATCGGATGAGCTGGGTCATTTGGGTGGTATCCATCACGATGGGGGGGGAGCCGGCCATGGCGATGACGCGCTCTTCGGTATTTGTCGAGGAGAGGTCATTTCCTCCCCAGCGTAAGATTTCCAAAGCAACGCTGACTCCAACATAGTTCCAGAGCACTTTGAGGTGAGGGATATTATCCATCATCAAACGAGAGACTGCATAGAGGAGAGGGATATTTTTTTCCTTTAAGAGCTTCTTTCGTTTGCCCAGAGCGTTATTTTCCTGACCAAATTTGAGAGGAATAAAGGCTCTGAAGCCATGGGTCCTATCTTGTAGATCACGCACACGCATGAGGTGGTGGATAATATGTTCGTCGGTTTCGATATGGCCAAAGAGCATCGTGATATTGGAATGGAGCCCAAGAGTGTGAGCCAGCGCGTGGATCTCCAAAAAGGTATCGGAAGAGATCTTGCCTGGCGCAATTTTTTTTCGGATCTCTTCGACTAAGATCTCTGCCCCACCGCCCGGGAGTGAGCCGAGACCCCAATTGATCATCTTACGCAAGACCTCTTCGACTGAAATGCCATGCATTTCGGCAAGGAAGTGGTATTCCACAGGGGTGAGTGCTTTGATATGGAGGCGTGGATCGAGCTTTTTGATGCGCTGAAAGAGCTCCTCATAATAGTCGAGATTGCACTCCCTCCACAACCCACCGACGATATGGATTTCGGTGAGCCCTTCGTGCAAATGACTTTTGATCTTCTCTTCAATTTGCTCTGGAGTGAGGAACCAGGCCTTTTCCCAGCCCGGCTTTGCATAAAAAGAGCAGAATTGGCAGTTGAGTTCGCAGAGATTTGTGGGGTGGATATAGAGGGTCGAGGCAAAGTGAACGACCTCTCCAGCCACTCTTTTTCTAGCAAAATCAGCCAACTTTCTGATGGCTTCGATTTCGCCCGGATCGCCCGTGCGTAAGAGTTGGACTCCTTCTTCAGCTGTCAGCCGTGTTTGCGAGGCTACTTTCTCTCCAATAGCTCTTAGAAAAGGTGACTCAATCTCATTTTGGAGGATGCTCGTCATCTTCACACCTTTTTTTGCTGCCACAAAGGGTGCAGCTATCTGAATCTTGATCTTTTTTCTTTTGAGGATTCCAGCCGCACCGTTTGCGCAAACGAGATTTTCCAGTAATGATCAGGCCGATGCAAAGGCAGAAGATGACCAGAACCATGAGCCCCGTCGCTAGCAAAATCATCACGAAGAGGTGTTGGTTCACGTGATACCTACCTTGAACAGCGCCATCAGAGAGCGACTCCTGATCATTTTTTTCCCACTTTGGGTGGTGGCGGTTGGGAGCTAAAATCGACCCAGATAGGAGAGCTCCAGGCCATCTGTCCATCCTGCTGTTTGATGCGGAGGTAGTAAAAAATAAAGGGATCCTTGCCCTCTGCAACCAAACCGACTTTATCGAAGCTCTCTTGGTCATCGTAATAATAATCGTAAAAATATTGGGTCGGATGGAAGGTGTGGATGACCTCCCCATTACGGATCAGCTCGATCGATTTCAGCTTGTCTGTCCCAGCGACATATCCCGAAATGTGGCGATTGACGGCGAGTCCTGGCTTTAATGAGGTAGAGAGTTCACTGCCCATTCGCTGACCGGCGATGTAGAAACCGACGATGATGCGGGCTCCCGTTGTGGCATAACAACTCCTTCTGTAGAGTCCTTCTAGAAGCGAATCCCGGGTATATTTCTCACAGATGATAGCAGTATGGCCCGGAGAATATTGCGTCTGGTCACTTTCGTAAAAGCCATTATAGGTGCCACGATCGTCGAGGCCCCCCGCAACAAAGCCAAAGCGGCAATTTTTTTTGAGCGCTTCCACGATGGACCCTTCCGCTGATGAGCCGACTTTCCCAGTGATTGAACGCTCGCACTTCAACGCTTCAGAGCTTCCCCAGGCATTATAGATCTCTACCACCCGTTCAAATTCGGGGGTGAACTCTTTGAAATTGAAATGGAAGCCCTTCCCCATTGTAAAAGTAGGAATGGAGATCATCTCTTTTGGTGAGGAGGATTTATAGATTTTCGATAATGAAGAGTTCTTCGTATCTTTCTGACGCAGCAGGGGTTTGTTATCTTTTGTATAGAGAATTTGGCGGACCCCTTCTTTTCCTGCTTCGCCCTGAAACTGAAAGCCCAAGAAAGTGATGAAGCGATCATCTTCGTTGAAGTCGGCAGCATTTTGTACAGCCTGCTTCCAAACTTCGTTGGGAGTCTCATCACTGTTTTCAAAGTAGGAGGTCCCATAGAAATTGAGAGATTTTTCGTCTCGGAAATGGCGCAAACAGTTTTCGATGCTCTCTGTGGAATCGACTCGATCAGATTCCCCATGGAGAAGTCCCCAGAAAAGGTTGCGGTCATTCTCCTGAAAACATTTGATGGGAGCCGAGGTGAAGGTCTCTTTCGTCTTTAAATTACGGAGCTGAATGCGATAGATCCCCGCTTCGTTGAAATAGAGATTGGGAAGGGTGACAAATCCAGTTTCGGGAACAAAGAGCTTCCAGTTCAAGTTTTCCCGCAAGTGTTCGTAAGAGAGATCGATCAACGTATCTTCTGGGGCGAAATTGGTCAGGTTGCCATACTCATCTTCGAATCTAACGGTGATATCGAACCTTTTGTTTTTCGAGACAAACGAGGGAGTCAGGATACGGATGGTGTTGAGGCGGTTGCCTCGAATATCCATCGTAAAGACCTCGGGCTCTTCATAGTTTCCTTTGCCCTTTGGGTCGATATAGAGATTGAAGGGACGCCTTCTTTGGATGGTGAGCTGACACTCATTTCCCAGGGTGTCGGAATTCCCATCCACTTCAGGATTTATCCCAATGCCAATCGTAAATTTTTCCCCAATTTTGACGGCGCTAGGAAGGACAAATTCATACTGAGGAACGATGCTGTCTGGCGTTTCAATCTCTTCGGCCTTTATGATCGTTCCATTTTCCATCTCAGCGTAGATGACATTGGCATCTTCGTCGAGATTTGTGGTGGGGACTTCCCAATCGATATCCCTCCCTTTGCTGAGGAGGTCAAACTTGAGCCGGGTCCCCTTAGGCAGGGCCGTAGCCGTGGTATAATGAAATTTCCACGTAGAGTTCTGCCCCGCGCGGGCCACAGATGGATCGCTATAGCAAATAGACCGACGCATAAGATCTTTTTTTTTATTTAAAAAATAGGCCCTTGATCATAAGGGCCATTCCACTTTTTCTCAATCTCGATAAATCCAAAAGGGGAGTCAGGCTCACCGATTAGTCGCCTTTTCTAAAGCAGCTAGTGCCAGCGTGGGGTTTTCAAAAACTTTGAAGTAGGGGAGGAAGCCAGTGATGTAAAGTACATTTTCGATCGGCTTGGGAACCGATGCCAAAAAAATGTGTCCATGCTTCTTTTCAAGCTCCTTATGACAATGGACAAGCACGCGGATCCCAGCACTTGAAATATAGTCCACACTGCTGAAGTTGAGAACGACATCGTGAGCGCCCGCCTCGATCGCATCGATGATTTTAGTCTCTACCATGGGGGAGGTAGAGCTGTCCAATCTCCCATTGAGCGCATAGATCATGATATTTCCCTTCTTTTCTTCCCGAATATCCATCGCCATCTTCAACAATTCCCCATTAATAAAAGATTACCTCCGAGATAGTGTTTTTACTGTTACTTGTCAAGGCAGCTTGAGCTCTTTTTCGATTTTCTGGGCGTAGGGTTCATTTGATCTTCATTATAAAAAATTTACTTGACAAACTGCCTGATTTTGTTTACAATTATCTTGATGAGAGGAGGTTATCATGGAAAATAAAGAAAAATCTCAAAAAGAACAATCGCCAGAGAATAAAGAAAAACCTGAAAGTGAAATGTCAGCAGAAGAGATGAAAGCTTTATCAGGTGGAGCTGGAGCTTCGGGCACTCTGCAGGTAGGGGATATTATTAAGAAAGGGGACACCAACTACCAACTCAGGGAAGATGGTAAGCTTCATCGTTTACCTAATCCAAATGATTTGTTTGCTGGATAGTCAAAACTTGATTCTTACTGGGCGTATTCGACTGCTTTGCTTTCGCGGATGACGGTGATTTTGATTTTGCCGGGATAGCTGAGCTCTTTTTCGATTTTCTGGGCAATGGCGCGGGCGAGATGGAGAGCGCTTGTGTCATCGTAGCTTTTGGGTTCGACGATAACACGCAGTTCGCGTCCTGCTTGCATGGCGTAGGCCTTTTCGACGCCATCGAATTGGCGAGAGATCGCTTCGAGCTTGGCCGACCGTTTGAGGTAGCTCTCCATCGCTTCGATACGGGCGCCAAGGCGATTAGCTGAGAGGGCATCAGCAGTGGTGCAGAAGCTAGCTTCGATCGTTTCAGCTTCGATTTCCCCATGATGGCAGCCGATGCCATTGGCGATATCCGCTTTTTCCCCATATTTGAGAGCCAACTGCTGGCCGATGAGGGCGTGAGAGCCTTCTAGCTCGGGCGGTGCGGCCTTACCGATGTCGTGAAGGAGGCCCATACGGCGCGCTCTTGGGCCATCGAGATGGAGCTCTTCCGCGATAATGCCCATGATGCGGCTAACCTCTAGGCTATGGGTGAGGAGATTTTGTCCATAACTATACCGGAAATAGAGGAGGCCAAGGAGGTGCACCAGTTCTGGGTGGAAGACAAAGTTGCCGGCAAGGAGAGCTGCCTCTTCTCCTTTTTCTCGAATGAGCAGTTCTACTTTTTTTTCTGCTTGAAGAACGACCTCTTCGATGCGTGTGGGGTGGATTCTCCCATCTTGAATCAGCTCTTTTAGTGCAATCTTGGCAATCTCCTTGCGGACAGGGTCATAACCGGAGATGACGATGGCCCCTGGGGTATCGTCGATGATGAAGTTCATTCCCGTCGCTTGTTCCAGAATGCGGATGTTGCGCCCCTCACGTCCGATCACTCTTCCTTTCATCTCTTGGTTGGGAAGGGCGACGGTGGCGATCGCCATGTCAGATACAGCTGCAGTCGAAAGGCGATTTATCGTTGTCGAGAGAATCCGACTCGCCTCTTTTTCAGCCTCTTCTTCGACCTCTCTTCGTTGCTTGACAAGGTAAGCGGCACACTCTGCTCGCACCTCTTCCTGATAACGATTCAGCAGATAGGACTTCGCCTCTTCTGCCGAGATGGCTGCCACTTGATGGATCTTCTCTTCACATCTCTTTTCATGGCTAAAGAGCTCCTTCTGTCTGTTTTCTAATTGGAGCTTCACCTTTGTCAGCTCTTTCTCTTTTTTGTCGATCTCTTGAGCTCTTCTCTCGGAGTGGGAGAGTTGTTGATCGAGCTTCTCCCTTTTTCCTTCGATCAGTTGCGCGAGCTCCTGCTCTTTTTTTTGCACTTCTATCTGGGAAGCCTTTCGGATCTGCTCTGCCTCCGCTTCGGCCTTCGCCAAGATCTCCTGAGCGATTTTTTCGCTTCCCCCTTTGCGCCAGCGATAATAGAGGAAGGTGGCCAAAAAACCGATCACTGTTCCAAGAAATAAGAAACTCATAGTTTCATAGACCTTCACTCTTGAGAGGGGTAATCCGCACTTTCTCAACGCTTCTTTCTGAGGAGCTGAGAATTTCTAAATCAAAGTCTTCATGGTGGATCTTCAACCCTTTGTGAGGGATTGAGCCGACTTTATGAAAGATATATCCGCCGATCGTATCATATTCGCCCTCTTGTGGAATATGGATATTGAAGGCCTCTTCCGCATCGAGTATCGACATCCGCGCATCGACGATCCATCCCCCGCCGCCTGGCTGCGTTGTGTAGAGCTCCTCTTCCCCGATGTCATATTCATCTGCGATATCCCCCACAATCTCTTCGAGAATGTCTTCCATGGTCACCACCCCTTCAGTCCCTCCATACTCATCGACTACGATCGCCATGTGCATCTGTTTGGAGCGAAATTCTTGGAGCAGCTGTGCGACTTTTTTAGTCTCTGGCGTGTAAAAAACCCCTTTGGTGATTGTTTCGATGGGGGCATGCATCAGGGCGCTATCTTTTTTGCCTTCGAGACAGTCCATATAGAGCTGTAAGATATCTTTAAACATGAGGACGCCGATGATGTTGTCGACCGTTTCGCGATAGACGGGAACACGACTGTAACCCTCGCTTGTCAACTCCTTCGCGGCATCTTGGATTTTCGTATCTGCAGGTAGGATAAAGAGGTCGACACGTGGGACCATCACTTCGCGCACAATGCGGTCCTTAAAGTGGACCACCGATTCCATCAGTTTTTTATCTGAATGGTGGAGGGGACCTTTCACATTGGCTTCCTGGAGAATTTGAACGATCGACTCTTTCATCTCCTCCATTGGATCGCCCCAGCTCGTAGATTCCCGCCCTCGCGTGGCCGATTCGGCTAGCTTGAGGAAAAAAAAGGAGATCGGGAAGGAGAGGTAAAGGAAGAAGGAGGCGAAAGGGAGGGAGATGAGGAGCGCATTCTCGGGATTATAGATCGCCCATAGTCTGGGGAAGAAATCGCCGATCAATAAGATGATGAAGAGGGTGACTAGGATGATGATCATCCAGATCGCCGTCGATTCAGGAGGAACGGTCATTAAGCCCAATGTGGCAAAGGCGACATAGCCGATCCGGGCAAAATTCTCACTCAGGGTAGAGGCTAAGATCAGAAGCTCAAACCGAGATCCTTTATGAAAGAGATGGTGCAGGGGGGCGTAGAAAAAGCGGCCTGGGTGCCTCTTGATGAGATCCAGAGAGCGTGTTTGACCCAATCGAGTCAGAGAATGTGTGATCGTCGTTAAAAAAAAGGACCAGATCAGAAAAAAGAGAGAACAGAAGATTGAAACGGTGAGCGCCACCCTTACCTTAAATGAAGTCCGATAAATAATGATTATAAACGTGAGTCAATTCCTTAACAACAATTGATGACGTTTGAGGTGGCTGAGGACTTTCGCTTCCGCTGCACGCATCGCTTTTTTATCATTAACGCTTTGATCATCAAAACCTAATAGATGCAGAAGACCATGCACTAGATAGAGAGAACACTCCTCATAAGGATCAGTGCCCTCTGTTTGACAGTAGTCGATAGCGGTTTGGGGACAGACAAAGACCTCGCCTAAAACATGGTAGCTAGTTTTTTGAGTTTCTGGAGGATCGATGGGGAAGGTGATACAGTCGGTAGGGGAAGCATCCTGGAAAAATTCTTCATGGAGGCGACAGATCGCTTCTTTCGTCACAAAGTGGACAGCTAATTCATCTGTCTCCACACATTTGAACTCAAGAAATTCTTGCACAAGAAGTTGTGCAGACTTTTTGATTAAAGGTAGATCGCTCTGCTCATTAAAGATGAGAATCTTAGCCACTAGCGATCTCTCTGCCGAAAAGGGTTACCCTACAACAGGAGTCTTAGGGAGGCCAGTAACGCGTTTATTTTTTTCCAGATTCCAGCGGCCCAGCTTTTTCAAAACTTCCACACGCTCAAATCGCTTTAAGACATTTCTTTTTTTGCCGCTTTTTGTCGACTTTCCATAACTGTTGTGACGTGACATAAGAAACCTTTAATATCTATTTTATTTTCGGAATAAAAACGGCTTGGCTGCCTGAGACAGCATTCTCGTGTGGTTTGAAACCTGTCTTGTATTTCTCTTTTTGGGGGCCCGTTTTGGGACCAGAAAGCTTTGGCCGGCGTCGAGAGACCGCCCTTCGCTGCGATTGTTTGCTCATTCGTGTCATAAGAACCTCTTAAAAATGGCCCCATTCTATAAGCCTTTTCCAAAAAGTGCAAGGAAAAGGAATCAAAAACATCTCTTCGGTTATTGGAAAATCGCCCTTTATGCTACTCTCTCCCTTTTGAAGAAGTAAAATATGGCCATAAACAAGTCTCTTGCAACTATAACGCCCGCGAGTAACGAAGATGTCCATGCTTATCATGAGCTCAGGCGCCGTTTTCACAGCAGTGTATTGGACCGCATTCAACATAAATCTTCTGATGCTTTACCCCGATTACCAAATCTTAGTGATTTCGAAGTGCGCGGCAAAATTGAAGCGATGAAACCCTTTTTTGGGAAAAATGAGCTGCCTAGCCATCTTAGACGTTGGAAAGGGGCCGTACGCTACTGTCTCACTTCAGATGAGCTACCTGGCGTCCTCTTTAAGAGAAAGATCACTCTTAAGGCTGGCGAGACAATGGCAGACTATAAAAAAGTTGCCGATAAAGCGCGAGACATCTGTAAAACTCGCGGGTTAACAGTCCTCTATATTCCTCAATGTGAAGTGGTCAATTTCGATCCAACCATCTTGATGGAAGAGAGAATCTCTTTGGTTTCTAGCGATGCTTATTCTATTGAAGCGCTCTATGAATGGATGTATCAAGATGAGGAGATGTCTGTCTTAGCCAAAGAGGCATTGAGAGAGCTTGCTGTTGTTACCTGTGAATTGAAGTATGCCGATCTCAAATTTGATAATGCTGCTTGGATGTGGGATGCGCGTGTAGGTCTTTTTGATGTCGATGAAAAGGATCAGCTTGCAGAAGATGGCGTTTTAGGTTTGACATCAAGTACAAGCTGTACGGGCAATGGTGGACTCTTTTCATTCATTCCACCACAGTGGTTTGATTCGGCAGTCCTTATGGTTAACAATCTCATTACTGCACCAAGAATGAGTGCACTCTTGGATAAGCTTCCCAAATTGAAAGCCAAATCTGAGCTCAAATCTAAAAGAATTACACATCTCAGGGGTTTCTACGAGAAGAATGGCTTAATCTCACCAAGGCAGCCCCTCTCATTAGAGGGGATCATGAGAGAGGGTTTATTCAATACATCAAATGTTTTCTGCTCAGAAAGGTTGGTGAAGAGGATCGTCGCCCATCTCAATCTTTATATCGAAAGGCTCGACCAGATCAGTCTGACAACTGGTAGACAAGCGATCCTCGATATTCAAATTTTTAAAAGTGAGTTTGAACCTAGGGACTCTTTCAAAGAGCAGACTGTCCAGGCACTCACTTTTCTGATTGACCATCAATTTCTCTTTGCATGGGAAAGGGTCAGACGTCCTGGGTCGGACGATGGTAAACACTTCTATTGTTGGATGGTTTTTTGAGAGGCTGTTTCAACTTCAGTAAGGACGCCGCAAGAAATGATATATTTGAAGGCATCCTCAACTTTCATGTCGAGGTAGGTCACCTCTTCTTCGCGATAGAGCATTAAGAAACCAGAAGTGGGGTTGGGCGTCGTAGGGACAAAGACGGTGACCAATTTGCTTCCCAGTGTACTTTCGCAGAGTTTCGGTGCGTTTCCAGTGATAAAGCCGATCGAATAGCCCTCCTTGGGAAATCGGACGAGAACTACCTGTTTAAAGGATTGCGCAGAGGAGCCAAAAATAGCGGTGATGATCTGCTGGGTGGCCTTATAGACCGATTTGATCACAGGAATGCGGTGGAGCAGGTAATCATAAAAAGAGAGCAGAGATTTGAAGATATAGATCCTTCCTAAAACACCGAGAAGAGCGGTGAAAAAAAAGAGGGCGAAAAGAAGAAGGATCTTGAGAGCGGCATGAAAAGCTGCTTGATGATTCAGATACCAGCTATATCGGTTCAAAATTTGGTCGAACAAACCTACAAAGGGATTGGTGATCAAATTCAAGATCCAGATCACAATAACGGTAGTCACTGCAATCGGGAGTAAGATGATCAATCCTGTTAAAAAGTACTTCTTCATCGTTTGAGGCTCCACTCTGTTTGCCGTGTCACTAAATCGACACGATTGAGTCTCACCTTGACGGGTGTGCCGACAGGCAATCTGCTATTGGGAAGAGGAACGAACCCTTCGAAGAGAAGAGAGGTCAATTCAAAAATCACCCCAAAGGGTTTGACAGCCACAACGACTGCAGCGAAGAGCTCTTGGCCCTCCTGCAAGAGGGCATTGAGATAACGAAGTTTCTTCAGCTGTGTGACAGAGCTTTCCGCTTTGGCTGAAAGACGCTCTTTATCGGAACAGCGTGCTGCGATCTCTTCCAAATCCTCATCCTCTTTGATGGCATGGAAAAGGGCTCGGTGCACAATGAGGTCGATGTAGCGTCGGATAGGGCTGGTAAAGTGGGTATAATGCTCTAAACCCAGACCATAGTGTCCGATATTTTGTGTTGAATAGCTGGCTAGCTTCATGCTTTTGATAAAGGAGGTCGCTAAAAACTGGCCAAAAGGGGATTCTCGGGCTGCATCAAAAAGAAGTTGCAGCTCCTCTGTGGTCGGTGCAGGCGGAAGGGTAAAGCCGAGAGCCTGGGCTGTGAGGGCGAAATCACGCAAATTTTCAGGGTTAGGCTCTTCGTGTACGCGATAGGTCAGCTCTTTTCCAGCTTCGCTTAAGTGGGTCGCCACAATTTCATTAGCCAGGAGCATGAACTCTTCGACAAGTTGATGGGTGATATCATATTCGACAAGCCCAACCCCCTTCACATGCCCTTCTGGAGTTAAATCAAGGGTGAGATCGGGGAGGGAAAATTCGATGCTTCCACGCTCATAGCGCTTTATTTTCAGCAGGCGGCAGAGCTCCACCATCAATTCGAGATGGGAGCGGTAGTGGCTCTTCTTCTTTCCATCGAGCACCTCCCTGGCTTCACCGTAGGTGAATCGTTTGCGACTTTTAATGACAGTGCGGTCGATACGATATTCGAGGAGCTCTCCCTCCTGATCAAGGATCGCTGAAACGGAGATGGCCAGGCGCTCGACATTGGGCTTTAAGCTGCACAAATGGCTGGAAAGTGCGTGTGGAAGCATTGGAAGCACAGTTCCTGGAAAATAGACGGAATTGCACCTTGCCATCGCTTCGCAGTCGAGGGCGCTACCCGGTTTGACATAGTGGGAAACATCGGCAATGTGGATGCCCAGATGATAGTTTCCAGAAGGGTCGCGGGATAATGAGAGGGCATCATCATAATCTTTGGCAGTGTCGGGGTCGATGGTGAAGCAGGTGAGATCGGTTAAGTCTTTCCGCCCTTTCCAATCTTTCTCAGTCACCTTTTCGCCGTAAGCTTTGGCTTCAGCAAGTACCTCCTCGGGAAAATCGGAGGAGAGGTCAAATTCTTCGATCGCTGCAGGCACATCGCAAGAAGGGTCGCTGATGTGGCCAATATAGGCACTCATCTCGCCGATTGCATCGCGCTGCTTGCCCCCCCAATCGAGCACATGGATGATGATCCGGTCACCTATGGCGAGCTCTCTTTCTCGCGTGGGTCGAATCACGATAGCCTTATCCTCACCTAGCAAGGGTGCATAGGCTAAGAGCTGTTTCTTCTTACCTACATAACTGATAATCCCCGCTAAATGGGAGCGCCCTCGCCGCAGAATTTTTAAAACTTTTCCTTCAGGTCCTTTATCAGAAATCTGGGAAGGGACAGAGGAGGCCTCCACACTATCCCCATCGACGGCACCTAAAGTGGAGTGGCGTGGGATGAAAATATCCTCGGGGAACTGCACCTTGTCGCTTGGAATCACAAAACCGAAGCCCCTGGGGTGAACCCGGATTGTCCCTGCTACGATGTCCCCTTTCTTACTTCGTGGGCCATTTTTGGCTCTTTTTCTACTGTTCATAGCAAGAAATATTAACATTGTCTCTTTTTTTAGACCTCTTTTATAATCTCGACCATGTCCTCAATCACCCCTACTCATTTTTGTATCATCGAATCCAAAGGGGCAAAGTTCCCTCCTTTTAAGTGTGAGCTTTCGCAAGATAAAGCGACCACCATCTGTACAGCCATCATCGCCCTCGCTTTCATCGCTACGGGGGTCTATCTCTATTTTGGTGGGATCGGGACGATTCCCTCTCAAACGGGGGGAATTGGGCTTCTGGCAGGGGGTGGCGCGCTGCTCATTTTGGCGCTCTTCTCTAACTTTTAGAAAAAATTAATATTAACTTTATTCAATTTTAATATTGATAATTTAAAATATTATCATCTTAAAAACTTAAAACCAATTAAAGGATAATAATTTATGTCATATTTTCCCATTAAAAAAACGGATTTGGTCGGCAAAGAGTATAAGGGTCTCTATGGCGTTGCCGTTCTGAAGCAACAAACAGAGAGAGACTCAGCTGTGATGGGTTCTGAGATAAGAGACAAGTTCATTAAAATTTTCTTGGGCACTCTTGCGGGATTAGCAGCCAGTGGAGCCATCACTCTCGTCGTCCTCAGCGGGAAATATGCTCCTGCTCATAGTACTTTTAATACGACTTATTTCGGATTTGGTATGGGCTCGGGAGGTTTTTTTGTCATCACGATGCTCGCCTTAGCTATCCTCACTTTCCGCGAGTTGCAAAAGCAAGAAGCTGCCAAGGAGAAGGTGGAGCAGGCAGATGAAGAGCGTATCACGCTGAAAGAAACATTGGCTCAGCTGGCGAGCGCTGGCATTAAAGAAGAGCAGGTCCGGGAAACGCAACAGGCGATGAGTGGTGAGGTACGCCGAGAATTATTAAGAGGCATGGCCGATGACTATTTTGGCGAAGGGAAAGCTGCCCTGACAGATGAGCAGAAGCTTGCTTTTTCGATCTTCTCTTCAGATGAAGAGATGGTCGAAAAACTCATTGGGGAAAGAGATCGCCAGTTTGCTCTAGAGATGTTAGGCCATGTCGATCACCGTCAAGAAGCACTTATCAAAACCATTTATGCCAAAATTGGATCTCCTCAAAATGATAAAGAGGTGAAGTTACTTATAGCAGATGAAGCGGCCCTCAATCAGCATATCGACTCTTTAGCTGGCGCTGATAAAGAAGCCTATCTCATGGCTTTACTCCAGCAGGGACGATTTAACGAAGGTGATCCGAGAAAAAATGGGTTCATCGAAGCTGCGGCTAAATTAGCTAAAGCCAGGAAATTTGCAGAGACTGTAGAGATCTTTAAGACGCATCCTGAAATGTTTCAAGAGGAAGTTCTCAAGAATGACAAGCTTGGCTCAGATGATGAAAGAGCGGCATTTGCTCTCAGATGCTTAGAGATGATGGGTGAGAAGGCCTTTCAGGTGATCGCAGTTATGGATAAGAACGAAAGAGGCTTCCCCTATTATAATCGCCAAGTCAATCTTTTGATGGCTGAAGCAGCAAAAGCTACTGGCGAAATCACAGACTCAAGAGCCCAATTGATGGCACGCATGTTTTATGCAAAAGATTATAGAGGCACTGGAATCTTTAATTATAGTCGCACCCATACGCGAATAGGCACTAAAGAGTGGGATCTGGTACCTGAAGGCGTTCAGTGGAGCCGTTTCTTAGCTATAGCTGCCTCACGACAAGACGATATCGGTAAATAACACAAAACTCAGGTTATTCATTTCTAAACCGGAAGGGGGTTCCTCTTCCGGTTTTTTCCTATTTCCATTCTTTTGTTGATCTCCTATACTCACTCGGAAAAATAGGGGTCAGCATGGCATCTGGAGATTTTCAGGTACGGTGGGAACAGCTAGCAGGGGGCGATGCGCTCCAAGGGGTTCCTGGGTTTGTCAAACCGATTCAAGATAAGTTTAAAGCAATTCAGCTCGATCTCGAAAGCGAGGGGAGCCACTGCCTCTGCAATGGAATTGCCCTCTCCATCTTCACAATGCTTCTTGCAGGTGGTGCTGCCGCACTGATTGTCCTAAGTGGTGGTCCAGCTGATCTTCTTTTCTTTGTCCCGGGCTGCGTTCTGGCAGCGGGTGCCCTCATTCTTGCGGCAGGCATCGTGATCAATGGCGTGCAGACGATGCGTGAAAAGAGGCTGATTCAAGAAGAGATGACAGAATTGAAGAAACTGCCTGTGAAACTGGCTGATATCTTGTCTGAGATCGTGAAACCGGAAGTGACCGATACTCAGATCAAAACGGCCCTCAGCCTATTTGGTGACAAGGAGTGCTTCCACTTTGTCGAGGGAGTTGCTGCGCAGAATGTGGGAGACAAAAGAGTGATAGCTGCCTGCGTCGCTTTTCCTGAAGAGCTCAATAAGATCGATTTTTCAACCAAAGATCGTGGTTATGCGCTCTCGGTTCTAGAGGCTCTTCCTCTCGATCTTAATTTTCCCGAATTATTGAAGAAATTGATGGCAAAGATTGGGGTGCCAACATCAACCTCAGAAGCTCAGCTTTTAGCTCGTAGACCCGCTCTTTTGACTGAACCTGAAATAGCGTGGGAGATGCTCAGGCATCTCGAGGGAGATGTGGGGGATGAGCGGCTGTTTAACGCTCTTTTTGCCACGGTCGGCATCGCCATGGATGAAGCCCAGTGCCTCTTATTCACGCGGCACCCAAAAGCAATGGGCCGTCATATTGAGGGTAAGGTGGCTCCCTTTGCCCTCGCTCTTTTGAAAGTTATGCCGGTTGATTGGGATAACCAGGTGATCATGAATAAGCTCTTTGAGATTGTGGGGAAAGCACCGACAGGGGAGGAGCAGCTTGTTTTAGCGCGACATCCAGAGACTTTCAAACGGAAAATTTTGACAGCAGGTCGTACCTTTGCGCGCTTAGTAGATAGTGACACCAATTCCTCTTTGACGCCTGTCAGACAAGCCCTGAAAGCGCTTATCCCTGGTTCTAATGATCGAGCTCACTACAAAAAGCGCCCTGAAGAGTTGCTGGAAATGGTGCGTGAGAAGCCGGCTGAATTCACAGTGAGCGCAGTGATCCCTATCTTTGTGGATATGGATCTTCCAAACAAAACCGCCTTTCTGAAAAAATTGGGAGAAAAGCCAGTCGAAGAGCTTCTTAAAAAGTGTCTAGAAGAGCTTATGACCCTTGAGTTGGCAAAATCTCCCGACTCAGACGAAAAAACAGCACTCCTTCAGGAGATCGCCAAATGGCCTCTCCATGTGATGCAGAATGTCTATGTCTCAAAGAAGAGGCTTCATCTGGAAACAGCTTTCTTCAATACGCTCTTCAATCTGATGGATGCGAAAGGGCAAAAGTTAATCCTAGAAGGAACTATAATACTCTTTACAGAGGCTAATAAAGCAGATGCTACGAAGAGACTAGAGCTTTGGATCAATCACTTTGCGGAAAGTGGAGGCACCCTTCCTCTTGTAACGCAGTATCTGATGGCTGGTTTGCCTCTCCATTTTGCAGATGCCCTATTAGCCATCGGAGAAAAAAATGCAGTGCACTCCATCGATCTTCTACGACCTGTTTTTGGGGTGATGAACAGCGCTGTTCAATTGCAATTTCCCCAGACTTACATCCAGGCATTAATCGCCTCCGACACTTCCAAACAAGATCAGGCTATCGGTGCGTGGCTAAACTGTCTTCGAAAAGAAGCTGCTCTATTTCCCGATGTTCTGGTCATTCACTTTTACAAACAGCATCCTGAAAAAATGAAAGAATTAGTGGATAATAAAGCAGATTTAGCCCTCTATCTTCTGTCCAATATGGAAGTGGCAGCAGAAAAAGCCATCGCAACGATCGATGATGGTAATTTTGTTGGATACACCCACTACAACAGCCTACTTTCGGCGATGAAGCTCCAAATGGACTCAGATCTGAGTGATGATATGAAGCTGTTGGCGGCCCGTCTGAAGTATGCTCCACAGGCGGGAAAAACGGTGTTGATTGGTAAGGATACTCTCGATACGACCGGTCTAGAGTGGAGAAAGTTTAACTCGATCGCAGCCCCTTTTCAAACGCAGGTCTGGGTTAAGAAATAAACTATGAACCTATCTCACTATTCAAAAAGTTGCTTTTTGAGTCTTTTTCCACATCTTTTTGAGTCGCTGCGCAGGCCTACTTATTCAAGTATGTCCTGCGCAGCGACTCTAAAATCTGTGAAAAAATCCTTCAAAAATCAATTTTTTTGAATAGTGAGATAGGTTCATGCACTACGACCCCCATCTGATCGAAAAGAAGTGGCAGAAGTTTTGGAAGGAGCAGAAAACTTTCAAGGCTGAGGAGGTGTCCAGTAAGCCAAAACACTATGTATTGGACATGTTTCCCTATCCATCGGGCTCTGGATTACATGTCGGCCATCTAGTTGGCTACACGGCGACCGATATTGTCGCTCGCTATAAACTGGCTTGCGGCTTTTCGGTGCTCCATCCGATGGGGTGGGATAGTTTTGGTCTGCCTGCAGAACAGTATGCGATCCGCACGGGGACCCATCCCGCCATCACGACCCATGCCAATGTGAAGAACTTTAAAGCGCAGCTGCAGACGATGGGCTATGCCTATGATTGGGATCGTGAAATCATGACGAGCGACCCCAAGTATTACAAATGGACACAGTGGATCTTCACCAAACTTTATGAAAGAGGGCTTGCCTATCAAGCGGAGATGTTGGTCAACTGGTGTCCGGCTCTGGGAACGGTCTTGGCGAATGAGGAGATCGAGGCAGGGAGGTCAAAAGAGGGGGGACATCCGATAGAGCGGCGTCCTTTGCGCCAGTGGATTTTGAAAATCACCGCCTATGCTGACCGCCTGTTAGAGGATCTGGACCTCCTGGATTGGCCTGAAGGGCTTAAGAGGCTGCAGAGAAATTGGATCGGGAAAAGCGTGGGTGCACAGCTCTCTTTCCCTGTGATTGGCAATAGCAAAACGATCGAGGTCTTTACCACCTGCCCCCACACCATTTTTGGGGCCACCTATCTCGTTTTAGCCCCTGAGCATCCGCTAGTGCACCATGTGACGACGCCGGCGCACCACCATGCTGTCGAAAGCTATCGGAGAGAGGCTGCTGCCAAGAATGATCTCGAAAGGGCTGAGCTGGCCAAAGTGAAGACAGGGGTTTTCACCGGCGGCTATGCAAAAAATCCGGCTAATGGCGAAGAGCTGCCTATCTGGATCGCCGACTATGTCCTGATGGGTTATGGCATAGGCGCGATCATGTCGGTGCCTGCGCATGATGAGCGCGATCACGAATTTGCCACCCAATTTGAGCTGCCGATTGTGCCTGTTATTGATGAGAGAGGGCACTGTGTGGCGAGTCATTCGGATCAGCTCAATCTCAACGGACTTTCTATTGCAGATGCCATTGAAAAGGTGATTCAGTGGGCGGAGAGCTGGGGCATTGGCAAGCGGATGGTCCATTATAAGCTGCGCGATTGGCTCTTTTCTCGTCAGAGATATTGGGGAGAGCCGATCCCCATTCTCCACTTCGAGGATGGTTCGAAGAGGGCTTTAGAAATCGATGAGCTTCCCTTGGAGCCGCCTGAAGTTTTGGAGTATAAGCCGACACCTAGCGGTGAAAGTCCTCTAGCTAAGGTGCGCGATTGGGTTGAAATCGAAGATCCCCAAACCGGAAGTAAAGCTACTCGCGAAACCAACACGATGCCTCAGTGGGCGGGCTCCTGCTGGTATTACCTCCGCTTCTGCGATCCCCATAATGAGAGTCAGGCGTGGGACCTTGCAAAAGAAAAGTACTGGATGCCTGTCGATCTCTATGTCGGGGGTGCTGAGCATGCGGTGCTCCACCTTCTCTACGCCCGCTTCTGGCATAAGGTTCTCTACGATTGTGGCTATCTTTCAACTGAGGAGCCCTTCCAGCGGCTTGTCAACCAGGGTCTCGTCATCTCACGCTCCTATCAAAAAGCAGGAGGAGCCTATGTGACACCTGAAGAGGTGGTCGAACAGGATGGCAAATATCTCCATTGGGAAACGGGGGAAGAGCTCCGCAGCCAGATCGATAAGATGTCGAAGTCGAAGCTGAATGGTGTTTCGCCAGACGAGGTGATTGAAGAATATGGTGCTGATGCCCTCAGGCTCTATTCGATGTTTATGGGGCCGATCGAAAAAGAGAAGGTCTGGAATACCGAAGGGGTGAGTGGCTGTAGACGTTTCCTCAACCGCTTTTATGAAATGGCCCACTCCGAGAAGGTGCAAGAGGTAGAGAATACCGAAGGGATGAAGCTCGCCCACCGCCTCGTGCAGGGAGTCAGTGAAGATATCGAGAAGCTCCTCTTCAACACTGCGATCGCCAAGATGATGGAATTTCTCAACGACTTCACCAAACTAGCTACTTATCCAAAAAAAGCGGTCAAGATGGCTGTCCAAATGGTCGCACCCCTTGCACCCCACATCGCTGAAGAACTGTGGGCCCATCTCGGGGAGAAACCCTCCGTCGCTCTAGCCCCATGGCCCAGCTACGACCCCAAATATCTCATCGAAGAGGATGTTCTCTATGTGGTGCAGATCAATGGCAAAGTGCGTGGACGCTATACCTTGCCCAAACAAGCTGATCAAGAAAGTGTGCTGCAGAGAGCCAAGGCCGATCCTAACGTCGCCAAGTACCTCGAGGGAGAGATCAAGAAAATCATCTTTGTCCCCGGAAAAATATTAAATCTAGTTGTTGAGTGATGTTCGATTTTTTATACGACCTCGCGCTCCATCTCTACATTGTGGCAAGCCTTCCTAAACTCATCAAAGGGTGGGGTAAATATCGAAACAACGTTCTGAAGAAGCTCGGGAAAGACTTTCCTAAGATCTACAAAGAGGGGAGGCAGCTCATCTGGATTCACGCAGTCTCTCTCGGCGAGACCAAAGCGATCGCCCCCCTCGTCAAAAAGATCAAAGACCTGCCTAATCCTCCGCTGATTCTCCTCTCGACAGCGACGGAAACAGGCCATGCGGAGGGTAAAAAAAGTGCCCCAGAAGCAGACTACCATCTCTTTTTGCCTTTCGATCTCAGCTATATTGTGAGACCCATCATCGCCCAAACCAAACCTGATCTCGTCATCCTCACCGAAACCGACTTCTGGTACCACTTTCAATCTGCGGCTAAGAGACAGGGTGCGCAGCTCGTCGTCGTCAATGGCAAAATTTCCGAAAGAAGTTACACTCGGATAAAGCCCTTCCCCTTCCTCTCAAAACGACTTTTTGCCCCCATCGACCACTTCTATCTGCAAGGCGAGATCTACCAAAAACGGTTTCTCGATCTCGGCATCGACCCCTCCAAACTCTCCATAACCGGAAATATCAAACTCGACACCCCTATCGAAATGATCGATACGACCGCCCTCAAACAAAAACTCTCCCTTTCAGACCAGCCTCTACTCACTCTCGGCTCAACACACGATCCCGAAGAGAAAATCTGGCTCGATGCACTTTCCCAAATTTGGCTCACCCACCCCACCCTCAAAGTGCTCCTTGTGCCCCGCCATCCCGAACGATTCCCCATCGTCGCCTCCCTCCTCGACTCGAAAGCCATTCCCTATGCACGCTGGAGCCAAGGCGGCACCTTCCAAAACAACAACCTCCTTCTCGTCGATACGATGGGCCAACTCCGCAATTGCTACCAGATCTCCACCCTCGCCTTTGTCGGGGGTAGCTTTACCGAAAAAGTGGGCGGACATAACATTCTCGAACCCGGTTTCTTCGGCAAGCCGGTCCTCTTCGGCCCCCACATGCACTCCCAGCCCGACCTCCTCGAACTCGTCCGCACCTACCACTCCGGCCTCCAAATCACCCCCACCCAGAGCATCCCCACTCTCAACAACCTCCTCTCCAACCCCACCCAGCTCCACCAACTCGGCGCTTCCGGCCTCGCCCTCACTGCTGCCTCCCGCGGCGCCCTCGACAAAACTTTCCAATGCCTTCTCCCCCTACTACAGCCATCCACATAAGTTTTTACACCCTTGCTTCAAAAGAACCGACCATGATACCATCACCCCCTTATCGCGGGATGGAGCAGTGGTTAGCTCGTTGGGCTCATAACCCAAAGGCCGGAGGTTCGAGTCCTTCTCCCGCTATTTTTCCACAGCGTCCGCTGTGGCTTCTTTCCCCTTGGCGGTATAGCTCAGTTGGTTAGAGCAGCGGAATCATAATCCGCGGGTCGCTGGTTCAAGTCCGGCTACCGTCACACTTCTACCAGCCACAAGCAACAAAACAAGATAGTGAGGATCGGCTTCGCCTGCAAGATAGGCAAGATTTTCTCTTCTCAGCTAGCTCTCTTCAAGCGATTCTAGGGGGAGAGAGGTTAACGCCACCTTGATAGACTCGGGACATCGCTGACACTTGATGCAAGACATCGCTGACAGTTTCTGGGTGTTATCATCCAAAAGATGTTCACTATTCATTGGTGGCTTTCAGTAAAAGATCACATCGCTTCCGCCTCGGCGTTGCCTCGACTTACGCGATATTTTAGGGGGAGAGAGGCTAACGCTACCTCTCTCCCCCTAAACCCCCTCTCACCGCGGCAAAGGGGCACGCCCCTTTGCATACCCAATTTGTCATGGGGCAAAAGCTCTTCAAGCTTCTGGCTCTCATCATCCAAGAGCGGAGGGTTCTCTCTAGGTCTTATAGGGGATCTCAGCTTTTTTGAAAAAATCTTACATTTTCATTGCAGTTTTTCCTCGGAAACTTGTAATATCTTGATTTTAATATGTAGATTTGCTACAATAAGGTAAATCCAGATGAGACCATATAAGGATGTTGAAATTGCTAAAAAGATAAAGAATTGCTTAATCAATCGACAGTACAAACAGTCCCTGCATGCACTTGAGCGGATCGATAAAAGAAAAGTGACATTTCAAGACGTGCTTTTTGTTTTGGAAAATGGGCGAAGAGAAGAGGCAAAAGATTCTTATGATGAGGCCTTTCAAAATTGGAAGTATGCGATACGAGGAAAAACTCTAGAGGACATTGAGATAAGGGTTATAATAGTAATTAGTGAAGATAATATTGTTATTATAACTGTTGTAAATTTAACGATTGGGAGAGACATATGACGAATAATAAAAAAACTATAATTTATGAGGATTTTGGCTTTCCCATTACTCTCGTCGATGTACCTATCAAGATGGTTATGGGGGAAGAGATTTTAGACATAGATATGTACAAATTGCAGATTACTGTTTTAAAACAACTTATTTTTAAGGCAACTCCTTTAACAGGATGTCAACTGCGCTTCATCCGAAAATTTTTAAAACTCTCTACAACAGATTTTGCCAAAAAGTTGGGTGTCACACATCCAACAATTTTGTCTTGGGAAAAAGAGGAGGCTCATATCAATCCGACAGCTGACATGTGCGTACGGATTGAGGTCTTAAAGCTTATTCAAGATGAAGATTTTAGAAAATTTATCACAGAGGTAAGTGCTGAAATCCTAGCGATGCATAAAAAAGAAAAAGAAGCTCCAATTGAAATTGATCGCCAACAACTTATTGCTTGTTAACTTTAGAATATTCCTCGGCTCGCAGGTCTACCCCATGAAGAGGCACTTGACTGGATTAGGGTCTTACACTATCAATAAAATTATTTGAACCTATCAATTGTGTCTGAAAAAGGGCAAGTTGATTCATTGGAGAAACTGCTCTCCCTGCGGCAACAAACATAAATTAGCTCAACCGGAGAAAAATATGAAAATCTTGATGGTCTTAACCTCGCATGATCAACTCGGCAGCACCGGCCGAAAAACAGGATTCTGGTTGGAAGAATTTGCGGCCCCTTATTTTGTTTTCAAAGAGGCCGGGGTCGATCTGACGCTTGCTTCACCGAAAGGCGGGCAGCCGCCGCTCGATCCGAAAAGCGATCTTCCGGAAAACCAAACGTCCTCTATGACGCGATTCAAAAAAGATGAGAGTGCTGCAGAAGGCGCTCGCTAACACTCGTCGGCTGGCGGATATGAAAGCAGAAGATTATGACGCAGTCTTCTATCCTGGCGGACACGGTCCTATGTGGGACCTGGCCGAGAGCCCGGTTTCGAAAGCTCTGATCGAATCATTCTATAACTCCGGAAAGCCGGTGGCGTTGGTCTGCCACGCACCTGGTGTCCTTCGTCATGTCACATACAAGGGCGAGCCTCTCGTGAAGGGGAAACATGTAACCGGCTTTACGAACGGCGAGGAAGAAGAGATGAAGCTCACCCACGTTGTACCGTTCCTGGTCGAGGATGAAATGATGCGCCTTGGCGCCATATTCGAGAAGAAGAGTGAACTGGCAGTCTTTCGTCGTCACTGACGGCCGTCTCATCACTGGCCAGAACCCTGCGTCATCGACATCCGCGGCTCAAGCGCTTTTGAAGCTCTTGAATGCATCGGACGACAGCGTCCAAATCGAACAGAAGAGCTATGAGATGCCCCCAAAGGAGGGTATTTCTGTTGCCTATTTTCTCACCGTCTCCGATATTGACCGATCGGTTCGATACTACGAAAAGGTATTCGACGCTCGCATTCTGAGCAGAGGAGACAGCAGTGGAGCACCCGGATACATTCAGATCGCCAATACATGGATCCTTCTAAACGTCGGAGGCGGGCCTACCGTGGACAAGCCGTCGGTAATCCTCAGCGTCCCCGACCCGAATCACATCAACAGCTTTTTGAATATCCGCGTTGCAGATATTCAGGCGTGCCATAAATTATGGAAAAGTCGAGGAGCCGAGTTCATCACAGAACCGATACCCAAGTATGGCGAGATACGCTGCTACATCCGAGATCCTGACGGTTATATCATCGAGATTGGACAGAGCACCACAATGAAATACGGTTGATACAGATGAAAGCGATTGTTGTTCATCAATATGGCGGTCCTGAAGTACTCAAGTGGGAAGAATACCCAGATCCTGTTCCAGGTCAGGGTGAAGTGCTGATCAAGGTCGCTGCAGCGAGCGTGAATCCGATTGACTATAAGCGTCGTGCTGGATTAACGAAAGAGTGGTACCCCATTAAGTTCCCAGGGCTTATCGGAGTTGATCTCGCGGGCACCGTGGTCAAGATTGGGACAGGAGTAGAAGGCTTTTCTGTAGGCGACCAAGTGTTCGCTATGGCAGATGATACTTATGCCGAATTTTGTGTCGTGAAAGTCGCTATTCTGGCGAAAGTTCCCAAGGGGCTCGATTTGATCGAGGCAGCGGCGCTGCCATTGGTGACGACGACTGGCAACCAGCTCCTCTCAGCTACGGGTATCCAAGCTGGCAAGAGGGTCCTCATCGTCGGTGCTGCTGGAAATGTCGGACGTTCGGCGGTATTCACTGCGAAGGCACGCGGGGCGACTGTGATCGCAGGGGTTCTGAAGAGGCAGTTCGACGTCGCGAAAACGGTCGGCGCGGATCAACTCATCGCAACAGACGACGAGAGAGCGATTGCAAATCTCTCGCCACTCGATGCAGTGGCGGATGCGGTCGGAGGAAAAACAGCAGAAAAGCTGATCGCCAAGGTCAAGCCGGGAGGAATCTATGCATCGGTTGTCGGGGCGCCCCAGAATGCCACAGATTACCCATCTGTAAAGGTGGTGCAAGTATTCTCGAAATTCGACAGGAAAACGCTCGAGTCGATGGCCGAAGCGGTGCGAAATGGCAAGCTGGTAATCCCGATTGGCCTGAAACTGCCGCTCAGTGAGGCGGCCAAGGCTCATGCAATGGCACAGAAGGGTGGGATCGGGAAGATCTTGCTTGTGCCTTGACATTATTTTCAAACAAAGGCCATCGCTTTCTCGAAGGAGAAAAAATGCGGAAAATAGAAACATATGTCGCTTTTCAAGTCATTCCAAGGGTGCGCGAGGGAAATAATTTTGAGATTGTCGATCGCGCCATAGAAGTAGTGAAAGAAGCGGGAGTTCCTTATCAAGTGAGCGCCATGGAAACAACCATGTATGGTGATCTCGACCAATTACTTGAAATTGTTAAAAGGGCGCAGCAAAGGTGCATGGATTGCGGTGCAATAGAAGTCATCACAAATATAAAAATCCACCATAGAACTACCGATGTTACCGATACTTTTTGCACTTATGAGGGATTTAGTCAGTAGTTTGAGCAATTATGAGCTTTCAGTGAATTGGAAGAGGCTAAATCTGTCGCCTTCTTGGAGCAAAAGGCAGTCGTCATGAAGTGCGAAATAGAGTTCGTCGGAAGGAGCGTTAATAGGGATAGCGATTTCTTTTGTCCCTTCTCCTATCTTAGATCCCAAAAACTTATATTTGCCGTCGTGCTTCACAAGCTGAAGGAAATAATCGCCAATCAAGGTAAAACAATAGCAAGTGATAGGTTCACTTGCGTGAAGTACCAGTAGAGACTGTGCAGATTTTATATTGTTAAGAAGGTAAAGATAGGGATCATCTTCGCCCTCCCAACAAGAATCATCTTCACCTTGCGTTTCTTGTGCAAATGAAATAGTAGGATAGAGAAGCTCGCCACTTAAAGCGCAACTTGTAGATGGGAGTTTCTTTTCACTCCATTTCCCATCCCCATATGAATATTGAGAAAGACCCTCCTCAGTTTTGATAAATAATCCATCATGCGAGACAGCGAATTGTGCGTCCGTCTCGAGAGTTAAGCTTCTTTTAAACTCTCGATCAAAAAGAGTAATTCCCTCTTGGTTTTCAACAAGAAGAAATTCACTTTGTCCAGAGCAATTCAAAATGCAATCAGTAGTGACTTCTTCTGATCGCGTCAAAATAGATGAGGTGAAAGTTGTAAGGTCAAATCTCGGACCAGATGATTTTGATGAGCTTCTCTTGAAGGCGCTTTTTTAAGACGATAGATGAGGGAATCATTCCAGATCAGATAAGGAGAAGTTTGATAGTGGGAATTGTGGAGCATCGCTACTCTACGAGCGATACGATCAAGAACAAAAAATTCATTTGTGGATTTCCTGAAGACCAAATAGCGATCTTCCAGGCAACTTGCTTGTACAAGAGTGCCCGATGTGATTGCAGTGACAATAGCTTTTTGAATCCTTTGGTTTGCGCCAGACAAAAAATCTTGCAACGGAAAATCCTCAAGCTGCAAGGATTTCAAGTCGAGCCATTTGAGTTTGTGTTGTGTCGATCCATTTCTTACAGAACAGAGAACCCTTCCTTCTGATAGATCCTGTTTACCTGTCATACGTTCTAAGAAAACTTGTCCAAATTGCTGTAACCTCAAAACGGGTTTCAGCTGCATGAGCTTCCTTATCCTATCCCCTCGGTCTAGAAGCTGGGCGAGGGGCTCTTTTTTAGAGGCTGCTTCCCTCCTTTGAATAGAAAGCTCGGGATAGAAGATTGCCAGGGCAGGGGAAAATTTGAAAAAACGAAATGAGGGTGTCTTATCGAGATTGTCTCTCCAACTACGACAAACCTGTAAACAGCTATAAAAATCTTTGGCAGCTTCTAGCCAAGAAAAAATGAGAGTAAGAATTTCAGGAGGAAGAGAACCCTCTTCCCTAGCGCGCTTCAAGGGGCGCGGATTATGATCTATTTCAACAAATTCCGGGCGTCGAATACTCATGTAAATTATTTTAGCAAAAAATAATTAAGATACAATTAATCTGATGACGATTGATGGTAACACCTGGGAAAAGCTGGACCCCTCAAAATTAGAACACTTAAGTTGCATGGGAACCGTCTCTTTTGAAAGGCTAAAGGAAAAAATTTTCGGGATTAAGAGAATAACGGGATTATAAGACTTTATTGAAAAATTGAGCCCGCATAAGCTGTCTTATCTTGTAAACTTAAGAGAGGTCATATGGGGCTCAGCACATATAGTATGATGATGAAAGGAACACCGCAAGAATATCTTTTTCAATTTAAGAAGCAGGTTGTTAAAAGTGCTCAAGCAGAAGGAATTAAGCCTGCGATGAGAAGGTGGGGCTTAGGTAGAAATACCATCCGACGTTGGTTGAGAAACTTTGAAGCGGAAGGGAATAAAGGTCTTTATGACAAAAGAAAAGGCCCTAACCATATTCCCCACAAGATTTCCCCAGAGCTAGAGAAGAAAATTATCCAAGCCCGCCACGAAGTGCCTTGTTATGGCCCCAGAAGATTGAAGTATTTTTTCAATATAGAGTGCTCATTAGATGCTATCTACAGGGTGCTTAAACAAAACGGTCTCACTGTCAAGAGACGCAAAAAATATCAAAAGAAGAACGATTTGAGAGAGGCTAAAGCAAAGTATCAGGCTTTTGGTCATATGCAAATGGATTTAAAGTATTTAAGGGATATTCCTAACTACTGGGGACAACTTAAACCTTTAAAGCTTCCACGTTTTCAATACACTGTGAGAGATACCAAATCAGGTATGCTCTTTCTAGGCTTTTCGGATGAGCTTTCAGAACTTAATGCGAGAACGATGATCGATTATGTGTTAAGACGCTTACGCTCACAAATGCCCGATAAAAAGATCATTGTGCAAACAGATAATGGTGTGGAATTTGGAGGAACAACAAGACATTTTGAGAAATCTCCCTTTTGCCAAGCTGTGCAGGCCCATGGCGGAGAGCATCTCTTCATTCCTCCGAAGCTGTGCAATGCAAATGGCGATGTGGAAAGTCTCCACAACCTTATTGAGACAGAGTTTTTTGATATTGCTAAATTTGAATCTAGGGAAGATTTTATCCGAAAAGCTGAGAGCTACCGACTCTTTTTCAATTTAGAAAGGCCTAATAGCTATAAAGGAGGCAAAACACCCTGGCTGATTGCCCAGCAGGACTGGGCAGATAATGATCTAGCTAGTTATGCTGCAATAATAGAAACCGTCGATTTAGATAAAATGACCGTAACTGGTTATTCTAAGCGGGGTCCAGGTCTACCCAATTCTCCCGCTGATGACGATTGATTAGGCGAAAAAGGGGGAAAATGGTAACTCTGTAAAACTATGGAAAATGTGATTGAAGTGCAAAAATTGAGCCGTCGATATCGATCAGTTATGGCTGTCGATCAGATTTCCTTTGAAGTGAAGCAGGGGCAAATTTTTGGTTTGTTGGGACCAAATGGGGCAGGAAAAAGTACAACGATTAAAATGTTGACGACCCTACTGCCGCCCACATCAGGGACGGCAAAGATCAGAGGGTATGATATCGTGAAGGAGCCGTCGAAGGTACGTGAGCAGATTGGTTATGTACCGCAAACGCTTTCGGCAGATGGCGACCTGACAGGATATGAGAATCTTGTGCTCTCTGGGAAGTTATATGGACTGTCACGAAAGGCGTTGAAAGAGCGTATCGAGAGTGTTCTTCTGTTTATGGGTCTATCGGAGGCGGCTGACAAGCTTGTCAGTGAGTATTCCGGAGGGATGATTCGTCGTCTCGAAATTGCTCAAGCGGTTCTCCACGAACCCGCCCTCCTTTTTCTTGATGAACCGACAGTGGGTTTAGATCCTTCGGCTCGGAAATCGCTTTGGCAGAGCATTCAGGAGTGGCGTTCTCATTTTGGCACCACTTTTCTGCTGACCACGCATGATATGGATGAAGCTGACAGATTATGCGATCACATCGGCTTTATGCATTTAGGACATCTTGTGGCCATCGACACACCTGAGCGACTCAAAGCGATGGTTGGGCCTGGAGGAACTCTCGATGATGTTTTCATCAAACTGACAGGGGCAACAGTGGAGGGAGGGACATTTCAGCTTGCAAAAGAGACTCGCAGGACATATTCACAGCTTGATTAGAGGGATCAACCAGATTTTTGCCATCGTCGGAGCTGACATGTGCAAATTGAAACATGATCCGAGTCAGCTCTTCATACGCATGTTCCAGCCCCTTATCTGGATTCTGATCTTTGGCCAAGCAATGGCAAAAATGTTGACACCGGGTCTGGGAGAGCCTTCTTATCTTGACTTCATGGTGCCAGGAATTTTGGCCCAAAGCATTCTGCTCGTCGCTATTTTTTATGGGATTGCACTCATTTGGGAACGGGATGCTGGCAGTTTACACAAAACCTTGGTCACACCCACACCTCGGATATTGATCATTATCGGGCGATCGACAGCGGCAGGAATAAGAGGCTTGAGCCAAGTCCTCATCGTCTACATTCTCTCTCTCATCCTTCGGGTTGACCTCAAGCTCGCTGTCGGCTCTATAATCGGTGTCATCCTCATCTCACTGCTTTTCGGTGCTATTTTTTCAACCCTTTCGCTGATTATTGCCTCGATCGTTAAAAAAAGGGAGCGCTTTATGGGAATAGGACAGATGGTCATTATGCCTCTTTTTTTCGCGAGCAATGCCCTTTATCCTATCCAGAAGATGCCTCAGTGGATCAAAGTGCTTTCCATCATCAACCCCCTCACCTACCAGGTCGATGCACTACGCACATTGATGATCATAGGAGAGAGCTCTCATTTTGGTCTTGTGACAGATTTTGCTTTTGGCATCGTTCTCTACGTTGGTCTGCTGCTCCTCGCAACAAAACTCCACCCAAAAATCCTTTATTAATATCCTTTGGATCAAGTAAAACTATGTGAATACTATGCTTAGAGTCAAATCACTATTAGTTCTCATCGGCCTATTTCTCTTCCTGCCATTTTCGCTGAGTGGAAAAGATAGCGAAGAGGAGACCAAATCGACAGAGCCAGCCAAAGCTGAGGAAAAAACTGAAAAGGAGAGCTCTACCCAAACAGAGAAAAAAGATGAAAAGGAGGAAACTAAAAAAGAGGAGGAGAAGCCTGCAGAAGAGACAACAACCGAGTCCAAACATGGGCCAACGCCCCTTACTATTGGAAATTTTTCTCTTCCCACCTCACAACAAATCGCTCCTCTTATCGGTTTTGGACAGTTGGTCGCAGGCACAGATGTACTCCAATATTATCTCGTAGGTAATCTATTTTGGGGGAATCGCCTACTCACTTCGACGTTGCTTCCCTCCATTTTATATGGGGTTACAGACCAGGTCGATATCTATCTCCAGCTTCCGTTTATTCTTGAGAATCACATAGATGACCAGACTTCTGCGGGACTAGGGGACATCGTTCTGCAATTCGAATATGCTTACTATACCTACACGACAAAGTGTTACTCCAATCAAGCCACCGTTGTCGCTACTATTCTCTATCCCTCAGGCGATCCTGATAAGGAGCCTCCCACCGGTTTTGGAGCTCCCTCATTTTTCCTTGGCGGAACCTTCAGCCATACCGATCGATGGTGGTATGCTTTCTTTTCTACAGGAGAGCTCTTTTCTACGGAAAATCATCGATCAAAATTTGGAGACCAATTTCTCTACCAATGGGGCTTCGAAAAAGTGATCTGTGCGCGCAAAGATCGGATGATTTTTGCATGGATGGTGGAAATTGATGGCACATATACTAAGAAAAATCGGATTAACGGTCTCATCGATCGAAATTCGGGCGGCAATGTGCTTTTGATGACCCCTTCACTTTGGTACTCCACAAAGAAATGGATTTTACAAGGAGGTATCGGAATCCCTCTCGTACAACAGCTCAATGGTCATCAACCCAAAACCAATCTCGCTCTCTTATTTATCATTGGACGTAATTTCTAGAAGATGCCCTCGCTCAGGCGGCATTCAATAATAACTGTTCGTTGGGTGGAGAAGAGTTAACCATCTCGGATGCCTCATGCGGTCTTAGGGGACCATGAATTGTGTAGATACAGACTCCAAGTAGACCTAGACTGAACGTCCCTCCGAGAGCTCCAAAACCGGCAAAAGAAGATTTACAAACTGCGAAATAAGTGAGCAGGGCTATCGATGCAGCTGCAAAAAGTGCGCTGATGACTGAGGCCACAATCAAGCGGTTTCGGGTTTTTTCTCCCTCTGGAGTAAGGCGTCCTTCTGTATAAGCTTGTGCTAAACTAATTGGATTCATACATCTATTATAAGTGCTTTTTATTAAAAAATAATTAAGGCCTGCTTTTTTGCTTGGTAACACCTGGGAAAAGCTGGACCCCTCAAAATTAGAACACTTAAGTTGCATGGGAACCGTCTCTTTTGAAAGGCTAAAGGAAAAAATTTTCGGGATTAAGAGAATAACGGGATTATAAGACTTTATTGAAAAATTGAGCCCGCATAAGCTGTCTTATCTTGTAAACTTAAGAGAGGTCATATGGGGCTCAGCACATATAGTATGATGATGAAAGGAACACCGCAAGAATATCTTTTTCAATTTAAGAAGCAGGTTGTTAAAAGTGCTCAAGCAGAAGGAATTAAGCCTGCGATGAGAAGGTGGGGCTTAGGTAGAAATACCATCCGACGTTGGTTGAGAAACTTTGAAGCGGAAGGGAATAAAGGTCTTTATGACAAAAGAAAAGGCCCTAACCATATTCCCCACAAGATTTCCCCAGAGCTAGAGAAGAAAATTATCCAAGCCCGCCACGAAGTGCCTTGTTATGGCCCCAGAAGATTGAAGTATTTTTTCAATATAGAGTGCTCATTAGATGCTATCTACAGGGTGCTTAAACAAAACGGTCTCACTGTCAAGAGACGCAAAAAATATCAAAAGAAGAACGATTTGAGAGAGGCTAAAGCAAAGTATCAGGCTTTTGGTCATATGCAAATGGATTTAAAGTATTTAAGGGATATTCCTAACTACTGGGGACAACTTAACCCTTTAAAGCTTCCACGTTTTCAATACACTGTGAGAGATACCAAATCAGGTATGCTCTTTCTAGGCTTTTCGGATGAGCTTTCAGAACTTAATGCGAGAACGATGATCGATTATGTGTTAAGACGCTTACGCTCACAAATGCCCGATAAAAAGATCATTGTGCAAACAGATAATGGTGTGGAATTTGGAGGAACAACAAGACATTTTGAGAAATCTCCCTTTTGCCAAGCTGTGCAGGCCCATGGCGGAGAGCATCTCTTCATTCCTCCGAAGCTGTGCAATGCAAATGGCGATGTGGAAAGTCTCCACAACCTTATTGAGACAGAGTTTTTTGATATTGCTAAATTTGAATCTAGGGAAGATTTTATCCGAAAAGCTGAGAGCTACCGACTCTTTTTCAATTTAGAAAGGCCTAATAGCTATAAAGGAGGCAAAACACCCTGGCTGATTGCCCAGCAGGACTGGGCAGATAATGATCTAGCTAGTTATGCTGCAATAATAGAAACCGTCGATTTAGATAAAATGACCGTAACTGGTTATTCTAAGCGGGGTCCAGGTCTACCCAATTCTCCCGGCCTGCTTTTTTGCTATATTTTTGATAAAAGTGCCGCTTTCTCCTCTGTGGGAGGGGTGCAAAAGGTCTATTTTCAGAAAAATGGAAAAAGGCCTTGCATAATCCTTCATATTATCTATACTTTTTCACTTTCAGAGTTGGTGAATGGGGATAGCAAAGCTCTCATTACTTTTTCTCCTACTTCTGGCCTTCGTGGATTGGCTCAGCATTGGCTTTATCTACCCTATCTACTCGTCCATCGGTTTCCAGGGCGATTTTTATTTCTTAGATGCCCATAGCTCCTCTATGTTCAGATGGCTCTGGATGGCAGCACTGCTGGCTGCGTGCCCTCTCATGCAGTTTCTCTGTGCCATTTTTGTAGGGATGGCTCCTGAAAAAGTAGAAAGGTCGCCCTTCCTGAGGGTCACCTTTGGCATTACCGCTTCAGGCTATTCCCTATCGACCTGTGGCCTATTGCAGAGAAACCTCTGGATGATCCTCCTGGGCCAGATCATCGTGGGCGTGGGAAGCTCGAACTCAGGGATTATCAATAGCGCCCTCGCCGATTTGAGACACCCTTCCGACAGGCCGATCAATCTGAACTTTGCCAGCCTGTTGAACTCGCTGAGTTTTGCGATTTGGCCACTCTGGGGCGGGTTTGGCACCAACATGGGTGAGATGACAATCCCCTTCATAGTAGCAGGGCTCATCAGTGTCCTCAGCTTTGTCATCTTTATCTTTATTTTTAGGAAGAATCTCACAGTAAAGGGTTTTGGGCCTGCTAAGCACTTGTTAGCTGGGATTTCCCTGAAGAAAAGTTTAAAAACAATCCTGAAGAACCCCTTGATCCGGGTCTGCTTCTTAAGTCTCTTTATCTTTTCAGTGGGCTGGTCCTTCTATTTTGAATTCATCTCCGTCACCTTGGTGGGAGGCTACAGCTTAGGCGAGAGGGAGATCGGTTATTTCTATATCTATGCAGCTGTTTGTTTTGCCATCAGCTCAGGGCTTCTCATCCGTCCCATTCTCAATAAGTTTTCGGCTACTAATGTAGTCTCCTTCTCTCTCTTAGCCATTGGCTTTTCTCTAGTTCCATTCATCTGGAAGGTCAATGTGATCATCATTTGGCTGCTGATTCCTCTGCAGCAGTACTTTTTGGCCCTTCTCTTTTCGCAGGCTGTGACTGCGATTTCTGCAATCGTACCGAAAGAGAACCAGGAGGAGGTTCTAGGGATGCTTCAGTCTCTCGAATCGATGGTCTTCATTGTCACACCTCTCTTCGGCGGCCACCTTGTCGCTCTCGGCTCTTACCTTCCTGCTCTGATAGGCCTGATCGCTGTGCTCATCTCTTATTTCCTGATGCATTGGGGATTCAGAGATCGCGGGCTAAGATCTGCAGTCAATCATTAGATTGATGGTGTAGAAATTGCTTCTTCATCGCTATGAAGCTCTTTTCACGCCCCTCCAGCGATTCCAAAGAAAAATGGCAGATGTCAAAGACGCTGCTTGAAGAGGCCAAAATGCCTCTGGCTGAACTCTTTAAAAAATGGGAAAGCTCCAAGAAGGGTTTAACAGAAGCAGAGGGGGAAAAGAGGCAGGAAGAGTATGGGACCAATGAAGTGGCCCATGAAAAGCCCCAGAGCGCGCTCTCGTTGCTTTTCAGCAATTTCCGCAATCCCTTCGTTGTTTTAGTGCTTGTCTTAGGAATTATCTCTCTTTTTCTCAAGCAATACGACTCAGCGATCATCATCGCCTTCATGGTGGTGGTTAGCGTCATCATGCGTTTCCTCCAAGAATACCGCTCTAACCAGGCAGCCGAAAAGCTCAAGGAGCTAGTCAGTATCCAGACGACTGTTCTCCGACGAAAAGATGAGGAGTCAGAACCAAACAGCTACGATATTCCAATCAAAAATCTGGTTCCAGGCGATATTGTCAACCTTTCGGCCGGAGATCGGATTCCCGCAGACATCCGGCTTATCAATGCCAAGGAGCTCGCGATCAATCAGTCCGCCTTAACAGGTGAATCGTTTCCAGTCACCAAGGACGAGTCGATCCCCATCCCTGAAAATGAGTCCAATCCGCTCAACATGCCCAATCTCTGCTTTATGGGGACAGATATCGTGAATGGCACCGCTCAAGCTATCGTCGTAGCTACAGGGAGGCACACCTATTTTGGTGAGATGTCCTCCACCATTATCGGTAAACGTACTTTAACCAGTTTCGATATCGGCATCAATCGGGTGACCTGGCTCTTGATCCGTTTTGTCGTCTTCATGGTACCCTGCATTTTTGTCATCAACGGATTGACGAAGGGAGATTGGTTTGAGGCGCTCCTCTTTGCCTTATCTGTCGGCGTCGGTTTGACTCCAGAGATGTTGCCGATGATCGTGACGGCCAACCTTGCCAAAGGGGCTGTGCAGATGGCCAAGAGCCAAGTGATCGTCAAAAGGCTCAACGCGATCCAAAACTTTGGTGCGATGAATATATTATGTACTGACAAAACCGGGACGCTGACAGAGAATCGGATTATTTTAGAAATGTATTTGGATGCTGTGGGTAAAGAGAGCGAGGAGGTCCTTCTCTATGGCTATCTGAATAGCTTTTATCAGACTGGTTTAAAAAATCTGTTGGACTTAGCGGTACTTCAGCACAAAGAGGTCGAAGCCCTTCCTCTTATGAAGAGTGGTGTGAAAAAGATCGATGAGCTTCCTTTTGATTTTACGCGGCGACGGATGTCTGTGATCGTTCAAATGAAGCCTGAGCATCATCTCATCATCTCAAAAGGAGCTGTGGAGGAGGTTGTCGCCGTCTGCAATCGAGTAAAAATAGGAGAGAGTGAAGAGGAGCTTACGGAAGAGAGGCGTCAAGAGATCTTTGCGATAGACAGGAATATCAGTGAAGATGGACTTAGGGTGATTGCCGTCGGTTACAAAGAGGTGGATGCACAAAGAGAAGAGTACCGGATCAGAGATGAGCAGAATCTTGTCTTTGCCGGCTTTCTCGCTTTCCTAGACCCGCCTAAGCTTTCTGCTAAAGAGGCGATCCGACAGTTAAATGATTTTGGAGTTACCGTTAAACTCTTAACGGGGGATAACGAAAGGGTCACGCGTAAAATCTGTGAGTGGGTCAATCTGCAAAATCATGGATTTGTCCTTGGAGACCAAGTTGAGTCCATGAGTGAGGAAGAGCTTCGGAAAGTGGCGGAAAAGACAACCATCTTTGCCAAACTCACCCCTCTGCAAAAGCGGCGCATCATTAGGGCGTTGAAAAGTCAGGGCCACACTGTGGGCTACTTAGGAGATGGAATCAATGATGCGCCTGCGCTTCTCGAAGCGGACATAGGAATATCGGTCGATACGGGAGTCGATATCGCCAAAGAGTCTTCTTCGATTATCATGCTCCAAAAAAGCCTCAATTTTTTAGCTGAAGGTGTGGCAGAGGGGCGCCGCACCTTTGGCAACATCATCAAATATATCAAGATGGCCTTGAGCTCCAATTTTGGAAATGTCTTCACCATGATCGGAGCCAGCGTCATATTTCCCTTTTTACCGATGCTTCCGGTGCAAATCTTGCTCCAGAACCTCCTCTACGACATTTCCCAAACGGCGATCCCTTTCGACCATGTCGATCAGAGCTTTTTGACAAAGCCGCGCAAATGGGACCCTCGCGGTATTGCACATTTCATGGTCATCATCGGCCCCATCAGCTCCATTTTTGACTATGTCACTTTTGCCGTTCTCTGGTTTGTTTTCGGAGCGACAACCATCGAGAAGCAGGCCTTCTTTCAAACGGGATGGTTTATCGAAGGCCTTCTATCGCAAACGCTCATCGTTCATATGATCCGCACAGAAAAGATTCCCTTTATTGAAAGCCGTCCCTCAGCAGCCCTCCTCACAACAACCTGCCTCATCATGGCGATCGGAATCATCATCCCCTTTATCTCCATCGGCAAAAGCATCGGACTCATCCCCATGCCAGCCAGCTATTTTGGCTGGCTCATCGCTATCCTCCTCGCGTACTGCACACTGACCCAGTTCGCGAAGGTCTGGTTCATCTCCAAGTTTCGTTATTGGTTGTAAAAGTCTCGAGCTACTTCGCTACTTGTTTTTTGCCATATAATAGTGCATCCAAAGACCACTTGCCAGGGCCCATAATTAGAAGAAAAATCATGGCAAATAATAGCGTGTAGTCGTCGCGAGATTCGTGCACAACTGCCCAAAACCCACTTTGAGGAGGAACAGAAGGGAGAGGTAGAGGAGAGGAGCCTAATAACATGGTAATTTTTGTCGAAAGAAAGGCCACAACCATTTCTCCCGCAAACAAGAGGGCAAAAAAGTTGTTAAAAAGACCCAGTAATAGACAGATCCCCCCGAAAATTTCTAGTAAACCAATAGCGTGCGCTGTGAATTCTGGCATAGGGAAACCGAGCAGTGTAAAACGCATCACACCCATGCTGGGATAGATAAATTTTAAAAGTCCCTCACCTAAAAATGTCAGGCCAGCAAAAAGACGGATCAAGATGATTGCTGAAGGACCTTCGGTATATGACTTGAAAAGCCAGTTGATAAATTTTGACATCTCTTAATTCTCCTTTGGGCTCTAAAATTGATTTCTATGCTTTCAAAATTTGATTGTATGTAGTCAAAAATAAAAAAATAGAAAATTTTGTGACCGAGCGTTTAAAAATAGGAGGAAAGTGAGAGGAATTCAAATGGACGCTGCTCAAAATTTTCCTACAAGATATGAACTTGAAGCTTTAATGAAAGAAAGGAAAATACCTGGGCTTTCAATGGTAATTATTGAAAATGCTGAAGTTATCTTGCATTTAGAATTAGGAGTAAAAAACTCACAAACTAGAGATCCTGTTGACAGTGAGACATTATTTGAAGCAGCTTCTCTTAGTAAACCTGTTTTTGCCTATGGAATTCTAAAGTTGGTGGAAACGGGTCAATTAAATTTGGACAAACCACTTGCTGAATATCTTCCCTATTCTGATATCAAAAATGATGAAAGGGTCAATTTTATTACAGCTAGAATGGTTTTAGCCCATACTACCGGTTTTCCAAACTGGAGACCAAAAAATGAACCTCTAAAAATTCACTTTCAACCAGGAGAAAGATTTAGCTACTCTGGAGAAGGCTTCCTATATTTGCAAAAAGTTATAGAACATATCTCAGGATTATCATTAGAAGACTTTGTCAAGAAAAATGTATTTATTCCTTTAAAAATGAATCAATGTACTTTTATTTGGGTAAATGATAATAGAAAAGCATTGGGTCATAATCCTGACGGCTTTCCAATTGAAATCTGCACAGAACCTCCAAATGCCGCATTCACTTTGCATATAAGCGCATTGGATTATGCAAGATTTATTATAGCCATTTTTAAAGGAGTTGGATTGAAAGCTGAAACAATTAATGAAATGTTTCGATTTCAAGCGAAGGTTCCAAAAGAGAGTACCAACTCTATTGACAAATGTTCGAGTCGTTTTTCAGATTCCATCTCATGGGGATTAGGTTGGGGACTCCAACGAACTAAAATAGGCGATTCATTTTGGCATTGGGGAGATAACCAAGGCGTTAAAAGTTTCATTGTGGGATTTAAAAATCGCAATAAAGCAATTATTATATTTACGAATAGTTCAAATGGATTTTCAGTCATTTCAGAGCTTATTCAACAATATTTGGATTTTCCGCAACCTGCTTTTGATTGGTTAGATGCGGCATATTCATTTCATTAATCAAAAATGCTAATGCAGTGATTAAAAGTAGGAGGAGAGGGAGCGGACCATTTTGAGGGTGAATCTGTTGAGGTGGTAGCGGAAATTTTTCTGGGGGTATCGGGAGAGGATGGTCTCCATGATATTTTGGAGGTAGTGGCGGCGCCAGCTGAACTGGTGCCAATCATCGGCGAAGATGAGCTGGTGGTGGTTGATGTCGTAAGGGGAGTGGGGGAGAAGACCAGGCAACTGGGCTTCGTTGGGATGGGGGTGGTTTTCTTCGAGAAGGAGCGGATAGTTGAGGGAGGCGAGGATCTGGTTGGCGGCATGAAGCAGGAGGGGAGTCGCGGGATGGTTTTGGGTGAGAAAGAGACGTTTTTTTTGGTAATGATGCAAGATGAAATCGACCACTTTGACATCGGTGAGAGCTTCCTTCTCGGTTAAGATGCGCAGTGAGCGCTCCCACCGTTGTTGAAAGCGAAAATCGATTTTGAGAGTGAGGAATTGAAAGGCGATGTCGAGAGGAGAAGCCCCCTGATCGAGCAAGTCAGTGATAATTGAGCTGTGGGCGATCTTCTGGCCATCTTTGAAGAGGGGCCAGAGGGCATCGTTATAGATGTAGGGGAAGGAGAGGGAGCGGCAACGCTCAGGAAGTAGCGTCAGAAGTGAGCGGGTTGAAAAGGGGCCGTGGTCGTCATTTAGAGGCTGATAGATCAAGAGATCGGCACTGTCAATCTGATCGGAATCAAAACTCTTTTTCTCAGAAATCATGAGAAAGTTTGCTAAGTATTCGATGGAGTACTCAGCTCGAAATTGAGGAGAATGGTGGAGAAAATGGCCGAGAGCCTCACCTTGACAGTTGGCATAGATCAAACATTTTTTACTCATGATGAGAAAATTGATGGGTCATCTGGTGATATTTTTTAGCCATCTCATTGACTGTAGAATGAGTGTAGTAGCCGATCGATAAAAAGATCAACGCCCAAAGAATGGCTCCCACATAAGCGAAGAGGGCAAAAGTTTTGTACTCCATCTTTGCGCCGCCAGCGACAAACCCGACCAGATGGCGGAAGAGTGGGATGTAGTAGCCGAGGATGAGGAGCCATTTTCCTAGTTTGCGAAACCAGTTGTGGACAAGGTCGACTTTTTCGGGTGTGATATTGAGAGTTGGGCCATAGCGCTTGATCAGCCAATGACCAACTAATCTACCGAGAAGATAGCTCACGGTGATCCCGATCATACTCCCCGTAAGTGCGGCCAATACAGTATAACCCATGTGAAGTTTCTGGTGTGCGACCAGATAACCAGCTCCGATGAGGAGCAGTTCATCGGGTACAGGTAAACCTACAATCCCTAAGACAAGGGCCAAAAAAAGAAAAATGGGGCCGATTTGGACGAGGTAGTCGAAAATAAAGGGAATATAGATGGCGAGTAGGCTCATGTTACTGATTTTATAGCTTCGTTTTCATTTTTGCAGAGACGATTTTCAACTGGGTATTTTCAGGGAGGAGGCGGCGCAGTTGGACGACAGTGTTTCCTCGGATGGCAGAGAGGATTTTGGAAGGAGGGGAGTCGATGATCATGCGTGGAGCCTCTAATCGGTAAGCATAAGCCGCTGCCATATCTACAAAGGAGTCGGTGATGCTGTAATAACAGTGAACGAGCCCCGGATCGGTATGGCTTTTCGCATACTGAAAGGCTTTCACGGCAAGCGGGTCTCTTTCTCCTGTCATTTTGAGATCTTTATCGGAGATCACCCGTTGTTCGCGTAAGAAAAGAAGGTTGAGGGGCGTTTTATGCAGACGCGACTCTTCCACCGCCTTGCGCAGAGCTCGGCTGTAAGGTTTGCGGACAACAAGCAAATCTGCTTTATAGAAAAATTCAGTTGTTGTCAGCTTCTCAACAGGAGCAGCGGGCACTTTTTTGAGCATCTTGGCCAATTGGCGCAAAAGAAGGCCGACGATCATGATGGCGAGAACGAAATAGCGGGCATGCGACTTTTGAATAAAGAGGGTGATTTCGATGGCCGACATGATAATGAAGACAGAAAACATGAAAGTACGTTCACCCCATTTGAGGGGCATTTTTTTATCTGTTGAAGTGGCACCGAGATTGACAGCTATTGCGCCAACAAATCCAATGGCGTAGAGATCGGCCAAGAGAACAAGCTTTTTCACTGTGACAACGAGCAGGGCCGGGATGAGGGCGGCTATCGCAAGAGGGATAAGTGGCACTCCAAAGCGGTTGATGCGTCGAAAGGTGCGAGGTAGCTCCTGATCGCAGGCCATCAGATACTGTAAGGAGACTAGGCCGTTGATTGCGGTATTGACGGCTGAGAGTAAGATTAAACCGACAATGATGCGGAGGAGATTGGCAAAAATGGCTCCGCCGGTCTCTCCCAGCAATTTTGTCCCGAAAGTGGTTGCCAGAAAACTGAGCATACTATTTTCGACATCGGGGAAGCCTGGCGCTGAAACTGATTGGTTATGAATGGTAAATCCAGAGTAGGAGGCGGCAGCGAGACCGAAGAGTGTCGTGTAGAGAACCACTTCAATCATCACGCTCACGATGGAGGGTGTCGAAGTAGATGTGACGATCGGTTTTTTCGAATCACAGCCTGGATTGAGCTTCATGATCGAGGTGGTATTAGCGATCGTCTCCACCCCGGAGAGGGCGACGATGACAGAGCAAAATTGGGCCCAGAGAGTGAGCGGATTTTTTGGGGGCGCTTGCAGATTGAGCCAACCCTCTTTTAGAAAGGGCAGTGACAGCAGAGCGAGTCCGGTAAAGACGGAGACTGCAGCGATGGCGATGATCAGGGCAAAGGTCCCTGTATGGCGAGGGCCAAGGTAGTTGACGAGGCCAATCAGGATGATAAAAATGGCTGAGTAGAGAACGGGGTCGGCCACATTGAAATAGTAAAAAGCGGAAAGGGCGCTCAAGGCGGCTGTTACCAGATAGTCTGCTACGAGAAAAAAGGCCCCCACAATGGCAAGCCAAGCATAGTTAGGATTATCTTCCGCTCGGCGATGGACGCTGGCATAAACCCCACCCCCATTGGGATAGAAACGACAGATCATGATATAGCAGATTCCCACCAAAAGGGAGAGAATGGAAACCCCGAGAATTGGCCAGAAAGAGGCATAACCGGCGATGGCGAAGGCAAGTCCGATGACGTAGGCTTTGCTCGTGCCCCAGTCGCCATAGAGAATGGCAGCCGCCCGGGGCATATTGACGTTGCGCGGTCTATGTGTCGTCGTTAAGAGCATGCACTCAATCCTGATAGATAACCTGTGGTCCATCCATTTTGGAAATTGAAACCACCGGTGACTCCATCAATATCTAATATCTCGCCAGCAAAATAAAGACCAGGGCAGATCTTGCTCTGCATCGTTTTAAAATCGATCTCCTGCAAAGTGACACCCCCACAGGTGACAAACTCCTCTTTATGGGTCGTTTTCCCTGAGATGAGGTAGGTGTTGCGATGGAGCTTTGCAGCAAGCGCACGCAGCTCTTTATCGCTCCAAGAGAGCCACATTTGATCACCCTCATCTTCTAGAAGGCTAATCCATAAATTTTTGGGGAGGTGGAAAGGATTGGAGCGCAAAGAGCGCCCTCGGCAACTGCGCAGCTCTTGAAAGAGCGCTTCTTCGTTGAAATCGGGGAACCAGTCGATCGAGAGCTCACTCTGGTAGTGGCATTCATGGAGAAATCTGGCAGCCCAGGCAGATAGTTTTAAAACGGCGGGACCGCTGAATCCAAAATGGGTGATGAGCAGAGGGCCCGTCTGCGACAACATAGCAGCGGGCAAAGAGACTTTCACCGGATTCCAGGAGATGCCGCTTAAGTGGGACAAGGGCGAATCGGGGACATTGAAGGTAAAGAGCGAGGGAACAGGGGATTGAATGGTGTGGCCGAACCGCTGTGCCCACTCATAGCCTTCCCGGCTACTTCCCGTTGCCAGGAGAAGTTTGGGTGTGAGTAATCTCTCCCCATCTTGCAGCGTGATTTCAAAAAATTCTCTTCTCACGATCTCTTGAACCCGCTGCTTCAGCAGAATTTCGACCCCTAAGGCTTGTGCCTGATCCACTAAACAGTCGATGATCGTCTGGGAGGAGTCGCTGATAGGAAAGATGCGCCCATCGGCTTCTGTCTTGAGGCGCACACCCCGCTCCTCAAACCAGGCAACAGTGTCTTTCGGCTGAAAGCGATGAAAGGGGCCGAGCAGCTCCTTCTCTCCACGAGGATAATTTTTTACCAGCTCTTTAGGGTCAAAGCAGCCATGGGTGACATTACATCTGCCACCACCTGAAATCTTCACTTTGGAGAGGAGTACAGCTGTCTTTTCGAGAAGGGTGACGCGCGCCGCAGGATTCGCCTCTTTTGCAGCCAGTGCGGCAAAAAAACCGGCCGCCCCACCCCCAATAATAACCAATTCTTTTAGTGACATTATCAATTAAGAGCGTTAAATTAGGTGGTAATTATTCACCAGCTCTCTGTGTACTCTGTGCTCTCTGTGGTAAAATAAAAAAAACACCAGAGAGCTCACAGAGACCACAGAGGGATTTTGAATCATTACATTAGATCATTCATTATGCCTGAATGGAGAGAAGGATGCGAGGAACTTTGGAAAAAGTGGAAGTGCGCGAGCCGGTCGTTTTCGATAATGGGGGAGAGCAGATTTTTGCTGTTTTACACCGCCCTGTTGAAGTAGCGAATCCTCCGCTTGTTCTCTTTCTCCATGGCTTTGCCAGTAGCAAGCATGGCTCCAATCGCTGCTATGTCACGCTCGCTGAGTCGTTAGCCGCTGAAGGCATCGCTTCGCTCCGCTTCGATTTTAGAGGATGTGGCGATAGCGAAGGGACGCTTTCTACAATCTCTCTCGAGGATCTGGTCTCAGATGCCCTCACCGTTCTAGATGGGGTAGAGAAGATCGACGGAATCGATTGCGAAAGGATCGGACTTTTTGGCGCCTCTCTCGGCGGTGCGATCGCCGTCATTGCAGCGGCCCGTTTTCAGCGGGTGAAGGCGATGGGGCTCTGGGCTCCTGTCGCAAGCGGAGAGCTCTGGTACCGCGATTTTCTCATGCGCCATCCTGAATATCTCCACGCCGATCCCTCCCAGGTGCTCTCCTCTTATCGTGGCATTCGTCTGAGCGAAGCATTCCGTCAAGAGTTCCGTCATATGCAAGCCTATAAGGTGATCGAGCAATTGGATCAGGTGCCGATCTTATTGATGCATGGGGAGAATGATGAGACAGTTTCTATCGCTCATTATGAAGCGTTTAAAGAAGCCTGCCTCACGTCCGGAATCGACGGCCGTTTCATCAAATATCCGGAATCGGAACATTCACTCGGCTTTTCTCCCCATTTCCCCGTCGTCGTAGAAGAGACAAAACTCTGGTTTGAAACTCATCTCTGAGGTGCCCATGTCCAATCCTTTACATGAAGTCCGGCTCCACTATCCGCCTAAACTCCCTCAACTTTTTCAGCAGCTCAATCGAGTGGAACTGCTCTCTGGTGAGAAGAAATCTGTAGATCCTACCATCGTCGAGCTCTTTCCTCGGACAGCCGACCAGCCGTTGCTCCAGTTTCGCATAGGTGTTTCAAAAACCTATCAACCCTTCCGAGTAGGGGTTGTCTTATCAGGAGGCCAAGCTCCCGGCGGCCACAATGTCATCATCGGCCTCTTCGATGCCCTAAAAAAAATGAATCCCGAAAGTCAGCTCTTCGGCTTCCTGGGTGGCCCTTCAGGTATTCTAGAGAATCGGCATCGTGAGCTCACCGCAGAGATCATCGCCCCTTACCGGAATACAGGAGGCTTTGATCTTATCGGTTCTGGCCGCACCAAAATTGAGACGCCCGAGCAGCTACAAGCTGCAGAGCAAACCTGTTCACAGTTGAATCTCGACGGATTGGTGGTCATTGGAGGCGATGATTCCAACACCAACGCAGCTATTTTAGCGGAATATTTTCTCAAGCAAGGCTGCCAGGTCCGTCTCATCGGAGTTCCCAAGACGATCGATGGCGATCTCAAGAATGAGCTGATAGAATGCTCCTTTGGTTTTGATACTGCCTCTAAGATCTATTCTGAGATGATCGGTAATCTCTGCCTCGATGCCCTTTCGGCAAAAAAATATACCCATTTTATCAAGCTGATGGGCAGATCCGCCTCCCATATTGCCCTCGAATGTGCTCTACAAACGCATCCCAACGTCACTCTCATCGGCGAAGAGATTGCGGAAAAGAGGTGGACCCTCCACCAGATCGTCGACCATCTCTGTGAGATCATTGCTAGACGTGCCGAGCAAGGCAAACAATTTGGCATCATCCTGATCCCGGAAGGGCTGATCGAATTCATTCCCGAAATGAATTTGCTCTTCAAAGAGCTCAACAGCTTACTTGCTGAAGAGGAGAAGAACGATGTGGTGCAGCGCCTCTCACCGCCTGCTGCGGATGCCTTTGCCAGCCTGCCTCAAGAGATCGGTCAGCAGCTTCTCTTCGACCGTGATCCTCATGGCAATGTGCAAGTCTCCCATATCGCCACAGAGCAGATCCTCATCTCCTTGGTGCAGCAGCGGCTTAAAAAATGGCCAGGCTACCGAGGAAAATTCCATCCCCTAGGTCATTTCTTTGGCTATGAAGGGCGTTGTGGCTATCCCTCTAATTTCGATGCCAACTACTGTTATGCGCTGGGCCATGTGGCAGCTCTTTTAATTGGATCAGGAAAGACAGGTTACATCTCTGCGTTGCAAAAGTTGAGCGACTCGCCCGATAAGTGGTTACCGCTCGGGATTCCCCTAGTCAGCCTCATCCATATCGAAGAGCGCAAAGGCAAAAAGAAACCGGTGATCCAAAAAGCGCTCGTCGACCTTCATGGAGAGCCCTTCCGCTTCTTTGCCCGCCACCGCACCGCTTGGGCTACTGACGATCTCTACCGCAACCCTGGACCGATCCAGTTTGAGGGCCCAGCCTTCCTCTCAGACGCCACCACGCTCACTTTAAAGCTAGAGCAGCGTCTCCACCTCTCACTCTGACGCTTTTTTAATCCAGAGATACCAATAGCCAATGGAGGGACGTTTCCAGGGCGCATCGGAAAAAATCTCACTCGCTTTTCTCTCTACGAGCTTGACAGATCCTTTTGTGATCAAACGAGCCATCAACCATGCGAGATTGTAACGCTCTTTTTCGGGCAGCTTTTCCTGATGGTCAATCTCGATCAATGCAGGGTCTAGAAGATCGCTTTGAAATTGGTAGGTACCGCCAGCAAATATTTGATCGATGGTAAAAGGGCCATCTCTGTGCGCCATTCCTCTAGTCGATAGACATTGGAGTAAAAATCCAGTCGACGTCATGTAGGCGACGAAATTCAGAGAGAAAGTGAGTACTGTTGTGCTGTAGTGACGTGTATCAAAAGAAGCCTCTTTGCGATTGTAAGCCAGATTGTCTAAAATCAGCGCTTTCGCTTGAACATGGAAGGAAACGCCAGTGCTCTCACCCATCTTAAAAATAGCCACGGGTTCGGTGAGGCTTTCGAGTTCTTCCCTATTTTGAACTTCCACATAGGGGATGCCACCAAGAATATTTTTGAGCCAGGTCGGTAGTTTCCCAACCATCTCTAGAGGGATAGATATAGGAGCTTTAGATACCGTCAGGTCAGGCTCTAGAATGAGAGGTTGCGTAACAGGAGGGTGAGTTTTTTCAGGCTGATTCTCTTTTTGGACAATGCGAATAAAAGTTAGGGCTAAAAGAAGGGCAGCTCCTCCTGAGAGGGTTGACCAACCAACCACGGGACCCAGCTCGTTGACGCGAAGGCCACCCCAAAGAAGCATAGCCCCAAAGGCAACTGTCAAAGCGGCGATGACAACCCCGGTGACTCTGACAGTGAGTGAAAGTGTAGACTCTTCGATCTCCGAGGGTGCACAAAGTGGCTCACATATTAAAGAAATTGGTTTAACCATCTCAAACCTTATTAAATTAATTTAACAAATATTATAGAGCAGCAAGTAAATTTAAATCAAGATTTGCCTTGCCCGCGATTCCCACTTCTGTTATTCTTTTTTTTCAAACCTTAACCAGGAGTTTTTATATGGCAATTTCAGAAATCGGCGCCTCTTTTCATCAATGCAGACAAACCTGCAAAGATAGCCGTAGGGAGTCTACAAGTAGATTTTTGAATATTCGACAACAGCCAAAGTGCTGCATGGAGCTGACTTTTTAATCGGGGCTGTTCTCGTTGTTTTAGGGATCTTAGCTCTCATGAAAATTCTTCCTTTACCTGCAGGAGTCCCAGCAGGATGCGCCGCATATAGTGCTATCGCTGCTGGTGCTGTCAACATCTTCGCCACCTTCTTAAGAACCTGCCAAGGTGTCACCGGATGCAGTGGTGAGAAATCTGATAGCGACAAATGGTGCCCTAATTTCCACTCTAGCTCCACTAAAGCATAGAGTGAGTTGCGCATCCATCTAGGATGTAGAAGGCGGCATTCTGCCCCTTAATCAATCAGGCGGCAACTTTGTTTGCCGCATATAGAAGGCGGCATTTTTTGCCGTCTTTTTTTTTGCTAAAACAGGCCGAAAGGGATGAGTAGCGAAGCGGCAATGCCCCAAGGATGGTCGATAAAATTGTGAGTGTAGGGCATATACCAGCCAGCGACGGCGAGTGTGGCGAGGTAGGGGAGTTCATAATCGAGGGAGGAGCAGATGGAGAGGGAGCGGTGAGCGATATTGGCATAGCCGCGAAAGCGGGTGTGAGGGAGGATGTTGTGAGAGCCGAGACCTAGAAGGGTCTCTGAGAAGAGGGTGAGGGCGGTGCAGCGCGAGATGCGGTAGGAGGCGGCTGCGATGGCATGCACCCAGGGGCTTCCTCTTTCAGCGATACCAACTCCTGCCAGACCCCAGAGGCGCATTTTCCACTCAGGGCCGCAGCTCCACTCTTTGCCGAGGCTGGTATGGATTTCGGTATTGAAATGGCCATGATAGGGGAGGCTGAACTGGTGAAGAAAGCGGCTGCCGGGAAAGGAGAAGGTCGCGCCAGTGACAAGGGTGAGACAATCCCCAGCAATGTCGTCGAGCCAGGCATAGCGGAGAGTGAGCCAGGCGGCTTCATATGTAAAAGAGATGTTTGAAGTGCGTGTCAGATAGATCTCTCCTTCGAGATTCCAATAGGGGAGGGGAGTCACGCCGAGAGAGCCGTGCAGGGAGGAGTTGCGCGTTGGCTCATGAAAGGTGCCTAGGGGTGTTTGGACACGGTTAGCGTGGGTGTAGAGGTAGGCAGCTTCAGCTTGAACTTCGAAGAGTGGGGGGAACCAGGGCGCATATTCAGTGGCGCACAGAGTGGTGGTCAGCAACAGAAGTGGAGCGGTTCTAATGAATGCCATGATGGGAGAGCCACCTTTCCGCATCGATCGCTGCCATGCAGCCGCTGCCGGCTGCTGTCACTGCCTGCCGATAGACAGGATCTTGAACATCTCCGCAAGCAAAGACCCCGTCGACACTGGTGTTTGTGGTGCCTGCTTTGACGACGATGTAGTCTTGGGCATTAAGTTCGAGCTGGCCTCCAAGAAAAGCCGTATTGGGTTGATGGCCGATGGCGAAGAAGACGCCCGCCGCCTCTTTTTTGATCTCTTTCCCTGTTTTTAGATTTTTAATGGTGACCGAGCGGACTACTTTGTCTCCTTCAATGTTGGTGATGAGAGAGTCCCACAAAATTTCGATTTTAGGATGGCTCATGGCGCGATGAGCCATAATCTTGGAAGCTCTCAATTCATCTCGACGGTGGACAATGTGGATCTTACTCCCATATTTGGTCAAAAAGGTCGCCTCTTCGACGGCAGAATCGCCTCCACCGATCACGTAGAGCTCCTTATTGCGGAAGATCGGCATCGCCCCATCACAGATGGCGCAGGCGGTGACCCCCTTCTGCCAGAAGCCCTCTTCGCCCGCACCCGGGATCTCGAGCCTTCTTGCCGTGGCACCTGTCGCGATGATCAGCGCATCACAGGTAGATTGTGTTTTGGCGCCATGGACGGTAAAAGGTCTTGTCGACAGATCGACAGAGTGGACATCTTCACGGAGGAGGATTGTCCCGAACCGCTCACACTGCGCACGGCAGGCATCCATCAGAGCTGGGCCGGTAATGCCATGAGGGAAGCCGGGGTAATTTTCCACCTCAGTCGTCGTCATCAATTGGCCGCCCGCAGGTCCTGAGAAAAAGCCCTCAAAAAGTAAGGGGCTTAAATTGGCGCGTGCGGCATAGAGGGCAGCCGTATAACCTGCAGGTCCCGAACCGATGATGACAACTTTTCTATGTTCCATAATTTGTTCCCTTGTTAGCCCACCACGATCGCTGTTGCCGTTGCATAAGACTCACAATGGCTGATGGAGATGAAAATATGATCCATCGCCATGATTTTTTTCAGTCTTTCAGAGAGATGTACTTCTGGTTTGCCTTGGCGGTCATTGACAATTTCAATCTCTTTCCAAGTCATCTCCTTCTGGAGTCCAGTCCCGAAGGCCTTCAAGATCGCCTCTTTGGCGGCAAAACGGCCCGCAAAGTGGGTCCCGGGCTTTTTATAGCGCAGGCAATACTTCTTCTCCTTTTCAGTAAAGAGTCGGTTGAGAAAGCGATCTCCATGGCGACCGATTGCCTCTTCAATCCTTTCGATCTCGATGATATCTGTCCCAACACCGAGAACATTAACCCCTTTCTCTTTCATCATCCTCTTCACCGTTTTCTGCAACGTTACAGAAGATCATGCGACCCGAAGAGGTATGCTTCACCGATAAAACGCGTGAGGCAATCGTCTCTCCGATATGGTTGCCCGCTCCATTCACGACTACCATGGTGCCATCTTCGAGATAACCGACACCCTGCATCTCCTCTTTTCCGAGACGCTGGATCTTAATTTTGAGGAATTCTCCCTTTTGCATCAGAGGTTTCAAGGCATTTGAGAGAGCGTGAATATTGATGGCACGGATCCCTTCGACTTGGGCCAGCTGGACCCTGTTGATATCGGCCGATAAGATATCGGAATCGAGCAGTCGCGCTAAGTGGAGCACTTTTCCAGAGAGCTCTTTGATTTCAGGAAAGTCGGTATCTTGGAAGCGCAGGTGGAGATCGGGGAGAGTTTCCAGCTTACGGACTACCTCGAGCACCCTTTTGGCTTTGTGACTGACTCCTTCGTCTCTCTCCTCTTCTTGCTGGTGGAGCTCTTTGAGAAGAAAACGGGGGAGAATGAGTCGCCGATCGAGAAGACCAGAAGCTGCCAAATCGATGATCCTGGGATCACTCAAAGCAGATAGATCAAGCAAGAAATCTTTGGAAACTTGGGCTGTGGGTGTAAATTTCACAAAGGGGATACTGACATAGATTTCATCTGCAGCCCTCAGGGTCATCATGACGCCGAGATAGATCCCAAAAAGGAAGAGGAAGATCTTGATGATGGCGACGAGAAAATGTTCAGGATGGACCCCACTGATATCGAGAATCGCATTGAAAATCAAAACGAAGGCTTCTGCCATCAAGTATCCAAACAAGAGGCCGAGAAGGGTGGTGTTGAAGACACGTAAATTAAACCGCCGACACAAGAAATCGAAAGCGATAAGAGAGGCTCCAATGATCAGGCCGATGAGAATTCCCCAAATATAGGTCCAGGCTGTCGGCTGAGGTTCATTGCCCGCCACATAGGCAACCATAAATAGTGTGCTGAGTATGACAAAAAGGAGGCGAACAAAAGTCTTCGAAAGTGTCATCGGGAATGAGTTCCTCTTCTTGCGAGATAAATCCGCTGGGCTATCTCACGGAAATAGAGCATCGCCCCGTTGATCAGAGCAGAGCCAATAGCAAGGTCGACGAACCCCCTTGTGGCACTATGGATAGGCAGATAGCGAAGGGAGATCCCTAGAAGAATCATCGAAGCTATCAGGAGGTAATAGGCTTTACTAAACAGATGTCTCAAAGAGGCAGGGTTGGGGAGGGAGTCGACCCTTTTGATCTGCCGCTTGACCGACTTGGCAAGGACCATTTTTCCCTTGAAATAGCCGATCATTAAAGCAATTGTCACCGTGATGATGACCGCATGAGAGGTCTGGCTCACAAAGCGGTTGAAAAAGTGGACGATCGAAAAACCGGTTCTCACCACTTCTGGAGAGCGGAGTGAATCGAGAATGAGATGGATCCCGAAAGACATCAGGAAAGTTCCGATCGCCATCCACAAAAAACCGCAAATAAAGATCAATACGTTATGTTTGAATTTCATGAGATCTCCTAAAATTTCGTGCCCGTGCCCGAGGAGCTGATATGAGTCTTTGAATTACTCGTTACCCTGGACTTTTTTACTCCGGCAGTATATAACTTCTATTCCTTTTTTGGTAGAGCATGTTGAGTACCTTTACTTGGGATCCTGATAGAGTTTTTTTTATCATCCCCTACATCCACCATCCGGTGATGTGGTATGGAATTCTTTTTGCGGTTGGCTTTATTGTAGGCTTTTATTTACTCAAAAAGATGTTCCTGGCCCTGCTGGAAGACTCTAAAGAGGCTATACGCCTTGCCGATCAAAGCATCATTTTTCTAGTGGCTGGCACGCTTATCGGTGCCCGACTTGGCCATATTTTATTTTATGGTCTCCACTATTACAGCGTGCATCCCTGGAGTATCTTCAAGGTCTGGGAGGGAGGGCTCGCCAGCCATGGTGGGGCGATCGGCATCCTCATAGCGATGGGACTTTTTATCTGGATCAATCGCAAAAAGCAGCCTCTTACCTTTCTCACCTTTCTCGATCTCGTCGTTGTTCCTACTGCCTTCGCCGCCTTTTGTATCCGGATAGGAAATTTTATCAATCAAGAGATCACGGGCGTGCCGACCTCCCTTCCCTGGGGTGTCAACTTCCTCCACCCGATCGATGGCTATCCAGGACTCCCTGTCCACCCCGTTCAGCTCTATGAAGCCTTCTTTTTTCTGTTGCTCTTTTTCGCTCTATTCACCCTCTGGGCGCGTGACAAAAAAAGTTTGGGGAGAGGCCTCCTTTCGGGACTTTTCCTCTTTCTCACCTTCACCTTCCGTTTTGGGATCGAATATCTGAAAATGCCCCAGAATGACGCCTTCGACGCCAATGGGTGGATCAAAATGGGACAGCTATTGAGTATCCCCTTTATTATCGCTGGGGGTTGTTTGTTGGTCCGTTATAGAAGGTTCCTGTGCTCGGCTCAAAAGATAAGATCTTAATTGTAGGTGCGCGCGGGATGGTGGGCAGCGCCCTGGTCCGCTGCTTAGAGCTCCAGGGGTTTGAGCGCCCGTTGACCCCCTCTCGTGATGAACTGGACTGCACGGAACAGGGAGAGGTCAGAGAGTACCTCCAACGCCATCGACCCGACATTGTAGTGATTGCTGCTGCTAAAGTGGGGGGCATCTGGGCCAATCAGAGCTATCCGGCAGAGTTTATCTATACCAATTTGGCCATCGCCACCCATCTGATCCACGAATCGCACCGAGTAGGTGTGCCGCGTCTTCTCTTTTTAGGTAGCAGCTGCATCTATCCCCGGGAAGCCCCTCAACCCATTCCTGAGGAGGCGTTGCTGACAGGACCCCTAGAAAAGACCAATGAGGCCTATGCCTTGGCTAAAATAGCCGGGATTAAACTCTGTCAACATTACCGGGCGCAGTATGGGAGAAGCTATATCAGCGCCATGCCCACCAATCTCTATGGCCCTAATGATAATTACCATCCAGAACACTCCCACGTGATCCCGGCGTTGATCCGCCGTTTTCATGAAGCGAGGTTAAGCAAAGCCTCTTCTGTGACAATGTGGGGAACGGGAAGTGCGAAACGAGAATTTCTCTATGTGGATGATCTGGCCGAAGCGCTTCTACATCTGCTCCACCATTATGATGATGCTACTCCGATCAATGTCGGCTCTACAGAGGAGTTCACCATTCAAGAGGTGGCTGAGAAAATAGCAGATACGGTGGGTTATCGAGGAAAAGTGATGCATGACCTTACCAAACCAGATGGCACACCCCGAAAAAAGACAGATATCCAGCGGATTCTTGCTTTGGGCTGGTCACCCAAAGTTTCTTTAGCAGAAGGTCTAGTGAGTACCTACGCCGATTTTTTATCCAACCAACGCGAATAAGCGCGCGCTGCAGCACCTGCGTCAAATGGGATGTAGCGTAAGCTACTTGTAGGAAGATGGTAAGTCTCTTCCAGCTTTTTCGTAAACTCTCTACAAGAGAGCTTCTTCTCTGGTTCATTTAACCATAGATGAGCATACCAGTCGCACAGACGCTCGTTGAAAGAGCATCGATTACCATCTGGAATGGTTTGGTACCACCAGGTCTTATAAAGAGTAGCACAGAACCTCAATGCGGTTGCGCTAAACTCATTTTGAAATAAAGTTGTTCTTAACAAGCGGATAATTTCAGCGTGACTTGCTTGGGGATTTTCAGCGAAGCGAGTCTCGATTAATTTCTTAGCTTCTACATAGATAGGAAGCCCATCGAAGAGTGTGTTAAAGCCAAAAAGGAGTTCGGAGCAGCAACACCAAAATCGGGATATTTCGCCGGGAATGGAGGCCCTATCTTCTGTGGAAAGATCGATAATCATGTTGAATAATCGACTCCGAAGAAGAGAAAAATTAACTGCGTGAAGACGGCGACTTAATCGAGATAGATGGAAAGCAAATCGGTGTTTTTGGGCAGCCGCTTCGAGATCTTGGAGAAATCCCTCTTCACCCGCCTGAGCAGACTTCATGAGCCATGCAAAAGAGGCTTTGCTAGGCATTAGCTTGAGTCCAAAAAGTGATGCCAGGGAGATGTATAAATGGTCTTTTGGGCTTAACTGTGTGTCGGGATCTGCCGGTGCGGTGAGGAGTTGGAGATAATGCATCACGATCCTCAATTCAGACCGTTTATAAAAATGGTTCTCATTGATTAAGCCTGATAAGTGAAATAGCTGGCGGGTAAAAGTAGTTGGATCGAGCTGGGAATTCTTTTCCATTGCCTGACGCATGAGAACTACGGTATCGACTTTTTCATGGCTGAAGAGGGCCTCTCTTTGGGAGGGCAAGGCGCTTTGCAAGCAGGTGGTCAGATGGTGAAATCCTGCTGAAAAGAGAAGATGCTGAAAAACCGGCGCATTCCACTCCTTATCCCGGAATGAGAACTTCTCTTTGAAAAAGGGAAATGCCACATCATTTGCCATAAAGGCTTTCAATCGAACATCCTCGACTTTCTGTTCTGGACCATCGAGCAGTTGGGGCAACTCATCTCTACGATAAGCCCTAAAAACACGATAGAGCGTAAGCCAGCCTTCACCTGTGTTGGTTTGAAGTGAGGCCTCGAGACAGGCTTTTTGAGCAGGAGTCAGTTGGTTACAAAAGCTTAGAATTGTCTTATTTGAAATAATTGAAGACATAAATGGATATTCTAGCAAAACAAACTAGAAATACACAAGAACAATTTTTCCTGTTCGCCGCTCAGTAGGGTTATGAATTTTATTAGTTTCTTTCAAGTAGTTTGAGGATTCCGCTAATGGGGGCTGTGATTTCATAATTTTTACTTTCCAACCCCTTCTGGACCTGTTTCACTGAAGCCATGACAGTGGAATGGTCCCTTGCAAAAATGTCCCCGATTTTCATGAAAGGAAGACTCAACTGTTGGCGGCAGAGATGCATCGCAATTTGGCGGGGAAGGGCAGATTCGCGCGCCTGGGACTTACTCAAAATATCATCCATGCGGATTCCATAGTATTCGGCCACAGCACGGATGATCTTCCCAGGCGTCAGCGCCGCTTTTTCCTCTTCTTGGATCAGATCTTTTAAGCAGTTTTGGGCTGCCTTCACAGTGAGAGCGCTGCTTCCGGTGGAGTTCAGATGGACCCTTAAAATAAGCGCTTCCAGAGAGCGGAGGAGGTTTTTTGTATTGTTACCAAAGGTGTCGAGCAAAAAGGTGAGGAGAACTTCAGGGAGCTCAAAGCTGAGTTTCGCTGCTTTTTGGATGAGGATGGTGCGGAGCTGCTCCTTTCCAGGCATATGAAGGGGAATCACGATGCCCCATTCGAATCGACTCACAAGCCGGGGCTCAATAAATTTGAGATCATTGGGTGGTAGGCCCGCTGAGAGGATGATCTGTTTGCCTTCAACATGGAGGGTATTGAAGGTGTGAAAGAGCTCTTCCTGAGTAGCCCCTTTACGAGAAAAGAGCTCGATGCCATCGATCAATAGAGCATCGATGCCTCTATAGGTCTTGCGGAAGGTCTGCATTTCTGCGGAGCGGATTGCATCGACAACATGTTCTGTAAAGGTTTCTGCGCGGACATAACAGGCATTTTTCCCCATCTGCTGGAGCTGAGCTGCCGCTGCCATTAAAAGATGAGTTTTGCCGGTACCACTTCTTCCATAGAGGTAGATGGGGTTGAACTGCAGAGAAGAGGAATGGGCTTTATCACTTCCACAGAGCTCCAACAACAATTTATAGGCTAAGAGATTGTCGGGTGAGGTGGCAAAGTTTTCGAATGTGGCTTCCGAATCCAGTTCATCGAAACGGAGCGTAAAAGCAGGTGGAGGAGTAGCTGTTAGGGCACTCTTTTTTTTTGCTGTTTTCTTTGGTGCCGCTAGAGCTTCTTGGCTGGAGGCAATGGCCAGGTGGACTTTGATCGATTTTTTGTTATTGTTGAAGAGCCCTTTTTGGATGCGGCTTTGCATCTGCTCTTCAAACCAGATGAGCTTAAAAGAGTCATTCACTTCTAAATAGAGATTACAGGCATCGAATCGGACGACCTTAAGAGGGCGCAGCCATTTGTCGACCGTTTCCTTGCCCAACTCTTTTTCTTGTAGAGTGAGAAATTCTTCCCACGCGCGCATAACTTAACTTTCACCCTCGATTTTTTGTAGCAAAGGGGAGATTTTTATAATTTATTTCGCCTTTTTAGGTGCGAGTTTCTTTTTGACCGGTTCCACCTTCAGTTCTAAGGGCTCTTTTTTCTTATCCAACATTCTATTGGTGATCCACTGCTGGAGTATCCCGAGGAGCATAGAGGAGAGCCAGTAGAGGTTTAAGCCTGATGGGAAATGGTAGAACATGACTGCAAAGACGACGGTCATGATAGTTCCCATAGCCCTTTGCTGACGCTGTTGATCGGTCATATTCTTAGGATCGATAGGCGTCGCTGAGAAGAAGCGCTGCTGAATAAACATGACACCCCCAAGAAGGATGGGGAGTAGATGGAGCTGATTGCCGATGAAGAAGATAGGCGTGTTCCAAGAAAAGATCACATCAGGTGCAGTCAAATCATCGATCCATCCGGGAATAAAGCTGGCCCCACGAAGTGCGAAAGAGGATTTTAATAGATCGAACATGGCGATCAAGAAGGGGATCTGAATCACAATAGGGATACAGCCCGTGAAGGGATTGACCTTCTTTTCTCGATAAAGCGCCATGATTTCGACTTGCGCCTTTTTGGGATCTTTCTTATGTCGCGCTTGGATCGCCTGGATCTCAGGGGAGAGAAGCTGCATCCGTCGCATCGATTTGATCGACCAGGCATTGAGCGGGTAGAGAATGATGCGCAAGAAGACTGTCAGGAGGATGATCGAAAAGCCCCAGGAGTGGGTCAAGTTGTAGAAAAACTTCATGACCAGAAAGAGAAGCTTGGCAAAGGGCTCAGAAATAAATGAGAACCAGCCATAAAAGGTCCATGAGGCCACATAGTCAGGATTATATCCCGTTGTAGGGTCGGCGTAGATCGCATCGACCTGCTTCAATACCGATTCATCAAAAGGGCCCGAATAGACACGGAATTTGTAACTGCCAGCGGAGGTTGGCAGTGGCATGAGCAGCTGATAACCTGGGTATTTTGTGGCAGGATAGGGCTGATATTGGGGATCGATCACCGAAAGGCGTGTGGGGACCAAATTTCCTGCGATGGCCGCAGCGCGGTAGCCACCTCCGATCTCATCTAAAGGATCGAGAATCATCCCTAAGTAGCCATTCGAGTTAGTGACCCACTCGGGATGGATAGAGCTGATGGTCACCACCTCTTTCACTTTGGGAAGATCGAGTTTCTCTACCTCAGATTTCCCTTTACGATTCAGTCGATACTGGATCTGCGGTGAGAAGTTATTGGAGATGATTTCCACCTCAGGTACACCAGAAGTGAGCCAGAGCCCGCGGCTGTCGCCCTCGATTTTGAGCTCTAAATCGAAAGTATAGGGAGCACTCTTCCCACCTGCGGCACCCTCCGGCAGGCTATTTTCAGCACCCTCCGGCAGGGTATAAATTTTAGTGATTTTGCGATGGGGCTGGACCGCCTCAAAGACGATGCGGTTGGAGCTAAACTCCTTGACCGAGTAGACCAACTCAGCCATTTCGGGATATTCTGAGACGATGTTGAGGGCATAATATTGGGGCGAGAGTGGAGCCGTTTTGCTATTAAAAATTCCACGCCGGATTAGGGGATAGTAGCCTCCTAAATGGCCTGTAGATTGCTCTTCTTTCGAACCAGGTAGATAGAAAGGATGGCTGGGGAAGCGCGCGTTAGCAGGTGACTCTTCAGCGATTGTCCTGTCAAAGCCGATCTCTTTCACGGCGCTGGAGTGGTTTTGTTCGTTTTGAAAAGGAAGATTGATTTCCGCGAGCGCTCCACCCACATTTGTAAAGACGAGCTGCTGATAGCTATTTTCTAAGACATAATACTTTTGTTCCTTCTCTGGAACATGTGTGGGGGCAGTGATATTTGCAGGGATATAGCTGGTCAGAAACGGGATATTTTGTAAGGAGACGAAGAGACGACCTCTCCACTCATAAAATCCGAGAGGGAGCCATCCAGTGGGAGTGCGGTAGAGGGCCAGAGCATTCTCTGTGAGCTCACCCTGAGGGATGGTGACGGTGCCATCTCGATATTCGCCAAGAAGCACTTGAGGAGTGCCATGATTGGGGAAGGTCACAAGCTGCAGATCGAAGCTTCCTTTTTGAGGAACAGATGCGATGAGTAAATTTTGAAACTGGTCGCCTGTGAAGAGAGCAGGCCCCTCTTTCACAGCCTCTGTAGTGGCCAGCTGTTGGGGAGTCCCATTCACATAAATTGTTTTGGGCAGCTGGCTATCCCAAGCGAGGGTCAGCGTCGCATCAGGAGTGGAAATTCCATAGGCGATAGCTTCTTTGGACTCAGAACTTCCATAGACCGGAACCACCGGGAGATCGCTCAGCTGAGCTGTTCTCTTTTGCAGATCAGTAGACCTTTTTGCTTCCCCGGCCTCTGTATGGGCTGCTTTCATTTTGAGAGCTTCCCGATTCTTCTCATCGCGCTGATGGCTAAAGAAAAGATTTAAGCCAACAAACGAAATGCCGACCAAAAGAACAAAAAGAATTGTCCGCTTATCCATGTGATATCCAACTTTTAAAAACTGATATAATAGCATAAGATCGAGATTGACAACCAGGCGAAATTTTGCTGTGATAGACTACTATATGAGAAGCGTATCTATTATTTTTTTAACCGTTCTGCCGCTCACTCTTTCGGCGATCGATTCGGAAACGGTGAAGAGGACGATTGCTTTGCAGAAACAGCGGCTGGAAATTGTCATTTCTTCTCAGGAGAAAAGCCAAATTCTCTATGAACTGGCAGTGGCCTACTATCAAGATCAGGAACAAGATCTGGCCTTTAAAACATTTTTAGAAGCGTTAGATCTAGCCGAAAAGAGGAGTCCTGCTCCAATAAGCGAAGAGGAAAAAAAATACTATCTCCCTGCGTTGGAAGAATATCTTTCCTATACAGGCTACGATCCGACTGAGTCAGGAAACTCACTTCTGAAAAAGTATGAGCTCGTCGCCCAAAATCATCCCGATTTTTGCCATCTCAATTTTTTACTAGCCACTGCTTACGCCAATATAGGGCAATATGAACAGTTTTTTGACCGTTTTTATCGCTCTTACCCCACTCTAAGTGATAGTTTCATCGCTCACAAAACTCAAGGGATTCTCTACTTAAGGCTCGCACACCGCACGCAAGTAGGGGAGGAGAGGAGCTATTTCCAGAAAGCCGCTATCGAACAGCTTAATCTGGCACTCGCTCAAAACCCTCAAGATATGGGTCTCTATCGGATTTTGATTCTTTTTGCCAAAGAAGAGAAAAAGAGAGAGTCGGCCCTATCATATCTAAAAGGGATTGTCGATCAAAGGGCGCCCATCCCTCGGGCAGATATCCAGTTTTATGTGCATGAAGCGGTGGAGCAGGGGGAGTTCGCATTGGCCCAGCAGATCGTAGACCTTGCGCGCGAGCTTTACGATTTTAGTAGGGCTGTCAGCGCGGCTCAAGACTATTTAAATCAGAACAGATCCCAACAATCAACTCGAACACAATGATTTTTGGGATAGGTTCCAATAAGAGGTAAGTAAGGGATGAACGAACAGATTCTTGGCGATTATCGTCTGATCAAACAGATCGGCGCCGGTGCTTTGGGGACTCTCTTCTTAGCTGAGCATCGCTTCATTAAAAAACAGTTTGCCATCAAAATTTTGCCGAAGGATCTCTCTCAAGATCGCGGTTTTATCGAACGCTTTCAGGATGAGGTGGCAAAACTGGCTCTGTTGGATCATCCCCATATTGTCAAAATCCACAACGTCTCTTGCGCTGACGGCCTCTACTTTTTAGTGACCGATTGCATCGTCGACTCTTTGGGGGAGACGACCAACCTGGCGCAGTACATGGCAGGAAGGAAAGAGAGGCTGCGAGAGGATGAGCTCATGAGTGTGGTGAAACAGCTGGCCGATGCGCTCGATTATGCCCATCTCAAAGGAGCACTCGCTCATCGCGCTCTTAAGCTGAATAATGTCTTAATTGGAAGAGGAGATGGTGGAATCGATGTCTTCATTTCCGACTTTGGACTCTCGAAAATTATTTCAGCTCCTCAGGTCGTGATGAAAAGCTTCTATGCGGTAGCAGCAGCTCTAGCTGCTTTGCCGAGGGAAGCTTGCACAGATCTCCGTTACCTCCCATGGCCGCTCGATGCTGAAAAGCAGACAAAATTGACGCTCTCCTTCTTGCAGAGCTATGCCTTTCTAGCTCCCGAGCAAAAGCTCTATGAAGAGGTCGGCTTCTCTGCTGATATCTTTGCCTTTGGAGTCATCGTCTACTATCTGATCAGCGGAAAATTCCCTGAAGGTATTTTCGCTATGCCCTCAGCAATAGCTCCAGAGTATCAATTTGATTGGGATCAGCTGCTGGTTCGCTGCTTGAACCAAGATCCGCAAAAACGGCCGACAGAGCTTCTTCCGCTTTTAGATCAGAAGAAAAGTGGAGAAGTTCACCACCTGCTCGGAATGGTTGAGCAGTTTAAAGAGGTAGCCGCTCAAAGAGCACCTTTCCCTCATCAGGTGGAGCGAGAAGCTGGCACATTGAAGCCGATCATTCAAAGGGTGATGGAGGAGGCGCCGGTTGTTCATCCCGTCCCTGTGGAGGTTCCCACTGTCGCTACCCTGAGTCCGGCAAAAATGGCTCCCTCTGCTGAGCCAGAAGAAAACTACAGCCAGCAGCTCAATGCGATGCTCAACAGAGATCCGGTCATCACCCACTATAATCCCGAGAAAAAGGAGACCAAAAAGATCGAACCTCTCCAGACGGAAATGGTGGTCGTTCAAGGGGGACAATTTTTGCGGGGCTCTAATAGCGGTCATAGAGATGAGATGCCCGCCCATAAAATTAGCGTAGAGAATTTTGCCCTCGATATCCACCCCATTACCAATGAGCAGTTTGTCCGCTTTTTAGAGTATATGGGCGGTGAAAAAGATCAAAACTTTGATCTCATTCGCCTCAAAGATTCTCGCATCACGAGAAGTGGCGGACGCTTGGGTGTTGAGCCTGGCTATGCCAAACATCCTGTCGTGGGAGTGACCTGGTATGGTGCAGATGCCTATGCTAAATGGGCAGGAAAGCGGCTTCCTTATGAATCTGAGTGGGAAATTGCCTGCTATGGCGGTCTCAACCATGCCACCTATCCTACGGGTGAACAGATCGAAAAAAGCCAAGCCAACTTTTTTAGTTCAGACACAACTCCAGTCGTGAGCTATCCTTCCAATGGCTACGGCCTCTACGATATGGTAGGAAACGTCTATGAGTGGTGTCAAGATTGGTATGGCTATAACTATTACGAAACTTCTGCGAATGAACCGCGCAATCCTAAGGGGCCTCTCCAAGGCGTCTACCGTGTCTTGAGAGGAGGCTGCTGGAAGAGTCTCCAAGATGACTTGCGCTGCTCACACCGCCACCGCAATAACCCTGGAACAGTTAACAGTACCTATGGATTCCGCTGTGCGGCAGATGTCCAATAACCCTTCAACCCGCCGATGCCAATGGATTCCGCTGCGCAGCTGACGTACAATGACTATCTCAAGCTCTGCGCAAGAGTCGAAGAGCATAATTGGCGCTACTTTGTCGAAAATGCGCCAGAGATATCTGATCGCGAGTTCGACCGTCTCTTTGCTTTACTTATAGAAGTTGAAAAAATGCATCCTGAGTGGGTTTTCCCTGAATCGCCGACTCAGCGGGTCGGTGGAGCTGTCTCGACGGGATTTCCTGTAGTTGAACATGACGTGACGATGCTCTCGCTTGCCAACACCTACTCTCCAGAGGAGGTGGCAGAATTTGTAGGAAGGATGGAGCGGATGCTCCACACTAAAATGGTCACCTATGAAGCGGAATTGAAGATGGATGGAATTGCCATCTCTGTCCGCTACGAAAAGGGGATTTTGGTGCGTGCGGTGACCCGTGGCGATGGGGTGAGAGGGGATGAGATCACTGCCAATGTCCGTACCATTCGGTCACTCCCCCTTAAATTGAAAAAGCCTTTCCCTGAGATTTTGGAGATTCGCGGAGAGGTCTTCATGCCCAAAAAGATCTTTGAGGCCCTCAATGCTGAACAACATGCTCAGGGGAAACCTCTCTTTGCCAATCCCCGGAATGCGGCAGGGGGAAGTCTCAAACTGCTCGATCCTGCAATGGTGGCAAAAAGAAAGTTAGCCATCTCTTTTTATGGCATCGCGGAAAATTCCGATGGAGTGACCCCCACACAATTTGAAGCGATCCATGCCCTACAAAAATGGGGACTCCCCGTTGTAGGAGAATTTTGTCTCTGCTCCTCCTTTGAAGAGATGATGGGCTTTGCGGCTGCTGTCGAAAAGAAAAGAAAGAGCTTGCCCTTTGAAATCGATGGCATCGTCATCAAGGTCAATGACATTTTGGCGCAAAAAAAATTGGGGGTTACAGGTAAAAATTATCGCTGGGCTGTGGCTTACAAATTTGCTGCGGAAAGAGAGGAGACGCAAGTAAGAGCTATCACCGTCCAGGTAGGGCGTACAGGGGTTTTGACACCAGTTGCCGAGTTAGAACCTGTCTTTGTCTCTGGCAGTACCATTTCACGGGCAACCCTCCATAACGCCGATGAAATCAAGCGTAAAGATATCCGTGAGGGTGATTTTGTCTTTATCGAAAAAGGGGGTGATGTCATCCCTAAAGTGGTTGAAGTCAATCTGGCCAAACGTCCGCTGCATAGCCATCCCTGGCATATGCCTAGAAAGTGTCCCGCTTGTGGGACTGCTGTTGTGCATAGTGAGGGGGAAGTCGCGATTCGCTGCCCGAATACTTTGGAGTGTCCTGCACAAAGCCTCGGAAGGCTGATCCATTTTGTCGGCAAGAGTGGGATGGATATCGACCATCTCGGTGTCAAAGTAGTCGAACAGCTGGTGGAGAAAGGCTTTGTTAGCCGCATGTCAGACATCTACACGCTGACGGAAGAGCAGCTCTCACAGTTGAGGAATTTCAAGGAGAAAGCGATTAACAATGTCCTCATCAGCATTGAAAAATCGAAAGATGTCTCACTGGATAAGTTGATCATGGCTCTTGGCATCAATCATGTAGGTGCAGAGACCGCCGATCTATTAGCAAGAAGAGCGGGCGAGATCAAGTCATTAGCTCAGATGAGTGAAGCAGATCTTTTAGCCATCGACGGCATCGGACCTGTCGTTGCCGAGTCGATCCTGAATTTTTTTGCCGACCCTGACAACCAGGAAGAGATCGACAGGCTCTTGGAATTGGGGGTCAAACCAGCTCTCATCGAAGTCCGTCAGTTTCAAGATCACCCCTTTTATGGCAAAACCTTTGTTCTCACAGGTGGTTTGAAAAACTTTACACGTGATGGTGCCGCCGCTCTGATTAAAGAGAGAGGAGGCAAAGTTTCAGGGAGTGTCAGCAAAGCGACCGATTTTGTTCTTGTAGGCGAAGAGCCGGGCTCTAAATATGAAAAGGCGGTCCAATTGGGAATCTCCATTCTTTCTGAAGAAGAGTTTGTCTCCTTGATAAACGCCCTCTAAGCTGGTGCGGCTGGCATCTCTTCGATATTCACCTTCGTCTTCTCGCCTTTTAATGCGCGAATGACTGAGAGAAAGGTGTGATGATCTAAACGCTGAATGACATTCTGATTATTGAGGGAATGCACGACTGTGAAATCCCAAGGCTTTTCGGCATAGAGGAAGTAGTAGTGCTTATCCATCTCTTTCAAAATCATGTAGATGGGGAATTTGTTGGGAGCTTTGTCCTCCTCCTTACTCTTTCCCATCAATAAGATGGGCTCGCTGCCGCCAATGGTCAATGTTTCATGGAAAACATCCATTTCCAGCATCATGCATCCAGGAGTTTCTCGTAAAGGGGCTAAAGAGTCACACTCCCTGATGAGAAACTGCATATCATCCCAACTGATTCCAGCCGTTGAGAAAGAGTAGCCAGCGGGAATGGACTGTTGCCGACGATTTCCGAGAAGCAGAGTGAATTTTTTTTCTACGATTTTTTTGTGCCATTCTCTGATCAATTCATTAAACTGCACACGATCGGTAAAGGATTCTTTTTTTACTGCTTGAAGCATGAAGAAGAGGGCATAATAGCCACACAAGAAATTATCAGCTTCGAACTGGGTAAGACCGAGGGCCTGAGTGAAGCTCGAGGTGGGTATCGTTTCGATCTCCTCTGACTGAATGACGACATTGGGAGTGACCTCTTCATCACAGTAGGTGAAGGTTTTGTCCCACTTGAGAAGTTCCTCATGAAGAGCATAGGACATCCGTAAGTGCGATTCGATGAATTCAGTGTCGCGATGGAACAAGAGCTTTGCGGCCTCCTTTTCGATTCCAGCTAATCTTGTCAACAATTTCGATTTTTCAGGCTCCTTACAATGCTTGCCGGTATATTCTTGGATCAGGGCCTCCCTAGTGTTATTGAACTCTACGAGGGCAGCTGGCATAGGTGAGTTGTCTCTATTACTCTCGATCCTCACGATTTCATCAAAAAAGACAGTAGGGCTTGCAAAGATGCGTAAGACAACAAAGATTATCGTGTTGAGCAGTGGGACCAAAAGCAGACAACCGAGACCAAAGTGGGCCACCCGTCCAAGCAAAGAGGGGGGGGCCTCATCAGGATTTCTATTACAGCAAGGAAAGGCGATCTGGATGTTCCGAACCCCTTCAACATAAGGGTAGCCAAATAGTGTGCAGAAGCTCCAATCTCGGGGCGCTAATGTCTCGATATAGGCCATAGTTCTTCCTCGACTATGTCAATTCGCCAATCAAAGTATGATGACTCAAACTGTGGAGCTTAATCTTTTGTAGAGTGCCTATCAGGGAGTCATCTCCTTCAAAAATCACATTTCTCCAGCAGCGCGTCAAACCTTTGAGATAGCGGGAGTCCTTGTTTCTCCTTTCCACAAGAACCTCCACTTCTTGTCCAAGCATGTCACGCATCAGTTCAGAGGCAATCTGCTGGTGTTGAGCGAGCAAACGCTGATGGCGGTCATCCTTCACATCTTCTGGAACATCATCGGCCCATCTTTTTGCCGGAGTTCCTTTTCTAGGGCTATATGTATAGAGAAAGGCATTGGAATAGCGAACCTTTCTCATCGCCTCCAATGTTTCCAAAAATTCCTCTTCGGTCTCCGTTGGGAATCCGACGATCATATCGGTTCCTAGAGCCACATTGGGGACAATTTCACGTAAGTATGCGATCTTCTCAAAATAGTCTTGTCCGGTATACATCCGGTGCATTTTGCGCAAAATTCTGTCAGAGCCGGCTTGTAGAGGGAAGTGGACATGCTCACAGAGACTGTCTAAATCACGAATCGCTTCCATCAGGTCGCGGGTGATATCGACAGGATGGCTTGTCAGGAAGCGGATCCGCTTGAGACCGGGGATGCGATCGAGCTGATAGAGCAGATCGTTGAAACGACAGTTCCACTCAGGCTGATCTTTGCCATAGCTATTGACATTCTGCCCAAGCAATGTGATCTCTTGATACCCATTTGCGACCAGCTGCTTGCACTCCTCGATGATCGACTCAGGAGCCCTCGAAACCTCAGGACCTCTCGTATAGGGGACGACACAGTAGGTGCAATATTTATCGCAGCCACGAATGATCGAGACGTAGGCTTTGTGCTTGTCTGTCCGTTTAGCGACAGTATAATCGAGTTCTTGGGTAAACTCTTCGTCAGTGCGCACTGTTTGGAGGCCTGTGAAAAGAACCTCATCTAAAACAGCATTGAGGTCATGAATATTGTTTGTCCCTAAGACAAAATCGACATGGGGAAGTTTCTGAAAGAGACTCTCTTTTTTCGCATTGGCCATGCAGCCTGTCACACCGATGATCCGCTCTCTTTTTTTCTGCAGGCCGAGCTTGCCCAATTTGCCCATCACTTTCCTTTCAGCTAAATCTCGAATCGAGCAGGTATTGAAGATGAGAAGGTCAGCTTTACTCTCATCTTCAGTTTGCTTGATTCCACGGGCATCTAAAATGCCTGCCATGATCTCGGTGTCCAGCTCATTCATCTGGCAACCGTAGGTCCGCATGTAAAAGGTTTTTGGGTTTTTTTTCATCGTTTCTTGAAATTTTTCGTCTAATATTTTATGGTTAGCGGCTGTTTATGGCTATACTAAAGTTACTGCATATCTTATTCGTCTTCGTCTGGGTGGGCACTCTCCTAATGCTGACCCGCTTGGTGGCCTATCTTCCCAAAGAGGAAGCTCTTGTGCGGCAAAGAGTAGGCGACATCAGCCGCCGCATGTATCTATTGATCGATCTTCCCTCCATGCTGCTCGCTATTTCCTTAGGGGCCTCTGTCATCTGTTTAAAAGAGATCAATTGGAAAGAGCCCTGGCTCCATTTAAAATTGACCGGCGTTTTCCTACTCATGCTTTGCGACGTGGCCGCCGGATGGAATATTGTCCGTAGAAACTTTGCCAAGGGAACTTTCTATAAAATTTTACATGGCGTAGCCGGACTCATCTTGATCGTTATTTTAGTCGCGCTCTACATCATCAAACCCTATTACGTAGAGATGCGCTAAAAAATTTTCTTTGGTTGGCAAAAATCGGACCAAAAATTATTATCTACGGCAAAACAAGACGGATCACTATGAAACAAAAGAAAGAAAGATCGACGACCCTCGTGCATAAAGAAGAGATCCAGCGCGGCTGGTATATTCTCGATGCATCAGGAAAAACTTTAGGCCGTTTTTGCTCTGAAGTGGCAAAGATTTTACGTGGCAAACATAAAGTTTCTTTTACACCCAATATCGACAATGGGGATGGGGTCATCGTGATCAATGCTGATAAGATTGTCGTTTCGGGGTCAAAAGAGGCGCAAAAACTCTATCGCTATTACACTGGCCACATTGGCGGTCTGCGTGAAATTCCCTATCGACAGATGAAGGAGCGCCACCCTGATTATGCCATCCGTCATGGTGTCAAAGGAATGATGCCACGTTCGAGACTCGGTAAACAGCAGCTGCGCAAGCTCCGTATTTTCAAAGGGGATGAGCATCCCTATGGCGCCCAAAAACCGGTCGTAACTAACCTTTAAACTGGATTTATTTAGGATGATTTCATGACAAAAGCACTCGAAGAAACAGTCGCAACCGGACGCCGCAAACGCGCCGTATCCAGTATTCGTCTCCGCGATGGCAATGGAAAGATCGACGTGAATGGACGTGAGTTTGAAGAGTACTTTCCTCTCGAAATCCAGCGCTCAACGATCCTTGCTCCCTTAAAGATGATCGATGCAGAAGGCAAATATGACCTGATCATCCGCGTCAATGGGGGAGGTATTGAAGGACAAGTGATTGCTTCTCGTCTCGGTATCTCCCGTGCACTCGTCAAGCTCAATGAAGGTCTCAGACATGACCTCAAAGCTGAAGGCTTTCTCACGCGCGATCCTCGTAAGAAAGAGCGCAAGAAGTATGGCCATAAAAAAGCTCGTAAGAGCTTCCAGTTCTCCAAGCGTTAAAGAATCCCCCTCCTCTTTTCCTTGGAGTGCTTCGCCCTTTTGGCTAGCCAAAAGGGCTTTTTTTTGGGGGAGAGAGGCTACTCGCTACGCGAGGCCCCGCACTTTCTGGTGCTGGTTAAACTCTCAGGCAGTGAAACTCTTCTTGTTTTTATGTTTTAGTTAATAATGCCTCGCCACTCCTGCCTGCGAACGGGGCGCCCCTCTCCCCCCCCAATGCTGTCAAATTAAGAAAAAACGGCCTCTAGCTATGTCCATGGCTGGATTTATGTATTATTCCAGGGGGAGAGAGGCTACTCGCTACGCGAGGCCCCGCACTTTCTGGTGCTGGTTAAACCCTGAGGCAGTGAAAGCATCTCAGGTTACATCTTTCGGGAGTAATGCCTCGCCACTCTTGCCTGCGAACGGGGCGCCCCTCTCTCACCTTCCCCCCTCTCACCGCGGCAAAGGGTCAAGACCCTTTGCATTCCCAATCTGAAATAGGGCAAGTGGTCTGCCACCTTCTGGTTATTATTTCCCTAAAAGCCGTTCTCTGTTCACTGCTATTCTTAATTTAACAGCATTGCCTTTTGACCCCTCCCCACCCATTTTTGGATAGATCTTTCGGAGTGGGTTCTATGTTGCAAAGAGATGGTCAGGACTGTCGCCTTGTCATTGTCTGTGAATGATGGGCTGCTCTTCGAGTATGTGAAAAAATCAATCAATTAGGCCCGACGCCGTGACACTCGGCTGCTGACGCAGCCTCGGTCACAGGCGCAGGGGGGGCGCCGAAGGTCGCTCGCGGCCCTCAATGGGCCGCTGCCACTCCCAACGGCGCCAATAGTCGAGCCATACTTCCTGATGATTGTCGCTCTCGGATACATCCTATCTCTGTGGTCACTCGGCAGAAGATCATCGAAAGTTGCCATCTTATTTCTATCTGAGTCCTTATAGGTTTCGCATTGCGCATGGAAGAGGATGACAGGGACACTCAGTTGCAGAACCCGTTGGCTGAGTACTGAGACCGCACCGAAGGTGTGGCTCGGCAATTGGCGCCGTTGGGAGTGGCAGCGGCTCGAAGAGGCCGCGAGCGACCTTCGGCGCCTTTCCCCCGCGCCTGAGACCGAGGCTGAAGCCGAGGGTCACAGCGTCGGGCCTACATGGTCAGGACTGTTGGCTGCTCGCTCGGCTGCTGAGGGTCTTGTTTTATTGCAGCAAAAAAAAATAACAGGATCGGCCGACCCCATCCTGCCCCGCTTGCGGGATCCTGCCGGCCGGGGGTCCCCAAATTTATTTGGGGCCGGCCGATCCTGTTATTTTTTACCCCTATAAGAAATGCTTCTTGCTCAAATTTCTGATCGTATGGAAGAGCTTGAAATGGCCTAAGGGGCGAGCCCTCCCCCAGGACCGCGCGAAGCGCGCCGAGTGACGAAGCCGAGGCTGAAGCGAAGAAGGCCCGTTTTTCTTAATTTGACAGCATTGCCTCTCCCCCTATACCCCCTCTCACGCGGCAAGGATTGTGTCCCGCTTTTTCTACACGTTTGGGGTAAAGCGAGGCGGTGCCAGATTGCGTGATTTTTTGAGGAAGCAAATAGCCTGGCGCTATTTGTGACGAAAAAAGCGCGCAAGATGCCCGCCGCAGCTAGCCCAAACGTGTAGAAAAAGCGGTACACAATCCGGGAAAGGGGCGGGCCCCTTTGCAAACCCACCTTAGGGTTTAACCCTGCTCAAACTTCTTCACGAATTTGGAATAAGACATTTTTGATAACAAATCTTTATAGTCGCTTTATAAATTTTTACTATAATTATTGATAGAAACATGGAGGTTTAATAATGGCAATTAATTCTATAGCAGATGCTTATGGAAGGTACGGTCCAGACGGTTTAAGTGAAGCTGGAAAGATAAGGAGAAATCTCAGCATCGCAGGTGAAGTTGTTGGAACACTTTTTTTGGCATCCGCCATTGCACTATTTATACTCGTGATTCTAAATAAAAGTGATCAATTACTGCCCAATAGTGCAGCAAACAAAGCAGTTCTTATCTTCCAAGCAGCCAGTCCATATGTAGGAGTACTATTGGTTGTTTCAAGTGTATCGCCACCATTTCTTTGGACACAAATTTGCGTAAATTTCTTCCGTCGCTTTAAAATTATTCTAAAATTCTCAGTTTTTGCTATCATATCCTTGCCAGAACAAAGTAGCCGTGCTCCCTCTCCAACCTCAGCTAACGCCGATAAAATTTGTTCAGAAGGGTGTTCTTTGGAATATAACTCCCTGGCTTCCAGAGGGGAGTGATAATCTAGCTTTTCTAAAAGCCAGTGTTCATTGTACGACTTAATGAACTCTGCTACAGCCTTCCTAAAGTCTTCTAGGCCATGATAATGCCTACCGTGTACAATCTGCTCCTTAAATGTTCTGTGAAACCTTTCTATCACCCCGTTGGTTTCAGGCTCCTTCACAAAGCCCTTGCTTATACTTATGCCCCAGTACCGTGTTTGGTTAATAAAGCCTTCTGACATAAATTGAGAGCCATGATCTACTCGTAAACTGACCCCACGAGCCACATTAGAGGATGTTTTGCTAAAAACAACCTCAACAGCCTTATTTAAGGCTTCTATTGCAGCAAATCGACTTCCTTTCTTTGTGACATGCCACCCTAGACATTCAGCATTCCAATGTTCAATTACTCCGAAAAACCACACCCACCCATCTTCGAGGGTGAAAATCTTAGCGGCATCTGTACCCCACATTTCATTGGGGCGGTCTGTTGTAATGCGTCCATCATGTAGGCGTTCTTTTCCCTGTTCAACGCGATACGGAGAGAGCATTTTATGCTCTCTCATTAGCTTCAAAACTCGATTCCGCCCAATATTTAGTTTCTTGAAGCGTTTTAATCGAGCATGTATTTTTCGATGTCCTTCTCCTTGAAAGTGGCTTTCGGATATGTCTTTTTTGATGGCCTCCAATAGATCATTGTCTGAGAGGGTCGGCTTTTTTCCTCGAAGCCCCTTAGGTTTATATGGCCGCTTTCTATTATGATAGAAAGATGAGCGAGGAAACTTCCACACTGTACAAACTAATTCTACACCATATTTAAGATGGGTTGAAGGAGAGATCTTCTCGCTCATTTCTTGGACCTCCCCATACGAAAACCCGGTGCTTTGTTGGCCTTTATCTGCAAGAGCTCGTTTTCCATCATGAGCTCTCCCAGGCGTTTCTTAGCATGGTCTAATTCATGTTGAACAGGGTCTTCGGAACGCATTTTTAATCCCACTTCCATGCCCTGAATTGCTTTTGAATGCCATTCTTCGATTAAATAAGCCTCTACACCGAGTTCTCGACTTAGTTTATCGATGGACTCTCCTTTTAATAGACGTAAGACAACTTCAATCTTACGTGCCGCGGTCCATCGTTTGATTTGACCACCTTCTTCCATGTTGGATCTCCTTGGTTTTGCGATTAAGTATATCGCAAATCCGTGTCCAATGTTCTCGGTGGCAGTATATTGGTTGTTTCAAGCTCGCTCTCCTTATTTTGCCCAATGGGTGAAATTGAGAAAGGAAAATACTTAGCATCTGAAATCTTCCGCTCTCATCTGGGAGATGGCATTAATTGATCGGCGAGGCCTATCGGACCGGTCACCAAATGTGAGGAGCAAAAAGATCTTCTAATTGGATGATTCGGTCAAAATAAGCTCTTCTTTGTAAACTCGCATCCGCACCTCGATTCGAGATTAGGACTTTTTGAATTGTTTTTTTTCTTAAGTTCGGCAGTGCTTGCAACTTCTTTTCAAATTCGTCAATGACTTTGCTAGATACTGGAGATTGAGTATGTTTTATTTCACAGATTGTGAGTACTTTATCATCTCTATCAAATAGCAAATCGATTTGAAATCCGGGTTCATTTTCAATTGCTAATCGACTGAAATAAGCACCTGAGCGGTATTGTACATCTTGAAATCCTAAAAGCGTAGCAACTTGACGGTGATATTTTCGACAAAAACGTTCAAAAGCATACCCTAACCACTGCTGATAAGAATGCATGTTTAGAGCCCGCTGGGGATTTGATCGGAAATTGCCCTGCACGATTTCCTTTTTTTGAGGCTCAATGAAACGAAAGTAGAAATGCAAATAGGCATCTGTGATGCAGTAACGGACTAGACGACTTCTTTCAGAAAGATAATAAGGGACATAGCTATCAATAAATCCACATTCTTCTAGGTCTAATAATTCATTTGAAATACCCCCACCGGAATCCAATTTCAAATGCTTTAAGATTTCATTTCGTGTAGAAAATCGATGCCGACTGAGATAAGCAATGATGCGTCGGTAGTGCTTATTACTGGCCAAACTGCTCGTAAATATACGTTCATACTCTGAAGCAAAAAATGCTCCTGGAAGAAATGATTCTTTACAGAGGTTTAAATAGAACGATTGTTTGGGGTTTAAATGTTTTAGATATTCTGGAATTCCTCCCAATGTCAGATAGGCATCCAAAATTTCACTTAATGAATAAGTGTTGAGCATCGCCTTGGCTTCGATGAGATTTAGCTCTTTTAATGGAATTTCATACTGAGATCGATTGTATAGAGCTTTCGACTTGATCACTGAATGAATCATGAAAGAGGGGGAGGAACCACATAAGATGAGGATCAGGTCTGGATTATGATGGAAATGATTATCCCAAACATATTTTAAGGCCGTCACAAAATCGGTTCCATAGTTGGCCAGCCACTGCACCTCCTCAAAGTAAATCGTCCAACATCCTTTTTTTGTACGAGAAGCGATCTCTTGGAAAACTTCAACCCAATCTTTAATCACCACACGGGCTAGTAGGGATTCACTTGAATAATTGGCGAGCTGCTCCATGACAAATTGCATCTGCTCTCGTTCTGATTTACCCTCCCTCCCTTCAAATTTGATAAGATTTCTTGTTCGGAAGACTTGTTCAAGTAGCTCTGTTTTTCCTACTCGTCTTCTTCCATACACCACGAAAATCTTAGAGCCAGGGCTTAAGCTAACCTCATAGATTTGCTTTATCTCCTCTTTCCTTCCGATGAAAAATTGATTTTCAGGGACAAAATACTTTTTCATTTTACGCCAATTGGATTTCAGAATAGACCTATTTGGCGAAAAAATCAAATGGGTTTTACGCCAACTAGCCAAATTTTTGTGTGTGAATGGCGTTTTATCTCTGAAAATGATACTAGAGAGGTAGGAGCCTGTTCGCATGAGGTCTTTTATTTTGACAAATTGTCGCTCATATTCTAATTTTAACTTTCTCTTTTTAAAATAATTGTGTGACTTGTAATGAAAACCGCGCTCTCACTTTTTCTCCTGCTATCCTCTACTGCTTCACTTGTGGGATATCCCACCTCGCAAAATGAGAGGGGAAGTTGTCCTTATATGAAAGGATTCAAACATCTAGCACAAGCGAGCCAGCCTCTGCCACCGAGCGGTGGACCAGCTGTTGGCGGCCCGCCTGGGGCTGGAGCTCCTCCACCTCCAGAAGGAGGTGTTTCAGAGCTGCCTCCAGGTGTGCCCCCACCGCCAGAAGGTGGTCCTCCACCTATGCCTCCATGCTTTCCCCCTCCGCCAAAAATTGAATATATCGATTGCTGCGACCCTGACAATTATGCTGACTATGCTCCTTGGGAAGAGGTCCCTTGTGAGGATGCGGGACTCTACTGTCTACCCTATAGCAAGTGTGGCTATTTGTGCCCTTTACAACCGCCTGGAGCTGATATTTATAAGGATTGGGCGCAGGCTGTCCACGTCAAACGACGTCCTGGTGAGTTTGGCCCAGATGAGTGGAAAACCATCATGATGCACATGCGCGTCATTATCCCCATGCCTGCTTGCGACTATCGAAAAATTACCAGCTTCTTGATGGGTGAACCTTACGGCACAGTGACGGTCCGCACTGCCCGTAAAAAGCGCTTTGAGAGGATTTTTGGAAAGATCTTTGGTCCAAAAGAGGAGCCTCCCGCTCCCGCACCAGCACCGCCAGCGGCAACACCTGCAGCGGGGGAAAAAGAGGCAGCGGCGGCTCCAGCAGCGAAATCCGATATTGAGTCGGTGCTAGGCCAAACTTCGAAAGGGGAGGCAAATGCGCCTGCCTCAACAAACATTGATACGGCGTTAAATCAGGCGGGTGGAACAGAGAAAAAGGATGAAAAGGCTGCTGGAGGTCAAGCAGGGATTGAAGATGTGTTGGCTCAAGCTACGACAGCAGGTGGGGGGCCACCTCCTTCACCTCTCGTCTTTGTGGCTTCCCATCCAAAAATCAATACTGTCTTTACTGGCTTCTTTACTTTCAGTTACGAAGTTCCAGAACATGCCAATGACACCTTTTCGGCTGCATGGGTGCCAATCTGGTTGGCCCGTTACGGGGATAGTTTTTTGTTCGCTTCAAAAATGGTTTTCAGTCAGGCTGGAACTACCACAACAACCACTTTAGTCTATGCCTACCTCGCCTACTTTTACAACGATTGGCTGACCTTCCAGTGTGGGAAATTCCCCCTTCCTTTAGGTACTTTCGACGCATGGTATGCTGCAACTTGGATCAATAAATTACCCTCCAACCCATTAATAAGGAATACGGCTATTGTTCCCGGGACAGATTTTGGCGTCGAGTTTAAGGGAGCGATTCCATTGCATTTTCTAGGCCGATGCTTCTGGTGTTCTTTTATGACTTATGAGTTCTGGGTCGGAAATGGTCCCACCCAAACAGGTTCGACCATCTCATTTGCTGCGACGAATACAGACAATAACCGAGATAAATCATATGGAGGCCGTATCGCTTATTGGCATGACCCCTGGTTCGAAATCGGCTTTTCTGGCATGAGGGGGCAATGGAATAGTAATAATAATGTGATTACGGGACCATTGGCAAACGTCGATCTCTACTTCGATGCATTCGTTTTCGATTGGAACTGGGATATTACCAGCGATACCGTTTTTCGCGGGGAATACATCTGGTCCGATTTTGATAATTTGACGGGGCGAATTGTTCAGTCAGGATACTGGGCAGAATATGCCTTCTTCTTGACATGGCTAGATCGCTTTTTCTGCTTGAGTCGCTTTTTTACGCCCTGTTTCTTGGGAAGCACCGAAGTTGCTCTGAGAGCCAGTAGTCGGTGGAGTGATCTTCTAGACAACAATGCCCATGAGTTTACTGTCGGTGGAAGCTATTATTTCACACCGGTAGCCCGTTTGAAATTAGGTTACGATTTCCACTGGGGAGATGTGGGGTTTAGGAATAACCTCTTCACTCTCCAGTTTGTGTTAGCCTATTAATTTTAAGGGGGGAAAATGTTGAAAAGAGCGTTTGCTGTCATCTTCACTGTGGGGATGATAAGCTCTCTTGAGGCAGCTGATAAAGCCACTTTGCAGAATGACTTTAAGGTTTTCGAGGTCAAATGTTCCAAATGCCATAATATTCAAACTTCTCTAACAGGGACAGAGCTTCTTCCTAGTGATATTCAGGCGATGATCACTAAGATGAGCCAGATGGAGGGAGCCAATATTTCTGCAGATGAACAAAAGACGATTCTCGACTTCATGATTTATTACACAGCTTCCAGTAAAAAGGATGCTTTGCGCCAAGCTCTCAAAAACTTGCCAGAAGACAAATTACAAACTGAATTGGCCCAAATTAAAGCAGCCATCGCAAAATATAAAGAATAACTTCTTATGGATACTTCAACCACTTTGCCCTATTGGCTCAACTTAGGGAGCTATCATCCCATTTTGTTGCATTTTCCCATCGTCTTTATCTGTACACTCTTCGTTTTAGAAGTTTTATACCTTATGCTCAGGAATGAAACGATAAAGACAGTTTCCTTTTGGTTCACACTCGCTACATTTGTTACTACGGGATTAACTATACTGACAGGATGGGAGGCTGCAAAGCACTATGTGGGTGATGGTTATCTTGCCTTTCACCGTGTACTAGGATTCATCACTTTTGCTGTGGTTGCCTTCTACACCCTCATCAAAATAGTCAATCGCTACATGCCCAGGCTCTATTGGCAATGGATCTCTTTGTTTGTTTCTATTGCCCTTCTCATCTTAATCACTCTTGCTTCAGACTTTGGCGGCGTCCTCGTCTTCACCACCACTCCCTTCCAAAAGCGAGAGCCCCCCTCAGTCGAGGAGCTGCTGCCGTCGCAGTCAAAATGAAACGCTAGTGAAAGCTCGAAGAACTGCTGCCGTCGCAGTCTAAATGAAACACCACTGTTAAATTTTCTCTAATTGAGGGAGAGGTCTTCGGGGATCATGGAGAGGGTGGCGTATCTTCCGCCGAGTTCGCGCAGGAGCTGCTGCCAGAGCTTTTCTGGGGCTGTTTCGAAGATATGTTTAGCAGAAGAGGGGTGGATGAACCAGCCGCCGTCGAGAAATTCACGCTCGAGCTGACCTGCTTGCCAGCCGGCATAGCCAAAGCAGAGTCGGAGATTGGGACCATTGGGATCGGCGATGGCTTCTTGGAGGAATTGGAGGTCACCACCTAAGTAGACACCTGGACAGATTTCGATCGTCTGTTCGGGGATGCTGGTGGAGGAGTGAAGAAGCATCATCTGATTCGTTTGGACAGGTCCTCCCGCGCGGATGCTGACGCGTGGATTATTCAATTGGTCGAGAGATAAGATCTCTTCTGGAAGCTCCAACTCAAGATTTTTGTTAATGATGATACCAAATGAGCCGCTGGTGCTATGTTCGCAGAGGAGAAGGACGCTGCGAAAAAACATGCCCGATTCCACATCAGGTGTTGCGATGAGGAAGGTGCCTTTCTCGAGGTGGGAATAGGGGATCTGTTCCATATACTAATAGCAGCTTCTTTCGGCATCATGCATACGCTGCCATTTGCGGTCAAATTGATAGAGTAGACCATAATTTTGGATATCGGCAAGGACGGCTCTCACTTGGCAGAGTGTCGTATGGAGCTGGACATAGAGTGAGTCGCTGTTCAAAAGTCGCCCAAGAGTTCCCTCTCCTGTCTGGACCAAGGCAAAAAAGTCTTCCACCTGTGCCATCGAAGCGACGATTGCCTCCGAAGCGTTGGTGAAACTTTCCACAAAGTCCTTTTCATTCATCTGATTAAAAAATTGGTGGAGCTCACTGGAAGCATCGGCAATGGTTGTCAGGGCTCTCTTCAACTCTTCATTGTTATTTTGAACAAAGAGCCCCACTTCCACCAGAGTATCTCCAAATGTTTCGGCCACACCTGTGATTTTGGTTAAGGTCTGCTCAAACTTATCGGTTGACTGCGCATAGAGGATCTCGTCAGTCACATTTTGGGCAGGGAAAGCACCATGAGGTGGTGCCTTGGGGATAATAGAGATCGATTTTTCACCCATCAAACCTGAGGTGGCAAAAACGATCTCGTCATAGCTGTAGACTTTGACTGAAGAATCGACTCTGAGTATCAGTTCGTAAATAAAGAGATTTCCAGAGGCATCGGAAGCAGCTTGCCTTGGATCGGGTACCTGACGAATCTCGAGTACTTCTCCCACCGGCTTTCCTGCGAAAGTGACCCGGGTTCCTTTCGTCACCCTATCGATATTGGAAAAGCGGACGGTGAGTTTGGTTTTGGCATCGCCGACACTAGGTTTAATAAAAAGAACGAGACCGATGACGATCAAAAGCGCCACTAAAATGAAAACCCCGAGCCAAAACGCTTTCATCATGTCAGACATGAATGAAGCCCCCTAACCAAAATGTTCCCAATGCGTCAATCATGAATAAACCCATTGGGCATGGAGTTCTTTAAAAAAGTTTGAACGATAGGATCATCAATTTTCACGAATTCCTCTTTTGTGGTGATATACCGGATCTGCCCTTCGTGATTCAAGGCAATCCGATCGCCCACATGGAAAGCGGAACAGAGATCGTGGGTCACAACGATGCTTGTGGCATTAAGCTGCTTTTGTGTCGCCAAAATAAGATCGTTGATTTGCATCGCTGTAATCGGGTCTAGCCCGGTCGTGGGCTCGTCATAGAGGAGAACTTGGGGACGGTAGACGATCAGCCGTGCCAGCGCTGCTCTTTTGCGCATCCCTCCAGAAAGATCAGAGGGCATCAGCTCCTCTGTTCCTTCTAAGCCGACCATTTTCAAGGCGCCAGCCACCCGTTCAGCGATCTCTTTGGAAGACATATGATTATGCTGCTTCAAATAAAAAGCAGTATTTTCCCCAACAGTCATCGAGTCGAAGAGAGCCGATGCCTGAAAGAGCATCCCCATTTCCCTGAGTATCTGGTAAAGCTGCGTCTCTTTCAAAGCAGTGAGACAGATATCGTCTAGGTAAATTTCACCCGCATCTGGTTTTTCAATGCCCAGGATCTGGCGAAGCAAGACGCTCTTTCCTGTGCCAGAGCGGCCAAGAATGACCACTGTCTCACCCGTCTGAATCTCGAGATTCAAACCCTTCAAGACCTGCTTGCCCCCATAGCTCTTATAGAGATTTTTAACCCGAATCACTTAATAGCTCTCAACTCTTTCAACAAAAAGAATATGCAAAACATTGAGACCGACAGTCAATATAAAATTGATGATCAAAATATAGATATAACAGATGACGACACTGTTTGTAGTTGCTTTCCCAACCCCGGCAGCTCCACCGCGGGTCGTCATCCCCTTGTAGCAGGCGATCGTACTGATCAAAAAGCCAAAAACAGTGGCTTTGATGATGCCCGTCCAGATATCGAAAGAGGCGAGGGCGCCGGGCATTGGGTCGAAATAGCCCTGTTTGGTCATGCCAAACACTGTAGTAGAAATCAGATATCCGCCATAAATCCCCATCATCGCGCTGAAGATTGTCAAAAGCGGAAGCATCACGATGCCTCCGATCACCCTTGGAGCGATGAGATATCTGAGTGGACTGACAGCCATTGACCTCAGTGCATCTATCTGCTCGGTCACCCGCATGCTGCCTAGAACTGCAGTCATCGAAGCGCCGACGCGTCCTGTCACCATAAAGGCTGTGAGAACGGGGCCGATCTCTGTCAGCATGCTCTTGCCGACCAAGAGGCCTGTAGCGCTGGCCAATCCCTTATCGGAAAGTTGGTAAAACGATTGAGCTGCCAGCACAAGGCCCGTCGAAAAACCTGTAATCGCGACCACTGGAATCGAGAGCACACCGATCTGATAAAATTGATCGAGCAGCAAGCTCCAGGAGGGTGGACGGCGCACTGTTGCCGAAATGGTTTGTCCCATGAAGAGGGCCCAAAACCCGACGCCAGCAAAGGCTTTATACAGCTGATTCCAGTAGAAGCTCATAGTCCGAACGATAGTAGATTATGCCTTATAAGGAAAGACTTGGATCGAAGAGGGGTGGGGAAGGATACGCTCGAGACGCGGGGGGGAAGCTGAGATGATCGCAATTTTCTCTCTCCAAACCCTCTCCTGTTCTAAAAAATGAGAGAGCTCTTTTTCCAAAGCAGCGGCTTCAATGGCAGGATGAAAGCGTTGATGTAGATAGAGTAAGTCCTCATCGGGTTTGGCGGAGAGGGTCTCTTCGATCGTTTGATTTCCGATCAGAAGCGCTTCATAGACCTCCGCTCGGCGCTCCTGAGGAATGGAGCAGAGAAGTGAGGAGAGAAGAACCGTATTGGGCACAAGCTGTTCATCAAATTCAAAGAGAAGCAGCACATTTCCCTCTTTCATGATGATCAAACAGGCTCCCTTGGCATCAGGGGAGAGTGAGGGGAATTGCAATAGAGGGGCTAACTGTGTCAAAAAGGTCTCAAAAGGGGTCATGGCTTGCCCTCCGGCTGAATCGCCCCAGCGAAAATTCAGTGGGGATCAACCAAACGAAGAGAGAATAGTGCGCAATCGCAAGGTTGAGCTGTGGCCCTTCGCTTGAAAGCTGCTGTGCTAGGGGTGAGTTGGCTTTCACTTCGGGGGGAAAGGCTCTACCCTCGGATGTTTTTCCGGAAGGGGGGATCGCTCCGCCGTTCATCTTCCCTCTCCTTTTTTGGGGTCGTTAAAGAGACAAATTCGTCCCATAGAGCCAGTACCTTATTCCACTCCCGGGCCACGCTGACAATGCGGTGGAGCCATTCCCAATTTTCTTGTGGCGAAGTTCCAGCAGTGGTGTGGCAATGGAGGCTGAGAGTGACGCCTGCCGCATCGAAAGCGAGATGGCATCCGCCAGTATTGACGCCAAGAAAATTGCTGCAGGCGAGCTCTTTTAATCTCTGCTCTCGGAGCGGCTGTAACATCAGTCCGAGGACCATTTTGAGATGCAGGCTCCCTTCCCATCGACCTTGCATGACTAAAAGATGAAATTCATCGATCACAAGCTCCACCTTTTTGTGGGTGATATCCTCTTCTGGAGCTTCCGCCTTCAGCTTCTCGCTGAAAAAATCAATTGTTTCTGAAAAGGTATAGGTGGCCATTTTCCCCCTCTTGAATTATCCTTAGTTGATTAGCTGAGTGTCAAATGAATTTTTTAGGAGATCTTATGAAGAGAGAGCGGCGAAGGGCGCGAGAAGTATGGGTGGGAGGCGTCTGTGTGGGGGGAAATCATCCAGTGCGCATCCAATCGATGACTACTTCCGATACGCGTGATGTGGAAGTCACTGTGGCTCAGATCATTCGGTTAGCCGATGCCGGTTGCGAAATTGCCCGTATCACCGTCCAGGGAAAAAAAGAGGCCGAGGCGTGCGAGGGGATTAAGAACGCCCTCCTGAAACGGGGATATTCGATCCCGATCGTCGCCGATATCCATTTTTATCCCCCTGCAGCTCTGCTTGTTGCCGAATTTGCCGACAAGGTGAGAATCAATCCGGGTAACTTTGTCGATAAGAGAGCCTCTTTTCAAACGATCGTTTACGATGACGCAAGCTATGCTGAAGAACTGTCAAGACTTGAGGAAAAATTTACCCCGCTCGTAGAGAAGTGTAAACGGTTGAAGAGAGCGCTGCGCATCGGGACCAATCATGGTTCTCTCTCTGACAGGATCATGAATCGCTACGGGGACACTCCTCGGGGCATGGTCGAATCGGCCTTCGAATTTACCCGGGTTTGCCGCAAGCTCGATTACCATGACATCATCTTTTCCATGAAGGCGAGCAATACTCAGGTGATGATCGAAGCTTACCGCCTCTTGACCTCTGAAATGGAGCGGCTGGGGTGGGATTATCCCCTCCATTTGGGAGTGACTGAGGCCGGTGAGGGCGAGGATGGGAGAGTCAAATCGGCTATCGGGATCGGTTCGCTCCTCCTTGACGGGCTTGGGGACACGATCCGGGTCTCCTTGACCGAAGATCCCTGGCAGGAGATCGATCCCTGTCAGCGGCTGGTCAATTTTGGAAAGAGTTATCAGGAAAAAGAGAGGATTTCTTGCCATTTGAAGCGTAGAAAGGTGGCAGTTTCTGAGCCGCTCCATCGTGATGGCACTGTCGCTGTGCGTGTAAATAGTGAAGAGATCGAAAGCGCTAGCTTTTTTGCCGACCTGGGCTGCAGCTTGGAGCTAGGCCGCCCTAAAAAAGAGGCCGGCGCAGTCGATCTGGTGATCTCTGAGAGTGACCATCCCAAGCTAGCAAAACTGCGTGCAGCAGGAATCGGGGTGATCACAAAGCCCTATCTGGTCTCAGAAAAGAGTGAGAGTTGGGAAGCAATCGCCCAAGATCAGCCACCTTTCATCCTTTTTGCGCCCACAGAGAATCCTGTGAACCAGGCGCGCCGCTTTTTTGAGTGGCTTCAGAGCAAAAAAATTGAGACTCCAGTCGTGTTAGACTTTACCTACGCCCTTTCACAAGAAGATTTAACGATCCATGCGGCAGCTGAGATGGGATCTCTTCTCTGCGACGGATTGGGCGAGGGCGTTTGTATCCAAGCCCAGGTCCCACTCGCCATGAGACGCTCGCTCGGCTTTGCCATTCTGCAAGGGTCGCGCATGCGCGCTTCCAAGACCGAATTTATTTCATGCCCTGGCTGTGGCCGCACCCTCTTCGATCTCCAGTCTGTGGCGGCCAAGATTCGCCAAAAGACGGCCCACCTGCCGGGAGTGAAAATCGCCATCATGGGCTGCATCGTCAATGGACCTGGGGAGATGGCCGATGCCGATTTTGGCTATGTCGGCTCGCTTCCAGGTAAAATCGATCTCTACATCGGTAAAGAGCGGGTCGAAAAGAATATCCCGATGGATGAGGCGGATGAGCGGTTGATCGCTCTCATCAAGAAGCAGGGGCGTTGGCAAGATCCCGCTCTGCTCTAAGCTGTAGCAATTGAGCGAGCCTATGGCGGGTCTCTTTCATTTCCAGTCTGAAACTGGTCTTTTCCATCACTTTTTCCAGTTTAGGGTGAGTAGTTTTCGAAATCAATGAGAGGTGGGGAATCTGGTTTCTTGCGAGATAGTCGGTCATTCGACTGATCTTCCAATTATGAGCACCCCCTGAAAAGGTAATCACTGTCCGCCCCTCTGCCAGCTGTTCTGCCACCGTTTCGATAAAGTGTTTTTCACGCCAGCAGTTAAGTTCCTCTTCGATCTTATCTGATGCTTCTATTTGCTGCGTAAAGCGGCTGATCAGATGGTCCAGAAGCGCCTCTTTCCATTCGTCCAGCGCTCCATAACATTCATCAGCAAGAGAGGCAAAACTGCTCGTGAGTAGAGATTCTGCGAAGAGTGGAAAGTCATCAATCGCGAGCAGTTTCTGGCACTCCTCGAAGAGGCTTGCATTTTCAGCTTTCGCAACTTGATAGGCAGTGGTGATGGGGTAGGTAAAGGGTGCAGTTGCCCAATCCCAAGAGAGCCTTGTAAGACCAAGTTCTGGCGCAATATATTTTAGCTGGAAATCTTTAATTCCTTCATGCACGAGAACGACCGACTTTTGTTGACAAAAGAAACCGGCCACAACCCCATTCAGGAAGCGATCTAGATCTTCAGAATGAGATTCCCCAAGTAAAATGACTCGGCAGAGTTTGAGACTGTTTGGTAGCTTCTGGTGGTGACTACTAACCCAGGCAGAGACGATTTCATAATTTTCTAAGATATACTTAGCCATCGCTTTGTAGCCATAGTCTTCCCAGAGAAGCTGGACAGGGTTTTTGGTCGGTGTCGCGTAATAATGGATGATAGCCATATGGTCGCTTTAATAAAAATTAATATAAATAGATTATAATAGATGAAAATATTTTAAATAAAGTGGTTTATGTCAGCTTCCTCTGTTAATAAAAATTTAGAGGCTACTAATGCAGGGCGATTCGAGCCGAAAAAACAGGGGGCAAGATCACCTGTGCCGTGGGGGCAATTTTAGCCTTAGGGGGAGTTCTTTTTGCGGTCTCCTTTTTTCTCAACCGCCTTCCCTCCATATACACCTTTGAAAAGGTCATTTGGATCGGAGGCTCTGCATTAGCTGGAGGGGGAGCGCTGATTCTCTGGTCGATCCCCGCACTCGTACGTGAAGTGATCGAATCGGCTAAAACCAGCGAAGAGCTGGCGGAAGCTAATCTCCAACTCCTGATCGACAATCCTTATGCTGATCCTAGACAATTTGTGGTGGATTGGAGCGATGTGGTGAATCCCAAAATTGAGAAAATAGGAGTTCTGCGTCAATTGACCCGATCTGAACCAGAAGAGGGAGATTTAGCTGATGCTCTGGAGGCCAGTGTTAACCGATTGAACCAATCGGGGGATAAAAATGCCCCACATCTCAAATTCCTTGCAGTCAAACTGGCTAGCTACCGAGAAACCTCTTCTCTACCCCGTCACATGGATCAGACAGCAGAAGACGAGATCCCCTCACTTTTTGGATTCGTTGCTGAAAAGGTGGAAGTGGTCCGCAGTGAGCGAAGATTCCCACCAGGTTATGCGCAACCGGTCTATAAAAAGGGGGGTCGCTTCTATTATAAAGAAGAGGAGGAGAACCATGGCTGGGAGGCTGCAAGAATCGGCCTTGAAACCCAAGGGAAACGGTTAGGTCGTGGGATCACTTTCAACCACGCTTTTCTCTATTTCAGCCGAGGAGAGACCGATGCTGATATCTATCAATTGGACCCTCCTCTCATCGCCTCGTCGGAGCCTAGCCTGCACAACATTGGCCATGCGACCCTCCTGATTCAGTTGGGGGGAATCAATGTGCTCACCGATCCCACATTTGGCAATCTAGACCCTATCTTCTATCGACGAAAAACACGGCCGGGATTGATGCCACACCAACTCCCGAGAATTCATCTCATTCTGATCAGCCATGCTCATCGCGATCATCTCGATGTCGACTCCATCACTCATTTCCTACCCGACGATCCTTACATTTTTGGACCTCCTCAAATAGAAAACTTCATCAGAGATTTGGGCTTCACCCATTTTGTCGGCCATCATTGGTGGACCGAAACGGAGGTACAATTGGGGAGAGAGAAATTCAGCTTTTATGCGTTGGCTGCTTGCCACTGGTCAAATCGTGGCCTCACTGATGCCCATAATCACCTCTTTTGTAGTTGGGCGATGCGGCGCCATGGTGATCATGGCGCGATCTTTTTCGCTGGCGATACATCCGTGATACCCAAAGAGACGAAGGCCCAGATCCGTGAATTTGTCCGGGTGCCGATCATGGTCAATCTCGAGCCAGATGGCCCCAACCATAGTCGACACTTGATGGAGTCGACCCATCAATCGGTCATCGACTCGATGTTAAGCCATTTTGAGGTCTCAGAACATCCTCTACTTGTGAAGACCTACCTGATGCACCACAATGCCTACGAACTAGGCACAGACCGCTTCAACGAGGGTTTGATCATCAAAGACCAGCTGTTGGCTTATCTCAGAACCGATCTCTCCTTCGAAAATGAGGAATTCAAAGCGCTTCCTGAATTTGCTCAGAAAGAGCTCAAGGCAGATAAATTGGCCCGCATTCAAGAGATTGGGGTAGAAAACTTCATCCGTCATATGGAAACACGCTTCTTCTCACCGAAGATTGGGGAGCGTCTGGCACTGACTTTGAAAGTTTAGTAAGTCTTATACCATTTGAGAATGACTTTTCCGCCATTGGGGGTAACACCGTTCAGAGAGCCTCCATAATCGGCTTCGAGGTAGAAATGTCTGATCAGCCTTGTCTGGATAAGGACCGAATCAAAATCTCCGGATATGCTCTTGTTGACGCCGACAAAGGTTCCTTGAGAGAGATATTTCCCAACCTGAAAGGTCAAATCGGAGGAATCGATATCATAATCGGTGATGCTTAAGACATCGATTCCCAGTTTGCTTTTGATCTTCTCAAAGGTGCTAGGGCCAGAATATTTTCCCGAAAGAGTCACGAGCATTGAGGCGAGTCGACAGGCCTGCAAAGGTGTGAGTTCATTGATATCTTCTTGGAAGAGGATCCAGGAGAGGATCTGATTGGTATTCATCGGTGGGTTTGAGCAAAAAGAGATCCGAGCGCTATCTAAGAAGCCAGTGACGAGGATTGAAGCTGTCAAGTTAGGGAATTCCGCATCCCCTCTGAGATCGACGAAGAGATCATGAGCTTCTAGACCTCCGATCAAGATGCGGCCGTGGACTAGCTCAAAGGTGCGATTGAGGATGTCAAAACGGCCATGGACCAATTTGAGTTTTCCATCAAAGTGAAAATCGGTCTGTTCACCGGTGATGTGAAGTGTGCCTCCCCACTCCGAGTCGAGGCCGCGTCCATCGATGTGGAGATTGCGGTCGGCATGGATCCGTAAGTCCCAATGGATGGGGATCTGTTTTGGGTTCGGGGGCTCGCTAACAGGAATGCTGAGGGGATTGAGATAGCGGACCTCTATCGTGGGAACCTGGACTGGAAGGTCAGAAGGGATCGCAAAAAAACCCTCAAGAAGCTCCGCCTCTCCCTGAAAAGCCATTTCTTGCGTATTTCCTGAAATCGTCACATCGGCATCAGCCGTCACTGTGAATGGATCGACAGCTAAAAAATGATAGCGGCTGGCTAAAAGATGGATTGAGAATGGAAAGTGATTTTCAGGATCCCAGATCAACTCTCCTGACCCGGTGAGCTCACCTTGATGCACATCCCTAGCATGAAGAGAGAGAATATGCAGCCGATTTTCACAGCCCTCCATCCGCAATGAGATATCTTGAAAGAGAGCTCCTGTCGTGAAACTTTCGATCTGACCTTGATCATAGATCAGATGACCTGAGATCTGTGGACATTTCCAGCTCCCGGTTGCTTGAAGATCGAGGTCGACATTTCCGCGTGCAATGAGGGAGGCGTTTTCCAAAAAGGCGAGAAGAGGGTCAATTGCCCCTTTTCCCCATACTCTCAAGAAGAAAGGCTCCGCCTCATCCACTTCGATATGAAATGAGGGGCTGAAGGAGGTTTGTAGAGGGATTTTACACTCCAGGGAAAAGGGTTGGCTTCCCAGGCCTTCAATGAGTCCATTGAGGGCCACATTTTCGGTGGACGCTTCTCCTTCTAAATGGAGTTTAATGCGTGGAAAGAGCTCGTAGGCAGGATCACGGACTTGAAACTCGGGTAGCTCTAAAGAGAATTGAAGTTGATCATTCTGATAGATGCCCTCCATTGCTAACTCTGGAATCGAAATTTTCTCCCATTCGATCGAATGGGCTTGGAGATGAAAGGCGAGTCGTTTCTGGTCGAGATGGTAGCTACCCTCCACCTTCCACTGATCGTCGCCATAACGAAAGGAGATAGGATTATCAGGTGAGGAGAGGTTGGCTTTGATGAGAAAAGGACGCTCGAGAAGTGAGCCGGAGGCCATCGCTTCTTTTGTTTTCAGATTCATTTCGAGAAGCCCCTCCGCTTGGTGCTCTCCCTTTTCTCCATACCAGCTTCCTGCGAAGCTCTGAAGATTCCATTGATAGGAGCCCTTCACAAAAAGCTGCTCTTCGGGCCTTTTCCAGTAGGCTAGGAGATGAATCACTGCATCGGTCGGATCAGCTGTTATGTCGAGTTTAATGGATGTGGGAAGCGCCGGATGTTCCAAAAATAGCTGTAGGGTAAAGTCGTCGCAGAGTGCGGCTGAGCCGGAAAGGTGAATGGGTGGGCTCTCTTGTAAGGTGAGAGTGTTGATCGAGAAATGGTGCAGCTCGATGGGAAAGGAAAAGTGGGGAAAGGGAGCGGGCTGCTCACCTTCGCTGGTCTGAATCACAGCTTTTTCAATTTCCAGATGATGAATCGCAAGATGTTTCTTCAAGAGCGTGAGTGGCGAAAGTGAGAAAGTCGCGCGGTCAATAAAAATCTCAGTGGTTTCCGTCTTGAAGTGCAGATCGCTGAGAGTGGTCCAAAAGGGGAGAACCCCCTCGATTTTGCCGATCTGTAAAGCTCCCTCCATCTCTTTTTCGACGATTTTTTTGAGGTAATCTTTAGCTATAGTGGTCTGTAGCAAGAGGAAGGCGACACCCACAAGAACCAGAGAAGCAATTAACCATCGATAAAGTTTCATCAGAACGTCTGTCCTACACTTGCATAGATTTGAAACGATCTGTCAATGCCTTTCCGCCTATTGAGAGGGAAGGCGATGTCGACCCGAAACGGGCCTAATGGGGTAAAGTAGCGGATCCCGAAACCAGTAGAGTTTAACACTTTTTCATTCAGATGGGGAAAGGGATTTTTGTAGACATTCCCCGTGTCAAAAAAGGCAGCTAGATAGAGACATTCCCATAAGAAACGGATGCGCGCTTCCACAGAGTAGACCATGATCGAACGGCCACCGATCGGTCTTTTCCCCTCAAGAGGGCTCACTGTTAAATATTTATAGCCACGCAAAGTGGTCGACGAGCCTGCGTAGAACCTTTTGGGTGCCGGCACACCAAAGAGAGGCTGAAAGGCAATCGATCCCAATTGGGCCGAAAAGGCAAAGACAAATCGACCTGAAGAGACGATTGGGTGGTAGGTCGTGAGAAAGGCCTCCTGGCGGTAAAAAAAGATAGAGGAGTTGAAGAGTGCTTGATAGGGGGTTCCAAAATAGGCAATCACAGTTCCTGAAGTGGGGTTGAGGAGCCGATTGGAGGTGTCCCAGCGGGCTTGGAAGGGGGCGCTGAGTAAGTTGAAGTTGGCGTCATGGTCCGATTTAGTGCTCAACAGCTTTTCAAAGCGCGCTCCAAAGTTGTAAGAAAAAAGGTCGGTGACCTTTCGGCTCAATCTTACCAGGAAGCTCGCCTCTCGTTCGATAAAGCCGGGGGTATCTTCGCGGCGTATTTCTGTACTAAAAAGAAGATCTTGATTGCGTCTCCAAAAATCGGGAAGGCCATAAAAAAGAGTGGCCCGTTTCACCACTCCAGAGTACTCAGCGACGGCGGAGAAGGCATCTCCCCAGCCAGTAAAGTTATCATGGCCCCACTGAGCCACTCCTCCAAAGGATTCATCAGTGCTATAGCTGACCCCCAAACCGATATGACGGAACCTTTTTTCCTCGACTTGGATCAAAATTGGCAAGCTACCATCTGGCTCGAGCTCATCTGCCGGGCGCACGACGACATAGGTGAAGAGACCCGATTCTTGCAGATAGCTCTCAGTCAGGGCGAGGGGTTCAGGGTTAAAAAGTTCCCCTTTATCCCAGACGATCCGCCTCTCAATATAGCCAGGTCTGACTTTTCTTAATCCCAGGAGAGAGAGATTGCCAAAATAGGCCAGGGGGCCAGGTTGGATGATGTAATTCACAGAGACACCCTTGCAGGCCTGGTCGACGACCACCTCTCTGTTGAGAATAGAGGCCATTGGATATCCACACGCAGCAAGCTGATCGACAATCTCTTCTTCAGTATCCAGAATCACGTCAGAGCGGGCTGGAAGGCCCATTTCTAGGGCGAGGGGGCTCTCCCTTATCATAAAAGGAACCCCCTGATCATCGATCACATTCAGCCCATTAAAAAAATATTGATCTCCTAAGAAAATCTGGACCCTGACAGTCACTTGGGGGAACTCTCCGTGGTAGAGAAGATGGATCTCACCCTCATAAAAGCCAAAAGCGTGGAGAGCTTTGATGATATTTTTTTTATCCCCTTCTGCCCGTTTTTTCAGAGTGAAGAAGGTGGGGGGAGCACGGTCCTGCTCAGTGTCGAGTTTAGAGATAGAAGAGATGACCTCTCTGATCTCTTTTGATTCTACTCCTTCAAAAATGACCTGATAGGCGAGGAGAGTCTGCCCGAGGTTGAAAAGGAGAAAGATCAGGATCAACATCTTGCGCATCACAGAGAAGGATACTGCGAAAACTTTTTTTGCGCTTTCTCATTTTTTTCCCATCCCCTAAACTAGAGTTATGTCAGTTCTCAACAAAGAAAAAGCCACCTATTCCATCTCGACTTTCATCATGTTCCTCAACATCATAGGGGAGAATCAGAGAAAGCTCTCTCAGGAGATTGAGAAGTATCGAGAAGAGGCCTACACCCTCCTCGTTCAGCTAACGGCTGACGAGCTAGGCCCTCTCGCTGCCTCCCTTCAACTCAACCAGCTCATCGAGAAATTCAACCATCTGATCAAAACCCCTTACCCTGTCCTGGTAGCCGATTCCGCGGTCAACTTGGTCAAGGGGGATATCGTCGCCTTCGAACACTATCTCAACCAGGAGCTCAAAGCCAATCACCTCTCCCTCCAAGAAGAGTCCCTCCTCTTCAGCGATTCGCTGAAACTCTGGGAGCAGGTCGGCGTCTCCCTCTCGGCCAAGGAGGGCGTCTCCGAGTTTGCAGCCCTCATCGAAAAGCTCAACAGCATGCTCCCTGACAACGAGCGCTACCCCCTCCCCGACATCACCCAGTTTTAACGCAATGCATTGAGAAAAAACGGTTTTTAGCCTTGCAGGCGCGGGTGGGGCGCCGAAGGTCGCTCGCGGCCCTCTTCGGGCCGCGAGCGACCTTCGGCGCCTTTCTCACGCGCCTGTGACCGAGGCTGCGTAGCGCCCCGTTCGCAGGCAAGAGCGGCGAGGCATTAGTCACGTAAGATGTAACCTGAGAGGCTTTCACTGACTCAGGTGTTAACCAGGCCCAAGCAGTGCGGGGCCGGCGCGTAGCGCCCGAGTGTCACAGCGACGGGCCTAATTGATCGATTTTTTCACAGCCTCATGGCGCCGATTTGATCAATGGGGCGCTCAAATGTGGCTCTGCCGAACCGCGCCGGCTTTACATTTTGTTGGAGATGGGATAGGATCGCCTTGATTTGTTGGCTGGAAAAATGAAAACCAAAGAGTTAGCGCGTGATGAAAGTGCACGGATCTATCAGAGGTCGTGCCAGGTCATACCGGGAGGGGTGAACTCCCCCGTCCGCTCATTCCCTGGTCTCAATCAGACCCCTTTAGTAGCAGCATCAGGGAAGGGGGACCTTGTTTTCGATGTCGATGGAAACCCCTACATCGACTACTGCGGCTCGTGGGGAGCTTTGATACATGGCCACGCCCACCCCCTGATCATCGAGGGAGCGGCTCGGAGGATGGCTCTGGGAAGCTCTTTTGGCATCACGACAGCGATCGAGGCGCAGGTTGCCGAGCTCTTGGTCGAGCATCTCCCTGGAATTGAGAAAATCCGTTTTGTCTCCTCGGGCACTGAGGCCACCATGACGGCGATCCGGCTGGCTCGAGGCTATACGGGGAGAGAGCTTTTCATCAAATTTTCTGGGAATTACCATGGCCACAGTGACCCCTTTTTAGTGCAGGCTGGCTCGGGCGTTTCTACGCTCACCCCCACCTCTTCCTCTGCAGGCGTGCCTCTAGAGGCTGTCAAACAGACCCTCTGCCTTCCCTATAACGAGATCGATCTTTGCAGGAAGACATTACGGGAGAGAGGCGCCCAAATCGCTGCTGTGATCTTAGAGCCCATTGCAGCTAACATGGGGCTTGTAGAGCCCTCACATGACTTTCTATCGATGTTAAGAGAGGAGACGGCCCGCTGCGGGGCCCTACTGATCTTTGATGAGGTGATCACTGGCTTTCGCTTGGCTCTCGGCGGGGCGGCAGAATACTTCGGCATCACGCCCGATCTAGCCTGCTATGGAAAGATTATCGGCGGGGGCTTTCCTGCCGCCGCTTTTGGTGGAAGAGCGGAGATCATGGATAGGCTTGCTCCTCTCGGGCCGGTCTACCAAGCGGGGACCCTCTCCGGGAATCCCGTTGCTATGGAGGCTGGTTATCACTCAGTCAAACTCTGCACTGCGCCCCATTTTTATCAAACCCTCGAAGAGAAGACGCGGCTGATCACAGATCCGCTCCAACAGTCAATCGACCGCCATGGACTCAATCTCTGCCTCCATCAAGTAGGCTCTCTCTTTACCCTCTATTTTGGGATGCGTGAAGTGCGCCATTTTGACGATGTCAAAAGATGCGACATCTCTCGATTTAACCGCTTCTTCCAGAGTCTCTTCCAAAAAGGGATCTATCTGGCCCCCTCGCAATTCGAAGCCAATTTCGTTTCGATGGCCCACACCGAAGAGCATCTCCTCTACACCCGCGATTGCATTTTAGAGGCGATTCTCAATGAGTGAAATAAAGTCGAGCTAAGATTTTGTCGACTTTTGCGAGAAGTTCTTTCATAATAAAATTATATGTACCCATTAATTCTATTTATTATTGCAATTCTCGCAGCAGTAACCCATTTGATCCTTTCTAAAAAGAGAGCCACCTTTCAAGAAGTCACGAAAGTGCTTTTAGGTTATCTTCTCCCGTTGAATGTCGGGATTACAGCTATTTTAGCCTTCATCGGCCACTTTTTTTATGGTCCTAAGATCGCGGCCCTGAACGGTTGGCCTCCCGATAACCCTTATCAAACAGAGATCGCAATGGCCAATCTAGCTCTCGGCATCGTCGGCCTTCTCACAATCTGGTTCAAAAAGGGTTTTTGGCTAGCCACTGCCCTTGTCAGTACCCTTTTTTTCTTTGGAATCGCCTATGCCCATTTCGTCGAAATGGCGAGCGGCCGCTTTCTCTATCTCGGCGATCTCATCATTCCCTCGATCATTCTCCTCATCGCCATTCTCTACACCGCCCAGAATCATCTCTTTAGCCCCAAAAGATCTTCGTGAGAGTAGGACTTTGCTTAGTCGAGATGTTTCTTTTTGAGGTGTTGGTTTAAATCATTTTTTCTTGAAAAGCCTGATGTGCAGCCTGCTACGGGACAGGGGAAGCGTGGTTGCTTAAAAAAAAGCTCGATAATTCTTGAATCCAAAGGAGAGTGTTTCTTAATTAGATGCTTTTTAAGTTCATGCCTGCGGGTAAAAGAAGTCGCCTTGGCTTTCTGACTAGACCAACAACCTGAAATAGGACATTTCCATTGTTTTTCTTCTGGAACCGATTTTTGTAGAGCGAATCGAGTTTGTTCGACCTCAGGGGAAGGCGCTCTTCTGATCGGCTCAGGAGAGCGTTGCGGAAGGAGTGGCCATTCTAATGCCAAACTCTTCTCATCAAAGCTTCTCCAAAACCTGGGCGAACGGTCGCATTCATAAAGCGGCATCGTATGAAAATAATCCCAAAGATCTTCGATGAGCTCCTCGGGTGGCAATGGAGAAGTGCTCAACGAAATGCTTGTCTCGGGGGATGTAGCACTTCCGACTATTCTAAAGGCCATTTTTAATCCTAATTAAAGATGTCAAATTATAATACTAATAATCTTAAATGACAATAGAGTTGTTTAAAAATTTATAGAGGCGATGACGCCATCAACAGCCCCCAAAACAAGAGCAAGTAGCTTAAGAATTGGTAGAGATCTCTAGTATATCAATGACGCTTCGATACCCACGCCTCCAGTTTCTGATCACTTACTGGGGTCGGTGTTTCGGGAGAATTGGGTAGACCTGGACCCCGCTTAGAATAACCAGTTACGGTCATTTTATCTAAATCGACGGTTTCTATTATTGCAGCATAACTAGCTAGATCATTATCTGCCCAGTCCTGCTGGGCAATCAGCCAGGGTGTTTTGCCTCCTTTATAGCTATTAGGCCTTTCTAAATTGAAAAAGAGTCGGTAGCTCTCAGCTTTTCGGATAAAATCTTCCCTAGATTCAAATTTAGCAATATCAAAAAACTCTGTCTCAATAAGGTTGTGGAGACTTTCCACATCGCCATTTGCATTGCACAGCTTCGGAGGAATGAAGAGATGCTCTCCGCCATGGGCCTGCACAGCTTGGCAAAAGGGAGATTTCTCAAAATGTCTTGTTGTTCCTCCAAATTCCACACCATTATCTGTTTGCACAATGATCTTTTTATCGGGCATTTGTGAGCGTAAGCGTCTTAACACATAATCGATCATCGTTCTCGCATTAAGTTCTGAAAGCTCATCCGAAAAGCCTAGAAAGAGCATACCTGATTTGGTATCTCTCACAGTGTATTGAAAACGTGGAAGCTTTAAAGGTTTAAGTTGTCCCCAGTAGTTAGGAATATCCCTTAAATACTTTAAATCCATTTGCATATGACCAAAAGCCTGATACTTTGCTTTAGCCTCTCTCAAATCGTTCTTCTTTTGATATTTTTTGCGTCTCTTGACAGTGAGACCGTTTTGTTTAAGCACCCTGTAGATAGCATCTAATGAGCACTCTATATTGAAAAAATACTTCAATCTTCTGGGGCCATAACAAGGCACTTCGTGGCGGGCTTGGATAATTTTCTTCTCTAGCTCTGGGGAAATCTTGTGGGGAATATGGTTAGGGCCTTTTCTTTTGTCATAAAGACCTTTATTCCCTTCCGCTTCAAAGTTTCTCAACCAACGTCGGATGGTATTTCTACCTAAGCCCCACCTTCTCATCGCAGGCTTAATTCCTTCTGCTTGAGCACTTTTAACAACCTGCTTCTTAAATTGAAAAAGATATTCTTGCGGTGTTCCTTTCATCATCATACTATATGTGCTGAGCCCCATATGACCTCTCTTAAGTTTACAAGATAAGACAGCTTATGCGGGCTCAATTTTTCAATAAAGTCTTATAATCCCGTTATTCTCTTAATCCCGAAAATTTTTTCCTTTAGCCTTTCAAAAGAGACGGTTCCCATGCAACTTAAGTGTTCTAATTTTGAGGGGTCCAGCTTTTCCCAGGTGTTACCATTTTCTTGAACCTTTCTTAATTTATAATTTACAGTTCTCTGGTATACTTATTTAAAAAAAGGATCTTATGGCTTCAGAAGTTAGTCTCAACCACTCTTCTTATTGGACCCCGAAATGCATCAGCCTTTCAGCAGTCGTTGGGACAGTTGCTGTGACTGCGGTCGTCCTCGGTGTGTTAAATCTCATGGGGGTGACTCTTCAAGGGGCTGGGTTTATTGGCGGTGTCGCTTTGTCAGGTGGCGGTGGAGCTCTTTTGGTGATTTTAGCGCTTATCTCTGTCATCCGCTACTGCCGATCCAAAAATGTAGAAAAAATAGAAAGCGCAGGGCCGCCTTTAGTCCATCAACCGGTGGTGATTCCGAGCAGCGCATCACCCGCCGTTGTGGTTCCTATCAGGCCTAGCGCCCCCTCTTTTTCGCCTGCTCCTGCTCCCCCTAAACCATTAGGACCTTGGGAACAAGCAGCTCAAGAGCTCGGGATCAGGGATTATGAAGCGGATCTGCAACGACGTTTTCAAAAGACTCCCTATCTGAACTACAGAATGACCATTTACACATCTGAAGCAGAGGTCGTTCGAGCACAAGAAGCAACGGATGCTCTCTTACAGGCACGTCTCTATTTGATGAGCGATGAGCAGCTCTTGGCGATTCCTCTGAAAGAAATTGATGATTATAGACCTGGCGTCATGGATGTTCTCTATATGCGTTTAGATATATTGAAGAAAGTAGTGCGCCATCCCCAAAAAGGAACTCTCGGTGAGCTGCGCCAGAAAATGCTTGCGCTGAAAGATGTAGAGCCTCTTTCTCAAAATGTAAAGGGATTACTGACGAGTGATCAAATCGCCACTTTAATGGCCGATCCTTCTACAGATCAAAGCTCCATAAGCCCCCTTTTGCCGAAGATAGATCCTTCCCACCATTATACTAGAAATAACAATGGGGCAACTCTATTTAACAGATCGAGAGTGGAGGCAATGGCTAAGCAAGTGATTCCGCATATTGGTAAATTGGGTGATGACCGAATAACGCTTCTGCCCATCGAACTTTTTTGGGATGAAAAATTCCCTTGGGAACAAGTAGAAGGGTTAGATTTCTATTTTGGAACAAAGATTTTCAAAGATGTTTCCATCGAAAAAATTAATCAGATCGCACCGCGCTTAGCCGCCAGATTTTTGGAATATCTCCCTAAACCCATTTTGCAAAGTCCCCAATTTGAGTGGCCGGTTTGGCTTGCCAAGAAAGGAATTGGCGCTGCTGCTGCTCTCTGTTCCAAGAGAGAGGACCTCCCAGACAGTTTGCCCTATAACCTCATGGCAGACTACCCAGAAGAAGCTAAAGTCTTGCTTGGAAGAGTGTTCACTTTTGTTGGCCACTTAAACCTCACGAGTATCCTCAAATTAGTCGCCATTTTGAGAGCTGAAGATCTCCCATGGTCAAAAGAAATTCTATCAGACGAAAAATTCCCCTGGTCAGACTTTCTGCAAAAGCCGGGAATCGGTATCGCCCTTAGAGACCGTAAAGAAATTTCTACGTTTCCTGAAACGATTCCTTGGGAACTTTTAAATCCTGAAGAGGCGAAAGCCTTATTTCCACTGCTCAAAGGTGATGAGAGTGATTGGGATATAGATTACAGACTAAGGGCTTACAAGAAACTGAATGCCAGGGCAGTTAAGAAGCTATTTGATGTGCTGACCATTGGCCATCTTTCTTTGATCCCGAAGGAGCTCTTTCACGACAAAGCATTTCCTTGGGATGACTTTTTAGGGCGCCCTGGGATTGGCAACTATTTCCGTAAAAGTGGAGATATCTCTTACGAAGCCATTCCTTGGGATAAGCTTCCACAATCTGAGGCAGAGGCTCTTTTCTGCTTGGGCAACAAGGAGGGTCATGAGAAGGTGCGCACGACACGTCTCCTGAATCAGCTCAAGAAGCCAGCCCTCGCTCTCCTTGCTGACAAATTAACACCCGATCACAAAAGCCTGATTTCAACCTAAAACGAGGGATAGCCTATGTCATCAGAAGTTTCTTTATCGGGTTTGGGGAAGAGCTACTGGAGTTGCAAATCTATTTCCTTATCGACAGCGGCAGGCCTTCTGGCTGTGACAGCGGTGGCACTCGGGGTGTTAGGTTTCCTCAGCATCTCAGTATTTAAGAATATGGGGATGATTGGGAATATCTCGCTGACGGCTGGTGGCGGAGTGGGGTTACTGATTCTCTTTGTGGTCTCCACAATGCGCTATTGCCACTATCGCCTTTTACAGCGGAAAGAGGTGCAGGAGGAGGAGAGTGAAGAATACATTCAGCCCCAACCTTTCTTTGTTCCGCCACCTCCTGTGCAGTTTCCGCCACCTCTCTATGCTGGGCCACAACCTCTGCCATATGAAGACATTTGGCAAGGTTTAGCCGCCAATGGGGGCGAGGTTGGGGATCTCTTCACCTTAGCAAAGGGAGAAAGGCGAGAGACTCGGGAACTACGTGTAACTGTAGAACTCTTTGAGCAGATCGAGGATTTAGAAGTTTTTGGAAAAGTGGCTCCCCATCTCACTGTCGATCATTTAGAACAGATCCCTCTGGTAGTACGCAGAGAGGCCACCTTCCCTTGGAGCCATTTTTTTAATCTCCCCGGTATCGGACGAGAATTGCGCACTCTTCAAGTCATCGGCCTAGATCATTTGCCCTTGGACGAGTTGGCAGAACATCCTGAAGAGGTCGAAGAGCTTCTCCCTCTCGGTGAGACTGATAAAGTAAGAACAGCGACCATTTTGCAACTCCTCAAGATCGATGGAATAACTGCTTTGGCTCCGCAAATGAGGGTAGGACATCTTTCCTTAATGGGAGAGAGCAATCTCCAGCATGCCCAATTTCCCTGGCCCCCGTTTCTTGATCAACCGAACATCGGATATGAACTTCGTTTTCTCAAAGTGACTTCTCTGCCCCATTTTCCCTGGAAAGAGTTTGTCTCCTTCGAGAAAGAAATAAAAAGTCTCTTTCAGCCCGGAGATCGCTCCGATGATTGGAGTGATAAAAAGACACAGGAATTGTTCCGAGATCTTTCCGTCGACAACTTGATCATCGTTGCTCCTCACTTGGAGGCCAGGCATCTCGGTTACTGTACTCATCATTTTAATAGTGACAAATTTCCCTGGAGTGCCTTCCTTGCGATGGAAGATATAGGAGGGGCCTTGCGTAGGCACACCGTCAAAATGGTAGGTTCCTTGGCTCATTTCCCATGGGATGAGCTGATAAAAAAACCTAAAGAGCTCGCAGAACTCTTCTCCACCAGTCACTATTACATCAATGATTCAAAGGTGCTCTATCGTCAGATTAGTGAGCCGCTCCGTCAAAAAATAGCCCCTGTTTTAGGGGCCAACCACGTAAGAGAATTAAACTAATGGCTTCAGAAGTAAGTATCAATCCATCTTCTTATTGGACACCGAAGTCGATTTCGGCTTCCGCAGTGGGGGGAAGCATAAGTGCGGTTGCCCTAGCTTTGGGTATCTTAAGGCTTTTTGGCGTGGCTTGGCCATTCGACGTGGGCATGGTTGGGGGGATTTCTCTCACAGTAGGCGGAGGAGTGAGCTTGGTGGCGCTGGTGGTTGTCTCAGTTCTCCTCTACAGACGCTCAAAAGAGGCTGCTGAAGAGGAAAAACTATCCTCAATCCCCGTGACCTCACGTTCCACCTCAAACCCTACGACCCCGCGTTCCATTTATGATACCTGGAATGCCGTCACGAGTTTAGCGGAATCTACAGACCAGATAAGAGTACTCTCCAGAGATTCCCCTCATATTGACCCCTCTGCCGACACCCTCACAAGAAAGCGGGTGATGGGTATTTATGCTGCGAATGAAGAACGAGTTTTAGCTAAGAAGCTCGCAGAGATTGATGGTTTTCAACCCGCCGATCTGGCAGCCTTCTCTTTACGGGTAGCAAAACTCAAAGAAGAGGCTTCTGATTCGAAGCCGGGAACGCTGGGAGAGCTCCGGCAAAGAGTGCTGCAAGCGAGCGATTTGGCAGCTCTTCCTCCAAAAGTGGTCGGTTTGCTCACAAGCGTTCAGCTAGCCCTGCTCATCGCACACTCGGGTACAGATCGGGTAATGGTTTCCAGACTGCTTCCTGCGTCGACCATGAAGTTTAATCAAACTAGAATGAGAAAGATTGCCCAAAGAATCATTCCCTATCTCTCTAAATTAGATGGCTCGCTGACAGACCTTTTGCCTCTGAAAATTTTTAAAGATGAAAACATTCCTTGGGAGAATGTCTCCCTAAATGAAGCTAAAGGGCTCAAAGTTTTCAACAATTTCACAGTTGAAAAAGTCAACCAAATTGCTCCTCGATTAAAGGCCACCTTTTTCTCCTTTATCCTACCCAAAGTTCTGAGAGATGAGAGATTTAATTGGCACCATTGGATGAATAAAGCGGGCATAGGGATAGAATTGGCTAAGCTCGAAGAAGAGACCTTTTTTGAAAACGTAGAAAAGTTTCTGGCAATGCTTGTTGAAAAGATCGAAGAAGTGAAGAGTTTCCTCAACAAATGCCATCCCTATGGGATTAAGAAGGCCCAATGCTTTACCGAAAAACTCACACTCGATCAAATAGAGCCATTAATTTCAGTGATAACGGTGAACATGGTCAAATGGATCGATTCCGACATTCTCAAAAGCCCTCACTTCCCTTGGTCAGAATTCCTGAAACGCCCTGGCATTGGCAAGGCACTACGTGAATGGGGAGATATTTCCTTCGAAGTGATCCCTTGGGATGAACTCTCTGTAATAGAGGCCGAAGAGCTTTTTGTTACAGAAGATGATGATAAGGCGCAGCATACCACGCAACAGTTGCTGGGACAGCTGACAGAGCCAGCAAGGGAGCGGGTCACGATTCTCTTAGGAGCAGTTGCATTTTAGCAGGGGGAGTAGCATGATGGCCTTTTATGCGCATGCTCTTCCTTCTTTTCTTGTTTGTCCCGCTTTTTGTTGCTGCTGAATCCCTCGAGGAGAGCCTCCGCCACCATATTCGCTACTCCGAGCATGGGGCCAACCCTGTGGGCCATCTCTACATTGGGGGGCATGATAGTCAGGTTTCGCAAGGGACCTATATCTATGTGAAGAATGCTCTCGATTACTTTAGGGAGCACCTCCATCCCATCTTTATTATTTTGGAGCTCGATACCCCAGGTGGAGAAGTCTTTCCGGCGCAGAAAATCTCCGATGCGCTGAAAGCCTTCGACACCAACTACGACATTCCTGTCGTCGCTTTCATCAATAACTGGGCGATGTCGGCAGGGGCCATGTTGGCCTACTCTTGTCGCTACATCACGACTGTCAAGGATGGCAGCATGGGGGCGGCAACGCCCGTAACCTCTACCGGAGAGTCTACCTCGGAAAAGGTCAATTCAGCAATTCGGGCCGACTTTGCAGGGAGAGCCCGTTTCTTTGACAGAAATCCATTGATTGCTGAAGCAATGGTCGATGCCGATATGGTGCTGGTGCAAAGGGAGCATCAACTGGTGGAACTCTCCAGCAATGACCAGATTGTGGCGACAGATAGGGTGATCAAGCGTAAGGGCAAGCCGCTCACCTTAAATGCCCAGGAGATGGTCGATCTCGGTGTGGCCGATCTTCTGCTGCTCCCTCAGAAATTGGTGCCAGTCAGTGAGGAGCAAAAAAAAGCAGGGGAGTGGCCTGCCAGCCAAGAGCTTCTTTTTACGGCTCCCTTCTTTCAATCGATTCCGCACGCAGTGATCCACTCCTATCAGATGGACTGGAAAACTCGATTTTTCACCTTCCTCAACAACCCGATCGTCGTTGCTCTCCTCTTTTTGGGCCTCATCGTCGGCTTTTATATCGAAATTCATACGCCCGGTTTTGGAGTGGCTGGCGGCATTGCCGTCACTTGCTTGGCGCTCATTGTGCTTTCCCATTTTGCCATCCAAGCGGCAAGCTGGCTCGAGCTGATCTTCTTGCTCGCAGGCATCGTGCTCATTATGGTCGAGATTTTCGTTATTCCGGGCTTTGGGGTGACGGGGATTATCGGGATCTTGCTGACGCTCGTCGGTCTTGCGGGCTTGCTCCTGCCGGGGATTAGGGATGTCCACTTTGACTTTGATACAGGGAGTCTCAATGCCGCAGGACAGTACGTTTTGGTGCGGCTCGCCTGGCTCGCGGGGGCCATCGTCGCTTCTCTCATCGTGATCGCCCTTTTGGGGAAATATCTCGCTCCCCGTTTGGCAATTTTCTCTCCCTTAATCCACCGCGGTGCGCAAGAGGGTTACAGCGCTGGAATTTCCAAGGAAAAACAACCTGCAGTTGGAGCTGAGGGGGTTGTTGTCTCCCCCTTGCGAACTGCGGGGAAAGTGGAGATTGCAGGAGAGCTCTATGATGCGGTGAGTAGCGGCAGCTTCATCGACCGCGATCACAAGATTCGAGTCATCGCTGTCGAAGGTAGCAAACTCATCGTCGAGGAGATCCGATGAGTTGGATCTTACTCTCCATAGGCCTCCTTCTGATCTTTCTCGAGTTTTTTTTGCCGAGCGGCATCTTGGCAGGTATTGCCGGCGCTCTCTTGATTGCCAGCATAATCTTCTTCGCTCTCTCGACCCATTCGTTTCTATGGACCTTTTTGTACGCTTGCGCGATCATACTTCTCGTCGCCTTTCTCATCTGGTTCACACTGCAGCGCATCCGAAAGGGTAAATTCAGGGGAATTTATCTGGGAGATGCCCAAAGTGGCTATGTAGCCTCGAGCTTTGACAAGGCTTTGATCGGCAAAAAAGGGGAGGCCCTTTCCGATTTAAAACCGGCCGGCCATATCCTGGTCGAAAATCGAAGGTATCAGGCTGTTTCGAAAACGGGATATCTAGTAAAAGGGGCTGCCGTCGAAATCGTAGGCGGGGAAGGTGGCCATCTCATTGTAAAGGAATTAAAATGATAGCTCAGCTCACTGTAGAATTTTATGTCTTGATTTTTGCGCTCGCCATCGTGGCGATCTTTATTCTCGCCGTGGTCGGGAAGTTTATCAGTTTGTGGTTTCAGGCCTTTGTTTCGGGGACACCGATCAGCCTCTTCAACATCATCGGGATGAGTCTGCGGAAAATTCCGCCACGCATCATCGTCAATGCCCGGATCAACTCCTATAAGGCGGGTTTGAAGCAGATCGAGGTGAATGATCTGGAGACCCACTATCTGGCCGGTGGACGGGTTCTGGAGGTTGTGGGAGCAATGATCGCCGCTGACAAGGCCAATATTCCGCTCACCTGGAAGCAGGCGACTGCGATCGACCTGGCAGGGCGCAACATTTTTGATGCCGTGAAGACCTCTGTAAATCCAAAGGTCATCGACTGTCCAGGAAAAGGGCAAGGGGACTACATCATCGGCGTCGCTAAAGATGGGGTGCAGCTGCTCTGCCGGGCGCGTGTGACGGTGCGGACTAATATTACCCAGCTCGTCGGTGGCGCCACTGAGGAGACGATCGTCGCGCGAGTCGGCGAGGGGATCGTCAATGCGATCGGAACGGCCGATACCCACCTCGATGTCTTAGGAAATCCGCAGCGCATCTCCAAACTGGTTTTAGAAAAGGGGCTCGACTCGCAAACCGCTTTTGAGATCTTGTCGATCGACATCGCCTACATCACTGTGGGGGAGAACATCGGCGCCCGTTTGAGAGCAGACCGCGCCGAATCAGACAAGCGCATTGCCCAGGCAAAAGCCGAAGAGCGCAGGGCGATGGCTGTCGCTTGGGAGCGGGAAAATATCGCGAAGGTGGAAGAGATGCGCGCCAAATTTGTCGAAGCGGAGGCGCAAGTCCCTTTAGCGATCGCTGAAGCGCTCAAAAAAGGGAATTTAGGCTATATGGACTATTTGAGGTTCAAGAATGTCCAGGCTGATACCAAGATGCGCGAAGCGATCAGTCAACCAGAGGAAGAGATACCCCCGCAAGGAGGTTAGAAATGACTCATCGTACAGTTGACGACAGTTTTGAGTTCCATAGCCGGCTGGAGGTGAAAAAGAAAAAAGGCAAAAAAGTGGCGCGCCATCCTCTGGCCCCCTTTTTTCGCGGAAAAACACCCTTACAGCGGATGGTGATCGCCTCGGAGATTATAGCTAAGCCGAAAAGCGAAAGGGAAGATGGGTCTTGAAAAGAACCTCCGTTCTGTTCTGGATCAGATCGATGCAGCGGCAGAGCAGGTGGGGCGTAAGGGTGAGGATATCAAATTGGTGGCTGTCAGTAAGGGGCATACTATCGAAGAGATGCGGGAGGCCTATTTTTTGGGAATCCGTGATTTTGGAGAGAGCCGCGTGAATGAAGCGTTAGAGAAGATGGAGCGGCTGCCGAGTGATATCCGTTGGCATTTTATCGGCAAGCTCCAAAAGAATAAGGTTTCCAAAGTGATCGGGCGATTCACTCTCATCCATTCGGTCGATTCTCTGGAACTGGCTGAGAGGATTTCGCTCTTGAGTATGAGGGAGGGGCTTCAAACGGCGATTCTTTTGGAAGTCAACACCTCAGGGGAGGCCACAAAGAGCGGTCTCTCGTTTGAGGGGTGGAGAGAGGTCTACTCTAAGCTGCTCGATTTAAATGGGGTCTCGCTGGAGGGATTGATGACGATGGCCCCTCTGACAGAAGATGAGGCAACGATCCGCCACTGCTTTTCGGAGTTGAAACATTGTGCGGAAAAATTGGGGGAGAGAGGAGGAAACTTGACCACCTTATCGATGGGAATGTCGAATGATTTTCCTTTAGCGATCCAGGAGGGGGCAACGCTCGTTCGCATCGGAACAGCGCTCTTTATTACGCAATGAGAATTGGCGAAATCTTTGGAAATAAAAAAATCGATAGCCACGCCTGGATCGTCTGGACAGGCGAGGGGTTCGATGTCCAGAAGCAGAAGCCAACTGGGCGAAGAGCCAATCGAGAAACGCTCGCCCGCGTCTATAAAGCGCTCTGCTATCAGATCGAAGAGCTGGGGACAACGGCCGACGTGGCCTCCAAGTTGGTGCGCTCCTTATGGATTGAGGAGAGCGATCCGCATCGCCCCAAATCGCTGCCCAGAATCATCGGTGAGGATGGTTTCTTGCGCATGTATGCGCTCGGTGCACCGCTCCAGGTCGACCTCTTTTTACGCATGTGGAAGCGGTTAGGAGAGCCTCCCGAAGATAAGACGATCGAGCTAGCGCCGATCCATGTCGAGTGGAATACTCCAGACTGCTCCTACCACGATGTCGATGCTACACCGCCCGGGTTACTACCCAAACTCTTTCGCTTTAGCCGTCTCAAAAAAGATAAAGAGCTTCTTGAGAAAATTGCTGGGGACTTGAAAAAGTTTAGCTCCATCGAAAATGGCGAAAAAAGAGGCTTTCTCACCCTCGCTGTCCTCAGTCATGGGGCCGCTTACCGCGAGCTCGATGGTCTCATTTTGATGGTTCCCAGTTTTCAAAATAAAGATCATCTCGTCCCCTACCAATGCCAGCAACACCTCATTGCCGAAGGGGTCAAAACGGTCAGCCTTATCCCTAAGGAAGAAGGGGAGCCCCCGATCTATCTCTGCCAAGGGACAGAACTGTGGCCCTCTCAGCCCTCCGTTCTTGGCTCCATTATGGCCAATTTCGCGGAACATGGCTCGGCGACAGAGGCCTACGCCCATTCCTGGAGACGTATTCACAAACAGCTTCGCGATTTCTCTACACCACCTCTCGTCGCTGGACATAGCATGGGTGGCGCCCTGGCGCAGCAGATTGCCCTCTATTCTCACAATCTAGTAGATCAGGTCTATGCCTTTAATCCACCTGCTCCGCACGAAAGAGACTACTATTTCTACCACCAGTTGACCCCCGCTTCCCAAGCGAAACTCCAGATCTTCGCCAATCTCGATGACTTTGCCTTTTGGCGCATCGGCTCGAAGATCATCGGTAATGTCACCCTCTTTTTGGGTAAAAAACGGTGGAAATATTACCCTGTCACCATCTGGGACTGCATTTTCATCTTTCCCGCCTTCTTCAAGTTCATCATGAATGTCTACCACGCATTCCCTGCCCACCAAAGCATTGCCGCCCTCTATGAAAACTGGGCTAGTGTCAAACTCACTCAAGAGGAGATCGACAAGGAGAACATCGAGCGGACCACCCGCTTTGACTATCTCCGCTTCTTTCCCAAGCTCTACAACCCCACTAAAAACATCCTCACCTACATCCGACGCGTTTTCCGCTGGGGCCTCGAGCAAGAATACCTCCGCAACGAAATCGAGCTCGTCTCCCTCCATGAGCGCGACCTTCTCGATACCCTCACCGAAGCCAACTCCGCCGAAATCCTCCACGAACTCAAAATCCTCCAAGACCAGAAGTCAACCCTCATCACCCGCCTCCTCGGCCGAAAAAGAGTTTAGACTTGAATCATTTCTGGAACTTTTTTATAATAAATCTTTAAAATGAAGAGATTTGAGATATAATGGCTTCCATTTCTAGATCAAGCTCGGATGATAAAATACCTGACGTGGCTGTCGTTTCCCCTGAAAAAAAGTGTGAAAAAGCCAAGGTGATCGTCTCTGTTGTTCTCCTAGTATTAGGTCTGCTCACAGCTGGATTAGGGGGCGGGGGGGGTTCTCACTTCCACAAATTTTCTTCATCTGACATCCTCACAAGCCCTTTATACCCTGATTGGGGGATTAACCGTGGCGATCCTTTCTGGTCTTGCCCTTGCTCTCATTCTTCGACAAAAAAAGGGTGAAATTGAGCCAGAAGCGCGGCCTCTACTAAGTCCCTTGCCTCCTCTTTTGGCTACATCTTCAAAACCTCCTTCTCGCTCTTCATCTAGCGATCTGGATCCTTCTCCTGCGCCTGTCGCACCAGAGAGTGAAAAAAGTGAAGTCCGTCAACCATGGGTCCAAAGGATTATTGATGGAATGAAGGAGTTAGAAAAACCTGTAAATCCACTAGAGGATGGGGAAATGCGTCATCAAGCATTGGCTTTAGCAGGAAAAGTAGATCCTCAAATAAGAAGGGATCTGGAGATTGCTTTAGACAAAAACCATGTACGAGATAGAGTGCTTTGGATGGGTATGGCTGGATTTGAGGCCGGTTATCGATTTACTCTTGGAAGTCGTTTCGCTAGTACACCTAAAGCCGTTGATCTCGTCTTCAGGTCCAAATTGTGGATCTTTGCAAGCCATTTAATTACATTAGACGACAATCTGAGAAGTGAGATCTACCATGCCTTTGCTTTAGGTTTGTTGGGCGGTTGCTATCTCCAAGAAAAAAGCGATGACGCTATCATTGGAGAAATTGATTCCATTTATCAGGTTAGGAAGGAATATACTTGGTTGCTTCACAGGTGTTTAGAAGATCTTTGCGAGCGAGAATTTGCACGAATTGAATTGAATGATCCCCTTCGATTAGGTCAATACAGGGAATTTTGTGAGAACCATTTGCCAAGAATGAAACGGCTTTTTTACAAACCCCACGACTGATTTAAATTCCATCCCTTTACCTATCGATTCCCCTGATAAGCCAGCTCATTTGTTTAAAATTAACAATATTAGTTTATAATTTTTGGAAAATTAGGAGTTTTTTCTATGGCTGGTGCTATTTATTTTCCCTCAGATCCTTCTTCATCTTATCCCCTATTAGGGGGAGGGGCCAGAACTGGATGTGATAAGCTGAAATACATTCTTCCGGCTATTTTTATCGGCCTTGGATTGATTGCAGCATTAACAGGTGGGAGTGGCCTCATTCAAGCTACCAATATCCTCAAGCTAAACCCTACGCTGGCATGGTCTCTTTTAGGTGGGGGTCTTGGAGTGGCAGGCCTCTCTGCTGTGGCTCTTGGGATCATCCTGATTAACGACAACTATTTTTCCCTTCAACGACAATTTTAATCCTTAGCGTAACGACAATTAAAATTCCTCCTTAACGACAATTATTTTTCCCTTCACTGCAGTTCCATCTTCATAACGGTCATTTTTTTTGCTCTTGAGGGAAAAGTTAAACGACGCCTCTTCCACTCCTTATGTTGAAAAATACTTTCTTCTCCCATCATAAGCACTTTCTCTCTCTGGGGGATAAATCCCCCAGCCCCCCAATCTTTCATGGGGCTCTGCCCCAAACCCCGGCAAAGGAGCTTGCTCCTTTGCAAACCACTTATTTTTCTTCTTTCCTCGCTTTCGATTTCTCGAGTCGGTAACTTGTTAAGTTTAACTCAAGTATTACACTGTGATGCACTAGACGATCTATAGCCGCCGCAGCCATCATAGCATCTTTAAAAATCCCTTCCCATTTCGAAAAGGGCAAATTACTGGTCAGCAAAATACTTGTGCTTTCATAGCACCATGTAAACAGGGTAAAGAGCACTTCCATCTCTTCCTTTTCCTGCTGCACATAGCCAATCTCATCAATAACAAGCAGATCGTAGCTTGTCAGCTTTTTCATCAATCTGTTCAGCTTCAGTTCCTGTTTCGCAATAAGCAAATCTTGTAACAGTGCTGAACACGAACTGAAGCACGCCTTGTACCCCTTACCTATCATCTCCTGGGCCAAACCACACATCAAGTGCGTTTTCCCAGCACCAGGTGTCCCAAATAATAACAAATTCTCTTTTCTTTCTAGAAATTTGCCATCACGTAAGGCATTGAACTGATGCTGAGCTCCCTTCGGTAATCTGCTCAAATCAAAATTTGCAAGCGATTTAGAAATGGGCAGATTTGACTCTTTCAACCATCTCTCGATGCGTTTATTCTCTCTGGATTCAACCTCTTGCCTTACAAGCTCCAACAAGTACTCTTCATAGCCCCATTCTTCTTTTCTTGCCTTCTCAGCATACTCAAAAAAGCTTTTACTCATTTTTGGAAGTAACAGCCTTTTTAAACCTTCTGAAACCTGCTCTATTGTATTCATGATTGTGACTCCTTTAACAAAGCTAAATCATAAACACATAAATCCACTGTAGAGACAGCTACATCCATTAAAGAAAATATTTTTTCTGGTTTTCGAAGTATCTGTAAAACGCTTTCAAGAGTTATCATTTGATCTTTAACAAGCAGACTTTTCAAAACCCCTCCTACACGTCTCTCACCATCTTGTGCAGCTGCTTTCAAAATACCTAGATAATCCTTCACATAGCGTTGAGGCGATCCAATTTTTAAAGCATCGTAGGCTGCCCTAAAAGTACTTGTAGGGTATAACTCTTCCTTATAGCGATAATTCTCAAATGCTCCAGGCTTCTTTATCAACCAATCTATTATATGACGATAATCAATCTGGGCCTTGTGGGCCCCAACCATGCGCGGAAACTCCTCCACTTTTTGACCTTGGTACCAGATCTCTACAATACTTCCTAAAAGATGTATCTCTACCTCTTCGTTAATCAAACGACTCGGTACAGAATAAGTGTTATCTTTTAAACGGATTGTACTTCCTCTACCTACAGTTAATCTATGAACAGTGGCATCTTGGAGTCTTCCTGGAGGCAATTCTTTGAGCTTTTCTTGTTCTTCTTTAAAACGAACACTTCTTGCCGCATTACGCTTTATCACCAGATCTCTCAGAAAACCACGATATTCCTCAACGGTTTCAAAATCATGACTACCACGTAACATTAGTGCCTGCTCAACAGCCCTCTTAAGCCTATGGTGAGCCTGTTCAACATCGCCATTCTCATTCGGGCAACCAGCTTGTATTTTTGTCCCTGTAATACCATAGTGATCCAAAAGAGCCTGGTACCGTGCACCAAATTTAGGATTATTCGAGAAATTTGACATTGCTGCCGTCAAACGATCTGTGCGATGTCGTAAGGCAGAGCCCCCTGCTTGCCAGACTGCATTTTGAAACCCCTCACTTAGACTTTCAAAATTCTCGGAAAAACAAATAGTTACACTCTCCCAATTCGAGTAGGTAAAAACAAAGTGATAAACAAGATGAGGAAATGGGCTCCTTTGGATTGTAATCTTAAGATTTTCCATATGTGTAAAATCTGAAGAGCAAAGATCCCCAGGCTTATGGATTTGTGCAAAGAATACCTCCTTAGGTGGTCCTTGGAGTCCTTTCCATTTCTTGACCTTTCTTTGCAAGGTCCGCAATTGCCCTTCTTGAAATTTGCCCGGATATTTCTCTACTAAATACTCAAAAATTGTCTTTGCTTCGAGTCGTGGTTGAAGCTCTAGCATGCTTTCAATTTCGGAATTAACGCAATCGAACGGATCCGTTCTTGTTTTCCAATTATGATCTGTTGGCAACAGCGGGTTATCATTCTTTAAGTAAGTTCTTGCTGTCTTAGGATCTATGCCAGCTTTGGCAGCTGAATCTTTAAGATTATTTCCCTCATTAATCATTTTACACAATCTCCTATACTGTGTTTTAGAAATCATCCTTTACCTCCTTACGAGATAAAGGATTATCTTCTTAAGTCTCAGCGAAGGGAATTTTAATTGTCGTCCGAAGGGAAAAATAATTGTCGTCGGACAGGAATTTTAATTGTCGCTGAAGCGGAGATTTAATTGTCGCAGATCAATCATCCTGTGTCGAGCTAAAAGAGAGAGTTATCGCCTACCCAATAATAACGAACCCGTCCCTCCTCAAATTCCAGGATTTGCCAAATTTGGAGAAGCGGCAGCTTTACTCAAAGGGGATAAAAGTAAGCTTTTCACAGCCTTTTTGGCAGCCAAAGAAGCAATTAGGGATTTAGGCCAGCGACACCGATTTGTGGACGCTGGTTTTAGATCAGCTGTTGAGTATATCCAGGGAATTTCACAATCTGAACGCTCTGATGCAAGGAAGGCGGTGTGGAATTTTGTTAGCGAAATACCCTATAAACACCAGGGTGGAATTTTTGAAGCAGAGCATCTCTTCGCTTTTGGAGTTTTGGCAGGAGTATACAAAGATGTAGATGAAACTCTAGCGCAAGAAGAGTTTCGTGGCCTCTACCACGAGTTTGTAGATGAGAAATGGCCTCAACTGTGTCAATATTATAGCAGAGGTGCCTCCCCAGATTCAGATACTTTTCAAGGACTCATGGCCTTTCGATCTTTTTTAGGTGTTTAAATTAGTCGAGGCGCCAGATTTCGGTGGCGTAGTCTTGGATGGTGCGGTCACTTGAGAATTTTCCTATTTTAGCGACATTGTGGATGGACTTTTTGGTCCAGGCTGTCTGGTCTTTGTAGAGGGCGCTGACACGGGCCTGACAGTCGATGTAAGACTGGAAGTCGGCGAGAAGGCAGTAGGGATCGCCTCCATCGAGGAGGGAGCTGAGGAGAGGTTTGAAGAGCTCCTGATCGCCTCCACTGAAATAGCCATCGCGGATCATATCGAGGACGCGGTGGATGGCAGGGTTTTGGTGGTAGACGCCCCAGGGGTTGTAGCCATGGGCTTTGAGTGACTCTACCTCTTCAGCTTTCAAGCCAAAGATAAAGATATTGTCGGGGCCTACCTCTTCGAGAATTTCGATGTTGGCGCCATCGAGGGTGCCGATCGTCAGTGCTCCGTTGAGGGCAAATTTCATATTCCCAGTTCCTGAAGCTTCTGTTCCGGCGGTCGAAATCTGTTCCGAGAGGTCGGCGGCAGGAATGATCTTTTCGGCGAGGGTGACTCGGTAATTTTCTAAGAAAATGACTTTGAGGAAGTGAGAGACGATCGGGTCGTGGTTGACCACATTGCCGACAGCGGTGATCAGTTTGATGATTTTCTTGGCGATAAAGTAGCCTGGAGCGGCTTTTCCGCTGAAAATGATCGTTCTGGGCACCCAGGGACCTTCAGGATTGTCTTTGATGTTGTTGTAATCGTGGATCACCCGGAGAATATTAAGAAGCTGCCTTTTGTATTCATGAATCCGTTTCACATGACAGTCAAAGATGGAATTGAGATCGACATGCGTCTCATATTCGGAAAAGATAATCTTGGCGAGATGCTCCTTATTCAACCGTTTGACCTCTCGCCACTCTTCACAGAACTCTTCATTATTGACTAAGGGAAGGAGACGTGTCAGCTGGCCCAGATCACGGACCCACTCGTCACCGATATGGTCGGTAATGAGCATCGAGAGTGAGGGATTGCAGCTTTTCAGCCATCTGCGAGGGGTGATGCCATTGGTTTTATTGGTGAACTTGTCGGGGTCCATCTCCCAAAAATCTTTAAAGACATGGTGTTTGAGCAGCTCGGAGTGAAGCGCAGAGACACCGTTAACTTTCCTTGCGCCGACGATAGCGAGATGGGCCATGTTGACCGTTTTGGGATTGCTCTCTTCGATCAAAGAGAGAGCACGCTGCTTCTCTTTGTCGCCAGGATAGTGGCGATTCACCTCTTCGAGCCAGCGGCGATTGATCTCGTAGATAATCTCGAGATGACGGGGGAGCACTTGTTCTAATAGGGGCACGGGCCACCTTTCCAGAGCCTCAGGGAGGAGCGTATGATTGGTGTAAGCAAAAGTGTCTTTCGTCAGCTCCCACGACTTTTCCCAGCTCAACTCCTCACGATCGACCAGGATGCGCATCATCTCTGCAATGGCGAGAGCGGGGTGGGTGTCATTGAGCTGGATTGCCACCTTATCGGGGAGTCCATCTAAGTGGATATGGCCCTTGTTGTAGCGGCGGACAATGTCTTGAATCGTTGCCGAGACTAAAAAGTACTCCTGCTTCAGTCTGAGCTCCTTTCCCTCAAAAATGTTATCATTGGGGTAAAGCACTTTGGAGATGTTCTCGGTGAGAGCGACCTCTTCGACTGCGCGGACATAATCGCCATGGTTAAAGTAGCTGAGATCAAATCCACGATGCGATTTTGCCTGCCAGAGGCGCAGCGTGTTGACGGTATCGTTGCTATACCCCGGAACAGGATAGTCGTAGGCCATCGCCATCACCTCTTGGGTGTCGACCCATTCACAGCGCAGCTTGCCCTTTGGGTCGGTATATTGCACGACACGCCCATAAAATTGGATCGGATAGAGGTATTCTGCACGACAGATTTCCCACGGGTTCCCATAACGGAGCCAGTTATCAGGCACCTCTACCTGATTGCCATCATGAATATTTTGTCTGAAAATGCCATAATCATAGCGGATGCCATACCCATAGCCAGGTATTCCTAGAGTGGCCATCGAGTCGAGAAAACAGGCAGCGAGCCTTCCCAAACCTCCATTGCCCAGCCCCGCATCCGATTCCACTTCAAAGAGCAGATCGAGATCAAAACCGAGCTCATGGACAGCTTTACGGCAATTTTCGAGAAGACCGAGATTGACCAAGCTATTTTCGAGAGTGCGCCCAATTAAAAACTCCATGGAGAGGTAGTAGACCCTTTTGGAGTCAGTGTCGTAATACTGCTGTTGGGTATTGATCCACCTCCCGACGAGATGGTCGCGGATGGCGTAAGCAGTCGCTTGAAAGAGATCGCGCTTGGTCGCGGTATATTTGTCTTTAGCCAGGGTAAATTGGAGGTGCTTACAGATCGAATCTTTGAGGGACTTAGCATCTCCTTTGAGGTGTTCTTCGTTTGAGACGACAAAATCGGTCATGATACTTCAGGCCCCTACGAGGACTAGTTTATTAAGAATTCATGAGATTGTCAAAAGATTTTTTAATCTTTATCAAAAATTAATATTCTTACTTTAAAATGTTACTATATGTGTTGTAGTTCTCTCTCTTTAGCAAGCCAATCCACCTTTTCCTATTCCTGGCAAGGCCAGAAGGCATCTGTTTTAACCGATCGCCTCAAGGAGATCGAGTCAAATCCGGAATTTAAAGCTTACGCTTTTAAGGAATCCTACAACGAAACCTTTACGACAGGGACCCTGGTCAAAAACAGCGCTTACTCTCTACTGTTTGTGACGGTGGTTGCTCTAGCCGTTTTAGCCTTCACAGGTCAGATCGGTAGCTTTCCTCAAAACCTGATCGACTGGGCAAGGCAAATCAATCCCATTCACGCCGCCATAGGCGGAGGAATTGCAGCAGTTTTGATCGGCGGCGCTATTTTTATTATCTACCGTGCGACTCATAAAAAAGATCAGATGCTGGAATCAGATCGCGGCTCTTTCCGTAATATTGGCGACCAGCTGATGGTCAGCCATGTCACCTATAAACGACAAAACAGCCAGGGGAAAGTCTACTCTGAGGATAGCCATTTCTATTTCGACCGGTCGACCCTAGATGAAAATGGTGATGGAAAGATTTTCTTCTATTATATCAAAGACCCTACAGGCCACTGTCTTGTCAGTAACCAGATCGGTTTGTTAGCTCCCGTCTATATGGTGGCAGTCATCGCCTACAATGCATTTCGAGCCATTATCATTCCCTTCTGCATCCTATTTCGCTTAGTCGTTGAAAAAACAGGCTGTATGCCACCTGTGGAGGGAGCTCGTCCCTTTGAGCTCTCCGATATTCCCAAAGAATTTGCCAAATCGATCAAACGTGTCGTGCAAGCTCCTTTCTACGCTCTGGCCTATTTCATGGCAGCGCTCTATACCTTTGTCAACCCCATGGGAGGCCGAAAGCTGGGTGCTTCGATCGAGCGTGACTGGAATGATGAGGTCAGCCTCAATGAGGGCTACTGGTCGGTGGGTGGGGCTGGAGATCACTTCCACTTTGAGGGTGGTGGCGGACCCGAAGGGCTAGGTAGGACTGGTTTTTACCTGGCGGGCTGTTGGCAACCCTCCGGCGTTGGCACGATAAAGGGTGGGAAATTTGTCTCTGCTCAAATCTTTGCGCGCCATTCTTATGAAGAGAGTTCAGCTGCAGTGGATACCCCTTTAACGGCCTCTACTCAAGGCGAACAGCTTTTTCAAGAAGCACGCGCACTAAAAAAAGCAATCGGGTGAAAATTTTATGGCATCATTTCCCAAGGGTTGGGACCCCCTCCCACAGTTACCGCAGATTCGTACTCAGGAAATGGGTTCTAAGCTGGCTCTGATCCAGACCAACAATAGTACCTACCAAGAAAAAATGCCCCTTGAATACCGTTCACGCGTTGCCCTCCGTGTCACCCTTTTTGTAGTGATGATTATCGCCATCACGGTAGCTATCTTAGCTCTCAATCAACAGCTCACCACCTTTCCACAAGACTTTGTGAAATGGTTCCAGAATATCAACTGGGTCCATGTCGAATTGGCGGCCATTCCCCTGGTAGCGCTCACTGGCGGGGCAGTGGCTATCATTGCGAACCTCAAATACAAGCAAGACCCTCTGAGCAACCAGGACAGTGGGAAATTTTCCGGTGAGGATTACTGGGAGTCAGCCTATTATGCGAGCAAAAAGCATGGTCTCTATCCTGGATATATCGATAAGTCTACCTTAGATGAAGCAGGAAATGGTCTTGCCTACATGTATGGAGTCAAAGGGGAGCAGGATCACTATGCAGTCAGCTTAGTTGTCGGAGCGTTTACGCCTGTTCATATGGTGGGCGCTATTGCCTATAACATTTTGCGTCTCTTTGTCATCCCCTTCTACATTTTAGCAGCTAAAGATCTGAAGGCAAAAGAGATTGTTGTCGAATGGAAAAACTCACTCTTCCGCATCGTCAAAGCCCCTTTTTATGCCACAGCGATCATTTTTTCCTGCCTCTATTCCTTCTTCGATCCTCTCAATGGACGGAAGCTGGGCTCTTATATCGAAAGGGATTGGAACGAAGATGTGAGCCGAGCGGAAGGCTTCTGGTCGGTCAGAGGGCCGCAGTCCTTATGGAAGTTTGAAGGGGGAGGAGCTTCTGGAGAGCTGGGGAAAAATGGCTTCTATCTCGCTGGCTGCTGGCAGCCAATCGCCATTGTCCACTATCAAAATGGGAAAATCGTCAGTGGAGAAAGTCTCAGCCACGCTATCGAGGAAGAGAAAGGCGAGCTCTATGAGATCTTTGATGCACAAAATAGCTTAGAGATTCACCAAAGGGCTCTAGCCGATCTCAACGGCTTAATTATAGCCTAGCAAGTTCCCTCGCCTGCGCGCCGAAGGTCGCTCGCGGCCCTCAATGGGCCGCTGCCGCTCCCAACGGCTCGCCCCTTAGGCCGCTTCAAGCTCTTCCATACGATCAGAAATTTGAGCAAAAAGCACTTCTTATATGGGTAAAAAATAACAGGATCGGCCGGCCCCAAATAAATTTGGGGACCCCCCGGCCGGCAGGATCCCGCAAGCGGGGCAGGATGGGGTCGGCTTGCGTCACAAAGTGACACAAATAAAGAGCTCTCTCCCTTGAAAAAGAATGTTTCTTCATACAATTGTCATTATTTTTTCTTTTTCAAGGGAGGGAGCTCTTTATTTGTGTTCCCCTTCGGGGGCAAGCCGATCCTCTGAATTTTCGTAATCCGGATGTTGCACACGTTTGATTTCTAATCTCTTATTCCCAAAATTGATCAGCAATCCTATGGGACATTTCGATATAGCAAGATAATTAATCAATTGAGCCTGATGTTGGGGAAGTAGCGCTCTACAGCATTTGGCTTCTACGATTACACATTCTTGAACAACAAGATCAGCGATATAGAATCCTATCTGTTTCCCGTGAAAAATTACCTCAAAAGGTTTTTCAATCTCGATTTTGAAGCCAGATTCTCTCAAAGCCACAGCAAGAGCATTTTTATAAACGTTCTCTAGAAAACCAACTCCAAGTTCATTGGCTACATCAAAACAGGTTTTTAAAATAAGTGATGTGAACTGAGCATGTACCATATCCTATCCTGCCCCGCTTTGCGGGATCCTGCCGGCCGGGGGGTCCCCAAATTTATTTGGGGCCGGCCGATCCTGTTATTTTTTTTGCTCATTGAAAAGCATGCCTATTTGTAGGCGATTTCTGCAAAGAATTAGAAGCTCTCTTACGCCACTACTTACTCTCTGCTAGAAGCGCAGAGAGGCTGTGAAAAAATCGACAAATTAAGCCCGTCGCTGTGACACTCGGCTGCTGGCGCAGCCTTGGTCACAGGCGCGGGGGAAAGGCGCCGAAGGTCGCTCGCGGCCCTCAATGGGCCGCTGCCACTCCCAACGGCGCCAATTGCCGAGTCCGTTTGGACGTTTCTCAAATTAATTTAGAAAGTTTACCCGCGGCTTCAGCACTCGGCTTCGCCTCGGCCGAAGGCCGGGGTGGGGGGCTCGCCGAAGCTTCGCCTCGGCCGAAGGCCGGGGTGGGGGGCTCGCCGAAGCTTCGCAACGGCTCGCCCTTAGGCCACTCAAACTCTTCCATCAAAAGTCTACTTGGGCGATGAGATCGGCGGCGATTTCGAGGTCGTAGGCTCGACATCGAGCGGAACCAGGTGAGTGGAGGTTACTAGCGCCGTTGGGAGTGGCAGCGGCCCGTTGAGGGCCGCGAGCGACCTTCGGCGCGCCAGGGAACTCGCTATGCTCGTTTAGAGCGTAAGGGAAACTGGGTTTTCTAACAGCTTCTGCACTGTTTTCATGAATTGGGCTCCGTGGGCGCCATCGACCACCCGATGGTCGGCGCTCAGGACTAAGGTAAGGGTTTTCCCTGGCACCACTTTGCCTTCTTTGACGACAGGAGCTTCTGTGATGCCACCCACAGCGAGGATGGCTGATTGGGGAGGATTGATGACGGCAGTGAATTCAGTGATCCCAAACATGCCTAGATTGGAAAGACAGAAAGATCCTCCCTTATACTCCTCCTCTTTCAGCTTCATCGCCCGTGCTCTTTCTGCAAGCGCGCGAACCTCTGTCGAAATTTGACCCAGGTTTTTGAAATCGGCGTGGCGCACGATCGGGGTGATCAAGCCGCCCTCGAAACTCACTGCCACACCGATGTCGACCGTTTTAAAGCGGATGATTGTCTGGTTGACCGAATTGAAACCGCTATTCACTTCGGGATGCTCTCTCAAAGCGAGGGCACAGGCTCTCAGGATCATGTCATTGAAGGTAACAGAGAGGCCAAACGTTTTGAGCTGCTCTCGGAGAAGGATGAGGGGCTCGGCATCGACCAGCTGTTTCACATAAAAATGGGGAATGAAACTTTTGGACTCCTGGAGCCGGCGTGCGATGATTTTGCGCATGGGGCTCAAGGGAATCTCTTCGTAGCTTCCTGCGGGGATTGTCGGCTCTTCCTCGCGTCCAAAGGTGACCACTCCTGTCGGCTGCGCTTGGCCCAAATCTTTGCTGGTGATGCGTCCTCCAGGACCTGTTCCTTTAACGGTGGTGATGTCCAACCCTTGCTCCTTTGCTAGTCGTTTGGCGAGAGGAGAGGCACGGAGGTGTCGATCCTTCGGTTCTGCTGTAGGCTGAGCAAGCGGCGGTTCAGGGACAAAAGCGGGTTGACTCAGTGTGGGAGTAGCGACTTGTGGCTTGGCTTCAGCCCTCTTTTCTTCGGCAGCTACTGGGGCTGCCGCTTTGGGAGGCTCTTTGACTTGATAACTTTCGATACTCTCCTTCTCTTTTTCAGTGAAGATGGCGAGTGGTTGATTGATGGTGGCCGATTTTCCTTCTGACACCAAGATTTTTCTGAGCCATCCTTCATCGAGAGCATTATGCTCCACAGTCGCCTTGTCGGTGGCCACTTCGAGGAGAAGATCGCCCTCAGCGACAAAATCGCCCTCTTTTTTATGCCACTTGGCAATCGTTCCCTCTTCCATGGTGGGGGAGAGTTTGGGCATGGTGAATGTAAATGGCATAACTCACTTCTTATTTTAGCGTTTTTCGGATGGCATCAGTGATGCGCTCTGCATTAGGGAGAGTTGCGGCTTCTAAACCTTTCGAATAGGGCATCGGAGTTTCCCTCTGACAGACTCGTGTGAGGGGAGCATCGAGATAGTCGAAACAGAATTCTTGAATTTCAAATCCCACCTCTGCAGTGATCCCGGCAAAGTAGTGTCCCTCTTCGACAACTACGCATCGACCCGTTTTTTGAACGGAGTGCAAGAGTGTAGAGGTGTCGAGCGGTTTGATGGTCCTGAGATCGATCAATTCGATGGAGATTTTTTCAGCAGCGAAACGTCGGACTACCTCGTGGCAGACGTTGACCATCCGGCCATGCGTGATCACAGTGAGATCAGACCCCTCTTGTACTACCTTGGCCTTCCCGATCGGCACGAGATACTCGGCAGTCGGAATCTCCATCTTCATGCCATAGTCGAGCTCATTTTCTAAAAAGAGGACGGGGTTGTTGTTGCGAATCGCCGATTTGAGGAGGCCTTTAGCGTCATAAGGGTTACTGGGGACGATGACGATCAATCCTGGCCAGTTGCTGTAGAAGGCTTCGACACAGTGAGAGTGTTGGCTCGAAACCTGGACTGCAGCTCCATTGGGCCCGCGGAATACGATCGGCACAGAAAAGCGGCCACCCGACATGTAGTGCATCTTCGCCGCATTGGAGATGATCTGATCACACCCCACAAAAGCAAAATTCCAGCTCATAAATTCGACAATGGGCCGTAAACCAGTTAGCGCAGCTCCAATGCCAAGGCCAGCAAAGCCCATTTCTGAGATCGGCGTGTCGATGACACGTCCGGCACCCCACTTATCGAGAAGACCTTTGGTTACCTTGTAAGCCCCATTGTATTCGGCGACCTCTTCTCCCATTACGAAGACGGCAGGGTCGCGGGTCATCTCTTCATCGATCGCCTGGCGGAGCGCCTCGCGCATTTCGACAGTTTGCCAACCCGTCTGCTGACTTTTTTGCTCGCTAGGGGGCATAGACATCCTCCTCGAGTGTGGCAGGGGAGGGCCAGGGGCTCTTGTCGGCAAAGTCCATCGCCTCTAAGATCGTCGATTTAGCCTCTTTGTCCATCTCCTTGAACTCTTCCGGTGTCAACATCTTGCCTTGCTCGAGAATCAACTGTAGGTAGGCGATAGGATCATGTTTCATGACCTGTTGGAGCTCTTCTTTGGTGCGGTAGAGGCCGGGATCGGAGATCGAATGGCCCTTAAACCGTTCGCAGACACATTCGACAAGTATTGGCCGTGAAGTGGCCAATGCCTCTTCGCGGATCTTCTCGAATCCCTCATAGCACTCAAAGTAGTTCATTCCATCGAGAGTATAGCCCTTCATGTTATAGCTAGGGGCCAACCGCTCCGCGATACGCTCCGACACGCTGAGAGCGCGGCTCACATGGGTACCCATTCCCCACTGATTATTCTCGATGATGTAGATCACAGGCAGGTTCCAGAGAGAGGCGAGATTGAGAGACTCATGAAAAGCGCCTTGAGCTACGGCTCCATCGCCTAAAAAGCAGAGAGCGAACTGTCCATCCTGTTTCTGATATTTGATCGAAAAAGCGGCTCCAGCAGCGATCGGGAGATGGCCGCCCACGATGGCAAAGCCCCCCAGAAGACGGTCCGTATAGAGATGCATAGAGCCGCCACGCCCTTTCGCATTGCCATTAGCTCTTCCATAGAGCTCGGCCATCAACTCTTTGGGTGTAGCCCCCAGGAGAAGCGCCAGCGCATGGCAGCGATAGGTGGCAATCCACCAGTTCTTGGCTCCGAAAACCTGGACAGCCGCGACTTGGATCGCCTCTTGTCCTGTGTAGGCGTGATAAAAGCCCCCCACAAGTCCATGTTGATAAGCTGACTCTCCACGCACTTCAAAATGGCGGATGGTCAGCATCGATTGCAGAGCCGCGAGCGCCCTCTCTTTTCCGATCCTCTTTAAGATTTTTAAAGCCTCTTCCTCTCTTGACATATCCTGTTATCTTAGTTGGTACAAATCTAAAATTCAAGTCGGACCATTTTCAGTAATGGTCCATTAACCCCACCTTTAATATAGCTAGGAATTTTTTTCTCCTTTACCCTCTGTGAGATGGGAAATTTTCACCATTCCGTTGCAAAAAATGATGAGAACGCTCTTAATACAGGCTTAATGTTTCTATGCTATAATAATAATTGTTTTAAGGAGTAGAGTATGATCTTCGGTCCACAATACAGCCACCCTATGCAGAGAGTTCAACCCACCGACGGCGATCGACAAGAAGAAGATGCGCGGGATGGGAAGAAAAAAAAGGTCCAATACCAGGGTAGAGCTTGGGAGGAAACCGAAGAGGAGCTCCCTTTTCAGCCACACACTCCCGAAAAAAACCCTGCCAAAAGTGAACGTACAGGCGTCTATGCCGATCGTGCCCTGTTGGAAAGAGCCCAGGCTCTCTTCCAAAAATTGACCACCCTGGACGAGAAGGCAGCCCAACTCTTCTTTTTGGTTACCGATGCGATCTATGACACCGATTTGCAGCGAGATGTGGAGCTGCTGATCCAAGCGTGGCAGATTGGTGGAATTCTCTTTCATAAGGGGGAGTATCGGCGCCAGGCCTATCTCATCGAGCACTACCAGCAGCTTTCAAAAACCGCTCTTCTCTTTGCCAATGATTTCAAGCATGGGCTCTCTTTCTATCTACAGGGCGACCCCTTCCCCAATAGCCCCTCGCAGCAGCACTACAATGATTTGGGGAAAGCGGTCACGGTGCAAAACCGCAGACTCGGCGTCCAGATCCAGTTTGATCGTGAGCGTGGAGAGGCTGGCCTCCCCATGACAGAAGAAGAGGCAAAAGCCTTCCGTCTTGGGATTCGCAATGCCCATGGTATCGTCGGCAAAGAAAAAATTGCCCTGCCCGAGAGCAGCCCCACCAAAAGTGGGATCAATATCCTCTCTTTCCAAGAAGGGGCCTTCCAGAATGGCCAAGTCCAAGAGACGATCAATTTCAAAACCTTCACCTTCTTCGACGCCACCTCCACCCCTTCTGAAAATCTCGAAAAAGAGCTCCTCACCGCATTTAAACAGCTCTACGATGTCTTCCTCTGCTCCACCAACATCTCCGATGCGATTTCCACCCTTGTCAGCCTCGTCGACAGTGGCAAGCTTTCCGATGCCGCCCTAGACCGCCACGTTATGAAAGCCCTCATCATCAAATCCTACTTTTTTAAATAACGCCAGCTCGGCTTGCGTTAAATAGAAAAAAGCGAAAAAGCATTATGGGGAGTTGAATATTCCCAATTTTCTGGAATGGAAGGGTTGTAGAAGCGGAAAAGATAAGTAACAAATTCCAAGAAGTTTTGTTCTACTTCAGCCTTTTGAGAAAAGACCTGCTTAAACTTGAATAAGGCCTCTTTTGCTTCAGCAGGATTGCTACGCCATACAAATTCAAAAAGAGCTTTATTTGTAGGATACCCATCAAAGCTAAAGGGGATACTCCTGTATCGCCACCATTTCTTTGGACACAAATTTGCGTAAATTTCTTCCGTCGCTTTAAAATTATTCTAAAATTCTCAGTTTTTGCTATCATATCCTTGCCAGAACAAAGTAGCCGTGCTCCCTCTCCAACCTCAGCTAACGCCGATAAAATTTGTTCAGAAGGGTGTTCTTTGGAATATAACTCCCTGGCTTCCAGAGGGGAGTGATAATCTAGCTTTTCTAAAAGCCAGTGTTCATTGTACGACTTAATGAACTCTGCTACAGCCTTCCTAAAGTCTTCTAGGCCATGATAATGCCTACCGTGTACAATCTGCTCCTTAAATGTTCTGTGAAACCTTTCTATCACCCCGTTGGTTTCAGGCTCCTTCACAAAGCCCTTGCTTATACTTATGCCCCAGTACCGTGTTTGGTTAATAAAGCCTTCTGACATAAATTGAGAGCCATGATCTACTCGTAAACTGACCCCACGAGCCACATTAGAGGATGTTTTGCTAAAAACAACCTCAACAGCCTTATTTAAGGCTTCTATTGCAGCAAATCGACTTCCTTTCTTTGTGACATGCCACCCTAGACATTCAGCATTCCAATGTTCAATTACTCCGAAAAACCACACCCACCCATCTTCGAGGGTGAAAATCTTAGCGGCATCTGTACCCCACATTTCATTGGGGCGGTCTGTTGTAATGCGTCCATCATGTAGGCGTTCTTTTCCCTGTTCAACGCGATACGGAGAGAGCATTTTATGCTCTCTCATTAGCTTCAAAACTCGATTCCGCCCAATATTTAGTTTCTTGAAGCGTTTTAATCGAGCATGTATTTTTCGATGTCCTTCTCCTTGAAAGTGGCTTTCGGATATGTCTTTTTTGATGGCCTCCAATAGATCATTGTCTGAGAGGGTCGGCTTTTTTCCTCGAAGCCCCTTAGGTTTATATGGCCGCTTTCTATTATGATAGAAAGATGAGCGAGGAAACTTCCACACTGTACAAACTAATTCTACACCATATTTAAGATGGGTTGAAGGAGAGATCTTCTCGCTCATTTCTTGGACCTCCCCATACGAAAACCCGGTGCTTTGTTGGCCTTTATCTGCAAGAGCTCGTTTTCCATCATGAGCTCTCCCAGGCGTTTCTTAGCATGGTCTAATTCATGTTGAACAGGGTCTTCGGAACGCATTTTTAATCCCACTTCCATGCCCTGAATTGCTTTTGAATGCCATTCTTCGATTAAATAAGCCTCTACACCGAGTTCTCGACTTAGTTTATCGATGGACTCTCCTTTTAATAGACGTAAGACAACTTCAATCTTACGTGCCGCGGTCCATCGTTTGATTTGACCACCTTCTTCCATGTTGGATCTCCTTGGTTTTGCGATTAAGTATATCGCAAATCCGTGTCCAATGTTCTCGGTGGCAGTATAAAAGGGGATACTCCCCATGAGTCCAGAGGCTAATTCTTGGGCGGCGGCTCCATCTATCTGAGTGGCAATTCTTAAACATTTTGCGTATTCGCCAGTAAGTTCAAGTTGAGATAAGAGCGCGTTTGCCTCTTTTAAGGTTTCAGAAGCAGAAGCTAATTGGTAGTCATGTTCCACTTTTGCAAGAAGATATGATAAGAAAAATTTCGCTTTTCCCTCGAAGAGAGGGAGTAGTGTTTGAGCTTCCTGAAGGGTCTGTTTACCCAACTCTGGGTCTCAGAATTTTTCAAGAGAGGCGATCAGAATTAGCAGGATGCAGAGCTGCTCTGGGTCAAGAGAATGGCAATCTCTTTTGGTACGCTCTATCGCTGATTTTGCCGCCTCTGGGTCAACCATTAACTGCTCTCTGAGAAAGAGAAAATGCCAGATACCGTTGGGGTTAAATTTTTGCTCTACTTGTGTGAAGAGAGCCTTTCCTAGCTCAGGTCTTAATTTTGCCAGATATTTTGCAAAATAGAGGGATTCTGAAAATGCATCATTAGGTTCATAACCAGGCTGGGAGGGCCAGTTTTGCGAAAGGGCCACAGCTCTATTTTCGATCTCATCCCGATCTTCAACCGACCAGATTGAACACAATTCCAGGAGTTTGGTTAATAAGTGTGGCGAACCTATCTGTTGAACATGATTCTTTAATATTTCTTTCAGCTCTTGATGAGTAGCTTCAGGGTTCTCTTCGGTGGCTCTTTCAGCATGAGCCACTTTGAGAAGGAGGATGAAATAGAGCATCGGGACGGCTGCAACCTTTGAACGTAGGATTCCTTTGACCCAAACGACCTGTTCAACAGCTTCGATACGGATCACAAATTTTTGTTCGGTGAGGATCGTGTGCCAGCCTCTGCAAACACGCTGGCAGTGAACGAGGGTACGTCCTGAGAGACGTTCAAAAATGGTTACCATGATTTCAGGCAGTTGCCAATTCTGTGTAGCGGCGTCAGGAGAGAGTGTCAGATTTAGCGGTTGATGAGGGCTAATAGAAGGTGCTGGAGCCACGAGATCCTTTACTCCTTCGTGAGGTTTTTGATGAAGTCAGAGTTTTCGAAGGCGTGGATTTTGAATTCGATCTCTTTCAGGCGGGCGATTAGTTTGCCGAGATTGCGGAGGTGGGCGATCTGGGTGTAGGCCTCCTTGATGGGAGCTGCGGGGCTGCCTTGGTAGACACCGGGTTGCTGGAGGGATTTGCTGACGCCTGCTTGGGCGCCGATCATCACGCCATCGGTAATACTGAGGTGGCCGGCGATGCCGACTTGGCCACCCATGATGACGCAACGGCCAGTTTTGGACGAGCCGGCGATACCGACTTGGGAGACAATGAGATTATCTTCGCCGAGTTCGACCTGGTGTGCGATCTGGACGAGGTTATCAATTTTTGTGCCGCGGCAGATGCGGGTCTCTTTGAAGCGGGCACGATCGATGGTCGTGTTGGCACCGATATCGACATCATCTTCGACGATGACTCTGCCTAGCTGACGTAAGAAGGTATGTTTCCCTTTGGGGTCTGTGTGATAGCCAAATCCGCAGGAGCCTATAACTGCTCCAGGTTGGATCGTCACACGGTTGCCGATCTGGCAGCGTTCGCGGACAGTCACACGGGGATGGAGGTAGCAATCAGATCCGATCGCAGTTTCAGCTCCCACATAGACATGGGCGCTGAGAGTTGTGCGTGCGCCGATGATGGCCCCTTGGTCGATGACAACAAAGGGACCGATAGAGACCCCTTCCCCAATCTGAGCGGAGGGGTGGATGACCGCTGTGGGATGGATCCCAGTATAGGCTGAAGCGGGCTGGGGAATAAATAGCTCGATGACCTTCTGGAAAGTGAGCGAGGGCTGGTCGGTCACGAGATAATTTTTGCTGGGCAGGAGAGTCAAGCTGGGAGTGACAAAGATCACTCCCGCTTGTGTCGACTCAGCCTGCTTTTCATAGCGTGAATTTTCGAGAAAGGCGGCCTCATCTGATTGGGCCGCCTCTAAATTCTCTACTCCCAAAATGCGATGGTCGGGATTCCCCACTAATTGGGCTCCCGTAAGGGCTGCGAGCTCTTTGAGAGTATAGGACTTCATGCTTGATTCTGCTTAATTTTTAGCAATTTCAGAATCAAACTGTTTGTCCATCTGCTCAATCACAGCATGGGTGAAGTCGAGAGTGGTCACATGGGCAAATGTGGAATCCTCGTTCAGGAGCAGTGAGAGGCCATTTTGTTCACGTACCTTCTCAGCAGCATGGCTGACCTCATCATGCATCGCTTGAAGCATTTTGTAGTTAGCTTGGTTCAGCAGCTGATAGAACTGATTCTGATAGCGCGCATAATCTTGACTCAACACTTGAAATTTCTGTTTGAGTTCATCTTCAGCGGCAGGGGAGAGACCATCCATATAATCTTGGTCTTCCAATTTTTTCGCGATCTCTTCCAGCTCTTTGTCTGTTTTTTCAAGAGCATCGGACATCTGCTTTTTCATCGCTTCGAAATTATTTTTCTCTTGCTGCCCTTGCTTCGATTTTTCGATACAGGTTTTGAAGTTGACAAAGCCAACTTTAAACTCTGCTCCGTTCACTTTGCCCAAGCAAAATGAAAGCGCAGCAATGACAATTATAGGTACGATTTTCTTCATAAAAAACTTCCTTCATTGAAAGGTGTGATTTTTGTCCATTTTCTAGAATGTGCCCCCCATGGCGAAGAAGAACCTTTGCGTAATATCATCCTCACGCCCGCGAGCATCTCTCTCTTTCCTATGGAGTGGCCAGCCGTAGCCGAGCATGATGGGCATATTGCGCATGATCTCGACCCGGATCCCGATACCATAAGCAGCTGAGGGCTTTCCAAGGGTGAATTCGCTCAGAGAGACATAACCGGCATCGACGAAGACGAAGGCATCTAAGCAAGGGGCTGGCAAAATATTGTACTGAAATTCTTCCGAGAGCAAGAGCGAGGAGACACCACCGCGTGGCTCATTATTTGCAAACTTAGGACCGATGATGAAGGGTCGATAGCCGCGCACCGTCGTTTCACCGCCTAAGAAGAGTCTTTCGCTCAAGGGCATGGTTTTGGGCCGTGTGCCACCATAGGTTTTGATGAATTGGAGCTCACCACGGAACTTCAAGGTTCCTTTAGGGAAGAGAGGATAATAATAGGCATTCAAGTAAGCAAATTTCATGAAATGGAATTTGCCACCGACACCTGCGAGCTCATAAAGCAAGCGAGATCTGAAGCCACAAGAAGCACGGCGTGGACTGTTGGTAGAGTCATAGATCAGCATGTTGCCGACGGCAGAAATGAAGCCATCATTGTTGCCCTCTTTCTCGAGCAAAGAATTCTCGTCATCGTGGCGTATCGAGACATGGGTGTGGCGGGCTCTATAGTAGACATCATACTTCAAAAAGGCATTGAGAATGTAAGTGGCATGGACGTTGCCGCCATAGGTCGTGAGCTCATAGGCCTTTGAAAGGGCACGGTTATCATTTTTTTCCAAGTCAATCCCAAAAATCCATGGCGTATCGAGGAAGTAGGGTTTGGTCCATTGTGCGATGTAGCTGGTTTGGCGATCCCCGATATTGATTTTGGCGTTTGCAAATTCACCGGCACCGCGCAAGGCTGAAGGCCCATTTTTGAACACTCCCGGTAATCCACAGATATTAAAGTTCCTTTCGGTGATCTCGACACCGCCGAAGATGCGATCGAGGGAGCTAAATCCGAAGAAAAGGCCGAGGTTTCCTGTATCGGTCTCTTCGATTTCGATATAGACGTCACGGTAGTTACGGCAACCTTCGGGATCGTCGATCTGAGAGCGGACCGCATAGACGTTGACCACACCAAAATAGCCGGTATTCATCAAGCGAATCTCAGTCGCTTCCAGTTTGCGTAAATCGAAGACCTCTCCCGGACAGAGGAGGCATTCGTGTAAAACGATTCTTGTCTGGGTGTAACAGTTGCCGAAGACTTTGACGAGGCCGACATAGTACTGTTCGCCCTCTTCAACGCTGACAGCAATATCATAGGTGGGGCAATCCTCGCGCAGGGTCAACTGGAAGTCGACATGGGTGTCGATGTAGCCGCAGCCACCATAAAGATCGTTGATGGCCTGAAGCGTGTTGCGTAGCTCTTCGGGGGAGTAGACACTCCCGATGCCAAAGGTGAACTGCTCCCAAATTTTCTCGTTGGGAAAGAGGCAATTACCGGAGAGCACCAGGTTGCCTACGTTATAACAGATTCCCTTCTCCACTGTGATGCAGAGGATGATCCGGTCATCAGAAGGAGCCTCCTCGATACGGATATCGACGAGTGCATCGGCAAAGCCATGATTCTGGAAGTAGTTGATGACTTGGAGGCGATCATGTTCGATCATCTCGGGATGGTAGAGACCCTTGCCTGTCCACCAGCTGAGGAGGAGATTGTATTTTTTGGTCAGCATGGTCTCTAGGAGGGCATCTTCCTCATCGGGCGACAGCCCCTGGAAACGGATCTCTTTAATCTTGCCTGAACGTCCTTCACGGATATTGATCTGAATATCGACCTGATTTCCTTCGAGAGGAATGACCTCATAGTCGAGCTCGGCTTCAAAAAAGCCCTTTTTGACATACATCAAGCGGATTTTGTTGAATGCCTTAATGAAGTTCTCCCTTTCAAAGAGGGAGCCTGCTTCGATCTCTAAAGTCTTTTGGAGCTTTTTCGTGGAGAAGTGGTCATTTCCTACAAAGATGATATCGCGGATGCACGGTTTGAGCCAGATCTGTAAGGTGATGTGGAGTTCATTGTTGATGACGTCGATAAAAGGCTCGATCCGGTCATACTCATTGGCGAGCATCTTGAGATCATTATCAAACTCCGCCTGTGAGAAAAAGCTTCCCACTTTGGTGTGCATGCGGGCGCGTACCTGATTGGGATTGAAGGTGACGTCGGGGGAGAGGTTTTCGGCGATGACATCGATTTTAGCGACTCTCATCAATTCGAACTGCTGCCCTCGTACTAGACAAGGGACCAAGAGAAAAAGCAAAAGTAAGAAACGTTTATTCAGTGCCATAAAGTAGAGAAATCGTAAGCCAGCCGGGCTATTTCTGCAAACATTTAATAACTGTGGCGACCGAGCTCATTCCTTTACTCGCGGGGTGCCGGTGAGGGCGTGGCTAATAACTGTGACGACCGGCTAGCGCACGCGCCAGCGTCCCGCCGTCAATGTAGTCAAGAGAGCTACCCATAGGCAGTCCAAGGGCGAGGCGCGAGGTGCGCAACTGGAGTGGCTCCAACTCTTTTTTGAGGAAGAGCGCCGTCGCATCCCCCTCAAGGGTCGAATCGAGAGCGAAGATCATCTCTTCAACGCCCAATCGCTGGGCCCTCTCCTTCAGCTTCTCTATCGAGTGGGGCGGTGGTGCCATGCCATGAAGAGGGGACAAGAGGCTCCCTAAAACATGGTAGTGACCTTGGAAGCTGTGAGTCTGCTCAATTAAAAAGATATCTTTAGGCGAGGCGACGACACAGAGAGTGGTCGTTTCACGGCCAGAATCGGAACAGATTGGGCACTGCTCTTCGATAATAAAGCCACATTCGCTGCAGTTTTTTAAATTTCTTTTTGTCGAGGTGATGGTTTGGCCCATCTCGAGCAGTTTTTCCTCGGGCCAATCTAGGAGGTGAAAGGCAAACCGTTCTGCGCTCTTGGAACCAACTCCAGGAAGTTTTTTGAAAATCGCAATTAATTTTAATAGATGATCAGGGTATTGCATATATCTCGACTTTGTACATTTTTTGAGGCATCTTCGAGAGAAAACGCCGTCGCTTTATTCATTTTTTTGCTCATTAATAGCGCCTTCGGCTATGAATTTCGCAAAAAAATAAATAAATCGCCAGTCGTTTCCTCGAATCTGCCGTCAAAAAATGTACAAAGTCAAGATAGACAAGCAGTTTTAAACCTTTCATTTTATATTATCAATTGGTAAAATTCTTGCTTCTATGGCTAAAGCAAAGTCAATTCAAGCTCGTCTTATCGGGACAGGATCCTACCTACCTGAGCGAGTTCTTTCGAATCAAGATCTCGAACAGATGGTGGACACTTCCGATGAGTGGATCACGACCCGTACCGGTATAAAAGAGCGTCGGATTGCTCGCGCGGACGAATTTACCTCCGAGATGGGTGTAAAGGCGGCCCAGAGAGCTTTGGAGGCGGCCGGAAAGAGTGCTCAAGAGATCGATCTTATCCTCGTGGCTACCCTGACCCCCGATTTCATCTTCCCCAGCACGGCGGCGCTGATTCAGCGGGCTTTAGGGGCACCTCAAGCAGCTGCCTTTGACTTCCAAGCTGCCTGCACCGGCTATCTCTACGGCCTATCGATGGCCAAAAGCTATATCGAATCGGGTCTCTATAAAAATATTTTATTGATCGCTTCGGAAAAGCTCTCTTCGATTACCAATTATAAGGATCGCAACACCTGTGTCCTCTTTGGAGATGGGGCTGCAGCCTGTGTGGTGAGCAATTCGGGAAAGGGGTTAATCATCCAGGAGGCCTGTTTGGGCGCCGATGGAGAGGTGGCTGAACTTTTGATCCTCCCTGCTGGCGGCTGCAGAAGGCCTGCCTCGATGGAAACGGTGCAAAACAATGAGCACTATATCGTGATGGAGGGGAAAGAGGTTTTTAAACATGCGGTGCGCCGCATGGAAAATGCTGCCAAGGAGTGTCTAACCAAAGCGGGCATCTCCGAAGGGGCGATCGGCTGGTTGATCCCTCACCAAGCTAACGAACGGATCATCGATGCGATCGCCAAACGGTTCGAGATCGCAGAAGAGAAGGTCTTTAAAACGGTCCACAAGTATGGAAATACTTCGGCATCTGCGATCGCCATTGCTCTAGATGAGTTTCTGAAAGAAAAAACGGTCAAAGAAGGTGAAAATATCCTCCTAGTCGCTTTTGGAGCCGGTTTCACTTGGGGCGCAACTCTTTTATCGAAGGTGGAAGAGTCATGAGTTTAAAACGGATCGCCTTCTTATTCCCCGGTCAGGGAGCTCAGACGGTTGGGATGGGCAAAGACTTTTACCAAGTGTTCCGTGCTGCCCGCGATATTTTTGACCAAGGAGATGAGATATTAAAACGATCGCTTTCGAAAATTGTCTTTGAAGGCCCTCTCGAAACGCTCACCGAAACACGCAATAGCCAGACAGGGATCTATCTGACCAGCTTAGCGATGGTCGAGGTCCTTCGAGGGCAATTTCCCGAATTGAAGCCAGCGGTTTGTGCCGGATTGAGCTTAGGCGAATATAGTGCCCTCACAGTGAGCGGAAGAATTCCTTTCACAACAGCACTTCCCTTAGTCCAATTTCGTGGAGAGGCGATGAATGCCGCCTGTGAAGCTACGCAGGGGACTATGGCGGCTCTCTTTGGACTGACAGCTCCTGAGGTAGAGGAGCTGGTGGCATCGCTCAAACTGCCAAACGATCTCTGGGTGGCCAATTTCAATTGCCCGGGTCAAACGGTCATCTCGGGCACCCTCAAAGGGGTCGAGGCGGGCATGGCGGCAGCCAAAGCACGAGGAGCCAAGCGGGCCATTCCGTTAAAAGTGCATGGCGCCTTTCACTCAGGTTTGATGCGTTTGGCGGAAGAGAAGTTATCCGCACGTATCCGAGAAGTCGATATTCTAACCAGCCCCACACGTCTCGTCATGAATGTTAGCGGCCATTTTGTGGATGATCCGGAGCAGATTCGCAGAGAGATGATTCAGCAACTCTGCTCATCGGTGCGTTGGGAGCAGAGTGTCCATACGATGATGCCAGAGGTCGATCTCTTTATCGAAATCGGTTGTGGAAAAACGCTCACGGGAATGAATAAGCAGATCGGGGTTGCTGTACCGACTCTCACCATCAACACAGTAGAGGACTTAGATAAGGTCTATGAACAGATTACTAGCAGATAAAAAAGCGATTGTCACGGGCGGCACTCGGGGCATCGGTAAAGCGATCGCCGCCTCTTTTGTGGAGCAAGGAGCGGCAGTGGCCCTCTTTGGCACTAACCGTGAAAAGGGCGAGATAGCGGCTCAGGAGTTAAAATCGCAAGGCACGGGCCAAGTGCGCTTTTATCAGGTCGATGTTTCTGATGGCAATCAGGTCGAGAAGTGTATCGAGCAGGTCTATCAAGATTTTGGTTCCGTCGATATCTTGGTCAACAATGCAGGAGTGACCCGCGATAACCTCCTGATGCGCCTCTCTCCCGAGGAGTGGGATATTGTCCTCACCACCAATCTCAAATCGGTCTATAACACCTGCAGATCCATTGTCAGGCCGATGATGAAGCAGCGTCAAGGAAAAATTATCAATATAGCCTCGGTCGTCGGACTGATGGGTAATGCCGGGCAGACCAATTATGCCGCTTCCAAAGCGGGGATGATCGGCTTTACCAAATCGCTCGCCAAGGAGCTGGCCTCTCGTAACATTTGCGCGAACTGCATCGCTCCTGGTTTTATCGAGACCGACATGACTCTTGCCCTCAATGAGAAGCAGAAAGAGGCCATATTAAACCAGATCCCGATGCAAAAAATGGGGCAGCCCAAAGATATCGCGGCCGCGGCACTCTTTTTGGCCAGTCCCCTCGCCGATTATATAACGGGCCAAGTCCTCACCGTCGACGGCGGGATGGTGATGCATTAGACCTCCTCTGCTGCCCCAGGAGGTTTGGCAAGAGGTCTAAAATATTTGCAAAAAAGCGGTGAAGAAAGGTATACTAACTCTTTTTCATCGTTAAGGAGTAACATGACAAAAGAACAGGAAACAACTATGTCACTAGAACAAGAGGTCATTGATATCGTTGTCGAACAGCTAGGGGTCGATGAGAAAGATGTCACCCCCCAGAAGTCGTTCGTCGAAGATCTCAATGCAGATAGTTTGGATTTAACTGAGTTGATCATGACATTTGAAGAGCGTTTCGGCTTCGAGATTTCCGAAGAAGAAGCAGAGAAGCTCAAAACTGTTGGTGATGTCATCAACTACATCAACCAGAAGAAAGGGAAGTAAAACACCCTTCACTCAAATCAAAGAAGCAAGTAGCTGGTTTCAGTTACTTGCTTCTTGTTTTTTGTATTAATAAGTCTCACCAGCCGTGACTACGACACTTTCAGGTACATAATGAGAGTGGATAGCTACGTATTGATAGTCGTTTTTTCTGCAGCATCTATGTTTTACTATAGTTAGCACATCAAGAACGGGGATGGCGGCGCCAAGGCCGATGCAAATCCAATGACCTGGAGAACCTACGCCAGGAATGATCCCTGTGGCACCCAAGATGCCAACGACCAGAAGTGTGATCGTGGCTACAGCATCAAATACCAGTGAGCCGAGACTGAAAGGACCATTTCTAGAAACTTCACTGCAACAGGCACTATTCATAATTGTGTGTCCAACGGCGAACGCCATAATTTACCTCCATTTGTTAGTTATATAGATAATTATGCTCTATAATAATTAAGTTTTAATTAAGAAGCAAGCTCTTTTTTTGGTGAGGCCAAAATGGCCTGAATTTGGGGTAGATGTGGGTGCTAGGCTTCGACGTAGCATTTGACACAGGTGATTGCGCTTGTGAGGAAGATGAGGGAGGCGAGGCCGAGCAGGCTGTAAGCAGCAGCCGGGGGCATGGTGATGACGGAGGTAGCGCCGAGAATACCGACGACCAGTAAGGTGATGAAGAGGAGTGCGTCTGAGACCATACTACTCACTGAGAGTGTATTTCGGGTATTGCCGCAAACTGTGCCAAATTTATCTCTTTGAGCGGGCAACTTGTCACAGCACATACCTGTAAAGTAGAGGGAAGGGAAACACATAATAGACTCCTTTATAGGGGTTGGTCATTAAAATATTGGGCGTGGATCAAGGCGAGGAGAAGGAGGCCACAAATGGCCCCAGATGTGGCGAGGGAGGCATAGGAAGCGGCGGGAGGGATACCGATCAAAGATAATAGGCCTAGTATGCCCAAGGTGAGGGTTGTGAGGGCTGCCAGGCTATCAAAAATCAGAGAGGAGCACATGATCCGGTGGACCCAATTGTTTTCACAAAAGGTATCTGGGAGTGACTTTTTGCAGCCATCGGTGAAATAGAGTAGGGGGCAGCACATTAAAAATTAACGATTGCAAATGCAAGATTTCACTAAAAACGTGATCCCATAGAGCAGAGGAATGGCTGAACCGATGCCGATCAGACTGTAAGAAGCGGCAGGGCCTAACTTAGGGATGACAGCTGTGGCCCCTAAAATACCTACCACGACACAGGTAATCGTGGCTAAGATATCAAAGAGGCATCCTATTGCACCTACAAGATTTCTATGGTGAAGCTTATCAATAGCGCCGCAGCAGCAGTTTGAAAGGGATAAAGTGGGACATGCCATATTGTTTATCTACCCCCCCCATTAGCTAATCTGGTTAAGATAACAAGACCTATATATCCTAAGACGAAGAGGCTTCCGACGCCAATCATGCTATAGGCAGCACCGGGGTGCATCGGGATGACGGAGCAGGCTCCCAAAATGCCCACAACAAGCAGGGTGATGGTGGCTAAAATATCGAAACCTCCCAAACCTAGGCCGACACAGACTCTGGTTTCACACTCTCCATCACAAATTTGTCCACCCTTTTCCCTTTTTTCGGGAACGATTCCACAAAATGCACCGGTACACCTATAAGCAATTGCTGACATAAAAACTCCTGGTTTGAATTATGATTATAAATCAAGGTTCGATAAAGAATCAACTTCTTTATTTAAGAGCCATTCTCATTGTGAATTTCTCTCGAGAAATGGCTCTTAACGGGGACGGAAGGAGAGGGGGGCAGAATAGGATTCAAGGAGGGCGATAGCGACAGAGGGGCACTCCTGGAGGATACTGAGGAGGTGGGAGCGGGAGAGGGCCAGCAGCTCGACTTTGGTGTTGCAGAGGGCGATGTAGGAGCGGCGCTTTTCGTTGAAAAGGGCCTCGTCTCCAAAAAAGTCGCCAGGGAGAAGCTCGGCGAGCTGGATGCCCCCCTTATCCTCGATTGCGATTTGGCCAGAGATGATCACATACATTCGGGTGGCATCCTGATCGAGCTGAAAAACCTTATCAGTGGGTTTATAGTTTAATGCTTCCATCTTATCGGCGATGGAGAGGAGCAGATCGAGGTCGAGCGACCCGAAGAGGGTGGTCTTTTTAAGAAGAAAGGCTTTGTCGATCAGATTAAAGTGTCGCATGTCCCTCCAAAAGTTCGTGTGCAAAGTGGTGGAAAATTTCTTCGTTGCTGTCTAGTTTTTCACGCAGAGTGGTGCGCCAATCGGGCGTTTTCAACTGGGCTTTCATTGCGAGAGAGATGATCTGGTCGGCGCGCGATGAGGAGTGGTTCATCGCATCGAGCAGCTGGGTGAGGTTGAGGGGAATTCCGCCTCCTTTGATAAAGAGGCGTGCCGTCTCCTCAGGATTCCCTTCATCGATGAGTGGCTCAAGCAGCGCAAAGAGGCGGGCATCGCACGTTTTTTCGAGCGACTCGACGGCCTGGGCGCGGATCTTGCGGTTTTGGCTTCTCAGCGTATGGGAGAGCACTTCACACTCTTCTAAAGAGCCGGCGACGCCGAGCAGTTGAATGATGAAGTCGATGATCGAATGGTAGCCTGTCTTCAACGCCTTTTGCAGGATGGTCAGGTCATGTTCAGGAACCTGCTGCTGGATCATTTGGGCATGATAAAAGTAGAAGTAGGCGCGTTCAATTTCGCGGCTGATAAGGGAGTAGAGCCTTTTCTGTAACGTTTTGCGATCTTTTTTGCCTAAAATTTTACCGGCGAGGAGGCGGCATTTATCAGCCACGCGACGGTCCTGGACGATCTGCACGAGGATCGATGTGAGGTTGTCGGGGATGCCGAGAATGATGCGCTCGACAAACTTATGCTCATTGGGGCGGAAATGGACCGCTGCTAAAATGAGAGGGCGGACAATCTCGTGAGAGGCCAATTTTTCGAGTGCCTGTAAACAGTGGATCCGGATCTCGGGATCCCTCATGAAATCGAGCCTATGGATCATCTGTTCGGCATACTCTTTATGGTCGGGGTGGGCCGCCAGGGCGATCGCTTTGGCGGCGGCGCGATTCACTGAAGGGGAGGGATGTTTTATGAAGGGAAAGAGCGTATCCATATGCTGAGGATCTTTTTCGAGGCCAAGGATCTCTAGAGCCAGACAGACCTCCTGATCATTTTTGGAGGCGAGCATTCCTTGGAGATTGTCGTTGGCCTGAGCAAAGAAGGAGGGGAACTGAAAGGCGGTGGGAGCTGTCTTGAGCGTCAGGATCGCAGCGGCTCTCAGTCCAAGATGCTCACTCTTGAGGTCATGCATGATTTTTTCGGGGCGCAATAGTCCATGCCGCGCGAGATAGAAGTGGATAGAGCTCTTGATCGCAGGATGGGGGAGAATCCGGCGCCAGCGCTCCAGCCGTTCTAAGACAAGAGTCTCCTTTGCCCATCTACTTTCACTCAACAGCTCGATCGCTTTCAGCTTTCCTGGAAGGCTCAACTTTCCAATGTGGTTGAGTAAACGGGGAAGAACCCGTTCATGGCCAATTTTGAGCAGGTATTCGTAGGCAAACATCTGTTTCTTTTCACTGCTCAATTTGAGATGGGAAAGGAGGCCGAACTCCGATCTTTTGAGCTCTTTGTTTGAAAACTGATTCAGATAATAAGAGGCTTTCGTTTCAAAACGGATGCTGGTGGCCACAAGATTTCTGAAAATGGCCTTAGGATAGCTGGAGCGCAGGAAAAGCACGAGAATCAGGGCAAAAGCTGCAACCATCATCCCCAGATAGTGGGACTCTGAGAATATCAACAATAGAGCTGCGGCGCAGAACATGCCTGTCGGCTCGATGAATGACTCGATGGCGATCCGCACCTGGTTTTTGACCTTGGCGGGAACGCCTGTGACGAGCAGGTTGAGATTGTTGTCATCGAAGGCATAGACCATCCCTTCGCGCGCCACCATCCCTAAGACTGCGATTGCAAGGGCATCGCGAAAGAGCCAAAAGCTAAAAATCATGAGGAAGAAGGAGGGGGCGATGACGATGATATTATTGATCCCCATCTTCTTGACCATGCGGCTGTAGACCAGCATGCCGAAGAACATATTGCCGAGTGAAATCCACATGCCACATCTCCCACTAAATGTGGTGAGGCTATTGGCTGGGGCTGTGGCAAAGGTGCGTTCGAAATTCTCCATGTAGCTGAATTCGGTGATGATGGCAACAAGCTGCATCACGAGATAAAAGAGGAGTAGATAGAGAGTGAATTTGGACTTGCAGACTGTCTCTAAAATGGAGCGGACCCCCACTGTTGAGGTCGCATCGGCACTTTCGGTATGCTCTTCTAAGACGGGATTGACCCTACGGGCGATCAAGACGATAAAGGGGAGTGAAGCGGCGAGGGCGATAACAAAGAGCAGCAAAAGTCCCTGCACTCCGAGGAAATCCATCCCATAGGCGATCAACCCACCTCCGATGGCATCTCCCAAAAAGGTGGTCGAATTAAAGAGGGCAAAAAATCGTTTGCCATCTTGGAGGTCGAAATATTGGTCGGCGAAGGCCCAATAGACAATGTAGGTGGAGATCGGTGTCATCCAGCCGGCGCTCTTAAAGAGATACCAGTATGTTGAGGAGTGATGGCAGTAGGGGTAGGCGAAGCAAAAGAGGAGATTGGAGATGATCCACAAGGAGATGATGGAGAAGAAAAGATAGCGGATAGAGAAACGACGGAGAGAAAAAATGAGCAAGATGGAGAGCAGACACATCCCGCACGCAATGGCGAGATAGATGTGTGGCAAGGTTTGAGCACCGACATGCTCAAGAAATAGACCTTCGGAAAGGACTAAAGAACCGTAAGTTCCTACGCTCCAGAGCAGGCCAAGGAAGATGAAAAGACTAGCTTTCCGACCCTCTCCTGGATGTAGGTTAAAGAGCAAACGTAACGCTTTCCCCATCTCCGCATACCCACCTACCAAATTGTTTCGAAAACAGAGGAATTATATCTCTTGCTCTGTTTCTGAGCAAGGTTCATTTATCTCTCTTCTTAAAGAGTTAAAGTAAGTGATTCTTTTTTTTAACTCCCTTTCAAAACCGCGCTCCACAGGATGGTAGAAAACCTCCCTAGGCATAGTGTCGGGGAAGTAGTTCTGTCCTGAAAAGGCCATTGAAGTGTCATGGTCATATTGGTAGCCTTTGCCATAGCCGAGCTCTTTCATCAAGCGAGTCGGTGCATTCAAGATGATGGCGGGTGGGGAGAGATGGTTGGTTTTTTTTGCTGAGGCCCGAGCGGCGCCATAAGCGGTGTAGAGGGCATTGCTTTTGGGAGCGAGGGCTAAGTAGACCACCACCTGAGCTAGGCTGAGCTCTCCCTCAGGGCTTCCAAGCATCTCATAGGCCTCTTTCGCTGCGATGGCGAGTTTCAGTGCTTCGGGGTCGGCAAGGCCGATATCTTCAGAGGCCATCCGGATGAGGCGACGCGCAAGGAAGAGGGGATCTTCACCCCCCTCCAAAATGCGAGCAAACCAGTAGAGAGAGCCATCGGGATCTGATCCACGGACCGATTTATGGAGGGCTGAGATGAGGTTGTAGTGGCCATCGCCCTGCTTATCAAAAAGGGCGCTACGGCGCTGCACCAGCGGGATCAGAGTGTCGGGATTGAGAGGCTCTGAAATAGCAGCCTGTTCGATGTTCTCCACCATGTTGAGCAGGTAGCGGCCATCTCCTGCAGCCAGGTGGATCAAGAGCTTTCTAGCCTCAGGGAGTAGGGGAAGAGGCTGTTTTTCTGTTTCGTAACGGGCCAACAGCTGTTCGAGAGCCTCTTCATCCAGCGGATTTAATGTAAGGACGCGCAAGCGCGAGAGAAGGGCATTGTTGAGAGCAAAAGAGGGATTTTCTGTGGTGGCTCCAATGAGGATGAGGGTGCCTTTTTCGAGATAGGGGAGAAAGGCATCTTGCTGCGCCTTGTTGAAGCGGTGGATCTCATCGACAAAGAGAAGTGTATAGGGGTGAAAGAGGGGATTTTGTTCTCTCTCTTGGATCACCTTTTTGAGATCGGCAACTCCACTAAAGACGGCGCTCAAAGAGACAAATTTGGCATTAAAGGCTTTGGCATAGAGCCTGGCAATCGTTGTTTTGCCACAGCCAGGTGGTCCCCAGAAGAGAAGAGATAATGGTTTTTGTTGGGTCAAAATGCGGGTGAGGAAGCCCTTTTCACCCACGAGATGGGGCTGTCCGACGACCTCGTCAAGCTTTTGGGGACGGAGCTGCTCAGCTAAAGGTGAAAACTGGGACATCAAACCTCTCCTTCTGCTGATCGCGTGAGGTTATGAAAGAGGTCTAAAAAAAAAGGGCATAGAAGTGATCTATGCCCTAGAAGTATTGTGTACTATGATGAAGCAATGGCAACGCGTGGAATCAAGGTTTCCACATGTTTAGATTTACCACCGCAGCAGAGTGAGCCAGTCGATTCTGCTTGGGCCGAACTTTGGCGAGCACGGCTCAAGAAGGCATTGACTGTCAATAAAACAGTCGCAAGGAAAGTAAATCCATAGCCAACGAGCATTGTGTAGAGGCCGAGCTCTTGTGTCATGGAGCCGATGCCAGTGAGGCTAATATTGAGCTTTCCTAGCCAAACGAATAGACCAGCGGTTCCAGCGACAAAAGTTGCGATCGCTAGGGCAACTGCGACAATTTTAACCCATTTCCAGGGGTCGCATCCTTTGGCGTGACGCAGCTGTTCGCTGGGACTTGTTCTTGGGGCTGCAGCTCCTGGTGGAGCTAAAGCTATTGGCCCAACAGGCCTTCCGGCCAAAGTTCCTGGGGCTGATACTGTTTCTCTAGGTGACTCTTCACCTGAACGTGGTGGGGCTAGTGGTGGGGGTGGGAGTCCCGTTCCTAGTAGTACTGGTTTTGACATTTTTTACCTCCTTAGGTAGTAAATTTTTTCGGTGCCTTTCAAGAGGGAATCCCTCAGAATAAAAGGCAGATTAATTCAAGAAAGGAGATCATATTAAGCTTTTACTTTTTTTTCCAACGAAAATAAGCTGGATCTCATGGGTAAACATACCTACACCTTCACTGACCGGCGGAGAATGAACCGTGCGATGCGCCTTTCCTTAGGGGTAGGGCTGCTGATGCTGCTGATCAAATGTTATGCCTATTATTTGACTAATTCTGCGGCGATCTTCTCTGATGCGGCTGAATCGGTCGTCCATGTCTTTGCAGTCGGTTTTGCTGCCTATAGTATGTGGCTCTCTCATAAGCCGGCTGATCGCGACCACACCTATGGCCACGATCGGATCACCTTTTTCTCTGCAGGGTTTGAAGGGGCTCTCATCATGATTGCAGCCCTCTTTATCCTCTATCATACCGCTCAAAAAGTGATTTATGGAGTCACACTAGAAAATCTCGATTGGGGCGTGGTCTTTATCTCGGGGGCCACGATTATCAATGGATGGCTCGGCCTCTATCTGATTAAAAAGGGAAAAAAATATTACTCCCTCGTTTTGGAAGCTGATGGGAAACATATTTTGACAGATTGCATCACCAGCATGGGCGTTATTTTAGCGCTTGTCCTCACGCGCGTTACTGGCTGGTTCTATTTCGATCCGCTGATCGCAGGGCTCATCGGACTCAATATTCTGTGGACCGGAATTCGTCTCTTAAAAAATTCCTGTGATGGATTGATGGATCGCAGTGGTCCCCGTTTAGATCGAAAGATCCGCCAGCTTCTCGATGAAGTGACACAAAGATATCAGGTCTCCTACCACAACCTCCGCCACCGTGACGCCGGAAATCGACTCATGATCGAGGTCCATCTTCTTTTTCCGAGCGGATATTCCATAGCCCAGGCCCACGAGGTGGCCACCCGGATCGAACAGTCTATCGAATCTCAGTTTGACAAACCAACTGAGCTGATCTCCCATCTCGAGCCGCTTGAGGGACACGACGAGATCCATGCCAAGCTGCTAGGCCGGGATGGTTAACAACCCAAGCTTTTAATCTGGGTTTTGCGTCGATTTATCATCTTTTTCGAAGAAATATTTTCGGATCAGAATCATCCCAGCAGGCAGTAGAATGGAGGCTCCTACAATCAAGGTGATGCCAGAGCCCAGTGTGCCTCCCAGTAGTTCTTTGGGAAAGATTCCATAAAAGCAGGCGACTGCCAAAGCGCTGATGATGCCCCCGATAACGGCTGCCACGATCGCTCCGATTTTGAGCCAATCTTTAGGCTCTTCTGGCTTATCGGGATGGTACCAGAGAGTGTGCTCGTATCCAGTTGCAGTTGCGGGCAGTTCTACAGAGGAGCTTGAGGACAATTAATCGACCCAGTTGATGTTGCGGAATTGGTGTTTGGAGGCGATCAAAATCACATCGACGAGCCACCAGATCCCAAAGCCCCCTGCAGTGATCAATTTTAAGATTCCTAAGCCGATATGGCCCATGATAAAGCGATCGACCCCTAAGCCTCCAAAAAAGATAGACATGAGTAAGGTCAACATCCAGTTAATGTTACGTGGTTCATCTCGACTCATTTTTCCTCCAAGTTAAAGGGCTCCCCTTCATTAATAATACCCTTTCCTCTATTTTTTTACGAAAGGAGAACTCCATGCGCGATCCACGTCTCACCAAGATGGCCCAGGTGATGGTCCACTATTCTCTAGAGATAAAGCCAGGCAATCAGGTCTGGATGACAGGAGAGATGGGCGCTTTGCCCTTGATGGAGGCTCTTTATGAGGAGATCATTAAAGCTAGGGGTCATGTTAGGACGACCTTCCATCCTTCTGGCTGGGATGAGATCTTCTTCAAATATGCGAGTGAGGAGCAGCTGGCCCACACTTCGCCCTTTACCCTTTATGAGGCGACCCACTGCGACAAGCGGATTCGGGTCATCGGTCCTACAAATACGCGAGGGCTCTCTCATGTCGATTCGCACAAGCAGGCTCTCGTCTCGAAAGCCAATCAACCGATCCTCTCGCAGGTTTTGACACGATCTGCCGCAGGCAATCTCGATTGGGTCGTCACTCTCTGTCCGACTCCTGCAGGTGCACAAGAGGCCAATATGGGAATTCTCGAATATGAGGATTTTGTCTTCAGCGCCGGTTACATCGACGAAGAAGATCCGGTGAGCCATTTGAGAGCGATCGAGGCAAAGCAGCAGAAGATGATCGATTTCATGAAGGGCAAGAAGGAGCTCCATTTTAAAACGCCCCATGGAACCGATCTAAAGGTGAATATCGAAGGGATGGTCTGGCGCAACTCCTGTGGAAAGCGCAACTATCCCGATGGTGAGATCTTCACAGGTCCTAATCTCAATGCCGCAGATGGAGGAGTCAATGGTGTCGTCCACTACACCTTCCCGGCGATCTGGCAGAATACCGTTGTAGAAGGAGTCGAACTGACCTTTGAAAGAGGCAAAGTGGTCAAAGCGCGTGCACGTCGCAATGAAACCTTCCTCAAAACGATCCTCGCCCAGGATGAAGGGGCTTCGCGTCTCGGCGAAATTGCCATCGGCACCAATTACAAAATCAAAACCTTCACCCAAAATATCCTCTTCGATGAGAAGATCGGAGGCACCTTCCACGCAGCGCTCGGCATGGGCTATCCAGAAACTGGTAACACCAACAAATCAGCCCTCCACTGGGACATGATCTGCGACCTGCGCGAAGGTGGCACCATCACCGTTGACGGCACCCTCATCTCCAAAAACGGCACCTTCCTCTTCCCCGAGTGGCCCTCAGCGTTAAGGCAATAGCCATTGTCAAGGGCTTTCGGCCTTAGCTACGAACCTCAAAAAAATTATAAGTATAGAAGTTTTAGAGGAAAATGTGCATGCTTATGGCGAAAAAAAAATTTAAGATAGGAAAAAATGAGTCTTGAAGCCGTCGGTAAACCTGCCCCATTTGTTGAACTCGAACCCCGCTCGCGCTCTGCACCAGCAAAGATGAGGCTTTCATTTGTGAAAGCAGAGTGTCTGCACCTTTTTGCAAAAGAATTGAAAAGTGGTAAGGCTGCTTCTCCGACTCCTCAGAAAGCGCTGAGTCCTGCAAGGGAATCCGATCCATTGCACGTTATTGAAAATTTCTTACATCTTTATTTAGATCTGGCTAAAGATTCGAAGGATTCAAAAGAGGAGATCGTTGGCACTCCAAGCGAGATCACCCGCCAATTCTCTCAAATAGATCTTTACACTCAAAGAATTATCAGAAATAGCATTACAGAGGTTCTTAAAAAAAATGATCCAGACATGAGGGGTGAGGAACTTGAAGAGACAGTCGATAGCGTTATTCATGACCCTCTGATTGAAATAGAAGATCCTGAAAATCCTCTCAATAATGAGTCTGTGATGTTGCTTGCTCTCATTCATGCGAATGATGTAATTCAAAGAGTTTTGACTCGATTACCTTCGGATGAAGCTTCGGGAATTAAAAAGAATATCTGCTTCTCAGATGATGAAAGCTTCTAACCCAATTTCAAACCAGTTGTGAAAGAAAGGTCTGAGCGGGCACGACAACAGGCTCTCTCACTTCAAAACAGCTCTTTTGAACAAAATCGAGGTCGAAGGCTATTTGGAAGGCATGCTCAGCTTGAGTCTCTTTCTGAAAATGGAAGAGGGAGGGTGAAAGTCCTTTATTTTTCGTCTTGACTTCGACCAAGAACCAAGGCTTTTCTTTTTTTGTGACGAGAAAATCGACCTCGATTTTTTCCTTTGTGCGGAGGTAATAGAGGCCATACTCTCCCCAGCCGCGGTCGGTCCAAAAGTGGACTGCCTTGAGAAGATGGCTAGCGACCAGATTCTCATGGTGATGGCCTGGCTCTTCGATGAGAGACCAATCCCAGAGGTAGAGCTTGGGCTCTTTGATGAGGGAGCGACTGATATTTTTGGACCAGGGTTGAATCGAAAAACAGTAATAAAAGGATTTCAAGGTTTCGATCCATCTGCGAATGGTATCGATTGATACGCCTACTTTCTTCGAGAGGGCTAGATAGCTCAGTGATTCAGCGGCTTGTTGGCGCAGCAATTCGGCAAGCAGTTCTAACTGAGCGATCTCTTGAATGCGTGTGCCATCACGAATATCTTCTCTAAAGAGTTGCTCCTTGCGGATTCCCTGCAGGCGTTGAGAAAAGGGTTGGGACCTCTGAAGAAAGGGTTCGGGAAAACCTCCATGATCTCTCAGAGCGGACCAATCCTCCTGACTAATAGCTTTCGGTTGGCGGATCTCTTCATCAATTAAGTGGGGAGAAGTGATCTCAGCGACAGAGAGGGGATGGATGCGATAATAGAAATAGCGTCCCATCAAGCTATCGCCCCCTTTTTTAAAAATGTTGAGGCGGGAGCTCCCAGTGACAATGATTTTTGATTTTTTCTCATAGAGATCAAAGAATCCTTTGAGAAAGTTTTTCCATTTTCCAAATTTATGGATCTCATCAAAAACCAGAATGGGGATCTCTTCATGCAACTGATCGAGATTAGCCTGTTTAGCTATGGCTTGGGTGCCTTCGAGAAAAAGGAGTCTTTCAGCTGCATTATCCCAGTTAAAGTAAAAATGGACTGGCCATTCTGAGGAGATTTCTAAGCTGAGCGTGGTCTTTCCCACCTGCCTGGGTCCCATCAAGAAGGCCATTTGGCGGTATTTGGAGAGATGGTGAGTGATCAATGCCTGATAGATTCTCTTCATATGACTATTTTACGATAGATCGTATTTTAGTCATGACTATTTTACGATAGGTCGTAAATTGGTCAGAGAGGGGCTAGGGGAAAACGGCGCTTTCCTCTTCCCGGAGTGGCCTCCTAGACATTTCCCCAGCCACCGTCCACGATGAGGTCGGCTGCAGTGATGTAAGAGGATTCATCCGAGCCAAGGAAAAGGGCAGCTTGAGCGATTTCTAATGGCTTTCCAGGACGTTGCAGAGGGGTTTCTTCGACCATTTTTTCTATGAACTGTTGATTTTCTGTTGGATCAAGTTGGGCATTTTTGGCGAATTCTGTGGGAACAAGTCCAGGACTCAGACTATTGACGCGAATCCCCTTCCCCGCGAGTTCAAAAGCCATCGATCGGGCAAAAGAGCGGACAGCGGCTTTCGAAGCTGTATAGAGGGATCCGCCTTGCATTGCTTTATCATGCACTGTAGAGGAGATTAAGATAATAGAACCCCCTTTTCTCATCAGCGGCACGATCTTTTGTACCGTAAAAAACAGGCCCTTCACATTGAGATCAAACTGCTTATTAAAGGCCGCCTCATCCACCTCCAGGAGGGGTGCAAAGACGCCGATTCCAGCATTGGCAATCAGAATGTCAACCTGACCAAAGAGCTCTTTTGCTTTTTGAGCCATTTTTTCAATTTTAGGTAGACGACTGGCGTCCGCAGCGACTCCGAAGCCATTTTGACCCAGCTGAGCAACAGCACTATCCACATTTTCTTGTCTCCTCCCGGTGATCAGTACGCGCGCGCCCTCTTCCAGATAGCATCGGGCCATTTCGAAACCTAGACCAGTTGTTCCACCTGTAATCACTGCATTCTTATTCTTGAGTCTCATTTTTTATCTCCTTTTAGAGGAAGTGGTTCAAGAGCGATATCTGTAGGGGAGAAAACGCTCGACATGACTGTAGTGAGAATCACTGCGCAGAATTCTGGCTGGAATCCACAGGCTGCGGCTGCAATGATCTCTGCAGGGTATTTTGCAGCAAATTCAATGAGCATCGACTTGCCTGTCTCGAACGTGGCCTCATCGAAGCCTTTTGCATGGACTTGAAGAGCAAAACTACCCAGTTCAAGCCCTGCAGCCGTTGCGTGGATGACATGTGCTGTAAAACGTTCTGTCATTTCAAGAGCTTTGTTGCCCTGACTTAAAATCTCTCTCATTGAAGTGACATTATGCTGCCCTTTTTGAATGAAGGTTTCTAAATTATGCTCGATTTTTGAAAGGGCATTTTTTTCTAGATGGGCATGGAAGATCTCTTTTGTACTGGATAACTCTACTTGCCTCTTAAGATGGGAAAGAGCGCTATCTGCCGCCTCTTCCAACTGAGGAGGCGATGATGCAGGAGCTCGGGATGGGGAGCTACTTTGCAAACTATCAGTAATAGCGTGGCTGGCTGCTTGGCTAGCAACAGAGCAGAGCACATCTTTAACAAACATCAAGATGGGGCTGCGCTCTTCAGCCATTGGCAGAGGTGCCGAAACAATTTGTGCTACACTATGCGTTGTCAAGAATTGTCGTTCTTTTGGTGAGAGTGGAGGGACAAGCTGTCCAATGGGGCAGTAACATTTAGCAGCCGCCTGGTAGCTCTGACAAAGAGCTGCAGCGAATCGCTGAGTGATCTTTGTGTCGACAGGTGAGTCCGGTGCCCTCGGGCCTGGTTCAGGACGATCCGCTAAAACAGCCAAAATAGGATCGCTGCGAAGCAGAGCAGAGTAAAGAGAAGAGGGTGTTTTACTCATCAATGGATCACTCCCATAACCAACGCTTGATTAAGCCGAATAGAGAGTGCGCAATGTAGCTGCTCCAACGAAACCAGAAGGCACTCTGTTGTGTCGCTACGGTCGGTAACGCAGCTGAAGGAGGCAAAGAGGGTGCAGGAGGTAAAGAAGGTGCAGGAGGTAATGGCGAGGGAAGATTCTCATAGTGTGTTTTCAGTTCTTTCCAAATCCCTTGGGCATGGCCGAGAGTGCCTTCTCTAGAGGGATCGATCAGGCGTGTGAAATTGGCTGCCCACATGGCACTTCGATCTGCGGCTACTTGAGCCTCCCATGGGGTTCCATATTTGTCCATTTTTTGTTTATAGGCTGCAAGTACTGCTGTTCTCCCATAGATGCCTTGCCGCACGAAAAGCTCCTCCGCAGAACAACTAGCTGCAGAAAAATTTCTTATCTTTGCTTCCCAACCACCTGTAGCCTTATACCAGTTTCCATATTCGCAGAGTCTCTCCTTGACTTGGCCATCGCAAAAACGGAACCATAAAAACCCGAGATTCACGGTCCCTTTATGAGGGTTCACTGAGAAGCGGTTTACCTTCAGCACAAAACTTAAGCAGTTGATCCCTAACTCCTGCTTCTGGATCAACTTGAGTGCAAGGCTGACATATTCATCGATCCGCAAGATCAATTCATCTTTTAATCCAGGGAAAAGTTCTATTCTTTTAGAGAGAATCAGCAGGTCCAAAGCTGCGATTCTTTGGAGAACATTCATCGCAGCTTCGGTGTGGTTCACAAGAACATGAGCCCTACCAGTTTTATCTTGAGCAGCTTGTATTTCTACATTTTCATACCAGACATGAGAGGCGTCTGCAGCGCCGCCCAACCTTTCGGGGATCTTTAATTCATCTACAGAAAATTGCAAGATCTTGTCAGTTTCTTGAAACAATAGACTGCGGGCTCGAAGAATTTCTGCAGTTGCCGTATCTAATTGAAGTTGATCAACATATTGAGAAAGGAAATAGGTTCGCAATGCAGTAGCAGCTGTTGCTCCCTGAGCTTTAATCTGGAGATAGTTCTGAGCTGTAAATGCGGCTTGTACGACCGTTTCTACACGAAAAAGGAAGTCATGCGAAAGAGTCTGCAGAAAGCGCTCCAGGATGACACTGCCATTTCCATCGACTGGCTTACTCGATTGTCCCTCCAATAGCGCATTGGCCAATCGAGAGATTAAAACAGAAGCGATCGCACCACCCACAACAGCTTGTGCCATAAAAATTGCATCCTTCAATTAAAAAAAAAGAAAATTTTATATCCGGGGAGTGAATTTTTGCAACAATTAGTCAGAGGGTTTGTGAGGGGAGAGGGATTTTGTGACGAGCCAGCGGTTGAGGAGGAGGAAGGTGAGGAGGGCGAGGCCCCATTGGAAGAGGAGAGTGGCGACGCTATAGGTGCGGAAGGGGTTCCACCATTCGGGGTCGGTGTGGAGGATGCTGTTGTAGAAGTACCAGATGATGAGAGCGATGCCTTGAAGGGGGATGAGGATTGTGATGAAGAGGTTGAAAAACTTGCCGAGTTTGAAATCTTGGGGGGAGGAGTTGACGGCTTCTTTGCGGAAATGGTCGACGCCATAGCGTGAGATGGCAAAGGCGATGAAGAGGCCGTTGAGAATGAGGCCGACGCTCCAGACCCAATCTTGATTTTCGAAAAAGGCGTGGCTTAGGGCTGAGGGTGCTCCGAGTAAGAGGCTGAGAAGGCCGGTGATGAGGATGGAGCGATTGCGATTGAGACCCATTTCGTGGAAGACCTGCATGAGGAGTTGGAGCATCGAAATCATAGAGCTGAGCGCTGCACAGATGAAGGCGAAGAAAAAAATGGAGGCGAAGGTGAGCTGGACCAAGGGACCCCCAGGAAGCGCCATGAAGAGTTTGGGCAAAAAGATAAAGGTGAGGCCAGTGTTGCTCGATCCTTCACCGCTGATCAGCTGTTTGATTCCGATTTCGCTTTCAAGGGCGAAGGCGGTCGAAAAGATCATGATGCCCATGATGAGACTGACGAGATTGTTGCCGATTGCTGCGAGAGAGCCATTGATAATGACGCTCTCTTTTCGGTGGGCATAACCGGCATAGACAAGAAGGAGTCCCCAGCCAGCCCCTGTATCCCACGCATTTTGGGTGAGGGCCTCGAGCCAGACGTTATAATTCAAGAGATCTTGGAGATGAGGTTTGAAGAGAAAGGTGATGCCCTGCCATGCACCTGGCAGAGTGACCGCGCGTAGGGTGATGAGCAGGATGATGATGAGTAGAGTGGGAATCAAGATCTTGTTGCTGCGCTCGATCCCTTTGGTGATCCCTTTGTAGATGACATAACAGCCGATCAGGATGGAGAGGCAGTGAAAGAGCAGTGGCTGCCAGCTCTGGATAAAGCCATTCCAGAGCGCTTCATGGTCGCTGGTTTGGGTTAATGTTCCTGTAATACTATAAAGAAAGTAGCGACAGCCCCATCCGACAACAACGGAGTAGTAAAAGAGGATCCCGCTTGTCACCAGTGCGATGAAGGCACCCATCCATCCAAATGAGCGCCCCGCCATTTCTGCAAGAGCTCCGATGGGAGCTCTCCTGCAGAGTTTGCCCATTGCAATCTCGGCGATGATTAGGGGTATCGACCAGACAAAGAGAAAGATGACCCAAGGAATCAGAAACGAGCCGCCCCCATTTTGGGCCACCACGCGCGAAAAGCGCCAGATGTTGCCTGCCCCCACCGCCACGCCGAGCATGGAGAGAAGAAAACCCCAGCGTGAAGTGAAAAATTCTTTTGGATGAACTGCCATTATGAGGTGAATTTACTCCTTGTTTCCTATATCATTTTTCCTTTATCCTTTACAACAATGGCTCGACAAGAAGAGATTTTAATTGCTCCTTCCATACTCTCTGGCGACTTTGGCTATCTGGCTGATGCGGCGCTAGCGATTGAAGCCGCTGGTGCAGACGCAATCCATGTCGACATCATGGATGGCCATTTTGTGCCCAATCTGACGCTCGGCCCACGCGCTTTGGCTGCCATTAACAGAGCCAGCTCTCTTTTTCTCGATGTCCATATCATGATCTATAATCCTTACGATTATGTCGAAAGATTGGTGGAGTCGGGGGCTGATCGGATCACCTTTCATTTTGAAGCGACAGAAGATGTCGAAGAGACTCTCGACTATATCCGAAAATGTGGCATCCAAGCGGGAGTAGCCTTTCGTCCAGAAACCTCTTCCGAATTTATCCCCCGTTATTTGAACTGTTCTGATCTGATTCTGATGATGACAGTCCCTCCTGGTTTCGGTGGGCAGAAGTTCCGAGCCGATGTGGTCGAAAAGGTCCGTTTTGTTCGTGAAACCTGTGATCAACTGAAAATCCGCGCAGGTGGTAAAGTGGCGAAACCAAAGGAAAATCTCCCTCCCTTTCTGATCGAGGTGGATGGGGGGATTGACGATAAGACGGCTCCCAGGTGTGTAGAAGCGGGAGCCAATGTGCTGGTTTCTGGGACTTATCTCTTTGAGGAAGTCGAGAATATGGCCGAGGGAATCGGTAAATTACGCGCAAGTGGAGCAAAATAACATGGTATCTAGCCAGCAATTGACGCCCGGGATGACCGTCTCCGTTGACAATAAACTCTTCCGAGTGGAATCGGTTGTCAAAGTGACTGCACCCAAAGGGCAGCCTTTTATCAAGACCAAACTGAGAGATCTCAGCGGTGAAAAGGTTTTAGAGAAGAATTTCAAAGTGGGCCAAGAGGTGAAAGATGTCGCTCTCGAAGAGCGCCACCTGGAATATCTCTACCTGGAAGGGAAAAACTACCTCTTTCTCGATATCGGTAACCTGGAGCAGGTTTTAGTGCCACCCGATGTCATCTCTGATAAAGTCAATTTTCTCAAAGAGGGGATCGAGCTACAGGCAACCTTTTATGGAGATACAATCTTCTCTGTAGAGCTTCCCCAATTTTTAGAGCTGATGGTCTCTAAAACAGATGCGTCTTCCGACAAAGCAGCAGCTCTCTCCAATGCCACTAAAGAGGCTATTTTGGAAACAGGTGCAGCGATCGAGGTTCCCCCCTTTATCGAAGCGGGGGATGTGATCAAAGTCGATACGCGCACGAAAGAATATATTCAAAGGGTATAAGAGAGTGGATCAAAAGCAAATTGAAAAACTGATGAAGGCGATGGAAGAGTCGCGCATAAAGCGGGTTGTCCTGAAACAAGAGGGTTTCGAAATCGAAATCGAACGAGAAACAGACCAGGCTCCTGCTGCACTTGCACCACACTATGTCCAACCAGCCGTCGCTCCTCTTCATCAGCCTCACGCTGAGTCTAAACCAAAATTGGTGGAGAGTGCCCTTCCAGCAGAATCTAAGCCTAAAGCAGGCAGCTTTGTCACCTCTCCGATGGTGGGCACTTTTTATGCCTCCCCTTCACCCGATGATCCTCCTTTTGTTAAGGTAGGAGATAGTGTGAACGAAAATTCTGTCGTCTGCATCATTGAAGCGATGAAAGTGATGAATGAGGTCAAATCGGGCCTCACAGGGGTCGTCGCAGAAGTTTTGATGAAAAGTGGGGATCCTGTCGAGTTTGGAACGCGCATCCTCCGGATCGAGCCGACATGAAAAAAATCTTAATCGCCAATCGCGGAGAAATCGCGGTCCGTATCATCCGTGCTGCCCATGATATGGGCTTGCAAACGGTGGCTGTCTATTCGCAAGCGGATAGCGAGGCTCTCCATGTTCTTTTTGCCGACGAAGCGGTCTGTATTGGTGAAGCTCCCTCTTCAAAGTCCTATCTCAAGGTGGCCAATATTTTATCGGCCTGTGAAATTACAGGTGCCGATGCGATCCATCCTGGCTATGGCTTTTTGAGCGAGAATGCCAATTTTGCTTCGATCTGTGAAAGCTGTGGACTCAATTTTATCGGCCCCTCTCCCCATACGATCTCCCTGATGGGCGACAAAGCGAAGGCGAAAGCGCTCGCAAGGAGCGCCAAATGTCCAGTCATTCCCGGCTCAGAGGGAGTGATTGAAACGCAGGAAGAGGCGCTCAAGGAGGCCAAGAAGATCGGCTTTCCCGTTTTTATCAAAGCGGTCGCAGGAGGGGGTGGAAAGGGGATCCGGATCGCCAACAATGTCGAAGAGTTCAGCCGTCTCTTCGCGGCTGCACGCGCTGAAGCTGCTGCCAGTTTCAACAATCCCGATGTCTATCTGGAAAAAATGATCGTGCGTCCCCGTCACATCGAGATCCAAATTTTGGGGGACAAATATGGCAACTATATCCACTTAGGGGAGCGGGATTGCACGATCCAGAGACGGCGACAGAAGCTGATCGAGGAGGCTCCGAGCCCGGCTCTATCAGAATCGCTCCGTCACAAAATCGGAGCTGCTGCTGTCAGTATCGCCAAAGCAGCCAAGTACCACTCTGCAGGGACCATCGAGTTCTTGCTTGACCGAGAGAATAACTTCTATTTTATGGAGATGAATACCCGGATTCAGGTCGAGCATACGGTGACCGAAGAGCTGACGGGGATCGATCTCGTTCAAGAACAGATCCGAATTGCGATGGGGCAAGAGCTCAAGCGCAAACAAAAAGACGTATTGTTTAATGGCCACGTGATCCAGTGTCGGATCAACGCCGAAAATCCCTCTAACCACTTTGCCCCCTCGCCCGGAGTGTTAGAGTACTATCTGCCTCCAGGAGGGCCTCATGTGCGTGTAGATAGCTCCTGCTATTCGGGCTACAAAATCCCCCCGAACTACGATTCGATGATCGCTAAGCTGATTGTGAGGGGAAAAAATCGTAAGGAAGCTGTCGCTCACATGAAGAGGGCTCTTCGAGAGTTCCATATCGGCGGGGTCCACTCCACGATCCCCTTTCATCAGTACATGATGAACAACCCTGATTTTCTCGATCTCAAGTATGATATCAAATATATCGATGATCTACTCGAGAGCGGATTTAATTTTTAGAAAGAATTAATTCCATCTTAATATTCCATCCTGTAAAATATTACTATGGCTTGGCTATTTTCTTGTTTTACTGGATGTGGTAGTAAATCACATATCTCGCCGCCGATCGTGGAAACAGTGGAGAGTGAAAAGCAAATACCGGAAGAGGTTCTGGTAAACATTTTTTTAAATTCCTCTCCCATTGATTTGGCTCTCTGCAGTCGGGTCTGCCAGTGCTGGCATCAGACTATCAATCGTTACGAAATGCACTTCCATCTGAAGTTTAATGAGGGGTTGGTCAGACTCGTCAAGGAAGAGAAAAAAAGTTATCTCATACCTCAACCTTCTCTTTTTTATCCTTTTCTAAAATCTCTTCCCTCAGAAAGTAGGCAACAAATTAGAGAGAATCCTAAATCAATCCAAAGATTCTATGAGCCTTTTCCAGATCATGCTGTCTTTGGTGAGAGTCGGGAAGATCTCAAGAAATTTCCTTACACTCAAATGAGGGCGACTTTGATCGCCTCTTATGAGGCAGGCATTCTGGCCATGGAAGATCCTGCCAAAAATCGATTTGTCTCGTTGGCTGCATTTTTTGGAGATTTTGAGCTGGTGAATCGCCTCTTGAGCGAGAGCCACCTGAAAGAGGAAGTTTTGAAGGATCTTGTGAAAACATGTATTATCCTCGCAGCTGAGGGTAAGCAACCTGAAGCGATACGTGCCTTAAAAAATCGATGGAAAATCTCTCCAAGAGAGACCATCATGTTCAATTTCGATCTGGTCGCTTTTGCCCAAAGCGATCCTGAGATGGCAAAAATCATCGCAGAAGAAAGTTAAATAGATTCTCGACTGAGTTCGAAGGTCGGTTTTTCTCCTACCTCTTTGAAGTGCTTCTCAATCTCAGCAGCGACAAAAGCGGGATCATCGGTGATATTAAAGCGCTCGAAATCACTCTCAGTGATAAATTTTTCTGAATAGGGGCTCTTCCTTAACCAATCGATGAGACCTTCCCAATAGGATGAGCCCATCAGAAAGATCGGGAAGGCCTTAATTTTGCTGGTTTGCATCAAAGTGAGCGCTTCAAAGAGCTCATCGAGCGTTCCCATTCCACCCGGGAGAAAGACGAAGGCTAATGCATAGCGGATAAACATCACTTTGCGCACAAAAAAGTAGCGGAAACGCATGTTATATTGTGGATCGATATAGGGGTTGTGCAGCTCTTCAAAGGGGAGGTTGACGCTGATGCCGCAAGATCTCCCTTTCGCCTCTTGTGCCCCTTTGTTAGCCGCTTCCATAGTCCCAGGCCCACCGCCCGTGATGATCCCAAAACCTTTTGCGGCCACCTTTCGGGCTGTCTCAGTCGCCAACTCGTAGTAGGGGTGATCTCGGCTGATGCGTGCAGAGCCGAAAAAAGAGACTGAAGGGCCGATGTGGGTCATGGTTTCAAAGCCATCGACGAATTCGGACAAGATCCGAAAAATCCGCCAGGCATCCATCTCGATATGATGAAGATTCTGCATATTCTCTGGATCCATAATGGATGAAGCAATAAACTTCCAAGATAAAAGATGCGCCTCTCAGCCTTTAAAGCTCTGACCCGTTTGGAACAGACCCTCTTTGGTCTTCCCTTTGTCATCTCGGGTCTTCTTTTATCACTGCCTATCCAATGGCGGCCTCTCTTCTGGGTGATGCCCGCGTTTCTCTTAGCCCGTATTTCAGGGATGGCATTTAACCAATTGATCGATAGGAAAATAGATGCACGTAACCCACGCACAGAGCAGCGTCCATTACCTTCAGGTAGGGTGAGTGTGGGTCAAGCGCGCACAGTGGCTTGGGGAGCGCTCATTCTCTTTCTCCTGGTCTGTTTTCAAATTAACGGATTGACAGCCGCGCTCTCCCTATTAGCTGCCCTGCTCCTCTACCTCTACTCTTACATGAAGCGGCTTCATCCTTCTTGCCACTTTGTTTTAGGAGGGGTCCATTTTTTAGGGCCTGTGATGGCCTATGCAGCGATGAGAGGAACCATGACCCCAGCTGTACTCTTCCTAGGCGCAGCTGCCGCCTTTTCGATCATTGGCAACGACATCGCTTATGCGATCCAGGATTATACTTTCGACTGCGAAGAAGGGCTCTACAGCATTCCCTCCTGCTTAGGGATCGAGAAAAGTATTACTTTCTCCGCTCTGATTCATTGTGCCTGTTTATTGATGCTTCTGATGGTAGGCCTTACAGCCCATCTACACCTGGTCTACTATCTAGTGATCCCCACAGCCGGCGCCATTTTTTGGATCTTTCATCGCCATTTACGCCAAAAAGAAACCCCTCTTGTTTTCTTCTGTAGCGCGGGGCTAGCCCTCTCAACCCTCTTTTTTCTCAGCCTGAGTATCGTATGGGACGTTTTGTTGTAGGAATTTCGGGAGCATCTGGGATCATCCTTGCACGGCGCTGCATCGAAGCACTAACCGCCACCGGCTCCTCCATCGAACTGGTCATGAGCCCCTCCGCTCTCTATACCGCTTCGCTCGAGCTCGGCAAAGAATTTGCCTCGACAGCCAAGTTTATCCAGCAATTCCCCGAAGAGATCCAGCAGAAGATCACCCTTCACTCCATCAACGATGTCGGCTGCGCCATAGCCAGTGGCTCCTACCCAATCACCGGTATGATCATCATTCCCTGCAGCATGGCCACCATTGCCGCCATCTCCATCGGTCTCGGCGATAATGTTCTTCGCCGAGCTGCCGACGTTACCCTCAAAGAAAAACGGCCCCTCATCCTCGTTCCCCGCGAATCGCCCCTCAGTGAGCTCCACCTCGAAAATCTCCTCAAACTCAGCCGCCTCGGCGCCACCATCGTCCCCCCCATCCCCGCCTGGTACACCCACCCCCAAACCCTCGCCGACATCGAAAACTTCATCGTCGGCAAGGTCCTCGACGCCCTCTACCTCGACCACACCCTCTACCCCCGCTGGAAGAGTTAATTACACCTCTTTTTTGATTTTTCCTTCCCCCGCTGAGCCCCGCGCCTGAGACCGAGGCTGCGCCAGAAGGCGAGGGGCTCAGCGACGGGCCTAATTGATCGATTTTTTCACAGCTACGAGGCTCAGCTGAGTGACGAAGCCGGGGCAATTGAATTAATTAATTTGAGAAACTTCCAACTTCAGTGCGCCCTATGGGCGCGCCAAGAGACGATTCTCCAAATCCTGCTCGAACCTAAGCAGCTTGGGCGACTTTGGGTTTGACACCGATCGTGATGTGGTAGGGAAATTCTTTGGGGGGAAGGCCATAGCAGGCGCGGATGCGGTCGAGCTCGGGAGCTTCGACGACGATAAAGAACACCTCCTCCATCTCATTCCAGCGGGCAGGGGTGACCACTTGACATTCAATGGGGATGAAATCGATGATTTGGCCACACTCGTGGAGTTCGTGAATTTCTTCTGCGCGGAAGATGACGGAGATGTGCGCTCCGACGAGGCCTGGGCCAAAGTAGGGGGGCTCTTCAAAGCCCTCTTCCTGAATGTACTTGATTAAGGTGTGGATATACTCATCATCGACATCCACGTAGACAAAGCCGTCGAGGATTTTTAATGTGCCACAGTGGGGAAGATGGTTCTGAACATGCTCCAAGAGGCAAGGAGAAGAGACCTCTCTTGCGATGAGAGTTGAGCTTAGTAGTAGAAGTAAGATTAAGAAGCGGGGCATTAGTGCGGTGGAGCTAAGCCGGAGTTTTGGCGGCCGTTGATCACTTCGTGGAGGTTTTCTACGGAGATGAAGGCGTTGGGATCTTCGCGGTGGACAATCTCTTTGAGTTCGGCGAGCTGGAGACGTTCGACGACGATGTAGAGGATCTCTTTGGCATCGCCGCTGAAGCCACCACGGCCATACATCACCGTGACGCCAACACCGAGCTCCTTCATGAGGATATCGCAGAGATACTGGGGCTTTTTGGAGATGATCATGACCGATTTGGTATCTTCAAAGCCGACGATGACCATATCCATCACTTTGGTAGCGACCACGTAGGTGAGGAGGGAGAGGATCGCGGAGTGCCAATTCTGGTAGACAAAGCCTGCCGCGATGAAGATGAAGACGTTGACAAAGAGAATTACTTGGCCAACGGTGTACCCTCGTTTGCGATTGATCAAGATCCCCATAATCTCGGTGCCATCGGTCGAGCCACCATGCCGGATAATGATGCCAGCGCCCGCTCCGATGATGAATCCACCGAGGACGATCACTTCGATCGTTTCGCCATGAAATTCGATGGGGGGGATATGGAATAGGATGGGGATCCAGATGAAGGCAGCCATAGCGATGGCTAAGAGAATCACGGCGGTGACCATCTGAATGACAAAATGTTTGCCAATCTGTTTGTAGGCCATGTAGGCGAAGGGGAGGTTAAAGAGCACCATGAAATAGGGGAGAAGGCTCTTTCCCGACAGGTAAGAGGCCATGATCGCCACACCGACCACACCACCATCGATCAGCTGATTGGGGATCAAAATGGTCTCGATACCGAGTGCAGCTAAGGTAGCTCCCAAAACAAACCAGATAAAGGTTTTGAAGTAGTACTTTCCGAAGCGAAACTGGGTGGGGTTAGTATTCATAAAGAACGCGGGAGACGGGGCTCGAACCCGCAACTTCCGCCGTGACAGGGCGGTGCTCTAACCAATTGAACTACTCCCGCAAAGGAAAATCACTCTCGGATTGCCTCACAAGTTTTGTGCATGCGAGACAATCCTAACTCTGGGCGCAACAGGACTCGAACCTATGACCACCTGTGTGTAAGACAGGCGCTCTACCAACTGAGCTATACGCCCTGAAAAAGAAGTCGAGGATACTTTACTCTCTCTTTTTCGACAACTCAAAATGGTCTGCAAAGGCTACCGCCCGGGTTGTGACTCAATGTGGTCCGCAAGGGCTACAGACTGAGCTTTGACTCAAAATGGTCTGAAAAGGCTACCGACTGAGCTTTGACTCAAAATGGTCTGAAAAGGCTACCGACTGAGCTTTGACTCAAAATGGTCTGAAAAGGCTACCGACTGAGCTTTGACTCAAAGTGGTTTTCAAACTGGGAGAAGCGGTTTTGAAGAATGGTGTTGTCTGTTAGGTCGTGCACTTGCACAGGGACGGCAGTCAAATAACCTTTTTTGAGCCAGTAAATGTCGCTATCTTCATCTTCAGCCAGCTCTTCTGGTTTTCCACCCATCCAGTAGCTGGGTCCATGTTCGGTCTGAAGGTGGAGGATGGGATCTTCTGCCCAACGTCCTTTACCTTGGCGTGTGAGACGGAATCCTTTGACCTCTGACTGAGCTGAATGAGGGAAATTGACATTTAAGAAAGTTCCGTGGGGTAGCGGATTGGCGAGAGTGTATCGGACTAAAGAAGCAATATATTTTTTGGCGACGTGGAAGTTGGGTTTCTCGCCATTTTCGCAAGAAAAAGCGATCCCGGGGATGCCTCGAAAAGCGCCTTCGATGCAGGCTCCTACAGTTCCCGAGTGAAGCACATTGCGTCCTGCATTGGAGCCAGCATTGATTCCAGAGACAATAAAGTCGGGACAATGATCTAAGATGATGCGCGCTCCCATCTTGATGCAATCGGCGGGAGTTCCACCGATGGCCCATGCTGGGGTCTGATGGAGCCATTCAACCTTCTGGATCAGAATCGGCTTATCCCAAGTGATGCTGGCACCCGTCCCCGATTTTTCCGTCGCAGGCGCAATAATAAAAAGATCGGCAAAATCGGCCTCATGGAGAGCGCTCCACAGCATTTCAATCCCCGGCGCTCTGATGCCGTCATCATTAGTTACAACAATTTTTGGTCTCTGCATCCCTACATTCCTAAAAGATATACTCTCCTGCAATCTCGCGCTTATCATGCCCATCCAAGACGTGAAAAACACGTAATTTATTGAGCAGGAGCGGCGAAAGCTGCCCGATTGGGAGATAAACAATTTTCTTCCCAAAGCGGGCTGCGAAGCTCTTCATTTTACTACGTGGCCCTTTTTCTGACACGTAAACAACGATGAGTTGAAGCGAATAATCGATCGCTGCCATCAAAAGAAGCTCCGCTTTCGAGCGGCAGCTGGTATAATCGGGGTCTCGCCAGACGTCGCCCATTCGACGGGGAGGGTAGGACATCATGAGACCTCCATATTCGCAGCGGCTGATTCCTGGGCCTACTATCTGTTTTTTGAGAGAGCTGGCGTAAAAGGCCATATCTGACTCCTGCTGATGTTCTCCATGCCAGGTGGCGAGCCAAGGAAATTTTTCCTCAAAGAAGCGATTCTCTTCATCGAGATCTTCGTCAAAAATGATGACGACAGAGCCAGCAGGCCCTGGAGGGCGCCCTTTTGCCTTCACATAGAGCTTTCCGGTATGAAAATGGCGGATTGTCTCTCGAGTATCGATGCCCTCTTCCAGGCTTGTCGTGAAGGGGATAACCTTTGCATTTTCCTCGCTGACAAGAAATCTGCCCTTCTTTTTTAAAAAATCGCCAAACTTTTCGATAATCTGATCTTCAGGAGGGTAGGAGCAGATCGAGAAAGGGGAGGGAGCCTTCCAAGGAGTATGTGGGCTATCTTTTTTTCGTTTCTGAAATTCGTTCCCTTTGCGCTGCTTTTCTTTTAGATGGAAAAGAATTTTTTTAGGATGGCCCCAAATCTCTTCGACTTTTAGGGGCAGCGGTGGGAGGTTATCGATATTTTTGAGATAGGGGTAGTGGGTGGATAAGAGCCAGGTTTCATAAGCATAATTGTGGTCGACGCAGCCTTTAGCGGCGGTCAAAATCTCAAAAAGATTGGGCATCAGGTGCTGGTGGATGAGTGCGCAGTTGCGTGCAAACTTCATCGTATTGCGCAAATGGTAACCCCGAAAGAGGTGTCCCGTATTCTCCTCATAGTGTTGTGCGGCCATTTTGTAGAGAGAGAGGATCAATTGCTGCCTATCCAAAGGTGGTGCCCCGGCGTTCTGGCGCCACTCTTCATAGGCTGCGGAGATCCATCCGCATTCTGCCATAACCTCTCGGCTCGACTCTTCAGTCAAAGTGACCAGCTGACGCTTGGAACGCTCTACAGAGGGGGGAGTGTCAAAGCGCGAGAGTGCCATCAGCTTTAGGACAGAACTTATGTGGGACATTCCTCCGATAAAGAGGATGCGATCGTAGCTAAGTGAGAGCTCTTTCAGTCTGCGTGCCATGTGCAACTCCCGGAAGCAATCGAGCTGGGATTTGGGCGAGAATTCTGTGGCTCTCTGAAAGGAATCATAGTACTTCTCCAGGCCGATGTGGAGAATGGAATAGGGATCGGGGATCAGATCTTGAAAAAAGGGATAATTTTTCACATCAAGATCGATGCAAAAACCGCTCTTGCCAGCTTCTAGAGCCGATCTGAGACCTTCAAAGGCAGGGTCGCATGGCTCACAGAGATAGTAGAGGTCATCGATCTGGATCGCACCGAGATCAGGCAGTCGCGAGGCCGCATGGAGCGCTTCGAGTTGAATCGTTTCAGGAAGTTCTACAGCGACACAATCGGGCTGAAGAGCTAAGAAAGCTTTTCGGACTTCCATCGCCGATTCCATGGTATAGTGGAGAGCGGGGAGTGCCCACACACTACCTTCTCGGAGCGTAAAAAAGCTCATTGAGTGTGCGTCGTCGCCTGCAGAAAGGCTCATAGCGTGTGCATCGCCGCCTCTTCGCCCAGGGTCATGACGATGGCTTGGCGCAAGATAGATTCAGGAGGTGCTTTCCCATTGAAGGCATGGAGCCGTTTTGCGGCATAGCGGGCGATGTTGATCCCATCGCGCACTGAATAAGATTCACCCGAGCCATGCGCTCTTTGGAGAAAGCCGACGACATAGTCAAGGATCTCTTCTTTTACGAAAGGAAGATTCTCTTGTAAAATCCGCTTCTCCTCATCTGCTTCGGGGAAATCGAGATAGATTTGGGGCTGTAGCCTGCTGTGGATGTAATCGGGCACTTCAAAGGTCGAAGAGTCGTCGTTCATCGTCACACAGATCCTAAAATCGGGGTGAGCGGGAATTTTAAGACCTGCGACGATCGATTCGATATAGCGGCGCGCATCGAGTAAGGGGGCGAGTGAGGCCCACGATTTTTCGCTCATCCGGTTCCCCTCATCCAAAATGCAGACGCCGCCGCGGATCATGGCGGTGACTAGGGAGGAGGCCACATAACGGATCCCTCCCTTTTCATCGATCACAGGGGAGATCAGAAGATCTTCGGGCCTCGTATCCATCGTGCACTGATAGATAAACACAGGCCTGCCCAGCCGTTTCGCAGCTGCATAAGCCAAAGTCGTCTTTCCCACACCCGGCTTACCGATCAGCCGCGGATTTAAGGGGAGATCTTTGGGATCGATGACCAGCCAGGCCGCCATCAACTGATCAAAAACATCTTCTTGACCGACCCAGCGAAAGGGAAATTCATCGGGAAAGCCAAGCGCAATTTCGACACCATCAATGGATATTCTGGATTCATTCATTCTTTTCTCCTCGCTTTATCTGAACCATAGGTTAATCCTGCGTGAGCAATATTGGCTCGTGCGTTGGGAAAGAGCTCTTCGATTTCTGTCAAAAGACGATCGACCTGCTTGCGCATCGAATTTTGTCCCACAGGACATTGACAGGTAATTCTAGCAAATCCCTGCTCTTTGGCAAAGTGGCGAATCTCCTCCTCTTCCACAAAGATGAGTGGCCGAATGATGGTCACGCCATAGTCGACCATTTTCAGCTTAGGCAGATTTCCAGCAAACTCTGCTTTATGGAGCAGATTCATAAGAACAGTCTGGGCATGGTCATCGCGGTGGTGTCCAAAGGCCACTGTGTCAGCGCCCCATGCTTTTGCCGCTTCAAAAATCAGTTTACGCCGCTCACGCGAGCAGGAATAACATTCGAGCTTTTCCAGTTTTTGGGTCGAAAGGCAGGTGGTGAAGGGGATTTCCAGGTTTTCACAGATCCCACGCAAATAATTTTCTTCCACAGAAGCGCCGCAAGAGAAAGCACCACCCACATGAATGGCGTAAAGTTCCAGCGGATCAAAACCGCGCCCCAATATCGCCTTGAGCATGAAAAGCAGCGTCAGGCTATCTTTCCCACCACTTAACGCAACCGCCAGCTTGGAGATCCCTTCCAGCATCTGATGATCATAGAGAGCTTTACGAATCATGCTCTCGATCCGTTTCCCACGGCGATTCCAAGGAGGAGAAGTTTTTAACATAGGGGTATTATACAAATAGAAATGGACACTTTAAAGAGTTTTCAGCTAACATTTCACCCTTAAAGGATAAAAAAGATGGCTGAACGTACCCCAGGTCGAAATGACCCCTGTCCCTGTGGTTCGGGGAAAAAATATAAAAATTGCCATATGCTGCAAGACAAGGAAACCGCTGCAGCCAAATATACTGCCAGTGGCAAGCGCAAATTTAAGGCCAAGCTCCTCAGCTCCTCGGACAAGAGCCTCTCTGTCTTCGGCAGATCAGCCACCACCCCCCAACCCACAGCCACCCCAACCGCCCTCGATAAGCTCAAATTCCGCAAAACCAGCAAAGATTTCCGCCAGAAAGGCGAAGAGGCACCCCTTCCCTTCCCCATCCCCACAGCAGAAGAGCCCTCCCAAACGCCCGAAGAGCGCGAAAGGAATCTCCCTCAGCCCGACGAGACTTTCCAGTCCACCCAAGAGGATTTTCGCAAAGACTCTTCCAAGCCCACCCAAAAGCGAAAGCAAGAGTAAGCGCTCATCCCAAGAAGATTATCGAAAAAAGTCAAAGTCTCTCCAAGACGTTTCTCCAAAAAAGTCAAAATCTCTCCAAGAATATTATCGAAAAAAGTCAAAGTCTCTCCAGGGCGATTCTCCAAAAAAGAAAGCATGACGAAAAGAACCCCTTTTGGTATAAAGAGCCGCAAGCTGCCCGCTTCAAGCGCGCTCATTTTCGCGCGCATTAAAAGCCTTTTGCTGGAGTAGCTCAATTGGCAGAGCACCCGACTTGTAATCGGGCGGTTGAGGGTTCAATTCCTTTCTCCAGCATCCACCCATGGGGGTGTCGCATAGTGGCCAATTGCATCGGACTGTAAATCCGACAGCTTCGGCTTACGCTAGTTCGAATCTAGCCACCCCCACTTTTTTTCTTCTGGGGTCCTTCGGTTGGCACCCGGTCGGCAAAGAAGTTTCTTTTATTTTAAAGAGATTTTTCTCTGAGATTGGCCCGTCACACCGGCACAAGGTTATTTCCCTAAAGCAGCTATTTTGGCTTTAGCAGGAACATTGCCGATTTTCGTTGTTCCGTGCTTAGAACGTGGTGCTGGGGTAATAGAAATATAGACATCCTGTCCGAGATCATTCAGGAAACGCAGTAGGCGTTCTAAAGAAAAATTGGTTAAATAGCCGCGGAGAAGAAGGGAGACCTTTGGCTGGCTGATTTTGAGGATTTTCGCCGCTTGGGCTTGAGTCAACCTTTTTTTCTTTATGATTTCACAGATTTTCAGGGCAATTTCGGCTTTTGCCATCGCTTCTTCAGGATTAGCCACTCCGAGATCAGCAAAAACATTTCCAGAACTTTCAACATACTCGACATCTGCTAAACGTTTTTTCTGTGGTTTTTTTGTTGTCATGATTTTTTCTCCATCAAATCTTTGAAGATGATTTTAGTCTCTTTCAAACGATCCTTTAGCAGTTCAAGCTCTTGTTTAGGAGTTGCGATTCCAGATTTTGATTTCTTTTGAAATGCATGTAACACAAAAACAAAATCTTTCATCTCTATAGTATAAATAACCCTATACGTTCCGCTTCTATCATTTTCTCGAATTTCAATCACCTTCGCGCTGCCCATGCCGCTGAGTACCTTCGCATGCTCATGCATTTTACCAAGTTGGGCTGCGTAGAGCGCAAAACCCATTGTTCGACGTACGATGGGCGGGAAATCCTTCAAGTCTTCATAGCTCTTGCCGACCCAAATCAATCGCTTCATTGGCTATTTCCTTATCTTATCAGAGATTATACCTGTTCAGTAATAATCTGGCTATTAGTTTGTGGGGAATGATAATGGTTGCTACTTTGCGAGCCGTTGGGAGCGAAGCGACCTTCGGCGAGCTTTACCCGCGCCATCAGCCGAGTGATGATGTGTCGGGCCATTTTGACAAGTATGCACAAGGTGATTAGACTGGTTTGATTATGGCGAGTCGGCTTGAGTCGAAGAGGGTTGTGGCAGAGCCGGTTGAGGAGAAATCTTCCCTGGTTGAAAGTGAGAAGGTGGGTAGGGTTGCCCAAAGCGGTTTTGAAAGTTTGAAGAGAGCGCGTGAGGTAGAGATTGTTTCTCCTGCTAAAAAGCGCAGGTTGGATAAAAAAGCTGAGAGGGTCGCCAAAGCTAGGGATTTGTTAAATGAGGCTAACAGGCTTGCCAGAGAAGATAAGGGTAAGCATGCTCATTTAGATTTAGCGATTCAAAAGTACCACGATGCGTTTTATATGAATTTCGATGATGAATGGTTAAAGTCAGCGATTCTTTTGCAATGGGGTATGGCACTGCTACAACGCAATAACCCTGCTCAGAAATTTCAAAAGCCTATCGAAGAGATCACACCTGAAGAGAGAGTCTATGGCGAATTGAGTGATGCCGATCAGGCGCTTGCGCGCTTTCATGAGGGGTTAGTCCGCCTGAAACATGATGTTGATCTCGATGGTAGGCTAACTCTGGGGCTAGCAAAAGCCTATTACAAAAAATATGAAAGCTCTTTGGACGAGGGTGATATTCGCATGACCCTTCAATATTGCCAAGATGGTCTGATTGCGCCGATTGGAGATAATCAAATCAGAGCGGGGCTGTTCAAAGAGCAAGGGAATGCTTTTCGAGAGGTCGATGAATTGCAAAAAGCGTGTGAGAGCTACGAGAAGGGGCTGGCATTGGCCTTTCGCAATGATGTACTGCGGCAAAACCTGCAGACGGCTCATCGAGAAGTCCAAGCATTGATCTAAGTAAATATCTCTTCTAGAAAATTGCGTATCAGATGATTGGAACGCTGGGCAGAGGTGGGGTTGTAGAGCACTCCTGATTCAGGATCATTGGCACTAGGGGTGGCAAAAGCATGCAGGCTCTGCCCGAAGAGGTGAGCTTGCCAGTCAACTTGGGCGGACTCCATCTCTTTTGCAAAAGCGGTGAGCTCTTCAAGGGGGGTGATGGGGTCGTTGTAGCCATGCAGCAGAAGAATTTTTGCTTTAATGGATTTGATGAGGTTGGGAGGTGGGGGTTGAAAGTGGCCATAAACGGTGATGGCTCCCTTGATATCGGCTCCACTGCGCGCCAGATCCAGCGCACAGATACCGCCAAATCCATAACCTAAAACGGCAATTCTATCGACATCTACGTAAGGAAGAGCGCGCACGACTTGAAACGCCCTGAGAAGACGGTTTTGTAATAAATTTCTATCTTTTAGAAAGGGCTGCTTCAAGGCGCTATTTTCTTCTTTGGAGTGACCTAAAATGCCCTTACCATACATATCGAGGGCGAAGCCGACATAGCCCCAATTAGCGACCATTTGAGCTTTTTCGCAAATAAAGTCGTCTCGACCAGCCCAGGCATGGCAAAGGATGACCGCGGGTTGTTTTTGGGGCGTTTGATAGGCTACAAAGGCCTCAAGAGGGGTCTCAGAGTCATTATAAGCTACAAAACTTGTCTTCATTTGGTATATCCCTGCTTGCTTAAAGAATATAAATCAGGGATAATTTTTGCTAAAACATTTTTAACAAGGTATTTATGGCAAGTTATGCGAAGGCTCTGGTGTCAGGGATAGCCAGAGATAGGGATAACCAAACGAGTTATTATCGCGGGCCCCTCCGTGCCCCGCAGGATCTCAATGGGCGGCAGATTTGTGCCTACATCTTCTCTTTTCTACCAAAGGAATCTAAAAGGGCTGTGACACTAACATGTCAGCTTTTTCAAGAGATTTTGAAAGAGGGGGAGGCAGCTCGTATTCAAGCGATGATCCGTTTCATTGATGAAAATTATCTGATCTTTGGCACAAATACCGATCCTACACTTTCTCTCGAAAAAAAGATCGAGAAAGGTGTTGTTTTTTTGCTAGCCTCCAACACTCAAAAAGCCTCTCATAAAAAAGTGCATGTGGCATTTATGCAAGCGGCGATTCACTGCAGCACAGCTATTCTCACGCAAGAGTGTCCATGTGCGATGACTCTAGATGAAAGGCTCCTGGGGCAGGCAGAGCTTTGGTATATGGGTGAGAATGGTTCTGTGCAAGTCGCTGACTATGGCCAGTCGTTACTACCTCCTGAGAATTTTCCGTCTGAGCTCTATCGATTGATGGTGGAAACAAAAAAAGATGCTGAATATGTCATCATCGGCATGACACTTTTGTATTTCCATTTAGTCGAAGAGACTCAAACTTCAACATTTTTTAAAATGGTTCAATTTTTTTCCCAATTTTATGGCATTGAAGAGGCTGTGAAGATGCCTGCTTTCGTTGAGATTATGGCGATGGGTGAAGGTCTTGTGGATTTTACTCGTCCCAAATCAGAGATGCTGCTCCTTGTTTTAGAAGGAATCGTCAAAGTTATTGATCGAATGAATCAAAAGGTCAACGCATTGGATCTTTTAGACTCATACAAAGAAGCAACCTGTTTAGCTACAAAAATGAACGCGCTTCTTGTTAAAAAAATAAGCGAGCAGTTTTCACCTGGGAAAACAGTCATAGCAGAGGGACCTGTTTTCCACTTCTTTAACGAAGATGGGGTGGTTAATCTATTTCTAGAGGGGAAGAAAATCTCCCAAGGCTTTCCCGATTCGATTGCGGCGTTAGCGAAAGCTAAGATTCCTTACATCGGACTTTATCCCAAGGAGCCACTCATCGCTTATCATTTTTTCAAAGAAGAGCTTAATAACCCAAATTACCATCATTTGATTAGCTTTTATATCGGCTTGGACTTTTCGCTTGCTGAAACTCCAGGAACAAATCAAGAGTTACAAAATAATGGTGCTTCAAGCTATCTCAGCACAATCTTTACTCATAACCAGCTGGAAGCTTATTTTACCCAGTTTTTAACCCATCCTCATTCAGATAAGATCGGATTTCCCTGGCGAGCTGCCGGATTTTTAGTCTGCGAAAGAGCATTAGAAAACTGGATAGCTCAAAATTTGAAGTAGAGGCCAGCATCAAATGAAGCTCTAGTGAAGCATCATTCACCATTAAGGGGCTTGACATTCAAATCCAATTTTTTTAATTGTTCACTTTGTGAGCTCGAAAAAGATTACTGCTGCTTATGAATATCAGGCCTACCGTATCTTACAGGTGCTCTATGTCATCCTTTCCATAGGTAAGGGAGTCGATAAAATTTTCTTTCACTTCTCCGGCTCTACAAGGATTGATTCACCCTTCTCCATATTTGTTTATCAGATGAATGAGCCGCATCTCATTTTGGGAATCGGAATCGCAGAGGTCTTGATGGGGATCGGCATCATCTTTCAGCCCCGATTTTTTGCCTTTTTTTTAGCGGTTTGGTTTTCAGTCATCGTAATTGTCTTCGTCACGATGCTACAATTTTTAGATGTCGCGCTCCGTGACTTTGTCTTGATCTGTGGAGCTTTGGCTCTCGGGCTATTGAGCCGGAAATATTCGACTTAAATTATTTCGAAAAGTAGTAGCAAAGTCCCAAAGTCAGAGCATGGTTTCTGATACGAACTTTGGAATGATTTTCAAGGTCAATAGGATTGCCAAGAGAGGAGAGAGCAAAAACCTCGCCTTTAGGAGAGCGCCTACCATATCTTGTGAAGAGATAATCGAGTTTAAGAGAGAAACAGCGATTGAGGCGCTGCTCGATCCCCAAACCTGCCCTCAGATGAGCTCCCGCTTTGGAATCTTTCTTAGATGAGAGAGAAATGTGGAACGAATCATTGAGAGAATGGCCGATGAGAGTTGTTCTTTCGTGGATTTCAATCTTGGTCCATTCTGCTCCGAGGCGCCCATAAATCAGCGTGAGGGGACGAAGTAAAAATCCAAAACGACCATCAAATCCGAAGTGCCAGGGGCCAATCAAGAGTGCAGTCTTGTGGAATGCAGTGAAGGCAAGAGCTGGCTCTTCGGGAAATGAGGTTTCCCACTCATTGGAATCTTTCCCGCGAAAATAACGGGCAAAGGCTTCTAAACCATAGTAAAAGCAGCCGCTCCAGTGATTACCCCATCCCACGTAAAGGGTACTTTCCCATGAGAAATCAGTAAACTGCTTCTCTCGTTGCACAGGAAAGAATGTAGCGGGCAATCCTCGAAATTCGGCATCTATTTCGCCTTGCTCTTTTGTGAATGTTCCATTTCCACCGAAAGAGCCTCCGACATAAGTGCCACAAAAGGCAAAGGCGGAGGAGGAGAATGCTATCCCTAAAAGAGCCCAATAAAAGCGCATATTAGTGGCATAGCAAAAAGAGCTTTAAAAAACTAGATTCCATTATGGGAAAGTGTTGCGCCCCTACTTGAGAGAAGAGCGCACACTTTCCCTTTCATTTAATGGCCCTTGCCACGGCTAATGAGGCCATAGATCAAGCTGATGATGAATAGGATGACGAAAATCCAGAAGAGGATTTTAGCAATCGACATCGCGCCTGCTGCAATACCACCAAAGCCAAAAACGGCCGCAATGATGGCGATGATAAGAAATACGAGTGCCCACCATAACATAATAATTTTCTCCTTGCTAGTTGTCTTGTTTGTCAGCGCTATGATATAGCAATCTTAATGCCAAATAATCGGATCCAGCTTTTTAAAAATGGCCGTATTCTCCGACCTGGAAGGCTCATCAAAGATGGGATATGGGTCAGGAATGGAAAAATCATTCCTCCCCAGAAAGAAGCGGATGAAATCATCGATCTCGATAACGCGATTCTAGCTCCCGGTTACATCGACTTACAGATCAACGGGGGATTTGAAATCGATTTCACGGAGGAGCCTGAGCGGGTTCATGAGGTTGCACGCGAGCTTCCACGCTATGGCGTCACCTCTTTTTTGCCCACTTTAATTTCCTCCGCACCAAAGCGATATCACACCTCGCTGAAAGTGTTACGCGAAGCCATGAATTCACAAAAAGCAGGGGAGGCAACGATTCTGGGCATCCATTTGGAAGGCCCTTTTTTTAATCCCTCTCTTGCACGGGCTCACAATTCTCAATATCTACAATCCTGTGAAAAATCTTTGGAGGAGATTTATGGAGAGCTCGGCGGGGTGAAAATGGTCACTTTAGCCCCAGAACTTCCTGGCGCTTATGATCATATCTCGTCGCTTCACCGCCAGCAGATCATCGTCTCCGCAGGTCATTCTGCAGCCACCTCACACCAGATTTTAGAGGCTGAAAAGGCGGGATTAGGTTGCTTCACCCACCTTTTCAATGCGATGCCTCTATTTCACCACCGCGATCCTGGAATTATCGGCGCTATCCTCTGTCATTCCACACTTCCTTTTACGCTCATTGCAGATCCCCATCATCTTCACCCAGATGCGATCGCCATCGCCTGGAAATGTGGCGACAGCCGTTTGCTTCTCGTCAGCGATGCTATGGCCGGTTTAGGAGCTCGCCAGGGCCGATTAGGAGAGCAGGAGATTACCCTCGATTCGGGCAAGGCGACCCTAAAAGGCACGCAAACCCTGGCGGGCAGCACCCAAGCCTTAGACTCCGCTGTCCGTTATCTCTGGAAAAGCACAGGCTGCTCACAAGCTGCCGCACTAGAAGCAGCAACGTTGCGGCCCGCCCGCCTCCTCAACCTCACCCATAAAGGCAATCTAGAGATCGATTCCGATGCCGACCTCATCATCTTAGATGATGATCTCCACGTCAAACGCTGCTTCCTCCGCGGCCAGCCCCTCAATTAAAGCATAGGTTTATACGTTGACTATGCACCAATTTTTTTGGTAATATAACCAAAAAAGGTGGTGGATATGCTAGAGTATCTCTTCGGAAATCCTGTGATTGAAAAGATATTATTTTACCTTGTAGTAAACCAAAAATGCTATCCTTCGCAACTCAAGGTGACCTTTCAAATCCCTCTCTATAGTTTTCAAAGAGCTTTGGGTAGGTTAGAAAGAGGGGGTGTAATCTTTAGTCATAAAGAAGGGAAAACTTTGATTTATCAATTCAACCCTCGATACCCCTTTCTAAGCGAATTAATAACTTTTTTAGAAAAGGCGTATTCTTTTCTCCCTGAAGAAATCCGGAAAAAATATTATGAACCAGTGGTAAGGAAACGCCCGCGGCGCCAAGGCAAACCTTTATGATCGACTGGCTTAGCATTTCGTTGTGTGATCTTGCGGGATATCTTTCAGAAGAGTTAAGGAAGAGGGGTATCGATACGATTTTAGTTGGTGGAGCATGTGTAACGATCTATTCCGAAAATCGCTATCAATCCTATGATCTCGATTACATTACTTATGTCGACATGAAAAAGGTCAAAAAAGCTTTAGCAGAGCTCGGCTTCATTGAGAAGCAAAAATATTTCAAACATGAAGGGTGCCGGTGGTTTGTGGAGTTTGTTTCTCCCCCCGTTGCTGTTGGTAATGAACCTGTACAAAGGTTTAATTTAGTCAAAACGCCTTTAGGAACAATCAAATTATTATATCCGATCGACAGTGTTAAGGATCGCCTGGGAGCTTTTTATCACTGGAATGATCTGCGACAATTAAATCTCCGCTTCAGCGACAATTAAAATTCCTGTCCGACGACAATTATTTTTCCCTTCGGACGACAATTAAAATTCCCTTCGCTGAGACTTAAGAAGATAATCCTTTATCTCGTAAGGAGGTAAAGGATGATTTCTAAAACACAGTATAGGAGATTGTGTAAAATGATTAATGAGGGAAATAATCTTAAAGATTCAGCTGCCAAAGCTGGCATAGATCCTAAGACAGCAAGAACTTACTTAAAGAATGATAACCCGCTGTTGCCAACAGATCATAATTGGAAAACAAGAACGGATCCGTTCGATTGCGTTAATTCCGAAATTGAAAGCATGCTAGAGCTTCAACCACGACTCGAAGCAAAGACAATTTTTGAGTATTTAGTAGAGAAATATCCGGGCAAATTTCAAGAAGGGCAATTGCGGACCTTGCAAAGAAAGGTCAAGAAATGGAAAGGACTCCAAGGACCACCTAAGGAGGTATTCTTTGCACAAATCCATAAGCCTGGGGATCTTTGCTCTTCAGATTTTACACATATGGAAAATCTTAAGATTACAATCCAAAGGAGCCCATTTCCTCATCTTGTTTATCACTTTGTTTTTACCTACTCGAATTGGGAGAGTGTAACTATTTGTTTTTCCGAGAATTTTGAAAGTCTAAGTGAGGGGTTTCAAAATGCAGTCTGGCAAGCAGGGGGCTCTGCCTTACGACATCGCACAGATCGTTTGACGGCAGCAATGTCAAATTTCTCGAATAATCCTAAATTTGGTGCACGGTACCAGGCTCTTTTGGATCACTATGGTATTACAGGGACAAAAATACAAGCTGGTTGCCCGAATGAGAATGGCGATGTTGAACAGGCTCACCATAGGCTTAAGAGGGCTGTTGAGCAGGCACTAATGTTACGTGGTAGTCATGATTTTGAAACCGTTGAGGAATATCGTGGTTTTCTGAGAGATCTGGTGATAAAGCGTAATGCGGCAAGAAGTGTTCGTTTTAAAGAAGAACAAGAAAAGCTCAAAGAATTGCCTCCAGGAAGACTCCAAGATGCCACTGTTCATAGATTAACTGTAGGTAGAGGAAGTACAATCCGTTTAAAAGATAACACTTATTCTGTACCGAGTCGTTTGATTAACGAAGAGGTAGAGATACATCTTTTAGGAAGTATTGTAGAGATCTGGTACCAAGGTCAAAAAGTGGAGGAGTTTCCGCGCATGGTTGGGGCCCACAAGGCCCAGATTGATTATCGTCATATAATAGATTGGTTGATAAAGAAGCCTGGAGCATTTGAGAATTATCGCTATAAGGAAGAGTTATACCCTACAAGTACTTTTAGGGCAGCCTACGATGCTTTAAAAATTGGATCGCCTCAACGCTATGTGAAGGATTATCTAGGTATTTTGAAAGCAGCTGCACAAGATGGTGAGAGACGTGTAGGAGGGGTTTTGAAAAGTCTGCTTGTTAAAGATCAAATGATAACTCTTGAAAGCGTTTTACAGATACTTCGAAAACCAGAAAAAATATTTTCTTTAATGGATGTAGCTGTCTCTACAGTGGATTTATGTGTTTATGATTTAGCTTTGTTAAAGGAGTCACAATCATGAATACAATAGAGCAGGTTTCAGAAGGTTTAAAAAGGCTGTTACTTCCAAAAATGAGTAAAAGCTTTTTTGAGTATGCTGAGAAGGCAAGAAAAGAAGAATGGGGCTATGAAGAGTACTTGTTGGAGCTTGTAAGGCAAGAGGTTGAATCCAGAGAGAATAAACGCATCGAGAGATGGTTGAAAGAGTCAAATCTGCCCATTTCTAAATCGCTTGCAAATTTTGATTTGAGCAGATTACCGAAGGGAGCTCAGCATCAGTTCAATGCCTTACGTGATGGCAAATTTCTAGAAAGAAAAGAGAATTTGTTATTATTTGGGACACCTGGTGCTGGGAAAACGCACTTGATGTGTGGTTTGGCCCAGGAGATGATAGGTAAGGGGTACAAGGCGTGCTTCAGTTCGTGTTCAGCACTGTTACAAGATTTGCTTATTGCGAAACAGGAACTGAAGCTGAACAGATTGATGAAAAAGCTGACAAGCTACGATCTGCTTGTTATTGATGAGATTGGCTATGTGCAGCAGGAAAAGGAAGAGATGGAAGTGCTCTTTACCCTGTTTACATGGTGCTATGAAAGCACAAGTATTTTGCTGACCAGTAATTTGCCCTTTTCGAAATGGGAAGGGATTTTTAAAGATGCTATGATGGCTGCGGCGGCTATAGATCGTCTAGTGCATCACAGTGTAATACTTGAGTTAAACTTAACAAGTTACCGACTCGAGAAATCGAAAGCGAGGAAAGAAGAAAAATAAGTGGTTTGCAAAGGAGCAAGCTCCTTTGCCGGGGTTTGGGGCAGAGCCCATGAAAGATTGGGGGGCTGGGGGATTTATCCCCCAGAGAGAGAAAGTGCTTATGATGGGAGAAGAAAGTATTTTTCAACATAAGGAGTGGAAGAGGCGTCGTTTAACTTTTCCCTCAAGAGCAAAAAAAATGACCGTTATGAAGATGGAACTGCAGTGAAGGGAAAAATAATTGTCGTTAAGGAGGAATTTTAATTGTCGTTACGCTAAGGATTAAAATTGTCGTTGAAGGGAAAAATAGTTGTCGTTAATCACTGGAATGACAGAGAAGGGTTAGAGCAAGCTCTCAGCATATGTGCTGCACATAAAATTGATCTCGAAGAGCTTGAAAAATGGTCAAGACGAGAAAAAAATGAAGAAAAATTCCAAACCTTTAAAAAGATGCTGGAGAGAATCTAGTCTGGCTTTGGGGTTGTTGCACAACCCCCTGAAGTTTGTTAGCGCGTAACTTGTTACATTAAACTGGCGTTAATTGTGATTGTGTAACAACCCGCTTTAATTACAAAATAATATTTTAATTTGTATAATGAGTTTAACGGAGTTTAAACTATGAACAAATGCATATTGTTTTGTCTTGCTTTATTGATATTAACAGTTGAAGTAGAAGCGCAATGGTTTGGGAGCTGTTGTCGGCAGCCCTGCTGCATTCGCTATATGGATGTCACGGTTGCTGACTATGACTGTGCACCTTACGGCTATGTTGACAATATCAACTACCCTGAGCCTTATTTTCTTCCGCTCAATTACTTTTTCCGTCAGCGCTGCCGAACCCGTTTTGATAGAGCCAACTATGATCATCTGATGAGCAGCATCCACTATACGAATGGACGCAGTTGGGCCCCCCCTTGTTCGGAATAGTAGAAAATGGTTATTGTTGCTGGGAAAGAGGATTGCAGGATGTGTTGCTCAATTGAAACGAGTTCCGATCGGGTGGGTCATGAGTGGGAAACGAAGAGAACCCCTTTTCTCTGTATAAGACCGGTCTATGCAGGCGCATTGACGATATGCGCAGCTCTGGCAATTCTGGGCGTCATCTCTTTAATGGGGCTTTATTATCCGCAGAGCGCGCTGGGGGTGGTCGGGACCACTTTGGGCTATCCGGGAACTTATTTAATTCTTGGGTGTGCGGTTCTTGTGGCTGTAACTATCATGATTGCGCGTTGCTGCTACCATTATGAAGCTACTCAGAGAGAACTTTAGTGGTTAGCCCCCGCCATTTCCCTTCGGCATGGGTTTGGAGACGGATTCTTTGATAGACTTCTTGAGGGTAAATTTTCCAAAATTCCTCCTCGCTATAATAGGAGCGGCTATAGAGAACTTTTCTGCCGCCCACTTCATCTGTCTTTGCTTCCAGTTTTTGAATGATCTCGCGCATGGGTGCAGCGTAGGCAGGAATGCCATAGAGGCCGAAATTTAAGAGATCGGGATGGCCATAATGAGGGGCAAAGTGCTGCGCTTCCTTTGTGCCTTTGAGAGGGCAGAGCCAGATGGGGTAGAGACCGGGATCGGTCAAAATCTGGTCTAAAAAGTGGTGAGCTCGTGCACTCGGAATCGAACAGTCTTGGATGACGAGTCGGTCTTGGATCCATTTTTCGGCCAGGTGCAGCAGGCTCCAGAGACGTTGGCTCTTCATCAGAGGGGCGGTGAGAAACCGCCCGAGCCTACCCGGAAAGGTGGCTTTTTGTAACCGAAGAATCTCTTTTTCAGTGAAATGGGCTAATGAGGCCTCTGCTTTTAAGAGTCCCTGCCGAATGTAGAGGCTTAAAAAGGGAATATTGAAGAGAAAGGAGCCCATCCAAAATGCCCCATGATCATAGCGGAAAAGATAGTCGTAGAGTGGCATCAGCTCTTCACGATAGCTTCTCAGCTGATGTGCATGCTGGGCATGCCAGGCGGAAGAGGCTTTAGAGCTGGGTTGTGAGGTCATCTCTCCGGCTATCACAACCGCATGGTCAGCAGAGAAGATGATCCCATCGAGAAAATCGACCTGGCCAGTTAAACTCTGCAGCTTTTCCAAGGCTTGATGGCAATCCTTGAAGGGGTAGTAGCGGAGTAAGACAGTTGGTTTGGCGAGGATCAGGGAGATCTTGGCACCCACAAGGATTCCCAATGAGCCATAAGAGCCAGAAAGTCCGTAAAAGAGGTCACTCTTGTCTGTGGGGGATGTGATGATAAGATCTCCCTTGCCATCGATGAGCTCAATCTGCTGACAGTTGTCATGAAAAAGCCCCCATCTATGAGAGCCACTTTCAGCGGCAGCGCCCAGCAGAGCTCCACCCACGGTAATTCCTTTAAATTCGGGCACAACGGGCGGGATGAGGCCGCGGCGCAGTGTGGCTTTGACCAGCTGCTCCATCGTCACTCTTGGCTCGACGTGGGCGCATTGGCCTTCTGGATCAACCTCTAGAACCTGATCGAAGGGTGGGCATGTCAGGAGCTGGCACCCCTGTTTATAGCTTTTGCTGCGCGTTGTGTTAGAGTGGCCACGCTGGTAGCGTAAGGCCAGATGTCCATCACTTTCTTGGATCTTTTTTTGGAGCTGGGCGATTAAATTTCGTCGCAAGCGCTCAGACCGCATAACCATAGCGTAGAAAAAATATTGGTTAATGCTACTAAAAATAGAACAATAAATGCAAAGAGGCCGAAGGGATCTGAGCGGGGAGTTTCCATCTCTTCCTTTTGATGGTCAAAGAAGAGCAGCAAGAGTCCGATATAGAAGATGGAAGCTGCAAAGGTGATAAAGGACCAGGTATAGAGACTTAAACCCCAAAAAGGAACTCCAAATTTGGGGAATTGGGGGCAAACATGGAGGAACATCTGCCTGAGTGCGACAAATCCTCCAAACACAGCGGAGAAGAGTGAGAGACCATAGTGGGACTTGCGAGGGCCGAAGCGCACATTCATCAACGCCCCAGAGGCCATACCGAGCATGCCTAAACGCTGGAGCAAGCAGAGAGGGCAGGGCTCTTCATGTTTAAAGAATTGGATGGCTAATGCCCCCCAAAGGATTGCTGCCAAAATGAGTGCGAATAGCGAGTTGAGATGTCTTTCTATTACCACTCAACTCCTAATCTACTAGTGGCATGATGAGCCAGCATCCACCAGCACAAAACAAGTGTGGTGATCAGCAACAAGAAAGCCCACCTGCGCTGCTTGCCATAGATCAATCCAATAACACCCGTCATGAGTAAAAAAAGAGAAGCCATCATAATGTCTATTATTTCAATAGCTCAGGCGAAGAAAAAATGTCAAAGTTTGTGTAGTACTTGGCGGGTTCACGATCCTCGCTCTCTCCTCGAATGTAGTAGGAGGGAACCTCGAGGATCCAGTTAAATTGGACGATCAAACGAAGATGACTCGGATCTTCTTGACGCATGTTTTGCCAATTGAGATCGCCGATCTGTATGGCAATCGGCATGTCGAAAGCTTTGCAGATTGCGATCTCCAACTCATAAGGATCGATGATCGCTAATTTGTGATCGAGTAAAGCTTTGCGAATCAAAAGTGCCAATTCGTAAGGTTGGCATGGTTGTATGGGAAGCGCTTCTAAAAGGCGTATCACTGTCTGTTCTGGGAGTGTCAGTTTAATTTCTTGCAAGATCAGTAATAAGGGGGCTAGATCGAGTGTTACTCTACTAAACTCATCTCGGATGCACTCTTCCATTCGTCTACGATTTTTGTCTTGTGTGTGGAGTAAGAGCTCGTCGCGAAATTGGGCATAAGAGAGATTGGGTCTATATTGAAAATGGCTCATCATGAACTTTTCAACTTCCTCATTTCCAGCAAAACTAGAGATCAAACGGATCACGGCATCGGCTGGAACAGCCGCATCGAGGCGTCTTCTCCCTGGATCGAAGAGGGATCTCTGGATAAAAAAGGAGAAACTGATGCGGTTATCGATCAGCAATTTCCAACAGGATGGAGAGAGAGTCCAGATATGTTTTCCCGGATTACGAATTAAGACCTTCGGAGCTTCTCGAAATTCTTTTGTGGCGACTCTTGTGGAGATAAACTCGACAAGATTGCGTAAGAATTCATAGGGGGTTAGACTTTCAGGAAGGCTCTCCTTTTGAAGGTTGATATCGAAGACACTCTTGAGAACGAGCGCTCCCGATCCGCCTCTCTGCCGCATGATCAAAAGATCGGCCCTGTCCAGCAGATCACCCGTGATTGTACTATATTCGATCTGACTGGCTAACCGTTTGGCGAATCCTGTTCTAAAAGCAGCGCTCTGGATCGCCTCACAGAGTGTAGAGGAAACATGTGGGTCCCATTGCTCAGTGGCGCACAGGGTGTTTACCTCTTCGAGAAGAACTCTTTGAAATTCGCTCAGAGAGGGAAGCAGGGTATATCTTCCTCCATTGAGATAGTAGACTCTGAGACAGGCGGAAAAGAGCCGAGCCCCTTCCTCTTCAGCTTGCCTGCTGGCAATGACCTCGCCCTCTTCTCTTTGTGGTTCTAACCAGAACTTTTTCATCAAGTGAGACTCTAATTTTTCGCATATCAGAGAAGAGATCCCTTTGCTCATAGACAACCATTCGAGAACCCCAATCGCGCTTTTGATCAGCTTCACTTTAAAAGATTGGCCGGCATCTTCTTCTTCCGTGACGAGATTTTCATTGGTGAACTCCAAGACTTTGAGCATCATTTGGATCAGGAGGTTCGATTTATAGCTTTGGAAGAGAGTTCTTGCTGTGTTAGAGGGAAGGAGCTCTTTCAAAGTGGCTTTTCTTTTTGAAGAGGGAGAGTGGCTGAGAGAGAGGATAGAGTAGATCTGTTCGAGGGGAGCCAGTGCAAGGGCTTCGGGATTGGCAACTTGAATATCAAGATCGGTAGAACGGACGATCCTTTTTTCGAGAAAAGGACGGAGCGGGATCGAGCTTCCTATAAATCGATAGTGTCCCTCTTCGATCCAGCGGATCAATCGGGCGAAAGCTCTATAAGTTTCAGTTTCTGTAACATAAATAAGAGCGCTGACCGCATAGCAATTAGGATTATCAGATTGGCGGATATCACTGAAAAGAGCTATCAAACAGGCATAAAAAATATGCACAGAAAGAATTGTGGAGCTCCATTTGAGATCGATCTGCAGCACATCGACAAGATCGGGATGGACCGTCACCTCTTTTCGAAAAAAGGTATTAAAAGTGGGATTTAAGAGCAGCTCCCTGATCACGATCAAGATGTGCTCCCGATGTTCAGGCTGAAGATAGCCAGCGATCCCATGGCTCGGTGATTCCAGCAAGCTTTTCACAACAAAGAGGCCTGCTCGGTTAAAATATTGCCGTGAGGTCATCGCCATGTGTGCGAAGCTGCGTAAGAGATAGTGTGTTTTGCCCGAAGGTATCAAAGGGTTTGAAGTCGCATCGGAACGAGCCGATAAATAGCTTTGAATCTCTCCTATCATTTCATCGGCTCTGAAGGGGATTAAAAACCCGCGTGTGGGCAGAACGCCATCGCGATCTAAATAAAAAAGAGTGATTCCCAATTTTTGATACTTTTCTTCAAAGGGAATGGCAGCGACCAAAAGATTGTTGATATAGCTGCGGATTTCTGACTGTCTCTCTTGGGGAACCTCCTCTCGCACGCTCATTTCTAAATTCTCAACGAGCTCAATGAGGTAGGCTTGTTGAGTGAGATCGAGACCTTGTTGGAGACCCAAGCTAGCTAATGGGTAGGTTTTCAGTAGGTCGTCCTTAGGCTCACTCTCATTGCTTTCTGTAAAAAGGAGCTTTTTGGCGACGTGAGAGGTGATACCCTGGCTTCGGGATGTGGCTTTTGGCTTAACAGGGCTGGCCCACTTCACTTCCTGTGAAGTTGGGTTAGTAATCTCACTCATTTAAATTTAAATTAAAGTTATATTAAAATATAAACAATCATACACTATCTTGAATAAATAGTCAATTTTAAGTTAATTTTTGTTTAATCTAATAGATAGTTTGCCTTGTTTAAGGCAATGGGCAATCAAAATCTGCCGCCCCCCGATGGTGACAAACTCACCCTCCACCTCAATCTCTTGCCCTTGCAGCAAGATAAAACCTTGAGTTTTCAGATTCCATTGAGGACCTGCCTCAACAGTGTACTCACCCTCTGAGGTTTCCAATATGAATTGAAGATAGGGGGAGGGCTGGTTAGCCATCGAGAATTTCTGAATACTGAGGATTCTTCCCTGGTAATGGGTCTCTCCAAACAGTGAGAAGCAAGAGAGTATTAATAATAGAAAAACTATCCTCATAAATTAATATATAAACTATTGAGAATTATTATTAAATAGTTTATAATAGTTGTTGATGTCAATTCGTTTAGATCAAAATCAGTTCCATTCTAGGCATTCCGAAGCTATTCTCGCAGAGTCCTCATTATTAAGGCCTTTAGCCAATAAGGTGATGACTGTTTTCTGTGGATTCTGGCGGTCGTTAGCCAGCTATTTTGGAAAAATTGAGATCCAAAATGTTTCGATATCTTCTACAAAAACTGAGAACTATCCCTATCTATCTAAAGGAATCTCTCAGCTCTGTAATACATGGGCTGTCGGACCAGAAGCTGTACAGACTTTTTGTGAGATCCTACAAGCCAAACATCAGGATAAAATTCAGCTTGTCCCGAACTTTATGTATCAATATATGAGTCCGCAACTTCCTCAAAGTGAAGGGAAACCGCTTATTTTGGTTCCTGTGGTGATGAAGGGCTTTCCCATCGATCACATCGTGGCAGTGGTTTATGACCGGCTGAATAACCGGGTAGAACTCTTTGATTCTAAAGGGCTAACCAGTCGTGACTCTACCGATCCCGTCCGCAGCGCTGCAAAAGAGGAGATCCATTTAGAAGATGTTCTCCGTCTCGTTGTCGATACCTATGGTGATGAAAACAGCACTATCATCGAAAATAGTACTCAGCATCAGTACGATATTCACAACTGCGGCATCTATGTGATGGATTATTTCGAAAGAAGAGTGGTAGGACAATCTCATGAAGCTATTGTGGCTAGCCCTCTCACTTATAAATGCGCGAATCAAGATCGGCGCGTCCAGATAATTAGAACCCTTACTATTTAGGATTGCATCCAGCTTTTTCTGTAAATTTGGGCGAGCTGCGGCGGGCATCTTGCGCGCTTTTTTCGTCACAAATAGCACAAGGCTATTCGCTTCCTCAAAAATCTCGCAATCTGACACCGCCTCGCTACCCCAAATTTACAGAAAAAGCGGGACGCAATCCTATTTAGTCTTCTGTTTCTTCAGGTTCGGGATAATAATATTCATAAATGAACTTCTTAGTGGCACAGAGGACGCGCTGGTTTTTGATGATATTGCTGTGACTGACTCGAAAACATTTAAAGCGGTGGGGTGTATTGAGCCGCGTCTCTGGAATAACGACAAAGCCATCGTTTGTCGTTGAAAAAAAGATTTTGTTTCCTTTAGTGCCTGCGATGACAAAGAGATCCATCGATTCGGGGAATTCTCCCAGGCAGGTCACCTCTCGTGGGCAATAATTTCTCAGCTCCCACCCACTTTTAGTCCCCATTATCATATTTATAGGCCATATATCTTTAAAACGGCGCCCAAGAATAGAACCTTGATTAGGAGGTGCCAGGAGAACGGCGCGCCCCATTTTAGCTTCCACCGGACAGTCGAATTGGTTGATGGCTACACGCAAAATCAGAGCTCCGATCGAATGGGTCACAAAGTGGATCGGCCTTCCCGGATAGGCAGAGGCAATGCGTTGAAGAGCGACGACGAGATCGACAGCATGCTCTTCGATATATTTTCTTCGGCTATCATATTCCCAAAGAAAGATATCAAAACCGCATGGTGAAAGGGTTTTTTTGACTGGGATCATGCTGCGCCAATCGGTGACGAAGCCGTGGATGGCAACGATCGTATCGGCGTCTCCTTTGATCGTAAGGATCTGAAAGATAGCAATGAAAAACAGGATAGTTTTCTTCATTCCCTGACCTAAGTCAATTTTTTTGCTTATAACAAAAGAGAGGCCTATCGTCGAGCCGTTTTTTTACTCAGGTTTTTACTCTGGGAATCTCCCAAGAAGGAAATCCTTAGTGAGGTTGATCGATTCACGGCTGGTCATGATCCAGCTATGGCTGACATTGAGGGTTTTATGGATATGTGGGGAGGAAAGGCGGGTCTCATCTACTGTAACTTTTCCATCGTTGGCTTCATCCATCACCAGCCTAGAGAGGCGATTCCCTTTTGCACCGGCAAGAACCATCACTTCCATCGTCTCGGGAAAGCTCCCTATGCTCTTCATTTCTTCCTCAGTAAAAGTGAGGAGTTGCCTTCCTGCTTTACCCCCAAAGATGCCACGCATGAGCACCCAGTCCTTAAATCGCCTTGCGATCGCAGCCCCCTTGTTGGGGGGTGCCAGCAAGATCGCCCGTCCTTGGCGAGCTTCTGGAGGACAATTGGGGTGATTGACAGCTGCGCGGACGATGATCCCTCCTAAAGAATGGGTCACAAAGTGGATGGGCTGTCCAGGCCTTGCATGGGCAATATCTTGCAGAATTTTAACCAGCACATCGGCATGACCCTCGATCGTATTTTTGCGACTGGGATAATCCCAGAGGTGGACGCGAAAACCCTCATTTTCTAGGGTGTTCGCCATGGGGATCAGACATCTATAAGAACGGAAATAGCCATGGAGACAGATAACAGTTTCTCCTTGACCATGTAATGCAACAACTTGAAATAAGAATAGCAGGAAAAGTAGCTTTTTCATGCGCCAACCGTAATTAAAATTATTAATAATAATTACGATTATTTCAATAGTTGAAATTATCTAATAACTAATTTTACTACGGTTTCGACATGCATGGTTTGAGGGAACATGTCGACAGGTTGTACCTTTTCTATCTGGTAGGTAGGGCTTAAGCCGGCTAAATCGCGTGCTAAAGTGGCAGGGTCACAGGAGATATAGATGATTTTAGAGGGTTTTTTTGTCAGAAGGGAGTGAATCATGGAGGGGTCGCACCCTTTGCGAGGAGGGTTCAGGAAGACCAGGTCTAGCCGGGAAAAGCGGTGGATCAGCTCCTCAGCTTTTCCACAGATGAAATGGCAGCCAGTTTGATGATTCAGTCTTTGGTTTTCGATGGCATCGGAGATAGCGCTAGGTACCATTTCTGTCCCATAAACCTCTTTCGCGGAATCAGCGGCAAAGAGGGCTAGGGCGCCGACACCACAATAGGCATCGAGCACAATATCTTCTGGGGACAATGCTGCCCAGTCAATGGCTAGCGCATAGAGCCTTTCTGTTTGGGCAGGGTTGACTTGGAAAAAGGCGGCAGGGGAGATCTTAAAGGTCTTTCCCAGCAACTTTTCAAAGATGTGGGCACGCCCCGCAAGGAGGCGAAAATGGTTTCCTAAAATGACATTATCGCTGCGCAAGTTTACATTTTCGACAACACCTTTGAGGGTGGGATGGGCCGCCATCAAGCTTTCAGCACAGGCTTGCAACTCTTTGCTGAACCCTCCATCTGTGACAAAAATGAGAAGCGCTTCTTGATTAAAAACAGCATTGCGGATCAGGGTAAAACGGACAGAGGGGACCTCTAATCTTTCTCGAATCAGTTTGAGGATAGCCTCCCCCTCAGCGCACTGAATGAGGCATTGGTTGAGGGGAATGATCTCATGGCTCTCTTTGCGGTAGAGTCCAATCGTCTTCTTTCCTTTTTCCCAAATGAGGGGAAGCTGGATTTTATTGCGATAAGCCAGGGAGTGGGGGGAGGGCAGACAAGGAAGTACGGGAAGGTCGTGGAAATGGCCGAGACGTGTTAAAGCGTCGACAACCCTTTGTCTTTTGACAATGAGCTGCTGGGAATAGTCGAGGTGCATGAGTTGGCAGCCCCCACAACTGCCAAACAAAGGGCAAGGTGGCTCTACACGATGCTGAGAAGGGCTGATGACCTCCACCAAATCGGCGATGGCATAATTTTTTTTCTGTTCCCGGATACGTACTGTGACAGTTTCGTCAGGAAGAGCTCCATCAACAAAAACTTTGAGCCCGTCGAGCGATCCAATCCCTTCCCCATTAGAACTGAGAGCATGAATTTTTAGAGTATAAGTTGAACTCATGGCTGAAATATTTTACACTTTATGGCAATGAAGTTCAAAATGATCCTCACATTAATCCTTCTTTTTTTGATAACAAAAGGTTTTGCCGCGGCTCAAGAAATCGTGATGTGGCATGCCTTTGAGGGTTTTTTATATGAAAAATTTAATGAACTGGTTGAAGATTTTAACCACCAGTCGAGCAGCTGTCAGATCAAGCTCGTCTATCAAGGAAATTATCGGGAGACTTTTGACAATGGTGTAGAGGCTTTTGAGCTAGGAAAGCCGCCCCACATCCTCCAGGTCTATGAGGTGGCCACGCAGACGATGATGATGAAGCCAGAGATGTTTCGCTCAGCGGAAGAGCTGATGCGTGCTTTCTATAAAAAGTTTGATCCCGCAATCTACATCGATGCTGTTCGAGAGTTTTATGCGACATCTGAGGGGGAGATGTACTCCCTTCCCTGGAATGCCTCAACAGGGATTCTCTTTTATAACAAAGAGGCCTTTGTTAAAGCAGGTCTCGATCCAGGATCGCCTCCAAAAACTTGGGAGCAGATGGAAAAAATGGGAAAAAAACTGGTTGAAGCGGGATTTACAGGCTTCACGACAGCTTGGCCCGCTGCTTATCATCTCGAATTTTTCTGCGCCTGGCATAATATCCCTTTTGCCACACAAGAAAATGGCTTCAAGGGGTTAAACTCCCGCCTCATTTTTAATAGTCCCTATCCTGTCCGCCATCTCAACAAGCTTGCTGAATGGGCTAAGGAGGGCATTTTTAGCTATCAGGGGCGCTTTACAAAAGAGCCGGAGGAGTTGTTTGCCTCTGGACGGTGTGCCATTCTGCTCCAGGGGGCAAACCGCTTACCTGTTTTGGAGCGGCTCACAAAAAAGCCGATCGGTGTAGGCTTTTTCCCCTATTGCAAAGAGATTCCTGGAGCTCCCTATAACTTGAACATTGGGGGCTCTTCCTTTTGGGCTCTCAAAGGCTTTGATGAAGAGAGCTATCGAGGTATCGCCCAATTTTTTGCCTATCTTTCCCTTCCTGAAGTGCAAGCCTGGTGGCACCAGCAGACAGGCTATCTTCCGATCACAGAGTCTGCCTACTACCTGACCAAGAAAAAAGGATTTTATGAAAAACATCCGGCTGCGGAAATCGCTGTCTGCACAGTGATGCAGAGCCCCACACCTTTTACCAAAGGGATCCGTTTAGGGGATTATCCGGTGATTCGCGACAAGATCATCGACTATCTAGAAAAGGCAATTCATGGAGAGATGTCAGGGCAGGAGGCACTCGACGGAGCTGTCAGAGAGGGAAATCAAATTCTTGCAGACTTTCAAAAAGAGCATACATGAAAAAGATAGTTCTCCTTCTTTTAGCTATGCTCTCTCCCTTAACAGCCCGTGAGATTAATGGGGATGGCGACTTTCAATGGTGGATGCATGAGGAGGTTGACAAACCTATTGGGAAAAAAATGGGCCTCCTTTTTAGAGCGGAGCAAAGGTGGGCAGGAGATAGTTCTACCCTCTATTTTCAATACCTCCAGGGAAATGTGCGTCTCGATTTGACAGATTGGTTGGAGTTTGCCCCAGGCTATCGCCAAAGCTTCATCCTGAACAACCAGATTCGCAAATGGCATAAAACCTATGCGCCGATGTTTTTTCTGATACTTCATAAGGATTGGAAAGGTTGGGAAGCCTCCTTGCGACACCAAGTGCAATACCTGATTTTCCAAGAGAATAGACCCAATGAGTGGCTCTTCCGCTTCCGGCCGATGCTCTTTTTTCCCATCGAGTTCGGGAAGATCAAAGCAAAGCCCTATCTCTTCGATGAACTTTTCTTTACTGACAGAGTGGGATTTTTTGAAAATCGCGCAGGTGGAGGCCTACGGTTTCCCTTCTTTGAGAGTTTCATAGGCCAAATAGAATATATCTACCGCTCGCTCTGGAATGGTCAAAGATGGCTGAACCAATCGGTCATTCGCATCTACGCACGCTTTCCGCTTAAACCTTAGTTTTGAGATTTTCTCCTCAGATTCAGAGGAGTTTACGCAGCAAATCTTGCGCTTTTCGTCCTCGCAAAGGGCCTTTGGCCATTTGCTTCGGCCGAAAATCCCAAGATTTGCTGCGTAAACTCCTCTGAATCTGAGGAGAAAATCTCAAAACTAAGGTTTTTAAATAGCAGGAGGCAGATACTCTCTGACTTGATCGGCCGTTAGCTGAGTCAGATCTTTGCCGATCTCTTTATGGACCAATTTGGCTAAGTTAGGAGAAAGAGAGTCGCGCAGGTGAGACAAAAAAGGGGCCTTGGCGATAATGTAGAGCCGCTCACAATCACCGCTATTGTAGATGTTCTCTAAAAACTCGACGATCTGATCAGAAAAGCGGATCGCCTCTTTCATTTTCACAGGAGTTTTTGCTTGGTAAGTATCGCTGCCGAACATCTGTGTATTGGTCGTGCGGCCTTGCCCATCTGAGACAAGCTCACTGGCTCGAAGATGACCCTCGACATGCTCCATGAACTTTTTCTCGACAAGTTTATTAGCGCTTTCCGCTTGATAAATTTTGGCTTGGGTACTATTGGCAACAACGATCCAGACTTTTCTCATCTTTGACTCCATTACCTGATATCAAGCAAATTCGATGCCACCTGATAGTGACAACGCAAAAGGCTGCTGAGAGGCGATCATTTCGCGTGCTTTGGGGATCTGGTCCCAGACATGGACAAAGATAGCCCCGCGCAATTTGCCCTCGCGCAAATAGTAGATAGAACCCTCTCGATAGGGCTCAATCCACTCTTCAATGATCTCCATGTCGCTGGCGATTTCGCCAATGCCCTCGTAGCCGATCTCAAAAAGGTCAGAATAGAAAAAGGGAAGATAGGAATAGGGCTCTTGTGCTCCCGCCATATTGCGGCCCGCCGCCTTTCCCATCGTATTGGCAGCATCCTCATGTTCGATGCGGACTCTTTTATCTAAATGGGGGCTGTAAAAATTGGCGACATCTCCAGCGGCCCACACATCGGGCAGAGAGCTTTTCAATAGGGGGTCGACAACAATGCCATTGTCGATAGTGGCTCCGGCTTTCTCTGCCAGATCGACATTGGGAGTAATTCCGATACCGATGATCACCCCATCTGCAAAGAAGGTTTCGTCATGGTTTGTCACCACTTTCCATTTGTCATTGATGCGAGAAATCGCTGTCGCTCTCTGTTTTGGGACAAGCCGAACACCCTTCTCTGTAAAGAAGGCGCTGAGAAACCGAGAAAACTGTTTCGGGAATTGATGCTCTCCAATGTTCCCATCTTGAAAGATCAGGGTCACATTTTTTCCATTCATCGCGAGTGCGGCAGCTATTTCACTCCCGATGTAGCCGGCACCGATCACGATAAAGTCGTTTCCTCTCTGGTATAAATTGCGCAGGCGATGGTAGTCGGCGAGCGTCCTGTAGTATATGGCACCATCGGAGGGAAAGGGAAGTTTTTTTGGAGAGCCACCCGTTGCTAAAAGCAGTTTCTCGTAGTGATAGAGTCTTCCTGAGCTATCTGTTACGGTGTGGGCAGTCGGGTCGAAGGAGAGGATCGTTTTACTGAGATGCAGATCGACATGATGCTGTTCGGTCTTGCGCCAGATGCTCTCTTCTGGATTGCCAAACCAGAGTCCCTTGGTGAGAGGAGGACGATTATAGGGGGGATCGCTCTCTTGGGAGATGATGCCGATCCTTCCTGAGAAATCGATCTCTCGAATTCCCTGAACAGCCGCATCAGCAGTCATGCCCCCACCCACGATCAGATAGTTGTAGTGTAACGATTGCTCACCCATACCTATATTTATTCTATAGGCTGATCAGCGAGAACCCAAGAAAAAAATAGCTCAGCCTTTTACGGTTTGAATAAATTGTAGACCAAGCCTAAGAGATACATCGAGATAAAGCCAGCGACAAAACCATAGATCAAACCAATAAAAGCTCCCTGCGCTGTCAGCACATAGCCTGGATAGATATCAATCCACTGTGATAGCCAGAACATCCCATAGCCAGTATATTTGGCCATCCAAGTCATAATAAAGAGCAGGATTCCCCAGAGGATTCCGCCCGCCAGCCCTAATTTCCATGCATTTATTTTCGCGTACACGACACCTACCTCGGTTTTTGTAAAATTCGCACTATAAAAACTCAATCCCTTATAGTCAAATTTCCAACTGGGGCATTATGAAAAAATGTTACTTTTCACTATGGTTATGGATTCTCTTTTTCCCAGTAACTTACTACGAAGGGCCTGTGAGCGATCATTTTGATGGGAGCCATTTTTTTAACCCTTGGGCCAAGCGGGAAGGCACTTTTCTTTCCGTTTTAAAGTGGAAGATGGGACCAAAAGGCAAAACTTGGCCTAAACATGTGGATAACCTGTTTGCCGATCTGCCACCCGCTCGCGTGGAAGGGGATAAGCTCCGTCTCTCTTTTGTCGGCCACGCTACTGTCTTGATTCAAACGGAGGGGCTCAATATCTTGACCGATCCTGTCTGGTCCCAAAAAATTGGGCCATTGCCTGGACTGATGTTACAGAGGGTGACAGATCCGGGGATCTCTTTTGACCATCTGCCGAAGATCGATCTCATCCTACTGAGTCATAACCATTATGACCATTTGGATCTTAAGACGCTCCAGCAAATCTGGCAGCGCGATCGCCCACTGATCTTATGCCCACTTGGGAACGATACCCTTCTCCGCAAGCTCGATTCCTCGATCCAATCGGTAGCACTTGACTGGGAAGAGCAAAAACAAATCAATGGTGCCACTATCACCCTAGAACCGGCACAACACTGGTCGAGTCGCGGTTTGTGGGATCGTGATAAAGCGCTCTGGGGCTCTTATGTCATCCAAACAACTTCTGGCACTCTCTACTTTGGAGGGGATAGTGGCTACTATCAGCCTCTCTATCAAAAGCTGAGGGAGAAATATGGCTCTTTCCGCTTGGCCCTTCTGCCGATCGGCTCTTACGAGCCTCGCTGGTTCATGCGCTATGCCCACTTCAGCCCCGAGGATGCCGTCCAGGCCCACATCGCCCTAGGCAAACCTCCAACCCTTGCCATCCACTTCGCCACCTTCCATCTCGCCGATGAAGGCTATGATGACCCTGTCGTCGCCCTCTCACAGGCCAAACAATTCCACCATCTACCCGAAAACACCTTCCGCGCCCTCTCTCCAGGCCAATCCTGGGTAATTCCCTAGTCATTTCGGGTTTAATCGAGTCTTAATATACCTAGTATACAATTTGATTATGGCTTCTCAAATCACCCCAGGTGGACCACTCTTTGACTTGTCTCTTTTACCTGTTGAAATTGTTCCACATGTCATACAGTATTTCCCAGCCGAAGGGATCGTAAGTACTCTTTTTGTCTGTAAAAGTTGGTTAGATTTAGCGAGTCGAGCCGCCGAGGTGAGAAGGTGGGTCTATCTTGAGCGGGCTAAATCGGAGGCTAAAAAATTAGCGTCACTTCGCGATCAATGCTCTGCCTATCTAGATATTGCCCTTGTGGAAGGAACTTTCAGCCCCACACAAGCGAAAGAGACAGTAAAGAAAGCTAAAGAGCTTGTGCCTTTATTGGATGATGTGAATTCAGCGCTAACGCGTATTTTATGTGTGGAAGCTACCTTTGATCTCCCTGCTGCAGAATTGACGCTGCTATTCATTGACGCCGACGATCATTATGCTCTAGCAGATGCGCATATCCTGCTCGCTCAATTCAAGCCGGAAGGGCATTTAGATCTGGCAAAGGAGCTCTTAAGCGAGGATCAGGATAATATTAGAATGCTGGCTGAAAATTTAGTGAAAGTTGAGGCAAGGTCTAATGTCGAAGAGGCCAAGAAGTCTATCCAGCGTTACGAGTATGGATGGGTAGAAGAGGGGTGGGTTGAGATCGTGAAACAGGAGGCGAAACTCGATCAGAAAAGAGCCCTAACAACAGCGCTCTCTATAGAGCGTATCGATACTAGAGCTGCGGCCATTCGTGCATTTTTTTTCCTGATGTTGCCCATCAACTGGAGGGAGGCAAAAAAGATCGCTCTTCAAATTCCCCTCCAAGGAAATCTAAATGACAGGTCGCGAGACTTCGCACTCTATGCGTTGATTCTCGAGGAGCGAAAAGTCAGCCTTGAGGATGCAAAAGAGACCTTCTTATTGTTGAAAGATAACTATTATATTGCCTTAGCAAAATTGAAAATCGCTGAGGTTGATCCCACTGCTGATCTCGATAAAGTGATTGAAGAATCTAAAAAGGTGGCACCGACTTTGGGAGGTGATGATCGCCACCATTTGATGCACGAGGTTGTAAAAATTGAATTTGCAAGAGAGAGAGAGAGATTCAAGGGACTCTTCGTCAACTCAAATTAGAGATTGACCCTCTTCCTGAACAGGATATGTCTCTCTGGTATTTTTATCACTTTGTTGATCTTGAAATTGATCTGGGTTTAATCCCCCAAGCTAAAAAGTCAGCTCAAAATGTGAAGCCAAAATCGCGTGATTGGGCCTTTCTCTCTCTGGTCGGCGTCCTCCATAAAGAGCCTTCACAACAAAGAGAGATCATCAATGGGATGACCAACTCAGTGGCTAAAATCTCTGCTCTCTTAGAATGTGTCCACCCTGGTTGGGAAGGGCTGAAAGAGATCTTACTCTGACAATAAAATGACCACCTGGTATAGGGATGAGAATGGCTGGTTCAAATCCCTTCATCCTCTGGTTTAATGAGATTTCTATCGAAGATGTTCCTCTTGTCGGGGGAAAGAATGCATCGCTCGGAGAGATGTATCGCTCTTTAAAAAGCCAAAAGGTCAATATACCCAATGGCTTTGCCATCACCTCCTATGCTTATCAGTATCTGCTTGAAGAGACGGGGAAACGGGCTGAATTAGAGAAAGTTTTTCAGAAGTTAGAGATCAAAAATGGACGCTCTCTTGAGGAGGTCGGACATGCCGCACGCCAAATTCTTCTTGGTTCTACCTTTCCAAAACCCCTTCGAGATGCGATTGCAGGGGCCTACCGTAAGCTCAAAGCGATAGATGTGGCTGTGCGCTCATCAGCTACGGCCGAGGATTTGCCGAGCGCCAGTTTTGCCGGCCAGCAAGAATCTTTTCTTCATATTTCGAGCGTCGACGAACTGCTCGAGGCATGTAAACGCTGTTTTGCCTCTCTTTTTACCAATCGGGCAATTGTCTATAGAGAAAACCAAGGATTTGACCATTTTAAAGTGCTCCTCTCTATCGGTGTTCAGAAGATGGTCCGCTCCGATCTGGCATCAGCAGGTGTCTGCTTCACACTCGATACGGAGACAGGTTTTCCAGGCGTTGTCTATATCACAGGGAGTTACGGACTGGGAGAGAATGTGGTCCAAGGGACTGTGAATCCCGATGAATTCTATGTCTTTAAGCCCACTTTGAAAAAAGGATTTAAGTCGATAATTGATAAAAGATTGGGAGATAAGGCCACCAAGATTGTTTATTCGAGAAAAAAATTAAAAACAATTACAACACCACTTCCTGAGCAAAAATCCTTTTGCCTGAATGATCGTGAAGTTTTGCAGCTCGCAAGGTGGTCGATGGTGATCGAAGATCACTACAGCAAAAAGTACAAAAAATGGATGCCCATGGACATTGAATGGGCTAAAGATGGACGCACGGGACAACTCTTTATTGTTCAAGCACGTCCCGAGACGGTGCAATCCCAGAAAAAACGCACATTCTTGAAGAAGAACGTCTATTAGAAAAAGGAAAGGTGCTGACTGTCGGTAAAAGTGTAGGCAAGAAAATCGCTCAAGGTAAAGCGCACGTCATTAAAAATGTCAAAGAGATCAACAAATTTCACGAGAAAGAGATCCTTGTCACAGAGATGACCGATCCAGACTGGGTGCCTATTATGCAAATTGCCTCTGCCATTGTCACCAATAGGGGTGGCAGAACTTCGCACGCGGCGATTGTGAGCCGTGAATTGGGCCTTCCCTGCATTGTCGGGACCAATGATGCAACAGAGGTGGTTAAAACAGGTAAACCGATCACGGTGAGTTGCGCTGAGGGAGAACATGGTGTCGTCTATGAGGGTCTACTTAAATATGAGACAAAAACGATAGATATCGAAAAAAGCCCGCAGACGAAAACGAAGGTCATGATCAATGTGGGCAATCCTGATGAAGCTTTCGAGCTCAGCTTTCTTCCCTCAGATGGTGTCGGATTGGCGCGCCAGGAATTTATCATTAACGAGCATATCCGCATTCATCCCATGGCCCTTGTTCATTTTGATCAGGTGAAGGATAGAGCAACAAGGCGAGAAATCGAAAGGATGACGGCAGGTTATGCTGACAAAAAGCAATTTTTTGTCGACAAATTGGCTCATGGCGTTGCCATCATTGCGGCAGCCTTTTTTCCACGCGATGTCATCTTGCGATTCAGCGATTTCAAGACCAATGAGTATGCCCATTTAATTGGCGGGCACTATTTCGAACCTAAAGAGGCCAATCCCATGATTGGTTGGCGCGGAGCTTCCCGCTACTACAAGCCAGGTTATAGAGAGGGTTTTGCCCTCGAGTGTGCTGCTGTCAAGAAGGTCCGCGAAGAATTTGGTTTGACCAACTTGAAGGTCATGATCCCTGTCTGCCGCACGCCTGCAGAGGGAAAAAAAGTCATCAGCGTCATGAAAGAAAATGGCCTCATACAAGGGAAAAATGGCCTAGAGATCTATGTCATGTGCGAAATTCCCTCCAATGTCATCTTAGCAGAGAGCTTTTGCGATATTTTTGATGGCTTCAGCATCGGCAGTAACGATTTGACTCAGTTCACTCTCGGAGTTGACAGAGATAGCGAACTGGTTGCCGATATTTTTGATGAGCGCAACGAAGCTGTCATGCGCCTCATCGCTCAAGTGGTCGCCATCGCAAAAAAAAGAAAAAAGAAGATCGGCATTTGCGGCGACGCCCCCTCAACCTTTCCCGAATTTACCAAATTCCTCATCGATTGCGGCATCGATAGCATCAGCCTCAGCCCCGATGCCCTCATCTCCACCCGCTCCACCATCGCCACCTACGAACACAAGAAAAAGCGCCGCGCTTGATTCTTTCAGAATCAATGCCCGTCGCTGCGACACTCGGCTGCTGGCGCGCCTCGGTCTCAGGCGCGGGAAAAAGGCGCCGAAGGTCGCTCGCGGCCCTCTTCGGGCCGCTGTCACTCCCAACGGCGCCAATTGCCGAGCCACAAGCCATCTTCATTATCCTAGCCTTGGATCTGGCGCTGGGCGACCTGCTTTGTCTTCTGCTGACTTTATGTTACCTAAAACACTACCAAGATAGAGTTGTCCTACAAAATCCCAAACAAAACGTGCTTTGTGCTCACTCGGCAGAAGATCATCTGACGCTGACCATCTTATTCCTATCTGAGTCCTTCTGGGGCTTCTCAGACGAGGCTTTGCACATGGAAGAGAAGATTCCTGAATAGGGTTGTTGGGGCTCCATAATAGCTCCAGGAAAGTTTTTACCTGTGAAGATATCAGCGGCTCGGCAATTGGCGCCGTTGAGAGTGGCAGCGGCCCATTGAGGGCCGCGAGCGACCTTCGGCGCCCCCACCCGCGCCTGCGACCGAGGCTGCCCAGCAGCCGAGTGTCGCAGCGTCGGGCCTAATTGATACAGTTTTAGAAAAGGCCTGGAATATAGGGCTTATTATGAATTGCCCTATTGGTGAGAAATTAAAAAAAATGGCGCGTTATTAGTAATCTGAATTCAGTTAAGTTTGCTGGACTTTTTTACAGGGACGCGGACGTATTTGTATTTGGGTTTTATTTTGATGATCTTGCCGTTTTTTTCTACAACGAGAGGAACGCCCGTTCGTTCTGAATCATCAATTGCCTTTTTAACACCAGCACGGTGACCTTTTAGCATCAGGTCAATAATTGGGTGTCTTCTTTTCTTAGCCATTTTTTTGTGCAGCCTTGGAAATCTGTTCCCAGCTTTTAGCGTCCTCTATTGCAACTGTGCCTTTAACACTGTAAGCAATAATTTTTTGCCTTCCCATTACAGAATTATCCAAAATTACAGCCACATCTGCAAGGGGTAAATAATTTTTTAGCAAATGATGAGCACCTAGATGGTATCTTCTTTTTATTGTTTCGGCTGGTATATGGTGGCCGCCCTTTGCGACTATTTGAGCAACACGTTGTAGAGCAAGTTCAGGACTGGACAGCCAGAGAAAAAACAAATTAATTTGGTATGATTTTTCTTTCGCTGCGGTGAGGTATTTCAAATAATTTGTCCCAGCAGCAGTTGTCTCGAAGGCAAAGTTTTTCCCTTGGTCAAGAAGTTCTCGCAATCGTTTTATCATCAATTTGCTTGCTGCTAAGGAAACTGTTTCAGGATGAAAGGGCGATAGACCTTTAGCAATTTCATCCGCATTGATAAATTCGTAGATCTTCAAAAAATCTGACAGGAGAGTCGAAGCAGTTGTGGTTTTGCCAGAGCCGTTGGGGCCTGCAATGATCAAGATTCTCTTTGTCATAGAAGTGAATGATATTACAGAGAAGGGGGTATTTAGGGGGATGAAAAGTACATCAACCGAGCGATTAGGTTGACAGCAAATTGGATATTCATATATACGTATATTCATATATCCGAATATACACAAGAAGGAGCCTATATGGACTACTATTATCAACCTCCTAAAGTTGAACATGTTCAATACGTAACAGTGCAGAATAGAGAGGCAAACAAGAACATGGAAGATATCAAACAAGAAGTTAGAGATGCTTACGGCCGTGTTGTTGAAGCAAATAACAAAAATGAGGGTTGTGGCAATGGTCGCAGCTGTTGTGGAGTTTCCGCCAAACCTGACCCTGATTATTTAAAAGAGCTGGGGTACACCCAAGAAGAACTAGATAGCGTGCCAGAAGGAACGAACATGGGTCTTGGATGTGGAAATCCACAGGCTATTGCAAGTTTGAAGCAAGGTGAAGTTGTCCTTGACTTGGGAGCAGGAGGTGGATTTGACGCCTTTTTGGCTTCCAGCAAGGTTGGTCCTACTGGAAAGGTATATGGTGTCGATATGACACCAGAGATGTTAAGCACAGCAAGAGACACAGCAGCTAAAGGTGGGTATAAAAATGTGGAATTTTTACTCGGTGAAATTGAACATCTTCCCCTCCCAGACAAAACTGCGGACATCATCATTTCAAACTGTGTAGTTAACTTATCTACAAATAAGGAGCAGGTTTTTAGAGAATCTTTTAGAGTACTCAAAGATGGAGGACGCCTAGCTATATCTGATATGGTCGCCTATAAACCATTACCTCCAGAGATGGTTAATAATAAAGAACTTTACTGCAATTGCATCTCAGGTGCAATCCCTATCAGTGAACTGAAACAAATCCTAGCCAAATCGGGATTTACTGACATTGTTATTGAAACGCAGGAAGCAAGCCGTATGTTCATCAAAGACTGGGTTCCTGGTTCCGATGCTGAGAACTATGTAATTTCCGCTAAAATAACAGCTACTAAACCGAGAGCAAAAACATGATCACACCCCAAGAGTTTTTTACCCTTTTATCTGACGAAACACGATTACGTTGCCTTTTACTACTGCACCAGGAAAAAGAACTCTGTGTCTGTGAATTAAGCCATGCCCTTAGAAGCATTCAACCAAAAATTTCGCGCCACCTCTCCCTTTTGCGCAAGTCTGGGCTTGTTCTGGATGAGCGCAGGGGGCAGTGGGTATATTATCGGTTAAGCGAAAGGATTGAAAAGTGGATGAAACAAGTGCTTACGAATATCCTAGCTGATCTCAAATATATGGAACCTTACCAATCCGATTACAATAAGCTTAGTGCTATTCGTGATAAAAATCCGTGTGGGTAAGACAACCAGCAAAGTATTGGGGGTTTCGTTGGAGTGGCTCTCAAAGGTGCGCTTGGAGGCACTATTTTTGAGTAGATGGGAAGGTGTCCCGGTTTCAGGTGTGCTTGAGCTGGTTCGTGGAGGGGTGCGGCGGTAGTCGATGAATGCCCGTGGGCAGATGAATTCATGACAATCGGCGAAAAATGGGAATGCAAAGGGGCAATGCCCCTTTGCCGCGGTGAGAGGGGGTATAGGGGGAGAGAGGCGGCGTAAGCCTCTCTCCTCCAGATATCGCGTAAGCCGAGGCAAGGCCGAGGCTGAAGCGCAGGAGGGGTTTTTTAGGGGGAGGAAAAGTAGGGGGAGAGGGCGTGCAGGAGGGCGGGTTTGTGGAGGGTGCGGCGGCGGTAGGCGATGACGCCGTCGGGGCGGATGAAGTAGACTGAATCGGGTGTGGCGTGGTAGGTGCGCATGAGGTTTTTGTCGGGGAGAATGAGGGTGGTGTAGGCGGGGCTTTTGAGGTGGGGGTTCTCTTGGAAGAGAAGTAGGGTGGGTTGGAGGTTGAGGGTGTCAAAGAAGTGGCTGTTGTCTTCGAGGAGAAGATCGGGAGCGCGTCTCCCAGCTTTGGGTCCTCGCCAGAAAAGGTTGCGGAGAGGTTCTTTTATAGGGTAGCGGTAGGAAAGCTCCATGAGGGCTCGGCTGACCTTCTTTCGGAAAAGGGAGTTGATGATCTTGAGAGTGAAGAGAAGGGGAGTAAACCAGTTTGTTCTTTGGACAAAGGTGAGTAGTTGTGTGATGCGGGTGGTATTTTTTAAGACCCTTTTTGCAATGGGTAGTCGTTCTTTTTCATAGCTATCGAGAAGATTTTCAGGTGCGAGTTTTTTGGTGACGAGGCTCAACTTCCATCCGAGATTAAAGGCATCTTGGATGCTCATATTCATGCCTTGGCCACCCGCTGGACTATGAATATGGGCAGCATCTCCTGCAAGGAAGCACTTTCCAAATCGCATTTGGGATACCATTCTACGGTGAATTTTGAAGTTGGAGATCCATTCCAGGTTGTTGACATGCAGAGAGGTGCAGCCTCTCTGGCGGATCTCATTCTCAATTTCTTCGATAGTGCTGCCGATCACCTTACCCTCTCTCAGGGGAAGGATCAGACGGTGAAGTGGAGGGTCGAAGGCGAATGTTCCGAGAACTCCTTTTTTTGAGAAAAAGAAGTGGGGAGAGGAGTCGTTGAAAGTTGACTTGCCTTGGACATCGATAATTAAAAATGTCTCAGGGAGTTCATTGCCTACAAAAGGGGCTTTTAGGAGCTTCCTGACGCTGCTTTTGCCGCCATCGCAGCCGATCAACCAATCGAAGGGTATCCTTTCATCGGGTGAGAGGAGAGCCTCATTTCCCTCCAGACCGACCATCTTTTTATTCCATTCAATGCTTCCTCCACACTTGAGGAGGGCCTCCGCTAGGATTTTTTCTGTCTCCGCTTGAGAGAGGACGAGGATAAAGGGATAGGGGGTATCTGAAAAGGGCTCGACAGTCAGTGCATAGGCCTTGTTATCTTTGTGGAGGGTGATGGAATGGGCTTTTTTGCCTTTCTCTAAAAAGGGGTCGATGAGACCTAATTTAGCGAAAAGTTCCAGTGTGCGGGCATGGATAGCCAAGGCCTTGGAATGGGTTGAGGGCCCCTGTTTTTCATCGATGAGGCGCACAGGAATGCCATTTCTATAGAGCGTGAGAGCCAATGCCAATCCTGAAGGGCCAGCTCCTACAACGACAATGCGACTCATAATCTGAGTTCCTGGTTTAGGCAGGCCTCTTTGGCGGTAGAGATGAGCTGGTACATAGAATGGCCAGTGGGGTTGCGGTCGGGATGATATTGTTTCGATAGGTTATGGAAAAGTTTCTGGATGGCTTCTTGACTGGATGTGGGGGAAGCTCCGAGAAAGCGGCACGCCTCTTCGCGGCAGCGCTGGGGTTCAGCTGCGCAGCCATTGCGATTTTGAAATATAGGTCCTGAATAGAGAAATCGCCGGGGCAGATAAAATTCATGAAGAATGAGACTGCCGAGAGGAAAGGCCACCATTTGAGCCACTCCAGAAAGAAGCGGGTAGGCAGTAGAACTTTTGGGTTCAAAGCCATTGTCGCGAAAAACCTGCTTAAGGGTTAGCTCCGTAAGAGTAGTCGTCGCAACTCCAAAACCATATCCGAGCGGAGCGGTTACCAGGACCGAAGGAGTAAAACCTAGCGAGTAGGCTGTGAAGGCCGTATAGGTGGAACATTCGACACACTTTTCTACAGTGGTGAAAGTGGAAATAGCCCATTTCTCATCAAAGCCGAAATGATGGCAGAAGTTCATCCAGGAGTCGATGGAAGGCATGAATTGATGGCTGACTGTTTGCAACATTTTATAGGAGATGCCGACCGCCTCCCACAGGACGAGCTCGAGTGCAAAAGCTCCTGCTGCAGCTGTTCCTTTGGAGAAGTTGAGGAAATTAGGGCTGAGATCTCTTTGAGTGATTTTTCTTAGACCTTCTACCAGGCCGCCATAGAAACGCGTATAGGGATTGTCGCTCAAGAGCGAATAGACCAGAGAAGAGAGCCTTGACTGAGTGCGAAGCGCCTTCTCAGCGGCAAAAACACGCGCTTTGACTCTTTCTATCTCAGCGATGACTTTTGTGCTTGTTTGCGCGGGATCTTTTTGAAAGTAGGGCACACACCATTTGCGGAGCGCTTTGCCGCTCTTTTTTTCAGAAGAGAATGTTTGGAAAAAGTGAGCCTTTTCTCTGATTGCTCCAGGCAGCAATGCTTCCCAGGTGCGATAGAGGATGAGAATTTCGACTTTGCGCATGACCTTCGGATAGTCACTCTTCCAAGCGGATTTCGTCGCTTGCTTCAACGCGAGGGTAAAATCTGTCACGAACTGTCTGAGGGTAGTTTGCCACTGATCAATCTCTGCTTTAGTGACTGTGTGAAGTCCATTCATACGGCAGAGGTGACGATCGAGCTGAAACAAAATTTCTTCCAGAGCCTGTTGAAGGGGGGTAGATCCCATTTCTCGAAGAAGAGCCTCTAAGCGAGGGACCATTTCGACTCGGGAGCGGTAGAGGTCGACGAGTTGGTTTTCCAGCTCTAGAGTAGCCGTCTTCTCTTGCTTAAAGAGAGCAATCACCTTTTGTAGAAGCTCGTCGGGAAGTCCGCTTTCGAGACATTCGAGAAGAAAAGCATGGATCTGGATCTCAAGAAAAAGCAGGCTTTTTCTTACACCGTCATCGATTGTCACCTTTTCAGAGGAGGGGACAGAAGAGATTAGCCTGACAGACATGCTTCAAAGTATAGCAGAATATTACATTAAGAGAACGGCGGTACCCGCAAAACGGCCATGACGGAGGTCATCGAGGGCCTGGTTGGCCTTCTCGAGAGGGTAGGTCGTCACCTCTGTACGGATGGGGATTTTAGGGGCAAGCTCGAGGAACTCAGCGCCATCTTGACGGGTCAGGTTGGCCACTGAGCGGAGAACCCGCTCCCCCCAGAGGATCCGATAGGGAAAAGAGGGAATATCGCTCATGTGGATACCCGCGCAGACGACAACTCCTCCCTTCTTGATCGATTCTAGAGCGATGGGCACTAAAGGGCCTACTGGGGCGAAGATGATGGCTGCATCTAGGGGTTCTGGAGGTAGTTTATCAGTACCCGAGGCCCAGACAGCCCCCAATTTTTTGGCGACCTCTTGTTTGACAGTGTCACCTGTCCTTGTAAAGGCATAGACTTCGGCCCCTCGATAGATCATGACCTGGGTCAGAAGGTGAGCGGAGGCTCCGAAGCCGAAAAAGCCGATCCGTTTCGCCTCTCCAGCTAGCCGAAGAGCCCTGTAGCCGATTAATCCTGCACATAACAGAGGGGCAGCTTCAATGTCAGAATAATTTATGGGAAGATGAAAAATAAATCGGGCATCTGCCACGCAATATTCAGCATAGCCACCATCGATCTGATAGCCTGTATAGATCGCCCGGTCACAGAGATTTTCTTGATTTTGGCGGCAGTAAGAGCAGGTTTGGTCACTTCCACCTAACCAGGGGACGCCTACACGATCTCCTTTTTGAAAGCCACGCACACGCTCACCCAACTTTACAATTTTACCGACGATCTGGTGTCCAGGTACGATCGGCAGTTTGGGCAGAGGCAGCTCCCCATCGACAATGTGGAGGTCGGTTCGGCAGACGCCGCACGCAGAGACCTGGATCAGCACTTGGTCCGCTGTGGGTTCTGGAATGGGAAGCTCTTCTAACTGGAGGAGCTGTTTAGCTCCCCTTAACACCATCGCTTGCATCATTTGTGCGACAACTCTTCTTCTTCAATGCGATGACGGACCGATTCGGTCATCTCTAAACCATTCTTCTTATACCAAGCAATGGGGTCATGTTTGAGCTGATTGATCATCACGGGAAGTCTTTTATCCAAAGCATATTTTGGCTCCCACTTTAAATGTTGTTTCGCGCGGGAGATATCGAGATCATAGTGGTCGTCAGAGAGATCGATCATCCAGGGCTTTATGAACTGATCTTTGACAAAGGGAGTGTGTGTTTCGATCCAAGCACCCATCTTGGCCAATGTCTTGGGCATGGTGATTGTCTTGATGTCTTTACTGTATAAGAGCTGGCTGATGTGATTTTGGAGGAGTTGGTAACTGTAAGTTTTTCCCTCCCCAATCAACAGTGTCAACTCTTCCGGTAGCTGCTTTCTTAAATTGACACAGGCTTGAATCGCATCGACCAGATCATGGAGGTGGATGAAATCGCTCCCATGGTTAATATTTCCGGCAAAGAGATGGGCATTCAATTGATCCTCATAGATCCGCTGAATCTGATGGGCGAGTGGAATACAATGGCATTCATCATCATAGACACCTGAAATGCGTAAAATGACAGTGGGGATGTTTCCACGCTCTTCGTGAATTAACTTTTCCGTCTTCACCTTTGAGGCAGGGTAGGCCCATTTCGGTTGAATGGGCCAATTTTCATCGATTTTTTGTCCCGGCTGACAGGGAGCATGGACCAGCATGGTACTCGAGAAGATAAATTGCTCCACATTGAAGTTTCTTAATCCCCTTAAAAGCCTTCGCGTACCGTCAACCGTTATCTTTTCGTAAAGTTCTGATTCTTTATGCTCAAAACTATAGTAGGCGGCGAGATGGATGACGGCGGTGATCGTGTTCCCATAAAAATTGCGGACGTGGGCGAGCGCCTGATGGACACTTTCATCAGAGGAGAGATCGCAAGGCACAAGTTCTTCATTGGCAGAGGCATATAATGCTTTAAGCAATTCAAAGCCAACTATCCTATACTCGGCACCTAGTCTTTTCACCACTCCTGCTCCGATCCTTCCACTAGAGCCGGTGACAAGAATTACACCTTTATTCTCAGCCATAATAAAGCCTATCAAAATAAATATTCTTTTATTACAATCATATTAAATAATTAAATTAAGCAGCAATCTCTATTACTATGATTGAAGGACTTTTTTTAGATATCGGTGGTGTTCTATTAACGGGTGGTTGGGACCATGCCTTGCGCAAAAAGACAGCAGATCTCTTTCAATTTGATTACACAGAAATGGAGAAGCGCCATCAGCTCATCTTTGATACCTACGAAACAGGAAAAATGAGCCTAGACGACTATCTCAAAAAGGTGATCTTCTACCAAGAGCGCCCTTTTACAATACAAGAGCTGAAGCAGTTCATATTCGACTCTGCACAAGCTTATGAGGATATGATCGAATATATTAAAGAGATCAGAGAGCGTTATCATTTAAAGATAGGTGTCGTCAGTAATGAAGGAAGGGAGCTTGCCATCGACAGAATCCATCGTTTCAATCTCGCCTCCTTTGTCGATTTTTTTGTGGTCTCTTCCTTCGTCCACTTTCGGAAGCCCGATCCAGATATCTATCGTTTGGCGGTCGACATCATTCAGATACCACCTTCTAAAATTGCCTATATCGACGATCGTAAGTTGCTTGTCGATGTGGGCAAGGGGCTCGGGCTCCAATCGATCCATCATCAGGGGCTAGCTTCGACAGCTTCTGCTCTGAATCTCTTTTTGTCACGTTCAGAGAGTGTTTCTAGGATTTAAGTTTAGGTGAGATCACCCAAGAGATGATCCAAAACTCGCCTGATCCTTCTAAGCAGATGACGCAAGAGCTGCTGAGATCGACAGGGCTCACTGCTTGATGCCCTAAAACCAAACGTGTAAGCAATTTTTCGAGAAAGGGGAGATGGCTCACAATCATCAGAGCATGGTCCAAAGTAAAGATTTCTGGGAGAAGTGGCTCAATCGGGTCATTCGGTTTTAAACCAGGATGAGTGATAAGTGTGAGATCGGGGGCTGCGATCTCACCGATGATCTGGGCGGTTTGCGTGGCCCGAGGCTTTTCGCTATGGATGATTTCATCGATTTCAACTCCAGCCTCTTTGAGCAGATGGGCTACATAGCCTGTTTCCGCGATCCCTTTCGGAGAGAGACTCTTTTCGGGAGTGCTCTCTCCATGACGTACGAGATAAAGTTTCATTGCGTTATAGGAACCGGTTGCTGAAAGACGAGGCTAAACTTCTTTGGCCCTAGATTTTCTGAAGGTAGATATTTAATATCGACCTGCATCTGTAGCTCGTTCGTGCGTAACAGATAGCCACTGCCCGATTTTTGAATCGACTGGAGAGCCTGACCTGGAGGGATTCTCTTGCCAATTTCATCACTCTGCGCAATTGACTTTATCTCATCAAGACTCTGAAAGAGGGGTGGTAGAATCGCAAATGCTGAATGGGTGAAACCTAGTAATGCTGCCATTAACAACCATTTTTTCATTGTTCCTCCTTAGGTAGAATGTTTCTCGTAAAATAAATTTTTAAAATAATTAGCGCAAGTGGCAAGGTGAGTTTAGGAGGCTGTGTTGAAAAATTTAAGCCGCTCGAATGTAGCCAGATTTGGCCTCCAGTTTTTGAAACATGAGTGAAGAAGATAGCCCCAGCGCTATCTTCGAGCGAGTGGTTCGAAAAATGGAGGATCAAAGATGGCTAAAGGTGAGCAGCTTAAATTTTTCAACACAGCCAGTTTAGGAGAGGTGGAAATGAAAAGTCGTTTCTGGTGGTTATTGTCTGTATGCATGTTTGTTATCCAAGCTTATGGTGATCCTTACCAAACAGTAAAAGAGGGCCCGATCCATGAAGCCTTCGTGGTGAACGAAAGCGGATCTCTTCTTTTACAGCCAGTTCAGTCACCACCTCCGCCTAAGATTACTGAGTTAGTTCCTCCACAAGAAGAGAGTGATGCCATTTGGATTCCTGGCTACTGGGCCTGGTCTCGCCAGCATGGAGTCTATCTTTGGGTGAGTGGGGTATGGCGCAAGCCACCCCCCGGTTTAATCTGGATTCCTGGTCAGTGGAAAAATTACCCTCAGGGTTGGATCTGGCTCTCAGGTTTCTGGTCTTCCTTGCCATTAGACAAACTCGTTTACATCGATAACCCTCCTCCAGATCCGATCGATCAAAAGGTTCCGACACCGCCTGCTGAAGCAGAAAATTATTTCTGGGTACCCGGTTGCTGGCAATTCGATTTCTCTTTAGGGCACTATGTTTGGTACTCTGGAAGATGGGATCTGATCGGCAGCCATTGGTTCTACTGTCCCGCACATTATATCTGGCGCGAACAGGGGTTCCTCTTTGTTCCCGGTTTTTGGGATTGGCCGGTGATTAATCGGGGAGTAGCTTACAGTTCTATCTATATCGACCCTACAGCACACGAATCACTGGCTTATGAACCAAGAGAAGTTGTGGACCATCTCCATATCTTGGAACAGCTCTTTCCCCATTGGCCAGATTATGCCTCTCTCTTCCGTTTCCATTTTTTCTTTAATTATGATGTCTGGACTGCTTGGGGAGCCTCTCCGCCCTGGTGGAACTGGTCAACCTGGTGGAGCTTTCCAGCTACCGCACAGTGGTCTCTCTGGTGGTGGTGGACCCACCCAGGATATCCTCAGCCGGCCTGGCTCGATGCCACATTAGCCCAAATGATCTCTCCTCCTCCACAATTTGTGATCGAGATGATGAAAAAAGTGGCTCCTCCACCTTTCGTCACAGCGAATGGGGTGATCGCTCGGGAGACTCTCGAAGAGGCGTTGAGGAATTGGAATGGAAATCGGTTGCCGATCCTCACCACTAATCTCAGTCAGCTCCAAAAACAGGTATTGCCTCAAAGAAATGTCCCTTCCATTTTATATCCAAAGGGGAAAGGGCCATCTACGGCCCCAGAAAAGCCCTTTTTTGGTCCCTCCTTGCAGTCGCTCAAGGCGGCACCTCGGCGTGTCATCCTCCCTGCTAGGCCCGTAGTGTCTGAAAAAACAGCCCCTCAAGAGACCATCCAGATGATTCCTCCTCCCAAAAAGGCAGCTCCCCCAAAGAAGCCACCACCACCTCTTTCCTCAGTGCCTTATAACTATCAGCAGCCGATGAATCCTAACATGGCGCCGAACTATCCCTACCAACAACCGATGAACCCCAACATGGCGCCGAACTACCCCTACCAACAACCGATGAACCCCAACATGGGGATGCCACCAATGAATCCCAACATGCCCATGCCGAGCGGCTATCCTCAGCCCAATCACCCCATGGAATCCGACAATCTGGGAAATCGATTCTATGTTCCTTACTCATTTCCCCACCGCCCTATGCAGACCGAATTTCACAACGACATCATGGGTCATCCCAAATTTCAGATGAATCCCCCAGGTCCACGTCCTAATCCAGTACCGGGTGATTTTTCCACCTTGCCAGGACAATAAAAAAGGCTTGAGAATAGCCTCTTGATTGAATTCTGCTACTCGTCTATACTGTGAGCACTTCAACCAATAGAGGTTGTCTTAATATGAAAAGTATGAAATTTTTAACTGTTTTAGCTGCGGCAGCCATTTTATTAACGCCTGCCTGCGCGATGGCGAGAACAAACTTTTGTTTTTCGCTGAATTTAGTCGATTTTCTGAGGCCCCCATGCCGCCCAGTGATGGTCGCTCCTCCGCCACCTGCTGTCTACTACTACCGACCTATGGCTCCTTGCCATAATAGAGTGATCGTTAAAGAATACCACCACTACTATCACACAACTCCACCTGTCGAAGAGCTCACACCCCAAGCTCCTGCTCAGCACTATCCCCCCTACAATCCCTACCATCAGTAATTGACTTGAATTGAATGCAGGCCCCGAAAAGGGCCTGCTCTTTCTTTATTCCTCAATCTTGATCTGCGCAATCTCGGTGAGAACTGCTTCCATGGCAGGCGGTCTTTGATAGCCTCTGTAGTAGAGATCAAGGGCAAAGCGGAGGGTATCAATCTGTTGGTAACGCGCTTCAATCTCGAGTCTTAATTCTGTTTCATCCCGTAGATGCCTTTCCAATACGCCTTTGAATGTCGTGTAAATTTGCGGATCTGTAGGCAACTGGCAAGGTTTCACTGGAAGGTTCAAAGCTCTCAGACTTGTGAATAGCAGCTCCCAATCATCAAACAGATGGTTTTCTGCCCACTCTTCTAAGGATCCCTCAATTTTTTTATCACTGAGCACGAGTTTGAACAAGGAAGCTGCTTGAGAATCGTCTAAAGTCGATTTGATAAATTTCCAATGTATTTCTCTGTGTTTGCTGATCTGTTCCGCTAAATTGCCGCACTCTAGTTTGAGTCGAGGCAGTAAAAGATTGCAAAGTTCCCCTTTTTCACTCTTAGCCTTACAGAATCTGCGCATATTGCTCCAATTTAAACTGGGAGAAAAGAGGTTTTGCAGAAAGAGGAATTCATTCTTGGGAGCTTCTTTGGAATAGCCAGATAATACTATGAAGAGGTTAAAGCTGATATTCAACTCGCCAATCCCTGCAAGTTCGGTGGCTAGAAGAGTTAAATTCGAAAGAACTACTTTCCGATCTTTAGCATTCTTGATTGAGGCCACACAAAAACTTCTGAATTGGTTGTAAAAATTGTCGATCTTTAGATAAGCCTCACCAAAGACAGTGTCCTTTTTTGCAAAGGAGTCAAAGTCAAATGCGAGAAAAACTTTGACAGCTTCAGCTTTGAAAGCTTGGGCGAGAGGTCTGATCTCCTCCTTTGAATACTTCTTCTTTTGAAGAAAGGGGAGTGCTAAGAGGCCCTCATCGAGCTTTTTTGCAGAGGAGCCATTTGCGATCGGTACATTCTCTAAGAAGAGCTTGCCATCTAACTGGAATCTGTTCATGACAATGGCCATTTGAGCGAGGCGGCGACATTTCTCTCCGCTTGGAAGGGCACTTACAAGGATGGCTTTAGCGCCTACTTTCCCCTCAGGGTCAAAGACCATATGGAGATAATCGAGAACAAGAGGCATGAAGGGGTCGGTCTGCTTACTCTCTTGAAGTCGATCTAGCTCCCCCAAAAACTCTTGTCGCTTCGCTTCGCTCTGCTTGACAGTTTTCGAATCGGGCCATTCTAAAAGAGTTTGAAAGGGTGATTTAGCTGGGCTCCGGTAAAAGCGATGGGCGAGGAGTGCAGATAAATTGGTCGCTAAGACCCCCATCCAAGAAGTATGATTTAATAAAAAGACAATCTGCCGCTTTCCCGTAGGATCTACCATTTTTCTTAATTCTTCATCTTGGACCGCATCTTTATCTCTCGCAGAGATCTGCCTTAAGGCCAAAAAAGTCTCTTGGTCGGGGAGATTAAATTGGGCATAGTGCTCGATCTCTTCCAAAGAGCTCCTGAGGCCCTCGGATTTTGCCTGCAGCGCAGGAGTATCATTTAGATCGAGCTCATCATTCACTTTTTTTTGCTCGTCTAGAATCATTTTAATCAGCTTTTGTAAGAGCCTGACCTTCAAGACTCCACTATCGATTTTGTCCACCCTATCCAAAGTTTTTGGCACATCGTAGGGATCAATTTTTTTAGCATCTAAAATGCGTTCATCGTCTTCAGCAATTTCTACAAGGTGAGATCGGCGGACTGTCTCAATAAGACAATAGGAGATTGTTCGACATTCCTTAAGAAGTTTTTGTCTCTCTTTGGCAATCGTGCTTTCGCTTACGAGTAATTCTTTATAGGGAACCGTTTCCTCAGGAAATGAGGCGCGAAATTTCTGAATTCGGAGTCCCAGCTCTTTCAACTTCTCTCTTTTTTGCGAAATCTCTTCACTATTTGTGGGTCTACATTTGGCTAAAGCCCCCTTGCAGGCATTAACCTGTGTAGAAAAAACTGTTCCTATGACAAAAGCCTCTTCTGTTAATGAAGGGTTGTGAGCAGGAACATCAGGAATGGTTACGTTGTTTAAACGCTTGGAAAATGTAGAAATTGCTGACATATTAGTTACCTATTAATCATTATTATCAAAAAAACTCATAAAATCGTCATCCGCGGGATCTTCAGAGATATTAAGCACGATGGGTTCATCATCGGATTCCTCTTCGATCGATGCCAGTGGAGAAGAGGTAATTTCAACTTGTGGAGCTCGCTTTGAAACCCTTGGTAGATGTAGATCTAAACCAAGTATAGGGGAGACAAGATCCCCATCCTTTTTTGCCATTCTCTGTTTAGAGATTTTCCATAGCTCGTCTTTATCGAGGGCAGACATCCCTCCTTGGCTGAGTCGAAACACTCTGGTACCCCGTGTGAGGTAGACACGTCTCTTCAAAGAACCTGCCAGCCAATCTCTGGGAATACCTGGCCGTTTTTCTTTTATTACCTCAACAGTAGAAGGAGGGGGTGGTTCAGGTGGAGCGACTCGTGGATTAGAGATGACAGTCGATTGAATGCGCCTCTCGTGATTATTTTTAGGGTTTTTTTTAGAAGCTGGTTCAACAACCTCAGCGGGCGGGCTGCGTTTCAAGCAGTGGAGAGTCGCGACCACCAATAGGATCAGAACCCCTAGCCCCAACGCACCAAAACCGATCACCTTCCCATAAATCCCTAGAGAAGAGATGGCGTTGACCCCAGAGGGCAAGACCCGAAAGACCGCTAAGGTGAGGAAGATCCCAGCCACAACAGAGGCAACACCGAGAGCAAAGTTGATGGGGGGAGCTACCCTTTCAATACAGCTTGGCTCACTTAAACTACGAGTATTTTCTACAGACATAAGCTAATAATTATAAACACAATTTAAATTATAGAAAACAATATTCTTTCACGAATCTTAATAAGAAATTTCCTGAAGACCTATTGCCTCAAATATTTTCAACCATTATACCATCTTCTTTTTAATTTTTTATTAAGATAACGCCAACTCGGTGGTAACACCTGGGAAAAGCTGGACCCCTCAAAATTAGAACACTTAAGTTGCATGGGAACCGTCTCTTTTGAAAGGCTAAAGGAAAAAATTTTCGGGATTAAGAGAATAACGGGATTATAAGACTTTATTGAAAAATTGAGCCCGCATAAGCTGTCTTATCTTGTAAACTTAAGAGAGGTCATATGGGGCTCAGCACATATAGTATGATGATGAAAGGAACACCGCAAGAATATCTTTTTCAATTTAAGAAGCAGGTTGTTAAAAGTGCTCAAGCAGAAGGAATTAAGCCTGCGATGAGAAGGTGGGGCTTAGGTAGAAATACCATCCGACGTTGGTTGAGAAACTTTGAAGCGGAAGGGAATAAAGGTCTTTATGACAAAAGAAAAGGCCCTAACCATATTCCCCACAAGATTTCCCCAGAGCTAGAGAAGAAAATTATCCAAGCCCGCCACGAAGTGCCTTGTTATGGCCCCAGAAGATTGAAGTATTTTTTCAATATAGAGTGCTCATTAGATGCTATCTACAGGGTGCTTAAACAAAACGGTCTCACTGTCAAGAGACGCAAAAAATATCAAAAGAAGAACGATTTGAGAGAGGCTAAAGCAAAGTATCAGGCTTTTGGTCATATGCAAATGGATTTAAAGTATTTAAGGGATATTCCTAACTACTGGGGACAACTTAAACCTTTAAAGCTTCCACGTTTTCAATACACTGTGAGAGATACCAAATCAGGTATGCTCTTTCTAGGCTTTTCGGATGAGCTTTCAGAACTTAATGCGAGAACGATGATCGATTATGTGTTAAGACGCTTACGCTCACAAATGCCCGATAAAAAGATCATTGTGCAAACAGATAATGGTGTGGAATTTGGAGGAACAACAAGACATTTTGAGAAATCTCCCTTTTGCCAAGCTGTGCAGGCCCATGGCGGAGAGCATCTCTTCATTCCTCCGAAGCTGTGCAATGCAAATGGCGATGTGGAAAGTCTCCACAACCTTATTGAGACAGAGTTTTTTGATATTGCTAAATTTGAATCTAGGGAAGATTTTATCCGAAAAGCTGAGAGCTACCGACTCTTTTTCAATTTAGAAAGGCCTAATAGCTATAAAGGAGGCAAAACACCCTGGCTGATTGCCCAGCAGGACTGGGCAGATAATGATCTAGCTAGTTATGCTGCAATAATAGAAACCGTCGATTTAGATAAAATGACCGTAACTGGTTATTCTAAGCGGGGTCCAGGTCTACCCAATTCTCCCGATAACGCCAACTCGGCTTTTAACCATTTTTCCGTAGCCCTGTGAAAACAGGATGGGAAGAGGAGCGCTTACATACTCAGAAGCTCAAATAGTGCCCCGCTTTTGCCCCCGGCCGGCAGGATCCGCCTGTTCCAACGAGCAAACGGTCGGTTGAGCTTAACGAGATCTTGACTTTTGTGGTGCTTGGGTCTAGAGTTCAAACCGCACTACAAAGGAGCGATTTTTATGGCAATTGTAGCCCAAAACCCAGGAATTGCAGCAGTTTTAAGAGTAGGTGATCCACTCAAAGTGTTGATGAGCGATGCTAGTCAATTATGCGCATATGCATATAGGACTACGTACGACATCTGTGTCGCTATCGATAGTTTTGCTGCCTCGAAACTACCCGATGTTTATCCCTCAGTCAAAGGGGTGGCCCAAAGTATGGCGTCCATAATAATGCAAAACATTGGTCTGGATGTAGTTTATCAAATTTGGAAGGGAAAACCCTTAAATAGAGATCTCTTAATTAAGGCAATTAAAGACAATATCAATGAAAAAGCCTTAATGAATGCATTGAGAACGAGCTTGGTTGCGCAGAAAATCAGTGAATTAGAGCTCGTTCAAAAATGTTTAGATTATTTAGATAATAAAACTAAAAGCTGTCCGACTGTTAATCAAGTTTATAATGCTTGGTTCGCTAAAATATTTTCAAGAACAGTGATTAATATATTAGTAACAAAAGGTGCATTGAAAGCTATTGATGGCCTTTCCTATGAACTAAAGCAGTAACACAAAATATTGGAGGTAGAAATGAGCAGAATAGTAGGAGTGTCTTTGTCAGGACCTCATGATAGCATCAAAATTACTTACGAAGAAGATGAAAAAAGTGATCAGGAAGCTGTTGCGTGTATCGCCACCATTTCTTTGGACACAAATTTGCGTAAATTTCTTCCGTCGCTTTAAAATTATTCTAAAATTCTCAGTTTTTGCTATCATATCCTTGCCAGAACAAAGTAGCCGTGCTCCCTCTCCAACCTCAGCTAACGCCGATAAAATTTGTTCAGAAGGGTGTTCTTTGGAATATAACTCCCTGGCTTCCAGAGGGGAGTGATAATCTAGCTTTTCTAAAAGCCAGTGTTCATTGTACGACTTAATGAACTCTGCTACAGCCTTCCTAAAGTCTTCTAGGCCATGATAATGCCTACCGTGTACAATCTGCTCCTTAAATGTTCTGTGAAACCTTTCTATCACCCCGTTGGTTTCAGGCTCCTTCACAAAGCCCTTGCTTATACTTATGCCCCAGTACCGTGTTTGGTTAATAAAGCCTTCTGACATTGAGAGCCATGATCTACTCGTAAACTGACCCCACGAGCCACATTAGAGGATGTTTTGCTAAAAACAACCTCAACAGCCTTATTTAAGGCTTCTATTGCAGCAAATCGACTTCCTTTCTTTGTGACATGCCACCCTAGACATTCAGCATTCCAATGTTCAATTACTCCGAAAAACCACACCCACCCATCTTCGAGGGTGAAAATCTTAGCGGCATCTGTACCCCACATTTCATTGGGGCGGTCTGTTGTAATGCGTCCATCATGTAGGCGTTCTTTTCCCTGTTCAACGCGATACGGAGAGAGCATTTTATGCTCTCTCATTAGCTTCAAAACTCGATTCCGCCCAATATTTAGTTTCTTGAAGCGTTTTAATCGAGCATGTATTTTTCGATGTCCTTCTCCTTGAAAGTGGCTTTCGGATATGTCTTTTTTGATGGCCTCCAATAGATCATTGTCTGAGAGGGTCGGCTTTTTTCCTCGAAGCCCCTTAGGTTTATATGGCCGCTTTCTATTATGATAGAAAGATGAGCGAGGAAACTTCCACACTGTACAAACTAATTCTACACCATATTTAAGATGGGTTGAAGGAGAGATCTTCTCGCTCATTTCTTGGACCTCCCCATACGAAAACCCGGTGCTTTGTTGGCCTTTATCTGCAAGAGCTCGTTTTCCATCATGAGCTCTCCCAGGCGTTTCTTAGCATGGTCTAATTCATGTTGAACAGGGTCTTCGGAACGCATTTTTAATCCCACTTCCATGCCCTGAATTGCTTTTGAATGCCATTCTTCGATTAAATAAGCCTCTACACCGAGTTCTCGACTTAGTTTATCGATGGACTCTCCTTTTAATAGACGTAAGACAACTTCAATCTTACGTGCCGCGGTCCATCGTTTGATTTGACCACCTTCTTCCATGTTGGATCTCCTTGGTTTTGCGATTAAGTATATCGCAAATCCGTGTCCAATGTTCTCGGTGGCAGTATACAGGAAGCTGTTGCGCCAACTGGATGGATCAGTTGGTTTGTCAATCATCCCTTGGTCAATCATCCGATAACCAAAAGGATTGGTGGGGTAATTATACCTCTTATTGCTGGATTGGCGACGTATGCGGTTATAGATGCTGTGTCAGCACCTTCTGAACCATCTGTGGAATCAGATAAGCCATCACCAAGATTAGAAGCGAAGCCTTCAAAAACTGAGAAGGATCTATCTGAACTTGTAAAGCAAATATCTCCTAGATTAGAGATGAGACCTAAGAAAGACTCACCCGATCACGGGGACAATTACAATCACGATGACCCTTTTCCTGGTAATCCTAGAGGGCCAAGAGATGAGCGGGGCCGAGGACGAGAGCCAGAGAGACAAGTTCCAGATAAAGAGCATAGGCATCGCCCGGAAAAAGATAGGGGTGGAAAGAGGTGATTAGCCTTTGACACCATGTGGGGGCGGAGGCGGGCGTCCACGCTCCACTTTGCATCGCAAGAAATAAGGGCTTGACGAGGGTTTTTGCCCCTGAACTTTGGCATTTCTCAAAGAATGGCCCGCGGCTTCGTCACTCGGCTTCGCCTCGGCCGAAGGCCCGGGCGGGGCTCGCCGAAGCTTAACGCAACGGCTCGCATCGAGGTACCTTGTCGCCTTCGGCTATGAACTTCGCAAAAAAAACCCAAGCTCATCTCGAAAAACTCCTCTGATTGCGAGGGAAATCAACCCAAAACTCAGGTTAATAGGAATTCCATATCCAATTGAGATAGGCAAAATTATTGCTGCATCTATTTTAGGTAGTAGCCTGTGAGATTCTGTCCATGGGGAGTCCAGAGGGGGCTTGCCACCTCTGGCGGGGAAGAGGGGGTTTTAGGGGGAGAGGGGCGAGTAGCCCCTTTCCCCCTTTTAGCCTTTGACGACCATGTGGGGGCGGAGGCGGGCGACGCGGCGAGCTAGGTTGGCTTCTTCGACAGCCTCTACGACGAGGTCGACATCTTTGTAGGCGTCGGGCATCTCTTCTGCCACGGTGCGGTTGGAGCTGGCTTTGACGAGAATGCCTTGTTTGCGCATGTGGCCGATAGGGTCTTGGTGGGACCAGGTGCGCATCGATTGGATACGGCTTTTTGCTCTTCCGGCTCCATGGCAGCAGCTGCACCAGGTGAGGGGATTACCTTGACCGACGAGAAGGTGAGAAGCCCTTCCCATATCTCCAGGAACAAGTACAGGCTGACCGGTTTGGCGGAAAAGAGGTGTCAATTCGTCTGCACCGGGTCCAAAGGCACGTGTGGCCCCTTTGCGATGGACACAGAGGAGCCGCTTCTCTCCTTCGACAGGATGTGTTTCAAATTTGGCGATGTTGTGGCAGACATCGTAGATCAGGCGCACTTCGCTGGGATCGAGCTCAAAAATGGTGCGGAAGGCGTTGCGGACCCCATGCAAGATCTGTTGGCGGTTATTGAAGGCGTAGTTGGCTGCGGCCGCCATGGCGGCAAAGTAGTGCCTTCCTTCAGGGCTGCGGATGGGTGCTGAGACCAGTTGTGGGTCGGGGAGCCCTTTAGCAAACCCCTTTTTGACAAAGCTGTTGAGGGTATCTTGGCAGACTTGATGGCCAAAGCCGCGAGAGCCGGAATGGATCAGGATATAGAGTTGTCCTTCATGCAAACCCCATGCAGAGGCGATTTCAGGAAGGAAGAGCTGTCCGACTTCACCCACTTCGACAAAATGGTTTCCCGATCCGATCGAGCCGATCTGTTTGCGACCACGCTCTTTGGCTCTCTCTGAGACAGCGTGCGGATCGGCATCAGCGATGCAGCCATGGCTCTCCATATGATCGAGATCCTGGGCGAAACCATACCCCTGTTCTATGGACCAGCGTGCTCCCTGCTGCAACAATTTGTGATAGTCAGCGTCTGAAACGCCGCTTCCACGATGGCCATGGCCCACACCCGAAGGAACCAGCTGGAAGATTTCGGTGAGAAGCCGCTCCAGTTGCTTCGGAGGAATATCTCGATAAACGAGGGGTGCCACCGCCAAACGGACGCCACAATTGATGTCATATCCGACGCCGCCTGGACTGATGACGCCTGTTTCCGCATCCATCGCAGCCACACCGCCAATGGGAAAGCCATAACCCCAGTGGATGTCGGGCATCGCCACACTGTAGCCGACGATTCCCGGCAAGTGGGCGACATTGCGCACCTGCTCCAGCGGCTTTTCAATATCTGCTTCGGAAAGGAGGGCTTCTGAAGCGATCACGAGACCGGGTACCCGCATCTCACCTGTTTGGGGAAGGAGATAGGTACAAGGAGCTATCTTTTTAAGTCGCTCAGACATCGACGATCATCTCCCATTCCATCCAGCTTTCTCTTTTCTCTATCTGGCTATGAAAGCTGACTGCTTTGAAAGGGCAGCCTATTTCTCCATCGACCTCTGCGATCAATTGATTGAGGGAGACAATCACCTCTTCCAAATGGTTCCACCTCCCTTGTAGAGGGATAAAACGGGTGAGGGGAGGAAAGTGAAAAGCGAGAGCGATAGCGGCATGAAAGAAGAGCTGGCTATGATCTTCTCCACGAACGAGGAAGGCCATATCTGCCATATGCTCGATCTCTTTGAAGGGGGGAACAAAACGATAGCTCCAGAGTGATTCATAGCGCGAATGTCCCTTGCTCTCATAGAGGTGAATGGCAGAGGCCATAAGGGGGAGAGGGGAGGACTCTTTTCTCCATGCGTGAAGGTTAAAGGTGGACCTGCAGAGAGTGACGTGGGGGGTGAAGCTATGTTTGCTGTCGGGAGAGAATCCTCTCTCTTTGAGCCATTGCGTGAGCTGCTTTTGGTACAAAGTGAGTGATTCGCCGCGATTCAACCAGTGCACATGCCAGCTGACACAACGAGGCGAGCGAGGGGGGAGAAAAAGAGAGTGATCGAAAAGTGCGGCATAACCGAGTTTGGTTTTAGGTTCAGGGAATAATAAAAGGGCTTGCTCCATTTGGGTATAATCGGTATTTCCTAGAAAAGAAAAGGTGAGATGGCGGTGCTCAGGATCGATGAGTCTTCCTTGTGGAAGTTGTTCTGGCCATGGAGCTTCGATCTCTAAGCCGAAAAAGAGGCGTCTGATATCGGTCATCAATTTGAATATTAGCTAGGCAATAAAAAAATGGTAGTGAAAAGAGCGAGCCTTGAGAAAGAGGTTAAAATTCCCATCGGAGCGCAGAAACTTGTGGGGAATCTCAACCGTCCCCCCGATGCAAAAGGCATTGTCCTTTTTGCGCATGGCAGTGGAAGCTCACGATTCAGCCCTCGCAATCAACAGGTTGCCCGCTTTCTCAATGAGGCGAGAGTGGCCACCCTCCTTCTCGATCTTCTCACAGAAGAGGAAGAGGCGCTCGATAGTCTCACGCGGGAGCTGCGCTTCAATATCCCTCTGCTTACGGAGAGGCTGATCAGCACCACTGAATGGGCACTCTCAGCTGAAGAGATCCGCTCCCTCACTGTCGGCTACTTCGGTGCCAGCACGGGAGCTTCCGCAGCACTTGCTGCAGCAGCTGAACTCGGCGGTCAAAAGGTCCGCGCCGTCGTCTCCCGAGGAGGCCGCCCCGACCTTGCAGGACAAGCTCTCTCCCTTGTCCAATCGCCCACTCTCCTCATAGTCGGCGGCAATGACTTTGGCGTCATCGAGCTCAATCAACAAGCCTTTGACCTTCTCAACTGCAAGAAAAAGCTCGAAATCATCCCCGGAGCTACCCACCTTTTCGAAGAAGCGGGCACCCTCGAAGAGGTCAGCCGCATGGCCTCCCTCTGGTTTACTGAATATCTTTAATATAGATTGGTTTTATTACTAACTAATCATTTTATTTATTATTATAAAAATAAATAAGATTATTTAATTGTATGGCAGCTGGTATTCCTGGAGGAGGGGCTCCTCAACCACAGAGGAGAAGGGTATTCGACCTTTCGATAGACACGACTCCTACAACTCCTAGCATCCATGATGCGGGCAATCCCTTGAACGAATCCACTATCAGAAAAACGTTAAATCTCATCGAGCAGGAGAAAAAATCTACTTATGTAATTAAGTATGATAAAGATGAAAAAACGATCGACTCTCATTTTGATACGATGCATCCAGGTGCAAAGGTCCAAAAAAAATCACTCGTTGAAGGATCAACTGGGGCGGTCATTATTTTAATCGACAACCAGCCTACCTATGTTTTGAAAAAAATTGCCCCTCGACCTGAGTTATTTGAAGAGAAATTCTACCAAGAAACGCTCTACAAAAAACTTCAAGAAAAACCGTTGGCTGATCAGCGGGAGAAAGTGCACTCAACATTTATCCTTCACTCTTTTGAGGGGTTTGAAAACCCCTATCTTATCGAAGGTCAAAGAGAGAAACTTGCCTTCCTATTGGGAATGTCAATTAATGTCCCTAGAGTCCAACTCCTTCTCACCGAAGAAGGGATCTTTTCTTTGCATGACTATGTATCGGCCTCTACAGGTTTGACAGCAGATGTGATGCAAAAAATTAAGGATGATGAAGTGAGTTTACTTAGCCTGCAACAAGTAACTATTTTCGATATGGTGATGGCTAACCGTGATCGGAACCCTGGGAATTTTCTGCTTCTAAAAAACGACTTGAAGTACCAGATCATTCCTATTGACCATGCGCTCACACTGCGTACCTCGGGAGAAACACATTGCCAAAGTGTCAAACTGGATCATTTCCTCCCCCTTTGGTACCGCGAGCCAATTATGGATCAGCCCCTAACGCAAGAAGCGAGGGCCTACATTCACCAATTTGATGTGACCAAAATTGAAGAAGAGTGTGGTCAAAATAATATTGTCTTAGATGATTTAGCAAAGAGAGAGTTGGGAAATAACATTTCCAAATTAAAAGAACTCTTATCAAAAACTGAAACCATGACTCTACGAGAGCTCTACAATCAATTTTATGGAATTGAATAGAATCGAAAGGTTTTATAAAATTGCAATTTGAAGGTGGAGGGATATGATCGGTCGAATCATCGATAGCAATAGAGAGGTCGTTGTCCAATGGGATACTCAAAAGAAAACCATCGATTTTCACCATTCGACACTGAAGGCTGTCGCAGAGCGGGGTATCGAAATTCCCGCCCATTTGCAATCTCAATATGATGGCAGATCAAGGATAGTTCTTCCCAAACAGCCGGGGGTTAATTCAGACTTCGATCTTTTCATTCAGGCTTTTACAGGTTATTACTTCAATAAAGAATTGGCGAAGCAAGGCTTCTCCCTCCAGAAGGAGCCAACCACACCCACACCTTCTCCCTATCAAAAAGCGTAGCAGATGGCATCGTCATCAATCCCCCCTACTGGTTTAGGGGAGTCTCTATCAATCCCCCCTACTGGTTTAGGGCACTCTATCGGTATTGTTTGTAATGGAGAGCTGGAATTCTACCCTGGGTTGGTAGAGCGCATCCAAAGTTGTCAGGCGATCATCGGAGTCGATGGGGGTTTAAACTACTGTAAAAGACTCCATATTTACCCCCAATGGATCGTCGGAGATTTCGACTCTGTAGATCCTGCTATTTTGGAAGAATTAAGGCAAAACTGCGATCTCATCTCACTTTCTCGGGCGAAGAATTGTTCCGATCTAGAAGCTGCTATCGAGAAATCTAAAGAGATTTCGACACAGGCCCAGATCGTCATTTGGGCTGGTTTGGGAGGACGTCTCGACCATACTTTAAGCAATTTATTTTTGCTTTTCCGCCATCCCACGAAGCTATTTTTGGAGTCTGAAAAACAGCTTCTTTTCGCCCTCGATGCCTCCCATGGCGAAGTGGAGATCAGCCATACGAGTTACAAAACTCTCGCTCTATATCCCTTAAATGGATCAGCAGCTCAACTATCTGGAAACGTAACTCTTCCACTCCTAGAGAAAGGGAGAGTGTTTGTTACATCCCTTCCTGAAAAATGGTCTTTTCGAATTGGCACGGGAGAAGTGCTAGTCATCCTGGATCAGCGCACACTCTCACCACCTGTCGATCTGCCTTGTACCGCTATGTCGACATCATTTCTGCTCGAACAGCCCCTCATCCAGACCTTGAGCTATTTGGCGCACCAATCATTGCATCCCCGAGAGGTCAAACTCTCTTCCAAACAAGAAACGATCTACAATATTCAACCCAACTTAGGAAAGCTCACTTTCGCTAGCAAGAGGGGCCAAACCATTTCACTCATTCCCTTCCACGGCCCAGCGAAAGGGATCAAGAGCGAGGGATTGAAATGGGAATTGGGAGGAGCCTTCGACACTTTGGACAAAAATTTCGTCGGCATCTCCAATGTGGCCCTAGGAGAGAGCTTTACCCTCTCTGTCGGAAGCGGAGAGCTCCTCTGCATCGTGAACGACAAATTAATTGACGAAGATATTATATCTTTATAAAAAATAAACAAAAAAAGTTTATAATATCACTATGTCTAATTCGTTAATTACATTTAATCAAAATAGTCATCCTAGATTATGGAAGGGGCTGGAGATAGCCTCTTGGCCAGTGGGAGCTCTGACAGCGCTGGCTGTTGCTTCTGGGGTGATACTGCTGCTCGCGGAGCATGGTTACCTCTCCAACTTGAAAAGCCTCGCCGATATGGTCACCATCAAATGGCTCTATACCGGAACGGCTCTGGCCGGAACTCTCTTACTTCTGGATGGCGGCTTCTATGTCTATCGGATGTTGAAGAAAAAAGTCCAGGAGACCGAGTACAGCAAACCTGACCCAGTAGTGAAAGAGAAGCTAAACGATTGGATAGGCAAAGCGAAGGTCCAGGAGACCGAGTACAGCAAACCTGACCCAGTAGTGAAAGAGAAGCTAAACGATTGGATAGGCAAAGCGAAGATAGAATCAGAACTCAAAGCAAATGGGGAATTTTGGCCCTGTGAAGAGGAGATTGAGGGAAAAAAGACTTGTGTGCTGCTTGTGAAGGTTGGGGAGAAAATCAAATGCGTCTATTTCAAAGAGAACGACAATTGGGATATTTTAAGCAGAGTAACGGGTGTCAATGCCAAAGAGAGAAAAGTGGTTCAGGAGCTTCGAGAAGCCATAGGTGTGGAGCAGAAATTGCAAAACCCTGAAGACTATATGATCCTACATGAAGTTGATGTTGGTTTTGGTCCTCAATCACTGATTTTCTTTAGAGAAGATGGGCAGTTAACTCATAAGGTGAAGCCCAATGAGATGGTGGATCTATTTTTGCAACTTCAAAATTTAACACACGATGTGACAGAAAGCGGCGGCGGCAAGAAGCGTTGGTGGGCTAAGCAGAAATAAGCTTAAGGGTGTATGGCAAACTGTTTTTCCAGAAGCTCGATCACCTCTCTGTCACTCGTCTGATCAAAATACTTATAGAATTGACCCACAGCAAAGAATGAGGCGGGTGCTGCTAAGCAGATCGTCTTGTCGACCTCCTTTTTCAGCCGATCAAGGGTATCGGGAGGAGCGACGGGGATAGCCATGATAAGGGTGGCTGCATTTTCTGCACGGCAGGTGCGGATGGCAGCTCTCATGGTAGCGCCTGTGGCTAGGCCATCATCGACCAGAAGGACAACTTTGTCTTGGAGATTGCGTGGCGGCCTGCCCTGGCGGTAGGTGTGGAGGCGACGGCGCGCCTCTTCTTTCTCTCTTGCAATCGCTCTTTGGATATATTCTGGAGGGATGTCGAGTTCCGCGATGAGTTCTTCAGAGAGAATACCCTCTCCAGTTTCCGTGATGGCGCCGATGGCGAGCTCGGGATTGATGGGTGCGCCGATCTTCCGCGGAGATAAGATATCGAGAGGAAGGTCGAGAGCAGAGGCGACCTCATAGCCGACCACAACTCCTCCCCTTGGCAGGGCAATCACGAGGGTGTCGGGCTTGTGAGCATACTCCTTCAGCTCATGCGCTAACCTGCGCCCCGCATCGACTCTATCTTCAAATATCATTCGATCCGTGCATACTTAAAATCGACATAACCTGCGGGGAGTACCTCAAGGCCATGGAGGTGGGGGGATTTGAGGTACTTCGCATGATAGACGAATAAGGGAATGATCGGCATCTCGTCAAGCAGCAACTGCTCCGCTTCTTTCAAATGTTCTAGGCGTTGGGAGAGATCTCTTTCCCCCTCTGCAAGCTGGAGGAGCTTTTGAAAATGGATGTTTTCCCATTGGGGAGCATTGTAGCGATGTTTTTTCTCTTTGAAAAATTCTAAGTTGTAGATGGGGTCGTGGTAGACCGAATACCAGATGCAGCCACCGATCTGGAAACGTCTTTCGCCTAAGCTGGCAAAGAAGTGGTTCCAGTCGGAGTTGTGGAGTGTGACATCGATCTGAAAACTCTTGTGCCAGCTTTCTTGAATGGCTTCTGACAGCTTTTTATGCCAGGGCATGTCGCTGTGGCTGATTTCGAGTGTGGGAAAATCCTCTTTTCTTAAATGCAATTCCTCGAGACCTTCTTCAAAAAGGCTTTGGGCCAAGTGGAGAGAGTGATCGGAGGGCTCCCAGTTTCCTAAAAGGGCCATTCCTGTAGGCAAGATACTCTCACAAGGCGTCTCTCCACACAGGAGATGATGTGCGAGAGCTTCCCGGTCAAGTGCGAGCGAAAGGGCTTTGCGAATTTTTGCAGAGGATAGGGGTGCTTTTTCTGTATTCAAACAGAGCCAGTAGACCCCGTCAATAGGTTCAGAGTGGAATTCCTGGCTAGCTTTGAGTCGAGGAAGCGCATCATCTGGAAGAAGTGTAAAGGGATGTCCTGCCCAATCGATTTCCCCTTTTTGATAGAGCATCAGGGCTGTGTTGGCATCGGCCACCATGGCGACTTCGATTTTATCTAAATGGACTTGGGAGGAGTCCCAGTAGCTATAATTTTTCTGGAGGAGGAGGCTCTTGCCAAGATCCCACCTAGCGACAAAAAAAGGTCCATTAAAAACGTGTGGGCTGGGCTCCTCATCATAAAGAGGAGAAAAGAGGGGATGAGCGAGGAGCTCAAGAAAGTAGGGTGCGGGATGTTCCAGTTCCACGATGAGAGTTTGATCATCCTGTGCATAGATTCCCACCTCTCTTAAGGAAATCTCTCCCATTTTTGCTCGTTTAGCCCCTTTGATGAGGTAAAAGAGGTCGCTTCTTAGGCAGTCGGAGTTAGGTGTGAGGGCACTTTTCCACGCTTTTTCAAAATGGTGAGCAGTCACTTTCTCACTATTGGTCCATTTCATCGGACGCAAAGTAAAGGTGTAAACTATTTGAGAGGGAGAAATTTCTAGGGCTGCAGCCCCTGCTAAAACTGGCTTTCCTGAGAGATCTAAGCGGGTGAGCCCTTCAAAGAGCGCTTTTTGGAAGAGGCGACAGTTGAGATCGATCCCCGTGTGGGGATGGAGTGAGGCGAGATCGCCAGGGTTGCAGACACGGATAATTTGTGGGGAAGATGGTGTAGGAGGGGGTTCAATTTTTTGTTTTTGATGGTTGCAACTAAAAACACAGGCAAGAAAGGCAAATACTAAGATAGTTTTCATCTTCCTTCCTTGTTAAAGCAGGCTCTTCGAAAATCGATCTGCTGGCAATTAGAGAGGATCATGCGATCGAGATGGGGGTTTTTGACATAGCGGAAATGTTGATAGAAGAGAGGGATTGCAGGCATGGCATCGAGAAGGAGCTGCTCTGCTTGGAAAAGAGAGTGCACCTTCTCACCTGGCCCTGTCGCTCGTTTAGCAGCATTGATCCACTCTACGTAGGCCTCATCTTTCCACTGTGATAATGTGAGAGCATAGGGCCGCGAGATAAAGAATTCGTAGAAGTAGAGAGGATCGTCAAAACGACGGTACCAGACAAGACCGCCGATCATATGCTCCTCTTGAAATAACGACTCGAAATAGCCATTCCAGAGATACTTTTTATACTTCACCTCGAATCCAAAAAGAGAGCTCCACTGTTCTGCGAGCGCATAAGTGATCACCCTATGCTCTTCGAGATCGCTATGCGAGAAGATCAGTGGGGGAAGCTCTTTTCGGCTCATCCCTAGCTCTCTGAGCCCTCTTTCAAATAAAACAATCGCCCGCTCTTGATCCCCATCGACAAATGCCCTTGGAAAGGGTTGTTCTTTCGCAGTGAATCCAAATGCGGGGAGATCTTCTTGACTGTGAAGTGTCTCGAGCAGCTTCTTGCGAGAGGTGCCATAGGCAAGCGCCTTGCGAATATTGGCATTCTGAAAGGGGGTTTTATGCAGATTCATTTGCAGGAGAAAGAGGCCGTAATAGGAGGTGTCGGTAATGAGTTCGTTTTTTTCTTTGAGGAGTTGAATCGCCTTTGGAGGAATTTTATGGAGAGGGTCTCCCACCCAATCTAAATTGCCTTTCAGATATTCCTCGATCGCTTTTTCCTCATCATCGATGATTGAGATCTTGATAAAGTCTATTTTTACCTCATGGGCATCCCAATAAAGGGGATTTTTCACCAAATGGAGCTCGTCATTCATCTTCCAAAGTTCGAGTTTAAAGGGTCCATTGCTGATATGGGTAGACCCGCTGTGGTAAGCCCAGCCAGGATGTTTCTGTTCGAGCTCGCGGCAGAGGGGAGAGAAGATCCAGTTAGCTAGGAGTTCCAAAAAGTAGGGTGTAGGATAGGCGAGGGTGATGGCAAGGGTCAAATCATCCTTTACATTGATGCCCACCTCGCTGAGTGAGATCTCTCCTCTCTTCGCAGCTTCCGCATTCTTGATGCAAAAGAACAAAAAACAGTAGGGAAAATAAATTTTGGGATCGAGGATCTGCTTCCAGGCATAGGCGAAATCGTGGGCTGTCAAGGGAGAGCCATTCGACCAGTAGCTCTCTTTCAGAGTGATGAGGAGCTCTTTCTGATCGGGAGAAAGGGTGATCGTTTGAGCTAAAGCTGGTTCAATCTGCCCCTCTGGGTTAACACGACAAAGTCCTTCAAAGAGCATCCTGATAACGACACCTGAGACACGGTAACCTCCGACCCTGGGATCGAGAGTGTGAGTTGCTCTCGGTAAATGCAGCCTAAGGCTCTGGGAAGAGAGGGCTTCTATTTGATCCACTGTGCGATTATCCGCTTGATGAAAAAACGTTCCGCTATGGTCTTTAAAGGGGCCTACCATTTTTTCAAGAGCACGACAGAGGGTTTGACGCGCTTTGAGCAGGTCGATGGAGTGGTTACCCCTCATAAAGAGTCTGCTGTCGAGTTGAAGAGTAAAAAGGTTCATTTCTTTGAGAAATTTCCCTTGGAGATTTCCCATAATGGCTCTCTTTTCAGGAATGAAGCGCATGTGACTAGGGAGCTTATGAATGAATTCGGTGAGGGGAGGAGGCTCATTCTCTGCTTTGAGCGCCCTCAATAAAATCAGCTGAAATTTAAGGGTAGCAGGAAGCTGCTGCTGGAACGAGATAAGCACTTGGGGAGGGTCACCCGGCTGCTTCAGCTCTCCACTTAAGGAGATCATGCCACGTAAGAGCTCATCTTCAGTGCGTGGGAGGAAGAGAGAGAAGGAGGGTGATTTGCTCAACTCCTCATGGACCTGAGTTTTGGGTTTTTCTCCCTCAGCTTCAGGGAGTTTACTTGCACCCCTTGTGCTTTTCGTCCTCGCAAAGGGCCCCTGGCCATTTGCTTCGGACGAAAAACCCAAGGTTTGCTGCGTAAACTCCTCTGAATCTGAGGAAGACAACCCAAAACTCAGGTTGAGAGCGCTCTGAGAATCTTCATGGGCTGTCACAATCGACAGCGAAAAGCGCTTTGTCTCTAGAATTTGATGAGCAATTTCCACTGAAGAGGTCCCTTTTTTAATCTCTTCGGAAAACGCAGGCAGTTGAAGTTGAATGAGTTTAGCAGTTTTTGTCTCATAAATAGGGACTACGATCTCGATGTAAGAGATGGGCTGTTGAAATCGAGAAAGGTTGAATATGAGGCTTTTGAAAGAGATAATCTGCAAATTAGCCTCAGGTAGAAGCCAGTGGGAAATCATCTCCTCGAGAAAAAGGCTGGCTTTGCGATGGAGACCTGTAAAGCTCAATAGGTAAAAGACAAATGTGCCAGCTGCTTGTTGAGAGCATTCCCATTTAATCAGAAGAGTTTGCGTTTGAGTGGCATCGGTAGCTCCCAGCTCTTCTGCAAAAACCCGCTCACAACGCTTCTGAATCTCTTGAGTTTGGCTTTCCAATAAATTCATTAGAACAAGCATTGACGTTTACTCTGTTAAAATCAAATGTTTGTTATAATCTACCTTATGGGGGGAGAGTGGTACAAAGAGGCGATTATCTATGAACTGCATGTCAAATGTTTTTATGACAGTGCAGGCGATGGTATTGGCGATTTTAAGGGACTCACTCAAAAGCTCGACTACCTTCTAGATTTGGGTGTGACAGCGATCTGGCTACTCCCCTTTTATCCTTCACCTTTGAAAGACGATGGCTATGACATTGCTGATTATCATAATGTCTTGCCTGCCTATGGCACGTTGAAAGACTTTAAAACCTTTCTGCGAGAGGCGCACCGGAGAGGTCTCAAAGTCATCACGGAGCTTGTGATCAACCACACTTCAGATCAGCATCCCTGGTTCCAAAGGGCGCGCCAGCCTGACGCTACTCCCTCTGAAAGGGATTTCTATGTCTGGAGTGATAACCCTGATAAATATCGCAATGCACGCGTCATCTTTCAAGATTTTGAGCCTTCCAACTGGACGTGGGACCGCATTGCAGGGAAATACTACTGGCACCGCTTCTATAGCCATCAGCCTGACGTAAATTTTGAGAATCCTAAAGTACAAAAAGAGATTCTGCGCATTCTGAGTTTTTGGCTGGAGATGGGAGTCGATGGCTTCAGACTCGATGCTGTGCCCTATCTCTACGAACGGGAGGGCACCTCTTGCGAGAATCTCCCTGAAACTCATCTCTTTCTTCAGAAGTTACGCAGCTATGTCGACACCCATTTTAAGGAGCGTATGCTGCTCGCCGAGGCCAATCAATGGCCAGAAGATGCTGCAAAGTACTTTGGAGAGGGGAATGAATGCCATATGGCCTTTCACTTTCCTTTGATGCCCCGCCTTTTCATGGCAATTCACCTCGAAGATGCCCTGCCTATTATCGAAATTATGGAACAAACCCCTGAGATTCCTCAGAATTGTCAGTGGGCCCTTTTCTTGCGCAACCATGATGAGCTGACACTGGAAATGGTGACCGATGAAGAGAGGGATTACATGTGGCGGGTCTATGCGCACGATCCCCAAGCTCGCTTGAATTTAGGAATCCGGCGGAGGTTAGCACCTCTTTTGAAAAATGATCGGCGCAAAATTGAGTTGATGAACACCCTTCTCTTCTCTCTTAATGGAACCCCTGTACTCTATTATGGGGACGAAATTGGGATGGGGGATAATATCTATCTCGGGGACCGCAATGGGGTGCGTACACCGATGCAGTGGTCGAGCGACCGCAATGCAGGCTTCTCGACAGCTAATCCTCAGCAGCTCTACTTGCCGCCGATTCTTGATCCCGAATATCATTATGAAACAGTCAATGTGGAAGCGCAGCTAAAAAATCCTGAATCACTTCTCTGGTGGACGAAACAGCTGATCGCGTTGCGAAAGCGATTTAAAGCTCTGGGGTATGGGTCGACACGTTTTTTATCGATCGATAACCGCAAAGTCCTTGTCTTTTTTAGAAGCTATGGCGAAGAGCTGATCATGATTGTCGCCAACCTTTCGCGCTTTCCTCAATATGTGGAGCTCGATTTAAGAGAATATGCTGGTTATAGTTTGGTCGAGATTTTTTCAAGCGAACGCTTTCCCTCGATTGGTGAATTGCCCTACTTTCTTACTTTGGGAGCTTATGGTTATTACTGGTTTTGTCTCGAAAAAGAAAAAAGCCAAATCGCCCCTTCTAAGCCAGCAACAATCGAATTAAAAGGAAAAATCGATTCTCTCTTTCAAATGCAACTGAGGCCTGTTTTAGAAGTGGCTCTGCGCAATTATCTTTTGCGAAGAGAGCCTCTCTTTCGAGCTCCTAAAATTGATAAATTGAAAGTCAACCTCGCCGATCTGGTGTTACTCGATAAAAAAAATCTCATCTATCTAGCGATCATGCAAGTGCCAATGACAACTGGGGTTGTCAACTATTTTCCCCTCTTCCTTTTAACGACGAAAGAGGAAAAGCTAGGGGAGGAGAATCGCATCAGTTTCATCCATACCGTGGCAGGCATGTGGAACCTCTATCATTTGAGAGAAAGTGCTCTTCTAAACACCATTTTGATGCGAGCGATAGCAGAGGAAAAAAGGGTAAAGCATCGAGAAGGTGAGGTGAGAGGGGTTCAGTTAAAACCTCTGGAGGGGAGCCTCATCAGAACCTACCTACAAGAGGAGGTCGAGCCAGATGTCGAGATTCGCCAATTCCTGGCGGAGAGGACTCAGTTTAAATCCTTCATCCCTCTTACAGGTTACTGCATCTATGGAGGAGTCCAGAAGCTCTATCTGGCTCTTGCAGAAAAACGAATTGACCATGTTGAGGAGAATGCTAAGGGGATATTTGTGGAAGCTGCCAGGCGTTTTCTGCAGAAAATGGAGACATTGCCGGCTGCTCTCGATGAGAGTCTTATTATTCCGAAAAAGAGTTGGGGAGAGCTGGTCCAGCATCCGATCCCACACGAATTGCTCGTCCTTTTAGATGCACAAAACGAAGTAGCGGCACTTTTAGGTGAAACGACGGCACTGCTCCATCAAGCTTTAGTGTCTGAGAAGAGTAGAGGCGATTTTTCCCCGATCCCACACACAATTTTTTATCAGCGCTCCCTTTATCAGACGATGCGCGTCAAAGGGCATGAAGCTGTAGGTCAGCTCAAAAAAGTGAAAAGTCGGGAAGAGGTGCAGAAGTTCTGGGATCGCTTTCTCAAATGTATTGAGATCATGCCTCGTTATAGCTTGACCTGCCAACGGATCCGGAATCATGGAAATTATATTCTTGAAAATATGATCTACGAAGGAAAGACCTTCATCGTGACCCATTTTGGAGGAAAGGTCTCTCTCTCACAAGCTGAAAGAAAGTATAAGAGAGCTGCGATCCGTGACCTCTCAGCCATGCTCTATTCCATAGCAGAAGCCGGTTTCGATGCGGTGGAGAAGCTCCATGCGCAAGGATTGGTGAAAGATTATGCGCTCTCCGAGAAATGGGCTTTGGGCTGGTCAATTTGGGTTGGGAATGCCTTTTTGGCAGCCTATTTGAAACTCAATAGTCAGCTTTCCTTCATGCCCAAGATTCCCCAAGAGAGCGATCTGTTGATTGGACTCTTTTTGATCGAGCTCTGCGTGGAAACTCTCGGGAATGCAGAAGATCCCCACTTTAGACTAGCCTACAACCTATTAAACCATGAGTTATCTCTCTATGAAGGCTTTAAAATTAGCTGATCTTGCAGTGCCTGCGACTGTCTATCGCCTTCAGTTGAATGAGGCCTTTCCCATTGCAAAAGCGATTAAAATTCTTCCCTATCTGAAAGCACTAGGAATAGAAGCTGTCTACTGCTCTCCCTATTTTCAATCCTATTCTTTACATGGCTATGACATCACCAATCCAAATCAGTTCAATCTTAAAATCGGCCGACCCGAAGAATTTGATCTCTTTTATCGCAAATTGAAAGAACTGCACATGATGCATATCATCGATGTGGTCCCCAACCATATGGGAATCAAAGGGGGACAAAATGGCTGGTGGCAAGACTTACTCGAAAATGGCCACTATTCACTCTATGCGAACTTTTTCGATATCAATTGGAGCCCTGAGAAGCGCCAGCTCCAAGATAAGGTTTTACTCCCCATTCTGGGAGCACCTTACGGGAAGGCGCTCGCTAAAGGCGAAATCCACTTCTCCTTTCAGGAGGGACAATTCCATCTCCAGTATGCAGACTCTCCTTTACCTATAGCCCCCCATACCTATGCGATTATCCTCGAAACAGAGTTGGAGAGCTTGAAGCACACTCATGCAGACGATGATCCCGATCTCAAAGCCTATCTGGAATTGATCGATTTTTATCGCGCTTTTCCCATCGCATCACAGGAGAGGAAGAGCAAAAAAGAGGAAGGCTCTTCCCGTCTCGTCGCATTGATGAAGCGCTCGCCCAAGATGAGGAGTCATATTGCCCGTTTGGTGACGCTCTTCAATGCAAAACAGAACCATGTCAACCACTCGGTCGATCTATTGGACAAGCTGCTAGAGGGGCAATTTTATCGACTCTCTTATTGGCGCGTGGCAGGCCATGAGATCAACTATCGCCGTTTTTTCAACTTGTCAGAACTGGTCTCGATCAAAATCGAAGAAGAGTATGTTTTGGAGGCACACCACGAGCTTCTTTTTCAGTTAATTGAGAGAGGGGTGATTCAGGGAGTGAGGATCGATCACCCAGATGGACTTTATGATCCGATCCAATACTTTCACCGTTTGCGAGAGCGATTCACTCTCTATACAGTGGCAGAAAAAATTCTCGAAAGAAAGGAGCGCCTGCCCGATGAGTGGGAAGTGGAAGGAACAGTCGGCTACGAATTTCTGAACATTTTAAATGGGATCTTTATTGTTAAACAGAATGAGGAGGCTCTCACAGAGATCTACAAGAGCTTTGTCGGTCCGATGGCTGGCTTTGAAGAGCTGCTCTACGCTGCTAAGAAGTACTTTGCCACAGATGAGATGGCCAGTGATGTGGACTCACTTGGATTAAGACTGGATCACCTTTCTGAAACGATTCCTGAATATCGTGATTTCACGCGGCACGATTTGACGGAAGCGATCGCTGAAGTGATCTCCTGCTTCCCCGTTTATCGCTCCTATCTGGGTCCGCAAGGGAAACCGAATAAACGAGATGCTCACTATATTCAAATTGCCATCGGAAAAGCGCGGGTAAAAGCCGCCCATCTCGATCCCTCGATCTTTGATTTTTTGGAAAAAGTGCTTCTGGTGAAGCTCAAGTGGCGTCATGATGGTGAAGAGGCGCTCTACCGGCAGTTTATTCTCCGTTTTCAGCAATTGACTGGGCCTATCATGGCAAAGAGCTTAGAAGATACCGTATGCTATATCTACAACCGTTTTCTCAGCCTCAATGAAGTCGGAGGTGATCCTCGCCATTTTGGCATCTCTCTAGGGGAGTTTCATGCCTACAATCGGGAAAAGAGGGAATCCTGGCCTTTCGGTTTTTTAGCAAGCTCTACCCATGATACGAAGCGAAGCGAAGATGTCCGTATGCGCCTGAACGTGCTGAGTGAATTTCCAGAAAAATGGGCTCTCGAGGTGAAAAAGTGGTCTATAGTGAACCAAAAATATAAAAAAGAGGGACCTTCCGAGAATACCGAATACTTCATCTATCAAACGCTGCTCGGGGTTTGGCCAAGAGTAGCGATCAGAAAAGATCACTTTCAGGCAGTCTGTGAGCGGATCTGGCAGATCATTCTCAAGTCCCTCCGAGAGGCTAAGCAGGAGACGAGCTGGCGCGCACCTAACGCTTCCTACGAACAAGCTGTGCATGATTTTTTTCTGGCCATTCTGGCGCCGGGCAAAAACAATCGTTTCCGAAAACTCTTCACCGAATTTCTGGCATTAATCGATCGTTATGGCGCCTGGAATAGTCTTTCGCAGTTTGTTCTGAAGTGCGGCTCTCCAGGTGTCGCTGAAGTTTATCAGGGCAATGAACGGCTCAATTACCGTCTCGTCGATCCCGATAATCGCCAACCTGTCGATTTTGACTTCTATCGCAAGGAACTACGCTCGATCCGCAATCGCCCTATCGAGGAGCTCTTCGCGCGTCACGAACTTTCTAAAGTTAAAATGGCCCTAACCACCAAGGCCTTTCACTACAGAATCGCTCATAAACCACTCTTTCTCGAAGGAGATTATCTTCCTCTCTCAGCCCGTGGCGCCCGCAAAGAGAATGTCGTCGCCTTCATGAGACGACTAGAAGATCAATGGGTGATCATCGTCGCTGCCCGCTTCTATACTCAGCTCGCCGCTGCAGAGTGGGATCTCCCCCTCGGCCAGCACGCCTGGGGCAATACTGAGCTCATCCTTCCCTCAGACTGGAACCATCCCATCCTCACCGACCTCTTCACCGGCAACAAGGTCAAAACCCGCCGCCACACCCTCAAACTCGCCGACCTCTTCGAAAAACTCCCCGTCAGCTGGCTCATCGCCAGCTAACAAAGGGGAAAGGCGCCGAAGGTCGCTCGCGGCCCTCAATGGGCCGCTGCCACTCCCAACGGCGCAAATTGCGAGCCACTCCTTTTGGCCAATCATCTGTACAATAAGATCCCGACCTGCTTTGCCTTCTGCTGACTTTATGTTACCTAAAACAGTACCAAGATATGAGTTGTCCTACAAAATCCCCAACAAAACGTACTTTGTGGTCACTCGGCAGAAGATCATCTAACGCTGACCATCTTATTTCTATCTGAGTCCTTCAGGGGCTTCTCAGGCGAGGTTTTGCACATGGAAGAGAAGATTCCTGAATAGGGTTGTTGAGGATAGCCGCTCGGCCATTGGCGCCGTTGGGAGTAGCAGCGGCCCATTGAGGGCCGCGAGCGACCTTCGGCGCCTTTCCCCCGCGCCTGTGACCGAGGCTGCTCCAGCAGCCGAGTGTCTCAGCGACGGGCCTAATTGATCGATTTTTTCACAGCCTCGTAGCGAAAGAGTGTCTCAACGGGGGCCAAAACAGGATAAGAAGATCAGCTTACGCTGGCAGGATGGGCAAGATTATCCTGCTTATCTTGTCGGTGTTAGCCGATCTCCTTACCTTGTTTTAGATGAAGGTTAAGTCGATAACTAAAGACCACATCGCTTCCGCCTCGGCGTTGCCTCGGCTTACGCGATACTGGGGGAGAGAGGCTACTCGCTACGCGAGGCCCCGCATTTTCTGGTGCTGGTTAAACCCTCAGGTAGTGAAACTTTGTCTAATTACACGTTGTCGTTGTAACGCTTTGCCACTCTTGCCTGCGAACGGGGCGCCCCTCTCTCCCCCTAAACCCCCTCTCACCGCGGCAAAGGGGCACGCCCCTTTGCATACCTCTTAGCCTATTGCCTGGGCAATGGGTCCCGCTAACTTTTCAACTGTTCACTATTTCCATCTGTTCAATATATATTGAACAGTAGTTACATAAATTGAAGCTGGTTGGCTTGCCGTTCTTGAGAAGTGGCTTGGGTGAGATAGTAAATGCCAAATGCTGTGATTAAGGGGAGGCTGATAAGGCGGATTAGGCCATAGAGAGATTTGCTCACATTCTGGCTGATGCGTTCTCTTAGATTGCCTCGCGCTCCTTGAATAAAAATTCCTCTAAGCCCGAGATGATCAGTGCTAATCGGTTTTTTGGTTCGCAGAGCGCTCCCCAACATGAGAGGATCGTCTTCAAACTGAGTGCTAATTTCTTCAGGAAGGAAACGTATTTTGACTGTTGGAGCAAGCGTATTGATAATGATTCCACACTCTCTTTTTATCGAAGCTAGAGTGCCTCTCTCTGGAGAGCTCCAGGCAGCTGCACCTGCATTCTGGGCATAGAAGCGGCTGACAAAATGGAGAAAAAGCAGCTGTTTGATTTTGTCCGAGCAAGAAGGGGGAGATTTGGTTTTCACTCCCATACCTACAAGCTTCACTCCCTCTACATCGAATCTTTTAAAGATATGAAAATAATTTCCTTCTAAATCTTTTCCGAAATTGCTGTCCTGCATAACAAAAAAGTAACCCATAGAATTTCTTCGATAGAGTTCCAGCTTTTCTTCTTCTGCAGCGTTAAATCCTTTACAAAATCCCCCCTTTTTTTCATCGGGTTTAATGCCACGAGTACGAATAGCGGCATAATTTTCCCAGGAGGTCCCATGTGTGAGGGTCTCTAAACAGAGGGCATCAGCAAGAGCTTGCGTAAATAAATCGACAATCGGATTTGCAAAAAGTCCAGAGGCTATCTAAAACACTTTTTCTGCTTCTTCATAGGAAGAAAAAGGTCTTTGGTAAACAGGGCTAATAGAGGTAGAACCAATCTTGGATGTCATATGAGTAAGGAAAATGGGAAGTTGGCGGGTTGGCCTTGCTTAGGCAGGGAGGTGAAGTGCATTTGTTTGCCGGTGAAGGGGTGGGTGAGGGCGAGAAGGTAGGCATGTAGGCAGAGTCGCTTATAGGGATTGCTGAGCGAGCCGTAGCGCTTATCGCCTAAAATGGGATAGCCTTGGTGGGCTGCTTGGACGCGGATCTGGTGTTTGCGTCCTGTTTCGAGCTGAAGACGTAAATAGGTAAGTCTCTTTGAATAGCGGATGACCTCGTAATGGGTGATCGCTTTTCTTCCGAGCTCTTCGGGCACCACTTCGACATCAAAGTTCTCTTTTTCACGCAAGTTACACTCCCAAGTGCCCTGCTTTTCGGGGAGATGGCCATCGACAATAGCCTGATATTCACGCTGAAGATCGTGCTGTTCGAAGAGAGCACTGAAATGTTCCTCTGCTAGCTTGGAGCGTGTAAAGAGGAGAACACCGGAAGTTTCTTGATCGAGCCGATGAACCGGGAAGAGGGTACTTTTTAACTTCGCTTTGAGGATGTGGAAGGCGTTGGGCGCCTCTTTCTCAGCTGGGACGGAGAGGAGTCCAGCAGGTTTTTCGATCACTACGATCCAGCGATCTTCGTAGAGGATCGGAATTCCCCAGGCTGTACGCGAGTTCTCTTTTCTTTGGAGTGTGATCGTTTGTCCCGCAAGGAGGTGTGCATTGCCCTTGGATTGAGGCGCACCATCGACCCAGATCCGCCCCTCTTTCATCCATTGTTGGAGTGAGCGGCGCGAACTTTCTGGGAAAGCGATCTGGAGAGCAGCGAGGAGGGGCTGCTCCTCAGTAAGTGTAAAGGTCATGTTTTTTTAAGCGTAAAGCTTATACTTTTTTGGGTTTTATGATTTTCCAGAGGAGCCAGTTGATGATGGCTACAATCAAGGCAAAGAGGATCGCCCAGCCAAAATTATCGACCTTGAATCCCGGTACAATCGCACTGACAAGATAGACAAGAAGCCCCATAATCACAAAGGAAAAGAGGCCGAGGGTCAGAATGTTGATCGGAAGGGTCAAGATGAAGATAATCGGCCGCAGGATGGCATTGACTATCCCGAGGACGAGGGCCACCCAAAGAGCTGTCCAATAACTATGAAGATGGATGCCAGGTAAAATAAATGTCGTTACTAAAACGGCAATTACGTTGACAATGATCGCTAATATGATATGCATACTATTCTCTTAGTTTTCCTAATTATCTCCAGTATATCAATTGTAGCTTTTTCTTTATATACTGGGATTTCTCCGATGCCTAGCTCTCGGGTAGCCAAACGAGCGATCATCGAGGCTTTGCCATCTAATATCAACTCTATTTATGACTTAGGATCGGGATGGGGTGGTCTAGTTTTTTCTTTAGCCAGAGCGAGGCCAGGATGTCGAGTTCATGGATATGAGCTCTCCTGGCTCCCTTGGCTCTATTCCTCGATTCTCTGCCTCGGCCACCACCACGTAAAGCTTCATAGAAAGAATTTTTATAAAATCTCCCTTGCTGATGCCGATCTGATCGTCTGCTACCTCTATCCAGGTGCCATGAAAAAATTAGAAACCCAGTTTGCTCAGCAGCTGAGGCCGGGAACAATCGTCATCACCAACACCTTCACTCTACCCTCGTGGATACCGCTCAAAACAATCGCACTCAATGATTTTTGGAAATCATCGATCTATGTTTATGAGAAGCCTCATTAAGCTGAGCGTGGCCTAGCCACAGCTGCAATCACGAGACCCGCAAGGAACCAGCCAATGATGCTATCGATAAACTCAACAAAGACATAAGAGAAATTAAATCCCCACCAGTTCCAGTTCATAAAGGCAAGCACACCGCAGGCGATGCCGAATGCGGTCACAAACGCGACCCGTCTCCAGTAGGTCGTCTCCTTGCGCTGCAAGAGCAGCCATGTGACAAAGAGTGAGCTGATTAAAAAGATGATGAAGGCGATGATATAGGGTTTGGGCGACATGAAGTTGTAGCCATGACTACGGACAGCTGAAAAGACAATAGGCCCTTTTTCCGCCGCTTGCTTGTGTGCCTCACTATTGCGATCTTCACCACACATATTAGGCAGCACATAGATCCCGCTCTCAGGCGCATTGGCTCTAAAAATAGCGGCTACCGAATTTTCATCACTGAATTTCTTTAAGGTTGAGCAATGCCATGGCAGCGCCATCCACGAGATACCCATCCAGATAAAGAGGACAATGGCTCCCAATAACATCCCTAACCACAACGACCTTCCCATACACCAAGCTCCTTTTGAAAAATTTTTTGCCGAAAATATAGCCCCAATCATATGAAAATGTAAATCGTTTTTTTGGTTCATTTTTGCTACTTCTTTTAATTTTTTTAGGTTAAAGGAATGTTTATGGCTGTGGCAAACAGGAGCAGTAAAGTTTCTCATTGGGTCTGTCTGTTTCTGGTGGCTGTGGCTGTGAGTGGTTGCCACTTGGCGGAGCGGGCTTTGCCAATGGCGGTTCCGTCAGCTGCTTTGGAAGAGGCAAGGCAGGAAAATGGGTCGATGCTGTTGGTTGAGAGTCAGGAGTGGCTTCCAGATGAGTGGTGGCGCCTTTTTCAGGATGAGCAGCTCTCCCAATTTATTGAGACAGCGTTTGTCAGAAATCCGACTCTCCATGTGGCACAAGCGAATATTTTACTGGCCGTCGCCAATGCGGAGAGAGTGGGCGCCGATCTTTTGCCTAATATCTGGTGGTCGGCTGATGGTTCGGTTCAAAAACTGAGTAAAACGGGAGTCGTTCCTTTTGGCCAAGTCTCTATTCCCAATTCGCCTAAAATTCCCATCCCCGTCTATTTCAAGCTCTATGAAACTCAGGTTAATCTGAGATATGACTTCGATCTTTGGGATAAAAGACGCAATCGGCTTCGCGCGGCAATTGGAGAGGTGCAGGCTAACCGCGCCGATGCGGCTTTTGCGCGGCTACAGCTCGGGATCAGTGTCGCGAAAACCTACTATCTTCTTCAGATCGATTATCAGCTTCGAGAGCTTGCCCAGAGAGTGGTTGCCAATCGTGAAGAATACCTCGCCCTGATGCGGAAGCGGCTTGAGGATAATTTAGAGAACTCTCTGAGCGTGTTAACGGCAGAAAGCAACGTCGAGGTAGCCAGGCAAAATTTACTCCAGATTGAGGGAGAGATCGCTGTTTACGAGGTGCAGCTGAAGGCCCTACTCGCTGGTAGCTTTCAAGAAACGATCTTCCCCATACCTATTGCTGAGCAGCCTTTGCCGCAAATTCCTTTGCCTTGCTCGCTTCCTCTCAACTTGCTCGCCCATCGGCCCGATATCATGGCGCAGCTCTGGTTGATTCGCTCTGCGGGGAGGGAAATTGCTGTGGCTCACGCAGGCTTCTACCCCGATTTGAATCTTTCAGGACTATTCGGCTTTCAGACGATTCACTTCCGAGAGTTGTTCAGATGGGAAAGCGCTTACTACAATGTGGGCCCTGCGATCAGCCTGCCCCTCTTCGATGGGGGACTATTGCTTGCCAATCTGCATGGGAGCCAGGTCAATTATGATTTGGCCATTTTTCACTACAATGAGCTCGTGCTCCAGGCTGTGGAAGAGGTTCTTGCAGCTTTGGCTATCCTCAAAAATAGCGAGCTGCAACTGGGGGAGACAGAGGCGATTTTGGGAGATCAAGCAGAGATTGTAAAACTCTCTTCCTTGCGTGTGGAGAACAATTTAGATTCTGGATTGGATTATTTAAACAACGAAGCCAACTTCTTGAATGCGCGCGAACAAGAGGTCATGGCCCTCGGAAATTCACTACAAGCCATTATATCCTTGATCAAAGCCCTAGGGGGTGGTTATGACGTCTGTAAAGCCTGAAGAGAAGGGTCAGCCGATTCAAAAAAATAAAAAACGAAACCGTATCATTTTCTGGTTCACGATAGGACTTCTTCTCGCTGGATTAATCTTTTTACTCCTCTGGATTTTCTACTTAAGATTTCATGTTTCGACGGACGATGCCTATGCCAATGGAAATATGATTAACATCAATCCAGTGGTCTCAGGCTCTGTTGTCGCCTTTTATACCGATGATACCGATCTTGTCGAGGAGGGACAGCTGCTTGTCCAGCTCGATGAAACAGATTTTGCCATTGGCTATAAGCGTGAGCTCGCTACATTGGCTTCTGTTGTCCTCCAGGTAAGGCAGCTCTATAGTAATGTGTCTGCAACCGATGCCCAAAAGGAGAGCCGTAAAATTACGCTTGCTCAGACAAAATTCGATTATGAGAACCGTTTGCGACTCGTCGATTCCAGAGCTGTTTCAAAAGAGGATTTTATCCATGCGCAAGATGCCTATTTGCGAGCAGAAAAGGAGCTCAACTATGCGACCTCTCAATGGAATACCGCCAAAGCGGCTGCAGGCAATACCCCACCTGAAGAGCATCCGCTGATTCAGCAGCAGAAAGGCAATATCCGCAATGCCTACTTCAATTTAAAACACTGCGCTATTTATGCTCCCGCACGCGGCTATGTCGCTCAAAGAACAGTCGATGTGGGTCAAAGGGTTTCCTCCACCACAAACATGATGGCTATCATCCCTACAGACTATGTCTGGGTCGATGCCAATTTTAAAGAGACACAGCTCAACCATATGCGGATCGGTCAGCCGGCCACTGTGACATTTGATCTCTATGGATCTGGTGTCAAATTTGAAGGAAAGGTGATCGGGATTGCTTCAGGATCGGGGAGTGTCTTTTCCATCATTCCTCCTCAGAATGCTACAGGAAACTGGATCAAGATTGTCCAGAGGCTTCCAGTGCGTATCAGCTTAGATCCAAAAAAGATCGAGTGCTATCCGGTCCGCTTAGGAATTTCCGCTAATGTTACTGTTGATATCAGTAATCTCGATCTACCGATGCTGGCGCTACACGCTTCCTTAACACCTGTGGGGAGAACAAATGTTTTCGATCTCGATCTTGCCGGTGTGGAGATGGTGATGAATGAGATCATCTGGTCCAATATGCGCTCTAAGGAGCCCTCTCCATGAGTTCTCAGCCCGAATTCGAAAGAGGGGGGAGACTCTTAATGCTCAACGTAGGAGTAGGTCTTGGCACTTTTATCCAGGTGCTCGATACCTCCATCGCCAATGTGGCTGTCCCCTATATTGCAGGCAACTTGAGCGTCAGTGCCGATCAGGGCACTTGGGTTATCACCTCCTTTGCTGCGAGCAATGCCATTGTGCTGCCCCTGACAGGATGGCTCTCCGACTATTTTGGACGCGTGCGACTCTTTGTCTGGTCAGTTATTCTTTTCGCCTTTACTTCGTTTCTGTGCGGGCTTTCGACAAGTCTGACTATGCTTATCATTTTTCGCGTGGCGCAAGGAGCGGTTGCCGGATCTTTAATTCCTTTATCGCAGAGTCTGATGCTGCTGAGCAATCCGCCGGAAAAGCGGGGAGTGGCGCTCGGTTTTTGGGGAATGATCGTGATTGTGGCTCCGATTTTAGGTCCTATCATCGGTGGCTATCTCACCTACAACTACTCCTGGCCCTGGATTTTTTATATCAACGTGCCGATAGGTCTATTCTCTGCAGCCATAACCTGGTATCTCCTTAAAGATAAAGAGAGCGAAATTCACAAATATCCAATCGATTGGACCGGGCTCTTTTTTTTAGCGATTGGGGTCGCTTGCTTACAGATTTTGCTCGATAAAGGAAAAGATCTCGACTGGTTTGAATCCAATGTCATTATCACTTTAGCCATCGTTTCAGCGATCTCTTTGGCCTATTTTGTGATCTGGAATATCTTTCAAAAGTACCGTATCGTCGATTTTTCATTCTTTAAAAACCGCAATTTTACCATAGGGACAATCTGTATCACCGTCGGCTTTCTCCTCTACTTCACAAGCGCAGTGATACTTCCTTTGTGGCTACAGACCGAGCAAAATTATACCCCTTATATGGCCGGGATTGCCGTGGCGCCTGTAGGGCTAGTGCCCTTCTTGTTAGCGCCCTTCGTTGGCAAATATATGCGCAGGTTTGACCTTCGCATACTCATTGCTATCAGCTTTTTCCTATTTGCTATCAGTTTCTTTTATCAGTCGTTGTTTACCACGGAGATCGATATTTGGACCATCATGTGGGCGCGATTGCTTCAAGGGTGTGGCGTTGCCCTCTTCTTTCTCCCCCTGGTCGATCTCTCATTGGCCGATATTCCTCAAGAAAGATATGCGAGTGCCGCCGGTCTCTTCAACTTTATCAGGATCTTGGTGGGCAGCGGCTTTGGCACCTCACTCTCTATCGAGCTCTGGACCCGCTTGGAAATCTTCCATCACGCTAGATTAACCGAATCGTCGACTGCCTTTCGTGCAGTGACGACCCAATTTTATGAACAGATGGGACGATTCAGCAGCAACATTCCCTTCACACCAGATGTTATCAACCGCGTTCTCGACCAGCAGACTGAACAGCAAGCCTTCATGCTCTCTACAAATGACTTGGCCTGGCTCGCCGCTTGGATGTTTCTTGCACTGATCCCGATTGTCTTTCTTGCCAAGCCGATCCATCAATGTTGCTCTGAGCCATCCTCTGCTGAGGCAGCAGCATAAATTTTATGAAGCAAAAGATGAAAATAGATCAGCCCTCCAAAGGGAGCCCATTTTTTCTCGATCGCTTTGATTTTTGAATAATCGGGTGGCGATCTCAGCTTCCAGAGTTGTCGTACCATCTTCCGGATGCCGACATCATCGCCAGGCAAAACTTCTAATCGGCCCAGCCCCCTCAAGAGGATATACTCGGCTGACCATCTACCTAGCCCCTTGAGCTGTGAAAGAAAAGCTAGAGCCTCTTCATCGGATAACTGTTCTAACTGAGTGGTCGCTTCATGGTCTTTCGTCAGCCAGGTAGCCATGCGGATCAACGCCTCACTCTTGTGCCGGCTCAAGCCCAATCCCATCAGCTCTTCTACCGTGCATCGCTTGATCCTTTTCGCTTCTGGAAAGGCATAGAAGGTCATCTCATTGTCATGGAAAGGTTTTCCATAGGTCTCGAGTAGCTTATTCAGCGCTGTCAGTCCCGATTCCAGAGAGATCTGCTGGCAACAGACCGCATTACTGACAGCTTCGAAGAGAGTCGGGTAGCGCGTCGGCTTCGCCCCCTGAAATCTTTTGACGATGGGAAAAAAATTTGTATTCTCTGCTGCCTGTCGATAAAAAGGCTCGAGATCGATTTCAAGCCCAAGCATCTTCGTGAGGGCTCTTTTAACTTCAGCTCTTAAAGAGGGTAACTCCTTTCGGTATTTGAAACGCACGCTGAGGCGATCCACTCTCTTCTGCATCACCTCCACCTTGACTGGCTGACCCTCCACATTCAGCACGCGGATATAGCGCTCTCCATCCCAGAAATCGGTCCGATTTCTTGGCCGTCTTTTCAAAACCCAAACGGTCAAATCTAATCGAAAAATGCCCCTCAGAGGGATCGTCATCCGCTTCGTCAACATAGATCTAGATTATATTACCTCCACTCTCTTACATTGCAACTTATGAAAATTAGCTATCAAGATGATTCTGCTGATATTGAATTGCATTTACTCAAGGTCAGTGATGCAGAACAAATTCATGCGGCTGTGATACAAAGTCTGCCTCATCTCAAAAGATTCATGGATTGGGCTCATCAAGCTCTCTCAGTAGAAAAGCAGCGAGAGAGAATCGGCACTCTTCCTGACGACGAATACCACTTTGTCATGCGTGATCGGACCTCTGAGGCGTTACTCATGTGCGCCAGCCTGCAATCGGCCAAGACAATGAACAAAAACTCGCTTGCTATCGGCTACTGGACGGTGCTTCCCCACGCCAATAAAGGCCTCGCAACACTAGCGAGCCAGCTACTCACAATCTTCGCTATCGACTCTCTTCACTCTGATCGCCTAGAAATTGGCTGCAATAAGCTCAACACTCCCAGTCGACGCGTCATCGAAAAATGCGGCTTTACCAAAGAGGGAGAGATCCGCAACTACTTCACAGCCCCCACTCCTCAGATGATCGACAATGGCTACACTAGTGAAAGAACGTGCAATATCTACTCCATCCTACCCGAAGAATTGCCCGCGCTTACCTGGTATCCCATCATCAGCAAAAAGATGAAAATCATAGAGAGCTAGCCAGCCCCTTAAATATCCCACTCTTTCTTTTCATCTTTCTCCTCTTCTTGTGCCTTCCTCCTCCCAGCTACTACCTGCTTCAAAGCGCTTGTAACAGCATCTTCTTTAGGCGCAGCTTTGGGGGCAGTGCTCTCTTTGTTTGGTTTTCCAAGATTACCCAGCAGATCATCGAGATCCCGTCTGATTCGAGTTTCTGAGCCGCCCAGTTCGCGCAGAGCTTGCATGACATCTCCTCCTGTAGAGGCTGCCTTTGTCACTTTTGTTTCTGTTTTCTGCTGAGGATTTTTTCGGTTCTGCACACTGATTTGTAATTTCTCGACACTCAGTTTTAAGGGCTCTATTGCTTTTTTGAGTCCCTTAATCTTTTCTAAGAAAGTTTTATTGTCCGCTTGCCACTGGTCAACTCGAGCCAGAGATGAAGTAAATTCTTGCCCTGGATGCTCTTTACTGAAGGATCTTTTGAACTCTTCCTTTGTCGCTTGATTGGCACGTATAAACTCATTCCAATAGGTGGCTACATCCTTACGCACTTCAGGCAGACGCGCTTCGATTGCTTTCAATAAAAGCTCCTTCTCTTCAGGAGTAGCATACTCCTTCTCGCGAAATTGCACTGGTCTACCTTCTTTCAATGCGGCCAGGGTTGTTTCTAACAAGGTTAATATGCTCAGCTGCCTTTGATATTCAACCTCATATTCATTTTGTTTTTTCTGTCGAAAAATGAAATCCAGCAAATCCTTAGACTTGGCCAGATTCTCTGAAATCCTTTTTTGTTCCTCCTCTAGTTGAGATAAATTAGCTTCCAATGTCGCCAGTTCAGCACTTTTAGCTGCTAATAGGCTTTCTAATTTGTTTCCGCCAGAAGGGGCTCCGCCTGGCAGTGGAGGAGCAGGAGGAGGTGTCGGTCCACCCATTTTTGGGAGAGGTGGTGGAGGTGGGCCGCCAACGCCCGATGGGGCTGGTGGAGCAGGCGGTGGGCCGCCTTGAGCAGGTTGTAGGAGACTAGGTGAAGATAATGGAGCTGGGCTTTGAGGTGGTAGCTTAGCGGGAGAAACCGGAGCTAATTTTGCTTCAATAGGTTTGATAACCTTAGTCAGCGCTCCCATCTTCTCTGAAATTTTCTGAATAACCGCACCAAAGAAATTATCTTTTCCATTAATATTTAAAAGCCATGTCTTTGCTGTATTAAGAGAAATACGCAGCTCTTTTAGTTTTTCTAATGAGAGATTCTCCACCATCTGCTTTTTCACGAGGAGATCCCATTTTTTACCAAAGGCATCGACAACTGTAGTGATGTTATCCAGTATAGTGGGCAATTCGTCGGCAGACTGATCGGGCCCAGGCAATAGGAAGAGAACATTCTCTTTATCAAGAAGAATATCGGTTTTAAATTCATCGCTGGACTCCAAAAGATCCCTTAAAACCTCTAGGTCATTCATCACCTCTTCTGCAGACTGATTTTCATCAGTCTTAAGCAACTCATCGTAGGATTTCACTTTGAAGGTATATTCTTCATTTTGTTGTTCCATCTGGCTTTGCAATTCATCTCTCTCTCGTCTAATTTGAACAAGGACCTGTTCAAGTTGCGTCACACGCGCATCAGACTGCTTTTGCTTCGCCTCGCGAGCCACTATTTCGTCGCGCTTCGCATGGAGTTGCCGTTCTAAGTCACCTCCTGACGCAACCATCTGCTGTCGCAGCTGAGTGAGTTGATCTTCAAGGCTTTTTACCTTCGCGCCCGACTCACCATTCTCCCGCTTAGCGGTAGCGAGCTCTTCTTCCAGTTGCTTTACACGTGCCGCCGACTGCTGCTGCTGTGTCTCGAGAGCTGCTTTTTCTTCGCCTTTTGCTTTGAGCTGCTGCTGCAGGCCTCTTTCTGACGTTGCTTTTTGCTGCTGCAGCTGGGTGAGTTGCTCTTCTTTCTCTCGCTTAGCGATAGCGAGCTCTTCTTCCAGTTGTGTTACACGCGCTGCAGACTGCTGCTGCGCAGCCTCAGCAGCTGCCTTTTCTTCGCCTTTTGCTTTGAGCTGCTGCTGCAGGCCTCTTTCTGACGCTGCTTTTTGCTGCTGCAGCTGGGTGAGTTGCTCTTCTTTCTCCCGCTTAGCAGTAGCGAGCTCTGCTTCCAGCTGTGATACTCGCGCTGCAGACTGCTGCTGCGCAGCCTCAGCAGCAGCTTTTTCATCGCTCTTCGCTTGGAGCTGCCGTTGCAGATCATTTCCCGAGGCAGCCATCTGCGTCCTCAGCTGGCCGAGATGATCTTCAAGGCCTTTTGCCTTTGTACCTAATGCGCTATTCTCCCGCTTAGCGGTAGCGAGCTCTTCTTCCAGTTGCTTTACACGCGCTGCAGAGTGCTGCTGCGCAGCCTCAGCCGCTGTTTTTTCATCGCCTTTTGCTTTGAGCTGCTGCTGCAGCCGGGTGAGTTGATCGTCTTTCTCCCGCTTAGCGGTAGCGAGCTCTGTTTCCAGTTGTGTTACACGTGCTGCAGACTGCTGCTGCGCAGTCTCAGCAGCAGCTTTTTCATCGCCTTTTGTTTTGAGCTGCCTCTGCAGATCACTTTCTGATGCAGCTTTTTGCTGCTGCAGCCGGGTGAGTTGACTTTCAAGATCATTTGCCTTTGTGCCAGATGCGTCTTTCTCACGATTGGCTGTAGCGAGCTCTTTTTCCAGCTCTTTTACACGCGCCACCGACTGCTGCTGGGCAGTTTCAGCAGCCGTTTTTTCATCGCCCTTCGCTTTAAGCTGCCTCTGCAGATCACTTTCTGATGCAGCTTTTTGCTGCTGCAGCCGGGTGAGTTGACTTTCAAGATCTTTTGCCTTTGTGCCAGATGCGTCTTTCTCACGATTGGCTGTAGCGAGCTCTTTTTCCAGCTCTTTTACGCGCGCTGCAGAGTGCTGCTGGGCAGTCTCAGCAGCAGCTTTTTCATCGCCTTTCGTTTTGAGCTGCTTCTGCAGGTCACTTTCTGATGCCGCTTTTTGCGTTCGCAGCTGGGCGAGTTGACCTTCAAGATCATTTGCCTTTGTGCCAGATGCGTCTTTCTCACGATTGGCTGTAGCGAGCTCTTTTTCTAGCTCTTTTACACGCGCCGCCGACTGCTGCTGGGCAGTTTCGGCAGCCGTTTTTTCTCCGATCTTCGCTTGGAGCTGCTTCTGCAGATCACTTCCCGACGCAGATATCTGCTGTCGCAGCTGGTTGAGTTGACTTTCAAGATCTTTTGCCTTTGTGCCTGATGCGTCTTTCTCACGATTGGCAGTAGCGAGCTCTGTTTCCAGTTGTGTTACACGTGCTGCAGACTTCTGCTGGGCAGTTTCGGCAGCCGTTTTTTCATCGCCCTTCGCTTTAAGCTGCTTCTGCAGATCACTTTCTGATGCCGCTTTTTGCTGCTGCAGCCGGGTGAGTTGACCTTCAAGATCATTTGCCTTTGTACCTGATGCGCTGTTCTCCCGCTTAGCGGTAGCGAGCTCTGTTTCCAGTTGTGTTACACGTGCTGCAGACTTCTGCTGGGCAGTTTCGGCAGCCGTTTTTTCTCCGATCTTCGCTTGGAGCTGCTGCTGCAGCTCTGCGACTTGTCCATCTAGAGCTCTTGTAGGTTCCGTAGAGCCGCTTGGTTGTTGGGTTTGTTGGCGATAGAGAAGGAAAGATCCTACTGTTTGGATCACAAAAACCAGAAATCCAGCAGAGGCCACATAGGCTACGGTGGAGATCTCGAAACCGGTAAAATAAAGTATAACTGAAGCAGCAGTGAGAGCGATAGCAGCGGCAGCAATGACTTTGAGGATCGTTGCTGCAATTTCTGATCTTTGATAAACAACTTCGGGAGTCGAACTTTCAGAGATACAACAAACTGGCATAAATTTTCCCTTTGTAAGCTTTATTTTTGTTCTTTAAACTGGCCGTCTTCAAAATTACCGTTAATGCTTTCACCTTCAATGGTGTTCAGGATGCCTTTCCCTTTAGGATTATTTACATCACCGACATAGCTACTGCCATCTATAAATGTGATCGTCCCATTGACAAACTGGCCTTCACTAAATTCACCATCAAACTTCTTAAACTGGGTATGTCCAGTAAAGATTTGGACTCCTTTACCATGCGGTTTACCCTCTTTGGTGAGACCTGTGTAGCTGCTTCCATCTGGCAAGGTGATCGTCTCTCCCAGCCGTTGAGCACTTGCAGTGCGCGTGACAGCTGGGGATTTTGTTGCGGCAGGCAACGGACGTTTTACAGCAGCAGGAGGCTGCGCAGGTGCTTTTGCAAGCTGCTCTTGCAACTCTTTCACTTTTTTCTCGGCTTCAATTTTGGCATCTTGAGCACTTTTAAGCTCTTTGGCTTGGTTCTCTTTTTCTTGATTTATTTGCGGTAGAGGGGGCGGTGGAGGTGGATTTTCTCGGGTTTGCTGAATTAAATTGCCATGGTCATAGAGGACTCGATAGGCAATACCATCTGAAATCGCTTTGCCTACACCATGAGGAAATTGTCCGTCGAATCCTCCTTCATAAACAGCTTCATCAGAAAGGCCATACCAGCCATGACGAAAAGTGACCACACCTTGAACCAAGCTATTCTCCCAAAAGTCACATCCATAAAGAGATTTAGAGTCATGAAAAGCAGAGCGCATCGTGCCTTCAAATTTGTTATAGATTGCATTTTCGGAATAGGTGAAAGTTCCGATTAGGGTATCTTGACTAAAGTAGCCTCTTAGCCCAACCCCAGTTTGGGTTTGAATGGTGGCCTCTCCTAGAAGTCTACCAGATGGGTCAAATTCTCCAAGGATATTAAGCTCAACAACATAACAACCGGTTGAGCGTCCTTTACCGCCATCCTCAAAAATGTATGAAGTATATTCGTGGTAGGTTGTCTTCATAACAAATCTCTTCTCCAACGCATGCCAGGATCCAAAATAGTTCATGCCATTGGGAAAGCTCAATTTTCCTTTGCCGCTTGGATACCCATTCTCAAAGTTTCCTTCAAAACGCATCCCTGAAGGATAGGTCAAAGAACAAGAGCCTTTGGCTATTCTACCTATTCTCTTATCTTGTCCAAGATTACCAGTAAATGTGTGACCTGAAGTGAATTTGATGGTGACTTTACCCATCTGAAACTTACCATCTACTTTGGCAAATCTGCCGGTTAATTCCTTCACATGAGCAGACACGAGCCATTTGCTCAAACATCGACTCTTTCGTGTGAATATTTCCTTAACCAGATTGACGCAAAAAATATCAGCGGGTGGAACAGGTCTAATAGCCATAAATTTAATCCTTTAGTTCAAGGGTTCGCTTTATTGGTCGAGGATCTTAAAGAGATAATAAATATGGGGCAAGCCTAAAGAATTTACAGTAGGATTTCATTGGGAGAGACGTTTAAAAACTTCGGCTTCGATGGCAGGGGGGACGAAGTCGGAGAGCCGTTTGCCGCCGGCAGCGATTTCGCGGACGAGTTGGGAGCTGATCAGCCGGTATTTCTCATCGACAACAAGGTAGAGGGTCTCAAGATTGCCCAGTTTGTGATTGATTTGGGCTTGGAGTGTTTCATTTTCAAAATCAAATATGGTGCGGATAGCGCGCAAGATTGTGTCGATCTTCTTTGACTTGGCAAAATCGACTAGAAGCCCATCGAAAGGGCAAATTTCGATCTGGGGAATCTCTTTGGTGATCTCTTTCAAAAAGGCAACTCTTTCTTCGACAGAAAAGAGGGGAGATTTGGCTGGGTTCTTACCGATGGCGATAATCAGGCGGTCGAACTGTTTCGAGCCTCTTTGAATAATATTCAGATGGCCCAAAGTAGGTGGATCAAAGGTTCCTGGATAGATAGCAGCTCTCATTTTGTAAGAATCTCCCAATCTTGGGCTTGGAGATCCTCTTCGGAGAGCTGATAGCTCTTGAGTGGTATGTCAGACTCTTTGGCTGTTTTCACAATTTTCACTTCGCCGTCTACCACTTCTTTTTTCAGTTGAAAATCACCATTTTTTCGGGAAATCGCTTTGGCCCGTTTGTCTGCTTTGAGTTTGCTTAAGGCCTCTTCAAATTTGAGAGAGCTTCTCTTTTTTCGTAAACCTTTTAAGATGCCACTCTTACGTAAAGCAGCGAAGAGAGGTAGCAGAATGATCGCAAATCGGACCAATATTCTAATTAATAAGAAAAGCTTTCCCACCATAACAGAAGGAAAGCAAATGGTGTGCCGATCGTTAAATTGCTTTTTCTTGGGAGTGCTGAGCGAATTTGTCACTCAGTTTTTGACCAAAAGTCTTGCAAACATCAGCCATCTCTTCGTTGGAAACGGTGCCAGAAGGATAAAGCTGCATCAGGTTCCAAGTTAGAGGGAAGGTTTGAGGGTCAACAACGACCACTTGCTCGTGGGCATGAAAGACTGTTTGACCCACTGCAGGATTATCTTGCGTGTAGACGATGACCTCGCAGCCAGGGTGGCTCTCCTTGAGCAGCTCGACGAGAGCTTTTCTGACTTCATAGATCTGGTCAATTTCACTCGCAGTCAGCCCATAGACTTTTTCAGTATGCCTTCTTGGCAGGATGAGAAAGGAGGAACCCACCCGCGCATCTTTACGGATATTGTACAAGAGTTGGACATCGTCATACTCGAAAACGAGTTGACGCTCCAAGATAGCTGAGTCACAGAAGAAACAGCGCTCTACTTTGACTGTTGTCGGCCTCTCTGGAAGGGCGGTGGGCATTACTGGGTTGCACGGCGGGGCGTCGATAATCTTGCCCCCCTTATCTTCAAGAAAATCGAATACCTGACGAAAGAGGAGAGCATCTGCTTCGATTTGATGAGATTCTTTCCGTAGATAGGGGAAAGAAATTTGGGTGGCGCTTGTCGGGATCGGGCTTGAATTCTCTTGAAATGCCTTCTGCCAAAATGAACGATGACTTTCAATTTCTTCGTCTGTGATGAGATACTCAGCTGCTGTCAGATTAGCGCTTCTAAACAGCACATACCGATAGCTTTCCATCTTATCGACTAAATTCTTAATCTCGTGAAATCCAGGAAGATGGGGAATGATCTCCACCACACAACGATCCCTATGACCTGTCTGAGGCGATTCATACTGAGCAATTACAAAGCCGTGAATTGCAAGCGTCTGATATATTTCAGCCATTTTTTTGATGGTCGCGAAGAGCTCTCTATTTTCCTCTTCGCTCAACTCCGTAATCCCTTTGAACTCCCGTCGGTTAAAAGCGATCGTTAAATGGTGGGGCACCCGCGGAGTTTCGGGATAGTAAACTGTGAGGAGCTCTCTCCTCAGCAGCTCATGCTGTAACAGGTTACCTAGGCTTCTATGGCGCATAGAGGTTACATTTGACGATGTCAACCTCTCATCGTAGCAAAATTTAAGCCGAATCTTATCTGATTTTGCGATGCGCTGGAAAAGCTCCTCCACCCTCAAAGGCTTTAGAGCATTTTGAAGTTCACTCGGTGATTTAAAAATCACATTCACTTCAGAGTGACCAGAGATATGAGCCACTAGAAAAACCAAAAGAGCAATAAACACAGCGAGATAGTAGCAGGTTATCTAGCTTTGGATCTAGGGTCGAATTTCGGCTTAGTCGATCTCTTGGGGCGAGAGTCATATCTGCGGGGGGAGTGAGAATGGGTCTTCTTCCCATTTTGGATGGGCTCAGCGGCGATATTTGGATCGACATCAAAGCCTGGCTCAAGTTTTTTTACAATCTTCTGCTTGAGGAGCTTTTCAATGTCAGCCAGAAGACCATTTTCATCGACGCAAACGAGTGAGTAGGCCCACCCTTCGTTGCCTGCGCGACCGGCACGGCCAATGCGGTGGATATAATCTTCTGGGACGTTGGGGAGTTCAAAATTTACTACGTGATTCAACTGGTCGATATCGAGGCCACGGGAGGCAATATCGGTCGCAACGAGCACTCTAAGTACCCCTTTTTTAAAATCGGCCAGCGCCTTTGTCCGCGCAGATTGGCTTTTATTGCCGTGGATGGCCTCAGAGATAATCCCATCAGTCGTGAGTTGCTTGGCTAACCTGTTGGCCCCATGTTTTGTGCGGGTAAAGATCAAAACCTGTTCCCATTTATTTGTAGTGATTAAAAATGAGAGAAGCTCTTTTTTGCGCTTGTTGTCGACGGGATAAACAATATGCGTTACAAGCTCTGTGGGCGCATTTTGTCTGGCGACTTCGATTGTCTGAGCATTTTTTAAGATGCCGCTTGCGAGCTTCTTGATTTCTTCGTTGAAAGTGGCTGAAAAAAGTAAATTTTGTCGCTGTGCAGGCAATAATCGAAGGACTTTCTTAATGTCATGGATAAAGCCCATATCCAACATCCGATCCGCTTCATCGAGGACTAAAATCTCTACTTGGGAAAGATCTACGGCATGCTGTGATACGAGGTCTAAAAGCCTTCCAGGCGTTGCGATGAGTATGTCGGCTCCACTTCTCAGCTTCCGGATCTGTTCATTGATATTGACACCACCAAAAACCACCTGAGTCTTAAAAGGAAGGTACTTTCCATAAGTTTTAACACTGTCGCCAACTTGGGCGGCAAGCTCGCGCGTAGGGGTTAGGATAAGGGCTCGTGTGGCATGCTTATCTCCATTTTTTCTGGTATCCATCAACACTTGCAAGAGGGGCAGGGTAAAACCAGCAGTTTTTCCAGTACCAGTCTGCGCACTGGCTAAAATATCGTGTCTCTTAATAACAAGAGGGATCGCTTTGATTTGGATGGGAGTAGCTTCTGTGTAGCCTTTTTCTTCGATGGCTTGAACGATTTCACTGTGAAGGCCTAGATTTTTAAAAGACATTTTTCCTAATATGCGTTTTGTTTCGACACATTATACCTTATCTTTTCATTAAATGATACAAATTAAAATATTTATGTAACCAATATTTGCAACATGACTCTATTACAGCTCGATTTCCTGATGAACCTTCAGCTTCTCTTTCGCTTCATCGATAAAATGGTGGGAAATCATCAGAACAGAAGGGGCGTGTGGCAGTTGCTGGATTTCTTTGATGGTTTTCAGCTGGAAATTGATATATTCGAAAAGTATTGTCTTTAAAGAACTTTTCACCAATTGGGAAACTTGCCAGCCCTAGGAAAATCACACAAATCGCGCTCATCAGATCTCCACTGGCGAAAAGAGCAATCCCACAAAAAACAGGTGCACCGAGATTTAAGATCCGCAATCTTTGATAACTATTTAATTCAGATTGGTAAATCTCAGATGGAAGGCTATTCAGCGACTGAACTTCTGATGCTGTACACCCTTTATCTGCCAGAATTCAATGAATTTTCGTTAGCCGAGGAGTTGTTGCACAACCCATCCTGCCGCTGCCAAAGGCAGCGATCCTGTAGCGCGTTAGCGCGTATCTTGTTAAATTAAACTGGCGTTAAATTGGGGTTGTGTAACAACCCAGTTAGCCGATCGTTGGTCCATTTATGTCGTTTTTCTAAACTCTTTTGTTTTGATAAAATCTGATAATTATATATAGTGTTTAAAAATAATGAACTATGGCTATAACTTTTTATAATTTCCAGACTTTTCGGCACAATCTGAGTTCTGAAGAGGATTCTTTAGATGAATGGGGACAAAGGGCAATTGAGACAGCCTCTAGGTCCAGCTATGACCCTAGAGTGTCATCTTTATGGATGCAGAAACCGACGCAGAATCCCCAAAATGAAGAGGCCCCTAGCCTCGAGAAAAAGATTTTGAGGAAGAAACGTGCGCCCCCACAAAAATTGGTAGAAGAGATGGTCAAATCTTTTTTTTGTGGCATTAAGGGATGTACGAGAGTTTACCAGGGTAGAAAGGGGCTCATCGATCATATCCACATGAAGCATCCTGAAGATAGGGTTCGCATACCAGCTTTGCTAAAAGAGGGTAAAACCTTTCCTTGCCCCATCTCAACATGTAAAAGAGGTTATGAGTTACCTAGCACTTTTAATCTACATATGAGAACTCACAGAGATGGCCAACATTATATGATTCTTTCCGAGAGCTATCAAACTCCCAAGACAAAAATTTATGCCTGTCCCATTGAGTTGTGCAAAAAACGATTCGCAACAAGAGTTCAAGTGCAAACTCATCTAAGAGAAGATCATCAGTAGTTCATATGGCTATAACTTTTTACAATTTCCAGACTTTTCGGCACAATCTGAGTTCTGAAGAGGATTCTTTAGATGAATGGGGACAAAGGGCAATTGAGACAGCCTCTAGGTCCAGCTATGACCCTAGAGTGTCTGCTTTATGGATGCAGAGAGCTCCTCTGTCGGTCGAGAAGGGCGTCAAACCATTTTTATGTCCCATTAATGGGTGTAAGAGAGGTTATAACTATAAAGATGGGCTCGCCGACCATCTCCGTGAGAGCCATCCTGAAGATCTGGTCTGCCTGGCCACTTTGATGAAAGAGGGTAAACGTTTTCCTTGCCCAGTCTCTACATGTACAAAGGGATATCGAACCCAAAGAGGTTTGAATGAACATAAGGGCTCTCACTTAATTGGCACCCGATTTTTCGAAGATCAATCCAGGGTAAAGGGTTACACTTGTCCGAAATGCACAAAACTATTCGCAAGAAGAGTTCAAGTGCAAACTCACCTAAAAGATCATCAATAGCTTCATATGGCACTGAGGGTTCAAGGCAGCTCTTCTTTTGTAGATAGACAGTCTCAACTGAGGGCGATAGGGAAGAAAGAGCTGAAGCTGTGGGAAGCTGCTTTGGAAAAATTTTCTCGTTCCAAGACGGCGCATGCCCTTCGAGAGCCTCGAGCCAACTATTCCGACTATCGCCATTTCAGGATGGAAACGATCTCTGAGTGGGATACGGCAGTCGAGGAGCGTGTTCAGGTGCAAGCCGCTTCGATGAAATTGGTTCATGCTCTCTGCGCGCGCTATTTCTCCCGAACTTCTCAAATTCTAGAAATTGGCTCAAATCTCCTCGATGAAAATGGGCTTTCTTATCTCGCTTTTTTGTTGCCGCAACAGCTGCAACAAAATTTGTCTTATTCTGACTATATCCCTTCAGTAGTTGAAGAGGAAGCCCCCAAAACTAGGAGACCATTCCACTGTGTCGATTTGAGAAGTCCTGATCCCTCACTATTTGAGTCGCAAGATGGCCTCATTGCCATCAATGTGGCTGACGTCATTTCACGCCATGAGTTGGGACAGTTTGCTTCTGGTGCCCATCAGCTGCTGCGAAGTGGGGGCCATTGTCTCATTCTTGCTGATCGACCCATTGACCTGATTCCTCTGCTTGCCAAATTTAGCCAAGCTGAGAGTTGCGTATTCCCTTATATAGAAGAGAGTCCCTTCGATCAAAAATTTCGGGTCATTCAAGGGGTCAAAGTGACACCTGTAGAAAAGGTCGAACAAGAACTCAGCAGCTTAGGGGTGAAATACACAAACTTCTTTAATAAGTTAGCTGCCCTCACAGCCGCTCAACGGCAGTGCTTTTTAAGAAAAAGCTTTTTTAAGGGTCTTTCTCTCTGCAATTTTTTAGACCTTTTAACTGCCAATAGCGCAACGACTCTTCAGAGCATCGAAAGCTATCGTCAAGATGTCACAGCAGCCTTTGAAACCCACCATTTCGAAACTCTCTTCGCCAATCTCATCGAAGTTTCTGTAACTATCCCACACCCCGATCTCGGCTTTCAACACAATGAGGGCAAATCTTATAATCGTTTGATTTATCATCAAAGACATGGCGGCCTCCTTCATCGTGAATTCAGCTTCGATCTTCCCTCAAATCAATTAGAGGTGAGAACGGCATTCCACGTCATGATTTTTAAAAAAAATTAAGGAATGTCTGGCAGAAAGCCGCCGGCTTGCATCTGCCACATCTGAGCGTAGTGGCCATTCTTCTTGAGTAGCTCGGTGTGGCTGCCCTGCTCGATAATTTTTCCTTGGTCGAAGACAAGGATGCGGTCCATTTTGGAGAGTGTGGAAAGGCGATGGGCGACGACAATCGTGGTGCGGTTGGTCATCAACTTTTCGAGACTCTCCTGGATGTAGCTTTCAGTCACCGAATCAAGTGCCGAGGTCGCTTCATCGAGGATGAGAATAGGGGCTTTCAGAAGCATCGCACGGGCGATCGCAATGCGTTGCCGCTCACCACCGGAAAGTTTTGCACCTCGCTCTCCGACAACTGCCCTATAGCCTGCAGATGATTTTTTGATGAAGCTATCGCAATGAGCCAGCTTTGCAGCGGCCATGATCTCCTTATGTGAAGCCTCGATCTGTCCATAGCGGATATTATCTTCAAGAGAGCGGTGGAAGAGGAGGGGATCTTGAGGAATCAGGGCAATATTCTCTCGAAGTGATTTGAGGGTCACCGAGGAGATATCTTGTCCGTCGATCAAAATCTTTCCATTCTGCACTGAGAAAAAGCGGAGAATAAGATTGATGAAAGTCGATTTTCCCGCTCCAGAGAAGCCGACAAGGCCCACTTTTTCACCGGCAGCGATCTTTAAGCTGTTATTCTGGAAAATCTTTTTCTCCCCATAGCAGAAGGAGACATTGTCAAAGATAATTTCACCTTTTTTGACCGAAAGAGGATTTGCTTGAGGAGGGTCGAGAATATCTTGCGGATCATTCATGATCGACAAAGCCTGCTTTGCAATTCCCATCGATTGGAAGACCTCAGGCGCGCGGTCGGCCACATGCAAGACCACCATGCTCAAATTCCAGATCGTATAGAGAACTTGAACCACCTCACCAGTTGAAAAACGCTCTTGGGTCCAGCTGTAAATGATAAAACCGGTGAGAACAAACATTTCAAGAGCGAGGAGAACGCAGAGCGAAGTGAACATTTTTACAGAATAGGCTTGGGCGCGATCGTTCGCTTTCAACTCCTCTTTTTGGAAGCGTTGGATCTGCTCTTTTTCAAAGCGGAAGCGGAAAAAGAGGTTGACGATGAAGTTGTTGGAAAGACTATCGACAATCTTTCCCGCCAAAATGCTACGCGTCTCACCGTGGAGGAAGGAATAGTGGGCACATTTCAGGGTGAAAAACCAGGAAAGCAGGAAGTGGGCGGCAATCCAAACTCCCACGATGAGAGCCAAATAGAAGTTAATTTGGGCAAAAATCGCAATCGTCACAATGCAAGTGAGGATGCAGGGGAAAAAGAGGACAAACGCATTGCGCAAAATCACCGTGGTGGCCAAAACCATATCCCCAATTTTATTGGAGAGGCTTCCGGAAAAATTTTCGCTGAAATACTTAGGGGAGTGGTGCTGGACATGGTCAAACATCTCCATACGGATGTCGGCCTCAAGTTTAGGAAAAGCGCGCGCTTGCAGGTAATCCCTCAAGCGGAAGCCACCATCCATGAAAATCCATGCGACGGCGCCCACAGGTAGGAGCACTTTCAAAATAGGCCAAGCTGACAGACGGTCGTGATCGAAGTCTGTCAGAACATCGACTAGATTGCGGAGAAAGTAGGGCCAAAACAGTGTTTCGAAAACCCACATCATGGAAAGGAGAAGTATGGCAGAAAAAATCCACTTCTGCCTTCTTACAAATTTCCAAATAAAATTGGTGAGAGACATAAGAAAACCGGAATAATTCCATTATAATAATAGTGGATAATTTTTTACAAGAGTAAAATTAAGATTTGGTAAAGAATGTAGTGTTTACCAGAGAGAGCATAGCGAAAAATGGTAGTTGAGCGCGATGCGTCCAACCCAGATTTCATCGTAAAAATCGAAGTTAATCAGTTCATTAAAAGTGGGTGATTGAAAGGTGAATCTTTTGGAATCGAAATGCGAATAGAGGATTTCGGCAGCAAGCGTCCAGCCGCAACCGAGAGCATACTCGGTGCCAAGGCCTGCGCTCCATCCCCAACGATGCTCATCGACAGCATGGCGTTCATTGATGAAAAAAGGAAAACTATTCAATAGCCCAGTAAAAGCGATGGTAGTCTTGTGGTCGATGAGAGCAGCGCCAGCAGTGATGTAGAGTAAAAGATCGCTCCAAAGTAGCCCACCACGTGCTCTGATCGTTGAAAGCCAGCGGGCTTGACGATGGATCAAAATATGGGTGGGAAGAAGTCCGGGGATGTTCTGTTCGAGATGGGGAGAGGCATCGGTCCAATTCCAATCGGCGACAAGGCCGAAGAGTTTATTGCAGCAAATCCAGTTGTAGCCTAGCTGTGCACCTCCCTCCCAATTGATTCTGTTACTTTTATAACTGGCATGCTCGTCTGAGTTGAAAAAAGGGTCGAGCTCATTGCCTCCCCAGGTGTAGCTGTCAACCCCACCGTTGATTCCAATGTAGAATCCCTCGAAGTTAGCAGAGCTGGTTTGCGCTAATAGGGGGAGAGTCCAGCTGAGGATCAGAAGTAGCAGTTTTTTCATACACCCCCCCAGAGTGAACAGAGAGAAAAGTGGTAATTGAGTCCGATCCGTCCGACCCATGCCTCATCATGAAATTTAAAATGGAATTGCTCGACATTCAGATCATTGACGAAGCTTTTTTTATAGGATTTTATCCGCAAGTAGAGCACCTCTGCATTGATGCTCCATTTTTTGCAGAAAGCAAATTCACTTCCAAAGCCGACTGTCCCACCCCAACGCTCTCTTTTAATGCGTAGTGAAGGACTGGTTTGAAGATGATTGGTAAAGCGTGAGTTTAATTCAGCTAAAACACCCCCTGCAGTGATATAGAAGAGGGTATGACTCATCACAAGACCTGCTCGTGCGCGTAGTGTCAAAAACCAGTGCATGCGTGAAGAAATGGATTGTTCTGCTTGGTCGAACTTTAGCTCAGGATGTCCATCTGTCCATGACCATTCTAAACTTAAACCGAACAATTTATTGCACCGTTGCCAATCGTAGCCCAGCTGAAGACCCGCTTCCCAGGTTGTTTCCGATACCGAATAGCTGGTTAGCCCGGAGAAATAAAGATTGAGATCGGTACGGTCGATGGCATAGCTGAGAAAACCGCCATGGCCACCGATATAAAAGCCTTTGAAATCGCATTCCTGACTACTCAATGAAAGAGGGAGTAGGCTGAGGATTGCTGCTGATAAAACAGTTTGGAGCCATTTTTTCATGCTGCTGCCTCAAAGTGAAAAGCGGTAATTTAAACAGAGTTTACAGGCCCATGCATCATCGGAGAAGCGAAAGGAGTAGCTATTTTTATCAGCTAAGAAACTCATTTTTTCTGTATTGAATCTCAGGTAGAGGATTTCTGCATCGAGGGTCCAATGGCACCAGATTCTAAATTCCGACCCTACACCCACTGTCCAGCCCCAACGATGTTTCTGTATCAGATGCTTTGGCTGAGAAAAGTTACCGTTGAAGAGCTCTGATTTGAGATCGGAGACAGCAGCTCCCCCCGTCATATAAAAGAGCACATCCCAGAGAGAAAGACCCCCTCTGGCTCGAATGGTAGAAAACCAGCGTAAATGTCCTTCGATGCGTTGATCAAGGTCCGGGTTATTCGGATGATAGACCACTTTTGTCTTGGCATTTGTCCAGTCCCAATCGACGACAACGCCTACAAGTGCGTTGCAGAAGAAGTAATCATAGCCAATTTGGATCCCTGCCGCCCAGCTGGTATTCCTATGTTCAGGAGTCTCTATATTGAGAAAAAATCGATCGAGATCGGCCCTCTTGTTATGATAACTGGCGAAGCCGGCATTGATTCCCATAAAGAAGTTATCGAAAGCAGGTGGGCAGCAACCCTCTTGAGCGATGACCCCATGGTGCATCGCCATTGCCAATAAGGAGATAGAAAGTCCCTTGGCCCAATTTATCATGCAACCTCCAATTGAAGACTACAACTTACCAATGAAAGTTTTTTGGGTAAAGGAACAAGTAAAATTAGGTGCGCTTGATGCGAATGGGATAAAAAGCAAGTTGCGAATATTGTTCGATCGACTCCATCCCATCCACTCGAGGAAATCGTTTTTTCAGATAAGCAATCACCCCTCTGAAGTCACAACGATGCAGGTAGGCGACATTGCCTTTTCCACCGCTGATCTCTTGGCTGCCATGAGAGTCGAAGAGTTCATAGTTGTCACCCACTTTGCGCAGAGCAATCGTCATCATCTGCCCTGTGATCAGGGCCCCATCAATTGCGGAACTCTCAGAAATGGCCTCGACGGCTCTGCTTAAATCATATTCGGTGCGTTCATAGAGATCGATCTGCATTTCTGGGGTGTGCTGCTCTTCCTTCCAGGGGCTTGTGACCAGTTCCAACTGCTCAGAAAAGGAGCGGATGACTTTCTCCGTTTCTTCGAAATCAGAATCGGTATAACCATGGCCCTGAATCGCCTTCTGAAGAGATTCTGGCGTCGCCACTCCATCTGGAGTCAATGCCAAAAAGCGGCAGGAGATCCGTGTGCATGCAGCCACCCCGCCCTCCCCATATTGATTGATGCCCTCAGGAGCGAAGAGGAAAAGGGGGGGGGGGTGCTTTTCTTCAGGAGCTTTCTTAAACCTTGCAGCAACCCTAATTGCGGCGATCAGTAAAGGTATAGCGATTCCACCACCGGCTATCAGGAGAATAAACCCCTCCACTTGACTCAGCTGACTGAAGAGCCCTAAACGCAAGTAGGTGCAGAGACCCAGAGCAGCCAGCACAAGTGCTCCAATGGCTAGGATAAGCGTGATGGCAAAAGGGATCGGCCTTGGGGAGGAAAGGGTAGGCGTAAGAGACTGAGCAGATGCAGTTTGTATTGCAATAGTGGCCATAGCAGAACTATTTTACCTACTTCGTGTTTTATTTTCAGGAATCTTCATTGACTCTTTACAGCAAAAATTTTATGTTACATTTGTTCTGATTCTCTGAGGAGGGTCAAGATGAAAAAGCCTCTTTTCTTATGCATTCTTCTGCATCTCAGCTGCCCTTCCGCGGCTGAACAATATGAGCAGGATCCACCACTCTTTGCACCGACAAATAGCACCTCCCTAAACGTTTATGACAGTAATCACAATGTCATCGAAGAGAGAATCGATGAGTTGGCGCCCATTTATCGGAGCTACTCATCCGATGGTCTGAACAATAAGCTGACCGAATCAGACAGACCCAATAAGATGGTCCAATATAGCTATGTTCCTGGGACCACTCTTCTCTCGTCCGAGCTTGTCAAACTGTATGGAGCCATTGTTAAACGGACCTTCCATTTTTATGACCTCGAACTCCCTTCCATCTGTGTGATGACCATCTGCGATGATGGAAAATCGGAAGATCCTTTCGACCTGCAAGGGATCACCTTTCGGTATGTCACGGAAATTGCGCCCAAACGGACATTACCTTGTGTCGGGCTTCCCGAGGAGGTGCGTGACTATGCAGGAGATCGTCTCCTGAAGAAGGTCCGCTATACTTATCACTCTTCCGGAAAAATTGCCTCTGAAGAGCACTTTGACAGCTATAATCAGCATCGGTATACAATAAAGAACCTCTACGATAGACAAGAGAGGCTGATTCAAACCAACGACCCATTGGGTCACCCGAGCTACTACATCTTCGACGACAATTTCAACCTCACAGCAAAGCTAGGGCCACATCCTGATCAACATATCGAATGGTGCTACGATTGTGCCAATCGGCTTCTTCAACAGTGCGAATGGCAGAGCGATGGTTCCGTGCTCATTTCTGAACAGAAGTATGATGAAAATAGCCATCTTATCGCGACGATCGACCCTTCAGGCTTTGAGACAAGCTACAGCTATGACCCTTTAGGGCGCCTCATTGCCATTCATCATCCAGATGGTGCTGTCGAGACGAAAGAGTATGATAGTCTCGGCAATGTGATTCTGGAAATCGATCCTAAAGGCTATGAGACACGTAAAAGTTATAATGCTCAAGGAAAGCCAATAGCCATTTTCCATCCTGATGGTACTGAGGAGCACTTTTCCTACTATCCCGAAGGGGGAATGGTGGCCTCTCATATAGATCGCCATGGCGTTAAAACGACCTACACCTACGATCTTTTAGATCATCTGATTCGCACAGAAACGGCCACTGCCATATCAACAGCAAGCTACTCGCCATTCAAACTTTTGTCAGAGACCGATCCGATGGGTGTGACCACCACGATCAGCTATGATTTGGCAGGTCGAAAGATCTGCGAGCAGATAGCAGATAGAGAGATCTCCTATCTTTACAACGAACTCGGTCAGCTCTGCCAGATCCAAGAAGGGGAGCTTGTCACCTCTTTCAGCTATGATTTGAAAGGCCAGCTTCTAGAAAAGAAGATCGATAGTCACATTCAAGAGAGCTACACCTATGACCCTGCTGGTAACAAAATCACAACCACAACCTGCGCAGGAACCACCACAACCCTCTTCAATACTCGTGGCGAGCCAATTCAAATTAAAGACCCATCCGGTATGATCACAGAGATCTCCTACACCTATCCAAGGGGCCTCTCTCAATATCTCCGCAATCCAGATGGCATCACGCAAGAGACTCTCCACGACAGCAGAAAAAGGCCGATTCTTCTGCAACAGATCAATAAAAAAGGTGAGTGCATCCAAAAAGAAGAGCGTAAATATGACGCTGCAGGGAATCTCACAGAATCTATCCTCACCCTATTTCAAGATCCTACAATCAGTCAAACGATCAAAACAGAGTGGGCTTATGGACCCGGGAATAGATTAGAAAAAATTATTGAAGAGGGTGAGCAGATAACCCAGTATGTCTACGATAGTGCGGGGAGGTTGGCGACTCTCATTAAACCAGACGGACGATCGATTCATCGAATTTATGATAGTGCCGGCAGGCTAGCCCGTTACTATGGCGACGGGATCGATTACTCCTACACCTACGATGCCAAGAACCAGATCGTTCAGATCGCCGATCATCTCAATAAAACCACTCTTGAGCCCTCCTGCGAAGAGCTTGCCCCGTCTGGCCTTTCTTATTGAATTCTTAACCTCTTTAAAGTATCATTTTATGAAAAATTTCAAAGGAGAGAGTATATGGCATATGGTGGTGTAGGTGGTTATGGAGTTCCTGCATATGGTTATGGTCAACCGGTGGTTTATGGTCAGCAATACGTACAACCTGCACAGCAGCCGGTGCAACAAGTTGTCTATGTGAGAGAAGACCAGTGCTGTGGGAACCGATTGAGATTCTTGATTGTGGGGATTGTTTTGACTGCAATCGCGGGTGTGGCTACCTATTTCTGTCTGGTTCATGGGCTGCAGCTTTTGGATACGGCAACAACCAGTTTAGGGACCTTTGGTGCTGGCTTCTTGATCTATTCTGGCGTGGTTTTCTCTCTGGTTGCGGTGGGTAATGCGCTCTATACCGGCGGTAAGCTGCTCTGCCATGATGAGGGAACACCCTATAATTACTCTGGGAATGAAATGAAATACCAGATAGGTGTCTCCATCTTGGCTCCAATCGCAGCTATCCCTGCTGTCATCATTTGCGCTCTAGGCGCCGCCTGCAAACGGTAAGAGGGGGTTGTTATGAGTCAACCAATAGCTTCTGAACAAAGGTCTGCATGGGTTGTTGATGTGCCGCAAGCAGGCTATTCCTGCAGCAGCAGTGACAATATACGTTTTTTGATCACAGGGATTGTACTGACAGCGGTAGCAGCAGTTGCGGCCTATTTTACGCTGGTCCATGCTCGTCAGATTTTGAATCCGGCGATAGCCGAGCAGACGAGTACTGCTGGCGGTTGGGTTCTCTTCTATTGTGGAATTACCTATTCCTTTGTAGCGATATGCACTGCTCTTTACACAGGCGGTAGACCTCTCTTCCACCATTGCAAGGAAGAACCTATGAAGTACACTTCAGCTCAGATGGTCACGCAGATTGCCATTTCTATACTGGCGCCAATCATCCTGTTACCCTTCCTCATCCTCGAAGCCGTGTTGCCTGGTATGGATATGGGCAGGTGTTGTGCTGACAGCTGCGTTAAGGCGTGCTAGGTTGGGTTACGCAAAATCAGCGGCGGGTGAGTAGATCCTTCAAATCAATGGCTGTGATTGAGGAGAGATAGTGCAAAAAGACATCCTTCTCTTGTTGAAAATACCTCTCCCAAACTATTTTCGATTGATTAAAGAGCTCATCTAGTTGAAGTAGATCTCTCTGGTTAAGGCTCTCTTCTGCCTCTTCATAGAATGTGGTCCACAGTAAGCGACATCTTTCTGTAATCCTTTCCGCAGCTATATTGAGAAGGTTATACCAGGAATTAATAGCTGTCTCACCGGATTCTTTTCGCAAAAGCGCGACAGCCTCCTCTGCGATTCGCCGGTCAGTTTTGGATAGGGTAGAGGGAATTGCTGGATTGTGAGGTAGTTTGATATAAGCTAGCCTTTCGGCGAGACTCCGCAGGGTCTTTTCCTCGGTCATGATGCGGTGAAAATGATTGACTCTTTCAAAGAATTGTTTCGCTTTTTTGAAGAGCTCTTTTTCAATTTTCCCTCGCCTTAACGCTAAATGGCCACTTTTTGCCTTTTCCTTTCTGCTTTCAGTTAGCTTTTGCACGATTTCATCGTCTGAGAGCCCTTTAGTCTCAATTTTTAAACGGTCTTTAGCAAGATAGATTTCGGAAGTACCTGGCTGCCCTTGACGCCCTGCTCTTCCTCTTCCTTGACCTTCACCTCTATCTGACTCAGGATAGAAAATGAATAGGACGTAGAGCCCTCCCTGACTTTCGCTCTCCTTTCTGAGCCTAATGTCTTCCCCTCGTGCGGCATTGTTAGTTGCAACAGTCAGGGCTCCAGGATGGCCAGCCCCTTCTAGAATTTCATCTTTGCCCTTTTCCTGTAATTCATTTAACAGTTCGAAAGTGATATGGTTGTCTTGTAAGAATTTTGCAACAGATTCCGAATCTTCGATTGATTCGCAAAGAATTAAGCTGGGTCTCTTCCGGGCCTTCATTTCTTCGATTCTTTGTTTAATTCCAACCAGCAGATCCGTCCTCTCTGGAAAAAAGCGGATAGGCAGATCTTCTCTTTGTGGAGGTTTCTCGGTAGGAACATCAAAAATCTCCACCTGGTAAACCTCCTTGAGGGTTTCTCTGTCTCCCTCAGAACCTGCTGTGCCTGATAGCCCAAAAAAGCATTCATACAAAGAATAAAAAACAGCATGAGAGAGAGAAATAGGAGTCCGCGATTCTCTCCTCACCTTTAAATCGTGTTTGACCTCTATAAATTCATGAATTCCGTAGGACCAGCGGCTACTTATTTTCAATTGTCCGGTATTTTTTTTGTCGACAATGACAACTTCTATTTCCCCCTCTTCATTGGGAAGTAGGACATAATCCTCCTTCACATGGCACTTGTCGCGCACATAGAGGGCGGCACCCAGCAAGGTCATCAACTTTTTTCCCCCTTTTAATATTCCCTGTTCTTTGGTGAATAGGGTGAATTGAGTGGCATGATGCTCCCTGAGGTAGGCACAAAGTGATGGGAAAGAGGGATCTTGTTCTCGTGAAATAAAGCGGTAAATTGCGTGATAGATCCATTCGAAGGTTGTTTCCACTTGCATTGAAAGGCGTGCAGAATCTGAAGCGGTATCGATAGTCAAATTATCCATCTCATCCACAATCACACAATCGAAAGGTTGTTCGCCGGTTCGTTTAGGTGGAAAAAGTGTGATTGAATAGAGCATTTCTCGCATCAGAGAGAACTCATAGTCATAAGCGGTTCCATAGATGATTTGCGCCTGGTAGTGCTGTGCCGCTCTCTGGTCTTCACAGATATGATCTGTGGTAATAGCAAATATGTGAAAGAAGGAGGCCATTTGGCGTTGATCACGGATGGCAAGAGGGCGTGAAGAGGTGACAATATGAACCCGCATAAGATGCATCACCATTATGAAGGCGAGAAGGGTCACATCGAATGTCTTACCTTCACCGGTTTTAATTTGGGCAAAGCCCCTTGGAGAACAAGCAAGAAGAGCTAAAACCGCTAAAATTTGAGTGGGGTGAAGATCGATTTGAAATTTAATGCGAATCACCAAATAAGCGGAGGCCATCAACTCATGGATATCCTCCTCATTTAATTTTCCTTTTTTCTGGATCTCACGTACACGCTGAGCACATCGCGAGAGATGCCAACCATTGCGAGCCACACATAACTTGTGGATCGCTTGATACTGTTTTTTTATACATTCGATTTTATCCTTTGACAATGGATACTGGACACAACGGGGATCAGGAAGCTCAAAGCGTTTGAGTAGCACTTCTATATTGCTAGGCAAGCCGACCGGCATTTGACTACGCAGCTCAACAAAGCACTCTTCCAAGTCAGAGAGGAAGGCATTGAGCTTTTTTTCTCTATTTCTAATCGATTGTAGCTTCTGCTTTAACCATTCCCATTGACCTGATTGGTTGCCAAACCAGGTCACTAAAGAGATGATGGATCGAAGATCTTCAAAATTTTTATCCCCTTCTGCCAAGAAACTCTCAGCAATGGCTTCAAAACCCTCTTCACCTACTACTTTAACGAGAGCGACGGTTTCCGCTAAAAGTTCTTGAAAATCATCCCAAAAAAAGAGAGGGGCTGCAGACTTTTTATCTGCCACCGTCGTGGTCAATACCGTCAGTTTGATTAAAAAAGCTTTAGAAGGGGCTCTTAATTTATTTTCTGTAAGAATTTTGTTGAAAAAAGTGCGATAGAGTTCTAAGTCAACTCTCTGTTTTTCAGGTAAAAGTTGAAGAAGTTGAAGCGCAAGAGTTTTGATTTTCTGTGGAGGATCTGAGGCATTGTAAAATGAATCCCACATGCCTCTCTGCAACCTGGAAGGGGCACCTCTGACACAAATCCCCCATTTTAATTGAAGTAAAAGCTCTCTCCCACCTGCTTCATAAGGAGGAAAGGGGGTGGGTAAGCTTCTTTGAGCTTCTTCTTTCAATGAATCAAATGCCTCGATCATCTGGGAAAGAGCAGCAGTGTTGTAATACTCCTTTTTCCTAGTCACTGCACATTGCAAAAGAGCCTCTATCCGTTGATTTTGACCCTCCTGACAGATTTTTTTTAACAGTGACAATTTCTTCAGAGTCTGTTCTGGACTGCCTTTATCCAGAGTTAAAAAAAAGTCCTCTGCTAACGCTCGATCTTTGCACAATGGGACCACTTCAGCAATCAGCTTGAGGATTTTGAGTTCTAACTCATCAAGTTGGTCAACTCCTTGGTAACGTGTGCAGTAATGCTCCTGCACTCTCTTTGGTAATCGGTCGATGTTGTCCAGCTCACCGGAGGTGAAAAAGAGCCTGAGACTTTCTTGGATGGCCACTTTAAATTTCCTAAAACCTGGACTTTTGTTGAAGGAGCAGGAAGTGAATTTTTTTCAGCCCCATACTTTCAGCTAAAGCGATGGCCTCACTCCCTTTCCCTTTTTCATCAAAAACAGCTTCCGCTTGGGAATGAAACAAGAGAGCAGCCAGACATTGCATTTCAACAGAACGGAGTAAAAGATCGGACTGCTTCATCGCCTCTTCAAACAACTGCTTCCATTCAGGTCTCCTTATTTGCGGGGTCATGCCCTCTTGATCAGGCAAAGCAAAATCAGCTCCAAGGCAGAGTAAAAGGCGTGTCATCTCTTTACGTTCATGCTTGATGGCTATGTGCAGGGCCGTGTTCCCACGCAGATCCCTTGCATCGATCTCGACACCCATTAAGATGAGTATGAGAACATGCTGTAGATTATTTGCTTGGGTAGCCAGATGGAGCAGCCTTTCCTCTTTCTTCCGATTCCAATCGCTATATTCGAGAAGCAATCTAAACTGCTCTGAAGAGCGATTGACGGCTGCTAGAGTATAGGCTGTCTCTCCCTCATGATTTTGAAGATGAGGATCTACACCTTGTTCAAGAAGCCATTGCGTACACAAGAGAGCCCCACTTTCGCTGGCGATATGCAAACCAGTGATATTTAATCCAGTGATCAGAGAAGAGATGCAAGAGATCCCTCGATTATATAAGGCAACCATTGCATCAAGATTATCATTTCTAATCGCTTGCACAAGTGCTGGGCCGAGTCGATCCAACTCTTGAGAAAACTTATAGGGCAAAAATAGCTCTAGGGTAGGAGCAGCTCTTTGCCCGGCTGCTGAAAAAGAGAGCACATCCTGCTTTTGGGTCGTTTTCTTCTCAGGATCGGCTCCGAGCAGCAACTCTCTTTCCACTGTTTCTGTTTGACCATGGAGCGCAGATAGGTGTAAAGGAGTTTCTCCCTTTTGAGTGCAGACATCTATCCCTTCTCCTTGGAGTTCTGCCAATTCTTCGACAGCTTCACTATTACCCTGTTGGGCCGCAATATGAATCGGTTGAAATCCTCTGGAATCTATTGCCTCAATGATAGCTCCTTTTGCAACGAGTAGACGCAAGAGACGTAGATCTTTTGAACGAGCTCCTAGATGAAGGGGAGAGCTGCCATCGGAAAATGGCTGATCTACTTTCACTCCATACTCCAATAAGAGATGGACTAGCTTCTCATTTTCTTGTTGAAGGGCATTCTGAAGGCAAGAAGGGTCAGGAATCAGACCATGCTCAATAAGTACTCTCGCGTGGTTGATTTTTCCTTTTTTACAGCAAGCCAAAAGGAGCTCGGGAGTTAATTCTACACCTCTTTTTTCAATCAGATAGACCAAGTTTTCTGTTGAGTCGGCCTCCAAACTATAAACAAGAGGTGCCCGCCCCTGACGATCTTTCGCATGAATCAAATCAGGATTTTCTCTAAAAATAGCCTCTAAAGTTTCTGTAGGCATTTTTTTTGCAGCTAAATGAGCCAGTGTTTGATCCTGATAATTTTTCTTGGTGAAGTCGATATTGGTGAGAAAGGTGGGATCGATCTGATGTAAAAGAAGCAGATGAGCTAAGGTATTTCCATTGCTGTCTTGGCGGTTGGGATCTATTTTTTCCTTATTCAATTCAATCAGATCTAAAGCCTCCTTTTTCGCATGAATTTGGAATAAGAGTTGTAGAGGAGTTCCCCACCAGCTTTGTCCAAACACGACCACCTCTAACTCTTCGTTGAAAGGGCGTTGAGACAATGCTTGAAATAGTTTTAAAGTCACTGTTTCCCAATTGTCAGCTTCAATGGAGAGTTGGTATTTGCTTTTAGGGAAATCTTTCCCTTGGAGACGTAAGGCACAGCGTGTCTGTCCATTTTTTTCAGCCTCCGCTACAGGATTGAATTCTTCTCCAGACGAGGTTTGAGCCAGGGTTGGGTTTTGCATTAACATGAATTCTAAAAGTTCAAAATGACCTCGTCTGGATACAATGAGAAAAGCTTCTCTCACACTTTTTTCTGAAGGTTTTCCAGCCCCCCAAAGTCGTATGAAGGCCAGCTTGGAATTGTATTGAGCAGCCAAGATCAGAGAGTGGTCATAGTTTTTCTGAGTATGGGGTAATTGGATCGCTGACTGGAGTAATAATAGGTTGGCCTCTTCTGCTAATTTCAGAAGGGATTCACTGGAAAGGGCGGCTCCCTCTAGCTCTTTTGAAAAGAGCGCAGCATGACCATTCTCGATCGCATAATCATGAGCCGATTTTCCAGAGCGATCGGTTGCTGCGGCTTCAGCTCCTTGAGCTTTTAGCAGATCAAAGAGGGCTTTGTGTCCCTTTCTTGCTGCAATATGGCTGGCTCTTGTGCCACGATCATCTAAAACATGATTGGGCAGGTTTTGATCGGGAAAAGAGGTGACTAGCTCATCGAAAAGTTCTTTGTCACCTGACTCAGCGACTGCCTGTAAGGGGTGAAAAGCCCCTTTAGGCTGTAGGGAGGCTCTTTTCTCTTTGACCAAACCTAAAAGGTAAGAAAAAATGCGATGACTTCGATTTTCTGCAGCGATGTAGAGCAGAGTTTTTCCCGTATGAATCAGCGTTAGATCCTCCATTCTCTTAGAAAGCCATTCTTTAAATAGATGAATCCCATCTGAGGCGGCTAAATAGTGGATGAGCCTTCGACCCTGCGCATCTTGGAAGGTGTAAATATCTGCCCCCTTGGGAATTAAGACCTGACTGATCGCTTCGTAGTTACGGCATCGAATCGCTCGCTCCAAAGCTGCTTGAAGCTCCTTTTGAGAATACTCTTCATTTTGAACGAGCTTCTTTAAAAGAGGATGATAGTGTAGGCGCATCGCTTCAATCAGAAAGAATGGAATCCCCTGGGCTGCTAAAAGGTCGATCACTTCCCAGAATCCCCATCTAAGGGCCAGCTGCATGGGAGTGACCCCCTGATGATTCGGATTGTCTAATACCTGGCCACTGGGTCTATTTTTGATGAGATGAAGTGCCACTCGTAGGTTGCCAGAGAGGAGCGAGGTATGGAGCGCTGTATCCCCAGAAGCATTTGTGGGTGTGTTTGCTTGAATTCTCATGATTTCAATGATCTCTACACTCCCTTCTGCGCAAGCAAAATGAATGGACTCAGAAGTCGACCGCTCCTGCTGACATAACACTTTCAAGACAGGGAGACATTTCCTGCGTAAGGCGACTCTTGTAGCCGATTGACCCGTTTTAGTTTGATAGGCGGCGTTAGCACCTTTTGCAATTAAAGCTTCTACGAGATCGGGATTATCTAATGCAGAGGCAAGCATGAGTGGAGTTCCACCTTCCTCGCTATCTTCGTTGATAAAAAAACGCAGGTGAGGAGAGGTCAAAAGCAGTTCAGTCATTTCAAGATGGCCCAGTTGTAAAGCCACATGAAGGGGATTATACCCTTCTCTCGTTACCGTCCAAGCGGCTCCATTGGCAACTAACAACTGTGCAACGGAGAGTTGATTGTGCTCGATAGCAACGAGCAGCGGAGTGAGCCCCTGAACACTCTTTACATTTAAGCAGCGAGGCTCTTTTTGTAATAAAAGTTGCACACAAGCTTGACTTCCATGCATTGCAGCAAGATGAATAGGCGTATAGCCATCGGAATCAGGGCGATCAGGCTGTAGACCCTTTTCGATCAGGAGTTTCAGAGAGGAGGGATCGTCGAAAGCACTCAATAGCTCAACAGAATCAGTGGTCATTTCTGCTTCTGGCGATAGCCAATCCCTCATCCAGGAGTAGTCATTAGCCTCTCCTGGAGAGAGTTCGTCAAAACTGAGTCGCAAAGTAGCAAAGGAGCTTCCTACGCCATTTAAGAGGGTCCAACGCTCTTCTAGCATCTCTTGTAAAGCAGTTTCCTGTTGTTGAAGTAAGAGCGCCCCTTGAAATGAGGGGTGCAAAGGCCGCTCTTTTAACCGAAGTCCACAGCCACCAACAACCCGCTTACCATACTCGATCTCGATTTCTCCTGAAGCTAAATCTGACTCAAGCAAGGAGACTGTATAGCGAATAGAATAGAGATTCTTTACCTGATTGTGATCAGCCATTCTCTTTAGCAACTCTGGCCATAGTTCGTTAAATACTTTATGCAGTTCTTGTGTGATTTTCTGTTGTCTTTCTTGTTCAAAGAGGACCACTAGTTTTTGAGCTTGAGCTTCGATCTCTGATTTTTGTTTAGCTAGATTTTTCTGATAGAACTCAAAGATGGTCAAAACTATTTTCCTTAACATATCCTCATTCTTATCAACTATCTCTCCCAGTTTCTGATTTTGGCTTTCAAAATAGATCCTCAGTGGTCTACTCGCTCGTTTTAAAATCTCAGACTGAAGAGCCATCTTCAATTGACGTAGAAGAGCCTTTTTATTGATCTCCAGAAGGGCAGTTAAATCTTGTTTAGCCTGTTGTGAGAGATAGATATCTTGTCCAAATGTCTGAATGGCTCTTTGAGCCGATTGAATGAGATCAAAGAAATTAGCCTGGATGAATTCTTGACTGAACTTCTGGATAGGCAAATGGGGAAAGAGGGTAGGGCAGCCATTGCTTTTCCCTGTCGAGATAGCGGGAAGAAGATTGGGAATTTTCCGATGACGCTTCATTGTTGAAAAATAGGCGGAAAAAAAGTTAATGACAGAGAGCATCTCAAAATACCTTCTGCAGATAGGTATCTTAGGCATGTGATCATGGATGCGTTGGACCATTTCTTTAAAAAGTCCCTCCAGTTCTTGATAGCCTGGGGCTGCTTTGCCATCTGTTGCTTGATAGGTAGCAGGAGGAGAGATCGTATAAAGGACATCAAAATCGGTATCAACGGTGAAAAGAGGCCCCTCTTTCTGATAGCTCTTCTGCTTGCCGATAATACGGAAAGAGTTCCTGAAGCCTGAAAAGTCGGTTTGGGAAGCAGGTTTATCAGACTCTCCTAGTTCCAAGTTTCTCAATTTCAAGGTTCTCAGTGAAAAGTAAGACTGATCCCCGTCGTTCAGTTCTTTGAGACAATAGTCTTGGAAATCGATCAGCTCTTGACGTCCCTTTTCCTTCTGAGCAGGCCAGTGGGGGTTTTTGGCCCAATCATCGATAAAGGTCTCATGAAAAACGCCTCCGTTCAGATAGCCTTTCATCATATAGTCGAGCATGCTGATCACCCTGCCCACTAATGTGTGGCGGTACACCGGGTGAATCACTGGAAAAAGGTTGGAATCTCTATCAAAATGGAGGCTGAAAAAGGGGATGGTATCATGTACATAGATTCCGATTGCTAGCTCCTGTAAGATCTGCCGCAACTCCTCATCGGAAAATGGCGGTGAGCTCCCAGCCACCGGAAAAGCAAAATAGTGCTCTCTTTCAAATAGAGTTTCAGGGGGATCAAACAATCCCTGGATATAGGCTGGGCTACACGCCACACCTCCAATATCTGCTCTGCCGCCTCCCGAAAATGAGGCCTGAGGATTACTGCTCTTATAGCTATCCATCAGCCCCGTTTGTCTGAGCATATTTTCAAAATGTTTGGTGCTCAGCGAATCACCACCACCTTTCGTGTGGGTGAGTAGAAGCGGCGTTCTTTTTTCGAAACCGTCAGGAGGTTTGGCATCTGGAGGAACAAACCGATAAGTTTGGCGCAGCAAATGGGTATAATCTTCATGCAGGCGTTTAGTCTGGTTGAATTCTTCTTGAGCGTATCCTCTCTCTTTATTTTGGAAAGATTTTAATAATGTGTTTAGTTCCTCTACTCGTTTTCCAAGATTTTTTTGTGTCTCTTGAACTTCTTTCCAATGGTGATAGGGTTCTATTCTTTTTATTCCAGGGATAGGTAGTTTGGCTGTTTTACCATCTGCTCCTCTGTACTTGATGAAATCATCCCTTCTATTCCATTTTACAACCTCACCCTTTATTTCTCTTTGAGCCGCTCTCAAGTCTCGCGCCTTGAGGTGTTCGATGGCAGCAGAAAAGCGTCCTCTGAACTCCTGTATGAGACTTTTGTTGCCTTGACTCAGATCGACATCCCCTTTTCTTCCTGCGGCGGTTAAATAGGGGAAAATATAGATTTCACCAGCAGCTTCAGAGTAACCCAGGTGCCATTGGCGCAGGCCAGAGCTCTCTAGATTGGCTAAAAGATGGAGATCTTCTCCGTCGAGAGCGCAAGGGTTGCGGATTTTTTTTCCCGAAAAAAAGCGGATATGGCCTTCAGCGTCGATGAGAGTGCCGCGTAGAGAATTTTTATATTTCCAGAGTTGCAAAGTTCTCCCCTGTAAATCTTTGTTGGGATAGGTGATAGGGATAAACATAAGGGGAGCTAATATTTTCCACAGCGTTTCTGAGGAGACGTGAGGAGAAACTCTTAAAAGTGGATGCTCATTAACTGGTGAGGCTGGTCGGCCGCAGGATGCACGAATAGACATTTAGGAATACTTTCTTAAAATTTTTGTCAGTTTTCCCATTTCAGCTTCCTTCACGGCCAGTTCCTTACCAGGGAGAAGCTTTGAGATTTGCTCAGTCAGCGTATTCACTATCATTTTGATATCCTTGAGGTTTTGAACGATGCGTTCTTTTTCAAGAATATCCACTTTTATCAGCCAAAATCTTCGGTAACTATACTTCTCTCTCATAGCGCTCTCTTTTAATCGATTGATCACATCCTCATCCCAACTTCTTCCAATGAAATAGCCCGGGATAGCTCCTATACCGGCCAGTAGTAATCCTAAGAAGGCATATTTTCTCGCAAAATGAGTCTCATTGATTCCTTGTTGGAGCTTAGCATCTATCTCTTTGAACCTGGCTTCATCCAATTTTTTGGCCTCTTCATAATCTTTTCTATAACTTTCGAGAGCTTTGGAAAATTTGTCTTGAATTCTGCCAAGGAGCGCTTCTTCTGTTTTTTTAGAAGAAACATCGGGATGAAGCTCATCAATCGGAAGAGCGCCTGGCTGAAAGATTTTGACGAGAAGATCAAAAGCAATTTTTTCTTTATCGCCAGGGGCAAGAATATTCTTTAATTCTTCAGAATCCGCCAAAGGATTGTATGAACTTAAACCTGTTATAGAAGCCATAGTTACCAGACACGAGCGAGTTTTATATCAGATTTAACGTTAAAAAAAACTCTTATGCGATATGTTTTTTCTGAAGGAGTTTTCTATGGCCATTCAACCCAGTGATCTCTATGCACGAACTGCAGTGAGTGAGACCCTTTCTCCTTTTCTAAAAAAAATGGATCAGGACGAAGAGAGTGCCAAACAAGAGGCCCAAAAAAGTGTCACTGAGTTTGCCTCTAACTTATCTCAAAGAATGCCAAGGGTAGTACGGCTTTTGCCTGCTACCATGGCTGGATTCTATAGTGCTGGAGTTGGTTCATTTGTCGGGTTTCTGTCAAGTACTGCAGCTTATCTACACTATTTGCCGGGCAGCATAAAAGTTGGAATTTTTACTTATATAAAGGTAGGTACGCTCGGTTTAGGGACCATCTTTGGTGTCTGTGGAGCCGTTGGCGTATATGTTATTCTTTCATTGGAAAAGGGAGAGCCTGATGTCGATAAAATGAAAGATGATGCCCAGGTTCATAGCTTCAGAGCGCGTTTAGCGCAAAAAATTGTCAGCATTGAGAAAGAACTGAGTTCTCCTTCAACTCATTACTCACCAGAAGGAATGGAGCAGCTCCGTAAAGTAAAAACGTTTTTCGAATCAAAATTGGACGCCTTACAATCTTCGCTGTTTTCTAATCTTGACCTTAGTCTAAAGAAAGAGTGAAATAACTTTATTGCAATGAAAGCCCTATGGACTACCCTGCTTCTCGGATGGTCAAGCAGATAGCCCTTACTTTACTGGCGCTGATTCGAGGGTTGACAAATTTAAATTTTCTATTAAGATTTTCGGCAATCTCTGTATAGTGCAGAAGATGTTTAGATAATACTTACAAGGAAGTGATTATATGGCAGCATCGGGTCCTATTTATTCCCATTTTGATCCTGTCGGATTCTTACCAGATTTCTTACCAGCGCAAAAAAGCGACTGGAATATTTATTTACAAAAGATTTTTGCAGAACGCGTGAGCTTCAGCAAATATAATAATGGTCCTCGGCCTCAATTCTTTGATCCTACAAAGGTCTCTAAAAAAAGCGACTTTACTCCTCTTCCTGTGGATTGGCCCGCTTTTCCAAAATATGTGAGCGATACTGCAGGAGCAGATAAATATAGAGTAGCCGATGAGAGTCGCGATTCTCAGGATGAATATTGTGAATGGAGCGTCCAGAGAAATGGTGAAGGGAAAATTACGCGCATCACATTCACCAGCGAACCTCGCGATCATTACATTTTTCTAGCAAAGAGTGCAGAAGGAAGGAGCACCATTCTCTCTCTTTATCACACCTATGTCAGTCCTGATGTCAAAGCTGAAGATCTTTTTGATGGTGATGAATATAACTACAGAAGCAAATGGAATGATTCAACGACGGGTAGTTTGATGCATTTGATCAGCGATCCTAACAACTTGTTTGCAGAAATTGAACTGGGCGCCGGCGCTTCCATTGTCAGAAGAAAAGATGGTCATATCCTCAAAGAACAAGATAAACTGATTATGTGTAGTCAGTATGGCGATGAGAGGCGAAATAGTGATCCCACTATCGGTGCTGCTGTGAATGAACAAGCGCGCAAAGGTGCTTCCATCAGCTTCCAAAATCCGGTGGGGCTTTATTTAGGGAAATTTGACCCAAAAGGTTGGGTGATGCCCAATCCGGCTGACGATCCGAGAGATTTCTTCAAGATTGTGCGTGGGACAACGGAATTTCCTGTAAGGGCTGTCTTTGAAGTGCCTCCCGGAAAGGGCTATACTGTAAGTGATATTACTGTCTTAGGAGAACCTATTAACTTCGGCGGTCAAGTCACAGAGTCTCTTAGAATTAAGCTGGTAGCCATAGCGCAAGGCTATGGTGGAACAGTTCATGTGATCGATGGGTGTACGGATGATGTAAGTTCTCTCTCAGCCACACATACACATGCCTTGATGGCTGATGCCTCATCAGCGACACTCATGTCAGTAGAAGCAACGGATGAAACGGTTCGTCCGCCAAGCCGCGCTACACGTGTGCATGTTTAATTAAACAATATCTTTGGCCTCCTCTTAGCAGGAGGCCCTCTATTTTATTTAAAGGAAATCATTATGGCTCATCTTCGTGTTCAATATGGACAACCCTATCGACCTCCCATTCATACTTCCTTCGCAGAACCCAGCTTGAGCTTATTAAGAGAAGCTGCTCTTTCTTCTACCACAGAAGAGTCCGTGACGCATAGAGTCTTTCGATTGATTGTAGGGCGAGACAAATTTCCAACTCCCCTAAATCCCAGTGAAGTGCACGATCCCTTTGCGGCCAAGATTTTAGGAAGTGACTCTCCTCTACCTCTCAACCTCTCATCACTCATGAGAAGTTTAGTGGCCATTGCTTCAGAGCAAAATATTTTTCATGTGGCAGAAGATGGACAGATTGCCCAATCTGAACAAACCACTGATCTAAGACGTACTTTTAGGATGGCCATTCAATTGACAGTTGAAGGGGATCCTATTTTTATCACAACTTCCAAAGATATTGACTCTACAGAGGAGTTTTTGCAGTTAATGGCATGGGATAGAAGCCTGGGAGTATTTAATTTTTATTTGCGCAATGAGGAGAGCTGGTTCCTGGCAGGCAATTCCAAAGATGCTTTAGAGCCAGATACACGAGGTAAAGGCCCCTTTTCGGGTCATGTCAATGGAAGTCCTGTCATGAAGGAACTCGAAGAACCTTGGACGCATTGGCATAGTAATGATTCTCGAATTACAGAAGATGCATTTGATCCAGATGATCCCTTTCTTCAGAGTGATTTTTTTAAAGGGAGAGTAAAAGCAGAGTTATTGGAGCCTATTATTAAAGCAAATATTCAACTTTGGAATCGATCTCGAGTGACACAATTGACTCAACAACTGTCCGAGGTCACCCCCGCTCTCTCTCCACTGCCCTTTATGCGGCAGATACTAGATACCACCACAATCAATTTAGCGAGCAGTAAGCAAGTCAGCGCTAATGTGGAAGAGAAGACTACATTCATTTTACCGCTGAATTTTTTCGTCAATGACAATGGTTTGAGAAAAGTAGGCATTGTCAGTCAACATGCTCAATTAAAGCTCAAAGGAACCATTTACCTAAAAAACAGAGAGGATTTCGATTTTCGCCTCGTCGATGGGGGAGTAACCTGGCAAAAGGGGGAGACACAATTTGCCTTTTTAGTCCCGACACCTACAGCTGAAGACATAGATCTTCTCGGGCAGTTGCTCAAAACGAAGATCATCGAAACTCCATTTGCAGCAGCTCTTTTGATGGTCGATTTTCCTAATAGCATCTACTCACTGAAAAGGAAGGCATTGATGCACTATCTGCCTACCACTATGTTAAGCGCCGCGGATCTCACAAATAGTTTTGTTGCAGCAGTGAAGCAATCGGATAAAGCCGAGATTTCTGGAACCGCTGAAAATGACTTTTTAAATAACTGGCAGATAGTTCAAAAAGCTAATTGGCAGGCGTTATTTCAAACCTCAATCGAACGCTACCTCACAAAAGTCCAAGAGGCTCTCAACACTCAGAAGGGCTATGACGCCATTGTCACTTTGGCAGAATATCGAAGGTTTTTGTTCAGACAGCAGCCTATATTTGAATTCCCGCTCACCTTACCGACGACAAAAATTTCTGATACTGTCTCTCCATTTGAAATGAGAGAAGACGCTACAGTCGTTTCAACAGCCTTGTTCCCACTAGAGATCAAAAAACGTGCTGGCACGATGAATGGTGTGGCTTAATCGGATAGAGAGAAGGGATCAGGCCTTCTCATTTCTTAAGTGCTTCTGCGAGGTAGCTGTCGACCTGAGCGATCGTCTGCTCTTTCGAAACGCTTCCATCGACTAGGAGGAGGTCTCCTTTTTTCTGGAAAAAACCTTTCACAGGTTCTGTCTGCTCATGGAAAACTTTGAGCCGTTCGGAGACCACTTCCAGGCTATCATCTTTGCGCTGGATGAGAGTGCCGCCATCGCGGTCACAGATACCAGCCACTTTGGGAGGTGAGGAGATTTTATGGTAGGGAGCACCACAAGAATCACAGACCAGACGGCCAGTGAGGCGCTCGATGATCATCTCATCGGGGACTTCCAAACTGAGGGCGATCACTTTCGCATCTGTTTTTGAGAGACGCTCGGTGAGCGCTTCTGCTTGTGGGATCGTGCGTGGGAAGCCATCGAGAATATACCCTTTCTCACAGTCAGCCTTCGCAAGGCGGTCAAAGAGCATATCGAGAACAAGCTCATCGGGAACCAGCTTCCCCTGATCCATGTAACTTTTGGCCTTTTGCCCAATAGGCGTATTTTTCTTCAGATTTTCCCGGAAAAGGTCTCCTGTGGAGATTTGGGGGATGGCAAAACGGTCACTGAGACGGATCGCCTGAGTCCCTTTTCCTGCACCAGGGGCGCCGAGCATAATGAAAACAGTTTGTTGATTTTGTTTATTGGCCATCATCACCGATTGTTCTGTTCCAAGTAGCTGTCGGTTGCAATGTTCTGCACCAATGAGTTGTCGGTTGCTGAGAACGATTATGAGAGCAAGTAGGGCAAGGAGCGATAGGAATTTGATCATAATACTAAGACCTTTAAGTTATTTACAAAAAGGTCTTAGTATATCAGTCTAAATGATTTTAATCAATTAGCGACTGCTGTTGCCGAAACGGCGAGGACCTTTGTTGAAAGGGCGACCACTTGGGCCTCCGCGATCATCTCTTCCACCACCACCACCACCTTCTCTTTTCTGGAGAGGGCGCGCTTCGTTGACGACTAGGGTTTTACCTTCGACATTTTTCTTATCAAGCACGTTAATTGCTTTCTCTGCTTCTTCTTTGGAATCGATATCCACGAAGCCAAACCCTTTAGATCTGCCTGTTTCTCTGTCAATGACCAGCTTGACGCTGCTTGTATTGAAATCAGAAAAAAGATTTTTTAAATCATCTTCAGAGCACGAATAGGGCAAATTGCCAACATATAATCTCATTGTTCTACCTAAATTCTTTAAGTTCAAAAGTTTTGTTTACCATGTGGTAAACTCATATTTGTGTCTTCAAAAAACACATGCCAATAAGAGTAACTGACATATTCATATCTTATCAAATAGAATTTCTTGATTCAACTTTGATGTTTTTATAGAGCATACGCGAACGGTAATCGGAAAACCAGACAGCGGCTAAAAGGAGGCCGATACAGAGGAAGCCGACTGCAGAGAGCATCGGAATGGTGATGGGGCCGATCCCGATAAGAATTTTTTCAGAACAGCTCGGTCCGCCGCCGCACATATCGATAGGATTCCATCCTGGGATTTCCTGAATGGCTATCTGATAGATGGCAAAGAGAAAACCGATGGCAATTTGGGGCAGAAGATAACGGCAGATGTCGAGGAAGCCGCGATAGACAGCAATCCCTAGGATAATAAAGAGGGGAAATAGGGCGATCCGTTGATACCAGCAGAGATGGCAAGGCTCCACTTTTTTGATCTCACTAAAATAGAGGGAAAACATCATGCCGAATGTCGTCAGTAACCAAGCTGTGTAGAGACCATACTTTCTGATGAGCATCAATCGATCCCCTCATGTTTTAGAACCAATTTGATCAGTTTGACGATTCCATCAACGGACATCTCTCTCACTTGAATGCCGTTGACAAAGATGGCAGGGGTTGTCGCTTTTCCCCCCAGGATATGCTTGGCGTAGTCGGTGTTCTGTTCGATCTGGACCCGGTATTCTTCTGTTTCGATCCCATGCCTGAGCTGATCGAGCTCGATAGCAGGTGAGGTGGCCCGCGCAAAATTGACAAGGTTTTGGGTCGTCGCCCAGTTGCCGTGGGTTTGGTGGCGGTACATGTAATCGACATATTTGAAAAAGAGCTCGTTATTGGGATAACGGGCATTTTGATTGTAGACACAGAGTGCCGCTTCCGCAGCTGGCATCGAACCGGGAAGAAAAGAGACGGGAACGAGAGTCAGTTGGATTTTGTTGGTGTCGATATATTCTTTTTTCAAAGAGGGGAAGAGCTCAATGTTAAGATCACGGCAATGGGAACATTTAGGCTCTTCAAAAACAACCACATGCACACGAGCTTGGGCATAGCCAATAGTGGGTTGTCCTTGAGTTTCTAGTTGAATCGAGGGAGGGAGCTGACTTTTTGAATAAAAATAAACTAGGCTTGAGAGGGCGAATAAAATCGCAAAAGTGACAGAAAGTAAGGCTCTTGGGGGCTTAACATCACGCATGATTTGTAATAGTTAGTTATTATCTATTACAAATTATAAGTTATCTTTTGGATTTGTATCTAATTTTCTTTTTAGTTTGCGCACTTTTCTCTTTTTTTGTTTGCGGATTTTTTCGATGGCTTTATCTTTAGCCGTTTGCATTCCGTAGTGCTGCTTTTCGATCTGCTCGCAGAGCATACGGCGTGCGAAGAAGCGGTTAAGCTCTTGAGACCTTTCTTTGGAACATTTGATTTCGATCCCTGTCGGGAGATGTTTGAGGTAGACTGTGGAGGCTGTCTTATTGACCTTTTGGCCACCTGGCCCGCTGCCTAGAATGAATTTCTCCAAGAGATCCTCTTCTCGGATCTGGAGACTTTCCATGCGGGCAGCGAGCTCATCTTTTTTTTCTTTCGAAATCATCAACCATTATCTGCGAGATTGCCAGATCCCTCTCGCATCAGATCATCATACATAGATCCGATTAAAGAGGAATGGCCTGAATCGAGCTGAAGGCGGAAGTGATCTTCAAAATTGTGGGGAATCGGCATTGCGGCATCTCTAGGAAATAGGCCCTGTTGTACCCCTTTCCAGAGGAGATAAGAGGTTTTTCGAGCATTAGAATATTCGATCTCTTCGATTCCACGAATAAACTGTTCGCGATTGATTTTGCCTGATAATGCTAACTGGTCATAATCATCAAATTGCTTTGTGCTCAGTACATTATGAAGTTCAAAGACCAGAGAGGTGATCATGCTCCCATACGAACGGTAGTAAGAGGTATTGATCGAGATCAGCCGCGGATAGACCATCCAAGAAGCTTCAGGAGCCTGCTGGCCCATTTTAGCGGTCCGGATGGTGAAGGGGCCCTCTTCCTCAGCTTGAGCGAGAAGCTGCTTCGTATCCTCGAAGCGATAGAGGGTTTGCACGAGCTGTGTCAACTCAGGAGAGTGTTTGGGGTAAGCAGCTAAGGGGAGGCAGCCGGTGAGAAGGAGAAGAGATAAAAGTAATTTTTTCACAAATAACCATCCTATTGTGGTTTAAACACATGGATTATAGCTATTTATGAGTCAATTGCAACAACTCTTTCGCCTGCTGGACGATTTTTTCGACGGTAAATCCAAATTTTTGTAATAACTCCTTGAGGGGAGCTGAGGCGCCAAAGGTCTTCATTCCGATGCTGCGCCCTTGAAGTCCCACATAGCGATCCCACCCAAAAGTGGCCGCCTGTTCCACAGATAATCGGAGGGGAACATCAGGTGGGAGCACCTGATTTTTGTAGGCTTGATCCTGATGTTCAAAAATTTCCCATGAGGGCATGCTGACGACGCGGCATTGGATCCCTTCCTGTTTCAGCTGTTCATAGGCGGAGAGACAGAGAGAGACCTCACTGCCTGTTGCCATGAGAATAATCTCAGGCTTCCCCTCACAGTCTGCAAGGATATAGGCGCCCCGATTGAGTCCTGCAGCCGAAGCATACTTCTTCCGATCGAGTGTCGGCACCTTCTGACGTGTCAAGACAAGCGCGACCGGCTCATGGCGGAGCTGTGCGATATAGCGCCACGCTTCGACCACTTCGTTGGCATCGCAGGGGCGGATGGTGGTGAGCCCTGGGATCGCTCGCAAGCCAGCGAGCTGCTCGACAGGTTGGTGGGTCGGGCCATCTTCGCCGACACCTATCGAATCATGAGTGAAGATAAAGATCACCGGAATCTCCATGATCGCGCTCAAACGGATCGGCGCTCTGCAATAATCACTGAAAATCAAAAAGCCAGAGCCGAAGGGGCGAATTTTACAGAGAGCGAGTCCGTTCAAAATCGAACACATCGCATGCTCCCGAATCCCGAAATGGAAGTTGCGCCCGTTGTAGCTTTCTGCTTCAAAGCTATCAACTCCATTGAGATGCGTCTTCGTCGAGGGGGCTAAATCGGCAGCGCCTCCCATTAGCCATGGATAGTTTTTAGCGAGTGAGTTGAGGATCTTTCCTGAGGAGTCGCGGGTCGCAATGCCCGAAGCATCTATAGGGAAGGAGAGAAGATCTTGATCCCAACCATCGGGGAGTCCCCGGTGCTGCATTTGAAAGAGATGCTTTGCTAGCTCCGGATATTCTTGCGAATAGCGATCGTAGAGCGCCATCCAGCTATCTCTTGCGCTGCCTCCTCTCTCTCCGAGCCCCTTTTTCATCGTTTCGTAGGTTTCTGGGGGAACAAGGAATTTTGCATCGGCGGGCCAGCCATAATATTGTTTGGTCAGTCGGACCTCCTCTTCCCCGAGTGGCTCCCCATGTGCTCCATGGGTATCTTGTTTGTGTGGAGAGCCCCAGGCGATGTGGCTATCGACAATGATGAGCGTGGGACGGTCATGCGTCTCTAAGAAGGTGTGAAAGGCACGGTCGAGCATTTGGAGGTCATTGGCATCGGCAACACGTAAAACGTTCCAGCCGTAGCCCATGAATCTGCAGGCGACATCCTCCGAAAAGGCTAAATCGGTATGCCCTTCGATGGTGATCCGGTTGTTGTCATAAATCCAGCAGAGATTGGAAAGCTTGAGATGGCCAGCGATAGAGGCAGCTTCTGAGGAGAGCCCCTCCATCATGTCCCCATCGCCGCATATCGCATAGACATTGAAGTTGATCATCTCAAAGCCTGGCCTGTTGAAGTAGGTGCTCATCCAGCGGCTGGCGATCGCCATCCCCACACTGTTAGCTACCCCTTGCCCGAGAGGACCTGTCGTCGTCTCGATACCTGAGGTCCAGCGATACTCCGGGTGTCCTGGGCATTTGCTATCGAGCTGCCGGAACTTTTTGATATCATCGAGAGTCACCGTCTCACGGCCGACACTCTCATATTTCTCATTCACTGCCTTCACGCGGCTCAAGTGCAATAGGGAGTAGAGGAGCATCGAGGCGTGGCCATTGGATAAGATAAAACGATCTCGGTTGGGCCAAATCGGATGTTCGGGATCGAATCTAAGGAAACGGTTCCAGAGACAATAGGCCACAGGAGCTAAGGCCATCGGAGTGCCTGGGTGGCCCGAATTGGCTGCTTGAACCGCATCCATCGCCAGGGTGCGGATCGTATTGATGACCAGTTCATCCTGTTTTAAATGGTTGGCATTACTGGCACTATCTTTGATCTCACTCATCGTCTTTCCCTTTCAAGATTATCAGACCCATATCCCAGAATCAGCCCATTCGTGGCGATGATGACATGGAGCCACGTATTGGAGAGATTGCTGGCAAAGATTCCAAAAATGTCTCGCTCTCCATAGACAAATCCCAATATTGCCAAGATCGCATAGGCAACACCGAAGAGTTGGAAGTAGAGACGAACCCACTCTATCTTTAAGAAAGCTATGAGGCAAGCAAAGATTCCTGTCAAGCCGTGGAAGAGATTGAGCCAAAAGTTGACGCGGAACACCCCAAAAAGGAGTCCTTCCGGGGAGAGATACCCAGCGATGCTCAAAGCGATCAAAATCAGACCAAACAGAAATGCGATAGTTCTCATTATTTCCAATAATAAAAAAACATGTATATATTTTGAAAATATTGTTATTATTCTAATAAATAGTTGTTAGATGAGGGATAGTATGGCGACAGAGAAGCAGGTAGTCATTGTCACAGGTTCGAGCGGCAGGATCGGGACACGGGTCATCGAAAGGCTTAATGAGGCTTATCAACCTATCGGTATGGACTTTATAGGGATCACATCGAAGAGACCGGAGATGGAATTTATCTATGTCGACTTAGCTTCAGATGCTAGTGTCGAAGCTGCCTTCAATCGAGTCCGTTACGCCTATGGAGGTAAGATCGCTTGCATCATCCATTTAGCGGCATTCTATAGTTTTGAAGGGAAAAATCTCGAATTGTATGATGCCATTACCGTCAATGGCACACGCCGAATCCTGCGCGAAGCGAAGAAATTTGAAGTCGAACAGTTTATCTTCACCAGTACTATGCTTGTCCATGAGCCAACCAAAAGGGGTGTGGTACAAAACGAAGATTCACCGATCCGTGGAAAATGGCACTATCCCGCCTCTAAAGTACGCACCGAGAAGGTGATCCGAGAGGAGCATGAGAACATTCCTTATGTGATCTTACGGATTGCCGGCTGTTATGATGAGCAGTGCAACTGCGTGCCAATCTCCCAGCACATCGCCCGCGTCTACGAAAAGCAATTGGCTGGCTATCTCTTCCCAGGGAACGTCCACAACGGGGTTCCCTATACCCATTTCGAAGACTTTGTCGACATGGTCCTGCTCCTTCTTGAAAAACGCAAAGAACTTCCTAAAGAGCTGACCTTCCTCTGCTGTGAAGAGGATTCAGTCAGCTACCGCGATCTGCAAACAGCTTTTGGAAAATTGATCCTTGGTAAAGACAGCTATCCGATGATCTGGATTCCCAAATGGTTCGCCAAGTTTGGCGCCTGGGCTCAAGGGCTCATTCCGTGGGGTCCACCCCCTTTTATTCTGCCTTGGATGATCGATTTGGCTGATGATAACTATGAATTTACCATGGAAAAATCGAGAAAGATTTTAGGATGGTCACCGAAGCGATCATTGCGCAAAACTCTCCCTCTCATGGTTAACAACCTGAAAGAAGATCCAGTTGCCTGGTATAAACGGCATAAGATTCCGATGCCCAACCACCTGAAGAAGCGATTCAAGAGCAAATGAGTTCCGAATCTCGTGAGAAAATAGAGAAGCAGTTCCATGAAAAGATGATTTGGACCCGTTTTGGGACCATTTTTCTGGGACTTTGGCTTCTCGCAAGTCCCGAGACCTTCGGATACAATCACCTTCCTTCCCGCTATAGCGACTGGATCTCGGGTCTCTTACTCGTCCTCTTCGGTCTCATTTCGATGAAGCGCAGCTGGAGAGGCTGGATTTGGGGAGGATGCGTTGTGGGTATTTGGCTCCAGTTTGCTCCCCTTCTTTTTTGGGCGCGGGAGCCTGTGGTCTACGACAACGACACTCTCATCGGTGTCTTAGCCATCGCCTTCTGCGTGCTTGTTCCTTTGAGACCAACCGAATTCGAAATCGGCCCCCGCATCCCTCCAGGATGGACCTACAATCCCTCCTCCTGGCAGCAGCGGATCCCAGTCATCTTCTTTGCAGTGGTCGGCTGGTTTGTTGCCCGCTATCTCGCCTCCTTCCAACTCCACTATATCTCCACCGTCTGGGACCCTTTCTTCGGTCACGGCACCGAAAAGGTGATCACCTCGATGATCTCCCAGAGATTTCCTGTCCCAGACGCAGGTCTCGGGGCGTTGGCCTACTCTTTGGAGGCGATCATGGGTGCGAAAGGTGGAGTCAGACGGTGGCATACGATGCCCTGGATCGTCGTGATCTTCGGCCTGCTCGTTGTCCCTCTCGGCTTCATCAGTATTCTCCTCGTGATGATGCAACCCATAGCAGTCGGTGCTTGGTGCGGCCTCTGTCTCATCATCGCAGCCTGCATGCTGATCATGTTGGCGCTCACTGTTGACGAAGTATTGGCAGTCTGCCAATACCTAATCAAAGTGCGCCGCGAAAAAAAGCCTTTCTGGCGCATCTTCTTCAAGGGCTCAGAGTATGATCAGGACAGCATCGATCCCAGAACTCCCTCCTTCCACAATAGCTTCTGGACCAATGTCAAATCGATGTTTTGGGGAGTTACCATACGATGGAATCTTCTCCTCACAGCCCTTCTCGGTGTCTGGCTTCTCTTTGCCGACAAGCTGATGGGCTACTCCGGCTTTCTCGCCCATAACTCCGATGTCTGCGGTGCCCTGATCGTCGTCTTTTCCATTATCGCTTGGGCCGAAGTGACCCGCGCCCTCCGCTTCCTCAACATCCTCCTCGCCCTCTGGCTCGCCCTCGCCTCCTACATCATCCCCAGCTCCCCAGCCATCATGCTCCACAGCACCATCGTCGCCATCCTCGTGATCCTCCTCTCCCTCCCCCGCGGCAAAATCAAAGAACACTACGGCCCCTGGGACAAACGAATCATTTAATAGACCTATTCGGATCATCCAATAACAAACTTTCATTAATTTTATTCTTTGCAGCGCTCAACATAAAATCCGCACAGGGTTTTATAAGTTCCTCTATATCATCCCAAGCTTCTTTTTCTTCCCCTTGGCAAATTGCCTTTGCCCTCTCCATCACTGGGCGATATTTTTCTGGCAGGTGCTGAATAACCCAATCTGCCGCTGCTGGTTTGGAACAGATCGCGTCTGTTGCAGCAGTGGTCCAGATTCGAGCTAACGTTAATAAAACATTGCGCACATCGCTATCAAGCTCCGACATTAAATTGGGTAAAGTAGCTATAAGAGCGATCTTAAAATCTTTATAAGGAACCTTGCTAAGTAATTGATCAGGATCGACACCCATTAATGTATTACTGATTAATAAAATTTGAGTGATGAGTAATGCAAGATCAGCCATTTCTTTAGTGGGCCAGGGCTCTATATTTCCGTGTTTAAATTGTTTTCGTAACCACTCACCATATTGAAAATCAAATCTAGGGGGATAGTGCCAAGGGTTAATTTCAGATTTCACAACTATTGTCATTTCGATAGGTAATTTTTTGCTTCTCATGTAAATGCCGGAAATTTTAAGCAAGGCTGCCGCTAGCTTAGCTTTTTCCTTACGTGTTGAGGCTCTATTGGAAACAACGAATAAGTCAATGTCACTATATTTTTGAAGCCCCCCTAATATTGATGATCCGTATAAGTATATTCCAAGCAGATCTTGTCCAAAAACTTCCTTAGCTAAATTGATGCACTTATGAATTTGTTTCTTCACATTTGCAGCAAGTTCTGTATTTAACTTTTTTGGCATGCCTTGATGCGTCTCAATTTTGGATCTCTACAGGAGCTAAAAGATGTCTGAATTGTTCCACCTCTTCTTCCATTTCAATCCTATTCGCAGGAATGACTTTATGAGGTTTAATGATTTTGAAATAATGGATCGGCTTATCTGCTTCTTGAGCTAGTAAAATTTCTGCAAGTACACCGTTTGAAATGGGTCCAAATGTCCATAATTCATCTGCACGAAGAACCAAGGAGTTATTCGCTTCTCGTATCAAGTCTCTCTCAACCGAGTCGAGCAGAAAATAATCGAAAAGCATGAAGGGATTTAAGGGCACCATCTTCTTTTCAAGAACGAATTTTGAAATATGCATTCGATAGTAAAAATAATGCTTCGACATAGCCGTATAGACAACCATTCTCTTTTCTTTCAAGCCCAGTGCAACATGATCAAAAGCCACCCCAAGCCTCCAAATATTTGTGAGGATGGTATGCGAAAAGGGCAATTTTCAGGAGAATTAAATGAACTCAAGGCAGATAATTCGCTCTATCATATGAAACAATATGGCTGTATGTGCTGGAATCTGAACTCTGAAGAACAGATTTCGAAATGTTTTCGGAGAGTTGGGGTTGAAAGGTATGATCAGGCAATAAAATGGGTCCATGCTCTCCCTTATGGGCGTAATTCTGACCGAGCCAACTACAGGCTGATTTTTTCAGAACTTAAGGGGAGTTGTAGTACTAAACATGCTGCATTAGCAGCTCTTGCAAAAGAAAATGGCTTTCCGGTCCGACTGAAAGTTGCGATTTGTAAGCTAGACACCTACCTGGAGCCAAAAGTAGCGCCGCTACTTGATCGGCTTGGGATTTCTTTTTTTCCCGAGGCCCACTGTTACCTTCAAACCAACGAGCTTCAGATCGACGTGACTTTTCCTGATCAAAGCGCTACGTTGAAAGCAGAGATTCTGGAAGCTCATACTATTCTGCCCGAGGAGATTGGCGATTACAAAGTCAAAATTCACCAAAACTATTTGAGAAAATGGTTTTATCGAGAAAATTTAGATCAACGATTTAGCTTCGATGAAATCTGGCAACTTCGAGAAGAATGGATCTCCTCGCTAAGTAAACGAACAACGAATTATTCCCAATTCTCAAGAAGAGGCTGTTGAAAAATACTATGAGAGGCAAAAACAGTTGATGTCTGATAAAATTATCATTCGTCCTATGCGCGAAAATGATATTGACTTCATAACTGTCAACCGCTGTCCGCCCTGGTCAACAATCCAAGAAACCAAAGAGAGGTGGCAACACTATTACAGAGATCAACAAGAGGGCATCAGGACAGTTGGAATTGCGGAGCTAGGGGAAAACATACTTGGTTATGGAAGTCTTTTGCTCACATCAAAATATCCTCACTTTCATGATTTTCCTGAAATTAATGACTTGTGGATCTATGAAGAATTTCGAGGAAAAGGCTTTGGCAGCAAATTAATCGGCTGGCTTGAAGAAATCGCAATAGCAAAAGGATACAAACAAATCGGAATCGGTGTTGGGCTTTATGCTGATTATGGTTCGGCACAAAAGCTCTACTTCCATTTGGGATATTCACCCGATGGCCATGGCGTCACCTATAAGTATCAGCCCACGGTTCCTGGCGAAAGCTATCCTCTCGATGACGAATTGATTTTATGGCTAAAAAAAGATCTATCTCCTCTATGAAGAATAGGCTTATATAAATCTTTTTTACATTTTAGTCCAAATATGTTATAAACTTTTTAATTATGGCTCTTTCTCCTCTTTCTTCAAAACCCTCCACATTGCTATACCTGGGGGCTTCTGGAGCAAGGCCGTTCGATTTAAAGTCATCCGTGATCCATATCCCACAGTTGATTGATTAACGACAACTATTTTTCCCTTCAACGACAATTTTAATCCTTAGCGTAACGACAATTAAAATTCCTCCTTAACGACAATTATTTTTCCCTTCACTGCAGTTCCATCTTCATAACGGTCATTTTTTTTGCTCTTGAGGGAAAAGTTAAACGACGCCTCTTCCACTCCTTATGTTGAAAAATACTTTCTTCTCCCATCATAAGCACTTTCTCTCTCTGGGGGATAAATCCCCCAGCCCCCCAATCTTTCATGGGGCTCTGCCCCAAACCCCGGCAAAGGAGCTTGCTCCTTTGCAAACCACTTATTTTTCTTCTTTCCTCGCTTTCGATTTCTCGAGTCGGTAACTTGTTAAGTTTAACTCAAGTATTACACTGTGATGCACTAGACGATCTATAGCCGCCGCAGCCATCATAGCATCTTTAAAAATCCCTTCCCATTTCGAAAAGGGCAAATTACTGGTCAGCAAAATACTTGTGCTTTCATAGCACCATGTAAACAGGGTAAAGAGCACTTCCATCTCTTCCTTTTCCTGCTGCACATAGCCAATCTCATCAATAACAAGCAGATCGTAGCTTGTCAGCTTTTTCATCAATCTGTTCAGCTTCAGTTCCTGTTTCGCAATAAGCAAATCTTGTAACAGTGCTGAACACGAACTGAAGCACGCCTTGTACCCCTTACCTATCATCTCCTGGGCCAAACCACACATCAAGTGCGTTTTCCCAGCACCAGGTGTCCCAAATAATAACAAATTCTCTTTTCTTTCTAGAAATTTGCCATCACGTAAGGCATTGAACTGATGCTGAGCTCCCTTCGGTAATCTGCTCAAATCAAAATTTGCAAGCGATTTAGAAATGGGCAGATTTGACTCTTTCAACCATCTCTCGATGCGTTTATTCTCTCTGGATTCAACCTCTTGCCTTACAAGCTCCAACAAGTACTCTTCATAGCCCCATTCTTCTTTTCTTGCCTTCTCAGCATACTCAAAAAAGCTTTTACTCATTTTTGGAAGTAACAGCCTTTTTAAACCTTCTGAAACCTGCTCTATTGTATTCATGATTGTGACTCCTTTAACAAAGCTAAATCATAAACACATAAATCCACTGTAGAGACAGCTACATCCATTAAAGAAAATATTTTTTCTGGTTTTCGAAGTATCTGTAAAACGCTTTCAAGAGTTATCATTTGATCTTTAACAAGCAGACTTTTCAAAACCCCTCCTACACGTCTCTCACCATCTTGTGCAGCTGCTTTCAAAATACCTAGATAATCCTTCACATAGCGTTGAGGCGATCCAATTTTTAAAGCATCGTAGGCTGCCCTAAAAGTACTTGTAGGGTATAACTCTTCCTTATAGCGATAATTCTCAAATGCTCCAGGCTTCTTTATCAACCAATCTATTATATGACGATAATCAATCTGGGCCTTGTGGGCCCCAACCATGCGCGGAAACTCCTCCACTTTTTGACCTTGGTACCAGATCTCTACAATACTTCCTAAAAGATGTATCTCTACCTCTTCGTTAATCAAACGACTCGGTACAGAATAAGTGTTATCTTTTAAACGGATTGTACTTCCTCTACCTACAGTTAATCTATGAACAGTGGCATCTTGGAGTCTTCCTGGAGGCAATTCTTTGAGCTTTTCTTGTTCTTCTTTAAAACGAACACTTCTTGCCGCATTACGCTTTATCACCAGATCTCTCAGAAAACCACGATATTCCTCAACGGTTTCAAAATCATGACTACCACGTAACATTAGTGCCTGCTCAACAGCCCTCTTAAGCCTATGGTGAGCCTGTTCAACATCGCCATTCTCATTCGGGCAACCAGCTTGTATTTTTGTCCCTGTAATACCATAGTGATCCAAAAGAGCCTGGTACCGTGCACCAAATTTAGGATTATTCGAGAAATTTGACATTGCTGCCGTCAAACGATCTGTGCGATGTCGTAAGGCAGAGCCCCCTGCTTGCCAGACTGCATTTTGAAACCCCTCACTTAGACTTTCAAAATTCTCGGAAAAACAAATAGTTACACTCTCCCAATTCGAGTAGGTAAAAACAAAGTGATAAACAAGATGAGGAAATGGGCTCCTTTGGATTGTAATCTTAAGATTTTCCATATGTGTAAAATCTGAAGAGCAAAGATCCCCAGGCTTATGGATTTGTGCAAAGAATACCTCCTTAGGTGGTCCTTGGAGTCCTTTCCATTTCTTGACCTTTCTTTGCAAGGTCCGCAATTGCCCTTCTTGAAATTTGCCCGGATATTTCTCTACTAAATACTCAAAAATTGTCTTTGCTTCGAGTCGTGGTTGAAGCTCTAGCATGCTTTCAATTTCGGAATTAACGCAATCGAACGGATCCGTTCTTGTTTTCCAATTATGATCTGTTGGCAACAGCGGGTTATCATTCTTTAAGTAAGTTCTTGCTGTCTTAGGATCTATGCCAGCTTTGGCAGCTGAATCTTTAAGATTATTTCCCTCATTAATCATTTTACACAATCTCCTATACTGTGTTTTAGAAATCATCCTTTACCTCCTTACGAGATAAAGGATTATCTTCTTAAGTCTCAGCGAAGGGAATTTTAATTGTCGTCCGAAGGGAAAAATAATTGTCGTCGGACAGGAATTTTAATTGTCGCTGAAGCGGAGATTTAATTGTCGCAGATCAGTTGATCGCTCGACACTATGTGGATATAGGAAAAGGGTTGATCATTGCGCGCGAATTGGAGGGACATTTTAGCTCTAGGAAGTTTGAAAAGTGTTTCGACAGGGCCGAATTTGTAAATGATGTAACAGCGCTGCTGGGAGAAATCAGCAAAGACCGGCATATTTTCTTAGTTGATCGCCAAGAAAATATCCAAACCGCCGAAGAAAAGAATGAATTAAAAATAGAAGTGCACCCCCATTTTGGCTATTTTGCATTCACACAATTTGGGAAGTCTCTTCAAGGCTTTAAACCGGCGCTCGAACAGATCAGAACAGCAAACCCTAAAGCCATTATCCTAGACTTGCGAGAGAATGGGGGAGGCGCGCTGCATACGATGGCCTATATCGCGAGCCACTTTATCCCCCCAAACATTACTTTAGGTCAGAATACCTACCGAGACCCAATCACTGAAGATGAACTCCAAACTTTCCCTACAGCTCCTGTAAAAACGCTTTCTGAGGAAGAGCTCCCTTCAAGCGAAAGAATGCTCGACCAGCCTATCTTTATCTTGACCAGCAATGACACTTTTTCAGCCGCGGAAGCCTTGACCTATCATCTGAGGGAGCATCGCAAAGCTATCGTCATTGGAGAAACCACAGGAGGCGGCGCTCACGTTAACAAACTATTCGAGGTCAACACGGACTTCTATCTCGCACTTTCTTTTGGCGACTATGTGTTGAAAAAAGGTGAAAAGAACTGGGATGGCGTAGGGTTGGTTCCCGATCTTCATGCTAACGCAGCGAGAGGCCCGCCAAATAGCTGAAAAACAGATCAGCAATCTAGCCAACTAAAGCCGAATGGTCTCGGGAGGCTTCCATTTTACCTGAAGTCAATTGTAATTTAATGGGGTGGGTGAATAATCCGAATTATGTCTCAAGTTTTTCCTACAGGTCGCTCAGGAGGGGTTAGCCCGACTCCTCAGCTTCAAACGCAAAGAGTCCAATCTATCATCGACAGGGCGTGCCAGTCGATGCCGAGCACAACGCCTGTGGGATGTAATCTTGTGATCATGCAGCCAGGAGTGGAACCTCTATGTTTGAATGGTGGAAAGTTAGACATTAATGCTCCTCAACACTGGGGATCTGTCTCGAAGCAGTTTACAGCTGCATGCATTGCCAAATTAGTCGACCAGGGAAAAATTAAATGGACGGATGATATCCGCAAATATCTTCCTGAACTGCCAGAATTTAGGTGGGAGTCACAGCCGCAGAAGGTGACTATTGATGACCTCGCTCATATGAGGAGTGGGTTGTCGGAGATAGGGATTTGGGCGGCTTTTTCCGGCCAAGACGATATTATGCTCAATATGGATGATAGGCTGAAATTGTTTGCTCACTGTCCTGAGTTGCTATTTGAGCCGGGCACTCAACAAATATACAGCAATGACAACTACATTTTGCTGGCAGAAATTGTTGCACGGGTGTCACGAAAACCTTTTGTAGATTTCGTGAGAGATCAAATTTTTTCGCCGCTTCATATGGAATGCCGCTATTCTGTAGATCCTCATTGCCCGCAAACAGTCGATGGATATAACAGCAACTTTCAACTAGATACCTTTAAGGGACATGTCTCTGGAGCGTTTGGTATTGTGGGGCCTCCGAGTGACATGGCAGAATGGAACAAATCTTTAGGAAGTGGTGAATGGGACAGCTTGATGTCGCCACCGCAGAATGTCACAGTGCCATATGGTAAATCGGTCTACTGTCGAGGACTAAAAGTGGCCTATATTGACGATTATCGCGTGGTTTATCACACAGGTTCTATCAACGGTTTTTGCACTCGATTTATGCGTTATGAGCACATGACGGATGCAAGCAAAACTTTTGCATTTTTCCTAGCGACAAATACCAATAATATGCCGCTTGTGCTGAGCACGGCAGAAGAAGTCGCAGAGGTTCTGGCGGGCAAAGATGTACGCATCGAGCTGGACGAGCTCTCAGAGTTGTCACCGCCTACAATTCCAATCAAGGCTTCAATGAGTGAAGCCAGGCCCTATGAAGGCGTGTATGAAAGCCCTGCATTAGGTTTACGGTACAGAATCGATGCCAGAGATGATAATGGAGTACCCATTTTGCTCTTCTCTCTGCTGCAAGCAGAAGGCGGATCGCTTCTCATAGTAGACTTGGTTCCAACCAAGGAGAAGGAGAACCCGGTTGTTTATCGGGGACCTGCAGGGGATTGGATCGAGCGCACGACAGATGGCATTGTCTTGAAAAGCCCCAAAATGGCGCCCATTTTTTTCAAAAAAGTATGGTGAAAAAGGCACAAGGAGCTCTCCTTACTGCAAGAAACCTACACATTATAAAATACTTTGCCAGCACGAAGTGATAAATCCCATTATTTTGGATTGCATCCAAGACCATTGTTTCCATTTATGGAAAATAGATTAAAATGGTAAGCGTCGTTCCAGAAGTGCCATTCTAGTTCAATGCTGGTTTTAAAGGCCTTATCCATTTTTGCTAATTGGTCGGGGCAGCATGCGATGGCAGTGTCATTTAAAAGAGAAATGACACTTTCGGTCGCTAAAGAAAAATCAGGATGAGAATAGCTATTAATCCAGAGGGCATAGGGATGATGACTGTGTGTAGATGATAGCATATGGTATCCGATTTCGCGGTAGACCCAAAAGCAGGGTAAAATGGCGGCTATGGCCTCTTCTAGAGGAGAGAGAGCCGCTGTGGCTAATAGGTAATGCATATAACTGAAGCAAGAAAAAGTAGGCTCAGAAAAAGAGTCTATTTTTCCCAGTAAATGAACATGCAGTTGCCTCTCACTCTCAATAGCGTCAAGAGCCAATTTTAAAATTGAAATGATCCGCTGCGATGAATTCGAACGCGCAGCAATGAGCGCAAGAGTTTGGGAAAAACTCAGCAAGAAAGAGGCGTCTTGCTCGAGATAGAAGAGGAAATTTTTTTGATCTAGAGTGCCGTCTGATAACTTCATATTAAACGGGTGACTGAGGATCTGCTTGTAGATTGATTCGTGCTTTTTCCAAAGAGCGGATGAAAATGTCATAGGAAATTCCACAAGTAGTGGAAGTGATGCACGGGTCCATGCCCATGGCCCAGCTCCCAATCTGCGCTAGCTTGTAAGGCATTCGTCAGATAAATCTTTGCCTTCTGAACAGCTTCAAGGATTGTGCATTCTTTTGCCAAATAGGCAGCAATGGCAGAAGAAAAGGTACATCCGGTTCCATGACAGTTTTTGGTAGTAATTCGGGGAGAAGAAAACCAGTAAGTTTCACCGTTTGGAAAGGCAAGACAGTCTTCACAAGATTCCCCAGTCAAATGGCCCCCTTTGACAATCACAGATTGAGACCCCATTTTCGCTAATTCTAAAGCAGATTTTTCCATATCTTCCTTTGTCATAATTTGCCTGCCGAGGAGTTGAGAGCACTCTTGAAGATTGGGAGTAAGGACTGTCGCTCTTGAAAACCCAAATTTTTTGAGCTCAGCAATCGCCTCAGGTTGTAGAAGGCAGTGACCACTCTTTGCTACCATAACAGGATCCAAAACCACTTTTTCGATGGGATATCGAGACAAAACTGCGCCGACTAATCGGATCACATCGGGACTGTGGAGCATCCCTATCTTGACTGTTGAAATTTCGATGTCCTCTAAGATGGCGTGGAGTTGCTCTTCGATGCAGGAATTTGGGATGTCATAAATAGCACGAACGCCTTGCGTGTTTTGAACAGGAAGGGCTGTTAGAACTGACGCTCCATAGCATCCTAGAGCGGAAAAAGTTTTCAGATCTGCTTGAAGGCCAGCCCCTCCACTCCCGTCGAAACCGGCTATCGTTAACACATTAACGGTTTTCTTATTTTGCATTGATTATCTCTTCTTTCATGTTTTGTGCTGCTTTTTTGGGAGAAGCTGCATGGCAGATGGAAGAAATGGCGGCAACCCCAGCAACGCCTTGCTTCATCACTTCGTGAACGTTATTCTGATGAATCCCGCCAATGGCGACCACTGGGAAAGGGGAGCGTTTGCAAAGATGACGTAACCCTTCTAAACCCCATGGTGGAGCGTGGTCCTTTTTACTTTCTGTCTTAAAAACAGGGCTTGCTGCGAGGTAATCGACCTTCTCCTGAAAAGCCTCACCAAGTTGCTCCAGCGACTCCACAGAGAGGCCGATGATTGCCCTTTTTCCCAAAATCTGGCGCGCTTGGCTCACAGTGAGATCTGCCTGTCCTAAATGAATTCCATCCGCTCCGATTGCATGAGCCACATCCACTCGATCATTGATAATGAGCGGTATGCCTAGCGGCTTTAAAAATGAAAGGAGGGCTCTTCCAATGGTAACCATCTCACGAGCTGCTCGCTCTTTTTCCCTAAATTGTACGATCGTTATACCCCCCTCAACCGCCTCTTGAACGATTTTAAGCAAATTATCAATTGCCATGCATGTAGGGGTCACTAAGTAAAGGCTTAAGTCAAGCATGGAAGCTCATTTTCATGTTGTTTTCCAGATCATGTAAGGAGACGTTGTAGAGGGCATCCTGGAAGCGCATTTTAAAAGTACCTGGCCCCACACTTGCTCTAGCAGCTAATTCTCCGCAAATCCCCATGAGACAGGCAGCATGAGCAGAGGCCAAAAGAGAGTTACGATTGACAGCTAGGAAAGCAGCTGTGAGCGCTGTCGCCGTGCATCCCATTCCTGTCACCCTTGCCATGAGAGGATCTCCATTATTGATGAGAAAACAACCGCTGCCATCTGTCACGAGATCGGTAACCCCACTCATCCAAACAATCAACCTGTGTTGCAATGCCAGCTGCTTGGCTTCATTCATCACGCTAGAAGAATCCAAAAGACTATCCACGCCTTTAGTCTCCGAATGAACTCCAAGGAGTGAGACGATTTCTGAACCATTCCCACGAATAACAGAAATTTTTCCTTGCTTTAATAAAACGATAGAGCTGTTGGTCCGATACTGAGTTGCCCCCGAGCCGACAGGATCTAAGATAATAGGAATCCCTCTTGCATAGGCGACCTCTAAGGCCTCGTGCATCGCCTCAAGCCACAATCGGCTCACTGTCCCGATATTGAGGACAAGACCTTGTGCTAAGGCTACCACCTCTTTGATTTCATCCTGCGCATGGGCCATGATAGGAGAAGCACCGATTGCTAATAGCGCATTAGCAGTTTGCTCCATGACAACATAGTTTGTGATATTATGAATGAGTGGCGAAGATTTTCGAATAGCCTGGAGATCACTCCAGATGCTTTGAGCATCGATCATGTACACTCCCTCCGCTGGTATAATCCAGATCAGGTTCTTAGGGACTCTCTCAGCCAAGCCATTCTTGGCACCCCTGTGTTTAGAGATCAGATATATGCCATCGCCAAATTGATGCAAAGCGAAAACTAGTGGTAGGCGCCTCTCTTCTTTTCCCTCAGCAAGCGCTACGCGCTAGAGGCGATTTATCAGCCCACAGCCTTATCGTTCCTATATGGAGCTTGACCTCTATGAACTCGAGTGGTTGTAGCCAAAAATTCGCACATTCCTTTATCTTCTCTTTATCAACCTTGAGGAGGTGTCTATGACTAGAGGAGTTCAACCAATAGGCTTTTCGGGCCAACCTGCAGTTTCGCCCATCTTAAAGAGAGTAGCGTCTGGGCCTGTGGAAGGGGAGCCGGAGGCTAAAAGAGTGCGTTTAGAGGAAGCTTCGGACAGTCCCTCACCTCCTCTAGGACTCTCGAGACAGATAACACCGCCCCGTTGGCTCAAGCTTTCGCAAAGCAGCGGTTCCTTGGAGCCACAGCAGCTTTTAGAAGATGAGGTAGATGCCTTGGCTCATGCCATCTTGGCAGAAGAGGTTGAGGAGGCGGAAGAGGCTGCCGAATTGGTGGAGCAACCTTTTGACATGCGTTTCTATTCGAAAACGGCACAAGGATTGAGACCGGCCAACGAAGATGCCGAATTTGACTGTAAGATCCCAGGTGTTGGTTCGGCGGCGGTGATTTTAGATGGCCATGGCGGAGTGAAACTTGCCAATAAAGCTGCCAGATTTCTTAAAAAGGAGCTGCCGAAATTAATTCCAAGAAATCCTGAGAAATCAGATGAGATCATCATCAATCTTTTTGACCATTTTCAGAAACATGTCACGGTGCCCATGCAAGGGGCGACTGCGCTGGCCATTGTCTTTGATACCGTGAGACGTAAAGGGACAATTGCCGGTTTGGGTGATACTAGAGCGATGCTCTTTAAAAAAATGGAAGAGGAAATCACCTATGAATGGCTCATTGAGGAGATGAACTGGTCCACTCCAGATGAAGAGGCTAAAGTAAGGGAGGTCTTAGGTGATGATCTCTTTGAAACGTGGAAAGCTTGGCCCACCAAGCAGCGCCGTTTTCCCCACTTTCCAGTGGTCACCGATCCAAAAAATCCAGGGAAGATCCATACCCAAGGTGTCAATGTGAGCCATGCTCTGGGAGACAAAGATTGGACCTTCAAAGGGAAAAGCGCGATCAGTCACATCCCCAAAACAAAAATCATCGATTTGGAGAGTGACATGTTAGTGCTATTGGCTTGCGATGGACTTTGGGACTTTGTCACACCAGAAAATTTGATCAGAGATGTCATTAAGCCCCATTGGGAACACAGACACATGCCAGAGAAAATTGTCGAATATGCGCTCAAAACAAGCACAGACAATGTCTCGGTGATCTGCGCCTGGTCTAAGGTGGTGGGTGCCCCTTCCTTCCATAACACCCAGTTGACACCGGCGACACCCTCCTACCAGTCTTTAGAGGAGAAAGAGGAGAAGCATTAACTCTGCTTGGCAAGCTTGATCGAAGCGACTATTTTTTCAAAGGTGGGTTGCCACTCCGAAAAGTTCTTTTCGGGAGCAACACAGAGAACCATCATCAGATGTTTGTTGACCACGAGAAGGTAGTGGAGAGCTTTAAGAGAAATCTTCTTTCCTGAGGGGGAAGGGCCCTTCGCTTTAAAGAAAATCGCCTTGGCTTCGTTTCCATCCACTGTGGCCGATTCGATTTCACCGATGATAACATCGGCATATTTCTCCTTCATGTAGCGGAGCATTTCTGGGAGATATTCATTGAGGGTGTTATCTGAAGTGCGTTCATTATAGGTCATCTGAACATTACCCTCTTTTTCAGATGAAGTGGCGATGACCCAGGCAATCTCATCCTTTTCCTTCTCTTTGACAGCCCAGTCATCGGGAAACTCCACAGAGTAGGCGTGGTTGAGATCCTCAAACAGGGCTCCCTGTAAAGAGCTAGTAAAAAGAAAAATCACGAGGCAGAAAAACCGAATCATCAAAAAAACCAGTCCTATTTCATTGCTGTGTATACCATAATGAATTTTTTTACTTGATAAATTAATGAAGAAAGTGTATACTTTTTATCATAAATTTAAATATTTTAGGTATTTATGTCAAAATCTGCTCCAGTTTCCACATCCTATAGCTCAGGCACAACTTCTTCAATACCCAGTGAGGTAGAAAAGAGAGAGCGAAGCATCAGCGACGATAAAGCTTCCCAGCTCTACGTAAATGTGATTACCGATCCTCCAGAGTCTACACTGGTAATCTCTAGGGAAGTGACTCCAAAGAAATTAAAAAGCTATAGTGATATAGAACTTCAAGCCCTCATTACTGCCGCAAAGGCGGGAAACAAAGGTGGAGATAGCAATCCCCTCTTTATTTCACTGATTAAAGAGTTGGTGCGCCGACGCCATGACAAGAAATTAAAAAGCCATAGTGATGACGAACTTCACGCCCACCTTACTGCCTCAAGGGAGAAAATCAAGGCAAGCAGTACCGATCACCGCTTTGTTCCACTGATTAAAGAGTTGGTGCGCCGAAGCCCTCAAACCTTTAGCTTTGAGCAGCTCGCCGCAAATATTGCTGCCAACTTGGAAAGAACGACGGTCATGGTAAGTGGAGAAGAAGAGACCTTTTTAGCTTTAAATGAAGAGCAGTTTGATGAAAAATGCCATGAGTTCTTGAAGCTCTTAGAACTATTCTGCACCGCCGTCACACTTCCAGAAACTAGAGAGCATGTCTGGAATGATTTGCTCGAGATCTGGAGTAGTTGTAAAGCATATGCTCAAGCAAATGATAAGAGCTTCACTCTCTGTTTAGAAAAATTTATTGATAAACTGGATTGGAAAGATGAGCCTCATAGGGAGAAGCTATTAGAGCTTTTCTTAAGCTTCCTCGAATCGGTTTATCTCTCTCCAACAAAAGAAATCACAGCTCTCTTTGACTCCGACCTCCAAAAGAGCTATTCCCCTGAGAATGTCAGATTACAATTTCATCTTGATGAAGAGATTACTCTCACTGTGAGTTGGGAGGTTAAGATCCAAGATGAAGGCACTCTCTTGTTCTCTCATACCTTAGAAACTTCACGAGAAAAGCTTCCCCATTGGGATTCCTCCCTTAGCGTAGAGTTTCAAGCAGATGATCCTGGAAAATCCGATGGCAGCAAATATCTCCTCCCCTTGCGCAGGGCTGGGTTGATCGAGAGTTAAGCAGATCTGCCTCTTCTTATGAAATTATTTTTCACTTGATAAACTAATGAGGAATGGATAAAATTTGATCACAAGTTGTTAATTTTTTAACTATTATGTCAAAATCTGTTGCAGGTTCCGCATCTCTTAGCTCTGGCACAACTTCTTCGATACCCAGTGAGGTAGAAGAGAAAGAAAGACGCAGCAGCGAGGGCAAAGCTGCTCAGTTCTTCACTGGCTTGTTTAGCCCACCTTCTGACAACCCCCCTAGTGAGATTAAGAGCGAGAAGCAGTCGAGCTCTGATTCCTCTAGCAAGAGCGCTGGGAGTGGGCATGCGAGGCAGCGTTCCAGCTCAGCGGGAGCAGTAGAGGATCCCAGCCCAAGAAAGCGAACTTTTTCTACTCGAGATAGGATCACTAAAGCCTCCAGCAGGGCTCTTCCTTTGTTAGCTAAGGAAAAACTGGCCGCAGCTGGGGAACCGACGATAGAGAATGTAAAAAGTTTGAATGATTCTGAACTGCGGATCTTAATGGATACCAAAGCAGAGCGCATGAGGGGCGGAGCCAAAGATCCCATCTTTGTTTCGCTCATTGAAGAGTCGATGCGCCGACGCCTTAAAAACTTAGACCTTACCCTCGGGACAGAGATTTCTGCCAACTTGGAACGAACAACGGTCATGGTAGGGATGGATGACCACACTTTTTCGGCTATAGAAGAGGAGAATTTCGATGAAAAATGCCAAGAATTTTTGAAGCTCCTCAAACTATTCTCTTCAGCCGTTACTATGCCAGGACTCAGAGAGCAAATTTGGGGTGAGATAGTCGAGGTCTGGAATAATGAGGTAGCAAATGCTAGAACAAAAGAGATCGACAATAAGAGTTTCCAGCTCTGTTTAAAGAAATTTTTTGAAACCCTTTCATATAAAGAAGAGTATCATAGGAGCAAACTGTTACAGCTTCTCTTAAGCTTCCAGAAAGCCACTTACCTCACTCCAACCGAAGAGATCACAGCTCTCTTTGACGTAGCACTCCAACAGAACTATACTGTTAAGAATATCAGATTAAAATTTCTTCTTGAGGAAGAGATCACTCTCATTGTGCGTTGGGAGATTAAGATCGAAAATGAAGGGCTCCTCATCTTCTCTCATACCTTAGATACGACGATAGACGATCTTCCCAGTTGGAAATCCTCCATCAAAGTAGAATTCAAAGCAGATGAAGCTGGAGATTCCGAAGTCTGCAAATATCTCATTCTCTCCCCCTTGCGCCGGTCTGGCCTGACAGAAACTCCGGCAGACGCCTAAGCCAAGTCTTTTAACCTAAAGTTCATCAGCGAGAATCTGTGCGCGGTAGTCTGCCATCAGGTGGACCATGAAGTGGAGATTGTGGATGGAGGCGAGGGTAAGGGCAGTGAGCTCCTTGGCTTTGAAGAGGTGGTGGAGGTAGGCGAGGGAGAATTTCTGGCAGGTAGGACAGGGGCAATCGAGGGAAGAGAAGTGGTCGCGGTATTTGAGCTGTTCGATCTTGAGGCCGCCGGTGTGGGTGAGAAGAAGGCCGTGGCGGGCAGCTCTGGTCGGGTAGGAGCTGTCGAAGGTATCGATACCGTGGGGAATGAGGGTAGAGAGCGAAGGAAGGTCGCCGATGCCGAGGAGATGGTTGGGTTTGTCATCAGGCAGAAGGGGGCGGGTAAAGGCGACAACCTCTTCAAGTTCTTTCTTGTTTTTGCCGACGCTGCCGCCAATCGCGAAGCCGTCGAAGGGGAGCTCGGTTAAGGTGGCGCAGCTCAGCTGGCGCAGCTCTTGATCGACACCGCCATGGATGACCGCATAGATCGCTTGATTTTGCGGATTACGTTGGTGCTCTTCGAGGGAGCGCCGCTCCCAACGGTGGGTACGTGCGAGTGACTTTTTGAGATCCTCCTGCTCGATGTGGTAGGGGGGCAGTTCATCGAGAGGAATGATGATATCGGCGCCTAGCGCTTTTTGGGTCTGGATCGAACTCTCTGGGGTGAGTTCAATTTTGGCGCCATCGCGATAGGAGCGGAAAATGACCCCCTCTTCGCTGATTTTGAGAACCGAGCCATCCCCCTTTTTTCTTGCCGCGGCTTTTCAATTCATCGTGGACCGATCCGTAAGCCAAGCTAAAGACCTGAAAGCCTCCCGAATCGGTGATGAGCGGTTTGGTGCGGTTGATGAAGCGGTGCAACCCTCCCGCTTTGCGGATGATATCGGGACCCGGCTGTAAAAGGAGATGGTAGGTGTTGCAGAACATCAGCTGCAGACCAATCGCATCGACCAGCTCATTATCGAGCGCTTTCAGGGTGCCATTGGTCCCCACAGCAACAAAATTGGGGGTGTCGATGATGCCATGCGCGGTGTGAATGCGGCCGACACGGGCGCGTGAGCAGCGCGAGGTGTGGATCACTTCAAATCGGAACATGAGGTGTCACCTTTTTGGAAAATGTGATAAAGGGGGCTGATAGAAAGATGACAATCCCTTTGATGCATAGGCTGAGAACGATAATATCTGTAATCGAAGCGACCGTGCCATAGAGAGCTAGGAAGGAGAAGAGCAGCGTGTCGATCGTCTGTGAGAGCAAAAGAGCGAGCGTGGTGCGGGCTGTCAGATAGCGCCCTGCCGTTTTGGAGCGCAGGAAGGCAAAGAATTTGAGATCGATGAGCTGCACTACAAGGAAGGAGAAGAGCGAGGCGGCAATGATGCGGAGCATGGGCTGTAGGAGGAGCATAAAGTGACTTTGAGAGTGGTCAAACTGGTTGGGCTGATACCAGAGATGGATCTGTGAGAGGAGAAGAAAGGCGCAGGAAATAAAGAGTGAGATCCAGACGGTACGCCGCGCTGCGCTTCGACCAAAATATTCTTGCATTAAATTCAACCCAAGAAGGTATCCTACACCGAGCGCATCGCTGGTGGTAACGCTTAAGCCAAAAAGGTTAATCTGTTTAAGAACAAAAAGATTCATGGTGATAGCCAGGAGGCTGAGCCAGGCAATCATCCCCTCTTTCCCGATGCGTAAAGCAGCCAAAGTGAGGGAGCAGACGACTACAGCATGAATAATCAGGATTAGTGTATTCATAAAACTAAAAAAGTATGCCAGAAGAGACGAAAACCCTCATCATGAAATTTGGAGGGGCCTCCGTGAAGTCCCCTGAAGGCTTTGGCCATATCGCTGAGCTTGTGATCAGGCGTTCAGCGGAATTTCCCCGGATCGCCATTGTCGTGAGCGCCATGGGGGGGATGACCGATCAACTCATTTCTTTAGCCCACCAAGTCAACCCCAAACCCCCGCGCCGAGAATATGATATGCTGGTCAGCGCTGGGGAGAGAATCAGCACCTCACTTCTGGCGATGGCGCTCGCCGCACGAGGCTCGGAGGCTGTCAGCTTCACCGGCAGCCAAACAGGCATCATCACCTGCAACTACCACTCCGAGGCCAAAATCATCGATGTGAAGCCCTATCGCCTTTTGCCCCACCTGAATTCCAAAAAATTTGTAATCGTGGCTGGCTTTCAAGGAGTGAGCCAAGATAAAGAGATCACGACCCTAGGCAGAGGAGGCTCCGACACCACAGCTGTGGCTCTTGGTGTAGCTCTAAAGGCAGAGAAGGTTGAATTTTACAAAGATGTGGGCGGAATCTTTCAGCACGACCCAAAGAAACAGTTGGATGCCCAAATCTATCGCACACTCAGCCATGAGGAGGCATTACAGGTCGTTCATCAGACTGGTGGCAAGGTTCTCCATCCCCGTTCTATCGAGCTGGCACAAAAGAATGGCCTCCCGCTCCATGTCCGCTCCTTTTTAGATCGGGAAGGGGAGGGAACCTGGATCGGTTCCCCCCAAAGAATGTTTAAAGAGCCTATTTATGAATGAGGTGTAGGACCTTTTTTCAGTTTGTAATCTTTTAATGCTACTAGTTTTTGTTGATAGGGCGCGCTATCGATTCTAAAGTGTTCCATCTTGAGTGGGCCTTTATCCTTGTCACGGCTAAAGAGAGTAATGTAATAAGAACTACTTTTTGTCGTGGAATATTCCTTCGCCTTGAGATCATTTCCAGCTTGTTTTACTAAAGCAGTAGAGAGATCTAAGTAAGCGATTTCTTCTTGGGTGAGTGGCTCTGTTGTTAAGGTTACCGGGAAGTGGCTACCATTATATTTTAAGAGTTGATTACCCACTTGATGTTGGGGCACATAGACTTTCTTTAGCTCTTGGCCTGGTTGATAGAGCATCAGACAGCTCTTCTTTCCACCTGTTAACTCGAAGAGAAAGAGCAGAGGTTTTTTTTGGCGCGCATAAATAGCAGCTCCTGCCAACTCAACGACTTTTTCCCGATTCTGCTCCCGCAAGAGTCCCTCTTTAAGCTTCTGGCCCTCTATCAATTTTGTTCGATTGTGTTCTGAAGTAAAGAAATGCCATTCAGGAGCTGCGGTGCCTACTGCTAAGGCATAGACTTTTGGGTACTTTCTGCTTGTTGTATCAAACTCTCTTGAAAAATATTCCCCTTCGCCAAGAAATTCAAGACTCCTTGCCTTGGAAAGATCACACAAGGATCTCCCAAGCCTTTGAGGCAGTTCTGGAGCGTCCTCCAGAATAGCGCGCCTATCAAGTTTTAATCCTTTCTCGGTTACAAAGTCCTTGGGTTTTTGAGGTGAAACTATAAAATCATGAACGATCAGGCCATTCTGCCTGTAATAGATGTAGGTCGTAGTTTTGCTTTTCTCAATAAAATAATCTCCATCAACTTCCAGGATTAAATCAATATGGTAAAATATACGGAACATTGCGGCTACTTTGTTTCTTTTATCTGCATCGATGAAGCCTTTGTCTGAGCCATATTTTGATGTTGGATTGAGATCTCTTGCTCTTGCCTCAGCTGTTGGCCAGAAGATGTAGTAGAAGTTCTCTTCATCATCGCGAAAGATGATGGTGAATGCCATCTGGCCCTCCACATCGATATCGCAGATGACATACTCTCTATCTGCGATAAAGAGATTCCTTAAGTTGCGAGTAGTGATCACCCCTGTGAGTGGATCGAAAATCGCAGCTTCAAGTTTTTTTTCGGAAATATATCCACCCAGAGCCTGACGAATATGGGCCTCACGCCCTTCGGGCTTTTTAAAATAGTACTGCGCTTTACCCTCAACGACGGCGTAAATGTGGCGAGTAGCATTCTCTTTCATCGGCAGATCAAGTCGATAGTAGAGTTCTGGTTCAGTGTCTTTTACCCTATCAAGTTGTTCTGAAGAGAGAAGGTTCCCCACTTCTTCGAATGTGTATTCCGACATATCGACTGGGGGCAATGTGTATTCCGACATATCGACTGGAGGCGCGGCTGGAGGCGTTTGTTCTGGCCGTTCACTCTTTTCAATTTTACCAGAAGAACGCCCTGGGATCCCAGAAGAGCGCCCTGGGATCATTGTATAAGCGATCACAGAGAGAAGGGCTGTAGAGGCAACTGCCATGGTAGTGTAGAGCCATCTGGGATCGATCTCTCGAGCGATGGTGTTGAGGCTCCAAAGATCGCCCCCTTGCTGCGCCAGGTTGAGAAGAATGGCGGAGAGAAGGGCGATCGCCGCCAAGGCGGCAATGATGGAAACTCCCACACGCTGGATCATTTCACAGCGATTGGAAGGAGTGGTTTGTGAGCAAATTGCTGAAGTTGACATAAGAAGACTCCGATGATGATTAAATGAAAATAGTTTAATCTAAGGAGGATAAAAATCTAGCTTTTTTGATGAAGAGAGTATATAATTTTGAGGTGTTATGGCAGCAATAGCAAATAGTAAAGAGGCAAATCCTGTTATCCCTAAGGGAATAGTCGAGTCGGACTGCTGGTGCGGGCGTGACGTCACTTGTCATGTGGAGACGAAATCCGTTTTAGGAGTGATTGCTCTTGTGATCGCTGCAGCGATGCTCATCTTTGCGCTTCTTTTGGCCTCTGGGATTTTTGGTGGGGGCGAGACGGGATTTATCGCGGGAGGGCTGACGGTAGGAACTATGATCTCGCTTGCAATTGCCGCTATCTTGCTGATTCCGAGGCCCGGCACGGGCACGGGCAGGTGAATTTTCGAACACGAAAATAGGGATTGATGTTTCTATGGTAGTGGTTTATATTTCGCTTTCAATTTGGAGTATCTAAAAGCTTGCCCCGCTACTATGACGGCACCATGCCGACGACGCGTCATATTCGCCAACTTCTCCCCCGCGTTTTGGAAGAAATCGGTCGGAGATGCAACGAAAGGCCCGATTTAGTTTTAGCTGCTTGGCCTGAGATCATCGGTCCCCAATTGGCGCCGATGACACAAGCTCTCTCCTTTGTAGAAGGCGTGCTGACTGTAAAGGTTAAAAATTCCACGCTCCATAGCCTTTTGTTGCAACACGAAAAGGCACGTCTCCTTCAAAGTTTAAGAAGCAAATTTCCTTCACTTACGATAAAAACAATCTTCTTCCGTCTAGGATAAATATGGAACTCGAACAAGATCAAATCTCGAAACGCCAAGAAAAGCAGTACGATGCCAGTTCGATCACTGTTTTGGAGGGTTTACAAGCTGTCCGAGAGCGTCCGGGTATGTATATTGGCGACACCGGTCAGAGCGGTCTCCACCATCTTGTTTATGAGGTTGTCGATAATAGCATCGACGAGGCGATGGCGGGCTACTGCAGCCAGATCGATGTGATGATCCACCCTGACAATAGCGTGACAATCGAAGATGATGGTCGAGGGATTCCTGTCGGGAAACATGAGCAGGAGTCGAAGAAAAGGGGATATGAGATCTCTGCTCTCGAGGTGGTCCTCACCGTCCTCCATGCAGGTGGTAAATTTAGCAAAGATACCTACAAAGTGTCGGGGGGGCTCCATGGCGTCGGCGTCTCTTGTGTGAACGCGCTCTCGAAAAGATTTCTAGTTCAGGTTTTCAAAGAGGGGAAAACCTATCAGATGGAATTTGAGCGTGGTAAACCTACCGGAGCGCTTGAGGTTATTGGTACAACCGAAAAACGGGGCACCAAGGTGACCTTCTGGCCCGATCCTGACATTTTCCCATCGACTGTTTATGACTCTGATATCTTAACACGCAGGCTCCGCGAATTGGCCTTTTTGAACAAGGGCATCGATATCCGTTTCCGCGATGAACGCGACGAGGAACGACCACCTGCACAGTTTTGCTATGAGGGAGGCATCGTCTCTTTTGTCTCTTATCTGAATGAGAACAAGATCCCTCTCTTTCCCAACCCGGTCTACTTTAAAGGGGAGCGAGAAGGGGATAATGGTCCGATCGAATTTGAAGTGGCGATGCAGTGGAATGATGGCTACAACGAGATGATCTACTCCTTTGCCAATAACATTCCTACGCGCCAGGGAGGCACCCACCTAACCGGCTTCTCAACTGCCCTTACGCGTGTTTTGAATGGCTACATCAAGAATCACAACATGCTGAAGAGCGATAAGATTGCGCTCACAGGGGAAGATATGCGGGAGGGGCTGACTGCTGTCATTTCCGTTAAAGTGCCCAATCCCCAATTTGAGGGGCAGACTAAGCAGCGTCTCGGCAATAGCGATGTGGGTTCGATCGTGCAGCAGATTGTCGGTGAAGAGCTGACGATCTATTTAGAGGAGAACCCCCAGATCTCGCGCATGGTGGTGGACAAGGCGGTGGTGGCAGCGCAAGCGCGTGAGGCGGCCAAAAAGGCGCGCGAGCTCACACTACGCAAAACGGCCCTCGACAGCGCCCGTCTGCCTGGAAAGTTGATCGATTGCCAAGAGAGCGAGCCGGCCAAATGTGGAGATCTACATCGTCGAGGGAGATTCTGCCGGTGGCTCTGCCAAAATGGGGCGCGATCGCAGGTTTCAGGCCATTTTGCCGATCCGTGGTAAGATCTTGAATGTCGAAAAGGCGCGTCTGGAAAAGGTCTTCCAAAACCAGGAGGTCGGCACCATCATTGCAGCTCTAGGATGCGGTATCGGGGTCGATCGATTCAATCTCGAAAAGCTGCGCTACCACCAGATCATCATCATGACCGACGCCGACGTCGACGGCTCCCACATCCGTACACTGCTCTTGACCTTCTTCTACCGCCATATGCTCGCCTTGATCGAAAACAACTATATCTATATCGCTCAGCCTCCTCTCTATCAAAGTGACCAGAAAAAGAGAGCCGCTACATCCACCTCCGAAAAAGAGATGGATGACTATCTGCTTGGAGCTCGGCGTGAGCGATGTCAAAATTCAGCCAGCCTCTTCGGATAAACCCCTCGAAGAGGGCAAGACCAATCAGCTGATCCGTCTCATTCTCGATGTCGAACAGTTCCTCCACTCGCTTGAGAGGAAAGGCGATCCCCTTCAGAGAGTTTTTGGAGGCGAAAAATGCGGAAGAAAAATATCCCCGCTTCCTGATCACAGCCTTTAAGAGTGAGCCGGCAAAGCTGGTCTATCTCCGAAGATGAGTTCTTGGAGATTGCGAAACAGTATGACCAAGAGCAGCGCAAGTTCTACCAGGAGACTCTAACCGATCTTCCCGAAGCGGAAGCGCAGGAGGCGATGCAGAACCTTCCGTCCCAAAGCCCTTCCCTATACTGAACTCTATAAAGAAGATGCCTTTGACCACCTCTTGGAGAGGCTGAAAGAGTGGGGTCTCTTGCTCGATCGCTATCTGATCGCCAATGGAAAGCTCTTTGACTGTCTTTGAAGAGGGAGAAGTTTTCCATGACTTTTTCACTCTCAAAGAAGTGATCGATTACCTGCGCACGCATGGACGGAAAGGGGTCGAAATCCAGCGCTACAAAGGTTTGGGCGAGATGAATGCCGACCAGCTCTGGGAGACGACGATGGATCCAGAGAAGCGCACTTTGATGCAAGTAACCCTTCCCGATGCGATTGCTGCCGACCATATGTTCACGATGCTGATGGGCGAAGATGTGCCGCCCCGCAGGGCCTTTATCGAAAATCATGCCCTCTCTGTTAAGAATCTTGATATTTAGGAATGTGAGCCATGTCTTTTAGAGAAAATGAAGTGATTGTCAGTCGCAATGTCGAAGAGGAGATGAAAGAGAGCTATCTGCGCTATTCGATGTCGGTCATCATCTCCCGCGCTCTACCTGATGTGCGCGATGGTCTGAAACCCTCGCAACGACGCATTCTCTACGCCATGCGCCAACTCAATCTGACGCCGGGTGCCAAACACCGTAAATGCGCCAAAATCTGCGGCGATACCTCAGGGGATTACCACCCCCATGGTGAATCGGTGATCTACCCGACGCTCGTGCGGATGGCTCAGGATTGGGCGATGCGCTATCCTCTCGTCGATGGACAGGGAAACTTTGGCTCGATCGACGGCGACCCCCCGCTGCGATGCGTTATACCGAAGCACGGCTCACCGCCAGCGCCATCCAACTGATGGAGGATCTCGATAAAGAGACGGTCGACATCGTCCCCAACTACGATGAGACGAAGACAGAGCCTCTCGTTTTTCCCGCCAAATTTCCCAACCTTCTCTGCAATGGCTCTTCAGGCATTGCTGTGGGCATGGCAACTAATATCCCTCCTCATAATCTGAATGAGTTGATCGCGGCGACGCTTCTTCTGTTAGATAACACAGAGAGCTCTATCGACGAGATCATGAAGGTGATGCCAGGACCCGATTTTCCCACAGGCGGCTTATCTGCGGCCAGCAGAGGGATCCGTGAGGCCTTTCACACAGGTCGAGGGAAACTTACCTTGCGCGGCTTGATCCACATTGAAGATAACCCATCCACACCTGGTCGTGAGAGGATTGTCATCGATGAGATCCCCTATAATGTCAATAAATCACGCCTCATCGAGCAGATGGCGGAGCTGGTCAACACCAAAGTGATGACATGGGGTGACCGATGTGCGCGATGAATCGGACAAAGATGGTCTCCGCATCGTCCTCGAGCTGAAAAGAGGGGAGATCCCCGATGTCACCATCAACCAGCTCTACAAATTTACCGACCTGCAGGTGACCTTTGGCTGCAATATGCTGGCGCTCGATAAGAATCTGCCACGCACGATGAATATCAAGCAGATGATTGCAGCATGGATCGACCACCGGATCGAAGTGGTCCGTCGCCGCACCCGTTTCGAGCTGCAGAAGGCCGAAGCACGAGCCCATATTTTGGAAGGCTATCTCAAAGCGATCGACCATCTCGACGAGGTGGTCAAACTCATTCGTGCGAGCAGCAGTCGCGACGAAGCGCGTAGTGCATTGACAGCCCGGTTCCATCTCAGTGAACGGCAGGCCAATGCAGTTCTCGACCTCCGCCTCTACCAGCTGACCGGCCTCGAGCAAGATAAGATCAATAGCGAATATCAGGAGCTTCTCAAGAAAATCGACCACTACCGGGCTGTTTTGGCCTCGGAGAAAATGGTCCGTGAGATCATCGCGGAAGAGCTCCAAGCGATTCAGAAAACGAATAAAGCCACCCGCAGGTCTCAGATCGTTCCGGCAGAAGAGGATTTCAATGTCGAAGATCTCATCGCTGATGAACAGGTGATCATCACCATCTCTCAAGATGACTATGTCAAACGGATGCCAGTCTCTCTTTTCCGTGAGCAGAAGCGGGGAGGGTCGGGTGTCGCAGGGTTCGACATCAAGCGGGAGACCGATGCCTTGAAGGGAATCTATGTCGCCTCCACTCATGAATATCTTCTCATCTTCACCAATCATGGAAGATGTCATTGGCTCAAAGTGTGGCAGCTGCCGGAAGGAGAGCGCCGCTCTAAGGGCAAGCCGCTCATCAACCTCCTTGAAGATCTCCAAGAAGGGGAGCGGATCGCGACCATCTTGCGTACCAAGCAATTTGATGCCGAGCGCTTTGTCTTGATGGCGACCAAACAGGGGACAGTGAAGAAGACCGATCTCTCGGCCTTCAGCAATCCTCGTCGCAAAGGGATCCGCGCGCTTGAAATTGACGAGGGCGATGAGCTGATCGCTGCCCGCTTAGTCGGTGCTAAGGAGCAGGTGATGCTCTTTACCTACTTGGGAATGGCGGTGCGCTTTGAACATGGTAAGGTACGTCCCATGGGAAGAACAGCGCGCGGTGTGCGCGGCGTCTCTCTCAAGTCGGACTCGGATCGCGTCGTTGGCTGTGAAGTGGTCGCGGGTGAAGAGGATACAGTGCTTGTCGTCTGCGAAAATGGCTATGGGAAACGGTCGGCTGTCGAGGAGTTCCGTCAAACCAACCGTGGCGGCGTCGGTGTCCGCTCGATCATCACCAGTGAACGCAATGGCAATGTGGTCGGAGCCGTTTCTGTCACCGATCAGGATGGCCTCGTCATGATGTCTGCGAGCGGCCAAACTGTACGCATCAATATGCGCAACCTGCGCGTCATGGGCCGAGCCACCCAAGGGGTCAAGCTAGTCAATCTGAAAGAGGATGATTGGCTCGTCGCCATCGAAAAGCTTGAAGGAGTGGCTGATGAAAATGGTGCCGCGCCTTCTGAAGCAAGCCCCAATGCGTCTACTGAAATCAGCCCCAATGCGGAGACAAATGGCCCCAAATAGATCCTACGAAGGGCTCTTTGTCACTCTCGAAGGAGGAGATGGCTGTGGGAAATCGACCGTTGCCGCGCGCCTCATAGGCCAGTTGCAGCAGCGTGGCTATGCCGTCTTTAAGACTCGAGAACCGGGTGGCTCTCCCTTATCTGAGCAGATCCGGCATATTCTCTTAAATCCCAAGGGGGAGTATGCGATCGAGGCGCATGCCGAGCTTCTCCTCTACCTCGCAGCTAGAGCACAGAATTACGAACAGAACATCAAGCCGGCTCTGCACCGGGGCGAGATTGTCATCTGCGAGCGTTTTCATGACTCCAGCATCGCCTATCAGGGCAATGCGCGCCTCCTTGGCATGGTCTATGTCGAAGAGCTCTGCACGCGTGTGGCTCCCCATCCCGACTTCACCCTCCTACTCGACCTTGATCCCCAAGAGGGGATGAAGCGGATCCGCACTTCCCGCCAAACTGAAGATCGTCTCGAGCAGGAGAAAATCCAATTTCATACAGATGTCCGTCAGGGCTACTGGCATATAGCCGATGCCCATCCAGAGCGCGTCGCCCTGATCGATGCCTCTGAGCCACTCGAAACAGTCGTTGCTACTGCGTGGGCGGCTTTAGAACCTCACCTGATGCTCAAGCGATGAAAGCAGGGGAGCGGCTCCAACAGATCCTCCAATCGGGCAAAATTCCTCACGCGCTACTTCTTACCGGTCCCGAAAACTCTGCCAAAAAAGAGGCGGCTCTCCACTTCGCTCTCACCCTACTCCGTACACAAAAAAAGGCAGAAAATCATCCTGACCTCCACCAATATTTTCCTGAAGGCAAAATTAGCCTCCACCCGATCGAATCGATCCGCAATCTTGCCCACGAGGTCTCTCTCGCACCCTTCGAAGCCCCCTACAAACTCTTCATTCTCCATGAGGCCGAAAAGATGTTGCCCACCAGCAGCAATGCCCTCCTCAAAACGCTCGAAGAGCCCGCCTCTCACACCATCATCCTCCTCCTCACCGCCTACTCCGACCGCCTCCTTCCCACCATCACCTCCCGCTGCCAGACTATCGACTTTCCACTGGCCCAGCGTCCCACCGACCCCGCCATTCTCGCCATTCTCTCAGGCGCAGCCCCCCGCGATTTCACCACTCTCGAAACAGACCATCCCGACATTCTCTTTGAAACCATCCTCTTCTGGTACCGCGATCGCCTCCTCCTCGAGCTTGGCGGCTCCCATCTCCACTTCCCCCAACAGCTCGCCCAACTCCAGAAAACCCCCCTCATCCCCCTCGAAACCGTCGAAAAACAGATCGCTCTCGTCCGCCTCGCCCACTCCCGCTCCACCAAGCTCTCCACCTGCCTCGACATGCTCTTCCTAGCAATGGAACAAGGTATCTTGTTTTAGTCGAGATCACATGTTACTATTCTTAATATGGAAAACAGCTTTCTCCAGCAATTGACAGTCATCGCTCAAAAATACCCGGCTTTGCGTTTGTTCTTGCTATTTGGATCGCGAGCACAAGGAGTGGCACGGAAAGAGTCCGATTGGGACTTTGGATATATTGGGGAGGGTGATTTTGACTCTCTGCCATTATACACCGAACTGAGTCTCCTTTTAAAGACAGACTCTATCGATCTGGTTGATTTGAGACGTGCCAGCGCACTTCTACGATTTCGGGCGGTGAGAGATGGTAAACTGGTTTATGAAGCATCTAAAGGCCAGTATCAGCGATTTTGGCTTGAGGTTGTCAATTTTTGGTGCGAAAATGAAGAGCTGTTTAAAAGAGAGTATAAGGGTATTTTAGAGGAGCTCGGTTGATGGCATTAGATCGTGAAATTTTGGCGGAAAAAGCTGCTACCCTTGAAAGACATCTCAAACGTGTTGCGCAAAAGCTTCCTCCAAATGTTTCTGGTTTCCTTCCAGGAACGGATGCTTCGGACGCTGTCATTTTGCATTTATGGCAGGCTGTCCAAGTGACTATCGATACAGCTTTGAGCGCTTGCGTTGCTCTCAGACTTGGGAGTCCATCGAGCTATGCAGAAGCTTTCTTTAAGTTAAGCGAAGAGGGTCATATCGATAAGGAATTGGCCACGCGTCTCGCACACGCAGCAGGATTCAGAAATCGTCTTGTCCATGCCTATGAAGCACTTGACATGAACAAGATCTATAAAATTGCCCAAGAGGGCGTTCATGACCTCCGAGCCCTTTTTTCAGCACTTGCCCGCGTTTTTTAGGCGCGGCAGCTGGAGCGCTTCCAAAAGGTGAGTAGAGGGCAATAAAAACTTCTTTTCTTTTACGAACATCAATCTGTTCCAAATCGAGCGCTAAAGAATGCTTTTTTCCGATGCAATCCCAAAGTAGTTTAATAAACCAAGACTGATATTTATAAATCCACTCAAGGGCTTATTGAATTCATCGAGAACGGATGAGAATTTCTTGAGATGAAGCCTAATGCAGTTGCCACAATTTGCCTACTTTCGTATTCAATCTCGGCAAAAACTGGCCTTAGCTTCGAGCTGCTCTTTAGTCATAGAATGACCTCTATGTAAACGGATGCTTTGTCCTGGAGAAAGTGTATTTGCCAAAGCTCTATAATAGGAAGCCTTGGAGGAAGAACTAGGGCCGAAGGACTCCCCATATGCGATGGCTAAAACATAAAGCTGCTGCTGGGTCACGACAGTTCCATCGATTAATCGAATGCTTCCACCTTGAGGCAAAGTTTCTGCTAATTTATATCGCTCTTCGTAAGAAACTAAGTTAGGTTCATGGGCCTGCCTTTGATACCTTTGTATGTCTACAAGATAGGAGAGTTGTTCCTTAGACAGGGTGGTGCCATCTTGTAATTGAACAGTTTCTCCTGGTGAAAGTGCATTTGCCAAAGCTCCATAATATTTCTGACTATAAATCATCTCCGCTTTGGTTTGGCAAGGGGCAATGGCTAAAACATAGAGCTGGGTTTTTGTCATAACTTTTCCATTGATGAGTCGAATGCTTCCTCCTTGGGGTAATGTTTCCGCTAGCTCATAGGCATTCGATCCATGAGCCCATGGATTAACTCTTTCATCGTTAAAGTATACAAGGAAGCGGATCTGACGACCATTTTTCAATTCAGTCCCGTCGAGCAAACGGACACCACTTTCCCCCTCAAATGGAATAGCCTCCTCAAGGCCTCTGTAAGCCTCAACGCAGGTGGGATCAAGGGCGATTGCTTTTATATAAAGTTGCTGTTTGGACAATAACTGAGAGCTGGTTTCTTGAGGGGAGATATTGGCAAGTGTGACGTAAACAAGAGGAGAGATATTTGGATTGAGAGCAATGGCTCTGAGGCAGAGTTGTTGCTTGGTCATGACAGTTCCATCCAATAATTGAACGGTTCTATCTGGTTGTCTAGGGTACCTATCTTCTTCTGGGAGAGTTAAGACCAGGCCTGCATAGGCGAGCGTATCATTGGGATCGAGAGCAATCGCTTTGAGGCAGAGCTCTTGATTATTCATGCGAGCTCCACCAGGTAACCGAATATGGGCAGATCGAGGCTGACCAAACCTAGTAAAGTCCATGTAGCCAAGCTGGCTGTATGGCTTCGCATGATCGGGATTGAGAGCAATCGCCTCAAGACAACGGCAAACCTCCTTAGTTACCAAAACTCTTACACTTTCGTCATTTTCGGGACCAAAATAGACTCTTACACCCTCAGGAGGAATGATTAAAGCTAGATCGCGATAAAATGAAGCATGTTTCGGACCTATCTCGACTGCTCTCAAGAAGAGCCCTTGCTGAGTGAACACTCCCCACTGCGGTAATTTTAATTGACTTTCAGCAGGAATGGTAAGGGCAAGACCATGGTAGGCCAAGGCCAAGGCATCTAGCGAATTGCGCTCCATTGCTTTTAGCAAAAGTTGCTGTTTTGTCATGAGAGTGCCATCAGGGAAGTGCAGCTCTTCTTCTTTGCTGAAAAGAAAGCCAAGAATACTATAAGCTCTCGTAGATCGTTCATGATTGGGTTCCTTCGTAATGACCTTAGAGCAAATCTGCCGTGCTGTTAGGACCGTGCCATTAGGTAGAGGGAAATTTCCTGGTCCCTGTAGTTGCAAAACGAGTCCTGCGTAAGCTGCGGTATCTTCCGGATCTAGAACAATGGCCTTCAGGCAGAGCTCTTGTTGGGTCTGAAGTGTGCCATCCTGCAATCGGATGCTCCCCCCCGTAGGAAGAGTAAAGGCAAGTGCACTATAAGCTTGGGCATTCTTTGGGTTAAGAGCAATCGCTTTTAAAAAGAGCTGCTGCTGGTTCATGACGAGGGACATACTGCTAGCAGGTAATCGAACTGTCTCTCCAGCAGAAAGGGTTGCGGCAAGATGCAGAAATAATTGTGAATTATTGGGATCAAGATCAACCGCTTTAAGAAGGAGTTGCTGCTGGTTCAGGAGAGTTCTGTCTGGTAATCGAATTTTCCTTCCTGGTGGAAGTTGAAGGGCGAGGTTGGCATAGGCCTGTGCATTCTTTGGATCGCGTACAATCTCTTCTAAATAGAGAAGCTCTTCTTGCATAGGCGATCCCTCACTATCACCCCATAAATATAGTTGGCCTTTTGGCACGATCTCCGCAAGAAGACGGTAAGCTTGGGGAATAGTTGGGTCAAGGTTGATGGCTGTATAAACGAGCTCTGTTTTGTTCCTGACTGTACCATCAATCAGCCGAACGGTTCCTTCTGTAGGGAGGGTGAGCGCCAGGTTTATTAGAGCTTGGGCATCTTGCGGATTGCGCGCGATATCAATCAGGTAGACAAGCTGTTCCCTCGTTACAGTAACGCCTCCCGGTAAACGAATTTTCCCACTAGGTAGAAGAGCATCAGCAAGAGTGCTATAAGCCGAAAGATTTTTGGGATCAAAAGCAATCGCTTCCAGATAGAGAAGCTGTTGTTTGGTTAAGACCGAACCATCAGGTAAGGTAATGCTTTCATCTTTACCAAGAGTTCGACCCAGATTGCTATAGGTCGGAGCGTCATCCTGGCCAAGTTCGATCGCTTTCAGATAAAGCTCTTGTTTGTTCTTAAAAGTGCCATCAGGCAAACATACAATTCCTTTAGGAGGGGGAAGGAGAAAGGCAAGGTCATGGTAAGCCCTGGCATGTTCCGGATCGAGGGCGATGACTTTCAGTAAGAGATCTTGCTTAGTCATCCTAGTCCCGCCAGGTAAACAGACGCTCCCTCCTAAGGCAAGCGTTCCGGCAAGGCCATAATAACCTCGAGCATCTTCTGGATCATCAAGAATGTAGTGTAAAAGCCAGGTAAGCTGCTCCTTTGGCATCATAGTCCCATCAGGCAGCCGCAAGCTTTCTCTCTCGGAAAGAGCATCCTCCAACTTTTCATAAGCAGACCGATCCTTCACACCGAGCAGCACCGCTTTCAGATAAAGCTGCTGATGGTTATAGACAGTGCCATTAAGTCGAACAGTTTCTACACTCCAATCCTTCCGTGGGGGAATGGGCAGAGTTTGAGCTAGGTTGAGATAATCCTCAGCATGATTCGGATCAAGTTCTATTGCCTTAATGTAGAGCCCCTGCTGGGTGATTTCAGTCCGATCAGGTAGGGTGATACTCTTTCCGTTCGTAAGAATTGCAGCCAGACCTCGATAAGCCTGAGCGTTACGCGGATTGAGCGCAATGGCTTCGAGATAGAGCGGCTGTTGGGTCAACGCCTTGCCATTAGCTAATGAGATACTGAGTCCTCCCAAAAGCGTTTCTGCAAGATAGCAGTGAGCCAATGAGTCATGGGGATCAAGATCAACTGCTCTCAGGTAGAGTTGTTGCTGCGTCATTTCAGTGCCGCTCGGTAAATGAGCGCTCTTTCCTTGGGTCAAGGTTCTTCCAAAGTCGCGGTAAGCCGGTGCATAATTAGGATCAAGAGTGATGGATTCACGATAGAGCTGCGACTGGGTCATCACAGTGCCATCAAGAAGTCGAATGCTTTCTCCTGCCAAAAGTGTACCCGCAAGATCGGTATAAGCTTGGGGATTGAGAGGTTCACGCTCGATGGCTTTCAGAAAACGCTGCTGTGGAGTCACGGAAGTATCATCAGCTAAAGTGGGGGAAATCGATGGTGGCGCTGAAGCTACTTTTTTTGGAACAAAATCACGGAGAATTTTATCACGAACAAAGGTTTGAATCTTATCATCCTCAAACAATTGTTGTGCCCACTGATAACATTTCTTTTCAATCGGAGTTAAACTGGCATCCTCTCTCTCAATAAGCTCTTCACCTTGCCCAGCAAAGAGACTATATAGAGCGGGATTGCTGATGATCTCAGGTTTTTCGAGTAGCACCTTCAGTAATTTAATATATTTACCTTTCTCGCTTGGGGCTGCAGGATCAGAGGAGAGTAAAGATGGGCTCGATTGAGAAGGTAAGGGTGGCGGGGAACTGAATGTGGGAGGAGTCGCCATTCTGGCTGCTAATGCGCGGATCTCTTCATCAGGCTCATAGCGTTGAATAGGTATACTGTCAAACGGACAGGGTTGATGATTTTGAATCCTCCTAAGAACTGTATCTTCATTTAAATGGTGGAGACAAGGAATCAGCCTAACGGCTCTTGTCATGAGCTCGGAAGTCTCAGTATCATAAAAGTCTGAGAGTTCTGAACTTGAACTTTCTGTGAGATGTGGAACGCCTGATGCCATATAACCCTATTTGGTCTGCGAGTGTACCTCGCTTTCTTTTATTTAAGAAGTAGCGATTTCAGCTTTCCAACGAGGATAGAGGGAGTGGTCGAGGTGGAGGGCGTCGAGGATCTTGCCGACGATGAAATTTTCGATGTCGGCTGATGGAAAAAACGGCTGCTGCGCCGAGAAAAAGAACTGAAGGTGTAGAAGATCCTGTCATAAGAGCATCTGTTCCAGTCGGGTCAGAACTTGAAAGTTTGAAAAACAGATCGCTCTCGCCCGCCTCGCCCATGCCCGCTCTACCAAGCTGAGCACCTGCCTCGACATGCTCTTTTTAGGGCTCGATTCGCTCTCTTGAACGCGTTCTTAAAGGTAGTGCAGAGCGTCTGAGAATAGGTAGGGTCTTAAATCTTCTTTTTGCTTAGGGGACATTCGAGGAAGGTATTTCTTAGCATCTGGATCTCTACCGAAAGGTGAAAAGAGAAGACCGCAGATTTCTTTACGTTTATGAACTGGGATCTGCAGAATATCGAAGTTTAAAATGTGTGCCTCGCCGATATATTGCCAATGATCACTAAAGAAGAAATCGGCATATTTATAAATCCACTCAAGGGGCTTTTTGGGAAGCAATTCAGCGGCAGCTGGGGTGCGACCAAAAGGTGAATAGACGGCATAGAAAACTTCTTTTCTTTTACGATCATCAACCTGTTCCAAATCGAGAGCTAAGGCATGCTCTTTTCCGATGTAATCCCAATGCTCCTTGTCAAACCAACCCTGATATTTATAAATCCACTCGAGGGATTTTTTTGGGAGCAATTGTGCAGCAGGCAGAGTGCCGGAATAAGCATGACGTGAATAGAGGGTATTGAAAACTTCTCTTCTTTTGGTTCTCTTAATCTTCTCCAAATCGAGCGCTACGGCATGTGCTTCCCCGATCGCTCCCCAGTGTTGATCCGAGAACCAAGATTGATGGTCATAGATCCACTGCAGACTCTCTTTGGGTAGGCGTTGAGCGGCATTTGAGACCTTTCCATCCGTTGAGAAGGCACTTTTAAATACTCTTTCTCGATTGGCCTGATCGATTTTTTCTAAATCGACAGCGAGAACATGAGCTTGCCCGATTCGTTCCCAGTGTTGATCTGAGAACCACGATTGATGGTCATAAATCCACTGAAGATCTTTTTTAGGAAGGAATTTGGCGCATTGGAATTGGAATAGTCCTGTGTGCTGTAGAGGATGTTAAAGAGAGCAGCATCGAGTTGAGAATCATCAAAACCCAATATCTGCGACTCACTTAAATTGGCCAGGAGCTTTTTGTCTTTGATACGAGAAGCATTGGCATTGATTTGTTCAGGCTTGAACGGCTGCAGCAATCGTCTCTCTGAAAGGAGTACCTCCAATTGAGGGGTGGATAGCTTGCTGATATCGATTTGAGCGAGCTCGCTTTCCGCCATGACGAAAAAGGTCAGTGGGGGAAACTGAAAGGGAAAAGCGTTGATCGCTGTAGCGGTAATATTAGGAAGATCGATTAAAGGAATATTCTTCACCTCTTCAGCACTATCAGGAGGAGAAACTTTCTCTCTTTTTTGAGCACGCTCTTTCAAGAATGCATGCAGCGCACGATTTTTCTGATTTATATTATCGAGAGAAGCGACGTTGAGAGCAGCGATTTCATCATCTAGCATCAGACGATAGGGCAAAGGTGAACTATTCCATGCTGGAAATAGCTCTTTGACTGTAATGCGGGGGTAATTGAGTCGTACCAGCCTCTCTTTAAACTGAATAGCTGCATCTAGCGCTTCGATCCGCTCATCGATAATCTTTTTGAGGGATTGACGCTTTGGATCATTTTTTATCCGAGTGTAAGAATCAAAGTCCTCTTTAATCCAATGTTCAAGAGGAATGTCGACAATTTCATCATAAGTAATGCCGGAACCAAAGATCTCATCAGGGCTCGCATCTCCAACCACCGACATCGCTAAGAGCATCGTCATCACATCGGGTCCCCTTTTGATAAATGGCCCTATACCGATGGGACTTTGCAAGGGGTGTGCATCATCTAGATCTACATTGAATAGGAATGGAAGAGATGGCTTTGCTGGTTCAGCCACAGGCTCTGCTTCTTCCCTTTCACTTATAGGTTCATCGTCAGGCAGGGGAATCGTAGTCGGGTCCACGGTTGGTGCCGCTATCACCACGGTTACCACTTCAGCTCTTGGCTGGCTAATCAGAGGTTCAGTATTACCGCTCGTAATCTCCTTCGGTAGACAATATCTTTTTAGTACTAAGCCGAGAATCAGAGCAGCGACACCCGCCCCACCGATGGCAAAAGAATAAAACCCAAGTTGCTGATAAAGACAGCCCGTTGCCACTAGAGATCCGATCAAAACGATCACACCAATCACAACCGCCAGCGTTCCACATTGGACCCTACAAGTTGACCTTTCCTGTGGAGAGTTATCCCGGTCAATTGAAGAAATAGAACTCATAAAAGCGGCCTTATTTAAATACAAATATATTACAGTGTCATCTTACCTTCATACAAGTAAATAATAAATTTTGATCGTTACAAAACTTGGGGTTTAGGTCGTCATGATTTCACTATTTAGAAAAAAAGTGAGAAAAAGCGAACCCGTAAAAAATAGTATCGAAGCCTTGAAGAAACTACGCCGAGGAATCACTCTTGGCCGGAAACTCTCCATCCGAAAACTCAGAGAAGATGGTAGAAAGTAGCCTTATTTTCCCGTAATTCAGATCTCCTCTGTGATCTCTGTGTGCTCTGTGGTGGTTATTCCCTAAAAATTTTAGTTAGGTTATAGAACAAATTTTGTTTAAATAATAATAATTTGAATCGTAGATTATTGTTTACTAACTAGTAATAGTTTAATTATAATAGATAATGTTTTTGATATTTTAATTAAACTAGGAGGGGAAATGTCATCTGCTGAGTTATCTAGCGTAGGTAATCAATCAAGACAACTTATTTTTGATCAAACTAAGTTGCACAAGGTGAAAGAGTCAGCATCACGCTTTCGATCTTTGACAGAAACGGAAAAAAAGCAGGTATTGGCGCTGAAGGTGGGTTTAGCAGCTGGGGCTGTGATTTTAGCGCTGCTCACGATTGTTGCGATCTATTATTCTTCTAAAGCGACGGCGACAGTGCCGGTAGGGCATTATCAGACTGCCTTTGATCAATTCCGTAGAGTCTACTATCAGCAGTTTATTCAAACGGGAACTAAAGTGGTCAACATAGGAGCTATCGCTATTCTCCCAGGGCTAATTGGATTTGGGGGTGTAGCGGGGTTGGCAATCCCAGCAGTAGCGATCAACTTTGAATCGGTAAAAGATCGTAGTAGACCCAATTTTTCTGAACATGGTGCTGTCGAACAGGAGTTGACGGAGCTGACTCGAACTAATTTTGTACAGCTTTATGCCAAATTTGGCCCTCACTCATTTCGCGGTTTGGGACCCCTCGTCCGTCATGGATTAATCAGTGAAGAACAGGGCAAAGAAATGTTTGCGTTGATTAACCACCACCAAGAGCAGCAAGCGATTGTTGAAGCATGGGAGCGACGTGGCAGTGACTTCACAAAACAAATTCAAGAGAATCGTGCTAGCTATCCAGCTTATGATGCGGCGCGCAGTGAAGTCGAAGCTTCTCAAGGAAAATGGGAAAGGATCCGAGGACAAATTATCGATAATTACTCGGTTCTATCTGCTGAAGGCGCCAGATCGGCTCCATCTCTTGAGGGCGCCAACAAAGAATAGAACTTCTATTCTCTCTGTCTCGAAAAACCTCGCTCCTATGAGCGAGGTTTTTTTTTATTGAATGATTCTGATAGAGTGGGCCGCATGCGATTCAGCTTGCTGCCCAAAGATCAGATTTTTTATCAGCTCCTGGAAAAACTGGCTGTCACTGCGGAGAAGGCAGTGAAAGTGTTTCATCTGCTCGTTAAGGAATGGGACCGAAAACATCCTGCTCTGAACCAGCTGAGGGAGCTCGAACATGCCTGTGATGTGATTGTACACGAGATCATGGTGAAGGTGAACAAAACCTTCGTGACTCCGATCGACAGAGAGGACATTCATCTCTTAGCCAAAACGATCGATGATTTAGTCGATAGTGCTCATACTTTGAGCGAACGGATGGTTCTCTTTCAGATCAGCCAAGTGACTGTGGAGCTGAAGGAGATGGCTGAGGTTTTAGAATTATCCGTAGGTGAGATGGTCGAGGCTCTTCGACAAATTCCAGATTTAAAGGATACCCAAGCGATACTCGAGCGCTGCATCCGTATCCACACCTTGGAGAATCAAGGCGATCGACTCTATGCGAAGGCCCTAGGGGAGCTCTTCAACAATCACACCGAAGCCATCGAGATTATCAAATGGAAAGAGATCTATGATTTCCTAGAAGAGGCGATCGACCAGTGCGAAGATATCGCCGATATCATCTGGGGCATTGTGGTCAAATATGGGTGATGTCGGGATTGGCTTCTATCTTCTTCTGATCCTGATTCTTGCCGCCGAATTCACCAATGGATGGACCGATGCCCCTAATTCGATTGCAACGGTGGTTTCCACACGCGTCTTTACTCCCTTTGTAGCTGTTGTGATTGCGGCTATCTTTAACTTTTTGGGCGTCTTATCGGGAACAGCTGTGGCCCATACCATTGGGACAGAGATCGTGAATCCCTCTGTGATCAATACGACCACTTTAGCAAGTAGCATGGTGGCGATTGTCATTTGGAGTGCTGTCACAGCCCGTTTGGGGCTGCCGACAAGTGAAACCCATGCCTTGGTTTCTGGTCTTGGCGGGGCTGGGATTGCCACTGCTGGATTTGGAGTCCTCGTTTGGACAGGCTGGAAAAAAGTTTTTTTAGGTCTCATCTTCTCCACCTTTCTCGGTTTTGTAGGTGGCATCCTTGTCATGGCGGCGATCTACCGTATTTTTCAAAGATTTGCTCCAGGAAGAATGAAAAAAATCTTTCATTACCTGCAGATGGTCTCTGCCGCCTTTATAGCCTTTAGCCATGGCTCCAATGATGGACAGAAATTTATGGGAGTCTTCACTCTCGCACTGGTGATGGGGAATATTCTGCCTGAGTTTGTCATTCCACTTTGGGTAATGGCCCTCTGCGCTACTGTCATGGCGATTGGCACACTAGTGGGTGGCTGGCGCATCCTCAAGACAATGGGTTTTCGGATTACCCACTTAGAAACCCCTCAAGGCTTCACTGCAGAACTTGTCGCCGCCTCTACGATCGAGCTGGCCACCCAGCTCGGCGTGCCTCTCAGCACGACTCACACAGTCAACACAGCGATCATGGGTGTCGGCGCCACCCGCCGCTTCTCCGCCGTACGTTGGGGCATCACCCAGCGCATCGTCATGGCCTGGATCATCACCTTCCCCGCCTGCGGCCTCATTGGCTACCTCGTGGCCCTCCTCCTCGAAAACATCTTTTAGGTAATTCAACGCAAAGACGCAAAGTCTGCGTCAAGATTCAACGCAAAGATGCCAAGACGCAGAGGCGCAAAGAAATAGGGGCGCTTCGCGTACCCCCCTTCTTTGTGTCTTAGCGTCTTGGCGTCTTTGCGTTGAATCTCCTAAAAAGAATTAAGAAAAAGAGCTAGTTTGTTCAGGATAGATTGGGGGATGGTGTGGCCGCCCTGGAAGGTGTGGAGTTGCCCTTTGAAGCCGCTCTCGATAAGGATTTTGGAAAGCTCTTCGGCTGAGATGAGGGGGAGGAGGGGGTCTTGGGTGCCATGGCTCTGGAAAAAGGGTGTGCCTTTCTGTTTGGGGGCGAGATGGCGCCACATCGATTCGTGGACGAGTGTCCCAGAAAAGATGAGGAGGCCGGCTATGGGGTGAGGGGAGTGGAGAGCAGTTTCTATGCTGAGGACAGCACCTTGACTGAAGCCCCCCAGAATAATCTGTGAACGAGGAATGGGGAGTTCGGAGAGAAAGTTATCGACGATGGTGCGAGAGGCAGCTAGCTCGGGGGGAAAGGCTTTTGCAATCTCATGAAAGCGCCTTGATTGAGTGGCTTGAAAGAGCAGTTCGAGATCGACCTCAAACCAAGCCCTCCCAATGTGGCCTGGGGCAAAGCTAACCTCTAAAGGAGCTTGGGGGAAGATCCAGGTAAAGCGTGGGTCGATTTGACTGAGGGGGACCAGGTCTTCGGCATCGGCACCATAGCCATGCAGAAGAACAATGGTCCCCTTGTCTGGATCTCCCTGTAGGGTAATGGACTTAAGGGAACCGTTTTGTGACGACATCCCAATTGATATTGCTAAAGAAGGCGTTGATATAGGCCATGCGGTCTAAGCCATAATCTGTCATGAAGGCATGTTCCCAAACATCCATGATCAAAATGGGTTTACCACCCGCAAGGTGGCCGATATCATGTTCGCCGATCCAGGTGTTGAAGAGACGATTAGAAACAGGATCGAAATAGAGAACTGACCAGCCGACCCCTCTCAACATCCCTGTTTCCATAAAGTCCTTTTTCCAGCCATCAAAGCTGCCAAAATCGTTGTTGATCTGTTTGGCGAGGCCAGAATTGGGATCGAGTTTTGTGTTCTGACCGCCTAAATTGCCAAAATAGAGCTCATGGAGGCGCATCCCATCGAATTCCCAACCAAAGCGGCGTTTGATCTCTTGGTATTGGGGTGACTTCTGTTTTCCATCAGCGGCCAGCTCCTTAAGGATTGTGAGAAGCGCATTGGTATTTGTCACATAGCCCTGATAGAGCTTAAAATGGTTGTTGAGCGCAGTGTCGCTGAACCCTGCCATACCGTGAAGATTGGAAAAATCGATCGCTTTAAAGCTTTGCTGATTTGAGCTGCGAACCGTTTGGTCATTCTCCAACGCCACCACAGGAGCCGGTTGTGGGGGTTCAATCGAAAGAGCAAAAAGGGTAGAACTGCAAAATGCAGCGGTTGTCATGAGCAATGTGGAAAAGCGCATTGAAGTCTCCAGATGTTAAAAAAGGTTAATATAGCGGAAGGTTGTGTTATAATCAATTTTCTACTAGATTTAGCGCGTTAACGGAGAAACTTATGCCAGAGAATGTGACGCTGAAAGGAAAATCATTGGCCCTGAAGGGCAACTTATTGAAAGAGGGGCAACCTTGTCCTGAATGTGAGCTGGTCAGCAATGACCTCAAGCCTGTAAAACTTTCCTCTTTTAAAGGGAAAGCGCTTCTGATCCTCTCGGTTCCTTCGCTCGATACCGAAACCTGTAATGTGGAGACTCGGCGCTTTAACAAAGAGATGGATCAGTATCAAAATCTCCTTTCTGCGGTCTGCGTCAGCATGGATCTGCCTTTTGCGCAGAGCCGATGGTGCGGTGCTGCGGGCGTGAAGAATGTGACTACGCTCTCCGATTACAAAAATCGGGAGTTTGGTGAGAAATTTGGCGTCTTGATTCCGGAATTGGGGCTCTTGGCGCGTGCCGTTTTTTTAGTCGATGCCCAAGGCAAATTACAATCTGTCTATCTCGTCAAAGAGGTGACTGAGGAGCCTGACTATAATCGTGTCAGAGAGCAGATCAATCATTTATTGCAAGGTTCGAACAAAAAATGATGCAGGTGCGCCGTTCGAAAGAACGCGGTTTTGAGGATAAAGGGTGGCTTCAAACCTTCCATACTTTTTCTTTCGATAGCTATTACGATCCTGAATTCCTTGGATTCCGCACTTTACGCGTGATCAACGAAGACACGGTGAGTGGAGGCAAGGGATTCAGTTCGCATAGTCACCACGATATGGAGATCTTGACCTATGTTTTGGAAGGGGTTCTCGAGCATCAGGATAGTCTGGGCCATACGAGCGTTATCCAGCCGCAGGAGGTGCAGAGGATGACAGCAGGCAATGGCATTACTCATAGCGAGTATAACCTCTCACATCACCTTCCCGTCCACTTTCTCCAGATCTGGATCCGCCCCGATCAAAATGGATTAGAGCCAAGTTATGTGAAGAAAGCCTTCACCTCGGCTTCCAAATGGGGACAGTGGTGTCTGATCTGCTCGCGCAATGGGCGAGATGGCTCAATGAGAATCCACCAAGATATCGACCTCTATGCCACCTTATTAGACGATGGCGATGAGATCCTCTTCGAACTCCTCTCTGATCGTTACTGCTGGATTCAAATCATCTCAGGCAAATTTGAGATTAAAGGGACAACTTTAGAAGCGGGTGATGGCGCCTCTCTGCAAGAGGAGTCTAGTCTCGAAATCAAATGCCTTCAATCAGGCGAACTGCTTCTCTTCGATCTAGCCTAGATAATTTACCAGAAGCCGAGGAGCTTCCACCAGAAGCTGCCGAGACCTATCCAAATAGCGAGATAGACAATACTGAGGATAAATCCGATTCTCCACCAATCTTTGACATCGATATAGCCCGATCCATAGAAGATAGGCGCTGGGCCGCTGCCATAGTGGGTTAAACAGCCCATGAGGCTGCTGGAGAAAGCAAAAACGAGAATGGCGTAAGAAGGGGGAGTACCAACACCAATCGCTACCATCAGAAAGGCGGGAAACATCGCACTGACGTGGGCTGTATTGCTGGCAAAGAAGTAGTGAGAATAGAAATAGACTAGCCCTAAGATTAAGAAGGCGAGGCCCCAGTTGAAGCCGCCCACAAGTTCCACAACTTTTTCGCTCAGCCAAGGTGTAAAGCCTAGTGTGTTGAGGGCGGTTGCCATCATAATGAGTGAGGCAAACCAGATGTAGGTATCCCAGGCGCTGTATTCTTTGGTCACATCATGCCATTCAAGAACGCTGAAGAGGAGGAGCAGAGAGAGACCCACCATGGCGGCTACAGTGGCATTGAGATGGATCGTGGCGCCTAAAATCCAGAGCAGGAGAAGCAAAATAAAGATGGCGAGCATCGTCCACTCACCCTTCTGCAATTTTCCCATCTCCTTGAGACGAGTGCGTGCAAGTATGGCTGCATCGGGCGTGTTTTTGATGGCGGGTGGATAAATTTTATAGACGATGAGGGGCATCAGCAAGAGGGTGATTAACCCTGGGACGACTGCAGCCAGAGCCCATTTGCCCCAAGTGATGGAAAAGCCGGCCTCCTGTGTGAGACCAGCCAGGAGCGGGTTAGCTGCCATGCCTGTCAAAAACATGGCGCTTGTAACCGTTGACCCTTGATAGGCCACCTTCATCAAGAAGGAGCCGATTCGTCTTTCGGTCCCTAAAAGGGGATCGCTTCCGAAAGATTTTGCGAGACCTTGTACGACTGGATAGATCACCCCTCCCGCTCGCGCTGTGACGCTAGGGATGGCAGGACTCAAAATAAACTCACTGAGTAGAAGACCATAACTGAGACCTAAGGTTTTCTTTCCAAAGAGCGAGACAAAGTAGTAGGCGATGCGGCTTCCAAGACCCGTTTTGATGAAACCTCGCGAGATAAAGAAGGCGAAGACAACGAGCCAAGCGATCGGATTACGGAAGCCAGATAGCGCCTCTTCCAAGCTTAGCGTATGTGTCAACGTCGCCACAGTGAGTGAGAGGATGACAATGGCGCCCAGCGGCAGAGGTTTTAAGATAATTCCACAGATGGTTGCAATAAAAATGGCGAGTAAGTGCCAGGCTCGTACATCGACCTCAAGTGGCCTTGGGTAAAACCAGATCCCGAGCCCGATCAAGAAAGCGATGAGAAGGAGAAACCATTGCTTTTTATGCATTTATCAACCACTTCTCCATTTCAGTGACCGTGTCATCGATCAACTCTGCGTTTTGGAAGAGATTGAAGAGGAAGGATTGTTTATCTTCCGATAGGATGGCTAAGACCTCCTCAAAGTTGATAAAATTGCGGTCGACCAATTGGTCAGTAAAAGCCTGTTCGATATGAGAATATAGCTCTTGCGGATAGAGCGAGCAGCAGCAAGCGATCAAGTTCCCCCAGACAAAAGAGGGTTTGCGCGTCAACTTAAATTCAAAAAGCGCTTTATAATAGTCGATCACATCCATTCTCTGTAATTTTCCGCAGCCGACCAAGATGACGAGAGCCGTTTGACAGGCAGCGCGCACATATTCATTGATCAACGGATTTTCGATCAGCTGGCGCAGCGGTGCGCTATTCTGGCCGCAGACACTGGCGAAGATACGGCTTAAGTCTTCAGTCAGTATGTCTCCAGCAACCGCATGGGGAATCTCATTGGGAAAGCTAAAAAGCTGAATCAGATAAGGGAAGGCCTTCTCTTCGCGAAATTGCGCGAGCAGATAGATCGCATAGAGATGGCCTTGATAGTTATCATCTTCGATAATCTCATCGATTCGCTCGATCGCATCTTCGAGAATTTTCAAAAGATGGGGTGTGATCTGCCCCCTTTTGGTGATCGCAGCCTCGATCGCCTCACGCGGCAGCTCCCCCATATCATAAGCTAATTCTTCTAAGATCTGCCCAATTTCCATAGGGAAACGTTATACATTAACTCCCTTTTTTTTGGCCTCGACTTTCTCGGGTCCTCTCTATAGAATGAAAAACTTTATAAATGGAGGGAGAGATGAGAGTTTTACTCACCATTTTGCTACTGTGTGTAGCCTATTCCTGCAGTTCAAATAGTCAAAAAAAGGACTCTTCGATGACAAATCCAACCGTAACGATCAAAACTAACTTAGGGGAGATTCAAGTCGAACTCTTTGCTGATAAAGCTCCCGAAACTGTCAAAAATTTTCTCACTTACGTTGACGAGAAGCACTATCAAAATACCATTTTTCACCGCGTCATCGAAGGTTTCATGATTCAAGGCGGCGGCATGTCGAGCGAGCTGAAAGAGAAGGAGACCCACAACCCCATCCGTAACGAAGCTGATAATCGCCTCTCCAACCAGATCGGCACCCTCGCCATGGCTCGCACCTCTGACATCCACTCAGCCACCGCCCAGTTCTTTATCAATATCGCTGACAACACTTTCCTTGATTTTCGCAACCCCACCCCCAGCGGCTTTGGCTACTGCGTTTTCGGTAAAGTCACCTCCGGCATGGAGATCGTCAACAAGATCAAAACCGCCAAGACCGGCACCCGCCGCGGCCACGAAAACGTCCCCCTCCAAGCCATCGAAATCCTCGACATCTCCCGCAACAAGTAACAGAACTTTGGCTAAAACCCCGTGCCCGACCCTGTTCGCAAGGTCGGTATCGGTCACGAACAAAAAAGAATGAGGGTCAGAGTGCCCGAGCAGAGGGCTAATTGGGAATGCAAAGGGGCGTGCCCCTTTGCCGCGGAGAGAGGGGGTAAAGGGGGAGAGAGGCGGCGTTAGCCTCTCTCCCCCCAGAATTTCGCGTAAGCCGAGGCAAGGCCGAGGCGGAAGCGATATCCTACACATCCTGCCATTATGATCCTGCGAACGGGGCGCGCCGAAGCAAAAAAGCCATGTAGCTGCGCAACAAGGCAATTATGCAACGGCGCAATGTTAATAGAACCACCACAGAGATCACAGGGCACACAGAGAGGGATTTAGACCCTCTAACAGGGAAAATTATTGGTGCTGCTATAGACATTCATCGTGCATTAGGGCCAGGTCTCTCAGAGTCGGCTTACGAGGCATGCTTTATCTCTGAGTTGCGTCTCAGAAAATTATGTGTGGAGCATCAGAAGGCCTTGCCAGTATTTTATAAAGATGTAAACAGATAGCTTTAAATATGATAACAGCTGCGCCTCATGAATTGGTGCCAGATGTAGGATAGGTCTTCTGATCAACTTTAATGTGAAACTGCTCAAAGATGGGATGCGTCGCTTAAGTTCTTAATTCTTTGCTCTGTGTGCTCTGTGATCTCTGTGGTAGTTAATATCTGCTGCACACCTGAACCTAAAAAGAATTACAGCCTGTCAGATAAGCCTGATTTATCTACAACTATCTCTGCAGCAAAAGTTTAAAAATCAAACTCCGGTTAATAGAGTGTTTCGAGGGAGGTGGGGGTGAAGGGGGTGATTTCGGAGAAGCGGTTTTGTTCGATTTTGAGGAGCCAGTGGGGGTCGGCGAGGAGGGCTCTGCCGACGGCGATGAGGTCGAATTCGTGGTGGGCGAGGCGGGTGAGAAGGTCGGGGAGTTTATTGGGGGATTGATGAGTGGAGTGGTCTCCTTCCATTGTAGTGATAAAGTCGGTATCGAGGCCGACAGAGCCGACTGTGATGGTGGGTTTGCCGGTGAGCTTTTTGGTCCAGCCGGCAAGGTTGAGGGAGGAGGAGGGAAATTCGGCGTCCCAGAATCTGCGTGTGCTGCAGTGGAAGAGGTCAACACCGGCGAGGACGAGAGGGGTGAGGAAGGATTCGAGCTCTTGGGGTGTATGGGCGAGTTTGGCCTGATAGTTGCCGAGCTTCCATTGTGAAAAGCGAAAATCGATGGGGAAATCGGGTCCAACGGCATGGCGCACAGCCTGGATGATTTCTACGGCGAATCTGGTGCGCTCGGCGAGGGTTTTGCCACCATACTGGTCGCTTCTTTTGTTGGTATGATCCCAGAAAAACTGGTCGATGAGGTAGCCATGAGCGCCATGCAGTTCGACGCCGTCAAAGCCGAGCGATTTGGCATCGCGGGCCCCTTGCGCGAAAGCCGCGATCACGTCGTTGATATCTTGTTGGGTCATCTCGCGCGGTACTTCTGCCTTTTCGACATAAGGGTGCGGAATAGGCGAGGGTGCATAGCCAGGAATCTTACCCTCACAGCAACAGGAGGCTTGGGGATTATCGGCACCTGGATTATGACAAGCATGTGTTTGACGGACACTTCCCACATGCCAGAGTTGAGGAAAGATTTTTCCTCCAGCTTCGTGGACGCTATCGACAACATGGCGCCACCCCTCAAGCCCCTTTCCATAGAAGCTAGGCACATCAGGATAGCCATGTCCTGCGGGATGATTGATGACAGTCCCTTCAGTGATGAGTAAGCCGACACCCCCTTCCACACGCCTGCGATAGTAGTGGGCGACATCGGGACCGGGCACATGTCCTTTCGACTTACTGCGAGTCATGGGAGCCATGACAATGCGATTGGGCAGTGAGAGTGTTTTTAGTTTAAAAGGCTTAAGTAGTTCATTGCTCATAAAGCACCAGGTTTATTGAAAGAGAAAGCCCAGGATGCTTGATCCTGGGCTCTTGCAGGGTCATAAACCCTGTGTTAACTGCTAACGGGATGACCGGCAGCAGTTCGATCTATAACTACTTCTTAGGAGGCTTTGGGCTTCCTGGCTTATCTTTCTTTGTCATAGATTCCCACTTGGTTAGTGTCAGCAAATGTCCTCGAGACCCGCCTCTCAGATTCATTTGCTTCTGACCCCATCATTGCGAAAGCTCATTTTTTATCAAACGGCTTTTTTAAATGAATGGTGCATAATGACATGCGGCAAATCGACCGGGTTTGACCTCGCGCCAGGCTGGCACAACCGTGCGGCAGTATTCGGTTGCGTGGGGACAGCGGGTGCAGAAGGGGCATCCTTGAGGCGGGGAGAGAGGATTGGGCACTTCACCTCTGAGGACAATGCGTTGCCGCTTTTTTTCGATAGTGGGATCGGGGATGGGAATGGCAGAAAGGAGCGCTTGGGTATAGGGGTGGAGCGGTTCGCTATAGAGTTCTGCGCTGGAAGCGAGCTCCATCAGCTGGCCTAAATACATGACCGCCACTCGGTCAGAGATATACTTGATCATGGAAAGATCATGGGCAATAAAGAGATAGGTGAGTCCCATCTTGCCTTGGAGCCGTTTGAGGAGGTTGACTACTTGCGCTTGGATGGAGACGTCGAGAGCCGAGATCGGCTCATCGCAGACAATGAACTCGGGCTCGACGGCGAGGGCACGGGCAATGCCGATGCGTTGGCGCTGGCCGCCGCTAAATTCATGGGGAAAGCGGCTCATGTGGTTTGGATTGAGCCCTACAAGCTCGAGCAGCTCTTCGATCCGCTTCCTACGCGCATTACCCCGTGCTAGGTGGTGAATGTCGAGAGGCTCTCCGATGATATCCTGGACAGTCATCCGGGGGTTGAGAGAGGCGTAAGGATCTTGGAAGACAAACTGCATCCTGCGCCGCATCCGCTTCATCTCTTGTTTACTCAGTTTACTGAGGTCGATACCGCCAAAGAGCACCTTTCCTGATGTGGGCTCATGGAGGCGCAGGATTGTCCTGCCGACGGTCGACTTGCCGCATCCACTTTCGCCGACAAGGCCGAGCGTTTCTCCCGCATAAATTTGGAAATCGAGCCCTTGGACCGCTTTAAAACTCGTTTTGCCGATCCGGAACTCTTTAGTCAGTTTTTGGATGTCAAACAATACCTTTTTCATTCTTTCTCTTTAGCCAACAGGCAACTTGATGATGTTCCTCGAGCGGCTCCAAAAGAGGGCGCTCGATTTGACAGATTCTCATGGCATACTCACAGCGGGGCCAGAAAGGGCAGTCGTCCGGAGGATTGAGCAGATTGGGCGGCGTGCCATAGATGGGGATCAGCTCTTTCGCGCCATCCATATCGAGTCGCGGAACGGAACGTAGAAGTCCCCATGTATAGGGGTGGCGCGGTTTTAAATAGATCTGATCGACTGTGCCAGATTCGACAATTTCGCCCCCATACATCACCAAAACGCGATCGCACATCCCGGCCACAATCCCAAGGTCGTGGGTGATAAGAATAATGCTCGTCCCCATCTGTGACTGGATCTTCTTCATCAAATCGAGGATCTGTGCCTGAATGGTCACATCGAGCGCTGTCGTCGGCTCATCAGCGATCAAAAGTTTAGGATTGCAGGCGAGTGCAATCGCGATGACGACGCGCTGACGCATGCCTCCGCTAAATTCGTGAGGATATTGTGTGATCCGCTTGTCGGGATCAGAAATGCCGACCAATTTTAGCATCTCGATCGCCCGCTTGACCGCCTCATGCTTGGAAAGTCCTTGATGTTTGATCAGCCCTTCCATGATCTGTCTGCCGATCCGCATCGTCGGGTTGAGTGAGGTCATCGGATCCTGAAAGATCATCCCGATCTCTTTTCCACGGACCCTCTCTTGTTCTTTTCGCGATTTCAGCAAAATATTCTCATCCGCGAACCAGATTTCTCCCCCTTCAATCTCGCCGGGAGGTTTGGGAATCAACCCCATGATGGCCTGTGCGGTCACACTCTTCCCACAGCCCGATTCGCCGACGATCGCCACCGTCTCCCCTTTTTTGATTGAAAAGGAGATATTACGGACGGCTTGGATCTTCCCGATGTAGGTGCGGAAGGAGACGGAGAGGTTTTTGACGTCGAGTAAGTGCTCCATCATTTCCTTAATTTCGGGTCGATGGCATCTCTGAGGCCATCACCTACTAGGTTAAAGGCGAGCATGGTCATGCTGATAAAGACCGCGGGGAAGAAGAGGCGCCAAGGATAGTAACGCATTGCCGGTAGTCCATCACTTGCCATGGTGCCCCAGCTTGAAATCGGAGCCTGCACTCCAAGTCCTAGAAAGCTCAGGAAGGCTTCTGTAAAAATGGCGATGGGTACCGTGATTGTCATCGTCACAATGATAGGTCCCATTGCATTAGGTATCAGATGTTTGAATAAAATTCTCGAATTGCCTGCACCCAGTGCAATCGCCGCTTGAATGTACTCCTGCTCTTTGAGCTGGAGCAGCTGTCCACGGACAATGCGCGCCATCCCAATCCAGCCTGTAATCGTCAGAGCAATCAAAATAGGGATGAGGCCTGAGCCCATGACCACCATCAGCATGATCACGACTAGCAAATAGGGAATCGCATAGAGAATATCGGCGATCCGCATCAATAAATTGTCGATCTTTCCACCTGCAAGTGCAGCGATACCGCCCCAAACAACACCGACAACAAGATCGATCAAGGCAGCGGAGATGCCGACAAAAAGGGAGATCCGAGCTCCAAGAGCGGTGCGGGAAAACATATCGCGGCCTAAATCGTCAGTTCCAAACCAGAATTCTTTTGAAGGTGATTGATTTTTCAAAGCGAGATTGGTTTCATAATAGGGATGCGAGGAGAGAAAAGGGGCGAAAATAGCAAAGAAGGCCATAAAGACCAGCGCTCCAAGGCCTGCCATGGCCACTTTGTTGCGGCGAAGCCGTCTCCAGACATCTTGCCAGAAACTGAGTGAGGGGCGGTTAATCTCTTCAGCGGCTCTACGATCCTTTTGGATCGGATGAAAAAGATCACTTTCGATGTCGATCGTCATCCCTCTTTTCTCCCCACTTTGATGCGTGGATCGATCCATCCATAAATAATATCGACGAAGAAAATGGCGGTGAGAAGGATGATGCTATAGAAGACAGTCAGCCCCATGATCACAGTATAATCACGGTTGGTAATGCTGTTGATAAACCACTGGCCAAGACCTGGGATACCAAAAATCTTTTCGATGATGAAGCTGCCGGTCAAAATGTTGGCTGTCAGCATACCGAGATAGGTGATGACGGGCAGGAGCGCATTGCGGAGGCCATGTTTCACGATGACAGTTCCATCACTCAATCCTTTTGATCTTGCCGTTTTGATGTAGTCCATCGACAGCACCTCAACCATATTAGCACGGGTTAAGCGGGCGATAAAAGCGGTCGGCAGCGCTGCTAGAGCGATCGCCGGCATGATCGATTGTTGAAAAGTTCCCCAGCGCGCCACCGGAAGGAGATCGAGTTTGATCGACAAAAAGTATTGCAAGAAGGCAGCCAGAATAAAGCTGGGAACAGAGATGCCGATGACCGCCACCAGCATCGCCGTATAATCTTGCCAACGATGCTGTTTGAGGGCAGCGATGGTTCCCAAGAAGACGCCGCAGGAAATTGCAATCACCATCGCTTCCAACCCTAAAAGAGCGGATATGGGAAATCCGCTGTTGATGATATCGTTCACAGTTCGGGATTTGTACTTAAAGGAGGGACCTAGATTCCAGGTGGCGATCGATTTGAGATAGTTGAGGTACTGGATATACCAGGGATCATTCAATTTGTAGTGTTCATAGAGCGATTCTAAGATCTCTTTGGGAAGCGCCTTTTCTTGTGTGAAGGGATCACCAGGGATCGCTTTCATCAAAAAGAAGGTAATGGAGATGATGACAAGAAGGGCCAGGGCATTTGCGAAAAAGCGTTTTATGATGTAGCGAATCATTTTTTACGATCTATGTAAGCCCCTTTGAAATCGGCAAAACCAAGAGGAGAGAGATAGACCCCCTTGACATAAGGTTTCCTCAAATAGCCATACATCAGATAGTAGATGGGGATCACAGGCATATCGTTGATTAAAATAGCTTCAGCTTCACGTAAAATTTCGCTGCGCTTTTCGAGATCGGTCTCCCTTTCAGCAGCGTTGAGTAGAGCGATATATTCTGGACTTTCCCAGCCAGTGTTGTTATTCCCCCCCTCCCCAGGTTCATTTTTATATTTATAGGGATCTAGAAAGGAGACAGGATCATTGAAGTCTCCCACCCATCCCATACGGGCGATGTCAAATTCTTGGTGGCTGATTCTGGAGAGGTAGACCTTCCAGTCATAATGGACAAGTTCCACCTCGATGCCCAGAACCTCTTTCCACTGGTTTTGGATGGCTTGAGCGATCTTCTGGTGCTCGCGATTGGTGTTGTAGCTCAAAGTCAACTTAGGAAACGTTTCACGAGTGAGGCCACTCTCTTTGAGACCTTCATCGAAGAGACGCTTTGCCTCTTCGACATCATTATCCTTAAAGAGATGGGAGGAGGTCCAACCAGGCATATCAGGCACGAATGCGGTCGCCGGTTCTTGCCCCGCTTGCGTAATATGGGTCACAATGTCGTGACGATTGATTGCATATCCGAGAGCTTTGCGGATTTTTTGATTGTTGAGAGGAAAGCGCAGGGTGTTGAGTTTATAATAATAGGCTGCGGATGAGGGGTAAAAGTGGACTTTATGCTCTTGAATCAGGGCGGGAATAAATTCCGGGGGAAGATTGGACAAAGGTGAGCCACTCCAATCGAGCTCATCCATTTCAAACATATAAAATTCGGTCGTCGTATCATCGATCATCGCCAGATCTATCCCTGCCAGTTTGACGGAAGCAGCATCCCAGTAGTAGGGATTTTTTGTGACGAGGATCTCACTTTCGTGCTCCCACTTTTTCAACTGGAAAGGGCCATTGCTAACATAGTGAGGGCCACCCTCCCCAGCCCAATCGGGATTAGCGAGATCTCCTGCTTTATATACGGGATAATAGGTAGGGAAGGCGGTCAATTCCAAAAAGTAAGGGGTTGGATATTTCAGTTTGACGATCAAGGTTTTAGAATCAGGAGCTTGGACGCCCAATGCACTGAGTGGCAATTTCCCCTCTCTCACCTCTTTGGCATTCTCGATGACATAGAATTTATAGGCATAAGTCCCGGGAAATTTGGGATCGAGAATTGTTCTCCAGGCATACAAAAAATCTTCCGAAGTGACCGGTTTGCCATTTGACCATCTCGCATTGCGCAGCCTAAAGGTGTAGGTCTTTTTATCTGGTGATATTTCGATGCTTTCAGCAACCGCAGGATGGGGTCTGTGATCGGTGCCGATCCGCGTTAACCCTTCAAAAAGCATGATCAGGACATTGGCCGAAGTGGAATCAGTTGCCTTGCGGGAATCGAGTGTGGGAGGCTCCGTATAGATATTTAATCGAAGCAAGTTGCCCTTCTTGCCTGCGCTCGATCCACAGGCGACCAATAGAGTGGCAATCCCAACTAACAAGATCATTTTTATCATGTTCCGAAGATACCCTATCCCTTAATAGGATTCAACCTGAGTCAAGGGCTAAAAATCAGGTGAAATTCAAATTATCTCGTGATACGTGCCGATTTGAAGTCGGCGATGCCGAGTGGAGATAAAACGACATCTTGGACATAGGGCTTTTTGACATAGTCGAAAGCGTAATGGTAGAGGGGAGCAATCGGCATCGCCTCCATTAAAAGCCTTTCCGCATCTGCGAGAAGGGCTTTGCGGGCGGCTCCCTTTTTCGTCTGAGAATCATTCAGAAGGGCGATATAGCGCTCATCTTGCCACCCAGTATCGTTCAGGCCACTATTTGATTCGAGATCGATCTTGTACTTAAAGATTTCGAGGAAGGCGAGGGGATCGTTAAAGTCGGCGATCCATTGACCGATGCCGACTTGAAAGAGACCCTCTTTAGCATGACGTTCATAGACAAGCCTTTCTAGAACTTGGAGTTGAACAGAGATGCCTAGGGCCTTCTGCCACTGCTGCTGGACCAGTTGCACAATTTTGCTATTTCTCTCGCTGGGCGGATAGGTGAGAACGATGGTGGGACAATCTCTGACTGACCACCCTTTTTCAGCAAGACCCTCCAGAAATAGCGCACGAGCCTCTTCGATGGCACCATCTGTAAAATAGGGCTTCTCAGCGACTGCCATACAGGGTGGAAGAGGACCTGTCGCCGGTTGTTGATTTCCCTGAAGAATATGGGTAATGATCTCTTCACGGTTGATCGCATAACTAAAGGCTTGACGGATTTTGAGATTGTCGAAGGGTGCCTTGGCAATATTGAACTTGAACCAGAGCGTCCCTGCAATGCCGTAAGAGTCCAGTTTACCCTCGCTTTTCAATCTGCCGAGTAGTTCTGGGGCAATGCTATTAGAGATGGGTTGCCCCAACCAGTCCAGCTCTTCCGTTTCGAAGAGTTGACTTTCTGTGTTCTGATCAGAAATGATGGAGAAGGTGATCTGGTCGAGAAGAACATGGTCGGCATCCCAGTAGTGGGGGTTTTTTGTGAGTATGATTTCTGATTGAGTCGCCCACTTCTCGAGCATAAAGGGCCCATTGGAGAGAGTTTTTGCTTGGAAGGGGAAGAAGGTGGGGAATGCTGTCAGCTCCAAAAAATAGGGGGTGGGACTTTCCAGTTCGACGACGAGAGTTTGATCATCGATGGCACTCACGCCGAGCAGATCAGGGGAGACCAATCCTTTCCGGACCGATTGCGCATTCTTGATCGGGTAGAGCATATAGGCATAGTCACAGGGCATGGTAGGGTCGAGAGCAGTGCTCCAGGCCGTTTTGAGATCATGGGCAGTCAGTGGAGAGCCATCGCTCCAGAAGCTCTTTTTGAGGTGAAAAGTATAGGTGAGCTGGTCGTCAGAAATAGCGATCTTTTCTGCAAGAGCTGGTTGTGGGATACCTTCCTGATCCAAACGGGTCAGTCCCTCATAGAGCTGCTTCATCAAAGTCAGATCTTTTAAGCTGCGGACCAGCCTTGGGTCGAGCGCGACTGGATCATCGGATAGATTGAGGCGGAGAACCTGCTCAGATTTAGGCGCCGGGGAGTTCTGCTGGCAGCCGGCGCAGAGTGTGATCAACAGGAGCAGGTTTGCTAGTTTCATGAAAAGGAATCCTTGTTAATGCTTCTAAATCGAGTGGATCGCCTCCATCTCTTTGGTAGAGACGCCAACCTAAACCGGCAATCATCGCGGCATTATCGAGGCTCAGTCCATCTGAGGGCCAGAATACTGGGCAGGGGGCTTTCTCTTCTAGAATTTTCCTTAAAAAGCGGTTTTGGCTGACACCACCGCCCACGAGGATAGATTGGCTTCCTCTTTCCTGAGCGGCACGGACAACTTTTTCCACGAGATAGGAAAAAGCCGCCTGTTGGAAGCTCGCAGCGATGTCCGCTTTATCCGATTCATTAATCAATAGGGGGGCATCTTTAGTCGCATTCTGTCCCTTCACTTGATAGAAAACAGCCGTTTTGAGACCACTGAAAGAGAAATCGAGAGGTTTAGCTGTCCGTCCCCCTTTAAACGCATACCGGAAGGGGTTTCCTAGCTTCGCTAACCGCTCGATATGAGGTCCACCGGGGTAGGGGAGCCCGAGCAGCTTGGCCACCTTATCGAAGGCCTCTCCGATCGCATCATCTTGGGTCTCACCTAAGCGTTGATAATCTCCCACATCCTGCATCTCGACAAGAGAAGTGTGTCCTCCTGAGATCACAACCCCTAAAGCAGGAAATCGCACCTCCTGGCTCATCAAAACGGCATAGAGGTGGGCTTCGATATGGTTGACGCCGATAAATGGCTTGCCCGAAGCTAATGCCAACCCCTTCGCAAAATTGAGACCGATGAGAAGAGCCCCGATCAGTCCAGGCCCCTTAGACACGGCGATGAGAGCGATTTCCTCAAAAGAGAGTCCAGCTTCCCTAAGCACTCTTTTTAACAGTGGTTCACAGACATCGATATGCCTGCGGCAAGCCAGTTCTGGAATCACCCCACCATAGACCTCATGAAGATCCTCTTGAGTCGCGATCAGATTGCTCAAAATTTCTTTTCCACTACGAACCAGGGCAATTCCGGTTTCGTCACAACTACTTTCAATCCCTAAAACAATCATAGAGAATCATTTTAGAGGAAAGCGAGGTTAACGGCCAGCTATCCGATCTGCTATATAATCTCTAAGCGCGTAGCCCGCCATTAACGGAAAACTGAGTGGGGTGGTGGCTCCAACCATGAATCCTCCGAGTGCAGTGCCCCCAGCCATTTTTTTGACTTCAGTAGCAAAATAGTCACCAAAACTTTTTCCATCCGCGATCTGTTCCATTAACTCCTCTTCGGTGATCTCCAGATATTCAGGTAGGATCCAATAGCAGACCTTGTCGGTGTCTTCGACTACCTCGATGTTTTGATTGGGAAACTGCATATTTAATGATTCGAGCATAGGTTTAGGGTTGGCTTTGAACATCACTCGAAACTCTTTGGAATGTGCCAGTTGTTCCAAGAAATTCCTCTGATCTTCGGGAATAGTAGGTTGTTCGCTGAGCAACCTTTCGATCTCTTCAGGTGTACGGATAGAAAAGTATTTTTTATCTGTAGTATCCTCAAGGACTATTATCTGCCTAGAATCAGGAAAGGGAATATTATTTTTTTTCAAAAAGCCTTTGGGATCATTTTTGAATGCTTCCCTGACTTGCTTGTCGACTAGTAAATCAATAAAAATATCTGTCTCAGCCATACAAAACCCCCCTTACCTCTTTCGCAATTCAAGGACTAAACCTGCAATAAGTAATCCGACTCCTACAACCGGATTGGCAAAACTAGCCTAAGTTACCCGCTTATAGTTAAAATTATAACTATATGTTATAAGTTTTTTATTTACTTTTCCATTTATTTTAAATGGTCTAGAAGGTTTTCTCCAGCTTATCCTATTTATATTCCTTTACCTTTTAAGATATTACCTATAAGTAATAGCGCGCCTCCTACAAGCGTATTAAATGAAATTAATCCCAGACCTGTAGTCATTAGGTTTTGGCCTACATTACCGCCGCCTCCTGATACTTGAGCCAATTCTGCTTTTATACTGCCACCGAGAACATTGGACACGGATTTGCGATATACTTAATCGCAAAACCAAGGAGATCCAACATGGAAGAAGGTGGTCAAATCAAACGATGGACCGCGGCACGTAAGATTGAAGTTGTCTTACGTCTATTAAAAGGAGAGTCCATCGATAAACTAAGTCGAGAACTCGGTGTAGAGGCTTATTTAATCGAAGAATGGCATTCAAAAGCAATTCAGGGCATGGAAGTGGGATTAAAAATGCGTTCCGAAGACCCTGTTCAACATGAATTAGACCATGCTAAGAAACGCCTGGGAGAGCTCATGATGGAAAACGAGCTCTTGCAGATAAAGGCCAACAAAGCACCGGGTTTTCGTATGGGGAGGTCCAAGAAATGAGCGAGAAGATCTCTCCTTCAACCCATCTTAAATATGGTGTAGAATTAGTTTGTACAGTGTGGAAGTTTCCTCGCTCATCTTTCTATCATAATAGAAAGCGGCCATATAAACCTAAGGGGCTTCGAGGAAAAAAGCCGACCCTCTCAGACAATGATCTATTGGAGGCCATCAAAAAAGACATATCCGAAAGCCACTTTCAAGGAGAAGGACATCGAAAAATACATGCTCGATTAAAACGCTTCAAGAAACTAAATATTGGGCGGAATCGAGTTTTGAAGCTAATGAGAGAGCATAAAATGCTCTCTCCGTATCGCGTTGAACAGGGAAAAGAACGCCTACATGATGGACGCATTACAACAGACCGCCCCAATGAAATGTGGGGTACAGATGCCGCTAAGATTTTCACCCTCGAAGATGGGTGGGTGTGGTTTTTCGGAGTAATTGAACATTGGAATGCTGAATGTCTAGGGTGGCATGTCACAAAGAAAGGAAGTCGATTTGCTGCAATAGAAGCCTTAAATAAGGCTGTTGAGGTTGTTTTTAGCAAAACATCCTCTAATGTGGCTCGTGGGGTCAGTTTACGAGTAGATCATGGCTCTCAATTTATGTCAGAAGGCTTTATTAACCAAACACGGTACTGGGGCATAAGTATAAGCAAGGGCTTTGTGAAGGAGCCTGAAACCAACGGGGTGATAGAAAGGTTTCACAGAACATTTAAGGAGCAGATTGTACACGGTAGGCATTATCATGGCCTAGAAGACTTTAGGAAGGCTGTAGCAGAGTTCTTAAGTCGTACAATGAACACTGGCTTTTAGAAAAGCTAGATTATCACTCCCCTCTGGAAGCCAGGGAGTTATATTCCAAAGAACACCCTTCTGAACAAATTTTATCGGCGTTAGCTGAGGTTGGAGAGGGAGCACGGCTACTTTGTTCTGGCAAGGATATGATAGCAAAAACTGAGAATTTTAGAATAATTTTAAAGCGACGGAAGAAATTTACGCAAATTTGTGTCCAAAGAAATGGTGGCGATACAGCTAGCTCTACGATTATTTGCCAGTAATCTTATCAATCAGCCAGTTAGCCCCTATTTGCAATCCTATGGCAGGAAATGTCACGGGAAAAAAGAATCCAGTAGCAAAAGCTCTTCCTTTATCAGGCGCCCAATCCTTCAAAGCATCTCCTAAATAGTCTCGTCCTCCTGCGATCTGTGCGAGCTCGTCCTCATTGATTTCCTGGTATACAGGAAGGATCCAATAACAGACCTTATCAGAGTCCTCAACGACTTCAATCTTTCGATAATGAAGTTCCATGTTCAAGGAGTTCAAAACTGACTGAGGGTTTGCTTTAAATTTCTCTCGAAATTCTTTTGATTGCGCTAATTGTTTAAAGAACTCTTTTTGATTCTCAGGAAGGTTAGGTGCTTCCTCTAATGTCTTTTTAATGTCTTCGGGGGTGCGGATGGCAAAATATTTTTTGTCGTCAGAATCTTCTACAATTTTGATCTCTCTGAGATCTGAATAAGGGATATTATTTTGTTTTAAAAAACCTTTTGGGTCTTTTTTAAACTGTTCTCTATATTGTTTGTTAGTTGAAATATCGACGAAAAAACTTTTAACCCCAGACATAATTACCTCACTAATATGTTAAATCTTATTATAGCAGATAAACTATTTATTTTAAATGGGAGAGAAGGTTCTTTCCTGCCTCGGTATCAGAGATCCAGAGGGCTGGATGAGACTCGGTTCCAATGAGTTGAGAGGGATAGGTTTCGGGAGTGAGGGGGCCTAACAATACCTTTTCTAGAAGTTCAGCTTTGGAGCTGCCTACCACATAGAGGCAGATGTTGTTAGAGCGGTTGATGCATTCGTAAGTGAAGGTCATGCGCCAGCTATGCTTCTGGGGCACATAATTGGGAACAACGAGGCGCCCCTTGGCTTTGAGGGCTTGAGTGTGGGGAAAGAGGGAGGCGGTATGGCCATCCTCGCCCATGCCGAGCATGACGAGGTCAAAGGGGTGGGCACCGAGACGATCGAGAATAATATCTTCATAGGCTTTGGCATTGGCTTCGATCTCTTCTTCGGCAACCATGCGAAAAATCTGATTCTGCGGGATGGGCAGTTTTTTTAGGCCCCCCTCTTCGAGAGCCATGTGATAATTGCTTTCTGAGTCAGAAGGAAGGACACTGCGCTCATCGCTCCAGAAGAGAAAAACTTTGGACCAGTCGAGTTGCTCGGAAAGGAGCGAGAGATGCTGATAGATCTTTTTGGGGGTTGATCCTCCCGAGAGGGCGACGGCAAAGAAGCCATGATCTTCGATAGCGGTCTCGGCCATTTCCATCCACTGTTCGACAGCAAAGGCGATGGTGATTTCCGAATCTCCGGGAATGGCAACTTTCCTTCGTTGATCTAAAATATGAAAGGAGAGGGGATCGATCATATTTATTTCTCCACTTCAATCATTCATTTCTCCAGGGAATGACAGATAAAAGGTCTAACATATCGCGGTACTGGGTTCCACCTGAAGGATAGAAAAGTTCCTCCACAATCTCTTGTCCTGAGCTGGCACCTGATAAATGGGTTGCATAGGGCAAATCGCAGTGATCTTTTTCAGAGTATTGGATCACCACTTGTCGGCTTTTGGGATGGCGCTTGAAGCTATAGTGCCCCTTGTTTCTGAGACTTTCGATTTCTACTGCGACGATAGCTCCTGGAGGCAAACTTTCCACTTCTTGTGGGGTGAGAAGAAAGACGACCTCATTGACAGGCTTGCGGTAGGTGATCCGGATATTTCCTTCAATCGCCTCTATCGTTTGGAATTTCCAGCTCATCCGAGAGGCGAGCCAGGCTTGGAGATAGGCAGCTCCCAAGGAGTTCTGTTGAGGAAAAGGGCCCTTGGAGTTGTTGTAATAGATGCGGATAATCTTTGCCTGAGCAAGTGAGAGCACCGAATCGGGATCATAGAAAACCTGAGAAAAAATGGTTCTCCAACCTGACAAAGAGCTCCACTTCAGGTCGCCGATGGCACAGTGGAAGCGGTGCATCAATGAGAGATTGGCCCGGCAATAATTCTGGAGATCTTGCGTCGATTCGGCATCGAAAATGGTGCGATCTGCAATAGGCTCTAATTGACGAAGAATTTCACTTTCCTTGGAAGGATCTTGTAACCAGAGAAGATAGATAGGAAGGTCGGGCAATATTTGTGGAAGGATGATGTAAGGGACCCTTTCACTGAGCTTTCCGGCCACTTCGATGCGGATGATCTCGCAATAGATCTGTTTCTCACCCTCTCCGAGGGTTTCGGAGCTGACAGAAGTTCTTAAATACTCCTCAGCAGGATTAGGATCATTCAAAATCAGCATCACCCGGCAGGGAAATTTACTGAGGACTTTTTTGAAGAGGCTTTGGTAGAGATCGAACTTTTCATTTTTAGGAACGTAGAGGATCAGCGTGAAAAGAGAGGCGCGAATCTTGTTTTGACCCTGCTCACGATCCCAGAGCCGCGTCAACTCTTCATTTAGATCTGGCACTTCAACCTGTTCTTTCATGGAGACCATCAAATCAATCTCCATTCTCGCCCATCGCGCCCCAGAAGCTCGTCAGCAGCTTTAGGGCCCCATGTGCCGGAAGGGTAGTTGGGGAAGTCATTGGGAGGGCTCTCTTGCCATCTTTCTAAAACGGGAGTGATCCACTTCCACGAGGTGAGGACCTCATCACTCCGTGCAAAGAGTGTGCCGTCACCCAGCATGCAGTCGCAAATCAGCCTCTCATATGCTTCAGGAGGAGTTAATCCAAAGTAAGAGCCATAGCGAAAATCCATTTTGACCGGTTGGATAGGGCTACTAGGACCAGGAACTTTGCAGTTGATCCGCAGCGAAATGCCCTCGTCAGGCTGGATACGAATGACGAGGACGTTGTGGTCTGTTTTCTTTCCCTGTTGCGCAAACAAGATCTGGGGGACCTCTTTAAAGACGACGGCAATTTCGGTGGCCCTCTTAGGAAACCTCTTCCCCGCGCGCAGGTAGAAAGGAACGCCTGCCCATCTCCAGTTATCGATGTAGAGCTTCAGTGCTGCATAGGTTTCTACAGGGGATTGGGGATTGACATTCTTCTCTTCACGATAGCCGACCACTTTTTGCCCATTGATAAAACCGGGCCCATACTGGCCTCTGACAATGTATTTGCTGAAATGGGACATATCGATCGGACGCAGAGCCTGGAGGACCTTGACCTTTTCATCACGAATCGCGTTGGCTGACAAACTGGGGGGAGGCTCCATCGTTGTCATACAGAGGAGCTGCATCATATGATTTTGGACAATGTCGCGCAAAATCCCCGCCTCTTCGAAAAAGGCCCCACGCGTTCCAATTCCGATCTCTTCCCCTACAGTGATTTGGACATGATCCACATAGTGGTTGTTCCAGAAAGCTTCAAAGAGCGAGTTGGCAAAGCGGAAGACGAGGAGATTCTGAACTGTCTCTTTTCCAAGATAGTGGTCGATGCGGTAGATCTGTGATTCTTCGAGATGATGAGTGACAAATTGTTGCAGCTCTACCGCAGATTTGTAGTCATGTCCAAAAGGCTTTTCAATAATGACACGCGACCATTTCTCTTTTTCTTTATCTGTATCGTAGATGAGCTGGTGCTCTCCCAGTTTCTGGATAATGTCGGGAAAAAAGCTCGGTTGCGTAGAGAGATAGAAGACACGGTTCCCTTTCGTTCCATGTTGCTTATCGAGATTCTCTAGCAGCTGCCTCAGCTTCTCGTACCCTTCATCCTCATCGAAATTGGAAATGTGATAATAAATCTGGTTGGAAAAGGTGGACCACAAGCTCTCATCGACTGGTTTCACCCGGGAAAATTGATTGACCGCATCATGCATCTCCTGGCGGAACTGCTCATTGCTCTTCTCTCTTCTCGCAAAGCCGACACAGGCAAAATGGCCCGGCAACTGTCCATCTCTCTGCAGATTATACAACGCAGGAAATAACTTCCGCGACGTCAGATCCCCCGTCGCCCCAAAAATCACCAATATACAGGGATCGACCACCTTTGAAGAGCGCTTTTCTTCCGCCAGTGGACTCTGAAAAACCCCACGATCAGTAAAGGAAATCGTCGTCACATCAGGAATCGGATGGCTAAAATCTTGCATGGTTCCCCTAGAGAATTTCTATTTAAGAATTACCCTTTGGAAGCGTTTCTCCGCAAGAGATATATTCTCATCTCTAAAACTGTTGAATTTTAAGAATTAAATGATCAATACTTTCTTCTCAAAAAAGGAGTTATTATGACCTATCTAGATGTCAAAATGAGATTAGATAGTGGAGAATTTTCCAATGAATTAGCTTCTGCAGCTGTTAGCTTTTGAGAAGTCCTATCAGCACAACATACGAAAAAATGGAAATAGTGATCTCCTTAACCTTTTGCTGCTTGAGAGCTAACGAGGCTCTTAAAGAAAATCTGAGAAGAGCAGATGTTGAGAATCAACTGAAAGGCAGAAATGTAGAGCAGTTATTGAAAGACTTAGCTGAATATCACTTTTAAGAAAGGAAGCCATTACGTCAGAATGAAGATTCGCAAGGGTGAAATCAATGAGCAGGCTAATCACCTAGATATTCTGCTCAAATTAGATCAAAATTATAAGGATATAGGTTCACAATTAGCTGAGAAGCGCCGACTACTCGATGCCGAATATGCCAATTACAAAAATGCTGACAAGGGATTAGTTCAAAATGATGCTGCTTCTCCTCTCCCACAGTTTAATGACGCTGTTTCGCCTCTTCCGCAGTTTAACGATAAATCTCCCATCGATTTACGACCCACTCCTAAAGAAGCTGAAGTTAAACAACCCGTGAATTTCTTTGAACAAAACCTACGCGATATTGAAGAGAAATATCAAAAAGAGAGAAAGGCCCTTCTTGAGCAGCGCCAAAAGGCTGAGGTTAAAGAGTTGCCGCCAAATCCTCGTACCCTACCTGAGCCCCAAGAGGCCAAGATATCCCCAAAAAATCCTCATACCCTACCTATGCCTCAAGAAGCCAAAGTTCCCACAAATCCTCCAGCCCCTCCCGAGAGCCAAAAGGCTACGGTACCTCCTCTTCATCCAAACCAAGCTAAAATAGACCGAAAAAAAGCCCACCTCGAAAAACTGATGTTCCAAAAAGAGCATTGCCGTACAGGCAAAAGAGGCCGTGCAAAGCAACGCAGTTTAGCCAATCAGATCAGTGCGCATCAAAAAGAATTAGCTCACTTAAAAAAGTAAGTAGCACCTGGCTAATACTGACATAACAGGTGACCACGAGCAGCGATTTCGCCGCCACGGTCCCATTGATGGATATGCGCTATCCACTCTTTTGGGATGGCGTCCACTCCGTAGATGGCTCCTGCCAACTGGCCTGCAATGGCTCCTATCGTGTCGGCATCGCCACCGCGAGTAGCGGCTTTCAAAACAGCATCTTTAAATGTGGAGGTGGTGTAGAGGCAGTGAAGTGCCATAGCTAATGCATCCATCGCGTAGGAGCCCATGCATTCTTGATGGCGAGCAGCGAAGACAAAGTCGGGCTCTTTCCAATTCCAATTTTCCACAGAACCAGTTTCAGGATTTTTCACTCGAGTTTGACTTTGGACTAAGCCTGTAACCGAGGGAATGAAGTGTCCGCTGCTGGAGAGTTTTGCGAAAACTTCCTCTTTTTTCAATAGGGGATCGATTTGGGGAGAGTGGAGGGCATGAAAAAGAAAAAAGGCCATCGCTTTACAACACTCCTGAGCCTCTTCCCCTCGATGGGTGATTTTACTCTGAAAAGCGGCTAAAGCCATGGCTTCTTCTTCACTTTTCGCAATCAGAGCAACTGGACCCAAACGCATCAAAGAGCCATTGCTATTTGAAAAGGCATTGCCTTGTGTGGTTTGAAAATGGCCCGCAGCCTGACGAGAGAGATCGAGAGATTTGAACTCTTTAAAAGACTTCTCAATGGTATTTCCAATTCCCACAGCAGCTCTTGGCTCACCTACAGTAAAAGGGGTATTGTAACCATGTTCATCCCAGTCAAGAAAAGCCCACATGAGCTGGCATGCATCCAGTTTCTTCTGTTCAATCAAGTGATCTGCCAGGCAGAGTCCCATCGAAGTATCATCTGTCCACTCCCTTCCTTTAAGCCAAATCGAATGGGCTCGGGACGATCTCTGTAGCCCTCTTTTTTGAAAGGAAGAGCTTCAAAAGGAGCTCCAATGCTATCGCCGCATGCCATTCCTAGCATCACACCGATGGCGCTTTTTTCACGATCGGTTAGAGATATGGAGCAGGGATCTGTAAGATAAGAGACTACTTTTTTCTTGGCCTCTTTTCTGGTTTCTTCAGCGTCAATAAAAGAGAAGTGGACAAGTTCTGTACAAGGAGGAGCATCTGCCTCAAAGAAGGATTCGCGAGCTGTGGCCTCAGTATGAGGGAGGAGATCAATAGCCGGTGCCGGAACCACCTCAGCAGGCTGCGGGCTCGCCTTTTTACGGATAGCCACAAAAGCGATGGCACTCGCAATCATGAAAAGCGTCCCTAATGTGAAAAGGGTTAAAGAACCAGTGTGGCTTATGGTCCCGATAGGGGCGAATAGTTCTATGCCTCCAAAAATGGCCAACGCACCGAAAACAAGTGTGGATACTAATAAAGCAATTTGAATCCAGTTGCAAGGCGTATGCGTGGTGAGATCCAGCGTTTGAGGAAGTGTGGGGTTGATTGGAGTTGACATGGCGTCAGTATCCTAGATAGCACTGGAGGAGGATGACGGCGGAGATGGCGTCGACGACCTGGGCACGCCGTTTGCGGTTCATGCCCGACTCTTTGAGGGAGCGTTCCGCTTGGACGGAGGAGAGCCTTTCATCGAAGAGAGAGACGAGACAGCTGACTTGAGCTTGCAGAATGGAGGCGAAGTATTTGACCTCGTCGGCGAGGAAGCCGACTTTGCCATTGAGGTGGATCGGATTGCCGATGATGATCCGCTCAAGCTCGTAGGGTTTGAGAAGGGTGAGGAGGCGTTGGATGGTTTCTGCGCTCGATTTCCCCGTTTCGACAACGCCGAGCGAGGTGGCGATGATCTTGTTTTCGTCAGAGATGGCGACCCCAATGCGCTTGAGGCCAAAGTCGAGGCTAGCGACGCGTGTTTTTTTCATTGCCACCCTTGGGTAAAGTCTCTGATTTTTCATGGTGGCTGATCATTGCTTTGACAAAGTCTCTAAAGAGGGGATGGGGCTGGGTCGGACGCGACTTAAATTCGGGATGGAACTGGACCCCGACCATCCAAGGATGGTTCTTCACCTCGGCAATTTCGCAGAGTTTGCCATTTTCGAGTGTGCCTGAGAGCTGGAGCCCATGCTTTTGGGCGACCTCTTTATACCGGTTATTGAATTCGTAGCGGTGGCGGTGGCGCTCTGAAATATGGGTAGACCCATAAGCTTGGTGGGCTTTGCTGCCCTCAGCGAGGAGACAGCCATAGGCGCCGAGGCGCATCGTTCCTCCTAAATCTTCGATCCCCTCTTGCTCGCTGAGAAGAGAGATGATCGGTTCTGCTGTTTCTGGATCCATTTCTGTCGAGTTGGCGTTGGGGAGTTCGAGCACATGACGGGCAAATTCGACCACCATCACCTGCATCCCTAAACAGATTCCGAAATAGGGGATCTGATTTTCGCGGCAGAAATGGGCTGCGATAATTTTCCCCTCCCAACCCCTCTCGCCAAAACCTCCGGGAACAAGGAAGCCGTCGCACCCCTTTAAGGCCTCGTCCGACTTGATTTTATCAGACTCAATCGTCTTGATGCGGAGCTGATATCCGGCAGCAATCGCTCCATGCTGGAGAGCTTCAAAGACTGATTTATAGGCATCTTTGTGCTGGAGATATTTACCCACCACCCCGACAGTAACGCTCCCTTTGGGCTTTTTGATCGTCTCGATAATGGCATTCCACTCAGTGAGGTCGACACTCCGCTCCTCTAAGCCGAGTAAGTGGCAGATCTGCTTCCCCACCCCTTGTGTTTCTAGCATCAGGGGAACTTCGTAGATCGAAGTTTTGACATCGGTCGCATCAAAAACGGCTTCACGCGGGACATTACAGAAGAGGCTGATCTTCTTTTTGATATCGAGCGAGAGATTGGACTCACAGCGGCAGAGAATCAGATCGGGCAAAATGCCGATGCTGCGTAGCGTTTGCACGGAGTGTTGGGTCGGCTTTGTCTTCACCTCTCCAGCTGCCTTCAGATAGGGAACATAGGTCATGTGGATGTTGAGACAATCTTGCGCTCTTTCATAGCGAAACTGGCGGATCGCTTCCAGGAAGGGGAGTGACTCGATATCGCCCACCGTCCCTCCAATTTCGACGAGGACGATCTCAGCTTCAGCTGATTCCCCGCACTTCATAATGCGCTTCTTAATCTCATCGGTGATATGGGGGATGACCTGGACTGTTTTTCCCAGATAGTCGCCCTTTCTTTCTCGCTTAATCACAGTCTCATAGATCTGGCCCGATGTGGCCGTCGAGGCCTTGCTGAGAGGGGAGCGGGTATAGCGGTAGTAGTGGCCGAGATCGAGATCGGTTTCCATGCCGTCATCGGTGACGTAGACCTCTCCATGCTCGAAGGGATTCATCGTGCCGGGATCGACGTTGAGATAGGGATCGAGCTTCAAAAGCGCCGTCTTAAATCCTCTCTTTTCGAGCAAGAGAGCAATCGAGGCCATGGTCAACCCTTTTCCGAGCGAGGAGACCACTCCTCCAGTTATAAAGAGATACTTTCTTTTTGACATAATAACTTCTCTATTATTCTTACATCGGCTGGGATATCGACCCCCGCCGCTTGGTCATCAACTACACAGACATGGATTTGCATACCATGTTCTAACATTTTAAGTTGTTCTAGATCCTCAGTAAGTTGTAGTGGAGTCTGTTCAAGCTTAACATACTGTTCTAGAGCATCGCGCCTAAAACAGTAAACCCCAATGTGTCTATAATATGTCGGGATATGAGTGTTCTTATGGGCAAAAGGGATGGGATGGCGGCTAAAATAGAGGGCTTTACCCTGGCGATCAAAGACACATTTCACAACATTGGGTAAAAGCGCCATCTGAGAGTTAGCTAGCGGTGAAACAGCTGTCGTCATCGAAGCTTCCGGAACATTCTGGAGAAGAGCGACTAACAGATCTACCACTTCAGGTTCCAGACAGGGCTCATCACCCTGAATATTGACGATGATATCGGCGTTGGGAAAGCGGGCCTCTACTGCGTGCCAGGTGCGATCTGTCCCTGTGGCACAATCAGATGCAGTCATGCAGACATCCGCTCCAAACCCTTCCGCATGGCTTAAAATTCGTTCATCATCGGTAGCAATGAGGAGATGGTCGAGGAGTTGACATCGGGAGGCGTTTTCATAACTCCTCTGGATCAGAGACTTCCCTAAAATGTCCACGAGGGGTTTGCCCGGAAAACGGCTACTTTGCCAGCGGGCTGGGATGACGCCTACAATTTTCATCTCCAAAATCATACAAAAAATCATTTTTAAATTCAACAACAACAGCTTTAAAAGCTAACGAAATATTTTTTAAAAAAACAAATTATGAAATAAAATAATTAATATAAGAAACAAATTACTAGGGGATCTCATGAGCTTATTTCCAAACAAATTATTATTAAATGTTTTTGCGTGCGGATTACTTCTTTCATGCCCGATCAACACGGTTACTGCTGCAGCCACTGCAACCAAGCCACAAGCAGAGATAAAAGCTAAAGAAACTCCCCTTGAGTGGAAAAACTTCTCTTTTCAAGAAGATGGCTTCTCGATCGATTTCCCTAAGAAGCCAGAAAAAGTCCAGCAGTCGATCGATGTTCCAAAAACCAATCTGAAGATCAGTTATGTCACTTACATGAGCGAGCCTAGCGATAATGCTGTCTTTGTTGTTTCTGTTTGGAATTATCCTGGTGAAATCGACATGTCGAAGCCAGAGTCGAATCTACAAGATGGTTTTAGCGGCATGCTCTCTGCCCTTCCTGGAGCTGAAGTCAAGAATATGAAAATGGGTGAGGTGGATGGTTTTAAATCCTTGGAATTTCTCGTCAAAAACGATGATATCAATTTCCAAGGGAAGCTGATCCTAGTCCATAATACCCTCTATCAAGTCTTCACAGTCTATAAATCCTCTGAAGATATGAGCAACCACTACCCACACTTCATCGACTCCTTCAAGCTGATCAATCCCGAGCAACACAAAGTCGCTCCCCAACCTACAACGAAAAGCTCCAACGCCAAAATGAACGTCTAACCTAAAAACCACACGCGGCGCCCCACATGGGTGCGCCGCCAGGCGACTTCCGATAGTGAATTCCATTCGCTTTATCCAAACAACTCTGAATGAGAACCAATCCTTACTAGCTGGAGAATTGATTCCTCATTATTAATATCATAGATGAGAAGAATATCAGGCTTGATGTGGCAATCTCGATAACCTTTAAAACAACCAGAAAGAGGATGGTCATGATATTTTGCTGGCAGTGGTTTCTTATGAGCGAGAATATTAATAACTCGATCTAATTCCGCTAGAACAGACTGCTTATGGGAATACCTTTTTAAATCTTTTTTAAAAGAATTGGTAGGATTAATCTTCAACACGAGGGTTTACGCCCATAGCATCCCAAAATTCATCAATAGATTCAAAGACCTCTCCAGAGCCCTCTTCAGCTTCTTGAATAGCTTTTATAGTTTTTTCATTTGGCTCATGGTCTTGTGCAAAATGAGGCATTTCTCTCCGTGCAAAAGAAAGAAGATATTCACTGATTGTCATGTTATTTTTTGCTGCTAACATCTTGATGTACTTTCTTTCTTTGTTGGTACAATCTACGCTAAGTCTTACTCTATTATCTTTGTGCAAAGCCATAGAAACCTCCTTCCTTATACTACCATTATAAGTAAAAGTCTATTTTAAGTAAAGTCGTTTTCTAGGAGAAGCTGGATTGCGTATTTACCTTCGGGGCGCCCGTTTACGATCTATCTCTCCTGCACAAGAAGAGCCGGTGCGGGGCGCTTATCTTGGCTAAAGGGCTTCGCCGTAGCTTCTCTTTTCGAGCCAGTAGTCGACTGAGAAGAGGCCGGGGCCGAAGCAGAGGGTGGCGAGGGAGGCGTAGAGGTAGAGGAAGGCCTCTTCCTGGATAAAGGCTCTGGGGGAGGCGAGGGAGTCGCGGTGGGCAGTGGCGAAGGCAGTGACAAAGATGATTGTGAGAAGGAGGGAGAAGAATCGGGAGAGGAGGCCAAAGATGAGGGAGATGCCTCCTAAAAGCTCGACTGTGGCCACGAGATAGGCCATAGCCTGGGCGTTGGGGATATTGAGAGCGGCGAACTGGCTCCCCACCTCATGGATACTCATCCACTTCCCAGCCCCAGCCATGACGAGAAGGGCTCCCCAGTAGAGGCGGATAGCCAAGAGTAGAAAATGGCCTAAAAAGCCCTCTGCCTTCACAAATCCCCAATAGCTCTTCTTGATCCAATTACCTTTAGCCATAAAATCCTTAACCTGAAATTAATTTTTTTGGGTTATAATATATGCATGTTTTTCACAAAAATGTCCACAGATACGAGGCCAGGAGCTCCGCAGGAGATTTCGATTAAGCCCAATCAGTTTGAAGTTTCTGGTTCGGGTGTTTCCACAACCGCTATCACGGTTGCCGTGGCTGGAGCGATCCTTTACCTTATTGGGACCTCTATCTTTCTGAGCCTGCCTGTCGGTTCCAGCTACTTTTGGCTGGGTGCTGCAGAGGGGTTATTTGGAGTGAGCCTCTTCTTTGTCTCTTATGCCTGCTACGATCGTGCTCGGAAAGAGCATCAGACAAGAGGCTTGCCCTTTGTCGAGAGTATTGAGCAGTATCGTGAGATGTTGGAGGAGGACGATGGAGTGCATTATGTCTATCGTGAGAAAGGTTTTGTACAAGATCATAACGCCATGAGTGCACATAGCGATTTAAAAGCCCAAGCAATACTAGATAATGTGACACGTCTAAGTTTATGCGCAGTGGATGGAAAAAGGATCAATAACACAGATATAGAAGCCCTTTTTGGGGATAAAATGAGCTATGCTACTCAAGATATCACTTTTGAGCTTTACGCACTGATACGGGCAAGATATCTTAATCTTGGGGCAGGTGTCGACGTCACTCAACTTCCTGTTTCCGGCTCAGCCAAAGAGCCTATCCTCTATTTTGATCTCCAATCTCAAGGAAAAGGGCTGGCAATCGAAGTTCTATATGCACTTATTAATGAAGATGGGGAAGCTTTTAAATATATCATCGGAAAAATGAAGATCGATTTCGATACAGGAGAGGCAAAGTTTTCATGGTCGAGTCCGCAAGATGAACGGCCCAGCTTTAACGATCGACTTAGCAGCTAAGTTGTTGAGAGAGGGAGGAGTCGTCGCTTTTCCCACCGAAACGGTCTATGGTTTAGGGGCTTCTGTCTTTAATGTCGGCGCCATTCGGCGCATCTTTCAGGTTAAGGGAAGGCCGCAAGATAATCCGCTGATCGTCCACATCTCTTCTTTAGAGCAGCTTGAGCTGATTGTCCAGCCGCCTCCACCTGCGTTTTTTCGTTTAGCCGAGAGCTTTTTTCCGGGTCCCTTGACCATTCTGCTTCCCAAATTAGACTCTGTCCCTGCGATTGTTTCTGCAGGGTTGCCTCAGATCGGAGTGAGGATGCCAGCCCACAATATGGCGCGGGAATTGATTGAAAAAGTGGGACCCTTGGTGGCCCCTTCGGCCAACCTTTCGGGCAAACCGAGCAGCACCTGTGCAGAACATGTGTGGAATGACTTTGGCGATAAGATCGATGGAGTAGTCGATGGGGGGCCATGTTCATTGGGAATCGAATCGACTGTGATTGCGCTGAGCCCTCAGCCTCAGATTCTCCGTCCTGGATCGGTGACTCAAGCCCAACTGGAAACTGTTTTGGGCTCTTCTTTTTCGCTCGCTGAGGGGAGGTCAGAAAAGCCGCTCTCACCGGGGATGAAATACCGTCATTATGCCCCTAAGGCAAAAGTCCATCTTGCTTTTCGTAAAGAAGAGCTGGCTCGCGCTGGATCTATCGTCTTCGAGAAGGTGCGACCAGACACTCTCTATGCCCTTTTGCGAGACGCTGACAAGAAGGGATATCCCGAAATTGTCCTCTTCTGCGATGAGGTGGTCCAGAGCGATGTCGCTCTCATGGATCGTCTCTTACGCGCTTCCCAATAAAAGTTTCGTTTGTTAGTTTTCCGTAAAACGGTAGGTGAGAGTGGGACTCAATGTTGCGCAGAAATTGATTCAGAGCCATCTGGTCGATGGGAAAATGGAAGAGGGGCAAGAAATTGGGCTGAGGATCGACCAGACGCTGACACAGGATGCGACAGGAACGATGGTGATGCTGGAGCTGGAGGCGATGGGTCTTACGCGGGCCCAAACGGAAATTTCTGTTCAATATGTCGATCATAATCTTCTGCAGGAAGATTTTAAAAATGCGGAAGACCATCTCTTCTTACTGAGCGCCTGCAAAAAATTTGGGATCTGGTATAGCAGAGCAGGCAATGGTGTCAGCCATCCTGTCCATATGGAGCGCTTCGGGATACCAGGGAAAACGTTGCTCGGTTCCGATAGTCATACCTGCGCTGCCGGCTCTATGGGCATGCTGGCGATAGGTGCAGGAGGGCTCGAAGTGGCCATGGCAATTGCTGGAGAGCCCTTTTATGTCAAAATGCCGAAAATCTGGGGCATCAAACTGGTAGGTCAGCTGCCTCCTTGGGTCAGCGCCAAGGACATTATCTTAGAGCTGCTGCGGCGCCACGATGTAGCTGGTGGTGTAGGTAAAATCATCGAATATTATGGACCTGCTCTCCAGACCCTCTCAGCGATGGATCGCCACGTGATCGCCAACATGGGAGCGGAGCTGGGCGCGACGACCACAGTTTTCCCTTCAGATCAAGCTGTCAGAGACTTTATGGTGAGTCAGCGTAGGGGAGGGGAGTGGAAAGAGCTCCTGGCTGATCCCGATGCTGCTTATGATCTGCATGAAGAGATCAACCTCTCTAAATTAGAACCTCTGATCGCGCTTCCGAGTAGTCCAGGAAAGGTGGTTCCAGTGCGTGAGGTAGAGGGAAAAGAGGTCTTTCAGGTGATGGTCGGCTCTTCTGCCAATCCAGGGTATCGCGACTTTGAGATGGCTGCCAAAATAGTGGACGGTAAGAAGGCTCATGATCGCCTCTCCTTTGATATCATCCCCACATCGCGCCAAATTCTTGAAAATCTAGCCCGTCAGGGCCATGTCGAAAGGCTACTCAAGTCGGGTGCAAGGATCCACCAAGCGGGCTGCAATGGATGCATCGGAATGGGCCAGGCACCAGCTAAGGGGCGCCCCTCACTCCGTACCGTTCCTCGCAATTTTCCAGGACGATCAGGCACCCAGGAAGATGCCGTCTATCTATGCAGTCCTGAAACGGCCGCAGCCGCAGCCATCACCGGAGTCATTACCGATCCTCGGCGCCTCGGGATTCCCTATCCGAAGGCAGGGGAGCCTGACCAGTTGATGATCGATGCGGAAGGAGTAGTGCCCCCTCCTGCGGATGGAAGAGGCTTTTCTCTCGATAAAGGGAGTAACATCAAAGATCTGCCTCTTTTTGGCCCACTAGAGGAAAAATTGGAAGGACCCGTCTTGATCAAAGTGGCTGACAACATCTCCACCGACGAGATCATGCCGGCCGGTGCCAAGGTGCTCCCTTTCCGCAGCAATATCCCAGCCATCAGTCAATTTGTCTTTGCTCAAATTGACGAGAGCTATCCTGAAAGAGCGTTGCACTATCAAAAAACAGGCCACGTGATTATTGCAGGGGAAAATTATGGACAGGGATCAAGTCGAGAACATGCCGCAATCGCCCCCCGTTATTTAGGTTTGCGTCTGGTGCTTGCCAAAAGTTTTGCCCGTATCCACCGCTCGAACCTTGCCAATTTCGGCATCATCCCCCTCGTTTTTGCTGATAAAAAAGAGTGGGATAAAATCCAACCTGAAGATCGCTTGTCGTTCCCTCAAATCCGTCAAGAGCTTCAAAAAGGTGAAATTGTCACTGTCAGAAATATCACGCAAGGGTATGCTTTTAAAGCAAACAGCACGATGAGCCACCGAGAATTACTCAATGTACTTGCGGGTGGCATGATCACTGAATACCGCATGAAACGAGGAAAAATTGACCCATGAAAATTGCCGATCTCCATTGCGACCTTCTCAGCTATCTGGCGAATGACGACAGCCGAACCGCATTAAATCCCGATGTCCGCTGCTCCCTGGGGCAACTGAAAAAGGGAAAAGTCTCTTTTCAGACAATGGCAGTCTTCACTGAAACCAACAAAAAATCGGTTGCCTCTGCCGAAAAGCAGCTCACCATCTTTCGCACACTGCCAAAACTTCACCCTGAAGATTTTGAACGTATCACCCACTTGTCAATCCCACAGCCCCGAGGGAAGATCTTCATCGCTGTGGCGATCGAAAACGCCTCAGGACTTTGCAACGAAACGGAGCCCTTAGAAAATTGCTTCACGAGATTCGATCAATATCGCGAAACAGCAGGACCGATTGTCTATATCGGCCTCACTTGGAATCATGAAAATCGATTTGGGGGAGGTAATACCACAAAAGTTGGCTTGAAACCAGATGGAGAGGCTCTTTTAAACTATTTAGAAGGAAAGCAGATAGCCATCGATTTGAGCCACACCTCCGACTATTTGGCCCATGACATCCTCAACTATATCGACAAAAAGAGACTCTCGCTGATCCCTATCGCGAGCCACTCCAATTTCCGAACGATTGCCGATCAACCGCGAAATCTCCCGGTCGAGCTGGCAAAAGAGATTATCAGACGTGAAGGGATCATCGGTTTGAACTTCTTCAAACCCTTTGTTGGTAAAAATTTCCCCGAAGATTTTCAGAGGCAGGTCGATTTTGCCAGGTCCCTCGGAGCGCTTCATCAGTACTGCTTCGGGGCCGACTTCTTTTATGATAAAGAGCTACCCACCTCACTCTACCCCTTCCCATTCTACTATGAGCCCTTTTCCGATGCGGGCTGCTACCCCGATCTGATCTCCTATCTCAATGAAGTTTTTACGAAACAAGAGCTCGAGAAGGTCGCTTGGACCAACATCACCCGATTTTTTGAAAAGCTCCAAATGGCTCTTCGATGATGATTTTAGCGGGGGATATTGGCGGTACGAAGACCAATCTCGCTCTTTTTGATGAGGAGGGTGATGCAAATAGTTTCACCCATTTACGCTCTTTCCCCAGTAAAAGCTACCCCAACTTGGAGCAGATCGTCCTTGAGTATTTAAAAGAGGAGAAGGTTGCAATCGGTCGGGCTAGCTTTGCTGTGGCGGGACCTGTTGTGGATGGCATCAGCAAGGCGACTAATCTCCCGTGGGTCATCGATTCGCAGCTCCTATCGCGTGAGCTCGCGATCCCAAAAGTTTATCTCTTGAATGACCTAGAAGCCAATGCCTATGCCATTGAGATCCTCTCTTACGACAAACTCTTTCAGCTCCACCCGGGATCTGGGAAGAAAGTAGGGAACCGTGCTGTTGTTTCTCCTGGCACTGGCCTCGGTGAGGCTGGTCTTTATTGGGATGGTAGACGCCACCATCCCTTCGCAGGGGAGGGAGGCCATTGTGAGTTTGGCCCAAGGAATCAGCTCCAGATCGATCTCTGTCGTTACATCTACCACAAATTTGGCCACGCTTCCTACGAGAGGGTCTTATCGGGACCCGGTCTCTACAACATCTATCTCTTTTTCAAAGAAGAGCTCGGCCGTCACGAGCCCTCCTGGCTCAAGGAAGCCCTTTCTCAGGATGACCCAGCAAAGGTCATCTCAATCAACGCTCTCAATGAAAAATCAGAGCTCTGTGTCGATACTCTCGACCTCTTTGTCTCCATCTTTGGAGCTGAGGCAAGCAATACGGTCCTCAAATTCATGGCCATCGGGGGCGTTTATCTGGGAGGTGGGATTCCCCCAAAAATTCTCCCTAAGCTCCAAGAGCCCCTTTTCTTAGAAAGTTTTGTTGATAAAGGGCGTTTCCGATCTCTCCTCGAAACAGTCCCCATTCATCTGATCCTCGATGACAAGGCTGCCCTTAAGGGAGCTGCTCATTATTGCCGACTAAAATAAGCTTATTATTTGAATGCTTATTATCCACAATTTTGGTAGACTAGATTATTTACTTTAAGGAGCACATGCATTTTAGAGATTTAATTGATCATGAAGAAATTCTTCATACGCTTGACAAACTGGGATTTAAAGAGCCTACACAGATACAAGCGCTCGCTATTCCAGAAATATTAAAGGGAAGTGACTTGCGCGCTACTTCTCAAACTGGCACAGGTAAAACGGCTGCTTTTCTTCTCCCAGTATTAATGCGACTCTCTAAAGAGAAAAAGAGGTCTGGGCCCCGTGCTCTTATTTTAGCACCTACCCGAGAACTAGCGATCCAGTTAGCTGCCGAAGCAACAAAGCTGGGACGCAATCTCAAGTTGACAACCGTTCTTCTCTATGGCGGAGTTCCTTATCATCTACAATATAGACAATTGGCTAAACCCTTCGATATTTTGATTGCCACCCCTGGAAGATTGATCGATCACATGGAGCAAAAAAGAGTCCAATTAAATAACATCGAGATATTTATCCTCGATGAGGCTGATCGGATGTTAGATATGGGATTTATTGAGCCTGTCGAAACTATTGCCTCCAAGATGCCCTCTTCCAGGCAAACCCTCATGTTTACAGCGACCCTTGGAAAAAATGTGCGTAAGCTCTCTCAGACACTTTTGCGCAATCCTTTTGAAATTGCCAGCGATAGTGCTGAGACGAAAAACCTTCAAATTGATCAGCAGTTTTATCGTACAGATAATTTAGAGGAAAAGCATCGACGTTTAGCCGAGATTTTGGCTCAGCCTGATATCGAACAGATGATCATTTTTTCTGCCACAAAGAGTCAAACGGAGAGGATTGTTGTCAGATTACGCGAAGAGGGGTTACAGGCGGCGGCGCTTCATGGAGATATGCGCCAAAACCAACGTACAAGGACAATCCAGCTGTTTCGAGCGGGCAAAACCAGAATACTTGTTGCTACCGATGTCGCGGCCAGGGGAATTGACATTCTCACGATCAGCCATGTCCTTAATTTTGACGCTCCTAACAATCTCGATGACTACATTCATCGCATTGGGCGAACTGGCAGAGCTGGCGGCAAAGGTGTAGCTCTTTCATTCTTTTCCAAGAGAGATCAAAAAATAGGAAAAGAAATTGAGAAATTTTCTGGGGTGAAAGTGCCTTTTGATCTCTCTTCTCCTGAACCAAAAAATGGATTCAATCCCAAAAGGAGAGGCTTCCCCAAGGGCCCTCGCAATTTTGGCAAGAGACCATTTAGAAAAACAGCGACTAAGCGCTAGAGAGCAACCCTCATAGGGTCTACTCCCTTAGAGAGCAGCCCTCCTAGGGTTTTCCCCCTTATTGAAGATTATTAAAAAAATCTGTATAATAGGCCGAAGGGGGGCAATCATGGCCGGAGATTTTGAAGATCATCTCTATCGGAGCCAATTAAAGTGGGGAATTAATCTTTTCCGCGCCTTTCTTCAATTCGCTGCCAAGAGAGAAGAGCTTCAACTGCTAGAGATCACTCTCAATGATGAAATGAGTGTAGAAGATCTCAACAGAGCGATTGCCTCGGTCAATCAAGAGATGAAAACCCATGTGGAACCGATACTTTATGCACCCTTCCCCCTTTTTTCCGTGGCACGTGAGGGGAATGCAAGGGCAGCCATTCTGGATCAGCTCGATATGGTCGAGAGAACGCTCAGCGAGGCAGCCTATGCAAAATTGATCGATTGGGACGAAGAGTCGGTCTACTTTGCTGATATCTTGAAACTTTTTTGCGTGGTCGAAGAGGGGAAGATGCAGCCCTCAGATGCCATGGCGATCCTCGACAGTGCGATCGAGAAGATCAATGGCTCACTTCCTGAATCCAGTCAGCTCCCCCAAATTGATTTAACCGCCTATGAGGCCTTTGTATGACAACTCCCATTCATCCTTCGGGTTCTTCCTATTCGCTTCCCCAAACCCAATCTCCACAAGAGAGGAAAAAGCTCTTTGAGCTCCAATTTGAAACAGCTGTATTAGGTATCTTTGTTGCCGTCACGGGCCAAAATAATAGCCCCATCCAACGGCAGATCTCTCAGCTCAAAAATGGCATCGCTGCAGCTCAGCCGCCTGATCAATTAGCCACTTCACTCAATCAGCTCATCTCGCAAATCAATACGACCATCGTTCCAGGCATGGCTAAATTTCCTCAGTTTCAATTTTCAGGGGAGGGGAGTCAGGTCCAGGCCACCACCTATCAGGCGATCACTCTAGAAAAAGGTCTCTTGATACTTTCTGAGAAGGGGCATCTCGACCCCAGAAAAGAGCAGAAGCTTTTTGAACAGCTCTCCTCTCTCATTGGCTCGATCGCTCAGATGACTTCAGATCAAGCCTACAGCCATTTAAACCAGATTATCGATCAGGCGAATAGCGCTCTGCCATCAGCCTATCAAATCCCACATCTTTCGCCTTAGGCTTGTTCGAAAACAGGTCTGACTGGGGGAAAATCACCGCCCGCTTCCAGATGGCTGAGAAAGGCCTCCACATTGTCTTTTGCGAGAGCTGCGGTTAATTTGGCTCCTTGACCTTTGGAGTCATCATTTAAAAAGAGGGCGTGGATGGCCACACCTCTTCCTCTGAACATCGCTCCAAAGAAGGCGCTGGAAACTTCCCTTTCCGTATCAATTTCAAATTCAGCTCGAGGTGGATCGCCCCCTTCTTTAAAAAAGGAGACCTTAGGTATTTTGTCCTTTTCTCCATGAAGATAGAGAGTGGTATTACTAAATCTTAGTGTATCAGTTGCATCTGCTATCTGTTTGCTATTTTTAACCTCAATTCCATCAGGTGCAAAAAATGCAATTTTGCAACTTGTTTTCAACCCATGGAGTTTCTTGTTTGCAGGATGGATAGGTGTCACACCCTCTGATTTTCCGGTAGGCACGCTCGGATGGGCGCTATCATATTCAGGGAGTGCCATGGCATGGAGTGCAAGATTTCTCTTTGCATCTTCTTTCTCTTCCCTATTATCAAAAACCATGAAGAAGCATTCCGCTTTGTCCGCACACCTATCTCTTTCAAACCATTCACGCAGGTTTCGTGGGAATTGAGCCAGCTGGGCAGAGGGGAGCCGAGCTGCCATTAAACAGTTGTCAGGTCCAAAACCGTCTTCGCCATATTTTCCAAAGAGCGGTAACTGAGGAATAGGCATGTACGCATGACTCATTCCTGACAGTGAAGCGATAGGCTCTCCTGGATTAGCCAAATTGTAATAGACTCCATCTTGCTTACCCTCCTCATTGAGTCTCCTTGTCCATTCTGCTTCATCGATCGGGGGAGGTGCTACTGGAGCTGCTGCAGCTGCTGGGGCTGGCAAAAGAGAAGGAGCTGAAGGAGGAGCCAGAGATGAAGCAGGCGAAGGATCAGGAGGCAAAATGGGTTCGGGTTCAGGCCGGTTGGCTAAAAGCCGCTCCGACTCTTTACGCAATTGGAACTCTTTATAGATAAAATAGCCATTTAGAGGGATTCCGACCAGCATTAGACCACCAATAACCTTACATCCCCAGCCTAGCCAATCTGGAGCAGTGAGGGTTCCATTGCCGATCAAGATGCCGACAGTCAATAGAATAATTCCAAGGAGGAGAGATAAACAGCCCCCTGCGACCATGCTTTTGGGAAGAACAGATCCTAGAGTGACCTTTCGTCCTTTGAGCGTGCCGCTTGGTGGGGGAACGCTAGGGAGCGTAGCCGATGATACAACTGGGCTGCCTGTGGGTGAACTACTACTTGATGCCATAAGTTACTTTTTTCCAAGTAATTATAGCAGAAAAAAAGATTAATTATAATATTAATTTTTAATTAAGAATTTAAGGCCATCAAAGTTCTTCTCGGCTAAGTGACAGATGTTTTCTAATTGTGGCTGATTGTTATTGGGAGATGAGCTTAGAAGGATTTCGGTCCTCTCCAGTAGATGTTCCAATAATAGGGGATCGGAGAAAAGGAGAGGCTCCTTTTGTCCCAAATGAGCACATATCGAATGGACTTTATGTGTGTTACTGTTGAGGGCTATAAAGGGGGTATTTAAACAAAAAGCAGCAATGGAATGATGGAATCGTCCCGAGACTAGAAAGGTAGCCTGATTAATAGTATCCAACCATTCTTCCATAGAACCCGCCTCGATCAGTTTCCAAGGTGCCCGACAATTCTCCTCTAGAAAAGCAACAAACTTCTTATCATCCTTTGCAGGGAAAGCAGCCGCGCCTATTAAAACCTCAATTTGATAACCTCTTGAGGAGAGAATCTCTAAATAGCGACAGATTTTCTCTGCGCCCTCATTTGTGAAGGCGACAGATCCAGCAAGGAGTAGACTCTTTTCTTTGACTATTTTTGGCCTCTGGTAATGATTTTTAATGTAGAGGGGAAGACAATCAAAACTTAAGGTAGATTCGATACCGATTTTTTTCATCTCCTGATGACTGAAAGATTCCCTGATAGCAATAAAGTCGAGCTCGCTGTAAATGGTCCTATAAATATGACGCGCGAGTTCGCACTTGTCTTCACTCTTTTCTGTTCCAGAAAAAAGGGGATCATTGGGATAGGCAGAATGATTGATAATCTCAACATGCTTTCCAAAATATTTCTTGGCGAGGTGGGCCAAATAGAGTAGGTGCATAGGACCATCACGTAAGTCATGAATTGTTCCTTCTCCGGTGATGATTACTGCATCTGCAGATTGAAGCTTTGCTACAATCTCCCTATTCTGATCACAGAATTGTCGAAACCTCTCCTGATCATCAAAGAACTCAAAAGGGGGGACCTCTTTTAATGAATATGTTTCATTTATCGGAACCGCATCGATCTCAAATCCTAATTGCTGCATGCCCTCTTTTAAAGCTGTACTAGTCCCCGTGCATCCCCAGTGGTACCAAGCAGATGTATCGTTAAAGAGGGTTATCTTCGGATTTGCAAAAACCGAAGAAAAAGCCATCAGTGTGAGTAGGAAATATCTGATCATTGAAACAGCTGAATAATGTAGGTTTTGCGAAAAAGAGAATACCACATTATTATGGTTTGATGAAAATGAGAAACAAAATTTTCAGCTTGAACACCTCTGAAGGAAAAATTGCCTATATAGACTCAGGAGGGGAGGGATTTCCAATTGTTTTTATTCATGGAAACTCTTGCTCTTCTAGAGTATTTAGTAAACAGATCGCACATTTTAGTCGGCAATATAGAGTCATTGCTGTTGATCTTTTAGGGCACGGCAAAAGCGCTCATCCTACTCATCCTGACACGGCTTATACCATTCCTGGCTATGCGAAGTGCTTAGACGAGTTCACAAAAGTCTTAAAACTGAAAGAGTTTGTCGTTGTCGGATTCTCCTTAGGCGGTAATATCGCTTTGCAATGGACTCTAATTACAGATAGTATCAAAGGTCTCATGCTGGTCTCTAGCGCGCCTATGAAATATTCTGAGCAAGCTTTTCTTGCTTACCCTCCATACGAGGGAAGCTATGTTGCTTACCCTGATGTTTTAACTGAGTCACAGGCCATACAATTTATGGGTGCTTCTGGTTTTGATATGCAGGATCCTTCTCTTTACTTTATGGTTGAAGACGCCATGAAAACAGATGGAGCTGCACGTGCCACGATGGTAGCCTCTGTTTTAGCAGGAAAAGGAGTGGATGAAACTCAGATAGTCAGTAAGCTTGCACTACCACTGGCAGTCGTCATTGGAGATAAGGATATCGCCCTTGGCAGGGAATATATATCTCATTTACGCTACCTGAACCTGTGGCACAATAAGATCCAAGTGGTGACAGATGCGCAGCACGCAATTGTTTATCATCAAGCTGAACAATTAAACAGCCTGCTTGAAAATTTTATACATGACATGAGGATGTTTTAAATGAAAAAGCAAGAGATGCATTTAGGATATGTGATTCTATATGTAGTAGATGTTCCAGAAACAGTGCGTTTTTACGAAAAGGCGTTTAAATTATCATGCCGTTTTATTCATGAAAGCAATGCATATGCTGAAATGGAGACAGGTCAAACAGCCCTTGCTTTTGTAAGTGAAACCATGCTTTCTCATTCTTTCCGAAAAAATCGAAGCAAGGAAGAACCTGCAGGAATCGAAGTTAGCTTTGTCACTGAAAATGTAAGCCAGCGATATGATCATGCCATAAAGGCTGGAGCCGTGGAAGTCCTTCAACCCGAAACTAAACCATGGGGACAGATCGTCTCTTATGTATGGGAAGTTAGATAAATTAGAAAAAGGGCGCCCTCTTCTAGGGCGGCCAACCATTGCAACTAATTTTTTTCTTTGATAGATTAATCGCTTCTTAAAATTTTCCTGGAGCTTTATGAAGCGATTTTTGGTGCTACTCTTTTTCATATCTGGGAGTTTTTTATCTGCTGCACCTCTGATTACCAATATCACACCGAATCATGGCTCAAATAGCGGGACGGCGCCGGTCGTTATTACAGGAAGCGGGTTTACAGGTACCACCGAAGTGGATGTCGATGGGGCCCCACTTCCAGTGGGCTCTTTTACCGTTATGGATGATTCTCATATCACTATCTCTAATATCAATGTGATTCCCCATGTGCCGGAGAATGTCACGGTCGTTGTCAAAGTGGGTGCAACCAGTTCAACTCCTAATCACCCTAATGACTTTTACACTTATACAGGCGATTGGACACTCTATATCCCAGGGGTGAATACAGATGCAGTCTATGCGTACGATGTCAACTCACGCACACTTAATCCTACTCCGATATCTCTACCTACTGGTAGTGGACCAAAAGATGTCGTTTTCGATCCCTTCGGTAAATTTGCTTATGTAGTGAATAATAAGGATGATTCGGTGAGTGTGCTCAATGTTGCAACAAATTCATTGTTGCTCAGTATATCGCTAGTAGGCGCTGGGGTTAATCCAAATGCCATTGCGCTCTCTCCTACACTGTCAAAAGCCTACATCACAGATAGCGGTATAAGTGGTTTTACAGTCATTGATCTGACTGATCCTACAAATCCGCTTGTGACGGATTTCGTTTCATTAGTTGCAAACGACACTAGTATAGGGGTGGCATTTATGCCTGATGGCACTTTCGCTTACATCGGTGGAGCTACTTCAGGTAACTTATACAGGATAGATTCCACATTTAATAGTATTATTGGTACAACGCTGCTGCCTTCAACAGGCCGCCCCGGCTGGATTACGATGAAGCCGAACCAAGGCTATGGTATAGTCACCGATAACGTGAATTCTCTAATTCGCACTTTTGATTTAACCACAACAAACCCTACATTTCTTGGACAAGCATCTTCAGCAGGTCTTAATATTGAGACAGAAATAGTTGCATCACGAGAAAGCGATTTTGCCTATGATCTTAATACATCCACACCGACTATTAACCAATTTGGTGTGACGACGAACAGCCCTTCTTTGGGGTTTACTCGGTCTGTCACAAGTACTCAACCTCGAGGTATCTGGCTCACACCCGATGCAAAGAGCGCATTTGTGACAAGTTCTAATTCTACGACCATCTCACGCATAGATGGTTTACCTACTACTCCAACACTCAGTACCTTTACCATCCCTGCAAGTAACAGCGAATGGCCTTGCATCACTCCTGACCAAGCGCCGGTAGCGCGATTTACTTTTACAAAAGCTCCAGGGAATACGGCTCTCTTTGATGGGTCTGGGTCGGTGTCGCCAGTGGGTACCATTGCTACATGGCTCTGGAATTTTGGGGATGGAAATCAGGAAACTGACATGACTCCTACCACAAGTCATACCTATGCCACTAATGGTCCTTTCACAGTAACGCTTACAGTGACGAATACAGCAGGCACATCAGTCGTGAGCTCTACTACTTTTACAGGTCAAACCTTCAGTAACTATGGAGCTGACTTTGCAGAGACATCTCAAGTGGTTAGTTTTGCACCGGTGCCTCCCATGCCACCTACCAATGGGGCCATTACGCAAAAAGTGGATGCGTTTTTGACCCAAAAATGCTACGAGAACACAATCACCTGGTCTCCACCGACGAGTGGTCCAGCGCCTGTTTACTATATCATTTATGATGCAGCCTCAACCCAAGTTCTGGGTACAATCACACTCCCTGCTTCGGGACCACTACTCTTTGTCATCTGCTCCAAGACAGCACATGCGACCTATTATATCTTCTCTGTCGATGCGACAGGTACTCAATCAATACCGCTAGTTGTCAGCATCTAAATCAAAGGCCGCCCTAGAATCTCTGTATGAACCTCGCCTTATTTGCGCGGTTTAAATTTCTTGGAATTGAATTAGAAGAAAGACTAAATACGGGGGATGAGGGAGTAATTTCTACGAAGGCTAACCAAGTGAATCAACTCGAGCCATTTCATAGATCCAGTATAAAAGGTTATGATTCTCTAGAGGATCTCGCCCTGAATCTGCGTTCCTCTTGGAATCATGGAGCTGATATGATATGGCGTCAACTCGACCCGGAATTATGGGAGTTGACCCAGAACCCTTGGGCCGTTTTGCAGACAGCTTCAAGAGAAAAACTCACAGCTCTCCTAGCTGATCAAAAATTTAGTAACCTCGTCAAGGATCTCTTGAAAATCAGGAAAAATGCACTAAGTGCATCTTCTTGGTTTCAAGAAAATCACTCTAGGTCATCTCTTAGTTACATCGCCTATTTCAGCATGGAATTTATGTTGAGTGAAGCGCTGCCCATCTATTCTGGCGGCCTCGGCAATGTGGCCGGCGATCAACTCAAAGCTGCAAGCGATCTTGGAGTGCCGGTTATCGCTATCGGATTACTCTACAGCCAAGGCTATTTCCGCCAGTTTATTGACAGAAATGGTAAGCAACAAGAACTCTATCCATACAACGATCCGGGCCAATTACCCATCAGACCATTACGCTTACCAAATGGAGAATGGCTCCGCTTGAAAATCGAATTGCCCGGCTGGTCGCTTTGGCTCCGCACATGGGAGGTCAAGGTCGGTAGGGCAAGCCTTTATTTATTAGATAGCAATGACATAGTAAATTTTCCGGCTCATAGAGGGATAACCAGCGAACTCTATGGAGGCGATCAGGAACTGCGCTTAAAACAGGAGTTGGTTCTCGGCATTGGCGGATGGCGGCTTTTAGATGCCCTTGGCATCCAGCCTGAAATTTGCCATATGAATGAAGGGCATGCGGCTTTTGTCATATTGGAACGGGCTGCCTGTTTCATGCAAAAGAGTCAACAACCGTTCGAAGTGGCAATGGCTGCCACGCGGATAGGTAATCTCTTCACCACTCATACGGCAGTAGCTGCAGGGTTTGATCGGTTTTCTCCAGATCTCGTTGCGAAATATCTGGGTAAGTATGCACAAACTCAGCTAGGTATTTCTCTTGAGAGATTGCTTGCTTTGGGCCGTTTAAATCCGAATGAAGATTTCAATATGGCTTATTTGGCCATCAGGGGAAGCGGTCATATCAATGGTGTGAGTCAATTGCACGGTGAAGTAAGCCGGTATCTATTTGAAAATTTGTTCCCTCGTTGGCCTAGGGAAGAGATCCCGATTGGATTTGTGACGAATGGAGTCCATGTGCCGAGTTGGGACTCTCCGGCATCTGACGCTCTTTTGACAGAAGCCTGTGGCAAAATGCGCTGGCTAGAAAAAACCGAAGATTTAGAAAAGAAAATCCTGGCTATTCCCGATACGAAAATCTGGCAGATGCGCAATCAGTCGAGAGAACGTCTGATTGATTATACGCGCGCTCGGCTAGCTAGACAGTTTGCAGCCAGAGGGCATCAGATGAAACTGACTGTGAGAGAGTTAAATCTTTTTTAAATCGGGATACTTTGACTTTAGGTTTTGCACGTCGTTTCGCAGCTTACAAAAGACCTGATTTGCTCCTTTCGGATCGAAGATCGTCTCCTCCGAATATTGACGAATAGAGAGCGCCCTGTGCAGCTTATCATTGCCGGTAAAGCGCATCCAGCTGATAAGATTGGGCACTCCTTAATCGAAAAATGGATGGAGTTCATTTCCAGGCCCGAAGTGCGCCCTCATGTGGTCTTCCTTAGCGATTACGATATGATTTTGACTGAATACCTTGTGCATGGAGTCGATTTGTGGATCAATACGCCGAGAAGGCCCTGGGAAGCTTGTGGAACGAGCGGGATGAAGGTCCTCGTCAATGGGGGCTTGAATCTCTCAGAGTTGGATGGTTGGTGGGCAGAAGCTTACACTTCCGAAGTGGGCTGGGCATTGGGAGACCGCAAGGAGCATGGTGATAATCCCAGCTGGGACATGGCTGAAGCAAACACTCTTTACGATCTGTTGGAAAAAGAGGTCATTCCAGAATTTTATACTCGGGATGAGAGAAATATCCCTGTTACTTGGACAAAAAGGATTCGCGAGAGTATGGCGCGTTTGACACCCCGTTTTTCTTCCCATCGCGCGGTGCGCGACTATACGGAGAAGTTTTATCTTCCGGCAGCAGAATCCTATCGCAAGCGTGCTGAAAATAATGGCGCATTGGCAAGACAAATCACCAATTGGCAGCTCGCTCTTGCACAAAATTGGGATAAATTGGGATTTGGTGAATTAAAAATCGAAACGACCAAAGAACAGCATCTATTTGAAGTTCAAGTCTATCTCAACAATTTAGATCCCCTTGCCATAAAAGTAGAGCTCTATTCATCCACCATGACCAAGGAAATGGAATATCAAGGGCGGATTTCTACCACTCAGAATGGGCATATTTATCGCGCAGAGGTTCCAGCAGCCTATGCGGTATCCATCTTTACTCCTCGAATCCGAGCCTATTATCCAGACATTGCTATTCCACTTGAGTCTGATCAAATTTTGTGGCAACGGTAAAATATGGATATAAATCCTCTTGCTGGAAAGCCACCTACACTGTCAATGCTGGTTGATGTTCCGAGTCTGGTCCAAGCATATTATACAGGTATCCCTGATCCGGCCATCCCTGGCCAACGGGTTGCATTTGGCACCTCAGGCCATCGTGGTTCTTCCTTAGATAAGAGTTTCAACGAAAATCATATTCTTGCGATTAGCCAGGCCATCTGTTTATATCGCTCAGAACAAAAGATTGATGGACCCCTATTTCTTGGGATGGATACACATGCCCTTTCCATGCCGGCCTTGAAAAGCGCGATTGAAGTATTAGCTGCCAATGGAATGACAATCATGCTCTCTGAAGGAGATGAATATACTCCGACTCCGGCCATTTCTCACGCGATTCTCACATATAACAGAGGACGCAAGACCCAACTGGCCGATGGCATTGTGATTACCCCTTCGCATAACCCTCCAAATGAAGGGGGTTTTAAATACAATCCGCCAAACGGAGGCCCTGCAGAACCTCAGATCACGAATTGGATTCAAGATAAAGCCAATGAGTTTCTTGAAAACAAAATGTCTGAAGTAAAGAGAGTTCCATTCGAAAAGGCGCTCCAATCACCAACGACACAGAGACACAACTATCTTAGAGCTTATGTTAGCGACCTTATCCATGTGATCGATATGGAAGCCATTCGGAAATCCAAGATCCGCATCGGTGTCGACCCACTAGGTGGCGCTGGAGTCCACTATTGGAAACCCATAGCTGAAACGTATGGAATCGATCTTACGATTGTCAATGAAACAATCGATCCCACCTTTCGCTTTATGACAGTCGATTGGGACGGCAAGATTCGGATGGACCCTTCGTCTCCTTATGCAATGCAGGGATTGATTGGGATGAAAGACCGTTTTGATATTGCTTTTGCTTGTGATACCGATTATGACAGACACGGGATTGTTACCAAAAGTTCAGGTTTGCTTCCACCCAATCACTATCTTTCTGCTGCCATTCTTTATCTTTTCCAGCATCGCCCTAAATGGTATAAGAACGCGGCGGTCGGTAAAACCCTCGTAAGCAGCCAAATGATTGACCGCGTTGCGGAAAAATTGGGACGCAAACTCTATGAAGTTCCTGTCGGCTTCAAATGGTTCGTAGATGGTTTGTTGGAGGGCTCTCTTGGCTTTGGGGGTGAGGAGAGTGCTGGGGCTTCGTTTGCACGCTTGGATGGCACTGTATGGACAACGGACAAGGATGGAATTATTTTAGCTTTGCTTGCTGCGGAGATGACCGCGAAGCTTGGCAGAGACCCTGGGGAAATCTACAAGGATTTAGTGCACGAGTTCGGTGATCCAGCCTACGACCGGATTGAGGCCCCTGCTACGCCGAAGCAAAAAAAGATACTTAAAAATCTCTCTCCTGAAAATGTCCACTCTAAGCAATTAGCAGGTGAAGATATTCGTTCTATTCTGACCAAAGCTCCAGGAAATGGAGCCTCCATCGGAGGATTAAAAGTGATAGCCGCAAACGGATGGTTTGCTGCACGTCCTTCAGGTACAGAGGATATCTACAAAATATATGGAGAGAGCTTTCTAGGTTCAGAACATTTGGAGCGTATTCTGAGTGAGGCCCAAACAATCGTCAATAAAGCATTCCATTCCATTTAATGTAGGGCTTTAAATAGATTCCTTCGCCTCTTCTAGTGCTCTCATCGCGGGTCGACTGATATTATACTGCCACCGAGAACATTGGACACGGATTTGCGATATACTTAATCGCAAAACCAAGGAGATCCAACATGGAAGAAGGTGGTCAAATCAAACGATGGACCGCGGCACGTAAGATTGAAGTTGTCTTACGTCTATTAAAAGGAGAGTCCATCGATAAACTAAGTCGAGAACTCGGTGTAGAGGCTTATTTAATCGAAGAATGGCATTCAAAAGCAATTCAGGGCATGGAAGTGGGATTAAAAATGCGTTCCGAAGACCCTGTTCAACATGAATTAGACCATGCTAAGAAACGCCTGGGAGAGCTCATGATGGAAAACGAGCTCTTGCAGATAAAGGCCAACAAAGCACCGGGTTTTCGTATGGGGAGGTCCAAGAAATGAGCGAGAAGATCTCTCCTTCAACCCATCTTAAATATGGTGTAGAATTAGTTTGTACAGTGTGGAAGTTTCCTCGCTCATCTTTCTATCATAATAGAAAGCGGCCATATAAACCTAAGGGGCTTCGAGGAAAAAAGCCGACCCTCTCAGACAATGATCTATTGGAGGCCATCAAAAAAGACATATCCGAAAGCCACTTTCAAGGAGAAGGACATCGAAAAATACATGCTCGATTAAAACGCTTCAAGAAACTAAATATTGGGCGGAATCGAGTTTTGAAGCTAATGAGAGAGCATAAAATGCTCTCTCCGTATCGCGTTGAACAGGGAAAAGAACGCCTACATGATGGACGCATTACAACAGACCGCCCCAATGAAATGTGGGGTACAGATGCCGCTAAGATTTTCACCCTCGAAGATGGGTGGGTGTGGTTTTTCGGAGTAATTGAACATTGGAATGCTGAATGTCTAGGGTGGCATGTCACAAAGAAAGGAAGTCGATTTGCTGCAATAGAAGCCTTAAATAAGGCTGTTGAGGTTGTTTTTAGCAAAACATCCTCTAATGTGGTTCGTGGGGTCAGTTTACGAGTAGATCATGGCTCTCAATTTATGTCAGAAGGCTTTATTAACCAAACACGGTACTGGGGCATAAGTATAAGCAAGGGCTTTGTGAAGGAGCCTGAAACCAACGGGGTGATAGAAAGGTTTCACAGAACATTTAAGGAGCAGATTGTACACGGTAGGCATTATCATGGCCTAGAAGACTTTAGGAAGGCTGTAGCAGAGTTCATTAAGTCGTACAATGAACACTGGCTTTTAGAAAAGCTAGATTATCACTCCCCTCTGGAAGCCAGGGAGTTATATTCCAAAGAACACCCTTCTGAACAAATTTTATCGGCGTTAGCTGAGGTTGGAGAGGGAGCACGGCTACTTTGTTCTGGCAGCCAAAGAGGACGTTAAATAGGAATGAATTTCACCGTGTCCCTTCGGTTAGGAGGGGAGCACGGCTACTTTGTTCTGGCAAGGATATGATAGCAAAAACTGAGAATTTTAGAATAATTTTAAAGCGACGGAAGAAATTTACGCAAATTTGTGTCCAAAGAAATGGTGGCGATACACTTTTGCTCAAGCAATTTAGCCCCTTTGAAATAGATCTCATCGAGGCGTAGAGGTGATGGGTCACCTGCAGCATCTTTCACATGGACATCATAGACTGTCGCATAGGAATTTACAGGAGCTTTTTTGTAGCCCATCCCCTCAATGATTGTAAACCGTTTAGGGTAAATAGATCTGTCTGCATTGAAATCAGCTGCATAAATATGGAGATCCGCCTCCATTGAGTTGAGAACTGTCAAGTCGGATTCCAGTTGCTTATCGCCTAATTTTGCGGCTTCCAAAGCTTTTGCTCTCTCAACATCAGGAAGTTCGGCAAAATTCAAATTAAATCCTTCGAGATGGCCTGCGATTGCGGCGATTTTTTTACCCTCTCTGTCTTGTAAGCGAACGAGTGTGTTCGGTTTTCTTCCATTAGGTGGAATCATCTCTTTTGTATAGGTGAGCCCACGGTGATCCAGGAGGGTAAAAGATTCCATCTTCCAAGCAACAGTGCAGTTGTTACGTCTTGCACCATCTTGATGGGAGACAAAGAGATAATCTGGGGGAAGCATCGCCTTAAGTTCTTCCGCACCCATCTCCCAAGTATCTGCCAAGAAAATCAGATCAGGACTTGCAACAGTGAGGGTTTCGCGGAACATTCCAGGGCGAGCTTGAGCATCGGCCTCAGAAGGAACAAGTGCAGGTTCTGTCTGTTTAGGAAGCTGAGAAAATGCCGCAGAAAGAGATTTTCCTGCATCAATTTGGTCTCGCAGGAAACAAATATTAGCATAGTCCATTTCGGTCCCTACATTCCAAAATAGAGCTGAGTAGACACCAGGTGTGTGAACAGGATGGGGTCTCACCTCAATGATGCTGAGCACGGCACTACTCCCTTCAATGTATTCTGGGAAGGTGGGTGGGACTGGATCTGGGCGGCCTGGGGTTGGGGAACTCTGGCCACTCCGGCTTGACAAGAGGATGGAAATAGGCGGCACTATGCATGCCAAGAAGAGCCCTCCACCCAACAGCGACCAACCCATGATGGTATTGGCTGTCGCAAAGAGGAAGTAGCCACCAGCAGCAAGTAATCCTAATGTAGTGATAACCAACGCAGTGATGATGAGATTGAGTGGATTGCAGCTGCTTGCCTCAGCAATAGGCTGAGGAATGGTTGGGGGAGATTTTTCGGTGGTCGGTTGTGTGGTCATAAATACCACAAAAGAATTTTTTTATTGGATGATGCCGGATTGTTAAATTTGGATCAAGAAATTACCAAATGATCGCTTGAATCTGCCTCTGAGTAGCCCACACTTCGGCAGATTCGATTGATGGGAAGAGCATCAGAGCCGTCGCATAGGCATCGGCTTCAGCACAAGTCGGGGCGAGAACGGTGACGCTCGTGATGGGGGAGTTTTTCAGTGGACTCCCTGTTTGAGGATCGATGATGTGGGTATAGCTCTCTCCATCGACGATCCAGTTCTGGAGATAACTGCCACTGGTTGCGATCGCAACGTCTGATAAATCGATATTTTTGGAGCCGTAGATAGCAACTCTCCAGGGGCGACCCGAAGGATGTTGACCCTGCGTTCGGATTTCGCCGCCCCACTCGACATAAATTGAAGTGTATCCCGCCTCTGCCAACCGTTCGACGAGGAGATCGACCGCATGCCCTTTTGCGACACCGCAGAGATCGAGAGAGGTGAGTGCATCATCTTTCCAGAAGGTGATTCCCTCAAGATGGAGATGAGACCAGCCTGTGGATGGTTGCAGAGCAGTGACTGCGGAGCTATTGGGAAGATGGCCTTCCCGTAAATTCTCTTTCCAAAGCAGGTGTAATGGCTCAACAGTAGGATCAAAGCGGCCTTCTGTTTGTCTGACAATGGTATCTACAAAGGCTAAAAAACCGGCAAGCTCGTCTGAAAGTTTCACCTGTTGGTGGGCAGATAGCGTTCTTAATTGGGAAACTTCAGAGTGGGGATTCCAGTTGTTGTAGATCTCATTCATCTCGGCAAAGGTATCAAGAATGATCTGCTGGATCTGCTCTTCTTCGACAGGATCTCCAAGTTGGATGCAGTAGGGGATCGTCATCGCGCAGCCCTCGAAGCGGGTGGGATGCTTTTGACTACAGCTAGCAAGAACAATCAGTAAGAGGAGTAGGCGACGCATTTCTTCTTTGATGGCTAAGGAGGGTGTTTTTCAAAAGCATGGCGACTGTCATCGGTCCTACCCCTTTAGGCACCGGTGTGATGGCGCTGGTTTTGGGAGCGACACTCTCAAAATCGACATCACCGACAATCCGATAGCCTCTGGCGAGGCTGGCATCATCGATACGGTTGATCCCCACATCGATCACTACAGCCCCCTCTTTCACCATATCGGCTTGGATATAGCGGGGCGAGCCGATAGCAGCGACGAGGATCTCAGCACGCAAGGTATGGGCTTTGAGATGGTGCGTTTTGCTATGGACCACGGTCACAGTGGCGTTGCAGCCGGGGCTATTTTGCATAAGCAGTGCAGCGAGTGGTTTTCCCACAATGGCGCTCCTTCCGACGATGACAACCTCTTTACCTTCGACAGAGATCTGTGAGTGGTTCAAAAGCTCATAGATCCCGAGTGGGGTGCAGGGAATAAACCCTGACCTCTGGCCTAAAAGGAGTTTTCCAAGATTGGTGGGATGGAACCCATCGACATCTTTATCGGGATGGATTGCTTCCACCACCTTCATCGGCGAGATGTGGGCAGGCAAGGGGAGCTGCACGAGAATGCCATCGACTCGGGGATTGTGATTCAACTCCTGAATGAGGGTGAGAAGCTCTAGCTCGGGAGTCGAAGCGGGCAAACGGTAGAGCGTGGAGTGGATGCCGACAGCTTGGGAAGCCTTCGTTTTCATCGCCACATAGGATTGTGAACTGGGATTTTCGCCGAGAATAATCACAGCAAGGCCGGGTGGATTGGAAAGGGAGAGAATCTCTTTGCGAATCTTGCGCTGAATCTCTTCTGCGATGGCTTTACCGTCGATGATCATGAATCTTTTAAAATTGTGAGTTTCCTAATCTTAGATAGTAACTCAAAAGGGAGGGAGAAGACAAGTAAAGCATAGAGGGCATCAGCGAGGGACATCCCGATCAAGTCGGTCACGACCCAGGTCCAAGAGAAGGGATAGCCTCTTTCTAAAAAGAGAGCCGCGATGGCCAGAAAGAGCGTTGAGAGAGCCGAATAGAGGAAGGTCATGATCGGCAGTGTCGACACTTTATCTTTAAAAAAGTTTCTGGTTTGGCCGTAAAGAAGAAAAGAGACGCAGCAGTAGTGGATCGAACTCAATCCAAAGAGGGAGCAGGAGGAGAGAAGGTCGAGAATAATCCCACATAAACAGGCTCTCCACATGGCGCCGATACGCGAGAAGCGATAAAGTGTGATGACTAAGTAAGGGACAAAGTAGAAGAGAGGAACGTTTGGGAAGAGAATCGGTCCCCATAAAGCGCCACAAAAAGCCAACCAGAAGGCAACTGTTGATTTAACAGGCATCGTTTGAAAAGAAGATTTGAGGGATCGTTTTCAGTATCAACTTGAGATCGAACCAGAAAGAGCGCTTGTCAAGGTAGGCAGCATCGAGCTGAATCCGCTCGGCAAAGGTCGTTTGACTCCTCCCAGAGGTTTGCCATAGCCCAGTGATGCCTGGTCTCACAGATAGAATGGTCGCTGCCAAATGGCCCAGCTGCCCTTTCTGCTTCACCATATAGGGACGAGGCCCCACCACGCTCAAATCCCCTTTAACCACATTCCAAAACTGAGGAAGCTCATCCAATGAACTCTTTCTCAGCCAGCGGCCCAAGGGAAAGACTCGAGGATCTGTGCGCAGCTTCTGACTCGTGTGCCACTCCCGCTTAATCTCTGGATTGGCCAGCAACTCCCTCAACCTCCGATCAGCATCGGGATACATCGTCCGAAACTTGTAACAGGGAAAAACCTTCCCACCCCGCCCCAATCTCGGCTGCACATAGATAGCACCCACCCCCGTCGAAACCCACACAGCAAAAGCAATCACTCCCAAAAGTGGCGCCAACCCCACCAACACCACCCCACTAAAGAGAACATCGAAGATCCGCTTCGAAGAGATCTCCCCCATGTGCACTTCGGTGCGCACCTGCAGCGGAGCACTCTCATAAGTCAAAAGCTCACTTTCCATAGCCGCCCAGGTTAGGCCATCCCCCCATTTCTTTCAAAAAAAATTAGGCCGCTTTGCCAAGTGGAATCGCACGCATTGAGCGCCTAGGTCTCAATCATTGCGGGGATTCGGGAGGAGAAGAGGATGTGGGTGAGGTTTTGGAGGGCTTCGGGATTGCCGGGGAGGGTGTCGAGGAGGGAGAGGATCGAGTCGTAGAGTGTTTGGGCGGAAGTGTGGGCCTGGGTGGGGCCGAGGGGGTGGTCGTTGTCGAGGATGTCATCAACGAGTTGGAAGAGTTTGCCGAATTGGGTGCCGAAGGTGGAGAGGGTGGAGAAGGTGGAGGGTGTGGCGTGGGCGATGATGGCGCCGAAGAGAACGGAGGCGCGGAAGAGGGCGGCCGTTTTGAGGGAGTGGAGTGTGTCGATATGGGGGGAGTTTTCGATATCCATGATCTGTCCACCAATCATACCCTGGCCGCCTGCTGCGGAGGCGAGGGTGGAGGTGAGGGAGACGATTTGAGTGGCGGTTAAGTGGGGAGCATTAGCGAGGCGCTCAAAGGCGTAGGTGAGAAGGTAGTCGCCTACGAGAACGGCATGCCCTTCGGTGTAGACTTTGTGGAGGGTGGGAAGCCCACGGCGGAAGTCGTCGTCATCCATGCAGGGGAGATCATCGTGGATGAGGGAATAGGTATGGACCATTTCGAGGGCACAAGCAGGAATGAGAGCTGCTTCAAGATCACCTTGGAGTAGGGAAACTACGGATAGGGTGAGAAGGGGGCGGATCCGCTTCCCCGGCGCAAGTAAAGTATACCGCGCTCCCTCATAGAGGGAGGGGCAATGGGGGGAGTCGGGGATGAGGGTCTTGAGTTTGTCATCGATGAGCTGTCTGTAGTCAGCCAAACTCATAAATAGGTCCAATCGAGAATTACCTTGCCTGAATTGCCTGAGAGCATGACGTCAAACCCTTTTTGAAACTCTTCTGCTTTGAAACGGTGGGTGATGACGGGAGAGATATCGAGGCCGCTCTCCAGCATGTGGGCTACCTGATACCAGGTTCTGAAGATTTCACGTCCATAGATGCCTTTGATGGTGATCATTTTGAAGATGATGAGATGCCAATCGATGGGAGCATTCGAGGGAAGGATGCCGAGAAGGACAATGTAACCCCCGTGGCTCGTCACTTCGGGGAGAGAGGCGAGCGCCGCTGCGCTACCTGACATTTCGAGACAGACATCGAACCCTTTGATATTCAACCTTTCCATCACCTGGGGAATCGACTCTTCCTTCACGTTCACCACTTCGGTGGCTCCCATTTTGCGGGCGAGGTTTAAACGGTAGGGGTTGAGGTCGGTGATCACCACATGGCGTGCGCCCGCTTTTTTAGCGACGGCGATCGTCATGAGGCCTATAGGACCGGCGCCCGTGATCAAGACATCCTTACCCACGAGATCGTAAGAGAGGGCTGTATGGACGCCATTGCCAAGTGGATCGAAGACCGAAGCGATTTCATCAGGGATCGATGCCGATAGGGGAAAGGCATTTTCAGCAGGGATGCAGAGGTATTCCGCAAAGCAGCCATCGCGATTGACGCCGACGCCGATCGTATTGGGACAAAGGACGCGTAAGCCGGTGCGACATTGGAAGCACTGACCGCAGGTGATATGTCCTTCTCCAGAGACGCGGTCGCCCTCTTTAAATCCTTTGACATTGCGGCCCTTGCCAGCAACCACTCCAGCAAATTCATGGCCAATGATAGAAGGGATAGGCAGAGTTTTGGCTGCCCACTCATCCCAAAGATAGAGATGGAGATCAGTGCCACAAATAGAGCTCTTATTGATTTTGATGAGAAGATCATTGTCGCCTGGGATAGGCTTTTTGACCTCCTCCATCCACGCCCCTTCACGAGCCTCTTTTTTGATGATCGCTTTCATAATTTATATCACTTTAAGTTCTTTACCAACTTTTCTGAAGGCTGCAATGGCCCGGTCGAGATCTTCCAGCGTATGTGCCGCTGACATCTGGGTCCGTATACGGGCTGAACCTTGTGGCACAACTGGATAGAAAAAGCCAATGAGATAGATCCCTTCTTGAATCATTCTCTGGGCAAAGGCCTGCGTCAACGGTGCGTCGCCCAGCATGACAGGAATGATAGGATGATCTTTCCCTTTCAATTGGAAGCCTAAAGCTTCCATTTTGGAGCGAAAATAGGCGGTATTTCGCCATAAAATTTCCCGTAACTGGTCACCTTCTCGTTCCAGCAAACGAAAAACCTCGAGGCTCGCTGCAGCGATGCTAGGACAGAGTGTGTTCGAAAAAAGATAGGGCCGAGAGCGTTGCCTGAGCCACTGGATCACCTCTCTTTTTCCTGAGGTGTACCCTCCAGAAGCGCCTCCTAAGGCCTTTCCCAAAGTTCCCGTGATGATATCGATCTTGCCCACCATATTCCAGTATTCAGGTGTGCCACGCCCCTTTTTTCCTAAAAAGCCAGTCGCATGGCAATCATCGATCATGACAAAAGCATCGTAAGCATCAGCTAGAGCGCGAATTTCTGGAAGTTTGGCGATGATTCCATCCATCGAAAAGACACCATCGGTAGCGATCAAGCGGAAACGACACTCTTGAGCTTCCTTCAATTTGGCCTCAAGATCGTTCATGTCATTGTTTTGATAACGAAAGCGTTTGGCTTTGCAGAGCCTGATTCCATCGATGATGCTAGCATGGTTTAGGGAGTCACTGATGATGGCATCTTCAGGACCTAAAAGGGTTTCAAACAGACCTCCATTCGCATCAAAGCAGGAGCTGTAGAGAATGGTCTCTTCAGTGCCGAGAAATTCAGAGAGCTTCTTTTCCAATTCGAGATGGATCGTTTGGGTGCCACAGATAAAACGGACAGAAGCGAGGCCAAAGCCAAATTTCTGGTAGCTCTCTTTAGCAGCTCGGATGAGATCGGGATGGTTGGCGAGTCCGAGGTAGTTATTGGCACAAAAGTTGAGGAGGTGAGAGTTGTCACTGAGAGTAATATCGCCCTGTTGTGGAGAGGCGATCACACGCTCAGTCTTGTAGAGCCCCACCTCTTTCAATTGGTCTAACTCTTTCTGAAGGTGGGAAAAGAAGGGGCGACTCATTTTTGCTCCAGATTGAGAAGACCATCCCATAGGATCAAAGTGCGGTCACAGCGGCTCGCGAGCTTGCTATCATGCGTCACAACGATGAGCGATTTGTACAGTTCCTTGACCGAGTCAAAGAGCAGATCTTGAATCTGGCGCGAAGTGGTGTGGTCGAGATTCCCCGAAGGTTCATCAGCTAGAAGAATTTCAGGATCATTGCAAAGGGCCCTTGCGATCGCTGTGCGCTGCTTTTCGCCTCCTGATAGGAGTTTGGTGGGGTAGTCAATCCGTTTTTCTAAACCGACACGATGGAGCAGATCGACAGCGCGTGCATGAGCAGGTGCACCTTTATGGGTCTCTTTTCCACCGATCAGAGCAGGCATCAAGACATTCTGTAAAACGGAATAATCTTCCAGTAGGTTGAAGGCTTGAAAGACAAAGCCGATGTGCTGATTGCGTAACGTGGGCGAAGGATTGTTGTGAACCGATTTTCCTGCGATCCAGAGCTCGCCTGATGAGGCAGCTTCGAGTGTGCCTAAAATATGGAGTAGAGTGCTTTTACCCTCTCCAGAGGCTCCCATGATGGCGACACTTTCTCCCGGGTGAATATCGAGTGATATCCCCTTGAGAATCTCGATCTCGACAGGGTTGGAGAAGGTCTTACGGATATTTTTGGCCGATAAAATCGGCTTGTGATGCGCCTCTTTCATTCTGATTTGAGAATCTCCGTTGGACGAATTCGGGAAGCCTTCACAGCAGGGATGATCCCCGCTAAAAGCGAGATCACAAGAGTGGCTACTAAAACAAAGGTGAGCGACTCATAGCTCAGCGCATTGGGCAGTTTGCTTCCATAGAAAACCGATTGAAACGCATCCCTTCCCTGGAAAAAGCTGAGAATATTGACGAGAGACTGCAGATTTTTCAGTGTCAGAAGCGCGGCCGTAGTGCCGATCACGCAACTGACAAGCCCTGTCGCAAAGCCACAGAGGCCAAATATGGTGGCAATTCGCTGTGGGGAAGCACCTAAAGATTGCAAAATGCCGATCTCTCTCTTTTTATCGTTCACAAGCAAGATCAGCATCGAAATGATATTGGAGCAGGCGACCACTAAGATGATGACTGCGATTAAAGTGAAGAGGTGACGATCGCTCTCCAGCTGCTCCAGAATCGGTTTTGTAAATTCATAGTCATGATAAGACTGAACAGTCCAGTAGCGAGAAATTCCTCGCGCTTCTAGAGAGTGGATCAGTGCCTCTTTGGCAGCTGAAGCATCGATGAGATGATCGAGCCAGATGTTGATGCCATTTCCCATCATCGGATCGGCCACTGAGACATTACCTCTGAGGAGCGCGGTGATCTCGGGATCGGCGAAGATTAGCTTGTTGCCAGCGGGCATCATGCCGGGATCGTAGAAGCCAGCGACATAGACCGGAATGCGCTGCTCCTGCATCGAACTTCCCGATGGGGCGTAATAGGAGAGATAGCCTCGGTCACCTATCATGACCCCATTTTTTTTAAAGTGTTTGGCGATCAAAAGCCCCTTACCCAAGGCTGAGCTCTCATCGGAAGGGATGCGGCATCCTCCTCCACTCACGGAAGGACAAATCCAGTAGGAGGCTCCATTATTGAGCGGTTCAGCTTGTGCGATCTCCAGATGGTGGAAGGAGGTTTCGCCCGAAATGGGAACATTCTGGACAGTGCCTTTGATCATCACTCTCAATGTGGAGAGGGCCTGAGCTTGATCTACCGAACTGGCGAGAAGCTCCGCATCAAAAGGAATCATCTGATCGAGCACCATTTCGACCCCCTCATCGGTCGTGAAAGGGCCATTTGTAGAGAGGTGGAGTTGCTCATCTTCAAAAAGAATGGTGATCGGTGTTGTCTGATAGCCGAAGCTGGCGAGCCTCTTTTCAAGAAGCGGCACCTCTTCAGCTTTTGCGGGGATAATCACCCGCTTGATCGTGTTAAAGCGGGCAAGAGCTACTCCTTCCCACTTTCCTTCGCGTGGAAATAGGGAAGCGGTGAGGGGATATCCTTCATGCGCCGTTCTCACCTTTTTCAGGCTGAGGTGACCAAAAAATTTCTGCAGCTCTTCATCCCAGGCGTGAGCAGGGGTTTCGTCCTTTTGGACCAGCATCTGCAATAGATTGTTATAATCCTCCGCTGTCGGTGGAATAATCATCTGATCGACACGTCGGTTGTCACCATCGTGGGAAGCGACATAGGAAACTTGGGTGACAAAAGTTTGGCGCACCTCTCCTTGGCTTGGCCCCTCTCTCAGCAATTGCAGACGGAGATTGCCAAAGCCAATTTCGTAATCTTTGGGACGGACCCCTTTAAAAGGGAGCACCTGAATAGCAAAGAGCCCTTCTTTGACCAGATCCTTCAACTGACCATCTTCATAGCGGTCTGGAGCGGGAAATTCATAAGTCAGCTCTTGGTCGACGCGCGTATCATAGGGATCTGCTTGCGGAGCCACCACTTTCTCTCCGATCGTTTTGGTCGAGTAGTTGGAATCGAGGCTGACGCTGTCAATCAGATAGTAATAGGAATTATAATACTCTTCAGTCGGAGTCATCCTGAGAGGCGCATTCAGGGCAACCAGCTCCTCAATCCACTTTTTCTCGATCCCTTCTGTGACAGAAAGAAAGAGCACGACCAGCCAGACGACCAGAGAAATGACAAGAATGGATATCAAAGAAATAATTGAAACGGAAAGCTGTCGCCATCTCGGTAACAAATACTTCAGCGCGACGGTGAGCTCAAAGCGCATCGACTACTTGGCTTCTTTGAAAATCACATGCTTACGTAACGTAGGGTCATACTTCTTCAATTCGATACGTCCTGTGGTTTTCTTCTTATTTTTAGTCGTCCAATAAACAGACTTGCTCTCGGAGCTTTTCATTTTGATGATCTCTCGGCTCTTGCTCGCCATAACCACTCCAATTAAACTTTTAGGAAGGAGCATGCTACAGAAAAATCTGATAATCTTCAATCTTTATTCAGAAACTAGAAAATAACTCCCTGCCTATAGTATTCTGTCTCCCTATGTCAGGCAATAAAGTCAATTTTACCAGTTTAGGCTGTCCGCGGAATCTAGTGGATAGTGAGGTGATGCTAGGAATCCTTTTACAGGCAGGGTATGAGGTCACCGAGGCGGTCGATGAGGCTGACTATCTGGTGGTCAATACCTGCGGGTTTCTCGACTCGTCGAGGGTGGAGTCTAAGGGAGCGATCGCTGAGGTATTGGATCAGAAAAAAGAGAGCGCCAAGTTGATTGTGACCGGCTGTATGGTCTCGAAACACCGTTCTGAGATCGAAGAGAGCTTCCCCGGTGTCCACTATCTTCTGGGATCGGGCGATGTCGAGGGAATTCTGAAGGCGGTACAGTCGGATCAGAGAGGGATTGAAATCGGCTCAGCACGCAGCTATTTAGAAGCAGGGGAGATTCCCCGGATGCTCTCAACTCCCTCCCATTACGCCTACCTGAAAATTGCTGAAGGGTGCCGTAAAGCGTGCGCCTACTGCATTATCCCCAAAATTAAAGGACCGCTGCGCAGCAAGTCGATCGAACAGATTCTCAAAGAGTTTCGCTCCCTCCTCAATCAAGGGGTGAAAGAGATAATCTTGATCGCTCAAGATCTGGGCGATTTTGGAAAGGACCAAGGGGTTAAAAAGGGTAATTTAGCGCCACTTTTAAGAGAAATTTTAAAAATCGAGGGGGAATATTGGCTAAGGCTTCTCTATCTCTATCCCGATGAGATCGATGATGAGCTCATCGCGCTTATGCAATCAGATCACCGCCTGCTTCCCTATCTCGACATGCCGATCCAGCATATCAATGACGCGATGCTCAAATCGATGCGACGAACGACCTGTTCAGCCCAGATCAAAGAGGTGATCTCAAAGCTACGTCAAAAGCTCCCGCAGATCCATATCCGGACCAGCTTGATCGTCGGTTTTCCTGGTGAAAGTGAAGAGCAGTTTGAAGAATTGGCTCAGTTCATTAAAGAATTTCCTTTAAACCATGTGGGGATCTTCAAATACTCTCGTGAAGAGGGGACCCCTGCAGGAGCCATGGAGCAGCAAATCCCTGAAAAGGTCAAAGAGGAGCGGCAGACCCGTTTAGCGGCTATCCAGCAAGAGGTCGCGGAGCAGCTGAATCGAAAAATGGTGGGTCAAAAAATAAGTGTAGTCGTGGAAAAGTACCATCCTGAGACGGATCTTCTCTTAGTGGGGCGCTACTTTGGCCAATGCCCTGAAATCGATGGACAGGTCATCCTCAATGATTGGCGAGCTGTCGAAGCCTTTGGCGAGCGCTACCTGGTCGAAATCACCGATGTCGCCGGTTATGACCTGATCGGGACAGTCCTCGGCTCAATTAAAAAAAGTTCTAAGCAAACACGTAAATTAAAATTATTTTAAACCTCTGTAATTAAAACCTTTTCTGCTACAATAGAACTCCGAATCGGGGGGGTTAGATGTCTAGCATAAAGGCAGTTGGGGACCCCAACTGGCCTGAGAAATTTCGTGAACGGAAGGATAACTTCCGCTTTTTCTACATCGACCATGTGGAGAAGAGCCGAGCAGGAGCGAATGAGTATGGCGAAAAGTGGATTAAATTCTTTAAAATCCTCTCAAAAGTCATCGAAGTGGTCGGCGCCCTCATCGCAATCTCAGTTCCTCTGACCGTTGGCTATCTGCCGATTTGGGTGCCCCTCGGCATAGGCGCTCCACTCTCTATCATTTTAGCAATTGTGCGCTACAAGGTAGAGTCGAAAATCGGCGATTTTCAGAGTGATACTACCTATATGCCCCACCTGGAGGCCTTTTTAAAGAATGGCTCTCTCCGCGCGCTCCACCCTAAGGGAGTGGCAGATCTTCCCCCCATCGACGAAAGGTTGAAATCCGATAAACTTATTCAAAGGCAGCAACCAGGATCGTGCCATAGAATTGAGAAATTAGCTTCTATTAGGAGCGGCGGTAAATATGCGCTCGATCTGGAATTGAGCCCCTTTTTACAAAAAATGGCTGCAGCAGAGTGTGCCAATAAGGCGGAACATCTCCAAAGGTGGGAAGAGATCCGCAATCAGCGCGCTCTCTTGCGAGCCCAAACTGATCGGTGTGATCTCGAAAAAAGCCAGGAAGAGGCGGAAAAATTAACGGCACTTGCCTACGGCTCGATCAACTCCTCCCTCAAACCTGCCCCGAAAGCGGAGTTTCCTCAAACAACAGAAGAAATGTATCTCCAATCTCTCGCGCAACTCTATCGCAGTTTGATGCGCCATGCAAAAGAGCTAGTCAAGTTGCATCAGGTAGGCTTTGATCTTTACAAAGAGTCGCACCCGCTTTGGGAGCCCTATCAAAAAAAGCGTGAAATGATCAGAGAGGCGAGAAAGCAACTCGAAGCAGATCCCTCCTTGGCTACTAAAAATGATGAGACGCTCCTGCAGTATGCGCTCAATGAAGCCAAAATGATAAAAAGGGCTTTTCAACTCTGGATTAAAGCCCATCCTGAAAGAAGATATGAGCTCTTGAAGGAACGTTTAGAAGGGTATGAAAAAAATGAGGTGCCCTCTCAACAGTGCCTAAAGCTTCTTTCAGAGTGGATCCTCAAACATTCCGAGGATGCCAAGTTACCCATCCATAAAATCTTGGAGCAGCTTCCGAAAGAGGTCCAGAGCTGGTTAGTTGGTCATACTCGATGCCAAATGAAAACCCCGATGGAGTTCTATGACTGGGCCTTCGAGTTACGCACACATTTCACAGCAGCCCAAGCGGCCTTTTCTCGGCTGGAAAAAAAGGGAGAGGCAATTACTGAATTTGAAACGCTTTCGATGAAGCCTTTGAGGGAAATGGTAGCGGCTGTGCCTTCCACCTTCTTTGGTAAGATAAAAACTGCCTTTACAATGATGCCCGCAATTCCCTTTGAAAAAGAGGCAGCTCTTCCTAAAGAAGGGACTCCTCTTCGCCAGCGCCGCATGGAAGAGATTCGTCTCAATCGGATGTTGGAGGAGACAGATCGTGATATGGTACGTCTCTATCGGATCAATCGGATCGCGCTTACGATTGTGAACCAAATTCTCCTGCCCATCCTCGCCCTGGTTCTCTATTATGTGACCATCTCTAATCTCTGGGAATATTGGACTCTCTCGGGTCTGACTGCAGCAACTCTTGTGGCTAACTATTTTATTGACCGGAAGCTCCAGGAACTTGATCGGCGCAAACAGATGATCATGATGCAACATCATTTGAGAGATTCTCCTGACGTCGGAGTCGTTCCAGCCACCCATCCAAAGGTTGCCGCATTGAAAGAGGTGCAACAACGGTATGGTTTAGAGGGGATCCGACCCACTTGGGCCCGACTCTTAGTGGAAGATCCTGATGCGCCAACCGAGCCGATTCAGAAGCTCGCCAAAGAGGGGAGCAAAGAGGCTGCCTCTTACCTTGAAGATAGCTTGATCGGCCTCTATACGAAGATGTTCCGGGCTCGTGGACAAGAGCGAAATAAAATCAAGCAGACTATCCGAGAGATCGAGACCACACTCCATCCCAAAGAGGAGAAAAAAGTGGTTCCAGCAGGGGTGAAAGTGACGAAATGGCGTCCGAAGCTCGAGAATTATCTCGATCAGATGACCGATTTCACGCTCCAGGAGCTTCAAGATCAAGCGAAGATTCGTTATTTAATTGCTATTTTTCAAGAGCTAGCCAAGATCCTTCCCGCTCACTTACTCGACTCTGTAACATCATTGGAGGAGAAGGTTGCCTACCTGGCTACAGTGGATCCTGCTGACCAACCCCGCCACCTTAAGGCACTTGAAAAGTTGATGATGCTTCAGAGCGATGCAGAGTGGGCAACGCCTGCTCTGGTCGAAGATAAAAAAGCAGACCATGAAGCTGTCATGGGGGCAATCGATAAGAAAAGGGAAGAGTACCTCACCCTCTATACCGATCACTTCAAGCCACCCTCTAATGAAATGATCGATCGCGCAATCCAAAAAATAGATCAACAACTTGATGCCGTTCTTGAAAAACTCTCATATCAAGAGAAGTGGAAAGCCGCTTTTGAAAAGGCAAGAGATCAATTCAAAGCTCTTACCATCAAACTTTCTGCTGAAGTTGTGGAAGAACCCGTTTCTCAGAAAGAGATCGACCATCTGTTGAAAACGGCAGCGACTGATGATAACTTAGAAGCTGCCAAAGCCTTGCGTCAGTTGCAAACCCTGCAAAATGACCCTGATTTCAAAAGCCAGGGAGCGGTTGAAAAGTCGCTAGAGAAGTGCCTCATTGAAATTGAGGCTCTGGAGGCCCTAAAAAAGGTCTTGATCGAGTGTATTCAAAGATTGTCTGAAAAGAGGGTAAAGAAGTAAAATTCTCTCCTCATGCCACATGAACTTGCTGAAAAATTTTTAGATGAAGCTGAGGGATTGATCGAGCAAGAAGAGGCAGGGGAGCCTCTCATCGATGCACTCGAACATGCTCAACAGCTCAACCCCGATGATGCCCACATTTTATGTCGGAGTGCTCGGCTTTTGTATCGCTATGGCATTTTGAACAGCAAGGGCCGCTTTCTTTTACTCGCCCTCGATAAGCTCAAACTCGCATGTGAAAAGGATTCCCATTTTTTCGATGACCACTACATCTGGTGGCAGCTCTGGGGCAATATTTTGGTGCAACTTGGGAAATTGGTACAAGATTCCACTCTTTACGAATTGGCGCTCGAAAAATTTGAGAGTGCTGCAAGGGCGGCACCTGGGCAAGATCCCCACCTTCTTTGGGATTGGGCAGATGGTTGGATTTTTTTGGCTCATAAGTCGGGGGAATTGGCCGATTTTCAACGGGGGATTTCCAAATTTCGGTTAGCAGTCCATTTAGGGATCGAATCCCATTTTTTCCAACTCGATTTTGGACATGCTCTAGGTTCCTACGCTTATCTGAGCGGAAATCCCTCCTATATGGATGAAGCGATCTCTCTTTTTAGCGCTGTTATCAGCGAGAGCTATAACCCAGAAGAAAATAAGCCTTCCATCGTCTACCTAGGAGCCTGGCGCAAATTGGCTCAGGGCGCAAAAACAAGGTTCGAGTTGACTCACCGTGCAGACCATCTTGAAGCTGCCGACAAAGCGATCTGTGAAGCCATTTTGGCGTGCCCCACAAATAGTTCGCTCTGGTTAGATTGGGGAGAGCTTTTCCTCCATGCAGGCTGGCGCCGCCGGGATGTCAAATTGCTAGAAACGGGCTTAGAAAAGCTGACAGCAAGCAAAGTGAAGGAGTGCGATCCGATCCGAGTGTCGGCTCTATTGGGAAGCGGCCTTATCTTTTATGGTCTATCTCTAGAAAACCTGAAACTCCTGCATGAGGGCAGAGAGCGGATCGACGCTGCTCTAGAAGTGGCCTCCACCTCTCCTCATTTGCGCTTAGCTAAGGGCCTCTCTGAAATGGCGCAGGGCATCTATTTTGCAGATACGGAGGCGCTTGCGAAGGCCGCTGCCTTTTTATCTCAAGAGGCTGAAGAAAATGGGCAGGAGGTCGATCTCTGGTATGCTCTTTTTCAGACCTATTTTTTCTGGGGTTTGCAAGAAGATGATCTCACATTATTGCAAAAGGGAATCGCTGCCATCAGACGTATCTGTGAGCAGCGTCCCTTCTCCTCAACCCATCTGAATGAACTCGGGGTCGCCCTGTTGAGAATGCGCCACTTTGAAGAAGAAAAAGAGCGGCTACAACAGCTGGTGGAAGAGGCGATAGCCCTTTTCAAAAAAGCAAGTGAGCTCTCTGAGGATGAAGATAGCCTCTATAATATGGGTTGTGCTTACGATGTACTGGGAGATGTGACGGGAGATGAGGATCATTATGCAAAAGCGATCGATCTTCTCTCCAAAGTTCTCGATAAGAAGCCGACAAATCTCTATGCCCGCTACCATTTAGGCTTGTCTCTCTCCCATCTAGGTGAGCTTTTAGCCAATGCTGAGTGTTTAATGCAGGCGATCGAATTGCTGGAGCCGGTCACCCGCGTTGAAAAAGAGGATGAGAATGTGTGGACCACTTTCGGCTATACCCTCTTAAATTTGGCTCAATCGATCGATAAACCTCACCATCCCGAGGAGCAGGAAAAAAGGCTGCGTGAGGCGGAAAAGGCGCTGATCCGGGCTGTAGAATTGGGAAGTGGGGATGCCTGCTACCATTTGACCTGTCTTTATGCCCTCACGGGCCATCCAGAGAGCGCTCTTTTCTATTTAAAAAAAGCCGCTTCTGCCGGTGCTCTGCCGCCCAGAGAAGATCTAGAACATGACGAATGGCTCGATAATATCAGAGAAAGTCAAGCCTTCCGCGACCTATTAGAGAGGGAAGGTGAAAATGGTTGAACTCCGCGAACACCCCTATGACGAGCCTATCGGTGCGGGGAATCTTATGGATTCGAGAACAAGTCACCTCGATGATGAACTGAGCGAGAGACTCGAGGAGGCGCTCCATAAAACTACCTTCAACATCCACCTGCACGATGTGGCTAAGATTGCGAGCGATTATAACCCCATCGATCTGGCCTATGCTGCCTCACGCCTGCCTCCGAGCGCTCGCCCTGTCCTCTATGAAAACGTTCCTTCTCTAGAGGCCAAAGTCTCTTTCATGATCAACACCGATAGCCCCACCCGTTGGGCCATCTTCCGCGCCCTCAGCGATGAAGAGGTGAAGAAATTGATCGAGAAGATGCCTGCTGACGAGGCTGTATGGGTGCTCGATGACATCCCCGACCGCAGATACCGCCGAGTTTTAGAGCTCGTCGACTCGAAAAAAGCTTCACAAATTAAAGAACTGCAGAAACATAGCCGTAATAGCGCAGGCGGCTTGATGACCAATGAGTTCTTCGCCTTTCCTATGGAGACCACCATCGCAGAGGCGGCTACCTTCATTCGAGATAATCCCGGCATTGACATGACCCGCCGCATCTTTGTCATCGACCATAAAGGGGAGCTACAAGGTTTTGTTCCGGCACGCAATCTGATCGTCAACCCCCAGCATCTCCCTTTGCGCCAAGTGATGCGTCAAGTCGAACATAAGGTGGGTCCCGATGCTACCCGTGAAGAGGTGGTTGATCTGGTCGAGCGTTATAAAATCCCAGCTCTGCCAGTAGTGAACGATGAAAATCTCCTCGTCGGCGTTATCACCTACGAAGATGTGGTCGAAGCGATCGAAGATATTGCCGATGAGACAATTGCCTGGATGGCTGGTACTGCTGAAGATGTGAGCGAATATGACCATGTCTTCAAACGCTTTCTCTCAAGAGCACCCTGGCTTCTAGTTACCCTCTTTGCTGGTCTAATCAGCGCTGCCGCCATGTCCTACTTTCAGGTGATTGAGCCCAAACTGCTCGCCCTCATCGTCTTCTTTATCCCCCTGATCAATGGAATGTCCGGTAACGTCGGAGTCCAGTGTAGTACCGTCTTGGTGCGCAGCATGGCGATCGGCGTACTCTCCTCAGGAAAGCGGGGGGAAGCTGTCGTCAAAGAGGTTTCGATCGGTCTTCTCACAGGAGTCTTCTTTGGCTGTCTCTGTGGCTTCATCATCTACCTTCTCAGTGTGCTGGGAATCGGTGAATTTAGTGGAAACCCCGTTCAGCTAGGCGTTACAGTGGCGGCAGGGGTTTTAGGCGCCTCCCTCACAGCAACCACCCTTGGCGTCTCCTCTCCCTTCTTTTTTGCCCGCATCGGCGTCGATCCCGCCCTCGCCTCAGGCCCCATCGTCACCGCCTTCAACGATATCATGTCCCTCGTCATGTTCTTCTTAATTTCAGGGATTATCAATAATCTTTTCTTCGGCTAGAGTGACATTTAAAAAGGCAATCTATGACAGATGATGAAAAACTGCTAAAAGCACGAGAGCGAGTCCGTAAAATCAAAGGATTTTACAACAATGTGATCACCTTTGTCTTGGTCAATATTCTTCTCTTAATTATCAACCTGGTCACTGACAGAGGCAATATCTGGTTCTACTGGGTGACTCTCATCTGGGGATTCATCCTGATCGTTCAGGCGATCAACCTCTTCACCATCCGCAACCGCTTCCTCGGCGACGAATGGGAAGAGAAGAAGGTCCGCGAACTTCTCGAGCGAGAAAACAAGAAAGAGAAGCAGCCTTAAATAATAATGTCAATCTAGAATGCCAAACTCGCGGGGCTCGTTCCCACAAAGGTATTTATTTCTTATCGGTGAATCCTGTTTTGCTATAGCAACGAGTTCACTCAGTACGGCCAACGCATAACCTGCTCCTGCCCCAATCAAGCCCCACTGAGCTGCAACACTCATTTGGGATAAGATGAGTCCCTTCATCGCCAGAATGCCCAGCACAATGGCGGTAATTCCTATTGCAAAATCTAATACCGCGGCACCCACAATAAGATGTAGCCTGTAGAAGTGATTTTTCACTTCACCTTCACCTTCACCTGCTCTACTGCAATGGGTATATGGGTTCACACAGCAACTTACGGTCGCAAAAAACATGACATTTCTCCTTTCATACAATGACAATCTTTTTTTATTTAGATTGTATTAAGGTGATTTCAAGATTTTTTCTTGAAAATGCAGGTTAAAATCGACTAAAATGAGCTTATGTATCTCAAGCGAGGGTTAGAAAAAGCACTTCTTCAGGCGATACGCCAATTTCCTGCGATCCTGATTACAGGGGCAAGACAATCGGGGAAGTCGACCCTGCTGCAGCATGCGTTGCCGGCGGACTATCAGTTTGTGACCTTTGATGACATTTTGATTCGCAATTTTGCCGAATCAGATCCTCTGTTATTTCTGAAATCGTACCCAGCTCCACTAGTTTTAGATGAGATCCAGTATGTGCCGGGCCTCTTTCCCTATCTCAAGATGGCGATCGATCAGGAGAGGCGTCGCTATGGACAGTTTGTTCTCACTGGCTCACAGATCTTTTCCTTGATGAAAGGTGTTTCAGAATCTTTGGCGGGGAGGCTCGCCATCTTTCATCTCTATCCACTCAGCTTCAGTGAAATCCCAAGTGTAGATCCGTTTAACGAGCTTCAGGTCATCCAGCAAATCTACAAAGGCTTTTATCCCGAATTTCAGGTGCAACCCGATCTGAATCCCCAATTTTGGCATGCAGCTTACCTCTCCAGTTATCTGGAAAGAGATTTGCGGATGATGCGCCAAATTCACGATTTGGGGCAATTTCAGCGCTTTTTGGTACTGCTTGCAGCCAGAGCAGGGCAACTCCTCAATTTGAGTGAGATCGGCAAAGAGTGCGGCATTTCGCAAACGACAGCAAAAGATTGGTTAACCCTTCTCCAAACCTCCTCCATCATCTACCTGCTCGAACCCTATTTCAAAAATATCACCAAACGGATTGTCAAATCGCCTAAGCTCTACTTCGTTGATACAGGACTTCTCTGCTATCTTTTACGGATCCAATCTGCCGACCAACTGCTCCATTCTCCTTTCGCCGGGCATATTTTTGAAAATATGGTCGTGCTAGAAGCGGTGAAGGGGTTTGCTGCGCGAGGCGAGCGGGCCCCCTGCTACTTTTATAGAACCAGTTCAGGTGTTGAGGTCGATCTCTTGATCGATCAAGGAACCCATCTCGATGCCTATGAGATCAAATTCTCCGCAACTCCACAGCCCGACATGGCCCGCACACTCGTTCAGTTTAAAAAGGAGTTTCCCATCGGGAAATGTGCGCTCCTCAACTTACGCCAAGAGACCCTTCCGCTGAAGGAAGGGGTCGTCGCAGCCCACTGGACCCACACCACTTAATCCCGGAAATACAAAATCGGTCGACAGAGTGGTGGCAATGCTGTCAAATTGGGAATGCAAAGGGTCTTGACCCTTTGCCGCGGTGTGAGGGGGTATAGGGGGAGAGAGGCTGCGTAAGCCTCTCTCCCCCAGATATCGCGTAAGCCGAGGCGAAGCCAAGGCTGAAGCGACTTCAACTAAAACAAGATAAGAGGATCGGCTAACGCCGGTAAGATAATCTTGCCTATCCTGCCAGCATAAGCTGATCTTCCTCTCTTGTTTTGACCCCCGCTGAGACACTCGGGCGCTACGAGGCTGTAAAAAAATCGACAAATTAAGCCCGTCGCTGAAACACTCGGCTGCTGGCGCAGCCTCGGTCTCAGGCGAGGGTGGGACTTCGCAGTGGTGCCGATTGGGGTTAGTGCTGATTCATGTCGAGGACGATGCGGAAGCGGGCTTTGCCGCTCATCATGCGGGCGTAGGCTTCGGGGGCTTTTTCGAGAGGGAAGATTTCGTTCATGGAGCGGACCCCTGTCAGAGCACTGAAGGCCATTGTGTCTTGGGAATCGATCGAAGAGCCTGAGGGCCAGCCGACAATGGAGCGGTTGCCGCGAACCATGAGGATGGGGGAGACCTCGATCGGTTCGTTAGAGACGCCGACGATAATCAGCTTTCCTCTGTTTCCGAGTCCGGGGATGATGGCACTCATGCTTTTAGCATCGGTCACAGTGGAGAGGATTACACGAGCACCGCCCAGCTTTGTGAGAGCTTCTGCAGGGTCTTGGGATTGGCTATCGATATAATGGTGGGCGCCGAGTTGTTTTGCGAGGGCCTCTTTCTCTTTGCCACGCGCAATGGCGACGGTGTTAAAGCCCATCTTCACAGCATACTGGACGGCAAGGTGGCCTAAGCCGCCGATGCCGAGGATTGCGACGAGATCGCCCCCACGGGCACCGCTATTGCGCAGTGAGTTGTAGGTAGTGATGCCTGCGCAGAGAAGCGGAGCAGCTTCGACAGAGGAGAGCTCATCGGGAATGAGAGCGAGAGCTTCGACAGGGGCCACCATATATTCAGCATAGCCACCATCGTAAGTAAGACCAGGAGTCTTTCCATTCTCACAAAGGATAAAATGGCCTCGCCGACAAGGATTACAGTAGCCGCAATAGCCTCCCTGCCAACCCACACCTACGCGTTGACCCACTTTCCATTCATCGACTCCTGTTCCGAGAGCATCGATCCGTCCCGCTATTTCATGCCCCGGAATGATCGGATATTGTATCCCGGGAAAGGCTCCTTCGACGGGGAAGGAGTCGCTGTGACAGATCCCACACGCCTCTACTTTCACCCGGACCCACCTTGCTTTTGGCTCAGGAATATCTCTTTCCACTAGTTTTAAAGCTCCTTTAGCTTTTTCTACCTGTACTGCACGCATTTTTTTCCTTATCATTTTTTACGTTTTTTTGAAGTGAACTGGCTGGGGTCGGAAGAGTAGATATTTTCCCAGGGAAGGGGATTGGAGGTGGGGGGAGGCACTGGCTCTTCGCCTAAATTGGCTGTGAGGATCGGCTCGAGTAATCCGCCGATCAAGGCCCCTAAGCCACCTGCAGCGTTTTTCGCCACCAAAATGGCGATCCGTGTCGAAGCCGCGCTCCAATCGAGATCGAGCTTATCGGTCGTTCCTCGCATTTTCACCTGGAACATATTTTGTTTGCCAAGGCCTGAAATTTTGAAACGCTGAGCAATCGTGCTCGGAGCAATGCCGAGGATCATCGAAACCTGATTCGTGAGCAGATTAATGCTACCCCACATCGCGATGTGGATGTTACTCGCCAGCAATGCATCGAACCGGTTATAGCTGGCGACTCCATTGTACAAACTGAAATAGATCGGTGTGAACCAGGCTTGCATCAGTCCGTCATGAGAGACCTCTTTTGCCTTAAGGAAGTTGACCAGATACTGGACCTGCCCCCCATTGCGCACGCGAATTCTTCCTATGTCGAGCATCGCACGCCCAATTTGCAACCCCTGCAAAGAGTAGGGTCGAATAGGAAGGAGAAAGCCCTGAGGATCGATCCAAAGCCGCAAAGGGTGGTCAGAAAAGGCACCCGCAATGAAGAGAGGGTTGATATCTTTGAGCAAAGTCTCATTCACCGCTTCTGTGAGGGTGATTTCTGCATTGACTTGATCTCGGAGGGTGACTACATTTTTTTGGAGCTGTAAGGGGAGTGTGGCTTTAAAGTTAGAGGCCTTGATATCGATCGTCAGTGGCCCTGACATTTGCGAAATTTCTCCTGAGATGTGGGCATTCATCAGCTCACCGAGCACCGCCTGCACGATTGACCTAGTCTCTGGGTCGAGGGGAAAGATGCCGGTGACTTGACGGACTGGCAATAAGTCCAAATTCAAAACACCCTTGAGAGTCATTCCTTCACGGTTTAAGCGCCCCTTTGGTGTCCAAAAATTGAGCATCTCTCCTTCAAATGAAAAAGAGGACTTTTCCGATTCTGGAATATTCTCAGCGAGGATATTTCCTTTTAAAAAGAGATTGATCCCTTGAGCAAAATTCTCTCCCTGGATCTTCCCTTCGATTCCTTGAAAGCTGATCGCATCTTGACTCCATTTACTTTTAAAGTTGGTTGTTCCCAGAGTGATTTTCCCAACAAAGCCGCTTTGGCAGAGAAAGTGGCCTAAGTTTTCAGACAGATCGGTCGGACAACTCAACTGGGTAATCTCGATCTGTAGCTTCGTGGTTCTTGTCAGGGCAAATGTTGGTTCGGCAGTGGGATCGACCCGTAGCTGACGCATGAGGGCTTGATAGCGCTCCGGAGAGATATCCCAGTAGATGAAGGAAGGCTGCTTCTCCTTCACAATGAGAGAGCCATCGAGTGCAATGGCAAGGGCAGCGGCAAAACCTTCTCCTTGCGCATCGAAATTCAGAATCAAGCGGGGTTCTTGAGAAGGTGCATATCTGCCCTCTGCATCGAGGTTGATGTATTCTCCAATAAAAGGGGCTAAATCGAGACTATCTGAGATTAAAGGCGCCACCATTTGAGTGGGGAAATCGCGCAATTTAAGAGAGAATTGGGTGTCGGCCGCACCAAAATTAAAAGCTCCCTCCTGAATGAAGTGGTGCGTCTCTATTGCTGCTTCAAGACCCGCTCCTTCAGCTTTGAAGTGGATAAGATTTTTAACCCCATCAACTTGGAGATCGGCTGTCATATTTTCCATCGGGAACTTCTTGAGGAGACCAGATCCCACAACTTGGAGCGACTCAGGTGCAAATGGCTTCCCTTTTTCTCCCACTTTCCCCCGGATATCAATGTTGAGATGGTCGTTCGAAAGGTTGCCTGTCATCACAGGAATGTAGAGATGTTGATCGGTGAGATCGATTGTGCCGTTTAAGGAAAAATCGACCTGCTTTCCAAAAATTTCCGCTTTTTCGTGAGAAAAGTGCGAAAAACCGGTGATTATAAAATCCTGCTGAGTCAGAGTGCCTGTGAAATCGCCTTTCAGTTGAGTCATGGGTGAGGTAATCGTCAATTTCGAATCGAGAGCCCCTTCTCGATAGGTTCCCTCTTTGACGAGATCGAATTGGGGACCAACAAAGGTTCGTACCTGCTTCTCGAGGTTAGGTGAAACCAGAGAGATCAAAGAGACAGGGAAACCCTGCACAGTCTGGTGGAAGATAATTTCATGCTCTGGGTTGACCGAGATGTGGCCCTCGAGTTTGGTATGCTCCTTTCCCTGAATTTCTCCTGAATAGGCAAAATCGAGATTTTGCTGTGCGATGAGGGAAGCTTGAAACCCATTTAAGGAGTAAACTCCAAGATTTTGGTGGTGGAGCTCAGCATGGTTGATAGTGAGCTTTGCCCGAAGAACGATGTCGTTAAAGGTGGGGTTGCTGGTAGTGAGGGGAAAAATCCCTTTTTCCAGATCGACTTTGATCACTGTTTTATTAGTTAGCTCCCAGTTTTCCCTCTCCTTTTCATTGATGAGCCCTTTGAAGAGTGCCGGAGTGACGATAAATTCGAGATGTGTTTGGGGACTGAGACTAAATTTGTGGTCTGTAGTGACTCCCTCGATGTAGGCAGTGAGATTGGCGCTTTTGACCATTCCATGAACCATGAGTGAGGCATTCGCCTCTTTTTCAAAGTGCAATTCACTGGAAAAAGTGGGTCCTAAAGCATCTGTAAAAAGAGTTGTTCCTTGAAGTTCATCTAGACTGGCGACGGGAAAATGGTCAATCTTCATCGACGCTACCATTTTCTGACCACAAGTGGCCTGGATCGAAACAGTGCCCCGTTGATTGCCTTGGCTCGATTCTGCACTGACATTAAAACAGTCGGTACCACTCTTCTTCGCGATCTCAATGTGGGAGATGGTGATCGGTGAGATTTTGGGAGAGCTGAAAACAATGGTTCCATCATGCACAAAGAGACTATCTCGGAATGAGGGTAGGCGCTTTTCGGGATGGCCTTTTGTGAGTTTCTTTTCCTCCTCCTCTTCACTCTTCTGGATCTTTTCCAGCATCTCTTGGGAGAGATTGATGTAAGGACGCTCGAAGGTAGTTTTACCAAATGAACGGCCTCCAAAGCCCAAGTAAAGCAGAGAAGTCTCTGTTTCGAAAAAGGGAAGTGAGAGAAGGGCATTGCCTTTCCCATCGACCCAGGAGAGATTTTCGATGCGTTGACGGCCAAACCAGTTGAGCTCGATCTTAGAGAGCGTCACCTTTCCATCGATCCGACCGTTGATCAAGCTCAAAAGAGCTCTCGTCCCTTGCTGGCTCGACAACCAGCTTGGCAAGAGGGCAACCACGATCAGCGCAAGGGCTATTATGCTGGCAACTACCCAAAGGACAATCTTGGTTGATGTTTTCATGAACCTATTCCACTATTCAAAAAAATTGATTTTTGAAGGATTTTTTCACAGATTTTTGAGTCGCTGCGCAGGACATACTTGAATAAGTAGGCCTGCGCAGAGACTCAAAAAGATGTGGAAAAAGAGTCAAAAAGCTAGTTTTTGAATAGTGGGATAGGTTCATATGTCCTTCAATAGCAGGTTACCGTCTGAAGCTTCTATTGCCACTCCAAACTTTTCTAAACATTTTAGGATCGTAGTGATTTCAGGGGAGGGATGGAGAGGGATCACCTCACCATTTTCATTGAACATCTCCATCACCCGCTTGACCGTGAGGGTTTCTGGACTTTTTCCTAACTGATAGGCCTCTTCCCCATCTTCTCTTTTCATGATCACAAGGAGTCCGGCTGCTACCAGTTCAAATAGAAGATGGTTGGTCAAGAGAAGGGGGATAGAGAGGGAGTTTGACAGTTCTACAGCCGTGGCCGGCGTCTGTTCGCGGATGAATCGCTTCAAACAAAAGTGGGTGATCCTGATCGAACAGATGAGCCGGAAGCGGTGGCTGAGATGGACATCAGTGATAAATTCATAGGCATCGACATTCTGGATGGCAAAGCAGACCTTTGCGCCTAAAATGATCACTATCCAGCTTAAATTAAGCCAGATGAGGAATAGAGGAATCGCCGCAAAGGTCCCATAAATCGCATTGTAGCTCGCCACACCGATCTGAAAGTAGAAGTAGAGCCACTGCAACACTTGGTAGACAACCGCTGCGAATATCCCAGCGCAGAGAGCTGGTACAAAGCGCACCCGAGTATTTGGCATAAAAATATAGAGAAAGGTGAAGAGCAGTGAGGTTAAAAAGAGAGAGATCAAGGTCAGAAGTGTCACTAAGACGGGAGTCGCATAATCGCCCAAAAAACCTTGTTTATTCACCGTCGAAACAAAGGCTGACATGTAACCTGTAAGGCCGCTAGAGACTAAGATTAAAATGGGGGCTAAAAAAAGCAGAGCCATGTAATCGGTAAACCGTTTTGCCAGCGAACGGGTCTCTTTCACCTCCCAGACCTGATTCATCACCAATTCGATATAAGAAAGAATCCGGATCGCTGTCCATAAGAGCAGAGCCACACCGATCCCTGCGATGACTCCTCCATTGGCACTTTCCAGTGACTGCGTTGCGAATCCGATGATTTTGAGAATCATCTCCTTCTGTTCTTGGAAATGGGTTGTCAGCCAATTTTCCAGAGACTTTTCAAACAGAAAACCTCTAGCTACACCGATCAGCAATGCTAAAATGGGAACCACAGAGAGCGTGGAGTAGTAGGTGAGTGCAGAAGCTCCCAGAGAAATCTGACTTTTAGTGAAGCCTTGAAGGGTGAGCATCATGATCCGCAAGAAACGATAGCCAAAGGCTTTCCATTTAGGAAGAGAAGAAATTTGGACATGCCAGATGTCTTTATTGAGAAACTCCCACATACCCATTCTATTGTCGATTTTTAGCGAAATACCACTCTCTATTGTCGCTTTTTAGCGGAACACCACTCTTCCTCTATTGTCGCTCTTTAACGGATTTTTTGGGCCAAAAATGTCAGGAAAAGGGGAAACTCTGCGCGGGCGCGATTCTCCGTCTTAGCGGCACTACCGCTGCTTTTTTTATCCGATGCCCACTCTTCCATCAGCAGGATCGCAAAGCCGGCTTCGGCCAAAAAGTAACTGTAATCACTGAGGCTGTGGTGAAAGGACCAGGTGGTGGCCGACCCTTTTCCCTTTCCAGGATGCATCTGAATCGGAATTTTTTGGGCTGACAGGTAGGAGTCGATGCGGCGGTACTGCAGCTTTTTCGCACTATCGACACCCCAAGAACTTTGCCGTGGAATGCGGAAGCAGGGGTGGTTCAATACGACAGTGAGCAGCCCTCCCTCCTGCAAATGGCCTGCAGCTTGGCCAATCGCCTGGTCAGCAGCAGGGACATTTTGCAGCGCCAAAACGATCGCTGCATGGGTGAAATCACGTTTGGTAATCGGCAAAGGCTTGCAGATATCGCCAACAGCAAAGTGGTGATGCGAGGCAGCGCCTAGCTTAGCCTGCTTAATCAGAGAAGGGGAGAGATCGATGCCCCAATAGCTTACATTTTTCGGAAGATGGCGAGCAAGGATCCCCTGACCGCAAGCTAAATCTAAGAGCGTAGGGGAGTCGTAGGCTTCGAAATTGAAGAGGGAAATGAGCTTAGGTAAAATGATCTGGCGATGGTAGTAGTGGCCCTCTTCGCCCACAAGACGGCCATACCAGTTTTCAACTCCTTCCCAATCACTGCGTTCCGAATCTGGTCTCATATTTTTTAAAGGTTTCGTCAGCTTTCCCCACAAGACTTGCAAAAGCGGCATTGTTCTGTTTTTGATCGGCATTACCTTGAACTAGCTGCCTAAGCCCAACTTTAAGCTCTTCTATAATTTTTCTTAACTCTTCAATCTGCTCTCTCTTTTCTTTAATCTGCCCTTCATTTTGTCCGACTTGTCTTTGTAAATCATCAATTTTTTGTCCAAGTTCATCTCTAATCTTAAACATTTGTTGGACATCACTGCCATCTTTCCACGCACTTATCTGAGAGAAGATGGTTTTCAGCATTTCAGCAGAGCCTAGAAGAATTTCTACCTGTCTCTTCATCTCCTCCTCGATATCTGACCCAGTTTTTTCAAAATCTTTACGGGTTTGTTGCAAATGACCGATCTGCTCGATGAAAATTTTAAGATTAGCAGCAAATGAGGAGTGGTCATCCTTGGCGGAAGCCTGAATTTGGAGGAGTGCCCTCTGGAGCGTTTCCAGTTGAGAAACATGGAGCGACGCTTTTGTCTGGAGTGTATCCCGAATGGTTTGTAACTCCCGAATTTCGGACGAAAGCTTCTCCATAGACCGTCCCAACTGCTCATTAGCCCCTCTTAAAGTGAGGTTTTCTGTCTGGAGTCCAGTAAGAGTGGTTCCCAACTCACCCAGCCTGGTCTGCAACAGCTTGTTATTCTCCGCTAGCTGGGTATTCGTAGCTAATAGTTGCTGGTTTCTTTCCTCGAGCGTCAGAACTGACTCTTCCAGCCGCTCATTGTTCTCAGTGAAGCTCTGAAGGTTTTGGAAGTTATATCCCAGATAAATCAGGTAGCCGGAGCAGACCCCTCCTGGCACAAAGAAGGCGTGCAGCCAGTGGACTTGCCAGATGACCGTGCAGACCACGGCAACCACGCTACCTGCTAGGCTGACAATCCCTGGTGCCATTCTCCAATGGAAACAGACCCGATCCTTGATACCTTCAGGCCTAGGCTCTGGATTTTCACTTGCAGCTAAGAAAGCTGCTCCCGTTGTTGCTGCTTGGATCGCTACTCCGGACATAGCTACCTCCCTTTATAGTAAAAGATTTATACGTTAGGGAGGGGATTTTTTACTATGCGATAGTGATGTTGCGGTTTAAGTAGACATCTTGAATCAGGTTGAGCATCTTAATCCCTTCATTCATAGGGCGTTGGAAGGCTTTACGGCCGGAGATGAGGCCAATTCCGCCTGCTCGCTTGTTGATGACCGCAGTGCGGACAGCATCGGCAAAATCATTTGTGCCGGATGGACCACCCGAATTGATGAGGCCACAGCGACCCATGTAGCCATTGATCACCTGATAACGGCAGAGGTCGATGGGATGGTCGGAAGAGAGCTGAGTGTAGACCTTTTCTGTGGTCTTGCCAAATTTGAGAGCTGTGAAGCCTCCATTGTTGGTGGGGAGCTTCTGTTTGAGAATATCGGCGCCGAGGGTTGCGCCTAAATGGTTGGCCTGGCCCGTCAAATCGGCGGCATTATGGTAGTCGGCATTGGGTGTAGTGAAAGCAGAGTTGCGTAGGTAGCACCAGAGGATGGTGGCCATTCCTAATTCATGGGCAAGGGCGAAAGCCTGGCTCACTTCGATGATCTGGCGGTCGCTTTCCGCGGAGCCGAAATAGATCGTCGCCCCAACCGCTACTGCACCCATGTCGTAGGCAGCTCTCACCGTCGTAAAGAAGATCTGATCATATTTGTTGGGATAGGTGAGTAGCTCATTGTGGTTAAGCTTCACAATAAAAGGGATTCTGTGGGCAAAACGGCGCGACACCATGCTCAAAACGCCATAGGTAGAGGCCACTGCATTACAGCCTCCTTCGAGAGCGAGCAAAACGATATTTTCGGGATCGAAGTAGTCGGGATTGGCTGCAAAAGAGGCCCCCGCTGCATGTTCGACACCCTGGTCGACGGGGAGGATCGAGAGATAGCCAGTCCCAGCTAATCGTCCATGCTCAAATAAAGACTCTAAATTACGGAGAACCCGATTATTGCGGTCGCTACAGGTGAAAATCCGATCGACCCAGTTTCCATCGGGAATATGGAGCCGATCTTTCGTGACAGTCTTACACTCATGGCTGAGGAGCGATCCAGCCTCCTGACCTAACAATTTTTCAATTTCCGATAGTGCTGTTCCCGTCGTCATATCTCCTCCCAATGAAAAATTTGATTCTCTCTTCAGAATCCTTTTTTTACAAATATATTTGCTCGTGATAACCTAGACTGCTTTCTTTATGGACGTTATCAAAGTCACAAATCTTTCGAAGAAGTTCCAGGGGCAATATGCCCTTAAGGGGATCAACCTCACGGTCCAAGCTGGGGAGATTTTTGGCATTATTGGGATGAGCGGAGCGGGGAAGTCGACACTGATGCGCTGTCTCAATGGCTTAGAGCAGCCTGATGAGGGTGAGATCTTTATCGCCGGTGAAAAAATCACTGGGCAGACGGCCAAGCAGCTTCGCTGCAAGCGTAGAAAGATGGGGATGATCTTCCAACACTTCAACCTGTTTGAGGCGCGGACAGCATTAGAAAATGTAAGCTATCCTCTGGAAATTAGTGGGGTCGACGACTTAGAGCGGGCGAAGGAGCTGCTGGAACTAGTGGGACTTCATGGCAAGGAGAACCACTATCCGGCGCAGTTGAGTGGAGGCGAGAGACAGCGTGTGGCCATTGCGCGTGCGGTTGCCAACCAACCTACGGTTCTTCTCTGCGATGAGGCAACCTCAGCTCTCGATCCAAGAACCACTCACTCCATTTTGGAGCTACTGGGGAGGCTCAATCAACGTTTCGGGCTGACCATTTTATTGATCACCCATGAGATGGAGGTGATCAAGCAGATCTCCACCCATGTGGCCGTTTTGGAGCAGGGCGAAATTGTGGAGAGCGGGACGACGGCTCAGCTCTTCGCAGCGCCCCAACACCCCACTACCAAGCGCTTTTTGCAAAGTTTAACCCACACCATCCCCGAATATCTGCTGCCACGTGCGGAAGGGCAAGAGATTTTGCGTCTCACTTTTACGGGATCTAGCGCCAGCGAACCGGTTATCTCCAGGCTCATTCGCCACTATCAGGTCGAGGTGAATATTCTCTTCGGGGGCATCGACCTGCTCAAAACAGAAACTGTCGGGAATCTGGTCGTCGCACTCTCGGGAAGTAGTGAAGAGAGAGAACGCGCACGCAAATTTCTCGAACAATCAAAAGTAGGTTGGGAGGCGCTATGAACTGGATCGAAAATCTCGATTTGGCCTGGAGAGTGATCCCCAAAGAGTTTTTCAATACCATTTACATGGTGGTCGCCTCTGCATTCTTCTCGTTCTTGATCGGACTTCCCCTCGGTGTCATTCTGATTTTGACCGAGCGGGGAGGGCTCAAAGAGAATCTCAAGCTGAACCAGACACTCGGTATGCTGGTCAATATCGGAAGGTCGATTCCCTTCGCCATTCTGATCGTCGCCATCATCCCACTGACTCGCTGGATCGTCGGCACTAGCATCGGAACGACCGCCTCGATCGTACCCTTAACCATTGCTGCAGCCCCTTTCGTAGCACGCGTCGTCGAGGGAGCCCTCAAAGAGGTCAATCCCCATCTCATCGAAGCAGCGATCGTCATGGGTTCCACCACAAGGCAGATCGTCAATAAGGTCTATTTTCCGGAAGGATTTCCCTCCCTCATCCGTGGGGGCTCTCTCACCGTTGTCAACCTGATCGGCTACAGCGCAATGGCCGGTTTAGTCGGCGGAGGTGGCCTCGGGAAAGTGGCGATCCAGTATGGCTACCAAAGGTTCAATGGATTTTTAATGGTTACCACGCTAGTGTTGCTAGTGATACTGGTCGAAATCGTCCAAAAATTGGGGAACGGCTGGGCAAAGGCGGTTTTACAGAAAAGAGGTCGGTCATGAAAAAGTGGATTTTAGCGCTCTGTCTGCTTGCTTTCACAGGTTGCCAACATCAGGGGAAAACCCTCACGATTGCTGCATCGCCGGTGCCTCATGCCGAAATTTTGGAATCTGTCAAACCAGCTTTGGAGAAGGAGGGAATCAAGCTCAAAATCGTCGAGGTCGACGATTATAATTTACCCAACCGCCTCCTCTACGAGCACCAGGTCGATGCCAACTTTTTCCAGCACAAGCCCTTTTTAGAAGAGCAAAACCAGCGATTCGGATACAAATTAGTCCCCCTCGTCGCCGTCCATATTGAACCCTTAGGGGTCTACTCCGTGCGCATCACTGCGCTCAAGGATTTGAAAGAGGGGGCAACGATTGCCATCCCAAGCGATCCCACCAATGAAGCGCGTGCCCTTGACCTTTTAGCAGATCTCGGCCTGATCAAGCTGAAAGAGGGGACCAATCAGACCCTAGCAACTATCTATGATATCACCGAAAACCCCAAAAAGATCAAAATTGAGGAGATCGACGCCGCCTTTCTGCCACGCACTCTCAGGGATGTCGATGCCGCAGTTATTCCCGCCAATTATGCTCTGCAAGCCGACCTCAACCCAACGAAAAATGCCATCGCCCTCGAACCTGCCGATTCCCCCTTTGCCAATATCGTCGCCGTTCGCAGCGGTGATGAAAACCGCGAAGAGATGCAAAAGTTAAAAAAAGTTTTAACATCCAACGAGATGCGCCAGTTCATCCAGAAAAGATACCACGGCGCCATCGTCCCCACCTTCTAACGCCCGTCGCTGCGACCTCGCCTGCTGACGCAGCCTCGGTCTCAGGCGCGGGTGGGGCGCCGAAGGTCGCTCGCGGCCCTCAATGGGCCGCTGCCACTCCCAACGGCGCCAATTGCCGAGCCATTAAGCTTCGGCTCGGACGACCTGATTTGCCTTAGTTACCTAAAACAGTGCCAAGAGATATGAGTTGTCCGAGAAAATCCCAAACAAAACGTGCTTTGTGGTCACGGCAGAAGATCATCTAACGCTGACTTATTTCTATCTAAGTCCTTCTGGGACTTCTCAGACGAGGCTTTGCACATGGAAGAGAAGATTCCTGAACAGGTTTGTTGGGCTCGATAATAGCTCCAGGAAAGTTTTTACCTATGAAGATATCAGTGGCTTGGTAAGTGATAAGAAACTGGAGGCAAGGATTGGCTAAAGACTGTGTGTGGCACAGTTGTGAGGATATCTTTAACGCAGAGGCGCAGAGACTCAGAGGTTCGCAGAGAAAATCGCCTCTTTGAGCGAAGCTCAAAGAGGCGATTTTTTTCTTTCCCTCGTTTCCCCCTCTCTGTGAATCTCTGAGTCTCTGCGCCTCTGTGTTGAAGATGACCATAGAGAATAGGCAACTCAACTTGTGAGCTAAACTAGCCACCTCCAGTTTTTTGATCACTTACGCGGCTCGGCAATTGGCGCCGTTGGGAGTGGCAGCGGCCCGCAGAGGGCCGCGAGCGACCTTCGGCGCCCCCACCTTCTGAAAACGCTCTCGTAAATTTATTTTGGCTCCTTAATATTTCTTTAATATTTCTTATGTAAAATAAAGTGCAGCTATTTAAAGGAAGGTCATCTCATGTCAAATCCACCGATTAAATCATCGAAACCAGTTAACCTTGAAGGAACTCGTAGCGAGGTTTACGAATATTTCCCTCAGCACAAGCGGGTTGATAAAGGGAGGGTCGATGAGAATCGGGCGCCGATCGTCCGCAATCGAAAGATTGTACCGCTCGAATTCGATGGAAAGAAGAGTCTGCTGTTCCTGAATCGGGGAAAGATCGATTTGTTGAAGACGGCAGAGCAGAGAGAGAAGGTCTTTAAGCGGATCGGGACGGAAGAGCATGGGCTTAAGCCACGTACAGCGATCGAGATCACCAACATTACGGAAACCGAATATAGCTATACCTACCGTCAAAATGGGCAATTGGTGCGTAAAACGATTCCTGCAGCTGGAGCTGAAGTACTTCCTAAAACGCTCCACACCACCAGCAAGACCCACGATCTGACCCTCCGTAAATTTAAGCAGGAAAGTTTGGGCTCGGCTCTGGTAGAGGGGATCAAGGCTGCGCTTCACTTTTTAGCGACACCATTCGCCGCTTTTTACCGTTTGGTTTCTGGGGGAGAGGCACGCGATTTTGCCGATATGCTCACGCCGATCGAACATGATCGTGTCGGTGAGTTGACTCACGATAGGGTTTTGAACCAGATCAGCTTTTTAGGTCAGTTCCTCCAGGCAGAAGACTCTGCTGGTAAAGGTCGGCAGATAGCAAAAGGTTTATCAATAGTACCAGGTGAGATAGTCCAGGTTCACAAAGCCAGAAGTGGTCGATATGACGACGACTACTTTTACGATTGTCCGGTCAAAGAGAGAAAAGTCGACCGCAATGGAAAAGTCTATTACAGCGTCTATATAGAAAGCTGGACACATCGTTATTTCTTCGATGTAGAAGTGATCGACATGAAAAAGACGATGGAAGGGCGCCACTATGGAAAAGGGGCTGATTGGTTTTATGTCTTGCAACGAAATGAATTCAAAGATATCGATCATACCCATGGTGAGTACCTCATTCGCGACAACGGAAGAATCTGTAAACACCGCAATCTGACCCAAAACGGTGTAGAAACTTTGCAAACAACAGATCTCGATTGTAAAGAGGTCGCACAGGAGCGCGACCACGCTTTTATCTATGATGAAGATGGCGAAAACGGCGAAGTACGTCCCTTTAGACATCAGTCGCGCTATAATCACGTCCTAGGTAGTTACGAGGGCTGGCATGAGGTGCAATATGGCGAAGATGATTGGAGAAAAGTCCCTGCGGACACTTTCCTCGCATCGACCCATGGGGCAATCCCACAGGAAAGAAGAATTGCCATCCTCGAAGATGAAAAGAAACCGCGCGTAGAATCAGCTGTGGGGCTGGCTGCCCAACTCTTTGCAGAAGCAGCCCATTTGGGCAAGGAGATCCATGAGGCGCGTAATTCGGGGAGCAAAAAGCAGACCGAAGGCGTTGCTGTCGATCTCGTGAGTCGGATTCGAGAGCTCGATAAAGATCATCGTCATCTGATCGTTCCTGTCGGGCAAGGTGAGGGAAAAAACTATGTTCCTCATTTCCTCCTTTTCGAATACCAACCGGAAGAATCAGCTCGGCCTGTTGCTGGGGATGAGGCTGAAGCAGTTGCCTCTCGAAAACCTGAACGTCTCTTGATGAAGCAGATCTCCTTCTCCTCAACCTCAATCGATACAGGGAGAATCTCAGCTATCCGTACCTTCGACGTGACGAAGTCTTCAAAGGATCCCGCCAAGATGAGGAAATTCTTCCGCGCACTGGTGGCCAACCACCCCTACACCCGCGCAAAAGATAAGAAAGAGGTCAGCTTGAGAGGTCCGATGAACAAGGATTTCTCTTTCGAATCTCTCCTCACCACTTTTGGGACAGAGCTCTCTCTTGTCACACCACAAATCCGCTCCAGCAGAGACCCTGTCAAGGCGCTCTTTACCCTCTTGAAAGAGTTGGGACTCCATGAAAGTCATCTCAGCCATCTTTCTGAGATCGACAGCAAAATGCCCGAGCTCGTCTCTTCGAAGGGGAAATTCTTCAAATTCTATGTCGATCACCTGATCGCATATTACGAAGAAAATGAAAGCAAACTCACAGGAGATGAGCGTGCCCGCTCTCTCGATGGGATTCTCTGGTATGCCAATAAAGTGCGCCACTACATGGAGAAGGAGATTGGAGTCGACGGCGCACTCGCCATTACCGAACACTTACTCAATTTCGTCGAAGCGAAACTCGAGGCCTTGAAGCGCACCGAGGAGTTGGAGCAGAAGGATCTAAAGAATCTGGAAAGTAAAGTGACCCAATTCTGGGCCACTTTGTCAGAGCCGATCCAAGACACTTTAGCGCTGGTAACCAGTACCAAAAGTGTGGAAAGCTATCGGGTGCAGCTCGATGAGATGGCATCTGTCGAACTTGTTCGCAGTGCGATGACTAAAGCCCAGCCGCGTGATCTACTTTCTGAAGAAGCGAAGAGTGCAAGAGCCAAGGCTCTCGTACAGATGCAGGGTCTTGTCACGCGCGTTGAATATTATCTTCAAAAGGGAGAGCTCTTAGCTGCGAAAGCCCTACTTTTATCGATGATGGAAGCTCTGCCCCCGGCAAGACCCTCTCTTGCCACGCAAGATGTCAATGTTTGGGATCTATTGAGCCGTGAGGAGCTCGATCAATGGAGTCAAGCCCTCGAAAAAATAGGCGCCTCCATGTTTGAGGCGACAGCCCGATCCGGAACCTTCCCGTTAAGACCACATGAGGTCTTCGAATTCCATGTAGTGCTTCCCTTGCTGCAGCGCTATCTTTTCCAACTGAAGATCCCCAAAATGGAGGTCGCTTTTGATCAGGCATGGGAGAGCTATCGCACGAATGATGTGGTCAAGCAAAGATTGGCTCAGAAATTAGATGCCTTTATCGCGATGCGCGAAAAGCAGATCGAGGAGGAGATAACCGAACGGCTCAAGAGGCGCTGGAAACAAGAAGACGATGCCTATGATGGCGAATGGAGTCAATATCGTAGAGATATGGTCGGCTACCGATTTGAAATGGCAATTTACCAGGTGGATCCGAGAGGGCGCTATTACCCTCACGAACCTAGAAGACCCCGTGAAATTGATAAGGCAGCGCAAAAAAGAAGTCGCGAACAGGAACTCGTCGATGAAATTCAGCGTGGAAAAGAGAATGATGATTTCCTGAATGAACTGAAAGGGGTGAAACGTAACCCAATCGAAGAGATGGATTGGGATCGGTTAACCCGCAGTAGCGAAAGAATGATCGCTGTGATGGCCTCTTTTGCACAGATTGTGGGAATTTCCAAAGAACTTCTCTCCTATAAGATTAATGGTACCCGTTTACTACTCCCAAAAACCAGCTATGGCACAGCCACGCGAGAAGAGATCTGGCTGATGCGCCAAGACTGCAGCGTTTTGGTGGGAAGTTCTCCCTTTTTTGAAAAACGGTTCCAAGGCTGTGAGAGAGCCTTCAAAGAATTGAAATGGAAAGGGGATGAGCATGGGCGTGAGACTGCAACAGAAACTGTAGCCCTTCCTTACATTATCGGATATGACGGGCTAGGGGATGGCACTGAGTTCCAGCCTACAAAAAAAGGGAGAGAGCAGAAAGAAGAGCTGGAATCCAACCTTCTTAGGCACCACGCAGGCTTCTTCAACAGCGCTGCAGAGGGACATGAGATGCTGATTCCTGTGGAAATCGCCTCCTGCCTCAAAGTGGTTGAGATGCGAAAAATTCTCGGCCACCCTCAAAACTATCTGAGAAAGCATATTTCAGGGATAGGTGGCGCCATCGGCAATCTCTTCAATCGAGAAGAGTTGACTTTCACCAATCTCCAGAAGAAATTCCAGAAAATGGCAAGGATCCATTTCGTCGCTGCGAAAGAGAGTGTCTTTACCCTCTCTCTTACACCCGATAAACCAGGTGATCTAGCGACGACGCATCGTGAAGAGACCCCTCCCACACACTATGATCGGGAGAAATTCTTGGGACAGTCCAATCCCGAAATGTGCATCACCTCTGTGGGTCGAGACCGAGAACGTGCAGAATTTAACGATTCGGTAACTAAAGAAAGTCGTCTCTTTAAGGGGCTGGATGCGGCTCAGGAATATCTGATGAGACAAACAGATCTCTCACAGGGCGATCAGTCAACCCTTTCTCGCCACACACGTTTAGGTTATCCCGCCTCCTACCTCTCCATTTCTCAATGTTTCCATTTTATCTACCAATATCCCGATAAACTGGCGCTCCCTTCTGTCCAGCACACTCTCTTTAAGACTTTCTTCCAGCATGGGTTGATCCGCGAGCATCTCCTGAATAACCCCGAATTCTTTATCCAAGCGGGGCCCGTTCTCGATGAATTGTGCCGCTTTCTGTCAGGGAAAACCGATCTGCGTGCGAGCGAAATCTTTATCAGAGAGGTCTGCCATCGCATCCGCCATCATGCTCTTGACCTAGAGCGCGATCTCAAGGAGCGCTATGGTGCCGATTCCAATTATCCGGCAAAAATCAGCGCTGCACTACCGGTCTATGACAAAGACACTATAGCTGGGGCCTGCTTGTCGATGATGGGCCAAGAGGGGGAAAAGGAATTTGCTACTTTAGCCGTCTCCTTTTACTGCCACGAGCAGGAATCTAGAGGAATTCCTGCTGATAATATTGAGGAATGGACCAAGGCGCTCAATGCTTTCTACATCATGCAGAAATCGCCTATGGAATTGGGCCATTCGGGATGGCAGGCAGAGCTGGTCACCAAAGGATTGACTCTTCTTCTCCCTACGATCGGCAAATACATTCAAGAAAATGCCGAGCGGCGAAAAAAACTACTCAAAGAGTTGACTGGGCGTGAGGGGAATTGGACTCCTGTGGCGGGCAGGGAATATACTTATTCCTGCAGCCAAGGCACAGAAACCTTTACGGTAGACTTAAGAACGGGTGAAGGATTCAAAGTCCAACCCAAGCTCGGAGAAAAGTGCAAACTTCCCGAGCAGATCCGGCATGATAAACAGTACAAATTCCTCTTTAATGATGCCAACCCGACGGTCACGAGCATCAGAGGAACTGGCACGATCATCGATTACATCTGGAAGAATGAATCGGCTGGGACAGAGGTGACTTTCCGTTACGATAGTGATCCTGATAGCCGCAAATTCCAAATCTTCCAATCGGTCCGTGGCCAGAAATATCTTTTCCAAAGAATTAGCTTAAGCACAGCTCTGAAGTCAAAGATCTGGCAGCTCTTTGCACGCCATAATAATAAGACTGTGGAGGAGTTGATCAAAAATAAAGGGGTCTGGATTCCTATCGAGAGCACAGGCAAAAGAGATCTCACACGTGTTTTGGTTGCTCAACATGATCAAAATATCGAAAAGGATCCGATCACCCTCCATCTCAAAGGTAACAAAATTGTTGAGGCAAGCCTCGGTAAGGGCGAAGACAAAAAGATCATCTGCTCCGGTCTCTCTGAGCGTGATGCCAGTCTGATCAGCTGCCGCGATGGCAATGGTCTTCTCTTACTTTCCAAAGATGGCAAAAGAGTCGATGAGATCCGCTTTCCCAGAGATGGCCACCAAGAGCAGCTCATTCTCTCACGAAGTGAAGAGGAGTCGACCCGTTGGGTAGTGAGTGGTCGCGAAGATTGGGAGTGGAAGCTGACCGATACGAAGGAGTATGAGAAGAGATTCGGCAAAAATTGGCGCCACTACATTCTCCCATTAAAAAATAAACGCACTGAAGAGCAAGAGTTTTGGATTTTCCCTCACATGATCGGAGGGGGAGAGAAAAAGGGAAGTGATGTCAAATTCCTCCGCTCTGCTGTCGACTTCATCGACCACATGGGAGCAAAGCTCTCCTCTACAGGTCTCGTTGAGGATCTCAATGAAGAGAGTCTGGGGCAAGCGCGCATGTTATTGGGAGCTGCAGAACAGTTCACAGGCGGTATGGGCAATCTATTTGAAGCGGGGGAGATGGTGGGAGGCCAAATCCTGGGTCAGGAGGGGATGCAGCAGCATCAACCCATACTGGATATGTTGAAAGGCCTTACTAGCCCAAGAGCAATCCGTTACAGAATGGAGCGCAGGAGCGAAAGTTCTTCCCATGCAGGCTTCTTCTATCTCGCTTTCGTGGCGTGCAAACGGCAAGATTGGGGTACCGCAAGTCGCTACCTTGAAATGATGGCGAAGTGCGGCCACTCTTCTGCTGATGATATCCAGCAGCTGCAGAAGATGCTGATGACCGTTTTAATCGATTTCGAAAAGCTTTTAGGGCCTAAATCGCCCCTTGAAGCCGCCTTCTTTGCCAAATTGGTGGCCCAGTTGATCGCCTTGAATACAAAAATGAAGGCGAGCCATGGGATCGATCTCTTTAAGATCCCTGAAGGATTGCCGATACCAGTCGATCAGTTACCCCGAGGAGTAACACCCGAAGAGGGTCTCTTATTTATCATTCGCTTGGTGGGAGCTCGCTTCTTCTCAGATCACAGGGGCTCTTTGAGTCAACACTCCCAGGCCTTGCGCGAACATGGTTTACTGCTGACAAAGCAGGAAGAGAGCCTTCTCTCAGAAAATCCTCTGACTTTGGGGTTGGGTCTCGCCACTCCGCCCGATCTTATGAGCTCATTGAGAGGACTTAGGCGAAACGAAAACGCTGAGGAACCAAAAGGGGCAGCTCCCTTCCAGTTGGCGATACCGAAAGACCCTGAGATCTCCGCTATGGTGAAGGAGATGGGTAAGGTGGTCAATCCTTATGGCGTCTGGTCGATCCATGATTTGCATAAAAAAGAGGGTGCCTATCCCAAATGGAGCACCGTTCTGGCCAACTTCTGGAGCTACTGGGGTTGGATCTATGAGAATGAGTTAGATATCGAAGATATCTCCTTCCTCTTGCGTGAACTCCCTCCAGGAGTCCCACATCGCGATGCCATCGACACCGCACGCAGACTCCTATTGATCCATTGGCACCATTCGCATCAGGAAAGAGGGCCTTTAGTAGCCCATCGGCATGTCAAAGATTCGACGATGGAGACCCTCTATCGAGGGGTGAGAGATAAGCAGCTCGAAGTCACCGACTTGGCGGGCTTGCTCGAAAAAAGTGAGCGTCTCAAGCAGGAGGCACTCATGGAGCCCGGACCATTCCGAACTGGTTACTCTTTCGTCTATGATAAGTATGTCCAATTGAGACAGATGTTAAGTGGCCTATCCTATGTAGAACGTGTAGGGGGAGTTCCTCACAACCGCGGTGCTCTACCCGTATTTCTACAGGAATCTCTCAATCTGCTCCAGGATTACCTGGAAGTGGCAATCTCTCCATTAGGAAGGGAGGTCATCACGATCGATGTGATTAGACCTCCGCAGCGTTATCAGCAGGTAGCCCCAGTTCCTGTTGTGGATCCCCATAAAGAGCTCCGCGAAAGGGCAGTGGACGATTTACTAGCGGAATTAGGAGTTGCCAGGCCCGACGATGCAAATACCCAAGAAGCGCTACACCGTGTTCTTTCCCTGCCGTTTGAGCCCCTGTGGAGCACCGTTATTCGTATATTAGAGGTCCAAGAGGTGGCTGAGCTGAAACAACGGGTTCAGCAGATCGTCAGAAATTACCAGAGAGCTGTTGGCATTCCTGAAGATGCCAACCCTAAAACGATTGAAACGATTGACTATGATGAGCGCTATGAAGAGGTCGAAATACGTCCTCCAGAAGCAAGTCTCAACTGGGGTCAACGCTATTTTAGAAGCTCCTGCGAAAAGTGGAATCCTCAGACACAAACATGGGAAGGACGTCCCTCTCTTTGGGAAGAACGGGCTCAAGCCGCCCGAAAGCTCTATGATCCGCAAAAGATCAATGCAGAGCGCAGACGAATGGAACTTAAAGAACTTTCTGTTCGCGAAGCCAAGAAGCTTGAAAAGATCTGCGCAGGGATTGACGAGGCTAAAGAGGATCTCATCGAGAGAACCAAGAGCTCTTTTGATGTCACCAAACTCAAGCCAGTCCACCAGGAGATCAAAGCCCATCTGAAGGGATTGCGAAAAGAGGAAAAGCTAGGACGGCAGAGGATTCTCGAATTTGCAAGATCCCATGCGACCGACCTAGGGATTCTCCATCTCTTTGCCGATCGCAACCGCTTCTCTGATCAACAGATTTTTGATCAGGTTCTCGATCTCTATCGCTATGGTCAGTTAGGGAGATTGGAAAATCCGAAGCTGCAAATCTATTTCGCTGAGCTGATCACAGAGACGATCTTAGTGACGACGGAAAGACAGCAGTATGAGAAGGCTCTCGAAACTTGCCAAGATCTCTCTAAAGTATTGAAGGGGATCATTGCAGGCCTTCCAGGAAGGCTAGAGCTGGAAACAAGACAGAATATTGCCCAGACTAAAGCCAACCAATCGGTCGACTGGATTCTTTACAGCTGCGATCTGAAACGGTTCCTCGAAGAGGGATCTGATCGGCTCCGTTATGTCAAGAAAGATGGTGAAGGTAATCCGGAACGCAGTGAAGAGGGGCGCTACCTCCTACCTAATCAACACTTCACACGCCGCTATCTCGTCAGCGATATCCGCAACCACTGGATCTCGCGCACAAAAGCGATCGATGCGCTTGAGAAGATGATGAAAGATCTCAAAAAAGGGGATAAGGATGACAAGCCGGTCCGCTTCATCCGTGCGAAGATGGGAACAGGTAAATCTGACTTCGTCTTCCCCGAAGCGATCGATCTTTTCCTCCAGCATAACTATCGCCCTGTGATGTTGACAACCGATGAGCTGGTCTCTCAACTTCAAGAGTCGATGGGGCATAGAGCCTTTGTCTTTAAGTTCGACATCCACTTTGGCCTCGATGAAAAAGCGACGCCTCAGCAGATTGAGAAACATTTGACGACACTTCTCGAATCGCTCAATCGGTTGGAAGAAGAGGGGAAAGCTGTACTGACTTCTCCTTCTCAGATGGGCGGCTTAAGAGATAAGCGGGTTCAGCTGCAAGAGATGCTGAGAATGAAAGAAGAAGGTGAAGAGCGCAAAAACCTCTTCAATCAGCTGCAGCTGGTGAAACTGATCGAAGCCTACTTGAAAGATCGAAAAGTGCGTTATCTCGTAGACGAGGACGTCAACTATGACAATAGTTTCGAGTTTAACTATGCGATCGGGGAGTACCGTACGGTCGATAAGGTCCGTTTCGAGGTCGCTGAACGGATGATTTATCAGATTAAAGAAAATCCCAAAAATGAACATTTGTGGAATCTGATTGTCAATAACAACCTCCGCTCCATCCAGAATGTCAACCAAGAGTTCCGTGGCGTCGCAGAACAGTTCTATGACGATACCACCTTCTGGGTGAGTGTGGGCTGGGACGAGGCGCGATGGAAAACGATTCCAAAGCAAGAGTTTGTCGCCTTTGTCATGGGCGAAAGGGAAGCTCTTCCCACAAACATGCCTGCAGGAGATCCGAAAAAAGATGAAGATAAGCAGAGAGAGGTCTGCTACGTGGCTGCTTTAAAGACCTTCCTCTCTAAAACGGTCGAATCGGTCCGCGGCGTCAACCCCAAATTGGAAAGGGGGATCTCCGCTTCGAATGGCGTTACTGTAGTTCCCTATAGCGACGGTGACGAGAAGGTGGGAGTTCTCTATGGTGAAGAATCAGAAACGATTCTCCACCACATCTTCCACTACTTAGGCCAGGGGAATAAGATCGGTGAAGATATCTACATCGAAAAAGATAAACTCCTCGGTGCCAGCGACCAGTTAATCTCTACTGGACGCCCAGAAACGTGGAAAAAATGGGCTTCAGATATTGCGGGAGTGGCGATCAGAAGGTATGGGGGTAATAAATACGAAGCCTTCATCAAAGACCCTGAACTTGCTATCCAAAGGTTCCAGCTCCTCCGTCACTTGATGCTGGAGACACCTGAGATCCGCGTCTATCTGGAGCAGATCACCTATAATTCTCAAGATTTGGGCCCTGGAGCAGACGTGCGCGTCGGTTCCGGAACGGGTCAACCCTATGCCCTCAATCTTGCCGAGTATACAGATGGGATTGCCCATTCAGCTGACGCTGTCTATGGCGAAACCCTCCTCTGCTTGGATCTCGACAAAGAAACTACGACTTTTGGCAGCAAAGAGGATCCTGAAAATCCTGGAAGTCAGATTGAGGAGACACCTCTCGACTTCATCAAGAGACAGGCAGCAGATAAAGAGTGCCATGCGATCTTAAACTATGATTATGACGTCTTTGGTAATGATACCGAGAGGGTAGCGGCTGAAATCCGTCAAAAGGGGCGTCAGGCCATCTACCGAGACAAAGATCTCGACAAGAAGATGTGGTACCCCGGTGATCAGTTCTTCGCGATGCGCTATGAGCCAGGTGCGATAGCAGGCAATGCTCTCTTCTATTATGGTCGTAAGGATTCGCGCGGAGTCCACTTCCACATTCCTCGTGGAGGTCACCACTACGGGACTGCCATGGTGGGAACGGCCAACAAGGAAGATCCTATTGCTCAGCTGCTCTGGAGAATGCGTCATCTCGACATTGGACACCATGTCCGCCTCGCGCATGACAGAAAAACGGATGCTCAAATCCGTAAAGCACTCTATATTCCTGATGATCAAAAGGTCAGACAGGGTCACGCCTTCCTCTACTTCACCCTCAATACGCTTCAGGAGGAGGATGTGAAGAACGTGAAAGCGGCCATCTTTAAGGCCCAGACACCTGTCAAGACCCATCTCGATGCGGAGGTGCGCAAGCCTTATAACATGTCTGCAATTGGTAAACATGAGCCAGCCCTTCATGTTCTCGCAGATCTTGAAGCAAAGGTCGTCTATCCAGCCAGCCGTGGACTCTACATTCTCAGCAGCCGCATCAACTGGCTCCGAGAATATGAGCCTCAAAAGATGATCGATCCGATCACTTTTGTACGTAGTCTCTATGAAGAGGAGAAGAAAAGGCTTCAGGAGATGCATTTTGGATCTGCTCAAAAGCAACTCAAAGGCTTTAGAGATTTTCTGAAAGAGTTTATCAAAACCCACAAGGAGTTTGTTGAAAGGGTAGGCGCTGCCAATGTGGTCAACTGGATCGAGCAGCAGGTAGCCCTCTCAAAAGCACTTGAAGGCTATTCTTTCGAAAGTTCACTAAAAACTTATATAGAAGGTCTCAGAGGTTCTCCAAACGATATCGCCTTGATGCGTGAAGTGATCCTTAAAGTCTTTGCAGTGCGGATGGCCTTTGTTAAAACCGAAGCAGACATTGACGCAGAACAGAAAAAACTGGAAGAGCAAGCTTATCAGCAATTCTTAAAAGAGAACCTGCCCGAGAAAATCGCAGCCGATCCAGTCGGCGGCGCGCGTAACGAGCAGAAAGTGCAGCAGCTCCAGCAGCAGAAGAGAGAGGAGAAGGTGGAGCAGCAGGAAAGAGTCTTTAGGCCGGTTCTCAATCGCGGAGCCACCAAGCCGATGGACTTTGCCCGCTTCAAGCAGGTGGCAACGGGCCAAGCTCGGATAGAGTTACCTGCTGATTGGGGAAGTCACCATTACAGGTTTTATATCGCCGACCATTTCAAAGAGAATGGTTTCTTCCTTCCGTTGAAACATGTCTTAAGATATTCCGATCTTGGTGTCCATCTTCCAGATGCTCTCTACAAAAAGACCTATATCTCTCAAAGAGCATGGGAGCTTCTCGTTGCTATGGGACAGAATGGTGTTCCTGGTGTCGAACTCCTGGTCGTCCAAATGGATGACGGGAAAACCGCGACCGTGATCACCACTCCCGCAGAGCGTGAGGAGAAAATCGCACCTGCAATGATCAAGGAGAGAAAATACCTTCGCCAAGGCGGGAGACCCGCCCCTGCTGATGCGGCAGTGCAAGCCCAGCCTATCAACATCGATGCGGCGAAAAGAGAGTCACGCACAGCCATTGTTGGTTTAGCTGGCCCTGTCTATGCTGGACTCGGTGGGTTGGAGAGAATGTATATAGGGAACCAGCAAGCTCTGGCCAACATGATCGCTGGTAATTATGACAGTAATCAAAGAACATTTGAGCCCTATCTCAGACAGTTCTTAGCACACCCAACAGAAGCCGCAGCGTGGGCCTATCTCCAGCGTGAGATCCCCAATATTCTAACAGCTTTGGGGATGGATGGGCATGCAGGGCGAATCATGCCCCACGTGCCTACTCTCGAGACTCCTTTCAAGCAGATCTACCAGAGACATCGAGTGGCTGGTGCAGCGGCAATTCAGGCGCCAGTAGCTGTGAAACAGATGGATCGCATCTCAGTATTTGCTCTGTCGAATGAGAAATTCTCGAGACTCGTCATGGATGCTGTCACTGTACCCAAAGAAAGTGAGCATTTTATCCATCTGATGGTGCTCAACAAGCTCTTTCTCAACTGGGCTCAGTTTACCCTGAGAGAGCTCGACCATCTGTGCAAGCTGATTGACCAGATGTCAAAGAGTGATTTCGACAGCTTCGTGATTCAGTTGGACTGTGCCCATTCCAGCTATATGGCGGAATACTTGAAGGTCATTCGGGAGAGAAGGAGCAAACCTGAGTGGATCCTCAAGCTGGTCCAACGTAAGTTGAATGATAACTATATCAAACAACTCAACGATGCTTTCAGACGGGGCGAAACAGGTGGCCAAAGGCTTTCACCCTTCAGCCAAGAAGAAAAAGAGGCTCTTGAGAAGTGGATCAAAGCCAACCCCACCATCGTTGGCGGCCACCTCGATATCTGGCAAAGAGCCACCGCAAAAGCTTTGATGGATGGGCGATCCCTCGCAACCAGAGACTTCACAGACACAATCGATTACGTCAAAGCCATCGTCAAGAAGCATCAAGAGGAAGCAGCAGCAGCCTTGGCAGCTGCTATGGCAGCCGCTGCCGATTCTGACGATGAAGATACTTGAACATGACACAGGTACCCATTTAAACATGGGTACCTGTATCTGGCTGTGCTGAAAACTCACTCAAAAATCAATTGTGCGAGCCCGCACCATCATTCGAGGCGATAGCCGAGTGATAAAGAGGGCTACGACCCCACCTTCCTTTTTCATATCTTATCCAAAGCAGACCTCAGCCCCCTGGAGGAGAAGATTGAATCTCTTGTATTTATATATTAAAAAATAGTATATTTGGTTTTAGAAAGAATAATTTTTTTAAATTGGGATAAATTATGGAAAAAGAAATTTCAGTTCTCTTTTCGAGCATCTCTAGCCATAATGCGCCATCTTCGATGAGTTCGGATTGGAAAGCTTGTTTGATTACCTCTCGAGGGAATTTGAGTGAAATACCCATCTCATCCAAGTAGTCTTTCAATGTCTTCAATGACAGCTCAAAGGTAAATTCGAAAGAGTGGATAAGCCCTGCGGCCTGTAAGTCATCTAAAGCGGAAAGCTCTGTCCCTTTTTTCAAAAAGAGGTAGGCCTTTTCAAAGTTTTGGAAGCGCTGCTTCCAGCGATTCACTCTATTCTTCCTGGAGTTGACTCGAGTCTATTGTAAGCTCTCATTTCCTGCAAACACCACCATGAATTAGAGGATTCAGCAACATAATATATATTATCAGACGTAAGCACTTGCTCTGGGAAAGCGCTCCCTAGAGGTCTACCCAATGCTGTCAAAATAAGAAAAAGGGTTTTCAGCTCAGCCTTCTTCACTTCAGCCTCGGCCTTGGCCTCGGCTTACGCGATATCTGGGGGAGAGAAGCTACTCGCTACGCGAGGCCCCGCACTTTCTGGTGCTGGTTAAACCCTCAGGCAGTGAAACTTTGTCTATTTACACGTTGGCGTTGTAATGCTTTGCCACTCTTGCCTGCGAACGGGGCGCTGTATAGACGCGGGACATCGCTGACACAAATTTGGCATCCTACTTTTCTTTTATAAGGAGGAAAACGAAGGGATGGAAAGAGGAAACAGCAATGTCCCGCGTCTATACACGCCCCTCTCTCCCCCTATACCCCTCTCACCGCGGCAAAGGGTCAAGAACCCAATTTGAAATAAGCTAATGAAGGGCCGATTGTATCGCCACCATTTCTTTGGACACAAATTTGCGTAAATTTCTTCCGTCGCTTTAAAATTATTCTAAAATTCTCAGTTTTTGCTATCATATCCTTGCCAGAACAAAGTAGCCGTGCTCCCCTCCTAACCGAAGGGACACGGTGAAATTCATTCCTATTTAACGTCCTCTTTGGCTGCCAGAACAAAGTAGCCGTGCTCCCTCTCCAACCTCAGCTAACGCCGATAAAATTTGTTCAGAAGGGTGTTCTTTGGAATATAACTCCCTGGCTTCCAGAGGGGAGTGATAATCTAGCTTTTCTAAAAGCCAGTGTTCATTGTACGACTTAATGAACTCTGCTACAGCCTTCCTAAAGTCTTCTAGGCCATGATAATGCCTACCGTGTACAATCTGCTCCTTAAATGTTCTGTGAAACCTTTCTATCACCCCGTTGGTTTCAGGCTCCTTCACAAAGCCCTTGCTTATACTTATGCCCCAGTACCGTGTTTGGTTAATAAAGCCTTCTGACATAAATTGAGAGCCATGATCTACTCGTAAACTGACCCCACGAGCCACATTAGAGGATGTTTTGCTAAAAACAACCTCAACAGCCTTATTTAAGGCTTCTATTGCAGCAAATCGACTTCCTTTCTTTGTGACATGCCACCCTAGACATTCAGCATTCCAATGTTCAATTACTCCGAAAAACCACACCCACCCATCTTCGAGGGTGAAAATCTTAGCGGCATCTGTACCCCACATTTCATTGGGGCGGTCTGTTGTAATGCGTCCATCATGTAGGCGTTCTTTTCCCTGTTCAACGCGATACGGAGAGAGCATTTTATGCTCTCTCATTAGCTTCAAAACTCGATTCCGCCCAATATTTAGTTTCTTGAAGCGTTTTAATCGAGCATGTATTTTTCGATGTCCTTCTCCTTGAAAGTGGCTTTCGGATATGTCTTTTTTGATGGCCTCCAATAGATCATTGTCTGAGAGGGTCGGCTTTTTTCCTCGAAGCCCCTTAGGTTTATATGGCCGCTTTCTATTATGATAGAAAGATGAGCGAGGAAACTTCCACACTGTACAAACTAATTCTACACCATATTTAAGATGGGTTGAAGGAGAGATCTTCTCGCTCATTTCTTGGACCTCCCCATACGAAAACCCGGTGCTTTGTTGGCCTTTATCTGCAAGAGCTCGTTTTCCATCATGAGCTCTCCCAGGCGTTTCTTAGCATGGTCTAATTCATGTTGAACAGGGTCTTCGGAACGCATTTTTAATCCCACTTCCATGCCCTGAATTGCTTTTGAATGCCATTCTTCGATTAAATAAGCCTCTACACCGAGTTCTCGACTTAGTTTATCGATGGACTCTCCTTTTAATAGACGTAAGACAACTTCAATCTTACGTGCCGCGGTCCATCGTTTGATTTGACCACCTTCTTCCATGTTGGATCTCCTTGGTTTTGCGATTAAGTATATCGCAAATCCGTGTCCAATGTTCTCGGTGGCAGTATATTGCTTGAGCAAAAGAGAATTGGGCAGATTATTAGAGAATTCAAGAGACCTTCTGACCACATTCCTATTATGGTTACGGCAACATTATAATTGCTGGAATGAGTTTTGCTTTCCATAATAGCCCCGACTGTAATGGCACATCACTATTGTCCATAGCAAAACGCAACATCTACTAAAAAGCTTCGATTGACCTTATTTTCATTAGTCAATTCAATTAAGTTGATTAATAATCCAACGCTATTTAAAAATTAAATATAATAAGAGGTTGTCTATGGAAAATAATTTTTTAGAATTTATTAAACGCGTTTCTAAGAACCCGAAATTAAAGGAAGAACTTAAAAAGAATCCTAAAAAAATACTTGAACAAGAATGTGGTATGACTTATCCAGCAGAAACTACAGTGACCATTCTGGAAGAATCCCCACAAAAATACTATTTCGTGATCCCATCTGAAAACAAAGCTAAAAAATTGGCTGAGCAGTCGAAAAAATGGGAGAGTCCTCTGGCAACCTTATTTCAAAAAATAGCTGTGGATCCTCAATTTCGGAAACGTTTCAAGGAAGATCCTAAGAAAATTCTCACCCAAGAGACCCAATTGACTTTATCTGAGAATTGTACCGTGGAAGCTGTGGAAGAAGAAAGTGACAGGAATGTCTACTTAATTATCCCATATCCTGAAGAAAGGGAAATTTTAAGTGAAATGAAATTGCATCAATCGCAGGAGGTGGTCAAGTATTCGACACAATCAGATCTGCCTTCGAAAACTTTGGTGGAATGTCAGGGTTGACGATTAAGCTATTGAAGCATTATGGGGTGTTGAGTAAATGACGGTTGCAATTCAATTAGGTAGATAAACCCTTGAAGAAGAGACAAGACAATTCCCATTTTCATTCTTGCCTATGGGTCGTCAGAGCCATTACCATGATTTTCTAAAAGAGTGGCATGAGAGTTGCTCTCCTTATGGCAAAGGAGAGAACTCATGCGATCAATCATTATTGCCAATCAGAAAGGGGGGGTTGGAAAAAGCACCACCACGATCAATCTGGCAGCGGCCTTAGCAAGGAGAGGTAGGAAGGTTTTGCTCATCGATGCCGACCCTCAAGGGCACTCGACTGTCGGATTGAATGTGTCGACAGAGAATAACCTGACAGTGGCCGAGCTTTTGACCGACGAAACAGTGACACCGAAAGATGTCATTCAGAATACCTATACCCCTAATTTAGACATCATACCCGGGGATCTCTCCTTAGCCATCGCCGACGCGAAGCTCTCGACCATGGGAGCCAAAGAATTCAAGTTGCGCAACAAGTTAAAAGCTGTCGAAAACGAATACCAGTACACCTTGATCGACTGTCCCCCCACCTTCGGGACATTGACGATGAATGCCTTCACGACCGGCAAAGAGATCATTCTTCCCATTCAGCTGGGTTACCTCAGTCTAGAAGGGGTCAGTAACTTTGTCGATACGATCAACTTCGTCAATCGCGATATCAATGCGATCATCAACCACAAGATCGAAATCGCCGGTGTTTTGATCACCTTCTTCGACGTGAGAACGAAGATCGCGCGCGAGGTCTTCTCCTCTATCAACGAAATTTTCCAGGGAAAGGTGCTCCAAACGAAGATCCCCCACAATGTCAAAATCAATGAAGCGCAAGCTCATGGGAAGGCGGTCTACGACTATGACCCCAAATGTCGCGGTGCAGTGGCCTATGAGAGCCTTGCCGATGAGATCATCCAACAAGAAGGAGCTCCCCAACCATGTCAGGCCTAGCCAAACTCAATGAGAAGATGAAGAAGAAACTCTCTCTCGGGGATTATACGCTCGCTTCTCCTCTGGCTGCGCCTGTTCCTGAAGTGGTGGCACCCCCAGTTGTGTCCACACCTGTTGAAGTGGTGGCGCCTCCAGTTGTGCTCCCACCTGTTGTTGTAAAAGAGGTTGAGCCTTCACGACCCGCTCGCAAACTCTATGCGCTTTCCCCGGATGATGGCCAAAAGCTGCACGACATTTTTAAGCACCGTTTACAGTTGAATCAGGTTTCATCCATCGCGCAGATCATGTCCGAGGCGATCTATCTTCTACACAGCCAAGAGATCAGACGAACCTCTAACTGTGACGTTTGATGGCGCGCTCCATTTCCCTCTTTTTCTCTTTCTCGAGGATCGATTGGCGCTTATCTGCTTTCTTTTTGCCCTTGCTGTAGCCAATAGAGACCTTGACCTTGCCCTTTTTGAGATAGAGGGCGATCGGGATGAGAGCCATCCCCTTTTGCTGGACACCAGCGCGTAGCTTTTCGATCTCCCGTTTGTGGAGCAGGAGCTTGCGGTCGCGCCTCTCCTCATGGTTGAAGGCGCTTCCAAACTTATAGGGGGCGATACTGGAGCCAATTAGCCAGACCTCCTTCCCGATCACTTTGACATAAGCTTCCGCAATATTGCCTCCATGAGCCCGCAGCGATTTGATCTCGGTCCCGAGTAGGACGATCCCCGCCTCGTAGGTTTCTAAAATTTCATAATCATGGTAGGCACGGCGATTCCGGACCAGCTCATTATTTTCCATAGCAATGATATTATATCGTGACTCTTGACAAGCGTCAAACTCTGTCCTATCGTTAATCCTTTTTCAGGGAGTAAATAGTTATGAAATTTGTCATTTCGCGAGCCGAACTGAGTGGATTGATCCGCAAGATTCAAAATGTGGTGCCTCAAAATGCCCCAATTCCTATCCTCTCTCACTTTTTAATTGAGGCGGAAGGGGACGAACTGATCTTCACCGCCACCGACCTGACTGTCGGCTCCCGTTGCCGTGTCAAGGCGCAAGTTTATGAAAAAGGCTCTGTCTCTATCCCCTCCAAGCGCTTTTTCCAGCTGGTCCGTGAATTGACCGATAGTAACATCGAAGTGAGCGCTGCCGATAGCGAGATGGCTGAAATTCGCTCAGGCTCTTCACGCTTTCGCCTCCATGGCATGGACAAGGCAGAGTATCCCGCCCTCCCCGATCTGAAAGAGGCGACTCAGTTTAAAATCTCGAGTGAAACCTTGAAATCGATGCTCTTTCGGACCGCTTTTGCCGTGTCTAAAGAGGACAATCGCTATGTCCTCACTGGGGTCCTCATGCGGATTCAAAATGGCAAAGCGATCTTTGTCGGCACCGATGGGAAGAGGCTCTCAAAGAGTGAGACGGCTATCCCCCTCGATCCCTCATTTGCGGGAGAGTATATTCTTCCCCTCAAAGCGGTCGATGAGATTGTCAAGATGCTCGCAGAAGAGAGTGAGGCGGTAGTCTACTTAACTGAGGATAAAGTGGCCGTCGAGTCGGGCTCCACCCTGATGGTGACCAAACTCCTATCGGGCGACTATCCCGATTTTGAACAGGTGATCGTCACCAAGAGCGAAAAAAAGGTGGTTCTCCATCGAGAAGAGCTGATTACTTTACTGCGTCAGATCGCCCTCTTCACCAACGATACCTCCCACTCCGTCCGTTTTACCTTTGTTTCTGGAGAGCTTCTCTTGACGGCCAATTGTGCCGATGTGGGCGAAGGGAAGGTGAGCATGCCGGTCCAATATGCAGGTGATAAACTGGATATCGCTTTCAATCCCCACTTCTTTATCGACATTCTCCGCCATAGTAATGATGAGACAGTCACTCTTGGAATCTCTGACTCGTTTAACCCCGGCATCATCACAGACTCAACAAGTAGTCTCTTCATCATCATGCCGATGCGCCTGAATGACGATTAAAAGAATCTACCTGCACAATTTTCGCAACTATGAAGAGGCTGCGGTTGACTTTAGCCCTAAGGTCAACCTCTTTGTTGGGGATAATGCGCAGGGAAAGAGCAATCTTTTGGAGGCGATCTGCCTCTTGATGACCGGTCGCTCCTTCCGCACCTCACACCTTCCCGAATTGATCCATTTCGGCGCGTCCGCCTTCCATCTCGAAGCTCTCTTTGAAAAAAATGGGGTGGAGCAGCTTTTGAAATTCTCCTTTGATGGCAGTGAACGGAAGGTGATCCACAACGCCACTCCCCTACCGAGCGTGAGCGCCCTGCTCGGGATTCTTCAGGGAGTCGTTCTTTCCCCTGAAGACAACTCCTTGATCAAAGGCGGGCCACAGGGGCGCCGCCATTTTCTCGACCTCCTCCTAGCGCAAGCCAATCCCCTCTATCTCCACCATTTGGCCCGCTATATGCGGGCGATGAAACAGCGCAATGTTCTTCTGAAAAAAAAGCAGCTGGAAACCCTCTTTGTCTGGGAAGAGCAGATGGCACTCTCGGCCCCCTTTCTCACTTGCCGGCGCGCCGAGACGACCCTTGCTCTTGAAACTCTCAGTCAGAGCGAAACTTTCTCGAGCGAAAAGATCTCCCTCCACTTCCGCTCTTCGGCCCTCCATGCTGTGGGTCCTAATGAAGCAGCGCTGAAAAACTACTATCTCAAACAGTTTGAAAAGCAGCGGAAGCGTGAGTCAGAATTGGGCGTCACCCTCTCAGGTCCCCATCGCGATGACCTCGAGATCTGCCTACAAGGGCAAGAGGCGCGCCACTTCGCAAGTGAAGGGCAGCAGCGCAGCTGTGTCGCCACTCTCAAGCTCGCCCAGTGGAAATGGCTCCAGCAACTCATCGATGCTCCCCCCACACTTTGCATCGATGATATCGGCATCTCCTTCGACCCTAAGCGCGAAGCAGAGCTCTATCGCCGCACAGAACAGTTAGGGCAGGTTTTTATCACAACCGCGCGCACTCCCAATTTTTCTGGCCACTTAATCGCTATCCAGGGCGGGCGCTTTATCCCGGCCCCCTAATCTCTGTCCAGAAGTGGAATTTCATCCTTCAGTAGGGCATGAATCGACGCAGCAGCTATCATCAAGGCTCCACTGATTGTAATGGCGAGATGGGGATGATCGCCGACGGCAAGGCCACCGAGAAGGGGGGTGATGGCGAAAGCGAGGGCAATGACCGCTTGGTAGATCCCCAACGCCTCCCCTTGCCGCTCGACACTGACTCGATTGGAGATGAGGGCACAGATGAGCGGATAGGCAAAGGCGAGGAAAAATTGTGAGAGAGGGAGATAGAACCAGAGCTGCCAGGTTTGAGGAATGAAGAGAAAGATAAAGAGATAGGCTCCTGACAGGAGCATCGAAAGGCCAAGTGTCTGCTCCATCTTGAAGAGGCGAATGAAGGGGTAGATCAAAAACCCAGCGGATATGGCATAGAAAAATCCTGTATAGCCATAGTACCAGCCGATGGCTGCTGGCGCCATATTGTAGCGATCGATCAGGAAGATAGGAATAAATTCGTTCAAGAAAGACCAACCAAAAGAAAAGATGAGTAGGGTCAAGAAGAGGAAGCGGAGCTCCTTCATCATTACAGCTTGCTTGATCTGATAGACTGCTGAAAAAAAGCTGATTTTGCTCTCACGGCGTACTGTCAAGGTCTCTTTGAGCTTCCAGGTGACGAGAAGCCAGTTGATCACGACGAAGGAAAAGGCGATCAAAAATGGTGTAGAGAGGTCCACATGGTCAAAGAGGATGCTCCCCAGAAAGGGCCCCAGAGTGAATCCGGCACCACACGCCATGTTGAGAAGGCCATAATTTTTCGCTTTGCTCTCCTGCGTGCTGATATCGGCGACAATTGCGCTCACGATGGAACAATTTCCCGCAGCGATCCCTACAACAATACGATAGAGGGCTAGGAGGGCTAAGCTCTGATAGATGGTGGCGAGGAAGGCGACGGCATAGCCAATCGTTGCCAATCCACGCGTCCAGCAAAGGAGCCTTCTCCTCCCCTGCATATCGGAAAGTTTGCCAAAGATGGGGGCGCTGATGAATTGAAACAAGGGATAGAGGGCCAGTAAAATGCCTAACCAGACTCCCCTCATCTGGTTCGTGGCTTCTGCCGGCAAAAAATGGAGCGTGGGCTCAAAGAGCATGTAGGCAAAGAGGGGATAGGCAATCGCCACTCCAGCATAATCGATAAATTCGGAAAAGAGGACCGTTAGAAACGATACCTTGCGGCCAATGGAATTCATGAGGAACTATTATAATCCACTCTCCCGAAAAAGCGAGCTAATTTCAGGAACTGTTTCTGAGAGACGCTTTTGTCAAAGATAATATTGAAAGCCCCGATCGATGTGGAGGTCAAGGAGAGAACGGTCGGAAGGGTCTGTGAAGTAGGAACGAGAATAAAGAGAAGTGCTGCAAGAAAACTGATGTAGAAACTTAAAATTGAAATATGTTTCTGGAGAATCTGTCGATGGAGCTCGCTATCGACCGTATCGAGGATCTGCACCCCTTCGGCCATGAGCTCTTTTAACTCATCGCGTGATTGTATCAGTGGGCCTAGATCAACTCCCAACCCCTGGAGATGGCCGATTGCGTTCTCGTAGTCATTGAGAATGGATTCAAAAGTCAACTCTTTCTGTTGCAATAGGGGTAGCAGGGCATCGAGGGCAGTTCGTGCTTTGACAAGTTGAGCGCTGCCGATGCGGCTAAAAAAGCTGTGGACCCTCTTCTGGACCGCCTTACGCCGCTTTTCGCTTGTGAAGTGGCAGCTTTCAAACTCTTTCTTTTCTAGCTGGAAGGCATGTTCAGAGAGATTTTCGTGAGAAGGTCCCTTCAGCTCTCTGAGTAGCTCTTCCATCTCATTTAATGAAAAGATTGCCTTTTTCTTGAGAGTGAATTCATGGTGAGCCAGCTCTGTTTTGATGAGCGACCAATTTTCATGGATGGCACCGATGGCGCTGAAAGCGATCAGAACGGAGGGAATGATCAGGCTGAAAGTGGTTTTGACAGCCACAATCCCTGTCAAACCAGCGAGAACAACACCACTGGAAACAGGTTTGATGATATTGCCCGCAGCTGATGCTATGGAACTAACAGCCCCTAAACTCCAAAAGAAAAACTCTGCCACACGCCCTGTCTTACAGGCAGCTACGACCAGCTTCAACCGGCTCACTGACTCTTTGACAGCATGATAGAGTGTGATGGGGCTACTGATGATATTCAAATAGGGCACCATCTCGGCTGCCCGCGTTTCTGTCATTAGCGAGCAGATATTCGAAGCTGCCGTGAAGAGCTCCTGAACAAAGGTCATCCACTGCTCATCTTTGACAAAATCGAGAAGCTCGTGTTTGAGCTCATACCCTTCGATAGGGTGATGACTACTCTCCATGACTATTGGATGAGGAAGATTTAACTTAGGCGCTACCAGAGGGTGAGTGATCTCCCCGCTAGGTTCAAAATGGGAAGAAGTGATACCTTGAGCGCTCATAATGTACAAGTCCCCTTAAAAGGACATAATTATTATAACATTCAATTATTTATGTTATATTAAGCGCCATGTTAGAAGTTAAAGAGCTCTATTTCGATTATAGCGGAAGAATTGTCCTGGATGGCTTGAGCTTTTCTGTCAAAAAGGGGGAGATTGTTGCCCTTATCGGAAAATCAGGTTCTGGAAAGACGACGCTATTTAAGGTGATCTCTGGCCTGGTTTCACCTAAAAAGGGAGAGGTGAACATTGATGGCAGGCTTATTACATTCATGCGCCAAGAGGATCTATTGTTGCCCTGGCGTACCGTTATGGGCAATCTCACCCTTTTGAGAGAGTTGGGGAGAAAGAAGAGTCCTCTTTTGAAAGAAGAGGCGGCAAAGTTGCTGAATAGGGTGGGGTTGGAGGGCTATCAAGAGGTCTATCCCGAAGTTCTATCAGGAGGGATGCGCCAGCGAGTTGCTTTGGCTCGCTCTCTTCTACAAAAGAGGCCCTTGATGCTCCTGGATGAGCCCTTTGCCTCTCTCGATGTCATTTTGAGGGAGCAGCTCTACTTGCTTTTGCGTGAAATCCGGGATGAGTATGAGAAGATGATCGTGATGGTGACTCACGACTTTCGGGATGCGCTGGCATTGGCTGATCGCATCCTGGTGCTTGCTGGGGGGAAAATTGTGAGTGATTATGAGGTGAAGCTCTATCCCGGAGAGGCTCTTACCCAACGTATTCGTGCTGATTTAACCACTCCCTGATCACAGAGGCTCGTTCGGGGTGGACATAGATACTGAGAGACTTTCCCCCACTCGGGATCTCTCTTAGAAAGGGGGAACTTTCTAACGAGGAGACCACCTCTCCCTCTTCCATTTGTACGGGAAAGGAGCGGTGAAGGGGTTTGGAGGGAATATGTTCGATAAAGAGATCGCTGCCGAAGGCTTTTTGAAGTTCCGCGAGCAGATTTTTTGAGGAATCTGGTAGGGATAGTTCTGTAAAGGCACTTTCACGCTTGAGAAGAGCATTGGCATCGTAGTCCCCCTCAACGGCTGCCTCGGCCAACGCGGTCAATAGGGTATAATCTGTCTGTCTCAAATAATCATGGAGATCAGAGCTGATTTTCCCCCTGAAGTAGCGACCCATGAAGCGGTGCATATGGTTGGAGTAGACGCGCGCTTTGGGATGGTGATAGACGCGTGCATACATCATGTAGCGGGCAATCCAGAGCGATTCCACCGACTGCATGCCACTGGCTGTGATTCCGAGGGAGAGCTCACCCGCATCGGGTAAGATCCTCAAACTGTCGATGAGCTGGTGGTAGTCAAAATGGCCATAGCCGACACCCGTATAGTGGCCATCTCGTATCAGATAGTCGATCCGATCAGCGCCAAAATTATCTTCTGTAATGATTTGTGAGAGGACCCTCTCCCAAGGTGACAACTGCTTTGAGGGGTAGTCGACCGCTAATTTTGCCACATCCTCTTCAACACTTGCACCGATCGTCTTCCAAATGGCTTTCAGCTCGGGCGAGTGGATCATTGCGAGTGTCATCTGTTCATGTCCCCCATCAGGGAGAAGAGACTTCTCAGCTGTATGTGAAAAGGGAAGATGGCCCATATCGTGGCAGAGAGCTGCTAATCTAACCACTAGCAGCCAATAATTCAGCTCTTCTACGCTCTTTCCCAAAGGGAATATCTGATTGTGGGGCGCCGTTAAGATGGCATAGATCCTTCCCACCAACTCCATCACCCCAAGCGAGTGCTCAAAACGGGTGTGATTAGCGCCCGGATAGACCAGATAGGCCGTCCCCATTTGGTGGATGTAGCGCAAACGTTGGAAAGGAGCAGAATCGATCACCCCTGCTTCCGCTGAGCCGAAGCGGATAAAGCCGTGAACAGGATCACAGATCTTGAAAGGGTATGACATTACTCCTATAATAGCGGTCAAAAAAATAGCTTGCAATGTCATTAGACGCGATTTCCTCTCAAGAACAGTCGGAGCTCAAGATGCTCCATGAGAAATTTGGCGATAAAGTCTGCCTCACTGGTTGTACTACGGCCGCCGCCGCCTTCCTCCTGATCGGAGCCCTCATCGTCATCACTTGTGGCTCTCTCTGTCTTCTCCTGCCAGGAGTCAACGTGATCACCCACATCATCCTCCCCGCCATTGTTCCTGGTCTCGCTGCCATCCTCGCCAGCATCCCCATCATCATTCTCACCGTTAAACAGAGCCAGGAGAAGCATAAACTCAGAGAGAAAATTATCCACTCCATGGTCGATCTTCTCGAAAATTATGATGTCCCCCAAAAGCCAGCCAAAGAGCGAGTCCGTTTCATCCTCCACAATCTTCTCGATTGGCACGCCCCAGAAGGAAAAATCGAGAAAAACAGCTTCTGGACGATGGACTACCAGAAAAAAATCATCTCTGAACTGAAAGAGAAGATGGGGAAAGAGAAGAGCGACCGAAATCCCCGCCAAGAAAAAATTGCCCGCTCTCTCGACAAAGCCCTCATCAAACTCCAAAAACCTAAAAAGAATTAATATCTAACAGGATCCTGGCGTCGTCTCTCTAGAGTTAAACGAGCAAGTTTTAAATAAATCCACCCATAACTTTTGGGCCCAAATTTACTGAGCCATAAGGAAAGATGTGTTAGGAAAGTCGCCTTGAGCAAGTTGACGGACTATTTCGAGCAACCATTCGCTGAATGCATGCCAATAAGCATGAAAGTTGGTTTGCAAAGAAGGTGGTATAAGGCCTAACCTTTTTAGATTTTTTTGACAAGCCATGAGGAGGTTGCGCATTTCAACAACCCTTGTACTTTCTGAACTGTTTTCTGTGCGATGGATGCAATCGCGTACTGGCAAAAAAATTTCCAAAATAATACGCCATGAGGGGGCATAATCGGGAATAGGCCCTAATACTTTGGCGAGATGATCATGTTTGATCAAGCGATATCGTTGTTGATTTCTGAGCAAGAATTTATCAAAAAATCCGCTCAAACTGATCTCCTCTAAAATTTCAGCAAGATTCCTTTTGGAATAGCCTATTTCAGCTACATCAGAAGCAGAAAAATCTAACTTTGCATGAGTTAAAAAGAATGTCACAATATCTGCACGGGCGCCTGTGCCAAATAGAGAACGTGCTCTTATGTTAAGCAATGCTGGAGACTCAAGCGGTCGTAAGCATGATTTATGGCTTGGGATAAAGTTTAAAGGTGGTGAATCCAGAAAAAGTGGCCACGCAGCTCGCGTACGAGAATTCAACGTAGCAGAATAAACTGAAAAGGGTTCCATTAATGTGCTTCCAAAGCCCTTAAGGATTGATTTTAAACGACTGATAGAAACGAAATGATGATACTGAGAACACCAATCAAGCGATTCATCACGGAGGCGTGGGTCTATTTCCGCTAAAGCGACAGTCAATAAAATAAGCTCTTCTAAGGTAATCAAAAACTTTCGATGTTTTCGAATCACGCCTGCAACCCCCAATTCTGTCCAGAGGCTCCACGCTAGATCTAGGAGAAGTTGATCCAATTCTTTACTTAGGGACAGCATTAATACTCTTTATTACCTGATTAATCATTGATTCAAAATTTTCTGAAACATCATGACTGGTACACCAGCTTTTAGCTTGCACAAGCTCTTCAGTAGAAGGCTTTAAAGCAATAAGATCCGCAAAATGTTTACTTCTTGGCCCTTGATCTACGCTTGCATAGAGTTTAAAAAAAATTTGATCGAAACGGTCAGCTAAATGGAGAGTTAAACCTCCGTAGTAGCGAGTATGCAATCGATCCATAAAGCCTTGGGGCAATCCCATGTTTAACAGAGAAGCTGGTCCGGCATTCAACCAATCCCTTCCTAAGTCAAGCGCCAATCCAACCTCCTCAGCGGCTTGAAGTAAATTTTGTGGCAGTGGCTTCGCTGAAACAAATTGACCATTTTTAACAAGAGCAACAAGATCTAAATCTTTCGTGGTGCGTGAAATTTGCCTTAAAAGGAGTAAACTTCCACCTCCGATTGCGACAATTTCATGATAATGTCCTCTATCAGCCAAGAGCTGGCCAAGAACCACTAAAGCTTCTTCTAAATTTGTAAAATTTATCTCCATAATGTCTTTATTCGAGAATTTTAAATTCACGATTCAAGCGGTTAATCTTCACGTTAAATTAAAAAGCTATATTTTATCAAGCTCATAAGTCTTTACCGATGCAGAAGATTATCGTTCAAATTCAGGATCTCTCAGTTCCCGTGCAGAGTTTCTATATTAAGATGGGATCTACGACCACGCAGAGTCCTAATACATCTCGCAGATCTCGATCTGTTTGATATTGCCCCTACCTGAAGAAAATTCTAAGAAATAATCTTAATATTTCTCTAATAATTTTTTATTATAATTATAGTATGTCATTAAAACAAATTACTACAGATCCGCTAATTCTCTATTTAGATAAAAATAAAAATCTCATACGGCAAGCAAAAGTCAATATATGGCTAGCGCTCATTGCCATCATCGCCACACTCGGCACCCTGGCAGCCGCAGAGCTATTTTGGTGGAGCTGCCTGGCATGCGGGTAACAGCATGTTGGTGAGCCTCCCCTTTAAAATCACACTCCCCATCGGCCTTGGGCTGATGATTGTGAGTGGCGGGCTCTTTGTCAGAACAAAAGTTCTGAAGATCGAACTCGATGAAAGTTACGGGAAGTTTCTGGATCAAGCCGATCATAATACCATGGTAGCGAAACACATTGCATTGAATTACCAACTGTTTATTCCCTACCTTTCTACAGCTAGGACAGAGGTTGTTCAGGCTGGCTGCAAGCAGTTTGAAAAGCATGGGAAGTTATTAGATTTCATTCAGAAAATTCGTGAAGCAAAAATGACATCAGAATGTCCACCTGAGAATAGAGAACAGCTAGCAAATAATTTGGATATTATTTTTGAGGCATCGAAAAAAGATCCCAATGCTCTGCCGCTAGTGGGGATGATCAGGGCTCTCAGAGTTGCGGTTACCAAGATTTGAACTTGGGACCTCGACATTATCAGTGTCGCGCTCTAACCAACTGAGCTATAACCGCGTGATTGGTGATTACATCCCGGCTTTTCTCTCTCTCTTACCCCAAATTTACAGAAAAAACGGGACACAATCACAGAAAAACCGGGACGCAATCATTGATGGAGGCTAGGAGAATCGAACTCCTGACCCTCAGAATGCAAATCTGATGCTCTACCAGCTGAGCTAAGCCCCCAAATAAATCCGCCCTCTTTCGTCGCACCTTTTTCCTTGCCCTCTTTCGACGTTCCTTTTAAGGTGAGGGAAACAAACGATAGCCAAACAATTTGTTTTTCCGCAACGTGAAAGTCTTCTCTCTACTCATTTTTTTGTTAGTTACGACTCCCCTGATTGCCTCGATTAGCAGCGGCATCTATACTTCTCCAAATCCCTTCGATATGACCGGCAGAACCTCGCCGATGTTCACTGCAGCCAATGCTGCCGCCATCCACTATCTGAGCATCGTCGACAACCAGGTCTATGGCGCCTCCTGGCTCGCGTCGGGGCATCTCACCCGAGATCTGATTCCCCAAGAGATCTGGGCAGAGGGCATACGGGCTGTCCGGATGCGGCTAGGGGTTGTCAAAGCTCGAAAAGTACACAATTTCCGGACCACGACCACTCTCCCTGGTGGGACTGAAGGAAATTTTATGATCATCTACTACCAGACTCAGTTCGCCAACAAACCCAATGCCGTAGAGCAGGTCACTCTGATCATGCAACCTCCTCTTGGATTATGGCATGTGATCAGCTATTCTATTGAGTAATGAAAAAAATCGCGATCTCATTACTAATCCTTTTAGTCGGGTATGGTCTATTTACTCTCTCGATCTGGCAGCTGAATGATGGCTTTTCCTTGAGCCATATCGAGGGCGAGCTTCCCAGGATGGAAGGTGGTGACCTACTCAAGGAGAAGCTCCCTCAAAATTTTTATTATCTCGGGAAGGGTTCTCAGTGCTATGTCTTCGAAAGTGAAGACCATGATCTCGTCCTCAAATTCTTCCGCTTTCCCCGCTACCAGCTCCATCCCCTCACCCGTTATTTCGCTCATCCCGCTTTTCTGGCTGAAATTTATGACCAGAAAAGAGCGGTGAAACAAAAGAAGTTAGAGGCACTTCTCCAAAGCTGTCTCATCGCTGCACATAAGCTCCCGGAAGAGTGCGGCCTTCTCTCTCTCCACCTGAATAAAAGCGATCATCTACGCCAGACCATTACCCTTCACGATCGCCTGAAGCGGCCCTATCCCCTCAATCTCGACGACTATGTCTTTATCCTCCAAAAGAAGGGAGAGCCGACACTCCCCTACCTCTCTCGCCTGCTTGATCAAGGCTGCAAAGAAGAGGCCAGAGCTGCCCTTGCAAATCTCGCTCACCTCCTCAACAGCCGTATCAAAAAGGGAATCTACGATAACGACGCCGTAATTCACAAAAACTCCGGCTTCCTGGACGGGAAGGCCTTCTTTCTTGACCTGGGAGGTTTTTCTTTTGGAACCACTCAACAAGAGGAGGTTGTGGCGATGACGAAAGAGCTGAAAGGTTGGCTGGAAGAGCGTGACTTAAGCCTGGCCATAGAACTGGATGCTCTATTAGATCGAGAAGCGGCGATAGGTCTCTTCGATGAAGCGATTTCTCTCGGCAAATGATTCTGATATATTGAGCTCGCCCGAAAGACGGATGAGCCTCTCAATCTGGCTATCGCTGAGATCGCCAAATATTTGCTTTTTTTCAAATGTTCTTTGAGGTCTCATCAATCTCAACCCTTCTTCTGTTACTTGCCCCTCCTTCATCATTGCATCCCCCAGTTTCAATTTTTCGACTCCCTTCTCTAGATGCAATCGAAAACTTTGAAGGGCCTCTTGGAGGGAAGCAATTTTGCTATTCATAGCCTGATGTTTTTTCCGCAACCCTATAAGGGCTTCGCGCCTTTCCTTAAGCTCTTTGAACAAAGCGTTGAGTAGCTTAGTATCGCCAGGGTTTGCTTCTAGCTTTCTTTCAAGTTCTATCAACTTAGCCATTTCCTGCTGGTAGCTGCGCTGCAGTTTTAAAATAGTTTTGATCTCTTCGCTTTTCAACTCACCCAACAGCTTGGGCCATAAGGGTTCTTTCCCACCTGGTTTTATAAGCATCAGAGGAGAATATTTATCAGGGAGTAGGAGGTTGAGAAACTCCTTATCCCCGCTCATTGGAAGGATTGCAGTCCGTGTTGATTCCCTCAAAAGAGCTTCCATCCTATCCAACTCATCCCCTATCTGCACAGCTTGAATCATTTTTAGCGATTGCTCAATATCCTGAATTTGCTGTTGCAAGGACTCTTGCCGAGTTACAGGTAAATGAAATTGTTTCGCTTCTAGCCGCTTTTGATCCAATTCCGTCACAAGGCGATTGCCATAACGGGCTAATCCGATTTCCAAATCGCGGATTCTCTCTTTTGTTTTGAAGGTCGCAGCAAATTCTTCTGCAAGTTTATTAAGTCTTGGAATACGTTGCAGGGCTACTTTTTTATATTCTTGTTGCAGGAGAATGTTCTCTCGATCTTCATCCAATGCTTTTTTTGCCTGCTCGAGTGGAATCATCTCTGCTCGATATCGGTCGAACCAATGGCTAAGTTTCTCCACGCTCTCCTTGGTCCAACCCTGTTGGCGTAAGTTTTCGAAATAGAGAGGATCGCGGGCATGCGGGCCCTGCAAGAGATTGTGAGCAATCACTCCCTTTTCCACTGAAGAGAGACCTAGTCTCCTATAGAGACCATCTATGTATTCCGTGCGCATTGCTGGCTGGTTGACAAAGTCAAGGAGCTCTAGTTGAAATGTGTTAACGGCCTTGATCTGATGGATGGCATCCAGCTCTCGCGCATAGAATCGGCGTGCAGCCGCTCTTTCTTCTTCGGGTAGCTGAAGGATATAGTTTTCTAAACCCTCTAAAAGTGCGTGGGAATCCTCAAATCCTCTCTCCTTATTCTCAGCTTCAACTGCATGATAGAGGCTATTCAATAGAAAATGGGTATAGTCATTCGACATGACAAATTCCTTAACGGATCGAGTGAGGGAGTGTAAACTTTCATCCCCTTTGATTTGCCTCCACTCTTGCTTCAACCGATCGAGTTCTGGCCTAAGCTCTTCAGCCAACACTTTAAGTTGAGTTTGCAGTGCTCTCTTTTTTTGAGGGTTGCTTTCAGTGGCGATCGCCTGCTCCGCTTGCTTCAAGTGGCGAGTCAAATGGCAATATCTGCTAAGAACTCCCATAAAGGAGCGCCTCTTCTCTTCAGTCCATCCCCTACTTTGCAAAATGCCCTGCCACTGCTGCTCTAATTTCTCATCTCTTGAGATATTGGGATTTAAGATGTCAACAAGAGTAAAGAGGCGTGAAAATTCCTCAACATTGGCATCATCCCCTTTTAAGATTCCATCGATGGTTTTACGCGCTTTCACGAGTTCTTGAGGAATAGCGAGCCGCTGTTTCTTTGCTTTTTCGATACATTCATCCAATATCAGCAATTGCCTCGGTCCCGCTCGCTCAGTACTCAATTCAGTTAAGGATTTTTCTGCAGGGATTCCGACTAAGCTTGCAAATTCACGGAATGCTTTTTGAACGGGCGCTCGTCTCAAGAAACCGACAGAAAAAAAGACGTTGCGGATTTTTCCATGCAATTGGGGATACAATTCCTCTACCAGTTTCCCATACTCAATGAGGGCATCCGCATATTGCTTCCGATTGGCGAGGTCGACCACTTTTTGGAAACGTTGGTTCCACTCTACAAGTGCATCCTTTACAGCTGTGTAATGGTTAAAGATAAAGGCGCTTTGTAAATCAGAGATCCCCTGTTCTCGCATGGTCATTTCAAACAATTCTCTATGATTAGTATAGGCATCGACAAAAAGAAGCATGCGGCTGGCAAATTCTCTGTTCAGATGATGATTATAGTTCAAGCCGTGAGTCATCTCGAGATAGTGCTGAGCTTCGTCCAATGCCTCTAACTGCTTTTGAGTCGCTTCAGCTGTTGTACGCCATTTTCCGGGAACAATCGCCAAATTCCCCTCTGCATTGACAACTTCAGCTTGCATTGTCCATTCATAAATCTCTTCTAAAAGAAAGGGATAGTCCGAAACAGGGGATTTCAAATCCAATGCTGGATCTCTCACAGAAAAGCTTCTGCCCAAGGCCACTTTTTGAGGGATCACAAGATCGATCCACGCTTGAAGATATCCCTGATAACTCTGGTCCATATCCGCGCTTAACTGATCCATCCCTTCCTGAATATAGCCCGAAGCGAGCTTTTGATCAGCAATGGCCAATCTTTTTAAAAAATCATCTGATTGGGTTTTTAGGTGGCTGAGTTTTGCTTTGTAATCTTGAATCTCAGCATCACTCCATCCCCCATTCTTCAATTGAGTCGTAAAATCACTCGCTTCAAATCGCGCCACGCTACTCGCAACTTTCCTATTAAAATCGCGCTCTTTTTGGGTCGCCTCACTGACTTTATCTTTTATTTTTTGAGCGAGCTCTAATTCTTTCTCATAGCTCTGCCAAGACTTCACTATTTTTTGAAAGGTCACTTCAACAGGAGGCAGATTTCTCTTTAAGGCAAATGTCTGAAGTTCGTTGGCTACACTAGCTTGAAAGCCCGCATGGTCAAGATTGACTAGATGTTTTTTCAGAAACTGTTGATCGCGCCGCCAAACGCGCATAGCATCAGAAAATTGAGCATAACGAATCGCCATTTCAGCATTGTAAAGCTGGATCGCCTCTTCCGGCTTATCTTGGCGGAGGAGATCTCTCACTCTTTGCATCACTTCTAGGATCTCTTTGGATGCTTTTTCTAATGATTCTAAATGATTTAAATAGTCCTGCTTCTCGGGGCCTTGAAGCTCTTTTTTCACTTCAGCTAGACGCTTACAAAAGCGTTCTTCCTCATCACACCTCTTCGCAAACAATTCGACTGAGGGCACCACTTTAACATGAATGACAACATCCTCTTTTTTTCCTATTACAGAAGTGGCTGTGCTAAATGTCTTTCGAACTGTACTGCGTAAGTTTTTGTCGACTGTAGCGTCTGACAGTAGATTCCTCCGTTCACCCGCTCGTTGGACAAAGAGCCCTTCCGAAGTCATTGTTACAACGGCTCCCTCTTCATTAAAGACACCCCAATTGGTGGCAGAGGATTGAAGACCTGCTTGACGAATGGCTTCGATGGCCCCTTTCAAAGCGTGCTTTTCAACATCACCCAGATCCGGCGTCACCAACTGCCCTCGCTTATTTTTGACAGCGACAGTGAATTCAAGAGGGGTAGTCGCTGCTTTTGGTGGAGGCGGGCTGGGTTCTGGAGAAATTGAACTACTAGACATAACTAAATTTTAATTGATTTTAATAGGTAATTCAATTTTTAAATTAATTAAGGAATAAAGATTGAAGATGAAGCTTTTAGAGAAAAAATTGCTTTCTGGTCTTGCCTTTTTTTAGGAGGAGCTTTACACTGCAACATTACTATAAGGAGAATTCTATAAATGCCAAAAAACGCTGAATATACGTGGACCGCAAAAAACATTCTTGATGATATCGATTATCGAGAATCAGATGCAGAAGCTTTTAAAAAGCTCCTCCAAGGGCACAAAATGGATGGAGAGGAGCAGGCCGAGGAGATGGCACCTGGGACGATACTCAGAGGGCGGATCGTCGAAATCGGCAAGGACTATGTCGTCGTCGATGTCGGCCTCAAGTCAGAGGGATTGGTGCCGACTGCGGAGTTTTCCGACCCTGATGAGCTTGTATTGGGCAATGAGGTCGAGGTCTTTCTAGATCGTGCTGAAGATGAACATGGCCAAATCGTCCTTTCTCGAGAGAAAGCTTCTCGACAGCGACAGTGGGAATTTATTCTCGAACACTGTGAAGAGGGCTCAATCGTCAAAGGGAAGATCATCCGCAAAGTCAAGGGTGGCCTCATGGTCGATATCGGGATGGAGGCCTTCCTCCCCGGCTCTCAGATCGACAACAAGCGTATCAAAAACTTAGATGAATATATTGGCAAGACTTGCGAATTTAAGATTCTTAAAATCAACATCGAAAGGAAAAACGTCGTCGTTTCTCGCCGCGAACTTCTGGAAGCAGAGCGCATCTCGAAAAAGGCTGAATTGCTGGAGACGATCCAAGTCGGAGACATCCGCAACGGAGTGGTCAAAAATATCACCGACTTCGGCGTCTTCTTGGATCTGGAAGGGATCGATGGCCTCCTGCACATCACCGACATGACCTGGAAGCGCATCAAGCATCCTTCTGAGATTGTGGAACTGGGCCAAGAGCTCGAGGTTATGATTCTCAGCATCGATAAAGACAAGGGACGCGTTGCTCTCGGTCTCAAGCAAAAAGAGGACAATCCTTGGGATGATATCGAGCGCAAGTACCCACCAGGCACACGTGTCAAAGGCAAGATCGTCAAACTCCTCCCCTATGGCGCTTTCATTGAGATTGAGCCAGGCATCGAGGGGCTGATCCATGTCTCAGAAATGTCCTGGGTGAAGAATGTGACTGATCCGAGCGAAGTGGTCAACAAAGGTGATGAGGTTGAAGCGATCGTCCTCTCTGTTCAAAAAGATGAGGGCAAAATTTCCCTCGGCATCAAGCAGACCGAGCACAACCCTTGGGATGAGGTCGAGCGCAAATACCCTATCGGAACCAGCGTCAAGGCAGAGGTCAAGAGTCTGACCAACTATGGAGCCTTTGTAGAGCTGGAGCCAGGTATCGAAGGGTTGATCCATATTTCAGACATGAGCTGGATCAAAAAGGTCTCTCACCCCTCTGAGCTCTTCAAGAAGGGTGATAAAGTGGAGGCAGTGATCCTCTCGGTCGATAAGGAAAGCAAAAAAATCACTCTCGGCGTCAAGCAGCTCAGCACAAACCCTTGGGAAGAGATTGCAGAGACCATTCCGGTAGGCTCTATCGTGAAGGGTGTCGTGACCAAGATTACTGCCTTTGGGGCTTTTGTGGAGCTCGAGAATGGAATCGAGGGTTTGATCCACGTGACAGAACTTTCTGACCAGGCCTTTGCCAAGGTCGAAGATGTCCTTTCTGTGGGTGACCCTGTGACGACCAAAGTGATCAAATTAGACCCGGAGAACAAAAAAGTCTCCCTTTCGGTGAAGGGCTATTTGGTTGAGCGCGATCAGGTAGATCGCGATGACATCATCATCGGTGGTCAAAACGCCGAAGAAGATCCTGTAGAAGCATAAGTTCGCAGTCTGCCCGGCATTTGCTGGGCAGGCTGAGATCCTTCTCAGTGCAAAAACCGAAGCGAGGGCTTCGGTTTTTAACTTTAAGTTGAGTTGATGACCCGGAAGTGATCCGGTAAGTGAGAGAAAAGCATGAACAAAGATCTGGTGGCCATTTTTGAATATATGGAGCGTGAAAAGGGTATCAAGCGCGATGTAGTCGTGGGTGCCATCGAATCAGCTTTAAAAGCAGCCGCACGCAAAAGCATCAAAGACGAGGCCAATGTTTCGGTCCAAATTAATCCCAAATCGGGGGATATCGAAGTCTATTGCGAGAAAGAGATTGTCGAGGATGTCGAATATCCCGCTCTCGAAATCTCCTGGGCAGCAGCTCAAGAGCTCGATCCCGATTGCCAGATTGGCCAATTCATTGACGTTGTAATTACCCCGAAAAATTTCGGCCGCATCGCTGCGCAGACAGCCCGCCAAATCATCTCTCAAAAGCTGCGAGGAGCGGAACGGGATGTGATCTATGAAGAGTACCGCCACCGCATCAATGAGATTGTCTCGGGGGTTGTGAAGCGCTTTTCCAAAGGGGCCAATCTCATTGTCGATCTGGGAAAGGTGGAAGCTCTTTTGCCTGCACGCAACTATCCGAAGACGGAAAAATATAAAGTGGGCGACAAAATCTATGCACTTCTCCATGAAGTGCAGGACCTCGAAAATGGAAGCGCTGAGGTGATTCTCAGTCGCAGCCATCCTGAGTTTGTCAAACGACTCTTTATGCAGGAGGTCCCTGAACTGGAAGATAGCACGATCGAGATTGTGGCGATCGAGAGGGATGCTGGATATCGCACGAAGTTGGCCGTCCGCTCCACAGATCCCAAGGTAGATCCTGTAGGTGCTTGTGTGGGGATGCGAGGAAATCGGGTCAAAAATGTGATCCGTGAATTGAATAATGAAAAAATTGATATCATCCCTTACAGCAGAGATACCATCTCACTTCTGCAGAGCATCCTCTCGCCGATCGAAATCCGTAAAATCGGCGTGAATGAGGAAGAAAAGGTGGTCGCGATCGTCGTCGATGACGCCGATTATGCCGCTGTGATTGGCAAACGGGGCATGAATGCCCGTTTAACCGGACAACTGATCGGCTATGAGCTTGAAGTGCAGCGCATGAGCGAGTACAATAAAGCACTGGAGATCCAACGTCTCCAACTCGCCGATTCTGAAGATCCTGCTTTAGACAAGCCGCTGGAAATCCCAGGAATTAACCGCTTGATCATCGAGAACATTGCTCAAACAGGTTTTGAGACTCTGAGAAAGGTCTTAAAGGCTTCAGCAGACGAACTGGCAAAAGTGCCTGGAGTCAGCTTAGAAATGGCCTATAAAATTTTAGAAGAGGCAAGTAAAGGGCCTAAATAACCTTTATGGGGTATCACCTTGGCAAAGAATCTCAAACTTAACATCAAAAATACTCAATTAGCGAAAGCAGCTGGTCTAGATAAGCTGAAAGCAAAGCTATCCGGCAAAGAAAAAGAGAGCGCTAAAGAGGAAAAAGAGAAAGAGAAAGTTCCGAAACCGGCTCCAGAAGCTGTCGTTGAGGAGCAAAAGGTCCCTCGTGTCCGCGCCAAATCGAAATCGGCCTTTGCCAAAGAAGAAAAACCGGAAGAAGCTGCAGCAGAACCACAGCCTGAACCCACTGTAGAAATTGTCGAAGAGCCTGCTACTCTGATCGAAGAGCCGGAGGCAGTAGCTCCACCGCCAGAAGAACATGTGGAGGTGCAACCGACCCCAAAAGAGGTTGCAGCGCCTGTTAAAGAGAAAGAAGCCTTCTCCAAATTGGGACCTACGGGTCGCCATGTCAAAGATCTTTTGCCTCGAAAAAAAGAGCCCCCCAAAATAGAGGTAACCACTTCCCCCTCTGTTGTGAAAGCAGCTCCCGAACAGAAAACAGCACCTGCTGCTTCTGAGGAAAAAGGCGAGCTGAAAAAAGGAAAGAAGGTCAAAGAATTTAAAGATCTCAAGCCTCTCAAAAAGGATCGAGAGCGCGGCTTTGATGCACGCGATCGGCAAGGGCTTTCTGAAGAAGATGAAAGGTGGCGCAAGAGAAGGCCCTCCAGAGGAGCCATTATCGAACGGGAAGAGCCGATCGCCCGTCCTACCAAACTGAAGATTCGCATCCCCATTTCGGTGAAGGATCTCGCCTCTGAGATGAAACTGAAATCTTCGGAGGTGATCCAGAAGTTATTTCTCCATGGAATGGTCTATACATTGAATGACCTTCTCGACGATGAGACGACGATCCAGTATATCGGCTCTGAATTTGGCTGTGAGATCAAAATCGACACCTCAGAGCAGGAGCGTCTCCAAGTCACAGCGCAAACAATTCGTGAAGAGATTGTAGGCTCAAAACCAGAGGAGCTGATCACACGGCCCCCTGTCGTCGCCTTTATGGGCCACGTCGACCATGGTAAAACCAGCTTGATCGATTCGATCCGCAAAACCAATGTCGCTGCGGGTGAAGCGGGCGCTATCACTCAACATATCGGCGCTTTCCGCTGCAAAACAGATGTGGGGGATATCACCATTCTCGACACCCCAGGCCATGAGGCCTTTTCAGCCATGCGGGCGCGCGGCGCAGAAGTGACCGATATCGTGGTCCTTGTTGTCGCCGGCGATGAAGGGATCCGCGAGCAGACCAATGAAGCGTTAGAACATGCGAAACAGGCGGGCGTGACGATCGTCGTTGCCATCAACAAATCGGACAAGCCCAACTTCAATGCAGAGACTGTCTACCGCGAACTCTCCGAGCGGGAGCTCTTGCCCGAAGTCTGGGGAGGGCAAACGATCACAATCAACACCTCTGCAGTCACGGGCGAAGGGATTCCCCAACTGCTCGAGATGTTGGCTCTGCAATCGGAGGTGTTGGAGCTGAAAGCTAACCCCCAGATGCGTGCCCGTGGGACCGTTTTAGAATCGGAGCTCCATAAAGGTTTGGGCTCAGTCGCCCGCGTTCTCGTCCAGAACGGCACACTCCATCTCGGTGACGCCATCGTTTTTGAACGTCACTGGGGACGGGTCAAGACGATGCACGATGAGCATGGAAAGCTACTCAAAATGGCAGGGCCTTCGACACCGATTGAGATAACTGGCCTTTCCGGTATCCCCAAAGCGGGCGACCCCTTCATTGTGGTCGCTTCAGAAAAAGAGGCGCGCGACATCGTCGAAACGCGCGAAGTGGGTCGTGAAAGGGTAGCCTTGCAGCAGAAAAAAGCGCCTGCTCTCGATTCGCTCTTGCAAAAAGGAGCTGAGAAAAAAGTTCTCAAGCTTATTCTCCGCGCTGACGTGCAGGGCTCTGTGGAGGCGCTGAGGACGTCGATTCTCAAAATTCACTCAGACAAAGCTTCTGTCGATGTGATCAACTTAGGGATAGGCGAAATCTCTGAATCAGATGTCCAGCTCGCTGCCGCCTCTAATGCCGTCATCATCGGCTTCCACACAGCGATCGAAAGCCATGCGGAGTCGCTCATCAAAGAATTGGGAGTGAAAGTCCGTCAATTTGACATCATCTATCATGCTGTCGATGAGGTGAAGAAGCTGATGCAGGGGCTGCTCGACAAGCTAGAAGAGGAAAAAGAGGCAGGGGCTGCCGAAGTGAAAGCGACCTTCAAAGCTTCGCAACTAGGAGTGATTGCCGGTTGCATTGTCACAGAAGGCACTATCACTAGAAACAACCGTGTCCGTTTAGTGCGTGAGGGCCAGGTCGTTTGGAGAGGTCATATCAGTTCTCTCAAACGGGTCAAAGAGGATGTCAAAGAGGTGAAGAAGGGTTTTGAATGCGGGATCGTGCTCGAGGGCAATAACGATGTACGCGAAGGCGACACGATTCAGGCCTACGAAATTATCTACATCACCCAAGAGCTCTAATCGGCTATGACACGAAGAACAGAGCGAATCAACTCACTCCTTAAGGAGATCATCTCCGAGGTGATCCGGAAAGAGGTGAAAAATCCTCATCTCCCGCGCCTCGTCACGATCACTCATGTCGATATCACAACTGACCTTCACTATGCCAAAGTCTATGTCAGCGTCATTGGCGATGAAAAGGTCAAAGAAGAGGCACTCCTTGCCCTCCAGTCAGCCGCCGGCTTTATCGGGGTCCAAGCCTCGAAAGAGGTGCGGATGCGCTACTTCCCTGAACTCACCTTTGTCTTGGATAATACCGTCGATAAGCAGATGCGGATCGATGCCCTCATCCAAGAGATTGAAAAGGAGCGAGAGAGCCGTGAATAGTGGACCTACCCTCGCGACCGAACTGAAAGAGGGCATTCTGCTCATCAACAAACCGCAAGGCTGCACCTCTTTCAGCCTGATCCGCGCGCTCCGAAAATTGACAGGCATCAAAAAGATTGGGCATGCGGGCACGCTAGATCCCTTTGCAACGGGGGTCATGGTCCTGCTGATTGGGCGCAGCTATACCCGCTTATCCTCCTCTCTACTTCTCCAAGACAAGGAATATTTAGCCACCGTTTCGTTAGGTGTCACGACTGACACCTATGATTGTGATGGGAAGGTGGTCGCCAGCTCCAAAAAGATCCCCACGCTCGAAGAGATTGAGCAGGTGGTCGCCAAATTCCAAGGAGAGATTGAGCAGGTGCCGCCGATGTATTCGGCAAAAAAGGTGCGCGGCAAAAAGCTCTACGAGCTCGCCCGCAAAGGCAAAGAGATTGAAAGGGCGCCCGCCAAAGTCTGCCTTACCACCCAGATCCTTGCCTACACTTACCCCACACTCGCTTTACGCGTAGCATGCAGCAAGGGGACCTATATCCGCAGCCTCGCCCATGAAATGGGGCAGCTTCTCGGTTGCGGTGGCCACCTTTCTGAGTTGAACCGCACCCGCAGCGGCCTCTTCTCCCTCGAAGCGTGCATCGATGGGAACTTACTCGAAAGAGCCGACTTCGACATCACCCCCTATCTTCTCAGTTATGAAGATACACGAAACTACTGAGCAGTTCATTCCCACTAAGAGCCCCATCGCTTTAACGATCGGTAACTTCGATGGTGTTCATCTGGGCCATCAAGCAGTGATTCATCGGCTCAAACAAGCGGCAGCGCACACCGTCGTTTTCACCTTCTCCAACCATCCTCAAGAGATTTTACGCGGCTCCCCGCTCTCCTTATTGACAACACTCCCCCACCGTCTAGCGCTCCTCCAAGAGGCGGGCATCGATCAGGCGGTCGTCATTCCCTTTACAAAACCCTTCTCAGAACAGACCGCTAAAGTCTTTTTATCCCAACTGAAGCGTGACATCCCCTTCACCCACTTAATACTCGGCCACGATGCGATGGTCGGCTCTGATCGCGAGACCAACCTCCGCAAACTGTGCGGAGAGCTCGCTTTTTCTCTCGAATATCTCCCCCCCTTTTCCATCGATGGCCAAGTCATCTCCAGCACCCTCATCCGCAAGGCCATTCAAGAGGGAGATCTCACCCTCGCTTCCCGCCTATTAGGCCGCCCCTACTCCATTCTAGGAACCGTCCAACCTGGCCACGGAAAGGGAGCCTCACTCGGCTTTCCCACCGCCAACATCCCTGTAGCCAATCTGATCCTGCCCCCATTAGGCGTCTATGCGGTAGATGCCCTCATCGACGGCAAAAGTTGCCCCGCCATCGCCAATCTAGGAAAAGCACCCACGCTCCACACCGATCGCCCTCCCTGCCTCGAAGTCCATCTCATCAATCAGCAACGCAACCTCTACAATCAGCCACTCGAAGTCCGTTTCAAAAAATTTCTCAGAAGTGAAAGAAAATTTGAAAGCATTACCGATCTACAAAAACAGATCGCCATAGATATCCAAATGAGTCTTGATTTTAAGTTCCCTCCATTTTAAAATTGTTTATCTAAATAACGAGGAGAACCATGGTGTATTCCATTTTAAGTTGCATTCCATCAACAGCTGCACCCGCAGAAAAAACTCCTAAAAAAGAGGTGGCGGCTCTCGTGACAGAAGCCGTTTTGGCCGTTCTTTTGGCTGCCGCAGGCTCTCTCGCCTTTTTTGGCTACATCTCCTCAACAACAGCTCTTGTGATGCAGGGCGGTGCTATCGCCTGGATCGCTCTCAATATGGTCTCCTTCGCCATCAAGAATTGTAAAGAACGCACATCCCCCCCTTGGTTCAATCGGTCACATAGGTAACAAATGATTCACCCACATAGGTAACACTTTTGGTTAATTATTCCACCTACCCAGGGGGGAAGTTTGAGGGGGCCTCCCCCTCATATCAATTTTAAATAACAAGCTTCAAAGTCCAACTAAGGCAGTGGGCTTTAGCCCACTGCCGAGGGCGGAAGTTATTCCCCCTAAGACCTTCTTTTTTTCATCTTTGGTTTCTTTAAGCCTTGCCTAAGGTCAAGTGTTCCTAGATAAATGGGTCCATAATAGACCTCTGTTACTTCTTCGGCATTTTTTTTCAGCCCTACATATTCACCAATTAAGGCTTGCCCAATATAAAACTCTTTTTGGTTCAACCATATGCAACCACTTTGACATACTTTTCTCACCTTTGTTTTTTGTGTATCATATTCAGGTGATCGCAATATCCCATCCCAAGCTTTAAGAGAAGGCTGATAACAACTAGCTGGGGTTTTCATATTCAATGCTTCGTGAGGTCTTTCAAAATTATACTCTTCATGAAATTGATTGATCGATTGGAGCTGCAAAGCCAAAGTCATTTTAGGTGGGCTTGCCACTTCTTGTTGAAGGGTCAAATGAAATCGCTCATGCTGACCATTTTCTTCAGGATGTCCCGGTCTTATCCATTCTGGAATTACCCCAGCTTTTATCAAATTTACTGAAAGGCGTGTCAGCCTCCCTGCCCCTATACATCCAAAGGGTGGTCCATTATCCGATCGCAATCGATTGGGAAGGCCATATTCTCGAAATGCACTATCCAAAATTGGCCATACGTAGTCTACGGTATGCTTTCTGAGGTGCGTACAACGTATAAGATATCTTGAGAAGCAATCAGTGATCGTTAGTGGCTCACATTTATCCCCATCTGCTGTCAAAAACCATCCTTTCAAATCAACGGCCCACGTGTCATTACAGCTCTTTACATCTCCCAGTGGTGCTGTAGCTGGCATACGTCCTTTTATTCTCTTCTTGGTCACAAGATGGTAGTCTTTAAAGATCTCATACAACCTTGTTGCAGATGGCCACTCTTGATCTGGATATTTTTCTCTTAGCTTGACTAAGATCTTTTTAGGTCCCCACGTCAGATGCTGCCGTTTATAATCAATTGCAAGATCAATTTGTGCATCTGAATAGAGTATACTAGGAGCATGACGAGCTCTAGACAGATCCTTAAGACCTTCCTCTCCCATTAACTGAAATCGCAGATACCATTTGTATGCAGTCTTACGACTGATGTGATATTTTTTACAAAGCTTTGATACTGAATCTTCGCCTTTGATAAACTCCTGGATAAACAGTTGTCTTTGCTCTTCCACTTTACAACACCTCCACGCCATCAGAACCTCCTGAGCCAGGCATGATAGCGATTTTTTTTTAGAAAGTGTTACCTATGTGGGTGAATCAAAGTGTTACCCATAGGGTGAATTGGACCCCTTTAGGCAGTCCAGAAACACCATTCATAACCAGCGCTGCTCCCCCAGCCTCAACAACCGCACCAGCCCCTGCTGTCGCTAGCGCCGCTCCCCCAGCGTCAACAGCTGTGCCCACACCATCCATAGCTAGCACGGTTGAAGTTCCACTGTCCACAGTAGTTGCTGATCTCAGTGCAAGGGGAACTGCCACTCCTGCTGAAGAAGTTGCTAGGCTAAGAATCCTGATGAAAGAGGGGAAAAAAATTGACTTGGCACAGATGCGCATGCTCACTGACATTGAGAAAAAAGAGTTTACAGTGCCACCGACTTTCCCACCTATTGATTGGGATAAGGAAGAGACAAATATTGTAGCATTAGCCGTTGTGTATGCTGGAGAACTCAAAGATCCTACAGCTGCGTATGCTGCGTATAATATCACAATTCGCCTGACAAGAGCTAAAGACTTTGCTGAAAGACTTTATAACTTGAATAAGGCAGCTTTTCTCCGTTTTTTTGCCAAGTAAGGATCTTCCTCCATAAAAAGCTTTTCTTTCTAATCAGCTTCTCTTGAAAAATAAGAGAAGTTGATCTATTCTTTATAAGAAACTGGAGTCTCTTATGGTTTATTCTGTTGTCTATGGTCGCCAAGCATGCCGAAACGGTGAGCAACTGGAGCCAAAAAACCCTCCTAAGGCGATCGCTGCCTTAGTGACGGAGTTGGCCATTGCCGCGATCATCCTAGTCACCGGCTTCTTAGCATTAGCAAGCCATCAGGGCATTTTCCACTCCCTCCCCTTTTTAAACCAGATTCCTTTCCAAGTCTCGATCACCATGATCGCTCTATCTGGTATTTGGATCTTGTCTACTATCAGCTTCGCTCTCCTGCGAAACTGTAAAAAAGCTGTGCACGTGTCAAACGCAAGCCTCTCCGCCGCCGCTGATGAAGCCAGTGAATCTGAAAGTGGAACTGCGTCTACAGAAACTAAGCCTCCTGCAACAGCTGAGGAGCCAACCGAAGAAGAGAAAGAGGCGATAGAACGTTTCCGTCTATTCCCTAGATTTAATAGAGCCCGTGGGGCAGCAGCTGGGGCAGTCCTTGCAGATCTGTTTAAACCTCCAGCCCCCACAGAAAGTCCCAAACCAGCACCAGCCGCTCCTCCAACAGCCACAGGACCCAGACCTCTACCCTCACCTGTCGGAAAAAAGCCCTCCCCAAGAGGCCCTCAGCCAAGTGCACCTCCAGTTATTCCACCAAGGGGACCTTCTTTGGCCCCACCACCTCCTCCTCCACCAACAGGAGCTCTTCCACCATCAGGAACTCTTCCGTCAGCCACAGCCCCTAAAGGAAGAGCAAAGAAAGGAGGCGTAGTGAGCGAAATGAAGGCTGGCACACCCTTAAAGCATGTGGAGGGTGATGCCGGTGAAAGTGCGGTACCTCAAATTACAGGTGCCTTAGTAGACGCTTTGACGAAGCATGAGAGTAAAGTAAGAGTTACAGGAGTAGATCCATCCTGCCCACCGCTTCCTATCTTTGCTTCCAATCCCACGTTTTTAAGCCTCCACTATACAAAAATGAAAGGTGCTAACGCTATTTCCAAACAACGTTTTGAAGAATATCAAAATTTCAATCAGAATGACCGCAGAAACCGAAGAACATACCGGGAATCGATTGATGTCCGTCTAGAATATGACGAATCTTCAGTTCTAAAGTCCTTCGAGGATGTGCCCGAAGACCATCTTATTTATCTGGAAGCCCTAGATAACTATGTTTTTGTCGCGGGACTTAGCAAAGAGATCCTCAACAATAGAATTGCAACTGCCATCAATCGTCTCGACGAATTAGATAAAGCCCTTGATGCAGCAGGACCAGTCAAAAAAGATGGTTCTGTAGCAGTCAAGGAGGCTAAAGATGCCAAGGAAGAGAAGGAAAAGCGCGTAAAAGAAGCCTGTGAGTTTAAAAAATATGGCAAAACTTACAATCTTTTAGCATTCAAAATAGAAACCTACAAGACGCTCCCACAAAATAAAAGGGATCTTATTGAAAGAGTGTTGAATGATCAACAGATTCAAAAGCTCACTCAAAAACTTAGAGAGCTTAAGGAAGCAAGCCAAGCAAGTAGCTTAGATATGCCTAAAATCAAAAGCCAGGGTGAAGAGCTTAAGGTGATGATGGAAGAGGTCTACCGCCCTTTAACTGACATCCAATTTGAATCTCTCTTTAGCTAAACTGAAAGCATGGAGCGGCCAAAGTGCTGCCGAAAAGGCTTTCTTAGATCGCCCTTGATATTTAATTTTCAGTCTTCTAAAACTGCTATTTTACCTTCGAGGCTTTATGGTCTATTCGCTTATCTCGTGCATGCGCTCAGCTCAAGAAAATGAATTAGCAAACACTCAGCAAATTACTCAGAAAGAGGCGGTTGTTCTTGCTATAGAGAGTGTCATACTCGTCCTATTGGCTACAGTTGCAGCCTCTCTCAGCTATTTCGGTTATAACTTCCTCCCTCCAACAGTGATTATAGGTATCCAAGGGGGCGCTATCGCCTGGATTATCATCAATATGACCACTTTCGTTATCCAGAGTTGCAAGCAGAGAAGCCATTCATCTAGTGCCGAAGCTTCGCCATCAAGCGAAGCTTTACTAGCCCTACTCTCTGATCCTCCTCCCCCTGATTCACCACCAGATACTCCACCTCCAGCAGCTCGTTCAGCTTATCCCCGCACCCCAATGCCACCTCACCGGCCTCCCGCTCCCGCTCTACCCCGAGGAGCTCCACCCCCATTTAGCTTATCCTCTATTGACCACTAGCAGTTAGAGCTATTTGAAAATAATGTTCATAATTGTGTACAATAAGCTGTATATGGAGTAGAGTTATGGACATTAAAATTCCCATTCCCGCTAAAAGAGCCCTTAAAAAGCTAGGTGGAGATATACAGTATGCAAGAAAACGGCGGCGGATCCCAATGGAACTGGCAGCTGAACGCGCTTCTATTAGCCGAACCACTCTGAGCAAAATCGAAAAGGGGGATGAAGGTGTATCCATAGGGGCTTACGCGAAAGTTTTGTTCGTTTTGGGATTAGTTGATCGGCTTGCTGATTTAGCTGAACCTGGTTCCGATGAGTTAGGCTCCTTACTAGAAGCTGAAAAACTACCCAAGCGTATCCGCATCCCAAAGGAATGAAGTAAATGGACAAGCTCATCTGGGTTTATGTCGATCTTCTGGGCATACCAATTAAAGTGGGCAGGCTGTGGAGTCGCTACCGCAATGGCCGCCAGAGTATGACCTTTGAGTATGACCATGACTGGTTGAACCATCCCAAACGATTTTCCCTAGATCCCGCTTTAAAATTGGTCAAAGGTTCTTTTCACGCTCCTCTTGATAAACCGCTATTTGGCGCCATTGATGACTCAGCTCCAGATCGGTGGGGCAGGTTACTGATGCGACGCTATGAACGAAAAAATGCAGCGCATGAAAAACGAACGCCTCGAACTTTAAAAGAAGTGGATTTTCTATTGATGGTCGATGATGAGGCAAGGCTTGGGGCTCTCCGTTTCAAAACTGAAGAACAAGGCCCTTTCTTAACCACCTATGATAAACTGCATATTCCCCCACTAATTGAGGTGAGTAAACTGCTCAAAGCTTCTGACCATGTCTTGCAGGAAACAGATACCGAAGAAGACTTAAAGCTCCTACTGGCTCCTGGATCTTCATTGGGTGGAGCTCGACCTAAAGCATCTGTGAGAGATAAAGATGGGCACTTAACGATCGCCAAATTCTCTCGAAAAGATGATGAGATCAATATCATTTTATGGGAAGCAGTTGCTCTTCGTTTGGCAAGCAAAGCCGGTATAAAAGTCCCTGACTGGCGTCTTGAAACGATTGGACGTAGACAGATTCTGTTGTCTAGAAGATTCGATCGATTCAAAAACGAACGTATTCCATTTCTTTCAGCCATGAGTGCTCTTGGAGCAAAGGATAATGAAACCCATAGCTATCTAGAAATCGCTGATGTGATCCGGCAACTGAGTGCTTCACCCCAAGAGGACTTAAGAGAGCTATGGCGGCGTATCGTCTACAACGTTTTGATTTCAAATGTCGATGACCACTTGCGCAACCACGCTTTTCTCTACGCAGGTTTGAGCGGTTGGCGGTTATCACCAGCATATGATTTAAATCCTGTACCTATTGATATTAAGCCAAGAGTCTTGTCAACAGCCATCGATCTAGGAGACCCCACTGCTTCTCTCGATATTGCAATAGAAGTGGCCCACTATTTTGATCTGACTGCAGCTGATGCAAAAAAAATCACGAAAGAGGTGGCTTCTGCTACCACTCTCTGGAAAAAAGAAGCAGAAGAGCTGAAAATCAAGCAATCTGAAATCGATCGAATGGCTTCCGCTTTCGAACACGAAGATCTCAGAAAAGCAAAATAGCATTAGTAATCAGAATCTGGAAGTAGCCCAGTTTAGCTCACAAGTTGAGTTGCGTATTCTCTATGGGCATCTTCAACTCAAGGGACCTTCAATACGACTGTCATTGATCACCCCTTTTTCTTTAATGGCTTTTCTCTTCTGGTGCTTTGAGCTTTGCTCAAAGACTGAAGTTTGGATGTTTCTCAAACTATGCTATAAGCAATTGAGCGTGAAGCGCTCCCTGGAGTGCGGCGCTTTGAGGCTGGGAAAAAATCGACAAATTAGGCCCGTCGCTGAGACACTCGGCTATCGCCTCGGTCTCAGGCGCGGGGGAAAGGCGCCGAAGGTCGCTCGCGGCCCTCAATGGGCCGCTGCCACTCCCAACGGCGCCAATTGCCAAGCGGCTATCTTCGCCGAGGTCTCACTACTCAGCCAACAGACTCTGCAGCTGAATGATGCGGACGTGCCAGTTTCTTTTGGCTCCGCTTTTGAACACGACGATCTCCGTAAAGCTAAATAAGCTTGAGCGCCCATGCTTCTCAATTTTCTGTTTAATTATGTAGAAATTCGATGACGTCGCCATCCTTGACGATGTACTCTTTGCCCTCGGAGCGGAGCTTGCCGGCTTCGCGGGCGCCTGCTTTGCCGTTGTGAGCGACGAAGTCGTCATAACTGGTCACTTCGGCGCGGATGAAGCCGCGCTGGATGTCGGTGTGGATCTTGCCAGCCGCTTCGGGTGCAGGTGTGCCGAATGGGATGGTCCAGGCACGTGTCTCTTTCTCGCCGGTGGTGAGGAAGTTGATGAGGCCGAGCATGCTGAAGGAGGTGCGGATGAGGCGGTTGAGCCCCGTCTCGTGGAGGCCGAGGCTAGCGAGAAATTCTTGCTGCTCCTCATCGGGTAGCTCCGCCACTTCTGCTTCGAGTTTGCCACAGATGGGGATGACCTGGTTACCTTCACGGGCTGCAAAGTCTCGGACCTGCTGGACATATTCATTCTCCATTGCGGGGAGGTCATCTTCGGAGACATTGGCTGTGTAGAGGACTTTTTTCTGAGTAAGAAAGGGGTAGCTTTTCAGGTGCAGCTTTTCTTCTTTGGAGAGATCGAGGAGGCGGAGGGGCAAGTTTTTATCGAGATGGTCGCGCACCTTTGTGAGTGCTTCGAGGATCGGCTGCATCTCTTTTTTCCCTTTGGCCTGTTTCTCAAGGCGGCTGAGGATATTTTGGGCTGTCTGCAGATCGGCCAGCGCTAGCTCGAGATTGATCGTTTCGATGTCAGCGATCGGATGAACCCGTCCTTCGACATGGATGATATCGGAGCTATCAAAACAGCGGACGACATGGACAATGGCGTCGGTCTCACGGATATGAGCGAGGAACTGGTTGCCAAGCCCCTCCCCTTGCGATGCCCCTTTGACGAGGCCGGCGATATCGACAAACTTCATCGTCGCATAGACAATCTTCTCACTGCCGGAAAGGTTAGAGAGGACACCGAGACGGGGGTCATGGACATCGACGACACCCACATTGGGATCGATGGTGCAAAAGGGGTAGTTAGAGGAGGCGGCGCCTGCTCGGGTGAGGGCATTAAAAAGGGTGGACTTCCCCACATTAGGGAGACCTACAATTCCACAGGCGAGTTCAGACATAGCCGTCAAGGATAGCAGAAATGAAGTTTATCGGCTATACTGCGGCGTATGGCAGAAAAAAGCGAAAAGGCGACCCCGAAGAAGCTGCGTGATGCGCGGAAGAAGGGGCAGGTCGCTAAATCTCAGGATTTTCCTTCTGCAGTGACCTTCATCGTTGCCATTGCCATCACTCTCTATATGGGGAGTTTCATGTATGACCATATCGTCGGCTATATGAGTGAAATTTTTATCCATGCCCCTAAGACCGACTTGACAAAGACAGCAGAGTATTATGTCAAAGATAAGCTGATCAATGTGATTTTGATCACCTCGCTGCCTGTGGCCGGCGTCGTGGCACTGCTCGGTATCCTTGTCAGCTTTCTCGTGATTGGCCCTACATTCTCAGTCGAGGTTTTCAAACCCAATTTTAAAAAGTTTAATCCTGTCGAAAATCTCAAACAGAAATTCAAAATGAAAACCTTCGTGGAGCTGATCAAGTCTGTTTTCAAAATTTTTGGTGCCGCAGTTCTTCTCTATTTCGCCATCTATGATGAGATCGAGCTGGTCGTCGCCACCGTTACCCTTCCTCCCGCTACCAGCCTCGCAATCTTTAAAAAAATCATCTACAAAGTGGCGATCTGGATCGGCGTCTACTTCATCTTAATTGCCGTCATTGACCTGATCTATCAGCGCTTCAACTTTGCCAAAGAGATGAAGATGGAAAAGTTTGAGGTCAAGCAAGAATATAAAGACACAGAAGGAAACCCTGAAATCAAGAGCAAACGGCGCCAGCTGGCCCAAGAGATCGCCTATGATGAAGGGACGACGCAGATCAGGCGTGCTAAGGCGGTGATTACAAATCCTGTTGATATTGCCGTTGTAATCGGGTATGAACCTGAAAAGTATAAAGCGCCTTGGATTATTGCGATGGGGACAGAAAAGCGGGCAGCCGCTATTATCACCGAAGCGACGAAGTACAATATACCGATCATGCGCAACGTCCCTCTGGCACATGAGCTGCTGGACGAGGGCGAAGTAAACCGTTTGGTCCCAGAAAAAACCTACGATGCGATTGGAGAGATTCTCCTCTACGTCATGAGTTTGAAAACAGAAGAATAACGGATGAATACGCAAGTCACAAAGTTCCTCTCGCGCCTCTTTGGGGGTGATTTGACCCTCAATCTGATCAACCGCTCCAGCGATTTGATCTTAGCGGCGTGGATCATCGGTGTGATCCTACTGATCATCTTGCCGGTTCCTCCTCCGATCATCGACCTCTGCATCACATTTAATCTGACCGCTGCGATTGGAATCTTGATGGTCGCACTCTATATTCCGAGTGCGGTTCATCTCTCCATGTTCCCCTCTCTACTGCTGGTAACCACGCTTTTCCGCTTGGGTGTGAGCATCTCAGCAGCGAGACAGATCCTGCTTAACGCCTATGCAGGCCATATCATCTCCGCCTTCGGTAATTTTGTCGTCGGAGGCAACTATATCGTCGGTCTCGTCATCTTTATCATCATCACCATCGTCCAATTTATCGTGGTGATCAAAGGTGCCGAGCGCGTCGCTGAGGTGGCTGCAAGATTTCGTTTGGATGCGATGCCCGGTAAGCAGATGGCGATCGATGCCGACTTGAGAGCCGGTTCGATCGATGCCAATCAAGCCAGGGAAAAACGGGCGCTGATCCAGAAAGAGAGCGAACTCTATGGTGCGATGGATGGTGCCATGAAGTTCGTGAAGGGAGACGTCATCGCTGGGATGGTGATCGCCTTCGTCAATATCGTCGGTGGGTTGATCATCGGGGTCTCGATGCACCGCATGACTCTAGGACAGGCGGCTAGGGTCTATACACTCCTATCGATCGGCGATGGCCTTGTCTCCCAGATTCCCTCCCTCCTCATCGCTTTGACAGCCGGTATTGTCACCACCCGTGTGACGAGTGAGCGGCGCGATGCCAATCTCGGTAAGGAGATCGCCACACAGATCTTCCGCGAGCCGCGAGCCATCCTCATTGCCGCCGTTGCCGTCTTCGGGATTGGATTTTTTAAAGGATTTCCTCTCTGGACCTTCACGATTCTGGCCCTCATTTTAGGAATGAGCGGTTTCGCTCTTTGGCGGAAACGGAAAAAAGAGACAGCTAAGCTGGCAGCAACAGGTGCGCCTGGGACCGTAGAGACCGACATCGAGGGGCATGCCATTATTAAAGGTGGTGCCGAAGACTTCACGTTGACCCTTCCAGTAATCTTAGAGGTCGGGAAAACTCTCTCCGAGGTGGTCAAACGTAGCCGTGGTAAGGGAGCTCCCAACCTCGTGGAAGAGTTGATTCCTCGTATGCGCCAAGCTCTCTACCAAGACTTAGGGATCCGCTATCCTGGCGTTCATGTGAGAACTGACTCCCCCACACTTGAAGATGACGAATATGCGATTCTTCTCAATGAAGTCCCGGTCAGCCGCGGGAAGATTCCCGAAAACTACCTTCTGACCAATGAGACAGAAGAAAATCTCCGGCGTTACAATCTCCCCTACATCAGCTATAAGTATGCAGCAGGATTGCCCTCTTTATGGGTCGAAGACCGTTTCCGTGAGGTTCTCGATAAGGCGGGAATCAAGTACTGGAATCCGTTAGAGGTAGTCATTCTCCACCTCTCCTACTTCTTCCGTTCAACTGGGCAAGAATTTATCGGGATCCAAGAGGTCCGTTCGATGCTCGAGTTCATGGAGCGCTCCTTCCCCGATCTGGTCAAAGAGGTGACCCGTCTGATCCCCTTGCAGAAGCTCACCGAAATTTTTCGCAGACTTGTTCAGGAGCAGATCTCGATCAAAGACTTACGCACCATTATGGAGGCGTTGAGCGAGTGGGCCCAGACCGAAAAAGATACCGTCCTTTTGACCGAATATGTCCGCGCTTCACTCAAACGGTATATCAGCTACAAATACTCCCAGGGTCAATCGACACTTTCTGTCTATCTGCTTGATCCTGAAATCGAAGAGATGATCCGCGGGGCGATCAAACAGACCTCGGCTGGCTCCTATTTGGCGCTCGATCCCGATTCTGTGAACCTTATCCTCAAGGCGATGCGCAATACGATCACCCCGGTTCCACCAGGTGGACAGCCTCCAGTACTCTTGACAGCGATCGATGTGCGTAGATTTGCACGCAAACTGATTGAGACAGAGTACCCTGATGTGTCCGTTGTCTCCTATCAAGAAATTCTCCCCGAAATTCGTATTCAGCCTCTAGGCAGGATTCAAATATAATAGTATAATCTCCTAAGGGGGTTATCATCATGACCGAACCACTTCCGGTCAATTTGGGAGCGATTGAGCAGCGTGCTGGTCAAAGAATTGCTGCGCAAGAAGAGGCGCAGCAAGTGGCTTCCCAAGATCGCTTTATCGAAGATGTAGAAAGGGGCTTCAACCCGGGTGCTGTCGAGCGGCAGCAGGCACGTCTCGGCCGTTTCCGTACTCTAGACAATCGCCGAAAACCTGCTGAGAAAGGAGAGCAGAAGGTCACCGCAGTCGGCAAAAAATCAGAAGAAGATCTTGCCCATAGCTATAATCGACGCAACCCGGAGCTTCCTGCAAATCGACTCCGTCAGCTGAGGGATAACTTACGCTCTGGGCAGAGTGCCGAAGAGGTTCTTCTCGATGTCACCGAGGCCTTTGAAGATGCCACTCTTGCCGATGAAGCCTTAGAATACCTGGAAAAGCAGACCTCAGGGGATCTACAGGGCAATGTGAGGCGGGCACGGGAGCTTTTGAATGAGCTGCGCGGGCGGGAGGTCATCGCTGGAAGAAATGTCGATGCCACTGCTAAAGCCTACCACAAGAAGGGACTTGGAGAGAGCCCCACCCAACTCCGTAATCTCTATCGAGATATCACCGGCAATCCACGCGACCATAACACCCTCTTCGATGAGCTTTCCAAACAATATCCCTTCAAGCAGCTAGAAATGGTGGTAGCTTTTTTGCTGAAAGGGTTGGCCTACGACATGAAGTCTAAAGGCCCCTCAATCCAAATGGCAGAGCTGATGCGACTGATGACAGAGACTCGCAATCTCCAATCGATTCTCTGGGTCTACCTCTATTTTAAAGGCAAAATGGGGCTCATCAAAATGCTCTACAAGCAGTATGGGCTTCCCGATCCCGAGGGCTTCTCGTTTGAGAAACTGTCCAAAGAGTTTATTCGCCTTGTTGAAGAGAAATATCCTTCTGCTATGAAGCTGTTGAAACAGGCAGAAAAAATGGGATTGCTCGATGATTTAGAGAAAATCATTATTCTGATGCAGTACCGCGATGCGATCCGAGGACTCTCTCCACGCCTCTATAAGACGACACGGCATCGACAAGACCTCTTGAATGTCATTTTGCAGACCCTCGAAGAGTTGGAAGAGCGGCAAGAAGATAGCGAGGCAGCCCCATGAATCCTTTTGAAGAGCTAATTCGCGAATTGAGCACTCACATGGGCATTCCCCTACAGCCTGACCAGCATCAATCCTGTTTAATCACCTACAGAGAAGATCAACTGGCCATCCAGATCGATCTCGATACCAATGCCGACCGCATTTTGATCGGGAGCCAGCTCGGACGCATCACTCCGGGAAGCTACCGAGACAAAATTTTTCTTGAGGGACTGCGCTCGAATGGAATTGCCCACAAACCTCGAGGCATTCTCGCCTTTAGCGAAAAGAATGATACGCTGATCCTCTATCAATTTCTCGAACTCTCCCACCTCAGCGGAGAAAAGTTGCATCAATTCTTACTTCTCTTCCGGGAAAATGCCGTGATTTGGAAACGGGCCCTGGAACGGGGAGAGATTCCCCAGTTAGTGGTCGAATCGTCCCGTGGCAGCGGCATGTATGGGTTGCGGCCATGATGACCGAAAGACTTCTCAATACCGCTGCAGGCCAGCAATGGCAGCAATTTGGAGTAAGTAACCACCACGGGATCTGTCTTCCGCTCTCCTCACTCCATTCCGAAAAAAGTGGTGGCATTGGAGAATTCTACGACCTTTTGCCGCTCATCGATTGGTGTCAAGAGATCGGGTTCGATATCATCCAACTTCTCCCCCTCAATGATATTGGGCTGGGTACGAGCCCTTACAGCGCTATATCTGCTTTTGCCCTCAATCCAATCCATCTCAGCCTCCACGAGCTTCCCGGCATCGATGCCATTCCTGACTATCCTGAAAAGATTGGCAAGATTCGCTACTGGAGCCGCACCCAGAGGGTCAAATACCATATTGTGCGGGAGCTTAAGTTTGCACTCTTGCGCGACTACTTTTCCAAGGTCTATCCAGAAGTGAGTCAGAGCCCCGAATATCAGCAATTTCTCCTGCGTAACCAGAGATGGCTAGAACCCTATGCCCTTTTCAAAGCGCTCAAGGAGGCCAATTTCTGGAAGAATTGGGAAGAGTGGCCCACGGCGATGAAAACACCCTCCACAATAAGTTATCAAGAGCTTTTGCAAGAGCATCGCCAGGCATGTGCCTTTCATAGCTTTGTCCAGTATCTCTGCTTCCAGCAGTTCGAAGCTGTCAAACACTATGCGAATGCGAAAAGGGTCTTCCTGAAAGGTGATATTCCCATCTTGATCAGTCGCGATAGCGCTGATGTCTGGCACCATCGCCACTTTTTTCTGATGCATCTTGCTGCTGGCGCCCCACCCGACATGTATTCACGCACAGGCCAATACTGGGGCTTCCCCATCTACGATTGGGAAGAGTTGGCGAAACAGGACTACAGCTGGTGGAAAACGAGACTCGAGCTCGCCTCTCATCTCTACCATCTCTATCGCATTGACCATGTGGTCGGCTTTTTCCGCATGTGGGCGATAGGCCCTGGAAAGCCACCAACAGAGGGTTTTTTCATCCCCACCGAAAAAAGTCAGTGGATTCCTCATGGGCGCAAACTGATGGAGATGATGCTCAAATCCGCTCCCATTCTTCCGATAGGCGAAGACCTCGGTTTAGTCCCCACTGAAGTGAAAGAGTGTCTCTATAGCCTCGGGATCTGCGGCACCAAGGTGATGCGCTGGGAAAGGCGCTGGGAGCAAGATGGCGGTTTCATCCCTATCAACGAATACCAGCCGATGACCATGACGACTGTCTCTACGCACGATTCCGACACCCTTCAGCTCTGGTGGCGCCACTTCCCCAAAGAGGCCAAGCTCTTTGCAGAATTCAAAGGCTGGCCCTATGAACCCTTCCTTTCCCCCCTCCAACAGGAAGAGATCCTCAGAGACTCTCACCACTCCAACAGCCTCCTGCACATCAACCTTCTCCAAGAATATCTCGCTCTCTTCCCCGATATGGTCTCCCAAAACCCCCACAACGAACGGATCAATATCCCCGGCAAGGTCCTCGACACCAACTGGACCTACCGCTTCAAACCCTCTGTCGAAAAAATCGTCTCCGACATCCCCCTACGTGAAAAGATGATCAGCCTGATAGCGAAAAGATGATCAGCCTTGTTCAGGTTTATATCTTCTTTTCTTGGAGGGTTGTTCAGGCAGACCTTCTTCTAATGGAATGGGGAATTCGAGAGTGACCAGCTTGTGCTCCTGCTCTTTAAAATAGATAAAGCGGTTTCCCATCACTGTGCCGATTGGTCCCTTACTGTTTTGAGCAATAGAGGCAGGTTCATAATGTTGAACCAGGCTTTTATTATCTCTCAAACTATGGAGCTCCACTACATCTGCCTTAATGACAAAAAGCGCATTTCCTCGGAAAACGGGTTGAGGGTCTCGCTCGTCCTCTTCAAAATAACAATATAGGGATGGTGATTGCTCTTCGTAGTCATGTTCTGAGTTGATTCTGGAATGGCTCCAATAAAGAGCACCTTCTCCGCCGAAAAAGCCGATGAAAGGCCCCCAACCACAAATATTATTAGCAAATAGTGCCGCATCTGGATTTTGAAGAACCCTGACCCAACCCTTTTCAATCTGGTTGAGATTCAAAGCTTCTGTCGTAAACTCCGATTTAAAGAAAGGAGTGCCTTGCACGTATTTGCGTTGCATACGAGTCAGAAAGAGCTGATGATTAAAAAAGGAGAAGTGATGCTCTACTGCTAATGGAGGATCAAATTGGCATACTACTGACGACTCTTTTCTTTTAAGATCGCTCAGAACGACTCGATCGGAAGAAACAGAAAGCAAGCCCTGTCTAAAAGGGAATAATTCTTCAACCCCGTTTTGGTGCATGGTGTAGCTGAGCAAAGGAGAAATATCTTCCATTTTACAGACGGTGATCGCTCCATTAGACAATCCTGCGATCAGGCAACCTTCATGAGTCAAAAAGGAGATAATAGGGAAATCCGTGGTGCTCAAAGTGCTTTGCATCGGGCTTTCAAAAAGACAAACTCGAAAGTGTTGATTGAGAAAATGGATGAAACCTTTATCCCCAATCCAAGCGATCCCTCCTTTTTTGACATCAATATCAGAAGAATAGTCGACTTGAGTGACGTCAGGCTTCCTTTTGGGATCGAAAAAGTAGCCTATTGAAAGCTTGAACTGGTGTTGCCAAGAGGTTGTAAGACTCTTTGGGAAAACCAATCCAGCGAGATCAAAAACCAGCACCCCAATCTCAAGGCGATCAATCTGATTGCTCCAGTGCCGGCATACCAGCGCAACTGCCCCAAAGCTTGCCATATCATTCTTAATGACCTTGCAAAAAATAGTCAAAAGACAATCATCGACTAGCGACTTGATTGGAGAGATTGCAACAGGCGCTTGATTTTGTATGGGCTGAACAGACATAGTTATTTTCCTTTTTATGTAGTAATTATAGTCGCATCTTTCATTAATTACAATAATCATACCAAAATTAAGGATTTATAGAATTTTACAGAGGCTTATAAGGCCATTGGGAATAAATGTCATTTTGATCGGCTCATTGGTGTCATCGATTGGCTGAATGCAGTAGGTCTTATTATCAAGGTCTGTATCACAGAATCAGGACAACTTCCTTTTGCTGCCTATTCTAAAGATAATGCTTTCAAATTATTCATCTCTGATGTGGGGCTATTGGGCGCTCTCAGCAGATTAGAGCCTGAACAGATTCTAGCTTACGATTATGGCTCCTATAAGGGCTATTTTGCTGAAAATTTTGTGGTGCAGGAATTGATTTGTCATGGCGAAGTCGGGAGTTTATCGCATCCCTTTATATCTTGCTGGAAACATAACTCAGCTTGATTGGGAGCTAGGGGGCTCTTTCTTGAATTTCTTATGAGGCGGGGGCTTTGCGACAGGCTCAGGCTCTGGGTGGAGAGGAAATTCGAGAATCTCAACCTCATGGCTATCCTGGAGGAAGTAGAGAAGGCGATTCTCCATGACGGTGGCGACATAGTGGCCTGAGCTGTCTCTGCCGATACCCGAGTGAACGAAGAGGCGTAGGTCGAGGCCGCCATGCATGAAATCGATGAGCTGGATACAATCGCTATTCCGATTTAATTCCTGGACATCTTCTTCATAAAAGGAGGAAGGGGCTGTCTCATCTTTAGACAAACCGTCGGTGATGACAAAAGCGGTCTCCCCTCTAAAAATGTAGCTCGGGTAGCGAATGCCATGGCCAATGTTTCCTAGATTGAAAGGAGTCCCTCCTTCGTAGCGATGTTCGGGGTTGAGTGTGTAAGAGAAGAAATTGCTCATTGTGGATTGCAGTGTCGACTCATAAAATCCAATCCTGGGTCCCCAACCCACGAGAGCGAGATCCCATCCCTCTTTTCCTTCAATGACAGAGGGACCTTTTTCTAGGGCAAGAAGATTCAATGCATAAAAACAAGGTTTAACCAACATCGTTCCTGCAATTTCACCAGGACCGTGGTGGATAGAGAAGTAGAAGAGCTGATGATTAAAAAGCTGATACTTCTTATGAAGAAAGTTATTAACATGGTAGAGCCTCTGCCCCTTTTTAGTCTTATCGTTCCAGAACTGAATCTCACCCTCAGCAATGGAAATCCAGCCATCCCCGTAAGAAAAAAATTGGGTGGCTGGCTTTTCGCTGAGTCTGTAGGAATAGAGAACTTGCAGAGTGTCTAAATCGAAGACAAAGACTTTGCCGGTCGTGCAGGCACAGACTAACAGATCTTCGTTAACATGAAGTGCTGAGATGTTTCCCTCCACACGCTTAATCTTGGTACTCACAACAGAAGCAGAACCGAAGAGATAGAGGATCAACTCTCGCTCTTTGTAGAAGACAAATCCTCTATCTTCAACCCAAACGACCCTTCCTTTACTGATATCGATCGTATCGGGAAATGGGGCTCTATGTGTTTGCATTCCCTCACGATGGCGAAAGACAGCTCCGATAGCCACACGGTAAGCCAGGGGCCAATCATTTTCCCATTTACTAGGAAAAGGGAGGCCTGCTTGACTAAGGAGCGCTCTTCCAATCGTCGAATGTTTAGTGATAGCGTGCCACCGTCTACAGACGAGCGAGAGTCGCCCATATTCGCCCATCTTTGAGAGAACGAGCTCTTTAAAAATCGAGATGAGAGAATCATCTACGAGATGATCAATGGTAATCGCTTCAAGGGAACCAGAAGAAGCTACAGGTGATACTGCCATAGGGCTGCCTAGATTAAAGGGTTAGAAAGGAATTTGATCTCTGAATCCTTCATATAAAGTTTGATTGTGGTGTTGGGTAAAATTTTACCTTCCAGGATAGCCCTTGAGAGCATGCCGACCACAGTATGCTGGATGAGCCGCTTGAGGGGGCGGGCGCCGAAGGCGGGGTCGTAGCCCTCTTTGGCAAGATGTCCGGTGACTGCTTCATCCCAGGTAAGGGTAATGGCGCGGTCACGCAGGCGGGCCACGACAGAACGCATCTGGATAGCGACAATTTTCTCCATATCGCGCTCTTGAAGGGGCAGGAAGGGCAAAATTTCATCGAGGCGGTTAAGAAATTCGGGGCGGAAATGTTGAGTCAGGACCGGTTCGACGATGGTGAGAATCTGCTCTTTGGTGAGATTGCCGTACTGTTTTTCTAGCGCTTCGATGAGCTGCTGTGAACCGAGATTGGAGGTCATGATGAAGAGGGCATTGCGGCAGTTGACACGACGCCCTTTACTATCGGTGAGCCGCCCCTCATCGAAAATCTGAAGGAGAATATTGAAGACATCATGGTGCGCTTTTTCAATTTCGTCGAGAAGAACGACAGCATAGGGACGACGGCGGAGCGCTTCAGAGAGCTGCCCCCCCTCTTCATAGCCGACATAACCGGGTGGAGAGCCGATCAGCTTTGAGACGGTATGTTTCTCCATATATTCCGACATATCGAGACGGATCATCGCATCTTCTTTATTGAAGAGTTGTTCGGCCAAAGCCTTGGCAAGCTCGGTCTTTCCAACCCCTGTGGGACCTAAAAAGAGGAAGACACCGATGGGACGGTTGGGATCATTGAGGCCTGCGCGTGAGGCCCGAATGGCATCACTGACAGCCTTAACAGCAAAGGGCTGTCCAACGACTCTCTTCTCAAGTGTCTCTTCAAGATGAAGTAGTTTGCCTGACTCCCCTTCCAACATCTTTTGAACCGGAATACCTGTCCATTTAGCGACGATTTGAGCAATAAGATTCTCATCAACCTCCTCTTGTAAGAGGCGCCCCTCTTTTTGATTCAGTTGATTGCTCAGATCGTCGATCTCTTTTTGGAGAGCTGGGATCTTCGCGTAGCGCAGCTCTGCCACTTTGTTATAATCTGAGGCCCTCTCTGCCTCTTCCTCCTGGAAGCGCAGCTTTTCTAAAAGGTCTTTCTTTTCTTTCAATGCTGTCAGAACCCTCTTTTCACTCTCCCAGCGCTGTTTCAGAACGGAGAGCTCCTCTTTGAGATCAGCAATCTTTTTCTCGAGCGTTTTGAGCTCAGCTTTCGCAGATGGCGAATCCTCATGCTTGAGCGCCTCTTGCTTGATGATCATCGAGGCGAGCTCGCGCTCCTTGAGGTCGATGGGAAGAGGGCGAGAGCCCAACTGCATCCGGATCAAGCTGGCCGCCTCATCGATGAGGTCGATCGCTTTATCGGGCAAGAAGCGGTCGGAGATATAACGGTTGGAGAGCATGACAGCTGCATGGATAGCGCCCTCAGTAATACGCACCCCATGGTAGATCTCATAACGCTCCTTCAAGCCGCGCAAAATGGCGATCGTATCCTCTAAACTGGGCTCTGCGATATAGACGGGCTGGAAACGACGCTCGAGCGCCGCATCTTTTTCAATGTACTTTTGATATTCATTCAATGTCGTCGCACCGATACAGTGGAGAGTGCCTCGAGCTAAGGCCGGTTTCAGCAAGTTGGCGGCATCCATTGAGCCCTCAGCAGCACCTGCACCCACCAGAGTATGCACCTCATCAATAAACAGGATGATCATTCCATCGCTCTTTTCAATCTCCTGGAGAATACTTTTGAGACGCTCTTCAAACTCCCCCCGGAACTTAGTGCCGGCAATGAGACTACCCATATCGAGAGCGACAAGCTCTTTATTTTTTAAAGAGTCGGGTACATCGCCTTGAATGATCCGTTGCGCTAACCCTTCAGCGATGGCTGTTTTACCGACACCTGGCTCACCGATCAGCATCGGGTTGTTTTTCGTCCGACGGCTCAAGACCTGCATGGTCCGGCGGATCTCCTCATCTCTCCCGATCACAGGATCGAGCTTACCCGCCTTTGCGAGCTGGGTGTAGTTCTTACAATATTTCTCTAAGCTCTTCATGGTCGATTCAGCAGTCGGTGAATCCATATGCCTCTCTCCCCTAATTTTTTGAATGACCTCTTGCAGCTGTTTTAAAGTGATGCCACTTCTCTTTTTCCAAGAAGCAAAGGGCTCTCCACCACCTTTCCAGTAGCTCAGCAAAAAATGATCGCTAGAGAGATAGGTGTCCTTCATCTCTTTAGCGAAGCCTTGCGCTTCATTGACTCTGGCCTGTAGCGACCTTCCCGCCTGCGGCTCACCACCCCCCTCAGCAAAGGTAGGAAGGTGTTTGATGGCTTCCACTGCTTCGCGGTGGAGACCCTCCGGATCACTCTTGATCTCCTTGAGAATCGTTTGGAAGTAACCTTGCGGATCTTCCAAGAAAGAAGCGAGCAGGTGATTTTCTGTAACTTCGCTATTATTTTGGGATTGTGCTAACTGGAATGCCCCCTGGATGGCAGTCTGGGCCGCTTCTGAGAATTCAGGCATAAACTCTCCTTTTACACACAGAACAGTATAGCAAAAGTGGCGATTTAGGAAATGGTGATGAGGAGGCTCTTCAGGTAGCGGCTTTCAGGATGGAAGAGATTCTCGGGGTGGTCGAGAGCGAGGCGGTGGCGGCCGAGGATGCGGGCGGGTCGACCTGCTTCGCGCGCTGCCATTTGGAGGATCTCCTCGAAATGGGCAGGAGTGATGTAGTAGGAGCAGGAGGAGGCGAGAAGAAGTGCATGTGACGGCATCTTGCGCAGCGCTTGCCCAAAAATACGTTTATAACCTTTCGTGGCTGCCGGGATATCTCTCTTTTTCTTGGCAAAAGCGGGGGGATCGAGGATGAGAAGATCGTAGGCAGACTCAGAGCGATCTAAAAAGTGGAAGAGATCCTCTTCATAAAAGCCCTGTTGCGCTGGATCGAAGCCGTTGAGGGCTACATGATCACGGCAAAGCTGCATCGCAGAGGCAGAAATATCGACCGAATCGACCTGGGTGGCCCCGCCTTGGAGTGCTGCTAGAGTAAATCCTCCTGAATAGGAAAAGGCATTGAGTACCTTTTTTCCCTTAGCCATTTCTTGGACCCAGGCCCGCATCTCTCTTTGATCGAGAAAGAAACCTGTCTTTTGTCCCTTAGCAATCTCGACAAAATAGCGGATTCCCCCCTCGAGGATCTCTACTCTTTCGGGCACGCTCCCCCAGATAACGCCTTCGCACGGCTCAATCCCCTCTTCTTTGAGCGAACCGCTTGACGATTTGTCATAAATGCCTGCGAGAGACAAACGACTTTTCAGTTGGTCAATCAACCAGGGAAGCAGGCGGCGCATCCCTAAAGAGCCCGTTTGCACCACGAGATAGGGTCCATATTTATCAACAATGAGGCCTGGAAAGCCATCCCCTTCGCCATTGATAAGTCTAAAAGCTGTCGTTTCTGTGGAATGTAAGAGAGAAGTTCTCAATTGGATTGCTGCATCAAGATTGGCTTCTAACGCAGGCCAGAGTTCCTTTTCACCAAAAACAACGACTCTTCCAGCTAGAGAGGTCTTGCGATTGAAATAGCCATACCCGAGCTGCTTTCCCTCTGCACTGGAAATGGGGACCAGCTCCCCATCGATATACCCTTCCGGATAGCTAGCGATGGCCCCAGAAAAGATCCAGTGATGTCTTTGCAGGAGCGCCCACTCACGTCCCTTTTTCAAAATGACACTCGCTTGCATCATTGTATTTTGAATAAGAGAGTGTTAAATTTCAATAAAAAAATAATTGAAGAATAATCTTTTATTCCCGATTTTGATACACTACCTCGCTAAAAATAAATTATGGAGTTACTGTGTCAGCCACATCCGTTGCTTCCACTCACTCATCACCGCGCACCCATTCAACATCTTCTGGAGACTCTCCTCATAAGGAAGAGAAAGAGATTCCTCTGCCAAATGTAGAGCTTTCCCCTCATGTGCGTTATGCAGAAGAGGCTCTTCGCCGTCATCTCATCGATTCAGAAGGAAATTTAATAACAGCTCCAAGCAATCTGCTGTTTGATGCAAACGATCTAGAGAGACTGGGTCACTACTGCTTACAACCTCGACCTTTTCATGGAAACGGATGGACTGTTTCCTGGTCACTTCATCAATTTTTCAACTATTTGATCCCCTACATTTCCCAGTCACCTATTCAAGGGAGAGTCGAGATGGTTCAAGGAAGCCATCGGGCAATGGGCCGCCCCTTTTGGGAGAAAAATCTCCGTTATCAAGTCGGTGATGAGATGGTCGACCACTTTGTCACAGAAGAGATGTGGCGTTTCTGCACGGAAAATCCCCGTTGCATCGCTCTATCCTGCTATTCACCCACTATGAAACCTTTAGAGCAGAGCCACCAAATTCTTCACGCGCTCGTGCTCTACGCTATGGCCGTACAAGCCTTTCCCGTTGGTACCCATTCTTTGCAGGAAGCGCCCGGCATACTCACCCACTGGTTGAGACAAGAGCAAAATCATCTCGATGCAAAGCAGCAATCGTTGAAAGAGGTGATGCAAGAGTTTGAAAAAAGCTCTCAGGTTTTCTATCAGAAAACGAGTGATGGTTCCGTAAGAGCCTCAAAAATTCATCTTCACTTCCCAGATGGAATCGATCTGATGATCACCTTCTCCTCAGAGCCCATGCGCTTCTCCACTTTCCAGCTAGACGATTTTCGTATTGGGATTGAATGTGAAGAGGCCGACCTCATCTATCAACTCCACCCCTCTCAAGGGAGTTCCTCTCTTCATGACCTATTGATTCATCGGTTGGATCCTAGTTTTCACGGGAATTCAGGAGAGGAGCTTGCCCATGCTCTCGGAGACTATTTAGCTCACTTGACTCAAGTAGGAGGAGTCTACCGCAGACAGGATACAGAGAACCTTTTGGCTGAACTATTGAAGAGGTCAGGTGACATCCAGAACCTACTTCTGTTAGCGATGGAAGCTGGTCGATCAAAGCTCCCCCCTTCGCGCGAAGCTCTGGTGACCTATTATGGGAACCTGACCGATTTCTTACACTTTCACCAGATCGATCGGGAACTCTTTCCTCCCATTCCTTGGGATACTGAAGAGAGAATAGATCATCCTCTGCTTGCCTTGGTGAAGGAGACTTGTGAGCGCCCAACAGCTGCTTGGAGGGAGAGTTTAGCTGTTGCCTCTCTGCTTCAAGCAGGACTTTCGAGTAGAGGACCACTCCCTCGATGTTACAGAAATGGAGGGGATGAGGTGGAAATCCGCTTTCCCCATGGCTCTCTGGTATTGAGAGGAGATCTCACAGCCTCTGTTGTCCAGATCCAAGCAGCCGGCGACGAAGGAGTCCATACCTTTTCTAGAGTCTTAGAAGCTTGCGCCCCGATCGATGAAGGTATCATGAGAGAAAGAGAGTTTCGTGGGGATCTTCCTCTTCCCCTACTCGAGGTCTATCATCAGCTGCGCGAAGATAAAAGATACACTCAAGCAGCACAGACCCTTTTCTTTATTCTCATTCGTGGTGGTTGGAAGCCAGCTCATCCCAATGACCTTCAACTCCGTTATATCCTGGAAGCGCAGGGCAGAGGATCATTAAAGAGAGTCTTAAACCAGCTGGCCTCTGCTTATCAAGAAAGTAATCTATCCCCTCATATTGCTTCGATGCGGGATCAGCTTCTGGCATTCGACGAGCCTACACCAAATGAGTGCTGTATTGCTATCGCGCGCGTCTTTGTGCAGCTCCCTAAAGCTTCCCCTGTCTGGAAAGTTTTTTCCGAAGTTCATGCGTCACCGCAAGAGGAGTGCAATTTTTTACTCGATGCGATCGCCACGCTCCCCCCTTTTTCTCTCCCCTTTGCTCTCAGCAGAACTGCTTTTCTCTGCAAGGAAGAGTCGAAAGAGTTAACTGCAGAAGAAAAATTTCGCCTAATCAATCGATCCCTAGATCGCCTTGCTGAGATGCAAACAGAACCATTTCATGCAAGCTATGAACCGAAGTTGAAAGCGCTTCTTACTCAGATTGCTGAGAGTGCATTGGTTGGAGGAGTCGATCTCACTCGCCTGAAGAGATTTGCTGAGGTATGGAACCGACTGGCTCCCCATCTGTTCCAAAATGGGAAGCTACTTCCTATTTTGGCCAAATTGAAGATCCATCGTACGGACAAGCTCTTCTACCCCTGGATGGTTAAATGTTTGGAAGAGCGTTTTTCCAGCGATGAAGCTTCCCTCGAAGAGCTCCTCTCCGTTTTTGCCACATTTCGACAAACGGGTGCTGACAACCATCCACAAACGGATCGTAGCCTCCTCTTGAGAGTGCTCCATACTCTCATCGATCGCCTGGTAGAAAGGAGATTTCCTCCTGACGCTCCCACCCATCGAGAGCTCACCCCGCTCATCGCACGCCTTCAGCCAACAGCGCAAGAAATCCCCCGTCTCAGAGATTACTTACTTCTCTTCTATCACCAACTTCTAGATCAGGGAGCCTCTTCTCCTCTGATCGATGACCTCACCAAACATCTTCCCTACTTTATCACGAGCTGCGATCTACGGATTAGTTCCGTGATCGAATCACTCACCGCTGCCTTGCAACGGACTCCTCGTGATGATTCTCTCTGGAATAAGTTTGCAACCCTTTTCGAGCTGATCCGTGAAGAGCCTCTTCTTCTGGAAACCAATATCCAGATGCTAGAGAAACTCTCCGCAGAACCATTTATCAGCCAGCTTTCGCTCAAATCGCCCATTTTCCGTTGTTTTAAAAGTGGTCTCGGGAAAGCAGCAGCCACTCTATCCGAAACACAACGGCAACGCTTGATCTCTACTTATATAAGAGTCACTCTCCATGCTATCCAGCATGATGGCAATGGGGAGGCACGGGATAGTCTAGCCCATCTAGTCTCTTTAGCTCAGGGTGCGATAAAAGCCTTTTTCGAACGGTGCCAAGCCGATCATAAAAGAGGAGGACAAAAAGAGCGTCTTCGGCAAGTTCTCAGGAACTTTCTTGAAAGTGGAGCCCTTCCCGAGGCAAAAAAATCTGAGGCTGCCGCACCACCATCGAGGCGACCTGTTCCTGCGGCCTCAGGACCCGTCTTAACGAGGAAAGTGAAACCACTCACTTTTGCAACGCCAAAAGATCTCCAAACCTACCTCGAGCGACTTCCCCCAAATGATTATGAGAGGTGGACCGCCTGTTTGCAGTTCATTCCTCACCAGGAGCTATTCCTCACTGTCGCTTGGAATTGTTGGCTACGCGCCCATCCTGTCGCAACTTTTCCTCCCGAAGATGGAGTTCATTGGTTACCTGTAGCAGAGAAATGTCTGAGTCTAAAAGCGATGATGGCTGTTCTCGAGCAATTTCTGAAGAATATTGTCCCGACTTTTTTCAAAAGAGTAGGACCGGCAGACAGACTTGCTATGTTATCCCTTTGCCTTAAGATCTCCATCAGCCATGCATGGGAAGAAACTTCTGAAAGAGAGCTCAAGCTCTTTTCTCTCCTGCTCGATCTCTTCTTTGATGATGCATTTTTGGACGAACTTGGAGATATCTGGAACCTGCTCGATGGCCAAAATGCGGCCCGTTTAGCCCTTCTTCTTGTTAAAGTCCCCACTGATACGGCCTATTTCAAAGGGCATCTCTATTTTATGAGCCTCATCGCTACCATCGGTTATGAAAGTAGATACCAACATGAAGATAATCTCATCTTATTTAGATGCTTTTGCGAAAGGCCCTACACGCCTGCTGGTGAAGAAGAGCTGATTATTCTGCGTGCATGGATTGACAAAAGCTGGCAGGCGCACAGAAGAGAACTCACACCCTTGCAAGTCATTATTTTGATCAAGGCTCTTTGTCAATTTGAACACCCTTCTAAGATCATGGAGGTATGGAGCGCATTTGTTACAGGAAGTTGGGCAGCTGCAGAAAGCAAAGAGGGTGAATTTCCACCAATTATAAGATTGCCTAACCCAAACCTGACACTCTCACGCTTTTTTGAAGCTACTTTTGCCTTGATGGATAGAGTAGTGAGTTGGATACCTATTATTTCTGAGAAAGTCGGCCACTTAATAGATATTCACGACAGAGTCGTTTATTATACGCAAGGGGTTGTGAAAGAAATAGCTCACCCCTTACTCATCTTTCACTTTAAGTGGGCGACGCATGCTCTTGGCATACCTGACTGGAATGATCCTGTTGTCGACAAGGCTGTCCTGCGCGCTTTACAGTCTATGGGCAAATATCTGCCCTATGTTAAGCAAGAAGGTCCCGTTGGAAAAAATGCGATTGCTGCTTTCAATAAGGCTCTCCCGGCTATCATTGGGATCAGTGATCGAGCTGCTGAAGCTCTCCCCGCAGCGGCCAGAGCGATTGAGACGATCAGGAAACTCGACTGGATCGTTTTTGCAAACTCCAATGAAGATTCCAGTTGGTTGATTCTGCTCTATTCTCTCGCTGAAGGAGTTAGAAAGGCTCCTCCCCCTTGCCGTAGAAATGGGGCGCTATTCGCACTCCAAATTTTTAAGGAGAGCACTCACTCCGACCTGATCAGAGAGACAATGGGTCCTATTATGGGTGAGGTTGCACAAAACCGATTTATCCCCTCACTGGCATACCTCTTCTTAACGATACCCCAGTTGGATTTCTTAACGAGTGACGAATTTAGGGGCCTATTTGGGGGATTAAGTTCGGCTCAATGTGATGCAGTTGGCGAACTATTGACTAAAGATCTGGTGACAGAAAGCCTTAAGCAACGCCTCGAAACCAGTTTGGCATTGTCGCGACTTTTAGAATTTACCGAGAAAAAGTCAGATTTTTTAAGAATTATGACCTACACAAGTGTGCTCAACCCACTTGCAATCATTCCCACCTTCGATCCGATTGCCCTAGTCGATCTACAGATGTGGGTACGTGTCAGATGGATTTTGGTTTGTCAAACCTTCTTAGAAGATGAACCCATCCGGGATCAAAAATTAGAGATAGCGCACGAGATGCTAACCCAGATAATTCCTGTCATGGCCACAGAAGCAAACTACCGTGTCTACAAACGCTATCTGCTTGATATTGTCAGAAATGATAGGGAGGTTGCTGTAATTGTCAGGCAGACTTTAGAAAGCCACGGGACTCAATTCGACAACCTCATTCAATTTCTCGGACTCAACTTGGAGGCTGCGGCGCCACCGCTCGCACTCACCCTAGATGCTGGGGGGCCACCGCTCGCACTCAACCCAGAGGCTGAGGAGCCACCCTCTGGAGGTAGCTCTTAAAAAGAGCGATGACAGCGTTGACCTGACTGATGGAAATCTGATGATCTGCTGGCATTTGAAAGTCGTCGGGCAGTTCTGCAAAAAGCGCTTCGACCTCGCGGGCACCTCCAATCCCGAGGATGATCCCTAACTCCTCAGTCGAGAGCTTTGAACTGGTCTCTGTAGATGTAGAAAAACTGATTTTTTCCCAGTTGTGAATCATGATTTTTATATCGGGTTCTGCTGAGGCCAGAATATTCATCGCTTCATGAAGAGAGTACATCGCTTGAGTGGTTTGCTTGCCACTCACCTCTTTTGGCAATTCAGTCAATTTCAGACGATGGATGATGCCATTTTTTTTCCTCTCTTTCAGATGGATGACCACGAGGAAAAGAGCAGAGAATGTGGCCGTCGTGCCCCCAATCGCAGAAAGCGAGATGGTAAAGCTATTGCTCTCTTGCAGGATGGTAAGAGCGATTCCTAGCACCAAAGCTGTCAGAGCAACCAAAGCGACAGCAGTCAAGATTTTGGTCTGGGTATTCCAGACGCAGCAGCTCCCATGTGCGATTGGCTGAGTCATAAGAAAAAAAAGAATACCTTTTCTATTCCTTTAAAAACAAATTTTATTTAATATCTCCTTCCACCTAAAAAAAGGAGTGACAGATGAGTCAATTAGCAATTCAATATCCAGCTGAACATAAAGGTCTTATCGAAAAAGGCTACAATCCATCAATTAGAAGTGGCGTTCTCTATCGAGGGAACGTCTGCACAGAATGGACCTATTCAAAAGCTGCAGAAGGGGATCGACTTCTTGCGATAGTGCAAAAATATGTCAAAGACACCCTAGCAGACCAACAAGTTAAAGCAGCTGATTCTCTCAGTTTGGGTTTTGATACCTCCGTCCCAAGTTCGATGGCAAACTTTTTTACAACCAGTTGCCTTTCTTTAGAAACTTTAGGAGGTCACTCCTTCCTTTCCCTCATTAAACCTAGTGGCCTTTCAGGTTTTGTCTTTCTTCCCTACAGCTATCCTCAAGGTGCCCTCTTTTTTAGCGTCTTTTCGGACCATGGAGGACCTTTGACGAATCTATCAGAAGTGAGCGAAAGAGGCCGTCTTTTTGCCCGAAATTATGGAAATATTGAGGAATCATTGAAGAGCCATTTCCAGGTCAATTCTCTCCAGCATGACCATTTTAAACAGACCATTGTTAGCATTGATGAAAAGAGTGTGTTCACCTACGGGCGCAATCTGCTCAATGAAAAGGTATTGACGTGGGAGGATGACATCATCGCTCAGGTGCTCCTTTTTTAGCCTCTACTCAGGCGAAAGAAGAGAGAGGCTCCGGCACATTAATCCCTACTCTGGCGATAGAAGAGAGAGGCTCCGGCACATTAATCCCTACTCTGGCGATAGAAGAGAGAGGCTCCTACGGAGTTCTCGGAGCGCTTTGGGATAGAAATTATCCTTCTGGACGGCCTCTTCAGCGCATTTGAGATAGCGCCAGCTCTTTTTGAAGTCATGCCGCTCGCCATGGAGGGCAGCTAAGTAGTAGTTGATGACCGCATCATCGGGGTCAAGGGCAAAGTAACGGGTGAGACAGTCGACTGCTTCTCTGCCTCGATTGAGTTGAATCCAGGTGGTAGCCAGTTGGTGGAGACCGTCGCGGAAAGCGGGATATTTCTCGACGGCACTTTCTAATTCCTTCTGCTTTTTCAGAAGCGATTCGCGCGTCTCATCGACGAGAAGAAAGACTGTCCGAATGCCATCGAGATCTACTTTTCCGGCAAGATAGTCCTCAGCAATGGTGTGAGTCCCTTTGCCCACCTCTTTGAGGAGCTTCTCCCCCTCATTTTTTTTGTCGGTGAAGAGGTAGCTATAACCGAGTAGCTCATTGAGAAAGGGGTCGTCCTGCATGTAGGGAAGCGCTTTCTCATAGATTTGAGAGGCTTTTAGAAAGTCCCCTTTGTGGAGGTAGCTAGAGGCCTGGTTGATGTGGGTCATCCCGATCACCTCTTTCAGTGAACGCTGCTCAAGGGTGGGATTGTGGAGGCTGAGATAGGTTTCATCGGGCATATGAACGCCGCGCGCTGTTGTCTCAATATTGATGGTCTTCTCTCCGATACGGTAACGGACATAGATGTGGCCGGGTGGTGTGATGATTTCGAGAGGAAGATCGATCCTTTGGGCTATGGCCAGATAGAGTGCAGTGACACCTAAGCAGACGCCAAGGTGGTTGTCCATCACAGAGGGAAGGAAGGTGTAGAGGTCGATATTTTCCGCATAGACCGAATGGGGAGGAAAGCGAAAATGGAGCTGATCGAAGATAAAGCGGTTGGTGGTGTGAATCTTATCGAGCGGCGGCGCTCCTTGAGGAAGGTGGGAGAGGATCTGCATAGCCATCAGATCGAGCATGGCGGAATAACTTCTCGCTTGAAAAAGGGCATCGTGCACTTTTCCTAATTGTGAAAAGATCAGCGCTTTGCCAAGGTCAATCTCTTCCGAAGGTAGGGCGATCACTTCCGCCTCCGACAGGGCCCTATAGCCTTTTAACTTCCGGTTGGGAAGATGGTCTGCCATCTTTTCGATCCAGCAGATCTCCTCTTCAGTAAAATTCTCTGAGCCTCCCTTGAGGCGATTGATCAGGGAAAAGAGCCCTCTGATAGGTTCTTGGAACGGAATTCCGAGGAGTTGCGCCACTCTTTTATTAGCCTGCTCTGTCTCCTCTACATCGGGATAGAGCTCCGAAAAAGCGAGTGCTTCTGCCACAGAATGGGGGTCTAGACTAGAGTAGAGGGCTCTTTCTGGCCCGGCATACATAGGGGCTGCGAGTAAGAGTGCAAAGAGTGTTTTTTTAAACATGTTTGATCTTGTTCAAGCCATTGAGTGCAGCGATGCGGTACCCTTCAGCGAAAGTGGGATAGTTGAAGACTTGATCGACAAAATAGTCGAGCTTCGCCCCAAAAGACATCGCCACCTGTCCGATATGGATCACCTCAGTGGCATTGCGACCTAAAATATGGACGCCCAAGACCTCTAAACTCTTTTGATCAAAGAGGATTTTAAAAAGGCCTAAATGGCTACTCCCTGAGATATGCGATCTGGCGATCTCATAATAGTAGGCCCGTCCCACCTCATAGCAGATACCTTTCGTCTGCAATTCCTCTTCAGTATAGCCGCAGCAGGAGATTTCAGGAATGGTGTAAATCCCAATCGGAAAAAAGGTGGGAAAGAGGTGGCTCTCTGCGCCAAACGCATGGCGTGCGGCGAGTCTCCCTTGTTCCATGCTGGTCGAGGCAAGGGCGGGATAACCGATCACATCCCCTGCCGCATAGATGTGGGAAACATTTGTCTGGAAATATTCGTTGACAGGGATAAATCCCCTTTCGTTGAGATGCACCTCAGCTTTTTCGATCTCCATTTTTTTCACTTGCGCCTCACGGCCCAAAGCATAGAGGAGCACCTCTGCGGTATAGTCGCTGCCATCTTGACACGCAACGTAGGCCTTTCCATTGAGGCGACTGATCTGGATGGGCACTTTTCGAGGCAAGAACTCGAGGCCAATCTCTTTGAGGCCCACTTGGAGATGGGTTCCGATCTCGGCGTCGAGCCCTGGCAGGAGTCGCTCCCGCTTATCGAGAACCTGCACCTTACAGCCGAGAGTCGCAAAGAAGCTGGCATATTCGGAGCCGATCACACCACCGCCTAAGACGAGCATTGTCTTAGGGACATGGTCGATCTCTAAAAGACGTGTCGAATCGAGGATCACCTCATTGTCGAAAGGGACGTGGAGCGGATTGCGCGGCTCAGAACCTGTGGAGATCAAGATTTTTTCGGCGTCAACGATCCAGAGAATCTTTCCCTTATCATCTGTCACTTTGAGCTGACGGGGAGATTCAAACGAGGCTCTTCCCTGCAAAAAAAGGATATGGTTTTTTTTGAAATGGCGGAGGAGGATGGCCCGCTCTGCCTCCAGAACTGTGTTTAAGCGATAGGTCAGATCACCAATAGTTACTTCAGTTAGGCAGCTCGACCCATAAAAACTTCTTTCATTATAGCGGGTGAGGTCGATGATCGCCTCTCGTAAAGCTTTGGAAGGAATGGTCCCCGAATTGAGACAATAGCCGCCGGGAGCGACCTCTTTTTCGATGATGGCGACCCTCTTTCCCAGCTTGGCTGCCTGGAAAGCTCCTTTTTGACCTGCAGGACCCGACCCGATGACTGCAAAATCGACTTTCACCTTTTCCACAAAAGTAGGGCTTGCAAGTTACATGCCACATTGCTATGGTATCTTGCTCGAAGAATAGGAGTATTTTATGGCCAAAAAATGCCAAGTGACAGGAAGAAGACCCGCTGTGGGAATGACCTATACGATTCGCGGAATTGCCAAGAAGAAGAAGGGGATCGGTCTCAATATCGTCGGTAAAGATCGGCGGCGCTTCCTCCCTAATATTCTCAAAAAACGGTTCTGGTTTGCTGAAGAAAAGCGTTTTATCACCCTGAAACTCACTCCTGCTGCCATGAGAACGATCGATAAGCGCGGACTCGCCATAGTCATTCGCGAGATGCGCGCCAAGGGGCAAAAGATTTAAAGCAGCCCTCCGGGCCTGCACTTTAAGCAACCTGTTTCACAACCAGGCGATGTCACATGACCAACCTGCGCCATTTTATCAGCCGCCTGCGTGCTGAAGGTGAAGTTGTCGATATCCATGAGGAGGTCGATCCTTATCTGGAAATCGCAGAGATTCACCGGCGTGTCGCTGCAGCTGATGGTCCCGCCCTCTTCTTTCACAACGTTAAAAACTCCTCCTTCCCCATCGTCACCAACCTCTTTGGCTCTAAAAAGCGGGTGGAGTTGGCATTTCCCGGCCGTCCTGAGAAGATTATTGCCAATTTGGTCCATCTGCTGACCCGCAGCTTCCCCCCTAAGCCAAAAGAGCTTTGGCAACAGAGAGGCACACTGAAGCAGCTTTTTTCACTCGGGACAAAGAGGCAACGGCAAGCCCCGGTGATGGAGCAGCTTGTCTCTCCTCCCAACCTCGAAATGTTGCCTCTGCTCAAGAGTTGGCCAGAGGATGGCGGCTCTTTCATTACTCTCCCCCTTGTCTATACGGAACCTCCTGGTGGCGGCCCTCCTAACCTCGGCATGTATCGGATCCAGCGTTATGACAAAACGACGACAGGACTCCACTTTCAGATTCAGAAGGGAGGCGGTTTTCACTACCATCTGGCAGAACAAAAAAGCCAGCCACTACCTGTCACGATCTTCATCGGAGGGCCTCCCGCGCTGATTTTGAGCGCCATCACTCCCCTTCCTGAAAATCTCTCTGAGCTCATGATTGCCGGATTGATGCAAGGCGAGAAATTGACCGTGAATCGGAGCTCCTTTTCACCCCACCCCATCCTCGCGGAATGCGAATTTGCCCTCGTGGGTGAATCTCCGCCCCATCTGCGTAAACCTGAAGGACCTTTTGGCGACCACTATGGCTACTACAGCTTGGCCCACGACTTTCCCGTTTTTCACTGCAAAGCGCTCTTCCATCGTAAAGATGCCATCTACCCTGCCACAGTGGTGGGAAAGCCAAAGCAAGAAGATTTCTATATCGGCGACTATCTGCAAGAGATGCTCTCTCCCCTTTTTCCCGTCGTGATGCCCAGCGTAAAATCCCTTTGGAGTTATGGCGAAACAGGCTTCCATGCCCTCTCAGCGGCTGTTGTGCGCGAACGCTACTACCGCGAGTGCATGGTTTCGGCATTCCGTATTTTGGGCGAAGGGCAGCTCTCTCTGACCAAATTCTTGCTGCTCACCGACCAGCCTACCGATCTTCGGAACTTTAAAGCCCTTCTCACAATAGTGTTGGAGCGCTTTAAACCGGAAACTGATCTCTTTATCTTCTCCAATCTCTCGCTCGACACGCTCGATTATACCGGTCCTGAACTGAATAAAGGGTCGCGAGGCGTGATGCTCGGCATCGGCGAGAAGATCCGCGATCTCCCCCAAGAATTTGTGGGAACGCTGCCTCAGGGCATCTCAGCCGCTCACCCCTTTTCCCCTGGCTGTCTCGTTTTAGAGGGCACAGATCCCCAATGTTATTCGCATGATTCCTTCCAAAAATGGCCCCTGCTCATCCTCGTCGATAATCTGGCCAAAACCCTCAAAAGCAGCACCTCCTTTCTCTGGACCGTTTTCACCCGCTTTGAACCTGCGGCTGACATCCACTCCGCAACACATATTTTCCGCAACCACCTCTGCCACACCGGCCCCATCCTCATCGACGCACGGATGAAGCCCTCCTATCCAGCAGAGTTAATTTGTGACCCAGAAACAGCTAGAGTCGTCACCCAAAAGTGGCAGTGCTATTTCCCTCAAGGGATGGAAATGGGCAATAGCGATGCCGCCCATTTAGAACCATGACTATTTTACCTCTTGATCAGATTCGAGTGATCCCCCCAAGTGAAAGGAGTGTCACTACAACTCCCCAAGAGCCGATGCAATGGAATGATCTGCTCTTTCATCCAGCCTGCTTTGAGATGATCTCTCTTATCCCTTTAAGAGAGATGAAACTCCATCCGGTTCCTATCTCCAGTGAATGGCTTTTTTGCCAGTTTCGGAAGACGATAAACCAGGTCGAGGAAAAAATGGGCCAAGCAGCTCTGGAGAGCGCTTATCTCGGTCTCAGATATTTCGCTCAACAACCAACCGATTCCGCAGATAGTCGGCTGCTTCTCTATTTCATGTTGCTAAATACCATCGCCCGCTGCCAGGTCAAAGAGTTCGAGAATGCCATTGTAGATTTCGACCAAATTTTTAAGCTTTATCCCTCTCAAATCCTTAGAAAATGGGCAATCGTTTTTAGAACACGCTGCCTTTTTGGAGTGACTCCTCCTGCGCTGGCAGAGATCAAAACCTCTATTCTGACTGAGAGGAGTGCTGCACAGGATCCCTCATTAAAGGCGGAGAATAAGCTCAATCTCTGCTTCCTGAATTTGGCTAAAGGGAATACTCTGGATGCCTCATACGCCTATCGATCCTTCTGCCTTCTTGATCCACACCATCGCCTACGCCCTTTACTTGAGAAGGTCTTCGAGGATCTCCCTCCTCACCCTTCCCTGACATTAAGTGATGATGGAATGGATCTCGACCTTGTGCCTCATCAACAAGCCCTTCGTCCACTCCTGCGCACCCCCCTTCCCTTTGCCTCAGTTTATGCCATTCCCTCTGCCTTCCTATCGATCAATCCACCCACATTCCCCACAAGAGAATTAGAGAGGCTCTTCACAATGGCAAAGACCATCTTGGAACTGGGTCAATATAATATTGTTTTGAATCTCATTTTTAATGATGACAAGAGTCTTCCTATCCAAATGGTCGAAGCTGTTGCCCTCTTCTTTGAAGGTGAGTATGAGGAGGCCAAAGAGGCATTTGACCTTCTCGCTGAAATTAAAGGTTATCCTACCCTTCGTTGTTGGGCGCTCGCCCTGAGCTGCCGCTCCGCTTTGGCCAGCTCTTTCGTAAAGATTGAGGAAGCAGAGAGAATCTGCCATAGAGGACTCTCCCTCCAGATGGTCGACCTTTTTTGGCACAGCGAGCAATGGCTCAACCTCGCCTTTATCCACGCCTGGAAAGGTGAATGGCTGAGGGCCCAACACGCCTTCACTGAAGTCCTAAGAATCAGGGAAATTCACCCGCTCACCGAACCCATCGTATCTTTTTTTGATAAAGCCTTGAATTAAAATAAAAGGATCATTTATAATATCTTTTTAAAGGAGAACAATTTATGTCAAAACCCGTCAGCTCCCAAAATCCTACTACTTGGACCATCGAGACAAAGATCAGCACCTCAGTCGCTGCAGCAGCCACAGCCCTGCTCATCACCGGTATTGTGTTAGCGATCCTCAAATATGGCACCCCCAGCACCGTCTTGATGGCCACTGGTGGCTCCATCGCCTTCCTTGCAGCCATTTTTACATTCCTCGCTTGTCGCCGCGCCCAACAGAACCTCGCCCTGAAAGAAGCTTATGGCCATGTCCCCAAATCGATCCCCGTGACTAGCCTTGTGAGCGCAATCAGCCGAAAGCCTGAAGATTTAAAACCCATCGACAGACCGTTCTAGCAAATTGGGAACAAGTGAAAACCAAGAAAACAGAGTGGACTGTTACAGATCTAACACATGTGCTGGGCATTCCTTCCGAAACCTTTCTCAAACAAGTATTTGAAACGAATAAATACACCATCCCTGCTGACGGAAAGATCCCAACCCGTGAGATTAATCGCGCTATGTTAGGCACGAAGCAAGAGTTTCGCCTCTACTAGCATATCATCACCCGCCGTCACTTCTCAGAGTCCTACCCTCTGGACCACTGAAACAAAAATCGGCACCACAGTCGCTGCCGCTGCAGTTCTTCTTATTACCGGCGTCGCTGAGACACTCGCCTGCTGACGCAGCCTCGGTCTCAGGCGCGGGGGGGCGCCGAAGGTCGCTCGCGGCCCTCTTCGCCACTGTCACTCCCAACGGCGCCAATTGCCGAGCGGCTATCTTTGCCGAGGTCTCATTACTCAGCCGACAGACTCTGCAGCTGAATGACGCGGACGTGCCAGTTTCTTTATCTATCAAATGATATCTTCACAGGTAAAAACTTTCCTGGAGCTATTATGGAGCCTCAACAACCCTATTCAGGAATCTTCTCTTCCATGTGCAAAGCCTCGCCTCAGAAGCTCCAGAAGGACTCAGATAGAAATAAGATGGTCAGCATTAAAGGAGTGGCTAGGCAATTGGCGCCGTTGGGAGTGGCAGCGGCCCATTGAGGGCCGCGAGCGACCTTCGGCGCCCCACCCGCGCCTGTGACCGAGGCTGCGCCAGCAGGCGAGGTCGCAGCGACGGGCCTAATTGATCGATTTTTTCACAGCCTCTTACGTGCGTGAGGTGAGCAATTGGCCAAAATCAATGACATGAGTAAAAAAGGCGCTCTCTTTTAGAGCATCAGCCACACCATTCACATGAATCAAAACTGGTCGCAAAGAAAATGTGTTCCATGGTGTACGGAGGCGGTTCAGTTTTTCTTGCACTTCACCGATTACCTCCAAGCCGATAGGTTTGGTAGAGAATTTGATTTCACAAACGTATAAGCTATTGTATTTGAGCTGGATCAAATAGTCGATTTGGCAACCCCTCTGCCGTAGGGTAGCCACTTGAAAGAAAGGCCCATCTTGAATGATTTCCTCGTAAGGAATGTGAAGCAAAGAGTAGAGAGTGTGAAAATTCCCCAAAACGAGGTTTTCGAATTGAAGTCCCATAATGCTATCCCAAGCAGGAACTTTTTTCAGTGTACGTTTTTCGATCGCCTCCTTGTGCGGTTCAATGTACTTCAAATAAAAACGGAGATAATTATCTTTCAAGCGATAGAGACTTTGCTTCGACTTTTTACCACTTTTTAAGCTCCAGCCATAGTAACGTTGCACATACTGAGTTTCCTCCAAAGTAGCTAAATATTCGGTGACAGTGCCTCCCTTTTCCACATCTAAAGCTTCGCAAATTTGTTGGAAATCACTGTCTCCAAGCGCTAAACGTGATACAATCTTTTTATAGATGCTGGCACGATTTGCAAAAAGATCGGAAAAAATGCGTTCAAATTCTTTATAGAGCAATCCTTCAGCTCGAAAGCAAAGCTGAAAAAGCATCTCTTCTGCAGGAAGTTTAGGATCAATCTCCTCGAGATAACGCGGTATACCACCAGTGACCGATAAAATCTTAAATTTTTCATAGGCAGAGATTCTTTTCTCTAAAGGAGTCCAAAAACGATTGCACTCATAGAGAGGCAACTCCTCCAAGGTAATATCGAGAGCTACCCTGCCCAAAAAACCGGTGCTGCTCAAAATATTATTTTCAATCCAGCTGGACATCGAACCGCTGACAATCAGGATCAACTTGGGATTTTTCTTGAAGAATTTATCCCATGCCGTTTTGAGCTTACCTAAAAAGGTGGCATCCAAAGAGCCCATCCAATTGATTTCATCTAAAACGATAATCACCCGGCCTTTCTTTGTGGCCTGTGCTAAGTGCCAAAAGAGGTCGTCCCAGTCCTCCGCTTTTATCCCTCTAATGCCGGTTTCTCTTTGGAGCTCCTTAGCAAAGTGGTTGCGCTGATCTTGAGCGGTGATTGCCTCATCGTCGGGTGGTAGTCCTTCTAAAAAAATAGTTCGATAAGGCTTAGCAAATTCCTCAGCAAGTCGGCTTTTGCCAACTCGACGTCGACCCTTAATGACAATCAAGCTGGCAATTTTTTTATCCAAACGCTCATTGAGAAGGTTCAGCTCTCTTTCGCGTCCGTAAAATGGTGTATGCATGATGGAGGTCCTTTTCCCTAAAGTATATCATAAGCACCAAATCAACAAAATGTCATTTTGGTGATAAATTTTCCAACACTCGAAGCTAGCAGGAAAATGACAAAATGTCATTTTGGTGCTTATTACTATTTTCACAACTTAAGCCATGTTCTGGGAGAGAGAAGCTGAAGCTCGGTTTTCTCTGGCAGGGGGAGGGCTCTTTATAAAATTTGTGCAATTTTTATGGCAAGTCCGTAGAAATTACACTTTTTTTATATCATGAGAGAGCGGGTGAGGTGACTTTAATTCCACTTGAAGGTGTTGGGGTTCATGGCGGTGAGGTAGTAGACCTCTTGGAAGGCTTTTTGGAAGTCGGGATCGTCGAGGAGGATGCAATCTTTGCCATGGTAGAGGCCGCGCAGGCCGTGCGGTATGGGGATGCCGAGGGTGCGCATCTCCTGCTCGAGATACTTGCTGTGGATTGTGGTATGCTCCCCTTCAAACTCAACGATGGGTTGCTGCGTGTGGACGTTCAGGAGTTGTTTTTTCATAAGTGTGTAAAGCCCTTTCTACCTCTTCATAGACAATGCGTGAGAATAATGTCCAGTTTGTCGGATTGCGATCTTTAATTTTCTCCACCAAGATTTCAAATCGGGAGAGGAGCGCCTCCTTTCTCAAGAGATCACGCTTTCGTGAGATAAAGGTGCCGATGTCGTAGGGAGTTAGTTTGCGCAGAGCGCCCAGTTTGAGCAAAATGGTGGCGATGAAGAGGCGGTTCGCTCTGGTTTCTTCGAGGCCAAGCTCATTCAGGAGAAGCTCACGATCTCTTTCGGGATCGAGAAGAGAGATATAGGAGAGCTCCTGATCATTAAAGGGAGTTTTGGCTTGATTCCAGGCAAGCCAGTCATAACAGACTTCACTGAGATCGATGGGAAGAATAAAACCATGATCGATCGGAATGAGCGTGGTCTTATCTTCTGCCAGGAGGATGTTGGAGGTATGGCGGTCAGAATTGAGAAGTCGGATATCGAGCATGGCAATCCTTCTGACAGAGGCTGCCGAAAACTTTTCGCATTCATCGGTGCGGCTTTCAACAACTGGAGTGGTGTCGGAAACAAAATACTGGAGCGAACCTGTTCCCGCACCTCCCCAAAGAGGGTGTTCGAGGGTGGTCACCACGGTTTGAGGCACTCCGGCAAAATGATCGTGGTCTAGTCTGTAAGCGGCTACCTCACGAGGATAGTGGTCATCACGTTTAAAAACGGCGATGGGATGGAAGTCGCAGTCCCTGAGGAAATAGGTGGAGGCGGCGCCTGTGATAGAGGATTCAGGAGAGATCCCTCGCTCAAAAGCCCTTTTGATCTCCCAGATCAGATTGGCCATATCAGGAGCATGGCGTAAGCTCGCGATTTTGTAGGCCGCATCTGTCACCAAAAGTGTCGGCTTTTTGGTGAAGAGATGGTTCACCTTCTCTGAGGTCTTGCGCATATTCCTCCCCCTTCTCTATTCTTACTCTTTTTTATGAAAAAGAAAAGAGCAAGCAAGAAACGCAAAAAAAGCCCTCTTAAGACACTCCGTTGGCTGATCAGCTTATTAGTCCCTCTCATTATTTTTTATCTGGTTGAGAGGCATGACCTTCAAGAAATTCAACCGGGTGATCCTCCGGTTCTCTATGCCAATGTCTGTCACGATGATTTAGAGAAGCTCTTTGTCGAGGCAATTCAAGGGGCTGAGCGTTCAGTCTTTCTCGTGATCTACTCCCTCTCAGACCATAAACTGATCCAAGCGTTGAACGACCAAGCCTCCAAAGGGCTCTCTGTCTCTGTCATTCACGATCGCACGACCCATCAAACCGGATTTCAGAAGCTATCAAAAAAGGTCGAGAGTATTCCCGTCAAACGGAGCGGGCTGATGCACCAAAAAATCTTGGTCATCGATGAGGAAAAGGTGCTTCTCGGGTCGGCCAACATGACCGATGAGTCGCTGAAGCTCCATGATAATCTGGTGGTGGGTTTGATCAACCACGATTTAGCCCATGCCATTGTGGCAGAAGACCCTTTCTTCTTCGTCAATCTAAATGGCCAAGAGATCGAATTTTGGGACCTCCCTTCCATGGGGCATGAGGCGCTTGAGCGGGTCATCCTGCTTCTTGACGGCGCCAAGAAGACGATCCGCGTGGCGATGTTTACCTGGACCCACCCAGAGCTTACTGCAGCAGTGATTCGGGCCCACAAACGAGGAGTTGAGGTCCAAATTGTCCACGATCAGGGGCAGGCCTCGGGTGTTTGCGAGGAGACGGTGAACCAATTAGCCAGAGCCGGCCTCCCGATTCAGATCAGTTCCGGTCTTGGGCTTCTCCATCACAAATTTGCCTGGATCGACGAAGAGTATCTGATCAACGGCTCAGCCAACTGGACGCGGTCAGCCTTTTCGCGCAATCGCGACTGTTTTTTGATCCTCCACCCACTCAATGAGTCACAAAATCAGAAAATGAAAGAAGTTTGGCAGAAGACCTTTTCGGCATTGGAGGCTTATGATAGCGGTACAATGAAAGAAATTTGGCAGAAGACCTTTTCGACTATCCCCGCTTCATTTAAGATAGCGGCATGAGAATAGGACTCTTTGGACATGGCAAGATGGGAAAAATGGTGCAGCGTCTTGCCGAACAGAAGGGAGATACCATTGTCGAATGTGCTGAGGCCGATGTCTGCATCGACTTTTCACATGCGAGCGTCGTTTTGAAACATCTCAAATGGGCTTTGGCTCACCACAAGCCACTCATCATCGGTACAACCGCTTGGGAAGATGAGGAGAGTGAGGCGCATGTTCTGGCCGCCAACCATGAGGGAGCTGTCCTTGCAGCACCCAACTTCTCTGTCGGGGTCGCTATTTTTACACGGTTGTTGAAAGAGGCGCGGGCTCTCTTGAAAGATTACGAAATTGCAGGTGTGGAATATCACCATAGCCAAAAAGTGGATGCCCCTTCAGGGACTGCCAAAGCACTCGCGAGCACTCTCAAGACGCCAGCTCCCTTCGCCAGCGTCCGCTGTGGGCGCATTCCGGGAAAGTATGAGGTGATCTTCGACTCTCCTTATGATTCGATCACCTTCACCCACGAAGCGCACAATCGGGAAAGTTATGCGGCCGGAGCCTTGACGGCTGCCCACTGGATTCAAGGCAAAAAAGGATGGTTTACACTCGATGACATGCTCAGGAATTTATACAGCGCTGATCACTCCCTTTAATGAAGCGGGAGAGCTCGATGTGGAGGGCTTACGCCATCTCGTCCAAAGACAGGAGGAGGCAGAGATTCACGGCCTGCTTGCCCTCGGTTCAACGGGTGAAGCGCCCACTCTCAGTCTCACAGAAAAAGAGATTGTCATCTCCATCGTCCGAGAAGAGTGGGAGTCTAAACCGCTCATGGTAGGCTGTGGAGCCTATTCGACCACACAAACGATCGAGAATGTGCAGCACGCTGCTGCTTTAGGTGCCGACTGCGCCCTCATCGTCACCCCTTTTTATAACAAACCGACCCAAGAAGGGGTCTTCCGCCACTTTGAAGCAATTAGTAGAGTGACACCCATCCCCATCATCGTCTACAACCACCCCGGGAGAACCGGCGTCAACATCGAAACCTCCACTCTTCAACGCATCGCAGAACTTTATGGCATCATCGGCGTCAAAGAGACCTCAGGCAATGCCCCACAAGTCACAGAGGTGATCTACCAGATCAAGCAGCAGCGTCCCTCTTTTGCCGTCCTCTCCGGCGATGACAATATGGCCCTCGCCACCCTCGCTCTCGGCGGCGACGGCGTGCTTTCGGGAGTCTCCAACCTCTTCCCGGAAGTCATGATGGAGCTCTGGAACGCTTATCAAGAGGGCGCTCTCATTCAAGCCCAGCAGCTGAATCTATCGCTCACACCGCTCTATAAAGCACTATCTGTTGAAACCCATCCGATTCCCTTGAAAGCGATGATGGGCCTCGCAGGCCTACCTGCTGGTCAGCCTAGATTGCCCCTTACTCCGTTACAGCAAAAATTTATTCCTATCCTTGAAGAATGTATCCAATTTCAACGTAAAGACGCGAAGACGCAGAGACGCGAAGAGAAGGAGAAACCCATTGTCTTTGTGTCTTAGCGTCTTGGCGTCTTTGCGTTGAATTAAATTCAAAAGTTATGGTCAGAAGGAATTCGAATTTTACAAACTTGAGTGAAAGCTATCTCTTTCCCGAGGTGATGCGTAGGGTCAGAGAGTACCGCAAGAACCATCCTGAGGCCGATCTGATCAGTCTCAGCATTGGCGACACCTCTGAGCCACTTCCTCAACTGATTTCAGAAGAGATGGCGGAAGTGGCGAAAGGGCTGGGAAGCCGCGCAGGCTATAAAGGCTATGGCTCTGAACAAGGCGATCCTCAATTGAGGGAGAAAATTGCGGCAGTCTTCTATCCGGGAAAGATCGCAGCAGATGAGATCTTTGTCTCCGATGGGGCCAAATGCGATATTGGGAGGCTCCAGATCCTCTTTGGAACTGGTGCGTCGATAGCCGTGCAGAATCCTACCTACCCCGTCTATGTCGATACCAGTTTGACACTGGGCAATCGTCAGATTACCTACTTGTCTTGCCGGAAAGAAAACAACTTCTTCCCCGATCTGGCTGAGCTTCCAGATGTCGATCTGCTCTACTTGTGTTCCCCCAACAATCCTACAGGCTCGGTGGCGACGCGTGAGCAGCTGGAAGCTATTGTGAAGTGGGCGAGAAAGAGAGGAAGTATCATTATTTTTGATGCGGCCTACTCAGGATTTATTCAGGAGGCCGATCTGCCCCGCTCGATCTATGAGATTGAGGGAGCTGATGAGGTGGCGATCGAGGTTTCGTCATTTTCAAAGTTGGTCGGTTTTACCGGCGTGCGTCTGGGATGGACGGTGATTCCCAAGGCGCTCCGTTTTGAGGGTGGCCATTCTGTGCATAAGGATTTTAACCGACTCATCACCACCTTCTTCAATGGCGCATCGGTGGTGGCGCAAGCGGGCGGTCTTGCTGCTCTCAGTGAAAATGGACTCCAAGAGATGAAAAAAATGCTCACTTTCTATCTCGAAAATGCCCATCTCATCAAAAAGGCTCTGACAGCGCAAGGACTTCCCGTGTACGGCGGGGTCAATGCCCCCTACCTCTGGGTTGATTGTGGCGGGCGCCCCTCTTGGGAGCTCTTTCAGGAGCTCCTCGACACAACAGGGATCATCACCACCCCTGGAAGTGGCTTTGGATCCGAAGGAGAGGGCTTTCTTCGCTTCAGCGCCTTTGGCTCAAGGCCCCATATTTTAAGAGCGATCGAAAGGATAAAACAGCAGTGGCCCGCACATTTATTGTAACAGAGCCTGTCGTTGACTTACGCAGCCACCCTGAAATGAGCTTTCCCAACGATTTTTCGCATCAGGATGGAAGGGAAACTCAGCTCCTTTTTGGAGAAAAGCTCCGCCTCATCGAAGAAAATGGGGAATGGCTCAAGGTGGCAGCCCTCGAGCAGACTCTCTATAGTGCAGAAAATGGGTGGCATGCCTATCCAGGGTGGGTGAACCGCTCAGAGGTCTTAGAAGGCCTATTGGCCCCAGCCACTCACGTGGTCTGCAAACCAGGCAGCTTCTCCTATGGCACCTGCATCAACCTTCTCTATCAAGGGGGCGAAACTGTGCGCCCCATCCCCCAGACTCCTCTTCGGGATCAGCTGATCAAAGAGGCCTCTCTCTTCCTCGATGCCCCTTACCTCTGGGGAGGAAGAGCCTCCCTCCTTAAAAATCAGATCGCCAGCGTCGACTGCTCAGGTCTCATCAATCTCCTCTATCGCGCTCAAGGGATCCAGATCCCCCGCAACGCCCACGATCAGTATCTTGTCAGCCAGCCTACCTCCAAGCTCCTTCCAGGAGACCCCCTCTATCTAGCCAAAGAGAAGCGGATCACCCATGTCATCCTGAAGCTCGATGACTCCACCTTCATCGAAGCCCCTGAAACAGGCAAGAAGGTCCGTCTCCTCAAGTGGGGAACCCATCTTTGGGAAGAGGAGGGAAAAATCCACTTCTTTGACCGCGATAAGAGCTATTTCCCCTTTCCCCGCCGCTTTATCCCTCTCTAAATCCTTGACTTAAAATAAAAAAAGTCATATACTAAGAGCCAAAAAAATAATTTGAGGTTTTATGGCTCCCCCTTCTATCCCCAGCAGTTCACAAACCCCGAGTCTTTGTGATCGATTGCACATTGAAGATCCCAAGGGGAGAGCTTTCGCTATAGCCGGTCTTGCCTTTCTAGCCCTCCTAGGGGTTGCCACCATTGCCACTGCCACCCTTTCCCACTATGGAATCAGCCTTAAAGTCTGGGATTTCAATCTTATCCCGCTGATGAACTTCACCTCCCAAGTTGTTTTATGGACCTCTGGTGGTTTAGCCACTGCCGCTGGCATTGGCCTGATCATCGCCATCGCAAAAGCCAGATCTCAAGCTGTAGCCCAATCAGCACCACAAATTCCAGCCCCCCAAGCAGCTGCACAGCCATCGCCTCAGCCAGCAAAACCACACCCACCCATACGAAGAGCTGAACAGCCTGAAACTATCGCTGAAGAGCCACGTCTGAGCCCTGCCAATCTGGGAGTGCTAGTACGCCACCTCACCTCGGTTGACTCCGTGCTCAATGTCGATAATATCAGCTATCTTGCGCGGTATTCGGATCCTAAAAGGAAGCTCCTTATCTATGATAGAGCTGGTCACGCTGCGCTTTCTATCAAATTCAATGAGGATTTTGAGCTCCTCTCCATTCGTGTGACCGAAAGTGATGGAAGGCGCAATCCCGCCCATATCCTTCCCGAAAACTGGCAACCCGTCATTGATGAACTATTGAGAAAAGCGAGAGCGCCTCAAGATAGTCACGTTTCTATTGTTCCCGATGCCCCCATTATTTCTCGGGAATCAAGCTTGCAACTCCTCTCTTTCCTACAAAACCATGACGCTAGCCAACCTCTAAACATCACTGTTTTTGGAGATTTTGCTGGAGATGACTTATACAAAGTTTGGCGCGCCGATGCCTCTGGACATAAGATAGTGAGTATTGAGGATGAGAGAAATTGTAGCCAATTGAAATTCAGAGTTTTAGACAATGGCAGCCTTGGAAATATCGAGATTCATCAAGCAGGTTCTGTCTCACTGGTTTCTGAAATCCCGGAAGAATGGCTTGATGTTATCGAGCAGCTTATGTTCAATGTAGCACAACAAATTCCACGCACTCATTCAAGCGAAAGACCCATTTCCCCTGAAACAGCTTTGAAGCTGAAAGAATTGCTCAATCGTCAGCACGGCTCTTACATTTTTCAATCAAGTAGTCAGCCGTTCTCAATCCAAAAACAGCCCCACGGGCTGATAAAAATAGAGAATACACGCACGGAACACTACTTTCAATTTAAAATTTCGGAGTGGGGCACCCTGGAACAGATGGGTTACTCAAGGACAAGTTATGAGGCCATCCACGAAGTTGATGACTGGGGTGTAGAACAAATCTCGCAAGGGCAAGAATATCTTTCGCTAGTTCCCACCACCTCCATCCCTTCCGAATACCGCCGCTGCATCGACGCATTAGAACCACAATTAAGGGATATCAGTGTTGTTGTGCCACCAGCTCCACCAGCACCCTCTCCAGCACCGGTGACATCTCCTGCAGCATCGCTCTCTGCCATTTTTGAAGGTACCCAAATTATCAGTGGTCCGCAAGCTCCTCCCGCGTCCATTGGCCCAAGGCAGCCTCTCCAGGTGCCTCCCGCGTCCATTGTTCCTAGACGGCAACTCCAATCGATAATGACCAATCGTGTTCTAGAGTCCTCATTCCTCTCTCGTGCGGAACTGGGGCGTCTGCGCTCTTTTGTGACAAGCAATTCAGCAGGTGTTGACCACCCTTACAACTTTAAAGCCGACCATGACGACTACAGCGCCTATTCTACCGATGGGACCATTGTCATCAAGAAAGGGAGAGATGAGTGCCAAATCAAATTAACATCTTCTGGCGGAATCATTTCTTTGACTCTTAATGGAAGCGCAATTACCGAACGCCCCGAAGGTTGGGGTGGGTGCTTTAATAAGTTGACCCAAGAGGTGAATTTCTCGAAAGAAGATCTGGTCACCTTCCGTGAAGCTCTGAAGCAGATTCGATTTGCTCCTGAATTTATACAAGAACGAGAAATCCAACTCGGTCATGAAGCAGGAGGAAAAATTAGACTCTTCCGCTCGAACGCCCATGGTTATCGCATCGCTCTTTTTAAGCATGGCAATTATGATAAACTCGCTTTAGTGAAGAAGATCGACGGTAAAGATTATCTCATCTGGTTCTCTGACCGAGTGATAACAGGGGGACTTGTCATTGAATCGCTCGATTCATTCCAGAAGACTGGCACACAAAAAGATGCCAAATTAGGAATCTTCATCAAAAACGATGGAAAAATTGGTTCCGTCAAGATTAAAGATCCTGGAGTCGAAGAAAGAGAGGTCCGTGAAGTGCCAGAGCGCTTTGTCAAACTGGTGCAGGCCTGCTTTGCTGAAGCTCTCATCGTCTCTTCGAGCTATGCAAAAGACGAACGTTATAATATCGTGCGCATTGAAGTAGTACAGCGTGGTTTGATTGAAGTAGCACGTTTTCATTGGGAAGCTCTAGCTTCTCTTCTAACACCAGGTTCTAAAACGCATGTTAAGTTTTTGAAAGATGACTTGAGTCGAAATGAGGCCATCGATGCGGGTGGTCCTTCACGTAGTTTATTCAATGCTGTGCCCGCAGGATTAATTAAAGACAAAGGCCTTAGTTTTGCCAAAAAAGAGGGCTTATGGATCCCTGAAATGGTTAAAGCAGACCCCCAACAAAGTAAAGTCTACGAAAATTGGGGAAAAAACGTCGCATATTGCTTCAAAACACCAAATGGTGCCGGTATGAGAGCTACTGGCACTTGGCTACATATGGATTTTATTAGGACACCCTTTTCATTGACTGCTGCAGAAATCGATGCTCCAACTAATGCCACGCGCTTTAAAATCTATCGTGCGTTCCAAACACCTGAGCAATCGCCCTTGATCAATCTCCTTGAGAAACCTCATTGGGATGAAAATGACACTCAACAGGCGAAAACGCTTAATTTAACAATCTTTGGCGATGATCTAGAAGAAGGTTCAACCGACTCCATGAAGGCGGAAATAGCAGCCAACCTCACAGCTTTAACTTCTAAAGTTGAACCTGTTTTGGCATTTGCGCGCGGGATGAAAGCCTTTTTAGGAAATGATCAGTGGGATTCCTTCCGTCGCAGTGTAACTCCAGAAGAGTTTTCAAAAAAGGCGCAAGGGAATCTTGACCGTACTGCTGTCGCCAGTGCTTTTGTGCTGGGAGAAGAGAATCCAGTCATCGAAGATAAAACCTCATGGCTGCAAGCATGGATCTTAGATCCAGCAACATCAGAAGAGGATTTACGTAAGGTGATCTACTACTTAACGGGTATGCAGGGTGTGGTCGGAGACATTAATGTCTTTCCAATTCGATTAAATCCATCCCCTATTCCAGAGGTCCATACCTGTTCGTTTAGGATCCACTTTGCCCATGTCTTCTACACTACCAATGTCCAACTTGCGGCTCGAGAGCCTACCAAATATCAGCTAGTTGCGCAAGGTGGCCTGACAGATGATACCCCAGAGCGCTTTATCGCTATCTTGAAAGATGTCTCGACAAACCCCGACCAGTATAACGTGGGGTAAAAAAGGAAGCGGGAGAATTGGGTAGACCTGGACCCCGCTTAGAATAACCAGTTACGGTCATTTTATCTAAATCGACGGTTTCTATTATTGCAGCATAACTAGCTAGATCATTATCTGCCCAGTCCTGCTGGGCAATCAGCCAGGGTGTTTTGCCTCCTTTATAGCTATTAGGCCTTTCTAAATTGAAAAAGAGTCGGTAGCTCTCAGCTTTTCGGATAAAATCTTCCCTAGATTCAAATTTAGCAATATCAAAAAACTCTGTCTCAATAAGGTTGTGGAGACTTTCCACATCGCCATTTGCATTGCACAGCTTCGGAGGAATGAAGAGATGCTCTCCGCCATGGGCCTGCACAGCTTGGCAAAAGGGAGATTTCTCAAAATGTCTTGTTGTTCCTCCAAATTCCACACCATTATCTGTTTGCACAATGATCTTTTTATCGGGCATTTGTGAGCGTAAGCGTCTTAACACATAATCGATCATCGTTCTCGCATTAAGTTCTGAAAGCTCATCCGAAAAGCCTAGAAAGAGCATACCTGATTTGGTATCTCTCACAGTGTATTGAAAACGTGGAAGCTTTAAAGGTTTAAGTTGTCCCCAGTAGTTAGGAATATCCCTTAAATACTTTAAATCCATTTGCATATGACCAAAAGCCTGATACTTTGCTTTAGCCTCTCTCAAATCGTTCTTCTTTTGATATTTTTTGCGTCTCTTGACAGTGAGACCGTTTTGTTTAAGCACCCTGTAGATAGCATCTGCTGAACTCTGGTGCGCAGATTGGGTTGATAGCAGGTGGAGCTGGACTAACCCTTCTGGCGAGTCTCCTGTCGAGTGCTCTGATCAAAGCGAAAAAAATTGAATCAAGCTCAACGCCACAACCTCCCGCCACACCTAATAGCGAGCCTTCCCCGGCTCCAGAGGCTTCTCCAACGCCAAAAAGGGAGAAACGCCCTGCAGTGGCACAACAGATCGGCGCAGAGCAAGCCCTACTCCTCAAAAGATATGTGCAAACTAATTCGGATACAAAGGAAAGTCCTCTCGTTTGGGGTGCAGAGCCCGATCTCTACAAGGCTTGGTTTGTAAAAACGGACCTCAATGAGATTGTGAATATTCAAAAAGAGGGCGGCGATAAACTGGGCATCTCCATCGATGTTAAGGGGAGAATTCGATCCCTGAGGGTTAATGACACAGATGTCACAGAAATCCCAGCCGTTTGGCTCCTAGTAATTGCCTCTTTCTCAGTAGAGCCTACCATCAAAAAAGAGCTGCTGCTTCCTTTTAAAAATACACTATCCAAACTTCTTCATGGGAAAACTACTGCTGATGTAGGACGATCTGCCGTCTCGCGCGTGAAAGAAATTGCTGGTGCACCTATTCAGATCAGAAAAGTATCTGACAAAGGTGGAGAATGGATTCTCTTGAACGGAGAGATCGCTTTTGTCTGTTCGCTTGATCAGGAATATTTTGTCAGAATGAGTACTCCAACTCGTGGCACAGCTGTCATAATGATTCAAACAGATACCCCCATCAAGCTCTCGCTCTTCCTTAAAGAGGACGGCGATCTCAGCAAGGTGGAAGTCGACGATGATCAGGTCACAGATAAGTCCAAGATAAAGCCGACCATCCCAATGAGGTATAACGAGACAGTCATTAGGATTATGAGACAGATGGGTGACCTCGCCACAGCCTTGAGCATAACTTAGAGGAGATGGCGGCTCATGAGAGTGCGGAGTTTGAGGAGCGCTTTGGTGTGGATTTGAGAGACGCGTGATTCAGTGACGCCGAGGATTTTTCCAATTTCTTTGAGCATGAGCTCCTCATAGTAGTAGAGGGTGAGCACCCGCCGCTCCTGATCGGGGAGGGCGGCGATCGCCTTTTCGAGGAGGGAGGCAAACTCGCGGCGATCGGCCACTTCGAAACTGCTCTCTGCCCGTAGATCGGCAATGCGTTCGGCGATGGGGCTATTCTCTTCGTCAGACTGTTGAGAGACTTCTCGATTCAAAGAAATGAGAATGGCCGGTCTCACCCGCTCGAGCAGCTCGCCGAGCTCATCTTCGGTGAGGTTGAGCGCAGCGGCAAGCTCGGGATCGGTGGGGTCACGGCCCAGTTTTTGCTGAAGTGTGCTTTGCGCAGCGGCGATCTGATTGGCCTTTTGGTGGACACTCCTCGGAATCCAGTCGAGCTCCCGAAGCTCATCGATGATCGCCCCCTTGATGAGGAAGATCGCATAGCTTTCAAACTTGCTATTTTTACTGAGATCAAACTTTTCGACCGCTTTGACAAGTCCTGTCACACCTGAAGAATAGAGATCTTCTAGCTTCACGAAGGAAGGAAGAGAGCTTCCCACACGCCCCACCACATATTTGACGAGAGGCAGATAGCGGACGATCAACGCATCGCGCGTCTCTTCGGAACGACTTTTTTGATACTCTTCCCAAAGCTCGAGACTTTCAATCATAAGGTGAGCTGCCTCAGTAGTTGAAACTCTTCTTGATTCAAATCGGTCAAAATTTTGTGGGTGATCGCTTCACTCTTAGCAGGGTGGATCTCACCTGGAAGTGGAAAGCCATAGGCGACATAGCGGATGGGCAGATCGGTGCGGCTGGAGACATTGATCAGCACACCGGCTGCGAGGGTCTCATCGAGCTTGGTGAAGGCGAGACTCGTGGGAGAGAGGAGGGAAAATTGATGGATGGCCCCATAGAGATCGACCTCTTTTGCTGCAGCGCTGAGGACGAGAACAATCTCCCCTTCCCAGTCGGCGATCTTCTCACCTAAAGCCTCGACACGATTGGGCTGGTAGAAGTTGCACCCCTCCGTATCGATCAGAAGGAGCTCCTCATTCCCTGTGGGCCTATCACAAAAAGGGATGCGCCTACCTTCCGCCCAGCTGGCGAAGCTCCTCTTTTTCTCCTCGTCCAGTGTGGCTAGAGCCACTTTTCTCCCCTGTTTGAGGTAGTAGTCGGCCAGTTTCAATACGGTTGTTGTCTTGCCGACACCTGTGGGGCCGACAAAGAGAAGCCTTCCTGATGAGATCTCTTCACAAACTTTGATTCGCTTTATCAGCTCTCCCTGAAGCTGGCCGATCTCTCCTGCGAGCTCGAGGGTGATTTCCTCAGCGATCGCTGGGGCAATTCCTTTCAAAATCAGAAAGCGTATGAGGGCTTGAACCCCCTCTTTCCGCTCATGGAGCAGTCGGCGAATTTCGGAGAGATTTTTTTTCATAATGAGGTTCAAATCAGCACCTCATTGCTCACAGTGCCTAAGGATGTGAGCTCCACATCCGCGGCCACCTCTTTGTATGAGAGGACCGTAAGGTCGGGCATCCGTTTTTCCAAGATTTTCTTTAGCTCAGCTCTCGATCCTTTGGCAGTGATCACCACCGCCTTGATCCCCTTTTTCTTCGCATTGTCATGCAGGAGCATCATTTCACGGGCAATCTGGTCGATCGCTTTCGGCCGCAAGGTGCCCTTTGAAGCAGTCAGCATCTGCTCCACTTTGGGGTCGAGCGTGATGGCATATCCGATCCGGCTCTTGCCGAAGATCGCTTCTGAGATTTTGCCACTGAGCCGCTGTCTCACCTCTTCCGTCAAGCTCTCCAGATCGCTCTTCTCCCCTGTCGCATGGTCAGCTAAGACCTCTAAGATCGAGACGAAGTCGCGGATAGGGACATGCTCTTTGAGCAGGCTTTGCAACACCTTCAAGATCTGCCCTAGCGACAGTTTTTTTGGGTAAAGCTCCTCCACAACAGCGCTATCGTAGCCTTTCGCCTCTTGGATGAGAAGGGCCACATCTTGCCGAGTGATCAACTCATGCGCATGGCTGAGCACCGTATCGGTCAGCTGCTTGGTGAGAAGAGGAAGATCGGCCTCCCTTCCATTCACCACCTTAACTCCGCGCACCAGAATGGCCCAACCGGTCGGAGAGAGCTCGAGGTGGTCGGTAATATGGACTGAGGGCATCCGGATCCCCAACTGGGCAGCCACGCTCGCGCGCACCTCATGCAGTTGATCTTGAAGAGGCTGCGCCAAAAGAGCCGCTTGATAGCCCAGTCTCACCTCTAATGGGGCCGATAAATATGAGCCCACACTCTGTTCTGGAGAGGGATTTTCATTCTGCTTGGCTTTCCCTTTTTGCTGATAAAACCCTATCAGGATCAAAAGTGCGCTGAACGGCAACATGACCCAGAGCGGCATGCCAGGGATCAAGCTGATCGCTAAGAGCAGGACCCCCGCCATCATCAAGACTTTGGGTTGATGAAAGATTTGACGTGGCACCACTTTCCCAATTGATCCACCGGCAGACCTTGTCACCATCATGGCGGCACCCACAGAAACTAAAAGGGCTGGTATTTGAGATACCAGCCCATCGCCGATGGTCAATCTAGAGATCGTTGTCCAACAGGTTTGCCAGGACATCCCTTTGGCCCCGATACCGATGGCGAGGCCTCCTAAGAGATTGACGAGAATGATCACCACACCTGCGATTGCATCCCCTTTGACAAATTTTGAGGCCCCATCCATCGATCCATAAAATTCACTCTCAGCTGCGATTCGCTTGCGCTCCTCTTTCGCCTGGGCCTGGGAAATGAGCCCTGTGGTCAGTTCGCTATCGATCGCCATCTGCTTTCCAGGAAGTGCCTCGAGAGTAAAGCGTGCGGCCACTTCGGCGATTCTTCCCGCACCTTTTGTCACTACGATAAAATTGATCACGGTCAATAAGACGAAGAGGATGATCCCCACCATTTCATTCCCCTGGATGACGAAATCTCCAAAGGTCTGGATGATATCCCCCGCTTCACCGCGCGTTAAGATCATCCGGGTCGAGGCGACGTTCAAACCGAGCCGCAAGAGCGTCAGAAAGAGAAGCGCAGAAGGGAAAGCACTAAATTCTAGAGCATTCTCCACATAGACGGTCAGAAGCAGCACCATGACCGACAAGACGATGCTGAGACAGAGAAAGGCATCTAAAAGAAGAGGCGGTAAAGGGATCATCAAAAGCAGAACAAGGCCGACGACACCGAGCGCAAGCACCGCATCGGTATGTTTATTGATTAAGCGAAAGCGACTCCCCCATTCCCCCTGCATCAGTTCCCACAAATACGCTAGGAGACGTTTTATTTCATCCTATTTTTAGTGTCCCGATCACCTTCTTCTGCTCTTCGCTCCTCTTTTGCCTCCTGCTTTGTCGTTTGCATCCTGCGGTTGAAGCGCCATCTCTGATAAAAATAGTCACACACCCCATAAATAAAGAGGGCCACCGCCACCTTCAAGAGCAGAGAATAAAGATTCACCTCAGCCACCTTCCTCAACGATAAATAACCGACAGTTCCAATCACCAATAGTTTAATCAGCGGTGGCAAAAGCCGCGCACCCCCCTTTTTAGAGGCTCTTTTCCATACCCAACCCCTTTGCAACCAATTTGAGAGTAGCGTAATGCCAAAGAGAACCCCCAAAAACAGCACCACAGGCCAAACAAACAGTTGAAAGAGAGCCGCCAACCCTTCTAGAGGCTGCCACTGGTTGAGTTCGCTGAAACTCTTCTTGAAGAGCGTGACAAAGCGCTCTCTAAACAAGGGCAGTAGCAGAATACCGACAACCAAGATCAGCGACGATGTCAACTCCCCTGAATAGGGAGCCTCGCCCCGCTCCCTCGCTCTTCTAAGCTTCCGCTGACTTGGTTTTTCATTTCTTTCCACAACCCCATCTTTCAAAAAAAAAATTCAAGGCACAAGGAAAAAGCGCAGGGTCTGCACAAGGGAATTGTGGGAAAATTTCTAACCAATTATAGTGACATCTTTGGCGGAGTATAGCGCAGCTTGGCTAGCGCGGCTGCTTTGGGAGCAGTAGGTCGGGGGTTCGAATCCCTCTACTCCGATTTCCACTCCCTATTGACGGTACTTGCTTGAGTCTAAAAGGCCTCGCTTTTTATTTTTTTATCGCCTATCATTGAAGCAATTTATGGGTAAGCTCATCTTTGAAGACAGTCATGAGGAATATGAGATCCCTGAGGGGGGGCCTATTGCTGAAGCGTGCGAAGAGGCAGGCGTCCCCTTTGCCTGCACCGAAGGCGTTTGTGGAACCTGTGTGATCGAAGTCAAAGAGGGGATGGAAAATCTCTCCCCCTTCACTCAAGAAGAGCAAGACTTTCTAGGGACGATGGAATACGAACGCCTCGCTTGCCAGTGCAAGCTGAAAGGTGAATGCGTCAAAATCTCTTTTTAAAAAAGGATAGGCTATGTCAGTGCAAGAAGAAAAAATCACCCGCGAGATGACAATTGGAGAAATTTTTTCCCTTTTTCCTCATAAAAGCCAGCGTCTTGCCCAAACGATGACCAATGCTGGCCTCCACTGTTCGAGCTGCAGCGCAGCTACGTGGGAAACACTTGAGGCTGGCGTTATGGGCCATGGCATGAACGAAGCGACACTTCTCAAACTGCTGAAAGAGCTCAATGGCATACTTGCTGAAGAGATCGACCTTGACACCATCACTCTCACTGAAAGAGCTGCTAAAAAATTCCGCGAATTTGCCAAGGAAGAGGGCAACGAAAATTTTGCGCTCCGCTTTGGCGACATGGCGGGTGGCTGTAGCGGCTTCCAATATATCCTCGATTTCTCCGAAAATGCCGAACCCGATGACGTTATCTACGAATCGTCTGGGGTTCAAATCCATATTAAAAAAGGGGCTTTGGGCCGCCTTCTCGGCTGTGTGATCGACTATGTCGATGGGCTGCAGGGAGCTGGCTTTAAAGTCTCTAACCCCAACGTCAAATCCTCCTGCGGCTGTGGCACCTCGCAGGGTTATTGATGGCGTTATCCGCTATAGATCCTTCTCGTGAGGTAGCACTCCCACCAATCGAATCTCTCCCAGATGAATGTCTTCTGAATATTTTTTATGAGGTCATTAAACAGGAATGGACAAGTATAGGCGCATCGGCTTTGGTTTGCCGCAGATGGCAGCAAATGGTCGATCGTCGAGAGATTGGACAACTTGTCTTTGATTTAGTCGGTCTCTACTTACCTAAAAATATCAAAACCTCCTGGCAACATCATCATAAGCTTTCGATGGGCTACTTTCTGAATCCGGAGAGCGCTCCCGTTATCACAGAAGTACCCTATTCTTCTGAAATTAACGTTAAAAAAGGTGGGATCGCCTGGATTGCAGAGAGAGGTTTCGTCAATTTTTTTAATCAAACTTTTCTTGTCTGTGATTTTGCAACCCCTATGCAAGTTCAGAGGAGGGGGACAGAATCTCCGATCACCGCCTTTTTGGCTCACGCAGATTACCTGATCGCAGGCCAGGCAAATGGATCGATCACACTCTTTAGCGTGGAAGGGGTCATTCCTCAACAGAGCTACACAGCACCCAACAATGGGATTGTCGAATTATTCCCCTTCAGACAGGGCTGGATCTCAGTTTCTTCCGACCAAGTTGTTCAGCATGATCCCAGCAAAAAAGAGAGAAGAGTAGTTTGGAAATTTGATTCACCAGTAAATGAAAAAAATCGTTTTTCCCTCATTAATCATCTTCTCTTTCAGAATAGTCTGCACATGGTTCAAGAGCCAGGTACTCCTTTTTTTTCGATTGAGGTTATTGATGAAGCATTGGATCTCTATTTTCCTGAACGGGGTTGGGCCAGAGTACAAAGTCCGACAGTGAAGTTTTCTGGATGCGTTTATTTGCGAGGAAAGGCCCTCTTTACTATTACCGATCACCGACTCGGTCTTGAGGATGAGGATTTTGACTTAGGTCTTGAGGAAGAGAATTCTGACTTAGTAGCTCTCCATAATTTAAGAGATGAAGAGGCCCCCAGTTTCGAGCATAGCGAACCCGCCTATATCGCTCGCAATAGCGATGGATATGTGGCCACTGTCATGGGAAATCGATTTATCTATTTTAAGCAGGATGGAAGGACGCTCGTCTTTCTCGATTTCCCTCTTACAGTAGAAGAAAAGCCCAAAGAGCCCGCAGCCAAACGAAGAAGAACTAACGACTCTGAGTAGTATGACAAGTATATGTCAATTAAAGCCCCATCTTAATGATCTAACTCTTATAGATGAATCCGTCCACCCTACCGAATGGTCAGGATATCTAACTGCAGCACTCACCATTATTGTTCTTATAGGAAGCCTAGTCGCAGCTGTCGCTTCTTCACTCGCGCAGGTCCAACTCCACCCCCTGCTCCTGCTAAACGAGTTGTGCCACGCGATGCGCAGGCATTAGGCATACAGTCACTCATCACTCTTTCTGTTGTGGGAGGCTCACCCAACTACCCATCTTATATTGACAAGCTAAGAGCCCATAAAGGGTTTGACATGACGGAAAAAGGATTTTTTAAAGATTTCCTTAAAGCAAACGATTCAGAGTTTGCAGCTAAAGTGGAACAGGAAGTTAAAAAGGACCCGCACGCTTTGGGGTATGAAACTGAATTATTTCAGAATGAAATTTTTGTACCCAATTGTCATGCTCTTCAGACCTATGCCACCCATTATTTTGACAAATACCAGATTCATATCGGAGTTGTATCCAGTCAGCAACTCAGAGAGACTATCAATCAATTAAACAATGCGATCAAAAGACCCACCTATTTGGGAATCATTACTAGTTCAGCCTTTGATCTACCCACTGGACATGTTGTTCCTCTACTCTTCTATTTTCCTGGAAATCAAATGATGTCCGACATTGAATGCCTCGTTCTAGATGGTTTAAAAAATGATAGATTTAACTTTAGAGAAGAAGTGATTGCTGCAGGTTTGAAAGAGAGTAATATTTACAAAACTAGAAGGGATAGACAGGCTGATAATTATTCTTGTCATACAGAGGCTCTAATAGTTTTGCGAAATGCTCTTCTGTCTCTATCTTACCATAAAAGCAGTGAGGGGTTTAGAGCCGTTTTGCTAGCTGGAGAAGTCGACGGTACCGACATTTTCTTATTTGCCTCCTGAATGGGATTACACCTCCCAATTTAGCAACAAATTGCTAAATGATACGCATATTGCGGTAAGATCGGGAGAATTGGGTAGACCTGGACCCCGCTTAGAATAACCAGTTACGGTCATTTTATCTAAATCGACGGTTTCTATTATTGCAGCATAACTAGCTAGATCATTATCTGCCCAGTCCTGCTGGGCAATCAGCCAGGGTGTTTTGCCTCCTTTATAGCTATTAGGCCTTTCTAAATTGAAAAAGAGTCGGTAGCTCTCAGCTTTTCGGATAAAATCTTCCCTAGATTCAAATTTAGCAATATCAAAAAACTCTGTCTCAATAAGGTTGTGGAGACTTTCCACATCGCCATTTGCATTGCACAGCTTCGGAGGAATGAAGAGATGCTCTCCGCCATGGGCCTGCACAGCTTGGCAAAAGGGAGATTTCTCAAAATGTCTTGTTGTTCCTCCAAATTCCACACCATTATCTGTTTGCACAATGATCTTTTTATCGGGCATTTGTGAGCGTAAGCGTCTTAACACATAATCGATCATCGTTCTCGCATTAAGTTCTGAAAGCTCATCCGAAAAGCCTAGAAAGAGCATACCTGATTTGGTATCTCTCACAGTGTATTGAAAACGTGGAAGCTTTAAAGGTTTAAGTTGTCCCCAGTAGTTAGGAATATCCCTTAAATACTTTAAATCCATTTGCATATGACCAAAAGCCTGATACTTTGCTTTAGCCTCTCTCAAATCGTTCTTCTTTTGATATTTTTTGCGTCTCTTGACAGTGAGACCGTTTTGTTTAAGCACCCTGTAGATAGCATCTAATGAGCACTCTATATTGAAAAAATACTTCAATCTTCTGGGGCCATAACAAGGCACTTCGTGGCGGGCTTGGATAATTTTCTTCTCTAGCTCTGGGGAAATCTTGTGGGGAATATGGTTAGGGCCTTTTCTTTTGTCATAAAGACCTTTATTCCCTTCCGCTTCAAAGTTTCTCAACCAACGTCGGATGGTATTTCTACCTAAGCCCCACCTTCTCATCGCAGGCTTAATTCCTTCTGCTTGAGCACTTTTAACAACCTGCTTCTTAAATTGAAAAAGATATTCTTGCGGTGTTCCTTTCATCATCATACTATATGTGCTGAGCCCCATATGACCTCTCTTAAGTTTACAAGATAAGACAGCTTATGCGGGCTCAATTTTTCAATAAAGTCTTATAATCCCGTTATTCTCTTAATCCCGAAAATTTTTTCCTTTAGCCTTTCAAAAGAGACGGTTCCCATGCAACTTAAGTGTTCTAATTTTGAGGGGTCCAGCTTTTCCCAGGTGTTACCAATATTGCGGTAAGATCTTTATTTAGCAAAAAGGGCAAGCCCTTACAATCCGCTCGTCAATTTAGAGAAGGACATATCAATCCACTCACATTTAAATGCGAAATTTGGCGAAACATGCGCGCATCTTTTATTTCAGCTCCCATTCCTGTGGGCATAGAATTGCATGGCGGCGAACATATGTGGCGATTAGAGTTTAAATTAGTAAGGCATGTGAACACCTATCTTCTTGAAAAAGCGCGTCGGATGATGGATAAAAAGCGATTTACTGAAAATCTGCTCTGAGTTTAAACTCTCTCGAAATTGTCAAAATTCAGCAGATAAGGAGGAATAGATGGCAACAGCAGCACTTTCACGACTACCCTCTTGGGTACAAACAGCATGGAATGAGGCCCGCCAGACTGGAGATCTCGAGACGAAAGCTTTGGAAGCTTCCCGCGCTGCCGTTAGTTTCGGTTCTATCGCTATCCAACCCTATGCTGCAGTAGGTGGAGCGATCGTTGGTGCCACTGTTCCCCAACATGCCCTCAAAGTCTGCAAATTTGTAGATGATATGGTGACGGGAATATGGAATAACATGTCATCTCATCAACGTATTGCTGCTGCCGCTGTGGGCATCCCACTCGCCTATTATTATGGAACTAGTTTAGATGTTGCGGCAATTGTTCTTTCTCTGAAGCTCGGGGCTGAAAATGTTGCCAAAAACCTTGTCAAGGAGCCGATCGTACATACCATGCGAGAGCTCCCCCACTCTGAAGCAAAAGAGCAATAACGCTTTTTTAAAAGATTCGATTCTGCTAGGTTCCGGTTTTAATTCATCTGTTGGGGGGGAACCATGGCTGTGAAAACCAAGAGTGTGGGATATGCGACAAAGGGAGAGAGGGCTCCGCTAGAGCGCTTTGAGTTTGAGAGACGGGAGCTGCGACCACGCGATATCAAGATCGATATTCTTTATTGTGGGATCTGCCACTCTGATCTTCACCAGGCCAAAAACGAATGGAAAAATACGGTCTATCCGCTTGTGCCTGGCCATGAGATCGTGGGTCGGATCAGTGAAGTGGGTTCAGAGGTAAAGGGATTCAAAGTGGGCGAACTTGCGGCGGTGGGCTGTATGGCCGACTCCTGTCGCACCTGCCCCAGCTGCCGCGAACATCTGGAACAGTACTGCGATCAGGTTCCGATCTTCACCTACAATGGAAAAGATCGCTTTGATGGAACGATCAATAAGGGCGGCTACTCTAACAATATCGTGATCGATCAAGATTTCGTCTTGCACCTGCCTAAGGAATTTCAGGAAAAAGATTTGGCCCGGGTCGCTCCCCTTTTATGCGCCGGCATCACCACCTACTCCCCCCTCAAAAAATGGAATGTGGGTCCAGGAAGCCGTGTCGCCATAGTCGGGCTTGGCGGACTTGGTCATGTTGCCCTCAAAATTGCCCATGCCTTAGGGGCTCATGTGATCCTCTTGACCAGCTCAGAGAGCAAAACAAAAGAGGCAAAACGTTTGGGCGCTGATGAGGTGGTGGTCTGGAAAAAGGAGGAGGAGCTCAAAAAGTATGCCAACTCCCTCGATTTTATCTTAGATACAGCATCTGTAAAACATAATCTCGATCCCTTCATCTCACTACTGAAGCGCGATGGAACCCTCTGCTTGATCGGGGCGCCGGCTGAGCCGCACCCCAGCCCTAACATCCAAAATCTGATTTTTAAGCGCCGCTCGCTTGCTGGCACACTCATCGGCGGCATCCGGGAGACTCAAGAGATGCTCGACTTTTGCGCTAAACACAAGGTTCTCGCCGATATCGAGCTGATCCCTGCAGAGAAAATCAATGAGGCATATGAGCGCTTAGTGCGCAGTGATGTCAAATATCGCTTTGTCATTGACCTCGCCACGCTTAACAAGACGCTTTAATTGGTGGGCTACAAAGAGCACCTGAGGGCCTAAATCGGAATACTCTTTTTGTATCTTTTCCCTTTCAGCTAAAAAAGCGTCGGCATCTTCTCTATAGAGTCGATTCTCTTGAACGAAGATCCGACAGCTGCTGCGGAGTTGGGCTAGCTTCAGAGAAAGTCCTTCAATTTTATTATAGCTGGCATCGAGCTTCTTTAGAGAGTCAAGTAACCCGAGAGAATCGGGAAGAAGGGTCAACTGATTGTCAGAAAGGTTGAGCTCTTCGAGAGCAGAGAGTTGACCGACAAAATCATTCAATTCTCTCAGTCGATTATGAGAGAGATCGAGCAGAGTTAATTTTTCCAACAAGCCGATGCGATCGGGCAATAGAGTGAGGCGATTACAGCCGAGAAAGAGGCTTTTCAACTTTACTAGAGACCAATTTCAGATGGGACTCTGTAAATTTGGTTATTGTGCAGCCCTAAAATTGTCAGCGCACTCAATTTGCCGATGGCAGGAGAGAGCACAGTAAGTTGACGGTTGGAGAGATCCAAAGACCAAAGCTGAGTCACATCCTGCTGATCAATCCATTGGGAGAGTCGGAGCTCTTCTTGATCAGGATCGGTCTCTTTTGTGACCACTTCGATACGGGGTGTTGGCCGCCCCAATGGTTGACCCAGACAGTCAAAAAGCTCATAAATATCTCGGATGCGGATCCACCTTGTCAGAAAATAGGCTGAAGTTAAAGCCTGAATGCGATTTTCCGGAGAAATGACTCTCTGCTTCAGTAACACTTGCAGCTGTTGAAAAGGCTCCTTCATGGGCTCGGGAAGCGATGGGATCTGGGAAACCACCTCCTCCAGAAGCGACATCTCTGGCGGTAGGCCTACAGTGCCACCCCATTCAGGTGAAATCAGGAAGATTCTTTCAAAATTGGCAGAAAGATCAGCGACGAGATGAGCCATCGAATGAACTGTATTGAGAAGTTCAGATTGTCCATTTCGCTTAACTTCGGCAAGAGCGCTCATATAACAAAATCTTGAAAATGAAGATATTATAAGAAATCGACTTCTTTTTCGTCGAGAACACTTTTGATAAGAGGGAATTGCTCTAAAGCAGCTATCCGATAGAGTTTTTCAAGGAGAAGCCCCTCTTTACTTTCCAATTCTTTTTTCATGGCTTCCGTGAGTTTGATGTAGGCTTCGATTTCAGCAAGAAGTTCATCCGCTAGAGGAAAGCAGAGCTTGGGCGGATCCTTTTTTGCTCACAAGTTGAGTTGCCCTATTCTGGTGGGGGCATCTCAACACAGAGACGCAGAGACACAGAGGCTCACAGAGAGGGACCCATGCTCGAAGGCAAAAAAATCGCCTTTTTTTGGTGCATGCACCAAAAACACCAGAAGAGAAAAGCCATTAAAGAAAAAGGGGTGATCATGACAGTCGTATTGAAGACCCCTTTTTCTTTAATGGCTTTTCCCTTCTGGTGCTTTGAGCTTTGCTCAAAGAGGCGATTTTCTCTGTGAGCCTCTGAGTCTCTGCGTCTCTGTGTTGAAGATACCCTCACAACTATGCCACACTCAGTACTTAGCCATTGTTGATTAAACGAAAAATCCCATCTTTTACATCTCTCTTCCCAAAATTAATCAGCAATCCAAGCTGTATCCCAGTAAGACGTAAATAGGTAAGCAACTGCGCTTGATGCCGCTCCAATAATTTGGCCAGATAGTTCATTGTCTACCTGTTTATTTGGCATAGTGTGAAGTGACATTTATCCTGTTTGTTCTCGAAGAAATTTTATTTTTTCAAATTTTACACTAATTACAATTAAATATGGAGGGGCTTGGAGAAGGCGGCCATGGCTGCCTCTTTGATGGCTTCGGAGCAGGTGGGGTGGGCATGGGTGGCGTGGGCGAGGGCGTGAAGGGTGAGCTTTTGATCGATGGCGAGGACGCCTTCGTGGATCATCTCGGAGGCGTTGGGGCCGATGATGTGGAGGCCAATGATTCGTTGAGACTCTTTCTCGGCGAGGATTTTGACAAAGCCCTCCTCATCACCGCTACAGCGAGCCCTTGCATTGGCTTTGAAGGGAAATTTGCCGACGAGGAAGAGGAGGTTGGCGGCTGCGGCCTCCTCTTCTGTCATGCCGACAGAGGCGACTTCGGGCCAAGTGTACATGACATTGGGAATGGCGAGATAGTTGACGCGGACGCTATTACCCGCTAAGAGGTCTGCAACGGCCACACCCTCTTCTGAAGCTTTATGGGCTAGCATGGGTCCGTCGACGAGATCGCCGATCGCATAAATATTGGGAATGGAGGTGCGGAATTGATCGTCGATGACCACTCTCCCCTTCTCTTGGCGGATGCCCACTTTTTCTAAGCCCAGATTTTTTGAGTAGGGGCGTCTCCCAATGGCAATAAGAACGAGATCGGCGGTGAGCTCTGGTTGATTTTCGAGTGAAAGAATGACCTGATCGTTTTCGATGCGGCCCGCAGTGAGCTTGGTTTGTAGATGAAAGGTGAAGCCCTGCTTCTGGAGAATCTTCTGGATCCCTTGAGAGAGTTCGCGATCGAGAGTGGGGGTTACCCTGTCGAGCAGCTCGACGACTGTAATTTCGCTGCCGATTCGTCGATAGACTGACCCTAGCTCGAGACCAATAATTCCTGCACCGATGATCACCATCTTTTTAGGAATTGTGGTTAAGGCAAGCGCACCTGTCGATGAGAGGATTTTTTTCTCATCAAATGGCAAAAATGGGAGAGGGATCGGCTCCGAGCCGGTTGCCAAAAGGATCGACTTGGCCTCCACGACTTTCTCTCCGACACGGATCTGTTGAGGGCTCACAAGCTCCGCCTCACCAAAGAGTGTTTCAACCTGATTCTTTTTGAACAGATAGGCAACACCGCTGGTAAGCCCTGCAACTACTTTGCTCTTTCTCTCCATCATTTGGGTGAGATTGACCTTCAGATTCTCCGCCTCGATCCCATGTGCTTTCCCTTCGTGAGCGACTCTGTAGTAATATTCGGTGGAGTGGAGAAGGGCTTTCGAAGGAATGCAGCCCACATTGAGACAGCTCCCTCCGAAGGTTTTCTCCTTTTCGATGCAGACCACCCGCATGCCTGCTTGCGCCGCGCGGATCGCTGCGACATAGCCTCCTGGACCAGATCCAATGACTGCGAGATCAAACATCGGCAAAAAACATTAAACGGGCGGGATCTTCTAAAACCTCTTTCACATGGACCAGGAAGGTGACCGCTTCCTTCCCGTCGACCAAGCGGTGGTCATAGCTCAGGGCAAGATACATCATGGGGCGGATGACGATCGCATCATCGACAACGACAGGACGCTTTTCGATCTTATGCATTCCCAAAATCCCCACCTGAGGTGGATTGAGAATGGGTGTGGAGAGCAGTGACCCATAGACGCCTCCGTTAGTAATTGTAAAGCCTCCCCCCTCTAAATCGGGGATGGTGATCTTCCCCTCCCGCGCCTTTTTTGCAAAAGCAGCGATCGCCTGCTCAATTTGGGGAAAAGTTAACTTGTCGCACTCCCGCACTACCGGAACGACAAGCCCCCGTTCAGTACCGACTGCGATGCCAATGTCATAAGTGCTGCGTGTCACAATTTCATCGCCTTCAATGTAGGAGTTAAAATCGGGGTATTTTTTGAGTCCATCGACCACTGCCTTCACAAAGAAAGACATGAAACCGAGCTTGACGCCATGTTTCTCCTGAAAGCTATCGCGGTATTTTTCGCGCAGCTGGACGATCTGGGACATATCGACTTCGTTAAAGGTGGTCAGCATGGCAGCGGAATGGAGAGAGTCAACGAGACGAGCGGCAATGGTCTGCCGGATTTTCGACATCTTTTTTCGGTTGGTGCCTGCTTCTGGAGCTTTTTTGGTAGCAGGCGCAGGTTTTTTGAGTTCTTGAACAAACTGCTCCTTCATGACGCGTTGGCTGGGGCCAGGTGTGGGTGCAGGTGGTGGTGGCTGAGCCTGTGGTGGGGCTTTTTCTTTCGCTTCGCTGTCGATGGTGCCGATCGTGTCGCCGATTTTAACGGTATCTCCCTCTTTGACACTCCAGTTGATCACTCCTGAAAAGGGAGCATAGAGAAGCTGGTTCACCTTTTCAGTTTCCAGCTCAACGATTTCATCATTTTCTTTGACCGAGGAGCCTGAGGGCTTGAGGATCACACCGATCGTCGCTTCACTGACTGACTCTCCCATGGAAGGAATTTTGATCTCTTGCTTCATGCGAATGCCTTTTGCATCAACTGTTCATGCTCTTTCTCATGCTGCGCGTGAGAACCGGTTGCGGTCGTTCCACTCGGGTTTCTTCCGATATACCCAAGAGTGACAATTTCTTCCAAATAGGGACGTATATAACTCCAAGCGCCCATGTTATTGGGCTCATCCTGAATCCAAAAGTACTCTTTCACGGCACGATACTTTTCTATCAGTTGACCGATCTTTTCAAGATGGAGAGGATAGAGCTCCTCAATACGGATGATGGCAATGTCAGTTCGCCCCCTTTTTTTACGCTCCTGAGTCAGATCGTAGTAGATTCTCCCACTGCAGAGCAGCATTCGGCTAGCCTCTAAAGGCTCTTGAGGATCGTCCAGTATGGGCTGAAAGGTACCCTCGCTAAGCTCTTGCAGTGTGCTGACACACTCGGGATGGCGTAAAAGCCCTTTGGGAGTCATCACGATGAGGGGAATCCGGTAGGGACGGAGAAGCTGTCTTCTCAAAGCATGGAAGTGCTGCGCGGGTGTCGTGGGATAGATCACCTGGAAGTTGGCATCGGCAGCCAGCTGGAGAAAGCGCTCCAGACGCGCTGAGGAGTGTTCGGCTCCCTGACCTTCATAGCCATGGGGGAGCAGGACGACAAGACCGGAGTAGCGCTGCCACTTTTGCACAGAAGCGGAGATGTATTGATCGAAGACGATCTGCCCCCCATTGGCAAAATCGCCAAATTGGGCCTCCCATAAGATGAGAGCATCAGGATTGACCAAACTATAGCCCCATTCGAAGGCGAGAACGGCAAATTCGGAGAGGGGCGAATTGTAGACGGAAAATTTCCCCTGACCCTCCTGGAGATGATCGAGAGGAAAATAGTGCCTTCCTGTTTTCTGATCGACCCAGACCGCATGGCGCTGGGTAAAAGTGCCTCTCTGGCAATCCTGTCCTGAAAGACGGACAGGGTATCCCTCAGCGATGAGCGAGGCGAACGCGAGCAGTTCTGCAGTCGCCCAATCGAAGGGACGACTCCCTTCGGCCATTTTCTGCCGCTCTTCGATCAGCTTGAGCAGCTTTTTATGAACCGTTAAATCGGAAGGGACCTGGCACATCGCATAGCCGATCTTTTTGAGCTGCTCCATAGGGAGCGTGGTATCCACAGGCTGCAAGAGATCGCCTTCACTGGGTTTTTGATAGTGGCTCCAGTTGGCTGTAAAAGCCTCTGCCCGGGCCACCTCTTTTTTTAGCTTCATCTCATCCAATTCGAAGTGAAGCGATGCTTTGTATTCCTCTTCCAGCTTCAAGACACTCTCTTTTTCGGCGACGCTTTCTTGTATGAGCTGGTCCCGATAGAGTTCTCGGATCGTTTTTTTCTGCCGGATGAGCTGGTACTCGAGGGGTTGGGTGAAGGCAGGCTCGTCGCTTTCATTATGGCCATATTTACGGTAGCAGTTGAGTTCGATAAAAACATCGCAGCGAAAAAGATGGCGTAACTGGAGAGCGAGCCGGGTCGCAGCGATGCACCCTTCCGGATCTTCGGCATTGACATGGAAGATAGGGAAGCCAAACGCGTGGGCAATATCGGTGCAAGTTTTAGTGGAGCGATACTCTTCTGGAAGTGTTGTGAAGCCGATCTGGTTGTTGATGACGATATGGATCGTGCCTCCCGTGGTGTAACCGGGTAGCTGATAAAACTGAAGTGTTTCGTAGACGACTCCCTGACCCGATAAGGAGGCATCTCCATGGATCAGAATAGGCAACACCCGCGCATGGGCACTATCTTTCTTGAGCTCCTGTTTGGCCCGTGTTTTGCCCTCAACAACCGGATCGACCGATTCGAGATGGCTCGGATTGGGTGTGACGCTGATATGGACCTTTTTCCCTGAGACTGTCGTGATGTCAGATGAGAAGCCTTTGTGATACTTCACATCGCCAGCTCCCTCACCGATATCGGGATTGTAGAAGTCTTCAAATTCGCTAAAGACCATCGAGAGCGATTTTTTGAGAATCGTGGCGAGGACATTCAGTCGCCCCCGATGGGCCATCCCGATCACAAACTCCTCAAAACCGGCATCAGCTCCGCGATCGACAATTTCGGCTAAAATGGGGATCAGGGTCTCTCCCCCTTCGAGAGAAAATCTTTTTTGGCCCACATATTTGGTATGGAGAAAGGTTTCAAACAGCTCCGCATGGTTGAGGAGATTGAGCAGCCGCTGCTTTTCTGTGGCCGTAAGAGAAGGGCGGAAGCGTCTCGGTTCAATCTCAGCTTGGACCCACCTCTGGAGCTCTGGAGAGTGAAACCACATATATTCGATCCCCTTAGCACCACAATAGATCTCCTGCAAAACGGCGATGATCTCCGATAAGGGTGCTGTCGCCTCTTTTAAAAGGCCACCCGTCGGAAAGGGCAGAGAGAGCTCCCTCTCTTCGAAGCCGAGCGCCTTAAGTGTCAGTTCTTGGGCTGGTTGAGGTGGATGGAGAGCGATCGGATTGACATGGGCTTGCCGATAGCCAAAGGTGCGGTAGGCATCGATCAGCCGGGCAATCCGCGCATCCCCAGCCACAACACGCGGTGCCTCGGCCACTTTCATGTACTGCGCAAATTCCACACCCTCAAAGAAATGACGCCAAGAAGGATCGACACTCTGCGGATCTTGCAAAAACTGCTCATGCAGCTTTTCAAGCAGGGCCACCTGCTCTAAGTGCATATAGGTAAAAGGATGGGTCATATCGCAACTACAGAAGCAGCTTGCATACCAATTTTCTTTTGAGCTAAATTGGTTGGCCTATGACACAAGCAGTTACCCCAGATCAGAGTCTCAGCCATTCCCGAGTGCTTCAGGCAAGTCAAAGGCGTATTTTGACAAGATCGACCGATGTGCTCCAGGGTTTTCAATCGATCAAAGGGCAGCTGGAGGCCATTCGAAAGCGACTCTTTCCTCTATTCCAAAGCCTGAATTAGCGTGAATTGACCCTCAAAGATAGCGACACGCCCACCATTCTCCAATTTGAAGACTGCACAAGTCGGCTCCGCGATATCACGCAAGAGCTAGGAACTCTGAGAGGTCAACTGCAGAGACATCTCTCTCACATTGCCTCTTTACCCAAAGGAGATCAACCTCAAGCGATCAAAGAGTGTTGGGAGAATGCGATCTCACGCTACCTCCTCAGTTTGGAAGCCCATGATCTTCTGACAGTCGCGCAAAGTGATCTCTTTCCCGGGGTCTACGCTCTCGTAGAAAGTCTCAAGAAAGTGATCGAACAAGCGACTGCTGACACCTTAGAGCAGACGGTTACCGAAACAATCGAGAAGTTTAGACAACAGAATGAGGAGTTTAACAGGCGTCCTCAGGGACCCACTCTCGCTATCCAACAGCTGCAGAGAGAGGGGTTAGATTACTTGCGCCAAGCAGCCCATAGAGTTTTTTGTGAGAATGAGGCGCAACGTAAAAAAATTTTAGCCACTATCGATGGGGTGGCAGAGACACATTCGCCAACACTCCCCTCACTCACAGATAAGGAGATTGAGGCGCTCGCCGATAAAGTTCCACTTCTCGGACGCTACCGGCTTTATGCTGGGGCAAAAATGAGGTTAGAGTATTCTGCGGGTTACCACCTCGTCAGCTGGCCATTGAGCGACAAGCTCCAGACATTAGGGGGAGCGATCCTCGGACACTATCAAAAGATGGTGACCCAGCTGACCCATCTTGGCCGGCTGAAAGGGGAGAAGGGTGAAAAATATGGGGATAAATACCTCTCTTTCCGCTCTCACTTAGGTCAGATGATGAATGAGGCTGTCGAGTGCCATGCCACGGCCCTCACTCTACTGATCTTTCAACACCGCTCAGGGCTGAGTGCCACTCTTGCCATAGCGGAGAGAGCCTTGAAACTCTTTTCTCTCTTGCAAGATCCACGCTATTCACCCTATCTAGATGCACTGGAGGCCTTGTTAGCCCTTCTAGAAACCCCTTCTGTAGAGAATTATTGCCTCGCTGCCCATTTCCATGCCTCTTTACCTGAAATTGCGGAACCCAAGGAGGACTCGCCAGTGCCTCCCCTTCCCGACTTTCTTCAGGAGCTCTTTTTTCAACTCGCCCCTGTAATTGAACCGCTCCTCTCCCAGCAATCCTCTCTCTTAGACTTAACTGAGGAAGAGAAGAAGGTCTGGGATATGATCATTGGAAAATCATCCCCACTGAACCAGACACTTGTCACGAGCTGCATCGTGAAAACAATGGCCGAAGTAGGCAACTCCTTTAATCTCCAACTAGAACTGGCTCTCTATGTCTTACGCACAGATCCCGAGCCCAATAGCGCATCTCTATGGGAAAGTCTCAATGGTGAGCTCACTCGATTGCATCTCAGTTATAAAAATCACTTAAGCGACGAGCAGCTGAAAGAGGCGACTTTTCTCTTCTTTCGTATCGAGCAAGCAAAGAAAAAAGATAGCTTAGCCTACGCAGATGCCACACAGCGCTATTTTCAATTTCATACGCGGTTTATGAATCCCCTAGGGGGTCCTACACTTCCTCTGTTGGCGGTATGGGGCTTGGCGTATACGAAATTCTCTCTTGTGTCAATGCGCCAAAACTATCCTGCAGCTCCTTCAGAGATGGGCCTCGCTCGAAATGGAGTCGTTCTCGCATTGAGTGAGTTCAACGACACCTGCACTATGGACTCCCCAATTTCCCAACTACGAGGCCTTCTTTGGAGAGCATTGAGTGAGTTTCTCTATGGAAATCAGGATTCCTTCGCGGGTGAAATCGTAGATCACCTCATCTCTTCTGATAAAATTGAAGCGATCATCGAGGGTAGTACCTTTGACATGATGCAGCTGATCTGTCTCTATATCGAATATAAAGTCAGTCATGCCCCTGAAAGCTTAGTAGATAATGAATTTAAGTTGATCAGGGCCCATTCCCTGATCCCTATCGTCAGGCCACCTTTAGAGGAGGTTATCGAGCCGCTGACGATGGCAAGAAGGCTGCATTCCCTCGCCACTTTCCCTAAAATCATTTCCGAGGCTCCAACGTACCAAAAACCTACCTTGGGTGCTTTGCTAGAACTGGCCATCGTACGATTTTCTAGCTATTCTCAAAAGAATGGCTATCCCACCGATCGCAACTCGTTTCGAGAACTCGTTCCCCTATCTACATTTAAGTATCACATCCCACCCTTCCCTCAAGACCATAAATGGGAGATATGGAGAGCCGCCACCTATTGCTTGTATGGTGATAAGGATCCGGAATTTTCTGAAGCCCAACGGGTCTATGCCCATTACTTGGGCAAGGCTGAATTTCTGGAAGAGATCAAAAATGAGGAAAAGATTCTTCGCACCGTCAAACAAATCATCTACGAGAATGTGACGATGGGAAAAGGGACTTTGTTAGCTAATGAACTAACAATTCTCACTGAGCTTTTTGGATTCTGACTGCCTCCAAAGCCTTTAACACTTCAAAGGGGCACTTTTTCATAAATTCATCAGGGATAAAAGAGTAAAAATTGAGAAAGAGATCTCTTAAAACAGGGAAGATCATATTCTCTTCAATTTTCTCTTGGGGAATGAAGGGAAGCAGTTCGAGAATTTTTTGTGCAATTGGGAGCCGTGCACTCCACTGGGTGCGCAATTGTTGAATTTGGCTGTGGATATTGAGCACCTTCTGAAAATTCTGCTTCTCTTCATCGCTATTCAGCTCTCCCGCTGAAAATGGAAGCGCTCCTGTCACTTTCTCAAACTCTTCTAAAAGGGTGATTGTGGTTTTTCCTAATCCTTTATAAATCTGTGGAAAAGCCATCATCTTTCTCAGGATTAAGAGAAGTTGGGTGGAGGGCTCATCGGAAAAATAGAGCCATTCGACCAGTTGCCTTTCAAGTTCACCCAGAAACCAGTCAGGAGGTGCGCTTCCAGGCTCACCATTCTCCAGCCATTTTAAAAGAGGTTCCTCATTAAAAGGAGTGCGTAATGCCATTTTACCCACCTCTCCAATCGTCGTATTGAAGAGCTCCTCGGCAAATCGTTGAATCGGTCCGCACAGTTTTGGAGGAGGATCGGCAATTGGCATGGGCACAGCGAGTGGCTGGACAAATTCGAAGAGAGAGCGAGGTCCTGGAGGAAATGGAAGCTGTAAGAGAAAGGCTTTGATTTTGTCTTGTTTAGTTAAGGTGGTTTGATAGATATTTCCCGTTAATTCTTGGAGGAGATCGAGCTGCTTTTTCACCAAGGCAGCGTAATTGAGGAGCCTCCCGGCATAAAAGGCTACCCCATGCGCCTTACTTTTTTCGTCTAAACTACTCAGCCATTTTTTAATCGAGATAATGATGTCGGTAGTTTTTTGCAGCTCATTGGTAAGGGCAGCATCGATCACTACTGTTTCACAGTGATAGGCTCTTTTCAACAGGGCCTGCAGCTCCTCTTCTTTCATTTGTAACTCTGTCGCCAACTCCTCTAATCGATCGATACTCTTTCGCTGGGTATAGTAACCACTTTTAAAGGGGAATTTGAGCTCCTCTCTTAAAATCGCTGTGGGCTTTTTTTTCTTTTCAACAAGAGTGAACGGCTCTTCCTTTACCTTCTCATTTTCCACCATGACAAAATCATCATCATCGAGATGATTGTTCGGATTGATCTTGAAAAAGGCCCTCAGGAGACATTCCAAACTATCGTTCAAGAGTTGAAGGACTGGGTGGTCAAGCTCTTCGTTTTCAAGACCGTGTTTGACTCGATCTAATAAAACAGTCAACTTCGCACTTTTTGCCTCATGGGATTCGCTGTTTTGAACGATCTGCTCACAAGCTTCTACGATCATTTTGTGCTGCTGATTCTCTTCAGCAAAGTCGCGGGCTAAAAGACGCTCTTTGAGGGCATGACTCTCTTCTTGAGCCCAGCTCACTTGCTGAAAGAAGAAAATAGCAAGACCTATCGCCTCCACTTTTTTCACCTGTTCTGTGATGAAAGGAATTTCATCGACACAGACTCTAAAAGCATCCCAAAGCCCTTTTAAGGCTTCACTATCCTTCTCTGCCCCTACTCCCCATTCGTAATGGGTTGGCACTCCTCCTAAAGGATTTGCAGAACTTGCAAATTGTTGAGTGATGGAGGCTGACTGCCTTTTGATGATTTCACTCAAATCTTTAAACAATTTGGTCAAGCGACCTAAAAGAGAATCACCCGCTTGTAGCTTGATATCCTTTTTAGAATGAAACAGCACGCGAGAGGGTGGGGCTGATCCGACAGGTTTGGACATAGCCGACTATAATCGCGAGATTTTTTAATTTGGTCAATCGCGACTTTATGTTACAAATTTTCCGATGATCCGCAGATATTTTCTCATTTTCTTGCTCTTGACCGCTTGTCATGAATCCTCAAAAAAGTCCCTACCGCATAGCTGGCAGGAGTTTAATGGACGAGATGAGATCATCTCCTATGGCCAAAGGGTGCGCAGAGCCGTTTACAGGGCTCAAGTTCCCTTAAATTGGCAGCGTATCAACCCGAGCGATTTGGAACCCATCAGCGATACCACCAAGCCGATCGTCTCCTTCCTTTTGGAAGAAGGGGTCTTGGCTACAGTCCACTCCTTCCCAACCGATACTTTCGATGAGAGAATCCCTGTGATTGCCCAGGTTGAGCGGTGGAGACGTCAATTGGAAGGGAGTGCCATCCTCCTGGCAGAAGCAGTTCACGGAGGCTTTGCAGGCATCTCTTTAGAGGGGAAAAATGAGAAGGGAGCTGTGCGTGCTTGGGCGATGCAGCTCGACATGCAGCACTATCAGACGCTCCATCTTCTCGCAACCACAGTCGAGGAAGAGGAGCATTACAAACAGATGGCTGCCGACTATACGATTAAAGCCTTTGGCCCTGCTGATCGCCTCGAAAAGCACCGTGAAGAGATCGACCTTTTCGCAGATAGTTTTGAGCTGATCCAGGAAATTCCTGCGAGGAATTGATGTTTCGCTTTTTAGGCACTCTTCACTTTGCCATTGCCCTCATCGCCGCAACGCTGCTCTTTGTGATTGCTGGGACCCTTTTGGAATCATGGTCCGACTCCCACCTCTTCGCGGCTCACCTCACCTACCACAACCCTATTTTCCAGCTCCTCTTGTGGCTCTATTTCATCAATATCCTCTTCTCCGCACTCAGTAGATACCCTTTTGAGAAGAGACATCTCCCTTTCTTAATGACCCATCTAGGACTGCTTCTTCTCTTGGGCGGCCTCTTTGTCAAGAATGAATGGGGCGTGCAAGGGGCATGCGCCCTAATTGAAGGGGAAGGAACTTCACAGATTTTTCTCCCCCATCATTATGCCCTTCAGATTGAAAACCAAAAAGGGGGGAGCCTCATCGAGCTCTCTCCACAAAAATTGGGGAAGATCGAAACTGGCCTTCCCGACCTAGAACTCTCTCTCATCGAATGGCTCCCCCATGCCGAAGAGAAGCTAGAAGTAGCAGCCACGCAGCTCATCCGCTCCTGGAAGATCGGCCCCCCTCCCAAGAAGCGCGAAGAGGCGACCCCGCGCATCCGCCTGCTTGCCCAAACAGCGACTCATGAAGAGCTCATCACCCTAAGCTTCGATCGCTACGCCCAAAAGATGAAATGGCCTCTCTTCAACGCCACCTACCGCGCCCGCTTCCAGTCGCACCAGCAGCTCATTCCCCACCACCTCCGACTTCAAAAAGCAGAGCAGATCAACTATCCTGGCACCAATCAACCCTACAGCTACCAAGCCAAGCTCCTCATAGACACCCAACAAGTCACTCTCAGCATGAACCATGTCTACGAAAAAGAGGGCTACCGCTACTACCTCGCCAACCTCATCCGCCGACCCGACGGCACCAACCATGTCCAAATCGTCGTCAACCACGACCCCGCCAAATACTGGCTCACCTACCCCGGCGCCCTCTTTCTCGCCCTCGGCATCCTCCTCCTCTACTTACAAAAGCGCTACCTTCACTTTCCAGTCGGCATTTTTAAAATCAGAGATAAAACCTCCCTTTGATTAAACGTTTTCTCTTCATATCTGAAAAATGGGGTTGTCGCGCAACCCCGTTGTGAACATCTCCGCGTTGATTTATCTTCGTCACCATTATGAATAGTTTGATCATCTTTCTATTGTTTCTGGGGCCGGTGCTGTATGAGGGGCGCTATCGGCCTGTAGAGACTGTGCCGGCAGGTGTTGAGGTGGAGGTGGTGCAGAATTATGGGGAGCTGGCGGGGAGTGCTTATCTGGTGGCTGAAGGTAAAGCGCTCTATTATCCGAGCTATGGCCAGCTCTTTTCAGAATGGCTGCTCTACGTGGTGCCCTTTAAATGGATCATCATCGTCTGTTACGCGCTTGCGTTAGTCCGGTGGCGCTCTTTTTTAGTGGTGGGCTTCTGCTTGCACACGCTAGTGTTGGCCTTGCGCTGCTATGTGCTGGGGCGACCGCCGGTCTCTAATATGGCAGAAACGATTCTCTATGTCCCCTGGGTTGCGGTTGTGGTGGGGTTTTTCTTTAACCAACGGGCGGCACTGGTGGCGGCCATCGCCATTTTGCTTTTTTTGCCGGCGAGAGTGGGCTTGGAAAATGTGCAAGCAGTTCTCGATTCTCAATATTGGCTGATGATCCATGTGATGATGGTGGTGGGCAGTTATGGGATTTTATTGGTGGCTGGTGTGTTGGGCCATCTGCTTCTCTTAAAGAAGAAAGTTTCTGAGCAGAAGTTGATCCAATGTCTCTATTTGGGAACAGGATTGTTGATTGGGGGGACCATTTTAGGAGGGATCTGGGCGGCGGAGAGCTGGGGCCGTTTTTGGGATTGGGATCCGAAAGAGGCGTGGGCCTTTATCTCCAGCGGGATCTATCTGATCACGATCCATGCCTACCGATTCAAAAAAATGGGACGCTATGGGCTAGCGGTGGGCTCGATTATCGGTCTGATGGCCATCACCTTCACCTGGTATGGGGTCAATTATATTTTGGGAACGGGCTTGCACAGTTATGGTTTTGGAAATGGAGGAGAAATTTTTTACTATCTCTATTTGGTGGGAGAGGTCGCCTTTTTAGCTTTTACTTGCATGAAAATGAGTCATTATTCTAAACGGACGATTGAAAAAAAAGAACCAAGAATGTAAACCTTCTCCAACTTAAGTTATGTCGGTAAACTACAGCATGAAAAGCGAACGATTGAAAAAACTGGAATCGGAACTGGGCGATCTGGAACAATGGATGAGATTGGGACTCGTTCCTAAGAAGGAACTTGAGAGACATCGCGAAGAGATTCAAAATTTAAGATCGCGTATCGAAGAGGAAAAAGAGCGTCTCCAATTTTTAAAAGAGAGTGGGGAGATGGAAGAGTACACGGCCCCCCGCCGCAGCCCTGCTAAAACGGTCTACCCTGAGACACCCAGCATGTCTGATGTCGAGTTCAACGAATCGACAGAAGCGGCCCTAGAGCTCGAGACAGAATCATCTGCTGACCTCGAATCGACAGAGGAGGAGCGGGACGATAGAACCGCCTCAACATCGGCAGGTGGCGTAGAAGAAGAGGCTGAAGAGGAAGAAGAAGATGAAGAAGATCCTTTCAGCGACCGCAACCGTTGGAAACGGGGCGGCATTCTCGACCCAGACTCTACCGAGTGGTAACTTCTCTCTCTATTTCCATGTTCCCTTCTGTACCCGCAAGTGTGATTACTGCCATTTCTACGTAGTTCCCGATCAGGAGCGCTTTAAAAAAATCTATCTGGAGGCTCTGAGGAGGGAATGGGAGCGGCGTTCTTTGATATTGCCCACGACTAGCCCAGTTTCAATCTATTTTGGAGGCGGTACACCCTCCCTCCTTTCACCGCAGCAACTGGAAATGATCCTCAGCTGGGTCTCTCCCTCGGCCCCCTGCGAGATCACTTTAGAGGTCAATCCCGAAAATGTGACGCTGGAGCAGATGCAGGCCTTTCGTAGCTGTGGAATCAACCGCATCAGCCTTGGGGTCCAATCCTTCGACGATTCCATGCTGAAAAATTTATCGCGCACACATGGAGCTGATAAAGCGCGTGCTGCAGTCGTTACCATTTTTGAAGCTGGTTTCAGCAACATTTCTATCGATTTGATGTATGACCTGCCCGATCAGACCCTCGAGATCTGGCGAAAAACGGTCGAGCAAGCGGCCCTACTTCCCATCACCCACCTCTCCCTTTATAATCTGACCCTCGAGCCACACACCGTTTTTTATAAAAAGAGGAATTCCCTAAAACTCCCCTCTTCTGAAACCAGCTTAGCCATGCTCCACGAGGCGGTTGAAACATTTGAGGGGGCAGGACTTGCCCGCTATGAAATCTCTGCCTTTGCCCGAAATCAGCAGCTTTCTATTCATAATTCAGGTTACTGGACAGGCCGCCCCTTCCTCGGTTTTGGCCCCTCAGCCTTCAGCTATTGGAATGGAAGTCGTTTCCGTAATGTCGCCCACCTCCATCGCTATGCTTCAGCGGCAGACCCTACCGATTTTAAGGAGACCCTCTCCCCTGACGAACAGATGAAGGAAGCGCTCGCTATCGGCTTACGATTATTGAAAGGTGTTGCCTTTAAGAACCTGCCCTCTGCAGTTGATCTAAAAGTCTCTGCGCTTATAGAGGAGGGTTTTTTAGAAAAAGAGGGGGGGCGTTTACGTCTGACAGCCAAAGGGCTTCTCTTCCACGACACGGTCGCTGAAGAGATCATCAACTGCTAAATAAAAAGATCATCGGCCTTTTCTCGATCGCCGGGGGAGGTGCCTTGCGCCACTGTCGGATCTGTTGGGTGCAGATCCATTGATCTGGGAGGGTCAGGGAGGAGGCCACGCAGAGCCAAGTCGACTCTTGGAGCTCTTTGAGGCAAGCGGCGAAGGTGTGCGAATTGCGGTAAGGGGCTTCGATAAAGATGTGGGTCATCTGTCGACTCTTTTCCCATAGACGGAACTCTTGAGCACGCTCACTTGGCTCTTTGTGGGCATATCCATGGAAGGTGAACTGCTGTCCACTTAATCCTGATAACATGAGGGCATGGGTGATGGAAGAGGGGCCAGGAAAGGCAACTATAGGGATCTTGAGATGATGCGCCCTTCTGACAAGTGCTGCACCAGGGTCGGCGAGACAGGGCAGTCCAGCATCAGAGATGAGACCCCACGTCTCCCCTTTCAACAGAGGCTCCAATAAGAAATCGATCTCCTGCTTTTTTGAGGTGAGCAGCGCCATCGGCATCTCATGGGGCTTTTTCTTGGTGGCAAATCGTTTGAGATAGCGTCTCCCCTCCCCTTCACTCTCGGCGATCAATCCATCGATAGCGGAAACTGCGCCATCGACACTTTCCGGTAAAAAAAGTGAGTGGTTGGGTAAGGGGCCGAGGAGATTAGGCAACAGATAGAGTGTCATAGATGATTTTTACGATCAGAAGCTCCAGGAGCAGCTCTGGCTCTGATTGGCTGTTTTTAGCTTGGACCTCTGTCTCGAAAATCAACAGAAGCGCTCTCGTCAAATGGGCTCTTCCCATTTTTTTCAGGAGTTTTAATTTTTTTTCGAGGAGCTGCCCTTTCAAATAGGGATATTTTTCAGCGACCTCTCCCTTTTCAGCTGCTTCAAGGATGCCTTTCGCCGTCACACATTGGCTCCGCAGACTGGCAAGCAGTGGGATCAGCGCCATCCCCTCTTCGAGGAGGGATTTGCTGATGGTCAGAGCCCTGGCAGCATCACCTGCAAAGAGGGCATCACCCAATTGCCATAAGGTTTCATGGTGGATTGGGGTAGAAATCAGAGAGAAATCTTCACTCGTGATCTCCTTTTTTTGACCGGCAAAGCAGATCAGTTTTTCCAGTTCACTCTTCAGACAGTTGGCATCGAGACTCTGCACCATCAGGGAGGCAGTCTGGGGCGCTAACCGAACACTCTCTCGCTTGGCCTCTTCGATGAGCCATGCGGCTAACCGCTTCTCCTTTTCCCAAGGCTTCTCCTCTTTGAAGCGGATGACCTTCCCTTTTTTCTCGATCATCTTGGAGATTTTAGTCTGTGCGGAAAGCGTCTCCGCAGTGAGATAGAGTTCTACCCAAGGAGCAGGCTTCTCTAAATAGCAGCGTAATGCCTCCTTCTCTTCGTCAGTAAGCTGATCGACCCCATTGATCACCACCCCTTTTGTTTTCGAGAGGAAAGGAGCCGTCTCGACCTCTTGGCTAAAACTATCTGCCGTAAAATTTTCTCGGTAAAAATGGGTGATCGGAGAGTTGCACCCTCTCAACAGATCGGCGAGAGCGCGCTTTAACTCCTCCTCTTTCCCGACAATCAGATGCATCAATTAAGACCTTTCCCAAACGGGGAAGAAACGTCCATCCTCACGCTTCATGACCATCGTGACAGCGTCGAGATCCATCGCATCGCTGATGCACCATACATGTTTTGTTTCTTTAGAAGGCTCTTTCAAACAGATATACAGGGAGTAGAATTCAGCCAAAACAGTCCCATAAACGGCAAAAGTCTCGGGCTCAGGCTCTTTTTCGCCTCCTTTTAGCCATGCGATCACGCACGCACCTTCATCCTTGTGCACTTCGATCACCCTTTTCTGATGAGACAAAATATATTGGTGGCATTTCTCTTTTAACAGAGCCGAATTGACTGGCTTGCTTTGGATCCTGTTGAGCATCTTAGCCGCAACAGTGAAAAATGAGCCACCCACTTCATCTTGGCTGAACCCGTCTATGGCGTCAATAGAGGTAAGTCCGCTACTCTCTTTTCTGACAGGCAGGGACGGCAAGAGGGGTAGAACAGGGGGTTTGATCTCTTTTCCCTTTAAACAACGTGTGGCGATATAGGTGATCGTCCCACCGGTCAGTAGCCCGCCACCTCCAGCCACACCCGACCAGAGGATCCCTGCCGTCGTCAAAAAATAGGTAGCAAAACCCGCTCCAGAAGCTAAAGCGACCGCCACAAGAGCGGCGGAGGCTGCATGGCAAGCCACCTCTTTTTTTTCGACCGGCCCTTGACTACAACAGGGAAAAACTAAAGCAGCAATCTGTGGCATAAGGCTTATTGGCGCTCCCAAACGGGGAAATAGTGGTTACCGATCACTGCCATGATGCAACGAGCTCCAAGGCCCGGTCGGTAATTAAGAATGCAGCGCCGCAACCCAGGACTATCCCGATCACCATCGCTGTGATCGCATGAGGGGTCACTCTCTGCTCTTTCCGAAGGGAAGGTTCTTGACAACAGGGAAAGAATAGAGTGCTAACTGACATAGTTTCTCCTTTATTTAGAAGAAGATGATAACATATTTCTGAAATAAAAGAAAGCGGCAGGGAGAGCCCCTGCCACCTACGAAAGATAAGTAAAATTTTTACTTAAAGCTTAACAGGGAAATTCTTTGCCGTAGAGCTTCAAGATATTGCGACGCCAGCCCTCAGCTGTCTGGACTTTAGGACGAGCAGTGCGTCGTGAAGAGCGGCTGCTTCTGGTTGCTGCTTTTGCCGATACTGGGCGACGGCGGCGGCTAGAAGAGTGTGAAGGAGTATGGTTAGCTGCAGGAGAAGCTTTTCTTCTCGAAGCAGTTGATTTTCTTGGAGCTGCTTTTCTAGCTGGACTTTTCTTAGCTACAGTTCTCTTTTTAGGAGTGCTTCTCTTTACAGTGGCACGAGAAGTTGTTTTTCTTCGTGGAGCTGCTTTTTTAGCTGTAGTTTTCTTACGTGTAGAAGCGCTTTTTTTAGCAGTTGTCGTTTTGCGGGCGCTTGTGCTCTTTTTTGTGCGGCGGCTGCTGCTCGCTGCAGATGCGCTACGTCGTTGGAGTTTCAACATGGCTTGCCTCCTCTAATTAATTTTAGCATTGCCTATTGAATATATCGTCACACCTTCAGAGAGACTTTAGCGAAAATAAAAAGAAATCACTCTCGAAACCGAGAGAGATTTCACAAGTTATTGAAAATTGAAAGGTTAGATTTCTATTTTTTTTTCGATTGCGTTTGCAAAAAATCGATCAACAGGCGTACTCCAAAACCGACTCCATTTTTTGGCCAATAGCCCTTTTCTTTGCTGGCAAAGGCAGTTCCTGCAATGTCGATATGGGCCCAGGGGATATTCTGAACAAATTCTTGTAAAAAGAGAGCCGCGATGATGGCGCCTCCGGCTCTACCCCCTACATTTTTCAAATCGGCGATGTCCGACTTGAGAAGCTCTTTGTAGGGAGGATAAAGGGGCATGCGCCAGAGCTGTTCTGCCGTGCGGAAGCTGGCCTCGAGCAGCACTCCTGCTAATTTGTCATCATTGCAAAAAAGGCCTGACATCCCTTCTCCGAGCGCAACTACCATCGATCCTGTCAAAGTGGCAAGGTCGATGAGACAGGTTGGCTTGAGCTGTTTAGCGCTATAGGCAAGCGCATCCGCAAGTGTGAGCCGCCCTTCGGCGTCGGTATCGATGACCTCGACTGTGGCTCCACTGTAGCCCACATAGACATCGCCCGGTTTATAACTTTTTGCATCGATCGCATTTTCAGTTGCAGCGACGACAGCAGTCACATTCTGTTTTAAATTGAGTGCAGCAGCTACTGCGATGGTCGCTAAGGCAGTCGCTGCCCCCGACATGTCGTCGCGCATCGTCAGCATCGAGTTTTGCTGTTTGAGATTGAGTCCCCCTGTATCGTAGGTGACCCCCTTTCCGACGATCACCGTATGCTCTTTGGAGCCAGGAAAACCCTTATAGCTGAGCATAATGAATGCAGGATCGACGGCGCTGCCGCGCGCTACGGCGAGGAAGAGTCCCATCTTCTCTTTTTCAATGCGCCCTTTATCGAACACAGTTGCCTTAACTTTGTCAGGGAACTTCTTCGCTATTTTATGGGCAGACTCACCGAGATAGTAAGGGGTCACGATATCGGCGTTCCCATTGATCAGGTCGCGCGCCAGATAGACTCCCTCAGCAATATGGGAACACTCTTTGACAAGCTCCAGCAATTGAGGAAGAATTCCAATTAAACAGAGATGTTCTAAAAGGACTGTCTCCTCATCGACTGTCGCCAGTTTTTCCCAGCGATAATTGGTTAACAGAATCCCCTCGGCAATCCCTCTGATGCACCCATCTTGAGAAATTTTTCTCAATTCAGAGACAGTGGGCACCACCAAATTGGCCCTTCGGATCGCCTTCTTTTGGCAGATTTTAGCAGCATTCGAATAGGCCAACCGGAGACTTTCTATCGTGAGGCTATCTTCTCGACCGAGTCCCAGAAGCAGACAGCGCGGTTCCTTGCTTCCCTCGGCATAAACCATCAACGTATCGCCCGAATTTCCTTCAAAATCCCCTGAGTTTAAAGCTGGCTTAAAATAACCCTCCAACCCAGTGAAGACCGCAGCGGGAAGGGGCTGCGTCTTCCCCTTTTTGGGACTCTGCCAAAAAGGAAGAATGAGAACTTCCGCTTCCTTCCTTTTTTTAAGCTGATCAACCGCAGAAAATATCATACACCTCTTCTCTCCAAATTTTTACCGGCTGACCGTAGAAACATATCTCTTACCTAGAAAGGCAAATCATCGCCTGTGACAGAGCTCTCTTGTGAGGCGCCGACACCCGCATACTCTGATTGGCCACCATAAGAGCCGCGCGATGACACGGTAAATGGATCATCGGCCTCTTGGACCTGCTGCGTCGCTTGGCTCTGACCTTCAGAAGAGCGTTCACCAGGACGGCCAAATGGGCTAAATTTGATCATTTCAGCGGTCATGTTTAGGGAGATCTGGGCAGTGCCATCTTTAGCAGTGTAGGTTTCAGGTTTGGCCATCTCGCCGACGATGATGACAGCAGAACCCTTTTTGAGGTGAGGAAGCATTTTACCAAATCGATCATCCCAAATGTTCACGCGCCACCAGACTGTCTCATCCTGTCCCCCTTTACGGACCTTTGTCGCCACTCGGAGTGAAACGACTTTCTTGCCAGTAGCAGTAAACCGTTCTTCGGGATCGGCACCGAGAAAACCAGCGATTTCAACAATAATCATGACAGCTCCTCTTCTTTTTTATATAATGTGTTTCCAGCATAGAATAACAGGTCGGAAAATGCAACTTCAAGAATTGAAGCAAGCGCTAGAGCAGAGCCGCTCTGATCTTCATCACTATCAATTGATGCTGCAAAAACGGGAGAACGCCCTCGAGAAACTCCATGTTCTCAAAAAGAGTGTTGAAGCCGATCTTCTGCAGATGCATCAGCTCCAAAAAAGCGATCCAAAAAAGGCTGAGGCAGTGAAAAAACGGATCGATGAAGAGACTCAAGAGATCACGCTCCTCAAAAAGAGCGTCAAGGAGATCGACAGCGAACTTGACCAGCTAGGAGAAGAAAAAGAAGAGACCGCTACTGCTATCAAACAGGAGCTCATTCAGCGCATTCATGAAGCTTTCCCCGATCAAGTTCAGGAGTATCAACAGAGCGAACAGAAGCTCAATGAACTCAATGCCAAAGAAAAACGTTTAGAACACCATTCCGCCCAACTTCAAGCTCTCTACTCCATTGTCTCTCAAGAAAAGCAGATCAAAGAAAAAATGGCTCTTCTCGACTGGCTCTTTGGACGCCATCCGCATGCACAACTTGCCAAGCTCATCCACTACTCAATCCAAAAAGCAGAAAGCATCTATCCCGAAATCGAAGAAGCCCACCTCAAAGCCTTTCTCGATCGCTTTCTCCGAAAAACCAAAGACCCCCACAACCGCTCCCTCTATCAAGGCAAATTTGCCGAGCTCTCCAACGAGCTCTCTACCCTGCTCGCTCAGCAACAAGAGGAGCTCATCCAAACCCGCCTCGAGATCAATCTCCTCCAAGAAAAACTCGAATCCTGGCTCGACAAACACACAAAATAGACCTACTTTCGTCCCCGTGAGCGTGCCAGTGCTCGCCCTTAGGCCGCTTCAAGCTCTTCCATACGATCAGAAATTTGAGCAAGAAGCACTTCCTATATGGGTAAAAAATAACAGGATCGGCCGGCCCCAAATAAATTTGGGGACCCCCCGGCCGGCAGGATCCCGCAAGCGGGGCAGGATGGGGTCGGCTTGCGTCACAAAGTGACACACAAATAAAGAGCTCCCTCCCTTGAAAAAGAACGGCTTCTTCACATCATTGTCACTCTTTTTTCTTTTTCAAGGGAGGGAGCTCTTTATTTGTGTTCCCCTTCGGGGGCAAGCCGATCCTCAATCCTATGGGACATTTCGATAAGGTTTTTCCATCTCGATTTTGAAGCCAGAGCCACAACAAGAGCATTTTTATAAACGTTCTCTAGAAAACCAACTCCAAGTTCATTGGCTACATCAAAACAGGCTTTTAAAATAAATGATGTGAGCTGAGCATGTACCATATCCTATCCTGCCCCGCTTTGCGGGATCCTGCCGGCCGGGGGGTCCCCAAATTTATTTGGGGCCGGCCGATCCTGTTATTTTTTTTGCTCATTGAAAAGCGTGCCTAATTGTAGGCGATTTCTACAAAGAATTAGAAGCTCTCTTACGCCACTACTTACTCTCTGCCGGAAAAAGGATCCGCGGGCAATTGATATATTAATTCGAGAACGTCTAAACTTCAGGGCCACGTGTGGCGGTAAATTCTTGGGCGATGAGGTCGGCGGCGATTTCGAGGTGGCGCCGTTGCATAATTGCCATGTTGCGCAAGCTACATGGCTTTTTTGCTTCGGCGCCCCGTTCGCAGGCAAGAGTGACGAGGCGTTACTCCCGCAAGATATAACCTGAAAAGCTTTTACTAGCTCAGGGCTTAACCAGCCACAGGTAGAGCGGGGCCGCGCCGTAGGCGCCCGAGTGTCGCAGCGACGGGCTTAATTGATCGATTTTTTCACCGCCTCAGAGCGCCGCACTCCAGGGAGCGCTTCGCGCTCAATTTAACGATATTCTGCGTGCGTGTAAAAAAAAACCCGAGCAGAGGCTCGGGTTTTTGACTTTTGGCGTAAGTGTCGTCTTATGCGCGGATGCCGGTGCCTGGTTTTGGAGGAGGCTGGGATGGAGGAGGTTTGGGCATGGTATCGACTGTGGGCTCGCGACCTTCACAGATATCGCGGCAGACGGTGCGCCATTTTTCTACTGTTTCTACATAGAGGGGAGCAAAAGCGCGCAAGAGAGATGGGACAGCATAGGCCATGTCGATGACGCAGTGTATCAGGATGAGCTCTTCTTTAACAGCAACACCCACACCACCACCGGCCATTTGACCACCCAGCATTGAGCCTTCAAGCAGCTTTTCGTAGAGTTTCACTTTAATTCTATCCTCTTTTGGCAGACCGTCCAAGAGAGGCGAATAGACATAGAGTCTGTCAGAGTTTGGCTCATAGGTCAGGTGCATCGAAAATTCATCATCGATGCCGAGAATACAGGTATTATTCTCATCATAAGTCAAACCTTCAAGGCCGAGCTCTTTTCCAAACTCTTTTAAATTCTCTTTAGCGTTTTCAAATGACATGAGATTTCCTTCCTACAATTGTAACGATCTTTAGTTTGTCATTCTTATAGCATACCCCTCTTATTTTCCAACATGTTTTTATTGCTCTGAAAAAATAGTCGAGGTATTCATAAAAAGATGAAAAAAAAGGTTAGAAACCTGAGTTTTGGGTTGATTTCGCTCGCAATCAGAGGAGTTTTTCGAGATGAGCTTGGGTTTTTTTGCGAAGTTCATAGCCGGAGGCGCTATTAACGAGCAAAAAAAGACAAGATCAGCCGAAAAAGTCCCTGAGTGTGAGCGAAATCAACTCAAAACTCAGGTTAAAACCAGTCGCGGATTTGCGAGACCCTATGGTGCCACTCCTTCTCCTGAGGGGGTGAATTTCTCTCTTTTTTCGAAGCATGCCGACCACGTTTCACTCTGTTTATTTCACCCTGGAGAAACTTCTCCCTTTGTAGAGATCCCTCTCGATCCTCAGACCAATCGCACGGGGAGTGTTTGGCACCTTTTTGTCCATAACCTCCCCCTTCAATCTCTTTATGGATACCGAGTCTCTGGTCCCTATGAGCCTGAGATTGGCCACCTCTTTGATAACCGCGTTGTTCTCTTAGACCCCTATGCCAAACAGAGCGCAAGCACGTCTGGTTGGGGCCAAAGCAATCCTTTTGATGGAAATAACTACTTTCCCGGTGCGCTCTCTCCCCCATCCCATTTTAATTGGGAGGGAGATACCTTTCCGCGGCTTCCTCTCCGCGATTTGATTATTTATGAAATGCATGTGCGCGGCTTCACACAAGACCCTTCAAGCGGAGCGAGAGAAAAAGGAAAGTTTTTGGGGATTATCGAGAAGATCCCCTATCTGAAATCTTTGGGTGTCAACGCAGTGGAACTGCTGCCCATCTATGAATTCAATGAACTCGATAACAACCGCATCAACCCAGAAACCGAGGAGAGGCTCTGGAATTACTGGGGCTACTCGACCATCAATTTTTTTTCACCGATGAATCGGTATGGAACTAGCCCTGAGAGCACGCTCAATGAATTTAGGACCTTAGTCAAGGAGTTCCATGCAAACGGCATCGAAGTGATTCTTGATGTCGTCTACAACCACACTGCTGAAGGGAATCAAGAGGGACCTACCCTCTCATTCAAAGGGCTAGAAAATTCTGTCTATTACATGCTCGGTCCTAATGGAAGTTTTCTCAATTTTTCAGGATGCGGGAACACTTTCAACTGCAACAATCCGATCGTCAGGAAATTGATTTTAGACAGTCTGCGCTATTGGGTTGTCGAAACCCATGTCGACGGTTTTCGCTTTGATCTCGCCTCGATCTTAACAAGATCTGCCGATGGCATACCATTGGCAGTTCCCCCTCTAGTGGAGGCGATCACGCAAGATCCTATCCTTGCGGATACTAAGCTCATCGCAGAAGCATGGGATGCTGGAGGACTCTACCAAGTGGGCTCCTTCCCCGCATTTGGGAGATGGGCCGAATGGAATGGGAAATATCGAGATGATGTGCGCAGCTTCATCAAAGGCACGGATGGCAACAGCGGGATTTTCGCCACACGGATCAGCGGCTCAGAAGATCTCTATGGAGAAGGAAGGCAGCCCTACCACAGCATCAATTATGTCTCCTGCCATGATGGATTCACTCTTGCCGATCTGGTAGCTTATAATGAAAAACATAATCACTCGAATGGAGAGAACAATCAGGATGGAGATAATAACAATCTCAGCTGGAACTGTGGTGTGGAGGGAGAGAGCCAAGATCCCGCCATTCTGACTCTCCGAGAGAGACAGAGGAAGAATTTTCATGTCGCCGTGATGATCTCTCATGGCGTTCCCATGATTCAGATGGGAGATGAGTATGGCCATACCAAAAAGGGAAACAACAATACCTGGTCTCACGATTCACGCATCAACTGGTTTCAATGGGACACTCTCGAGCAAAACCAGCCCTTCTTCCGTTTTTATCAGATGATGATTGCTCTGCGAAAGGAGCATCCCATCCTGAGCCGCTCCCGCTTTCCCGGCTCTAAAGATGTCACTTGGCATGGCATCGAACCTGGCCGCGCCAACTGGAGCGGAGATAACCGCTTTATCGCCTGCTCACTTCCCGACCACCTCAATGGCTACACACTTTATATCGCTTTCAATGCCTATCACGAAGAGACTACTGCCCACCTGCCCTGGCGCGACCACCCTTGGCACCGTCTCGTCTATACCTTCCTCCCCTCTCCTGAAGATATCCTCCCTTGCGACCAAGCTGTCCAAATCACTGGCAAAACTTTCACCCTCGCCCCCTACTCCGCCCTCATCCTCAAAAGTCGCAACTAAAAGGGTTCGATAAGTTGACGATCCCCATTTATTTTGAAAAATGTTATAATAATAAGAAAGGGGGGTATTTATGAACGAAGAAAAAAAATTAAATCTTAAACAAATCTTGATTATAAGGGCTTTGGAAGATAAGGAGTTTAAGCAAAAACTCCTGGAAAACCCTAAAAAAACAATAGAGGAAGAGTTTCAGGTTAAGCTCCCCGACGATCTCGAAATCAGTGTGATTGAAAACCAAAAAAAGAAATGGTCTTTGGTCATCCCCTATGTTTCTGAAGAACTTTCAGATGAAGAGTTGGAAGCCTTTGCAGGGGGTGGCATTTTATACGATATTGGTTCTGGTTTTGTTGGAGCGAAAGCAATGCATGAGTTTGCCAGAGACCATTCTACATCCAAAATCAACCTTTACAACTGGTAACTTGAAAAAACCCAGGCTTAACTCTTGAATAGACAGCGGCTCGCTTGATAAAGCAGAATGCTACTGGCTAAAACTACACAAAAAAAGATGTAGGCCTGATCCCTATTTGTGAAGGCCAGACAAGCACTATCTCTTGCCATTTCCAAATCATTGCACTTAACACCACTTTGTATGTAAGAGACGCTTTGCCTACAGTTAAAGTATTGCATCGAAGCTTCATCACAACTTCGACCATCAATCGCACCCACAATCCTCTGCGTCAATGCAAGCCCCGATGCAGCTAACCCGATCGCTGCCACCGCAAAACCTGTGATAAAGGCATGAGTCTGTTGACAGCAGTGCGGCCTCTCTATATTCCTCAGCTGAGAACTACTCAATTTTGAGACAGAAGCCATAAAACTCTCCCAAATAAACCAGAGACAATATCTACACCTAAATCATTTATTCCCAGTAAAAAAATGCGGGTGTGAATCAGGAATAGTTATTCATACTTGTTTGTTTCTACCCAGTTTCTTATGCGTGGACTAGCAAAACCTATACAGAATGTAGGTAGGGCTACAACAACAGAGCGGCCAAACTTGTCGAGCTCCTCGAGAAAAGTGCCACCAGTAATGTTACTCAACTCCTCTTCTGAGAGTTCTAACGGGGGGAGAATTAGATAGAGCTTTTCCTTTGTTTCTTCATAGAGTTCAACCGAATAATCTTCGGGAAGTGACAATTGATATTCAGAAGCTAATATCGCCTTTGGATTTCTCTTTAATTTTTCTCTAAAAAGGTGATCTGTTAAAACTCTATTAACTATGGGTTCTGATGACTCATTTTGCTCTGCTGGTATCACCAGATAGACCGTTTTAGGCTTCCCTTCAATAACAACAATTTCAGTGCTGGGAGGGATATCGACATGACATTCTTGACGAAGGAGCTCCTTCGGATCATTGAGAAGTCTCTCTCGGAATTTCGGATTTTTAAGAATAGTATTAATATCCACAAATCCCTCCTTTCTTATTTTAACATATTTAAAATTAATTATCTTAATAGTAAGAAAATTTTTGGGGGAGCAAAGCGTTCAGAAAACAAGCCCAGCGCTAGCGCGCGGGGTGCGGGCTAGCGGATGTTGAGCTGGTTGGGGGTGATGGTGGTGGTGGCGATCTGAAAAAGCCCAGCGGGTGCTGGGCTTTAAACTGAAGGGTAGGCTAGCGCGCGGGGTGCGGGCTAACGGATGTTGAGCTGGTCGGGGGTGATGGTGGCGCCGATTTTGGCGCTGGGGAAGGTCGATTGGAGGATTTTTTGAGCATCCATGCCTTTTTGGGCCAATTCGTTGGCTTTGGTGGCAGAGAGATGAGGACTTTGGAGCGGTCCATTATCTTTGAGAGATTCGAGGACCATAAAGCGGGTATGGTCGACCGATGGATCTAATTGGGGAAGTGTCGTTCCAGAGCCAAAGTAACCCACTTCTCGTGCTGAGACATCCCAAGGATGGGAAGAGGTGCGGTGGGTGAGGACTTTGTTGTAAGCCTCTGTACGCGCAATGATGGCAAGAGCGGCGAGCGCTTCTTCTGAAAGAGATGTATCTTCATATTTCACAGCGAGGGTTGATTTAACGTAGTCCTCGATGGGAACTTCGTTAACCAGAGTGACGTTGTTATCACCCACATGGTAGACGGTGATGTTTCCTCTGTATTGGATCCCATTCACCGAGATGGTGGCGAAACGGTCGACTGGAACGATCGAAACCTGATAGACATCAGGATATTCTTCCCCCCATCGCAGACCTTGTGGGAGCGCATGGATCACATAGCGTTTGTTTTCACGGCCTCTGCTCAAGATATACCCGTCATCTTTCTGAACGACGCAGAAATTACCTTTAGCCTCAACTAGTGCTGATGCGACATTGTTTTCTAATAAGACAGAGATGATGGGTCCTCGAGGCGTGGGCTCACGACGAGACATCGGGGCTGCTGAAAGAGGCGCAGCAGTTGCAAATGCAGCGAGTAATAATAGATATAGTTTCATAGTTTCCTCAAAATGGAGTTAAAATAATGAATCATTTTCTTTTCTTTTACCCAGATGGCGGTAAGCAATGTCGGTTGCTACCCTGCCACGGGGAGTGCGTTTAATAAAACCTTGCATGATCAAAAATGGCTCATAGACCTCTTCGATGGTCTGCCCCTCTTCACCTAAGGCAACAGCCAGTGTATTGATCCCTACAGGCCCTCCTTGATAATGGTCGATCAAGAGAGCCAACAATTTTTTATCCATTTCATCGAGCCCCTGTTCGTCAATAGCGAGCATCTGCAGCGCCTGATTGACGACGGGGCGATTGACCGCTCCCGCTGTCCGCATCTGGGAATAATCACGCACCCAACGGAGAAGATTGTTGGCGATGCGGGGAGTCCCGCGCGCGCGCTTGGCGATCTCGCCAATCGCAATCGAATCAATGGCTAATTTTAAAATTCCGCTCGATCGAGTCAAGATCTTTTCGAGCACTGAGGGGGGATAATAATCGAGACGGCAGTTGAGTGCAAAACGGGAGCGCATCGGGGCTGTCAAAAGTCCGCTACGCGTTGTCGCTCCCACAAGCGTGAAGCGGTTGAGCTTTACTTGCACTGAACGCGCATTGGGTCCACTATCGATCATCAGATCGAGGACAAAATCTTCCATTGCGGGATAGAGATACTCTTCGACAGTGCGGCTCATGCGGTGAATCTCATCGATGAAGAGAATATCTCCTTGTTGGAGATTGGTCAAAATACCTGCGAGGTCACCGGGCCTCTCGAGAACGGGACCCGAGGTTACGATGAGCGAACTTCCCATCGTTTTCGCAATGATCCCCGCTAAAGTTGTTTTGCCAAGGCCGGGCGGTCCAGACAAGAGACAATGGCCAAGCGCCTCTCCTCTCTTTTTTGCAGCGCCCATGAAAACATCGAGGCGCGCCCTCACATCATCTTGCCCGAGAAAATCGTCAAGTGACTGAGGGCGAAGTGGAATCTCGAAAGAGAAATCTTCCTTCACCAAACTCGATTCGATGTAACTTTCGCTCATTGAGAAACAAAGTAGCAAAAAACAGAATCAAACGCTATACCTAAATACGATATCTAACACGAGGATGTAATGACGATCAAAGAAGATAAGTGGATTCGCCAGATGGCGCTCGGAGCAAAGATGATTGAACCGTTTTTCGATAGTTTAGTGAATACCAGTGAGGATGGAAGCAAACTGGTCAGCTATGGCCTTTCCAGTTATGGCTACGATATCCGTGTCTCCGATGAATTTAAAGTCTTCACCAATGTCTATAACTGTATCGTCGATCCGAAAAGATTCACTGAAGACTCTTTTGTCGATATCACCGCACAAGAGTGTATTATCCCTCCCAACTCATTCGCTCTAGCGCGCAGCATCGAATACTTCCGCATCCCAAGAAATATCTTGACCATCTGCTTAGGGAAATCGACCTATGCTAGATGTGGTATCATCGTCAATGTGACCCCGTTTGAGCCTGAATGGGAAGGTCATGTCACCATCGAAATTTCCAATACCACTCCCCTGCCAGCAAAAATCTATGCCAACGAGGGAATCGCTCAGGTCATTTTCTTCGAAGCTGCTCATGAATGTGCTGTCTCCTATGCTGATCGTGGGGGAAAATATCAAAAACAGCGTGGCATCACCGTCCCGATGGTATGAGAAAATCGTCACGGCTCTTTGAAGAACTCATCGTCAAATCGTGGTGGACAATTCTTTTTTTTCTGCTCTGTTTTTTTGCCTATGACCAAGCGGCGAGAAGCGTGAATCGAGAAGAGAAAAGGCTCCAGCAAAAATATCAACAGATTGCCCAAGCAAAAGAGGAGGCTTCAACTTTGCAAGAGGAGCTCAAACGTCAGATTGCCAGCCAAAAAGATCAGGCCTGGATCGAGCTGGTGTTGATGCAGAAATTGGGTCTTGTTCCAGAAGGGCAAACTAAAGTTCATTTTGTGCGAAAACCACCGTCATGACGATTCTTTTTGCTGTTCTGCTGATTCTCTTTACCTTTGCCTCCGGCTATTTCTCCCTGGCTTTCATTGCCCTCTTCTCACTCTCCTCTCCTGAAGTGAAGCTCTTTGCTCAAGATCCAGACCCAAGAAAGAGACAGGTCGTCAGCTTACTATCCAAGCCGCGTGAACTTCTCGTGACGCTCCTCTTCGCTGACATTACTGCAAATATCTTGATCCAGAATACCGCTGCGAACCTTTTTGGCCCCCATGCAAGCTGGTATCTCATCGTCGGTGTCCCGTTGGCCTTAACGCTCATCCTGGGAGAGATTTTACCGAAAACGATTGCTCTCCCCTTCAACACAAGCCTCGCCTATCGAGTGGCTCCCTCTATCACTGTAATCCATAAAATTCTCAAACCGATCCGTCGCCTGATTACAGAGATGACGACCCATGTCGCTAACATTCTCTTTTTCTTTCTCAAAAAAGATCAGGAGATCTCGCGCGAGGAGCTCTCTGTTTTGCTGCGTAGCTCAGAGTCCTATGGGATATTGAGCCGCGAAGAGGCTAAACTGGTCGATGGCTATCTCTCTTTAACGGAGGTTACCGTCAAAGAGCGGATGCGTCCACGGCATGAGATCCTTTTCTATGATATCAACGAGCCGCTTTCCAAGCTGACCCATCTCTTTGCAGAGAAAGAGTGTTCCCGCGTACCTGTCTGCAGAGATGGCCTCCAAAACCTATTGGGGATCATCTCGGCCACGGGCTATTTTTTAAACCGCCCCTCCATCAAAGAGAGCCAAGAGATCATCCCCTTTCTGAACAAGCCCTACTATGTTCCTGAAACCATCGTCGCACGGACACTCCTGCGCCATTTTTTTCATTCGAAAGAGGAGATGGGCATTGTCATCGATGAATATAGCTCCATTGTAGGGCTGATCACGCAGGAAGATCTTTTTGAAGTGGTTGTGGGGGAAATCGTCGACCAAAGAGATGCTAAGGTCCGCTACACACCTGCAGGTCAGGATGTGATCATCGCCAGCGGAAAAATGGAGCTGAGCGAATTTGAAGATCTGTTTGGTCTGCCGCTCCCGACTGAAAATAATATGGTGACAATTGGAGGTTGGCTGACCGAGCAATTGGGAGACATTCCTAAAAGTGGCTCCAAATTAATTTGGAAGGGCTTTTTATTTCAGGTCCTCGCAGCTGATCCCAACAGAGTTCGACGGATTTACATCAGAAGGTTAAGGCATGAATAGCGGAAGCCCTATTTTCTGGTTCGTTATCACTATGATCTGCATTGCGGTCCAAGGGGTCTATTCGATGCTGGAGCTCGCAGCTGTCTCCTTTAATCGCGTAAGACTTGAATATTATGTCAGCAAGAAAATGAAACGGGCTATCTGGCTCCGCTATCTACTCGAAAAGCCCTCCCGTCTTTTTGGGACGGTCATGTTAGGAGTCAATGTCGCCCTTCAAGTTGGCTCCCAAACTTCTCGAGAATTCTACAATTCTATCGGACTTGATCCCGACATTGCCCCCATCACCCAAATCTTTTTGGTCGTCATCTTGGCAGAATTGGCCCCTCTCTTTGCCGCTAGACGCTATCCTGAACATGTGGTGATGCTCGGCATCCCTATCGTCTATGTGACGAGCCGCATCTTTGCTCCTATAGTTTGGCTGATCAGCCAGCTCATGAGTGTGACCTTCAGGCTCTTTGGCCGCAAGGGGGAGAACTTCGAGGTCCTCATCAGTCGAGAAGAGCTTCAAAAGGTCCTCGAAAGCCACGAAGAGGAGGATGAATTCAATATCGTGATCAAAGGGATTTTCGATCTGAAAAGTATCTCTGCAGAACATGTGATGACACCTCTAGATAAAATCGACCTGATCTCCGCCTCTTCCTCAGTGGCTTCCCTCAGAAGCCAAATCACCTCCTTTGTAGAGCGCTTTGTTCCTCTCTATCACAAAAATCCTTCCAATATCGTCGCCATCGCCAATCTCCGCGACCTTGTACGCCTCCCGGATAATCGTATTTTGCGCGACCACTCTCGTCCCCCTTGGTTTATTACCTCCACCTCCAAATTGATGCCCATCCTCTCTCAATTCCGCCGCAACCGGCAGACTGTCGCTGTCGTTCTCAACCCCGATGGAGCCGCGATTGGGATCCTGACCCTGGATGCCATCTTAGAAGAGATCTTCGGAGAGTACCCTCTCGAGGAGAAGGTCAAGAAAGGTGTCACCCCTCCAGTGATTCACCGTACCTTCCCGGGGAACACCAAAATTGCTGACTTCAACCGAGAGTATAAAACCTACCTCGACCCTCATGATGTGGAAACCTTTGCCCAGCTCATGGTGACCCTCCTCGACCACCCCCCTTCCCCCGGCGACTCTATCACCGTCGATCGCTTCGAGCTGATCGTCGAGGAGGCGACCCTTCTCGGGATTAAATCTGTAACTATTATTACTTTAACTGAATAATTATCTTTGCTAATTAATTATAATTATTTTATAATATTCTTAAATACTTAAAACAAAGGTAAATAGATGGGTTTTTCTATAGCTTCTTTATATAATCATTTTAAATCGACTCCTACAGAGAAAAAGGAGCCAAAAAAAGTGGAAATCAATGAATGGCTAGGCTTAGGTGCGACTACCCTACTTGCCCTGATCCTCGTCGGTGCAGGAGGGTTAGCCCTGGCTGCTGCCAAACACAATATCGGCTCCTTACAATTCCTCGGCACTATCCCAGCGCCTGCCTCTTACGCTCTCTTAGCAGGTGCAGGAGGAGCGATCATCATCGATCTCACTGCCTTTGCTATTAAAAAGTGCAAAAAGCAGGAGAGTGAGACAGCCAAAACATCTACTCCAACACCAGAAACTCCATCCCTCTCCGTCAGTGCAAGAAAAAATAAACTGATTGTCGGGTCCCTCTTCTTTCCTGTTGAGGGAGAAGAAAAAGCCTACGATATGCGAAAGATCAATTTTGAGAAGCTAGCAAGAGCAGATATCGTAGACCAACAACTTCCTACGGAGATTGAAGCCTTAAAAAGACTCCTTGATAAACCGACGGTGGGTTACGTCCCTCAAGAAGGTGAGGCCGAAATCATGTCAATTCAATCTGAGCTGGTGAGAGCTCATTTGAGAGTCATCTACCAGACACACCAAAGCCAATTTGCGAGCTTCTTTGACAGATAAAAGTTAAGGAGAGGAAGAATGTCCTATTTCATTGCATCGCTGGTCAATCGCTGCTCAGAGAGTTCCAAAGCTCAGGATATGGAAAAAAATCCTCCGAGCGAAGTGGTCACACTGATTGTTGACCTGGCCCTCATCGCTTTGGCAGCAAATCTTGCTTTTAGCATAGGCTCCATCCCCGCTTGGGGAAGTTGGAGTTTGGTTGGAGCATCGGGCGCACTTTTTCTTCTCAATACTATTCTCTTCTCCATCAACCAGTGCAAAAAGAGAGAAGAGGTCAAAGAGAGTCAGCCTCAGGCGGAGGTGGAGGTGGAATCGCCACCACTCTCTATTTTCGGAAGCTCTCGTGAGTCCACTCAAGCAACTTTAGAAATACAAAAGAAATCAATTGAACGTATCGATACCTTTGATAAATATCGCATCAGCCATCTCTCTATCGAGGAACTTAGAAAGAAGGAAAATAGCTTAGCTGGCATTAATCTCGATGAAGTTCAAGTGCAGCTCACGACTTACAAGCAAATGCTAAGTGAAGCACAAGACCAGCTACTCTATGATAATGAGCTAAAAAAGATTGGCAGACAAGCGCCTCGTCTCTCAACAATTTTACAATCTATCCAGTGGCAAATACGAAAGCCTGAAACTTTTGCAGCTTTCTTTGTTACGCCTGTAGGCTGAGCACGCTCTTTTTGATGAGAGAGATCGCTAAATCAATCTCCTCTTGTGTGGTGTAGCGGCTGAGAGAAAAACGGAGGGAGCTGCGTGCGAGTGCGGGAGCAATTCCCATGCTGAGAAGGACCCGTGAGGTCTCTAAAGTACCCGACGAGCAGGCTGAGCCATGCGAAGCGGCAAGGCCGGCGAGGTCGAGAGTGAAGAGGAGTGTTTCTCCATCAATCCCCGGAAAAGCGATCTGAGAGGTATTGCAGACTCGGGGTTGCTCTTTTCCATGAATGATAATCCCTGGTAATGCCGCTTCTAAACCACTTTCCAAACGATTTCTCAAGTGAGTCATCTGCGCACACCAGCGCTCGCCCTCCTCGCTGAGGCGTTCGACCGCTTTAGCAAAGCCGACGATGGCGGGAAGATTTTCCGTCCCTGCCCGAAAGCCCCGCTGCTGGCCACCACCAACAATTAGCGGCGTTGCCTTATGCCCTTTGCGCACGATAGCGAGCCCGATTCCCAGAGGTCCATGAATTTTATGGCCGCTGAAACAGGCTGCAGAGACCCCTTCAGGCAGTATCAAGGACTCTTTCCCAAGCCATGCAACCCCGTCAAGGAGAAAGGGGATCGCACGTGAAGACGCCACTCTCGCAATCGCCTCAACGTCAGTTCTGATCCCAGTCTCATTATTGACAGCAGTCAAAACGATGAGCCTGGTCTTCTCTTCGAGAGCTTGTTCAATCTGCGTCACGTAAATAGCTCCCTGGCCGGGTTGTGGATCGAGATAGCTGACCTGGCAGCCTGAGCGCTTTAATGGCTCCAGAACCGCTGCATGTTCCAACGTCGAGGTGATGATATGTGAACCTTTGGGAATGCTCTGGATGAGCCAATTGAGTGCTTCGGTGGCCCCCGAGGTAAAAATGAGTTCATCAGGCCGCACATTAAAGTAGCGCGCGCAAGTGCGGATCGCCTCTGTCAATGCTCCTTTGGCCTTTTGGCCATAGTGATGGACACTCGAAGGGTTGCCTGTCAGTGCTGTGAGAAAGGGACGCATCGCTTCGAAAACTTCGGGATCGAGCAGCGTCGTTGCATTATTATCTAGATAAATCATGAACCTATCCCACTATTCAAAAACTTGCTTTTTGAATAGTGGGATAGGTTCATCTCCCACTTCTACCAAAATGATCGTGACATTATCCCCGCCACCACTTTGGATCGCTGCCTGAATAAGCGCCTCCCCTTTGGTGTCCAAGGGGTGGTTGCTCTTTAATATTTCGGCCAACTGTTCGGGAGTCACGTAATTGGTCAATCCGTCGGAGCAGAGCAGAAAGAGATCAGAGGGCTCCACAGAGATGATAGAGAGGGTAGGTTCTACGATCGGTTGGGTTCCAACAGCGCGGGTTAAGATATGTTTGTAAGGAAAAGAGTCGGCTTCGGCCGAACCTACAGCTCCTAAAGCCATCAGCTCAGCCACCAGAGAGTGGTCTTCTGTGAGCTGGTGCAGCTCGCCCGCGTGGAGGCGGTAGATGCGGCTGTCGCCCACATGTGCTATTATCGCCTCTCTCTTCAAAAAGAAGAGAGAACAGAGGGTGGTCCCCATCCCTCTTAATTCATCATCCTGCTTCCCCTGTTTGTAGATAAAAGCATTGACATCGGTGAAACAGTTCTCAAAAAAGGCCTTTGCTTGGCTTGTAGAAATGCCAGAGGGTTTGTACCAATGTGAAAAAAGCGTGTAGAGATAGCCCACAGCTTCTTTGGAGGCCACTTCTCCGCATGCATGGCCACCCATGCCATCAGCTAAGATAAAGAAACCTTGTTCAGGATAGGCGGCCCAGACATCTTCATTATGCTCGCGCACAAGTCCAACATCACTTGTTCCATAGCTTTCGAGCTGTAAGGTCTTTTGGGACATCCAGCTATTATAGCAAAAGAGGAACCCTCTGATCTAATAAAAAATTTGCTATAAACATCTCTATGCGCTAGCGTTAAACTTTTCCATTTGGTAATTTGCTACTTCTTTTTATGATACTGAGGAACGGTATGAAAAAACTCTACGTAACACTACTCACCTTTCTGGCCTGTGGCTCGGCTTATGCCCTACCCGTAGGCAATCCTTCTGATGCCAGCCTCCTTTGCGATGGACTTCTCTTTGAAGGCCATTGTGGCGACCCTTGCGACCCCTGTCTATCCTGGCTTGATGCCATCAGCATCCGCGTCGGCTTTTATGGTGATTATGTTTTCAACCGACATATGGAGGTTGACCGCAACGAAGATGACTCAGATATCGAACACACAAAACTATTTACCAACGCAGGTTACGTTGCAGCCAACATTTGGGATCGTTTGGATGTTTTTGCCACCTTTGGCGCCACCAATCTTTTCATTGATACGAATGGTTCCGCATTTGGGATACCGGCTGTCGGGAGTCGATTTGTTCTAGAGACCAAGAGCCATTTTTCTTGGAGCGCTGGAGTCCGTGGCACCATTTGGGAGTGCGGCTGCACCAGTTTGGGGGCCGAATTCCAGTACTTCTATACTCGGCCTAGAGTTAAACGTATCACTGAAGCAGCCCTCATCAGCGACTATCCCGATAATTTCCTCACCTCGAAGTTCTACGAATGGCAATTTGGTGTCGGATTTGCCCATCGCATCAATATTTTTGTCCCTTACATCGCTGTCAAATGGAGTCGCGCCCATTTCAAATTCGATAATGCCCGCCCCGCCCCCCTCCCAGGCATTATCCTTTTCGACTTAGAGAATAAAAAGGATTGGGGCTATGCTGTCGGCGTCTCCCTCGTCGATTGCGAAAAGGCCAGTCTCACCGTAGAGGGCAGATTCGGCGACGAGAAAGCTGTCCACGTCAACGGCCAAATCCGCTTCTAACTCGCATAAGGGCGCCGAAGGTCGCTCGCGGCCCTCTTCGGGCCACTGCCACTCCCAACGGCGCCAAGTAAATGCAGCCTATTTCTTTTTAAAGATTAGGGTGTGGAAAGAGGCTGTTGTTTTGAGCTTACCCGTGGGGATTCCCGAAACCTTGCTTGTTTGGAACTTTCCTTCTTTGAGCTCAAGCGTCAGGCTATTATAAGGAATCCCACTGCTATTTTGGTAATCGGGATCGGGATGAACAACTGTATGTGAAGCCTTGCTGATACCTCTCAATTGGACTGTAAATTTTTGGGATTGAAAAGCAGTGATCACATCATTTTCATAAGATTCGAAGGTTGGATAGCAGTCACATCTCTCGTTCAGAAGGATCATATTTAAAAAGGTAGAGAGAAAATGGCCTGCAAAGAAAGATTTCCATAGATAATAGTGCCTTTGGGGAGGTGTCAGTTTGAATAATTTTTCAAAAAAAGTGCGGTATTCATTGTCTAAGGACTGAATGAGCCCCCTAAGCTTGGCTACAGTCGCTTTTTTAGCTCCCTTCAGGTGTCTAACTTGCCCAGATCCATTAGTGGTCGCTTCAACCCAAGGGAAGATAAAATCCTCACTTTGGGAAAATTTAGCAAAGAGGGGGATGGGGTCGATAAGACGGTCAGCCATAATGAGGGCGCATCCACCTGATTTGAGGAGTTGATTGCATCCTCTAGCCATTTGGACCAGATCACGTCTGGAAAGCACATCTGCCACATTGATGGCAACGATACAATTCTGACTCTCAAAAAGATCCTGCGCTGGATTTCTGATATCTAAATGGCGATAGGATCGAGTGGTCTTGAGTGACTCCCTATCAACTACAGGTCGTAGATAATCAGAATAGCTCAAATTGGGCAAATGGTCCGAAGGAAGAAGCCGAGCTAAATAGGAGAGCCCTTGATGATCTAGAATGTTGGATCCCAACTCCAAGATTTTGGATCCCTTAGGGATATAGGAAGAGGCTATGAATTTGATCACCTTGACTGATGCGGCATGTAGAGGTTTTCGCTGAGCGTCACCTGTGTCCCATGACCGCTCACCTGACTCAAAACTTCGATTCCAAAAGTCGGTATAGTCGAGGCCAGATTGACCAAGTTCAGAAAATTGGTCTGACGAGGTAAAAGTTTGGAAGAGATCTTCCCACTTTTCGAGCTCATTTTTCTCTCTCTCAGGGCGTTTACATGAACATTTATAGAGAGCAAGAAGCGCGATGAGATCAAAGGCAAGGAGTCCAATTTTTTCGACCCAGCTTTCTGGCGCTAATATCTGCCAGAGGAGATAGGTAGTTCCACCTGCAAGAAGTGTCCCTTTAAGGAAGGAGATGTCAAATGAGAGCGGGCTTTCGTGAGCTACTGGTTGTAATGCCATGAGGACCTATTTACTTGAGAAAAAGATGGCGATGATATTGATGGCGTTGAAACTGGCATGGAGGGTGACAGAGGCCCAGAGTGAGCGGTACTTCTCAAAGACGAAGCTGAGAAAGAAGGCCAGCGCGAGGAGCGAGATGATCAGTTGGAAGTTTCCGCGACCCTGAGATTGGGCAAAATGGACAAGAGCAAAGGTAACAGCAGTTAATGGAATGGCCCAGGCCCGGCCAAGATGCCTTTTGAGAAAATTTTGAAGAAAGCCACGAAAAAGAAGCTCCTCCATGAAAGGAACAAGGAGGGTCACGACCAAAGCGGTGGCAGTAAAGAGAACTGGATAGCCTGTCAACATTTTCAACTGATTGACAGCCACCTGCTCCACAGGTGTCTCCCCCCATATCCAAACGGCAATTTTGTTGGTGAGAGCACTGAAAAAGAGAACAAAGGGATAGCTGACAACAAGCCCAATCACTCCCCCTTTGATACACTGCCTTAAGCGCTCAAGACCACCAGGACTCTCCCCCCAAAAAATGAACTTCCTTGTCTCTGGAGCAATGAGGTAGCAATAGCCAAGTAAGAGAAGAAATAAGATGAGCAGGCCTCCTAATTGAACCCATCCCTTGACTTGGATAGAGGCATGGGCAAGATCGTGAATGGAGCCATGGATAGGCCAGGCAACCAGCACAAGAAGCAGAGGAACAACAATGAGAGCCACTACCAGATAAACTAAAAAGGCGCCGAGAGCGTAGATCCAGGTGACCGGAGGGCGGCGAGTGGGTGGAGGAAGTGTAAAAAAACCCTTTGATTTAGCGAACCATGAGACAAAAATGAGCAGCAGTAGAAAGAAAAAAAGAGCTCCTACTGTCTGCTCACTGAATAGGGAATCCACGCCTACCTAGTCGTCTCGATATAGGCTTCAGCGCGGCTGACTAGATCCCTTACCAGCCTTTGATGGGCCATTCCAAGTGGAGTGCGATTAAAGCTCTCAGTACCCCAAGCCATCTGGCTATAGTCATAGTTCATGTAGGCACCTGCGATGACCACTTCCTGACCGAGAACCTCTTGAAGGATCACGCGTGGAGTGCGTTTACGGAGATCGACCACACGCAAACGGACCTCTAAATCGAGAACGCCACCTTTCTCAGCATGTCCAGGGATGACCGGCTTTTCCGCTTGTGCGACAATCTCTGTCACGATGGCATACTCAGCCGAGCCTAATTGATCGACAATAGTCGTGCTGATATCCTGAGGATTGGGGGTAGTCATTTGTTGCGCCAGTTCTATGGTGCCTCCATCTCTTAAGAGGTAAATCTGTTTCGATTCATAGACGCGCTTGCGGATTTCATCGGTAAGCTCTTGGGAAAGATCCCACGGCAAGTCCTTACCTGCTGTTTTGTCGATGACAGGAAGGACAGCGACGATCGCTTTCTGCCTTCCCGAACTTTGATAAAGGGAAGTATCCCCATAACGTGGAGCGCATCCTCCTAAACACAATGCTGCTGCAGCAACTGATAAAATCAAGCCTCTCATGGGTATCCTCAAGTTGGATCTTATTTAATTAGCGGATTATAGTTTTCAGGGAGATTCTACTGAAGCAAAAAAAGCCGGAGAGTATCTTGAGGCAAGAAGGCGAATCCTTAAGGCTGCTATCTTCCGATCCTGACCTAGTTCGGACTTCCTCTCTCCACAAGTTCCCCGGCATTAATTATGATACCCCATTTTTCTCTTTCGTGCCAGGACTATCAAATGACTTTTATGCGACGGGCCAAATCCTTTTTCGCTGAAACTTTCTAGAGCCAAGGCTAATCGATCTTGCTGCTGGATGAATGAGGGTAACAATTTTTTTACACACCCCCAAAGACGAAAATAGCTAGGGCATAGTGCGACCGGTTCGAATTCGGTTTCTAACAGATCCAGAAAAATGAGATCTGCGTCCAAGGTATGGAGATCGAGAGCTGTCGAGATGAGAAGCCATCCTTCGGCTTTCAAAAGCCGAGAGAGTTCTGAAATCATGAGACGGTAAAGGTGGGGTTCTAATTCGGCTAAAACATCTGTAAAAACGATCCCATCAAATGTAGCGTCTGCCACAGTTAGGTAAGGTAGAAAAGCGATTTGTGGTGTAATGGAAGGGTGGCTGACCTTCGCAAGCGATGTGGACGAACCATCCACAGCGAAAACTCGCGCTCCCTGATTTGCCAATGCGGCAGCGAGCACTCCCCTGCCACAACCAAGATCGGCCAGATATTTGTCAGAAAGATTGAGCCCTTCCAGCAGTTTTAAGCTGCGTTGGATCCGCGCACGCCCCTCAGGGAATTCATGCGGATCGCTCAAGCCTGAAAGAGCCTGTTCACATGATGTGTGGACAGCTTCTGCATAGAGCTCTTTTTGGCTCTTCTCTGAGATCAAGTTAATTCTGGCTTTCACGTTCCCACTGGCGAAAAGCTTTTTCTTTATCAAGTGTGATCTTTCTCAAAGCCATTTCTGGATTCATCTTGCGATGGCGAGCTTGACGCACCAATTCCCAAAGGAGCTCTCCCAAATCCTCCTCGCAATCAAACAGTTTTTGATCTTCTGTGGCGTCAAAATGGGCTTTATCCATCTTACCAGCCATCTTATAGGCTCGAGCCAACGCGGGAAGTCCTTTGGGAATCCCATCCAAAAGACTTTCACGATGGCTTTTTTCATTTTTTTTGATCGTCTCCCACTGGGAAATGACACTCTCGGTATCAGCCAGTTTTTTCTCACCAAAAACGTGAGGATGGCGTGCGATCAACTTTTTCTCAATATTGGAAACGACCTCTTCAGTCGTAAATCTCTCCTCTTTTTCTCCCAATTTTGAAAAGAAAATGACATTGTAGAGTAAATCTCCCAACTCCTCGATGAGATCTGCATCACTCCCCTCATCGATCGCCTCGATCACCTCACAGGCTTCTTCTAAAATCGATTCCCTCATGGAAACCAAGGTCTGCTCCCGATCCCAGGGACACCCTTCGGGTCCGAGCAAGATATCTGAGGTTTGGAGTAACTGCTCAAAAACCTCTGCCGCTTTTTTGTTATCCATGAGTTTAATTGCCTTTTGTTCTACGGGTTGATAAACTTCATCTATTCTGAAATTAAATAACAGTTTTTTTTATGGCAAATCCTCCTGCTGCTCCTGCACCCCAACCCACTCCTGCATGGTATTGGCGATGGGGATCTAATGTCTATCGTTGGGGAGGTTACGCCTATAATTGGGGCCATTCAGCTGTTACCCTCATTCCCTCCACTATAAAGGAGGTCCGTGACACCTCCGCTGCAGTGCGCCAGTTTGTGAACAACCCCACACCATTCGCTGCAGGAGCGACAAGTGGAGTCCTGCAAGGCTATGCAGCGGGTGCACAAGCGGGAGGAGCGGGGCCAGCTGTCACCACCTCTCTCTCCGAGAGGGTGAGCCAGATCGTTTTGGGTGGAGTATCTTCAGCATCTGGTGCTGTCATGCATAAATTGCTTGAGCATTCAGAAACTTATGATCTCGATCCTGCTGACCAAGAGTTGAAGAGCCAAACGCTGCGCGCTCTTACACAAGCTAGCCAAAGCCAACAATCGACTCTTGAAACGGCAAAAAAGGTTTGGGATAAGCTCAACAATTACCACATCATCATCAGCGGGGTGAATTTGAATGTTAAAACCTCCTCTGATCCTGCTATGAGGGAAGAGCGCGAGAAGAGTGAGGGAAAAAATAATGATGGGGTTAGCCCGATCCATTCTCTCGTCAGATGTCAAGAAAACTGGCGCACACTCCGTGCTAAGCATGGTTTGACCAGCGCCAAACCTAGCCTTGTCATTCCTCAATCTCCTACTTCACGCAATCTTCGTCCAGCGCCCTCCGAGGAAGAGGTTGAAGCGATCAAAAAGTTGGAAGGGAAGACGAGTGAGATGGTGAAGAAATTCGGAGAAAAGAGTGTCCACTATGCCACCATGTATACCATCCATCAAATCGCCAACCTTGACCTCGATCCAGCAATCTATAAGCAAATTCTCCAAGAGGGTGGTGACATCAAGACAGCCTACCTAGGCCATTTTACTGGGATTCGCAAATTCTTTTACAAAATTGCCTTTAAAATTATTTCCTGGCTAATCGGTCCGATCATTGCTCCTACAATTGAACAAGTAGTCAACCATTTGCGCTCCTTTCTAAAGAATGATGTCGACCTTCTCCATTTCGTCGAACAGAAAGTCAAAGATATGGCGGAATACTACGGAAGGATCGAAAAGGGGCGCAAAGATTATCTCAATCGTGACCGCCGAACCGATGAGTGCGGCACCTTTGAGACCTTTCTTGAAGAGACAATCCAAGTCTATGGCAAGAAAAAAATGTCCAAAGAGGAGCTGATGAAGGTTTTTGGCGAGTATATCGTCGAGAACTTTGTCCCTAGCCCTCAAGTAGCGGTTGGGGGGCACAGAATTCCCCTGATTTCCTCACTGCTGGAGTGGATCGGACATGCGATCCGTAAATCCATTGTCAGACATGTCTTGAAGCGCACCAACATTGTTCAAAATTTATTGAAGCAAGGGACCAACTCTGTCCACTATGCTCAGCTGGGCCTAAAACGGCTTTTAGAACAAAAACTGGCTCAAGTTTGTGAGATGATCACCCGCTCTCGAGCCCTCACTGTCGAGCCACTGCTAGGTGGAGTACACTTTCCCAATCCACAGCTTGATCTAGAGGCAAAAAAAACGCAAATCATCTCGAGGCAGCTCCATTTGGCCATCCAACAGCATAGTGCAAAACTTCTCCGTTTCATCGACACCGAGGCGTGCAATGGAGATGATCGGCGATTGGCCGATCTCGACAACAAGGTCAGTGCATTTGTTCAAGAGGTGATCACAGCAGTGAGTGATCTTTTCAAGAAGGAGCCCTTTTCGATTCGGCAAGTCCTCGAGGATGCTTCAACTCATGCGATGGAAACAGCCCTCCTCAGCCTTTTTGAAGACAAAGATAGACAGATTGAGACACAATTGCAGACCATCTTTGAAGTGTTAGACAAGTCCTATGAATATATCCCCAATGAAGAGCGTGCCGAAAAAGAGCGCCGCTTCCTTGAGGAGTGCGCCGAGGTAGACACTAACTTGAGAAACCTGCAGGAGCAGCTCTCACGGACAGCTGTGGAGGCTGCTCTCGAAAAGCATCTCAAAAATGCCAGTGGGGAAAGGCATAAATCGATCAAAACCTATGTCATCCAAGAAAAAATCCTCTATCGACAATTTATCCGAGAACTCGACAGGTTCGAAGCTCAACTGAGCACCAGCGCAGAGGGAGACTCTCCCTCTGCAGATCAGATAAAAGAAGCTCTTTCTCAGGTGGTGACACTCATTGAGCAATATCTCTCGCATATTTCCATCCAATTACGAAGCCCTGAGTTAGAGGGTTGTTATAGTGATGTGAAGGGGGATTTACACAATATCTACTCAGCTGTGATTGTCGACTTGAACAAACTGCATGAACAGCTGGCACTCGTTGCCGACTCAACCGATCTGATCAAAGTAACAGAAGAGGAGATTGCCTTCACCGAACAAGTAAGACCCCTCATGCACGATTTTCCGATCCACGAAAAGGCCGATGAAGCCAAAAAAAGGTGTGAGGAGCTCGATCAAAAACTTCCCCCAACAATCCGAGCTGCTTTAGAAAGCACTGTCACCCGCGTTTCCGAAGGCTGCGATGGTTTTGCCGAGCAGGCTCAATCTCTGGCAATGTTTGATCAGAAAGCCGCACTGGAAAGACAAGAGAGGGATACCCTGCAGAGACAAGAGCTATTGAAACAATTTGAAAAGCAGTTGAAAGAGCTGCAGACACATGCCCGTGCCTACCATGACTTGACAGGAACCAATCGCACCTATCCCACCCAAGAGGCAGTCTCAGGACGACGCCAGGAGCTCATCCGCCTCATAGAAGCCCTTCTCGGACAACTCAGAGCCATTGCTGATGACGATATCAAAGCGCTCCTCACAACTCATCTCAAAGCCGCCAACACCGAGCAACTCTATGAAGTTTTCTATCCTTCAGTCTTCAGCACAAGGCAAGCTCCAATCTACGCTGCTTTAGCCACTCTCAATCTGCAGTATGATGAAAAATTAGTGCTTCTTCGGACTCAAAAAAGCTCCCTTCCCGCCACTCCTGAGCACAGAGATCCCCTGATCCAAGCTCTCGAATCTAGTGAAGCTACAATCAAAGCGGATCTCCAAATAATTACCAGAGAAATAGAAAATAATTTCCGAGATCAACTAGCAATCAGGCGCAAAGCGGCTGCTCAGATTCGACAAGCGCAGCAAAAGGGATTTGATGTGACTCATAGCCATTTAGTTGAAATTGCCAGCCACTTCCACGTCAAAGGCTGCATCGCCGTGGGAGAAATTCAACTCTCTAACACCCTCGCGCCCGAGTTAACGGCCCGGATCGCTCCCGAAATCGTTAAAGGCACCCGCACAATGATCGATGCGATGGGAAAACCCTTCCACTATGAGCAGATGGTCCTCCGCCTCCTCTTCCTCGACATCTCCGACCGCCACACCACCTCCCAAAGCGGCTAAATCCCCCTCAAGTTGCAATACTAAGCGTTTTCGTTATCATTCAACGCAAAGACACAGAGGCGCCGAAGGTCGCTCGCGGCCCTCAATGGGCCGCTGCCACTCCCAACGGCGCCAGTTAACTCTAATTCTTTCTATATGCTGACGGAGATTGGGATTGAGCGATTGCCAAAAGCATCTACTGCCACGATGTAGTAGGTCATGTGCTTTTTCGTGGAGCAGATCTGAAAGAGAAGAGGGCCAGGTGCAGGAATTGTGCCTAAGACCTGAGTCAGATTTGCATCTCAAAAAAATAAACGCAAGGACGACAAGGTACCTCAAATAAAGCGCCAGTGGCGCTTTTTTGATGGGTTGTCCGAGACTGACGAAGTCAGCGAGGGGTAGAAAAGGGTAATTTAACAGGATGCGCAGGATCGGCTGCGCCGGCAGGATGGGTCAGTTCGGCCCTGTCGCTTCGCGCCAGATGCAGACAAAAAAGCCCCCTTTTTTTCAAAAATTAGCTTTTGAAAAAAAGGATCTTTTTTGTCTGCAGGCCCCATGGGCCTAGCCGAACTTCGCGGGATATCCTACATATCATGCCGCTTGCGATCTTTCATATCTTTGTTTCTATCTTTTCTTTCCCCCGCTGAGACCCTCGCTGCTGGAGCAGCCTCGGTCTCAGGCGCGGGTGGGGGGCGCCGAGCCACTTCTTTTGGCCATTCATCGGCACAATAAGACCATTTCCCTAGTTATTCACATAGACTCCTGTAATCACTCAACTTGTGATCTCTGTGGCAAATTGCACGTTATAGGCAGTATTAATCCTCCACAAGCCATCTTCATTATCCTAGCTTTTGGATTTGTCGCTGGATGACCTGCTTTGCCTTTGCTGACTTTAGGTTACCTAAATCAGTGCCAAGATTATGAGTTGTCCTACAAAACCCCAACAAAAAGTGCTTTGTGGTCACTGGGAGAAGATCATCTAAAGCTGACCATCTTATTTCTATCTGAGTCCTTCTGGAGCATCTCAGACGAGGCTTTGCACATGGAAGAGAAGATTCCTGAATAGGGTTGTTGAGGATAGCTGCTCAGCAATTGGCACCGTTGGGAGTGGCAGCGGCCCATTGAGGGCCGCGAGCGACCTTCGGTGCCCCCACCCGCGCCTGAGACCGAGGCTGCGCCAGCAGCCGAGTGTCTCAGCGACGGACCTAATTGATCGATTTTTTCACAGCCTCGAAGGGCGCGCTAAAAGCGGTGCTTACAAATTCCTGCCTGTGAATAGGACTCTTGCGCAAGCTTTGCTAAGGCAAATGAAAATGCTAACCCAAATGTGGCTTCTCGGTTACTATAAGAAACATGAGAACATATAGAGATTACAAAGAGGATTTAATAGAGAAACTTAAAGACCCTGAGTATGCAACTGCCTATTTAAATGCATGCTTGGAAGAAAGTTATGAAGCGAATGAAATGAGAGTCTTTCAATTAGCAGTTCGCGACATAGTCGAGGCTCACGGTCGCATGGGTGTAATAATCGATCAAATGAGGAAGACGTAGGAAGAAAAAAAATCGCCTCTTTTTTGAGCGAAGCTCAAAATGCTGTGGGGGAAAAGGAAAAAATCAAAAGAAGGTGGTTTGCTATGCTAGGCGTTAATAGACTTCCTTCTTTTGATTTTTTCCTTTTTCCCCACAGCAGGGTGTGCCCTGAAGGGCACACCAAGAGGCGATTCTCTGTGTCCTTAGTGTCTCTGTCTCCTCTGTGATTTTCTATATCCTTACTAATGGTAGAGAGCTTCCATCTGGTCGAGCATGTGGGGGAGCAGGAAGCGCTCGACGACGAGGTTGTGGGCAGCGTCGCCCATTCGGGTACGGTCGGCGGGAGCGTTGAGGAGTTTGAGGACGGCGTCGGCGACGGCTTTGGGATTGTGGGTGGGTACTTGGAAACCTGTGGTGCCATCGATGCAGACTTCTGGGAGGCCGCCGATGGTTGTTGTGATGAGCGGTTTCTTTAGCCAGGCTGCTTGGAGGCTCGCTTGGCTGACCCCTTCGTTGGCACGGCTGAGGAGTGTGAAAATATCCATAGCAGCCAGTGCTGTGAAGGGAGGTGAGATGTGGCCTGTGAAGATCACCTTCTCTTCAAGTCTGAGCTCTTTCCACTCTTGGTGAAAAACAGGAGCGCTGACCCCATCTCCTACGACAACCCATTTGAGCTGGGGGATATGCTCCAGAAGTTTAGCAGCCTGAAGAAGATCGCTCACCCCTTTCCACCCTCTCAAAATACAGAGTGTTCCCACGACGCAGTCGGAATCTTTGAGCCCATAGTGTGCGCGCCACTTTCTGACCTCTTCGGGATCGATGACGATCTTCGGATCCACGCCTGTCGGAATCGAGCGGCAACGCTCTGCAGGAAGCCTTGCCTGAGAACGAATGGAGATTGCAGCCTCTTCGCAGGTAGTAACCACATCATCGGCAAGCCAGTTATAAAGTAGATGGCTATTGAATCCTTTTCGGATCGGCGTTGAGAGGTGACGCGTCCGGATCACATGGCAGCCACTGATCTTTCCCGCTAAGCCAGCCAGCCAGGCATCGATCGAGGAATGGGTATTGATAATTTCGATGCCCTCTTTGCGAATGAGACGCATTAAGCTATAGAGAACTTGAATAAATTTTGTTTTTTTGAAGGGAATCTCGTAGACCTTGAAGCCGCTCGCCCGTGCAGGGTCTACTAAACCACCTCTCTGCTGAATGGCAAGAATGACCTCATGCCCTCTTTCACGCATCCCTTCTGCTTCGCGCAAGATACGTAGTTCCTGTCCACCCCATCCTGGGGATGCTTCCGTATGCAGAATTTTCATGGCCTCATCAACTCATTTAAAATCCGTTTATGCCCTGATGAAAAGGGCAATTTCGCTAACTCATCGATCTCTTTCCAGATCATTTTTTCACTCGCTTCTAAGGCCTCCAAAAAATGGGGAAAGAGTTGGGCTCGGTAGCGAGTAAAAGAATGACGCTGTGGCAACAGAGCCTTTTTGTAGTGCAATTTGCAGCCCCAAGCACGCTCAAATTTCTCGGTGATCGCAAGCGCGCTTCTCTCTTCGAGAAAGGGAAACTGATAGAGATCTTCCATGATCTTCCCTTTTTCTCCTTTCTGCACTGCAAATCTGTTTTGACAGGTGATCACAGCCACTTGCCGAATCAGTTCCGTTGTTCCTTGGCCTCTTCTCTTTTTTGGGAGCTCGTCTTGTAAGTGATGGCGAAAAGCAAGACACTCATTTTTAAGCGGACATGCGAGGCAGAGGGGCTTTTTGGTGCAGATCAGCGCACCGAGCTCAATCAGCCCTTCGCTGACAAGCCATGGCTCCTCATCGGGCAGAAGCTCCTCTGCATAAGTCTGGAGCTTGTTTCGCCCCACTGTCGAATCGATCGGCTCTTCGCAGGCAAGGAATCGGCTGAGAAGGCGCAGCACATTGCCATCGACAGCCGCCGCCTTCTGGTGGAAGGCAAAGCTCAAGATCGCACCGGTTGTGTAGGGACCAATTCCTGGAATCATTGCAATCTCTTCGGCTTGTGTAGGAAAGATACCACCAAACTTCTCCACAAGAAAGCGCGCTCCCCGGTGGAGATTGCGCGCACGGGAATAGTAACCTAGCCCCTCCCAACATTTGAGGACCTGCTCCAGAGAGGAGTCAGCAAGTGCAGCTACAGTCGGAAAGAGAGCGAGCCATTTCTCAAAGTAGGGAATGACCACACTCACCTGCGTCTGCTGCAGCATCACTTCGGAGACCCAAACCGCATAGGCAGAATGGCTTTTCCTCCAAGGTAGATCTCGGCGATGGTTGTTAAACCATCTTTTCAGAAGGTCGGTTGGAAATTTCTGCAACTTTTGGTACCTTAAAATATCTTAAGGATATCAAGTTTTTATATGGCGAGAAAAGCAATTTTTATCGCAGCCACTGGTCAGAATGTGGGAAAAACGACCATCTGCTTGGGAATGATCGCAGCCTTGAAAAAGCAATTCCCCCGTTTAGGTTTCATGAAACCGGTGGGGCAGCAACATGAAAGGGTGGGCGAGAATCTTCTGGTTGATAAAGATGTGGTCTTATTCAAAGAATATTTTCACCTTCCCTCCCGTTACGAAGATATGAGCCCTGTCATCTTTCCACAGGGGTTTACCCGCGACTTTCTCGATGGCAAAATTAGCGAAAAGGAGCTCTCTGAAAAAATTTCTCGCTCTTTTAGAACTATTGTAGAAGAGAACGACTTTACCATCGTGGAGGGGACGGGCCACGTAGGGGTGGGCTCTATCGTCAACCTCAACAATGCACGTGTCGCCTCCTCTCTTGGCTTGGACCTAGTCATCATCGCCCGAGGTGGACTTGGGAGCTCCTTTGACGAATTGGCGCTCAATAAAGGGATCTGTGATCAGATGGGCATCAAAATCAGTGGAGTTATTTTAAACCGGGTGATCGACGAGAAGAGAGAGATGATTCTCGAATATTTCACCAAAGCCCTAAGGCGGTGGAATATTCCTCTCATTGGTTGCGTCCCTTATAATCAATTTTTGAATACACCCTCGATGGAAGACTTCGAGACGCTCTTCCAAACGATGCTCTTGTCGGGAGAGCAGTATCACTACCGCCACTTCAACACCATTAGACTCGTAGCCACCTCTGTCGAAACTTTTAAGGAGAGAATCTTCCCCAATCAGCTGATCGTGACCCCTGCCACACGTGAAGATATTATTTTAGCACTGATCGAAAAGCAGGACCCAAAAGAAGAGCCTCAGCATGGGCTAATTTTAACGGGGAGACATCCTCCCAAAGCTCCAGTGATCGAAAAATTGAGACAATCAAATATTCCTAGTCTCTATGCCGCCTACACAAGCTTTGAAACGATGCGAAGAATCACCACCTTTACCGCCAAGATTCGTAAAGAAGATATTTCAAAAGTGGAAAAAGCGATCGAATTGGTTGAAAAACAGCTCGACTTCTCATTGATAACATGATATAATAACCATCTTAAATAGTTATACTTATAACTAAAATGGGGGTTATAGTTCATGAGTGTTACAAAAACTAATACTCTTACATCCCAACAATCACGTTGGGAGAAACTGGCATCCAACTCATCCCGCGATCTCATATTAAAAAAAATTGCTGTCGTATTCGTGGCGATCATCAATCTCGCGATGCTCGGAGGAGCTGCCTATTTAGTTGTCTCTTACTGCCCTCTCCCCACCCCTCAAACAATCTTGATCTTTTCCCCTTTCATCCTTGGGGTTTTGGGAGCTCTCTCCTACTTGAAAATACCCGCTTGTAAAGAGCTTTCAGAAACTTATCGCACTACCTCCCATCCCACTACATGCATTGGTAAAGGACTTGCCTATATCTTTTTTGGTCCACTTGTCTATGTTATTAAGCAGCTCGACTGGACCTCTTACCATGATCCTATAAAGGCCAACGCCATCTCCTCTGATTTAAAAAAACTCCCGTTTGAGCAGATCGCTGACAAATATGGCAAACATTTTGACAATCTAGTCGGTTATGGTTTTATCGACGAGGATCAGAAAGAGAATCTAGAAGAGCTCTACGAGATTTACTGCACCGTGAAAGCGACGCGCGACTTCTGGAAAAGAGAGGGGCTCGAAGAATCAAAGCCTGCTCAAAAAGCAGGAGCTAAATTAGCTGCGCTACGAGCCACTTGGAAAAGTCTGAAAACAATCTTTAAAGCACCTTTTCCAACGCCACCCTTGCCAGAGCTTGATTTTTCAAAGACGAAGACCCGGATCAAAGCCAAAATAGATTACTATTTAAGCACTAACCCTTTGGAAATAGATCCAGGGTCAAGTTAGACTCCTCTTTCAGGCAGCTTCCTGTCTGACAGCTGCGTAGCTGGGGACAGCGCTTCTCAAAACGCACCTGATAGGGACATTTTCCTTGAATGGAGCGGTGCTGTTCGCCTAAGGGACGGTATTTTGCCGACGATGAGGGGCCAAAAAAACTGAGGCTCGGTGTAGGTGTAGTTCCACAGAGATGGAGCGGCAGCGAATCCATCGCTACCACAAGCTTACAGCGTGCCATCACATGCTGCAGAAGAGGGAGGCTGAGCCTCTCGAGGACGGCACTCTCAGGAAAATGGGCAGCGAGCCGTGCAGCCAACTCCCGCTCAGCAGGATTTCCCCAAATGAACCAATAGGGAGCTTGATTTAGCCGCTCTAGAACTTTTCTGAGTGTGCTTTCGGAAAGACATTTATTGGGCCAGGCCGCTGAGGGACAAACGAGGATGGGTTTTATAGGCCGGGCAAAAAGTGTAGTGAGCTTCTGTAGCTGCAGCGAATCGAGCTTTAAAGTGATCGGGCGGGGGGAAAAAGGGTGCTCATCTTTGAAATAGCCCTGGACAATCGCCAAATAATCTTCTCTGATATTGCCGCCTGTGGGCGGATTGATTTTCTTTCTTGTAAATAGCCCATTAGGCCATTCCGGTACGCTCTTCCAGCCAAATCCCACCTTTTTTTGTGCACAGGCGAAGAAGGTGATGAAGCTCGATTTGACATTTCCCTGAAAGTCGAAGAGAAGATCGTAATCAGTTTCGCGGAGCCTCTTTCTAAATTGGGCGATCTGCTGTCGATTCTCTTTTTTAAAAGGATTTTTGCGCCACTTTTTGCTCTCGATCGTCAGGACCCGATCGATATCGGGATGCCCCCTCACCAACTCTGCAAAGGGGTTCTCTACCACCCAATCGATTTCCGCTTTGGGGAAGCGGTTTTTGAGATAATCGACAGCCGCAAAGGTATGGATGATATCCCCAAGACTGGAAGTTTTGACAATTAACACTTTCATTGTGTAGAATTTAAACTATTTATGATTAGTTGGAAAGTCCAGAATAGAAATCGATTACTCAAAGAAGTAAAGAACAAGTGTTCTGAACATTATTCTGTTAAAGATATCCGCTGGTCGATCGAGCACAACAGATGTTCGGTCAATCAGAGGATGGAGAGGTTCGGCTCAGCAGAGGTGCATCCCGGCGATACGATCACCATCACTCTCGAAAAACGACCCACCACCAGTCGCAGAGAGGAGAAGAGAGTTCTTTATGAAGATGAGAGCCTCCTTCTCTATGATAAGCCCCCTTCCCTCACCACAGAAGAGCTCGGTCAAATTCTAAACTGCCATCTTGTCCACCGGCTCGACCGCGATACCAGCGGCATCCTTCTTTTAGCCAAAACCCAGGAAGTTCAAAAAAACCTTGAGAGGCAATTCCGAGAGCGCCTTGTCCACAAAGAGTATCTTGCCATTGTTGAGGGTGATCCGGGTGAAAGTGGAAGGATCTCTGGCAAAATGGCAATGATTTCACGTCGTGAAGGTGCCGTTGTCTGGGGGATGAAAGCGGAAGGAGTCACCTCTTCCACCTCATGGAAGCGGCTTGACCTTAAAAAATCTTGTGCGCTGCTACATTGTTTCCCGCTGACTGGTCGTACCCATCAGATCCGCGTCCATCTCGCCCACATCGGCCATCCCATTGTCGGTGATGTCACCTATGGCTCGAGGCGCTCCTTTAAAAACATCTTTCGTCCTCTTCTGCATGCCTATTGCATCTCCTTCATTCATCCGGTAAGTGGAGAAAAAGTGGAGGTCGGCTGCGCTCCGCCAGAAGATTTCAATGAAGGCTTCGGGAAGATTTCAGGCATTGCCAATTTATAATTAAACTGTAACAATACTGGCCTCAATGTGAGGTTTTTATGCTGAAAATCGATCTGAAGGGAAAAAAGGCTTTCGTCGCAGGGATTGGTGACGATCAAGGGTTCGGTTGGGCCATTGCAAAAGCGCTTGCTGAAGCAGGTGCGGAGATTCTCGTCGGTACCTGGACCCCCATCTATAAGATCTTCACCTCTTCTCTCGAATCGGGAAAATTTGATGAGTCGAGGAAGCTGAGTGATGGCTCTCTGCTCACCTTCTCTAAGATTTACTCTTTAGATGCGGTCTTTGACACCCAGAACGATGTCCCTCAGGAGATCAAAGAGAACAAGCGGTACAAAGATGTCGACGGCTATACGATCTCTGAAGTTGCAGAAGCGGTGAAAAAAGATTATCACCAAATCGACATCTTGGTCCACTCGCTGGCCAATGCACCTGAGGTGAGAAAGCCTCTTTTGGAAACCTCTCGCCAAGGTTATCTGGCAGCGATGAGCTCTTCCGCCTATTCCTTCATCAGTTTACTGGCCCATTTCGGTCCCATGATGACGCGTGGAAGCTCTACGCTCTCGCTCACCTATCTCGCATCGGAGCGTGCTGTTCCTGGTTATGGAGGAGGCATGAGCTCTGCCAAAGCAGCTCTCGAAAGCGACACCCGTACACTCGCTTTTGAAGCGGGCCGCAAGTGGGGAATCCGGGTTAACACCATCTCTGCAGGCGCCTGGAGAAGCCGCGCTGCCAAAGCGATCGGCTTTATCGATCGCATGATCGACTATGCCAGAGATGGGGCGCCGCTGACCCAACCGATCGAGGCACGCGAAGTGGGCAACGCCGCCGCCTTCCTCCTCTCCGACCTCGCCTCTGGCATCACCGGCGTCACTCTCTATGTCGATAAGGGAATGCATGCGATGGGCGTCGGCCCTGAACTGATCAAAACCGAATTGAAAACAGAGGAATAAAAAATGTCTGCTATTCAACTTATCTCTTCTCAGGAAACAAGAGCTCCCAGCTGCTGCCAGAAGGCTGTAACTCCCATCGTAGCCGCTCTCTTCGCGATTGCTGCTTTAGCAGGAATCTTTTGTATCCTTGCCAGCCATGGCATTCCTTTAGGTCCATTGAACATTTTAGCCGAAATGCCTCGTGTGGCTGCCTACGTGCTAGCGACAGCAGGCTTGGTAGGGCTCATTGTCAATCTCATATTTATTTGCAAAGGCGAGAAGTCGACCACTCAACATGTAGAGAAAACCAGATCTCCAAACGTTCAAGTAGAGAAAACCAGATCTCCAAACGTTCAAGTAGAGAAAAGCAGTCCTCCAAACGTTTTGGATAAAGAGAGTAAGAAGGCCCATTCAGAGGTTTGTCTATGGCTCGAGAAACTTAAAGAGGAAGATTTCTTCAAATCGAGGTCCCATACAGCCCATGCAGATGCTAAGGCACTATTCACCCAAACTTTAAAAAGCTGTTTTGGCGCAACAGTAAGCTTTCCCACGCCTCCCCCAATAGATCTGCTCGATGTGGCACCATTAGATAAATCAGTTTTTAGCAAGGTTCTAACTTCGGGGATAGAGGGAGATATATTTGCCAAGGCTTCGCTATCCAATGAAAAGCTCTATCTCTTCCAAGTTGCCAGCCGGTACAATGGTGCAGAGGCTACTGGCCATTCCCCCGAAATAGCAAAAGCCATGAAGGCACCAGAAACGGGTAAGACCCAAGGTCTCCTAGCCCAAAGGACCAATCCTGCTCTCTTAGAGCTGGTGAATGCTCTGTTGAGCAATAAAGATAAAGGCTTCAATATGCTGTATAATGTCTTCCATCCTTCTGATCCGATGTATCATGGCCTTTTGTTTCCGACAGCGGAATTAACGAACAAAATGATTAAAAATTATACTCAAATGGAATATGTTTGTTACGAAAGCATAGTGCCTCATTACAGTCCTTTCTATCTGATGCTTCAAACAGCGCCAGCCTCTGCTTCCGCAGGCCAGCAAGGTAAAGTTGACCAGTTAGAACAATGCTTTGCGCTTGCCAACTACAGCGCCCTATTTCAGCAAGGCATTCGAATGGCGCTAGATAGTGATAAACCTGTTATCATCCAGGCTACAGCTCTGGGCGCAGGAGGAGGAACCTTTGGCAATAGCGTTAAAAATTTGGTTTGGGGATTTGTTAGAGCCGCAAGCGCTTTACAGGTTGAGATGAAGAGATTGAAGGTGGAGGTCAGATTGGCCTCCTTCGAGGGTACAGATTGGGTCAACGAGATGTGTAAGCAGTTAAAGCTATAAGCCAGAGCCGCCAGCCACTTCCAGATTTTGCCCCGTCACATAGGCTGTGAGTGGGTCGAAGAAGGTGGCGACGAGTGCGGCCACTTCACTCAAGCCCGCTGCTCTCTTCATCGGGAGCTGTTGGGGATCTTTTAAATCTACAGCGTTTTCCATATAACTCGGTGAGATCATGTTGACGCGGACCAGATGGGGCGCTTCCTCTTTGGCTAACGATACAGTGAAGCTGCGTAAAGCCTCTTTGGTGGTGGCATAGGCTGTGGTTTGGGTGAAGCCACGATGAGCCCCTAGCCCTGTGACGCCGATATTGACGATGCTGCCCTGCTCTTTGCGGATGGAGGGAATGAGGGCACGTGTGAGGAAGACTGGAGCAAAGAAATTGGTCTGAAAGAGATCATACCATTGAGACTCCGAGGTCTCTTGGGAAGAGAGCTGGAAATAGTTCCCCACATTATTGACGAGCCCTTTGGTATGGGGGAATAGGGACTGATAGGTAGAGATAAAGAGGTTGAGCGACGAGAGAGTTGCAAAATCGCCTTGAAGGGTCTCGGCATTGACGCCGAACGAGCGGCACTCCTCAAGGAGCTTAAGCGCTTCACGGTGGCTGCTGCGATAGTGGATCACGAGATCGTGGCCCTCTGCTGCTAGCTGTCGACAGACGCTTGCGCCGAGTCCGCGTGCTGCACCCGTCACCAGGATTGGTTTCATTTGGACAATTCCAATTCAAACGCAACCATCTCTGCGAGAGGAATAGCCCCCTTCTTTTTGACACGCAATTTGAGGGAGCTAGGTGAAAAGGTTTCGTTCAACGCATGGATCGCTTCATAGGCAAAGGTCTCTAGAAGGTGGTAGCGCCTCTTTTGCGCCAGCTCGCGGCACACCCTGACCACCTCTGTGTAGTTCACCGTGTCAACGATCGAATCGGTCTGAACACACTCGCTGATATCGACCCGCATTTCGATATCAAGTGCGATCTCTTGATCAACATCGCGTTCATAGGCATGGGCTCCCATGATGCAGTGAATCTTGTAATCCTCTATTTTGATGATACCTTCCATATTGCCTTTTCCAATCCTTCGATGATGCCCAACTCTCTTGCGGGCGGAGCTACAATATCCGCCAGGGAGTGCATTGAGGTGGGGGCATTACCCATCACAATTTTTACTGTGCTCTTTTCTAGCATTTCCACGTCATTATAGTCATCCCCTGCGGCAATGACGGGTATTCCTCTCCCTTTTAGGGCAATCAATGCCTCCAAGGCACTCCCCTTACTGGCGCCTGCTGCATTGAGGTGGGCTAAGTGGTAGCCGGGCCTAAAAGGGTCACGGATGACAATGACATTGAGCTGGGCCCGTTTCAATACCAACTTAGCCATCTGATGGGCCAAAGCCTCAGGAGCAAAGAATTTGAGAACCGGAAATTCAGAAAAGGCGAGCGAATGGTAACTGGTCACCGGCTCCCAACCCGCTAACGAAAGCTCTGCCCTTAAGGCAAGATACTCCAACTCGTCAGGAGTAAACTCAGCTGGTTTGTAATAGGTTTTATCCCCATTTTCCTTCCCCGCTTCGACCAGAAGTCCCAGGGAGTGTTGATGAAAGAGAGGATCGAGATCAAATAAGAGAGTAGTAGGGAGAAATTTCTTAAAGAGCGCACTGCCTGAAGGCATTTCATAGAGGGCCGCCCCATTCTGGGGAGCGAAGTAATAATTGCCCGTTATATGAGAGAGAATGGCGTGGGCAAAGGTGAAGGTTCTTCCTGTGAGGAAGATGAGCAGCCACCCCTCCCCGATCAGCTGATTGAGATAGCTCTTGACCCTCTCATCAATATGGTGGGGGTCAACGGTGATCGTCCCATCGATATCGAGAGCGATAATTCCTTTAAAAGTCTCCATACCCTATGATGCCGTTAAAAAAGGACACCCCCATGATGCACTCTCTGATACTTCTTGCAGATGAAATGGTCCAGGCCGAAGGTCAAACCTATAATTTTGGCGGCCAGTTTGTCAACATGCTCCTCACTTTAGGCTTTGTTCTCGTCTTGATCTTCGCTTCTGTCTGGCTCCTGAAAAAAATCATGCGTTCACGACTCCAAACTCTCAATCGTTCGAATGGGATCAAAATTTTGGAACGGCGCCCTCTCAACCCCAAAGCGTCACTCTATCTGGTCGATATTTTGGGTAAGAGCATCGTCATCTCAGAATCGGCAGCCGGCATCCATCTGGTGACCGAATTTGCGCCAGATATCAATGCGGAAGAGCTGCTCGAAAAACTTCAGGAAGAACAGAGAGCTTCCTCCCCCTCGTTCAGCGCTGTTTTGGCAAAAAAGCTCCAGAAACTAAAGAAAAAAGATGCCTGATCTCACGTGGGTCTCGACTGCCGTCCTGATCGCGCTTATTCCTTTCGTCTTTGTCTTGATGACCTCTTTCACACGGATCTCGATCATCCTCACCTTTTTGAGACAGGCCTTGAATACGACGGTCCCCTCTTCACAAATTATTGTCGGCCTCTCTCTGATTTTGACTGGCTACATCATGCATCCTGTCATCACACAGATCCATGAAGAGGCAGTCACCCCCTTTCTAAAGGCAGAAAAGAAAGATCCCAATATCCTATTTGAAAAAGGATGGCCCCCCTTACGCCAATTTATGCTCTATAATACGCGTGAAAAGGATCTCCATCTCTTTCTCGAATTGGGAGAGGTCCATCTGAAAGAGGATGCCCAGATGGCAGATATCCCCTGGTACTGTGTCATCCCCGCCTTTGTCGTCTCGGAGCTGCACACCGCCTTCATGCTCGGCTTTCTGCTCTTTCTCCCCTTCTTAGTGATCGACATGGTCGTCACCTCGCTTCTGATGTCGATGGGCATGGTCCTTTTGCCCCCTGTCATGATCTCTTTTCCCTTCAAGATTCTCCTCTTTGTCATCGTCGATGGATGGAGGCTGATCGCCGGTCAAATTGTCCAAGGATACCAATGACGCCGGAACAGATCACAGAAGTCATTCGTCAAACTCTCTGGACAGCGCTAGAAATCGGAGCTCCCTTCTTACTTCTTGCACTCATTGTGGGACTTCTCATCTCTTTATTCCAGGCGATGACCCAGATGCAGGAGATGACCCTAAGCTTTGTTCCTAAAATGTTGGTTGTGGCTGTAGCACTGACCATCTTTTTTCCCTGGATGATCAAAATTTTGACAAAGTTTACCCATAACCTGTTGATCCACCAATGGGACAAAGTGACGATGGCGATCCATTATGTTCAATAGCACATTGATGCTGTTTTTGAGATTTATCGGCCTCTTTCTCCTCTCTCCTCTCTTTTCAGGAAAGGGGATCCCTAGAAGTGTCCGCATCGCTCTCGCCATCGCCTGTGGTCTGATCCTGGCTCCTCCCCTCTCGGCTCTCCACACATTTTCCTTTGCAAAGAGCAGCGAATTTTGGATTGAAGCTGCTGGTCAACTCCTTATCGGTTATCTGATCGGCTTCCTCTTCGCCCTCCTTTTTGAGGCGGCTGCCTTTGCGGGACAACTGATTGGAACGGCGATGGGCTTCTCTGCGACTGAACTGCTCGACCCCTTCTTTTCCTCTTCTTATCCGATGATGGGACGCCTCTTTTCATTGATCGCCTTGGCTCTTTTCTTCGCCCTCGATCTGCACCATGAGCTCTTGCGCTTTCTCTATGAAACCTTCCGTCCCCTCCCCCAACTGAATCGGGAAATAGGCCCCGTGATTATCCAAGGCATCACTCTTCTCTTTCAACAAGCGCTCGCATTCGCCGCTCTTCCCCTCACTCTCCTCCTTTCGATCATCGCCCTCTTCGCAGTGATCTCCCGCTTTTTTCCCATTTTTTGGGTCGGATTCCCCCTACAGCTTCTCGCCGGGATTGTGGCTATCGCTTCGACCCTTTTTCTTTTCATCCCCCTCGTTGAAAAAGGTTTTTATGCCTTCTCAGGGTTATTTCAGAATTTGTTTGTGAATTTCTGAAGCTTCCTATATCTTTACTCATCTCAATATTCAGGGGTTACTTTGAAGAAAATTGTGTTTCTACTGCTTCTCACCACCTTGTCGGGCTGTTTATATAAAATGCCCACCGACGACTGCCCTTCGACTCTTCCTGCGACAAATAATCCCATGGTCACCCGTGAAAAACCCTCCTCACTTTTCATGCCCGGAAGATAATCTCTATGTTAGTTTTAACGCGGAAATCGGAACAAAAAATTCGGATCGGTAACGACATCGTCATTACCGTTTTAAAAATCCAGGGGGATCAGGTCTCGATCGGCATTGAGGCCCCCAAGCAGCTGCAGATTGTGAGGGAAGAGCTCCTTATGGACTCTTTTTCCAAAAGCGCTGCCGCCCATAACAATCGCAAGAGCACGATCAAACAGAAAGAGACTCATACTGAGGTCGATGACACTTAGACCGATCTATTATGATACGGAAACGACGGGCACGAGGCCGGAAAAGGATCGTATTGTAGAGATCGCAGCATACGATCCTGTCAACGGCAAAGAGTTTGAACTCCTCGTCAACCCCGGCATCTCCATCCCTGAAGAGGCGACTGCCATCCATGGGATTACCAATGAGATGGTGGCGGGGTCGCCCTCCTTTGCTGAAGTGGGCCACTCCTTTTTGGAGTTTTGCTCTGGTAATTGTGTTTTGATCGCTCACAATAACGATAGTTTCGACCGTCACTTTTTGAACCATGAGAGCAAGCGCCACGGCCTCACCTTTCCCGATTGGCCCATGATCGACTCCCTCAAATGGGCGCGCAAATATCGCGCCGATCTTCCCCGCCATAGTCTCCAGTTTTTGCGGCAGATCTACGGAATTGCAGAAAATAATGCCCACAGAGCCCTCGACGATGTGATTGTCCTCCATCAGCTTTTCTCTATCATGATCGATGACCTTCCCCTCGAAAAGGTTCTTGAGCTCTTGAGTAAAGGAGGAGAGACACTTCCTGAAGTGATGCCCTTCGGCAAGCATCAGGGGAAGCCACTCAGCGAAGTTCCTCCTGACTATGTCCTATGGCTCAAAGAACAGGGAGCTCTCAATAAACCCGAAAACGCACTGTTGAAAACGGCTTTTGAAAAGCTTCGTTCATGAAAATCGCCCTCTCCCCCTGTCCCAATGACACCTATCTCTTCCATGCATGGATCACAGGAGAGGTTGGAGAGGAGCTGCCGATTGAGCCCTATTATGCCGATATCCAACAGCTGAATGAGTGGGCTCTGATGCGGCGCTACCCTCTCATCAAAATCTCGATCAGCCTCTACCCCGAAATTGAAAAAGATTATGAACTGCTTCCCGTTGGAGCCGCTCTTGGCTTTAACTGCGGCCCAAAACTCATCGCCAAAACTCCCTTTCCACCCGAAGAGATCAGTCAATGCAGGGTCGCCATTCCCGGTCTTCACACCACCGCCCATTTTTTACTCAACCGCCTCCTCCCCCCTCCCAAAGAGAAGCTCTTTTGCCTTTATCACGAAGTCGCTGCCTTGATTAACGCGGGAGTGGTCGATTGTGGCCTCATCATCCATGAATCGCGCTTCACCTTTGCCCAAGCAGGCTTGCATGAAATCGTCGACCTCGGCTCCCTCTGGCACCAACAAACAGAGCTCCCCCTTCCTCTCGGCGGCCTCGCCCTCTCCCGATCACATCCCAAAGCCCCCATCATCTCTATCCTCAAAGCGAGCCTCGCCGCCGCCCACCGCTCTCCCGAAAAGGCCCTCCCCTTCATCCTCCACCATAGCCAAGAGAAGGACCCCCACATCGTCCTCCAACACATCGCCACCTACGTGACCGACGAGACAGCTCAACTTTCTCCAAGAGGGCAACAAGCGATCCACACTTTGCTAGGAGGAGCCAGATGAAAAAGATATTGATCTTGTTTGCGCAGCATGCGGAAGCGGAAGGGACCATTCGGCGGCTTCGGGCAGAGGCGGTTGCAGGGCAATTTGCTGAGGTCTGGTCGGAAGGGAGGATCCCTTCGTTGTATCAATTTTCGAAGGGGGAGATCGCGATTAGCAGCGTCGGTCTACATGCAGCTCAAATGACAGCGGCGCATCGCGGGATGAGTTGCGATGAGATCTGGAATTTGGGGTTGGCAGGAGCGTTGACTGAGCGCCACTCAATAGGCACCCTGCTTCCCATTGGCACTGTGGGGAAGTTCGTTCCGATTGAAGAGGAGAGGCTCGACAAGGGTTCTTTAGAGTGTCTCTCCTCCATCTTGCCCCACCTTTCCATCGATGGCTCTTCAGGACGTCTGGTCTCTTCCGATTTCCCGATCCACGATGCAGATCACCGAAAAAGATTGGGAGAAAATTGGGATTTAGTCGATATGGAGGGCTATGGCATCGCCTTTGCGGCGGCCCATCTCAACAAAAAATGTCGGATGTGGAAAATCGTCTCGGACTTTGCCTCTCCTGGTGGACGGGAGATGATACGGAAACATAAAGTTCAGCTTTCGGAAAGCATCGCTGATACGATCGAAGGAATGTTGTGAATAAGAGCATGCAGGCGGCTGTGATCAAAACGTTTGGAGGCATCGAGAGTATCTCCATCGAAGAGGTGCCTTTACCCACTCCTCAAGAGCACGAAGTGCAGATCGCCGTCCGCTACGCCGGCGTCAATCCTATCGATTGGAAAATGACCGAAGGGCATCTCAAAGACAAGATGGAAAGTCGCTTCCCCATCACTCTAGGATGGGATGCCGCTGGCACCATCTCCGCGATCGGCAAAAAAGTAAGCCAGTTTAAAATGGGAGATGCTGTTTATGCCTATTGCCGCAAAGAGATTGTCCATGAGGGAACTTTTGCTTCTCATGTCTGTGTCAAAAGCGATGCGGTGGCTCACAAACCCAAATCTCTCTCATTTGACGAGGCGGCTGCCGTTCCTCTTGCTGCCTTAACTGCTTGGCAAGCGCTCTACGATGTGGTTCAACTGAAAGCCAAAGAGAAGATCTTGATCCATGCAGGCGCTGGAGGTGTCGGTGGCTTTGCCCTCTCTTTTGCCCACCTCACAGGAGCCCACGTCATCACCACCGCCAGTGCCACCCATCATGATTATGTGAAAAGCCTCGGAGCCGATGAGGTCATCGATTACACCCAAGAGAATTTTGCCGAAGTGGTGCTGAGGCGCTATCCTGAAGGCATCGACGCTCTTTTTGATACAGTCGGCGGCGAAACCTTGAAAAATAGCTACTCGCTCCTCAAAGAAAAGGGACGGCTAGTCACTATTGCAGACGCCGTCGATTCGGCTCTCGCAGCGCAGCGCTCAATCGTCGCCTCTTTCCATTTTGTCCATCCAGATGGCCAGCAGCTCGCTGCAATTGCCCAGCTCTTTGATAAGGGAAAGATCAAACCACCCCTGATTCAAAAAGTTCCCCTCGAAGAGGTCAAATCGGCCCTCCGCAATAGCCGCACTGGCCACACCCAAGGCAAAATCGTCCTCCAAATCACCAATTAATATTTTCTTAATCTGGTTTCTATATAATACTACTATGTCATTAGGAAAAGTGAGTTTAGATCAAGGGCAACCACCTGTGATTATTGGGGAACACCCCAAAAAGGGTTGGAAGATCACCGCGCTGGTGTGCGGAATTTTATTGGCTCTATCAGCTGCAGCTGTTTTGGGGCTCTATTTTACACGAGGAATCGATCTCTATTTCTATGGAGCGGCTGGAGCAGGAATGTTAGCACTTATCCCATTGGTTATCAGCTTGGTCAAAATGTGTAACTCCACCTCGTCAGTGGAGAGACCAGCAGATGTCATAGTGAAACCTGCAGCTCCTGAAACTCCAGTGAAACTCGCCGCTCCTGAAGCTCCAATGGGTGATGCTTGTCAGATCGATACCGTGGAACTGGAATGTCCTAAGTTCGATTTCGCAGCTTTTATGACTTGGGTAACAGAAAAGACAGTTCAGCCACAGAAGAAGGCTTTACTAGAAGCAACTATTGGAGAGTCTTCTCTGAAATCTCTTACGAGTGTAAGCCGCACTTATACTCAGCTTAAACTCGTCAATGATGACCATTTATCATCCCCTCTCTCTCCCATCAACGTGGCAACTTCTGAAAAGTGGTTTACTTATGAGGAAGCTAGCCATACCAATGTCGATTTCGCTGCTGAAGATATCGGAGGGGGATGGCGCGCCCAGGGCAATGTTCAGGAAGAGAGAATGTTCTGTGAAATTCCCGAACTGGCATTGATGGCCTATTTGGCTGCAAAAACAAAAACTCCATTACAACCCTTCGATCGAATATCTGGAAGACACCAACCTTTCCTTGTAACCCATGTAGAGCGCGAATGGGAGATCTCAACTGAAATCTATGCTCGCCAAATGTATGACAAAGAGCCCGAGGAGATCGCTGATTTTGTGAAGAGTGCTCCTAAAGGTCCGAAGATTAATATAGTCGCCATCGTTGCCAAACACTGGGATAAAAACTCCCTAGAGCATTATTCTGAAGCCGATCTCAGATTTCATCTCGAAGCAGCCTATCTGGCTTGCCGGGCCGAAAAGCTGGCCAATCCTTCTGACTCCCTTCTGATTACTGGGGCATGGGGATGCGGTGCCTTTAACAATAGCGAGATGATGATGACCGCCATCCAAATGTTAGCGGGCCGGATGACAGGTGTGAATTTGAAGTTTGCTGGGGTCGGTAACCCATTCAATCCCGGATATACAGCGGACAATCTGGATAAAATAAAAAATTGGATTGACAGTTGTGAAACTGCCACAGAAGCCCTTCAACAGATGTTGCAGGCTCAAACAGCCCCTCTCATTGACGGCACTGATCCCAAAGAGTGGCGCCCAAAAAACAAATCCCGTTAAAACCCGTTAATGAATTCTTAATCTAGTCGCGGTAAACTTCTCTTTGCGCACAGCCAAGGAGTTTTGCGATGACCACCTTTCAACCCATTCCCTCAGAGATCTCGACCTGCACCCAATGGCACCATTCTCAAGGGTGCATTCTACTGAAACAGGGAGCAGCTTCGATCGTGGCGGCACTTGCCGCGATTGCGCTGATTACCGGGACTCTTCTTGTTTTAGCTCAGCAAGGCTACCAGTTAGGGGGCATCAATGTGATTGCCAGGATGGTGGAAAGCAGATGGCTCTATTTAGGGATGGGAGGCGCTGCGATTCTCCTCACTCTCGATATCGCTTTCATTTTAACTCAGATCCACAGCTATCAGAATCAAACCTTCTCTGAGGAGGAGGTCAAAAAGATGAAAGTCGAACAGTTCATACAGAAGAATCACATCGCCGAAAAGCTCGAGCTCTCAACCTATGCCGCCTTCACCCTTCCTGCAGTCAAAACTCCTGCAAAGGCAGCACGTCCTCCCGTCTATGCGCTCCTCCATCGCACAGAAGAGGATGACCTGGTTGAGAACTACTTTAGAAACCCTGAGGAAGCTGCCTACGCTGTCCAGCAGCTCAAGCAACAAAATATTCGAGATGGCCTGGAGGCATTTAACAATAGCCAGCTCTATCCCGCTGCCTATGTCGAAAGTCAATTAGAGAACCATTCTCGAAAAGTCGAACCCCTTTTTGTTCGACTCCAGAACTGCTCTTGCCGCATCAAAGAAGTTTGTTTGAAGACAGGTGAGCCTGTCTGGGTTGTGGCGAGTAAGGTCAGCAATCAAGAAAATCTAATTTATTATCGCTTGCAACCTACCTTAGAGATGATCGATCCCCACCTCTTCATTCTGAGCACACTAGAAGAGAAGATCGCGAGGATCGTAGAACTTGTAGCCGCACATTGCAGAGAAGATGAAGTTTGGCCCTGCGAAATGAGTGATGGGAGAATCACTTTCTATCCCGTCTTATTCCGTAGTCCAGAGGGACGAATCGACGCCTACTTTTTTACCACACTTGAAGGACAAGCTACCTACTGCAGAGACAAGGTCAATGCACGAGAAAAGCAAGGAGTTTTTCGATGACATTATTCCAATCACTACCGACAGAGATCTCTACCTACAACCAATGGTGCCGTTCTGAAGGTTGCACCAAAGTAAAAGAGGGAGGAGTCACGATTGTGGCAGCTCTCTCAGCGATCGCGCTGATTGTGGGAACCCTGCTCATTTTAGCTCAGCAAGGATATCCGCTAGGGGGCATCAATACGATAGCTAAAATGGTGGAAAGCAAATGGGTCTATTTAGGGATGGGTTCTGCTGCGATTCTACTCACTCTTGATATCGCTCTCATCATAGCTCAGATCCGTAGCTATCAGAATCAAACCTTCCCAGATAAGGAGGTCCAACAGCTTCAATCCCTTTTGGATGCTCCACCAGATCCTGAGCTTAGAAAAGCTGAAAGCTTCTATAGAGTTCGCTGCGTTGGTAAAGTCTTAGAAGAAAAAGAGGATTATATGGTTTACGAATTTGACTCATCTTCATATGTCTTCTTTCGTGAAGGCGATGAGATGAAATCTGATTTAGTACCAAAAGCTCAACTTGCTGGTTTTTTAAGACTTCATGGACTCACACGCGATGCGGGTGCGGAGCTTGAAAAGAGCGATCGCTATCCACCAGCTCTTGGATACTATCTTCTCACTATTTTGAAAGATAGGGAATGGGGGGTTTTCATCAAAAAGATGGTAAGTGAGAAGGGTTATATTCTTTCAGATGGGGAATTTATTAGCTTCGAGGAGGGGGAGGCCGAGCACAGCGTATATTCAACGGTTGCTGTTTTAGCTGTCTATAGAGATCAAAGGTATTACGTCATTTTCTTTAAAAACAAAGAAGCTAGAGAAAAATATCTTCAAATAGTACCTCTCAACAATGGGTTTTCCAGAGATAGTCAGCAGCTTGAGTACGCTGAGATCGCAGGGCGAGCGATTACTGAGGCTCAACCAGAAACAGATCGAAAACCGCTCTTCTTCAGATTTGATTATCCGGATGGTACAACTGTCTGTTTTATTACCTATCATCCGAATAGGGAACTAAAAAAATTCTACCATCCTTCAAGTGAAGCTGACGCTAAGTTTCAGGAGTTATCTGCCAATCTGCTCTTCGTTGATACAACAAAGCCACGCGCATTGACCAATAGCGAGCGCAAGTTTCTCGAACAAAAGTTCACAGAAAAAGGCGATAATGACAAATCAATTGCTGACACAGTGTTTAACGAATTAGATCAAAGAGATTATCGAGTAAGACAGACAGCGACTTTCTACAGGACCCTCTTTATCCGACATCAGGATGAGAAGGGCGAGAGAAAGCAAGAAATCCTCTATTACTGTACTCAAGACCCTACGTATCGAGCGAAAATTAATGAATTGGATGAGGCTAGACATGGTGTTGGTAAGTAGTCAAAAAGTGGAGGCAAGGATTGGCTAAAAACTGTGTGTGGCACAGTTGTGAGGGTATCTTTAACACAGAGACGCAGAGACTCAGAGGTTCGCAGAGAAAATCGCCTCTTTGAGCAAAGCTCAAAGCACTAGAAGAGAAAAGCCATTAAAGAAAAAGGGGCCTTCAATACGACTGTCATTGATCACCCCTTTTTCTTTAATGGCTTTTCTCTTCTGGTGTTTTTGGTGCATGCACCAAAAAAAGGCGATTTTTTTTCTTGCCTCGAGCGTTGGTCCCTCTCTGTGAACCTCTGAGTCTCTGTACCTCTGTGTTGAAGATGCCCATAGAGAATAGGCAACTCAATTTGTGAGCTAAACTGGCTACCTCCAGTTTATGATCACTTACTGAAAGTGAAGATTCGGGAGAATTGGGTAGACCTGGACCCCGCTTAGAATAACCAGTTACGGTCATTTTATCTAAATCGACGGTTTCTATTATTGCAGCATAACTAGCTAGATCATTATCTGCCCAGTCCTGCTGGGCAATCAGCCAGGGTGTTTTGCCTCCTTTATAGCTATTAGGCCTTTCTAAATTGAAAAAGAGTCGGTAGCTCTCAGCTTTTCGGATAAAATCTTCCCTAGATTCAAATTTAGCAATATCAAAAAACTCTGTCTCAATAAGGTTGTGGAGACTTTCCACATCGCCATTTGCATTGCACAGCTTCGGAGGAATGAAGAGATGCTCTCCGCCATGGGCCTGCACAGCTTGGCAAAAGGGAGATTTCTCAAAATGTCTTGTTGTTCCTCCAAATTCCACACCATTATCTGTTTGCACAATGATCTTTTTATCGGGCATTTGTGAGCGTAAGCGTCTTAACACATAATCGATCATCGTTCTCGCATTAAGTTCTGAAAGCTCATCCGAAAAGCCTAGAAAGAGCATACCTGATTTGGTATCTCTCACAGTGTATTGAAAACGTGGAAGCTTTAAAGGTTTAAGTTGTCCCCAGTAGTTAGGAATATCCCTTAAATACTTTAAATCCATTTGCATATGACCAAAAGCCTGATACTTTGCTTTAGCCTCTCTCAAATCGTTCTTCTTTTGATATTTTTTGCGTCTCTTGACAGTGAGACCGTTTTGTTTAAGCACCCTGTAGATAGCATCTAATGAGCACTCTATATTGAAAAAATACTTCAATCTTCTGGGGCCATAACAAGGCACTTCGTGGCGGGCTTGGATAATTTTCTTCTCTAGCTCTGGGGAAATCTTGTGGGGAATATGGTTAGGGCCTTTTCTTTTGTCATAAAGACCTTTATTCCCTTCCGCTTCAAAGTTTCTCAACCAACGTCGGATGGTATTTCTACCTAAGCCCCACCTTCTCATCGCAGGCTTAATTCCTTCTGCTTGAGCACTTTTAACAACCTGCTTCTTAAATTGAAAAAGATATTCTTGCGGTGTTCCTTTCATCATCATACTATATGTGCTGAGCCCCATATGACCTCTCTTAAGTTTACAAGATAAGACAGCTTATGCGGGCTCAATTTTTCAATAAAGTCTTATAATCCCGTTATTCTCTTAATCCCGAAAATTTTTTCCTTTAGCCTTTCAAAAGAGACGGTTCCCATGCAACTTAAGTGTTCTAATTTTGAGGGGTCCAGCTTTTCCCAGGTGTTACCAATGAAAGTGAAGATTCTTAACGAAATATTAATATTCTAAAGATAAACTCCTTTTTCCAAATACAAGGAGTTTATCGATGTCATCATTTCAGCCTCTTCCTTTAGAAATCTCCAGCTGTGCCCAATGGCACCATTCACAGGGGTGTGCCCATGTGAAACAGGGGGGAACTTCCATTGTAGCCGCTTTAGCCGCGATCGCACTGATTGCGGGGGCTCTTCTCATTTTAGCTCAACAGGGATACCAGTTAGGGGGCATCAATGCCTTGGCTAAGATGGTGGAAAGTCAGTGGATCTATCTGGGAATGGGAGGTGCAGCGGTGCTCCTCACTCTCGATATCGCCTTGATTGCGGTACAGGTACGCAGTAATCAAAATAGAAGCATTTCTGAAGATGAACTAAAGAAGATGAAGGTCGATGAGCTCATGGGAAAAGAGCTCCTTGTCGAGAGGCTCAAGCCAAAGAGCTATGTGAGCTTTGCTCTTCCCGCGGTGAGAACTCCGGGACAAGAAGCAGCTCCTGCCCTCTATGGTGTGCATCACCGCACGGATCAAAATGAAATCGTGAAGCGCTACTTTAGAGATCCTGAAGAGGCGGCGCTCTATCAACAAGAGTTGGAAAAAGCTCAATATGTGGAGGGTCTGAAAGAGTATGATGCGGATGTTTCAAGATTGCAAGAGGGGCTCCTCAATGACCATTTCAGATGGATCGATCTCAGCCCAGGTCTCATCCTTGTGGTCTCGCAAGTTCAGAATGTCCCGCAGATCAGATATTTCAAGAATATAGATTTTCTAATCGCAGCAGATTCTCCCTATCGAACGCTCTTTAATCAAGAGCATATGGATAAAGAGCATCCCGAGCTCAAACATATCCCCATTCCGCTTGATGAAAATGAATATTGGGCTTTTGAAGAATCGATTGCCGGAAGAATGATCTATTTTGTCCAGCGCGGGTCTGGAAGATTCTACTTCAATAGCGCAGAGGAGCGCTCGGAATTGATCGCCACTTTTGTGGGCGCTACTGATGCCAGAGCCCATTTTGAAAAGTCGCCCCAATACACAGAAGAGGAGTTCCATAAGTATGCATCGAGGGCTGAATTCCTGGAGGATAGGCTTAAACCAGAGGAATACTGGATAGAAGAGTTTTCCATGGATCATCGCGATGTGAGTTTGATCTTTTGCATCACTCATCTGGGAAGACGTTTCTATTTCAAATCGGCTCTCCAAAGAGCGGAGTATATCAAAACGCTCCCTAAAGGAAGTATAGATCGTAGAGAGCTTGAGGACAAAATCTTTGGATCTGGAGGGATCGGCGAGAATGCAAATCTGGCTAAAGTCTGTTCCAAAAGTCAAGAGTATTGGCCCTGTCAATGCACGGTCAGTGGTGTTTCTCTTCAACTTCTTTTGGTGAATCGCGAAGGTAGATTTAAATATGTTTATGACAGCGATCCCAAGAAAGTGTTGGCTGCCATTGCAGCAGGAGGAGAATACGCTGTCGATAAAGGGTATGTCAATGCGAGAGAAAGAGAGAGGGCAGAAGAGCTGGAAGCTAGCTACTTCCCTGAACAGATCCTAAAAAAGAGAGCGGATTATGTAGCACTAGAGGGCGATGCCGGCTTTGGCCCAGTTGCCTTTCTCTTCTATCTCGAAGGGGACGAGGTCAAATGGGCCTCCATGGCGCAGGATCAAGTCGAAGCCTTTAGAACCCAAAAAGGGTTAACCCATGATGTCAAAGAGGAACTCGACGCCAGCGATCGCTATCCGAAAGAGTTGGGGAGAGCTTTAGTTCCGCTTTCAAGTCGGCCTAATCTCTTGAAAACTCTTGATGAATTACCCAAAAAGCATTCTGAAAGGGAGTTTACCCTCCACAGTGAATCTAAGATCGAAGGTTCTCCTTATGCGACTATCTCTGTACTCTTCGTTTACAGAAAAGCCAATGATTTTGAGACCATTTTCTTTAAAAATGAGAAAGCTGCCTGGGCCTATATCGATGGAGCCAATATAACGAATGGATTTGTGCGGAACAGAGACCAAAAGGGCTATGCGAAAGCTGCAGGTAGAGCCATCGCTGACGCTCAGTTTGGGAAAGATGAGGAAAAGGAGCCCTTCTTTAGATTTGATCACCCCGATGGAAAGAGGGTCTGCTTTCTCGTCTATAATCGCAAAGGAGAACCCACGGAGTTTTATGTCGATTCGAGTAAGGCAGACGATAAAGAGAGAGAATTATCAAGTTCCTACCTCTTTGTAGACTTGACTCAAGTGCGGACCCTTCTGCCTGCTGAGAGCGAAGCACTGAAAAGACGTGTCAACGCTAAGGCTACCGCCAGAGAGCCATCTACTGCAGAAGCGCGTTTCAATCGATTGTCACCTCAAATGTATGATATATTAACCTTGGATCTCTTTTATAAAGTGCTCTTTGTGCGTCATGCAGATGAAAAAGGGGCGAGAAAGCAGGACACTTTCTATTACTGTAGTCAGGATCCTGCCTTTGCAGCCAAGATTACAGAGTTGGATCAGGCTCATTATGTGGCCTTGGAAGCCAAAATCGCTCAAGAGTTAAGAAAATCCTATTTTGTAGATACGCTCTTGGTCCAACGGGGAGAATTCTTGACCAGTCAGGAAACAAATTCTAGCACACTCTATCTCTTCTATCATGATGGAACAGAGATCCAATGGAAGGCTATGGAGGCAGAGAGGTTGGCTGGCTATTTAGAAGCCAAACCTGAACTCAACCATGATGTCGGTAAGGAGCTCAAAGAAAGCGATCGTTATCCTGAATCCTTAGGTAAGGCTCTCCTTGAGCGTTCAAATCGCAGTGGAATTCGCGCTAAACTGCTTGAGATTCCCTTGAGACATTCTGAGAAGGAATACACTCTCTTTTCTGATGCAAAAGTGAGTGATTCTGCCTATCCATACGTCACTGTCCTTTTCGTCTATTGGGAGGAGGGTAGAAGTGAGGCGATCTACTTCAAAGAGGAAAAAGGTGCCAAAGCCTACATTGAGAAAGAACAACTTAAGAATAGCTTAGTTCGAAATAATAAGCAGATGGACTCTGTCAAACAGAGAGGGAAAGAGAAATACCTGGAACAGCTTGGGGATACGAAGAAAGCACCCTTCTTCCGATTTGAACATCCGGATGGGAAAAAGGTCTGTTTTATTACGTTTAACCCCAGAATCATCATTGACGCAACTAAAACTTATGATGATCCGATCGTAGAAATTGTCCCTGCCAATAAGGCTAAGGATAAATTTGATGAATTGTCAGCAAAGTTTCTCTTTGTAGATAATTAGATTTTTTTATGGCTGCTATCAGCTCTAAGACCAGTCACACTTCTGTTGCATCGCGTGCAGCTCCGCACACCTATTCAAAGCAAAAAGCTGTTGAATTGGTAGGTGGTGAAGCCATAGAGCAGCTTAAAAAAACTGCCGTTTTTCCCAACTTTTATCTGAGAAAGAGAGTTGCCTTTTTGAAGCCTGGGGGCTCCCTCTATGTTCTCATCATTGGAAGGGAGCCCAAAAAAAAGTTTCTCTATTTTTCCAGCTCCACTTATAGGGAGCGCTATATCGTCACTCAAGTCAAAGAGCCCTCTCAAGAAGCTTTAAATGATTTTCTCTTTGGAGAGAAAGGGATTATTGAAAAGCTCAACCTCTACGCCCGCTGTGCTAGTGAGAAAGATTTCTGGACTCTCGAATGGAGATATAGCACCTATCTCCCACAGGAAAAAGATTTCAAATTCCAGGCATTTTTTCTTGCTGCAATCCGTGTAGGTGAAAGTTTTTGCTGTCATGCCTGGCATAATTTTGAGACGCGGGCTCAAGCCTTGTGTCGAGGAGGGACTTTTGGCCCTGAAAAAGGCTATGTGAGTGGTCAAGAAAAAGCTCTGGCTGAGGGGTTCATTGAAGAGCAGTTCTTTGATCTTTTAGTGAAAAATAAAGGCGACTACATATTAATCGAAAATGTCGAGACTGACCGTGGCCCTCGAGATGTTTATTTTTACTGGCAAGAGGGAGGGACTCCCGCCTTCCGTTTTGTCTCTGATGTGGAGTGGGATGAGTTTGTGGAAAACCAGCCCCTCGAAGTGGAGGTGTTTCAGACGCTGAAGGTGAGCGATCGTTATCCTGAATCGATGGGCTTTCGCCTTTTGGATGTTGCGGTAGAAGTGGGTCCATCGCCTACAGTGGCGCAAGCTGTCTTAGAACGATGCCAGCAAGCGCCGGAAGAGCTCGCTGACAAAGAATATGTCAGCTATCCAGAAATTAAGACGGGTCACAAGATCTATTCTCAAGTGGCTCCTTTCATCTACTACACTGCAGCACAAGGATACCAGCTTATCTTTTTCAACAACGAAAAGCGAAGAGATCTATTTATCAAAATAAACCATCTGCGTGACGGGAAAAAAAGAGATTATTTCCAGCAGCAGCTTGCTCTATGGGTGGGAAGCCAGCTTCTCTCTGTACAAGAAGAGAAAGAGAGGAAACCCCTACTCTTCGTTTTCCCCCATCCCGACAATCGCAAAAGTTGCTTCCTCACTTTCAGCCTCCCTGAAATGATCACGAAATTTTATTTCATGGCTGAGGAGGTGGAGGAGCGCCTTTTCGATTTTCTCCCTACGCATCGCACGATCACCCTACAAGAACTGAGAGAAGTCCCTCTCACCCTCCAAGAGAGTGAACTTTTAACCCAAAGATTATCTAAGAAAGAAAACTATTTTATCCAAATCTCTGCTCCCCCTCGAGAAGCGGAGCCAACTAAAAGGAATTTCTGCACCTGCGAACAATCCCGATTTTATAGCGCTATCTTTTGTCACTCTGCCTATGGTGATCCCCTAATCGTCGATGAGGAAGTCTGGTTTTATCGAAGAGGTTCTTCTGCCCTTGCTCGTAAAATGGAAGAGCTGAAAAGCAGTGGCTTTCAAAAAATAGAAACTCAGTAAATTTCTTAATGAAATTTTTATAGTCTATCCCATAAAATCTTTTCTTTCGAAGGAGGTTTTATGGCAGAACCAGCAACGTTGAGTGTTGAGGGGCAGAATTGCTGCTTTTGGATCAAAAATTCGGATAAAGTATCTCAGGGTGCCTATGCGGGAATCGTCATTGTAGCCGCGCTTGCCACCATTGCGATTTTAGGTGGGGTATTGCTCGTTCTCGCCCAGCGAGGTTTCGACTTAGGGGCTCTCAATGCGATCGCCCGTCAGATACCAGCCCCATGGATTTATGGAAGCTGGTTCGTCTCAATGACTGCGCTGATCTTTCCGATCGTTTTCATAGTGATGCTCTGCCGTCGCTACCGGGAACAGGTCTTTTCTGAAAATGAGCTCGAAGAGATGCAAGTGCTGCAAAACATCAAAGAGACGATCGGCGCCGATCTCCAGCCGATGCACTTTTCGATCTCCCATGCACCGGCCTCGGAGGCAAATGAGGAAGGAGGGGAAACTCCAGCTGTCTTCATTCTTTGTAAGCGAGATCAGGGAGGGAATCTCTCTCTAGTTCCCTTTAGATCGGAAGAGCCGCTCTCCACACTGATCTCACAGCTACGCCGGCAAGGCTATGCTCAAGTAGAAGGGGGGCTATGGGTTGATCGGGAAATGTATACTTTGGAAGAAATCAGACCAAAAATAGTGCCAGAACTACTAGAGCGCAAATGCAAACTCCTCTCTACAACATTGCCTGAGGGCTTTTTCAATTGGGAAGAGATTCATATCAAAGAGTGGAGCGCCATTCATCTCCTCTTTGCCGCCAATAAAGGGGGTAAGGTCGAGTATTGTATTGTGCAATTTACTACAAATCCCAAGGAAAAAGGTGCAGAACGTTTTCCTGATCTCATTAATTTTATAGAAGCACAGAAAGTAGTCAGAGAACAGAATCTCCAAAAAGTGAGAAGTGACCTTACAAATGGGTCCCATTCTTATGAGGCTAAGGTAGGAGATAAAGTGATCTACGCGACCTCCTACAAAGGTCATCAGATGGAGTCGCGCACAGAATTCTTTATCGATGAAAAAGCACGCAACAAGCGACTCAAAGAGCTCGGTTTTCAATAACTCGACTTTGTATTAGTATACTGCAAAAAAAGTCGAGCGAGGTAATTTTATGTCATTGAGTCATGGTATAAGGGAAAATGATTGCTGCACACGATGTCAAGAATCAGCTGGGTGTGCACAGGTGAGACATAGCGGAATCGTCATTCTGACTGCCATCACTGTGATCGCTCTGCTTGCGAGCGTTTTATTGATAGTAGCGAAAGCTGGTTATCCGCTCGGGCAAATCAATAGTATCGTTAAAATGGTGCCGCCCCATCTACTCTATCTAGGGCTTGGCCTCACAGGTGTCGCTCTGATTTTGAGCACACTCCTTATCGGCGCCCAGCTGCACAACTATCTTAAGAAGTAGACAAATATCTGTTCCCATCAGGTGGTAATGGGGGCTGATGTTGACGCAAACATCATTTCCCACATCAGGCGGAAGTTGGGGCAGGTTTGGAGGAGCTCGTCGCGGGCTCCCTCAGCGATCTTCTCCCCTTTCTCAAGATAGATGATGCGGTCGGCATGTTCGATGGTGCTCAGGCGGTGGGCGATGATGATCTGGGTCAGTTTGCCATGAAGTGAGGTGATCGCTTGCTTGATCTTGTTTTCACTGAGCGCGTCGAGGGCAGAGGTGGCTTCATCCATGAGGAGAATGGGCGCCTTTTTGATCAGCGCGCGGGCGATCGCAAGCCGCTGCTGCTGGCCTCCTGAGAGGTTTTTCCCGGATTCTTCGAGCTGGAAGCTATAGCCACCTGGCAGCTGGACGATGAACTCTTCGGCATGGGCATGACGAGCCGCCGCGCGGAGCTCTTCGTCGGTGAAGTTTCTCCCAAAGGTAATGTTTTGTCGGACGGTATCTAGAAAGAGGAAGGGCTTTTGAGGTACAAATGAGATTGTCTCTCTCAGCGAACTTTGGGTAAACTTTTTGATCGACTGGCCATCGATGAGGATCTCCCCTTCCTCAAGGTCATAGAGCCGCGGGAGAAGTTTCGCCAAGGTCGATTTTCCGGAGCCCGTTGGCCCCACGAGCGCCACCGTCTCCCCTTTCTTCACCGTGAAGCTCACATTTTTCAATACCCACTCCTCTTTGTAACGGAATGAGACATTGCGAAACTCGATACTCTCATGGAAGCCATCCAATTGACGCGCATCCGGAGCATCGACCATCGGTGATGTGCGATTTAACACCTCGAACATCCGCTCTGCGGCTGCAATGCCGCGAAAAATCTGGTTATTCTCTTCGGCAAACTTTTTGATCGGCTCATAAAAGACATAGAGGAGGCCGCAGAAAACGAGCAGCTCAGCAGGACCGAGGTGGAAGAGGTAGAGACCGAGCAGGATCACACCCGCAAAAAAGAGGGAGGAGACTGTGTGGAGAATTGGCCTCGCTGCGAGGGCATAACGGGCGCTCTTCTCTTCGAGGCGGGCCATGAGCTGATTCTGTTCACGATATTTCCGGATCGCAAAGCTTTCCATCACGAAGGATTTGACAGTCATGATCCCTGATAAAAAATCGAGGAGGGTCATCGCAAAACCCTCTTGGTTGCGCTGCATCTGTTTGGAGATCCGTTTGATTTTCTTAGCGATATAGATGATTGGGAAGAGCATCAGAGGAAAGCCGATAAAGATCAGGAGGGAGAGTTTCCATGAGATATAGAAGCAGGCAAGAAGGGTCGAAACGACGGCAAAAGGGGTTTGAATGTAGTTGATCAGCATCGAATTGATCGCCCCCGCGATGACGCCGGCATCCCCTGTGACACGTGTGGAAAGGGCGCCAATGTCATACTCGTGATAGAAGCTCATGGGGAAGGACTGGATATGTTCGAAATAGGCGAGGCGCAAATCGCGGCTGACGCGAATGGCGATCACCTGGGTGAAGTAGCGATTGGCAAAGAGAGCGGCCGCCTTGAAAAGTGCGACAAAGACAATGACGAGAGCGAGACGCTTCAGATCGGTATGGATCTGAAAGTGGGAATCGAGAAAGGCGACGATTCTCTGGACCAGATTACCGCCTCCATGAGCCGCCAGATACTCCTGCGCCCCCTCTGCAGTCAGGACTCCACTCGGCGCGACCTCCACCCATTTCGTCTCAACGTCTGATAATTTTAAGTCAGCAGCCGCCTCCAGCTTCCCCTCCTTCTCTTTACCAAAAAGGAGAAAGAGATCTGGCCCCGTTTTCGCAATCACGCCTAAGGAAAACATCTCCATCTGCGAGCCGATGGTCAGCATGAACATCGCGATCACAGTCAGAAATAAGAGGGAGAAATGTTTACGGTTGAGGAGTGCTGCTTTCAGAAGAAGCTTCATCGTATCGACCCATCCTACGGAATTTTTGATATCTTCTTTCGAGGAGAACTTCGGGCGGAAAGGCCTTCAAGATTTCCCACTCATCCAGAATAAACTGTTTGACGCTGGTGTAGATGGCTTTTGGATCGTGGTGAGCACCGCCAAGTGGCTCACGGATCACAGAGTCGACAATTTCAAATTCAATCAGATTTTCAGCTTGCATTTTCAGCTTCGATGCGGCTTCGCTATTTTTTCCAGCATCCTTCCACAGGATCGAGGCACATCCCTCTGGCGAGATGACCGAGTAGTAGGCATGTTCCAGCATCCCGATCGTATCCCCGATGCCCATACCGAGAGCCCCTCCTGAACAGCCTTCCCCAATAATCAAAACAATTATCGGCGTGGCGATGCGGAAAAGCTCTCTCAAGTTGAGGGCAATGGCCCATCCCTGTCCCCGCTCTTCTGCAGTCAGACCCGGATAGGCGCCTGGAGTATCTAAAAGAAAGACAATCGGTAATTGAAACTTCTCTGCCATCTGCGCCAGACGGAGCGCCTTCCTAAAACCCTCAGGATGGAGCATCCCAAAGTTTCGCCTCAGCCGGCTTTCCGTATCCTTTCCCTTCTCCTGTCCCACGATGACAAATTTGCGCCCCTCAATCTTCGCCAAGCCCCCCACCACGGCAGCATCATCACTGAAGGTGCGATCGCCATAGAGCTCGACAAATTCCTCGCACAGGTTCTGGATAAAATCGACACTTCTGGGCCGCGCCGGATGGCGGCAAATCTGCACCCGCTGCCAGGGCGTCAGTGTCGAATAGACCTTCTCTTTCAGCTTATCGAGCTTGCTCTCCAGCTTCTTCAGCTCATCAACTGACAATAAATCACTCTTTTTGTTCTGCTCTTTAAACTGTTGAATCGCCTTTTCATATTCAACAATTTGCTTTTCATGAGGCAAAACATCCATAATTTCCCAAACAAAAAAGAAAAAGCATAACCCAAAAAGCCCTTTCTTACAACTCGACTTTGTACATTTTTTGGCGGCATCTCCGAGAGAACCGCATCTCTTAGATTTTTTTTGACTTTCCTATTTGATTTTTCTATAAGGGTGGATAAAGGAGTTTCCCATGAAAAAATTGAATCTATTTTTATTGCTGATGAGCACAAGCGCCGCTCTCTCTGCCAATGAGTGTTCCCCCTTTAATGGCTTCTATGTCGGTGTGACAGGAGGCGTCGCCCTCCCCGTTTATCGTTTTAATACCCAAAGAAATATTCTTGTTACCAGTACAGGTTTGGTTGAAACAGTCCAAGTATTTCAAAAAGAGAGAATTACAGATGTTAAAGGTTCTGGAGAAATTTTTGCAGGGGGTGGTTTTCAATGCCATAGTTTTTATTTAGGTGGAAGAATCGGTGGTAACTTCACCGATTCATCGGTCCATCTCAATTCAGGTGAAAATCTGAATACCACTTCTCCCACCTTTCTTCAAACCGACATATCATCAAACCCCTACAAATTACGCCTCTCAACGGCGGAATTTATTTTTGATTTTAAGCCTGGATGGATTTTTTGTTCCCGGGCCATGCTTTTTGGCATTTTAGGGGGAGCGGTCAATCGTGAAAAGATCAGCGCGGCTCAATTAGATACTTTTACAGTTACTATTCCTCCTGGGCCTCCAGTGACAACTACAGATAATATCAGCGTCAAAAATCAGAAGACCCGCGTTGGATTCCGAGCTGGTTTCGGTTTAGAATACCTATTATCTCGCTGTATCGGTTTACAGGTCGGCTATCTCTATACATATTATCCGAAGATCAGTGCTGAGACGACTGTATCATTTCCTTCTTTAGACGAAATAACGACCCTTACATTGACAGTCCATCCCCAAAAACACTACTCCTTCCTCGGAGTCTCTTACTACTTCTAGCATCAACTCTTTGACGATCTGAAATATAGGCGGGCTTACGACCCGCCTTTTTCATTTATTCACTGTTCATTGACTAAATTTATTCACTGATCGATGATAAGGCCATGGATCCTCGCTTTTTTCACCATAACACCCATCTTATCAACCCTGATCAGTTTCAAGAGTCAGACCCACAGCTACGCTATGTGAAGAAGCAAGCCTATCTCTTTAAATCAACCCTCATCGATGACTTCCCGATACACACCCCAGGAATTTATACCCTATCGGGTGGTAGGCAGATTGGGAAGACCACTTTAATGAAGCAGTGGATGCTTCATTTATTAAAGAAAAAAATTGATCCTCAAGCCATTGCTTTTTTATCCGGCGAGCTGATTTCCGACCATTTTACCTTCCTCCATATCTTGCAGAACCAGATCGAAAATATGCCCAAAGGAAAGGTCAAATATCTCATCGTTGATGAGGTTAACTACATCAAAGATTGGGATAAAGCGATTAAGTACGCTGCTGACGCCGGTTTGTTGGAAGACATTGTTCTCTTTTTGACTGGCTCGGATATGGGTTTCATTAAAGAGGCGCGGATGCGTTTTCCCGGAAGAAGGGGAAAAGCGGCCCGAGATTTTCATTTTTTTCCTCTCTCTTTTCGTGAAGCTGTCTTCCTCAAACGAAATTTGCGCTCTGAAGAAGAGGCTTCCATCCAGATGCTCTATCAAGAATTTGAGGATTATCTCATCCACGGAGGTTTTCTCACGGCAATCAATGATTTTGCTGCTAATAAGGCCATTAGCCCCTCGACGCTGATCACCTATTCGGATTGGATTCGAGGAGATATGCTAAAGAGAGGGAAACAGGAACATTACCTTCGGGAAATTATCCTCGCGATCATCAAAAGATATAACAGTCAAGTGACGTGGAATTCTCTTTCTAAAGATCAAGCAATCGATCATCCCAAAACCGTTTATGACTATATCACGCTCCTGGAAGAGATGGACGCACTCTTTGTCCAACAGGCGCTTGTGGAAAACACCTTATCAGGGGCTCCTAAAAAGGCGCGAAAACTCTATTTCACCGACCCTTTCATTTATCATGCCCTCTACTCTTGGATCTATCCTGAACTCGATCCCTTTCAAAGCCAGATTAAAGCTCGGCTACATGATAGTCAAATCACCTCAGGATGGGTCGAAGGATGTGTTGTGACTCACTACCGCCGCTGGTTTCCCACCTACTTTATCAAGGGAAATGAGGGCGAAGTAGATATCGCCTATATCGATCAGAACCATTTTTGGCCCGTAGAGATTAAGTGGACTCACCAGTTGCACACCAAGGAGCTAAAGCAGCTCTCAAAATACCCAAACGCCCTTTTGCTGACAAAATCGAAGCAATTCAATGCTCTCAATGATATTCCTACTCTGCCTCTTCCCGTCGCGCTCTTTCATCTCCCGCCGACATGAGATCTGAGTGAGTCAAAAGAAAGCCATTCTATCACAGGCACTTAAATAGTTTATAGAAAATTTAGTTACTAGGCAGTTGAGCTTCTGAGAAGTCTTTGACGATCTGGAGGGAGGCGGGTTTAGAGGCGATTACGGCGTAGATCTCTTCGATATCTTCGGTGAGGAGACGGATGCTGCCTTCGGTTTCGTAGTGGCCGATGCAGGCGCTCTGTTCCTGGAGGGCTTCGCCGGTGCGCTTCCAGGGGACTCCGTGGAGGCCGAGCCCTTTGCCAAAGGGGATCCAGCGCTTGCCGTAGATGGTGATCATTTCGCAAGCGTCGTTTTTAAAACTCCCTCTGTCGCCTGGTTGGTAGACGGCGAGCTCTTTGCCAATGGCGTAGTGACCTGTGGGGGTTAGAGATCCTGAAGGGCGGCTGCCATCGAGTTTTCCTGCACAGATGCGGTAAGTTTTTAAAAGGGTGGTTGCGGCAAGGACTTTGTCATGGCAGTAGAGCCAGAGTTTGAGACGGGAGAGATCGACGATGAGATGAAATTCGATCGGGTAATCTTTCCGGTAAACATTAAACTTTTGTCCTTTTGAGACAACGTCTGATAAATAATTGCCTGCTCCTCGGATGCTGCGCGAGATAAAATGTTTCGATGTCTGGTAGTGCGCCGAATAATCACCGAGATAGGCGGGGCGCCCTGAGAGCCAATCGACACGGGCAGCATAGGCGAGACTCTCAATAAAGGGGAGAGACGAGCTGCGTGATTTGAAGAGCTCATTCATCCGATCGACCTCCTCAGGCAGTTCTGCATCACTAGAGCTAGAAAGGATCGGAGGGCCGCTAGGGGCATACACAACCACTGGCTCTACCGGCAGCGCTAGGGACTCTCCCGTTTCTATGGAGTGATCACTCTCTTTAGGATTGGGCCAATTGTAAAGAAGGAGCGCAAAAACGACGATGACGATGGCAAGTGCTAAGAATTTTGCTTTGGACATAAGGAAGTTACGATAGGTTTTTATCCGTTTTTTTGCAATGTGAAGCGAATGGGGGCTTCTTGCAAAGTGTAAGCCATCAAAAAGTTGGCCCCCCAAAAGCTCTCATCACCTGCTAGAGGGATGATCTCCAATTTGAGCGCTCCTTGCACTTCGATACGGACGGCGCCTGATGCACCAGTGAGCAGGAGGGGTTGGGGTGGTCCTTGGTAGCGATCAAGAGAGCCGGGATTCAGTTTATGCGAAGCGCCGAGCCAGCAGCCATTCCCCTTTCCAAAGAGAGTCAACAGAGGAGTTTCTGAGGGACGCGAGCTTTGGAAGGTCATGCTGCAGCTCAGCTGATCGAGATTGCCCTCCAGCGCGGCGTCGATCCAGAGTCCAGAAAATCCTGAATCTTGTAATGCGGAAAAGCCAGTCTCTCGGGGAAGCGGCGTCGCGAGTCGACACAGAAACGAGAGCCGAAAAGTGTCACTTTCCTCTATCTCCACTCTTTGTGCTCTGCCAGCGAGCCCAAATCCTGTGCAGTTGCCCACAGCTGTCGTTTGAGGACCCCAATTGACAATTCCTGCATCATGATGGAGAAATGCTCCTAAACCACTCTTACAACCCGATCCGACACAAACAACCGTCGCACTTTCACTCTTTTTTGCAAGGAATGCGAGCTCAGGATCGACATAAGTGCCGCTTCGATCTGGCTTCTGACCAATCGCTTCAAAAAAAGCGGCATTTGCCTCTACTAATGCATGCCGAAAAGGGGCTCCATCTTGTTTGAAGAGGGCGTAAATCGGTTGCAGGTTATGGTCAAGAGTGGCTTTTTGGAAAGGAGCCATCGAAAGAGCGCTCTCTTTTTGACCCCGCTGAAACAGACGAAGCCCCAGCTCAGCATGCTCCCTGGGATAGGGTAGACCTCTCCAAGGAAAAAAACCTTTTTCAAAAAGTGTGACAGCTCCCCCACTGGTACGCTTGAGCTGGATTTGAGGAACCGGATAGCCCATCCATTGGGCTAAGACGGCATAGGTCGCTTCGACCAGTTCATGCTCCTTTAACAAAGGGGAATTTTTCCAGCGCTCAAGTTGCACAGCGCTGGCACCCTCCTTCAGGGCTTGCTTGAGTTCAAAAAGTAGTTCTTCGAGGTAATGCATAATGGAATAGTAAAACGAGCCTTAAAAAAAGAAAACCCTCGTTATCACTAACGAGGGTTTACGCATTCATTCATTCTGAGAAATCTTATTCATCATCATCCATGTCGCCATCATCGAATTCCATGGAGATCTCTTTGCCTCCCTCGATGAGCCGGCGCATTCTTTTGCCTGGCGTGAATTTCACAGCACGGCGCGCAGGAATATGGATAGGTACAGATGCATTCTTTGGATTGCGGCCAATTTTAGGCTTACGCTCGACGACTTGGAGTACGCCGAAATCGCGAAACTCCAAACGATCGCCGTTGGCAAGTGCGTCTGTCATCTTGTCGAGAAAATTCTGTATCACAGCTCTAACATGATTCGGATGGATTCCCTGGTCTTGCGAGATCGTGGTGATCAGCTTCTTCTTTGTCATTGTTCCCATATTGGTGATGCCTCCTATTAGCGGGTAACCATATTTACTTAAGCTATAGCCGTATAATAACTATCCTGCCTTTCGGTTCAAGCGAATTTTTCAGATCACCCTATTTTTTTTATGCGATTTGGAGAACAACTTTCTTTTTTTTGCCAATCCCTACGAGGAGAAAAGCATCTTCAATAAGATGTTGCTTTTCGATGACGAAATTTTCATCGCTAACTTTTTCATTATTCAAGTAGATACCGCCGCCAGCCACCATGCGCCTCGCTTCAGATTTGCTGGACAAAATTTTGGCATGGACAAGCATGTCGATCATTTTGATGCCGAGAACCTGGCTACGAGGCAGTTTTTCACTCGGGAGCTCAGCGGCGAGTGCCAGCAATGTCTCCTTATCCAATACAGTGTGGCTGCCAGGTTGAGCAGCAGCTGTGATGCGTAGCGCATCGGTCAAACCCTCTTCACCATGAACAAGACGGGTGATCTCTTCCGCCAATCTTTTTTGTGCAGAATTGGGCAGATAGTCTTTCCGTTGCATCGAAGATTCGATCTCTTTGATCTCTTCCAGATCAAGGAAGGTAAGCAGGCGAAACATTTTGGGAAGATCAGCATCGGGGATGCGGTAGATATATTGATAAAAATCGTAAGCAGGCAACTTATCGCTGTTGAGCCAGATCGCCCCTTCTTCTGACTTACCAAATTTTTTCCCATCACTGCGCGTCAAAAGAGGAAAGGTCAAACCATGCACGCTCACTCCACGCACTTTTCGCACCAATTCTGTCCCTGCCGTGATGTTCCCCCACTGATCACTTCCCCCCATTTGGAGAACGACCTTCTCCTTATCAAACAAATGGAGAAAGTCGTAAGCCTGCAGCAGCTGATAACTGAATTCAGTAAAGCTGATCCCATCCTCAGAGGCGAGCCTTGTTTTGACGCTATCTTTGGCAAGCATCGTCCCCAAACGGAAATGTTTTCCGATGTCTCGCAAAAATTCAATAAACTCAACACCCTTGAACCAGTCATAGTTGTTAAGAATGGTGACATTCTCTTTGAGAACTGCTTTCAAAGATCTACTGATACCCTTCAGATTATGCTGCAGCGTTTCGTGGTCGAGAAGATTGCGTTCGACACTTTTACCTGAAGGATCTCCGATCATGCCAGTAGCACCTCCTACAATGGCAATCGGTCGATGGCCCAGCCTTTGAAACCAGGCCAGTGCCATGATGCCCATCAAATTTCCCAAATGGAGACTGTCCGATGTCGGATCAAATCCCACGTAGACCGCAACCGGCTTTTCGACCAGCTCGTCAATCTCTTCGCTTGTCTTTGCCTCAACAAAACCGCGTTCTTCAAGAGTGCGAATGATATTTTTCATTGACATCCTATTCAGTTTCTTAGAAAAGTGATATTTGGTATCATAGACATTTATAGGCAGAGTGTAAAGGAGCTAATCGTATGTCCGAGATTCATCGCAGAGACCCCAGCGACGAAATAATTGTCAATCCAGAGAACTGGGAAGAGATGAAAAAGAAGTATCTGGAGCGGGAAGAAGAGCAGATTCAAAAAGTTCTCGCGCGCCGCAAGGCAGAATCCCAACATGAGCTGGCTAACATTGCCACCAAAGCAATCGTAACCCGTGCTACCCGCGCAGCCCCAGAGCATAAACCGCTCAAAGATCACACCATTCTCGTAGAACCGAAGAGTGAAGAGATCCAAGAGTTGAAACAACAGCTCCACGAAGAGATCACCGCCATCACTAAGCGGATCCTTCAACCCCACGGAGAACCAGCCGAGCACGGCCCCCTCAAAGGCCGCGTCACCCAGGCGCCTCCCCCTCAAACTGACGTAGAATAAGCATTCGTCAAGATTCAACGCAAAGACGCAGAGACACAAAGAAATAGGAGCGCTTCGCGTACCCTCCTTCTTTGTGCCTCTGCGTCTTTGCGTCTTTGCGTTGAATTAAAAGGGGTTAGAGGAATCGATAAAAAAGGCCTGAATGGAAAATTGCTTCTGCAAGTGGGTGGCGAGGGCTTTGGGGCCGATTTTTTCGGTGGCGGTGTGGCCCAGGGCGAGGAAGTGGATCTTCTCTTCGTGGGCGAGGTTCCAGGCGGGCTCGTCAAAGTTGCCGGTGATGAAGCAGTCGACACCGGCGAGAGCGGCTGCAGGGATCTCTTTGTAGGCTCCGCCCGAGATGAGTGCGGCGCTAGAAATCTCTTTTTTTCCACCTAAGGCGGTGGTTGCGGGATGGCCGTAATAGGTTTCGACAGCGGTGATGAGCTGTTCGATGGGCTGGGGTCGGAAGGTGCCGCGGACACCGATAAAGGTTCCATAATACTCGCCGAAGGGTTGTAGGTTTTGCCAACCGAGCTGGCGGGCTGCATGCCAGTTGTTGCCAACCTCAGGATGGGCATCGAGAGGGAGATGGTAGGCGAAGAGGGAGATGCCTGCTTGAAGGAGCAGTTCGATTTTCTCCTTTTTGGCCCTGATGATCGGGTAGGGATCTTTCTCCCAAAAGAGGGAATGGTGGGTGATGAGGGCGTCGACACCCATCTCAGCAGCCAGTTGAATCGTAGATAAACTGGCGGATACGGCCGTAGCAACCTGGTGGATCTCATTTTTTCCTTCCACTTGAAGGCCATTCGGGCAATAATCTTTAATCGTGGCGGTATTTAAATAATTATTTAAATAGCTTTCTAAAACAAGTCGGTCCATGAATAAGAGAATGCACATTAATACAATTTTATGAAACAGCTGACGCAAGAAGAAATTAAACAAGAGCTTGGAAAGAGAGCGGCCACTTTTGTGGAAGAGGGAATGTTAGTGGGCCTGGGAACAGGTTCCACGGCAACCTTTTTCATCGAAAGTTTGATCGAACGCTGCCGGGCTGGTTTAAAAATTACCGCTGCGTCCTCCTCCGTGCGCTCGCTAGAACAAGCGAAAGCAGGCGGGATTCCCATCATTGACTCTGATCAGATCACCGCTCTCGATTTGACGATCGATGGAGCCGATGAGGTTGACACTCAGAATCGTTTGATCAAAGGAGGTGGGGGTGCATTGGTCAGGGAAAAGATTTTGGCCAGCTCCAGCAAGCAGATCATCATCATCGTCGATGAGACAAAATTGGTGCCCCTCTTAGGAAAATCTGCTTTACCAGTAGAGATTATCCCCTTCGCTTACCGCACAACCCTTGCCAAAATCGGCCGAATGGGATACGAAGGAAATGTGCGGACCAATAAGGATGGCTCTTTGTATCTCACCGATAATGGGAATTACATTTTTGATATCCATCAACCCCGAGGCTTTTCCCATCCCGAGCAAGACCATATTTCTCTGATTTCACTGCCCGGCGTTGTTGATACAGGTTTTTTCTTCCATCTCCCCTCTCGGGTTTTAGTCGGTCATCGCGATGGATCTATCTTTTTTCGTGAAGAGAGTAGACATGGACGAAACAGTTGAATTAATCCCGATCAAATTTGAAAAAGTGATGCAGTCACGTGCCTATACCTGTGTCGTTTTAGGTACCGAAGAGAAAAAATTTGCGATCTATACTGATCTCGCCAGTGGAAAAGCGATGCAGATGTATCTGGCATCGACCGTCAAGCCCAGACCTTATACCCATGATCTGATAAGCAAAATTTTCCGCGGATTGGACATCAAGGTAAGGCAGGTGGTGATCAATGACTTGCAAGACACGATCTACTTTGCCCGCATATTTTTCGAGCAGCAGATCGGCGATCTTTTGAACATTGTCGAGATCGATGCCCGTCCTTCGGACTGCATCACGCTGGCCCTCCTCCATAGGGTCCCCATTTATTGTACCCGCAATGTTCTGGAAAAAATTATTCCTTATGCAGAATAAAATATTATTGTGCTATGAATAGAATCTATCATGGTTGCTAAGCAAAAAAGAAATAGTCAAACCTCTTCTAAAGTCAATAGTGATCCTGCGACATCCCGAGGTTTCTTTATTGTCATGAATGATAAAGGGCTCCACACACGTCCTTCGACAGAGTTGGTCAAATGTGCGACCTCCTTTAAATCTCACATCAACCTGACTTTTCAAGATCTCGTCGTCAATGCCAAATCACTTCTCGGGATTCTCACTCTAGCAGCAGGGCGGGGTTCTCGGATTGAAATCGAGGCCACGGGAGAAGACGCTGAAGAAGCGATCGCTACCCTGATTGAGCTTTCCCGCAATAAATTTTATATCCACTACTAATCTTAGGACATCGACGAGGGTGAAAACTAAAAACCTATGACATCCACATCTGTAAAAACTCGGGCAGAGGTTCTGCCAGACGATCAATGGAATGTAGCCGAACTTTATCCCTCTCTCGATCAGTGGGAAAAAGAGTTTGCGGCTGTTTGCGAAAAGCCTACGAAGCCACACTGGCCCAAGCTGCAGAGCTACCGGGGTCGACTGAAAGAGGGCCCAAAGATAGTCAAAGAGGCCTTAGATCTCTCTTTTGAGATCGCCCGCAGGCTAGAAAAACTCTATACCTATGCTCACCTCCGTCATGATGAAGAGATCACCCTAGATGCCTCCAAAAAGGCTTTTTTACAGATCTCTTCTCTCATGTATGACTTTCAACAGGAGAGCTCTTGGATCGAACCTGAGATTTTAGAGCTGCCTGAGGCAAAAATTTCAGAATTGCTTGCCTCTCCCCTTCTTGCAACTTATCGCTTCCATATCGAAAAACTTGTCCGGATGCGCCCCCACACGCTTTCAGCAGATAAGGAAGAGCTCCTCGCCATGGCAGGAAAGCCGATGCAAACCCCTCCAAAGGCCTTCTCAGCACTCAACAATGCCGATATTAAACTCGGTAAGGTCAAAGATGGTCAGGGGCAAGAATTGGATCTCTCTCACGGTCTCTACCAAATGTATATCCGCTCCCCTGACCGCACACTGAGGGCCAATGCGTTTATCGCGATGCAGGAGAAATATCTGGGGCTGGAAAATACGATGGCTGAACTGCTTTATGGCGAGATCCAGAGCCATATTTTTGGGTCGCGTGCCCGCACGTTTAGCTCGAGCCTCGATGCGGCTCTCTTCCCCAAAAAAATTCCACTCGAGGTCTACCACTCTCTGATTAAAACAGTCCGTTCAGGTCTCAAATCCCTCCACAGATACGTCTCGCTAAGAAAAAAGCTGCTCAAACTCGATGAGGCTCATCTCTACGATATGTATCTCCCTCTCATCCCTCAGGTAGAGATCCGCATGGACTATAAGGAGGCGGAGGAGCTCGTCATCGAATCGACCGCCCCTTTGGGTAAGGATTATCAAAATGCAGTAAAAAAAGGGCTCAAAACTGATCGTTGGGTCGATCGCTATGAAAATCAGAATAAGCGCTCCGGTGGCTATTCCAGTGGCTGTTTCGATAGCTTCCCTTATATCCTGTTGAATTATCGCGGAATCTTGCGCGACGTTTTCACACTTGCTCACGAGGTAGGCCATAGCATGCATTCCTATTTGAGCCACAAGACGCAATCGTATCAATATAGCCACTATCCCATCTTTGTGGCAGAGGTGGCCTCGACCTTTAACGAAGAGCTTTTGATGGATCTCCTTCTGAAAAGGCGCGAGAAAAAAGAGGAAAAACTCTTCTTAATCAACGAAAAAATCGAAGACATCCGGGCCACCTTCTTCCGCCAAACAATGTTTGCCGAGTTTGAGCTCAAGATTCACGAACTGGTCGAACAAGAAACTCCCTTGACGCCCGCCCTATTAAAAGAGATCTATCTCCAACTCAATAGAGATTATTTTGGCCCAGATGCCACTATCGATAATGAAATTGCCATCGAATGGGCCCGCATCCCCCATTTCTACTATAATTTTTATGTCTACCAATATGCGACAGGGATCAGCGCCGCTCTCAGCTTAGCGGGGAAGGTTCTTGGAGGCGATACCCATGCGCGCGACAATTATCTCTCCTTTCTAAAAGGGGGCGGCTCTCTCTATCCGATCGACCTCTTGAAGCTGGCAGGGGTCGATATGTCTTCGCCAGAACCGGTGCAGGCCACACTCCGTAAATTTGATTCTTTAGTCACTCAGCTCGAGCAGCTCACACAATAAACTGGCACTCCTGATCAAAAAGTGCTAATTTTCCTTGTAAAAAATATAAGAGCTTTGCTATCGTTTGCCTTTTCGTAGGTTAAAATCTCATTCATGTAGGAGTGCATAGAGATGACAAAGCAAGCCACACAAACCAAACTGAAGCCTCTTGGCAACCGAATTTTAGTGAAACGCCTCGAGTCTGAAGAAAAGATGAAAGGTGGAATTATCCTGCCTGACACAGCGAAGAAAAAACAAGAAACAGCGAGCGTTATTGCAATCGGTACCGGGAAGAAAGATAAAAGTGGGAAAGCGATCCCCTTCCCTGTCCAAGTCGGTGATAAGATCTTAATGGAAAAATACTCCGGCCAGGAAGTGACCCTCGATGGGGAAGAGTACACTATCCTCCGTGCAGACGACATCATCGCAATCGTTGAATAATTCACTATTTGAAGGAGCATTTTTTATATGGCAGCTAAAGATATTAAATACCAAGAAGAAGCGCGACAGAAGATTCTGAAAGGGGTGCAAACCCTCGCAGAAGCAGTCAAAGTGACGCTCGGACCTAAAGGGCGCAATGTGGTTATCGACAAGTCCTATGGAGCACCTCAAGTGACCAAAGACGGTGTGACGGTCGCTAAAGAGATTGAACTGGAAGACCGCCACGAGAATATGGGCGCTCAAATGGTCAAAGAAGTCGCTAGCAAAACAGCTGACAAGGCGGGCGACGGAACCACGACAGCCACTGTCCTTGCTGAAGCAATCTACACTGAAGGTTTGCGCAATGTGACCGCTGGCGCCAATCCGATGGATCTCAAGAGAGGGATTGAAAAGGGCGTCAAAACTGTGGTCGAAGAACTGAAGAAGATCGCAAAGCCTGTTCAAAACCAGAAAGAGATCGCCCAAGTCGCCACCATCTCAGCCAATAATGATAATGAAATCGGGCAGATTATCGCCAAAGCGATGGAGAAGGTGGGCAAAAATGGAACGATCACTGTGGAAGAGGCGAAAGGCTTTGAAACCACTCTCGATGTGGTAGAAGGGATGAATTTCGATCGCGGCTACCTCTCTGCCTACTTCATGACCAATCCAGAAACCCAAGAGGCGATTTTAGAAGAGGCTTTCGTCCTCATCTATGAGAAAAAAATCTCCGGGATGAAAGAGTTCCTCCCCATTCTCCAAGCCGTTGCAGAATCGGGACGCCCTCTTCTCATCATCGCTGAAGATGTCGAAGGAGAAGCGCTCGCCACTCTCGTGGTCAACCGCCTCCGTGCCGGCCTCAAAGTCTGTGCAGTCAAAGCACCTGGCTTTGGTGATCGCAGAAAGGCGATGCTCCAAGATATCGCCATTTTGACCGGTGGCCAGCTGATCAGCGAAGAGCTGGGCATGAAGCTCGAAAATACCACTCTCCAGATGCTAGGAAGGGTCAAAAAAGCTGTCGTCAAAAAAGAGGAGACCACGCTCGTCGAGGGCGCTGGCAACAAAGCGGAGATCGAAAAACGCATTGCGCAACTCAAGCGTCAGATCGAAGAGAGCACCTCTGATTATGATAAAGAAAAGCTCCAAGAGCGCCTAGCGAAGCTTTCAGGCGGCGTAGCTGTCATCCGTGTCGGAGCTGCCACAGAAGTGGAGATGAAAGAGAAAAAAGATCGTGTGGATGATGCACAACATGCGACCGCTGCAGCCGTAGAAGAGGGCATTCTCCCAGGTGGCGGCACCGCGTTCATCCGCTGCATCCCAGCCGTTGAGAAGCTGGCAAAAGGGCTCGATGGAGACGAAAAAATTGGCGCGAATATCATTGCCAAGGCACTCGCCTCCCCATTCAAACAGATCGTAGAAAATGCGGGCCATGAAGGGGCGATCGTCTTCCAAAAAGTCGCCGGTCTTGCCACCAACATGGGCTACAATGCTCTAACTGATGAGTATGTCGATATGTTTGCAACTGGCATTCTCGATCCGATGAAAGTCAGTCGTCTCGCTCTTGAAAGCGCTGCTTCAATCGCAGCCCTTCTGCTGACGACCGAAGCGATCATCGCAGAGATCCCACAAGAGAAACCTGCAGCTCCGATGGCCGGCGGCATGGACTACTAAGATTTTTCATCTTAGAAAAGAAAAACCCTTCGGATGACTCCCGAAGGGTTTTTTTATTTTTCGTGCCCCTGCCCGATTGCTATTGCTGTGAAGAGATGGTGATGTAATCTTCGTCTCTGACAAGTTCTACCAGATAGGTCTTTCCACTGAGCTTGATAGGTGTGATCAGTCTTTCACCCTCGCTCAATTCAGATAATTTTTCCTTCAGATCCTCTTTCTCTCTTACTTTCCACCCTTTCTCAGCACGATTTTTTTCCGGCCTATCCCGGAAGAGCTTGAGACTACCATAGACAATTCCAAAAAGAGCTGTGAGACCTGCTAAACTGATACCAGCGTAGTTCTGAATCAGTGAACTTCCATGAGAATCGAGGATCAAAAGCCCATCTATCGCAGCCAAAGCCAGTGTAGTGATCGTCCCATTCCGGAAGATCCGCGTCGCTTGATTGCTGATCTCCCATTCGACATTGTCTAAATGATGTGAGATAAGTGGTTTTCTTTCACGTTGGAGTGCTGGACTACCCGGTGATACAGCTACGAGAGAACCATCCGCCATTTTTTCCCTTCTTGTTGTCTTTTGCGCTTACGCCTTTTTCCATTCCACATTTGCAATGATCAGACTCTCCATCGAAATCGAGGTACTCCCCTCAATTCCAAGTAGTTTCCCTGTCACCAGCACAGAGGCTTTTTTATCCTCTTCTTTCAGCTCAACACCAACGACCCAAGCGGATAGAAAGATGTTTTTACAAGCTTCGTAGCAGCCAGAGTCCAAGACCAATTTATCTTGACCCATGACTCCCGTCACCTTCTGGTGGACCTTTAAGTACCCAGACTGGCACCGGTCGACCATCGTCTGATTGTCGGGATCACGATAGGTGGCCTTGCCAGTATACGTTCCATCTAAAACAACTTCAAACCGTTTAGTTGTCTCATCGATCTTAAAAGATCTGATCCCCTCTACGGGAAATTTATTAAACATGTCCTGCTGTTTGACAGCAGTCATGGCATCTTTGAATTGCTCTATAGGACTTGCCATAATATCTTATTATCAACTTTGTTGAAAATTGATATAAATAATTGTAACATAAAATTAATATTTTATCAATAATTTCCTTGACTTTACTAATCCTTAACATACTACATATCAATACTTTAAATTCCCCATTGCAATAAAATAGACACTCCCCCTAACATCGCCCATCTATTCCGGGTTAGCTCAGCGGTAGAGCAGTGGACTGTTAATCCATTGGTCGTAGGTTCGAATCCTACACCCGGAGTCTACTCCCACAAGGATGGCCCGCGGCTTCGTCACTCGGCGCGCTTCGCGCGGTCCCGTTCTTTCAGGTTCTGGATAATACCTGAGGCTGTGGAACTTTTTCTATTTGCATTCTTAAGGGACTGGCGCCTCGCTACCCTTGCTTGGATACGGGCGCCTCGGCCGAAGGCCCGGGCGGGGCTCGCCGAAGGTCGCTACGCTCCCAACGGCTCACATTAAACCCTTCAAGCTCTTCCATCAAAAGTCTACTTAAATCCCATCAAGAAGACCTTTTTTGGGTTCTGTCCCATCTTGTTTTCTTGAAGATTTCACTCCAATTATTCTCTTTGTTAGGCTTTAAATAATATCTCAGACAGCATGAATCAGATTTCTCATTCTCTCGAAAAATGGTTGAGCACTGCTGCTCAAGAATAACCCAAGATTACGGCAATGCTCCTTCCAAATAGAGGAACTTTGCTTCCGAAGATCAAGTGAATCAACTATTTACTGAAACTACAAGCGTTTTGGGTTGATTGGAATTCTGCTCAACCAAAGTTATAGTAAAGGTTGATTGATATGCACTCACAGGGACGAACAATATCATATTCGAATGTGAATGTTGGTAAATAATTTGATCTCTAGCCGCTTTTGCGCTGAAATCATTGTCTAATGCTGTATTTGCATTCGATGATTTTACACCATCTACGATTGCAGGAATTGCAAAGAGCCCACAAGTAAAAAAGGCAGCGGCCCCATATCCCGCAGCTCTAGCGGCAGTCGAGGTATGCACTTTTTCAGCAACTTCTTCTGGCCTTGCACAAGGAAGGCTTACTCGAGCTAAAGAGAAAATATAATCTTTTTCAGAATTATTCTGGATGTATAACTGCACAGGATAATAACCCTGACTTATAACATCCCTGTCTAAATATTTTTTGCAATCAGCTTTATTGAATGTTTTTGCCAAAATTGAGATGTCATTCTGTGTATACTGCCACCGAGAACATTGGACACGGATTTGCGATATACTTAATCGCAAAACCAAGGAGATCCAACATGGAAGAAGGTGGTCAAATCAAACGATGGACCGCGGCACGTAAGATTGAAGTTGTCTTACGTCTATTAAAAGGAGAGTCCATCGATAAACTAAGTCGAGAACTCGGTGTAGAGGCTTATTTAATCGAAGAATGGCATTCAAAAGCAATTCAGGGCATGGAAGTGGGATTAAAAATGCGTTCCGAAGACCCTGTTCAACATGAATTAGACCATGCTAAGAAACGCCTGGGAGAGCTCATGATGGAAAACGAGCTCTTGCAGATAAAGGCCAACAAAGCACCGGGTTTTCGTATGGGGAGGTCCAAGAAATGAGCGAGAAGATCTCTCCTTCAACCCATCTTAAATATGGTGTAGAATTAGTTTGTACAGTGTGGAAGTTTCCTCGCTCATCTTTCTATCATAATAGAAAGCGGCCATATAAACCTAAGGGGCTTCGAGGAAAAAAGCCGACCCTCTCAGACAATGATCTATTGGAGGCCATCAAAAAAGACATATCCGAAAGCCACTTTCAAGGAGAAGGACATCGAAAAATACATGCTCGATTAAAACGCTTCAAGAAACTAAATATTGGGCGGAATCGAGTTTTGAAGCTAATGAGAGAGCATAAAATGCTCTCTCCGTATCGCGTTGAACAGGGAAAAGAACGCCTACATGATGGACGCATTACAACAGACCGCCCCAATGAAATGTGGGGTACAGATGCCGCTAAGATTTTCACCCTCGAAGATGGGTGGGTGTGGTTTTTCGGAGTAATTGAACATTGGAATGCTGAATGTCTAGGGTGGCATGTCACAAAGAAAGGAAGTCGATTTGCTGCAATAGAAGCCTTAAATAAGGCTGTTGAGGTTGTTTTTAGCAAAACATCCTCTAATGTGGCTCGTGGGGTCAGTTTACGAGTAGATCATGGCTCTCAATTTATGTCAGAAGGCTTTATTAACCAAACACGGTACTGGGGCATAAGTATAAGCAAGGGCTTTGTGAAGGAGCCTGAAACCAACGGGGTGATAGAAAGGTTTCACAGAACATTTAAGGAGCAGATTGTACACGGTAGGCATTATCATGGCCTAGAAGACTTTAGGAAGGCTGTAGCAGAGTTCATTATGTATCGCCACCATTTCTTTGGACACAAATTTGCGTAAATTTCTTCCGTCGCTTTAAAATTATTCTAAAATTCTCAGTTTTTGCTATCATATCCTTGCCAGAACAAAGTAGCCGTGCTCCCCTCCTAACCGAAGGGACACGGTGAAATTCATTCCTATTTAACGTCCTCTTTGGCTGCCAGAACAAAGTAGCCGTGCTCCCTCTCCAACCTCAGCTAACGCCGATAAAATTTGTTCAGAAGGGTGTTCTTTGGAATATAACTCCCTGGCTTCCAGAGGGGAGTGATAATCTAGCTTTTCTAAAAGCCAGTGTTCATTGTACGACTTAATGAACTCTGCTACAGCCTTCCTAAAGTCTTCTAGGCCATGATAATGCCTACCGTGTACAATCTGCTCCTTAAATGTTCTGTGAAACCTTTCTATCACCCCGTTGGTTTCAGGCTCCTTCACAAAGCCCTTGCTTATACTTATGCCCCAGTACCGTGTTTGGTTAATAAAGCCTTCTGACATAAATTGAGAGCCATGATCTACTCGTAAACTGACCCCACGAGCCACATTAGAGGATGTTTTGCTAAAAACAACCTCAACAGCCTTATTTAAGGCTTCTATTGCAGCAAATCGACTTCCTTTCTTTGTGACATGCCACCCTAGACATTCAGCATTCCAATGTTCAATTACTCCGAAAAACCACACCCACCCATCTTCGAGGGTGAAAATCTTAGCGGCATCTGTACCCCACATTTCATTGGGGCGGTCTGTTGTAATGCGTCCATCATGTAGGCGTTCTTTTCCCTGTTCAACGCGATACGGAGAGAGCATTTTATGCTCTCTCATTAGCTTCAAAACTCGATTCCGCCCAATATTTAGTTTCTTGAAGCGTTTTAATCGAGCATGTATTTTTCGATGTCCTTCTCCTTGAAAGTGGCTTTCGGATATGTCTTTTTTGATGGCCTCCAATAGATCATTGTCTGAGAGGGTCGGCTTTTTTCCTCGAAGCCCCTTAGGTTTATATGGCCGCTTTCTATTATGATAGAAAGATGAGCGAGGAAACTTCCACACTGTACAAACTAATTCTACACCATATTTAAGATGGGTTGAAGGAGAGATCTTCTCGCTCATTTCTTGGACCTCCCCATACGAAAACCCGGTGCTTTGTTGGCCTTTATCTGCAAGAGCTCGTTTTCCATCATGAGCTCTCCCAGGCGTTTCTTAGCATGGTCTAATTCATGTTGAACAGGGTCTTCGGAACGCATTTTTAATCCCACTTCCATGCCCTGAATTGCTTTTGAATGCCATTCTTCGATTAAATAAGCCTCTACACCGAGTTCTCGACTTAGTTTATCGATGGACTCTCCTTTTAATAGACGTAAGACAACTTCAATCTTACGTGCCGCGGTCCATCGTTTGATTTGACCACCTTCTTCCATGTTGGATCTCCTTGGTTTTGCGATTAAGTATATCGCAAATCCGTGTCCAATGTTCTCGGTGGCAGTATAGATCGAGCGGATCAAGAGGGCTGGGGTAGTTCACGGTATCTTGCAACCTTGTGTGAATATGAGCTTCAAACGCGTCGAACGCGCCTTATGAATAGGAGGCTGAAGGAATCTTGTCTGTGGAAAGGCAAAACCCTTTCGACCTTTGATTTTAGTTATGTACCCATGATCAAGAAACCGCATATAGAATCTCTGAGCACAGGAGAGCAGTGGGTGAAACAAGGAGCGAATTTATTAATATTCGGCCCCTCGGGTGCAGGTAAATCACATTTAGCAAATGCAATAGGTATTGAACTACTCGAGCGTGGGCTAAGAGTGCTTTTTACACGAACGACAATACTTGTACAAAAATTACAATCATCGAAGCAAGCATTGGCCCTACCATCAGCTTTAAAGAAGCTTGATAAATATGATTGCTTGATACTGGATGACTTTGGATATGTTCAAAGAGATAATCACGAGACCGGTGTGCTGTTTGAGCTAATTGCAGAACGATACGAAAGGAAAAGCATAATCATCACGTGTAATCAGGCATTTGATGAATGGGATAGAATCTTTGAAGACAAAGTAATGGCAGTGGCAGCGATCGATCGACTAATACATAATGGAATGATTTTGGAGATCAATGTCGAGAGTTATAGAAAAAATAGTGCATTGAAAAAGATAGAACAGACAAAAAATAACAAAGAGGATAAGATCGCGTTGGCTCTTGCGTAGCACGGGAGGATTTGAAAGTCTAGGGTGCCATCATCACTGTCGTTTGGTGGTGATCCTAGGTGCCAACATGACTGTCGTCAGTTGGTGATCTGGGTGCCATCGGCTCTGTCGCCGAGTGGTGATCCTAGGTGCCATCCGACTGTCGTCAGGGTGCCATGGTCGCTGTCGCTGTACAGGTGCTCAGAATATCGAACTCTTGCACTGAATCAAAGTTTTTCCCCCACGGGTGGAAGAGCTCCCGTCATTTGTAATCCTAAAAACTTGAGCTCACCGGTCCACTGAGTGCTATTTAAATGGTAACATTTACAGCATTGAGAATGCCTAATACGATGGGTATAGGGGCGACAAGTCCTGTTAAAACAGTGCCAGTAATTGAACAACCTGGTCCACAATTTTCAGGGCATGCGCAACGACCATATCTACTGGCAGCTGGCATACTTGCAAAACCCAACGCTACAACACCCATAAGGATGGGCACTGCAATTTTCACAGTTGCATTAAGAGGTTCGAAAGCTATAATACATCCCGCTGCCGTTGCGGATAAAGAAAGAACAGCACCCACGCCACATGCCACTTGTCCATGGTTTCTAGGACTTGGGTCAGCTGTAATTCTAATTGTATTCGGGCCCACAATTTCACCAGTGTAGCTCATATAGTCTCCATATTTTTTTGAATTTAACCTATTGAGGGAGTTGCAAAAGTCGGAAAAATTTTTATTTTTCCCTTTTCAAAACTCCCATTAAAAAAATCTCTTTCTGATAGGGTGCGGGTTGTCGCCCCAACAACCATACCAGAATGAGGAGTGTAACCCTATGGGTCAACTATTCGGAAGCCTATCACAATACTGGAATTCAATTCAAAACAAACTTTTCCCTTGGCTGGAGGAAGAGCTTGACCCCCTCACAGAGAAGCAACAGCAGCTGGTTACGATCCTAGAAGTTATCCGAATCGAGCAATTTGTATCGTCTTCCGATTGGAAAGGACGTCCAGAAAAAAGTCGCACTGCAATAGCCAGAGCATTTGTCGCTAAGATGGTTTACAATATTGACACAACTACCTTTCTGTTAGAGCGTATACTGCCACCGAGAACATTGGACACGGATTTGCGATATACTTAATCGCAAAACCAAGGAGATCCAACATGGAAGAAGGTGGTCAAATCAAACGATGGACCGCGGCACGTAAGATTGAAGTTGTCTTACGTCTATTAAAAGGAGAGTCCATCGATAAACTAAGTCGAGAACTCGGTGTAGAGGCTTATTTAATCGAAGAATGGCATTCAAAAGCAATTCAGGGCATGGAAGTGGGATTAAAAATGCGTTCCGAAGACCCTGTTCAACATGAATTAGACCATGCTAAGAAACGCCTGGGAGAGCTCATGATGGAAAACGAGCTCTTGCAGATAAAGGCCAACAAAGCACCGGGTTTTCGTATGGGGAGGTCCAAGAAATGAGCGAGAAGATCTCTCCTTCAACCCATCTTAAATATGGTGTAGAATTAGTTTGTACAGTGTGGAAGTTTCCTCGCTCATCTTTCTATCATAATAGAAAGCGGCCATATAAACCTAAGGGGCTTCGAGGAAAAAAGCCGACCCTCTCAGACAATGATCTATTGGAGGCCATCAAAAAAGACATATCCGAAAGCCACTTTCAAGGAGAAGGACATCGAAAAATACATGCTCGATTAAAACGCTTCAAGAAACTAAATATTGGGCGGAATCGAGTTTTGAAGCTAATGAGAGAGCATAAAATGCTCTCTCCGTATCGCGTTGAACAGGGAAAAGAACGCCTACATGATGGACGCATTACAACAGACCGCCCCAATGAAATGTGGGGTACAGATGCCGCTAAGATTTTCACCCTCGAAGATGGGTGGGTGTGGTTTTTCGGAGTAATTGAACATTGGAATGCTGAATGTCTAGGGTGGCATGTCACAAAGAAAGGAAGTCGATTTGCTGCAATAGAAGCCTTAAATAAGGCTGTTGAGGTTGTTTTTAGCAAAACATCCTCTAATGTGGTTCGTGGGGTCAGTTTACGAGTAGATCATGGCTCTTAATTTATGTCAGAAGGCTTTATTAACCAAACACGGTACTGGGGCATAAGTATAAGCAAGGGCTTTGTGAAGGAGCCTGAAACCAACGGGGTGATAGAAAGGTTTCACAGAACATTTAAGGAGCAGATTGTACACGGTAGGCATTATCATGGCCTAGAAGACTTTAGGAAGGCTGTAGCAGAGTTCATTAAGTCGTACAATGAACACTGGCTTTTAGAAAAGCTAGATTATCACTCCCCTCTGGAAGCCAGGGAGTTATATTCCAAAGAACACCCTTCTGAACAAATTTTATCGTCGTTAGCTGAGGTTGGAGAGGGAGCACGGCTACTTTGTTCTGGCAAGGATATGATAGCAAAAACTGAGAATTTTAGAATAATTTTAAAGCGACGGAAGAAATTTACGCAAATTTGTGTCCAAAGAAATGGTGGCGATACACTTTCTGTTAGAGCGATTGAATTCAGATAAGAACCTCCGGCGGATATGTGGATGGGAAAGCCGCTCTCAAATTCCAAGTGAGTCGACTTTTTCCAGAGCATTTGGAGAGTTTGCTAACACGGCTCTGCCAGAACGTGTACATGAATCCTTCATCAAAAAAACATTAGGAAATGAGATTATCTCGCACAATTCGAGAGATTCTACAGCTATTGAAGCTAGAGAGAAGGCTAAAGAAAAAAATCCAACCACCCACAAAGTTAATGGGAAACCTAAGAAAAAGGGTCGACCGAAGAAGGGTGAAGAAAAAGTAGTTCCTGAACCTAAAAGGATAGAAAAGCAGCTGACAATGACTTTTGATCTGCGACAATTAAATCTCCGCTTCAGCGACAATTAAAATTCCTGTCCGACGACAATTATTTTTCCCTTCGGACGACAATTAAAATTCCCTTCGCTGAGACTTAAGAAGATAATCCTTTATCTCGTAAGGAGGTAAAGGATGATTTCTAAAACACAGTATAGGAGATTGTGTAAAATGATTAATGAGGGAAATAATCTTAAAGATTCAGCTGCCAAAGCTGGCATAGATCCTAAGACAGCAAGAACTTACTTAAAGAATGATAACCCGCTGTTGCCAACAGATCATAATTGGAAAACAAGAACGGATCCGTTCGATTGCGTTAATTCCGAAATTGAAAGCATGCTAGAGCTTCAACCACGACTCGAAGCAAAGACAATTTTTGAGTATTTAGTAGAGAAATATCCGGGCAAATTTCAAGAAGGGCAATTGCGGACCTTGCAAAGAAAGGTCAAGAAATGGAAAGGACTCCAAGGACCACCTAAGGAGGTATTCTTTGCACAAATCCATAAGCCTGGGGATCTTTGCTCTTCAGATTTTACACATATGGAAAATCTTAAGATTACAATCCAAAGGAGCCCATTTCCTCATCTTGTTTATCACTTTGTTTTTACCTACTCGAATTGGGAGAGTGTAACTATTTGTTTTTCCGAGAATTTTGAAAGTCTAAGTGAGGGGTTTCAAAATGCAGTCTGGCAAGCAGGGGGCTCTGCCTTACGACATCGCACAGATCGTTTGACGGCAGCAATGTCAAATTTCTCGAATAATCCTAAATTTGGTGCACGGTACCAGGCTCTTTTGGATCACTATGGTATTACAGGGACAAAAATACAAGCTGGTTGCCCGAATGAGAATGGCGATGTTGAACAGGCTCACCATAGGCTTAAGAGGGCTGTTGAGCAGGCACTAATGTTACGTGGTAGTCATGATTTTGAAACCGTTGAGGAATATCGTGGTTTTCTGAGAGATCTGGTGATAAAGCGTAATGCGGCAAGAAGTGTTCGTTTTAAAGAAGAACAAGAAAAGCTCAAAGAATTGCCTCCAGGAAGACTCCAAGATGCCACTGTTCATAGATTAACTGTAGGTAGAGGAAGTACAATCCGTTTAAAAGATAACACTTATTCTGTACCGAGTCGTTTGATTAACGAAGAGGTAGAGATACATCTTTTAGGAAGTATTGTAGAGATCTGGTACCAAGGTCAAAAAGTGGAGGAGTTTCCGCGCATGGTTGGGGCCCACAAGGCCCAGATTGATTATCGTCATATAATAGATTGGTTGATAAAGAAGCCTGGAGCATTTGAGAATTATCGCTATAAGGAAGAGTTATACCCTACAAGTACTTTTAGGGCAGCCTACGATGCTTTAAAAATTGGATCGCCTCAACGCTATGTGAAGGATTATCTAGGTATTTTGAAAGCAGCTGCACAAGATGGTGAGAGACGTGTAGGAGGGGTTTTGAAAAGTCTGCTTGTTAAAGATCAAATGATAACTCTTGAAAGCGTTTTACAGATACTTCGAAAACCAGAAAAAATATTTTCTTTAATGGATGTAGCTGTCTCTACAGTGGATTTATGTGTTTATGATTTAGCTTTGTTAAAGGAGTCACAATCATGAATACAATAGAGCAGGTTTCAGAAGGTTTAAAAAGGCTGTTACTTCCAAAAATGAGTAAAAGCTTTTTTGAGTATGCTGAGAAGGCAAGAAAAGAAGAATGGGGCTATGAAGAGTACTTGTTGGAGCTTGTAAGGCAAGAGGTTGAATCCAGAGAGAATAAACGCATCGAGAGATGGTTGAAAGAGTCAAATCTGCCCATTTCTAAATCGCTTGCAAATTTTGATTTGAGCAGATTACCGAAGGGAGCTCAGCATCAGTTCAATGCCTTACGTGATGGCAAATTTCTAGAAAGAAAAGAGAATTTGTTATTATTTGGGACACCTGGTGCTGGGAAAACGCACTTGATGTGTGGTTTGGCCCAGGAGATGATAGGTAAGGGGTACAAGGCGTGCTTCAGTTCGTGTTCAGCACTGTTACAAGATTTGCTTATTGCGAAACAGGAACTGAAGCTGAACAGATTGATGAAAAAGCTGACAAGCTACGATCTGCTTGTTATTGATGAGATTGGCTATGTGCAGCAGGAAAAGGAAGAGATGGAAGTGCTCTTTACCCTGTTTACATGGTGCTATGAAAGCACAAGTATTTTGCTGACCAGTAATTTGCCCTTTTCGAAATGGGAAGGGATTTTTAAAGATGCTATGATGGCTGCGGCGGCTATAGATCGTCTAGTGCATCACAGTGTAATACTTGAGTTAAACTTAACAAGTTACCGACTCGAGAAATCGAAAGCGAGGAAAGAAGAAAAATAAGTGGTTTGCAAAGGAGCAAGCTCCTTTGCCGGGGTTTGGGGCAGAGCCCCATGAAAGATTGGGGGGCTGGGGGATTTATCCCCCAGAGAGAGAAAGTGCTTATGATGGGAGAAGAAAGTATTTTTCAACATAAGGAGTGGAAGAGGCGTCGTTTAACTTTTCCCTCAAGAGCAAAAAAAATGACCGTTATGAAGATGGAACTGCAGTGAAGGGAAAAATAATTGTCGTTAAGGAGGAATTTTAATTGTCGTTACGCTAAGGATTAAAATTGTCGTTGAAGGGAAAAATAGTTGTCGTTAATCAGACTTTAGAAGAGATGTTAAATGACTTGCCAAAAGGATGTGATAAAGGTGCCAAGAAAGATAGTAAAGGAAATGTAATGTATTGGAACGGCTATAAATTACATTTGGATACCGTGGATGGAGGCATTCCTGTAAGTGCAATCGTGACCTCAGCATCTGTGCACGATAGTCAAGTAGCAATTCCATTGGCAGCTACCACAAAAAATAGGATCACTAACCTCTATGATCTGATGGACGCTGCTTACGATGCACCTGAGATTATCAAACATAGCCAAACTCTCGGGCATGTTCCTCTAATCGACAAAAATCCTCGTAGAGATAAAGAACTTCAAGCACTAATTGAAGGAGAGAACAAAGCAAAAAAGGCATTGAATTGGGTTCCGTCTGAAGAGGTTCGCTATAATGAACGGACAACAGCTGAACGAGCTAATGCACGATTAAAGGATGAGTTTGGAGCATCCAAAGTGAGGGTTCGTGGACACATCAAAGTGGCATGTCATCTTATGTTTGGCGTTCTGGTCCTAGCTGCAGACCAACTCATGAAGCTCGTCACGTAGTTTTTGAAAGGCATACACATTCCACGATGGAAGTATCAAACCGCTAAGAATGGTACTGTCTTAAAGTCGAAACTTTTGCTATTTTTGTCCTGGTGGTAAAAGGGAAAAAAGAAAATCTGTTAAGATGTGTGAAGAGAGGATACAAGAAAGCCGATTTAAGTACTCTAGAATTGAAAAAATTGCAATCGAGATTAAGTTATCAGACAATTTTTCAATTCTAGAGCACTCAAATCGTTTTGCAACTCCCTCTATTTACCTTTAAAATTTTTGAAAACGGCTAGCACATCTGCAAAACCAGCAGCATCATTACATTCTTTCGCTACCTCTTTCGCCAGTTTTTCTGGTGTATATGTTCTTGAATCATGGTTATAACGAAGAGAGGAATCTTGCTCAAGAAGCCAATTAATAAATAACGGCTTTTTATTTAGTACTGCTAAGTGCATAGGTGTTAGCTTAAGTTTATCTTTCTTTGCTTTTTTTAGGAGGGATTTTTTCTTTGCGACAAGCACTTCGGCAACTTCAATATGACCAAACCAAGCTGCAAGAATCATTGGATTCTCTCCGTCTAAAGACAATACATCCAGTAGAGATATTTCTTGTTCGATGAGCCATTGGGCTATACTACTCTGATTATATTTTGCTGCAATATGCAATAGGGTGTATCCCTTTTTATCCACTGTACGCAGTTGCGAATGATCTTGACCGATAATCCATTGGACAAGCTGCTTTTGTCCCCAAGCCACGGCCCAACTCACAAGCGTTATGCCATTGTCATTCGCAAATTGTAAAAAAGTAGGGTCCTTCTCGTAAAACGTTTGTAATAGTTTTAATTGCCCACGACGCGCTGCACTATGCAAAGGAGTTTCTCCATTATTATTCACTCTTGCAAATTCTTTAGGTGTATTTTTGTAGATCCATACGGCAAAATCACTCTGACCATTTTCTGCTGCAGTGTGTGCATAACTAGAATTTCCTGTATCCAAGGCTTGAGCAAGTGTTGATTCCATTTTAAGCAGCATGATAGCAAAATCAATATGTCCTCCTTCAGCTGCCTTGTGTAAAGGTGACGCACCATCTTTTGTTTTCATTTGCAACAGCTGTCGCTGCTGCCCAATAAAAAATTTCGCAATTTCAGTATGACCGTAATAAGCAGCTGTATGTAGGCATGAGAGTGCATCACTATTTGATACTAATAACAAAGAAAGATCTTTTCGAACAAATGTTCGTGCTGTTTCTAAATGTTTTTCTGAATGTCCGCCCCAAGCACAAAAATGTAAAGCAGTCGATCCATTATAGGCTACTGTCCGCAATAAGGAAGGTTCGCACTCAACAATATGATCACAACAGGCTGTATGACCAAAAAATGCAGCTAAATGAAGGCAAGTGTTCCCTTCAGAAGAATTTTCAAGTAAAAGCGAACGATCTGATTTGATCAGGAATATGAGGAACTTGAGATGGCCTCCATAGCCGGCTGCAATCCGCAGGATCGCTCGCCTTTGATTAAGAAGGGAAATATTGTGCTTCAATAAACTTTCCGCAATATCGATTCGACCTAAAATCGCTGCTAATTCAAGCTTGCCCCAATTAGCTTCCTGGCTTTCTTTTAAAATGGCTTCCTTGGAGAATGCTTGTCCGATCCAAGGATTCGTTTTAAAAATCAAATCGACAAAAGCCCTATCTTTCTTCTCAAAAGCAGTAAAGACGGCATCTGTATCCGTGTGTTGATTCTTAGTCTCCGAAACTTCCTGATCAGCTTGTTTTGAAGAACTTTTAGCAGCTCGCTTTGAAGAACTTTTAGACGTCTGTTCCGTAGCAGCTGATGAAAGAGACGATGCTAATTTTTGTGAGAGCTCATCACCGAGTGATCCTTGGTCTTCAAGGCTTTTTAGATCTAATGTGGTCTCATATTTTCGCGGTTTGATCATGAGCTCTAGTGTGATAGAAGGGCCTTTTTTATCATCCTTATCGACTTTCCATACGTACTTATCGTCGTCATCTGTCGATTCTTCCGTAAAGAGATAGCTTTTTAATAAATCTCTCACTTTGTTGATAACAGTAGGTATCGGCGTTTTGCTCGGATCAATCGATAATTTCCCGCCTCCGAGAAGGGCAATTTTCAAGTAGACTCTAAAATCGCCATTATTCATTTGCGAAAGCCCCAATTTATGGCCACAAGAAAGAAGCGCCTTTAGAGCTTGCTGGTCCAAAAGAGGGGATAGATTCACGTCATAGGGTTCTACTCCTTTAAGATGTCCAGCTTCTGTGATTATCAGGATACGGGTGGGATTAAATCGTATGATGGTTTTGATGGGTCTTTGACTTCCTAAAGCTAAGCTGGAATGGATAAATAAATTCTTTCCTGAAATTTCAATTTGAGAAGGATCAACTCGCAGCACTGATGGGCCTGTAATCGCAGCAGAAGACATAAAACTCCCCGATATGTAAAAGACTTAATGTGTTTAAGAAAAACCTTTTATGTACATGTTCACGGGGTACAGTACTGCCTAAAACGTTGATTGTAAGGAGCATATGTAAATCAAAAAGCGCAGCGAATAGCAAAAAGTAGCTATTTGCGAGCATTTTTGAATTTGCAGATGCCCTCAGAATCACGTTTGAGGCTGTACTATACCCCGTGAACATGTACCCTTTTATATACCCTGATAAATTAAGATGTCAAATGAAACTTTTAGAAAGGCTTTCCGACATTGGCGTGTATCGCCACCATTTCTTTGGACACAAATTTGCGTAAATTTCTTCCGTCGCTTTAAAATTATTCTAAAATTCTCAGTTTTTGCTATCATATCCTTGCCAGAACAAAGTAGCCGTGCTCCCCTCCTAACCGAAGGGACACGGTGAAATTCATTCCTATTTAACGTCCTCTTTGGCTGCCAGAACAAAGTAGCCGTGCTCCCTCTCCAACCTCAGCTAACGCCGATAAAATTTGTTCAGAAGGGTGTTCTTTGGAATATAACTCCCTGGCTTCCAGAGGGGAGTGATAATCTAGCTTTTCTAAAAGCCAGTGTTCATTGTACGACTTAATGAACTCTGCTACAGCCTTCCTAAAGTCTTCTAGGCCATGATAATGCCTACCGTGTACAATCTGCTCCTTAAATGTTCTGTGAAACCTTTCTATCACCCCGTTGGTTTCAGGCTCCTTCACAAAGCCCTTGCTTATACTTATGCCCCAGTACCGTGTTTGGTTAATAAAGCCTTCTGACATTGAGAGCCATGATCTACTCGTAAACTGACCCCACGAGCCACATTAGAGGATGTTTTGCTAAAAACAACCTCAACAGCCTTATTTAAGGCTTCTATTGCAGCAAATCGACTTCCTTTCTTTGTGACATGCCACCCTAGACATTCAGCATTCCAATGTTCAATTACTCCGAAAAACCACACCCACCCATCTTCGAGGGTGAAAATCTTAGCGGCATCTGTACCCCACATTTCATTGGGGCGGTCTGTTGTAATGCGTCCATCATGTAGGCGTTCTTTTCCCTGTTCAACGCGATACGGAGAGAGCATTTTATGCTCTCTCATTAGCTTCAAAACTCGATTCCGCCCAATATTTAGTTTCTTGAAGCGTTTTAATCGAGCATGTATTTTTCGATGTCCTTCTCCTTGAAAGTGGCTTTCGGATATGTCTTTTTTGATGGCCTCCAATAGATCATTGTCTGAGAGGGTCGGCTTTTTTCCTCGAAGCCCCTTAGGTTTATATGGCCGCTTTCTATTATGATAGAAAGATGAGCGAGGAAACTTCCACACTGTACAAACTAATTCTACACCATATTTAAGATGGGTTGAAGGAGAGATCTTCTCGCTCATTTCTTGGACCTCCCCATACGAAAACCCGGTGCTTTGTTGGCCTTTATCTGCAAGAGCTCGTTTTCCATCATGAGCTCTCCCAGGCGTTTCTTAGCATGGTCTAATTCATGTTGAACAGGGTCTTCGGAACGCATTTTTAATCCCACTTCCATGCCCTGAATTGCTTTTGAATGCCATTCTTCGATTAAATAAGCCTCTACACCGAGTTCTCGACTTAGTTTATCGATGGACTCTCCTTTTAATAGACGTAAGACAACTTCAATCTTACGTGCCGCGGTCCATCGTTTGATTTGACCACCTTCTTCCATGTTGGATCTCCTTGGTTTTGCGATTAAGTATATCGCAAATCCGTGTCCAATGTTCTCGGTGGCAGTATAGGAGAAAATTTAGGGAAACAGCTTGTACAGATATAAATATGAAAAAGAGCCTTTAAGTGCTTTTTCATTTCTGGGGTAATGCCGACTTTTCCCTTATCAAGTTCTTCATAAGCTATTCATATGGAATATATTATGTGTTTTTAAAAATATATTTTTAATCTATAATGACTTAGGGAGAACTTAACTAGGGGAACGTTATGGAGCTATCGATATTTTTCGCCAGACTTCTCGGGATCTATCTTTTAATTATGACGTTGTTCATGCTTGTGCGCAGAAAAGAGGTTGAAGCCTTGACCAATGAGCTCTTTGCTTCTAAAGGGGGGCTCTACATTGCAGGTGCCCTCAGTCTACTTATAGGGTTGATCATCGTCATTGCACATCCTATCTGGGAGTGGAACTGGAGAGGATTGATCACCCTACTTGGTTGCCTTTCTATTTTAAAAGGGGTCTTGCGATTAGGCTTTACTGACCAGGCTAGGAAGATTGAGCCAAAACTGATACAGGGCGTTGGTTATTGGATTATCTGCATTGTTATAGCCGTAATTGGGATCTATTTAACTTATAGCGGTTTCACTGCATGATATAATTCTTCAGGTGTTTGATGAGGAATGTTCCCTTTGCATCCGCACCCGCTTTCACTGACGCTCTGCGTCCCTTGAGTGAGGGCAAATCACTTTGGTTTATCTTTTCGGGGGATAAACTGCTCGTAGCTGAAGATGGAGATAATATACCCGACCAACCTTGCCTGAATTTAAAAAGAAGTCTTTATATTGGTGAGTTGGCGGGAGAAAATCTGTTCGCGGCCGAGGCTGAGCAGTCGGAACCAGTTCTATCTGGCTGGCTATGGAAAAGCTTAAGAGTACTTTATGGTGTGCTCAGTGACGACTATTACGCTGTTGCCGGACGCGCTATGCAACTACTCGGCTGGGATCGTCTACACAAATATTGCGGGAGTTGCGGCAATGAGACATTTGTCCGTGAAGTTGAACGCTGCAGAGAGTGCCCTTCATGCGGACATTTAGCATACCCAAAGTTAGCACCTGCCGTGATGGCATTGATCCGGCGCGATAATAAAATTCTCTTAGCACGCGGTCTACATTTCCCAGAGAAATTTTATAGTGTCATAGCAGGTTATGTTGACCCAGGCGAAACACTTGAGCAATGTATCCGACGTGAAGTATTTGAAGAAGTGGGCATCAAGGTAAAAAATATCGGCTATTTTGGTAGTCAACCGTGGCCTTTTTCAGGCTCTCTTATGATTGCATTCACCTGCGACTGGGAGGAGGGAGAAATCTCCATCGACCCTAAGGAATTAACAGATGCAGATTGGTTTGATCATACTCACTTGCCGCAATTGCCACCCCATCTGAGTATCTCTCGAATACTTATTGATGCATATGTGAAAGCAGAGCGCAATCGGTGATATCGAAGCCGTTGATACCATCGCTGATCCCTCTGGCAGCGTCGCTTTGGACAAAGGGAAAATCACCACCAAGATAAGAGAAGGTGCCAGGATATTTATGGGGTGAGCTGCCTCTTTCTCCGAGTAGAGGAATGCCCATGCTTTCGGCCTTTCTGAGCACCATTTCATTCATGAGTTGCGTGAGTTTCGCATCACGGATGCTGGAGTAGATCTTCTCCTGAAGCAATACTGGGCGATCATTCACTTTATCCCACCCTAAACGGACAATGGAGCGCGCCACAATCTTACCGCGCGCATCTGTGGCAATAATGGGGATAATGCCACCATGCATCAGCAAGAAAACAAGGGCTCTATTGGTCCCATGATCTGCAATGTGCTGACAACTTCTTGGCACTTCAGTGCCGATGAGCAAGAGATCGATAAAATTGTCGCTGAAGAAGATCTTATAGGAGCCATACGTAACAGGCTTCTCTTGCTTTAACCATCCTTCTTTAATTTTTGGAGATGCGAATAGTTTTTGCAGGTGGATATTATTGTCTGTACGATATCTGACAGCAGGAAATTCTCATTTACAACCGCAGCGACATATTGAGTGAAGAGTTTTAAGGTGGGCTCTCTTTGCACCTCTGGCAAGAGCTCGATACTCCGCAAGTAGATGAAAAGCGCATTCGGATGACGGGAGCTGCCAAAGGTGTTCTTCAGTTTACCAGAAAAATCTTCTATATCACCCAGTGGCAGCCTTTTCCGGATAGCTTCTAAAAAGAAATGATCGAGATCGCTCAATCCGAGGGAATGAAAAAAGGGTTCTCTTCCGATCAGAGTGAGGATGTTGGCCAAGGTTTGGATCTCTCCCACAACCTGATCGATTGTTTCTAAACCCAAAATCTTCTCTAGACGACCCGCAAAAGAGCCATTTTCTTCTCCTTTCACACCCTGAAGCAAGCGATATTCATTGAGCAGATCGAGGAGTGGGCTCAATCTCTTCGCTCCCTTGAATCTGCTTCGGGTGTCGACGAGATGGGTCAATTGTTGTGTTTGTGCATCTGCGATCCCCAGCCTAGCGAGAAAAACCGAGGCCAGTTGCCCATATTCTTGTCGACCTCCTGGTTGGAACAAGGGAAAGGTAGAGAGTTGCCGCACAAGGTGGTAGCGATCCTCAAAAGAGGGGTGGGCATAAATGGTGTCGAGAATGGATGAGGCTTTGATTGCTTGCAGCTGTTGCGGCGTTAAATCAAAAAATAGTCCTGCAGTGTAGGCAAGCCAACGCTGTAGTTTGAAGCGCAGAAGGGGAGGATTTTTTGGTATTTCGTTCTTTTCATACAAAGGAAGCAGTAGCTGGCCGAGGGCGGGATGCTCTTTTAAAAATCCCTCTAGTTGTGCGATAGCTCCGTGACACTCTTCTGGAAGAGCTTCTGTACGGTTGACCTCATCTTGCACATACTCTGTTTGCAGGGTTAATAAACTGAGAAGTGGTTTTACCGCTTGGACGGCGGGATGTGCAAAGACTTTCCTGAGGTCGAGAGGAGCATCGACCAGAAATTCCATCATCACTTGACGTACGGCAGGAGGTGTAGCCAATTTCTTGGTAATCTGCAATAGAGCTCTAGCTGCCAGCTCGGGGCTTTTTCGGACAAATAATTGCATGAGGGTGATGAATGAACTTGGATTGCATTCCCCTAGTAACAGAAGACATTTGTTTATGAAGTATTCACCCGTTCTCTCTCGGGCTTGTTTATCAATCGCTGGAGCTAAAAGCACAAATTTTTGTCCCAAGGGAAGATCCTCGAAATCCCCTTCGTTTACAGCCTCGATGTAGGGATACGTGTCTTCTTGATGTTCGATGATCTGTTTCGCTATCTCAAGGCGCGCTTGCCAGGGAGCCTGTCTTAAGCCCAGCCTGGTGAAATGAATGCGACTAGGCCCATTCCTCTCAAACATTTCCCTAACAAGACGGAGAGACTGCTCTGCTGTAAACCCTTCCATCTGCAGAGGCTTGTCATTAAATCCAAGAACCTCCGCTCCATGCCCGATCAGATGGTCCCAGAGCCTAAATCGTTCTTCTGCACTACAGCCTTCCAATTTAAAATATTCTAGCGCTTCTACTACATCATTTGGCCTGCGCTCCCCGACCGCAAAAGCCAGCTCAAGCCGCTTTTTAACAGGCAATTTGTCAATGAGTGTTCTCGCAAAATAGACCAGATTACGTCTTACTCGCCCCTGGGTTGATTTCTCCAGCAGTGTAAAAATGGATTCGGGGTCGGCATCTTCCAATCCTAATTTGGCCAATTGGCTTAAAATTTCATCAGCAGCCTCAGTGTCCGCTTTCAAAAGGCTCTCTATCGCTGCAAGACGGTGTGCTATCGGGATCTTCTTTGAAAAAAAGGCCTTAAGATTTTCCGCCAAAAGAGGCGCCAAATTCGATCGCACCCTAAGAATAAAATCGATCAGCTGGAAAATCTCCTCAGGCGAACTGCTGCACTTGAAATATTTGAATCGGCGGATAATCACCCGCGCATAATTTTCCTCTTTTTGAATCAGCTCTCTTAACTGGGCCGCGGGCGTTCCTTGCCGTGGAATAAGTGCAAAAACGGCCTTTAAGCACTCCTTGAGATCGCTGAACCAGTTACTTTCTCGCATCAGAAGGTAGAGCCGGATCAGGTTTTCAACGGAGTCCTCTGAAGTGAATCCCTCCTTGATTAATCTCTCCGCAACATCCCATGAACGGGATGGACGGCTCCACTTGATAAATGTCTGAATTAAGCCGAACCTGACCTGAAAAGGATGTGACTTAAGTTGCATCGCTGGAATATGGTCAAATAGCACCTCTGTCGCTCGATCTCCTTGAGTAGCGATACTTTCACAGAGCGCGAGGTCTGTTAAAAGGTGAGGATGGTGGGAAACAAAGATGGCTGGCAATGGACCCAGACTGGCCACCTGGCTTGCTAAACGTCTGACCTCAGGGGCTGGTCCTGAGAACCAAGAAGAAAGACGAGAGAGCGCAAATTCCCCCTCCTGAAGCCGGTCTAAATCCAAAGAGATCCCCAAAGGCTCTAAGTAGAGCCTGTGGACACAGACCTTCAGAAACTCTCTGAATTGTTCCTTGGGCTCTCGCGACTGAAAGATGGCTAGATAACCTAGAGCTTCCTGAAACTGCTCTTCACCCATTTCTCTGATTGCCCGAAGTAAGTTGACTCTATCTTCTACAGCAGCCTCTCTGAGCAATAATGAATCCAGGCGGTAAATAGGCTGTGAGGCTTTAATCATCAGTCTGGCCAATTCTAATCGATCCCTCAAAGGCGCTAAGGCTAACTTATTTAAATCATTGAAATCGATATATTCGCCTTTTGCTAGGAGAGCCCTAGCCATCTCCACTTGCGATTCCACACTGAGCGCTCTTGCAAATGAGAAAAAGTTCGTATAGGACTCTCTGGGTGATCGTTGATAGTCTCCTTGGATGGCGCTTAGTAAATCAGAAGTTTCTGCCTTCACACCCTCTGGAAATTCATAATGAGTAGCCAAGGCTCTAAGGGCGGTGGCGCGAACTGTAGAGATCAACTGGGGATTAAAAGTAGGGTCGCTCCTGAGGCGGGCAGACAGTTTTTCAATTGATCCAAGAGTGCAGAGACTAAAATATTCTTCAGGTGCACGTCGTTCTATGATATCCCTGACGACATGCAAGCGCTCTTTTTCCCTTTTGATATCTTCGTAGAGAGAATTTACAAACTCCTCTTCCTCACGAGATAATTCCGTCTTTTCAATATTTCTTGTTAATTCTGATATATATAAAAGTAGAGACATGAAAAAAATTATATCATATAATTATTAATTTTAATTAAAGATAGAAGGGTTTTATACGCTCTGCTCAACCCATTGGCGCCGCCAGGAGGGGGCCTCGAAGGGGTCGGCGAAGTATTGGGTCTCGTGGACGACCTTACCGCCCTGAAACTCCATGATGCTCACGGTGTGAGCGACTTGCCCCTGGTAGGTGATGATGTACTCCGTAATCCAGAGATCACCAGATCCGAGAATTCGCTTGATAGTGAAACCTGATGGCTTTCCGGGATGATGGCTCCGCAAAGCCTGCAAGTTGGCTCGCCCGTGGATGCGCTCGCCTGACTGGGGATAATCACAGATGGCATCGTCCGCGTAAATCGCATGTTCTGCGTTTAGATCACCCGCTGCAGAGGCCTGCCAGTGGGCATTCAAGGCTTCTCGAATTTGTTCTTCTTTCATATTCACAACTCCAAAAGTGAAGGTTGATAGTGAAACTTGCCCTGACTATCTTGGGTGATGCGGGCGCAAGGGTGGTGGGGGTCGTGTGTGAAGATGATTCGCCCCTTTTTGGGAACTAATTGATCCAGGAGGGTTTTTTTCTCATCGACCACAAGCTCGGCAAAGCGGTCGTAGCCGGTCGTTATAGGAAGGTGAACCCAAGATGTGCCAGGTATTAAATCGGAAGCGTAGACAAGGGGGCCAGAGGGCAACTCCAGTGTGGAGAGCATCAAGCCGATCGTATGTCCATGAGAAAAGGTAAAAGATAGGCCAAAATCGAGCTCAGGATGGGTTGTCGTATCGACTAGTTCCAGCCGACCCGAATTTTCCAATAAGGGAGCTAGAGTAGGGATAAAGGAGGCCTGTTCGCGTCGATGGGGCTGATGAAGTTGGTTCCAATGAGCTCTACTCACATAGTATTTGGCGTTTGAAAATCGAAGCTCTCCATGAGGAGTAAGCAGCCCTCCAGCATGATCAAAATGGAGATGTGAGAGAACGATGCTATCGATCTCTTTCTCACTGATCTTCATTTTTTGGAGCGCATTTGGGAGCTCGAAACTCCCCTCGACGCCATAGCGACTTCTGAAGTGATCATCAAAAAAATCGCCGGCACCTACATCAAATAGAATATTACGCCCCTCATCTGTCTGCAAAAATAGGGTGCGGCAGACAAGCGGAATGCGATTCTGATCATCCGCAGGAGACCATTTTGACCAGAGATTCTTAGGGACATGTCCATACATGCTCCCCCCATCAAATCGAACTCGATTACTCTCAATAGCCAACAGCTTCATAACCCCGTTATATAACAAATTCATGAGTTGAAAAAAAGTGACATTCTCTAATACTATTTTTCCATGAAGTGGCGGAAGAAAAGTTTATTCTGGATAGCGCTTGCGCTGGTTTTTCTAGGAATAGTCGCTGTCAATAACAAGTCTCTCTCTTCCTGGGGCAAAAAGCAGATCGCTTGGCACCAGTTGAAGCCCCTTTTGAAAGAGTCTACCCCCTATTTTCATCCTGAGAGCGTTCCCAAGGAAATTGCACAGCTCCCCCTTTCACCCTCTGTCATCGCAACGAGTGCGATCTCCATCCACAACCTTCCAGGCCCTGCCTACAATGCCTCGATTGTCAAAAAGGGGAGCCATTATCTTCTCTTTTTTAGATATAATACCCCTTCTGCACACTCCTACATCGGTTATGCCGAACTGGATGGCGACTTTCATCAAACAGATCGAGAGTTTCAGACACTCAATGCTCTCAGTGAAAGCGCCCAAGACCCCCGCGTTTTCTACCGTGGAAATGAGCTCTGGGTCGCTTATAATGATGTGACAGAGAGGCCCGGGTACGCCTCGATGCATCTGGCAAGAGTTAATCTGGAGTCCAACTGTTTAGAAGAAATTTCTGATATGGATCTCCATCTGAAACATCTCGAAAAGAATTGGTCCCCTTTTGAACATGAGGGGAAGCTCTTTTTCGAATACACGCTCAATCCTCACCAGATTCTTGCGTTTGAGACAAAAGAGATGGAAGAAAAATCGACAGGTCGAGTGATGTGGCCAGCACTCTGGGGGCCGATGAGAGGCGGAACGCCTGCCCTCCCCATCGGCGATCACTATTTGGCCTTTTTCCACAGCCATTTTAAAGATTCCCACGACAAATGCTGCCGCTGGTATGTCATGGGAGCCTATCTATTCGAAGCAGATCCACCCTATCGCCTCTGCGCCGTTTCGCCCTACCCGATCCTCTTTAAAGGGCTCTACGACTCTCCGCTCAGTAAACCCACCTTACATTGCATCTTTCCTGCAGGAATGCTTTTTGATGAGGTCGATGGCAAGGAGCTGATCCACGTCACCTGCGGCGAGAATGACACCTCAATCAAAATCCTTACTTTCGACAAAAAAGCGCTGCTCAACAGCCTCGTTGAAGTCAGATAAAAATAATTTTCAAAAAAAACGTTTAAAAAAATCCTGACTCTTTTTAAATAGCAGGTAGATATCCAAATTAAAAAGGAGTCCTGATGCCTGAGAAAAAAACAGCCCATAAAGATGAAAGCGCAACTACACATGTAGGGGAGCTTGTCAAAGCAGAGAGTCTGCCAAAAGCCCGCCGTCCAGTGAAGAAGAAAAGTGCTACAAAACGTCGCAAGAGCGCTACAGCAAAAAAGACAACTGCGAAAAAGAGAGCCGCTCCAAAAAGAAAAGTGGCTCCAAAAAGAAAAGCGGCTCCAAAAAGAAAAGCGGCCCCAAAAAGAAAAGCAGTGAAAAAAGCAACAACTGCTAAAAAGCGGCCAGCTGCAAAAAAAGCAACAGCTACTAGAAAAAAGCGTAGCACTGCCACAAAAGCACGAGGCACCGCCAAAAAAGCTACACGCGCACGGAAAACAACGAAGCGAAGAAGCACCTCCGCCCGTTCGCGTTCTCGCTCTGCTAGTACAGCAAAGTAAGAGCTGATATACATTGAGATTACTGAGGACGGTTGAATCGACCGTCCTCTTCTTTTTAACCTGAGCTTTGGGTTGTCTTCCTCGGATTCAGAGGAGTTTACGCAGCAAATCTTGGGATTTTCGTCCGAAGCAAATGGCCAAGGGCCCTTTGCGAGGACGAAAAGCACAAGAGATGCAAGTAAACTCCTCTGAATCCGAGGAAGACAACCCAAAACTCAGGTTTTAGGTCCCTCATGAAGGAAATCAGCGCCGCAGAGTCTGCTAAGAACCGTGATCACATGGCCAACGAAAGAACCTTTCTGGCATGGATCAGGACAAGCTTGGGAATTATGGCTTTTGGCTTTGTGGTAGAGAGATTTGCCCTCTTTCTCAAACAGATCGCCCTCTATTTCCGTGCACAACTTCCCTCGGAAGCCCCACCTTTTTCCACATCACAGACCTACTCCTCTCTTTTTGGGATCCTCCTGGTGGTATTGGGCGCCCTCATCGGCCTTCTCTCTTTCCTCAAATACAAGAAAGATGAAAAGGCTATCGAAGAGGGAACCTATCAATCCTCCTGGAAGCTTGGAGGGGCAATTGCTCTTCTAGTCGTGATCGCCGGAATCTTCCTCTGTATCTACTTAATTGAATCTTAATTTTATTTTTTTTCTTAATAAAAATCTGCTATACTTAACTCTGCAATTCATAAAAAAAGAGTAAACTATGGCTTCCACTTTAAAAGGTCTCTTTTCCGCTTTTGTTCCCTCTGCTAGCTCCAAATTGGTAGAAAAAGCGCGATCGATTCGCCAACTCCATGAGCCCGCGCTCAAGTTATTTACCCAGGCGAGCATGGTTCAGGAGGGCCAACCTCTTCAACGACTAGCGGAGCTAGATCAGAAAGAGCTGCGCACCCATTCTTTATTGGAAAAAGTTGCCCCTCGCGCTAGCTACAACCCTTCTCTCCAACTTTTAGGGCAAATTCATGCCGACTCGCTAGCTAAAGGGACGATGATCGAATCCCTCACAGCTGCCGATGGGGCGAGAGCATGGGCGGCTCTGCTTCCAACGGTGGAAGGAGTTGCCATCCCGGAAGAGGTCAAGAAAGCCATCAGCCAAATTGGTAAATCAGCCGCTCAACTGGCTGCACTCAAGGATGTGACTCCTTTCAGCAAAGAGGTGGCACGCACTGTCTTTAATCTGAAGGTCGGTGATTCCTACCTGCTTCAGGGTGGCAAAAGACCTATGCAGGCTCTTTTCGAATTTATCAAGGTGGGGGATAACTCTTATAATATCTTCGTCTACTTGCAGGGCCAGGGAACTCGCTTTCGGGAGAGCCTATCCGACGAAACGGGGAAGGAATGGGAGAAATCGATCCTCTACTTTGAGGGTGTTCCCGGAGATAGCCATCTCTTTTTTGGGAAAGAGGAGGAGAACATTAAATCCGACTTCTTCCAGGCCATTGTAGAAAGCACTCAAACGGCCAAAGAGGCCGACTTTATGATGCTCCACCTGCTCGCCCACCTGCTTCAATATCGCAAAGAGAGCGGTGACTTTGCCTCAGAAAGAGAGACATTGACCGATGGCTGGACCTTCCTGAAGCCCTATCTGATCCTGAAGCTGGGACGAGAAAATTATAAAAAGATGAATCTAGAAATCCGCCTCAACACGCTCATCCAGGGCTATCAACAGCTACCCAAAGAGCATAAAGAATCTGAAACGGTGAGAATTATTCTCCGAAGAGGGGCCCAACTTCTCCTCAAAAACCTGGCATCCGCCCACAAACAGCTTACACCCGAGTTCACACTTGCTGCACGCGCCACTGCAGTTGACCTCTTAGCCCGTTTGGATGAGATAGAGAAGGCACTCGACAAGAGCCGAAAAGAGAATCTCTCTCCTTTGCAAATCCCTCCACCAGACGAAGAAAAAGTCAAAGCAGGCTATCAAGCTCTCGTCGCAGAAGCAAAGAAAGAGGATAAGGGCCCCACCTATTCTCGAAGAGAGGTGAGTCTCCTCACACCAAAACCCCGTCTCATCAAGATCGCCCACCCGCGGGAGCTCTCCTCACGTCTTGCAGAACTGGTCAACGGTTATGACAAGAGGGAGCAGAGTCCTAAAATTTGGGCTGCCGAGATCGAATACTTTGTCACACATCTTCCCGTGACAAATGACTTTTGGGTGCAGCTACAGCCAGCAGAAAGTGCTGGCCTTCTCAAAAATCTTAGCAAATTGCTCTCTGTTTATAACGAAACTCGATCCAGCGATAGAAAAGCCTACACAGCCTGCGAAAGGAATACAGTTTACACCCTATTTGCAGCGATTCATAGGCTCGTTGTCGAAGTAGAGCCAAAGCTCAAGAAATATCCCCTTTTCTTCCCGGCCATCTACGAGACCCATGATAATTATCAGATTTATACTTCCTACGCCGAATATCAAAGGTTTGAAGAGCTGAGAGCCTATTTTAAAAAGTATCAGGGTGCTGAAGATAGCGACCCTCTTTTTAATTTGAACAGACTTATCTATGGAAATTCTAGCCGCACAAGGGAATATTCTTTGATCGCCTATATGATGGAGTTGATCGATAGCTCTTATCGCGATGAGCTCACCGCTAAAAAGTTAAATTACCTTTTTAACGCAAATAAAAAAAACTACGAAACAAGCCTAACTGAAGAAAAGGTCGAAAAACTCCCAGAAGGTGTTAAGAAAGCGATCTTAGCGACCGATTTAGTCAGACGTTTTGGGAACGAAAAAGAGGATTCCTCACCACTCTTACCTCTTGCCTATCTATTCCGTGCTGCTGTCAGAGCTCATCACGCCTCTGGATTTCACGATACAGGTTTAAAAGCTGAAATTTCACTTCAGGGAGAGAAAGGGGGCGTTTTTCAGGAGTGTTCTTTCTACTTCAATTTCAAAAGGGAGAAGCCATATTCATCTTATTCAGATCGACTGGAGACTGAAGATTCCTCTGCACTCCATCCTAGTGGCCTTTCGGGGACAGGTCAACACTATTCGAGAAGCTTTTTTGAGCACCCTTCCGCGACTCGGTTGCGTGCAGAAGATTCTGCAAAGAAAGAGGCGGAAGCTCTCAGCAAGTTCCATCCAACCAACGAATTGAAATCCTCTGTAGAAAGTGCGAAGCTCCCCCATCTTTTCTCTGCTTCATCAGAACCTTCTCTCTTTCCCTATAAACTTCTTGCCCATTATAGCAGCCGGCTTGACCTTTTTGAGAACCTGGTGGAACAAACTCTTTTTGAAGTGGCTCTCTTCCGCCCCTTGCAAATTATTCCTACCCCTCTCGATAAGTCAAAAAAGAGCCAAGAAATGGACTATATCCTCACCTTCCCTCTAGCCGAAGAGCTCAGACAGAAGAGTTTTCAGGAACAGATGGCCCTCTTTATCCAGGAGGGGATCGACCGTTTTTACTATCGGCAACCCAATCAGAAACCGAAAGTCTTAGCTGTCACCTTCTTCCTCAGACTCGCAGCCCGTTTGGCAGACTTCCCTGGAGGCGACCATCGCGATCTCGGAATCGATGCGATCGAAAGGATGTTGGCAATGCCCACACTCACACAAGAGGAGCGCAGCCTGATTTCCCTTCACCTGGTGCTCGCCTATCGAAAACTGGGACGGGAATTGAGTCAAACAGAGGTGGAAAAGGTTTTTTCTGCCTGGGTTTTCTATAAAAATAGTCCTCTTCCTGCTGCCTCGAAAAATCCTCTCCTCGAATTAGAAGCCGAGTCTCTCATCTATGAAGCGAGTCTCTCCCTGCCCGAAGAGCAAAATGAGACTCTCCATCGTGAGCTATTGCGCAGCACACTCCTGCAGCTGGGCATACAGCTTTCTGACACTTATACCGTCACACTCAAAGAACCCCATTTGATCGAAGGTAGGCATGGAGATGATTTCTGGTTAGTCAATCTGATCACAGGCGCCGTCCAAACGACTGATGGCCCTCTCCGCTATGTTTCCAGCTCCTACACTTCAGATAAAGTAGGTTGGAGCTATATTTTCGGGCCAGATTTTGCCCCGACCTTCTTTGAAGCTTCCACCTTTACCTATTTTTCTCATCCCCAATTGGGCACTCTTAGAAAGACGGGAAGTTACAGCAATCTCAAACTCGAGAGATCGATCGATGGGGAGTGGTGCACTCTTGTTCCCCGAGAGCGCGCTCTGAAATCACTGCCCTCCTTTCTCTGTCAGGATATGACCCATTGGATTACTAAGAACTCTGAACTGCTCATCTGTGACCGCAAATCGGGGGCCATCACAGCTATTTTCGATAAAGGCATCATCCTTGGAAAAAGTGGTCAGCGATTTTTACCCTTTGCCTCTGGAACTGCTCTAGACAGTTTTGAGAGTGCCGAACAGATTCACTGGACAGTAGCTGAAGATGGCAAACGGAGACTCCATTTGTGGCGCTACCACTCCCAAGCGGGCACCCCTCTCTCTTTTGATCTGGAAGGGGATGCTCTCGTCTATACGATGAACCGGAAGTTTCAGCTTTCTGCAGAGCAGCGGCCAGCTCTTATAGGCACGAAGAATGGAGCGCTTCTTCTCGTCCATAGAGAGAGCGGCGCGAAAAAAGTGATCGTCCAGCTGCGCCCACTGGCAGGACAAGCTCCTCTTTCCAGCCAGCACGCCTTTGATCTCCCTCCATTTGATCTGACAGGTGAGAACCATTTGGAATTTGTGGAGTATGATCTCAAAGGGGGCAAGCTGGTTCCAGCGAATCAAGAGGCCACTCTTCACTTAAGCTATCTCTACCTGAGTCAAAGACAATATATTGAAGCATTGAGAGCTCTCAAACAGATCGATTTCAGGGAACCCCTCTCCCCAACGAGTCGCAAAGTGATAACCTGGCTCATTCAAACCAAAGATACTTCCCCAGAAGCCGCTGCAGTGGCTCTCCATGCAGCACTCTTTGTAATCAAAGCGAATCAGCGGGTCGGTAAAGCAGTTGATGAACTTTCTAAGTTGAACGAGATCAGAGCCACTTATCGTCGTTATGAGCACCATTTGCCTGAAGAGCTCCTTCTCAACGGTGCCGACCGCTCCCTCGCAGGCATCAAAGAGAGTGGGAAGCGCATGAAGATGCGCTACCCGGACTTGGGCAGCTTCCGCCCCTTTCCAGAACAGCCCTATAGCGAATTTCCCGAAGTGGGCGGCACCTCTTACGACAATGCGCGAAAGAGTTTACAGGGCCGCGACGAAGAGTTGAAACAGGTCATCAAAGATAACATCGCCTACTCTCTACCTTTTTTAGAGGAGCCAAAAAGCGGGCCCTTGTCGCTAGATGATCCGATTCCACTGCTGAAGGATTGGGATAAAGAGTTTGAGAGAAGATTCTTCCGTACTGCCTATACGGTAGCCAAAAGTGGGAGTGAGTTAGAGCGAAAAAGGCTCGCCTTCCGCCTACAGCTGGTCGCACTCGATAAAGATAGCTCAGTCTTGGATGGGGAAAAGATGCCACCAAGCTGGAGATATTTACAACTCGCTTTACAAACACGTCATGTTCCGGAACTTCCCCCTGCCAAAGATGATCTAGCCAAACTCACCTTTGCACATTACTTCCAAGGTTTTGATTACCCTGGTAAGCGGAGTGTGCCTCGCCCTGAATACTCCGATGATAAGCTCTCTACGCCAGTGAGAGCCATTTTGTCGCCGGCGATTCCGGCCAAAAAATTGGAGGATTCCACACTTCCTTTAAAGCTGCTTCCCCTCTCTATGGAAGCGATCGATCAGGGAGCTACAGCAGGATGGTTTAGCAGACACTTTGAAGAGGCCGAGAAAAGCAAAAACCCACCTGTAGCTCCCCCCGCATGCCCCGACAAAGACTCTCTAGAAGAGGATGAGAAGCCCTTTTTTGACTATCTACAACAGGAATTTGCCAAGTTTGATAAGGACTTCCAAAAAGGGGCAGAGCTGAATGCAGAGCGCAGAGTCTATCGGGTAAAGGATGTAGAAGGGCTCAGTGGAGGCCTTCGAGCCGAAGTCGAACTGGTGGAGAAACAGCGGGTCGACCTCGAAGTTTCCCTTCTTGAACTGGTCAACAAGCATGATCCCACAGATGTGCAAAAAGGACTTTTGATAGAGGCGAAACTGCGTCAAGAGCTTTCACTAAAGCGATTGACCGATCTTTTCTTGCGAGGAGATGCCGACGCTTTTGCAAAAGCCAATCCCTATTTACGCAATGAGGCTCTCATTCAAGAATTGGCACAAGCTTATGGTCTAGGGGCATATCCCAACCTCGTGATCGAATATCTCTACAATCAGATGGGTCTCTTCATGGCGCTCACCGTTCAGAAAGCGCGTCTCGAAAGAGCCCTGAAGTATTCTCAGCAGCTGGAAGGTACCAGTTTGCAAGGCGCAGCAAGAGAGGCGCAGGTGCAAAAATTGGCAGCTGAGCTGCAGCCTGTCCGCGATGTTTATCCACTGCAAGAGAGTCCGCTTTTTCTCGTTTACGAGTATCTCAGTGGGCTTTCGATCCGATCAGAGCAGGCACCCCTTATCCAAAAAATGTTGGAAAAAGATAAGGGTGGCCATTACATCAGCCGCGTCGTGCAGGCCTATCTGGGCTTTGGAAAGACCACCCTTCTGGCCACCATCTTACTCAAATATGCTGCGAGCAAAGGGCGCCTCGCCCTCTTTATTACCCTCGCCTCCCAATATTCGAGCGTCAGCTACAACTTGAGAAAGATGTTGCGTGACTGCTTTGAGGTCGAATTGGAAGAATTTGATGTCTCACGCGAACAGCTCACTCGCTCCCCAGCCACCTGCCATGATATTATGGGGCGCCTGCAGAAATGCATGCATGCCGGCGATATCGTTCTAGAGAAAGGGGAGAGCCTGTTGACGATTGCGATGACCTTTATCGTCCTGATCTCTGAAGCTGCTCAAGAAGTGAAGGAGCCCCAAGCGTTGATGGAGAAGATCAACCTGATCAAGGAGATCCTCTTTACCCATCGCAAAAAAGGGGATGCGATTTTCGATGAGGTCGATCTTCTCCTCCATGTTCTTTTTGAGATGAATTTCCCTATGGGTGATAAAAAATATCTCTCGCCTGAGCGTATCGAAGTGGGCCGAGAGCTTTTTCTCCTCTTGATCAGTGAAAAAGTGGCTCTCGATGAGCATACGACGATCAATCTAGCTAAAGAGATCGGCATCCGACAAAACCGACAAAATCTCATGTCACCGCAACTCTTGAAAACAACGATTCCCAAGGTGGTTGCCTATAACTTTGTACGGACAATGGTCTCGCTCAAGCTCTCAGTAGAGTGGCAAGCCAGTTTTGAGCGCTATCTCAACGGCACGATGAATCTGGAGTGCCAGCGTCTCTTGGATAAGCCTGACGCCGCTCGACTTGCGAGTCTCAATGCTGTCGACCGGCGTGATTTTGAGTTTTTAAAGTATCTCCGGCAGCTGCGCAATTCCGCTATTCCAGCTGAGCAGGAAGCTACCCATCAGATCGCCCTGATCAAGCATATGCTACAGGTCGTTCTTCCCTCCAATTTGAAACAGATCGGCAAAAGAGATTATGGCCGTGGAGGAGCGCTACCAGGTGAAGTGCGCCCCTATCTGGCTGTCGATACCCCTTCTGAGAACCTCTATGGCTACCAGTGGGAGTGGCTCGGCATCCACTTCCTCACCGCGCTCCAGTGCGGCGTCAGTGAGGAACAGTTCCGCCACGTTGCCAAAATTTATGAGGCACATGCGAAGCTGCAGGTGAAAGTTGCTTTTGAAGAGACCTTACAGGCGACCGAGTTTAAGGAGATGACGGGAATTGGCCTACATGAGCTCGACGATCCCTTAAAGGTGGAGCAGGCTCTCCGACACCTCAAAAGCAATGTCGATGCCCTTCTCCAGATGGAAGCGGATACCGCGGCAGAGTATGTCGGCTACTACCCCAAACGTATTTCTGCCCCTCGAAGTGCGTTGATGGGCCTTCTCTCTACTGTACGAGCTATGGGCGGTACCCTCCCCAATCTTCCCTGCTATCCGAAGGCTTTGCGAGAAAATTGCGAATCGGCTCTGGGTACAGAGGGGAAATATGCGGAAAGGGCTCTGACACGAGTCGCTACACGTGAAAAAGGCAAAAGCTATGTCCATGTGACCCATTCTGAAGAGGTCGATCAAATCCTGAAGGAGGTCTTGACCGACCACCCTGAAAAAGGGCGCGTCAGAGCTCTTCTCGACCCAGGTGCTCGCTTTAAAAACTCTACCAACTTGCAGGTGGCTCAAGCGATCCGTGCGGAGCTCAATCTTCACGTTCTCTTCTTCATGCGCAACCCGCAGAAGCAGGAAAAGACACCCGATACGCTGACGCTTCTTCGCGCTGACTCAGACAATCTTGAAACCATTGGAGGCACTCGCCTTGAAGATATCCAGAAGATGGGGATTGATCTGGGCGAATATTTTGTCTTTTATGATGAAAGGCACACCCTTGGAACCGACATTCCCCTTCCTTCGGATGCGATCTTCCTCAAGACTGCAGATGAGGAGCTCCTCCGCGATGTCTCCTTCCAGGCTGATGGCCGAGCCAGAGAATACTTTTTACAGCAAAATGTCGAAACGATTCTTCCCGACTACCTGCTGCCCATCTTAGACAGACTGGTCAGCCAACCAGAGAAGGATGAAGAGCTGAAACGACTTCGCGCTTCGCTGGTGCTCACGATTAAAAACCAGGCGCTTCTCCTCCCCGACTATTTTTACAGAGCCTCCAAACATGAGGTCGATGAGGTATTTAGAGAGCTCTTTTGGCAGGAATTCTTGATCGAAGGGAGACTAAGCCACGATTATATTCGCCAGCGATTCCCTGCACACGAAAAGACGCTTGTGATCGAGCAAGAAGATCTCCCCTATGACCAATTTGGTTCACTAGAAGTACCTGTGGACGCGGCGAAGAGTTTAGACAGCTATCAAAAGAGAAAAGCCGACCAATTTCCCAAAGAGCATGAGAAGAGAAAAGGGGTGGACGGGGTCGTCAACAAATCCTGGCAAGTGGTGCTTGCCGCACAAAAATCTCCCTATCTCGTTGGACAGGTCTTGGAAAAGGAGTCGGCGGTCGGAATCCATGTCGATGTGCTTGTCGACGTGGCTTCTGAAGTGAGACAAAATGTCGACCAGAATGTCGAAGAGGAGATCCTTTCAGAGGCGAAGGAGTATGACCAGGTCCGTTATCAGAATATTGCCCTTGAAAGATCGTGGTCCGATGCACAGATAGAAGCGCTATTCCAAGGAAACGTAGACGACCTCCATCCGCTCTCACGTTACTTGGGTCCGCACCACTACCTCTATCGCCGAGATTATTCCTCTGTTTTTACTTCTAAAGTCCTGGTCACCGATTCCTGGGCCTATTCGACAGACACTCCTCTTCCCGCTTTCCATCACATGCAGCGACCTCTGGATCAACTTCTGGTCGTGAAAAGGGCAGATGGGTATCAATCGATCGCACTCTCACAGTACGAAGCTTCCCAGTTTAAACGTTACCTCTCAGCCCATCCTCAGCAGGGTGTCTGGCTTGTCCATGCGGATGGAAGGCTCTTACACGACAATCCTTTAGCACCGCTTCCCAAAAATGGGGAGATCGAAAGCGCTTTAGTGGAGGCCAATGTTTTCAATGGCCGTATCGATTATTTGGAGGCCCACGAAGAGGCTGCCCTGGCATGGCTCCATCAGGACCAAAAGGCGATGGAAATCAAAATCCATTTTATCAAGCTAAAAATCGCTAATCAGCCCTTCCAGAAGCGGCTCTTCTTCAAGAGTGATCTCTTTGTCGATTCCAGCGTGAAAGAAAATCAGCGCCAGCATCGATGGAATCTGATCGCTGCAGAGATGGATGCCTTAACTCCCGCACAGATTCAAGCGCAAAGGGATCCTCTCCAACTCCGCCGCTATCCCCCTAAGCAATTGAATATGCTGACGGTGGAGCAAGTTCCCCTGCTAAACCTTGGACAGATCCCCTATCTCAAAAGAGCCGATCTGATCCAAGCTATCCCGCAAAAATTTGCCTCAAAGATGAAGCCCTTCCAAATGGAGTTCATCAAAGAGGAGCAGGTCACTTGGTTTCAGGAGCTGGCGCAAATCCAGAAAATCCCCTCCCGTTTCCTTACAATGATGACCGACGTTCAGCTTGCCAGAATCAGCTCAAGGCAGGTTGCAGAAATCGTTGATCCCGCTTTAATCGACCGTCTGGCTGCTGTCGATACCTCGCTTTTAGGTAATCTCACAGGCGAACAGGTGGCAGAGGGAATCGTCGACGAAAAATGCTTCAAATACCTGATCAGAAAAGAGGCGATCGAGTCTGTTCCCGTTAGCTCTCTCCATCACATCCCCCCTGCCTTGAGAAAACGGTTCCTCACCTCTACACAGGTGGAGCAACTCGACCCTGAGACACAGCGACCGCTGATCCATGAACTCACCTCTCAACAAGTAGGCTGGTTACAAACAGAGGCTCAGCTGCGTGAAGTACAACCCGATCATATCCCCGGAATTACCGATAAAGATCTCTTGGCTCGCATTGGAAAATCGAGGCCCGAGCTGCTGGCCTCTGTCACCCAAAAACAGGTCATCGACAAGCTTGTTACCGAGGAAATGGTTCCCCACTTACGCAACGCTGCGACAATTGGAGCTCTGCCTGTCGCATGGCTTCCTCGTGTTGGGGTAGCATTGCGTCAGCAAGCTCTCTCCAAAACTCAAGTCCAACAGATCACCTACCGAGAATATCCCCAGCTCTTTCGCGAATTGACAGATGCCCAAATGGCTTGGGTATACCCCAATTATATAGGTGCTATCGATGAGAGAGAGCTTTTGATCCGCTTTGCCAAGATCAACCCCAAAGCCATCGAATCGATTACCGCCGAACAAGTCAAAGCCGGTCTTGTCCCTGAAGAATTTGTCCCAAAACTTTACATCCATTGGGCAATGGTTCAAGCCTTCCCCAATGATTGGCTCCACTATGTGGACAAAAAGGTCCGCGAGCAGCATCTTTCCAAGACACAAATCGAGACCCTCGACCCTGCTAAACACCAGCAGATCATCGAAGAGCTCACACCTGCGCAAGCCCTCTGGTTGAAAACGCCAGCACAATTGCAAGTGCCCCTACCAAAACCTCCCGCTGCCACTCCTCTAATGGCCTCTGTCACCCAAAAACAGGTCATCGACAAGCTTGTTACCGAGGAAATGGTTCCCCACTTACGCAACGCTGCGACAATTGGAGCTCTGCCTGTCGCATGGCTTCCTCGTGTTGGGGTAGCATTGCGTCAGCAAGCTCTCTCCAAAACTCAAGTCCAACAGATCACCTACCGAGAATATCCCCAGCTCTTTCGCGAATTGACAGATGCCCAAATGGCTTGGGTATACCCCAATTATATAGGTGCTATCGATGAGAGAGAGCTTTTGATCCGCTTTGCCAAGATCAACCCCAAAGCCATCGAATCGATTACCGCCGAACAAGTCAAAGCCGGTCTTGTCCCTGAAGAATTTGTCCCAAAACTTTACATCCATTGGGCAATGGTTCAAGCCTTCCCCAATGATTGGCTCCACTATGTGGACAAAAAGGTCCGCGAGCAGCATCTTTCCAAGACACAAATCGAGACCCTCGACCCTGCTAAACACCAGCAGATCATCGAAGAGCTCACACCTGCGCAAGCCCTCTGGTTGAAAACGCCAGCACAATTGCAAGTGCCCCTACCAAAACCTCCCGCTGCCACTCCTCTAACTGAGGAAGCTCCCGCAGACGCTCCTCCACCCGAACGTAGATCGATCGTGCAGATCGTGCTCACAGTACTCGGCTTCCTTGTAGCCGCAGCTCTTCTCACTGCCGGAGCTTTCGCCCTCATGGGTGGCTACTGGACACAGGCGCCCCAATTCACCGTTACCATCTACCACTTCTTCAAATCTTCTGTCATCATCTCTGGAGCAGTTTTAGGCGGGGGAGCTCTGATGCTGGTCGGCCTCATCGCCTTTGCCATCTACCAATGCAAACGCAATACAAAACCATAACATGCACCTCTTAGGCATACGGGGAGAGATTCCAGAATCTCTCCCCTACCACTCCAAGCATAGCGGGATCCTTGTCAATGACGACCTTCTCATCACTATCCCCTCATTGGCACTGTCGATCTCGTCATCACCGAAGCCAGCCCTTGACCTCACCATAGGCTCATGGCAGACTATTTGCCCAATTTCAAATTGGGAATGCAAAGGGTCAAGACCCTTTGCCGCGGTGAGAGCCTCTCTCCCCCAGATATCGCGTAAGCCGAGGCAAGGCCGAGGCTGAAGCGAAGAAGGCTGAACTGAAAACCGTTTTTCTTAATTTGACAGCATTGCCTATAGCCCAGTACTGTCAATTTAAGGAAAAACTCGCGGCGCGCAGCAAAAGATCTTATCGCTTCGGAGTCGATTCTGTTCCATGACCGCGCCATTGCGAAGCTTTGGTGCCCCCACCCTCGCCTGAGACCGAGGCTCCCGTTCGCAGGCAAGATGAACGAGGCATTAGTCAACAAAGAATGAAAACAGAAAGAGCTTCGCTACCTCAGGTGTTATCCAGCCCCAGGCAGTGCGGGACCGCGCCGTAGGCGCGCTAGCAGCCGAGTGTCTCAGCGGGGGGAAGGAAAGATAAAAACAAGGATAAGCAGGATCGTTCACGGCAGGGTGTAGAGGATATCCTGTCTATCTTGCCGATGCGATCTTTCATATCCTTATCGCTTCTGCCTCGGCTTTGCCTCGGCTTACGCGATACCGGGGAGAGAGGCTAACGCCGCCTCTCTCCCCTTTACCCCTCTCACCGCGGCAAAGGGGCACGCCCCTTTGCATACCCACTTAGACCCATGTCCAAAAGGTCTGCTGACTATTGGCTTAGCTATCATGTTGTTAAAGCTAATATATAGGGTTTCAAATCGACTCGCAATGTTTTGGCATATTCGGACAATTTTTTGAGCTGAGGTTTATAATCTTCACTATAGAGATAATTCCTTAAGGCTTTAATGGCAGTCTCTCTATCAAGGTAACGAAAGGCATCAACAACGCAGCGTTCTCTATCAAAGATCCGTACTGTAAATTCTCCCATTTCAATCTCGTTACGGCCAAGCTTAATATTGCGCATACGGACTACCCGAACCCCTCGTCTTTTAGGAGCTTTGAGCCGATGCGGGATAGCAATCCAGACTTCACGCATGATTTGGTCGGTCAGGCCATAATAGCAGAGAGCTGAAGTGAGGCAGATGATTCCTTCAGGCAGACTAGCTGCCATCAAAGCTAGCTGCTCCCATTCGAAATCCACTTTAGGCTCATATTGAGTTGAACGATAAAGGCCTGGACCTAACCTTTCCAATACCCCTTTCTTAGCTAAGCTCGCAAGCGCTTGCCGAGTTATACCCTCCTTAGAAGCATCGGCTATTGTAAAAAATGGCCGGCTCAGTAGAGGACGAATCTTAGAGAAGGGAGAGGGGTTCATACTGATAATATTACTAAAGGCACCCATTTATGTAAATTGGGTTCTATTTGTATAGCGAGTCACCGCCTCTGCTTTGGACACCATCCTCTTTTTCCATAAAGATATTCCTATTGGCTTTTATTAAACATTTCTGTTAAATTATCGCAAATCTAACAAAGAGAATACTTTATGGCATCGGATTTACAAATTAGCGGCTGCTGTAAGGAGCTGGCAAGAGAGATTCGGATCGAAGGACCAAAAGAGGGTGAAACGGATCAAGCATGGATTGCAAAAATCACAAGACTTGACCTCCAAATGCGTGGGCTGTACAGCTTACCCGAGTCGCTGTCGCTCCTTCAAAGTGTGCAAGAGCTCATTTTGCAAAAGAATAAATTTACAGCCTTCCCTCGTGCTGTTCTGAATCTGACTCAATTAAGAAAGCTTTCTCTTTTTAAGAACGGGATCAGAGAGATTCCTGGCGAAATTGGAACTCTTATTGAACTGAGGCAATTGGATCTTCGAACCACAGGAATTAGCAGCTTGCCATCGACCATTGGAAAGCTGGTTAATCTAGAAGTTTTGCTCCTTAAGGAAAATCAACTCTCAACTCTTCCTCCAGAAATTGGCCAACTCACTGCCTTAAGATATTTGCACCTCGGCGAGAATCCTTTAACAAGCCTGCCCGAAGAGGTAGAAAAACTCACGAACCGTACAAAGCTCGTTTGTGATGAAATGGTCAATCCGGCTAAAGACAGAGGTCAAGAAATCACAGACAGCTTCCCCTCACTTCTTCAACGCATTGCTAGGATCCCGAACTTAACAGAGCTCGATCTTACGAAGAACTTTCTCACCCAATTTCCAGAAATATTTAACCTTTCCACCACACTCCCGAAACTGAAAGAGCTAAACCTTCAGAAAAACTTGTTTACATCTATCCCTGCACCGATTTTTGTGCAACGAGGGGAAAGCTTTACACTAGATGTTAGAAAAGATCCTGATAAATTCGGAGGAGAAATTACTCTGCCCGAAGAGGCAAAGAGTACCAAAATAAAGTTCTTAAGAGGTATGCAAGAAGCAGCAAAAAAATAATTTTCTGTAGATGCGCGTTTCTATTTTCCCCTTCAAGACAAAAATAGAAAAGTGAATACTGAATTGCATGAAAGTATTTGGGAGTCTGTTGAGGAATCTGGTTGTAGTGGTGGGGACGCTGGTCTTGATGCAGTTTCCGCTCTTTATGAAGTCGTATGAGCTGCAATTGATGGGGCATAAGGAGGAGGTGGAGTGGCATGTGGGCCGGATGCGGGAGACAGCCTCTTCGTCGGGGAAAAATCTCGATCAGTATATTAGAAAGTTTGTCGAGAACGGTGATGAGGATTTTGCGCGGCAGGGTGTGGCGATGCGGACGATGGTGAGCCGCGCGAAAAGCTTCCGAACAGCGCTGGAGGCTTTGCAGAAAGCCGATATTTTTATGAGACCGCTGCTTTTTGTAACCCATCTCGATCGCGAGATTGCTTGGTCAACAGCGCGCAGCTTTCAGCCGGGTATCCCTCTAACCATTGAGGGAGCCACCTATGCCTCTATCGGATTCATTCTAGGAACTCTTTTGGCTGCCATTGGAGGGCGCGTTTTCACTCTGAGACGACTTTAAGGGAGTCTTTGAAGTATTGTTTGATCTTCTGAAGTGCCTCTTCATCCGTGAGATTGCTTTCATTCGTGCGGATGGTGTACTGGACTCCAACTAAATCATAGGGGCCAGAAAAATAGTCCATCCCTAACACTTCATGCTTTCCATGATCATCGTAACTGATAAAACTGGTGGCATGGGAGTAGGCAGGAGTGCTCTCTTTTTCTTCAGCCAAGACCTTCCCATGCTCGACCACTTGGGAAATCATCCGTTTGGTGAGAGCATCGACGAAGGTGTCTGCAGGGATTTTGTAATCGATAAATTTATTGAGGGTGATGATCTCCTTCCAATTATCCCCATTTTGACCCTCAGGGACAAATTCGATCAGGGTGCCGTTTTTTTCGCCCCACTCTTGAATCGACTGTAGTGCGTTCACCCCCTTGGGCAGGGTGACATTGAGTGAATACTTGGGAGAAGTGGCCCAGTTGACCGGCAAAGAAAGGGTGAGTTGATAGCCCTCTTTTAAAAGCTTATCAGCATCTTGGGTCTCTTGTGGAGCTGAAGCAAGGATTGCGAAAAGAAGCATCCTCGACTTTGTACATTTTTTGGCGAGCAGATCAGAGGAAACGCGAGGTCGTTTTTTAATTTTTTCGCGAAATTCATAGCCGAAGGCGCTATTAATGAGCGAAAAAAATAAAAAACGACCCGCGGTTCTCTCGGAGATGCCGCCAAAAATTGTACGAAGTCGAGGAAAGGTTTTCATAGAATATCCTAACGTGTTAATGGGATAGAAAGCCCCACCATCAGAGCATTCATTCCCGGATTATGGCCCCCTAAACGGGCATTTGAAAGATGATAAAATTGCACACCCAAACGGACTCCATTCGGCTTTTCTAACGCAAGCTGCACACAAGAACGGAATTCGATGGGAGAGCCGAGGTTCCGGCTATGACCTTGAAAGTAATATCCTGGCTCAAAACTGGGTGTAAAGACGAGCCAGGGGAAGATATACAATTCGAATCCAAAGCCAGCCCCAATAAAAGCGCCTTTAAACTCGGGTAGAACGAGGCTTGCCTGGGGGCGAAAGAAGCGGCAGAGCCTCTTTTCGCTATAATATTCGATCTCCATGCCACCTCCTGAGTGGTGACATCCCGCATCAAAATGGCCGGCAGCAAAGTTGATCAAGGGTCGACACGGTTTTGGAGGAGTGAGAAAGCCGACGGTCAAGAAAAATAAAAAAGCCAAAGAGGCGATGCGACAGAGCTTCGATTTCATGGCTAAGAAATAATTTAAATGGGTAGTTTTTTTAAACAACTACATCAATCAGTTGATGATGAGGATTCTGTTTGATGCAGTACTGCTTCTCCCATGGGCTGGTAAAGAGAACCATGGGGCGCCCTTGGCGATCCGAAACAAGAATCGCGTTCGTCGGCTTCGAGAATGATTTGAGATCCCCTTGAATCCAGGCACTGCACTGATAAGGAAGCGGCATCAAGGAGGTTTCCACTCCATACTCATCTTTGAGGCGGTATTGCATCACTTCAAATTGGAGTTGCCCAATAGCAGCAAAGATGTATTCATTGGTATCATCCATTGTCTTGAGCATCTGAACAGCCCCCTCACACCCAAGCTGCACGATCCCCTTATCGAACGATTTGCGCTTTCCAATCTCTTTGGGTAGGATGCGGGCAAAAATTTCGGGCTGAAATTGGGGCAGCGGCTTGTAGGTAAAATCTCCTCTGACAGAAACAGTATCCCCGATGGCAAAGAGAGAGGGGTTGATCACGCCGATAATGTCTCCAGGATAGGCATCATCTAAGGTGGTGCGCTCCCCTGCTACCATACCGTGCGGCCTCGAAAGGCGGATCTCTTTCCCTAAGCGGTGATGCTTCACCACTAAATCCCTCTCGAAACGGCCCGAGCAGATGCGGATAAAGGCCATGCTATCTCGATGGCGCCGATCCATGTTGGCTTGGAGTTTAAAGACATAGCCGCTGAAGGGCTCCTGCACAGGATCGATTTCGACCTCACTCCCATCTTTCCTATTGGCCAAACGGCTATGGGGAGAGGGAGCCAGGTGGATGAAAGCATCAAAGAAGGGTTCGATTCCAAAATTGGTCAAAGCAGAGGCAAAAAAGACCGGCGTGACTTTTCCGGCTAAGAAATCTTTCTGCGAAAAAACATTTCCAGCGATCTCTAAAAGTTCTAAATCGTGCCGCAATTTGAGTGCGGACTCACTCCCCAACTTCTCCTCAACAACGCCACTATCTAATGGGTAGCGTGTAATCTCTGCTTTTTGTGCACCTCCTACCGAGGTTTTGGAAAAGAAGAGTATCTCACCAGTTGAGCGATCGACCACCCCCTGAAAATCTTTAGCCATACCGATCGGCCAGTTCATAGCATAGGAGTGGATCTGCAAGACATTTTCGACCTCCTCCATCAGTTCAAAGGGGTCACGACCTGGCATATCCATCTTATTGATGAAGGTGAGAACCGGAATTCCCCGCAAACGGCAAATCTCAAAGAGCTTCCTGGTCTGCTTCTCGACCCCTTTTGAGGCATCGATCACCATGATTGCGCAGTCGGCAGCTGTTAAGGAGCGGTAGGTATCCTCTGAAAAGTCTTCGTGACCAGGAGTATCTAGAATATTGATGATGGTCTCTTTATAGGTGAATTGCATCGCAGAGGAGGTGATCGAAATGCCCCTCTCCTGTTCCATAGCCATCCAGTCAGAGGTGGCTGCCTTCCTCCCCTTTCTCCCTTTCACCATCCCTGCCGTATGGATCATGCCTGAGTAGAGCAGCAGCTTCTCAGTTAAAGTTGTCTTCCCTGCGTCGGGGTGGCTGATGATGGCAAAGGTGCGTCGCTTAGCGATCTCCTCTTGAAGATTTGAGTCCATATCCGATCAATTATACACAATAAAGAATCATTTTCAATGACTTAAAGAGATTAAGCGGGCCGCCATTTCACCTGATCGGACTGCCCCTTCCATTGTCCCTGGATAGGGAATATCGGTATGTTCCCCTACGAAATAGATAAGCTCTTTGAAAGGGCGATAGGCCTGCCTGACTTTTTCTCCGTCTATTTCTACGAGTTGGTTATAGATCTCAAATTGAGTTGGGGAGACATTGGAATAACTTCCCTTGGAATAGGGCTCTTCAACCCAACTGACACCCACAGGACCCTCATAAGAGACCATGAAGCCCTCTTGCATATAGGTCGGCGGGTTTTCGCTGAATTGGATTTCAGGATAAATTTTCTGAATAGTAGGGAGATCATGACAACAAACCTTGGAAAGGGATGTGGGGCGAAAGATTCCCGCTTCTCCCCCATAATACCAGGTCATCACATCTCTTGGGATATTGGTCCACGTGCCTACCCTGTCGGTGCAGCTGAAAAGGGAGCGGTCCAGATTTGAGATGGGCTGTAAGATTTTGGCATTGGTCCCATATTGCTGAGTGTGCATCGCCTCCAGCTGATCGCAGGGAAACCACTCCCCCTCAATAGTGACATCCCGAAGCGTCGAAGCAGGAAGAGCGAGAACCAGACAATCGGCTTCGACCTTCTTCTCACATCCAAAAACCAGATGGATCTTTCCCTCCCTATAGTCGATCGACGTTAAAGGGCTATTGTAGTGGATAGGTAAACTGCGAGCGAGGAGCCAAATGAGCTGACTATTTCCCCCTTTGACTGATTCGAAGGTGGTCATTTTCGCCTCTTGGCCCGGGGCATGGTAGAAAAAGGTATAGATGTACCAAAAAAGAGGGAGATCGACCGCTAACCTCTCTGGAGCCGATCCGATATAATTGGTCAGACAAAAGATGATAAAACTTTGTAGGGGAAAATTGTCATGAAAGATAGGCAGAACCAATTCTGAGAGGTTTTTGGCAGAAGCGGCATGTGTTTTGAGTTTTTGATAGAGAGCTTCGGTGGGCTCAGGGCCTGTCGACGTGAGCTCTTTGATCAGATAACCCTTATTCTGAAAATAGAAGATGCCATCTCCTACACTGAACTGTTTCTCCTCCGAGGAAAGACCAAAATCTTTCATCAACCCTTTAATGGCGAGCCCATCACTCCCATCGAGCAGATTCTTGCCCCCCAATTCTTCATAGGAATCGCCAAAGTAGGCTGTATTGACGCGGCCACCTGGCCTGCCGCGTGCCTCATAGACCTCTACAGGATAGCCTTGCTGCTGTAAACGGTAGGCTGCCGTGAGCCCAGCTAAACCGGCTCCGACAACCACCACCCTCTTTTCTTGAGCAGTAGAGGTGGCAACAATTGCAAGGAGAATGAATGTAAGAATTCTTTTCATGAAGCTCAAAATAGGGCAACTTCAGATATACTACAAGGCATGTTCCTACCAGAAATCGATGATGGGGAGGATAAAAGCTCCCCTTTCAAAAATCGCCTGCGTAAAAATTACCGCCACATCCGCAAATGGGCCAAAAGGAGCTCTACAAACTGCTTTCGCATCTATGATCGCGACATCAAAGAGTATCCTCTCGCCATCGATTTCTACGACGGCCGCTTTCTCATTCACACCTTTTCTTACGACGAGGATCCCCATCTAGAACGCGAGAAGCAAGCCAAAGAGACCCTCTTCTCCCTCTTTGGAGAAGTGCCTATTTATTGGCGCACACGCATCCGCAGAGCCCGCACAGAGCAGTATGAAAAGATCAGCGACGAGAAAGAGTTTTTCACCGTGCAAGAATATGGGGTCCGCTTTCTGGTCAACCTCTCTGACTATCTCGACACCGGCCTCTTTCTCGACCATCGCGAAACACGTCAACTCGTCGCCTCTCTTGCCTCAGGCAAAAACCTTCTCAATCTCTTTGCCTACACCTGCTCCTTCAGCGTCCACTCCGCTTTGGCAGGCGCCACCACCACAACGAGTGTCGACATGTCCAACACCTATACCCAATGGGGAAAAGAGAACTTCCTCCTCAATAACCTCAATCTCGATCAAAACCGCATCATCCGCGCCGATTGCCTCGAATTTCTTAAAAGTGCCCACGACCGATATGATCTCATCGTCATCGATCCCCCCACCCTCTCCCGCTCCAAAAAGATGGAGACTCTCTTCGACCTCCAAACTGACTACCCCGAGCTCCTCTCCCAAACCCTCCGCCTCCTCTCTCCAGGTGGCACCCTCTTCTTTAGCACCAACTCCCGCCATTTTCGCTTCGATCCCACCCTCTTCCCCCACTATTCCAGCCGCGACATCACCACCAAAACCATCCCCCTCGACTTCCATCAGCAAAAGATCCACCGCTGCTGGCGCTTTGATAATCATTGACTTATAATGAGATATTTGATAAACTTTTTTTATGTCTTCAATTCCAAGTCTACTGACTCTTCCGGAAGAACTTATCATAACTGTTTGTCCCCAAGATGTGATGTCGCTCGTCAGGTTGAGCAAAACTTGCCATACTCTTCATCGGATTGCTGGCGAGATTGTGAGGGATTATGCTCTCTATCTCAAGGCCAAGGCAGCGATCCCTTGGAGCCCCAGTTTGAGAAGTAAAATGGCGCTCTACGAGATTCTTATGCAATCTTACTTTGCTCTGCCGAAGAGCGAGAGAACCCCTTTCCAAAAACTGGACCTCTATCTCAAAGAAAACCTAAGCTCTTTTTATACGCTATTCACGGCATGGGTCGATCAAAAGATCGATGACGAAAAATTAAAACTTCACTTAAGCCCAGTGCCTCCGGTAAATAAGTCGATGACTCTTTCTGAAATGGCCATTGTTCAGGCCAAAGCAATCCACTTACTCCTCGACTACCTGACAAAATCTTAGTCGAGACTTTTCCCAGCTTTTCCCAGGTGTTACCAACTCCCTCTGCTGTTCTTAATAACCTGAGTTTTGGGTTGATTTCCCTCACACTCAGGGAGTTTTTCGGCTGATCTTGTGTTTTTTTGCTCGTTAATAGCGCCTTCGGCTATGAACTTCGCAAAAAAACCCAAGCTCATCTCGAAAAACTCCTCTGATTGCGAGGGAAATCAACCCAAAACTCAGGTTAATAAAAAATTAACGAAACTCTGCTATTATTATATAGAAAATTAAAATTTGGTGAAAAAATGAAGTCTCCCTCGGTTCAATCGGTCACATAGGTAACAAATGATTCACCCACATAGGTAACACTTTTGGTTAATTATTCCACCTACCCAGGGGGGAAGTTTGAGGGGGCCTCCCCCTCATATCAATTTTAAATAACAAGCTTCAAAGTCCAACTAAGGCAGTGGGCTTTAGCCCACTGCCGAGGGCGGAAGTTATTCCCCCTAAGACCTTCTTTTTTTCATCTTTGGTTTCTTTAAGCCTTGCCTAAGGTCAAGTGTTCCTAGATAAATGGGTCCATAATAGACCTCTGTTACTTCTTCGGCATTTTTTTTCAGCCCTACATATTCACCAATTAAGGCTTGCCCAATATAAAACTCTTTTTGGTTCAACCATATGCAACCACTTTGACATACTTTTCTCACCTTTGTTTTTTGTGTATCATATTCAGGTGATCGCAATATCCCATCCCAAGCTTTAAGAGAAGGCTGATAACAACTAGCTGGGGTTTTCATATTCAATGCTTCGTGAGGTCTTTCAAAATTATACTCTTCATGAAATTGATTGATCGATTGGAGCTGCAAAGCCAAAGTCATTTTAGGTGGGCTTGCCACTTCTTGTTGAAGGGTCAAATGAAATCGCTCATGCTGACCATTTTCTTCAGGATGTCCCGGTCTTATCCATTCTGGAATTACCCCAGCTTTTATCAAATTTACTGAAAGGCGTGTCAGCCTCCCTGCCCCTATACATCCAAAGGGTGGTCCATTATCCGATCGCAATCGATTGGGAAGGCCATATTCTCGAAATGCACTATCCAAAATTGGCCATACGTAGTCTACGGTATGCTTTCTGAGGTGCGTACAACGTATAAGATATCTTGAGAAGCAATCAGTGATCGTTAGTGGCTCACATTTATCCCCATCTGCTGTCAAAAACCATCCTTTCAAATCAACGGCCCACGTGTCATTACAGCTCTTTACATCTCCCAGTGGTGCTGTAGCTGGCATACGTCCTTTTATTCTCTTCTTGGTCACAAGATGGTAGTCTTTAAAGATCTCATACAACCTTGTTGCAGATGGCCACTCTTGATCTGGATATTTTTCTCTTAGCTTGACTAAGATCTTTTTAGGTCCCCACGTCAGATGCTGCCGTTTATAATCAATTGCAAGATCAATTTGTGCATCTGAATAGAGTATACTAGGAGCATGACGAGCTCTAGACAGATCCTTAAGACCTTCCTCTCCCATTAACTGAAATCGCAGATACCATTTGTATGCAGTCTTACGACTGATGTGATATTTTTTACAAAGCTTTGATACTGAATCTTCGCCTTTGATAAACTCCTGGATAAACAGTTGTCTTTGCTCTTCCACTTTACAACACCTCCACGCCATCAGAACCTCCTGAGCCAGGCATGATAGCGATTTTTTTTTAGAAAGTGTTACCTATGTGGGTGAATCAAAGTGTTACCCATGTGGGTGAATTGGACCCCTCATCAGTACAGCGAGAAGCTAATTGTTGGGATCAACTTTTTTGCAGTCAATCTAAAGCTCAAGAAGATAAATCCCAACGCTGGTACATCGTTGCCATCATCGTGGGATCGTTGGTCGTTCTCGGAGTGGGAGGTTTTGGTGGGATGGGCTTTTAAAATCATACCTTTCCCTTCCCCAGTGGATCTTATCTCCCATCAACACGATTGGGAATAGTGGTCTTTGGGCCATGGCTGCAGGAGGTATTCTGGGCGGTGGAGCGCTTATTGGTTTTGGCGCTTATCGGTTGCGGAAAAATGCAGTTGAAAAACTGCCAGAAATTGAAACTGAGCCGAAACCAGCAGAACAGAAAACTGTAAAAGAAGTAAAGGTTGACAAGCCTGCGCTGCCTACAATTCCACCCTATTCTCCTTTGGCCAATGAAGCTTTAGATTTCGCTAAAGGCCAGCTCGAGCGTCCCGATCTTATGCGCATCAATTTCCATGCTGGTCGACTTCCTCCCGATCGTACACATCAGCCTAACAATCCTAATATTGGAATCTATGCCTGGCTCAATGAGTGTTACGGAAAAGATTTTGTCGCAGCTTTAAAAAAACATCCCACTAATACCTGGTCTAAAATCGAAGTGATTGCGGCCGCTAAGGCATGGATGCGGATGAGCTTTACCCTCCTCTGCTTAACTTTAGAAGATCTTGAACCATTCAAGAAATGGTATGAAGGTGGCGGTCTCAAACGTACTTTTGCTGAAGCTCTCACCCAACAAGATTCCTACCAGTACCGCACCTTCTTTCTGTTTACACAAGCCTACTATACAATCCGTGGGGGCGCTTTTTGGGGCAAAAATCAATGGAATCTGGAGGATCTTGAATACCCTAAGCCGATCCCAGAGAGTCACGCCGCTCTTTTTTATGCAGAAGGTGGTGAATTGGCTGGCTTGCGCGAACTTTATAATGAAGGATGTGACAGGATCAGATGCTATGTCAATGAAGAGGAACTTAGAAGAGCAGACCAACGCCATACCAAATGGACGCAGAAGGATACAGAAGATAGGAAGGATCAGTTCGGCGTCGACCTCGGCCCCTTGCCTACATAGATATCAATTATTTTAATTGACAGAGCGGCTCCGAAGGGTCTATGATTATACCGCTTATGTTAGCTAGGCGGACTCAAATCGCTTTTATAGGCATTCGCCTTTTAGGCACCCCCTGCTGGTGCCTATTGAGCATGCTCGCCTTCATTCTCTATAAAAATCTTGGCCTGACACCGCTTCAGGTGGCGGCCATCGTCGCTCTCAAGCCGGCCACCTCGCTGCTCTCCCCTTACTGGAGTAGCCGCATCCATGGTCGGCCCGACCAGATCGTAGCCAATTTAGTCGGCGCTAATTTTTTCCGCTACCTCCCCTTTCTCTTTATGCCCTGGATCCACTCGGCCTGGCTGATCATCCTCGCCTTTGGCCTCTACATGATGCTCAGCCGAGCCACCATCCCGAGTTGGATGGAGCTTCTCAAGTACAATTTGCCTGAGGAAAAGCGGGGCCAGCTCATCGGTCATGGCACGATCATCGATTATCTGGGGAGTGCCCTCATTGCTGTTGTGGCAGGAATCCTCCTCGACCACTATCCCGAGGGTTGGGGCTGGTTCTTCTCGCTGACAGCGGCATTAGGGATGCTCTCTACGCTCTTGCTCGCCTCGATTGCTCCTCGGAATGTTCCTATCACGAAGTCTGCTCCCCTCAAACTTCAGGAGCACCTTTCCAAGCCCTGGAGACAAGTCGCTGAGCTCCTCCGCAAAAGAAAAGATTTCACCATCTTCCAGATCGGCTTTATGCTCGGCGGTGGCGGCCTCATGATCATGCAGCCCGCCCTCCCCCAATTCTTTGTCGATACCCTCAACCTCTCATTCGTCGAAATGGGACTCGCCATCTCTCTCTGTAAAGGCATCGGCGTTGCCTGCACCACCTCCCTCTGGTCAAAACTCTTCCGCAAAACCACCATCTTCCACTTCAGCGCCCTCGTCACCTTCTTCGCCGCCCTCTTTCCCTTCCTCCTCCTCTCCACCTCTTGGCATGTCGCCCTTCTCTACCTCGCCTATGGCCTCTACGGCATCATGCAAGCAGGCAGTGAGATGAGCTGGCACATGTCAGGTCTCGTCTTCGCCCAAAACCAGGAGAGCACTACCTTCAGCAGCACCAACATTCTCACAGTTGGCCTCCGCGGCTGCATCATCCCCACCCTCGGTGCTTTCATCCTCCCCTACCTCCACCCCCTCGGCCTCATGCTCCTCGGCGCCACCCTCTGCCTCGCCGCCTCCACCTACTTCCTCCTGAACGCTCGCGCTCTCTCCCAAAAGGAAGCCTAACCAACAGGCCTCTCTAAAAATCTCTAGCCAGATTTTTCTTGAGATTATGATTAAAAAAATTTAATATTTACGTTTTCTTAAAATAGGAGCCCTAGCCATGAAGAGAGTATGGATGTTCGTTCTGGCCTTTTGCTTCACACAAGCCTTCGCAACCAATTTTGCTTATGTGACTAATTACGATGCGAGTCCACCCACTGTCTCAGTGATCGATACGACCACCAATACAGTCGTCACAACCATTATGACAGGCATCGGTTTGCAGCCTGTCGATGTTGCATTCTCACTCAATGGACAGTTTGCTTATGTGACTAACAATGGTGGAACCACAGTTTCAGTCATCCAGACATCTACTAATACAGTTATAGGTAGTATAGCTGTAGGTAGTCGGCCCTTTGGAATCGCAATTACCCCAAACGGCCAGTTTGCCTATGTGGCCAATTTCGGTAGTGGCACAGTTTCCGTGATCAATCTTTCTAACAATCTTGTCATCAGTACCATTACTGTCGGTAGTGACCCTGTCGGTGTTGCTATTTCCCCCAATGGACAATCTGTCTATGTTTCTAACCTTGTCAGCAATTCAGTTTCTGTAATTAGCACAGCTAGCAATACAGTGACTGACACAATTACATCTTCACAATTCTCTGGTCCTTTTGAGTTAGCCTTTACCCCTGATGGTTCGCATATTTATGTACCCAACAATAGCAATGGCACTGTCTCGGTGATCGATACAGCTAACAATACGGTTCCAGGTCCAGCTATTCTTGCAGGTCTCGGTCCTGTAGCTGTTGCTTTTGCCACTACCGCTAGTGGTCAATTTGCTTATGTGACTAATAATAGCGATAGCTCCATTACAGTCATCAATACAGCTAATAATACAGTTACCGACACAATTCTTACAGGTGGAGCTCCTGCCGGGATCGCGATTACTCCTGATTCATTATTTGCTTATTTTGCCGATCGGGGAACAAACACGGCCGGTGTGATTGATACAACCAGCAATACTGTTACTACTTCCATTACCGTAGGTACGGGCCCTTTTGGAATAGGGTTACTCATTGGGATTCAACCTCCCACGAACGGTAGTGCATCCCAAAAGGTAGATGAATTCCTAACTCAGGTCTGTTATCAGAATACATTGACCTGGAATCCCCCTACATTTGGTACCACACCGGCATTCTATATTGTGTTTGCTGACGCTGGTCTAACTCAAGAATTGGGGAGAGTTCCTGCTTCCGGCCCCCTTATCTTTGAGATTTGTTCTAAGAAGAAACATAACACCTATTATATCGTTGCTGTGGATATCAATGGAAATTTCACAGCCCCTTTAGTGATTTCTATATAGCCCCCCCGCTACACCGAGTGGGCTTCATAAAAACATTTGATGGTTTTTCGAAAGGGCGGCAGAGAACACTGAGAGGCGATTGACTTTTCTGCAAGCTGTTGCGAAAAAGTCTTGATTTTTCCGCAATGGCATGCAAAATAGTCAGTATGGAACGGTATCAGAAGCAGGCGATCGTCAAAGACCTTCGAAAGAAAATGGTGCTTTTGGCAGGGCCGAGACAGGCAGGTAAGACCACTTTGGCCAAGCAGATCGCTGAGGAGTTTAAATCATCCCTCTATCTCAATTATGACCGGGCTGAAGATAGGAAGATTCTTTTGAAGGAGGCTTGGATCCCTTCGACCGAATTGCTGATCCTTGATGAGATTCACAAGATGCCCAGATGGAAGAATTTCCTGAAAGGCATCTATGATACTAAACCGACCCACCAGAAAATCTTGGTAACGGGAAGTGCTCGACTCGAAATTTTTAATCGCGTGGGAGATTCATTAGCAGGCCGCTATTTCCTCCATCGTCTCATGCCACTCTCACCTGCAGAATGCGAAAAGTTAAATCTCCATTATCCCCTAGATCGTTTTATTGAGAGGGGTGGCTTTCCAGAACCCTTCCTGGCCGAAGAGCTGATCGATGCCAACCGCTGGCGGTTGCAATATATCGATAGTTTATTGAGAGAGGATGTGCTCGATTTTGACAAGATCCAAAACTTAAATGCGATACGCATCGTATTTGAACTGCTCCGTTCGAGAATAGGATCGCCTATTTCCTACACTTCCATCGCAGAAGATGCTGCCATTTCACCCAATACTGTTAAAAAGTATATCCAAATACTCGAAGCGCTCTATATTGTTTTTCGCATCACACCTTTCGGCCATAATATTGCGCGAAGTCTACTTAAAGAACCAAAAATCTATTTCTTCGATGTGGGACTTGTGAAGGGGGATACGGGAGCTCAATTTGAAAACCTCATGGCCCTCTGCCTTCTCAAACATCTATTCGCGAAAACTGATTATGAAGCAGAAGAGTGTTCTCTCCACTATCTCGCCACCAAAGATAAACATGAGGTCGACTTCGCCATAGTTTCTAACCAACAGATCAAGCAGATCATCGAAGCGAAAGTCTCAGATAACCACATCAGTCCCCACCTATGCTACTTTCATGAGAAATATCAGCTCCCCGCATGCCAAGTTGTGAAGGAGTTAAAGAGAGAAAGAGTCGAGGCTCATATCCACTTGCTCCGAGCAGAAAACTTCCTAAAATCTCTATATCTCTAGTTTGTGCAACCTTAAATAGAGATTTTTCTTGAGAGTTGGTCCAAAAAAATTTACTATTTACCTTTTCTTAAAATAAGGAACCCTAGCAATGAAAAGAATATGGATGACTGTTCTTCTGCTTACCTTTTGCTTCTCACAAGCTTTCGCAACCAATTATGCTTATGTGACCAATTTTGGTGCGTCGTCGGTGTCTGTGATTGATATGACCACCAATACAGTCACCGACACAATTACCACAGGTATAGGTTCTGACCCTGTATATGTAGCGGTTTCACCCAATGGACAGTATGCTTTTGTGTCTAACCTTGGTGGAAACACGCTTTCTGTAATCCAGACAGCTACAAATCAAGTTGTGGGCTCCATAGGGGTTGGAAGCGGGCCATGGGGAATTGCTTTTACCCCAAACAATCAATATGCCTATGTAGCCAATTACAATAGTGCCACTGTTTCCGTGATCAATCTTTCTAACAACTTTGTCAACACCATTCCTGTCAGTACCAACCCCGTTGGTGTTGCTATTACCCCCAATGGACAATTTGTCTATGTGACTAACTCCGGTGCCAATTCAGTTTCTGTGATCAGTACAGCAAGCAATATGGTGGTAGATACAATTTCATCTACACAATTCTCTACACCCTTTGAGTTAGCCATTACTCCCAATGGTCAATTTGCTTATGTACCCAACTACAACGGCGGCGGCAGTGGTACCGTCTCTGTGATCGACACAACTACCAATATGGTTGTGGGTACAGCTATTCCTGTCGGTACCTCTCCAGTAGCTGTTGCCATTACTCCGGATGGACAGTTTGCTTATGTGACTAATTATAATAATATCGGCATCGGCTCCATTTCAGTCATCAATACCTCTACAAACATGGTTACCGATACGATTACTACAAATGTTGGCTTTGGACCTGCGGGAATCGCTATTACTCCTGATCCATTTGTCTATTTTCCCAATAGGGGCAGCAACACGGTCAGTGCAGTCAATACGGCCACCAATGATGTTGTGGCCACAATTCCTGTAGGTTCGAACCCTTTTGGAATAGCTTTCTTCATTGCGATTCAATCTCCCACGAACGGCAGTGCATCCCAAAAGGTAGATGAATTCCTAACTCAGGTCTGCTACGAGAATACATTGACCTGGAGCCCCCCAACGTTTGGTACAACACCGGCATTCTATATTGTGTTTGCTGACGCTGGTTTAACACAAGAATTGGAGAGAGTTCCTGCTTCTGGTCCCCTTATCTTTGAGATTTGTTCTAAGAAGAAACATAACATCTATTACATCGTCGCCGTAGATATCAATGGGAATTTCTCAGCTCCTTTAGTGATTTCTATATAAAGCCATGTAATACTCCGTTATGTTAGAGATCTGATGAGGCTTACGGGTTTTCAGCTCTATCTTCTCTTGACTGCCATCGCAATATCTGCCTTTCTGACCTCTTTGGATGGATTCATCGTCAATGTAGCGATTACCTCGATTTCTGGAGAGCTGGGTATACCCGAAGACGTCGGCACCTGGATGATCACCCTCTTCTCGACTGCGAGCACTGTCTGCATTGCCATTTCAGGCTACCTTTCCAGACGTATTAGCGATTACCGCATCTTTATGGCGGCACTGTTCACTTTCATGTGCGCCTCACTTGGTGTGGGTCTCTCAAAAGAGTTTGAAGTTCTTCTCATCTGGCGCATAGTTCAGGGTATGGGCTCGGGCTTTCTCACCCCTGTCTCTCTCACCCTCATCATCCGCAACTTTCCCCCGGAAAAACGGAGCATGGCGGTCGGCTTCTGGGGATTCTTTGTCTTGGTCGGCCCTGCCATGGGTCCTATGGTGGGCGGATGGCTCTCGAACAACCATTGGCCCTGGATGTTCTTCCTGAACATTCCCTTCTGCCTCTTCAGCCTCACTACAGTCTGGGCGCTCTTGAAGGAAGAAAAAAAGGTTCCTACAACGCAACGCCTCGATCTCATCGGCATGGCGTTGCTCTCCGTCTGGGTGGGCGCCCCACAGATAGCTATGAACCGATGGAATATCGACGATTGGTTTCGCTCTCCCTTCATCACCACCCTCTTTATCATCGCCGCCATCTGCCTGCTTCTCTTTTTGATCTGGGAGCTCTACCACCCTGAGCCTTTCATCGACCTCAGACTTTTAAAAAATCGCAATTTTGCTCTTCCCTCTTTCACGACTGGCATTGCACTGGGGCTACTTTTCTCTAGCTTTGTGCTCGACTCGTTGTGGGTGCAAGATATTTTGGGCTACACACCGGCTTGGGCAGGGCTGACACTCACTCCTGTGGGCATTTTTCCACTCATCCTTTACCCTTTGATGGGCCGCTTTGTCGGCCTTCTCGACCTACGCATCTGGGTCTTTTTTAGTTTTCTGCTCTATGCCTGCACCTTCTTTTGGCTCTCCCATCTCACTGTCTACACCTCTTATTGGCATTTAGCATTTCCCCGCCTCATCCAAGGGATCGGCTTTGCCTTCTTTACTGTACCCAACTCCCTTCTGACCGTACAGGGAGTGGCTCCCGAGCGTTTGACAACCAATATCTCTGTTTTTTCTTTTATCCGTACGCTCTTCGTAGGCTATGGAGTCTCGCTATCGATCACGCTCTGGATTTTCCGTGAAACGTTCTACCAATCACGAATTACAGCGCGCACAGCAGAGAACAATCCCCTCTTCCAACAACTTGTGGCCCCCTTTTATGGATTAACTGGTGGGGAATCTGAAAGCTTTGCTTTAACCTATCAAACCCTCGTCAACCATGCATCGACACTTGCTCTGGCCGACATCTACTATCTTTTCGCCTGGATTTTTCTGGGGTTAGCCTCTCTTGTCCCTTTCTATAAAAGAGCTTTTCGGTAATACTACTCGCAATGAAAAAAATTCCAGAAATTGAAATCGCCCCTTCAATATTTCTTCCCATGGTAGGTCTGGGGACTTGGCTCTTACGCGGTGAAGAGTGTACCGAAGTGGTCCGCACCGCTCTTGAAATGGGCTATCGCCATATCGACACAGCCACCATCTACGAGAACCATGCCGAGATCGGAAAAGGGATCAAGGGATTTGATCGAGAAAAGCTCTTTATCACGTCGAAATTCAACTTGCCTCAGATCCAGGAGCAAACCCTCGAGCAAGCCTGTGACCAGACTTTACGCGAGCTAGGAAGCGATTATCTCGATCTCTACCTTCTCCACTACCCCGATCGCTCTTACGACATTGCTGCAGCCATGGAACAGGCTTTTCGTCTCATCGATCGCAAAAAGATCCGCGCTGTCGGCGTGAGCAACTTCACGGTCCGCCATTTAAAAGATCTCTTTGAGAAAAAGATCTTCCCCGCTGCCAACCAGATCGAATTTCATCCCTATCTGAATCAGCAGGAGCTCCTCCACTTCTGTCAAGAGCACCATCTCCATGTGATCGCCTTCCGCTCGCTCGGTAAAGGAGCCTTGACCACCGATCCTCTCTTCGAAAAAATTGGAAAGAAACAGGGCAAAACTGCAGCCCAAGTGTTGCTGCGCTGGCTGATCGAGCAGAATATTTCTGTGATCCCCAAAGCTGTCTCCAAAGAGCACCTCGCTGAAAATCTCGATCTCTTCAGCTTTTCTTTGGATGGTGACAATCGAGAGATCCTCGACCACTTAGATGGCCCCAGGCGCTTTAGTTTGGGTCAGTGGAGCGATTTTAACTACGTTTGAAGCCGCTGTCTGCGGAAAGCCAAAACTGACATCAATACACCTGCCACAATCGCTACGATGCCACTATTTTCCAATAAGGAGAGCGTGTTCCTTTCGCATAAAAAGACAAAGAGTAGACCAAAAAGTGTCTCAAACATAAGCAGAGGCCCCATCAGTGAGACAGGGAGGTAGAGGCTCGCGCGGCTCCAGAGGAAGCAGCCGACCCATGAGCAGAGGGCTCCTAATATGCCGACGCCTCCCCAATAGCGTAAGGAGGCAGAAGAGAGGGTAAAGAGTTTCGCAAGATCGATCTCGTAGAAACGGCTGCTTGTTGTGCAAAAGATAAGGGCAAAAAGCAGCGTCCAAACCAGTGTCGCAACCCCTAAGATGGTCGACCATTCATTGGCAGGAATGTGGGGATGGCGTTTGAGAAACCGGGCATTATGGACCGCATACCAGCTCCAAGAGAGGAGCGCCACACCGACGCCTAACATCCCCAAGAGATACTTGCCAAAACTACTTTCCTGAAAGCTCCAATCGATCCCGATCACATTGATAAGAACCAGTCCCACTCCAATTAGGAGGCAGGGGAGCACGAGTGAGCGAAAGGCGATCTCTCGCTCTTTCCAATTTCCATAGAAAGCAATCACGATCGGAGCCATCCCTACAATCAGCACCGTCAGCGTAGGTGTTGCGAATCTAAGGCCGGCAACCAGCCCCAGATAGTAGACCAGATTCGAGACCAGAGCAAAGAGGAAGGCGACCATCCAGGTCCTCCCTGTGTACTTCCGCAGACGGGTGATACGAGAGGCCAAGACGAGTGAAAAAATCCCATAAACAAAATAGCGGCCCAAAACCACTTCGATGGCCGAAAAGTCGGGAAGGTAGATTGGAATGACAAAGACCAATCCCCAGATTAAGCAGGCGCTGATTGCAAATAACAGACCAAGAAACATATAGGAAAAATATCATCCTTTTGATTAAATCATTATCAGGTAAAAATGCAAAAAACTCTACCTTATTATGAAGTGGGAGTCCCCGCCGGTTTCCCCTCCCCTGCCGAAGATTATATCGAGCGCCCTCTCGATCTCCATGAGCTGCTCATCGAACACCCAGCCGCGACCTTTTTTGTAAGGGTAGAGGGCGATTCGATGAAGGATGCCGGACTTCATTCAGGAGATGTTTTAGTTGTCGACCGCGCGCTCACGGCCCACCATGGCAAAATCGTGGTGGCCCTTCTGAATGGAGAGTTCACTGTGAAGCGACTCAAAATCGAGGGAGGAAAAATTTTCCTTGCACCAGAGAATTCCCGCTATCCAGTCATCGAGGTGAGCGAGGGCTCTGACTTCCAGGTCTGGGGGGTTGTCACCTATGCCATACATCGCCTGAGTGGAGTGTAAACAGTATGGCGCGTCCGATTCCTTCAACTACCAACCCAGAGGATTACAAATCATACTGGGAGGGGATTATCAACGGCTCCGCTCTCGCAGAACGGGTTGCAAAGCATACTGGCACCTTTTTTCAAGATCTGAAAATTTCTTTCGTGGCATGGCATAGAGCACAACCTAACCCTGAGCAGCTCAAGCCTGATGGTGTAGTTCGCGCCATTCAAAAATGCCCCCAGGGAGAAAATCTCTTAGACACGGTTTTGCTCCAATTGATCAAAGAGCACGATGCCCTTGCCACCACTCTTTCCGCTCAAATACCGATCAGAGAGCAACATGTCCAATCGGCATACCCCTGCCGTGCAACTCGGTTTCTCCAAGCTGCGATTGGGAGAGGGCTGTTTCTGACAACCCCTTTCACAAAGGTAAGTAAGCATGGCAAGAAGAAAAGTTGGACGCAGCTACATCTCGCCTGCCACTTTGGTTTAACAGAAATTGCTGCGGAATTACTGAAAAAAGCAGAAGTGAGCGCCTCCACGCCAGATTCTGTGGGGAATACCCCACTCCATCATGCTGCAAAAAATAGAGTGGGAGACGCAGAAGGAAAACGCCTTGTGGAGCTCTTATTTGAGAGGCAAGAGGTCAGCACAGTGCGTGATTTGAAGAATCACAGGGGTAGATTCGCCCTTTACAATGCCTGCAGAAAATCCTATGTGGAAACCATCCGTCAACTTGCTCACGGCGGTTGTGATCTATTTTTAACGACTGGACTTGAGAGAACTGCCCTAGAGCAGATGGATAGTCCAGGGAAGGAGAGGGTGATTTCGACTCTTTATCCACTGATGTATGCACAAAACTCAGAAAAGGCTTTCGATATCTGGTTGGCCTTGCTGGAAAACGCATTGAAAATGGGGAATTATGGGGGTGATGTGGTTGCCCAATACCTTCTGCCCCTGGTGCAGGGTAATTTAGACTATAAGTACGATAGAAAAGAAGTGCATCCTTATTTAGAATTGGCCTCTCAGTATCCTGTCAGCCAGGAAACTCTGCGACTCTTACTTCAAAAAATAAGACTCCATATCCAGGATGTGGAGCTTCTTGCTCGGTCAGCGGAGTGGTTTAAACTCATCGATCCCGCCCATCTGGCTGGGAATTTCAATGACTATCGGCAACTCTATCTCTTGTCCATAAGACATGGCCATCTTCAGCTCTTAGAGCATCTTGAAACGAGATGCCTAGCTAAGTCGTTTGTTAAAGAGATGCTGAATAGATCTGATGCTAAAGAGAGACCTCTAAATTCTGACGAAGACCCCTTTCTTATCGCCATTGCCGGAGGTCACCTTGCCATCATTCGCCACTTTGCAGAACAGAAGGGTCGTGTTTCCCAAAAGCATATTGAATTTGCTCTGACGAGAGGGGCTTATCCTATTGCTTTTTTTCTCTTAGGGAACTGTTCTCCTGACTACCTTCCTCCTTTATGGGAAGGAAGGCCTGCACGATCTCTACGTCTCTTTATAGAATATATCTGCAGCGCAGAGGAAGAAGCGCCAGAGATAGAAAAGCATCGTATCCTTCGAAAAGTATTGAGACCTGCCGATGATTTAGAACCCTCCAATCCTGAGAGGCAGTCTGCATTACATTTTGCTGCCGATTCGGGTCATTATCTTCTTCTCAGAAGCCTGCTGGGCCATTTCTCTCAAAAATTATATTCCTGGACATTCAAAAAGGCAGTCAATGCACAGCGAACAGATCAAAAAGCCCCTCTTCACTTAGCTCTTGAGGCGCTATCGATCCCTTGCGCTTTGTTACTTGTACGGCATGGAGCCAATGTGCGCCTCCCTGATGGGAATGGTAAAACAGCGATTAAGTTGGCAGAGGAGCTAAAGCTATGGCCTTTCTTACGCTTTTTATGGAGCGAAAGGGTGATCAAAGCACAAGAACTTGCTGACCCCTCTCCTCTTTTTACACAAGCCTTTCGGGAAAAGAGAGCCGTCGAATTTTATGAAGCCGAGATTAAACCTCTAGAAAAAAAACCTGCTTTCCTTCAATCCTCAGCGCTACTGAATGTGGCCTGTCGCCATAACAAGACAGCTCTAGTATATGACTTGAGAGCCGCAGGCTACCCTGTCGATCAACCTGATGGTTGGGGCAGACTTCCCCTTCACTGGTCAGCGACCTATCGATGGGAAGAATCCACCCATTCCTTGTTGGTACAAGATACTCCCGATCCCTTTGTCCAAGATCTCGGATTCCAAACAGCCGATCAGTTGAGAGAGCGAGATCAATCGAGAGAGATGTTTGAGCTCTTTGGACAAAAAGTCTTCACTTATGAATGGAAAGATAAAGAACTGCATCAAGATCTCAAGCAGTGGGCCTCTTTCTGCGATAACCCCTTTGAAATAGCCGCCCTCTTTCATGGAGTGGAAGGCGCCTTTTGGGCAGAAGTCGACCATTTTCCCTCCTCATTTCGCGAAGTACTGGAAAAATTTCCCAAAATAGAGAGGGTCCTTTCCAGCGACGGCAGTGGGCAAATCAGTCAACAGGTATACCACGACACGTTGCTCACCCAACTCTCGAGCGCCCTAGTTGTCCTCTTTTTACAACAAAGCCCCCTCAAACTACTCCAAAGATCTCGCGGAGAGGCGACACGCGCTGCCAATAGAGGTGAAAAAGGTGTCGGCGATCGAGCTGTAGAGATGATGGGCCTTCTTGAACCCGCTCTGGAACCTATTTCAGAAGTAATTTCTCATATTGCAGAAAAGATTCCTCATTCTAAGATTGTCGAGCTGTTTAAGGAGGCTTTCGAACTGATCCCTCTCCCCGTAATTAAAGCGATTCTCAAAGGAGGGATTGAGCTCATTCAAGAACATGTTGATGAGAAAAAAATCCACAATACCAAAGCGGCTTTTCGAGGGCTCGATCCCATCTCCTTAACGATGATCGCTCGAGACATTGTAGAACGCCTCTCTCGCATGTATGAAGAGCAGGTTGCTCTTTTGACTCCTGAGGGGGCTGAGATGTTTGCTCAATGCTCTGTCCTCCGCATCGTGGCTGCTTTGTTGAATGGCTATTTCCGAGATAAGGATGATCTTGTAAAAAGTGCCTGCCTCGCAGTCCGCATTCTAAAAGTGGAACAAAATCCCAAGACATTCCTCGGATTCCCCATCCCCTTCACCCATCAGCCCCTCTCTGCTTTGCATGCTTCAGATCTCACTGAGGACTTTCTCCACCGTAAAGGAGGGATTGCGATTCAAGTAGAGGACAACTGGATCTATTATGCCAATGATGATCAGCCAGGTGGAACATCTGCTGCAGCCATAGGCTATATGCATCTGGAAGCGAGTGAATGGGATGATAAAGAACACTACATAGCAACTTCTCAGCCTCTCAATGCCATACATCGCCTTAGTGGATTGTAATAACTTTTTTGTCTCTTGTGAGCGGCTCTTCAACCCCAAATTGATCGGCCGTCCCACCGTGGTCCTTTCCAATAACGATGGATGCATCGTGGCCAGGTCGGCCGAGGTGAAAGCGATGGGAGTGCCGATGGGAGCGCCCTACTTCCAGTGGGCCGACTTTTTCAAGGCGCACGATGTCGCCGTCTGCTCCTCCAACTTTGCCCTCTATGGCGACCTCTCTCACCGCGTCATGCAGACCCTCTCCCATTTCAACCCCGACATGGAGATCTATTCGATCGATGAGGCCTTCCTGCATGTCTCAGAGGGCGATCCTCTCTCCCATTGCCGCCATCTCAGAGAAACTGTTCTCAAATGGACTGGCATCCCCGTTTCGATCGGCATCGCCACCACCAAAACGCTCGCCAAAGTGGCCAACCATACGGCTAAAAAAAATCCCATGTACAACGGCGTCTTCTTTCCTACGACCGGTGAGCTCAACGCGCTTTTAGACAAACTGGAGACGAGTGAGATCTGGGGCATTGGACGCAGACTTGCCACCTTCTTAGCCAAAAAGGGCATCCACACTGCCGGACAGCTGCGCGATCTCCCCGACCATTGGGTCAGACAGCAGCTCAACGTTGTCGCCCTCCGCACCGTCTGGGAGCTTCAGGGAAAACCCTGTCTAGATCTCGAAGAGGTCGCTCCGGCGAAGCAGTCCATCATGACCTCCCGCTCCTTCGGCCGCCCCGTCACCTCTCTCGACGAACTGATCGAAGCCGTCTGCACCTACGCTGCTCGCGGTGGTGAGAAGCTCCGTGAAGAGGAGCAACTCGCCAGCTGGCTCCAAGTCTTCACCTATACAGGTGTCCACGAGCCCGGAAACTATGCCCACAGCGTCCTCCCCGAGCCCACCGACTACACCCCCACCCTCCTCGACTATGCCACTCAGGGCCTTCGCTCCATCTACCGCGAAAACGCCACCTACAAGAAGGCTGGCATCCTCCTCGGCGGCCTCGTCCCCGCCCACACCTACCAGCCCGACCTCTTCATCCCCCAGAACACCACCCTCGCTACCAAACGAAAAACCGCCATGGCCCTCCTCGACCGCGCCAACCAGACCTTCGGCTACGAGGTCCTCCAGTTCGCCTCCGAAGGCACCACCCGCCCCTGGAAGAAGAAGAGCAACATGCGCTCCGCCTGCTTCACCACCCGCTGGTCCGACCTCCTCACCATCAAAAATTAATAATTTTTTTACATTTTTCTGGTATACTAATTTCCATGTTAAACCCTGTTTCATCAATAAGATCTGAACAAAATCTCCCCTCAACCCTCCATCAAAACAGATGGCTCTTTGCCATCTTGATCATTCTCACAGTGGGTGGCTTTGTCACCGCTGGAGCCGGCCTCGGTGGCTTAGGGATCAATCATCACTGGTGGTCTTTCCCGCTCCTTTCATCCCTCACTAAAATCCCCTCTATCATCCTGTTCGTAGCCGGTGGTACCACTTCCGCCGCCTGCCTTACCACCGCTATCATCAAACGCCCCACCACCACTCAGCCCAAGCCAGAGCCTCCTCCAATTCCTCCCCCACAATCAGAACCAAGACAAACAGAAGCCCATGCCGCACCCACGGAAGTGCGAGAGGCTCCCGCCTCCCTCCCTCTATCAACCCCTAAGGCAGCTCCTGAACCTTCGCCAACCTCTCCCCCGCAGCCACATCCCACAGAATCCCAATCAGAGTATGATCGGCAGAAATCAGGCCTAGAAGCATGGGTCAAGGAAGCTCGGAAAAAGGTTGCCGAGGAAATTCGACAATGCTTTGAAGATACTAATACCTTAGAAAAATTGGCTAATCTCAGGCCGCCCCCTTTTCCATCTCAAATATGGCAACTAAAGCAATTAGAAGTGTTAGACCTTCATTTTCTTCTGCTCACCTCTTTGCCACCTCAAATTGGACAACTACAACAGTTAGAAACGTTAGCGCTGTTTGAAAATCGACTCACCTCTTTGCCATCTGAAATTGGACAACTCCAACGATTACGAACGTTATCTCTTACTAGCAATCGACTCACCTCTTTGCCACCTCAAATTGGACAACTCCAAAAATTACGATCGTTAACCCTTGAAGAAAATCGACTCACCTCTTTGCCAGAGGAGATTCTGTCTCTTCCAAGAGAAGCAATCATTCATCTAGAAAATAATCCTCTCTCACAACGTATTATCGATAATCTTCGAGAGATCACAAGCGCACCTGGATATCAAGGTCCTACTATTCACTATTCGGTGTTCGAAGAGCGAGCGACTGTTGAGCGTTCTTTGGATGAGCTACTTCGAGAGTTGTCTCAAGCTGTTGGGAAAGAGCCTCTCCGTTTGACCCAATTGAAACTTGAAAGTGTTCGCCTATGGCTCTCTAGGCTTTCTGCAATTGGCGATTACAAAAATAAACGGAAAGAGTTGGCTACAAAGATCTATGAGGCCATTGCTTATGCGGAGAATGATGCAGAATATAGAGAGGCCTTTCTCAGCTGTATTCAGGGGGCGACAGAGACCTGTGGCGACAGGATGGCGCTTTCTCTTCTCTATGTTGATTTGCTCTATGAAATTTCAAAAGCTCTGAAAGCTCAAGATTTAAAACGACTGGCCTATTTACTGGGACATGGCAGCTGGGCACTCAGTGAGCTAGAAAAAATTGCAGGAAACAAAGCTAAGACACTTCGTTTCGTTGATGAGATCGAGGTCTATCTGGCTTATCCGATCATGCTGAAAGCAAAACTGCAGCTCCCTATTGCTCTCGATACGATGCTTTACTTTAGATGTAGCTCAGTCTCAGAGGCTGATTTGCAAAGAGCAGAAGGAATTGTCAGAGAAGGCCTTTCCAACCTTGATGCCTACTGCGACTATCTCGCCCAAGACGCTACCTGGCAAAAGGCTCTTGTCAATCGTGTAGATTACCAACAAATGATGGAAAGACGCGATACTTCCCCAGATCCAATAGCAGCTCAGCAAGCGTTCATTGGGGAATGTAAAACCCTCACACACCAGATCCTCACTGAGGGAGGCTACCCGCCATTCATTGAGGAGAAGGGGTTGACTTCCAAGGGGGGTCAGTGAAGAATTCAATGGGAGTTGTGACTTGGATGTTGTCGTGATCAAAGGTACGATCGAGTTGGCCTACAATTTGGATGGCACGCTTTGGTTTGAGCAGTTTAGTGTAGTATCTTAAGCTGGTCGAGATGTTGCCGTCGGCAGCTTTAACCTCGATCAGATCGCAGACTTTACCATCGATCACCGTCACAAAGTCGACCTCTCGACCATCCTTATCTCTGATGTAACAGAGCTGGCAACGATGGCCATAGTAATCTTCGATATAATGAAGCCTTTTTAAGAGATGGGTAGCCACGAGATTTTCTAAACGTTCCCCTAGACAATCGCCATTATCAAAAAAGTAGACTTTGGGAGGCTTCTGGATGCTTCGTGGAAGGTTTTTTGTATAAGGATAAATGGCAAAGCAGAGATACATTTTTTCGATAGCCTTTAACCATGCGGAGGCTGTCTTGGGAGAAATTTGTAAGTCTGAGGCAATATTAGAGAGGGTGATCAATCCACCTGTTCGGGCACGTAAGGAATCGACAAAAAGCTCGAGTAGACCTAAGTTTCGGATCGATTCTAGATCGCGGATGTCCTCTTTAATGATGCGATCGAACCGCTCTCTCCGCCATCGCCGCGCTTCCCGCTCATCTGCCGCGAAGAAGGGTTCCGGAAAACCACCAAATTTCAATAACCTAGAGTAGCCCTCTTCGCTCGTCATCCCTTCAGGCAGCTCATCCAAGGTGAGCGGATGGAGGCGCCAATAGTGATAGCGACCCATCAATGAGTCGCCCCCTCTTCTATGGATATCAAGCCTAGCCGACCCTGTGACGAGATAGGTTTGTCCCTTCGGCCTCGAATCCCAAACCCCCTTCACCCATCTTTTCCAATAAGGATATTTATGAATTTCATCAAAGACAATGAGAGGACTTTGGCTTTTCCACTCCTTTTGGAGTAGAGCTCTTCGATCCTCATCGACTTCCCAGTTAAAATACTCACCCCTAGGCCACTCATCGAGAAGCTGTTTAGCTAGAGTGGTTTTTCCGACCTCTCTCGGACCACCAATGAAGACCATCTTTTTTCGAAGGTCTTCTAAAATATTTGTCTGGCAATACCTTCTCATTCTCTCGGCTACTTGGGATCCTAGTAAAAAATAGACGCGTCTATTTTGTAGTCTACTCCAAAATAGCCTGAAAAGACAATCAAAAAGAGAAGAGGAAAATTCCAATTATAAAAAAGCTCTTTTGGAATAAAATTGCTCCCTCTATGGCACCTGTTTCATCCTCCATTTACTATCAGCTTCAACGAGAGAAAGAGCTGATCCAGTAGCTGACCCAATCACCCTGCTTGCTACCAACAAGATGGCGCCCACATCTCCTCCTGAAATATGGAGCCATATCTTTCTATTTTTACCCATCACTGAACATTTCCGCTGCATGCTGGTCTCGACTCATTGGTGCCATTTGATGATCACTCTTCCAAATAGAAAAAAGAGCGCACTGCTGTTCAAGATTCTGAAGGAGACAAATGGGTTATTAAACCGAAACTGGACTACTACCCCATGGATCCTCCCATTCTACGAATTGGCAGTCCAAGTTGATCATGTTCAGGCTAAAAGTGGCTTTGAGTTTCTAATAAAACGGGCCAATATCAAGCCCATCGAAGAATTTACATTGCAATGCCGGTTAATTTCTTTGACATTTGAGAGGGATCGTGAAAAAGGGAGAACTCAGTACGACAAGGGTTTGCCATTGCTCCAGTGGACCATCTTGGAAGGAGACCCTGCAAAAATAGCGATGATTCTCCTGAAAGAAAAGGAAAAGCTCCTCGCTGAAAAGCCGATTGACCCTTTCCAACTCCTGAGCTTTATAGAAATTGGACACCCTTATATGCCACCTGACGAAGTTGAGAGACTATTCCAGATGGCTATCTCATTGCCGAGATTTAAAGATCGAAAGACATATTTTTTAAAAGCGCTCCTGGTAAGTCTTCTCATCGATTCCTGTGAAGGCGTGAGAAATACAAGACGCATGATCTTATCAAATAGAAATTATGAGAACTATATTGTTGGAGGATTACTTTTTCTTGCACGGAAAGAAGCCAAATTGAAGCGAGAAAGTGTAAGGGATACTCTTAGATTTGCCGAAGAGCAGCATGAGGAGTTAAAAGCAGAGCTACAGCAAGAAAACTTGCCCTTACCCTCTCTTTTTTTGGGACTTTGCGCAAGCGCCCAAAGAGAAGCAAAACTCGGCTTGCCTACGGCTCAAGAGACACTCTCGAAAGCCATTGCGCTTGTCGATCAAGCCCCACCGCATGTTCATGATAATCTTCACCATGTAATCGCTTTAGTTGAAGCCCATCTCAATAGCGAAGCTTCCCATACCAGAACAGCAAGAATCGGTGACACAGACTTACGTCTACATGCCCTTCTCTATCTCGCGCAGGTTCTCGCTTGACATTGACTTTTAAAGAAAAGTTAGTAGACTTCCTTTATTAAAATTAACAATGTGAGAGTGCTATGGCTTTTTTAGGTTCGCTCTATAATACTATGGTAGGTCCAAGAACCTCCCAACCGGACATACCAGCTGCTAAGAATGCCGCTGCGGTGACTCCGGTGGCTCTGCCTCAACTCAATTTTTCTGAGCATAATGGGCCTATTGAAAAGCGGATTTTTTCATTCGTGCCGGAGGGTCAGCTCATCCGCTGCATCACAGTATCAACTCAATGGCGCACACTCATACTTTCTCTTCCCGGAAAGAAAGAGCACTTCCAAACACTGCGGGCAATTCTACTAAAGATGCGAAACTACCTTTCCACATACTGGAGTTGGGTATTTGAAACCTATTCTTCAGATCATTATGGCGAAACTCCATGGCCTGTACCCTTCCTCAAACTGGCTGGCACTATCGATCGGGATCAAGCTAAGAAGGTTATCCTGCTAGCTAATCAGAATTACACGATTCGTGAGTTAGGGGGTTATCCGTTTCTTTCGGTTGTCTATGAAATCGATCCTGAATTAGAGCAAAAGCTACGCTTAGATGATTTTGATCGGTTCTGCTGGACACTCTTAGTTGGCCATCCACGACGGAGAGCTGCGGCTGTGCTAAAAGAAAAAGAATATGCTCTCACTACAGAATCTCCCGATCCCCATCGACTTCTCGGTTTACTGGAAACTGCCAGAGAGCGCCTAACCCCTGAAGAGAGGGAGCAGCTCCTTCAAAAAGCTGTAGATGCCATGAGAAGAGTGAAAGATGAATTCGACAGATTTCCTTACCTTCTCAGAGTGATCGAAGTATGCCTGCTGATCAATTCCAGCGAAGAGGGTTTTAGAAAAGTCAAAGCCCTCCTGGAACTTGAGCCTGAGCCAAGACTCCAAGTCAAAGAGTTGCTCCGAGTTGCTCGGAAGGAGAAAGAGGCCAAAAGCATATGGTTTGGTGCTACTTTAGGCAAAGTTGAAGAAGTTCTGCGTGCAATGGAGAAAAATCAACGCGATGCATGCGACGTAGCGCAATTGGTCCGCATTCTGGCAGAGATCGATCTGGAAAAGGCAAAATCTCTGTTGGGGCTTATAGAACCACACTGTGCAGACTCTCTTGTTTTAGCGAAGGACGCTGTCGAAACTGCATCGATGAATGAGGTTGAATCTCCAAGCGATCCATTGACTTATGCGGCGCGTTTGACTCATGTTGTGCGTTTGATTATTTTATCTAGAAAAGAAGCTCATTCTGATCGACAATCTGCTCAAAAAAGAGTTCGAGAAGCATTTGAGCGCGCCAAATTGATTAATCGGCCCTTTAGCAGCGAACGCATAGAGAGGCTCTTTCATCAACTCTCAGAAGTCGCTCTGCCAATCGATATCGAGCTCTCCTATGAGGCTGCCAAATGGGTATCTAGACCTAATGAAAGAATGGACGCCATGTTCCCGGTAGCTAAGGCGATTGCTGAATTGACTACCCATGGCGATTGAAAAGATTAGATCACTCCCGACACAGGAAGCTGCAAGTGGGGAAGGAGCGGCACCAGCTGCCGATCCGACAACCGCTATGGCTACCAGCAAGTTCGCCCCCCAAGAGTTTCCCAATGAGCTATGGAGTCATGTTTTTGAATTATTGCCCCTCACCAAACTTTTCCGCTGTCTGTTAGTATCGACTTCATGGAATCGACTAGTAGTTGCCCTCCCTCAGAAATATCCCAAATTCAAGCTGCTCATCGACATTTTAAGGGAGATGAAAGTATCACTTGAGATGGTTGAAAACGTGGCTCCATTTGTTGTGCCCTTTCTTAAGTTGTCTTTTGAGATCGATCAGAAGGAGGCAAAGCGGGCATTTAAATTTTTGAAGAGGTTACCCTGCAACTTGTCACGTGGTGAACAACTGACTTTTGACCAACAATTTTTTCCTATCTTGTTTGAAGTGGATCGAGAAAGTGGAGCTTGCTTTAAGTTAGAAGGTCTTGCCCTACTAAATTGGAAAATATTGGAGGGGGATCCCCAAAAGATAGAGGATATTTTACAGCAAGAAAAGGCAAAAGCTCTCTCTGAGAAACATCCTCTTCAACTACTGGGCTTGCTCGAAATCGCCAGAGATCTGCTCTCTCCTCAAGAGGTGGTCCAATTTTTTCAATTAGCTTTAGAAAGTAAAGATAGAAGAGACATTGCAAGAACAGTGGATCTCAGCCTTCAGATCGATTCCAGTGAAGCAGGATTGCAAAAAATAAAAGAATGGTTGCCAGAAGAGCTTCCTGCACAACGAGTCCTGGGCCTCTTTGCGATTGCCCGAAAAGAAGCAGAGTTGCAATACAATGGGTTGAGAGATACTTTGACATTGTGCGAAACCATTTTGTTGTCTATGTGGGCAGACAGTCTACGCGAAGGGTTGATGATTGATCTTATCCGACTACTTGTGCCTGTCGACTTGCCAAAAGCACGCTCTCTTCTCATTCATATCCGTGAGCCGTGGTTTCAATGCGATGCTATGGCAGCAGTGGCGGAAAGGATGAGCAGTGCAGAATTACAAAGCCACTTTGAGGATCCAATCATGCAATTTGTAGCCTCATTAACTATCGCTAAAAGGGGTTTACCCAGCGCATCTGAAAACCTTGCTCGGGCAAAAGCCCTCTTTACCCCAGCTGAGGCGTGGATGCTCTACGCCATCGTACAAACCGAAGCACATATCAACCCCGAAGCCTCCCTCGCCACAGCTAAAGAGATAACACGCTTTCGTGCCCGTTTAGCTGCTCTGTTTTACTTGGCTCAGGTCATTACAGATTCTTTTTAAATGATAAGAACAGGGGGATGGCGATCAGCTGGGCAGCGACTGAGAAAGTGACGAGCGCGGGAAGAGAGATGTCGTAGAAAAAGCCCATCAGGGCGCTGCCGAGAGCCCAGAAGAGGCCGAAGAAAAAGTTCATGATGCCATAGGCAGAGCCGCGCTTTTCGGGTGGGGTGAGTTCTGCGACATAGGCTCTGAGGATCGATTCCTGCGATCCCATTCCGATTCCCCAGAGAACCATTCCAAAAAGGGCTCCATAGAAATGACCCCAGAAGAGGAAGGGAGAGAAAAAAGCTGAGATGGCTGTCACGATGGCGAGAACCGATATTCCCTTCCGATCGAAAAGCCGACCCATTATCAAGGCGGAGAGGCCGGCAACTGCCATGGCAATGGCATAGAAGAAGGGGATCCAGGTCGATTCGACGGTCGCACTCTTTTTAAAATGAAAGGCGATCAAGGCAAAGTCGACATAGCCAGCAGCCACAAAACTGATCGCGATGAGATAGATCCAGTACTGAGGAGAAAAGCCTTTGACATGCACCCTAGGGGTGGGCTCCATCTCCTGCGGTCTGGGGAAGTTCACTTTCGTGAGGATGAGAAAAACAAAGGCAATGACTGCAGGGATTCCGAGTGTGGCAAAAGCAACTCGGTAGCTTTGCTGGAAGAAGAGCATAGCCGCCATGAGAAGAGGGCCTACAATTGCCCCCACCTGATCAAGCGCCTCATGGATCCCAAATCCCCAGCCCCTCCCCGCTTGCCGAGTGGCATAGGAGAGAAGGGTGTCTCTTGATGGTACACGGATCGCCTTGCCCAAACGCTCTAAAATAATGAGCGCCGCAGCCCCTTGCCAGCTGCCCACCAAAGCCAGCAGCGGAACAGCAGCGAGATTGATGAAAAAGCCGACGAAGGTCAGGGTCCAGTACCATCGGGTTCTGTCGCTGATATAGCCCGAAACTACTCTCAAGCCATAGCCGACAAATTCGCCAAAACCGACCACAGTGCCCACTGCCGCACCAGTAGCCCCCAGCAGCGCCAAGTAGGGCCCAGTGATACTCCTCGCCCCCTCATAAGTGATATCGGCAAAGAGGCTGACAATTCCCAGAAGGAGAATAAAACGAAAAGCTTTTCTCACATTTCGCTTTATAAGCGAGTTCTTCTTTTTGTCAAAAACGTTGACAAAATGTCAAAGTTTTGACAAAATGTTAATTCTATGAGAGACAATAGAGCTATTTTTGAGAGATATATCCAGATTGCCAACGTCTTAGGCGAGATGTTTCCGGGTGTCCTGGAAATCGTGATTCACGACTTTGCCGATCTGGATCGAGCCATCATCCATATTGTCAACGGACAGATTTCAGGACGTTCTGTAGGAGGATCTGCAAGTGAGATCAACATGCGTCGCCTATTGGATGAAGAGTCGCTTCCCGATGAGCTAGTTAACTACACCAGCTGTAATTTCCGTGGACAAAACCTCAAATCGAGCTCTGTAGCTGTTCGAGATGAAGAGGGTAAAATTATTGGCGCTTGCTGTCTGCATTTCGATATCTCACAATTTGAACATTTTCAAAAGTTTCTGCAATTCTTCGTCCACTCCAATATCGATTCAGTCATCGGCATCAATGATTTTGGGGCCACCCTGCCACATGATGATGAGATCAAACGCGAGATCGATGGCTGGATCGTTCAACAAGGACTCTATGCAGCCCAGCTGACCTACAAAGATAAGCAAGCTTTAGTGAAGCATCTTTACCGAAATGGCTTTTTCAAAAAAAAGGGGGCCATCTCTTCAATCGCAAAAGCCCTCCAATTGACCAGACAATCGATCTACAATTACTTAGAGAAAGGGAGCAAATAGATGGATATGGTGTCGAATTTTACAGCCGTGGCGCTTGTCTCACTCTTGGCTGCTATCAGTCCAGGACCAGATTTTTTTATCGTCGTCAAGAATAGCCTATCCCATTCTAGAAAGGCTGGGTTTTTGACTGCTATCGGCATCGCGACTGCCCTTGTGATTCATTTGACCTATACCTTTCTCGGAATTGCTTTACTCATTCAGGAGGGATCCTTTGTTTATCACCTACTCAAATATGCAGGAGCTGGTTATCTTTTTTATATCGGTGCCAAGGGGTTCATCTCTTCTTTTAAAAAGCAGGCAAACCTCGAACTCTGTTATGCAGGTAATTCCACCCTCCTCACCACCTCCACAGCATTTAAACAGGGTTTTCTCACCAATCTGTTGAATCCAAAGTGTGCTCTCTTTTTTGTCAGCCTCTTCTCACAGTTTATTACCCCTGACACCACAACAGCCATAAAGTTCGGCTATGCCATCATCAACTGGTCACTTTCTTTGATTTGGTTTCTCTTCCTCGCCTATTTATTGACAGGGAAACTATTGATGGACCGGATCGGCAAATTCCGCACCTCTATTGACCGGATCATGGGGGCTCTCCTCATGATTCTCAGTTTAAAACTTATCTTCAGCTAGGAGAAGTCATGAAAGCGCTTTATATGGAACCTCAACCACCGTTAAATCACAAAGCGGTCGTCACAAAAATCGGGGCGAGCGAAATCAACAAGAAAAACTACCAATGGATTCAAGTCGATGAAACCATATTTCATCCAAAAGGTGGTGGACAATTATCTGATCAGGGCAAAATTAATGGAATCGATGTCAGCTATATACATAAAGAGATTCTGGACAAAAATCGGCTCGACCAGTTTTCAATTCTCCACTGCTTTGAAGAAAAACAATTGCTTCCTTTCAGAGTAGGCGATCGAGTGAATCTCGAAGTTAATCCCCAAGTTCGATCCCTTTATTCGCGGATGCACACCGCAGGACATCTGCTTGCAGAAGTGGTTCATATGGCTTTCTCAGGGTTAGAGCCATTCCAAGGAAACCATGATCCCGAAAATGGCTATGTCCGCTTCAAGTTCGTCGGCGACCTCGAAGCCTGCAAAGAAGAATTCCTCAAAACCATTCAGCCTGAACTAAACAGATGGATTGCGCACGATTGTGCTATTCAAATCACTGAACTTTCCTCCGGCTTGAGAGGCATTCAATGGGACAGGTTTGTCATGGCCTGTGGAGGCACTCACGTCAACCATCTTATCGAAATTGGCTCTGTCGAAGCCTTTGACCTCTCCATCAACGCGAAGGACAAAAATGTCACTGTCAAGTATCGTCTGAGCTGATGAAACTTGTTCCTGATGTCACCAAAGAGCTGAATGGAGTGCCTCTCAAAGTTGAGGGGAGGGTGCCTGAGTGGCTGCATGGGACTTTGATTCGAAATGGGCCAGTTGACTTTGAGTTGAATGGCCAAAGACCTACGCATTGGTTCGATGGGCTGGCGATGCTTCATGCCTTTTCGTTTGATCGCGGTAGGGTGAGCTATAGCAATCGTTTTTTGCGGACAGATGCCTATAGGGAAGTTTTTGAGCGGGGGAAGATGGATTACAATGGCTTCGCTTCTGACCCGTGCCGTTCGCTCTTCAAACGTTTCTTCACCCACTTTTTTCCAAGAAAACATTCTCTGCCAAATGCCAATGTCAACGTCGCGAAGTTGGCGGAACACTATGTGGCGCTTACTGAAATCCCCCTGTCAGTCCGCTTTGACCCGAAAACTCTAGAGACATTGGGAGTGGTCGATTTTCAAGATCAGCTTCCCCATGGCAACTGTTGGGAATCGGCCCACCCCCATGTTGAGGGGAACATGGCCATCAACTACCTGATCGATTATGGCCACAAAAGCAGCTACAACATTTATACAGTTGGACAAAAAGCGGAACAGCACCTCTTCGCAAAAATTCCTGTTGAAGAGCCGGCATACATGCACAGCTTCGCCCTCACAGAAAATTTTGTCATTCTGGTGGAATTTCCCCTTGTGGTCAAACCCCTCGATCTTCTCGTCAAGGGGAGAGCCTTTATCCATAATTTCCAGTGGAAGCCGGAGCGCGGTACCCGCTTTCTGGTGATCGACCGTAAATCAGGAAAAGTTGTTTCTGCACCTACCACAAAGCCCTTCTTTGCCTTCCACCATGCCAATGGCTACGAAGAAAATGGCAGATAGTGATCGATCTCGTCCGTTATGACGACCCTTCCATTGTCTTTGACCTTGCCACCTATGGCCGCCAAGCCACCCCCCAAAAGGAGCCACAGACGCAGGTTGAACGGTTCACACTTGAAAACGAGACCATCTCCTCTCAAACGCTCCTTCAAGCCTCTGTCGAATTTCCTCGCATCAACAGCGCCTTCGATGGCCGCCCCTATCGCTACCTCTATCTGACCGATCTCGAAGGCAGCACGCTCTATCAATTAGATACTCAAACCCGCGAAAAAAAATGCTGGTCTGAGCCTGGAAGCCACCCAGGAGAGCCCATCTTCGTCTCCTCCCCCAACTCCACCTCAGAAAACGAAGGCCTCCTTTTGGCAGTGCTCCACGGCCACCCCTCCTCCCTCCTGATTCTCGATGCGCAAACCTTTTCCCCCATCGCCCGCGCCGCAGTCCCCCAAACCATCCCTCCAGGCCTCCACGGCAACTTTTTTTAAAATGATCTTGTCTTTAAAGATGAGATAATTAAAATTTTTGCATTAATATTCAATCGCAAACCAAGGTGAGAATTTATGGCTATATCAGCTGGTATTAGTGCGCTGGGAGACTGTGAAAAAAATCGATCAATTAGGCCCGCCGCTGCGACACTCGGTTGGCACCTCGGTCACAGGCGCGGGGGAAAGGCGCCGAAGGTCGCTCGCGGCCCTCAATGGGCCGCTGCCACTCCCAACGGCGCCAATTGCCGAGCCACTCCTTAGATGACCTGCTTTGCCTTCTGCTGACTTTATGTTACCTAAAACAGTGCCAAGATATGAGTTGTCCTACAAAACCCCAAACAAAACGTGCTTTGTGGTCACTCGGCAGAAGATCATCTAATGCTGATCATCTTATTTCTATCTGAGTCCTTCTGGGGCTTCTCAGATGAGGCTTTGCACATGAAGAGAAGATTCCTGAATAGGGTTGTTGGGGCTCCATAATAGCTCCAGGAAAGCTTTTACCTGTGAAGATATCAGAGGCTCAGCAATTGGCGCCGTTGAGAGTGGCAGCGGCCCATTGAGGGCCGCGAGCGACCTTCGGCGCCCCCACCCGCGCCTGAGACCGAGGTGCCAACCGAGGGTCTCAGCGACGGGCCTAATTGATCGATTTTTTCACAGCCTCTGGGGGCAGCAACAGCGACACGCTATTTGACAAAATATGCTAAAGCTCATTTGTTCAAGATACTATCGCTACGGGAAGTGCGCGGCGATGGGGTGGATCATTGGAGCAGGCGATCAAACCATTAGATTGATCGACCATTTTGAAAATGCCTATCAAACTCAATCAGATTACACGCTTGATAAAACCAGCGAGATGGCTGCTCCTCAATTTGGCCACAACGGTTTTTTACACATCCAGGCGACAGCAAATGGCAGCGCCACATTGCTGGCTGATATCACCCGTTTTCTCAGATAAGACTAGTCTGTTTTGTGACTTTATCCTGCTTCTCAAGGAGTTATGGCTTTTTTTTAGCGCTGGTGGTTACTAAGGAGCAAAATGAGAGGTGCAAAATCGCCATGATCTGCCTCTTTCAAAGCCTGAATGTAGAGTTGGCGTTCCTGACCATGATCATTTAGCGAAGGCCAAAGAACTATTCTTTCGTCCAAAGATTTGAGAACCATATCACCTATGAACCTAGCGTGGCGTCCGTTTCCATTTTCATAGGGATGAATCCAAACTAATCGATGGTGCACCCTTGCTGAGATCTCTATGGGAGTAAAAGACCCTTCACACCAGAATCGGATATCATTCTCTAGCATGGCCATTTCGAAGGGAATTTTATAAGCCTGGACACCCACACTTTTTTCTGTTTTGCGGTACTTGCCGGCCCAACTCCAGACTTTTCCAAACATCGCTTTATGAATCAAATCAATGTGTTTTTTGGTAAACCATTGAGGCATGGGAGATCTCTTTTTTCCTAGATAAAGATTCTGAGCTAAACGAATATTCTCTGCCTCAACTCCGTCTAATTGCCGTTGGGTGTTAACCCAAGAAAGCTTTAAACCAGAGATGTCATCTAGAGGAGTCGCGCCTTCTACGGGGCTTGATAAATCAGTTGCCTTCATCTTCCCACAAAATTGATGGAGTTTTGAGCAATTGTTCGATTTCGCTTTTTAACAATTGTTCTCTCCATTTTTTTTCAGGTTTTTGTTCTTCAAGAGCCATAGTCCCCTCAAGATACTTGATTCGTTTTTTTGCGATCCTTTCTGCCCGTTTTTTTAGTAATTCATGCACATTTTTAAATCGAGGGAGAGGTAAAATGGCGATATCACACTCCATAGCAGCAAAAATCTTTCGCAAGGATGTCACATTTGGTTGAGTAACTCCTTTTTCAATCCTTGCTACGGTAGATTGAGGAATTTGAGCTCGCTTGGCCAACTGCCTTTGTGTCATCCCTAAATACCTTCTCATCAGCTGAATAACCGATCCAGAAGAGAGGGCCTCCTGCTCTTTACTGAGGGCGACTCCCTTTTCAAGGAGACTTTGAATGATACTATCCTCGATGGGTAATTGTTTCATAAATTTATGATAGCAAAAAAGCCATAAAAAATGCAAATTTGAAAGCTTTAATGCATTCATTTTTCTCATTTTGAGAGCTTTGATGCTATCAAATGGAGATGAGCTTGAACTAATTTTTCGACAGTGATAATTTTTTAAGCTTATGGCTCTCTCTCCCCTTTCTCAAGTAGGGTTTCAGCCCAAAGAGATACGTTTTGCTGGCAGCCAAACGGGTTTCTCGGTGCTCTTTCACTTTGATGCGGAGAGTGGGCGGCTCTATGCCTCACTGAAACGGGGTGAAAATCACTATACTGTCGCTCGAGAAAAAATTCAGGGAATCCCTGACGACTGGTCTTACAGCCAAATTTCTCAATTTATCCCTCATGCTATCTGTAACTGTAGCGAGGAGAGGATGGGTGAGTTTCAACTCGCTTTATCTGATCCCCAGCGGCAGTTTATCGAAGAGCTATCTGCAAAGAAAATGAAGGAGCTCGAGACGTCGAGCTCTTCTCTGGATGAAATTGTCCAAGCCCAGAATGGTCCCCAGTTTATTTATGAATTCATTCAGAACGCGTGCGATGCGGCTTCAGGTGATCAAAGGGAGGTCGATGTCTCTTTTGTCTTGCATGAAGATGCCCTCGTGATTTCCCATTCAGGTAGGCATTTTGACGAAGAAGATATCAAAACGATCAGCACCAGCCAACGCAAAGATAGCGCCAAAAGGGCTGATGCCCTCTGTATAGGCTACAAAGGGGTTGGCTTCAAAAGTGTCTTTAATCACTCTGATGCTGTGATGATTCTCTCCCGATACTCCTTCCGTTTTGACAAACATGCAGAGGAGTGGAATGGGAAAGCTGACTTTCCCTGGGAACTTTGCCCTCTTTATACACCTCCAGGGCCATTGATCGAGAAATATCGCTTAGATCCTGAAAGGGTGAACTTTGTGATCCCCCTCAACCGACCCGGGAACCGAATCGCTCTCCATTTGAATGACTTCTACAGCCAGAAAGCGCCAGAGGTCTTCTTCTTCCTCCATCGGTTGAAGAGACTTACTTTCGAAGTGGTTTCACAGACTCCCTCAAAGGTCTGCTATGAAAAAGCACCTATCTATGTGGGGGCTTCCTCCGACGATCCCCCATCAGAAGAGAGCGATCCCGAAGTGGAGACGGAAAGCTACGCTCTTTCCAAAAATGGAGAGGTGATAGGGCGCTGGCTGCGCTATAAGCGAACTCTCACTTTGACTGCCGAAATTCAAGCAAGTTTAAAACAGGAGAGTCGCATTCCTGCCCGCTACAAGGAGATGAAAACGACCCCGATCGCTTTTATTCACCCACTCGATCACAATGGGGTTGCAAAAAGAGAGCGCATCTATTGTTACCTGCCGACAGAGGTCTCTTTAGGGCTCCCTGTACCTCTCAATGGCCATTTTTTTCTAGATATCAGCCGCAAATCGCTGCAGCAAGATAATCCCTTCAATGAATATCTCTTTGAATGCATTGGGGAAACCTTATTTCATTTCTATGCCTACATTGCCAAGCGCTATCCCGACCATTTTTTCACAATTCTGGCTCACCCTCAGCAGCTCACTTTTGATACCAATGTCGAAAAATATAGATCCCATTTCGTAAAGGGAGCCGAAAGGGCTATGGCAAGCCTGGCTTTTCTCCCTGCTCAGCTCAAAGGAGTTCTTAAGCCTCACGAGGCGGTGATCGATGAATGGAGCTTTGTGAGTCGGTTTGGAAGCGTTACTGAAAAAAAATCGGTGCTCAGAAGCTGTCCCAATGCAGTTTTTGCATTATTAGAACGATTCGGCGTTTCTCGCTACTCCTGGGATAAAATTGTGGCCCGTATTAAGAATAGAGACTTTGTGAAATGGGTCGCAGCAAACCCGCAACAGGGTTTAGCTCTGATCCGCTACTTTAAAGCTCTTTATGAGAGGAAGCAGTTCCAAAAGGAGATCAAAGAAGTTCCCTTTCTTCTCTCCCATTTTTCCAGTGAATCAAAAGAGCTTCTTTTTACGCCAACAGCGATCTTTTTCCCTCATGAAAGCCACTTAGAAGGGCTAGACTTTGTCAGAATTGCTCTCATCCATCCTCAAGTGCGCGCAGAACTCACTGAAGAAGAGCGCAAATGGTTAACAACCGACCTATTTGTCAGAAGCGCGACCTTAGCAATCTATGTCGAAGAGGTAAATAGGGCGAAGTCAGAGGAGTTGGTCTTCCGTGTATTACGGGTACTTTACCGCAACTTTCCGGCTTCTCAGATTCCTCCAGAGTTTAAATCGCTCCGCTTGCCCGTCCAACTGAAAAAAGAGGAGAGACAGTTTGCTGCTCCCCATGAATGTTATCTCCCTGACGCTCTCCAGCCTCTCCATGCTCTGCAAGGAGAGGTAACTCCTCGCTATCCCTTCTTTCTCTCTGAAAATCTCTATAAAGAATGTCCTGAGGGAGAACGTCCCCTTTTACGCAGCTTTTTTCTTGCTTTAGAGGTGAATGAGCGTGTGACGGATGACAATATCCTCCGTATCATCAAAAGCCTAGAAACAGATAAACAGAAAATCCTCCTTATGCGCCTGCTCTACCACCAGCTTTTCTTGGTGGAGGGGCAGGAAACAGCCTTTCAGGCATGCGTGGAGATCCTGCATAATCAACCTCTCTTCAAAACAAATCGAGGAGAATTTAAGCGGCCCTCTGAATGCTTCTTGCCCACAGCCTATCAGCCGCAGATGGATCTTTTTTCCGCCTCAGTGCAAGCTCGAAACCATCTCTCTTTTCTATCTGAAGAATATATGGAGGATCCAACCACTTTCAGCAGTTGGAAAAAATTCTTCCTCGCTCTGGGCGTCCGAGAAAAACTAGAAATCCACTTCTTCGACTCCATGCGCGTCACCGACTTTGAAGACAAATTGAGAAAAGAGCTGCAAGAGACAGGTTGGCAAGCCCACGCTGCGAGTAACCCTTACTTCAATTACATCGAATATCTCTGGCAAAAAACAGATTATCCCCCCTCCAACTCCTGCTTGGGAACAAAAGGACAGCATACCGTGCCTTTCTCGACAGTTGGATGTGCCCCTACAAATGGTTACCGCTCACAACACACGCTCTCCCCTGTGATCTGGATCGAGTACTTCTTTCTGATCAAAGGAAGTGCTCTTTTTTGGCAAATCGTCAAGGAGCACTGGGAAGCGATCAAACAGCGCTGTGAGAGCAGCTCATTGTACAAAACGATCTGCTCTTTCCGCGACCAGGGCATTCCCTCCATGCTCCACTTTTATTCTCAAGAGGGTTTTTCCGATGAATCAGGCAGTAGATGGAGTGCACCCAATATCTATGCACCAAGTCTGAGATGGCTTGTCTCTCCCCTTTTTCCCGCTGTCAGTGAAGATCTCCCTCTCAATGAAGAGCAGCTCAGTTATTTTCCTTTCAGAATGCAGATCTCTTTGGAAGATTGTTTCCGCTTGCTCCGATCCCTCCAAGATCAGCCAATCAATGGCGATAACGAGAATAGGGTGGCTGCCATCTACCACCACATACTTAGCTCAGATGCCACTGTAGAGCCTCCTGAAGATCTCCAACTCCTCACCGAAGAGGGCAGCTTCAAAAAACCCAAAGAGCTCTTTGGCAACGGCATCGAAGGCCTCACCTTCAAAGGCAAAGCCTCCTGTTTGCTGAAAAGGCTCCCTGGATTTAGTGTCGATGAGCACCTTGCCCTCTGCCGCATCTTTAGAATCGAGCCCCTACTCCCCTCCTCCTTGATGCTCGAAGAGGTCGAAGCGAGACCAGAACCTGCTTTTAAAGAGTTGGTGATCCGCCGTCTGCCCTTTGCCTTCACAGCCTCACAGGCCCCCTTAGATGCGCTTGTTGCTTGCGCACGGAAGGTAGAACAACTTCACTTCGTCACAGCTTCTGAAATCAACTTGCGCACTGAACTCAGAGGCCATCTTTTCAGAGAAGCTGTCTTTGCTTGGCAGTTGGGAGATGTTCTTTATGGACGAGAGAATTTTCAGAATTCGCGCACCATCGGACAGACAGCCCATCTTCTCTGCCAACTTCTCCAACTTCCCTGCCACACTGCCGAGCTGGCCCATCTCCTCAGCTCCGCAGATCAGCAGATCGCCGACGACTTCAGCTACAAAGGCGAAACAGAGACCTACTCCTCAGCGCAAGTGCTGGCACAACAGGTCGAAGAGCAGCTCAAAATCCCTATGGCGGCTCCTGCACCTGCTCCCTTACCATCCACCCCAAACATCTCCCCAATCAAACCCACCAATCCACCCTCACCTATCAGAGCCACCTCCTCTTCCCTAAAGCGCCAGGGCTCCTTCTCCTTGAGTAGTGCCAGCCCCCACAAAAAATTTGCAGCAGAAAGCTTCGATCACAAACCCCGTCCAATATCTGTAGTTAACTATTCTCGCTTAGCTGAGGAGGCAGTTTTTAATTATTATGTTCGGAAATACCAAGAAAGTGGAGAGGGAACAGCGACCAAGCGCTATCCCGATACATCCCCCTGGGACCGCAAAGTAGTCCGCTGGGTCAATTTCCCTACCGAATCTTTTGCCAATTACGACTTCCAAATCGATTACTTCAAAGGCGACACCCTCGTAAAAACCAAATATCTCGATGCTAAATCTAAAGAACCCGATAGCCAATTCCTCTCCACCGTCTCCCTCTCCGAAGATGAAGCCGCCCGCATGAACCAAGCCAAAGAGAACTACTCCCTCTGGATCGTCAAATTTTTTCACGACGATCCCCCAAAACTCTTCAAAGTCACCAAACCCCTTCAAAAAATCGAAGCCGGCACCATCACTGCCGAGTGGTTTGACAAACCACAGCTCCGCCTCCAAATCGACCCAAACCAGCTCATCCAAAAATAGCTGCAGAAATTGCCTTCTGTAACTATAATTCTAACCTTTTAACTGCATCCCCACCCACGAAGGAGAAATGAGATGTCCAGTCAAGCAATCACTTGGGGAGCAGGGATAACGGCAGGGCTTACCCTGGCTACACTAACCTATACCGCCATTCAGGATCATCCCATCTCATCGATTGGGCGTGGAGCTCTCATCGGTATTGTGCTAGGAGCAGCAGCTATGAAAGCACTGCTTTATGAAAATGCTAAAGTGACTCCTTTTTTAGACCGCTTCGGAGTGGCTCCCTACGCTATTCAGAAGGCGGAGGAAACCCCTATGATCATTTTGAGTGCTATGGCCGGCGGAGCCATCGGAGGAGTTGGCGGAACCCTGATCTATGTCTTTCTAGGATAGTAATCTTTGAAAAAAGCTTTTTAAGGGGTCTAGAATCGCTAATCCATTTTCTTCACTTAAAGCTTTCTTGCATTGCAGGAGGAGGTTTTCAAGTGTTGTTGGCAGAACATAGCCATTTTTGTCATAAATTGGGGAAAGATGGGTCAACTGATTTCCGGTTCTTAAATCAAAGAGGGAGATACCTTGCTCTACTCTTGTAATTGTGGTGAGTGTACTTGTAATTGTGGCGAGGGAGCACACGATCAATAAATGGTCCAGTATGATTGTACCTGTTGCAAAAGGACCTCCCATATTGAACTGGCTTGTTTGGCTGCCATCCGCACGATTCATGACATAGAGCTTCCCTCCAAAAGTGTATGCACAGATTCTCTCTTTGCTGACTGCAAAATCCCAAAGCAATTCAGAAGGATCTATATCAATTGGAATCAGACGTTCCTTTGTTGATGAGGCTAAATCCCAAACAAGAATGGTATCGCGTTGTAACATATAGAGTTTTTTATCTTGAATCAGCAATTTCTCCGGAATTTTTATATCGCTATCCTCAAAAATCTGAGAGGTGTTCTTTGCTAAATCCCTCACTTCGAAGATGGGACATGAATGATATAAACCGTAACTGATCACAAGGAAGCCATCTTGAGCCTCTAATCGCTGGCAAAACCGTTCTGGTCCATGAGCACCTGCTCTAAAGCTTTGTCTCCATTTTGTGATTAATGGGTGATTTTGAGTAACAGACGTTTCCAATTTGCTAGAGAGTCCAGTTGCGGGATCCCATTGCACAACAAAACCATCGTCGCGAAAACCATAAAGATTCCGACCATCGTAGGATAGATGAGTTAAAAAAGAACCCTCCTCTCCTTGAAGCAATCGTTGAACGCCACCTTCTTGCATCAGCACATGAGAACAATTGCGAATCGAGAAGGTGACGCCGTTGCGAGCCACTTTAAACTGCGGCATCCATATACGGGGAAACTCAGCGAATGCAGCCCCCTCTCAGAGCTGCCATTTCAGGGTTATTTTCTTGAATAAAACTGACATCGTGGTTTCGAAGCTGGGCCTCAATCCGCTGAAGAAAGTGGGGTATCTCTGCGAATCGCATCACCTCCTTCCAGGTCAGAAGGCCTCTATCGACAAGTGGGGAAAATGAATTAACAACGGAGCTGCCATACTGAGACGCAACGATCGCTCTCCAAACGGCCTTGTCACTATCGAGGCAACTCGGGACCATTTCAGCAAGCTACCTGATGGGAAGTTAATCGTTGAAACTGCCCAAAGAGCCAAGATTTATAGAGTAGGCTCAAACTTATCAGAAAAGTGAGTTTTCTGGGTCAACGCTGAGAAGAAATTGATCGATGGGGATAACGGGAACTCCCCTATAGATTTCTTTACGTTTGACAGGGGTTACGAAAAAGCAGCTGGCTTCTGGATACTCTTCCTTAAAAGCAGCCATGGAGCGGAGATCGTCGGGGCCAAGATTTGGGCTCCGCTTGACCTCAATGGCCCAAAAACCTCGAGGTCCATAGATGACAAAGTCAACCTCCAACTTCGTTTGAGTTCTCCAAAACGAGAGCGAATGAGGTTCAACTTGCGCTGAAACCCAAGCGCGTAAGTGTTGAGCGACCAATCCCTCAAGAGCTAAACCCTCGATCTCTTGAGAACTATCCAAGATTCCTTGTGGACGTAACATCCGGTAGACACCGGTATCAAAGAAATAGAATTTCGAATGGGCCACTAATCTACGCTTGGCTCTACGCGTAAAAACGGGAAGGGTGAAGGCTAACAAAAGGTCCTCGAGAATCCCCAGGTAATTATCGACCGTGGACCGCTTGACGCTAGATTCTCTGCTGATATCTGTTGAGGTCCAGAGAGAAGCGTGTGAAAAACTAGCCACTTCTAGAAATCGGGAAAAGTCGCCAAATTGACGCACCAACCCTTCTGCTTGAACCTCTTCCTTCAAGTAGAGATGCAAATAATCTCGGAGACGAGCAGCAGCTTCGGAAGATTCCCATATTAAGGGAACTAGCCCTGTCTGAAGGGCTCTTTCTAAAGAAAATTGATCTTTAAGCTCAGAAGCCATAAAGGGGCCCATTTGTCTGAGAAGGGCTCGCCCTCCTAAAAGGTCACTGACCGATCTGCGCAGCTTACGACTGCTGCTCCCCGTCATAATGAATTGGATGCCTCTTTTCTCCTCGATCAAAGCATGGATCTCGGGAAGAAGCTGAGGGACCCTTTGGATCTCGTCTAAAATGAGAGTCTCACCTTCTGACAAACTGGCCGCAATATCGCGAATTCTTTCAGGGTAGGCGCTAAAACGTCTCTCTTCTTCTCCTAAAAGAAGATCGATCCGGGTTGCCTGGGGGTATTGATGGAGGAGCCAAGTCGATTTTCCTGTTCCCCGAGGACCTAAAAGAAAGTAGCTTCCTCTTGGAGGATTCATTTTCCGAGGAAGGTATTTGAAATCTGCTACCATAAATGGCATTTTACATTGAAAAATGCTATTAAGGGTAGCATTTTTATATTTTGGGTTAACCAGTGAAGAAGATATAGTGGTCACTATGGAGCAGATTTTTGGCTACATCGAGCGGATCACCTTCTATAACCAGGAGAATGGGTTTACGGTGGCACGGCTGAAGATGCCGAAAAAGCATGATCTGGTGACGGTGGTGGGGGTGATGCCGGCGGTGCAGCCGGGGGAGAGTGTGAGGCTGCTGGGGGGGTGGAAGATGAGCCCGGCCCATGGGATGCAGTTTGAGGTGAAGGAGTGCACGGTTGAGAAGCCGCAGGATGTGGTGGGGATCCAGAAGTATCTGGAATCGGGGATGGTCAAGGGGATCGGCCCTGTCTACGCCGAGCGGATCGTCAAGATGTTTGGGGAGAAGACGCTCGAAGTGATCGATGGGACGCCGGAGCAGCTCTTGGATGTGGAGGGGATCGGGGGAAAGCGGGTAGAGAGGATCAAAAAGTGCTGGCAGGAGCAGAAGGCGATCCGAGGGGTGATGATCTTTCTGCAGAAGTATGGGGTGAGCCCTGCCTATGCGCAGAAGATCTATAAAGCTTATGGAAATGAGACAGTCGAAACGATTCAGCAGAATCCCTATGTGCTGGCTCGAGAGATTCGAGGGATCGGCTTTAAGAGCGCTGATACGATTGCAGAGAAGCTAGGGATTCCGAAGGATTCGACGCAGCGGATCGATGCAGGGATCGAACATGCGCTTCTAGAGCTCTCTGAAGAGGGTCATACCTGTTATCCACTGGAAGAATTTTGCAAAAAGGCTCAGGAGATGTTGGGAGTCGATGTCACAGGACGCATCGATGCTTTGGCAACTGAGCAGCGCATTGTGAAGGAGGAGGGATTTCTCTGGATTAAGGGGCTCTGGCTATGCGAACAGGGCATTGTGAGGGAGCTGAAGCGGCTGAAGGGAGCCCGCTGTCGTTTAAGAGAGGTCAACTGTGAAAGAGCTGTCGCCTGGTCGGAAGAGAAGCTTCATATCCAGTTGGCTGAGCAGCAGAAAGAGGCTGTGAAGCATGCGTTGAGCGATAAATTACACATCATCACGGGCGGGCCTGGGACAGGGAAGAGCACGATCACTAAAGCGATTCTGGCCATCACTGAGAAGTTGAGCCGCCAGATTGTTCTGGCAGCCCCTACAGGCCGGGCAGCCAAACGGATGAGTGAGATCACGCATAGGGAAGCTCTCACGATCCATAGCCTTCTCAAATATGATTTCACCGAAAAAGGGTTCAGGCACAATAAGGAAAACCCGATCCAGTGCGACCTCATCGTGATCGATGAAGCGAGCATGATCGATACCAGCTTGATGTACCATCTCCTCAAAGCGATTCCAAGCCATGCGCGGGTCTTGCTGGTGGGGGATATCAACCAGCTGCCCAGCGTCGGGCCTGGGACTGTGTTGAGGGATCTGATCGGAAGTGAAATCCTCCCCGTCACCGAACTGACAGAGATCTTTCGCCAAGCAGCAGGCTCAAAGATCATTACCAACGCCCATAAAATTAATCGCGGCGAATTCCCTGACCTCACCGTAGAGCCTCGGGGCGATTTCTTCTTTTTAAAAGCGGAAGAGCCCGAGGAGGCGCTGACGCAGATTGTCTCCCTCGTTTCCGAGCGTCTGCCAAAAAGCTATCGCCTCGATCCGATCGAAGATATTCAGGTTCTCGCTCCCATGAAACGGGGCGCCATTGGGATTGAAAATCTCAACATAGTGCTTCAGAAGGTGCTCAATCCCCAAGAGGATGTGGTCATCCACGGAGCGCAGCGCTTTGGCCTCTCCGATAAAGTGATGCAGACGCGCAATGACTACAATAAAGAGGTCTACAATGGCGATATCGGACGGGTCAGCAAGATCGACCGTGAAGAGCAAATTCTGACAGTCACCTTTGATGGAAGGCCGGTCGAATATCCCTTCTTTGAGCTCGATGCGCTCGTTCTGGCCTATGCCACCTCCGTCCATAAATATCAGGGGAGCGAATGTCGCTGTGTGGTCATCCCGGTCCACACGACGCACTACATGATGCTCCACCGTAACTTGCTCTACACAGCAGTGACGCGCGGAAAAAGATTGGTTGTGCTTGTCGGAACAGGAAAAGCGATCGCGATTGCCGTCTCCAATGACGATGTTAAAAAACGGCATACGGGACTTTTAAAATTCCTAAGAAACGATCGCTCCGGCAGGCAGATCTTGGAGAGTCACCAGCTCGAGGCTGCTGTCGATGCTCCCGGCTAAGACCATGCCATAACTTTCTACACCCATGATCGTCGCTGGCTTCAGGTTGGCCACCACGATCACCTTTTTACCGACTAGCTGTTCGGGAGTATAGTGGAGGCTGATGCCCGAGAGAACGGTCCGTTTTTCGACGCCGATATCAACCTCGAGTTTGAGCAGCTTTTTGCTTTTGGGCAGCTTCTCAGCCTTGAGGACTAGCCCCACTCGCAGATCGATCTTGCTAAAGTCATCGATGGTGATGCTCTCTTTCACTGCGGGGAATGGCGGCAGCTGTTTCTGAGTGGCCACTTGGTGTCTTTCTTGCAATTTGGCAATCTCTTGATCGATCACATCGTCCTCGATTTTTTGGAATAGAATAAAAGGTTTGGGCAGCTGTCTGCCAGGTTCGAGATAAACATCTAAGATCTTGTCCCAGCGTGCTTCTGAAAGCACCCCCGAAAAGCCGAGCAGTTGCCAGAGTTTCGCAGTGGCATCAGGAATGATAGGGAAAGAGGTGCAGGCGAGCGCCTTTAAGCAGTAGAGGCATAGAGAAATCGTGGTCTCCATCTGGGGACGTGTCTGGCTCTCTTTGGCATCTTTCCAGGGCGCCTTTTTATCAAAATAGACGTTGCCCGTTTGCGCTAACTCCATCACTAGCTGACTGGCTCGACGCAAGCGATAAGAGGCATAGGCCTCTTCGATCTCTTTTGTCAGGCGGCTGATCTCATTCAGAAAGCGATGGTCTTCCTCATCGAAACTATGAAAGGCCGGAATGCGCCCTCCACATTGATTTTGGACAAAGACAAGCACGCGGTTGGCTAGATTGCCAAATTTGCCGACGAGATCGCTATTGTTGCGGTTTTGGAAATCTTTCCAGGTAAATTCGGAATCACCTGTTTCAGGAGCATTTGAGGCTATGGCGTAGCGGATCTGATCTGCATGGTAACGCTTGAAGAAGTCGTCAAGATCGATATACCAGCCTTCTGACTTGCTAAATTTTCGCCCCTCGAGGTTGTAAAATTCATTGGCCACCAGATCGTCGACCATTTTAAAGGGCTGATTCTGCCCAAAAATCATGGCTGGAAAGAAGAGTGCGTGGAAAGGAATGTTATCCTTTCCCATGAACTGCACATAGTGGGTTTTGGGGTCAGTCCAGTAATTTTTCCAAGCTTCTGGCTTCCCGCTTTTGTTGGCCCATTCTTGGGTGGCGCTGATGTAGCCGATAGGAGCATCGAACCAGACATAAAAGACCTTGCCATGCGCCTCAGGAAGAGGTACAGGAACGCCCCATTCGAGATCGCGCGTGATCGAACGGGGACGCAGGTCATCCATGTAGGATTTCGCAAAATGGGTCACATTGGACTTCCAAGGCCTCGATGCCAGAAAGGGCTCCAGCCGATCTTTAAATTTGTCACTCAGCAGAAACCAGTGAGTGGTCTTTTTCAAGGTTAAAGGGGCTCCTGAGATCTTGGAGCGAGGATTTTTTAAATCGGTGGCCTCATAGGCAGCCCCACACTTTTGGCACTCATCTCCCCTCGCCTCCTCGAAGCTACAGCGGGGGCAGGTGCCCATCACATAGCGGTCCGCTAAGAAGCGGTTGTCGGCGATGGAATAGAGCTGCTCCGTTTTGCGCGCTTCGACATAACCATTGGCTAAGAGATCAGAGAAGAATTGCTGCACCAAGGGTTTGTGCTCACGACAGGTCGTACGCGAATAGTGGTCGAACTGAATCGCCAGATTGTTGAAGAGCTGTTTGATCACCTGATGATAATGGTCGACATGCTCTTGAGGGCTCCTTTTTGCCAAATCGGCACTCAAAGTGATGGCGACTCCATATTCATCCGAGCCGCAGATATAGAGGACATCGTTACCGCGGAGCCTTTCAAAGCGGGCATAGGCATCAGCAGGCAAATAAGCCCCAGCGATATGGCCAAAATGCAATTGGCCATTGGCATAGGGCAGTGCAGAGGTGATCAGGATTTTTTTCATAGATCAGAGTGAATTTAACGCTACGACAACTTCTACTTCCTCTTCCTCATCATCATCATCATCATCATCATCATCATCATCTTGGAGTAGGTCTTGACCTTTGGCAATCAATTCCAGAACATCGACAGCGGGGTTCGTATCTAAACCCTCTCCCCGACGGACCCGCGTCGTCGCGAGCTGGATCGCATAATTGACAAGAGCAAATGGATTTTCAAACCGCTGATTGAGTTGCTCATTGGTTAATCTTGTTTTGAGTGACATGTCGTTATCTCCTTTTGTGTTCCTCTGCAATAAAGATACTGCGAAGGAGTTGGTAGGTAATGTTTAAATGGTCGTTCACGATGTGGTAGTCATAGTGTCCCACCATCATGATCTCCTTTTTCGCCCAGAGAAGTCTCTCCTGGATCTTTTCCTCATCCTCTGTGCGTCTTTTAAAGAGCCTGTTTCTCAACTCTTCGAAACTAGGAGGGCTGATGAAAATGAGGATCGCATCTCTCAGATGTTTCACCCTTAAAGCCCCATGTGTGTCGATGACGAGTACCGCATGCTTTCCTGAAGCCAGAATACGCTCGACCTCTTCTCTACGGGTACCATAGTAATTCCCGAAGACTTTGGCATATTCCAGAAAGTCCTCTGCGGCGATCTTCTCTTCAAATTTTTCAATCGACAGAAACTCATAATGCCTTTCAGAGATCTCTCCGGGTCGCGGTTTGCGCGTTGTGCAGGAGACGCTCTCTGCGATGGCATCAGGAAACTCAGCGAGAAGCATATCGACAAGAGTCGATTTCCCTGTCCCAGCAGGTGCGCTGATGACAAAAAGAAGTCCTCGTTTCTGGTTTCCCAATAATTTTTGACTCATCAGACCTATTCGATATTCTGGACCTGCTCGCGGATTTTTTCCAGCTCGCTTTTGATTTTCACAACCCGTTGACTCACTGTTAAATCGGAACTCTTCGATCCGATCGTATTGATCTCTCTGAGTAGCTCCTGTAGCAGAAAATCGATCAATTTACCTCGGCTATCCGTCGTTTGCGCCATCGGTTTATCAATCGTCTGATCGAGCTGTGCCAGATGACTTTTAAAACGGGTAATCTCTTCGGTAATGTCGACCTTCTCAGCAAAGACGGCCACCTCTCTTAAAACACGCTCCTCATTTTCCCCCCTCGCTGGGAAGAGCTCCTCAAGCCTTGCAACTAATTTTTGCCGAAATTTCTCGGTGGCGCCTTCCGATACTGCTTCGATCTTTCCTATCTCTTCCTCGAGAAGCTCTTTTCTCTTCCTGAGATCCTGCTCTAAAACCTTTCCCTCATCCCGTTTCATCTGAAGGAGCGCTTTTAGAGCGCTATCGACTGCAGCAGAGAGCGCTTTTTGGAAGAGCGCCTCCTCTTTGATCTCCTCATCGTAGATGAAAAGCTCCTGTTCTTGAGCCAGGAGTGCCAATGGCAGTGCATCGTTAAGTCTCAATTCCCTAGCTAGCTTCTCCCACGCCTCTTTCAGTGCATGCGCTAAAGGGAGATTGGGTGTAACAGTGAGCGCTTGTTTTGATTCGCTTTTATAGGCTACTGAAACATTCACCATCCCTCTGCCGACGAGCGCCGTCACCGTCTTACGTATCTCCATCTCAAAGCGAGAAAAGAGCTTGGGGAGACTCACATTCATCTCCAGAAATCTGCGGTTGACGCTCTGAATATCGACGGTGATGCGCCCCCATTCGAAATCTACAACAGCTCGCCCATAGGCCGTCATGCTCTTCATTTGGAGAAAATCATCTGCCATAGGATAACTCTAATTGTGACACAGGTGCAAAGCTTCTCCGATGGATCGGACAAGGCCCATATTCAGATAGGGCAGCTTGGTGTGCAGGTGTGCCATATCCCTTATTTTCATTAAAATGGTATTGGGGATACTCTTCATGATACTCCATCATCATCTGATCCCGACTCTCTTTGGCAATGATCGAAGCGGCGGCGATCATTTGCGAGAGCCCATCCCCTCCTACAATCCGTTCACAGACTATATCTGTCAACTTCAGATGAACACCATCGACAAGCAGATAGTCGGGCCTTTCCTTCAACTGATAGACCGCCTCTCGCATCGCTTGCAGCGAAGCCTGGTAGATATTGATCCGATCGATCGTCAGGTGATCGACACAGCCCACTGCAAAAAAAACCTTCGGGTGGTGGGTGATCTGCTCGAAGAGCAGCTTTCGTCTGTGGGGCGGAAGCTTCTTGCTATCGTTGATACCAGGGAAAAAGAGCCCTTCTGCTATCACACAAGCGGCGGCGACAACCGGGCCAGCAAGCGGCCCTCTGCCAGCCTCATCCACCCCTGCAACAGATCGGAAGCCTTTTTGGCGGGCTTGCGACTCGGGCACAACTAAATTCCTGAGGCGTTTACGTTCACTTCTGGGGAGAGTTTTCCATGTCCGTTGTGCCACTTGCGCTCGCTGCTAGTTCGGTGTCGGTCCCAGAATTAATAGAAGTGTTAATCGCCTTTTTTCCGCCAATTTTTTCGCGGATTTTCGCGCTCTTACCTGTGCGTCCACGGAGATAGTAGAGTTTCGAGCGGCGCACAGCTCCCTTTTTCACCACCTGAATATTGACGATACGTGGGCTATGGAGATAAAAGACCCTCTCCATCCCCTCACCATAAGAGACGCGATGCAGAGAGAGCGTTTCCGATAAACCGCGACCGGTTCTGGCGATCACCGTTCCTTGGAAGACTTGGACCCGCTCCTTTTCTCCTTCGATAATCTTTGTCGAAATCTTGACTGTATCGCCAATATCAAACTGAGGAATATTGGCTTTCATCTGGTCTTGATCGTAGTCTTCAATGATGACATCCATCGCTATTTTCCTTCTTAATTGTTATTCGTAACTTTTTAGTAGCTCAGGCCGCTTCCGCTCCGTCTTCTCTTGCGCCTGCCCCTTTCTCCATGTGGCGATCTCTTGGTGGTTTCCATTCAGAAGTACTTCTGGGACCCTTTTTCCTTCGAAATTTTCTGGCCGCGTATAGTGGGGAAAATCCAACAAACCCTCTTCAAACGAATCTGAGCTCGCTGCCTCAGGGTGTCCTAAAACGCCAGGGATAAATCGCGCCGTCGCATCGATCAACACAATGGCCGCCAGAGCCCCATTCGTGAGAACATAATTTCCGATGCTGATCTCTTCATCAACCTCCAACTCCACGATCCGCTCATCGATGCCTTCGTAGTGACCACAGAGAAGTATCAGATGGCTCTTCTGGCTAAGCTCCCGACATTTGTCGGCTGTGAGTAAACTCCCTTGTGGAGAGAGGTAAACCACATGCGAATCAGCTCTGCGAACCTGCCTGATTGCGCTGACAGCCGGTTCTGGCTTCATCACCATCCCCGGACCACCCCCATAAGGGCGGTCATCCACCTTGCGGTGCTTGTCCAGCGCGAAATCGCGGATTTGCACATGGCGGATTTTGAGCAACCCTTTCTCCCTAGCCCTTTTGAGGATACTTTCATCAAATGGGCCAAGAAAATAGTCGGGAAAGAGTGAGAGAATCTCAATCTCCACGGGATTCAACTAGGCTGTCGCCAGCTCCTTTTTCTTCGCCTTTCTCTTTTGGTTGGCCCTCGCACGCGCTTCAATCTTTTTTTGGCGATGCGCAGCCACAACTTGAGGAGCGCTCTTTTTGACCAGAACTTCTGCACGTTCCGATAAAATCGCACCCTGACTTAACCAATATTCCACGCGGTCAGCGTGAATGTTCGAAATCTTTTCAGGCTCCGACTCACGCGGATTATACCAGCCGAGATTTTCGATATATTTTCCATCGCGAGGAGCACGCGAATCACTCAAGACCAAACGGTAGGTCTGTTGATTCCTTCTCCCCTGCTGTCTTAAACGAATTTTCAATGCCATTTATTTTCCTCATTTCGGACCGCGAACTGCGGCGGCTGTCCCACCACCCCAAGTGGCCGAACCAGCTGCGAGCTGCGGCATAGCGGTACTAGAATAAGTCCTTGTCCATGAATTTTTCCAGCATTTTCCGACTGGGCGGATTTTTAAAAAATTGCTTTGAGTGCTTGAAGCTCTTTTTGAGTTTGTTGATATCTTGGACAGTGGTTCCACTGCCCCGAGCAATCCTCTTCATTCGACCCATTGTGAGCTCATCTTTTTCAATGCGCTCGCGCTTGGTCATTGAAAGAATGATCGCTTCTATTTTAAAAAATTCTTTTTCTGACTTTTCTAAATCGGGCAATTTCGAGGCGCCTGGCATCATTTTCATCAACCCCTTGAACGAGCCCATTTTGCGGACCATTTGCATCTGTTTGAGATAATCTTCGTAAGTGAAGCTGGCCTTGAGGATCTTCTCTTCGAGCTTTTTAGCCTCTTCCTCGCTGATATGTTCTTGAGCCATTTTGACCAGATTGATCGTATCGCCCATCCCGAGGATCCGATCGGCCATCGACTGTGCATTAAAGAGCTGCAGGTCGTCGAGCTTTTCCCCGATCCCTTCAAACTTGAGCGGCTTGCCCGTCACCTCATGGATCGAAATGGCCGCTCCTGCGCGGGTATCGCCGTCGAGCATCGTCAAGATCGTCCCCGTCATCTCGAGCCGTTCGTTGAAGGCGGCTGCTGTAGTGACCGCATCTTGGCCCGTCGCAGCATTGGCAACAAAGAGAATCTCGTGAGGCTGAACCGCCTCCTTAATCTCTTTCAGCTCCCCCATCAGAGCTTCATCGATATGGAGCCTTCCGGCCGTATCGAGAATCAACACATCAAATTTATTCTCTTTGGCTGCTTTGAGCGCCGCTTTGGCTACCTTGACAGGATTTTTTTCACCTTCAATCGAAAAGACCTCGACACCGATCTGCTTACCTAATGTTTTCAGCTGCTCGACGGCTGCGGGTCTCTGGAGGTCGCAGGCAGCCAGAAGGCACCTCTTTTTGTGCTCATTCTTCGCCAAATATTTCGCCAGTTTGGCCGCGTGGGTCGTCTTTCCAGCCCCCTGTAGACCACAAAGCATAATGATAGCTGGCTTGGCCTGCAGATGCAAAACCGCCTCACCTCCGCCCATCAAGGCGACCAGCTCTTCATGGATCACTTTGACAAACTGCTGACCAGGCGTGACCGATTTGATCACCCCATCGCCTAGCGCCTTCTCTTTGACCCTCTTAATAAAATTTTTAGTCACCGAAAAGTTGACATCGGCCTCCAGGAGGGCCATCCGGACCTCCCTGACAGCTTCAGAGATATTATCCTCAGTCAGCTTCTTCTTCCCGCCGAGCGACGAAAAAATACCAGAAAGTTTATCAGTTAACGCACCAAACATAGTTCACCTATCTATCATAACTCAAAATTTCAGAAAATCTCAACTGGATTCGCAAAGAAAATCTTAATAGAAACTTAATACAATTATGTTAAAATATATTTTAAAATTAAATAGGGTATTATTTATGGCAATTCAACCAAGTTTTTTACAATCAACCACACATAACAATGGTTTAGCTGCTGAACCTACAATTATTGATTCTGAGCTTCCCAGTCCATTTTTTCCAGTTTCAACTCAAACAGATATGAAGGCTCACATTTTTCGTTGGTTGCCGATAGGTTATCTCCCTCGAACAATGCGAGTTTGCACAGAATGGAGAGATATTGTCATCCAGGTCCCTGACGTCAGAAAAAGGTGGTTGATTGCAAAAACATTACAAGCTGCTCACAGCACTCTCAAAAATAAAAGCCCTCAAATGCGTGATATATTTTTATTTCCTTTATTAGCCATTGAAGTACGTTACGATCCCGATAGTGCAAAAAAACGACGAACTAACAACGAAAACTCCGATTTTTCTGCTTTGACCCTCCTAACAGCCGATTCTAGCGAAACAGAATGGCTTATAGAAAAAGAGAAAAGCCGAGTGATGTCTCTAATAAGCCCTTCTGCCAGGGCAAGAGAATGTCTCGATTTTCTTGATGTTGTCAAAGGGAAGCTCTCCCCCGAACTTAGGAGGAGTGTTTTAGCCGAGATAGAAGTAGCAATTACAGGTATGGGTGGATCTCCACAGGACTTCTGCAGATATTTATTTGTCAAACAAGCAGCTGAATTGACGATACTAGATAACAATGAAGTATTACTAGACACTCTCTTTCCATCGATCATAGATCTCTCTAATCGCTTTAAAGCCCTTCTAGATATAGCCAAGATGATATCTGTTACTCATCCCGAAAGAGCAAAAAAACTATTAAAACAAGCAGAAGAGTTGATACCTAAATTGGACTGGGATCCTTTCAAGTTGGATTTCGTAAAAATTGCTGGAAAATTAGATTTCAATAAGGCCAAAATGAGAGAGTTCCATGTGCCCTACATTAGAGCTCAAGCATTAGAGCTTCTTTTCCGGAATGACCCTACTTTTGACCTCTCTCTGCAAAAAGAGAATGCCCTCAAGTCAGAGGATTTTATTTTCAGATTCGTTGCTTTAGTTGAGGTTGCGAGAAGAGAGGATCTACCTGAAGCTACCGCAACATTAAGTTTAGCTGAAGCCATGATTGTGCATGCTCCCAATGAAGAATCTAGATACATAATGTACAAACAATTCATTAAGGTAGAAGCTTTCATCAATCCGGAAAAGGCGTTGGCTCGAATTTCACAACACTCGGATTTTGAACTAAAGATCACATCATTTATAGAGCTTCTGCATGCGCTCGAAGAACAAGTAGAGCGGGCCAAATAACTTTTTGCTAAAAAATTGAGTTTCGGTTAAAAGACTTGCATTCAAAAGTTTATTGGGTGGTCTATGTCGGCATTCAAAAGTTTATTTGTCATTCTCGCTGCTGCAGCTTCGTTGGCTTTAGATGGTGCCCCCGGACGTGGCTATTGGACCTGGGATGGATTTTATGCCGGAATCAATGGGGGGATCATCCAGACGACCGACAGGGTCGAGCTCAAGCCGCGAGGCGCTTGGGGAACGACCTCACCGATTCTCCAGGGCTTCATTCAAGCCAATGGCAAGACGAGGGTCCACCAATGGAATGGGATTGTAGGGGCCCAAATTGGCTATAACTACCAGTGGTGCGGCTGGCTCTTTGGTGTCGAGGGAGATGGCAACTATGTCAATAATGAAGGACATAGGCACACTCCACCTCTTTTGGTTCCTGGAGGGGTCGACACCTATATTTTCACTGATCGGGTGAGGCATCATTGGCTTGCGACCCTGCGTGCACGTATTGGTTGGATCTCCTGCAACCGCTTGCTCGGGTATCTGACAGTTGGTTATGCGGCAGGTGATGCGAAGATCAAGTCAACCATTTTCAGCCCCACCAATGGCTACTCCTCAGTGGCAACTGCCTCGAAAAATCTGAATGGCTGGACGATCGGGTTCGGCGCTGAATATGCCTTCTCTCCCTGCTTTTCTATCAAAGGTGAATATCTCTTCGTCAATCTCGGAAGCTTCAAAACCAATAGCGTGGCCACACCTCTTTTTGCCGGCTTCACTGAAAAGCGCTCCATTTGCGTCCTAGAAGATGTGATCCGCTTTGGAATCAACTATCGGTTTTTATAACACAAAAGCGGTCGTGACCTGCCCAATCTTGGCTCACAGAACAGGAAAAGCCCTTTTGCTCGAATAGCGCTTTCACCGCATTGCCTTGCCCTGTGCCGATCTCGAGCCAAGCTTGGCCTTGCGGGCGCAAATGTTTGGCTAACGATTCAGCAATACGGGCATAAAATTCCAACCCTGTAGGGCCACTCACAAGCGCTTTTTTGGGCTCCCAATCGCGGACCTCAGGAGCGAGCTGAGTGAACTCTTTTTCTGAAACGTAGGGAGGATTGCAGACTAAATAGTCACACTGCTGCCCTGAAAAGGGCAAAAAGAGGTCGCCTTCGAGATAAGAAACATCGACAGAGGCATTGGTGCGTGCTGTCTGCAGGGCTGAAGGATCGATATCAGATAGAATCACTGTCAGCTCGGGAAAACGCTTTTTTAGGGAAAGGCCGATACAGCCTGACCCACAGCAGAGGTCCCACAAAACCTTTCCCTGAAGCGACTCTCTCAGCAAAGATTCAGCGATTTTCTCAACGAGAATCTCAGTTTCGGGTCGTGGTATCAACACATTGCGATTCACTTTCAAATCGATGCCGGCAAAAGAGAGTTGGCCGGCAATATAAGCAGTGGGCTCATGCTGTCCACGCCTCTGAATTGCACTTCTCAACGGTCCTAGCTCCTGGTCAGTCAGCGGACGATCGAACTGGAGATAGAGGTCGATCCGTTTGATGCCCAAAGCATCGGCGATCACCTCCTCCGCTTCTCTACGGGCAGGTTCTATCCCCTTTTGAGCCAAATAGGCAGCAGAACGTGTGACGATTTCAAGGAGCGTGATCATGACTCTTCACCCCCGCCACGATTCTGTTTCTGAGTAAGGTTCATGCGGAAAGTTTTTGCTGATGGTAGAACTTGACGAGCGCAGCACTGACCGGCTCCAGCTCCCCTTCCATGATATGATCGAGATTGTAGAGCGTCAAATTGATGCGATGGTCGGTGAGACGATTCTGGGGGAAATTATAGGTGCGAATACGCTCAGAACGGTCTCCAGAGCCCACTTGAGAGGCGCGTAAACTGGCCTCTTCAGCATGCTGTTTCTGCCGCTGGGCATCGGCAATTTTGGCTTTCAACAGGCGTAGGGCTTTATCTTTGTTTTTATGCTGGCTCCGTTCATCCTGACAGTATGAAACCATCCCTGTGGGAATGTGGGTGATACGGACAGCAGAATCGGTGGTATTGACGTGCTGGCCACCGGCACCAGAGGAGCGATAGGTATCGATGCGCAACTCCTTTTCATCGAGCTCAATCTCCTCCTCCTCGGTCGGTTCAAGCAGAACCGCCACTGTGATGGCAGAGGTGTGGATGCGTCCCTGAGCTTCTGTTGCCGGGACCCGCTGCACGCGGTGAGTGCCACCCTCATACTGGAGAAAGCGCTTCACATTAAGGCCTGCGAGTACCATGATATATTCCTTGTACCCGCCAATCTCACTCGGGCTGCAGGCCAGAATCTCATATTTCCAGCCCATGGTATCGGCGTAAAGTTGGTACATCCGCACACAATCGCCCACAAAAAGCGCTGCTTCATCACCGCCCGTCCCTGCACGGATCTCCATGATGACGTTTCGGCTATCTTCAGGGTCGGGTGGGACAAGAAGAGTTTCGAGCGCCGATTCGAGAGTGGCGACTTTCTGTTCTAGTAAGGGGAGCTCTTCCTCTAAAAGAGAGCGGATTTCAGGATCCTTCTCACTCTCTAACAGCGAGCGATCATCTTCCAGCTGCTTACGCGATCTCGAAAGATCGTCCCAGACAGATTTGAGTTTGGAGAGGGAGTTGTGCTCTTGCGTCAACTCCCGGTATTTCTTCGGATCTTCAAAAGCACCGGGCTGAGCAAGCGCCTCCTCCACCTCGGCGAGCCGAGCTAAGAGTTGTGCAACTTTGTTTTCCAAGTAATAATACTCCTCAATTTCTCTTGGATTTTGGCCGCATCCAAGCCGCCATAGTTAAAAAAAGTTGCCGCAGCTACACTTGGATTTTGACCGCATCCAAGCCGCCGCGGTGGGAAGATGGAGTACTATTTCTTCTTTTTCTTAGGCTGCTGTTCTTTTTTCTGCTCAGAAGGTTCCTGATCCTCTTTCTTCTGAGGCGGCTCTTTCTTTGCGTAGCGCTTCAAGAATTTATCCACTCGACCTTCAGCATCAACAAATTGCTTGCTGCCTGTGAAAAAGGGGTGGGACGAGGAAGAGACAGTCACGTGGTAGACAGGGTATTCTTTCCCTTCAAACATCTCTTTCGTTTTAGGTTGCAGTGTCGAACCACAGACAAATTTATACCCGGTTGAGTTGTCGACAAAAAGAATATCTTGATAGGGAGGGTGGGTCTCTTTTTTCATGGTCAATCTCCAGCGTTGTAAAATGGGACTGATTTTATCTTTAGCGCGAGTAAAAAATCAAGAGATATTCTATACTCACAATCGATGTTTCGAATCTTCTTTTTGACTCTCCTCATGCTCTCGACCACCCTCCTGGCTGATCTTCAGCTCAAAGGAAAACTGGCTGAAGCCCATCCGAGTAGCTACGTTGTGATCGAGCAAAATAAAACATTTACTTTCTTCCATATCCAGGAAAGGCAGGACCAACGGATCATTCTCGAAGAGGTTTCGATTCCAGCAGCCAGTTTTTCGAAAAAGCCGATGCCATGGAAGAGCTGGTTTGAGAGCGGCGCACCCGGACATACCTCCTGGATTATCTCCCAGGTGAATTTGGAGACGGGTCAGTTTGAAGAGACCTTCTCTTTCACCCATCAGGGATGGATCGATATGAGCTCCTCGAATACTTTTTTAACGACACTCCTCAACCTCCGCTTTCGCGAAGTTGACGAAAGTGATCGGCGCCGGGTGGGCCTCCCTCCTGGACACAACAAAGCCGACCACCGTCCCCTCTGGAATCCTCGGCTGACGGTCAACGGCGCAGTGATTCCTCGAGCCTCTTTTCATGTTTATAAAGCACGCTGGCCCTCTGATGGAAGCGATCTTTCTCGGAAGACGATCGAGATCTATCTGCCCGATGCCCAACCAGAGGGAGCTTGGTTTCCAGCCTACTTCCCCTATTGGCTAGAAATTGAAGGAAAGATCGGAAGTGCCAGAGCCCGCGTGGTCGACTCTGGCCTCGAGGCAAAATCCCCTCGAACAACCCTCCCCAAAAGAGCACCACAATTGATGGGCCAGGGTGAGCGCACCCCCGAGGGCCTTCTCTTCTCTCTGAAATCACCGATCTACTTCAGACAATTTTTTGTCTTTGTCGCTGAAGAAGAGGGTTCTTTTTTCGGCAATCTCCTTTCCCTTCCCGCCACTACAACAAGTAATGGAGAAAGCGTCTCCCTGCAGATCCCCAATGAAGAGCTGGCACAGCTCCAAAACCCCTTAAGCCATTATCGCTTCCTCATTTCCCCTCAAGAAGACCCCTCGATCGTGCTTGAAGGAAAAGTTCCGCAGAAATAAGCCCGCTGTTTGTTCTTGAAGGAAAAGTTCCTCTGAAATAAAATAATTTTTATGGGTAACATCTCTTCTTTTTTGATCGATAGAAATTTCAGAGAAAGAGTCAAAAAGGACCCAAAGGGCGTTCTTAGTAAAGAGCTTGGGTTGAAGTTTGAGGATCAATTGAAGTTGATTGTCATCGAACCCGAACCAAAAAAAATCTATCTTGTCATTCCTGATATCAAACAGCGAGAACAGATTGAACAGTTTGCCAAAGAAAATCCAAAGAAGCCTCTTTTGCAAATCACTCTGAAAGCATTACAAGACCCAGAGCTTAAAAAAAGACTATTTGCTGATCCAAAAAAAGTTTTAAAAGAAGAATGTGGAGCACCACTACCCAATGATTGGTCAGTGGAAGTTTTTGAAGAAACGGCAGAAAGACAATATCTTGTACTGCCCCCTCTTGCTACTGAAGAACTCTCAGAAGAAGAGATTCAACGAGTTGCGGGAGGTCTTAATTTAGGACTATTAGATAATGTAAATTGGGCGCAATTTGGCAGAGCATTGGCGGGTGGAGCTGCCTTGGGTGTTCTTAAGGGACTCAGTTTAATGTATACAAACCCAACTGGAATCGATGCCGCTGCAAAAACTGTCTATAACTGGATCGACAAGGGTTCATAAGCTATTGTAAACAAAAAATCCTCTTCTGGATTTTTGCCATAACCGACTCAAAACAAGCTGACTGAAAAAGATTTTTAAGAGAATCCTAATTTTTGCACACAAGTTATAAACAACCTTTCCACACTGCAGAGGGTTAAAGGCATCCAAATTTAGGTTCGGATAGCGAACAAATAGCGTACACAATTTTCAACATCTATACTTTAAAGTCGAAACCTGCCATGGTAATTTCTTTGTAAATATTCACCTGTTCTCTGTGTGCTCTCTGCTCTCTGTGGTAAAATAAAAAAAACACCACTGAGCTCACAGAGACCACAGAGAGAGTCTGAATAGTTGCATTTATTTTATCTGTTTAGGTGTTATGAGAAACTTTTCTCTCCGCAAATGCCGTCGCATTTTGAGATCGAGCTATAAGATTTTTCAGAGAAAACGGCATACGATTTCGGAGATAGAACAAAAAGAGATCGAGTCCGAGATCCGTGCTCTTGATGCGGCGGTTTTGGCAAAAGATAAGCAGCGGGCCACTCCGCTTGCCAAGAGGCTCGAGTCATCGATCCACGACCATTTTCCTAAAACCATCTGGGATCAAGTGCGGGAAGTTTCCTACGCACTCGGCTTTGCCATTATAGTCGCATTTTTGATCCGCCAATTCTGGTTTGAGCTCTACGAGGTACCGACAGGGTCGATGCGTCCGACTGTGGAGGAGCTCGATCGGATGGTGGTCTCGAAATCGACCTTTGGCATCACCCTCCCCTTTCGCAAAAGACCGCTTCTCTTCTCCGACGATTATGTGCAGAGAGCTAGCATCATCGTTTTCACCGTGCGCGATATGGATGTGGCCGACGCAAATATGCTCTACTTTGGCTTCATTCCTGGCAAAAAGAGGTATATCAAGCGGTGTGTCGCTAAACCGGGGGATACGATCTATTTTTATGGGGGTCGTGTTTACGGCGTTGACAAAGAGGGTCATCCCCTCCTGGAACAGGCTGATGAGGCGTTTTTAAGCCGCTATGGCATCGAAAAAATTGACCATATTCCCTACATCTATATGGACGGCAAAGCTCTCCTTTCTCGCCCGATCGCTCACCATGTCTTCGCTTCAGCCACTCTTAAGCAGATGAATCTACCTGTCGCAAAGTTGGAAGCGAAAAGTCCCCGCGAGATTGAAGGAAAGTTCTTTAACGGTAAAGAGTGGGTGCAGGATCGTGTGGAAGCCTTGAAAACACGCCACGATGAACCGATGAGCTACAGTGATCTTTGGGGGATGGGCAACTATGCGATGGCCCGATTGTTGACAAAAGCGCAGGTGCGCGATTTTTACGGCCAGCTTCCTGAGGAAGAAAAAGAGGCCGTTGCCTATCTTGAACTACGCCACACGCCCAATCTGACCTTTCCCAAACCCGAATTGCGGCCTAGCGAAATGGGCACAGTGCAGCCGATGATCACCCCATTTGCATCGATCATCCCCTTAAAACAGAGCCATCTTGAAACGATTCAACATAGACTCTATACCGCTCGTTTTTTTATCAATGGGGGCAGGGCTTATCGTTATGTCGAAGGGAAAAAAAGGCCTCAGCGTCCAGAATATGACCCCAAATTTCCTGGTATACCTGATGGCTGCTATGAATTTTACTATGGTGTTGGCTACAAGGTGGGTTTTGGGGGCATTTTAACGGAACTCCCTTCCAACCACCCTCTCTACAAATCGACTCCAGAAAATATCATGAAGCTTTTCAATCTCGGATTTGCCTTCAATACTCTGTTCGAGCCAGTGGAGCCCAATCAGCCCTTTAATCCCCAGCGTTTTGCCTATTATCGGCAGGGCGAGCTCTACCTCATGGGCGCACCTCTTTTGAAAAAGGATGATCCTATACTCACTCACTTTGTTCAAAGTGAGCTGGAAAAGCAGAATCGATCAACCCGCGAAAAGCCCTATATTGCCTTCACCGATCGAGGTCCTCCTTTAAAAGAGGATGGCTCGCTCGATACTGCTTTCATTCGCGCTTTTGGGTTGAAAGTACCTGAGGATGGCCTGGTAGCCCTTGGTGATAATTATGCGATGAGCGCTGATAGCCGCGACTTTGGCTTCGTCCCCACAGAAAATCTCCGCGGCGCCCCCTCATTCACCTTCTGGCCTCCTGGAAAACGTGTGGGGCTACTTCCACAACCGCCCTATCCCTGGTTCACACTCCCCAACATGATTGTCTGGACCGTCGCAGCTCTTGTGATCGCTTGCGCCATCCTCTGGCTCATTCGCCGCAACAACCGCTCCATCTTCAAGGATAATTCAACGCAAAGACGTTAAGGCCTTAAGAACGCAAAGTTTAAATCAAAATTCAACGCAAAGACGACAAGGTACCTCAAATAAAGCGCCAGTGGCGCTTTTTTGATGGGTTGTCCGAGACTGACGAAGTCAGCGAGGGGTAAAGACGCTAAGACACAAAGAAGGTGGGTACGCGAAGCGCTCCTATTTCTTTGCGCCTCTGCGTCTTAGCGTCTTTGCGTTGAATCTGGTTTCAAACTCTTTCGATGGAGATGGGGGTGGGTTCGCCGTTGATATCCCAGGGTGTGCTGTCGATGGGATTGCCGAAGTGGACCTCGGTGGCAAGGACCTCTTCTTTGATGTAGGCGCCATGGATTTGGAAGGCCTTGTGTACTTTCTCTGTGGCCCCAAGAACCACTTTGATGCGGTCGGTGACTGCAAAGTCGGCTGTGCGGCGCATCGTGTTGATCTTATTCACCAGCTCGCGGGCGATTCCCTCCAGGATGAGCTCTTCACTGAGTTCGGTATCGAGGGCGATGGTGAGATTACCTGCATTCATCGCCACCCACCCTTCATGCACTTTGCGGGTGATTTCGACATCTTCAGGCGTTAGAGTGAAATGGTCTCCACCTAAGGTAATTGGGAGGGCCTTTCCATCTAGGAGGGTGTTGATTTGCTCCTGTTCAAGGTTGTTGATCAAAACTTGCGCCTCTTTCATATGAGCGCCTACCTTTTTCCCTAAGAGACGGAAATTGGGCTTGATCGAGAGTTTCACAAATTCATGACTCTCGCGGTGGAAAATCACCTTCTTGACATTGAGCTCATCGGCAATCAGATGTTCTTGGTGATGCATAAAGTGGAGGAGATGCTCCTCCGCACAGACAATATGGGCAGCAGAAAGGGGCTGGCGCACTTTCAATTTATGCTCTTTGCGTAAAGCATGGCCCAGGCTGACGATCGTCTGGACGGCATCCATTCCCTCTTCGAGAGCCCTATTGCGGCTTTCGAGATGGTAGTCGGGAAAGTCACAGAGGTGAACCGACTCGGGCATCTGGGAGGTGCGGAGATTGAGGAAAAGGGCATCGCTCAAGAAAGGGATGAAGGGTGCCGCAATCTTGGCAAGTTCAACGAGGAGATGGTGGAGCGTTTCAAAGGCTTGGGCGCGATCCTCGCTCTCTTCATCGGACCAGAATCTGCGACGACTACGACGGATATACCAGTTAGTTAACTGGTCGATAAAACCGACAAAAGGCTCTACAGCATGGTTAAGATCATAATCATCCATTCCCTCCTCGACCTCTTTGATCAAGCGGTTGAGAAGTGATAAGATCCATTGGTCGATCACTGCATGTGGCTTTTGACGGCTCTCCTGAGGCTTCCATTGATAGATGCGTGCATAGGTCAAAAAGAAGGTCTGTGCATTCCAAAGAGGAATCAAAAATTGGCGGAGAATGAGCTCCACACCACGTTCTGAGAAGCGTAAATCGTCCGCTTTTACAGCAGGGCTATGGAGCATGTAGAGGCGGACAGCATCGGCCCCAAATTTATTCACGACAATATCAGGCTCAGGATAGTTCCTCAGCCTTTTGGACATCTTGCTGCCATCTTCGGCAAGCAAAATGCCATTGACGATGACATTCTTATAGGGTGATTTATCAAAGAGAGCGACGCCAAGCACCATCAGCGTGTAAAACCAAGCCCGCGTCTGATCGATCCCTTCAGCGATGAAGTCAGCAGGGAAGGTACTTTCAGTCAGCTCTTTATTCTCGAAGGGGTAGTGGTTTTGCGCATAGGGCATCGCTCCCGATTCATACCAGCAGTCAAAGACCTCACCGATTCGGCGGTAGGTCTTCCCCTCTTTCACAAAGGTGAGCTGATCGATATAGTGGCGGTGGAGATCGGTAACTTTGGCTCCGGTGAGCTCTTCCAGCTCTTGGATACTCCCGATGACATGGAGCTGGCCATCGTCGGCACGCCAGATCGGAATCGGTGTGCCCCAGTAGCGGTTACGGCTGATCGCCCAATCACGCGCCCCTTCCAGCCAATTCCCAAAACGACCATACTTGATGTGTGAAGGCATCCAGTGGACATGCTGATTGGCCGCGACCATGCGATCTTTGATCGCCTCCACTTTTAAAAACCAGGTTGTGATCACTTTGTAGATCAGGGGGGTATCCGAGCGCCAGCAAAAAGGATAGCGGTGGCGTAGAGTTCCGCGGTAAAAGAGTCTTCCCTGCTCCTTCAGACGAGCGATAATCGCCTTGTCGGCATCCTTGACAAACTGCCCCTGATATTCGGGGATTTCCTCGGTAAAGAGACCATTGTTATTGACAGGACAGACTAAAGGGATGCCCGCCTTTTGGCAGGCATAAAAGTCGGCCTCTCCAAAGGCAGGTGCTGTATGTACGATGCCTGTACCATCTTCTGTAGAGACAAAGCCGTCGTGGATAACCCTAAAAGCGCTTTCTTCTTTTTTAGAGGCAAAATAGGAAAAAAGCGGCTCATAGGTTTTACCAACGAGCTCCTTTCCTAAAAAGCGGTCCAGAACCTGATAAGAACCCGCTTCTTTGAACCAATTTCCCAGGGTCGCTTCAGCTAAAATATACCGTTTGCCTTTGAATTCCACCTTGACGTAGGTGATCTCTTCACCGACTGTAAGCGCCATATTGGAGATTAATGTCCATGGGGTGGTCGTCCATGCGAGGAAGTAGCTCTCCTTTTCACCACTGAGAGGGAACATCACCACTATTGAGGGATCATCGATCTCTTGGTAGTTTTCACTCGCCTCGAAATTGGAGAGTGGGGTTCCCAGTTTAGCCGAGAAGGGCATCACTTTGAAACCTTCGTAGATGAGTCCGCTCTCATAAACCTGCTTGAAGACCCACCAGACCGATTCCATGAACGCGACATCCATCGTCTTCCAGGTTTCGGAAAAATCGACCCATCTGCCAAAGCGCTCGACTTTAGATTTCCACTCGTCAGTATAGCGGAGAACAATCTTGCGACACTCTTCATTGAAGCGCGCGATGCCAAATTTCTCGATCGAAGTGGCACCTGTCAGATTGAAATCTTTCTCGATCTGATTCTCGATCGGCAGGCCATGGCAGTCCCAGCCAAACCGACGAGGGACATATTTCCCTCTCATAGTCATGTAACGAGGCACTACATCTTTAATAGTCCCTGCCAAAAGATGGCCATAATGGGGCAGACCCGTTGCGAAGGGAGGTCCATCGTAGAAGACGAAGTAGGGCGCATCTTTTCGATTCTCCAGTGACTTTTGGAAGATATTCTGCTCCTTCCAAAATTTTAAAATGCGCTCTTCCCGTGCAGCAAAAGTCTCATTTTCAGGTTCTTTAAACATAGGCACTAAAGGATAGAGATTTTTTTGCTTTAAGGCAAGTCGAAGAAAGAATGGTAATTGTCATAAATATGACCCTCTACCTATTCTCCATGAAGTCATTTGTAATAAATGACTTAACAAAAGGAAACACTATGAAAAAAGTCACTCTTTTTATCTCTGCAATCTTATTGAGCTGCGCCGCACTCACTGCAAGGGATCTCACCGATGACATTCCTCTACTTTCCCCCGTTCCCAAAGGTTTTGAGTATGTTGGAGAGGTTGCCCAGTATGGTTTAGCCGATTGGAGCAATGCGGTGTACATTGCCCGCGGCATCTCCCTTGAAACCGCTTTCAGATTCGCCAAGCGCCACCCAGAAATCACCTATTTCTTCTACACCAAAGGTGGTCAAATGGTCCTAGGCGATCCCTACACCGACTATCGCCTCTTCCGCCACGGCGACACAGTCTTCTTCACAGGAGAGCCCTGGTGGGGTTCTGCACCTGGCCTCGCTGATGGCTACATTAAAAAATAGCCTCACAGCTTTTTCACCTCAGAAAAACTTTCTGAGGTGAAATAAAAATCCCCTCCCATTATGGTGCGAAACATGTGGATTGAAGATCTTCCCTTCCGAACCAAGGCCATTTTGGGAAAAACAACACTCCCTATCTTTGCTTATTCCGATCTGAAAATCGGCGATATTATCCTACTCGACCAACGTACCGAGGAGACAATCTCGATTACTGTGGATAAAGAGGATTTCTATCGAGGCTCTCTAGGACTATTCAGAAGTCATAAGGCGGTCACCATCGATGAGCGAATTCACTCCTGAAGAGATGGAGGGCATCGTCAAGGCGATCTCTCAGAAAAAGCTGCCAGAGGAGAAGATCCCTCTTCGCCCACCCGGCTCTTATGGCAAAATTGGACGCCTTTCGCTCTCTCCTCTACCCGGAGAACTTCCTCGCCCCTTAACCGAGCTAACCTCCAAAGAAAAAACGGAGCTGGCCGACCTCAAGGCCCACATCGAGGTAGTTTTTGGCGAAACGACCCTAACTCTCAAAGAGCTAGCTTCTCTGGAAAAAGGAACCCTTCTTCCCCTCGATAACCTCTGTGATGACCTCGTCGACATCTATGTGAATAGTCAAAAAATCGGCCGAGGCGAGATCGTCACCGTCGATGGCCACTTTGGGGTCAAGATCATCTCCTTTACAAAAAATTGATCTTTTCATATAAAGTTAATTGAAAATATGTTAAAATAATATTGGGGGTGTATTGGTTTCGACTTGGGAACAAAGCACCAGATGCATGCGGAGGTATTCGGTTGGCCTCCTTAAAAAGCCGATAAAACAATAAATGCCAAAACTACGGCAAAAAGCACGAAAGTTGAAGCAATGCCCACAGCATATCTCGCATATGTTGGGGCAGAAGCGCCTGTTGCAATGGCAGCAGCAGCTTAGTGCTAGCTGTTACTGAGGCTTAACCGCCTCGGTGACCCGGTAACCTGCGACTGGACCGAGGGTTTCGGGATTACTGTCAGTATTCTTGGTGTGGGGCTTTAGCCGAAGGTTTCTAGGCTAAAGTCCCCGAGATCAAATGAAACCGGTCAGCTTCATAGGGGTGTTCAACTAAGAAGCTGGCGCTAAGATTGGACACTAAGCATGTAGTGTCTGTTGGGGCGTTTGCCAAGGACGGGAGTTCGAGTCTCCCCACCTCCATCACACAAAGAGGCTTCACTTTTATAAGTGAAGCCTTTCGTTTTTAGTGACATACAACAAAAATTTCGCACCCAAAAATTCCACTGCGTAAAGCTCAATTACGCAAATTTTACGCACTAGACGAGATAAACCTGGCGTAAATCTATTTTGATTTTTCTATCGCAGGTGTTAATCTATTGTGATTTCTGTGACAGGTGTGACACATAGAGAATTAGTGTCACGAACTGTGCTAGGCAATGAAAAAAGAATTGAAATGGCAAAAAGTAAACAAAACGATTCCAAGAAGAAAGATGTTGCTTCCACAGACTATGCCAAGTTTGTGACACAGCTTAAGAAAAAAATACGATCTGCTCAATTCAAAGCCGCATTAGCAGTGAATAGGGAACTTATTCGCTTGTATTGGGATATAGGCAAAGAAATCGTCGAAAGACAAGAAAAAGACGGTTGGGGTTCTAGTGTAATAGATAGAATAGCAAGGGATATTCAGAACGAATTTCCAGGAATTGAAGGGTTTTCTAGAACAAACATGGGTAGGATGAGGGCATTTTACCTGGCATATTCAATTTCCCCACAAGCTGTGGGTAAATTAGAAGGTCTACCTATTTTCAACATCCCATGGGGGCATAATATAGCTATATTTGAAGGGGTTAAGTCTTTTGATGAGCGGCTTTGGTATGTCAATATGGTTATTCAGGAGGGATGGTCTCGCAACGCTCTAGTGGATTCTATTAAAATAAAAACTTATAAAAGACATGGCAAAGCGATTACCAATTTTCAAGATAGACTTCCCGATCCCCATTCACAATTAGCTCATGATACTCTAAAAGATCCTTATAACTTTGACTTTCTTGAGCTGGCTAGAGAGCACATTGAAAAAGATCTAGAAGAAGGATTGCTCAAGCATGTTGAGAAATTTCTATCTGAATTAGGTCAGGGTTTTTCATTTGTTGGCAGGCAAGTCAATTTAGTAGTAGGTAACAAAGACTTCTATATCGACCTGCTATTTTATCATTTGAAGCTTAGATGTTTTGTTGTGATTGAACTCAAAGCGGTTGATTTTAAGCCTGAATTTGCAGGTAAGATGAACTTTTATTTGTCCGCTGTTGATGATCTCATGAAGCATCCTACGGATAACCCAACCATTGGTATTTTGATTTGCAAAAGTAAAGATAACTTCATTGCAGAATATGCACTTCGAGATATTCATAAGCCCATGGGGGTAGCCGAATATGAGACAAAAATCGTTTCAACCCTACCTAAAAAGCTAGAAGGACAACTTCCAACAATTGGTGAGATTGAAGCAGAGCTAAGCGCAATCCCAAGTCCCAAAACAAAAAGAGTTAAAAAGAAAAGGGAAATTTAAATATGGCGCATAGATTGCAATTAGCCAACAAGCTGTTGCCTAAATTCCCTGGGGCCACAATATCCTCTTCTGATCAAAATTACCCATTTGGCCAAAATGTTACCCCCTTGCTAAGGACTAACTAACAAGGCATATACTAGGTTTATGCCAAGAAGTGCGTGCCATTAGAAGACAAACGCCGTAAATTCCCCTCACTTTTGCCACATTCTCACTATCAACCTGAGTTTTGGGTTGTCAATTAAAGTCATGCTTTTTTTGTATCGCCACCATTTCTTTGGACACAAATTTGCGTAAATTTCTTCCGTCGCTTTAAAATTATTCTAAAATTCTCAGTTTTTGCTATCATATCCTTGCCAGAACAAAGTAGCCGTGCTCCCTCTCCAACCTCAGCTAACGCCGATAAAATTTGTTCAGAAGGGTGTTCTTTGGAATATAACTCCCTGGCTTCCAGAGGGGAGTGATAATCTAGCTTTTCTAAAAGCCAGTGTTCATTGTACGACTTAATGAACTCTGCTACAGCCTTCCTAAAGTCTTCTAGGCCATGATAATGCCTACCGTGTACAATCTGCTCCTTAAATGTTCTGTGAAACCTTTCTATCACCCCGTTGGTTTCAGGCTCCTTCACAAAGCCCTTGCTTATACTTATGCCCCAGTACCGTGTTTGGTTAATAAAGCCTTCTGACATAAATTGAGAGCCATGATCTACTCGTAAACTGACCCCACGAGCCACATTAGAGGATGTTTTGCTAAAAACTGATCTGCGACAATTAAATCTCCGCTTCAGCGACAATTAAAATTCCTGTCCGACGACAATTATTTTTCCCTTCGGACGACAATTAAAATTCCCTTCGCTGAGACTTAAGAAGATAATCCTTTATCTCGTAAGGAGGTAAAGGATGATTTCTAAAACACAGTATAGGAGATTGTGTAAAATGATTAATGAGGGAAATAATCTTAAAGATTCAGCTGCCAAAGCTGGCATAGATCCTAAGACAGCAAGAACTTACTTAAAGAATGATAACCCGCTGTTGCCAACAGATCATAATTGGAAAACAAGAACGGATCCGTTCGATTGCGTTAATTCCGAAATTGAAAGCATGCTAGAGCTTCAACCACGACTCGAAGCAAAGACAATTTTTGAGTATTTAGTAGAGAAATATCCGGGCAAATTTCAAGAAGGGCAATTGCGGACCTTGCAAAGAAAGGTCAAGAAATGGAAAGGACTCCAAGGACCACCTAAGGAGGTATTCTTTGCACAAATCCATAAGCCTGGGGATCTTTGCTCTTCAGATTTTACACATATGGAAAATCTTAAGATTACAATCCAAAGGAGCCCATTTCCTCATCTTGTTTATCACTTTGTTTTTACCTACTCGAATTGGGAGAGTGTAACTATTTGTTTTTCCGAGAATTTTGAAAGTCTAAGTGAGGGGTTTCAAAATGCAGTCTGGCAAGCAGGGGGCTCTGCCTTACGACATCGCACAGATCGTTTGACGGCAGCAATGTCAAATTTCTCGAATAATCCTAAATTTGGTGCACGGTACCAGGCTCTTTTGGATCACTATGGTATTACAGGGACAAAAATACAAGCTGGTTGCCCGAATGAGAATGGCGATGTTGAACAGGCTCACCATAGGCTTAAGAGGGCTGTTGAGCAGGCACTAATGTTACGTGGTAGTCATGATTTTGAAACCGTTGAGGAATATCGTGGTTTTCTGAGAGATCTGGTGATAAAGCGTAATGCGGCAAGAAGTGTTCGTTTTAAAGAAGAACAAGAAAAGCTCAAAGAATTGCCTCCAGGAAGACTCCAAGATGCCACTGTTCATAGATTAACTGTAGGTAGAGGAAGTACAATCCGTTTAAAAGATAACACTTATTCTGTACCGAGTCGTTTGATTAACGAAGAGGTAGAGATACATCTTTTAGGAAGTATTGTAGAGATCTGGTACCAAGGTCAAAAAGTGGAGGAGTTTCCGCGCATGGTTGGGGCCCACAAGGCCCAGATTGATTATCGTCATATAATAGATTGGTTGATAAAGAAGCCTGGAGCATTTGAGAATTATCGCTATAAGGAAGAGTTATACCCTACAAGTACTTTTAGGGCAGCCTACGATGCTTTAAAAATTGGATCGCCTCAACGCTATGTGAAGGATTATCTAGGTATTTTGAAAGCAGCTGCACAAGATGGTGAGAGACGTGTAGGAGGGGTTTTGAAAAGTCTGCTTGTTAAAGATCAAATGATAACTCTTGAAAGCGTTTTACAGATACTTCGAAAACCAGAAAAAATATTTTCTTTAATGGATGTAGCTGTCTCTACAGTGGATTTATGTGTTTATGATTTAGCTTTGTTAAAGGAGTCACAATCATGAATACAATAGAGCAGGTTTCAGAAGGTTTAAAAAGGCTGTTACTTCCAAAAATGAGTAAAAGCTTTTTTGAGTATGCTGAGAAGGCAAGAAAAGAAGAATGGGGCTATGAAGAGTACTTGTTGGAGCTTGTAAGGCAAGAGGTTGAATCCAGAGAGAATAAACGCATCGAGAGATGGTTGAAAGAGTCAAATCTGCCCATTTCTAAATCGCTTGCAAATTTTGATTTGAGCAGATTACCGAAGGGAGCTCAGCATCAGTTCAATGCCTTACGTGATGGCAAATTTCTAGAAAGAAAAGAGAATTTGTTATTATTTGGGACACCTGGTGCTGGGAAAACGCACTTGATGTGTGGTTTGGCCCAGGAGATGATAGGTAAGGGGTACAAGGCGTGCTTCAGTTCGTGTTCAGCACTGTTACAAGATTTGCTTATTGCGAAACAGGAACTGAAGCTGAACAGATTGATGAAAAAGCTGACAAGCTACGATCTGCTTGTTATTGATGAGATTGGCTATGTGCAGCAGGAAAAGGAAGAGATGGAAGTGCTCTTTACCCTGTTTACATGGTGCTATGAAAGCACAAGTATTTTGCTGACCAGTAATTTGCCCTTTTCGAAATGGGAAGGGATTTTTAAAGATGCTATGATGGCTGCGGCGGCTATAGATCGTCTAGTGCATCACAGTGTAATACTTGAGTTAAACTTAACAAGTTACCGACTCGAGAAATCGAAAGCGAGGAAAGAAGAAAAATAAGTGGTTTGCAAAGGAGCAAGCTCCTTTGCCGGGGTTTGGGGCAGAGCCCCATGAAAGATTGGGGGGCTGGGGGATTTATCCCCCAGAGAGAGAAAGTGCTTATGATGGGAGAAGAAAGTATTTTTCAACATAAGGAGTGGAAGAGGCGTCGTTTAACTTTTCCCTCAAGAGCAAAAAAAATGACCGTTATGAAGATGGAACTGCAGTGAAGGGAAAAATAATTGTCGTTAAGGAGGAATTTTAATTGTCGTTACGCTAAGGATTAAAATTGTCGTTGAAGGGAAAAATAGTTGTCGTTAATCAAAAAACAACCTCAACAGCCTTATTTAAGGCTTCTATTGCAGCAAATCGACTTCCTTTCTTTGTGACATGCCACCCTAGACATTCAGCATTCCAATGTTCAATTACTCCGAAAAACCACACCCACCCATCTTCGAGGGTGAAAATCTTAGCGGCATCTGTACCCCACATTTCATTGGGGCGGTCTGTTGTAATGCGTCCATCATGTAGGCGTTCTTTTCCCTGTTCAACGCGATACGGAGAGAGCATTTTATGCTCTCTCATTAGCTTCAAAACTCGATTCCGCCCAATATTTAGTTTCTTGAAGCGTTTTAATCGAGCATGTATTTTTCGATGTCCTTCTCCTTGAAAGTGGCTTTCGGATATGTCTTTTTTGATGGCCTCCAATAGATCATTGTCTGAGAGGGTCGGCTTTTTTCCTCGAAGCCCCTTAGGTTTATATGGCCGCTTTCTATTATGATAGAAAGATGAGCGAGGAAACTTCCACACTGTACAAACTAATTCTACACCATATTTAAGATGGGTTGAAGGAGAGATCTTCTCGCTCATTTCTTGGACCTCCCCATACGAAAACCCGGTGCTTTGTTGGCCTTTATCTGCAAGAGCTCGTTTTCCATCATGAGCTCTCCCAGGCGTTTCTTAGCATGGTCTAATTCATGTTGAACAGGGTCTTCGGAACGCATTTTTAATCCCACTTCCATGCCCTGAATTGCTTTTGAATGCCATTCTTCGATTAAATAAGCCTCTACACCGAGTTCTCGACTTAGTTTATCGATGGACTCTCCTTTTAATAGACGTAAGACAACTTCAATCTTACGTGCCGCGGTCCATCGTTTGATTTGACCACCTTCTTCCATGTTGGATCTCCTTGGTTTTGCGATTAAGTATATCGCAAATCCGTGTCCAATGTTCTCGGTGGCAGTATAAGTCATGCTTTTTTGCAGAATTTAAAAAGTGCGGAGAAAAAATGGGCCTATTCTCCGCATTTTTGCGGAGAATAAGGTTGCTTATGCGGAGAATATATGATAGAATAGGCTCATGTACATCTATGAGCTTGAGAGTTGGCCCCATTTTGTGTGGGATTCAGATAGAATCAACCAGTTGCTCCATCAGTTGCGTCATGAACAGGGCCGTTTGATTGGAGCCATGGAGTCTATAGGATTCCATGCTCAGGATGAGACTGTTTTGAGGAATTTGACTCTAGAGGTTATCAAATCAAGCGAAATTGAGGGGGAGATACTTGATCAATCACTCGTTCGCTCTTCAGTAGCACGCCACCTGGGCATGGAAGAGGGTGCGCTTAATCCCAGAGATCGCACGATAGATGGAGTTGTTGAAATGATGGTGGACGCCACTCAGAAATTTAATGAACCGCTCACTCAAGAGAGATTGTTTCGTTGGCATTCTGATCTTTTCCCTAATGGTCGGAGTGGGTGGTCAAAAATCAAGACCGGAAGATGGCGTGAAGGAGCAGTTCAGGTCATTTCGGGTCAGATGGGAAGAGAAACTCTTCATTTTGAAGGACCTCCTGCAAATCGAGTCAAACGTGAGATGGAGCTTTTTTTAACTTGGTTTAATGACTCACAGCTAGATTATGTCTTGAAAGCTGCTGTAGCGCACCTCTGGTTTGTAACGATTCATCCTTTTGAAGATGGAAATGGCCGTATTGGAAGGGCCATTGCCGATTTGATGTTGGCGCGATCAGAAAAAAGTTCACGCCTTTTCTACAGTCTTTCCGCACAGATCCAGCAAGAAAGAAAAAAATATTGTTCTATTTTAGAGCAAACTCAAAAAAGGGATTTGGATATCGGGCCATGGATCGAGTGGTTTTTTGCCTGCCTGAATAGAGCGATTGCGCACGCCCATTCCACTCTGGGTGCCATTATTCACAAAGCCCATTATTGGGAGTCATTGGCTGAAATTTCTCTAAATGAAAGGCAACACATTATCATTAACCGCCTTCTAGAAGGTTTTGAGGGAAAGCTCACGACATCCAAATGGGCGAAGATGGCTAAATGTTCTCAAGATACTGCCTATCGAGACATTCTCGACCTTATCGATAAAGGAATTCTCACAAAAAATCAGGAAGGGGGACGCAGCACAAGTTATTCCCTCGTTCTTAAACAAACTTAGTGCTCTTGTTTCATCATATAGAATTCGCTCTTATTTCTTTTTCAATTTATCGTAGAAGGCGTCGATTTTATCACTAAAAACCATGGTTAAGACGATGGCTGCAATTCCTAGAGGGGCATTAGCAACGGTTAAGAGAGCTGCACCGAATCCTGCGATTCCTGTACCAGTACCGCCAGCAGAGATCTGCTGAAGCTGAGCATCGGTAATTTCTTGTGGATAGGGAATGACCCAATAGGTGAGCGTCTCACTATCCTCAAGAATGTCAAACTGAGTCTCTTCTGGGAATTCCATGCCATAGTTTTTTAAAACTGCCATGGGATTTTTCTTGAGCTGGGCCTTCATCTGAGGTGATCTGATGAGATCACCGAGGAAGCGCTTGATATTCTCGGGCAAAGGACTCTTTTCAAGATCCTCTTTTGCAGTGGGGTGATGAATCACAATGTGTTTCTTATTGGCTGTATCCTCAACCACTTGGATGGTTCTAGGATCGCTGATTTCGACGTGATACTCTTTCAAGACCGCTTTAGGTTCTCTTTTAAAGCGCTCCTTTAGCGGATTATTCTTTCTAAGCTCTTTAAACAATTCTATAAGGTTATTGGTCATAATTTATTTTTATCATAAATTTAGATTGAATCCTATAAAATTATATGTTAAAATTTCGTAAAAATAAAAAGGTTCTTTTGTCTATTGGTGCTATTGACTTTTCTCTTCCCTGTTGCGCTCGTTATGAAGAGAGCCAGAGAAGCTGCTCCCTGAAGGTTCGTATTCTGATGGTGGCTTTAGGGGTGATCTTCTGTGTACTAGGTGCACTGGCCATCAGTAAAATTCCGGTCCTAGAGGGTTTGGGAAGAAATGGGGGGATTGCATTCATTTGCGGTGGTAGCTTACTCCTGATCGGTGGCGCGGCGCTGCGATGTGTAAGGGGAAACCGCCCATTTGCTGCTTATAGAGCTTTTGACAGGGAAATAATGGGACATGTGGGGGCTTTTGAAAGCGAAATAACGGGAGCAGATGGGCAGCGCACCAAAAAAAAAGAGCAATTTTCTTTATTGGATTCTTTTTTGAATTCCTCAAATCCGGAGGATCAAGCTCTCCAACAAAAAATAGCCGCTGAGATGGGCATCCCCACTCTTTCAGGTAGGCTTAAAGAGAATCTTCCAGATTCCTTGTCGGCAGTTTGGCTTCGGATGGATTATTTGAATGATGTTCGTGATGAGACTCTCCTCACTAAAGTCTTAAAACTACTCGCCATGACGCAGGCAGAATTGGAGCATTTGTCTCTAGAACAGATTGAACAGTTTACAATTGAAGAGCGGGATATGATCTCTATTCGTCTCATGGACCATCAAGCGAGTGACACTTGGGTTGATCATACTTTAGGCCATTTTCTTCACTATAGAGATGAGGTTTTGACCTGTTCCCCAGCATTCTATCCTTTTTTCAGCCTTTCGCAGGTGCAGTTTTTCATAGAACAACACGACAGGTTATCTGAACAAATTGTCACAGCACTTTTCCCCTATTCGAGCGCAACGATGGGTTTTACTATTCACTCCTCTCGTGTGCTTAACTATTTGCCGGAGGTTAACCTAAGGAAAGTACTCTTTTTACTCGACGGAAGGCTTCTTTGGACCCTCATTCGTTCTAGAGAAAGTGATCTGGATTTTAATCTATTCACTCAATCCCAAGTTAAAGTGCTCTTTCCAACCGGGTTTAGGGGAGCTCTTGAAAGTCGCCGCCTTTTTGAAGGATTCCCTGTAAACGCTCTCAATCGGCTGCTATCCAAAATGAACTCCAGTCAGCTGCGGATTATTCCTGATCAACTTTTGGCTGACGCAAACCTAGATTTACAACAGGTGGCTGCTGGTGACATTAAGGGAATGTTTCCGATGGGCTTGATGGCCAAGGATGAGAGTCTGCGCAAAATTGGGCTCCTATCTCCATCAAACCAAGAATATGTCAAAGGCATTCTGAAGTTGCGTTGAGGCACTTTTCAGCTTGGTAAAGGAGCTGATCGATGACCTCTGGGGTATTGATGGGCTCTTCCTCGCCGAATTCATAGACGGTCCCGAGAAGGAGGCGGTCGCTCCAGGGATAGGTAAAGAAGAAGTAGTTGGGCACAGGAACTTTTTGATAGAGGATGTAGTCGATATCATGAAGGGCGAGATGGACAATCTGTCCACGGACAGGATAGAGCTCATGATCGTTGAAGAGTTCGCGAGAGCCCAGGCTCAAACAGTTGATAACTACCGTTTCTGGTAGAGCCAGGATCTCCTCGAGATGGTGGAAATGGAGCCGGTGGAGGATAGCCCCTTTGGCTTGGACCTTTTCAAAGAGATCTTTCATAAAGAGCGGGCCATCGAGGCTGATGCGTTGAATACGAGTAGCTTTTCGAGTTGCACCGTTGTCAAAATGGACGATAAGGTTTCCTGGCTGATTGAGATCGATCGACTCTTCAAGGGGATAGAGAAAGTATCCCGTTAAAAGTCTGACTCCTTTGAATTCGGCACTGTTGTTTTGGAGTCTTTCTCGGGCCACTTCCATCAGTTTTTGATGGAAGGCTAGCTTTTCAGGAGGCAAATCTTGAGGGTGAACGAGCGGCGTCCATGAGCCTGCAGCGATATCTGAGGTGAGGTTGGGGCTCCACTGATCGGCATAGAGATGCACCTTAAAGCCCTTTTCGAGAAGATCGTAAGCGGTTGCTAGCCCGATGACCCCTCCCCCTAGAACGGCAATAGTACCTGAAGAGATTCCCTGAGCCGTGAGAATTTCCACTACCTCACGCGAACCTCCGAAGGCCAGGGTCATCCCCGAACCGCCGTAGCCATAGTTGTGGATGATAAGTTTGTTCGGAAAACATTCAGCTTCAAGGCGCACACCTGTTTTTCGATAGGGACGGATGCCCACCGATGTGCCCAGAACGTCACTGCGGGCAAAGCTCGGAGTTTTGAGATAGACCTCTTCAGCACCAAACAGTGCACAGGAAATGAGAGAGAGAAAAAGGAGGCGAATCCACATAAAAGTGAGCTCATGATATAGTGCTGTGACATTTTTGAGAAAGAGGTGATTGATGAAAACAGATACATTTATGCTGGGGGGAAAACTCTCTATTAACAGACTGGGTTTCGGCGCAATGCGCGTTGTTGGCCCTAACGTTTGGGGGGAGCCGAAAGATCGTGAGCATGCCAAGAAAGTGATCCGCCATGCTGTAGAGCTCGGGATCAATTTTATCGACACGGCCGACTCTTATGGACCTGAAATTTCGGAGAATCTCCTCGCTGAAGCCCTCTATCCCTACCCAAAAGGGGTTGTGATCGCAACGAAGGGCGGCCTTTTGCGTCCTAGACCTGAGAGTTGGGTTCCCTTGGGAAGACCTGAATATCTGATTCAGTGTGTCGAGATGAGCTTGAGAAGGCTGCGACTGGAATGTATCGATCTCTATCAGCTCCATGCGGTCGATCCACAAGTGCCTTTGGAGGATTCTTTGGGAGCCCTCAAGTCGATGCAAGAGCAGGGGAAAATCCGCTATATTGGCCTCTCCAATGTCTCTGCCAAAGAAGCCGCTCGGGCTGAAAAAGTCGTTTCTCCTGTTTCGATTCAAAACGAATATAACCTCTCCTTCCGCGATTCCGAAGAAGTGCTCAAATATTGTGAGAAAAAGGGGTGGGCCTTTATCCCCTGGTTCCCTATCGGGAGCGGAACGCTTGCCAGAGGAGGTGCTCATGTGAAGAAAATGGCACAGAGTAAGGGGGCAACAGCGGCTCAGATCGCCCTCGCCTGGTTACTGAAACACTCTCCTAATATGGTGCCCATCCCAGGTACCTCATCGATCGAACACTTAGAGGAGAACGTAGCTGCTGAAGGGATCGATTTAACAAAGGAAGAGAGAGTCTTAATAGAGAATTAATAGAAAAATGCTATAATTTTTTTAATTTAATTTTAGGAGTATCTATGGCTTATCAACCTATTGGAAGTTCATCATCACCTCAAGAGGTTCCCCAACCGAGAAGCTGCTCTTCGGTGGTTTCACTCGTTGCAGCAATTATCTTGCCGATCATTATAGGTTTGGGAATTGCCTTAGCAGCCTATTTTTATTTCCATCAGCCGATCTGGTTTGCGGCCGTCGTGGGTGCTCTCGGTGGAGGCTTAGGAGGCATCGTTTCCTTCGTCTGCTACCGCTTTATCGGACGAAATGGCGGTGCTGAGGTCAAAGCTGAAACGGAGGCTCCACGCATCATAGTAACAGCTGCGACGCCACAAAGAGCTGGAGGAGCTGCTCCTGCAGCTGCGCCGAGACCGTCACCTATGCCACCGTCTGGAAGTCCTGCTCCTGCGGCTGCACCAAGACCTACACCCACTCCCGAATCGATTCCCGTAATTGAAACCCTTGTGGACTACCCAGGAGATCTCAGTTTTGCAGAAATGAGTCGGATTGAGGCTGTTCCGGAGGGCGAGACAAGACTCAAGCTAGAATTTCAAGAAGCTGATTTACAGGAATTTAATGTGTCAATCCGCAATGAAGACCTCTTCGCAAGCGGAGCTCAAGTCATCGTCAATGCAGCCAATACTCACTTAGGTGGTGGTGGCGGAATTGATGGAGCCATTCACGGCCGAGGTGGGGCTGCTTACGCAGCAGCTCATAGAGCCTTACAAACTAAATACAATAGGCACTATCCTGAAGGAGCGGCGGCTATCATTCCTAGTGGAGCTTTACAGGAGCTGGATGGGATCATTGATGTCATCGTGGTCGCAGGACCTAAAGGTCGGGCTAGACAACTGAATGACGGAGAAACTCCAATTCAAGATGACGACCCTGAGAAAGCAAAAAAAATGTTCTCCTGCTACTGGAATGCGCTCCTTTTAGCCCATCAGCGAGGAAAAACAAGTCTTGCCATTCCCATCCTGAGTATCGGTGAGTTTAAATTTCCTGCTCAGAAAGCTGCACCAATTGTCTTGCGCGCCTTCTATAATTTTGCCAAAACTTACCCCGGCTCCCCGTTGAAAAGCATTTCCCTCCACTTTATGGGGAAAAATAGAGCTACGGGAGCGATTGAAAACTGGCTGTTCCCCATCTTTCAAAGCGCGTTAGATCCTACATCTTAAGATCAGCGTACCCTCTTTCTGGAGAGGGTCGCTCTTCAATTCCTGACCGATCGTCAAAGAGGCGCGACACACCTCTAGTCCTAAGGGAAACTCATCTAAAGTTTCTATTCTTTAAACAACGCTTCGAGATTTTCTTTAACATTTTTAAGATGAATGAGGGCCTCTTCAAAGGAACATTTCCTATGCATCATTGCCAAGACAATTTTCACTGTAGAGGGTGTCGTTTGTCCCTCTTCTTTTAACTCACTTTGTCTATTGATTACTATGACCACGCGTCGATAGACCTCTTCGTCACTGATGAAGCCAGGATTATACATCTGCCAGATCGATTTGACGATATGTTTAGCTCTGAAAATGAGCTTTCCATTCGAAGGTTCCACGTCGACCATATAATTGCCATGCACTTTACCCAGCAGGATCATCGAGCCATTCGAGATGAGGTTACAGACCCATTTCAAGGTCTGACTAAAGGTGAGACCCAATGGGTCATCCTCTAAGCTGTCGATCACGATGAGATGATCCAATAATCCGTTGAGTTGCAGAACTTCTGGTGGATCCCTATCTTCCGTAATCACGATCAAGCCCGTTTTCCCCCCCAGCTGTTTAACCTCTTTCAGTTTCTCGAGCATAGCGGGTGAAATTTTTTCCCCTTTATGGAGTAACTCAGCACCGATGACAAGATTTCCTTTTCCGTGAGGTCTTGTCGAAAAATTTTCAAGCCCTTCTCCATCTGCCGCCAGATTGAACTGCGAGGTCTCTGCCCATTCGCTCTCTACACGATCTCTTCCTACAAGAACTTCCCAGGGTTCACGGTTATTTGCAGTTCCCACCAAAAAGGTGTGGACCTCTGCTCTTTTTTTGGTGGCTTCCGTCGATCTTCGAGGAGGTATCAGACAGAAAGTGGGAGGGATTTCCACAGTGTCAACAGTCAATTCGCGGAGTGTGCTTTTTGTCCCTAACCAGGTGATGAAACCCGCCGTTTTTTGTAAGGAGGGACTTTCATCGAACAGCGTATGAGAGAGAATCTCTTTTTCATCCTTGACAATCCGTGATAACAAAAGCACCAATGAATTGATTTTTTCCACAACATTGTCTAATCTTGTTGATAGATTCTCAGGTGATAATTCTTGAAAGGGAAGTTTCTTAAGATGGGCTAATGTTTTTTGCATAAGATGAGTGAGACAGAGCCGCGCAATCGTATATCCTTGAAGTCTTGTCGATCCAGGAATTGCTTGAGGGCCAATATCAATTGACATGGGGATGACTTTGTTGGTATCGCGGTTAAAGAGCCTGTCGGTACGGGGTGGGACCGTTCCACTATTGAAGAAGTAATAAACTTTTGCTTTTTGATTTGCAGCTTCATGACCGAACCCCACATTAAATGTGGCTGTACCGCTAGCGGAAATCAAAATAATGACATCGTTCTCGCATAATTTTAAGTTCCGAGCCACTTTTGTGCCCTCATCGGCAGAATCTTCAAAATCTTCTTGGGGATAAATTAAAGCACTGTCTCCTCCACCGATAATCCCAAAGCATTTGAGATTTGGGCATATATTGCGCATACGGACAGCTATGTCAATCGCAACCCGCCCGCTGGAACCCACACCAACTAAATAAACTCTTCCACCCGCTTCGAGTCGTTTCGAGATGCTTCTAACCGCATGTGCAATAGATTCTTTAGATGTTTTACAAAATAGGACAAACTTCTTAATGATTTCAGGTTCTTCATTCAGAAGCAAATGAAGTCCCACTTGAACATTTTCGCGAAATTTCGTGCTCAGTTCTTTCGTTCTAAGATTATCTATTTCTGTTGAGGCCTTATCTAAGTTGAATTCTCTATCGAATTCACTATAAGACAAATGGTTTTCGGGAATGGAGGGGAGATCCTCAGCAGAAGGAGCAGGAGTAAGAAAGCCCGGTGGCAAATCCGATGAAACATAGATGCCTCTGGAAGGTGATCTTTCCGTGGAAGACATGAGAGAGGGTGGGGCTGACTTTGAGGGTGATATTGATGGGCCGGATGCAGCTGCCATAGTTAACTCCTTTTAAACAGAAAACTTATAGACAAAAATACTCTTCTTCTCAAGTTTTAAAATTTTTTAAACGACACTCATTAGCGGCGTGGTGGGCATAACGGATCGGTTCGGCCAATCGATAGTGGCGAGAACAGCTCCAGAAGAAGTTGACAGCGGTGGGAAGCGAGATGCGGTGGCCTGAGGAGATGATGAGGGGCAAACAGTGACTCTTCGTCCGAACGACTTTTGCGATCTCCCGCTCTTTCCAGATCAAGGGAACTTCACTCCCCGCTTCTTCGGAGAGGGAGGTTTGAGGTCTGCCCACTAAAATACTCTTTGCCACACCGATCGTGGGAAGATCGAGCAGAAGACCGATGTGACTGGCGAGACCGAGGCCCCTAGGATGGCTCACACCATGACCATCGACCAATAAAATGTCAGGGCGACTCTTTAACTTTTGAAAGGCTGAGATGAGAGGAGGAGCTTCGCGAAAGCCAAGTAGCCCTGTCACATAGTGGAAGGAGGCTGGTTCGGCACAATCGACACTCTCCACCAGTTCCAGCTCAGGATATGAGAGAACGACGATGGCCGCATAGACCATCTTTTTGGGATCAAAGCGGTTATTACTGACATCGAGCCCAGCCACATAGGAGATTTTAGGCGGAAGTGCATCAACCAGAGAGACTTTTTTTGCCAGCTCCTCTTGGGTCTCTTTTGCTGATGCGATGGTAGATGGAAAAAGCCATTCAGGGTTCATAGCGCAACACTTTGCAGCAAACGATTTTAAAACTCCAGTAAGTTTTTAATTGACAGTCGTAATTATTTTTTTAGATAATTAAATTAATTTATGAGAAAATCTTACTTATTTATTTCTGTTTTTATATTTTGTTGCTCAACCATGTGGGCGAGTACGATTTATGGTTTTTGGCAAACGGTCGATAAAAAAACGCATCTGCCTACCTCTGTGATCGCTGTCTATCCTTACCAGGGAAAAATTTATGGTAAAATCATCGCCAGCTGCAACAAGAAGGGGGCGATCGAGGAGACGATCTACGCTCCTAAGTCACGCGCCAAAGGGGTGTCTGGCAAGCCCTACTATTGTGGTTTAGATATCATTGCCCTATCGCCACAGAAGGGAGGTGAGCCAGCGCAAGGGCATGTGGTCGATCCCCGCAATGGCAACGTCTATGACGCTAAGGTGTGGGTCGAAAAAGGGAAATTGGTGCTTAGAGGCGAGCTTTTGATGTTTGGCCGCAATGAACTGCTCTATCCTTTCAATGATCAAAATTTTAAAAAGCCTGACCTTTATAGTTTAGTCCCTAGCAACGCTCCTTAAACTCCCTTCTTCTCCTCATAGAGAGCATAGAGTTGATAAAGCTCGGCCTCCAACTGATCGAGCTGCTGCTGCGTTTGACCTAGCTTTTTCAATAAGTCAGGGGTGACATCTCCATTTTGGAGCGCCTGCTGCGACTGTTTCTGCTCCTCTTCCAAAGCGCTCACTCTCTTTTCGCATGCCTCGATCTGCCTTTCAATCGGCCTCAAGAGCGCTGCCTTCTCTTTTCGGGGAGAGGTGGGAGCCGCCTTCTTCACCAACTCCTCTTTTTGCATTTCCTCTTCCCAACCAATCTTTTCCAAAAATGGGTCGTAACCACCCAGAAAAAGGGTTTGCTGATGCGGCCTGCAAATGACGATTTTATCGAGAGCAAGACGCCGCAAAATCAACTCGCTATGTGTCACAATGACGACCGCCCCAGAAAAATCCTCAAGCGCATCAATGAGCGCTTCAATCGACTCAATATCGAGGTGGTGGGTCGGCTCGTCTAGCAAGAGCAGATTGCAAGGCTTCGCCACGATTTTTCCCAAAAGGACGCGGCTCCTTTCACCGCCAGAGAGCAGAGCAATTTTTTTCTCTGCGAGAGATCCACTAAAGAGCATCAGACCGGCGATGCCTTTCATTTCGCTGTAGCTTAAGTGGGGATTGGCAGCGACCATCTCCTGTTCAATCGTCTGTTCAGGATGGAGTCGATCAACATGGGTCTGCCCGAAGTAGCCGAGGTGTGCATTCTCAGAAAGCGTCACTGTACCATTTAAAGGAGCCAGATCTTGCGCCAGAAGGCGAAGTAAAGTCGATTTGCCCCTCCCATTTTTTCCAATAATGGCGATTCTCTCCCCCTTGGTGATCTCAAGCGACAGATCGTGAATCAGAGGCGTTTGTCCATAGGAAAAGTGAAGATTTTCTGCAGCGAGCAGCTTTTTTCCTGAAAAGGGAGCTTCCTGGAAATGGAAGGAGAGCGCAGAGAGGGCATTGAGCTTTTCCAAGACAGGTTCTCGCTCAATCTGTTTAAGTTTTGATTGCGCCTGCACGGCTTTGCTTGCTTTGGCCCCAAAGCGATCGACAAATTTCTGCACATGTGCCCGCTTCTTCTCTATTTTGATCCGCCTCTTTTCATGTACCTCCTCTTCGAGGAGAATCTGCTGAAAGAAATCGATCGAGGAGCCCTTTATTTTTTTGATCTTCTCGCGGTGGATCCCCATCGTATGGGTCGTCACCCCATCCATGAAGTCGCGGTCATGCGAAATCAGGATGAACTCCCCTGGCCATTTTTTGAGAAAGAGAGTCAGCCAACGAATCGATAAAATATCGAGATAGTTGGTCGGCTCATCCAAAAGAAGGCAATCGGGCTGGGCAATCAGCACCTTTGCCAATTTGAGACGAAGATGGAAGCCACCTGAAAAATGGGTGGGAGGCCTCGGAAGATCATTCTCCGTAAATCCGAGTCCAAAAAGAATTTTTTCCGCTTGGTAGAGATTCTCTTTTTCAGCTTGAGGCAATGCCTGAGCGGCCTCTTCGAGCAATGTCGCCTCTTTAAAATGGGCGTGCTGCGGCAGGAGTCCGATCTGGTAGGCTTTGGGAAGCATGATACTCCCCTGGTCACTCTCCATCTCACCAGCGATGAGGCGGAAGAGGGTCGACTTTCCCGACCCATTTCTTCCGACAAGCCCACATCTCTCCCCTCTTTGGAGGGTGAAGGTGACCTGGTCAAAGAGCGTATGGCCCGAAAAAGCTAAACCGACACGATCAAATTGGATCATGGGAGGATATTAACTTTTCGGCTTTGCGAGTGCTAGAGATCTTTTTTCAGAAGAAGCCCTTCGACCTCTTTTTTGCAGAGGCTTCTGAAAAACTCCTCATGCTCTTGGAAGGTCTCTAGAGGGGCTTCTGCGCTGCACATATAGAGCTTGCCCCCTTCGATGTAGCAATCGAGAAAAAGGCCTCTCTCACCCTGCATAGCAGCAAAACCATGTGTCGTGTCTGAATGGGAGGGATTACGAGCCCCCTTCCTCACGTAGATTTTTCTCTGGTCGGAAACGAAGAGCTCCTCATAAGGACCTTCGAGAAGGTCGAGATACCAGGCGATCAATTCGTTTGAGGAGCCTCCTTTGAGCTCAAACTGGCGCACATCGAGGTAAAAGGGCAGTCCCAACGCGGTCTCCCCTAGATAAACTTTATCTAATAAGACCGAGGGACAGTGTTGCACTGTGGGAGCAGGCAAGCATGGCTTCGGTTGGGTAAAAGTGAGCGGGGGATGGGTGTGAGATCTCACTTTAAAAACGATAAATAGGGTAAAGCAGGTAAATATGACTGCCCACTGCGTTATTCTGATGTAAACTTTTTTCACATAACCTCCGCTGCTAGAGCGGCTAATGGCGACCGCTCTGTTTTTTCCATAAAAATATGACCATACATTTTGTGTTCTTTAAATTTTCCGACGGTATAGGTAAGCCCGTTGGAATTTTTATCGAGATAGGGATTATCGATCTGTGTCGGATCACCCGTTAAGACTACTTTGGTTCCATTGCCGGCACGGGAGATGATCGTCTTCATTTCATGCGGGGTGAGATTCTGCGCTTCGTCGATAATCATAAACATTTTCGGCAGCGAACGCCCTCTGATATAGGTCACCGCTTCCATCTCCACCTTTTTACTCTCCATGACCCAACGGAGGGTTTCGTTTGGTTCATGTCCTGTCGATTCACACAAAAACTCCAGGTTGTCATAGATGGGCTGCATCCAGTGAATCAGCTTCTCTTCTTTGAGACCAGGAAGAAAGCCGATATCTCTTCCTAAGGGCATAATCGGACGACTGACTAAAATGCGGGTATAGCTTGCTTCATCAAAAACTTTTCTGAGGCCAGCAGCGAGGGCCAGCAACGTTTTTCCTGTTCCTGCAGGCCCTACGAGGGTGATAAGCTTGATATCATCACGTAAAAGCAGATCGAGAGCACAGCGCTGCTCCACATTGAGCGGGTTAATTCCCCAGATATTGGGAGGGAGCTGAAGCAGAGAGATGACCTGCTTGGTTATAGGGTCATATTTCCCAACAGCCGAAGAGTGTTCGGGAGAGGTCATGAGGACAAATTCATTAGGAAGGAAGGGCTCTTGACCCTCTATCTCGACAGCCACTCTCCCATCTTTAAAAAAGCGATCGATCGACCGCTTCTCGATCTCAATTTTGCGATAACCTTTGTAGAGGGCGTCATAATTAAATTTTTGATTCTCGTAATCCTCTGCCTCAATCCCCATCGCCTCTGCCTTGACTCGCATAGCCAGATCTTTGGAGACGAAGACCACCTTCTCCCCCTTCTCATGGAGAAAATAGGCGCCCATTAAAATTCTGTAGGAATTGGTCGACTGAGTGAGGGCAAAGTGGGGATTTGGGTGGGCTTTGATCTCGAGTTGGATCCGGATATGGCCCCCAGAAGGGAGTGTAATTCCCTTGTGGAGGTCCCCTTGACCGATCTTCTTCAGAGAGTCAAAGTAGTTGAAAACCTGCCTCGCATTTTTGGACTTTTCATCTCGGGATCGTTTAAATGCGGCGAGCTCCTCGAGAACGGCGAGCGGGATTACCACATCATTATCACCAAAAGCGAGAAGAGCGGCAGGGTCATGGAGGAGAACATTGGTGTCGATGACAAAGGTCTTTCTTGCCATAAAAACCCTGTATATCGTCCTCTTTAAATCTCTTCAACCAAAGAAAATTAGCACTTGAAGGCCTTGTCTGCTAAAATTTGTTGCTTGAAATCGCCGCTTCAGGTAAACTATAGGTAGTTATTCAATTAACGCTTTTAGGCTAGTTTATGAAAATCAAGATTGATGAAAAACTAATTTGCATTCCACCTTATATTTCAACTACTTGGGATCAAGTCACCTTTCTACAATCTGAAGAAGAGCCTAACAGCCAACTCTTTAGTTTAATCATCCATCTTGCGGAAGGGAAAGTCGTTCAGATCCCCCATCTCGATTCCTCCTTGATCGACATCGCCTTCTCGGCCCACGTGAAACACTTAGAGACAAAGAGTTCACAATCTCAACGCCTTAGAATTGGCGATGAGTCTAAAAACTTAAGCAGCTTGCTGCAGCAGATGACAGGACTCTCTCCTGAGCAGTTGATCCAGATGCCGATTCGTTTCGGAATTTCTGGAATCGAGGGAATGCCAGGAATGGAAGCGCTCCATCACAATGCCTCGCAAGCCAACGCCCCTGATATGCCCGCGGAAGTTTTAGAGAAAATTTCCGGCATGATCAAAATGCTCTCCAATGGGGAGACGGTAGCCTTCCCCAAGCCTGAACAGCACTGCAACTGTCCCCACTGTCAAGTGGCTAGAGTCATTCATAATGGGGACAAAGAGGAAGAGATCAGTGCGATCGATCAGCCTGTCAGCGATGCGGAGCTTGCCTTCCGTGATTGGGAGATTGAGAAGAAGGGCGAGAAGCTCTACACAGTGACCAATCCTCTCGACCCCAAAGAGCAGTATAGCGTCTTCTTGGGTACGCCCATCGGATGCACCTGCGGACAACCCCACTGTGACCACATCAAAGCAGTGCTCTATACGTAGCAGGCCCTCGCACGCGAGTTCACATCTAAACGAGAGCACCCCATCCCCTCTTTTCTCTTGCGAAATACGTAAAGAAGCAGTAAAAACTTGGGTAAAACTCTTTGTAGGAGAGATACCCATGTTACGTAAGTCGTTCTTTCTTTTTAACTGCGCCCTACTGACAGTAACCTTGCAGGCAAGTGCAGTAGAAGAAATATCTGCAGAAATTGTTCCCATTGAAACAGCTGTCGCTGAAATTGTCACACCTGCTCCTGAAGTAGCTGTTCAACCCAAAGCCACTCCTCCGACGGAAAAAAAGGTCGCCCTGACACCTAAAGGCCCCTTTGACCCTTTCACAGGCGCTGTAGTGGGAGCTAAAGTGAGAATGCGTACACAACCTACCCTCGAATCCCATGTCGTGCGTGAAACCAGCCCGGGCGAAATGTTTGCCGTGATGGGTGAAACGAATGAATACTACGCCGTCTCCGCTCCTAAAGGGATGAAAGGATATGTCTTCCGCACCTTTATTTTAGATGGCGCAGTTGAGGGCGAACGAGTCAACGTCCGCCTCTATCCTGACATCGAAGCTCCGATCGTTGCCCAGCTGAATCGTGGCGAGAAGATCTCCTACTCTGTGAGTGATGTCAATCCCAAATGGCTGACGATCAATCTTCCCGACAATGCCCGCTTCTTCATCGCGAAAGAGTATATCGAGAAAAAAGGGAATCTCAGTTTGATTGCCACTGTGGAAAAGAAGCGCGCCGAAGCTGCCCACCATCTTCAAGCAGCTGCCCTCTTTGCCCATGCTGAAGTTCACAAGCCTTTTGAGCAGGTCGACCTGGATAAAATCAACGAGAAGTTCGATCTCATCTCCAAAAATTATAAAGATGTGCCCGCAGTCGCCGATCAGATCAAAGAGGCGCAGCGCCTTTTTCAAGATATCTACATCGAAAAGAAGGTCGCTTTCCTCGAAGGGAAAACAGAAAATCGTCTCTTCAACCAAACGCATAGTGACAAGCTGGCTAAGCTGGGCGTCGATTTGAAAAGCTCACCTTCCACTGAAAAGGCCGTTTCAGAAGTGGCCTCAGCAGCTTCTGAAGTAGTGGGGCTCACCTCTCCTCAAGATGAAATTACAGAAAAAATGATGGCCTGGCAGCCTTTAGAAGAGTCTCTCTACCACCTCTGGGCTGCTGCCAATAGTGAAAAAACGATAGAGGAGTTTTATGCGGAAGAGAAAGACAACGCGACTGTCTTGAGCGGTACTGTCGAGCCCTACACAAGGCCCGTTAAAAACCGCCCAGGGGATTTTCTACTCAAGAGCGACAACCTCCCCATCGCCTTCCTTTACAGCACCCAAATCAATTTGGAGAATGTCGTAGGCAAAAAAGTCAGCGTGGTCGCCGCTCCACGCCCCAACCACAACTTCGCCTTCCCCGCCTACTTTGTCATCCATGTGGAATAACGCCATAATGTCCCGGGCCAGACCGGCCCGGGTTCTTGCAAGCCCTCAGGTCACAGCCCGGGCCATCTTCTATGCCTCTCGTTAAGCTCTTCTCAGCAGCTTTCATCGGCTTAGAAGCCGTTCTCATCGACGTAGAGATCGACCTCATCCCTTCACAAACCCTTCTTCGCATCGTCGGCTTACCCGACACCGCTGTCAAAGAGTCCAAGGACCGCGTCATTCATGCGATAAAAAACTCAGGATTCAAATCGGAAGGCATCTCAGGCATGGTCCATCTCGGCCCTGCAGAAATCAAAAAAGTAGGCGCTTTTTATGATCTTCCTATCGCTGTAGGCATCCTAGCAGGCCAGGGAGCCTTTCCCACTTCCACTCTAGAAAACTACCTCGTTGGCGGCGAACTGAGCCTATCGGGCGACATTCGCCCCATCCATGGCGCCCTCGCCCTCACCCTCCTGGCGAAAAAGCTAGGCAAGAGAGGCGTGCTGCTTCCCTTTGACAACTATCAAGAAGCGGCACTTGTCAAAGAGATCGAGATCGTCCCTTTACGCCACTTGACAGAGCTTGTGAGCTACTTCAAAGGGCAGCGTTTGCATGTGCCAGCAGCTCAAACCGCAAATGCAAGAAGCGCGCAGGCCGTAGGGTTGTTTGACATCGCCTCCGCTGAGCCCGGGAGCGTAGAAGTGTTGCTAGACATGGCATCAATCAAAGGTCAGACACATGCCAAACGGGCTTTGGAGATCGCTGCAGCGGGTGGCCACAATGTCTTGATGTCGGGCCCGCCAGGAACAGGAAAAACGATGCTGGCCAAAGCCTTTGCAGGGATCTTGCCGCCGCTCTCTTCAGAAGAGGCACTCGAGGTCACCAATATTCATTCGCTTGCCGGACAAGGCTCGGGCCTTATCACCAAGCGCCCTTTTCGCTCCCCACACCATAGCATCAGCTATGTCGGTATGATCGGAGGTAGCTCACCACCTAAGCCAGGCGAGGTTTCCCTAGCTCATAGAGGGGTCCTCTTTCTAGACGAGCTGCCCGAATTTGGTCGAGCCACCCTCGAGGTGCTCCGTCAGCCCCTCGAAGACCGCGAAATCACTGTCAGCCGTGCCGGCGGCAAGATCCGCTTCCCCACCGATGTCATCTTCATCGCCGCCATGAATCCCTGTCCCTGTGGTTACTACGGCCACCCTGAAAAGCCCTGTAGCGATACCCCAGCCCAGATCGACCGCTACCGCCGCAAGATCTCCGGCCCCCTCCTCGACAGAATCGACCTCCACATCGAAGTCCCTCCCATCACTTACCAAGAAATGGTCGGAGCACCCTCCGAAGAGTCCTCAAACCTCATCCAAAAGCGTGTGACAGCTACCCGTGAGCGGCTTCGCTCCCACCCCCTACCTCCCCTCCATACCCTCAGCCCCGCCTGCAAAAGCCTCCTCAAAGAAGCTGTCGAGGCTTTCAATCTCTCAGCCCGGGCCCACCACAAACTGGTCAAAGTGGCCCACACCATCGCCCATCTCTCAGAGACAACCACGATCTCGGAAGAGCACATCGCAGAAGCTCTTTCCTATAGATCTTTATAATGTCTAAATAATTTTTTGATAAAATAGTTGAAATTACTCTCATGAGGAATCATTTCATTTGATAATACAATAGCGGGCAGCCAAGGTGTAGATCAGGCTAGCAATACATTCTATGAGATTGGCAGTGAACGATGCCCAGGCGAGCTCTTCCCTATTATTCAGAGTTTTTTGCCTCCCGGCACGCTGATTCCATCTATGACGGTTGCTAGTACATGGCGCAACCCGTTTTTACTGGATCAGATCTGTGGGGATCGAGCTCAACAAGTGGCTCAATTGTCAGATGAGCCTAATCGTAGGGTAGCTTATTTGATCGACGCTGCTAAACATGCAGCTTCAATCCGAAGAGAGCGCGCCAGGCCCATTCTTCAGCTTGCCAAAAGTGAAGCCGTTCAAATTGCTAATCTACATGACCGCATTGCATTTTTTTTACAGATCATCAAACTTGAAGCTGAAATAGATCCTGCAGGCGTAAAAGAAAGCATTCAGCTAGCACTTAAAGCTCTTTCCAAAATTCCTCCTGACAGAGCGTTTGATTTTATTCTTCTTCTTGCTCAAGAAGCCCTTCGTTATGTTCCAGATGAAGCTGAGCCCCTTCTCCATCTGCAGAAGAGATCGCTCCACAGCTACGAGAAAAAGAAGTTGCACAATTGATGATTTGCTTCTTGCGTGGAGAAAGGGAAGAACGTCTCAGAATTCTCAACAAGGTTAAAGCTTTTTTCCTGACACCTGGCAATGAGGCGGAAACTAGCTCTTTAGATTGGCTGTTGCTTGCAAAAAATGAGTTCGAGCTAGATCAATTCGAGGAAGCAAGGCAAAGCCTTCAAAAAGCAAAAAGGAATATTGGCATGTTTGTTGTGCAAACACCTTCTTTCTTTTTGGAAATTGTCGAGATTGAACATAAGATGAACCCTCAATGGGCTTTAGAGACGCTCAATAAGATGAAAGCGCATCTTTCCGCTTCAGATGAAGCTGTAGATGAGGTACTTCAAGCCCTTGCCAAAATTGCCCAAGTTGAATCCCGATTACATTCTGGAGGTTTGGAACAAACGTTGGGACAAGCAACTCCGTTATTAGCACAATCTTCTGAACAGTTAGATCTGTTTTTGGATCAAACATACGCCCAAATCAATGCCCAGTTTGAAATCACAATAGCAAAAGGAGCATTCACCCAAATTCTTGCTCTTGTTGATATCCCAAAAGCAAAATCAGTTGCTCCTCAGATTAGCGACATTGGCCATTACAAGAGCCTCGCTTTTTTAGCCATCGTAGAGCAGGAGATGAAGAGTGATCCTAAAGGAGCCCTGAAAACTGCTAACCTAATCTCCGACCCCTTCTACCGCGAGTGGGCACGTCTCAAAATCTCAGCCTATAGCAAGTAGTAACTATGTCATTTGGGAAAATAGAAGGAAGCTTACCAGCAATAGCAGCAAAACCTTCACCACAACCAGAGGGTGCGCGGGAGCAGACAGCCGCGGTTGTCGATCAGGTGATGTTTGGCGCTTCGGAGCTCCGCGCCCACGTTTTGAGCTTTTTGCCTGCGAATGTGCTGATTCAGCACATGACGGTTTCATCAGATTGGGTTGCCCCATTTTTACTGGATCAGGTTTGGGTAGACCGGGCTCGTCAAGTAGCTCGATTATCAGAAGAACCAAAAGAGAGAATTGCCTATTTACTTGAGTCGGCCAAATATGATGCGTCCATCCGTCTTGGGCGTGCGCGCAACATTCTTCAACTTGCCAAAATAGAAGCGGGGCAGGTTGACAGTATTACAATGAAGATCACATTATTTTTACAGATTATCAAAGCAGAAGCTGAAATTGATCCAGCGGGCGTAAAAGGAACCCTCCTGCTAGCGCGCGAAGCGATTCCCAAAACTTTACCTAGAGAGCTTGTACCCCTTCTCGATCTCACTGAAGAAACCCTTCGTTATCATCCAGACCTAGCAGAGCCGCTCCTCCAAACTGCAGAGAGGCTCATTCTAGAACTTCCCCCTGGTGCACGAGAATTGGCACAATTCGTGTTGCACTTCGCTCTTGGTGGAAGGGAAGAGCGTCAGGAGGCTCTAAGGCGAGCTAAAGCTTCTTTCCATTCAACTACTGAGGCAGGGGATTGGCTGCTCTTTGCAGAAAAAGAAATCAAACTCGGTCAACTCACAGAGGCAAGGGGAAGCCTTCTCAAAGCAAAATCGTTAGGCCGCTCTCCTCATGGCGATTCCATTGGTTATTTACTCGAGATTGCCAAGATAGAACAAGCTTTAAACCCTCAATGGGCCTTAGAGACTATCCAAGATGTGAAAAGGAGACTCTTCCGACACGAGATAGGGGTGACCAGATGGATATTTGAAATCTATGCTACTATTGCCCGTATGGAAGCCCAACTAGACCCAGCAGGTTTGGAACAAACGTTGGAGCTAGTCGCTCAGGATATAGCTTTCTTCCTTGATGGGAATGGCCGTGCTCCTACCAGTAAGTCACTCCTCTATCCAATTTATGCTAGTGGCTGCATAACAGAGAGCAAAATCCTCGCTCTTGCAGGTAATATTCCAAGTGCAAAAACAAAGGCTCTATTGATTGAACATGACTCTTTCAAGAGCCTCGCTTTTTTAGCCATCGTAGAGCAGGAGATGAAGAGTGACCCTCAGGGAGTTCTGGAAACAGCTAAGCTAATCCCCGCTCAGTTTTTCCGCGAGTGGGCGCGTCTAAAAATTTCTAGTAGTAGGAATCAATAGCTCATGTGATCGAGTTGGACCTTGCCGCGGAAGAGGCGGTAGATGAAGAAGCCGTAGCCGAAGACGAAGGGGAGGCCGATGGCGACGATGATGGCGAGGACTTGGAGCGTTTTGAGTGAGGCTGCGGCGGTAAAGATGGTGATGCTATTCTGATCGGGGTCGATGCTGGAGCGGAGGATATCGGGGAAGGAGCCGAGTGCAAAGAGGGTGAGCAGGAGAACGACGTTGAGACAGGAGAAGATGAAGGCCCAGCCATAGGATTTTTTATTCTCGAGACGGGGGATATTAGCAATGCAGAGCATATTGGCGAGGGCGATGACAAAGAGGTAGGGTCTCTCCCGTAAATGTTCGGTCATATGATCCTGGTAGATGAGGGTGACCATTGTGGTGATCCCATAAGTGACGATGAAGAAGATCATAGTCGATTTGACCCACTCTTTGAGCCTCTCTTGGAGTGCTCCTTCTGTTTTCATCACGAGATAGATAGCCCCATGCATCATGAAGAGGGAGAGGGTCAGAATGCCTAGGAGAAGTGGATAGGGCCTGATAAAGGTATCCCATTTACCGACATAGTCGTGGTCAGCGTTGAGAGGGACACCGACGACCAGATTACCTAGCGCTGTGCCGATACCGAGGGCAATAGCGAGACTTGCGAGTGAAAAGAGTGTATCCCACGCATTGCGCCACCAGCGCATCGGCTCTTTACTACGAAATTCGATGGCGACTGCGCGGAAAATGAGGGCAAAAATGAAGAAGGCAACGGGAAGATAAAAGGAGGAGAGCAGGGTGGCGTAAGCGAGGGGAAAACCGGCGAAAAGACCTCCAATGAGAATCACAAGCCAAACCTCGTTTCCATCCCAAACAGGACCGATCGCATTGAGAAAGATCCGCCGCTCTTCATCCTTTCTGACAAAGAGGTGGAGTGCCCCTACACCTAAGTCAAAACCATCGAGCATGGCATAGGCTGCTGCTGCAGCGACAAGGACGATATACCAGAAGATGATGAAGCTACTTTCTAAGGGAATCATCGCTTTCCTACCTGTGCTGAAATGTGGCGGTACTCTTCGATGTCGGCTCCATCAGGCCCCTTTTGGATTTTGCGGTTGAGGAGGAAGATAAAAAGAATAAAGATCAGCAAATAGATCAGAGCAAAGAGAATGATTGAGGTCCAGACATGTGCGGGATTGAGGTTCCGGGAAACGCCCTCTGATGTGCGCATGAGACCATAAACCACCCAGGGCTGTCTTCCCATTTCGGCCGCACACCAGCCGAGCTGATTGGCGATTTCAGGAAAGAGCACCGAAATGACGAGAAAGCGCAGCGACCAGCGGCTCTCGACGAGTTTATGTCGTTGGAGTGCGATCCAGCCTAGAATCACTCCAATTAGCATCAGGATCCACATGAAGATCATGCCACGATAAAACTGAAAAACAACAGGCACATTGGGCCAGAGCTCTTGAGGAAATTGGTCAAGCCCAGGGACAGCTTGGGTCAAATCTCTATAAACGAGAAAGCTCAGCAATCCCGGGATAGAGGGTCCTACAACTCTTTTCTCCTCTGGTTTGACATACCCAAACAGGACCATGGGAGAGGGTTTTTCCGTCTTATAGAGACCTTCGAGCGCAGCCAGCTTGATCGGCTGATTGGCAGCGACACCGCGTCCTGTGGAATCCCCCGAAAAGCCTTGCAGAATGACCGCAATGGTCGCCACGATGAGACCCAACCTCATCGATTTTTCTGCGAAATCGATATGGACCTTTTTCATCAGATAAAAGGCGCTGACGCTGATCACTAAAAAGGCACCGGTCAACCATGCGGCTAACAAGACATGAGCAAGCCTGTCGAGCGTAGAGGGGTTAAGAAAAACGGCCCAGAAGTTTTTGATAAGCGCCAATCGATTTTCACCCTCGCCCACAATGGTGTGTCCGGCCGGTGTTTGCATCCATGAATTAGCAGCCACAATCCAAATGCCGCTAAAATGGGCTCCTAGAGTGACCATTATTGTAGAAAAGAAGTGCATGGCTGGACTGACACGGTTCCAACCAAAGAGGAGGACTGCTAAAAAGCCCGATTCGAGAAAAAAGGCAAAAATCCCTTCGGCACCCAAGAGGCTACCAAAGACATTTCCCACAAAACGGGAAAAGGTGGCCCAGTTTGTTCCAAAACCAAAAACTTGGACCAGTCCCGTACCCACACCTACAGCAAAGACGATGGCAAAAACCTTCACCCAAAACTGGGTAATTCTTTGATAGACAGGATTCTTCGTACGGAGATATGCTCCTTCCATCATGATGAGAAGCACCCCAAGGCCGATACTGATCGGGGGAAAGAGATAGTGGAAACAGATATTGAGGCCGAACTGGATGCGTGAAAGAGTAACGACGTCCATAAGATGAAATACTATCCCTTATCGATGAAAAAAAAACTAGTTGGGATTTTAAACTGCACACCCGATTCCTATTTTGAAGGAGGGAGGTTTTCCGATCCTGAAAAAGCGATTGCATATGCAGTGCGCCTTTTTGAGCAAGGTGCGGATGTGGTCGACATCGGAGGAGAATCAACTCGCCCAGATTCTGCTCTCATCACCGTTGAGGAAGAGCTTCGCCGCGTGATTCCTGTCATCAAAGGAATCCGCAAAGAGACCCCTCTTCCTCTTTCGATAGACAGCTACAAACCAGAGGTGGCTGAAGCCGCCCTAGATGCTGGTGTCGATTGGATCAACGATATCACTGGCTTTTCTGACCCTCGCATGCGGAGGATCGCACGAGAAAGTGGAGCCACTCTCTGCATCATGCATATGTATGGAGCGCCCCATACACAACCCACTCCCTTTTATCCCGATGGAGTCGTTCAGGGACTCCTTGATTTCTTCAATCAGAGAGTGCACTTGCTCGAAGAAGAGGGTATCTCCCCTTCGAAAGTAATCCTAGATCCTGGAATTGGTGGTGGCGCTTTCGGGAAAAGTCCTAATGAAGTTTTGCAAATTTTGAAAGAGCTCAACCGCATCGTCGCATTGGGTTTTCCCGTTCTCATCAGTCTTTCGAGAAAATCGTTTTTACAGAAAATTTTTAACAAATCGCCATCGGAACTGTTGTCAACAACTCTAGCCCTCAATACAATGGCGCTCCTAGCGGGAGCTTCTTATATCCGTGTCCACGATGTGGCAGAGCACAAGGAGATCGTTACTCTTTTAGAACTTATTGAAGCAATTTAAGACATGGCTTTTTCACACTTTTTGATCCCTGTTTTAGAGGTCATCATCATCTGGGTGATGTTCAACTACCTACTCAAATTTTTCTGGGGAACGAGAGCCATGGATGTGGTCATCGGGTTCCTCGCTTTCGTCTTTATCTTTTTCCTTGCGACTTGGTTAGGTTTCCCCGTTCTTGAAAAATTGATGCTTAGTGTGGTCAATGTCGCCGTCTTGGCAGTCTTCATTATTTTCCAGCCTGAATTGCGCCTTGCTCTGTCGAAACTGAGAATTAAGGGAAAAAAATATAGAGAGGTCCATGAATTTGATCTCTTTTTGGAGGAGCTTGCCAATTCTGTCTACCGCCTTTCTGAAAAGCAGGTGGGAGCACTGGTTGTTTTAGAAAATCAAGACTCCTATGAAGAGTATTCCAGCTCCTCTGTGCAAATGAACGCTGCCTTCTCTTCAGAACTTCTAGAGACCATTTTTATGACGACAACGCCGCTCCACGATGGGGCTGTCGTCATTCGAGGAACAACGATTGTCGCTGCGGGGACCATTCTGCCTCTTGCACATGAAACAAGCCAGCTTGCTAAATCGATGGGAACGCGTCACCGTGCCGCTTTAGGCGCGAGCCAAAAGACCGATGCGCTCATTATTGTCGTTTCCGAGGAGACTGGAAAAGTTTCGCTCGCGAGAGATGGCATTTTGACGCGCGGTGTCAAAATAGACCGCTTCAAGGGCATTGTCCGCAGCATCTTCACCCCGCCCGAGCTGTCGCAGAAATTTAAACTGGGCGGGCTTTGGAGATGAAGGCCCTCCTCACCCGTCTCTTCCTTAAAAACTGGCCCCGGAAGGTGGTGGCGCTGCTCACTGCCATCTTTGTCTGGTTTCTAGTTAATCAGACAATCACGATCACCCGCACCATTTCCGATGTCCCTGTACGGATCATCCACCTCCCTTCCGATAAAACGGTTCAGGGGCTTCTCCCGAATGGGTTGTTGAATAAACGGATCTCTCTCACTTTGACAGGAAGTAAAACTCTCTTGCAAGACCTGCGCGCAGCAGACATCGAGGTGGTGATCAATACCGATGGGCACAAAGAGAGCTGGATTGCCACGATTTCTAAAGCCAATCTTGTCTCTGTCAATCCTGGAATCGATCTCCATAACCATGTCACGGAAGTGAGCGCCAACGATCTCTTTATTAAACTGAGCAAGCTTGTGACAGATGAGATCCCGATCACTATCACCAAACCGATCGGCGATCCACCCAAAGGCTTTCAATTTTTGGACATCTGGCCGAAATATTTGAGCCAAAAAGTGAGCGGTCCTGAAGAGCAGGTGCGCGAATTGAAACAGAGAGGGCTCGAGATCACCTTCAATCTGAACAAGATCACCCAATCTGATCTCGATTTTCTTTTCGAGAGACAGAAGAAAGATGAGATCTCCTTTCCTGTTCCCGACTCTTGGAAAAAGGTGGCCATTCCCTTTAAAGAGAACCTCCTCGAGTGCCTCAATGATCCCCGTGGTGATCTCTTACGCATCGATTTTTTGAAGCAGGAGCTCATTCCTTTTGGAGCTGATCTCCCTGTCACCATTTTCTTCCCTCTCAAATATAGCGATCGTATCAATCCTGATACAACAGATCTAGCCATCAATTATGTCATTCAAAATAGAAACGGTCTCAAACAGCTTGCCATCCCCCTTTATGTCAGAGATGTCAGCCGCCTCTTTTTGGAGGTCGTCCAGAATAATCTCCTGCTCATCATTGTGGCAGCCCCCAGAAATGCGGAAAAAGAGCTCCATTGGGCAGTCGAATACATAGATGAAAAGGCGCTGGAGGAGGCCTATGTGACAGCCTCCTTGCAACAAGAACGAAGAAACGAAGCTCCCTTCACCAAATTCAGTGAACAGGTCGTCCGAGACCGTTTCCGCGAATATCTCCGCCGTCTTATCTTTTTCACCCAAGATGGAGAACCGCTCCAGTTAAGAGCCCATCTGAAAGGCAGCTCCATCCATTTAGAAGCAGTGAAAAATCGATGAAGATCGTTTTCCTCAAGGCACGAGCTTCCTTCCGTGGAGGATTAGAAAAATATACCTCCTTTCTGGCTCAAGCCTTTGCTAGAGAGGGACACTCCGTTACCTTGCTGACAACAGGAACCCCTCCAAAAATCCCCGGCATTGAGGCCGTTTCTCTTGCTCCCGATACCTCTTTCACCCTCCGCCATCTGCGGCGATTTGACAGATTATGCCAAAAGTGGCTCAGAGACCATCCTGCGCCCATCGTCTTTGGGATGGAGCGCACCACAGAACAGACCCATTACCGTGCTGGCAATGGTGTGCATGCCGTTTTTCTCGAAAGACGCAAGTTGATCGACCCACTCTGGAAGCAGCTCACCTTGAAGATCAACCCACTCCATCTCGCGCTACTTTCAATGGAAAGAAAGGCGTTTGAGAGTCCCCATCTCAAAAAGCTCTTTACGAACTCCCACATGGTCGCTGACGAGATTGTGAACCACTATGAGCTTCCTCAAGAAAAACTAGAAGTCGTCCACAATGGTGTAGAATGGCAGGCTTGGTCCGAACCCTTTGAAAAGCGCTTTCCCCGTGAACGCCAGAAGCACCACTTTCTTTTTGTCGGCAACGGCTATCGCAGAAAGGGGCTCACCTTTCTTCTACAGGGGCTCTCCCTCATCCACGACAAAGAATTTCATCTCACCATAGTGGGAAAAGACAAAAATATTCCCTATTTCATCCAACTCGCTGAACAGCTCGGTCTCCAAGAGAACGTCTCCTTTCTTGGCCCCCAACCCACTCTCCTCCCCTTTTATCAACAGGCAGACACCCTTGTCATCCCCTCCATCTACGATCCCTTCGCCAACGTCACTCTAGAAGCTCTCGCCATGGGACTCTTTGTCGTCTCCTCTACCTACAACGGCGGCAAAGAAATCCTCCTCCCCCACACAGGCACCCTCATCGAAGATCTCCCCTCTCCCCAAAGCATCAAATCTTCCCTAGAAAAAGCGATGAACCGTGACCTCTCCGAAGCCTCCACCCGCGCGATTCGCAATAGCATCCAACATCTCGACTTCTCCCACCAACTCGACAAAATCGTCCGCCTCACCCTCTCCTCCAGCAAATAGAATTAATTCCTCACACATCTTTATCTATTCTTTACAAAATGGGATTGTGGCAAATTCCCAATTGTGGTATAATTAAGTAAAAAGGAGGAATTATGGGCTCAAAACCAGATATCACAGTTAATATGGACGATAAGCAAAGAATCCCTTTGACTCGTATCCTAAAGAAGGAGGAAAGGGAGTTATATCACTCATTTCGTGTCTACTGGGAGGAGGGTCGGATAATCTTGGAACCTGTACGCCAAGTGCCTGAAAAAGGTCACTGGCTCTATAATAACCACAAAGCTTTACAATCTGTGTTAAAGGGCATCCGTGATGCTGAAGAAGGAAAACTTCATGATTTAGGCTCTTTTGCCGAATATGCAAAAGAAGACGAATAAGTCGATCATAGAATATGCAGTTCAAATTGAAATTTTCAGATGAGGCTGTACTGAATCTAAAAGAGTTAGAAGCGAATAAATCAAAGGCGGCCCTACTAAAGCAAGTGAGAAAAACTTTAGGATTAATGGAAACCAATCTGAAGCATCCTTCCCTGAATACCAACAAATTTGATGGCTTCAAATCCCCTTTGGGCGATGTTTTTGAATCCTATGCTCAAAATAATACGCCTGGGGCTTATAGAATTTTTTGGGCATATGGACCAGGTCGTGGGGAGCTGACAATTATTGCTATCACGCCCCATCCTTGAAGGCACTATGGGAATGCAAAGGGGCGTGCCCCTTTGCCGCCGAGAGAGGGGGTAAAGGGGGAGAGAGGTGGCGTTAGCCTCTCTCCCCCTAGAACATCGCGTAAGCCGAGGCAAGGCCGAGGCGGAAGCGAAAAGATCTTTTGATGAAAGCATGGTCCCCTCCTCTAGCAAATAGGTCCTCTAAATCGGACATTTACTCCTATTTTCGTGCCCGTGAACGTGCCCGTGCCGGTGCCTGACCCTATAAAATTAGATTTTCTGGCAAGAGTTGGATTTTTCTGGCCAATGAGATAGAATTGTTGGGTTAATTATTGCTGGGTTCGAGTGGCGTTTTTGATTTATTGCGGATGTAGGGTGTTTGGGTGGCTGATCTCCTTGCTCCCCTATTCTGCGATTCATGCTTTGGGTGGTTGGATTGGGTGGATGGCCTTTTATCTCCATTGGCCTTTTCGTAAAAAAGCGATGGCCAATCTCTCCATTGCTTATGGACAGAGCAAGAGCGAAGAGGAGTTAAAAACTATCGCTCGCCATTCATTTGAAAATCTCATGATCACACTTCTTGAATTCTTCCGTTTAAAACGGAGCAAAGGGAAGATCTCTGAAATTGTAAGCTTCTTTGATACTGAAGAGATGGAAGCGCAACTGAAAGCGAAGAAGGGGGTCATCTTTCTGACAGCCCACCAGGCCAATTGGGAGATCTCCTTTATAGGATTTACTGATCGCTATCCAGGGGTCGCGATTGGTCGGCCCATCAAAAACAGATGGCTTTATAAATGGGTTCTTTCTGTCAGAGAGATGCATGAGGGGAAAATTGTCATGCCCAAAAACGCAATCCGGGAAGGCATCAAAGCGCTCGCAAAGGGAGCATTTCTCGGAATTGTCGGTGATCAAGCCTATCCCGATAGTGGCTACTCCTATCCCCTCTTTGGCACGCGCGCCTGGACCGCCTCAACACCTGCGCTTATAGCCTTCAAAACGGGCTGCCCGCTCGTCTTCGCCTCTGCGAAGCGCTCCGAAGGCCACTATTTTATTCGCTTCCATTCTCCCATCTGGCCCAATCTGAACGCACCCATCAAAGAGGAGGTTCCTCGCATGATGGACCAGGCGATGTCTGAGTTAGAAAAAAGCATCGCAGAGACCCCTGAGCAGTGGATGTGGGTCCATGACCGGTGGAAACAACAAGGCATCGACCATGTCAAACGACACTATCGCTACGGCTTTATCCTGATCGCTCTTCCGAGTGATTTGACCCCATTTGCAGAGATTTTCCCCCTCTTGCGCGCCATCTACCCCCGCAGTTTCCTCACCTTTTTAGCACCGAAGGGCAGCTCCATTCCTCTCAATGAGTGCACCGTTATCGAATATGGAGAGGCTGATGAGCTTTTGCTCAGAGAGTGGAAGTACCAGCTAGTGCTCGATTTTATCCATTCCCCTACTCTCCGGAAACATTATCTCCGCTTAGGTGCTTTTAAAGCGCTCACCTTGGATCCCGACTATCAGATGATCAAAAGGAAATTGGTAAAAGCTGAATGCCTCACAACCGTTTCTTTTTAGATGCCCCCTTCCATCTCGACGAAGAGCTCTTATTAGAGGGAGAAGAGGCCCACCATCTCTTACGCGTGATGCGGAATCAGGTGGGAGATGGTGTGGAGATCGTCAACGGAAAAGGGCAACTGGCCGAGGCGCTCATCCAGAAAAGTGAAAAAAAAGCAGCCTACTTGAGGCTGACAGCCATCCAGGAAGAGAGTCGACCTCCCCATGAGGTGATCCTCTGTCAAGCTCTGCCCCGTCTCTCCCGCTTAGAAATGATCATCGAAAAGGGAACAGAGCTCGGCATGACAGAACTCTGGCTTTTTCCTGGCGACTTGAGTGAAAAAAAAGAGTTATCATCCCATCAACAGGAGCGCCTCCATGCGATCGCCACTGCAGCGATGAAACAATCGGGACGCCTCTATCTGCCAAAAATCATCTATAAGCCTCCCCTTATCCAGTGGCCCTCCACCTCTTTGCGCTCCTATTTTGGAGATACCGACCCTCAAGCACCCCCTTTTCTCGAACTTCTCTCCCAACATCCCCTCGAATCACTCCTCTTTTTTGTGGGTCCTGAAGCGGGTTTTACTGAGAGGGAAGAGGCCTTCTTGAAGAAGCAAAATGGCCAGGGCGTTCGCTTAAATCGGCACATTTTGCGCACAGAGACGGCCCCTCTGGCAGCCCTCGCTGTGATCTCAAATTTCTTTTTAACCAAATATTAATTCTCAATTAATGGTCGTTAAAGTAACCTCCTTCTCGAGGATTATTGGCATTTGACATGACTCGAAACTTTTTTGAGGAAATTCAGAAATTCTCAAACTACTGGAAAAGGCACCAGTATTGCCTTTCTTCAGAGAATCTGGAAAAGGGCATCCGTCTCCTTTCCACAAGCTCCCTCGCTTTTCGTGAGCAACACTCGCTCTATTTCTTGACCAAGCTGGTGAACGCATTTTGTTATTTCGAACAGAAGTTTGCCGTGCAAAAGCTGATTTCGCCGCAACAGCGCACCCTCTTTTTTCGCCTCTTTAAAACACAGCAAGCGGAAACGAGTTCGTTAGGGATTGCCATCGCCATCAAGGTAAGCAGCAATACCGAATTCCTCTCTCAAGAGAGGCTTCTTCAAGCAATCCTCCACATCATCCCCGGTATAGCGGCTGTGCCTGAGAGAGAATATCACTACCGCGATGATGAAGCAGGTCTTCTCTTTCTCTATCAGGAGATCGAAAAAAAGCGGGGACGCGGTTTCTCGGCTGCAGACCTGCAACAGCTGCGCACCTATCTACCAAAAGAGTTGGAGGAGAATGTCGAATGCTACTCTCCCTCACTCTTTTTGATCCGCAATGAGGAAGAGATCTTCCGCAATATTGTGCAGATGAGTCGAGAGTTTCATCAAACCAATGACCTGCCTCAGGTGACGATCTCATTCCAGGAGCAGACCCCGAAAGGGAGTCTTCGCTTTTCTGTCGTCGTGGTGCGTCTTGTCAAATCGAGCGCACCTTCTCTGAAAGATCTCAGCAGATTGCTGCCCCATACGACCCATTTTATCCCTGAGATGACGGCTGAAATCGGCACCTTCGATAAAGAGCATACCAAACAGGCAAATATCACCCTATTTGAGGTCGATAGCAGCCTCTTTGCACGCAAAAACAGCTCCATCGATCTGCGAGAGGCGCGCCTCTACGTGGCTAAAGGAATCGAATTGATGATCGGGGAATTCCGCGATTATAATGGGGGCCTCTTCTCGAAACAGCATAAACAGCTCAGGGCCATTCAAGAAATCGTCGGAAATGGCGATAAATCCTTCCTTGAGTCCCTCTTCTACGCCTTCAAGCCCTCCCACTTTCAAACCTTTATTCTTCCCGAAGCGGGCAAATTGTGCGCCTCGCTCTTTCTAGAGGCCAAGAAATCTTCGCTTTCTGCCTCCCAGCCCTACGAAATGCTCAAACATCATGAACCCTCTTTTTCCGTGGTGGTCATCAAAACCCGTCTCGAACATCTGAAAGAGCGCGTGATCAAAGAGGTGATGAACTTCTCCTTCCCCCTCCACCAATTTGGCTATACAGATCAATGCATCAATGGGGAATATTACCTAGGGCTTGTCTATCAATACCCGACAAGTAGCGCCTGGCTCGATCGGATCCAACTCCTGTTATCCCATGCGCACGACTCGCCCAAACAGGAGAAGAAGTTCTTAAGGATCAATTATCTAGACGGCGACCCGCTCTCTTTAAATCCTCATATCGGTCTTGACCTGCGCTGCCGTTCTGTACAGAAAGCGCTCTTTGAAGGCCTCATGCGCATCTCTCCTAAAAGAATTCCGGAACTCGCTGCCGCCCAAGAGGTGACCATCTCCCCAGATGGCAAAACCTATCTCTTCAAACTCAAACAGCTCCAATGGTCTAACGGAGAAGAGCTCACTGCTTTTCAGTATGAGAAAACCTGGAAAAAGGCGGTTCAATCTCCCTCCTCTTTGCGGCCAGATTTTTTCTATATTCTGGAAAATGCCCGGAAAGCTCACTTCAAGCTGGCTCATATCGATGATATCGGAGTCAAAGCGCTCGACGCACACACCCTCAAAGTCACCCTCGAGCATCCAGCTCCCTATTTCCTCGAAATGTTGGCCCACCCTCTCTTTTTCCCCGCCTATGAGGATTCTGGAGAACCTTATGTCTTTTGCGGCCCTTTCACCCTCCATTCCTGGCAACGCCATCAGAATATCGTCCTCATTAAAAACCCCTACTACTGGGACTTCGAGCATGTCAAGTTGGAGGGCATCGAAATCTCCATCATCCGCGATCCTCACCAAGCCTACGAAAAGTACCAAAGTGGGAATCTGGATTGGATCGGCGGCCCTTTTAGTCTGCTTCCTCCTCAGATTGCCCACTCCTTGAAAGATCAGATGACCCGTGTCGACGATCTGGGTGTCTCGTGGCTCTATTGCAACCTGGCACACCCGCTCTTTTCCTCTTCAAAGGTGCGCCGAGCCCTTTCGATAGCCCTAGACCGTGATCTTCTCTGTCAGCGCACTCTCCTTTACCCAACCCCACTCAAGACCCATCTGCCCACCTCCATCTCTCAGCTCAAAGAGGAGGAGCTCTACAAGGCTCCTAATCCCGATCTAGCCATCGCTCTCTTTGAGGAGGGCTTACGTGAAACCGACTGTCACCGCTCTCAAATTGCAGAATTAAGGCTGCTCCACTCCCACATCCCCGGACAAAAGGAGCTAGCGATCGAGATTCAAGAACAGTGGCAAGAGATCTTTGGCATCCAAATCCGTCGCGTCGAAGAGACCTGGAATACCTTTTCTCACCAGTTAGACAACCGGTTGATTCACTTCGGATCTTGTTACCGCCATCCCTTCTACCACCACCCGATGTACTTCTTTCAAATCTTTTATGAGACAACCAACATTCATAATGCATTCGGCTGGCATAGCGAAAAATTCAACTATTGGATCGACCAAGCGAGATCTGCCCCCCACGACCTTTCCTATCTGAAACAAGCTGAGCTGGAACTACTGGATCAGATGCCTGTGATTCCCATCCATGGCGTTTCTTACCATTATCTCGCACGCAGCGAAGTGAAAGGGATCCATTTCTGCCAATCTGGCGATGTGGATTTTAAATGGATTTACTTTGAGGAGGGTTAAATGACTCGAGTTATACTATTTTGTCTATTAGCACTGTTTGCGGCCTGCAATCAGGCTGAAAAATCTCCGCAACAGTCTAAGCAAGTCTTAAGGATCAATTTTCAAGATGGTGATCTTCCCTCGACCCATCCCCATATTGGAATCGACTACCGCATCCGCTCCCTCCAATCAGCCCTCTTCGAAGGATTGACCCGCATGGATCCCTCAGGGATCCCTCAACCTGCAGCCGCGGAAAAAATTTTCATCTCTGATGACCAGACTCGCTATACCTTTATCTTACGCTCCACTTGCTGGTCCAACCACGAGCCTGTGACTGCTTACCACTTTGCCGATGCCTGGAAAAAAGCGATCGAGAAAGATTCCAACTGTCTGCGCCCCGACCTCTTTTACATCATCAAAAATGGTGAAAAAATTAAGAAGGGAGAGCTTCCCCTCACCTCGGTGGGCATTCGCGCCCACGATGTGAGAACGCTCGAGATTGAGCTAGAGCATCCTGCCCCCTATTTCTTAGAGCTCATTTCCAATCCCATTTTTTCCCCCCTCTTCGATGACCGTTCAGAACCGATCGTCTTTAATGGCCCCTTCCTGATCGACACCTGGAAGTTGGATCAAGTGATCGCACTCAAAAAAAACCCTCTCTACTGGGATGCGAAAAAAGTTTCCCTTGATAGGATCGAGATTCTTGTCATCACTGATCCCCTCACCGCCTTTCAGCTGTTCGAAAAAGGGCAGCTCGATTGGATTGGTAGCCCCTTCAGCACTCTCCCTAGCGATATGATTCCCGCCTGTGAAAAGACGGGGCTTTTAAAGATGAAAGCCGTGGCCCGTATCTATTGGCTCTACTGCAACAGCGAGCGGCTCCCCTTCAATAATGCTTCGATCCGAAAAGCGTTGAGCTACGCCATCAATCGTAAGGCTATTGTGGACCATGTTCTCCTCGGACAGCAAGCAGCCATGGCCCCTCTGCCTGTAGGCTTGTCGCTCGTTCAGGATGTCCGCCTCTCCGAAGAGGCTAACGAATTACTCGCCAAACAGTATTTCGCAAAAGGACTCGAAGAGCTCCATCTCACTGAGGAAACATTTCCGAAAATTACCCTCTCTCATAGCCACATTACAGGTCAGCGGCAGCTTGCCGAAGTCATTCAAAGCAACTGGCAAAAGATTTTGGGAATCAATGTGGTCTTAGAGGGGTCTGAGTGGAACCATTTCTTCAGCGACCTCTCAAAAGGGAACTTTGATGTCGGCGGTTGCATCAAGAGCGCCCTTTTTAAGGATCCCATCTACCATCTGGAGCTTCTGCAAGAGAAACAGCTCTCCTACAACGTTAGCCGTTGGGAAGATCCTCTCTATAAAAAGCTCCTCCAACAGGCAAGAGAGACACCTAATAAACAATTGAGAACCCAACTTCTCCAACAGGCAGAATCGATTCTTCTGGAAGAGATGCCGGTGATTCCCGTTTATAGCGAAACCTATCTCTATATGATTCACCCCCATATCCAGAATGTGGTCATTCACGATCTAGGGCATGTCGATTTCAAGTGGATTCAATCCATTTAAATAGTGGTTTTCTATGCTTGACCTTTTAAGTCGAGAGATCCAGAGGACGATCAAGAAATACCCAAGCTTTTTTGATGCGAGGCTCGTGACAGGTTTGGAGCGGCTCAAGGCAAATGCTCCTGAAAATTTTCTCGCTCTCAGAACTCCGCAACATCTCAAAACGCTTCTGACTGTCCAATTTTTTATGCAGAAAAAAATGGAAGATGTGTTGGAAAGCGAGAAAGGGGAATATGATCTCATCTTCATCAAGCTCTTTCAGAGTGGCCCCAGGATCTGCTGTGCGCTCTCCTTTCACTCTTCTTACAACTTCAATCAAGAACAGCTTCTAGCGATCTTTCATACCTTAATTCCCAGCGTACAAACGGTGATCCATTCTTCGTATGTCTGGTTTCATCCCATTTTTTCTTACCAATTTTGCTATATCGAGGTCGAAAAAATGAGGGGGCAGGGGCTCTCTACCAAAGAGCTGCGCGCCCTTGAAAAAGCTTTTCGAGAACAGCTCCTGGCCCTCTCTCCACTCACCCCTACCATCTTTTGGCCCTATAATGCCGAAGAATCTTTCCGCCAGGTTCTGCTTCTTCAACGAGAGATGCAAGACCCCATGGAACTTCCCCATATTTCCATCACCTTTCAGGAGCAGACGCTCTCCTCCCTCGAATTTTTGGTCCATTATGCACGTCCCGGGGCAGAGAAGAGCCTCGAAGAGGCCTTAAAAAAACTGCCCCATTCGTTTGACTACTTTTTTCGCTTTAAAAAATTAGTGACGCACCCTTTTCCTGTCATTATCGGCGTCTTTTCTTTAAAGGTTCCCTCCTCTGTCTTTGATGTGAGGGGGTCGATCAACCTTTTGTATGCGCGGCGCTATATTGCCAAATATCTGGAAGCTGTCTTTGGCCCCTTTCGAGACTATAATGGAGGGCTATTTGAGAAACAGCAGGCCCACTTTGGACTCTTGCGGGTCAACTTCTCCGATAAAATCCCTCTCTTCGATCTCTTCGCAGAGAAGCTATTCTATGCAATCCATCCCATTGAGGCGCGCCTCTCCCTCTCTTTGAGTGAAGCGGAGGAGCTCTTCTTAGCCTTCTCTGAAATTTTGCAAAGCAAAGAGAATGATGCGATCGTGCGCCGAGGTAATAGTGTGATCATCATTAAAAATGGAAGTGCTTCAGAATCCCTCTCCCCCTATTACCGGGAAGCCGAATCGGAAAATCGCGCCCATGCCCACCTTCCTTTTGGGACTGCCGACTACTTTTGCTGTTTAGGACCCAATGTGGCGGCTGAAATCCCAACCCTTCTCAATCAGACTCAAGCCATCCGCAAAAAAATGCGCCCTCTACAACTCTCTTTTCAAGAAGGCGCCCCTCCCTCGATGAATCCCCACCTCTCAGCCGGAGATATGCGTTGCCGTATCCTCAGCAAACTCCTCTTTGAGGGGTTGATTCGGCTTAATTCCCAAGGAGAGCCTGAGCCTGCGGGGGCCATCGAATATCTTACCTCTGAGGATGGGTTACGCTACACCTTTAAACTGCGCTCCTGCTTCTGGTCCAATGGTGAAAAAGTGACCTCGAATGACTATGTCACCAGCTGGCAAAGGGCTTTAAGGGATAGCGTCAGCCATCCTGAGCATCTCTTCGTTCTGAAAAATGGCCGCCTCTTAAAAGAGTTCCGATGCGACGGCCATAGCCTCGGCGTTCATGCACTTGATGCGCGCACTCTAGAAATCGAGCTCGAATATCCCGACCCCTATTTTCTCCATAAACTCGCTCAGCCCTTCTTCTTTCCCCTCTTCGGATCGATGCGTGAGCCCAAGTGGTTCAATGGTCCCTATCTCATCCGCCATCAGAAGAAAGAGGGTCTTCTTTTGGAAAGAAATCCCTATTTTTGGAAGACAGAACGTCCCTATTTTGAGCAGATCGAAATCAAGTGGGGCCACCATTTAGAAGGGATCTTTCATCTTTTTCAAGAGGGAAAAACCGATTGGATCGGCGATCCGCTTGGCACCCTGTCGTCTGAACAGATTGTGCAGCTACAGAGAGAGAATCTACTTAATACCCGAAAAGTTAATCGCCGTTTCCTTGTCCATTTTAATACCCAACTTCCCCACCTCAACCACCCCAACATCCGCCACGCTCTCAGCCTTGCGATTGAAAGGCCCTTCATTTGTGAGACCATCTTCCCTTTAAGCACGCCCCTCTCCCACCTCTCACTGCCTCGGGAAACTGCTCCTCAACTCTTTGCTGCGGGACTCAAAGAGCTCGGCTTGAACAAAAAGAAGTTCCCTCAACTGACCTTTACCTATTCGCATCAGACAGGCCGCGAAATGTTAGCACACTCTCTCCAAACCTTTTGGCAGAAGCAGCTGGGACTTTCGGTGAAACTCGAAAAAATCGAATGGAATCTCTTTCGAACTAAGCTGGAAAAAGGAGAGTTCGAGATTTCAGGGACCATCCAAGAAACATTGGAAAATGCCCCTCTAGAGTTTTTGGAGAGGTTTGAGGGAGCCAGTTCCTGGAATTTTTCGAAATGGAAAGAGCCCCAATTTCGATCCCTCCTCCAACAAGCACGCCTCGCCCCTGACAGTGGCGCCAGGCTAGAGCTCCAGAACAAAGCGGAAGCTATACTCTGTGCAGAGGCCCCCTTCACCCCTCTTTTCCGCTGCGCACACCTCTTTGCGCATCATGCCAAGCTGGAAAACTACTTTTTTGACCAAGAGGGATGTGTCGACTTATCCCAAGCCTATTTTAAGGAGGATTTATGAGATGGTCTCGACCTCGTTTCTGCGGCCTTACCAAGGCGACTCCATTTTTTATTTTTGCTTTTTTGATTCTTCTGACCGCTGCAGGATGTCACCAAAAGCGAGAGCGAGAAAACCATACATTAAAGATCAACTTTCAAGAAGGAGACCTTCCTTCCCTCCATCCTCACGATCTGGTGATCTATCTCCGTGGTCTCTCACTTGCCAAAACTCTCTTTGAACCTTTAACCCGCATCAACGGAGAAGGGAAGGCTGAGCTTGCAGGTGCAGAAACTGTTTCCATCTCTGACGACCAGCTCCATTACACCTTTACTTTAAGGCCCAATCACTGGAGCGATGGAACTCCTGTCACAGCCCACCACTATGCCACAGCATGGAAAGCCGCGCTGAAGCCCTCCTCGACCTGCTCGCGTGCAGAGCTCCTCTACGTTTTAGCCAATGGCGAAAAAGTCAAAAAAGGGGTGCTTCCTCTCGATCATCTCGGCGTCCATGTCGTGAACGATCTGACCCTCATTGTCGATCTCGAATATCCCTGTCCTACTTTCCTCGATCTGATGGCTCAGGCGATCGCCGCTCCCCTCGTCGACCCTGAAAACCACTCAGAGATCCTGTTCAATGGTCCCTTCCAAGTGGCTGAGTGGAAAAAAGGAAACTCGATGAGACTGCTTCCCAATCCCCATTATTGGGACCATGCGCATGTGCTACTCGAAGAGATTTCCATCAGCTTCATCGAAGATACGACCACCGTTTATTCCCTCTTTGAAAAGGGTGAGGTCGATTGGGTGGGAGTCCCACTCTGCCCACTTTCTGCAGTGCTGATCCAGCAGCTTCAGAAGCAAGAGCTCTTACGCTCGCATCCCATCGGCCGCTCTTTCTGGATTTTCTTAAACAATGAAAATAGCCTCCTCGCATCACCTTACATCCGCTATGCTCTCAGCCTCTCTCTCAATCGACAGGCCATTACCGACCATATTCTTCTGGGAGGCGAAGCCTCTCTCAAACCACTCTCAAACCAACTTCTCCCTATTCTCCATCCCTTCCGTATCGAAGAAAACCGTGAACGTGCTCATGAGCTTTTCCAGTACTGGCTCACTTCAACGGGCTACACCCGTGAAACGCTGCCACCTCTCGAAATCAGCTATTCCCAACAATCCCCTCGTAAACAGCTCGCTGAGTATCTCCAAGAGACGTGGAAAAAAGAGCTCGGTATCGACATCCGTCTCAAATCTGTCGAATGGAATGTTCTGCGCAGTAACTTAGAAAAAGGGCTCTACACCATCAGCATGGCCTACGAAGGCGCCTTCTACAAAGATCCATTCGAGCTTCTCGAACGCTATACCAGCCTCAACCCCTCCAACTTCTGCCGCTGGCTCAACTCCGACTTTGCCCTCAAAATAGCTCAAGCCAAGCAAGAATCCAACTGCTCCAAAAGGACCCAACTACTCAGTGAAGCCGAGCTCATCCTGCTCGAGCAGATGCCCGTCATCCCCATCTGCAGCGATCGCCTCCTCTTCGCCCACTCCCCTACCCTGTCCGGCTATACCATCGACTCAATCGGCGCCATCGACTTTTCCCGAGCCAGTCTTATTTCGATAAATAATTGACATTGATTGACTTAAAATAGAAAAAGCAACATTCTATTTATGTTCTTAAACATTCAAAAAAAGGGTTTTTATGGCTTTTACTTCTCTAATTGCAGCTGCTACAAAATATGCAGGCCTTCTTCCTCAGGAAAAAATAGAAATCACGTTTCGTGAAACAGTAAAAGATAAATTTATGGAAAGCTACCTAGCTGCCATCATCGGAAAATCTGAAGCACAAATTGCCGCTTTCAAAGCGCAAATCAAGGCCGATGCTCCGAAAGCTGCGAAGAAAACTACAGAGTGGGCAGGAAAACCTGAGTATATGGGCGATCCGAGCAAGAAAGTTGAAGATTCGCAAGTGATCGAAGCTGCAGTTGCCTTTGAGAAAGGCCGCAAAGAGTTGAAAGCTGACAAAGAATATCAACAATATCGAGCTGCTCGCGAAGAACTCAAAGTAGAAGTGGCAAAATTAGGAAAAGGTGGTATCGACCTGGAAACAATCGTTAAACAACTAAAAGATAATCATCTAGAAAAAGTTGAATTCAGAGCACGTCAACTTTACAAATATACAGACAGAGATTAGATCGACACCAACAAAAGAGAGGGCGGACTATCCACCGCCCCCTCAAATCATCTACCCGTTATAGTAGTAGTAAGGTGTGTTGTAATATTGTGGATAGTAGTTGTAGTAGTATGGATACCCGTAGTAGTAGGGTCTGTAGTAGCCACCCCAGTAGCCACCATAGCCTCCCCAACCGCGGCCGTAGCCCCAGCCACCACCACCGTGGCCCCAGCCACCACCACCCCAACCATGACCACCACCCCAGCCGCCGCCGCCGCCTCTCCAGGCCAGTTCAGGCTGAGCGAATTCAGGCGTAGTAGCTACTGGTTGAGCAGCTGATGGTTGAATAGGTGCAGGTTGGCCAGGTGCAGGCTGACCAGCTGCAGGTGGAGCTGCAGGTGGGTTATCCGCAAAAGCAGTCCCTGATAAAAGAGGAACTACTGCGAACAGAGCGGTGAGCAAACCTCGCAAAAGAGATCGTTTAAACATACCCCCTCCAGAGTTAAAAATTAGCACTAATTAACCTTTCACTTCGTGCCGTAAGCCCATTATAATTAAAAATTTAAATATATTCCATTTCTTAACAAAGTCTTGAAATTTCTAGGAGAGGAGCTCTTAAACTTACAGTAGAGGGTTTTCGGGGAACTTTGCAAAGATGAGCTCTCGATTGTCATGGCAGAAGGTCAGAAGATGTTCGAGAGAGCGTTTTTTATTACCAGCTAAGGTGATCTCTATGAGCTCATCATTAGTCCTCATGTCATAAACAGTGACTTTAGAGTGCTGCTCGATCACAAAACCTAAAAAGCCGAGGAGTGTGAAATGTTTAAGATGAGTGCCATAGAGAGGCAGCCCCCCCCTTTCCTATTTCTCCAAACCAGTCGACCCTCTAGATCCATGAGGAGGGTATCTTGCTCAGTGAAAACAAGGAGAAGATTCTCTTTAACTAATTTACAGTAGCGAAGTTTTTTCTGCGGCACAAGGATGGGAGGCTCTGATTGGCCTGTCGCTAAATTTAAAACATAGATCGTGGAATCGCTACTATGAACGTCGGTGTTATACCTGTACAGCTTCTGTTGGTGAATAAACATTTGAGTCATAGCGACGCCATCATTGATGGAATATATTTTACCTGTCTTTAGATTGTGGATTTCTAGGTGATGATTTAAGGCGGTCACCAAAACACCCTCTTTCGCAAGAAGGAGCGCCTCTTTAAAATTGGAGCCATGAATGGTTGAAATCACTAGATAGCTACCCGCATTAAGATCCCACGTCAGAAGGGCACCGTCACTTCTCAGGGAATAGAGATTGCTTCCATCATGCGCCAGATGGAGCAAGGATGACCCTGGTTGACCTTTCAGAATCTTTTCTACCCCCTCTTTTTCTACACAAACATTAGAACCATTCACGACGTAAAAAAGAGTGCCATCCTGATAAACAATTTGTTGGGCTTTGAGAGTGGGAATCCGATAGAGCTCCTTGGATCGAGCGATTTCAAACAGCTGTTCGGCTAAAGGAGTATAGGTTTCGGCTTCTTCAACGGAGATGATTCCTTTTTCGACAAGTTCATTGAGCTCCCTACGTAAGGGAACTCCTGAAGGAGGCGGCATTCGCGTCTGAGAGCGCCTTTCTTCTTCGGCTAACTGAGTCCCTATCTGCCCCACTAAGTGGGCCAAAACTTCTGGTTTCTCTTTTCCTTCACCGTAGAATTTATCGGCTAGCCGCCCTGTTCTCAGATTCAATAGCGCTAATACAGTTGCTTTACTCACCAAACAGAAGTTGCCTGAAAGGTACAAAATATCAAAGCTGTTGAGGCCAATCGACCAACTCTTCAATTGGAAATCATCACGAAGATGAAATGCTCTGATTTGGTTCGCCTGAATTCCAACAACTTGATCGCTACCCTTGAGTAGAGGATTCAGTAATGAAAAACTATGATTCTTTTCAAATTTCATCTCTTTTAGATCAAAAACAAAAAGAGCCTTACTATGTCCCGCATAGAGTTTTCCCTCTGAGATATGTAGGGGTGACAAGTTGAATGGTTGAAGAAAAAATGCGCGACTTTGATTCGCACTCGGATCGATGATCTCGATGCCATATCTCCACTTGATGACTACCCTCCCAGAATAGGATAGAAACCCATCCACCTCTACAACCCGAAAAAATAGTGCGTGAAGATCACCTCTGCTTGGAGGATAGGTATCACTTGCTATCCATGTCAGATCAAACTTCTCATTTCGTTGGTGGCGCGTGCAGGCCGTATCGATAGGGCTACTCTCTCTCGTCACAGGATTCCAGCGGATGACGAAACCATCGTCTCTCAAGGCATAGAGGAATTCACCATCATGTGTTAAACGGATTAAAACCCTGTTCGGATCACCCGAAAGAAGCGTTTGCTGGCCCAGGGAATCGACCATCTGAATATCGCTCCAATGCACAATCCTGAATAGAGTCCCCCTCACTTCCACTTCAGGCTGTGGAATAATGCTCTCGGCGGACCTACCCGGAAGACCATTCCTCAACAAAAGACCCCCATTTAATTGAGCTCTTGGAGGGTTATCTGCTAGTGTTTGACCCCGTCTGATGTAATAAGCTTGCGCCAATACATGTGGTAGAAAGCGGAAACGGTAGGCCTGCTTCCAGGTAAATGGTCCCTCAATTAAAGGGGTGAAAAGAGCTACATGACGTGGCCCCATAAGATTTGCATTGATCAAACGCCACAACTCACCATCATTCAGTTCCTGACGAAAATAGCGACAAGTTCCCGAGAGCGCTACCAAAACTCCGGGAGAGAAACGGGGGACCATTTCTCCCCGAAAAACATCCTCTGACAATTGACCAAAAGGACCAACAGAACTAGCCACGATTCACTTCTTTAAAATAAATTTAAAATTATTTTATAATAAATTTAAATAAATGTCAAGGACTTACTGACTTAGGAGGCGCTTGAGTTGCCCTATTAGATAGAGATGAAATTGCTGAACTCATGCTTGCTTATCGTAGGTGGACTTAACCAGTTTGTATATCTCGCCTACCCCTGTTTTATCGGGATAACTTTTCTTTCTTTGAACTGCCAAATCATGGCTGCTTTTCTTCACTTTCATCCCTGTTTCTATCATTTTTTTGACAAGAGCACTGGTATCTTTATAATCACCATTTTTAATTCCCCATCTTAAATACTTTTGTGGAATTTCGACCTTGTATTTGATAAGGAGATCTACAATTGCATATTGTTTCTCAATGGAATAGACTCCTTTGAACAAAAAAAATCAGTTGTTCCTCTTTTGGTACAACGCCTGAAGATAGAAGAATTTCTAAATAACGTATTAAATTTTCATCTAACCAAACATACTTCGCCTTTTTAAGTTCAGCGAAAGTAGGAATCGCTTTTTCATCAGTGGGATCGACAAGCTTTTTTTCAAAACAATGTTTAATGAAATCAAGATATTGTCGAGCTAGATAAACCTTAAGCCCCTTTTTCAAGCTTGGCAGAGTCTGTCCCTCAGGATTAAACTCCCGAGGTTTAGGTTTGCTAAAATCATGTATAGTGTAACCTTTCTCTACTAAGCGATTGACAAATGCAGTATAATCGTCGTCAGAAAAGCCACCTTCTTCCCTAGTGCTTGAAACGTCTAATTGCGTACGACTCATTTCACCTGGGTCGACTTTGAGTCCATAATCCATTAAGAGATGAAATTTACTCAGAAAAGTTTCTGCTCTGCAAAAATCACGGATGAGAGTTAAAGCCTCGGGGGGTGGCGGCGCTAGCTTTAGGTGGTGTTCCATAGGCTCGAGCCGTCCTTCTAAAGAATCTGTATCACAGTCGGCGATGACCGCTGCAAAAAAACGAAAGTATTTTTCCGGCCACTCAGATGCAGCTTTTAGAAGATGTTCCAAGCTGATAGGCAGATTCGATACCGAACGATAAGCTCTATAGACAGGATAGCCCGTAAAATCCATTTTTTTGGGTCTTACTCCTTCGCAAAGAACCCGGTATACAAAGTTCAAGTGAAGTTCAATCAGACCATCTTCTTTTCTTCGAAGTCGAGGGTCTAAAGCATTTTTGATAGCAGCGGAAAGCACCGCATCATTGCATTTGGCACCCTGTTGAAGCAGCAATATAAAGGCCTTTTCATTATCAGATTCGATGGCAGCGATGAGCGCTCGGTGTGTCGGCACCCCCTCAGAGCCTATCTCAAAGCCCTCTTTTGCAAGAACCAAACCCCTCACGACTTTTGCGATCGCTTCACTTCCGCATTTAGAACCCAATGTCAAGCTTCTCTCTGTCGGCGTCGCCCCTGCTTTGGCCAGCGCCTGGACGATGCGCTCCTCTCGGGACAAAATGGCGAGATCCAAAAATGATCCCACGACAACCGCCCCCCGATTTAAAGCATCTTTCACAGAGCTCAAATCTTTGCTGGAAAGTGCAACCATCAGCCTCTGCCGTAGCTCTCTCTTCAAAATCTCTGAGATGGCGCGGTTATTCACTTTCCGAGCGACTTCTAGGGCTTTTTTGTTGGGAAGAGCTCTTTGATGCAGAGCTTTGATCACAAGAATGGGATTATTCGAGGCGCAAGCCGCCGGCAATGTCTCCTCATCGGCCCTTGCGCCATATTCAAAGACTAGATCGATCACCTTGATGGTGCGCGAAAGATAGGCCCAGGTTAAAGTTTGACCATCTGGCCTATAGTCTTTCTTTAATAGCTCACCGACTTTGTTCTCCTGACCCGTCCGAACGGCTTCGTTTAAATAATATGATCTTGCTGAGATTGCTGAGGCCATATATCCTTTATAAATTCGCTAAATAATAAGATCTTTTAACATTAGAAACCAAGTTTATTATGGCTTCTATTTCTTCCCAGCTAGTTCAAGCCCACGCCCGCGTTGAAGCCGCTTATGCAGCTAAGGATGCTCTCATCGATAAATGCACTGCCTCCAAAAAATTTGATTTCCCCGACTTTACAGATGTGGATGCTGAAATCAAAGCAGCTAACGCAGCTGAAAAGGCGCTCCAAGATGCTGCCCTCACACAAGCCGGTGCCGGAGCAGCTTCCACAGCCATCGATTTTGCCCTAGCTTTAAGCAGTGGCGCCTTCGGCCCCACCTTTTCAGCCAGCCTTCTCGATGCGAACATTCTCCAAAACGTGATAGAAGCAACAGCCTTTGGAAATATCGCTCTAGCCGGACTAAAAACCCAATTCGACCAATTCAATTCCGGCGCCCCCATCGACTACACCCCACCCTACAGCCCCCCAAAACCCCCACCTTCAGAAGCCCCAAAACCCTCCCCCACCCCACAAGCAGACCAGAAAAGCCCATCCCTTTTCATCCCGCCCTCTTTGAAGTCAACAAGTAACAGTGGAAGTGGTGTTCAATCTTCCTATGCCCCTCCTAAAAGCTACTCTCCTCCAAAAGACGAATCCGCTTCCGAAAGCCCCCCAGAAGAAAAAAGGGCCCCAGAAAGTTATCAGAGCTCATCTCCCTCTATTTCTTCAGCACCAACAGATACAGCACCATCACAAAGTCACGGAGAGGCCGTCAAAAACATCACGGAGCTTTTAAACAAGATTGGTTCAGAGCTATCTGGGAGTCTATCTCTGGTACCGGTAGATCCCAAGAATCGCCAAATCTATCAAAAGATCGAATCATTTTTTCTGAAACTGGATGATTTATCTCAGCAGCACAAAAAACTGATAGTTGAGGATACAGTATGTCTTCTCTACGTTGTGAATACGGCAATCCAAGCCATTAATAACAGTAATAATCATCACTTGTATAGAGCGATCAAAGGAAAACCATTGGAGCGTCATGCGAAAGCAATATACGAAAGATTCAAGTTCGACTATGAGCATTACTACGGTCTTTGCTGAAAGGATGCAAAGGAGTTGCCTTTGAGATCGTGGGGATTTTATTTCTAGAAGATACCTTTGTAGACGAGGGCGGAGGAGGGGTCGAGGGTGATGAGCTGCTCGTCGCGGAGGACGTCGGAGGCTCCCTCGGCACGGAAGATGACGGGAAGGTGGTATTGCGTGGAGATCTCTTTGAGGTAGTTTTCGGAATCGGGGTCGTCGGGGAGGTTCTGGAGGATGACGCCGGAGGCAGTGCGCAGGAGATTGAGATAGTCGGGATTGCAAACGGGGATGACGATGATTTTTCCACGGATAATGTAGTCTTTGGTATCGGGAGTGGGGTTGAGGAAGACTTTGCCATGCGTTTTGGGGCCATGGCCTTCGCTGCCGCGGACGAGGACATCGCCGATGCTGTCGACAATCATCATGTTGGTGGTTCCTGCGCGGCCGAAAGGGGTTCCTGCGGTAATGACGACAAGGTCACCATACTGGACAAGCCCTTTTTGGAGCGCAAATTCACTGAGCATCATTTTGGCCTCCTCGATGGTGGTGGCCTCCTGGCAGAGGATCGGAATCACCCCCCAATTGAGAGCGAGTTGATGGTAGGCCTTGGGGTTGGGTGTCATCGCAAGTATCGGCATTTCGGGGCGGAGGCGCGAGAGAAGACGCGCTGTGGAACCACTCGTGGTAAAGGCAAAGATCGCTTTCGCGTTAGAGCTGTATGCTGTGTTGACACTCGCATGAGCAACTGAGGAAGGGACATCGTAAAAGCCGCGCTGGCTCGACTGCTTGAAGAAATCGTAATAGTTAAAGTCAACCTCAGCCTCTTGGATAATCGCTTTCATCACCTCTACAACCTGGATCGGGTAGTTCCCGACTGCCGTTTCTCCGGAAAGCATGACCGCTGAGGTGCTATCGTAGATGGCGTTGGCAACATCGGAGGTCTCTGCACGGGTGGGACGTGGATTGACCATCATCGATTCTAGCATCTGGGTTGCCGTGACGCAGGGTTTTGAGGCTAGAAAGCTCTTACGGATCATCATCTTTTGCAGTCGAGGCACCTGTGTGAGTGGCAATTCCACACCCAAATCACCACGTGCCACCATGATTCCATCAGCGACATGGACAATGCTGTCAAAATTTTGAACCCCCAGTCGATTCTCAATTTTGGCAATGACCGAGATATCCGATTTGTTTTGATCTTCTAGCAGTTTTTTGATCGCAACGACATGCTCTGCCGAGCGGATGAAAGAGGCGGCGATCCAGTCGATATCTTGCTCACAGCCGAATCGGATATCCTCTTCGTCTTTAGTTGTCATCGGAGGAAGTTCAATTACAGCACTAGGGATATTGACTCCCTTTGTCGATTTGATCACTCCCCCATGATCCACCTCAACCTTGACTCCTCTAGATGCCACCTCGACAACATGAGTGATGATGTAGCCATTATCTAAGAGAACAAACATCTCCTTTTCGAGGGCATCGAGAGCTTGAGGTGGTGTGAGGGTGATCTGTTCTTCATCCCCCAAAACCTCTTCCTTGACGAGCCAAAACTGCTGACCCTGCTTCAAGTTAATTTGGTCATTTTTCAGCTTCCCTAAGCGGATCTCCGGCCCTTTTGTATCGAGCATGATTGCCAATGGGACGCCCAGTTTCTCCCGCGCCTCTTTGAGATATTGGATCGTCCGGGCATGTTCTTCATGGGTCCCATGGCTAAAGTTGAGGCGCGCTACATTCATTCCAGCATGGATCAGCGCCTCAATTTTTTCCGGGCTAGCGACAGCCGGACCCATCGTACAGACGATCTTCGTACGCGTTAACATAAGCATTTCATATCAAGTTTGCTGAATTAATACTAGGATCTTATGATCTTAGCACGAAGGCTTCGAGCAAAAAGGTCATTGTGGGAAATTCCCACTTGATAACATAGCCCACTTCTGCTATAATAGAATTATCTAACAAGAGGTGTTTATGAATCCATTTCATGATGTCACTGCTGACTCAAAAGGAAGAGTACCTTTAGGTGCAAAGCATGCCGGCGAACGGTATATCATTACCCAAGACGCTGAGGGTCGTTTCATCCTGGAAAAAGCAGTTTTAGTCCCAGAACGAGAAGTTTGGCTTCATAGGAACAAGAAGGCAAAAGAATCAGTGCTGAAAGGGTTGGAACAAGCTAAAAAGAAACGTCTGAAAAGAAATGCAATCGATCTAGATTAATTAGGGTGTCATGTTTGGCCTGGAATGGACTGAAGAAGCAGAAGCAATATATCTCTCTCTTGAGCAGAAGGCAATCGACATAGAGGGCAAAAGAAAAAAGCAACTGAAGAGTAAAAGTTCTAAGCAGGAAGGGCTCTTTAAACAGGTCAAAAAAACGCTACAATATCTAAGAGAAAATCCTGGGCACCCAGGATTACGTACCCATCCTTATTCTTCACTCGAGCATCCATGGGATTCTTCGCAAAAGGTATTTGAGGCCTATATTCAGAATAACACTCCGGCAGGCTACAGAGTATTTTGGTCCTACGGACCTGAGAAGGGTCAGATTACGATTATCGCCATTACCGCTCATCCTTAGTTATTCTGGCGAGCCACTATTGCAACAGTGACCGATTAAAATCTCGATTATGCTAAAATGATGGTCCTTTGTTTACGGCAACATAAAAAAGGGAGAAAATATGGCTGTAGTAGGAGTAATAACCGCTGGTCTTGAGGCTCTAGGTCCTGTCGCCCTAGGAGTGATGACAAAATACGTCAAGAAGGAAGTCAACTCATTTGTTGACCAAAATCTTCCTAAGGTAACATTTGCTGCAATGGGTGTGCTCATCGGAATGGGTGATCAAGTTATCCGCGTGATCGACCATTTTGAAAACGCTTATCGAACAGAATTAGATTATACCCTTGACAAAACGAGCTTGGTCGCACAGGGCTTTTTCAATCAAATAGTTTCGGTCGCAGAAGAATTTATCAGCAGCGGAGGCCAGCTTCTCCAAAAAGGGCTAGACACCATTCAGGCTGTAGTTCACAATCTCCCTTTTGTATCCCAAGAATCTCGGTACACATCTGTTAAAACCCTCTGTTTTGTCGTTACTGACCTATCCGGTAGTTCTACGATCACCTTTGAAGGTGTATTTCCTTGTGCAAGTTATCACCTGCCTACTTTAACTTTTGGTAGTACGGAATGCAAACTGAGGAATACTACTGAGTCAAAAATCGAATTCTTTTTACCCTTTTCAATTTTTGGCCATCTCCCCAATAATAAATATACTCCCTCTGTGACAGGTCAACTCAATGCACCCTGGACTGATTCATGGAATCCTCTGTTTGCAGCATATTGGCCAAACTCTGCTCTTTACCAGGTGACTCTCACCGCCCTTCCTCGCATCGCAGGCACCATCACCCATGCAAGATTTAAATCCATAACCACGGTCGTAAATGTAGTTCAAGAAATGAGGACGATTCATGATTCTCAAAAGGTAAAAAAAAATAATACTCCTAAAGCAATTAAATACACTCCTGACCCCGGTTGCACTTTTGATACAGTCAGTAAACCATCCGTCGTAACGAATCCTACCGATTATTCTGAAGTTAAAGTTGAATGCACTAAGGATATTTTTTCAATTGCTGTCTATACAGAGAGTACAAAATGGGTAACTTATAACTCGACAATCAAGGTAATCCAAAATAAAACAGTCGAACATTTTGTACCAGGCTATCAGGACAAGGTGTTCGCGCCACCCCTTGAAATTGTTTGGGGCGAACCAATGATCTTTACACCACCTGGGTTATCTATTGTCCAATTCACTTTTGTAGATTTTAGAGGTGGGGTGATGCAATTTGCACCTCCTAATTTTGGTTCCTTTGGTTTTTTAAATATCAAGGCAACCAGTGATGGTGGTGCCATAGTCACGGCGGATATCAGTCTGTTTACGCAGACCGATACCAGTGGCCTATAATCTTACCACTCATGGAAAAACATCCTATTATTCTTAAAAATATCCGGGTTCATAATTTGAAGGGGGTCGACCTCGAGCTTCAGACGAATGAATTTGTCGTGTTTACAGGGGTTTCAGGGTCGGGGAAGTCGTCGCTCGCTTTTGACACGCTCTTTGTGGAGGGGCAGAGGCGCTATATCGAATCGCTCTCCACCTTTGCCCGAAGATATTTGGGAGATCTCTCAAAACCTGATGTCGAGTATGTTTCGGGGTTATCACCGACCATTTCGATCGAGCAGAAGAGCGCCGGTAAGAACCCGCGATCGACCGTGGGAACGATGACGGAGATCTACGACTATCTTCGGGTCCTCTATGCCCGCATCGGCACTCCTCACTGTCCTGTCAGCGGGGAGGTAGTCTCTCCACAGAGTAAAGAACGGATCATCAAAACCCTCCAGAGCATTCCAGAAAAGACGAAACTGCTTATTTTGGCTCCTTATGCTAAGGGCAAGAAGGGGGAGTATAAGGATGATTTTCAACAGCTTTTAAAAAAGGGCTACACCAGGGCTCGCATCGATGGCAACCTGGTTGACTTGAGTGAGGGGGTTTCACTCGATAAAAATGTCTCTCACACGATTGAGGTTGTGATCGACCGGCTTGTAGTAGGCCCTGAGGCCCATTCGCGCATCGCAGAGGCGGTGATGGCAGCCCTTGAGCTGGGTCAGGGAATGCTTTTAACCTACGACCCTGATCGCCACGAAGAGACACTCTATTCAACGCTTGCCTACTCCCCTAAATCGGGTCTTTCCTATACCTCATTGGAACCACACGACTTTTCTTTCAATAGTCCTGCTGGCATGTGTCCGCGCTGCAGTGGACTTGGCTACACCCAAGAATTTGATCTCGATAAGATCATCGATCCCGAGAAGAGCATCGCCGAAGATTGCTGCTCCATCGGCAGCTCCTATCAGACAGTCCGCTATGGGAACATCTATCAGAACCTCGCCTCGATCTATGGCTTCGATCTCCACACTCCCTGGAAAAACCTTTCTGAAAAAGCCAAAAAGATTTTCCTCTATGGATCGGATAAGAAATGGATCCAGATGCATTTTGTCCATCCTGAGAGACCCCAATCGTGGACAGAGTATGTGGGATGGCGTGGAGTATTGCACGAGGCGCGTGCAAGATACATGGAAGCGACCAGCGAAATCTACCGCAAAAAGATGGAGAGCTTGATGAAGAGCTCCATCTGCCCTGAATGTCAGGGTGCGCGGCTCCGTCCCTATCCTGCAGCCACAACGATCGGGGGAATCAAGATTCATGAGGTCAGCGGAATGGATAGCTCAGCAGCCCTCGATTTCTTCGAAAATCTGAAACTCGATGCGACCGATCGGCTCATCGCTGAAGAGCTCCTGAAAGAGATTGTGACACGTCTCCAATTTCTGGTCGATGTCGGTCTCCACTATCTCTCCCTCGACCGTACCGCCCCCACACTGTCGGGTGGGGAGGCGCAGCGTGTGCGTTTAGCCTCACAGGTTGGCTGTGGACTTGTCGGTGTCACCTATGTCTTGGATGAGCCATCGATCGGCCTCCACCCAAGAGATAATAAGAAGCTGATCGAAACGCTGAAGCACTTGCGTGACGTAGGCAATACCGTCATCGTGGTCGAACATGACGAGGAGACGATCTGGGAAGCTGACCGGATCGTCGATTTTGGACCAGGACCAGGAAAAGCGGGAGGACGCATCTTGGTGAATGGCTCTATCCAGGAGCTTTTAAAGAATAAGGAATCGATCACAGGTGCCTTTCTGAGTGGCAAGAGATCCATCCCCATTCCTAAAAAAAGGCGCAAAGCCGGTAAAGAGGCGATTCGCATTGAAGGGGCAACACATAACAACCTCAAAAAGATCGATGCCCACTTTCCTTTAGGTGTGATGATCGCTGTCACCGGCGTTTCTGGATCGGGAAAATCCTCCTTGATCACCGATACGCTCTATCCCGCCCTCGCCAATCATCTCCACCGTGCAGAACATGTCGTGGGGGCACATCACAAGATTATGGGAATCGAAGCAATCGATAAAGTGATTGCGATCGACCAGACACCGATTGGTAGAACGCCCCGTTCCAATCCGGCAACCTATATCAAAATCTTCGATGATATCCGCGCTCTCTTCAGCAAACTGCCTGAAAGTGTCGCCAAAGGGTTTGCTCCAGGCCGTTTCAGTTTTAATGTAAGGGATGGAGCGTGTCCCCAGTGCCATGGGATGGGGATGATCCGCATCGACATGGACTTCATGGAAGATCAATGGGTCCCCTGCCAAAGCTGCCAGAGTAAGCGCTTTGACCATGAAACCCTCTCGGTGCACTACAAAGGCAAAAATATCCATGATGTTTTAGAGATGAGCGTTTCCGATGCGCGCGACTTCTTCGCCAATATTCCCTCACTGAAACGGAAGCTCGATGTTCTCTGTCAAGTGGGTATGGAGTATATCTCCTTAGGGCAACCCTCGACAACACTTTCTGGAGGCGAAGCACAGAGGATCAAATTGGCCAAAGAGCTCGTTCGTCCCGGGACAGGCAAGACCTTTTATATTCTGGATGAACCAACCACAGGCCTCCATTTTCATGACATTCAAGCGCTTCTTTTGGTGCTTCAGGAGCTAGTCTCGAGGGGAAATAGTGTCTTGGTGATCGAACACAACATGGATGTGGTGAAGACAGCCGATTGGGTCATCGATCTCGGCCCCGAAGGGGGTGATGGGGGTGGCCGCATCGGGGCCCAAGGCACTCCCGAGCAGGTAGCAAAAAATGAGAGTCCGACAGGAAGGGCACTTCGCCATGTTCTATCCCCTCAAAAACATGTCCATAAACCGGCTCCTAAAAAGATCGGTACCGAGATCCGCTCGATCGAGATCCAGGGAGCCGAGCAAAATAACTTGAAACATCTCAATCTTTCTATTCCTCGCGGCCAATTGACGATCTGCACGGGACCATCTGGTTCTGGGAAAAGCTCTCTCGCGTTTGAAACCATCTACGCCGAAGGGCAGAGAAGATATATCGAGTCGCTCACACCCTATGCACGGCAGTTTGTGCAGCAGATGCCAAAGCCCAAACTCTCACAGATCGAAGGGCTCTCACCAGCAATTGCCATCGAGCAGAAAGCGGCCGCAGGCAATCCCAGGTCCACTGTAGGCACTTTGACAGAAGCCTATGACTATCTTCGCCTTCTCTATGCACGTGCGGGCACCGCCTACTGCCCTGAAACGGGCGAAGAGATCAAGGCGATCACCAAAGATTATGTGGTCGATAGGATCCTCTCCTATCCTTCTGGAGAGAAAATCACCCTGCTCGCTCCGCTCACGCTCCAAAAAAATGAGAAATTTGAGGAGTTAACTGCCAAGCTGAGCCGCCAAGGCTATGTCAGGATCCGCCTCAACGGTCAAATTTATGAGCTCGATAGTCCGATCCCCTTCGATCGTAAGAGGAAAAATGAGCTCGCCCTCGTCATCGATCGTCTGAAGGTGGGACAAGAAAGCATGAGCCGTCTCTACGAAGCTGTGGAAAACGCTGCTTCAATCGGTGAGGGAAAGATCCTTGTCATGCGGGAGCAGGAGGATCAGCTCTTCAATCTCTCTTTCGCTGTGGAAAGCACAGGCAAATCTTACCCACCCATCTCCCCCCACACCTTTTCCTTCAATAGCCCTGAAGGCATGTGCCTTGACTGCCAAGGGCTCGGATATCAGTATGGAGCCGATTTTTCTCGTAACCCTGAATTGATGCGTCTTTCGGTAATCGGCCTCCTACGCCATTTCTGGACCACCACCTTTATCCCTCTCTTCGAGGAGTTTCTCAAAAAGGAGGGAATCGACCCCTACCTCCCTCTAGCGGAGCTTACACCCGCTCAGCTCCAGCTCTTCTTAAATGGGGCGCCAGAGGACAAATGGATAACGACTCCACAAGGTTTCCGCTTCCGCTGGCTGGGCCTACAACCCATTCTGGCACGTGCCGGCAAAGTAGCTCACCATGAGATACGTGCCCCTTTGATTCCATTGTTAGACGAAATCACCTGCGTCTCCTGTGGAGGAGCGCGCCTCCATCCTCTCGCCCGCTCGGTCCGTATCGGTCCCTACGGAATCGCTGACCTCTGTCGCCTGCCGATCGTCAAGGCGCATGACTTTTTAGAAAACCTCAAGCTGCCTAAAAGTAGCGCCAAAGTGCTCGAAGAGGTGATGAAACAGCTCAAAGGGCGCCTCTCCTTTTTGATGAAGGTGGGTCTCGATTATCTCAGTTTAGAAAGACGGGCGCCTACTCTCAGCAATGGGGAATCGCAACGGATTCGCCTTGCCCGCCAGCTGGGAAGTCAACTCACTGGTGTTCTCTATGTGCTCGATGAGCCGACGATCGGGCTACACCCCCACGACAATGAGAGGCTGAATCAAGCCTTGAGTAGTTTGAAATTGTTAGGAAATACCCTCTTGATGGTCGAACATGACCCTCAAACAGTCGCTACAGCTGATTACATCATCGACTTTGGCCCTGGAGCAGGTCTGCATGGCGGCCACATCACCGCAGAAGGCAGCTATTCTGAAATTTTGAAAAATCCCAACTCTTTGACAGGTGCCTACCTCTCGGGCAAACAAACCATTGGCATCCCTGAAAAGAGACGCCCTGTCAAAAAGAGCTTCCCGATCACCCATGCGCACAAACATAACTTAAAAAATCTCTCTTTCGAGCTCCCCTTGCAGGTGTTGAGCTGTCTGACAGGCGTTTCAGGATCGGGAAAATCGACTTTGATGCATGAGGTGATCTATCCCACCTTTGCCGCTCTCCTCGGAGAGGAAGAGCCCTTTAACAAGATCATCGTCATCGATCAGGATCCGATCGGACACACAGTTCGCTCAGATGTGGGAACCTATGCCGATGTTTTGCCCTCACTCCGAGAATTTTATGCAGGACTTGCCGGAGCACGTGTCAAGGGGCTGCAACCCCGCCATTTCAGCTATAACCATCGCAAGGGAATGTGCACAGCCTGTTGGGGACTGGGCTACAAAAAGGTCGAAATGCTCTTCCTCCCTGCCGTAAAGGTGGTCTGCGACCAGTGTCATGGGATGCGGCTCAATCCTGTCAGCCTCGAGGTGAGCTATGAAGGCAATAATTTCGGACAGCTGCTCGAAATGACAGTTGAGGAAGCGCGCTTCCGATTTGAGATTTTACCCAAAGCCAAACGGATCTTAGATACCCTCATTTCGGTGGGTCTCGGCTATCTGAAACTGGGGCAGGAGATGGCCTCTCTCTCCGGCGGCGAAGCGCAGCGGATGAAGCTAAGCCGCGAGTTGGCAAAACGTGGCACCGGCAAAACCCTCTATCTTCTCGATGAACCGACAACGGGGCTCCATCCAGATGACATTAAAAAACTGCTGGGCCTTCTTCATCGTCTGGTCGATAAAGGGAATACGATGGTGATTATCGAACACAATCTCGATATCATCCGCAATGCCGACTATCTGATCGATCTCGGCCCAGGAGCTGGAGATCAAGGGGGCCGCATCGTCTGCACAGGCACTCCTGAACAGGTGGCGAAAAATCGCAAATCACTTACTGGCAAATATATATAAAAATCAGTTCCTGCGGTTCAAAAAAATGATATAATCGAGATATGTCATTTCCGATTGGAGGAAGCTCAGAACCCTTACCCACTCCCAAACAAGCCGCACCCTTTCCATGGACCGATGTGGCTCTGTTGACTGGCGCGGTTGTGCTGGGAACGCTCGCCACTTTAACCGCTTTGCATAAGTTTCCTATCATGCACTATATTGGCGATAGTGGGTGCGCCCACTTAGCCTACGCCCTCAATGGGGGAGCTGCTCTTTTAGTTCTTTCCGATCTTTCACACCAGCTCATTAAGTACCTTAAATCCTCAGAGGTCGAAGAGCCTCCTGAGGAGTACATTGTACCTGAGAATTTTCCTGGAGCTCAATAACACTCTTATGGCTTTTCTGGCAATTGGCATTGAGTTACAATCGATCTCATGGAGAATGATCAGATCACACAGAAGCAGCTGGGTCTTTACGAACTGATCCGCGTGATAGGAAGAGGAGGGATGGGAGAGGTCTTGCTGGCGCATGATCCCATCTGTGATCGCCAGCTCGCGATCAAACGGATCCGCCCCGATCTTAAGCGGCATCTTCCTCTTAAAAACCGTTTCTTGCGAGAAGCCAAAATCACCTCACAGCTGACCCATCCGGGCATTATTTCGATCTATACGATCCATCAAGAGGAGGATGAGATCTATTACACGATGCCCTATATCGAAGGAGAAACGCTCAAGCAGCTCTTGAAAAACTGCCAACAGAGGCAGAAGAAAGCCCAGTTCGAAGGGACGATCCCTGCATTGCTACCTATCTTTAAAAGTGTCTGTCAAACCATCAGTTATGCCCATTCGAAAGGGATTTTGCACCGGGATATCAAACCGGAAAATATTTTAGTGGGAACCTTCGGTGAAGTGATCGTCTTCGATTGGGGACTGGCCCAAATCATTTCTGAACCCCCTTTAGAGATGGATGAGGTAGAAGAAGAGTCGGCCGTTTCCGATTTAACAAGCCCAGGAAAATTGGTCGGAACGGTCGCCTTTATGGCGCCAGAAAGGGCTTTAGGAGAGCCTGCCACGGTCCAGACCGATATTTATTCTTTAGGAGTGATCCTCTATCAGATTTTGACACTTCACCTTCCCTTCAGCCGCACCTCGATCAAAGAATTTCGAAAGAGTTATAAACATGAAAAGCTTCCCGATCCTGAGGAATTAGCTCCCTACCGCGATGTGCCCCCACGCTTGTCCCGCATCGTCAAAAAATGCCTCGAACCCGATCCGAAAAAGCGCTACCAGACGACCGAAGCGCTGATCCATGATCTGATGAGCCACATGGAGGGACGCTCCGAATGGTTTGAGAGTGCCCGCCTCAACCCTGCCAAAAAAGAGCCTTGGGAATTTCAGGAAAATGTTTTGGTCTCAAAGCACATTGCGATCACAAGGTCGACCGAATCGGCCGAGTGGGTCAGCGTCATGGTCTCAAGGCTTTCCTTTTCAGAAAATACGCGGCTCCAAACACGGATCCAGATTGGCGAAACAGGGTCTGGAATCGGTTTTTTACTCGGTGTCCCCGAAGCAGGGGAGAGGGATAATCCCCTCGAGGGCTTCTGCCTCTGGATCGGATCGGAGCTGATGCCAGGAGCTCATCTTTTCCGCAACACAGTACAGGTGATGCACCTCCCAGAGCTCTATCTCAAGCGGAATCGCTGGCATACACTGATGATCGAAAAGATCGACAACAATATCCACTTCACCCTCGATGATATGCATCGACTGACTTATTTAAGCTACCTCCCCCTTTTTGGGGCGCATGTGGGCATCTTAGCCCGAGATGCCGATTTTGAGATGGATGAGATTGTGGTCTCTGTGGCCAGTCAGAATCTCCAGGTGAGCTGCCTATCGGTCCCCGATGCTTTACTTACCAGCAAAGATTATAAGCGAGCTTTGGCCGAGTACCGCAGAATCGGTTACTCCTTTCCAGGTCATGCAGAGGGGCGTGAAGCACTCTTCCGCGCAGGCATTACTCTGCTAGAGCAGGCCAAAAATGCGCGGAAAGAGAAGCAGTCGGAAGAGTTTTATGCACTCGCTTTAGAAGAATTTGGAAAGCTCCACAATACTCCTGGAGCCCCTTTAGAATATTTAGGGAAGGCACTTGTTTATCAATCACTGCGCGATTATGCGGAAGAGATCAAATGTCTCGAGCTGGGGTTGCGCAGATACTACCGCCACCCCCTCGTCAGCGCCATCAAAGAGCAGATCGTCTATCGCATGCATGAAGCTGCCCAAACCAACCGCAGAGCGGCTTATCAACTGATCCTCATTGCGCTGAGACTATTACCTGAAGTGGTCCAGAGTAGTGATTTCAGACGACTTTTTAAGCACCTGACCAAAAACTGGGAGACCCTCCCTTTCATTGAAAGCCCTGTCGATCCCTCCCAGTTAGGAACGGATAAAATCAATGAGCTCCGCTTTGCCACACCCCTCTCATTCTGGCTCGCAGCTCCCTATATCCTCCTTGAAGTTTTCCAAGAAACCATGAAATTGAAACCGCTCGACTGCGCAGCCTTGGGCGATATTCTCTATTGCCTTTTTGAGCTGGGCTCTTATGGACTTGCCCACAAGTTGATGATCGAAGTAGAGAGCCAGAAGGCCACCCTTTCTCCCCCAGAAGTGATCGAGATCCGTGAGATGTTCCAGCTGCTCGAGCCGCTCTACATCTGCCATACCCAATCGCTCGATGCGGCGACAGACTACTTCTTTGCGCTCAAACGGGAAGAGATCGGCGTCCGGGAATTCCGCACCATCGGCTACCTTCTCCAATATGCTCTCAGAACCGATCAGGAAGAAAAGGTCCACTTCATCGCCGATAATATCACCGGTCGTCTCCTTTCACGTGAAGAGCGCATCTTTCTCGATGGATGCCGCATCTGGGCCTATCTCAAAGAGAGTTTCTGGAACGCTGCAGGCGCCATTTTCGACAATTATCCGCTGGAAATGCTCAATCTTGAAGGTACCCTCCTCCATCCTCTCTACGGCTGTTATCTCTATGCGACTGAAGGGGAAGAGCTCGCCCAAATCCATTTTGCAGGCGTCATCGATACCCCCTTCCCCCGCTCTTGGGCTCTTCTCGGCCATGAGCTGACGAACAAAATCACCGACTCCCCTGCCTGGTATAGTACCTCTTTCCTATGGGAGAGACGACGCCTCTACCAGCAGTTGACTCTTTACTACCATTGCTGCCAAAATCCTGAGCTGGAAGCCTACTATCGCTACCTCGAAAGAGAGGAGTATATCTATGTTCCCGAATGATGAAATTCCCCCCACCGTCCACTCGGTCATTCTCAACGACAATGACTTTTTCCAGCTCCGCAAAGAGAGAATCCAGATCACACCCCATGACACCTACGATTATTACACGCTCGAGACGCCCCCTTTTTCGGTGATGGTGGTCGCCACTACCCCGAACAATCAGTTCATTCTCAATTGGGAATACCGTCAGCCCATCCGCCGCTTTCTCCTCAGCTGCCCAGGTGGCATCGTCCATGCGGGCGAACCCCCCCTCACCTGTGCCCCACGCGAACTCATCGAAGAGACCGGCTACACTGCTGAGCGCTTTGAAATCCTCGGAGAAGCCTATCCCTTCCCAGGCATCTGCACCCAAAAGACGATCTTCGTCCGCGCCCACAATGCGCATCTCACCGGCTCCCAGCAGCTCGAACCCGCCGAACGGCTCGAAACCATCCTCTTCCACCCCCACCAGCTCCGCGAAGCCATCTCCAGCAACACCCCCCTCGATAGCCTCCTCCTCTCCGCCCTCTTCCTCGCCGGCTTTACTCTCCAATAGCTAGAAAAAAACAGATAAACTGGACGCATCAAAACTCAAGAATGGGGTTGTTGCACAACCCCCTGAAGTTTGGACGTTTCTCAAATTAATTTATCAATTGCCCGCGGATCCTTTTTCGAGCAGAGGGTAAGTAGTGGCGTAAGAGAGCTTCTAATTCTTTGCAGAAATCGCCTACAATAGGCATGCTTTTCAATGAGCAAAAAAATAACAGGATCGGCCGGCCCCAAATAAATTTGGGAACCCCCCGGCCGGCAGGATCCCGCAAAGCGGGACAGGATAGGATATGTACATGCTCAGCCTGTTTTGATGTAGCCAATAAACTGAAGTTGGTTTTCTAGAGAACGTTTATAAAAATGCTCTTGTTGTGGCTTTGAGAAAATCTGGCTTCAAAATCGAAATGGAAAAACCTTATCGAAATGTCCCATAGGGTTGAGGATCGGCTTGCCCCCGAAGGGGAACACAAAAAAAGAGCTCCCTCCCTTGAAAAAGAAAAAATAGTGACAACTATGTGAAGAAACTGTTCTTGTTCAAGGGAGGGAGCTCTTTTTTTGTGTGTCACTTTGTGACGCAAGCCGACCCCATCCTGCCCCGCTTGCGGGATCCTGCCGGCCGGGGGGTCCCCAAATTTATTTGGGGCCGGCCGATCCTGTTTTTTTTACCCATATAAGAAAATGCTTCTTGCTCAAATTTCTGATCGTATGGAAGAGCTTGAAGCGGCCTAAGGGGCGAGCCGTTGGGAGCGGAGCGACCTTCGGCGAGCTTTACCCGCGCCATCATCCGAGGCGCGCGAAGCGCAGCCGAGTGATGATGCGTCGGGTAACTTTCTAAATTAATTTGAGAAACGTCCAAACTTCAGGAGGTTGTTGCACAATCTCGAATAGTGAGTGAAGCTACGCTTATTGTTCTCCATAAACTAAATGAATGCACTCTGCCTCTCCACGAATGAGAGGAAGCTCTAAAGCAGTTTTAAAGGTCATCCAGCGATATTCGCTATGCTCTTGAGGATCAATCACAATTTTCTCTGGGAATTCATTCAGAGCAACTTCGTACATCTGATAGGTAAAATCCATCTCTGGATAGCGAATGTAGACTTTGCCTTTGTTTTGCAACGAGCATGCGTCCAATCGAATGCCTGTCTCCTCGAAAATTTCACGTACCATTCCGACAGTTGCAACTTCATTTTTTTTGAGTTTTCCTCCCGGTACTCCCCATGCGTTAGCCTCGGAATCGTCTGGTAACTGCTTGAGAAACAAAATTTGATCGCCCACTATGACAAAACAACCAACAACTTCCATTTTAGGTTGAAAATTTTCAGGTGGGTCCTGGAAGATCAGTTCTCCTAGCAGCTGACTTCCCAGCAGCAGGAGCAAACTGAATAATATTCTTAACATAAAAATTGCTCTTTCTCTGATAGTTTTTTTGCATGCCATCTAAAGCACCAATAGATTCTGCCCTAGCTCAGCGCTTAATTGCAAAGCAATTTCCTCAATGGCAGGAGCTTCCAGTTAACCCAGTTATACCCGGGGGTTGGGATAATCGAAGCTTTCGGTTAGGTGACGAGATGTTAATCCGGTTACCCAGCCGGCAAGAATATGCTGCTCAGGTGGAGAAAGAGCAGCAATGGTTGCCAAGACTGGCTCCCTTTCTGCCCCTTGAAATCCCGAAACCACTTGCAATGGGAAAACCTGATGAGGGTTATCCCTGGAACTGGTCGATTTATCGCTGGATTGAGGGAGAGCCGGTCTCCTTAACAGCCTCAGTGAATCTGGTGGAGTTGGCCAACTCTTTAGCAGAATTTCTCAATGCCCTTCACAAAATCGACACAAGAGGAGGGCCCAGAGCGGGAGCTCATAGTTTTTACCGTGGCGGTTCGCTCAAAGTCTACGATACCGAGATGCGCCAAGCCCTCGAACTCATCCAAATAAATGCGCCAAAAGCAACGGAGATTTGGGAAAAGGCTTTGTCAACAAGATGGCAAGGAGCTGCTGTTTGGGTTCATGGAGATGTCAGCGCAGGAAATCTTCTCCTAAAAGAGGGGAAGCTTTCTGCAGTCATTGACTTTGGCCAGCTTGCTGTCGGCGACCCTGCCTGCGATCTGGTGATTGCCTGGACACTATTTCAGGGGCAAAGTCGTGAACTTTTTCGCAAAAAACTCAATCTAGACTCCGCAACCTGGCTCCGGGCCACTGCCTGGGCCTTGTGGAAGGCTTCCATTGTTGCCGCCGGCCTCACCGATCCGAATAATTTCGAATCCCTCCTCAGTAGAAAGCTCATCGAAGAGCTGCTGGATCAAAATCTTTTCTTATAAACGTCATAGAGGAATCGATCCCTTTTAGTCAAAACAGCCGTATCGTTTCAAGATATTGGCCGATATCATCGCCTTTACCTAGGACCAAACGAAAAGGTTCAACTGGCATCGCAATCAGATCGTCGAGAATTGAAGATAAAGAAATCGACTCTGAGTGTGGCCAGCGAATTCCTGCTAAGGTTAAATGGGGTAAATAGAGTTCTGAATGGGGATTTAAAAGCTCAATGCCAAATTCTCTCAGAATTTTCAGCGTGATATTGTGTAGCTCTAAAAGAGAAGATTCCCTGGCAATGGATAAACTAACTGAGTAGTGTTGAGGAGGAATTTTTCCTTTTTTAAACGTCAGCCCAAGAATACGAATGGGACACTCTGTAATTTGCGATTGTCGGACAGCTTCACAGATCGCGGCCAATTTCTGATCACTACACTGAAAAGAAGAGAGGGTTACATGAGGAAAACTTTTCCCCTCACTCAGCAAATATCCATCGCAAATAGATGAAAAAACCGCTTGAGCAGCCTTGCTAAAGGCCCCTATTTGCTGTTCTTGGGGAATAAGTCCTAAAATATAGCGCATTTTGAACTGGAGTATGTCATAGACTCTATTAATAATAGCCTTTCGAGATAATAGCTCTAGGAAAGAAGTTGAGATTCCGCCACTGAAAGTCTATGATACCGGCCATTATGGAAGAGATGGCTAAAGCTTATGATCCCGAGGTGACTGACGGGAAGTGGTATGGTTTTTGGGAGGAGGGTCGGTTTTTTGAGGCTGATCCGGGGTCGGGGAAGCCTGCCTATAGCATTGTGATGCCGCCGCCCAATGTGACGGGGGTGCTCCATATGGGACATGCTCTGGTCAGTACGCTGCAAGACATTTTGATAAGATGGAAGCGGATGAGTGGCTATGAGGTGCTCTGGGTGCCGGGAACTGATCATGCCGGGATTGCGACGCAGACGGTGGTAGAGCGCCATCTGATGGCGACGGAAGGGAAGCGGCGGATCGAATATGGCCGAGAGGAGTTTCTCGGGCGGGTTTGGGAGTGGAAAGAGAAGAGCGAAAAGACGATTCTCTCTCAGCTGAAAAAGCTGGGCTGCTCCTGCGATTGGTCCCGACTGCGCTTCACAATGGATGAGGGGTGCAATCGGGCTGTCAAAACGATCTTCAAGCGGCTTTTTGAAGAGGGTTTGATCTACCGGGGAAATTATCTGGTCAACTGGGACCCTGTGACGCAGACGGCTCTTGCAGATGATGAGGTCGAATATGAAGAGCGCGAGGGCTCGCTCTGGTACTTGAAGTACCCTCTTGTCGATGGATCAGGCTATGTGACCATTGCGACCACTCGGCCTGAAACAATGCTGGGGGATACGGCGATCGCCGTTTCACCCAAAGATCCCCGTTATACAGGTCTGATCGGAAAAAAGGTGCGCCTTCCCTTCTTAGGACGCGAAATCCCTGTGATTGCTGACCATCATGTCGATCCCACTTTTGGTACTGGCATGGTCAAGATCACGCCGGCCCATGATCCGAATGATTACCGGATGGGAATTGAGCATGGGCTTCCGATGATTAACGTCATGACCCCTGATGGCTTCATCAATGAGAATGGCGGCCCCTTTAAAGGATTGAGCCGAGAAGAGGCGAGGCAGGCGATCGTCAAGGAGATGACTGCTTTAGGGCTCTTGGAAAAAGTAGAGCGCCATCTTTTACGGGTGGGGGTCTCTTATCGCTCGAAAGCGGTGATCGAGCCCTATCTTTCCATGCAGTGGTTTGTGAAGATGGAGCCATTTAAACCCAAGCTCCAGAGCGCTGTTCGAGAGGGTAAGGTCAAAATCATCCCTAAAACATGGGAGACGACCTATTTTCACTGGGTGGATAACTTACGCGACTGGTGCATCAGCCGACAGCTCTGGTGGGGCCATCGCATCCCCGTTTGGTACCGCAAAGATAATCCCGAGCAAGTGATCTGTTATGCGGGTGAAGGAGTGCCTCCAGAAGTGGCTGCTGAGCCAGAAATGTGGGAGCAAGACCCCGATGTACTCGATACCTGGTTTTCTTCTGCGTTGTGGCCTTTCAGTACACTAGGTTGGCCTGCAGAGACTCCTGAGCTGAAGAAATTTTATCCTACCAGCGTGCTGGTCACTGGCCACGACATTCTCTTTTTCTGGGTCGCCCGTATGATCCTGATGGGAGAATATGCGCTCGGAGTTCCGCCATTTCCTGAGACCTTCCTCCATGGACTCATCTATGGCAAATCCTATTGGAAGCAAAAAGAGGGCTCCATCCTCTACATCACCGGAGAAGAAAAACGGGAATATGATCTTGGAAAGCCACTCCCTCCTGGAGTTTCTTCGAAATGGGAAAAGCTCTCGAAATCGAAAGGGAATGTGATCGATCCCCTCGACATGATCGCTGAATATGGGACCGATGCGGTGCGGATGTCTCTCTGCTCATGCGCCAACCAGACACCTCAAATCGATCTCGACAGACGGCGCTTTGAAGAGTTCAAAAACTTTGCCAATAAGATCTGGAATGGGGCCCGCTTTGTCTTTATGAATTTGGAAGGGCTTTCTAGCGAAGAGTTTCAAAAAGGGATCGACCTCTCCCTTCTCGCCTTGGAAGACCGATGGATTCTTTCTGCCGTTAACCACCTCAACCGTGATATCAACCACCATCTAGCCACTTATGCCTTTGATCAAGCTGCAGCTTCTGCTTACAATTTTTTCTGGAAAGAGTTCTGCGCCTACTATGTCGAAATGACTAAACCTTTTCTCTTTGGCAAACAAGGAACTCCAACCGAAAAAGTGAACAAACAGAAAATTCTGGTGGCTCTCCTCTGTAACAGCATCCGTCTTCTTCATCCGATGGCCCCCTTTATCACTGAAGAGCTCTTCCAACAGCTGAAAAGCCGCTTCCCAGTCCTACAAAAAAATCCCCATGCAGATGGATACACAAGTGCCACCATTGAATCGCTTCTCTCTCCTTCCTGCGCCGTTGCCCCTTATCCCCAACTCATCAATGCTGCCGATATCCACCCTGAAATTGAGGCGCGCTTTGCACTGCTCGAAGAGATGATCTATACGCTCCGCAACATTCGGGGAGAAATGAACATTCCCCCCCATCTCGCTACCGATCTCTTTATCGTGGGTGACTACGAAGAGAATCCCGAAACGATCCGTGCTTTTGTCAAATGCAACCGCATCGAGCTTGTCAAAACAGCCCCTCAAATAGGGCTAGGAGCCACTGGCATGGTAGGTAGCCTTCAGGTGATTGTTCCTCTACCTGAAGAACTCCTTCAGAAAGAATTGGCACGACTCGAAAAAGAAAAAGAAAAAGCCGCACAGACGATTCAAAAGCTGGAGCAGCTGCTTTCTAACCCCGACTTTCATGCGAAAGCGCAGCCCGAACTTGTCGAAAAACAGAAAATCGCATTGAAGCAAGCGCAAGAACAATCAATACTGATCCAAGAAAAAATCAGCCACTTTAATAAAAGTCTTTAAAAAATATTCTCTCTTCTGCTATCTAAGTGGATAACCCTTTTTTCAAATAAGGAGTGCACTCTTGAAAAAACTGTTAACGATACTTTTGGCCTGTGCGGCGTTGTTGAGTACGGATGCTCGACTGCAAGCACAAGGCTTTGGTTTTGATTCATTCGGATCTAATGCCTGCTGCCCATGCGGGTTTGATTGGACCGGTCTCTACATTGGTATCAATGGAGGATATGGCTGGGGTAACAATCGAAACCGCTTTACAGACACTATATTTAGTGATAATCGCAATCACCGTCTGAATGGCGGAATCTTCGGCGGCCATATTGGCTTTAATCGCCAATGGTGTTCTTTTGTTTTCGGTCTAGAGGCTGATTTTGAAGGAACTTGGGCGAAAAGATGCCTGACAACCACTTCGGGGATTATCTTTCCTGTTGGCACAAGGATTGAAAGGAGAATCGATTGGTTTGCTACAATAACTCCACGACTCGGATTTGCTTGTAACAACTGGTTGCTCTACGGAAAGGCTGGCTTGGTTGCTCTGCGCACCGAATCTCATTTCCGTTTGCCTACAACAACGACTGTATTTTCTAGTACAAACTTTAGACGATTTCATGATCACATTGGTTGGACAGCAGGTGTAGGTGTTGACTATGCTTGGGACTGTAATTGGATCATTGGGTTGGAATATGACTATTACCAACTCAGCAGAAATAGATTCGGTGGCTTTTTGACCTCTCTTGCAGGATTACCTGTTGAGTGTCATCACCGTCCCTCTTTCAATAGCATCCTAGTCCGACTTTCCTATAAATTTCGGTAATTTTTTTTGTTCCTTAGGTAGAGGAGGTTTTTTTAAACCTCCTCTTTATTTTTCAACATCATGAAAAAGCTTCTTTTAGCTGCCTTACTTCTCTTCCCGAATACCCAATATGCAGCCTGCGCCACTAGTTACTGTCCCATTCCCCGTTACCCCAATTGGAACTGCTGCATTCCCTACTGCTATAATTGGAGTGGTTACTATTGTGGTTTGCATGGCGGATATGGCTTTGATCGAGTGAATTATGGGTTTCCGGTCGGAGATAGCGGGAGCGGCCCCAATAACTTGTTTGCTCCCTTTAGCGGAGGCTCTTTTGCAGAAAGGGTAAGTGGAGGCGTTCTGGGAGGACACGCTGGAGTCAACAGCCATTTAACCACCTTTGTACTCAGCTTTGAGGCTGCTTTTGATTGGAGTGGGATCCGCGGCCAGAGGAAGAATGTCTTTCATGAAGTTCCCCCGAATGTCACTTACAAAACAGATATAGATTGGTTTTTGACTCTGACACCTCGCATCGGCGTTCCCTGGGATGCTCTTTTGATCTATGCAAAAACGGGCCTGATCATCGCTCGACTGAGCAGCCACCTCAGCTCCACAGACACCTTTTTGAACGCCACCCCCCATCGATTTAGCGCCAGCGCCACCCACTATGGCTGGCTCCTCGGAGTTGGCCTTGAGTTAGCCCGCTGGACACACTGGGTTTTGGGCCTTGAATTCAACTACTACCGACCCAACAGAAGACACTTTGAAGGAAAGCTGACTCCTTCTACGGGCTTTCCCTTCGAATATTCCCTCCGTCCCTCTTTTAACACCTTTGTCACCCGCATTTCCTACAAATTTTGCCTCAGCCGCTGATCACGAACGATTCTTAATAAAATCTTAATTAGTGAGATTTATAATGGAGCTATATCTATTTGGGGTAAACTATGTTTTCTGTTGTTAACAATGCCTGTGGACTTAAAGTCTGTCGAGAGACCGACTGTATCCGGGATAAAGCAGCTTACTTAAGTGACACCTGGCCTTGGGTCGATATGGCCATTGGGATCATTCTCGTCGTCATAGGTGCTCTTGCGATGCATGGAAAGATACCGATGGCTGGAGGAGAATGGATGGTGGGTGCCGGCTCGGTCCAACTTGGCCTTGGAGTGATTATCAAGTGCTACTCCCCTTGCAAAACCTTATGCTGTGTAGGAATCTCTAGAATCAGGGGTGATCAAGTCGAGGGTTACGAGGGAGTCTCTGCACAAATTCATGGAATGGGAGAGTTTTTCCAATAACCAGAGCCTGCGATCTACTGGGGCTAGTAGAAAAATTTAAGCCGTCTACTGCATAGATTCTGTGCACTTGCTGTCGGCCTTCGCTGAAAGCGCTTCACCATTCACCTTATCAAAGAATAGCTGCGTTTCGTAGCCGACCACACCTGCGAGAGCCACAATGCCGATCAGATTGGGCAGAGCCATCAACGCATTGGTGATATCGGCGAGGGCCCAGACAACATCCATCGGGATGATCACCCCGAGGAGAACAAAGACGGTAAAGATCAATCTGTAGTAGAAGATCGATCTTGCCCCCATCAGATACTCACAGCACTTTTCGCCATAGTAGGCCCAACCGACGATGGTCGAGTAGCCAAAGAGGATACTGCCGATGACGACAATGATGCCCCCAAAAAAGGGAAGCACTGTTTCGAAAGCGGCAATCGTAAGAGGAACTCCATTGAGCATCTTTCCATCAGCTCCATAGATCCCTAGAACATTGGTGACAGCGATCGCTAAACCTGTAAAGGTGCAGACGACTGTGGAAAGGAAAGCCCCTGTCATCGAAATGAGAGCTTGGCGGCCGGGTAGATCGGTCTTTGCCGCAGCCGCTGCAATGGGGGCAGTACCTAGACCTGATTCATTGGAAAAGACACCTCGGGCCACACCCATCTGCATCGCCATCATGATAGTTGAGCCGGCAAAACCACCGAGAGCAGCTTGACCGGTAAAGGCGGTCGAGAAAATTTGCTGAAACGCCATAGGGACGGCATCGTAACGGAGCACGATGATGACCAAACTACCCAAGATATAGAAGAGGGCCATGAAGGGAACAAGGTAGGAGGTGACATTACCAATCGATTTGATCCCCCCGATCAAGACAAGCCCTGTACAGATAGCGAGGATTGTGCCGGTAATCCAGACATTGATTCCGAAAGAGGCCTCTATGGCTGAGGCAATCGAATTTGACTGGACAATGTTGCCTGTACACAGGGTTGTGATCGTGCCGAAGAGAGCGAAAGCGCCTGCCATCCATTTCCAGTTGAGGCCGCGCTCGATATAGTACATCGGTCCACCAGCCATCTCTCCCCGTTTATCGACTCCGCGATAGCGGATGGCGAGAACAGCTTCGGCATACTTGGTGGCCATGCCAATGAGAGAGGTGAGCCAGAGCCAAAACAGAGAGCCAAGCCCTCCCATCGCAATCGCTGTGGCTATCCCTGCGATATTGCCGATCCCGATCGTTGCGGCTAAAGCGGTCATCAGCGCTTCGAAGTGGGAGATATCTCCTTCCCCCTCTACATGATTGCGTGAAAAGGCCAGTTTAAGAGAGTAAAATAATTTGCGAAACTGTAACCCACGCAGTTTAAACGTTAGGTAGAGTCCTGTTCCGATCAGGACCACAAAAATGGGCTGCCAGACCCATCCATCCACTTTTGTTAGCCAATAGACAAAACCTTCCATAAGGTGAAAAATTATAACTGTTGAAAGAGATATCTTCAATCCCACTTTTCTAAAAGTCATAATCTTGTTAAGTTGGCTAAATATGTTAATGGCAGCTCTGGAGCAGAAATTAGACACGGAAAGCGTGCCGACTCCTGAAGAGTTGTATCAAGAAATTCCTCTAACAGACGACCAGGCTGCATTTGTTCACCGCTCAAGAGAGACAATCGAAGCCATTTTGAATGGCTGGGATCAGCGCCTCTTGGTGGTCGTAGGTCCCTGTTCGATCCATGACCCTGTAGCTGCCCTAGAATATGGCGCTCAGTTGAGGCAATTAGCGGATGAGGTCTCGGACCATATTTTTCTAGTGATGCGTACCTATTTTGAGAAGGCGCGCACCATTGTTGGCTGGAAAGGGATGCTCTATGACCCCGAGCTGAATGGATCTTACCAGCTGGCGAAAGGAATCCGGCAAACAAGGCTTTTATTGCGTGAACTCAGTGAAATGGGGCTCCCTTCGGGCTCAGAGCTTCTCGAATTGAATACTTTTCACTACTATGCCGATTATCTGAGCTGGGGGTGCATTGGAGCCAGGACCTCCTCCTCGCCCCCCCATCGGCAGATGGCCTCTCTCTTGAATTTCCCGATTGGCTTTAAAAATAGTACTGAAGGCAATATCGACCATGCGATTCATGGCATCTTAGCGGCAGCCACACCCCAAGCTTTTTTGGGTGTAAGCCCATCGGGCCAGATGAGCCGGCTGCTCACCGAGGGAAATCCTCTCTGTCATCTTGTCCTTCGCGGAGGAGAGATGGGCCCCAATTACCATCCTGAGAATGTGGCAGCCGCCATCCAGAAATGTGAGCGGGCTCTGATCAATCCACGAGTGATTATCGACTGTTCCCACGATAACTGTGGAAAAAAGCCTGAACAGCAAAAGCGGGTTTTCCACTCCTGTATCGAACAAATTCAAGCGGGAAATCAAAACATTGTTGGCATCATGCTGGAAAGCCACCTCCATGGTGGTTCTCAAGAACTCGCCTTCCCATTGAAGCATGGCATCTCGATCACCGATCCCTGCCTAGATTGGGCTGCGACTCAGGCTCTGATTCGTGAAGGATCTAATCTTCTGAACAGACTTCGATGATTTCGGCCCAAAGAGAGTGGGTCCAGCTGGCAATGACTCTCTCCTCACGAATAAGCTGCGCCTGGAAAGAGAGAATGCCTCCCCTCTCCCAATATTCTTGATTGATGAGTCGGTGGATCCGCCATCCTCGGCTCTTTGTGAGCTCCTCTTTATAAATCTCCACTTCTCGGTTGCCATAGCGGACCTTGAGGAGGAGAGTGATAGGTAGGCAGGATCTAGGAACGCGCCAATGGACAAGGAGCTGCTGGCCGTAATAACATCCCCGCAAAAGATCGGGGGTATCGATCTGTTCGGAGGCAAGATAGTTCGGGTAGAGGTACTCCGAACGGCAGCTAAGTGAGGGGGCAAGACAACCTCCTAGGAGGGGAAGAGTCAAAAGTAGTATGAAGAGTCTCATCAAAAGAGTAGGAGTGCAAAGACGAAGGCAAAGAGAGAGAAAGACTCGACGATTCCAATGGCAGCGAAACACTTTCCATAAATCGCGGGCTGTTTAGCCGAAGCTTGAATCCCTGTCGCACAACATTTTCCCTGCATGTAGGAGGAAAAAAGGAGCGCCGCACCCACAGAAGCTCCTATGGCAATGCCTCCAATCGGCGAGAGTGTTCCTCCTTTGATAGCGCCATTCATCAAGAGCATCAAGATAAAGCCATAGATGGCTTGCGAGGAGGGCATCGCCGACATACCGATCATCTTACCATGGCCTTCATCGATCCTAGCCATGACAGCGTGTGAAGCCATACCAGCGACAGCACACCCGATCGAACTTCCAATCATGGCCAATCCTAAAACGAGGGCAGGTCCTACAACACCAATATCCATCATGACTCCTAATCAACTAATCAAATTTCAATAAGGAAAGGGGTTTGAACTGCTTGCCACCCCCTTCAAAGCTATAGTGATACCATTCAATAAAATTTAGACGCAAGCCGTGAATAGTGCCTCCCATCAGAGCGAGGGTGAAATTGAGGGCATGACCGATCAAAATGATCCAGATCCCAAAATACCAGGGCACCTTCGACCCGATATGGTTAAAAGTGGAGGCCATAATCATCCCGGCGAGGGAGAGGGCATAGATACGCAAATAAGACATCACATCGGCAAAAACTTGGACGACATGCATGATATCTGCAAGGCCTTTCCAACGGTTTTGGATAATACCAAGGATGGCAGCGAGGATAATACCGGTCCAGAGGAGATATTTTCCGATGAGAGCCCCTTCCGCATAAGGGACCCCAAAGATGTAGTGGATGAGAGACACTGCCTTCACGAAGGTCGGAAAGTAAAGGTAGGCGCCCACCATAAAAATGGCCCAACCAATCCCCGACCAATTCTTTTTCACATAGCGTAAAAAGCCAAGAAAGATATGGATCGCTCCCACAAAGATGGCCAGCTCCAGAAAGACATTGCCCTGAAAATCGTTGTAGATCGTATATTTTCCGAGCCCCTCTTGTTGGCTGACAACCCCTTTGAGCAATTGATCGGGCGTGGTGGCACTCTCGAGGACAGGGTACTCCTTAATGAGATCATGGTAGGAGGGCGGTTTTTCCCGTAAAAGGTATTCCGCTTTGCGCTCGATCATCCAATTGATGAATGAAAATTGACGTATTTTTGTTCCAGGCTCAAATTCGATCCCAAAGAAAGAGGCCAGTAACAGCCCCCAAATGATGCAGCCTATCGAGAGAAATATAGAGAGCTGAGTGAAACGGCGTACAAATCCCTTTTTCTTCCTCCCAAACTTATAATAGAGCCACAAGGAAACACCCAGCATGATGAGGCCATATCCTGCATCAGCGATGATCATCGAAAAGAAGAGACCAAAAGCGAAGAGGACCCACAAAGAGGGATCTTTATCCTTTGTAGAGGGTGTATCATAGATCCCGACCAGATCCTGACCCAGTGACCCTAGCTCATCATTTTCTAAATGGGTGGGGATTCGGTCGCCTGGTTCTAGGGCTACAGGAGAGGCATAAATGCCATGTTCATCGGCCACTTTTTCGAGATCTTTCACTTGATTTTTGGCCACCCATCCTTCTGCGGCAAAGAGATCTCCTTCTAAGTAAGGCTCAGTCGTCCCTTTCGAATCTTCGAGATTATGCCGATTGAGGGTATTGTAGAGCCCCTGCTTGAGAATCGTCTTCTTATGGGCGAGGGTCGCCAGCTCCGTTTCGTACATGTCGATCTGCAAACTGACCTGAGCCAACTCCTGCTTAAGCTCGCCCATAGAGCGATCGATGACGATTTCGATAAGGCCTTCGTAGGAGCTCCTCTCTTTGTTGATGGCGACATAGTAATTGAGAGTGTGAGATTGGCGGATAAAAATGACCTCGGGACGCTGGACAGCACTTGGTTCTGCATTCATCTTGCAGAAGAAAAATTGGATGACCCTTCTGGTTTCACTCTCGATCTCATGAAGCTCGTTCATAGAAAAATCGCCAAACACCTCGATCCTCTCGATCTCTTTATTGAGGATGCGGACTCTTTCTCGGAGACGTTCAAGCTCAACCCCCCTTTCCACTACATGGCGAGCCAAAACATTGGCTGAGCGGTAATCGTCGAGCGGCTCTTGCCTAACAGGAACCATCCGTCTCAACACATGTTGGGCATCGATGAAGTTTTGAATTTCAGGAGATCTTTCTAAGGGAAGGGGGGTTTTTCGGATAAACTCAACCATCCCAAACTCCTGGATCTGCTTAAAGAAAGCATCCCGTGAGCTCATCGGACCGAGAAGCAGATATTTAACGATGTCAACCCGCATCTTTTTTCTTTTTCTTCCTCTCTTCAATTTTGGTTTTGGCCACTTTGGCTTGAGCCACAGCAGCCAGCTGCTGGTCTCCTAAAAAGACTTTGATCCGGCGGATGTTTTCGCTCGCCTTGGGAATGAGATTCTTTTCAAAGAGATTAACTCGGATCGATACTTCGCGCAGCTCTTTTTCAAGGGCGCGTCGTTTTTCATCAGCCACAAGGACTTGGGCCCTAGCTGTTGCCATTTTGCGCAGCTCACTCACCGCTACATCGAGCCATGCAGGAGTGGTGAAGAGGGGATATTCGAAGGGGGCAAAGAGAACCTCCTCAAATAGGGGAATATCGACACCTGCAATATTTTCATACCGTTTGACAATTTTCTCGACCTTTGCCGCTTCGGCAAGATCTAAACCAAACCGTTCGCTAAAGAGGCTGCTGCTGTGAGAGACTGCCAAGCGGGCGCTGTGAAATCTCTCTTCCAATTGAACGATCTCCATCCGCACTTCATTCACTTCCACTTGTAGCATCGCTTTTTTCAGTTGTAGAGTCGGCAGATATTTCTTGAGCTGCCCTAGGCGCACCTGCTGGTTTCTGAGCTCATTTTTTGTCAGTTTTACAGTTGCACTCATCAGCCTGGCCAATATTTTTCGACAAGAGCCTGTTTGAGACCCACTTCATGCCGCTGGAAGCATTCTGAAAGGAGTTTCCACCCCATGTCGAGAGCCTCCTCTAAAGACATGTTGACAGCAAGATTCATCATTTTTTTCTCAAAAAGATCGGCGAAATTGAGTAACTTCTCATCCCAACGAGAAAGTTTGAAACCCATCGACTGTCTCTCTTTTGCCTTTTTGGAGTCTGCGAAGAGGCGAATCAATCCGTTGGCGATATCGCCATGATCTTCTCGAGTCACTTTTCCGATCACCTGCTGCTTGAGGCGTGAGAGCGAGCCGAAAGGATCGATGTAGCCCCCATGCAGATAAAATTGCCCTTCAGTGATGTATCCCGTATTATCGGGAACGGGGTGGGTGACATCGTCTCCAGGCATTGTGGTCACGCTGATCACGGTGATCGAACCACTCCCCTCGATGTCGACCGCTTTCTCATAGCGAGAGGCGAGATCGGAATAGAGGGAGCCAGGATAACCACGGTTGGAAGGCACCTGATCCATTGTGATCGAGATCTCTTTGATCGCATCAGCAAAAGCGGTCATGTCGGTCAGTAAGACGAGGACACCTTTTCCAGAGAGAGCAAACTTTTCGGCACAGGCGAGAGCCAGATCGGGAACCAATAAGCACTCCACAGCAGGATCGGTGGCTTGATGGATAAACATCACCGTTTTTTCAGCAGAGCCGGCCGATTCGGCATTATCGATAAAGGCTTGATAGTCGTCAAAGGTGAGCCCCATGCCAGCAATGATCACCACATCGGCATCGGTCTGGTTGGCGATCCGCATCAAAAGGGGGTTATAGGGCTCCCCTGCTACAGAAAAGATGGGAATCTTTTGCGATTTGACCAGACAGTTAAAGACATCGATCATCGGAATATTGGTCCGCACCATATGGCGTGGGATGATGCGGCGGACCGGATTAAAGGCTGGCTGACCGATCGGGATCTTCTCACCCATGATTGCAGGGCCGCCATCGATCGGTGTACCTGTTCCACTGAGCCGTCTCCCCAGAAGAGCCTCCCCGTAGGTCGCTTCCATTTGCCGTCTCAAAAAGGTCACTCGATCACCTGTAGAGATTCCACGCGTTCCTCCAAAGACCTGGAGAGTCACTTGATCGCCTTCAAAGCGCAAGACTGAGGCGTAGGTGGGAGCCCCATCTTCCCTGTCGATTCGGGCCAGCTCACCTAAACTGATCTCCTCTGCTGTCACGGTAATCAAGTTACCGCGCATGTCGTTGATTCTGTCATGAACTTTTTTCATGGTTATATCCGCCGTGCCGTTTCGATCATTTCATGAATCACCCGCATCAGCTCCTTATACTCTTGGCTTTCAAAAGGGGTCGAATTTAATGTTTTGATTTTGCCTTGCAAGTTGAGGAAAAACTCGCGTGCGCGATCCCGAGTGGTAAAATCAAAAGGTGTATCAAAGATATGGTTCATCAAGCGGAAAAGAGGAATTTGCCTCTCTAAGGGGCAGTAGGCATCGATCTTATCAAAAGCATTCTGTTGGAGATAACAGAAATCATAGGCTTCCGCTTTCAGATGGATGATCATATCTTCGAGAGAGGTACCCTCTTCGCCCACCACTTCCATACGCTTGCCTATTTCGCCTCCTTCACGCAAAAACCAGGCAGCTTTTCGCACCATCTCACCCCAACCAGGGACAATGTGCTCCAACTGACTTGCGACATCATCGACATATTTCGACCAAGAGATCAGCTGGTCGATCGCAGGATAGCGCCTAGCATCTGATCTCGCTCTCGAAAGGGCGCAAAAGGCTCCCACGACAGCCAAAGTTGCTTGAGTCACCGGTTCTTCAAAGCTTCCGCCAGCGGGAGAAACAGCCCCACAGATGGTCACCGAGCCTTGGTCCTCTCTTTTCAACGCGACGCACCCTCCACGCTCATAAAAGGCAGCGATCCGGGATGCTAAGTAAGCGGGGAAAGCCTCTTCGCCAGGAATTTCTTCAAGGCGCCCTGACATTTCTCGTAGCGCTTGGGCCCAGCGTGAGGTCGAATCGGCGAGTAAAAGGACATCGAGACCCATTTGACGATAGTATTCCGCGATGGTCACACCCATGTAGATAGAAGATTCCCGAGCAGCTACCGGCATCGAGGAGGTATTACAGATGATGCAGGTACGCCTGATCAATGGCTCATTCGTGTGAGGATCGATCAATGTAGGAAATTCGCGCAGCACTTCGACCACTTCGCCCGCACGCTCTCCACAAGCTGTGACGATGACGATATCGACAGCCGCATATTTGGAAAGATGGTGCTGGATCACTGTTTTCCCTGCACCGAAGGGACCGGGCGTACAAAAAGTCCCTCCTTTCATGATCGGACTTTGGGTGTCGAGGGTGCGCAGGCCAGTGTCCATCATCTCGCTCGGCTTCACTTTGACACCTTGAAAGAGCCCCATTTTGATCGGCCATTTTTGGACCATCGCAAATTCCATCTCTTGCCCTCGCTCATTCCTCCCACGCGCCACAACAGTATCAACGGTATAGCGTCCTGGAGAAATGGTCCACGTGAGCGTGACAGTGCCAAAGAATGAGAAAGGAACCATGATATGATGCTCAAAACGCTCCTCCATGGTAGTCCCGAGGGTATCTCCCCTTTCGAGCATATCCCCCACATGGGCACGTGGAAGGTAGTCCCACTCCTTTTCCCTATCGATGGGAAGAACATAAAGACCCCTGGGCAAGTAGTAGCCAGTTTTTTCAGCAAGCACCTCCAAACGGTTCTGCAGACCATCGAAGACGCTGGTTAGTAGGCCTGGGCCTAGCTCCGCTTCCAAAAGGTCCCCAGTAAAGGCTACGGGGGTATTCAGTTTTACACCGCGGGTATCTTCATAGACCTGAAGTTTGACCTCATCGCCGGCGATTTCAATCACCTCTGCCTTCAGGTGGATCCCATCCACTTCGACAAAGGCCACTTCGCCTTGACGAACATGGCCATCAAATTGGACTTGAAGTAGGTTCCCAAAGGCTTTGACAACCCTGCCTTTTGCCTGTGTTGCGCTTACGCTACTCATGCGATTTCCTTTTCAATGCGGTCAACGATTTGGATCCCTTTTTGCACATCAAATTCTAGCCAACGCTCGACCAGAATTAAGCGTGCTAAATAATTGAGGATACGGTCAATGTTAAATGGCTCCCCTCCCCACAATTCGATAATGTGGTTGAACTGATATTCAAAAAGGGCCTTATTCAGTTCTAAGGGCTGATCCCCATACTGCTCAAAGATCGGTTTGAGCTCCTTATATTCAAAGGGAGGTTCAAACGTTTTGGAATCTTTTTGGGCCAAAATTTGAGCAACGATGGGGTCAGTGGCATCTTCATACTGGAGTTCGGCAGCGAGATCTCGACCCATCATTTTGGCCCGAAATCCCAACATCACTAGTCTGAGGTCTCGCTGAAAGGCATAGTAGTCGCTGATAAAACCGGTATGGTGGTCGATCTGGTACCGATAAAATTGCGACATGAGCAGTGAAAAATGGCGAAGGCGTTCTTCAGTTGTTCGATATTTCTCTAGATTATCGACGAGATAGTAAGGGATGGAAATCTGCGACGGCCAGCGATACTCATGCATCACCTGCTCGAGTTGCTCACGCGATAAGTTTCCCCGATAGTCTAAAGGTTCTCCCGCCCAAAGAGCTCTCAGATTCTCAAAGTCGATCTGCCTGAGAAATTCACGAACTAGCTGTTTATCGTCATTGCTGAGGTCGGTCTCCATCAATTGTTTAAGTTCGACATACCCAAGTGTTGGGACATGTCCAATTTCAAGTGGTGGAAGTAGACCGGTTAGAAAATAGTAGGCCTTCACCCCAAATTCCCCTTATGCTTGAAACAGGAGCTCACGAAAATCTTTTCGGACATATTGTCCGATCAGCTCTTTTAATGCCTCATCGCTGAGGTCTAGAGTCAATTTACGATCATGGAGCTTGAGCTCAATCCCCGCCGCCTGATTGCCCACAACGACCGACTTCTCTCTCAATTTTTCTATAACATCTTTCACCAAGAGGGCATTCACCTTTTCTGAGGGGATTTGGGGGGGGATCAATGCAGAGAAATCGGCGCTGGTTCCCTCTTTTTCAATTGCCTTGACGATCGCATCGATCAATTTGGCCAGCAGCTTCGGATCAGGCGACTGCTGACCTAACCAATCTAAAAGGGCGCTATTAAACAGCCGATTTTCGATCTCTTGGCGGAGTGTTTCGATCCCCTGTCTCGCTGCTTGCTTGAGGGAGGCGTCGAAGAGCTCCCTCTCCTTGGCAAGACGGGTTTTGCTTTGATGAGCCACCTCTTCGGCTTTGACTTCCGCTTCACGAATGAGATTACGCGCCTCTTGCTCGGCCATCTCTATAATTTTTTGGGCCTCTTCCTTCGCAGGCTGGAGCGTTTCCTCTTTTAGAATCTCGCAGATCTTTTTGATTTTGTCTTTGCCAGTTTCTAAATTCTCCATTATCCTGGGCCTCTAGAGTGTTGTGTGTTATAGCGCCTTATCCCAAATTCAGACTTTGAATTAAAGAATTGAGAAAAATTGTGCATTGTTGGCTTTAAAATTCAAGAGGTTTCGCATGTTTTTACGATCCATTTTTCTTCTCTTGTTATTGGGTGGATTGACCCTAGGCGCGGCGGGCCATATTCCTTACCAAGCTTCACCAACTCAAGGGAGAGAATGTCACTCTTACCTCGCTTCACCTCCAAAAGGGTGGGAATGTATCGTTGATGAGAAGCAGCTCCCCCAAAAAGTGAAGGCGATCTTCGTCGGAACGGGTCATGGAAATAGCCAATTTACTCCCTCCATCAACATTGCCTCTGAATCAACTCAGCTCTCACTCAAGGACTATGTAGCTCAAGCAAAGAGCTATCATGAAGGACGCGCTGGCACTCGTTGTGCACTCTTGGGAAACATGGCCACTGCGGCAGGATCAGCAGAAATGCTCCAAATTGACCGCCCTTCTCAGTGGGGCGATATCCGCTTCGTGCAAGCGATGCTGCTTCAAGATGGTGAAGCTTACGTCGTCACGGCAACCTGCCTCAAACAGGAATTTAGCGCATTCTCCTCACAGATCTTCAAAGCGATCCAATCTTTCAGCTTGCCCCCAAAATGAATGATTTGCTATGCAGATTCTCTTCAATAACTTGGGAACAGGAACTCGCTTATGAAGATCGTCGTTTCTCTATTAACTGCTTTTTGCTTCGCATGCAGTGCCGTCCTTTCTGGAGCTGGTGACACTTTCGTCGATTACCAAAACTTCAACCATGGATATTGCCCCTATTGTAACTCCTACCCTTGCGTATGCAATCAAGGCCAGCCCAACCCCAATGGTGCGCAAGCCCCCCAAGGCTACCCAGCTCCTCAACAGCCCTATCCAGGCCAGCCCTACGATGGTGGGCAACCTTATCCAAACCAACCCTATGGTGGACAGCCTTATCCTGGGCAACCCTATAACGGCAATCAACCTCCTCCAGGCCAGCCCTACGATGGCGGACAACCTTATCCAAACCAACCCTATGGTGGACAGCCTTATCCTGGGCAACCCTATAACGGCAATCAACCTCCTCCAGGCCAGCCCTACGATGGCGGACAACCTTATCCAAACCAACCCTACAATGGTGGACAGCCTTATCCTGGGCAACCCTATAACGGCGGACAACCCAATCCAAACCAACCCTACAACGGTGGTCAGCCCCCTCCAGGCCAGCCCTACAATGGCGGACAGCCTGATCCAAACCAACCTTATAATGGCGGACAACCTTATCCTGGCCAGCCCAACAACGGTGATCAATCCGCCGAAGCCTCTGATCAGACGAGCCCTGTGCGCACCAATGTCACCAATACCTATGCACCCACACCTACCCAAGGCCCACCTAACAGGTCTTGTGCAGGTGGACCCTCTCCTGGATCTGCTCCCTTAGGACCTCCTCCCTGCCCTCCTTGCGGGCCTTGCGCTCCCTGTGATCCTTGCGCACCCCTTTGCGGAGTTGACTGTGGCGTTTCCTATTGCGCCATTGCGATCGCTGTTGTGGGAGTAGCCGCAGCTGCTGCCATCATTTTAATTTCTGGTAACGGCTCTAACACCAACCATTAATCGTATGCTCAAATACCTTCTCACTTTCCTCTGCATCTTCCTCGCATCGACGGGCTGCCTGCGCGCCGGTGATACCTTTGTCGACTATCAGAACTTTAACCATGGTTACTGTCCAAATTGCCACTGCTCCCCCTGCCAATGTGCTGGTCTCGAAGAGGGAGTTGCTGCTGAAGCAGTCGCAGAAGATGGGGAAGGCGGGGTTTTAGTGGCGGAACCAGCACCCGCAGCGGTTACAGCCGAAGAGGCTGAGGAAGAAGAAGCTGCGACAGCCGCCTGCGAACCCGCTGTCGTCTGCGCTACTAATTGCGGTATCAGCCTCTGGTGGATCGGCCTCATCCTAGCCGGCCTTGCCACCGCTGGCGCCATCATCGTCAGTTCCAATAATGGCCATCTCCAACGTCGTTAACTTCTTCCTACTTCTGGCACTCGCAACAAGCTGTTCAGCCCCCTCAGTGTGGCGCTATCAAGAGATGGCGTCCAACTCCCCCCACTTTCAATCTTCCCAATACTCCCTGCTTCCCGAAAATACCTTTTCAGGCCTAGGGGTCCAATTGATTCATCTGGAAGATCAAACTGTCGCTCTCCTCAACGTCTATTCCCGCCAAATCAACTCCAATGAAGGGATTCTCTGGATCGACCAGAAGCCCATCTACTTTAAAGGCCATCTCCTCGAGGGCAACCAAAAGCTCCAGCTCCCCGACGCCATCACAGCCATTCTGATCAAAGCACTCGACGAAGAAAAAGAGGTCATCGCCTCTATCGACAACTTTTCAACAAGAATCCCTTCATTAAATCTTCCTTCGTGCCCGTGAGCGTAAATCTTTTTTCGTGCCCGTGAGCGTGCCCGTTCCCATGCCTGTGCCTGTGCCCGATTTTTTTTCAGAAACGGGTACGGGCGGGCATGGGCACCGGTATGGGCAGATGCACGAAAATAGGTTAGTTGGCGGATTTGACTGCGGGGATATCTTTGAGGGGTTCGACGCGGAAGTAGATGACCGACTTCTTGCCGTTAATGTTGAGCTCGATGACGGAGCTGAGGCGAGTGAGAAGGATATTGAAGGGGACCTCGACATGGTGGGTGCCGACGTCGATGGCGATGGCGGTGCTTCCCAGAATCTCTTCGGAGGCGTAGATCTGGTGGCAGAGGGCTTCAAACTGGGTGAGGTGTCTGAGGAGGGTCTCATCCTGAAAGGCATACTTCTTTTTACAGGAGTCGCAGCAAACAATTTTTTTGAAATTCTCCTTGTCGAGGACGGAGAAGAGAATCGGGTTGTCACACTCCTGGCAATGAAACTGAAGTTTATGGCCGATCTGCATTGTAGACCTCTTGCATAACCTCCTATCGGCAGAAGAAGGAGGAATTTTTGTTTAGATTTTTTTCCTCCCCTTTTCGACATACTCAAATCGAGTAGGCGAAAAGGGGAGGAAAAAAAGATAAACGAAAAGACCCCTTCTGCTGCCTATAGGAGGTTACGCAAGAGGTCGAAAGGCACTGTAGCAGATCATCCCTTCTCATGCCAAGCAGTTTTCGTCCGGCCGGCGCTCTTCGCCCCACTGTGGCAAACCCCCAGTTCTCGTCCAGCCCGCGCTCTTCGCTCCACTGTGGTAAGCCCCCAGTTCTCGTCCAGCCCGCGCTCTTCGCTCCACTGTGGCAAACCCCCAGTTCTCGTCCAGCCCGCGCTCTTCGCTCCACTGTGGCAAACCCCCAGTTCTCGTCCAGCCCGCGCTCTTCGCTCCACTGTGGTAAGCCCCCAGTTTTCGTCCGGCCGGCGCTCTTCGCCCCACTGTGGCAAACCCCCAGTTCTCGTCCAGCCCGCGCTCTTCGCCCCACTGTGGCAAACCCCCAGTTTTCGTCCAGCCCGCGCTCTTCGCCCCACTGTGGCAAACCCCCAGTTTTCGTCCAGCCCGCGCTCTTCGCCCCACTGTGGCAAACCCCCAGTTCTCGTCCAGCCCGCGCTCTTCGCCCCACTGTGGCAAACCCCCAGTTTTCGTCCAGCCCGCGCTCTTCGCCCCACTGTGGCAAACCCCCAGTTTTCTGCCGAAAGTGCCCATCGAAACTTTGCCTTTAATTTATAAATTGATTATAATATTTCTTTATTCAGGGGGTGATTGATGAAAAAGTGGTTTCCTTTCCTTTTGTTAACCTTATTGTTACTACCATTTGGGCTGGAGGCCAAGTATCGGTTTGATGAAACCGTCTATTTCAACCTGCCAGCTGAAGAGAAGGCGAAGTGGAAAAGGGGTTCACAAAACGGTCATGAAGAGAAGGGTGTTTCTGTCACACGGTACTTTTTAGAAGGGGAAGATGAGAAAAAGTGGACCCAGTTGATCGACGTCCATTTTACCCATAGTGAGGTCTTGACGAAAGAGAGTGCGGAAGAGATGATGAAGGATGAGATCCTCAAAAGTAAAATCAGCGCCCTGAAGGTTCATTGGCAAAGTCCACAAGATCTTCTCTATGAACGCTCCTTCCCAACAGGAGAGCATGAAGTAGTCCGTATGATTTTGACGAAAAGTGGCTTACACCGCATTGCCTATGTCAAGAAAGCAGCGATCACCGAAGGGGAGCGACAAGAATGGATCGCCATTCTCTCCAAAGGCAAGGTTGGAGGCCGCGAAGAATCGGCCCAAGTGACGAAAAAAAGCAAAGGCTACAAGATCGCCAAAAAGGAGAAAGCGACTAAAAAATAGTCGCTTTCTTGCACAATTTCCAATTTTTTGCGGCATCTCAGAGAGAACCGCTGGACTTGAGAATTATTCTTTCACCTTAATCTTTTTAGCTTCTGTCTGCTTCTCTTTCTTTTTGGCAAAGACGATGTGCATCACACCATCTTTACAGGTAGCTTCTGGCTCTATCGTTTGGTCAATTTCTTCCAATAGAGGAAGGCAATAAGAAAAGGAAACCTGAGATTGACGATAGTACTTTTTCTTTTTATCTTTCTCTTCGCTTTTCTTTTCCCCTTTGATCCACAAGCAGTTGTTTCCGTCAATCGCCACCTCGATATCTTTAGCAGTGAGTCCAGGGACATGCGCATCGACAAAAACAGAGACATCATCACTAGAAATACTTAAACCAGAGTAAGTTGTCCCCATGATTTCGAGCTCGCGCTCAAAATTTTCGAAAAACTGTCCGAGATTAAATAGATCACTGACTCTTCGTGATGGAGTGGGAAATTTGGTTTGCCATCGTGGGATGAGAGACCCCATAAAATCCTCCTTGATCTTTATAATGATTGTCTAAAATATAGTTATATGGTAAAAATAAATAAAAAGCAATGGCTTATATTATATATTTTTAGAAAAGGGTTGAAAAATGAATAAACTTGATCAACTGAAACAGATAACGACCGTTGTAGTCGATACTGGAGATATCAACAGTATCAAGAAATATGGGCCGACAGATGCAACGACCAACCCCTCGCTGATTTTTCAAGCTGCGCAAGAGGAACAGTACCAATATCTGATCGATGATGCCATCCATTGGGGAACGCATAAGACCTCTCACGAGCAGCAGATGCTGCACCACATCCTCGATAAACTCTTCGTCAATTTTGGGATCGAGATTTTGAAATATGTTCCTGGGAGAGTTTCTACCGAGGTGGATGCCCGCCTCTCTTATGATGTCGAAGCCAGTATCCACAAAGCGACCACGCTGATCGGGCTTTATGAGGCGGCTGGTATCGATCGGAGTCGTGTTTTGATTAAACTGGCCTCCACCTGGGAAGGTGTCCAAGCTGCCAAAATTTTGGAAAAAGAGGGGATTCACTGTAACATGACCTTGATGTTCAGCTTGGTACAAGCGATCGCCTGTGCCCAATCGAAAGCGACCCTCGTCTCACCATTTGTTGGACGCATCCTCGATTGGTACACAGCTCATGAAAAGGTCGACTCCTATCCCCCTGAAAAAGATCCTGGAGTCGTTTCTGTCACCCAAATTTATAACTATTACAAAAAGTATGACCTTAAAACACAGGTGATGGGCGCCTCTTTCCGCAATGTCGATGAAATCTTGGAATTGGCCGGATGCGATTTATTGACCATTGCGCCGAAATTCTTAGAAGTGCTCAGTAAAACGGAAGGAAATCTTCCTCGTAAATTGGATCCTCAAAAAGCTCATGATCTGCCTATCGACAAATTTAAAGTGGACGAGCCAACTTTCCGCTATTACTTGGGCGACAATGCGATGGCTATTGAGAAGCTCTCTGAGGGGATCCGCAAATTTGCCGCTGACACGATCAAATTGGAAAAGCTGGTTCTTGAACGTACTAAGAGCAATAATCTGACGAGAAAGTAGCAGTTAGTCTATACTGCTCTGACCATGCGACCATTTTTTGCGTTTGCCGCTATTTTAGCACTCTTTCCCTGTTTTGGTTCATCTACGATCGATCAAATGACCCTTGAAGAGAAAGTGGGACAACTTCTTGTGGCTCACTTCTATGGTGAAGAGGCCAATCAGGATGCCCATTTTCTGATCCGAGAGGTCCATATCGGAGGGATCATCTACTATAATTGGGCGAATGGGCTTAAGTCACCGCACCAAGTGCGTCTCCTCAGCGATGGTCTGCAAGCGATCGCGTGCGAAAACCGCCTTCCTATCCCCCTCTGGATCGTTGTCGATCAGGAAGGAGGCCAGGTTACCCGTTTGACGGAGGGCTTTACTCTCTTCCCAGGTAATCGCGCTCTTGCTATGGCTGGCAAACCAGAGTGGGCTGAAGAAAGTGCTCTTGCCATGGGCTCCGAGTTGAAAGCTGTGGGTGTCAATCTGAATCTCTCCCCTGTCGTCGATGTCAATTCCAACCCTCGCAACCCTGTCATCGGGATCCGCTCATTTGGCGAAGATCCTGAAACGGTCATTCGGTTTGCCAAACCGACTCTAGAGGGTTACAGACAAGCGGGAATCGTGAGCTCACTCAAACATTTTCCCGGTCATGGTGATGTCGGGGTCGATTCGCACTTCGATTTGCCGACTGTGAAGAAGCCCTTGGAGGAGCTGAAAGTAAGGGAACTTCTTCCCTTCGCCCAGCTTGCCTCCGAGTGCGATACGATTTTGACAGGTCATATTCTTGTTCCTGCACTCGATTCAGAAAAATGCGCCACACTCTCGCCAAAAATTCTTTCTTATTTGAGAGAAGAGATCGGCTTTCCAGGAATCATCATCGCCGACTCCTTGGTGATGGAGGGACTTCTGAAATGCTGCAGCTCGATTGAAGAAGCAGCGATCCAAGCCATTGCTGCAGGTAGTAATCTTCTTCTTTTGGGAGGGAAACAATTGATTGGAGCAGATCTTTCAAAAGAGCTATCCCCTCATGATGTGCAGCGCATCCATCTGGCCATCGTGGATGCTGTGAAAAGCGGACGCCTTTCTGAAAAAAGGATCGAGGAATCTGTTTCGAGGCTGATTCAGTTAAAAGAGCGCTCCTTAGATAGGTCAGAAGCCCCTTCTTTCAATAAAGCGAACCATGAGCAACTGGCAAAAAAAATTGCTGCAGAGGCGATTCGCACCATTAAACATGAGTTCTTTTTTATTCCCTCACTCAGCCAACGATCGGTCGCAATCTTTGCTCCAGACAGTCTAGAGCCGCATCTACGGCAACTCTCTATACCCTTCGGCAAAGAGAGCTCGATTATCTTTTTTTCAAAGAAGCACCCTTCATCCCCATTGATCGAAGAGGCCAGCAAGGCCGATATTCTCTGCCTCTTCAGCTCTAATGCTTGGAATCAACCTGAGCAAGAAGCATTTTTACAGCAGTTAATCGAAATGGGAAAACCGGTCATTCTCATCGCGGCACGCGATCCGATCGATGTGACGCTCTTTCCCGGTGCTGATTTAATTCTGGCCACCTATAGTCCAACACCCCCCTCCCTCTTATCTGCCCTAGAAACCATCAAAAAGAGGGGTGATGGCTTTTCCTTCACCATCAATGAAAGAGATGCCATTAAGATTGCAGACAAAATCTGGTATAACGAATGCGGCGGGAGTATCGACTACCTCATTCACTGGAACAAAGGCGAAAATTTCGGCTCTTTTGGGATTGGCCATTTTATCTGGTATCCCGCCAATTATAGAGGTCCTTTCGAAGAGATATTTCCCGAATTTCTCCACTATCTGATGGAACTTAACCTACCCATTCCCGAGTGGCTGCGCGAGGCAGAAGCCTGTCCCTGGAATTCTCGTGAGGAGTTCTATCACAACATCAATAGCCCGCAGATGAAATCTTTGCGCCAATTCCTTGTCGACACAAGAAAATTTCAGGCTATTTTCCTCGCCAAGCGCTTTGAAAGAAGACTTCCAGAAATTGTGATCTATCTCCCCAATGCAGAGCGCGAAAATGCCATCCGCGTCTTTTACAAGCTGGCCAACACTTCCAATGGCCTCTACGCCCTCGTCGATTATCTCAACTTCAAAGGCGCTGGCACCTCTCCCAAGGAGCGCTATAATGGCCAAGGGTGGGGCCTCCTCCAGGTCCTGCAGCGCGTCTCACCCAAATCCCCTCACATCGTCTACGATTTCGCCGAATCGGCCAAGGAGCTCCTCATCCTCCGCGTCCAAAACTCCCCCAACCCCGACCAAGAAGGCAAATGGCTCTCAGGCTGGCTTAAACGGGTCGAGACCTACAAACATTGATAAAAAAAAGCAGCGGTGTCGACATCTACAAACAGTAGTGTCAGATGTTATAGGCTCTACTCGTGAGAAGCTCTTCCCTCGTCATGATGCGGTTATCTGGTGGCACCTGAATTCTTCCCCCCACAGGAAGAGAACGCCCCAGATCGTGATGGACCAATGCAGGACAGGGGAAGTTTCTTGCTAATGCCTCGCAGTATAGCTGTTGCTTTGACATTTTCCTTCCATCATGCAATTTGACGGTTCTCTGATCTGGAAGACGGTGAGCAAGTACGTAGCAAGCTAAAGCAAAACCGGCCAGCTCACGTATGCTTTCTAGCAATAGCGCCTCTTGTGTCATCATTACGCCCCCTACTTGGATAGAGGCCCCCAGATCAGGAAGGGTTAATGCAAGAGGGTAATAGATAAACCCTTTCCAACGACCCAAAATGCCAAGTCCATGGAGAAGGATCTCCTGCTTTGTCATTGGAAGGCCCTGTGGGACTAATGCAAGCCGCTCTCCCTCCGCCATCATCTCTACAAGACGGCCGTAGTATGGGGTTGGCCTCCATCGATGGCCATAGCCTTTTTGCAAAGCTGCTTCTTTGTCATCCATTTTCCATCAGGCATTAGGATCTTTTCTCCATCTGGAAGAATTGATGCGAGGACTAAATGAGCATCGAACTTACCTGGATACTCTAGAGATATAGCTTCTAAGGCGGTATCCTTTTGAGTGTAGGGTTTACCTCTGACATTGACCGTTTGTCCTCGAAGCAAATAGCCCCCTAACAAGTTCCAATGATGAGCTTCCATTTGACGATCTAGGGTATTTTGCTCAATCGCCCGAATAGTCTCTTGCTGCTTTTTAAATAAATCCTCTTTATTGGGTTTGAAGGGATCTTCTGAGGTACTGGACCAGGGAGAACTTTCGCTCCTCAAAGTATAGATCATTCGAATAATCTCATCATTTCGACTCTTTTCAGCGATTCTTTTCGTATTAAAAGAGGGTGTGGCGCCCAAAGAGAGAATTTTCATGACAATGGCGGGATTACCTGTTGCACAAGCAGTTGTCAGCGTCTCACCATCCGGTTTGGCTCCCACTGCGACTACAGCCTCTACAATTTCATATTTCTTTGAGTGACAAGCCCAAGTGAGAGTTTGGGCATCGGGACGCGCTCCCCTCTCAATGGCCCTTCTCACAACAGCAATATCCCCTTTCTTGCAGCATTCAGAGAGCAGATCTGCTGGGAGTTGAGTAGGAGGGCTTTGACTAGCTAGAGATGTTTGCACGACCCGAGCTACTTCACCATTTTGTCCCCTTGCGGGTGCTCCTCTCGCATCCTGTGAAGGAGCTCTCTTTATACTGTGTGATGATACTGATGAAGCGGCTGCCATCTCTTCTCCTTAATTAAAAATAATTAGCTCGAAATTAACTTGAAACTATAGAATTTACTGGAAATGAGAAAATTAAGCAAATGAGGAAATGAATGGCACCACCATTAAATGGCCCTATCCAAGCCGCACAGGCGAGATTGGATGCTGCGAACAGAGCTAAGAATGCTTTGATAGATAGCTATTTCGCCTCGAAAGGCTTTGGTTACCCCGATTTTACCAAAGTCGATGAGGAAATTCATGCGGCAGAAACAGCTCTAAAAGTGGCAGAGCTCATGAACAAGTCAACTCTGCTCCAAGATGGCGCTGCTGTTGCGGTTGGAATTGATGGTTTGGGAGGGTCTATGTTTACTCCAAGCTATGCCAATGGCCTCATTCTCGCTCAATCTATCGAAAAGGCAACTGAAGCAGCAGCTTTTGGAGGTATAGTCTTTTCTGATTTTAAAAGCACACTCGACGATGCCGCTTCCGATATCCTGCACTCACCTTCGTCAACAGAGTCTGATTATGTTCCTTATAGCGGAGGGAGCTCGTCAAGTACGGTGAATATACCCCATACGCAACGCCTACGGATTCCTCTACTATGTTCAGTGGATTCACAGACTCGCCATCCTTTTCTGTAACAAGCCATGTCGATTTCACCCCATACACTCCACAGCCTGTAGTGACAGCTCCTCCTATGCCAAGAGCCGTTGATTTTACCCCTTATAGCCCGCAGCCTGTAGTGACAACTTCTCCCCCTCAGCCCAGTAAAATTGTGCCCCCACCCTCTTCAAGGCCGGTTCAACAGCCTGCTCCAAAGCCCGCCCAGAAGAGAGAGGAATTCAGGTTACCTCAAAAGCGATCTATCGGTCTTGTGGGCATGGTGGTGAGAAACCCCGACCCTCCTCCCAGACAAGAACCTCCTCCTCGGCAAGTAGCTCCTCGTCCCACTCCCCAAAGCTACACACCTGGGAGTGGCCGCTCTAACTCGGCAAGAATTTGAGTTATTAATTTTTGGTTTGAGCCTCTCTACTTTTAAGGACAGCACCCGCAATAATAAATCCAGCACCCACAAAGAGATTCAAACTGCATAAGACGACACCAGCGACAATCAGATCTGTTGAGGTACTCTTCTTGGTTGTTACCCCACCTGCTAGTTGAGCTAATTCCGCTTCACTAATTTCTGATGAATCTGGAAGAACAAAATTAAAAAGCTGATCGCTATCTTCAAGAACAATAATCTCTTTGTCACTCGGAAAATCAATATTAAACGATTTAAAAACTTCTTTTGGATTGCGTTGCAATCGAGCACGGAGCTCGGGTGATTGGTACAGTTCTCTATAGAATTTTTTTAAGTTCTCAGGTAGCTCGATTTGATCCAATAATTTTGGATCTTTCATTACCCTAATGGTAAAATAGATTTTTTTGTCTGTATCTTCGGAGACTTTAATTTCTCGGTCATCGCTCCATTTAATATTGTGCTTTTTGAGACATTCTCGCGGATTTTGTTTAAATTCTTTTCTGACTTCAGGCTTTGTCAAAATTTCAAGAACCGAGCCATCTAATTCTTTTTCAACTGCCATAAAAACCCTCCAAAATAGTTAAGTCTATCCTAACAAGTAAATTTTTTATTGACAATCTAGCTCATTTTGCCTAGTTTCCCGCTAAAAGGTAGGTTGTTATGAGTATGAGAGAAATGCTAACCCCTCAGAATTGTGCGCTCGCTTTGATAGACTTTCAGCCGGCCATGTACTTTGGAGTCCAAAGCCATGATCGTCTGTCCATTATGCATAACACAGCCATCTTGGCTAAGACAGCTAAGCTTTTCAAACTTCCCACGATACTTTCTAAGGCTGGTCCGGCTAGAAGAGTCATTTTATTTACGGTTAAATTCTCCGAAGCATTCCGCTCTTTTAAAAAGAGTTGTGTACGGTAAGCCTCTATCGCTCCCTTGATCGCAAACTCAGCCACTTCAGCTGTGGGCGAAGAGATCCCCGCATCCTTTAAGTCGCTCGCATGCGCGTAGCTCGAAACCCCCATTCTCAACGCTTCTCGCATCCCTACAACACCGACCATCCGCATGATTTCAGGTTTGAAGCTGTCCCTATTTCCAAGACCGATCAGCAGTAATCTTTTTGCCTTCACCGTATTGGGTGGAGGTGTAATGAGTAGTGTTTCTAAGAGCTCTCCCCTAAATTTATTTGTCTTGCGTATCTCGGTAATGAGTCCATTCAATGCTTCATCCAGATGGACCATCCCATTCAACTCTTTTGGTAATGCAGGGGGCGATTTGTAAATATCGCCTTCCGTATACTCAAACAGACAGGCAACCTGTAAAGGTGTCTCCTGCGTCGCTGGTCCCTGTACTGCCACATTGATCTCGATGCCATCAACCCTACCCATGCTCTCCTCAGTTCCCACACTAGGCAGTGAACTAGCGGATATGAACAACAGCAGTGCTAACAGTGAAATGCTTTTCATTGAGTCTCCTCGCTTTTTCTCATCTCATACAGGATGTTCATAAAAAAACGCCAATTTTGGATAAGAAATTTCATGTCAAATGCGTCGAAACCAGAAAACGATTTGAACGATACAACGATAGGAACGATAAGAACTAGGCGCGGAGCTGGGGGATGATATCGGGATGGACCTCATGGTTCATGTTCTCCTCACTCATGGGGTGGCAATAGCCAAGATAAGTATAGAGTATAGCGAGGATGGAGCCACACAACGCCATGATAGATCCTGAAGTGGCGACGATCGCTGTGAAAGTTACTGGGGGCATTTGCCACATATTGAGAAAAGGGTGGCTGGGAAAGAGAATAGCTAGAACGATGACTAATGCACCGGAAACAACCCCGCCAATTCCTCCGGCGATGCAGCCAATCATGATTTTTCGCGTAGACTTCCCTTCCTCAGTAAGGCCTTCGGTGCCATATTCATTATAGACTTGGCAGAAGGTGACGGGTTTGAGGGACATAGGGTTTCCTTTGTTAGAGAGCCCAGGGGTGAACCTGGGCTCTTTTTCTTATGAGAAGTCGAAGATGAGTTCGCCTTCTGCTTCTCGGTCGAGGAACTGCTTGATGCGGGCGTGGGTGTCGAAGCCTGTTCCTCCTGGGATCATGTGACCCATGATGACGTTCTCTTTGAAGCCCATGAGGTAGTCGGTCTTTCCGGCGCAGGCCGCATCGGTGAGGATACGGGTCGTGTCCTGGAAGGAGGCTGCCGAGATGAAAGATTCGGTGCCGAGTGAGGCTTTGGTGATGCCGAGGAGAACGGGAGCTGCTTGCGCTGGCTTGCCGCCCTCTTCGAGGGTGCGTGCGGTTCTCTTCGTAGAACTGCTTCTTATCGACCTCTTCACCGTAGAGAAGGGTGGTATCACCTGGGTCGATGACACGGACCTTCTGGAGCATCTGACGGACGATGATCTCGATATGTTTGTCGTTGATGTCGACCCCTTGAAGACGGTAGACCTCTTGGACTTCGTTGACGAGATATTTCTGCAGTTCGCGTACCCCGCAGATCTCGAGGATCTCGTGGGGAACAACGAGGCCATCGGTGAGCTGTTGTCCTTTAATCACATGGTCACCGCGCTGGACGATCAGGTGCTTGGTGAGAGGAATGAGGTGCTCCTCTTCCATACCTGTGCCCTCATCTTTCACGATGACGATCCGCTTGTTCTTCTGGACGCCGCGGAAGTCGACCACACCATCAATCTTAGCGATCTCAGCGGCATCTTTCGGCTTGCGCGCTTCGACGAGCTCAGCCACGCGTGGGAGACCACCGGTAATATCCTTCGTTTTGATGGCGCCGCGGGGCAGTCTTGCTAGGAGCATCCCTGCCTTCACTTTCTGACGCTCTTCCACAGAGATGAACGGCACCAGCAGGGATCGCATAGGTTCCCACCAGCTCTTTGTATTCATTGTCAGAGTAAATGGCGATCTGTGGGTGAAGCTCTCCACGGTGCTGCTTGACGATCAATTCGACAAGGCCAGTCTGTTTGTTGACCTCTTTTTCAGTCGAAATCCCTTCGACGAGGTCTTCATATTTGACATAGCCTGGTCTTCGCAGATGATAGGGATGTTGTGCAGCTCGATCTCAGCCAGCTTTTGCCCTTTTTTGACAGGAGATCCATCGGCGACCAAGATTTTCGCACCGAGCTCTAACGGATGGGTTTCGAGCGACTCGATCGACTTGGTGCTGAGCAGCTTTTTGTACTCCTCGAGCGTTCTTCCTTCATCGCGGACCACGTGGAGGGCACCATTCTTATTGAGAACGAGCCAATTGCCTTCTTGGTCTTGGACAACGCGCAGCTCAAGGTAGATAGCAATCCCGTTCTCTTCAGCAGAGACTTCAGGAACGAAGGAGGCGGCAGCGATACCCCCAAGGTGGAAGGTTCTCATGGTCAGCTGCGTTCCAGGCTCACCGATCGACTGGGCGGCGATGATACCGACCGCCTCACCGAGGCCGACTGGCCTTCCGTTGGCGAGGTTCAAGCCATAGCATTTCGCACAGATACCCCTGCGGCTTTCACAGACGAGAGCTGAACGAATGCGGACTGTTTCGATGCCGGCATCGTCAATCGTCTCTGCCATGCGCGCAGTGACGATATCACCTGCTTTTGCCAGCAGCTTACTCTTATCTCCTGGCTGGTAGATATCTTGAGCCACAGTGCGGCCAAAAATGCGGTCTTTCAGTGGTAAGAGCTCCTCTTGCCCTTGACGTGATCGCAGAGACGTCGATGAAGTTGAGAGTGCCGCAATCATTTTCGGTCACGATCACATCTTGCGCCACGTCGACGAGACGCCTTGTCAAGTAACCGGAGTCAGCAGTTTTCAAGGCGGTATCGGCCAGACCTTTACGGGCACCGTGTGAGGAGATCGAGTATTCGAGAACGGTCAATCCCTCACGGAAGTTGGAGGTGATCGGCGATTCGATAATCTCACCGGTCGGTTTCGCCATCAAGCCGCGGAGCGCCCCCAGCTGTTTGAGCTGCGATTTATTACCTCGCGCTCCAGAATCGATCATCAGATAGAGCGGATTATGGCGGGAATTTTCCACCTTGCTGATCTCTTTGAAGAGCGCATCCGAAAGCTGGTCTGAGACCTCGGTCCAAATACTGATCGTCTTCGATTCGCGTTCCCCATCGGTGATAATCCCATCCTGATATTGTTTGCGGACAAGAGCCACCTTCTTATGAGCCTCTTCGATGATCTTTTGCTTGCTCTCAGGGATGCGGACATCCTTCACACCCATCGATACTGCGGCTTTCGTCGCCTGAGCGAAGCCGAGATCTTTCAGGTTATCGAGGAACTTAACTGTCGCTTCGAGTCCTACCTTTTTGTAGCACTCAAGGATCAGTTGGCTCATCCGCTTGCTTGGGCATGCTATAGTTTTGGAAACCGAGCTCTTTGGGCACGATCGTATTGAAGAGGACCCTTCCTGGGGTCGTTTCGATGATCTGCCCTTCGACACGGACTTTGATCCTTTCATGGGGATGCAGACCGCGTCCCAGAAGATCGTGGCGGGGACTCTTTTTCAAAAACGGGCACATCTTCAGCAACATTGAGCGCTAAGAGTACCTCTTCAGGGTTCGCAAAGATTTTGACCTTTTTACCATGATCTTCGGGATCGTAGATCGGATCGGCCATCATGTAGTAGAGACCGAGCGTCATGTCTTTTGAAGGAATTGCAACAGGTTTCCCTGAAGAGGGTAGGAAGATGTTGTCGGGAGCCATCATCAAGATCTTCGCTTCGAGCTGCGCTTCCACCGAGAGCGGGACGTGGACAGCCATCTGGTCACCGTCAAAGTCGGCGTTAAAGGCGGCGCAGACGAGCGGATGGATCCGGATCGCCTTCCCTTCGATCAGGACAGGCTCAAAAGCCTGAATCCCTAAACGGTGAAGGGTAGGAGCACGGTTCAGGAGTACTGGATGCCCTTTGATGATCTCTTCGAGCACATCCCAGACCTCTGCCGCACCGCGCTGGATCATCTTTTTCGCCGAGCGAATCGTGTAGACATGACCGAGATCTTTCAGCCGCTTGACGATGAAGGGCTCAAAGAGCTCGAGTGCCATTTCTTTTGGCAGACCACACTGATTGAATTTTAGCTCCGGTCCGACGATGATGACAGATCTGCCGGAATAGTCGACTCGCTTACCGAGCAGGTTTTGGCGGAAACGGCCACTTTTTCCTTTCAGCATCTCTGAAAGCGATTTGAGAGGACGATTGCCTGCTCCCATGACAGGATGGCCATGGCGGCCGTTGTCGAAGAGCGCATCCACAGCCTCTTGGAGCATCCTTTTCTCGTTGCGGACGATCACCTCAGGAGTTTTTAAGCGGAGAATCGCTTTCAAACGGTTGTTACGGTTGATTACGCGGCGGTAGAGATCGTTCAGGTCGGAGGTCGCAAATCGGCCGCCATCGAGAGGAACGAGTGGGCGTAAGTCAGGCGGAATGACAGGAACTGCAGCGGAGAACGAGCCATTCCGGTTTATTTGGAGAGGAGACAAACCCCTCGACGATTTTTAGTCTCTTTGCCAGCTTCATCCGGGCTTGCTGCGATTTGGTACGACGGAGTTTATCTTTCAGATCGACGAGAAGGGCGTTGAGATCTTCGGTGCGGAGCAGTTCAAAGATCGCCTCTCCACCCATCTTTGCGGTGAAGGTCTCTTTACCCCACTTCTCGATAGCTTCCCTATATTCGTTATCGTTCAAAAGCTGCTTCTTTTCTAACTCAGTCTGGCCAGGATCGGTGACCACATACTCTTCGTAGTAGATCACTCTTTCGAGATCGCTGGAGGACATGCCGAGAACATTGCCGATGCGAGAAGGCATCGTTTTAAAGAACCAGATATGGACGACAGGGACAGCGAGTTCGATATGAGCCATCCGCTCCCGTCTCACTTTGGAAAGTGTCACCTCGACACCGCAACGATCGCAGACAATCCCTTTGTGCTTAATTTTTTTGTACTTTCCGCAAGCGCACTCCCAATCCTTCGTCGGGCCAAAAATCTTCTCGCAGAAAAGTCCTCCCTTCTCGGGCTTGAAGGTACGATAGTTAATCGTCTCTGGTTTCTTAATTTCGCCGCGCGACCACTTATCGCGGATGACTGTATCGGAAGCAATGCCGATTTTCAGCTTATCAAACTGGGCTTCCCGTTGATCTTCTTCAAACATGTACAATCTCCTCTCTTGCTCAATCTTCTTCGACAGTTAATGGACGCACGTCTAGCGCCAAGCCTTGCATCTCTTTGATCAAGACGTTAAAGGACTCTGGCGTTCCGGCTTTAAGGAGATTCTCTCCTTTCACGATTGACTCATAAATGCGGGTACGCCCTGAGACGTCGTCCGATTTCACGGTCAAGATTTCCTGCAATACGTGTGCAGCACCATAGGCTTCGAGCGCCCACACCTCCATCTCCCCAAATCGTTGTCCCCCCATCTGGGCTTTACCGCCGAGAGGCTGTTGGGTGACGAGGGAGTAGGGGCCGATCGAGCGGGCGTGGATCTTATCGGCCACTAGGTGGCTCAATTTCAGCATATAGATGTATCCGATAACCACTTTGTTATCGAATCGCTCTCCATTGCGGCCATCATAGAGATAAGATTTGCCATCCTCAGGCAATTTTTGCTCTTTCATCATCTCCCAGATACGGTCTTCAGGGAATCCCTCAAAGACGGCGCTCTTCACAAAGATGCCCGCCTTCTTGGCAGCAAAGCCGAGGTGGGTTTCCAACACCTGCCCGATGTTCATTCGAGAAGGTACCCCAAGCGGGTTCAGAATGATTTCGATCGTCTGGCCATCGGGAAGGTAGGGCATATCGGCCTCGTTCACGATCTTAGAGACAACCCCTTTGTTACCGTGACGACCTGCCATCTTATCGCCCACCTGCAGCTTGCGCTTCGAGGCGATGTAGACCTTGACTTGACGGATGACACCTGGATCGAGATCGGTATCCCCTTTGCGAAGTAGTTCGATCTCAGTCTTGTGTTTCATCTCGAGCTTCTGCAGCTGGATCTCATAGTCACGCAAGATCGAGCGGAGCATCTCGTAGAGATCGTGTGGAGGCATGATGAGATCGATCGGATCTTCATGCTCGAAGGTCTCGATCATCTCCTGAGTAAAGAGCGCTCCCTGAGCTACAATCTCTTCTGCGGTACGGCGATGGATGATCGGCGCAGGCGCCTTCTCACCCATAAGAAGGGCCCCCAATTTTTCATGACGCTCCATCTTCAGGATCGTCATCCGCTGTTTGTACTCTTTCTGCAGATCTTTCAGATGGGAGGCCTCTTCGACCAGCTCATCATCTGTTTTGGAGAGGCGGTCTCTGCGGCTGAAGACCTTCACATCCATGACAACCCCTTCGGTGCCTGGTGGCACAGTCAGAGAGGCATCTTTGACGTCAGCGGCCTTTTCGCCAAAGATGGCGCGGAGGAGTCGCTCTTCAGGAGCCAGCTCAGTTTCAGACTTCGGCGTAATTTTCCCGACTAAAATATCGCCAGGCTTCACCTCGGAACCGATGCGGATGATCCCATCTTCGCCCAGATTGGCGAGCGCCTCTTCCGACACGTTCGGAATATCGCGGGTGATCTCTTCCTTACCCAGTTTGGTATCGCGCGCTGTCAACTCGAACTCTTCGATGTAGATTGAGGTGTAGGCATCCTCTCGAAGCAGTTTTTCCGAGATGATGATCGCATCCTCAAAGTTGTAGCCACACCAAGGCATGAAGGCCACGAGCACGTTTTTACCGAGTGCAATTTCGCCACGATCGGTCGCGGGTCCATCGGCAATGACGTCACCCGCTTTTACCTTATCACCCACATCGCAGAGAGGTTTCTGATTGATACAGGTCCCTGCATTGGAGCGCATGAACTTTTTCAGTTCATAGGTTTTTTTCTCCATCGGATTTTGTTTTGAGGCGACTACGATCTTGAGACCATCGACATATTCGACTGTCCCATCTTCATCAGCGATAACAACAGCTCCAGAATCGCGCGCAGAGCGAGCTTCCAAGCCTGTTCCGACGATCGGGGCATCAGGTATCAGAAGAGGTACCGCTTGACGCTGCATGTTCGAGCCCATCAACGCCCGGTTGGCGTCATCATGTTCCAAGAAGGGAATCAGGCCTGTGACGATAGAGACGAGCTGCTTAGGCGAGACATCCATATGGGTCGCTTTGCTCGATTCGATCTCGAGTGACTCCCCTTTATAGCGAGCCCAGCAAATCTCATCTTTAAACATATTATGCTCATCGAGCCGTGCCGAGGCCTGTGCAATGATGCACTGCTCTTCCACGTCGGCAGTCATATATTCAATCTCATCGGTGACAACCCCGTCTCGGACCATCCGGTAAGGGGTTTCGATGAAGCCAAATTCATTGATCTTTGCGAAAGACGAAAGTGAGGTGATCAGACCGATGTTAGGACCTTCAGGTGTTTCAATCGGACAGATTCTTCCGTAGTGGCTAGAATGGACGTCGCGCACTTCGAAACCAGCACGCTCTCGGTTCAAACCGCCAGGTCCCAGAGCAGAAAGACGCCGCTTGTGGGTCAATTCAGCAACCGGATTGGTCTGATCCATAAATTGGGAGAGCTGAGATCTGCCGAAAAAGTCCTTCAGCACACCTGCCAGCCCCTTTGCAGAGACAATTTTGCCAGGTGTCAAAGTATCGGAAGAAAAATCAAAAAGGTTCATCCGCTCGCGGATGATCTTCTCCATGCGCGCCAAACCGACGCGGCACTGGTTCTGAATCAACTCTCCGACAGAACGGACACGGCGGTTTGCGAGGTGGTCGATGTCGTCGACGTTCGCATTTTCATCACCCGCTTTTAAGCGGATCAGATATTTTAAAGCTCCGATGACATCTTCCTTACGCAGGGTAACGATCGCAAGCTCTTCTTCACTAGAGCCAAAACCGAGTTTACGATTCAATTTATAGCGACCTACACGCCCCAGGTTATAGCGTTTCGGATCGAAGAAGAGGCGCATGATGACAGAACGTGCATTGGAGAGCGTTGCAGGTTCGCCGGGGCGGATTTTGCGATAGAAATCTTTTAAAGCAGCTTCATAGGAGTCGGTAGGGTCTTTCGCCAACATTTTGATGATCGGATGGTTCTCATCCGCATCTTGGGCGATTTTTAAGGTGTGGATGCCTGCATCGACGATCCGTTTGAGCATCGCTGTGCTCAGCTTCTCGCCTGCTTTTCCATAGACAAGGCCGCTAGCGGCATCGATAATGTCTTCAGCTAAAATTTTACCGACCAGCTTGCCAAATTCGCTCTCACTTTTCACCTTCATGTTGGAGGTGGTGAAAAACTCTTCGATAATGTCGGCATCCGAAGAGTAGCCCAGAGCACGGATAAAGGTCGTGGCAAGAATTTTGCGGCGCCGTTTTTTACGGTCGATATAGACATGGATCAGATCGTTCGAGTCAAAAGCAGCCTCGAGCCAGCTTCCGCGGTAAGGGATCATGCGGAAGGCTAGAGCATCATCCCTTTCGGATGTCTTTCCTGTTCATAGTTGATACCAGGAGAACGGTGGAGCTGGGAGACGACCACACGTTCAGCTCCATTGATGATAAAGGTCCCTTTTTCGGTCATCACAGGGATCGTCCCCATGTAGACTTCCTCTTCCTTAATACCTGTCTCGTCTGTCAGCCGGAAGCGGACCTTTAGAGTGACATTGTAGGTGATCCCGCGCCGGATACACTCTTCTGGAGTGTATTTGGGCACTCCAAGGTTATAGGAGAGATATTCTAAAACAGTTTTTTCATCGTAGGATTTGATCGGAAATATTTCTGTGAATACCTCTTGCAATCCCATATTTTCCCGCTCTTCAGGAAATTTATCGATTTGCAGAAACTGGTTGTATGACTTAATCTGCACCTCGATCAAATTGGGAAGATCGATAATCTCTTCCTTTTTGACGAAGCTGACCCTATCCGGCCGTCTCTTTAGCATGTGACAAGCTCCCCACTAAGTAAAATAATGACAAAAGCACAAGCTATCCTCAGTGAGGTAGCTTGTGCAAAATTTTGGTTGATTCAGCAGCTTACAGGCCTTTCAAAGTTGCCTTAGCACCAGCAGCTTCAAGCTTCTTAGCAATTTCTTCTGCTTCTGCTTTTGGAGCAGTTTCTTTAAGAACTTTGGGAGCGGCTTCGACGATATCTTTCGCCTCTTTCAAGCCGAGCCCAGTCACCTCGCGCACCACTTTAATCACGCCGATCTTCTTATCAGCAGGCACAGATTCGAGTGTGACTTTGAACTCTGTTGACTCAGTTGCCGCAGCAGCAGGAGCTCCAGCTGCAGGAGCGGCCATGGCCATAGCTACAGGAGCTGCAGCTGTGACGCCCCACTTATCTTCCAACATCTTTTTCAATTTGGCGAGATCAGCGACCTTGAGATTGCTGAGCGTTTCGACGATATCATCTAAATTTTGTGTAGTCACGGTTGTTACCTCATCTTGAACATTAAAATTAAATCTAACCTTTTTTGCCTTTCTCTTCTTAAGATAGAGAACATTAACCTTTTTTGCCCTTCTCTTCTAAAGCATAGAGAATAGCGGCAAGAACAGCTTGGACCACTTGGGCCGATTGCGCCATGGGCGCTTCGAGAAGACCAAGGAATTGTGCGCGCAGTTCGTTGATACCTGGCAATTTCGCAATCGCCTCGACATCTTCTGCTGTGCAGAGCACACCATCGATAAGTCCTGCTAAAAGAGTCATCGCTTCGTCATTCTCTTCGCTGAATTTCAGCGTGCTCTTAATCAGAGCCGTTGCATCATCCTTCGCGAAGATCACTCCGATATGCCCAGTCAACGCTTGAACGTTGAACGAAAGACCCATCGTTTCTGCCGCTTTGACAAAAACGCGCTTCCGCACCACTTCAAATTCACCTCCCATCTCTGCTACCCGATCGCGGAATGCACGCGCTCTAGCCGATGTAAAGTTCTTGTAGTTCAGGGCGACAAATCCAGTAGCTCCCTCAATCTTTTCTTTAATCTCATCGAGGAGGAGTTGTTTTTCAGCTCTCATGTTACCCCTTACGTTGATGGAATTTCAGACCGGTCAATCTTGAGACCTGGTCCCATAGTCGAAGACAGAGCGATCGACATGATATACTGTCCCTTTGCCGAGGCTGGTTTAGCACGCATGAGCGCTGTGAGAAGGGTACGGATATTTTCAACAATGGCTTCCTTGGAAAAAGAGAGCTTTCCCACGCCCGTGTTGCTCACACCATGTTTATCGAGTTTGAATTCGATTTTACCCTTTTTAATTTCTCTAACAGCCGATGCGACATCGGTCGTGACAGTTCCCGCCTTTGGCGTGGGCATCAGGCCGCGCGGACCTAATACCTTTCCTAGTTTTCCGACCTCCCGCATCATATCAGGCGTTGCAATGACAACATCAAAATCTGTCCATCCCCCTTTGACTTTTTCAAAGAGATCGTCACTACCGGCAAAGTCGGCGCCCGCATCGAGCGCTTCCTGTATTTTGTCACCGGCAGCAAAGACGAGAATTGATAGCGATTTACCCGTTCCATTCGGTAAAGAAACGGTTCCTCGCACCTGCTGATCAGACTTTTTGGGATCGACTCCCATTTTGATCGATATATCGACCGTCTGATCAAATTTAACGGAAGGGCACTGCTGCAATATAGCGACCGCTTCATCCAGTGAATAAGCCTTTGTGGTATCCACCTTGGAAGCAATCTCCCGAATGCGTTTACTTTTTTGTGCCATATTTTCCTTTTTTAACGTCCAAAAGGAGATTTTACCGCTCTTAGCGCCTGCCTTGCTTGGGCTCCTGCGCCAAAGAGCAGCCCTTATTCCTCTTCTGGATCGACATCGATTCCCATGCTACGAGCAGTCCCTTTCACCATTCTCACTGCAGAGCGTAGTGTACGGACTCCCATATCGGGATATTTCTTTTTCGCGATCTCTTCAGCCTGAGCATTGCTCAGTCTGCCCACCTTGTCTCGGTTAGGAATCTTTGAGCCCGATTCAAGTCCCAAGGTTTTTTTAATCATATTCGGCACAGGGGGCTGTTTCGTGATGAAGGTAATACTTTTATCTGCATAGACTGTAATTTCAACGGGGAGAATATCTCCACTCATCTCTTGCGTCTTCGCATTGAAATCTTTGCAAAAGGCCATAATATTGACCCCTGCAGCACCGAGAGCAGGCCCAATGGGCGGCGCAGGGTTGGCTTTTCCAGCTGGAATCTGAAGCTTGATTAATTTGACGACTTTCTTAGCCATGACAATTTTCCTTGAACATTACGTACGTAATAGAGGCAGAATGCCGGCTATTATATGAATCCCGCTTTTTTTCGTCACCAAAAACTTATTAAAAATTCAACGCAAAGGCGCAAAGACGCTAAGAAAGGAATCAAATTTTTTGGTGACGACTCCGGCTTTCCTCTTTTCTTTGCGACTTTGCGTCTCTGTGTCTTTGCGACTTTGCGTCTCTGTGTCTTTGCGTTGAATTATAAATCAAAGTTCGGTGTCGGGGGTGACTTCCTCGACTTGCCAGAATTCTAGGTCGTCGACCCGGGTGTCGCGGCCGAAGATGGAGACCATCACACTCAGACGGCCCTTGTCTTGAAAGACCTCTTGGACGGTCCCAATAAAGTTAACGAAGACGCCATCGTTGATTTTGACGCGATCACCGGCTTCAATTTTGTGTTTCTGGGTCACACCCGATTTTTTATCTTCGAGCTCTTTGAGAATACTATTGACTTCGCCATCTGTGAGCGAGGTTGGCCTTTCCCCTCCCAAAAAGTCGATGACGCCGGCGGCGTGTTTGACATACTGCCAGGAGTCATCTGTCAGCTCCATCTTAATGAGAACATAGCCTGGCCAAATTCTTTTTTCGGAGATCTTTTGCTCCCCTTTTTTGACCTCCATGACATTTTCTGTGGGCAGTAGAATTTCTTCGATGAGATCTGCAACGCCAGAAGATTCCCGAAACTCTTCAAGAGCTTTTTTTACTTTTTTCTCTTGAGCTGTATAGACTTGAACGACGTACCATTTCTTCATGTCAAAACTATCCGGTAATTAACTTAACAAGAAGGTTGATTCCTCCCAGGAATCCTTGGATCACTAGGTCGACCACATAGATGAATGCAGCGAAAATGAAGGTGCTCAAAAGGACAATTTTGGTATAATTTTTTATTTCCTCTTTACTCGTCCATTCGACTCTTTTGAGCTCCTGCTTGACATCGCCGATAAAAGCTACGACTTTTTGCCCTTCAGCTTTAGCAGAAGAGGATGAGCGGCCTTTCTTGACATCCATTTTTTGTACCTGTTCACCAACCATCTTTGATTTCTCTCGTTATAGCCAATTGCAAAACTGGCTCTTTAAATGAATCATCGAGTGCGGAGGGATTCGAACCCCCGACCGGCGGCTTTGGAGACCGCTGCTCTACCAGCTGAGCTACACACCCATACCTGATCAAGAGAAGACTCCTTTCGTGGGAAGTCATCTCTCGTGAGGGACCCCCGTGGGAAGTCATCTCTCGTGAGCGACCCCCGTGTGAAGTCACCGCTCGTCAGGTTGTTTTGAGCAAGGGTTTTACCCCTTGCTCTATCCCAGGCGCGTTACTCAATGATTTTTGAGATCGTTCCAGCACCGATAGTACGGCCGCCTTCACGGATCGCAAAACGCATTCCCTCTTCCATCGCGATCGGAGCGATCAATTCAGCTGAGATCTCGACGTTATCGCCGGGCATCACCATCTCTGTCCCTTCAGGTAGAGTGACAGTTCCCGTCACGTCCGTTGTACGGAAGTAGAACTGGGGACGGTACCCTGTGAAGAAGGGCTTATGGCGGCCTCCCTCTTCTTTGGTCAGAACATAGATTGTGCCTTTAAATTTTTTGTGCGGGGTCACATGTACCGGGAGCGCAGAGAACCATACCGCGCTCGATATCATCTTTCTCCACACCACGGAGGAGGATCCCGACGTTTTCCCCTGCACGCGCTTCGTCCAACGTTTTGTTGAACATTTCGAGGCCTGTAGCTACGCTATCGCGTGTTTCACGGAGGCCGACGATCTGGAGTTTATCGTTGATTTTGACAACTCCACGCTCGACACGTCCGGTAGCCACAGTTCCGCGGCCAGAAATAGAGAAGACGTCTTCGACAGGCATCAGGAAGGGCTTGTCGACTTCACGCTTGGGTGTGGGGATATGTTCGTCGACAGTTTTCATCAGCTCGACGATGGCTTGCGACATATTTCGGATCCCCTTCAAGAGCGCGTGAGGCCGGATCCTCGAATAATGGGGCAATCTTTGTAGCCTTTAGCTTCCAGAAGTTCGTGTCAGTTCCATTTCGACGAGGTCGATCAGCTCCTGATCGCCTTCACCGATCATGTCGACTTTGTTCAGGAAGACGACGATCGAAGGAACGCCTACCTGGCGAGCGAAGAGAATGTGCTCTTTTGTTTGAGGCATCGCACCATCTGTTGCTGCGACGACGAGAATCGCACCATCCATCTGAGCAGCACCGGTGATCATGTTCTTGACATAGTCAGCGTGGCCTGGGCAGTCGACGTGCGCATAGTGGCGAATTTCTGTTTCATACTCGACGTGAGTCGAGTTAATCGTAATCCCTCGCGCTTTTTCTTCGGGGGTATTGTCGATCGAAGCATAATCGCGAAATTTCGCTCTGCCCTTTCTCAGCCAGAACTTTTGTGATCGCAGCAGTCAGCGTAGTTTTACCATGGTCGACGTGACCGATTGTTCCGATATTGACGTGTGGCTTGTTCCTTTGAAATGTTTCTTTAGCCATTTTGACTATCCTCCGTTAAGCTTTAAGTTTTATTTATTTCTAACTTCTACTGCCCAGAATAGGAATTGAACCTACGACCTCTTGCTTACCATGCAAGTGCTCTACCACTGAGCTATCTGGGCACAAAGCACATACAATGTACCTCTAGAATAAGCTGCACAGTTTACGGAATAAATCTAAAAAAAATCAACAGCAATGCAGAACTGGTACAATGTTAGCAAAATTTCTCCCAAATTGGGCGCGCGGGAAAGCTTACCGATGACGATAGATGATCCGCGCTTTTGAAAGGTCATAAGGCGACATTTCCACGGTCACTTTATCACCCGTCAGGACTCGAATATTGCGCATTCTCATCTTGCCACATAAGTGAGCGACCACTGTCATCCCATTTTCCAAAACCACCCGAAAATGCATGTTGGGCAGCAGCTCTTCAACGGTCCCTTCCACTTTTATGGTATCTTCTTTCGGCATAGATTCACTAGATCAATTACAATGACAGGGTATTAAACTTCAATGCTTTTTTAATTGCAAGATAAACCCTTGCGCCCTATTCTATACGCCATGAGCTGTTGCATTCCTGGATCGATCAACCATTGTTGGGAGAGCTTTCGCAAGGACTTTACCGCCGAAATTAAAAAAATTCCTAGCGCTCTCGGCCAGGCAGATCAGGTTCTCGATACAGCATTGGGGGTCATCGCCTGGGGAATCACTCCTGTGGTCGCCACTTTAGGTTCTGCCTTTGGAAAGACAGCCACCTTTGTCAAAAATAACTGGCGCCAATTGGTCGGCTATCTCCTAACATGGGGAGTCATCATCAGTTGCACAGGGCTGCTCTATGGATTTAAGGCGGTCGCCCTCCCACTCACAATTGGACTGGGTTTTGGTGCTGCCTTTGGACTCATTGCCGGTCTTTTATCGGTAAATAGTTTTGATCCCGAAGGAAAATATACGCTGTGGAATATCCTCAATCAGGGAATCGAGGGTCTCGATCAAAATGGAACAAAACAGATTGTTCTTGCCGTCGCTGTGACGGTTCTGTTGGCAGCTTCCGTGGTCTTCCCCTATGTCATGGGGGCCGTCTTTGGACTCTTTATCGCTCTCCAAGTGGCCGTAAAAATCGGCTCAGGGCAAAACCTGGGCCATGATCCGGAAAAAGAAGAAAACCAGCGTGACGTTCTGCAAAGGGGCATCGAAGAGATGAAAACAAAGCTAGCACAGCTAGAGTCTTTAGCGAATAACCTCTCCCCCAGCTCTCCAGGCCATCCAGAATTATGAGCCTCACTAAAGCCACTGCTCTTATTCAACGCTTCGACAGCCTAGTCACTAAAGAAACTCTCTATAGCGAAATTATGGAAGGGGGAAAGAAGCTCCCCTCCTTTGATCCTGCTTGGAAAACCGAAGAAAACCGGGTCTCGGGCTGCCAGAGCCTGATGTATCTCTATAGCCGCTATGAAAACCAGAAGGTCTATTTCTATGCTGCCTCTGACGCCCTCATCTCGGCTGGCTTGGCTGCCCTTCTCATCGAAGTCTATAGCGGAGAGCCTGCCGAAACGATCCTTCTCTCCCCTCCCACTTTTCTCGAAGAGATCGGCATCCCCAGTGCATTGACACCCGGAAGGGCCAACGGACTTGCCAGCCTCTACCTCAAGATGAAGCAGGAGGCGCTCCGTCATCTGGTGCACCTCTAAACCGAGTCGACTATTATAAGGGGAGGGCCCCTCGCTCGCTAACGCATCGCTCGCCCCCCTCCCCTTAAACCCCTCTCCCACCCATTTTTGAAGAAGCTTTTCTGCATGGAGTCTAAACGACAAAGACATCACAATCGATCTTAAAGGGCTTCTCATTTATCTGTCGGGCGGTTGCGTCACTTCGTGTCAGCAACCCCCTGCTTCCCCTCGGTTCACAAGTAAACTTGTGAACTCTCGGACAACCCATCAAAAACCCTCCACTGGAGGCTTTTTGAGGTACCTTGTCCCCGTTGAGCCGCATCTTGCTTTGCCATATCGCTTTCTCGCTGGGGGTCTGTGCAAAGCACTAGACCCCACGTTTCACTCAGCTGCGAAAGCGATCTGCAAAGCAAGATGCGGCCGCGGGCGCCTACGGCGCGGTCCCGCACTGCCTGGTGCTGGTTAAACCCTGAGGCAGTGAAAGTATCTCAGGTTATATCTTGCGGGAGTAATGCCTCGCCACTCCTGCCTGCGAACGGGGCACTCGCGCACTCATTCCCCAGCGTGACTTCGTCTCTATGCTGGGGCCCCTTTCGTGTCAGCTCGTAGACATACCTGGGGGAGGGCCCTTCGCTCGTTTCACTCGCTCACCCCCCTCCCCCTGGCCCCCACCCCCACCCATCCTTGAAGCTCTTTTTGCGAAATTATTTCTAGTTACATCTTGCGAAAGTGATGCCTCGCAACTCTTGCCTGCGAACGGGGCGCCGCCCTCCCCCACCCATTTTTGGGAGAGATTTGTCGAAGTGGAAGTGATTTACCCAAGACATAGCCATACTTACTTTATGATTGGCACCTCTCATATCTCGCTCGTATGCATATCTTGGGACGTTCCACTGGTCCGTGCCATTGCGAAGCTTTGGCGCCCCCACCCGATTTTGTGTTTGCACGAATACCCCTGAGAGACTTCGTCTCATTTACTGGAACCCCTCAGCAGTATCTAGGAAGGACACAGCTCTTGGATAATAAGAGCTAGAAGCACGTACGTTGGGCTATAGGTATGCAAAGGGGCATGCCCCTTTGCCGCTGAGAGAGGGGGTATAGGGGGAGAGAGGCGGCGTTAGCCTCTCTCCCCCTGAACAATGGGTGGGGGAAGGGGTCTGGGGGAGCGGGGTGAGCGAAGCGAAGGGCCCTCCTCCAGGTATGTCTACGAGCTGACACGAAAGGGGCCCCAGCATAGAGACGAAGTCACGCTGGGGAATGAGTGCGCGAGTGCCCCGTTCGCAGGCAGGAGTGGCGAGGCATTACTCCCGCAAGATATAACCTGAGATACTTTCACTGCCTCAGGGTTTAACCAGCACCAGGCAGTGCGGGACCGCGCCGTAGGCGCCCGCGGCCGCAGATTGCAAAGCCAGATCGCTTCCGGAGCTGAGCGAAGCGTGGAGGGTAGTGCTGTGCACACCCTCCCAGCGAGGAGGCGATATGGCTTTGCAATCTGCGGCTCAAGGGGGGTCGCTGGGTAATGCCGTCAAGTTAAGGAAGTCTGCAGTTATTATAAGGGGAGGGCCCCTCGCATCACTACGTTCGCTCGCCCCCCTCCCCTTAAACCCCTCTCCCGCCCATGTTTGGGAGAGATTTTCCAGAATGGAGTCTAAGCAACCAAGACAGTACAATCGATCTTAAAAAGCAGCTTATATACATGTCGGGTGGGTTGCGTCACTTCGTGTCAGCAACCGCCCGACAGATAAATGAGAAGCCATTTAGGATCCATGTTGTGTCTTGGCAAATATCCTCGCGGAGTCGACAGATCTCTCCCAAAAATGGGTGGGGGAGGGGTTAAAAGGGGAGGGGGGCGAGCGCAAAGCGCGAGGGGCCCTCCCCTTATAATAACTGCGGATTTCCTTAACTTGACGGTATTAGGTCGCTGGGGGGTTGCTGACACGAAGTGACGCAACCCACCCGACATGTCTATTCATTCTCCTTATTTTGAGAAAATTATTTCGTTGTCACTTTTTTTATTATCCCTTGAGGAGAGATTGATTTTATTGAGGAGGGTGGGGAGTTGGCTTCCCTTTTTAGAGAAGGGTTTTCAAGGCTTCGACCAATTCCGGTTTCATTTATCCACCTAATGAGACGATGAAGCCAAACTTTCCTAACATCTCAACAGTAAAGACAAAGAGGGCATAGATGATAATGGCAATGACGAGAGGCTTCCCTCCCGGAGTTTTATACTCGGAGGGCAATTGATCCCGGTACCTTCCTATCCAGAGCATGAGCCCGGGAAAGAGTCCATTGAGAAGAGCATCACCGATGCCTCCGGAGCTATCGAGCGCAATGAAGAAACATCTCTCCAACGTCAGTGCGAAAAAGAGTGTGGGCAGCGCGACCAAAAAGCCGAGCGCTATATTTCCCAAATGGGTCCGTTTAATTTTTAAGCCATCGGCTAGGAAATCGAACAAACCGAGGGCGATGCCTAAAAAGGAGGTGACGAGTGCAAAGAAAGCAAAAAAGTCGGCAATCATCCCTAGCCACGGGTTTGCAACCGCCGACCCAAGAAACTCAGTTGCCGGTTTACCTTGTGCGAGAGCGGCTGCTAAACCTTGATCACCCTCATAGAGTACAGTTCCGAGAACGAGCAATTGCCACAAGATATAGATCACTAAGGCAAATGTCGTTCCATAGATGATCGAGCGGCGCAGCGCTCTTGCATCCTGCTTCAAGTAGATCGTCAAGCTGGGGACAATGGTCTGGAAGCTAAAGATGGTCAACAGGAGCGGAATGGCGATCAAACTATTGCCAAAGGAGCCTCTAAGGAGATGTCTCCACTGCACATAGGGCAATCCGATGCCAATCAATAAAATATAGGAAATGATCAATCCAAACATTAAAACGGTGTTGACACGTCCGACGATGGTATTGCCCAAATAGATGATGGTCCCAAAAATGACCACAAAGAGAACGAGTGCAGTAGTATGGGAGAGATCGATGCCTAAAACCTTTTTTATACCCGCTGCAAAGAGCTCTCCACCACCGGCCGTATAGGCAACTAGGGAGGCATATCCGATAAAGAGGTAGAGAATCCATGCGGCTGCCTTTCCGAGTGGTCCTAAAAAGCGCGAAGCCATTCCAATGACGTGAACGCCTGGTTCCATCCAGAGATTGACCTCTGCAAGAAAAAGTGCCGTGGTAGTCATGAAAGCCCAGCCGACAAGAATCAGAAGGAAGGAGGGAAAGAAACCGGAAGCCCCAGTGGCGACAGGTAGGGCTAACATTCCTCCCCCAATGCATGTCCCCGCAACGAGAAGCGTCGCTGATAAAACAGATCCTTTCTTTTCCATGAGGAGAAGATTCTATAGGAAAGAGGGGGTTAGTAACAAACGTAAATACCGGCGGTCAGACCCTGCATCCAAAAATTGGTATTATTCTGGCGTTGTGGGGGCGAAGGAAGGCCGATACCGGGATTGACCAGAGGTGGCTGATCGAGGTTAATGTTGAGATCGACCTGATCACCGGCTAAAACAACTGAGGGCCAGTACATATACATGTAGCCCACATTGAGCCATATTTGGCCACACCAGTCGCAAACATGCCACTGGAAATTGGCATGGAATTGAGGCACCACTTCAAATTTGTTATGTTTCGTTTCACCAATGTTTGAGGTTTGGGCTAAAAGCCCAACAGGAATGGTGGTCGATCCATTAAAAAGGAGGGTGTTGATCAACGTCGTGTCACCTCTGATCTCCACCGTTTTACGCATATTACCGATACCCAGTTTCCCGGTGAACATGAATGCCCAATTTTTGGTCCTCCACTCTGCGATCGCTCCGACAAGGCCACCATAAAACTCATTTCTGCACTTGAAGAGATCCTTCACGGTTTCCACAGTGGGGCCGATCGGAACTAAAGGAGTTGTCGATTTGGTCGAGATGGTCAGATTGTCTTTGACTTGGTTGTAATCGAAGCCAAGCAAAAAATCGAGTTTAAGGCTGGGGGTTTTCCCGAAGCGCCAACGGGCATAGAGATCATAATCGAGCGCCCGATTGAAGGTATCGATGTTGATCTCTCCGTTCACCGCGCTGAGAGGAAAAGAGATCTCATCTACATCTTCTAACCCTGAAATCGTATTAAAGAAGGGGCGACCAAAAATCGGCTGTCCGACTCCATTACCCTTGATGTCAAATTTGACTGGTTCGTCAGCAATAATGAGAAAGCCTGTCCCCAAGGCGAGACAGGGATTCATCCAGGCTCCCACATCGATATTGAAGCCCGATTTTGCTTTGCCGCCTACCTTTTCATTCCCAAACAGTATCTGCGTTCCAGGCGCTCCAAGAGCGGGGAGAAGAGTCGGGTTTGAGGTGACAAGAGGAGGATAAAACCGTTTTTTTCTCCAGAGGACCAAGTAATCGATGTCGGCCCACCAACCATTAGAACGGCAGCAGGGGTGGTAAACATAATAGGCAGGGGCCATCTGGGGGATGAAGAGGAGAGCTGCGAGCAACATGATTTTTAGTTTCATTATCTAACCTCAACTACAACAAACAAATAATATTCTCTTCCTGCCCACCCGTCACTTGGACAGAGCCACCCTGTAAGATGAGCAGATCGGATTCCAAACGAATCCCAAATTCCCCTGGCAGATAGATGCCAGGCTCTATCGAAAAACACATATTGGGCAAAAGGGGGCGGTGATCTCTGGTCTCTAAATTGTCTAGATTGGCTCCCGCGCCATGAACTTGCCTGTCGATATTGTGACCGGTGCGATGGGTAAAATAGGGCCCAAAGCCAGCCTCCTGGATCGTTTGGCGACAGACATCATCGACATCAGAGCCGCGTAACTGCTCTTTTGCCGCTATTTTGCTCCGCACAAAGTCGATCCCTTTTTGTTGCGCATTTTTTACGATATCAAAGATCTGTTGTTGACGAGGCGTAGGCTCTGCTGCTGCAACCCCCACACGGGTGATATCGGCATAGATGGCATCCGGGAGATCCCTTTTACACCAGAGATCGATGAGGATAAAATCTCCTTGTGTGATTCTGAGAGCACTTTCTCTGGTTGCTGAGTAGTGGGGCTGGGCGGTATGGACATTGACGGCACAGATCGGCCCCTCCTCTGTGAGGCACTTTTGGGCGGCAAATTCGCTCAAAATCCATTGCTGTACCTCATATTCGGTAATGATCTGATCGTGGCGGAGGCATTCAACGATCAGATCCCAAGCCTTTGCCACAGTGGCGATGAGAACCCTTGCAGCCTCTAAATGGGTCTGAATCTGCTCTTCAGTCAAGACGCTTGTAAACTGCTGCAGTAGATCGGCAGAGCTTCTCACCTCGACACCCATCTCACGCACCATTTCCACACTCCCCGCATCGACAACAGAGGTATTGGGGTTGAGAGCACGCGGAGAATATTCCATCAAGAGACTCTTCACGCCGCTCAGCAGCTCGCTCAGCTTTTTCTCCAGTTCTGTACGCGAGAGGTAGAGCAGGGTCGTGCCCGGCAGATGCGAGAGAGAATCCGCTTCGATATGGTGGACAATTTTATGAGGGGTGCCCTCTCGGGGAATCCAGTAAAAGAAAGGACGTGTCAGAACCTGATGCGCTGGGATAGAGAGGATCTGCCGCGCAAAACGGTTGGAGCCATGATAGTCATAAAGCAGCCAGCCATCGACCTTTTGCTCGGCAAGTAAACGCTGAATGTCTGCAATCTTGGAATCCCAAGCCATAAACGCCAAGATGGCAAATCAGTAGAATTTTTTAAACCTTTTAGTGATTTAATGTTTGAATCAAGACGCAGGCGGCGACCATACGGATCATCAGAGAGGGTTCTTTAAGCCTTTCGATTAAAAAGGGAAGGCTGACCTTGTCCCCGATGCGGCCTAATGATTCTAAGATTTTGAGCTGCAATTGGCGATCCGATTTGGGGTAGGCCTCCATAAGGATGGGAAGGGCAGAGTTATCCTTGGCCCAACTGGCTAAAACGAGTGCCGCTTCTATGCGGATCTCTCTATCGGGATCTTTCAAAAGTTCTCGGACGAGATCGATAGCTGTTTCATCCCCTTCACCTAACAGTGACTCTGCTGCAAGACCGGTTAACCCCCACTTGCGCTCTTTGAGAAACTGTTTGATGGTTTCAAGGGCAGAAGGATACTCCAGAATGGCGAGGAGATTGAGAAGTTCGAGACGCACCGACTGATTGACCACTTCGGGATAATTGGGACCTTTGGGGCTATGGCTGATGCTGCTCTTTTCGAGGGTATGAAAAATCCCATTTTCGGAAAGCATCCAACGCTCTTTGTGATTTTTCAGGGCATCATCGAGTACTGTGCAAACGTCAGGAATCGAAAGGCGCTGACCGGCTAAACCGATCGCTAGATTGAGGCGGACATAAGAATCCTGCGATTCTTTTAGGAAGCGCATCGCAAGTGGCACACCGTAGGGGCCTGCAGCCGCAACAGCCCCGGCTGCTAAAGCCCGCACTTTTGCTTGAGAGTGGGTGAGCCACTTTTCCATGGCAGATTCTGCCTCCTGGGGCTTGTCGATCAGCCAGCACCAGCTCGCTGTGATACCGACATTCGGATCGACAGCTCTTGTTGCTAACTGTTGAATCTCCTCATTGACAGGCTCTCTAAGGAGTCCCCAGGTATGGATCGCAGCCGCAGAGACGTCAGGATGGGGGTCTGTCAGGAGGGGCCTCAGGAGAGTGATCTCTTCTTTCGCATCGCAGTGGGCGATCACTTCGCAGGCCAGCTGGCGCAAACCGGCCCTCGAAGAGGTCGCCAAGTGGTTGAGCTCATCAGCTCCAATTTTATCCATCATCTGAATGATGGCCTCGATCGCTGCCAGTTTTTCTCTCGGTCCCGTTTTCGGATTGGCGACAGAGTGGATCAACTGGGGAAGGAGCTCTTCCATATGCAGCTGACCGACAGCTCTAATCACCTCCACACGCACATCGAGAACTGTCTCTTCGCGTACCATCCGCGCGATCTCTTCTCTAAGCGGTTGATCTCCATAGTGGGCACTCAGTTCGGCAGCCACTTCTCTAAGGTGGACATTCGTGTGGCGGAGTCCCATCAATAAAAAAGGGAGGGCCCTGATATCTTGGCCTAGTGCGGCACCGATCAGAGAGATCATTTGGGAAGAGAGCCCGGGGGCACTCCTCCCCTTTTTCAGGATGCCCCAGCACATCTCTTCGAGGAGATCCTGGTCAAGCGCCTCTTTTTCATAAGAGAGATGCATTTTTTCCCAGAGAGCCATCATCTCACTATCTTCACCTGCAGCCGCAAGACTCCGTATCGCCCATGCATAGACCAATGGCTCCTCAGGGTATTCTGCGACCGCCGCTCTCCCCTCTTTCAAAGCTGCTTTGGTATCGCCGATCAGAAGATGGGCCTGGACGCGACGCGCCACATCGACAGGAGAGCTCCAGAGCAATATCGGCAGCAGTAGAGAGAATATAAAAAGGCCTCGCATCACCCCATCGGCCCTAGCGGCCGTCCTCCCAGCAGGTGAAAATGGAGGTGGGGAATCGACTGACCAGCATTAGGTCCATTATTAACGAGGAGCCGATACCCCTCTTCATCCACCTGAAACTCCTTCGCCAGCTTTTGCGCCACCTTGACAATTTCCATGAGCAGAGGCAGATCTTTATCCTGAAGCGATTGCAGATCCTCGATCACCTTGCGTGGAACAATGAGGAGATGTACGGGCGCTTTTGGATATTTGTCTTTGATGGCAATGATGTTCTTGTCTTCGTAGACAATCTCACCGGGTAGTTCCCTGTCGATAATTTTTTCAAAGAGTGTCTTCATAGTGAATGCCCTCCTTTTTCAACACATATTTCAAGGCTTTCAGCGCATCCTCTTTTGTTTCCCAGACCGAGGTAAAACGGCCCTTATGACAAAAAATGGCACCTGAAATACCAGAGACTTTTTTTAATTCATCGCCGAGTAAACCAGCCCACTCTTCGGGCAGTGGGAGACGGACTTGCATCCTCCGTTCATAATCGGGCGGGATCCCTCTCAACTTCCAATGTTGTTTAGCTGGCATCAAGACAAAAAATGCAGGATGATCCTTACCATTCAGTGAGAAGAAACTCTCGATCCAGGAGATGGGACGGTCAAAAAAGAGACAAGGACCTTTTGTTTCCATCGCCGCTTTCACCATCTTGCGGCATTCGCGGTTGTAGAGATAGCGCTCATATAGGCGCTTGAGATGACCGACGGTAAAGTGGAGAGCTTCCTGAAAACATCTATTAAAATCTTCCTCTGAAGCCTCGTAGGAGGTAGGGTTATAGTTAGCGATGATATGGGAAAAGGTGCAGAAGCCAGGAAGTTGAGGCGCCCGGCCATTATCGTGGGCATCAACTCCGATCACCAGGGAGTTGTTGAAGAAATGAAACTCCTCATTACTCACTACCCCCCGACTTTTGAGATATTCGAGGATCATCCCAGCGCTACTCAATTCTCCCTGATAGCTCGCTTGATGGTGATCAAAGAGCTTCTCTGAAGGTGCGTAGACCCCTCCGACATCACAGACATATTCACACTCTGTGAGTAGGGCACTGTTTCTTGTGCGGACAATTTTATCGATATCAACGAAGTTAAAGACAATCAGGAGAGCGCATGCCGTGACTTCATCAGCATGAAAGGTGCCATCATGGACTCCCACTCTGCGAGGATATTTCATCGGTGCATCCCTTCAAAGTCGAGTTAAAAATAACCTACCAGTTTTAACCAGTTTAGATTATTAAACAAGTAGATAAATTAACATAATCATGACAAGCTTTCTCTATCCCGGACATTTCGATCTCGTCACTCCTGATGGAAGAATCGAAAAAATTTCTTCCATCAGCGAGACTCACTCTGTTGCTGAGCTGCTCATTGAAAATATCTCGCCCGTTTTTGTCGGGTTTCAGATCGATCCTGGTCAAGTGATGTTCAACTTCAAAAGTCTCTTGGCACAATTGGGCCTTAATGGCGTGGGCAAAGAAATTATCCTTGACCGTGAGAAAGGATGCGCCCATGTGAAGGTGGAAATTTCCTCGATCGGTGCGCTCGCTCGCGAGATGCTCCCTTTGCTGACGCCGGGCGCCTTTATCGGAAAACTCTTTGCTGCCGATGAGCGCAGACGTGTGAGAAGCCCTGATTATCTCACACGGATGTTTGGTCGATCAGACCGTGAAGGACGTCCCCTGCTCTCTCTTGGAGGGTTGCATGGAAGTGAGCAGCTGACACTCGAAGTGATCGATGGTAAGAGTGTCGCCTTTTTGGGCTTGCGTGAGGGAGTCATGCAGTTTGAGTCCTCGATCCATTCGTTTCTTCCCACCATCAGCCGCGCCCTCAAAACAAAAATGGCCCTTCGAGACCTCTTACGCTTGCATCAAAGATGGGTTCCCAATGTGCCGCGCATGGTCACTCCTGATGACATTTTGCTTGTCTGTTCGGCGCCTCTCCATATCCGCACAGCTTTCGCAAGGGTGGCGACTGATCTGCTTCCTAAAGGATATCAACACACGACTGCCAGCGTTCTTCAACCCGATACGCAGGCTTCAGGAGATATCTATGAGCTCTTTGGCAAGAGCGATAAAGAGATCTACGATATTCCCTTGGAGTTTTATACTCTTGAGCCACATCGTGAGCATGTTTTCTTCTCCGACCGCGATCAGCTCCAGATCTATCTAGAAAAGCCTCAAGCAATTTTCGATGCCTTCAAAACAGCTCCAGAACCGCTTGGAGATCGGGCAGCCACTTTCATCGTCAAAGGGAGCCAAATGAAGGCTCTCTCTGCCAATGATTGGATCCTCCGCAATCCTCCACAGCAACCTTTTCCAGGAATTGTCCATAAAGTGAGACAATCGCTCATGGTGGAGCGCTACATCGAACAACAGCCCTGTTACCCATTCCTCAAAGCGATTGAAAGCGGTTTGATCACCAGCCAAGGTGTTCTGTTTACACGTTATTTTCCCTCGCCATTGATGAAGCGGATGCTGCTCTCTTATTATGTCCAATCCAATTTGATGGGACTCTACTTTCAGGTTCCTTCACGCTCCCATGGCTACTACTTTTCGCAAGAAGACCGCGCCATGCTGCTCGACCTGGTCACCTTTGGAATCCCTGTCTATTGGGCTGATGAGACGAGTGGGCAGATTCTTCAGTATATCCAACGTCCTAGCAAGACCTCAGGGATGTTTGTCCCCTTGAATAAGATCGACGTTTTCGAGAAAGCCTCCTTCTTCGGCGTCTATGGCTCTAATCTGATGCAAGGCAATTTTGAAATCGAGCTGAAGAAGCTGCTGCAAGGGATGCTCGACATAAGAAAAAATGTCGATCACCCATTACTCGGCAAAAATACCCCGCTCGCTCTGGTGACAGGAGGAGGGCCGGGAGCGATGGAGATGGGCAATCGAATGGCTAAAGAGGTAGGAATCCTCTCCTGCGCCAATATCGTCGATTTCCAACTTCGCCCCGACATGGTGGTCAACGAGCAGAGGCAAAATCCTTACGTCGAAGCCAAGATGACCTATCGACTTGATCAGCTCGTCGAGAGGCAGGCGGAGTTCTATCTCGACTTTCCCATCTTTGTGATGGGCGGCATCGGCACCGATTTTGAATTTGCCCTAGAAGAGGTACGCCACAAAGTGGGTAGCAGACCCTTTGGCCCCATTATCCTTTTTGGCGATCCCGCCTACTGGAAGGAGAAAATCACCCATCGTTTCCAATGCAATCTCCGTGCAGGGACCATCAAGGGTTCGGAATGGGTCAGCAACAGTTTATTTTGTATCCAAAATGCCGAACAGGGCTTACGTATCTACAGCGACTTCTTCAACGGAAAACTGCAGATCGGCAGTTCGGGTCCGATTTATCCAGATGGCTTTGTGATTGTAGAGTAATCATCAGAAGCCATAGGTCGTCTTCAGAGCGATGTAGCTACATCTTTCTTTACAGAACTGTCCTTCTTTGCTGAAGCCATTGTGGTACTCGACGAAGAGACGCAGGCGCCGGCCAATCCCCTGAATTTTGCTCCACTCCACGCCCAGCGCATAGTTTTGATCGAGATCGTAGTGGTGCTCTTCCCATGCCCTGAAGTGCATGGCCAAGAAGGGTTGGAAGTAGAGTTTATTGAAACAATCCCTACCCCCAAAGACCCGGATTTCAGCACCCCACTCCAAGTAAAAGGGGTGTTCGGGGAATTCCTTGTCACGGTCAAAAATATCTCCGATACCGGCATAGAGGCGGATCGCTTGGCCCCACTGATAGGAGGCGAAGAAATCGACCCCTTCATCGCTCAAGTTACGACGGTCGAAACCAGGATTGGCGATGAGAAACTCATCACCGATGTGAGAGGAGAGGTGCCAGAGTCTGAAGCGGAAAGACCAGCGGTCAAACGCATAAGTGACCAGCGCTGCTACATAGAAGTCGGTGTTGAACATGCACGCTTTCGGTTTATCAAGATGGAAAGTAGAAAAAATCCCCGCCTCAATTCCCAAATCCATGTCCCCACGCCAGTACAAGATATCTTTCAAGCGCAGAAAGATGAAGTCATCCCCAAAAAAGACCGCTCCTACATGTTTCCCAATGACACGGTCATTGAAGCGTAGCGCAGCACCATTGGTGACTTGCCTGGGATCGGCGACGAGCGGCTGAAAGAGCACTGTGTTTTGGGGAAACCAAATTCCCCGAATCGAGCAACTATCGGCTGGATTTTCGCACATGGCCAAATAGGATTGAGAGTCCGCGATATTTTGTGCAGCTTGAGGGTTATATTCTTCCAGAGCGCAGATGAAATCGTCAGGAGGGCAGTTGACTCTCTGGATAGAGCTCACACCGGGGATGTCATAGATAAAGCACAAGATACTATTAGCGATCACCTCATTGTACGGCAGATTGAAGACATAGACGACTCCCCCACTGACAATGGTACTCACCTCAAACTCATAGTAATTCATATCGACGAGAGCCTGGATATACCCCGTCAGGTACTCGTCGCTCATATCGATCAGATGAGTTTGCGGAATATTATCAGCTCTTGTCCTCGGTATCGCATCATTACAATAATAATTGGAGACACTACAATCCTCGGCCACCACCACCGCGCACCAAAAAATCACAGAACCAAGTAACCAATGTCTCATAAAAAACGAGTTATATCGTCCCACCGCTCTTTTTCTCCACAAAAAAACAGCCCCCCGCTACCATGTCCCCTCCGGGGCAATAGCTCAGCGGTTAGAGCAGCGGACTCATAACCCGTCGGTCCCTGGTTCAAATCCAGGTTGCCCCAACCTTTATCCAGCACTGACGAGCATCTGTGAGCAAGATTGAGATTGAAAAAATTAGTGTAACTCGCTAGTTTTCAGTCTTGCGGTACAAATGCGGTACAGTGAAAAAAAATCTAACCAGCACTATCCAGCATTTTCGGCCGCTCAAATCAATTAACAAAATGAGGTTTGAGTTATGGCAACCATTACTAGAAGAAAAGATAAAAATGGCAAAACACTTCCTGGTTGGAAAGTACTGATTCGCATCAAAGGGCATGATACCGTTTGCAAAATTGTCGATCGCATAGAAGAAGCTAGGGATTGGGCGGCAGAAACAGAAGCTTGAGATTAGAAATGGGCGTTTCAATTTCAAAAGATACAAACAAAAGAATACCTTTGGCGATCTAGTCGATCGCTATATCACCAGTGGAACCTTAGAACACCATAGCTCGTCAAAAGATACACTACGTCACCTCAATTACTGGAAAAAACGACTTGGTACTTACTTCCTCTTCCATGTGACTCCAGAGCGGCTAACTGAAGAAAGACAACTGCTCCTCAGTACACCAACACCAAAAGGAAAAGGGCGCACAGCGTCTACAGTAAACCGATACATTGCTTCACTTTCAGGAGCATTGACTTATGGATGCCGTCAATTGCGATGGATCGATGAAAACCCTTGTTCTAACCTAATAAAGCTAAAAGAATTTACAAAAAAACGACGTCCATTGATAAACAATGAAGTCCAGAGGTTGCTTGAAGCTTGCCGTAACAGTAAAAATCCTTATCTTTATTGCATTGTTCTCTTCTCCTTGACTACAGGTGCTCGCAAGGGCGAAATTTTAGGATTATCTTGGGATCAAGTCGATCTTCAAAACAAAGTGGCACATTTCACCGAAACTAAAAATGGGGAAGCACGCAGTGTGCCCCTGGTAGATGTTGTTGTTCAAGAGCTGAAATCCATTTACCAAAACCGCGACCCCTCAAAACCTTTAGTTTTTGCAAGCAAAACCGCTTTTGGGAAGATTGATATCAGTAAAGCATGGAAAACTGCCTTAAAACAAGCCGATATCGAAAATTTTGTATTTCATGGAACACGACATCATTTTACAACTGCAGCAGCAAAATCTGGAGCCAATAGTCTTCAATTAAAAACTGCACTTGGTCATAAAACGATCCAAATGCTTGAAGTTTATACACATCTTGATGTACGAGATGTGCGCCATCTTAGCGAAGAAGCTTCTTCTCGAATTTTGGAGCAAGCCGAATGAGCTACAACATCACTCCAATCAAAGCAGTTCTCAAAAATTTACAAGCCAAAATCGCTTTCCGAATAAACACAATGGGCCATCCTGATGGCTCCATCTCCCCTGAGCTTGGATCAGGGGTTAATTTCTCTGAAATAGAACAAGCTCGCTGTTGGATGTTTGCCACAGATCATTATCTGCCTTTGATGACAAAGGCAAAAATAGAGAGGCGCATACCGCCTCTCTTTTTAGAATCTGCTACAAGATGGCATGAAGAATGGCGCAATCATGCACATGATCCTAAAAGTCAATTAAATATAACTTCTCGCTCTTGCAAAGATAATGCAGAAACTACCTTGCTTGAGTATTTGCAACGGTTATCCTATGAATTTTTATCTAAAAATAGAGATGAACAGTGGTATGAATCCGTAAATAGTTTTGTGAATTTTATTCGCCAACACCTTGATAGAGATGCGCAAGGCTATTTGAACGACATGTTCCCTGCCGAAACGTTAGAAGATCAAATACCGCCTCTCTTTTTAGAATCTGCAGCTAAGTGGTATGAGAAATGGTTCGAGCAAGCAGATGATCTCAAAATTCGATACGACATTATTTCTTATCCGCGTAAGGGGATCGATTTACTTGAGTATTTGCAACAACTATCTCATGAGATTTTACCCAAGGAGAAAGATGGAAAATGGTGGGAATCCCTCAACAGTTTTGCAAACTTCATTCGTAATGAACTAAATTATAAAGATTTACACCATTTAAATAACATACTCCCTCTTGAGAAGAATGTGCAAGGCAATTGCCTGATTCGTCTTGTGAAACCACAAAAATATCCCATTGATCAATTTAGCGTTGTCAAGATCATTCAAAACCTGATCTCAATAGTTTTAACAGGGAGAAGGGATGCTCAAAGAAATGCAGCTCAGGCGCTCGGTTTGCTATGGATATGTTTGACCTGTGCTTTTTCTCGCATAACTTCAGAAATCAATCAAATACGTGAATTATCCTTATCTGATTTATCACCATCTCAACCACTTCCTGCGTTATCCTTACTCACATCATTTGGAAAAAAAGAAGCACCCATTTCCTTTTTCTTACATGATTATCTCCAATTACTCGGCCAGCCCAAATCCTCGCTTTTCTTTTTAGCTCCACAAAGCTGCTTAGACAGAGTATTACGCAGAGCTATTGAACAGGCTAACCTGCCTTATCCTGGTAAAATTACCTTCCTTACATTCATGAGTCTGCCTCAAGAAGTGCCAGGCCATAGATATCAGCAACTTGTCACTTCTCTATCACCCTAGACTGCCAAAAAGTGTTGGTCGTACTCCCACGGCTTTAATCGACTCTACCAAAAACATCGGCTATTATTAGGACATATTCAAAAATAGGAGAATCTATGTCCAGCTATGAATTTTGGTACCCTGAACAAATCGTTAGTAGCGAACGATATCCATTCACTGAAGGTCAATTGCGACACTTGTTGCATAAGCGCCACAAAAATGGCCTTGAAAAGGCAGTTAGGAGAATCGGCAAGCGCTTACTTCTCAGAATCGATCTTTTTGATGAATGGATTGATTGCCAAGGAAAAAAGAGATAATTGAAAGCGCTGCTCAACAAGTGTTTAATAAATGCAAACAGTTAATAACAAATTCGTTAATAATAAATCCGGAAGAGAATCAATAGAAAAGCTTCTAATCGAAAGAAAGGATCTTAGGAATGAGAAAAATTCTTTATTAGAAGCTCAAGCCTTTTCTCTTGGTAGTTCTCTAAAAGAAATCTTAAAAACTAATCCTGAACTCTTTACAAATGCTTCTGAGATGAGCAGGATTCTTGAAATACAAGCAAACGCGGCTCGACTTGAAGAAGAGAACGCAAATGATAAGAAGCTCCAAATGGTCTTGGATGCTCTAGATAGAAATGAACGAGGAGATGCCGAATTATTTATTTATCTGCATAAGGATAAATATGTTTTTGACAGCTCTGAAGGGAAAAATGGAGCATTTTATGTTTGGAATGGCACTCATTGGGAAATAGATTTCGCTCGACAACGTTACCAAGACATGAAAGAGGTTGAAAAGTTATATGAATGGGCTGCCTCTTATGTAAATGAAGCAAACACTATAAATGCTATTAAAAAAAGAGCATCTACTTTGCGTACTGCTAAACGTTATAGTGCTGTTTTTACATTCATTAGCACAGAAGTCTCTTTCAAAGGCACTTGGGATCATTGTCCAGGATTTCTTCCCTGCAGTAATGGTCTTGTTGATTTAAAAACAGGTGACATTTTACCTCACCTACCAGCAAGATACCTGCGCACGGTGTGTCCAACTCCTTATATTCCAATTGCTAATAGCGCATTATTCGATAAATTCATCCAAGATATTACACTCGAAGATGAGGAGTTGATGGACTTTTTAGCCTGTTGTCTTGGATCAGCTCTTCTTGGTGATGCAAAAGAAGAAAAAGTTTTCTTTCTTTATGGAGCACAAGGCCGCAATGGAAAAGGAACCTTGCTACAAGCCTTGGAGAGAGTATTGGGAAAATTAGCCAGAACTTTTCCTTCTGAAATGCTTTTATTACAAAAAAATACTCAGAATTCAAATAGTCCAAGTCCAGAACTTGCAAACCTTCAAGGTGTCCGCTTTGCAATATTTTCTGAAATTAATAAGGGTAAGACAATCGATGCAGCCAAAGTGAAAAACTATAGTGGAAGAGACACGATCCCCTGTAGGCGCCTCTATTCCAATGTTGACCTTGCAATAAAGCCATCGCATACAATGTTCATCCAAACAAATTATAAGCCTGAGGCACCTGCCGATGACCAGGCTCTCTGGTCTAGAACCTATTTAATTCCATTCAATGCGCACTTTGTCGCAGAACCAAAAGACCCTCACGAGCGGTTGTTAGATCCTGGATTTAAAGAAAAGTTATTCAAGGAAACTGAAAGCATTCTCGCTTGGCAATTCTTGGATGTATTAAATATCAAACAGACGGTCTTTTAATCCCAAGCATTGTCCTTCAGGAAACAGAAAACTACCGAAAAGAAAATGATGTAATTGGACATTTCTTAGACGAAAAATGCATTTTGGATGCAGCTTTTTCCACACAAAAAAACAAAATGCGTCAAGCACTGGAAAAGTTTTGCGATTCTAACGGTTATGCTAAGCCCAACAAAAATGAAATGGCGAATTATTTGATTCATAAATTTGGAGAAGAGGTTGATGGAAGGACAGGTCAGTATCGATTATGGAAAGGGATCAAACTTCTCAATGATGAAAACGATGCTATGGGGTACCAAAAGTGAGCGGGGGTTCAGCATTGTATTCGTCACTTCCGTCATACAGCTGTCACAATTTTGTCATTTTATTAACAACTGATAATAAGATTGTTAAATCTTTTAATGACACAAATGACACAATATTCACCATTCTCGCATCAATTCAAGCTAAATTAGAAAAATATGCAGATAACAAGATAGAAAATTGTGTCATTTTGTCATGATTTTCATAATTCATTTTGCTAAAGACTTTATAGATAACGAGTTAGAGGAATTATGGACTTGCTACAGTTATTTAGAGAGATTGGGTTAGATCCAAAAAGGGTATCAGCTACTCATGGAGGAGAATATCATTGATCCTGCCCTGCATGCGGAGGTCATGATAGATGTTATATCCAGCCTAACAGACAAATGAAAAATTGCATTGGATATTATAAATGTCGACAGTGCCAGGTAAGGGGTGACACAATTCAATTTTATGTAGACTTTTTGAGTGTGCCATTTAAAGAGATAGCGAAAAAATTAAATATTTCGCACAGAAGGTCACTCTTCTCAACTGTCGACAACAAAACATTTGTGACTCCGATTCTGCATGCACCGAGTGAAAAATGGCTAAAAAGAGCTAATGATTGCGTAGCATGGGCTCATAAAATGATTTGGAATCATCCTGCACAAATACAATGGTTAACTAAAAGGGGTATTCCTGAAGAAGCCATTAAAAATTATGGCATAGGATTTTGTGACCGTAAGATCACATTATCTGGCTCAGAGTTTGAAATAGATGATAAGCCAGAAATAAAAATCCCGATAGGAATTGTCATTCCAACTACAGAGCCTTCAGGGCAGGTTATTCGTATCAAAATCCGAAGAGAAGGATGGTATAAAGATGCAAAATTTCCCAAGTATTGGGCGATGCCAGGATCTATGAATGGCTTAAACATCGTTGGAAATACTCAGAAGCCGATCATGATGATTGTGGAAAGTGAATTTGACGCCTTGGCTCTGCATCATGTTTGTAGCGACTTGCTTTTTGTTGTGGCTGTTGGTAGCAATACAAAAAATCCAGATATTGTGACAGATTACTGGGCGAAAAGAAGAAAAGTGTTGATATGTCACGACAATGATGAGGGTGGCATTGCTATGCTTACCAAATGGCAAAAACTATATCCTGCATCAGAAGCATGTCCTACCCCTGTGGGAAAAGACATCGGTGAGGCCATTCAACAAGGATTGGACATTAGAGAATGGGTTTTAGAAATACTTAAATAAAATTCATTAAAATATTTAAAAATCAATCACATCCGCGCTAGTTTTTTTTGAAAAAATAAGAAAATTGTGATATAAAAAAATTAAATCAAAGCAATTTTTACATATGGGCAACATGCCAGCTCCAAAAGGTCATACCGCATATCCAGGCAGTGAAAATGGGGGTCGTCCTAAAATGTACACTGCACAGTTTATCGAAGACGAAGCCACTGCATTTGAGGAATGGATGCAGCGACCCGATAGCGTCTGGTTTAAAGATTTTGCTCTGGAACGAAGCTATGATCCCGACCTACTTGCAATATGGGCTAAAGAAAATGAAAAGTTTTCTGGAGTGTATAGGCGGGCTCAACATTGGCAGCAATCGAAGCTAATCAAAGGGGGTTTGCTGAATCTCTATAACGCAAGTATCACGAAGCTAGTTTTAGCAAATACTTGTGGTTGGACCGATCGTCAGCAGGTTTCAGGCGATACTGGCAATCCTCTTGCCTTTGTTCTAAATCGTATCGATGGTGCCTCAAAAGAGCTTCTTAACCATGAAAACTGAAGAAATCGACGTTGCTCAGATGCTCCTTGCAAATCCAAGATGGAGACTCAACAATCTCTACTACATCATTGATAAGCAAGGCAATAAAGTTCGATTTCAAATGAATTGGGCACAGGAAGAGCTGTATAATGGGATCCACCATTGTAATCTCATTCTTAAAGCCAGACAGTTGGGCATTTCAACGTTCATTTGCCTTCTGTTCCTCGATCGTTGCTTATTCAACTCCAACGTTTCAGCAGGGATCATTGCACATACCCTCGAAGATGCTCAGCAGCTGTTTCGCCGTGCAAAATTTGCATATGACAATCTGCCTGAAGAACTGAAAGCACTGCGTCAATCAAACATGGACACCGCCCAGATGATCCAATTTTCCAATGGCTCTTCATTGAGAGTGGGTATGTCTTTGAGATCGAGCACATTTCAATATTTGCACATTTCGGAATTTGGGAAGATATGCGCTAAATTTCCTGATAAAGCACGAGAAATCGTCACGGGCTCATTGAATACGTTAGCATCTGGTCAGTATTGCTTCATCGAATCGACAGCCGAAGGGAGGGAGGGTTATTTTTATGAAATGTGTAAGAGAGCGCAAGCTTTAAAAGACTCTGAAATAGAATTAACCCCGCTGGATTTCAAATTTTTCTTTTTCCCTTGGTTCAGGAATAGGGAGTATTGGATTGAGAACGCAGTGACTATTCCTCCCGACTTATTTGAGTACTTCAAGGAGTTACATGAAGTACACAAAATCACCCTGCACCCCTCTCAAATGAGCTGGTATGCCAAAAAATACGTCACACAGCATGAGGATATGAAGCGAGAATATCCAAGCACCCCAGATGAAGCTTTCCAGGCTTCCACAGAGGGTTTGTATTATGGCAAATATATTGCAAAAGCCAGAGCTGAAAAACGAATTGGACGAGTTGTCTACGACGAAACAGTACCTGCCTTTGTCTCCATGGATTTAGGATTTAACGATTCAACAGCGATCTGGTGGTATCAAATTCTAGGACAGGAAGTGCATTTGATAGATTACTATGAAATGTCGGGAGAGCCACTGACACATTATCTTAAAATTTTAAAAGATAAGCCTTATTTTACGCAGAAATACTTCGTTCCTCACGATGCTAATAATCATGAATATGGAAGTGGCCTTAATCGCATCCAAATCGCACGCAACCATGGCATTACTTTGACTCCCGTTCCTAAATTGAGTCTCCAAGAAGGCATCGATGCTGTGCGAGCCATTTTCAACCGTTGCTGGTTTGACGAAGCAAAATGTGAAAAAGGGATTCGAGCACTTGAAAATTACAAAAAAGAATGGAATGAACGGCATGGATGCTGGAGTGATAAACCTGTCCATGACTTTTCTAGCGATGGTGCGGATGCTTTTCGCTATCTTGCTCTCAGCTTACGAGCAGCGAATGCAAAAAATCATGCTGATGAAGAAGCTCAACGCAAAAAAGGCAGGGCAGCCTATGATAACTTCATGTCTCCGTTAGCTCCTTACCAATACAGAAATTTTTAAGACTGCATCCATCTTAAATAATACATGCGTTATCAGATACTCCACATGAAAATATTGACTTCTCTCGATCGGTATGGAAAAATTCCTCGATTTACAAACCCATTATATTATGACAACAAATCTTTTTGCTGAGCCCAATTCTTCACAACTTCTCCCAATCAATTACAAAGATTTTTTTGAAGAGATTAAGAAAAAAATCCTAGAAGCCCAATTGCGTGCTAGCCTATCTGTCAATAGCGAGTTAGTAAAACTCTATTGGTCGATTGGTAAATCTATTCTTGAAAAGCAGAATAAAGAGGGATGGGGTGCAAAAATAATTGACCGGATGGCTAAAGATTTAGCTACCGAGTTTCCGGGAATTTCTGGATTCTCAGTTAGAAATTTAAAATACATGCGCAAGTTTGCCGAAATTTACCCTGATCCGCAATTTGTGCAGACACTGCTTGCACAAATTCCATGGTGGCATAACATCCTGCTAATAGAGAAGTTAAAGGATCCAGATACTCGAAATTGGTATGCCCATCAGGTACTGCAAAAGGGATGGAGTGGAAGAGCATTAGAAGAGGCTATTAAATCAAATCTTTACAAAAGACAGGGAAAAGCCGTTACAAACTTTAAGACATGCCTACCCGATCCCCACTCTCGTTTAGCTATTGATATTTTAAAAAGTCCCTATAATTTTGGGTTTTTGTCTCTCACCAATGATTATGTTGAAAAAGAACTTGAGCGTGGGCTTATCGATAATTTAGAAAAGTTGATTTTAGAACTAGGACAGGGATTCGCTTTCATTGGCAGACAGTATCACATCGAGATCGCAGGAGATGACTATTATTTAGACATGCTTTTCTACCACATCAAGCTACGCTGCTTTTGTGTAGTAGAATTAAAAACGACTGACTTCAAACCAGAATATGCAGGGAAATTGAATTTTTACCTCGCTGCAGTGGATCGACAAATCAAACATCCCTCAGATAACCCATCGATAGGGATGATTATTTGCCGCACAAAGAATGATTTAAAAGTTGAATACTCTTTAGAACGAAGTACAATGCCCATGGGTGTTTCTGAATATGAAGTGACCATTTTAGATACCCTTCCTAAAGAACTCGAGGGCACATTACCCACCGCAGCTGAAATTGAAGCAAAACTAACAGAACATAGAACTGAGGATGCTTCAGATAGGGATCATTTCTAAAATTATGAAAAGTGTAGAATCAATATTTTTGGATTATGAATCCAAAACAGATCCATTCAGTGAAGCTGAAATATCTGATAGACTTCGTCAGTTAGCAGAACAACAACCTAAAATCAACGAGGAATTTGCATTCCGCGCTGAATCATTGGCATTTTTGTTTGCCAAAAATGCGGGTATAAATAACTACTATGGTCCGTACTTCAGGTGCAAACATGATGATGGCTCCGTTTTTGAAAATCCATCCATTTCGGTTCTGACACCTGAGGTTCTCGAATATTGGCAAGATCGATGCAAGTATGCTCAACACCCTGCCCTACGGTTAAGATATTCTGACTTAGTTTGGGATCTCACCAAATCAGTCACAGGCTCTGGAGCAGATGTAAAATTTGCACAAGAAGCAGTCGATCAGACAATTGCCCTTTGCTCAAGAGCTATACCTTTTAAATTCCCCGCCGTAGAAGGAAAGATTGCTCTTGCGAGAGGCTTAAATATTGCCATGCAAATCTCTGATATACAAAGAATCACAGCCTTGATCAACAAAATCATCGACTTTGAGTCTTTGTATGCTGTAGATCAACAACTTGGAACTTGGGGATTTAGTTATGATCTTTTAGTAGATGATAAAAAAGTGTCAAAATTACTTTCCACAGAACAAACTAACCTTATTATTGAACGACTAAAAGAAAGATTTGTGCGCTTGAAAAGCGCTAGTAATAATATCTTTGGATTGCATCAAGCGGCCGAAAGGCTCGCCGACTATTATTTAAATAAGCATATCCCTCGACAACCTCAGCAAATTGAAGAAGTTTTATCCGTATATGGAGAAGAAGTATTAGTTGCTGCAAAAAAAGTATCACCGATGGTTGCGGAGGCTTGGCTGAGAGAAGCTTTGCATATTTTCCAAAGATTTGGTTTAGGTAAATCTTTCAAACAGAAAATTTTGAGAGCTATCCAAGAATTACCTCCTGAAGATTTGCATATCGTAGAGGCAAAAACAACTATTTCTGCTGCAGAATATCAAAAATATGCAGAGGAGTTTGTGAAGGGGTCTTTATCAAGTGCCCTTGAGACAATGGCTATAAGTTTCCTTCCTCAAAAAAGAGCAAGCTGCGCACACCGTTCAGGAGCTGTTTAAGCAATACCCATTGACGTTTCTTATTGGCATTAATAAGCAGGATAAACAAGGCCGAACTTTAGCAAGAGTGAAGCCTATTGCTGAGGATTTAGATAGCCATGTTCTGTTGCAAATGTCGCAGGACATAGCAATATTGACCGTATTTTTGAACGACATTCTTAAAAATGTCATATCAACATTTAATGTTCATGTTGATGATCTTATAGATCATTTTTTTTCAAAAAAGTTATTTCGTATTTCTCAAATTTCTAAGAGGAAAAATGCGCTAGCAAAGGGTTTGAATTTTTTCTTAAACAAGGATTTTTTTTCTGCTGCTTACATACTGATTCCTCAAATCGAGCACATACTGCCAACTCTTGTGGAATTGCAGGGTGAGTAACTTACAGGTTAGATCAGAATGGAGGTTTTCAACTTTTGACTTTGGGTGCTATCCTTGAAAAAGATGAACTTAAAAATGCTTTTGACGATAACCTTCTTACCTATTTCAAGTTATTATTAACTAGCCCCTTGGGCTGGAACATACGCAATAATGTTTGCCATGGTCTTATTGAATTAGAAGAAATAACAGAGTCTATTGTGAATAGACTTTTTCAAGTATTGCTATTACTTTCTTTACTTCAGTTTGAAGAACACAAATTCGAACACACTCACTAACAATGGCAGATTCTTTCTTTTACCTTGAGAAACTTTCAGATGATGTTTCTCTTACAAAAATTTTCATTTACTATTCCTTAAACAAACACAACTTAAGGCAGGGTGTAGGTATAGAAAATTATACTGACAAAGAACAGAGCCAGAAAAGCCCAGAAAAAAAATCTGGCAATTGATTTTGCGCCAACGAGAATCTCTCCAAAGGCAAAAATTGCTGCCACGATTGCGGCAATCAAAAAAAATACAGACCACCAAAGCATGGTATGCCGTCAATAATAAATGTTATTACGCTTGTTCCAGCAAATGATATGCCAATGCTTGAATCAAATGAGTTGGAGTCTGGAGTCATTTTGGCAATTTCTCTTTATGTGATTTATCTTTCTGTATTTCATGTTCCGCCTGGAGCCAATCTTGAACCGCTCTCTCCATCTTGACGGCCCCGTTGCTCGTATAGTTCATACGCACGCTTGGCGATCTGCGGTGTCAAATCGGATGGTTTTTTAGATTTTAATTGGATCAAAAATCCGATACGCGAGCAATTTCACGCGGTCACTCAAGAAGGCCCATATCAGTGCATATCCCCATACAAATCCGGCCCATTTCCAGCCAAGTGGTGGCATAAGAAATCCGTAGACTGCGATGAATGTTGCCATGATTTGTGTGCCGAATACGGCCATCCATAAAATCCGCGCAGGGCGTATAGACCAGAAAGGACCGCGCGTGCGGGTAAGGAAAATTGTCAGATGCCCGGCAACGGAAAGCATCAGATACATCATCGGCTGGAGATGCTTATGGTCGAGGTGAAAAACACGTCGCCCAAGATAGAACAAACCGAATGCAGCCACGGGGCCGATGATGCCCAGCACGGTGGCAATCCCCAGTACCATACGCATATTCCAGGCTTCAGGCTGATCCTTGTAATGAACGTTGTCATAGGCAATAGACAGGATAGCGCCGTCATTGAGCAACGCCAGCATCACGATCATCACGGCTGTCAAGGGATAAAAGTTAAAGATCAGGATCGCTGCTGTCATGAAAAGCAGTACGCGCAATGTCTCGGCAATACGGTAGATCGCGTAGCTATTCATCCGCTGGAATATTTTCCGGCTCTCCTTGATGGCATCGATGATTACCGATAGGCCGGGCTTCATCAGCACGATGGAGGCTGCTGCACGCGCTGCATCTGTCGCACCAGAAACGGCAATGCCGCAGTCGGCTTTCTTCAGAGCAGGGGCATCATTTACCCCATCTCCTGTCATGCCAACCATATGGCCCCGTTTTTGCAGGACATCCACAATGTGGAACTTATGTTCCGGGAACACTTGAGCAAAACCGTCGGCCTTCTCGATGGATTCAGCAGTCTCTGCGGTCTCCTGACTGCTTTGAGTCGCCTAAAGACTGCGGCATCAAGGATATTTGTACCCATGCCTAATTTTTTGGCAGTTTCCTTGGCAATGGCCAGTTGATCGCCCGTAACCATCTTGATCTTTACGCCCATTTGCCCTGCGGTCGCAATCGTTGCTTTGGCATCTTCTCGTGGTGGATCGAACAGGGGCAACACACCGATAAACTGCCACCCGCCATCTCCATCGGCCCGCGCTACGCCAAGCGAACGAAAGCCACGTGCAGCGAATTCGTCTACTAGCTTTCTCGACAGCATCCTTCACCTGTCCAGCATTGGCCGACAATGCCAAAATCACCTGAGGTGCGCCCTTCGTCACTTTGAACTGTTTTCCATCTGCACTCTTGACTGTGGCTTCGGTGCGTTTATGCACTGGATCGAATGGTTGAAAATGGATCACCTGATAGTCTTTCAACGCATCTTTGTTTTTCAGGCCACCAAGAACAGCCAGATCAATGGTATCGTTATTGTCCGCGCGCGATGCCAGCGCAGCATTGAGAATCACTTGTTCGGCTGGAATATTGTTCACGCTGAATGGATCGCCCAGCGTCAGCTTGTTTTGGGTCAAGGTGCCAGTCTTGTCCGCGCATAGGATATCCACGCCTGCCAATTCCTCAATAGCCACTAACTTGCTCACAATCGCCTGTTTCTTTGGCAAGGAGGCGCGCACCGACTGCCATCGTCACCGATAAAACCGTCGGCATTGCCACAGGAATAGCGGCCACGGTCAGTACAAGGGCAAATTGCAGTGTGGTGAGAATCGGATCGCCGCGGAAGATCGCTACGGTAATAATTACCGCCACCATAACAGCCGCAAGAATGATCAGGTAATTGCCGATCTTCAAAACGGCCTTTTGAAAATGGCTGACGGTATGTGCTTCCTGTACCAGCTGCGCCGTCTTACCGAAGTAAGTATTCGTTCCAGTAGCATAGACCAATGCGCCGATTTCACCCTGGCGGACGATCGATCCTGAAAATACCGCCTCGCCAGATTTCTTCTCGACGGGCAATGATTCTCCCGTCAGCGCAGATTGATCCACCTCTACCGGATCTCCATCCAGGAGCCGCGCATCCGCCGGAACAATGTCGCCCATGCCGCAATCGGATGAGATCACCTGGAACCAACTCACGCGCCGCGGGAGTAATCCACTTCCCATCGCGTTTCACCCGGGCCTTGATCGCAAGCTGGGCCTTCAGAGCAGCAATGGCATTGGCCGCTTTGTGTTCTTCCCAGAATCCGACTACGGCATTAGCAAAAAGCAAAATGAGGATAATGAAAAAATCGGGCCAGTGTCGAACCACTCCAGATAAAATCACGGCTACTTCAATCATCCACGGGATGGGACCCCAAAAATAGGAGAGGAATTTCAGGAACGGAATTGGTTTTCTTTTCTTCAATCTCGTTAGGTCCATATTGGGTCAGTCGTTTCTGCGCCTCGGCCTCGCTAAGGCCCTCCGGCGAAGAACCCAATTTTTTCTCCACCTCCGCAAGGGTAGGGATTTTAAATCATCCTTCGTATCGGACTTCGATTTGATCCTGGGCTGGCCAATTTGATCCCATAATGGTATCTCTGTTATTACTATCTCATACCCTTTCCATCGAGGGAGTGTATTCACCACGGCGTGCAGCCCGATTGCATTTAGCTCGATGATATAAGAGCTTCTTGTGCTGCGGGCACGTTGGCTTCTTTGCCTTGCCAAATCTCCAAAGCAGGTTGTTGGATGGCGCGCGCAAATGAAAACGCCAAGCGCCCAAGGGAGTCGTGACTTGAATCTAACATTCATGGCATTCAAACGGGCCGAAGCCAATTCACAGCTTTGTCCACCTGACAAGAACGCAATGCCAGGAACAGCAGCCGGGACAGCTCGCAAGAGACATTTTACTGTGGTATCAGCCACCTCATCCACCGTTTCTTGCTTGGGACAAGTCAATCCAGGAAGCACCATATTGGGCTTAAGGATCATCCCCTCCAGCATCACACCTTGCGTGTAAAGTTGATTGAAAACTATTCGTAAGACTTCCTCTGTTACCTCGAAGCATCTTTCTAATGTATGCTCGCCATCCATGAGCACTTCCGGCTCTATGATGGGTACCAGTCCAGCCTCCTGGCATAATGCGGCATAGCGAGCCAATGCCTATGCATTTGCCTCGATGCAACCTCGACTTGGAATACTATCGCCTATTGCAATCACCGCGCGCCACTTAGCAAAAACGGGCGCCCATTTGAGAATATTCAGCCAAACGTCGCGCAATCTATCGAGACCCTCAGTTATTTTTTCTCCAGGATGACCTGCCATGTCCTTTGCACCAGTTCAACTTTAATGCCGGGAATAATTCCTGCATCGGTGATAACCTTAACAAATGGAGTTCCATCTTTCTTCTGTTGACGGATTGTCTCATCGTAAAGAATCACACCGCTAATGCACTCACTAAGACCAGGTGTTGTTACAATTAACTCTCGATAGGCATCGTCTGTTCTCCTCAGTCTCGGGAATTCCTCAACTTGGCAAATCGTTTGTTACAGGTTGGATTACTTTCATCCATTGCCAGAAGACCCTTGTCTCCAGCAACTAACATTTTCGCGATATCTATTAGCGCTTCCATAGTCATATTCTACTCTTTTGTAATAGGAGAATTAGCCTGCAACACTATCTCAATCAATCGCAACGCCATCGCACTATCATCCCTTCCATTTCCAATTCCGAATTTCCGGCATGTCCTGGCCGTGCTTATCGACATAGTGCTTGTGCTCGATGAGCTTGTCTTGCATCATCTGCTTCAAATAAGCCCCCTTACCACCTAAATGGGGCAGGCGATCGACCACATCTTGCACTAAATGAAAGCGATCCAGGTCGTTTTGCACTCTCAAATCGAAGGGAGTCGTGATGGTGCCCTCTTCTTTATAGCCACGAACATGGAGGTTGCGGTTGGTCCGGCGGTAGGTCAATCGGTGGATCAGCCATGGGTATCCATGAAAGCCGAAGATGATGTGCTTATCTTTGGTGAATAGAGAATCGTAATCCTTGTCGCTTAGACCATGCGGATGCTCGCTCTGAGACTGCAACTTCATCAGATCGACGACATTGATCACCCGGATTTTCAGATCGGGTAGATGCTGGCGGAGAATGGAAACAGCAGCCAAGATCTCCAGTGTGGGAGTATCTCCGCAGCAGCCCATCACCACGTCTGGCTCAGCATTCTGGTCATTGCTAGCCCATTGCCAGATGCCAATTCCTTCCGTGCAATGGACAATTGCAGCGTCCATAGTCAACCATTGAGGGAGAGCATGTTTGCCGGCTACCACCACATTGACGTAATGTCGGCTGCGCAGGCAGTGATCAAAGACCGAGAGTAGGCAATTGGCATCGGGGGGTAGATAAACGCGTACGATATCGGCCTTTTTATTGATCACGTGGTCAATGAAACCGGGATCTTGGTGTGTGAATCCATTGTGATCCTGCTGCCAGACGTGAGAGGCAAGCAGGTAGTTCAACGATGCGATCTTCCGGCGCCAGGGCAATTCCAATGTTACCTTCAGCCATTTGGCATGCTGGCTGAACATCGAATCGACGATACGAATGAAGGCTTCATAACTGTTAAACAGCCCATGCCGCCCGGTTAACAAATATCCTTCTAGCCATCCCTCGCACTGGTGCTCGCTGAGCATCGAATCCAGCACTTGTCCTGCGGGTGCGAGAAATTCATCATTTTTTACTTCCCGAGCGTCCCATTGACGATTAGTGACTTCAAAGACTGCACCCAAAAGATTCGAGAGTGTCTCATCGGGACCGAAAATACGAAAATTACGTTGATCCTGATTCAGCTTGGCCACATCACGAAGGAACTTGCCCAGCACGAGCGTGTCTTGAGCCATGACAGCGCCAGGAGACGGCACATTCACCGCGTGATCGTGAAAGTCCGGCATTACGCAGATCGCGCAGCAAAATACCACCATTGGCATGAGGATTGGCGCCCATCCGCCGGTCACCCTTAGGCGCAAGCTCAGCTAATTCCGGTATAAGCCTGCCCATTCTCATCGAATAGTTCCTCTGCCTTGTAGCTTTTCATCCAGCTTTCAAGCTGCTTGAACATGATCGGGATGCTCGGCATCTACCAGAAGCGGCACTTGATGTGCTCGGAATGTCCCTTCAATTTGCAGACCATCAACTAACTTTTGGCCCAGTCCAACCCTTTGGTGATCTCAGGACGATCATTGGCCAGCGTGGCCGAGTAGTGTCATTCTTGTTGCGTGCGTTGCTTTGGATCTGCCGAATCTCCTCGATGACTTTTTCCAAAGTACCGGCCATGAGTTGATGCATCTCTTCCGGTTCATCACCTTCCACAAAATAAGGCGTCCAGCCGCAGCCTCGGAAAAATTGTTCCAATTCCTCATGCTCGATGCGAGCCAAGATAGTCGGATTGCTGATCTTGTAACCATTTAGGTGTAGGATCGGCAGCACAGCTCCATCGGTAATTGGATTGAGAAATTTATTGGATTGCCATGCGGTCGCCAAAGGGCCAGTTTCTGCTTCACCATCGCCAATCACACAAGCGACGATCAGATCGGGATTGTCGAATGCAGCACCAAAGGCATGGCTGAGTGAATACCCTAGCTCACCCCCTTCGTGAATCGACCCTGGTGTTGTCGGCGCAACATGGCTGGAAATCCCACCGGGAAACGAAAATTGCGTGAACAGTTTTTTTAAGCCCGCTTCATCCTGGCTGATGTTCGGATAAATCTCACTATAGGTGCCTTCGAGATAAGTATTTCGCCACTAATGCCGGGCCGCCGTGGCCAGGACCGGCGATGTAGAACATATTCAAGTCATATTTCTTGATGACCCGGTTCAAATGCACATAGATGAAATTCTGGCCCGGTGTTGTGCCCCAGTGTCCAACCACTAGCGGCTTCACATGAGATAATTTTAGTGGCTCCTTCAGCAGTGGATTGTCATAGAGATAAATCTGGCCGACCGAAAGGTAATTCGCAGCCCGCCAATAGGCATTCATTTTTTGCAGCAGATCGGGCGACAATGGCTTACCAGTTTTTCAACTTCTAGTTTCTACAGCATGCTTCATTATCATGTTTTTCACTTTGTTAAGACTTCTAAGTCCAAGGACGCGACAGACCGTATGTGCTATCATCCATTCTTCATCTGTATGTATGACCCGGACAGTTACTCTGGCCGGCTGCCGTAGAAATAACTCCTTCATTTGCCTGCATTTTGTTTTTCTTCGAATTCGATTCCAAGAAATCCTAAACCTTCGCAAATCCGGGAACGAATCGTAGGTGCATTCTCCCCGATACCACCAGCAAATACCAGTGTATCCAGTCCACCTAACGCCGCTGCAAATGCACCGATCCATTTCTTAACCTGATAACAAAACAATGCGACCGCTTCAGCTGCCCGTATATCCTGAGTTTCATGATCGAGCAAGTCACGCATATCGGAACTAATCTCCGATACACCAAGCAGTCCCGACTGAAAATTAACCATCTCATTGAATTGTTTTGCATCGAATCCCTCCGTGCGTGCCAAATACCAAACTAGTCCGGATCAAGATCTCCTGAACGTGTACTCATCGGCACCCCGGCTGTCGGAGTGAAACTCATGCTGGTATCCATAGATTTGCCACCGTCGCACCGCAGCTAGGCTCGCACCATTGCCGAGATGGGCGAGGATGACCCGGCCTTGTGCTGCCTCTGTTCCAGCCAAGCGGGCCAGTTCTCCCATTAAAAACTCATAGGATAACCCGTGAAACCCATACCGCCTCACTCCCTGCGCTTCATAACGGCGTGGAATCGGTAACAACTTAGCTACCCGTGGCAGATCATGATGAAAAGCTGTGTCAAAACACGCTACTTGCGGAAGTCAGGAAATCGACGATGAAATGCCTCGATCAAAAGGATCTCTTCAGGCAGATGCTCAGGATCGAAAGGACTGAAGTTGACGCAATTCTTCAACCATTTCCTCAGTAATTCGCTGCGGCTTATATATTTTTCCACCATGTACCATGCGATGTCCCACTGCGGTCAATGCATCTTTCCCGAACCTCTCTTCAATCCAATCCATCAAGATATCTACCGCTGCAGTATGGTTCTGAGCGAGTAGGTCGCGAAATGTGATCCGCCTGGCTCGATCCCTTTCACACGAAGGTGGTTCCGGCAGTCCAATCTGCTCCATGCTGCCCCCCAGAATGCGATTCAGGGGGCTATTCGCTTCGAATAGCGCGAATTTAATGCTCGATGAACCGCCATTGATTGTCAGGATGCTAGGACTAGTTGGTTTCATGTTCGACCACGCCTATTACATCAGTAACTTGATTAAGAATGAGATGTTTACAACAACTCACCGAAGATAACACGACTGTAACTATTATTTTAATTTTAGCCAACTGGTACGTGGAGACAAACTGTATCTACATGATTTTGATATTTATTTTTTAAATAGAGAAATGTAGAAAAGATTGGAAATGCAAAAAGGATATAGCATGCCAACACCAAACAATTTCGCCCCCGGCAGTCCCGGTGTCCCTGCTCGTTGGACTTCTAGCGCTAAAACAGGAGTTGGAACGGCCCTTAGCGACAAGAGTCATATTTGGTTTACACTTAGCCATGGAATCTTCAATGAAATCTATTATCCCCGTATTGACCAAGCTTGTACTCGCGATATGGGATTAATCGCCACAGATGGGAGCCATTTTTTTTCAGAAGAGAAACGGAATACTGATTCACAAGTGCACTGGATGGCCGATGGCGTACCAGCATTTAGTTTAGTCAATACCTGCCATGAACATCGGTACCGCATTGAAAAACAGATTGTGACAGACTCTCAGCGAGATACTGTGTTACAACAGACGCAATTTATCCCACTTCAAGGGCAATTACCAGATTATAAAATCTACGTCGTACTTTCACCACATCTGGAGAATCAAGGTCAGGATAATACCGCTTGGCTAGCTGAATTTGAGAATACTCAGCTATTATTTGCTCAGAGAAAAGACTGTGCATTAGCTCTTGCCTGTTCCGTTCCCTGGCTAAAACGATCTGTTAGCTACGTAGGTCCCTCAGATGGATGGCATGACTTAAGAGATCACAAACAAATGACTTGTGAATATTCGCGCGCTGAAAGGGGCAATGTGTCTCTCACTGCTCAAATCGATCTTGCAAAATCGGGTGGTAATTTCCTATTGGCTCTTGGGTTTGGCAAAGAATCCTGAAGAAGCCGCTCACAATGCCATCGCCAGCCTTAAGGCTGGTTTTGATCCGGCAAAGCAAGCCTACCTTGCCGGGTGGCAGGATTGGATAAATGGGCATACTGCGTTGAAAGAGATAGATCCCCTTCCTAACACCCTTTCTCGAAAGAGTCTCTCTGTGATACGCACTCATGAATCCCAAACACCTCCGGGGGGCCTGATAGCTAGCCTATCCATACCTTGGGGATTTAGTAAGGGAGATAAGGACCTGGGTGGTTACCACCTTATTTGGTCCCGCGACATGGTGGAAACGGCAGGCGCCTTGCTAGCTGCCGGTGCGCATGAGGATGTCCGTCGCATGCTTTCTTTCTTGCAGTCAACTCAACATGCTGAAGGGTATTGGCCCCAGAATATGTGGGTGGATGGCTCGCCCAATTGGACTGGAATCCAAATGGATGAAACTGCCCTGCCCATTCTTTTGGTTGATTTTGCTTTGCGTGAAAGGGCATTGACGAGGGAAAGCGCAGCTCAGTTTTGGCCGATGGTACGAAATGCGGCTGGCTATTTAGTCCGCAATGGACCTGTTAGCCCAGAAGATCGTTGGGAAGAAGATCCAGGATATTCACAATTCACTGTTGGAGCAGAAATTGCTGCACTCTTGGCAGCAGCTGATCTTGCCGATTTGAATCAGGAAACATCGATTGCAAATTACTTGCGTGAGGTCGCAGATGTATGGAATACATCCATCGATCAGTGGATGTACGTCTCTGGAACAGACTGGTGCCGTAAATTTAACGTCCAAGGGTTTTATGTACGGATTGTTCCGACGCAAAAAGCAGGAGGCGTATCCCGTTTACAAAAGGATGTACATATCCCAAACGTTTCGGCTGCTGAAGATACTATGCTTACTAAACATCTGATAAGCCCCGATGCACTTGCTCTAGTACGCTTTGGTTTGCGCGCTGCGGATGACCCACGCATGCGCGATACAGTAAAAGTGATAGATGCATTGCTCAAAATAGAGACCCCTTGCGGGCCTACATGGCATCGCTACAATGATGATGGCTATGGGGAACATGAAGATGGCTCGCCATTTGATGGGACAGGAATAGGCCGTGGTTGGCCCTTGTTGACAGGTGAACGAGCCCATTACGAATTGGCAGCAGGTCAGGTCGAAAATGCAAAGAAGCTGCTTAACGCCATGGAATCTTTCGCAGGAGAAAATGGGCTGATTTCAGAACAAGTCTGGGATAAGCAGGATATACCAGAAAAGGGATTGTATTTGGGTAAACCTTCCGGTTCGGCTATGCCTCTTGTCTGGGCCCATGCAGAATACCTCAAATTGCGACGTTCATTACATGACGGGAAAGTCTTCGATATGCCTCCTCAAACCGTGAAACGTTATCTGATTGATAAAACGGTATCTCCAAGGATGATATGGAGGTTTAATCAAAAGATTCGCTTCATCTATCCCGGCAAAATACTCCGTATCGAAACATTGACGCCTGCAATCATTCATTGGAGCGCTGATAATTGGCAAACAACTCATGATGTAAAAACACATGATGTAGGATTAGGGATTCATAGCGCTGATCTCATGACGACGCAACTTTCTACTGGAAATGAAGTGAAATTCACTTTTCACTGGCCGGAAGCGAAGCATTGGGAAGGTGTAGATTTCATTGTCCGCATCGGCTCTTAACGAATGGTTTTATTGGTCGATGGCCATTTTTAATATTTCTGCTAAATGATGCACTTTTTTGCCTGTTGTTTGAATCACCTGTTCACGACGGATACTAAAACCAGAGTTGTTTCATCCCACTTCGAATTGTACCATCAGATTCGGGTGAACTAGTTGGGATTTTATACACAGAAGTTTTTATCGACCTGATTATGTTTCCTTTTTTAATGCCATTTTATTAAAATACTATGCCCCTATTAAAATTAAAACTAAAATCAAACAGGAAGATCCATGGATGCATGACGAAATAGAGTTGCAAACTCTTATTTACAGCTTCTTTATCAAATGTTCCATGAGACTTAAAAGGTCCTTTTACGGTGGTCCAAAGATTTATTTTCCGATTCTCTTCAACCGGCTCTTTTGTCATTTGAGATTTATAGCATGTTTTAGCCAGATACCAATCTCCAAATCCAGGGAAAAATTTATTCCCCCATACGATTACGGTATTCCTCGCTCCTACGATAATTTCCCGTTTTTTGGGATGGTGCGCCGACCAAAAAATCGCTTCAGCTGCAATTTCCGGTTGAAAAATGGGCGCCACGGGTTTTGGTTTGTTAGGTCTATTTGTTTTGCACCACATGGAATTGAGGAGTATTTAGCGCGGGCATTTGAACCATGGTGATGAAGATATTTTTTTTATTATGGATGAGTTCACTGCGCAAAGATTCACTAAATCCTTGTATCGCATGTTTAGCTCCGCAATAAGCCGATTGGAGTGGAATCCCTCTGTATGCCAAAGCCGAACCGACGAGGACAATCACCCCTTTATTTCGAGGATACATCTTAGAAAGAGCAGCCATTGTGCCATAGACAAAACCGTGGTAACACACATCAGTGACGCGGGCGTATTCTTTGGCTCTATATTTATAAATTCCGAATCAATCGTAACCATAGCGTTATTGATCCAAATGTCAATCGGTCCCAGCTTTTCTTCGACCTCATCCGCAGCGCGGAACATATCGTCTTCATTGGTTACATCCATTGGAATCGAGAGGGCTTCAGATCCTAGATTTGTGATTTCCTTTTCCAGATTTTTGAGACGCTCGCCATCTCGAGCTATTAACCCCATTTTAGCTCCGCTTTTAGCAAATCGAAGGGCCGTGGCCCTCCCTACACCTGCAGAGGCTCCTGTGATTACTACAATAGGAGCTAAATGATTATTGGCTTTTAGTTCCATGAATACCTATTAAGATGAGGATGCCATGCACTTATCGGATGCAAGCGTAAGAAAACGCCCTACGCTTGATACACAACTCTCTTCCAAAATGGAAGAAGAGAATAGGCTCAAACCCATTATAAAATTTCATATTCAATATTTCTGTGATTTTGTCAACCAGTAACCCTGAAGTTCAGAAAAATGGATGAAGTTCATCCTTAGTCCCTTTTTTAGGCATCCTTCTTTTTATCAGAAGGTAGAAGCCTCCAAATTTCCATGGGTTCTTTGCGGTATTTTTCCAAATCTATATTTTGAAGTTCTGGGATCTGGCCATATTGTACATTGCCTTTGCGAAGAGAGCGTGTTAACCGAACGCCTCCACCTGTGACATTTTGAACCCCTGCCATTTGGATAAGAACTTCACGTAATGCTTTCTCTTCATTTTCAAGAACCTGCATCTTTTGATGCACCTCGAGCCATTGTTTAGATACTTCGGCCCACTCTAGATCCTCACGCTTGACAATATCCCTTTCTTGCAATGGAGGGGCCGTAAGAGTCGTCACGCATTTCCAAAACTCTTTCTCTAAATCGATCATTTTTGCAATGAAATGCTCATCCCTTCCTATTTCGATGATCACTCCTTCATTTCCATCAAAACTCAAATAAGAGACCATGTCCAGACCGGTTACGGCTAATTGATGTTGAAGTTGAGGGAAATATTTCTCAGGCACCTTCCCTGCTTTTGCTATTTCATGATCGACTTGACCAGGACATTTAATCTCTACAATTGAAGTGCCATCGATATCAATTCCATCGAGACTGGCCATCATCCAATCAAATGAGGGATGGAGTACGACTTTAGGAAACATCACTCTTCCGGTTTGCTTTTCAAAAGCACATCTTGCCATTTCCTCCAACTCTAAACCCCGTCTTTGTTGAGGTGCAATGGGAGAGAGAGTGCCTGTAGTTTTTTCAAGCCAGAGTTGATAGGGAGTCTTCCAAGGCGAGACTTCCATGATGATTGGAGCATCGCTTGCACCTATTTTCTGTCGTCGAAACTCATGCCATTCAGGAGTATTTTGAATAAGTTCTGAGTGCACTCTAAGCCTCCATTGCTTGTAGACATTCTTCTTCGCTTTGACCAGCGTTTGAGAGTGGCTGAATTGCTATTTTCTTTTGTTGTACTTCTGCGTGTTTTTGTGTTGCCATAACGATACGGTTCCACTGAGAGATATGAAGTTGCTCGAGACTCTCAATCTTAAAGAATGTGAGTAATTTTTTCTTATATTCCTCATCATTTCCAATAAGCATTTCAAGTTTTTGAGATTGTTCTCGAGTGATGGTTTGCGTCTCAGTTGTCACCATCGGTCCCTCATTTAGCGAGTCACCAATTTCTCCTTCAACATAGCATCCCTGAATCACATCGGGAAATAGTTGCCTTGCTAGCATTGAAAGGGCGCGCGCGAAACACATCGCTTCCGGGAATTTTGTCCATGGACTGTTTTGACGATAGATACCAGCACGTTGGGCGTCTTCGATGCCGAAGCTGACAGTCCAAGCATCGCTATTATCAATGCGTTTCCCATGCAAAATGCAAAGTAGTTTTGTAGATTTTGAATCTTTTTGAATAGAATGTCCACGTGCACGAATCATTTGATTCATCATTTGTGCACTCATCTCTACGCGTCCTTGAACGTAGTACAAGCCTCCATTCAATGCTTCTAATGGATTAATGTTCAAAGATTTTGCTTTTTGAATCACAGCAAAAATCCCATCTGATCCAAGTTGCTGATAATGTTTTGTTGTCATAAGTGTTTCTGCCAGATTCCTCATATTTTGGATGTCTTGCAAGAGTTCTGGAGTTTGTGACTGGATTTTCTGCAACATATGTGCTCCTTTGATGCTTTTGTATCTAAAAGATACATAGATTCATCTTTTTGGTCAAAACCAAAAGATACATCTTTTCATCTAAAAGATAACCTTATATATTGTTGGAAAATCCCTGGAGCTATTGTGAAGCTTGATGAATACCTTTTTCGAACCAAAACAACAAAAAAAGCCTTTGCTGAAAAAATTGGAATCTCTCAAGGGCATCTTCAACATATTTTGAGTGGAATAAAGAACCCAAGCGTCAAATTAGCAAAAAAAATTGAAGAATTTACTGAAGGAAGGGTATCCAAGGAGGAGGTTTTATTCCCCGAAGAATACAAAGAAAAAGAGTTGTAAAATACCAGAAAATGGGTACAATTTTATTAATCTTCCCAGACAAGCTCACGCCAATTTGGAGGTATAACTCCATCTCAAAGAGCCTTTGCTGTCATTCCGCGATGCCGATGATCAGCCCGCAATACATGGCATCGACGACAAAGTGTTCTCAAATTAGACTTATGATTACTCCCCAACTTTCCTGACTGAATATGATCAATGTGCGCTGTCTCAATAGTCACAACAACATCACAATGAGTACAACGATACCCATCCCTCTTTAAAATTGTGACGCGCTTTAAACGCCAAATTGCATTTGGTTGTCTCTTTTTGGGCATAAAATAAAACCTTGCCTTGCCCCACCACGCCACCACCAAGCCTTGACAAGCCTAGCCATGCCATGCCCCACCGCATTATGACTTCTTTTTCTGCTTGGGTGCTTCTTCTAAAATATCAAACTGTTCCACCTCAAAACGGCCAAAACCAATAGCTCGCCCATCTCCCAACCCAACAAATGATCCAGCGCTATCTAACGAAGAATGCATTTCGTTTCTTGAAATGACCGTATTTTCCCATTCAATTTGAAAAACGGCTTTCCATCCAGGGGAGCAGGCAACACGGTAGCGTATATTCCGGCCTTTACTTGAGGGATTTTTAACTCCCCTGACATCCAGGTAGACGAGAGCATTTTTGTCCTGTGTAAGATCCTCCTCCCTGGGAAGAAATCTATCCAAAAGAATGATCTCATCGAGCACAACAAGTGTCGATGCAATTTTTGCTTGCAAAGTGCCCCTTCCTAATTTGAGGTGCTTGCCACCATCCCTAATGCAACCGAAAATATAGGTAGACTCTACATAAAGCTGATTTTCATTTGTCTTGAGTACAGTCCGTTTCCACTCTTCTGGATTGTTCCCTGCTACTCCTGTGCGTTCTTGCTTCTCAAGAGAGATAGAATCAACTGAAAATCGGTTGAATAAGATGGGACGTTTCCCAGAGATTGAAATTTTTGCTTTTAATAACATAATCGATTGTCCCAAATATCAATTTTTCATATTCATAAATAACTGAATCAAAAAGTATTTTGGAGCTATATAAATTTCTATCAATCTATCTATTGAAACGCAAAGTTGAATAAAAACAATAGCAGATATAGCTCCTGGTATGTACATACCCATGACTGAGGAAATTTTACGACAGCCATGGACATCCAAAGAAGGGTTCTTCCAAAAATAACAGAAAATTATAGCGGCTGCTAAAAGCAACGCAGACATGATAATCGCCACCATATAGGCTGAGATTTTCTCATATCTTAATGCCTGCTGAATAACTTGAGGAACCTGTTCCAATACAAAATCTTGCGTGTTTTGCAAGTACTCTAACAATTTTTCAACAATGTCTTCTTTCATGCAGTGCCTCCTGCTCGTAGTTTTTGAAAGCGAGGATATTAGCTATTTCAGCAATTGTTCTGTACTCATAATCATTTTTTCGGACCCATAGTCTGTGTATTGAGCTGATCAAAACTCTTAGCCTGAGTCTATTTGGAAATACTATGGGTAAAGAGCCACACAATAGAAAGAAAACCCCTATTCGCCGTGCATTTGGGTTAAAAGTAAGGATGCGACGATTCGAAATGGGTATAACTCAAGAAGAATTGGCTGAAAAAGCCAACTTGCACCCCACTTATGTAGGATCGGTTGAAAGAGGAGAACGGAATATTGCGCTTGAGAATATCGTTGCCTTGGCAAGTGCTTTGGAATGTTCTCCAAAAGATTTGATGCCCGAATGAAGAAAGATAACTACTTTCATAGGTAAAATTTATTTTGCCTTGGATTTCTCCAATAAGACTCGTAAACTGCTAACTCAATTGGAGATAATCCCATGACAGACGAAATTACAAGAAAAAAAGCATTTGATTTTACATGGGAACGTAACCCTTGCTTACCTTCAAGCATTGAAGGTTATTTTTCGATGCGCGGTTGGCAAACAAGAGCCTTTGCCATGCTAAGAGATAAGCCTTTTATGATACTCAATGCCCCCATGGGCAGCGGAAAATCCTGGATGATGTGCCTATTGTCTGCATATAAAATGCGAAGAGCAGACTCTTTGCGAACGATTATTTCGGTACCACAAACAATTATTGCTCCTGGTTTTGTCGATGCCAAATTTCAAATGCCTGATGGAGAATTTTTGCATTGGAGGGTCACACATAATCTCTGCAATAAAGATACTAAAAAAAGCACAATCCAATATTTAATTGATTGGCTTTCAAACTCATACCAAAATCTTAATGATAGAGTGCTCCTTTGCACCCATGCAACCCTTGTAAAAGCATATAAAAGACTCAAGGCAGAAAATCAACTTCACCTCTTAAACAATTTATTGCTTTGGGTCGATGAGGCTCATCACGTTAAGAATGTAGCTATGGAAGACATTGAAGATGTAGTTATTAGTAATGGCATGGGTGACTTGGTAACAAATCTTTTAAATTCAACGCATCACCATGTACAACTTGGTCTCACAACAGCTTCTTTTTTCCGAGGTGACCGTTGCAGCTTGCTTACCCCATCTATGGAATCTCAATTCAAAAGGTTTAATTTACCCTATGATGAATATCTTCAGTCCATGCAGTATCTTGAATCATTTAGCTTTGACTTTTTGCTTTGCGGTGACGATTACATAAATGCTATTGGATGTCTTGTCAAACACCGAAAAGGTAAAGACATTATTTATGTTCCTCATCCTAAATCACGACTATCTACAGGCGATAAATATCGAGAAGTTAAAAGAATTTTTTCAGAATATCAAAAGATTCATGGCGGAGAATTGATTGATACAAGCGACGGTCTAAGCCATCTAAAAAATTCGCATAATGACTTCAAAATGCTTGATCTTGTTGATGAAGATCAGCGTGCTAAAAAAAAGGAACTTCTCAATAGTGAAGCGCTTAAACTAGAGCGTGATGCACTTGATCTCATTATTGCATTAGGCATGTTCAAAGAAGGAGCTAATTGGATTTGGGCAGATCGCAGTATAATTGTAGGCGCACGCGCTTCGCTTGTAGACGTGGTGCAAATGATTGGCAGGCTATTTCGTGATGCAAAGGATAAACAGCATGTCGAGGTCATACAGTTATTGCCTTTTTCTTTGGACCAGCAAAATGATTGTTTTCAGGAAAACTTAAACAATTATCTCAAAGCCATTTATGCTTCTCTCATACTCGAAGATGTTCTTAACCCTGTGGCCATTCCATCTCCTATTGTAAAAACTAAAAAGAATATTGATCAGGAGATAGGCGAAGAGTCTCACAAACAAATGAATGGATTGCCCGAATCTACGCGGCTGTTAATCTTACATGATGTCGTTAAACACCTTACAAATATTAGCGAAATTAATCGTGAGAAGGGAGAAGGAATTGCCGTTTTATACGAACAATATCAGAATATTCTCCCTGAAATTTTACAAAAATATGAAGTGGCTGCTCATGCCGAAGAGATCGGACACAAAGTTTGGAGTATGTTACTCCGCAGAACTTTTAGGATGCGTGGGATTAACGTTGAAGATATTGATTTTGAGATTGTAAAGATCACAAACCCTCTTGAAGGTTTGCTCAGATACACTAGCGACGCTTGTGGCATTGAAACATTTGCACAATTGCGTGAAGCCATTCGTTCTTGTGATGATGAGAAAAATGCACGATGGGAATTCAACTATGGACTTCTGGTAAAGTATACTGAGGAGCGTGGCAATTGCAGAGTACATAAAGATTACGAAGTTGAGGTAAATGGCAAAGCAGTGAAATTGGGCTCTTGGTATAGCGATCAAAAGAAAAATTTTCATACCCTATCCCCAGATAAACAAGAACGACTGCAAAAATTACCAGGCTTTATTGCCAAGAAGTTTCAACGGAATAAAACCCTATCCATTGATGATTGGATTGGAATGTTTATTTCTGTTTGGAGAAACTTGGCACTCCTATCATCCCAAATACACACATTGAAGATGGCTATAGCCTTGGCGCCTGGATGCAACACATAAGAAAAGGCGCTGAATGGAAAAAGCTTTCCCCTGAGCAACAACGACTCCTCTTAGATAACAACTTTAAACTATCCCCAACCCAGGAATGGGCTGAGGCTGCCACTCTTGCTATGTCCCAATTTGCAGCTCGCGAAGGAAAAAACTATACCAAAAACTGGCCATAGGGAAGAAATCTGTCATAAAGGTGTGAAATACTCGATTCGTCTTGATAATCTGCGCAATAAGATCAAAAAAACTCCCCAGAGGTTGCTCCCAATATTCTTGAAGGAATTTCGAAAATACCTCGTTTTTTAGAAGAGCTGCAAGATGATATGGAAAGCGATGATGAGTATTTAGAGAGAGGGTTAAAACTATATGAAAAATTTAAGAATCGTACGAATCAAATCATTGTACCTGAGGAGCACCTGGAAGATGGATTCGATCTTGCTGGATGGTGTAGGAGCATGCGGAAACGGAAGCTCAAAGAGCCAATTCAAACGAGGATACTAACGCTAGATCCATACTTTTTTGAAAAACATAACATACGAATCTTCATACAAGAAGTTCAGCCTCGCATAGATGCTTACCTACAGGAACATGGGAATGCTCATATCTCGCAAGGATACATTTGTGCTGATGGATACCCTCTTGGTCAAAAAGTATCGGATCTGAGAGAACGCAAAGATAAGCTTGCAGAGCCTATAATTGATTACCTTCACTCTCTAGGCGATAAATGGGCATGGAATTATTTTGAGCAGCTTCCTTACTTTCAAGGCATGCAGGAACTGATCTCTTACTTCGAAAAGAGTGGTTATCAACCAGATATACTCCCTAAAGAAATACGAGAATTGAAATCAAAAATAAAAAAAGTTCTCCCAAAAATACCCAGACTCAAAACCATTCATGGAACGACTTGAAAAACTTGCCCCTGGTATTTTTGATGACCAAAAAGATGAAAACTATTTGGCTCTGCTATGCTATCTTGAACGGGAAGGTCATGCATGCCCTCCTATCAAGCATGTGGAGAATGAAAAAAAAAATAGGGTATTACGTGTCCAATATTCGTCAAAAATATAAACAAGGACACCTCTCTGTTGAAGAACAAGCCCAATACGAATCACTAAACGGCTGGAGATGGGTTGCTTCTGACCTCCAAAGTTCTACCATTAGAGATGCTGGCAGAGCAGCTGTCGCGGACTCGTTAAGCGCGGTACAATAGCGGTACAGTGAGTAACCAAAACAACCCAAATCAACGGATAAAAACCAGTAGCTTTTTGTGTAACAATCGCTTATCTTCCTTCTGAAAGCGGCTGAATGTTGCTGATAGGTTGGCGTTCTACCGCCCTCATAACCCGTCGGTCCCTGGTTCAAATCCAGGTTGCCCCACTCTTTACTCTTAATGACTTAGCTCTTATTTGCACCTCCTAATATGGTGTGTTTGCTAGATTTCTGTCAGAGTATCTTACAACTTAAACCCATCTAATCCAACCTGATTTTTGATGATTCTAGAGGTTTGCGACCTTGACGTCTTAGCTTATGGAGAAGTAAAATATTACCACTTTTTATAAAGGTACAGATCATGTCTAAAATGCACGCTGATGAATTCCACATCGATCAGCCCCTTATACAAAACCTCATCAGAGAACAATTTCCCGAATGGGCGAGCTTAGAGCTTAAACCCGTCCTTTCTGCAGGTACAGACCATGCACTTTACAAGCTTGGCAACGAGATGGTCATACGATTGCCAAAGATTGGTTGGGCTGTAGAAAATGTGGATAAGGAATACTTATGGCTGCCCAAAATAGCCCCTTTTCTACCTACTTCAATTCCTATCCCACTTGCTAAAGGTCAACCTACAAACGAATATCCTTACCCATGGTCGATCTATTGTTGGCTCGCAGGGAAACAATCGTGTTGGGCTCCTCCTCAAAATCCAATAGCACTGGCACATGAACTGGCTGTTTTTATTCGGGCTATGCGCAGCATAAATCTATCCAATGGTCCCCGTTCCAATCGAGGTGTGCCTTTAATAGAAAAAGACCTTGAAACTCAGCAGGCTTTAGAAAAATTAGAGGGAATGGTTGATGTACCGTTAGTTACACAGATCTGGGAAAACGCTTTAAGGGCGCCTGAGTGGTCAAAGCCTCCTGTCTGGATACATGGCGATCTCTCGCCAGGCAACCTTCTCCAAGTGAATGGTCATCTTAGTGCGGTGATTGATTTTGGCATTCTGGGTATCGGTGACCCCGCTTCTGATCTCATCATCGCATGGAACCTTTTACCCTCCTACACACGAGCTATCTTCCGCTCTGCTCTACAAGTCGACGATGAAATGTGGATAAGAGGACAAGGCTGGGCACTATCAAATGCTCTTATCGCCCTCCCCTATTACAAAGATAAAACTGACTCTTGCGAATAATGCTCGTCATGTCATTTCAGAAGTAATCGCAAGATACCAAAAGAGGTGGCGTACTCTTTTATTTCTCTCACGCCCAGAAAATCAAAAACAACTCGTCCAAGAATGGTTAGCACAAAAATATATTCGGGAATGGATTCACTGAAAACGTCTAATAATACCTTAAACGGTTTAGAAAATTTTTTTCAGGGAAGTTCTGATACCACTTATTGGATCGGCTACGACTATAATATCCCCTTCGCCTTTCTCATTACCTCCTTTGATAGCGTTGACACGATCACACTGGATCTCTTTATTTGTGATCCCGACTACTTAGGCAAAGGGTTGGCTGTCCATATGATTCGACACTTTCTTCTCAGTTAATTCCCAATGTAAAAAAAGTGCTTATAGATCCTGAGGCAACCAACACAAAGGCTATCCATGTTTATGAAAAGGTTGGCTTTAAAATTATTGGGGAATTCATTGCCAGTTGGCACCCTGTGCCTCACTATCAAATGTCACTCGAAATGAAAGATTTGTTGAATTCTCATTAAACTAACTGTTTCAATATGTCGCCAAAAAAAATTATGATTTTTGGAATACCAGGTAGCGGTAAGTCAACCTTTGCCCTCCATTTAAGCGAAGTAATGCAGCTCCCTCTCTATCATTTGGACCGTTATTTTTTTATCGAAGAATGGCAAGAACGTAAATATGAAGATTTTTTGACAATTCAAGCGAATTTAGTGCAACAAGAGTCTTGGATCATCGATGGGAATGCAACAAAATCTTTAGAAATGCGCTATAGCCAGGCCAATATTGTTTTATATTTTCGATTTAACCGTTTATTGTGTTTATATCGCATTTTTAAACAATTAGTTTTTAAAGATCATCGCATTTCATATCGTGCAGAGGAGATTTTCAGAATGTGTTCGTTTGCTTTTAATTCGATATCTTTGGGGATTTGATAAGCGCGTGAGAAAAACTATCACTGAGCTACAAGAGAAATATCCTCATGTTCAATTTTACGAACTTCACGATCAAGAAGATCTAAATGTTTTTTTGGAAAAAATGAAAAAAGAAATGTCTGAAAATAAAAATGATTATCCACTTCAAGACATAGGGAGCTTGCTTGTTGGTAAAAAGCTTGAAAATGTTTCAAGTAAACAGACTAAAAACATCGTCGTAGCGCCTTATAATCTTACTGGCCTAAAATATTGAATGGAAGCTGTAAAAATTTAGGAGGCTCTAGGATCGAATTGTTGGGCCATTCATCACATCGGCTCACTCCGGCCGGGTCTTTCTGCTAAACGAGTCATTGACATGATAAGGGTTGTTGGCAATCCTAAATGGCAATTCTACCTCGAAAGTTTGGGATTCACATATAAGGGAAAGTACAATATTCCTATGCGATTTTATTTTAATCGTTCTGAGGGCATAGATGTTAACCTTCACATATACAAGAAGGGGCACCCTGAAATTGAACTCAACCTTCTTTTCAGAGACTATTTGCAAACCACCCTGAATACTTAATGAGTATGCAGAGCTAAAAGGTAAACTTTTGCAAGAAAAATCTTCATATGAAAAAATAATTCCCCTTTCACAGGGTATAATCTAGGAAAAGCTGCCTTCATAAGCAAAGTCTTAAAGGCTGCAAATTTTAATCGTATTCGCATCATGAAATGTACCCACGATGCTGAGTGTGTATCGCCACCATTTCTTTGGACACAAATTTGCGTAAATTTCTTCCGTCGCTTTAAAATTATTCTAAAATTCTCAGTTTTTGCTATCATATCCTTGCCAGAACAAAGTAGCCGTGCTCCCTCTCCAACCTCAGCTAACGCCGATAAAATTTGTTCAGAAGGGTGTTCTTTGGAATATAACTCCCTGGCTTCCAGAGGGGAGTGATAATCTAGCTTTTCTAAAAGCCAGTGTTCATTGTACGACTTAATGAACTCTGCTACAGCCTTCCTAAAGTCTTCTAGGCCATGATAATGCCTACCGTGTACAATCTGCTCCTTAAATGTTCTGTGAAACCTTTCTATCACCCCGTTGGTTTCAGGCTCCTTCACAAAGCCCTTGCTTATACTTATGCCCCAGTACCGTGTTTGGTTAATAAAGCCTTCTGACATAAATTAAGAGCCATGATCTACTCGTAAACTGACCCCACGAGCCACATTAGAGGATGTTTTGCTAAAAACAACCTCAACAGCCTTATTTAAGGCTTCTATTGCAGCAAATCGACTTCCTTTCTTTGTGACATGCCACCCTAGACATTCAGCATTCCAATGTTCAATTACTCCGAAAAACCACACCCACCCATCTTCGAGGGTGAAAATCTTAGCGGCATCTGTACCCCACATTTCATTGGGGCGGTCTGTTGTAATGCGTCCATCATGTAGGCGTTCTTTTCCCTGTTCAACGCGATACGGAGAGAGCATTTTATGCTCTCTCATTAGCTTCAAAACTCGATTCCGCCCAATATTTAGTTTCTTGAAGCGTTTTAATCGAGCATGTATTTTTCGATGTCCTTCTCCTTGAAAGTGGCTTTCGGATATGTCTTTTTTGATGGCCTCCAATAGATCATTGTCTGAGAGGGTCGGCTTTTTTCCTCGAAGCCCCTTAGGTTTATATGGCCGCTTTCTATTATGATAGAAAGATGAGCGAGGAAACTTCCACACTGTACAAACTAATTCTACACCATATTTAAGATGGGTTGAAGGAGAGATCTTCTCGCTCATTTCTTGGACCTCCCCATACGAAAACCCGGTGCTTTGTTGGCCTTTATCTGCAAGAGCTCGTTTTCCATCATGAGCTCTCCCAGGCGTTTCTTAGCATGGTCTAATTCATGTTGAACAGGGTCTTCGGAACGCATTTTTAATCCCACTTCCATGCCCTGAATTGCTTTTGAATGCCATTCTTCGATTAAATAAGCCTCTACACCGAGTTCTCGACTTAGTTTATCGATGGACTCTCCTTTTAATAGACGTAAGACAACTTCAATCTTACGTGCCGCGGTCCATCGTTTGATTTGACCACCTTCTTCCATGTTGGATCTCCTTGGTTTTGCGATTAAGTATATCGCAAATCCGTGTCCAATGTTCTCGGTGGCAGTATAAAAAAATTATTTATGTCAGATTCGTGTCCAAAAAAATGGTGGCGATACATTACCAAAGAGAATTTTATTAAAGCCTTGAAAGATTTAGCTTTGACCGATCCCGGCTCCTATTCGGTTTCCTAAGAGCGATCACCCTCATCGCACCGGCAGGGACCTCTTGATGAGGCAGATCCAAATCGGAATTTACATTTTCCGACTTAGAAGTCACAAACAGCTCAGCAACTTATTTTAAACTAAATTTTGAAAAGAGACTCTATATGACACTCCAAACAAAAGAGAGAAAACTTGAAACCCCATATTTGGATCTGTAGTCGATCCACGTGCTTTGTCACTCCCTTCCCATATTCCTTTCCACACTGCAAAGGGATTCACCCTTAGCTTTTTTAAACAAGTCCTACACGGAAGTATGGACGAGGTCATTGAAACGGTCGAAGATAATTTGGGCTTACTCAAGAATTAACATGGAAGAGCTCTTGCGTTCTTTAAGTGCTTTTTGACCGTTTTTGGCTGTCTGCGATAAGTCTGTGAAAATACTTTTATAGGCTTGCCATGGAGTTTGAACCGTATAAGGAATGCCAGTTCGTTGACAAAGATCTTTGAGGTAAGGAACTAATAATTTCAATTTATTTCGCGGACATTGGCGATATAAGTGGTGTTCTATTTGATAATTTAAACACAAATAAATAAAGTCGGTTAATTTTCCGGGATGCACATTGCGAGTTGTAATGATTTGTTGCTCAAGGTTGGACATTTCGGTATCTCTAGAAAGTTGAGGCATTCCTTTATGGTTTGTGGCAAAGATATTGGCCATGTAAATGCCTGTTACAAATGAAGCAATGGGAATAAAGACTATCGCTTTTGTAGCTCCAAATAGAAGAAAAGGCATTACATACCACAAGAAAATACTTACGCAGCAGATCAACAAATCTAAGGCGTTGAATTTGCGTTTATATAACTGGATTATATGCTGATCGAATTGCATGGCATACAAGAGGAAACTGCACATAGGCAAGTAAATCCAAGCTTGATATCGGCGGAACCATTTCTTGTAGCCTGTTTGCGATAGGTAATGTTCGGTTGTGAAAGAAAATGGCACTTCTAAATCGGAATCTGAATCTATGCGGTTGGGGTGATCGTGGTGCTGCGTATGTTTATCAATCCAATGTCGATAGTTACCCCCTATTGTTGCAGCAAAAAGACCCGCGAACAAATGATTCATTTTTTTTGACTTAAACATCGCTTGATGAGCTGCATCATGCATTAGCCCTGCGATCTGTGTAGCGATTATGCCAAAAAAAATAGAGAGTAAAACAATGACAAAGTAATTAGAGCTATTAGCAATAAAATATAACGTCATTATATATGCACTATAAATTCCAAAAATAAAAAGGGAATAGAATTTATAATCGCGGTCTAAAATTTTGTTTTTTAAGACAAAATCTTGCAAACGAGCTGTTTCCATCTCGGCGATAGCAGGATCCATCCTTAGGGGTGTATATATGTCGTAAAATATCAGCCATAACTATACAGAAACCCATCAAAAAGGAATTTATCCTTCTCACATAGCTGGATAATTCTTTGCAACAAGGATTAGAAGCCATTCAAGGCAATAAACTCCACTCAAATGCCACTGTCTCGCCTTATTTAGCCTCTCTCTAAAAATAAGAGTTGGAGCATATCTCTGTGCAAAAAAAACTTCTCAGGGGTATAAAGGAATGATCCATAAATCACAAGAAGAGAAAAATGGAAATTTTGTACTTGTTGCACGCTCCTTTTGAATTGCCCGGTGTTTCGGTATTTTTCCAATCACACTTACTGTCCTCGCCAATTCAAAAATAGGAAGATCTTATGCAGGAAAAAATAGGTGAGAAATTCATTCTTGGGATCTCATTGAGAACTTCAAATGAAAGAGCAGAAAAAGAGATCCCTGCTCATTGGGAGAGGTTCTTTAATGAGCGCATTGCTGATAAAATCCCTAATAAGCTGTGTGAGACGATCTTTTCTCTCTACACAGATTATGAGGGTGATTTTACAAAACCCTACTCCTGCATTATTGGATATGAAGTGGCTGATTTGAACAGCATTCCAGTGGGGCTGACTGGCAAAGTCATTCCAGCAGCTGAGTATGCTCTCTTTCCTGCTACAGGGAAATTCCCCGAATCTGTAGTGACAGCTTGGCAAAAAATTTGGGCTTCGCCTATTATACGTGCCTATACTGTTGATTTTGAAGTCTATCCACCTCAGTTTGCCCTTCAAAACAACCCTGAAATTAAAATTTATGTTGCTTTACAAGCCTCATGAAGCCTTTTTTATCTGCACTATTTTGCCTGCTTTCTCTCACGATATCTGGTTATGAGATTCAAGGTAATCTGGAGAGCGTTAAAAATATTAAGCTGATTGCTCTTGATGTCGATGGCGTCTTGACAAATGGAGAAATTACCTACACATCGAGTGGAGAGGAGCTCAAAGTCTTTAATGTAAAAGATGGGCTCGGGCTTGTTTTGGCTGCACAGGAGAATTTCATCACAGCTATTATCACCGGCCGCGCTTCTCCTATGGTTGAAAGAAGGAGTCAAGAACTCAAAATTTGCCATATCTATCAAAATGTCAAAGATAAAGTGGCTATTATTAAAGAACTTGCGGATATACATCATCTCAAGCTTGATGAAATCTGCTATATGGGTGATGACCTGCCTGATTTACCCGTTTTGAAGATCGTAGGATTGGCTTGCTGCCCAACAGATGCTGTTCCTGAAGTTAGGGCAGCGTGTGGATGGATCTCCTCATTTGAAGGCGGTCATGGTGCAGTGCGGGAGCTTACAGATTTTCTAATCAAAACAAGGAAATCAATTCTTGTCAGCGAGTGCCTTTCTCCTGTAGTTTCCAATTTTGATTGCCACAGCCCATCCATTGCGGAGGTAGCTCCAGGCGTGCTATAGAAATTCCGGGAAGACATTTTGGAGCAATAGAACCTTCGCTTGTCCAGGATCAAAATGGGCATCTAAAGCTATTTTGTAGAGATCGAGCTGCTAAAATTGGCCAAAAAGGCTGGATTTGGAGTGCTAAATCTCATAATGGCGGAAAAACATGGAGTGAACTCAAACCTACATCTCTCCCTAATCCTGATTCAAGTATTGAGGTAACAAATTTAGGAACTGGCTCTTTATTAGTTATCTACAACCATTCTCATAGTGATCGTTTTCCATTAATTATTGCTCTTTCTCAGGATGGAGGCGATTCCTGGCAACCTCTTCTAACCTTAGAAAGAGACTCTGGAGAAATGCCTTCAGCTATACTTGATTCGCAAGGGCTAATACATATTGTTTATGCATGGACCCCACCCAATCTATCCCAACGTTGCATTAAGCATGTTGCCATTGATTCATCTCTGCTCTAGCGGGAGCACTATGAATATCGTCATTACCCGAGCAAGCTGTGGTCAGAGTAGTGCGATTCTGTCTTCTTCCACTTCTGCGATCTATGTTCACTCACTTGTCATTCTGTAAAATAACTCATTCTGATAAGAGAAAATTTGGCTTACTATGGAGGTAACGTGCAGAGACTGAAAAGTGTGAAGCTGAAATATGATCCTGCACAACTCTTTCAATATGAGCAAAGTGTTCCGCCTGCTCTTCCAAGTGACTGTGTTGGAACGAATAGAACAGTAGTTCTTCTTTTTAACAAAAAAGCTTATAATTAATTGAAAAGTAAAAATATTGTTTTATGGAGGGGGAGAAGATGGCAAGAAAACCAGAAGAAAAGTTTATGAAAAGAGCGATTGAACTGGCACGTCAAGGTTCACTCGTTGAAAAATCGGGCGGCGTCTTTGGTGCCGTTGTGGTTAAAGACGGTAAGATTATTGGAGAGGGTTACAATCAAGTTGTGAAACATAACGATCCTACCTGGCATGGTGAGATGCAAGCCATTAGAGAAGCGTGTAAGAATATTGGAAGTTGTCACTTAGATGGGTGCGATCTCTATACAACAGGGGAATGTTGTCCGATGTGTCTTGCCACTGCTTACTGGGCTCATATCGATCAAATTTTTTATGCCTCAACCATTGAAGATGCACTCACCTATGGTAATTTCGCCGACTCCGATATTCAGGATGAACTGAGGAAAGATCCTAAAGATCGACGTATCAAGTCAACTGAATACTTACGGCCCCAAGCAGTGGAAGTGTGGAAGGAATTCCAAAAGATGCCCAATCACGTTCACTACTAGAGATGGCTCAGTTCGTCAAGAAAGCCAACATCATTACGACTAAGCTTACAATTCCAGAGGATGTGCATGAGGCTTATTTAAATCCTGGCTCACTCCAGATATCAGATCGCGCCGGAAGATCAACATCATCGGGACCTTCATTCTACTAGCCCTCTATCTGGTAGAAATCCTCATCTTTTGGAGTTTTGTGAGTCGGTAATGCTCTTATCTTTAATCGCATAACCCATGTAGCCACACTTGAGAGAGGGCACCATTTTGAATGAAAATTGGTGCGAAATTTGGCGGCTGAGGAGGAGTTTAATGAACGCTTTATCCATGATCGGCATTAAGCCACACATTTGAGAAAGCTTGAGAGAGCTCTTTTGGAAATAGGTAGACATCTCACTTGGCTTAATGAATAAGCGGTAGAGATGAATATTGGGGGGAGAATTTGGGACAAACCATTCGATTCCCTTTAGCGCAAAGAGCCAGCTTAGCCAATTGCGGTTAAAGGTGTGGAAGAAAAAGAGCCCCCCTGGCTTTAAAACACGGGCAGCTTCACCAATCACTTTTCCGGGATCTTCCACATGTTCGAGAAGGTCCATCGCACAGGCGATTTCAAACTGTGATGGAGCAAAGGGAAGTGCAAGAGCATTTCCTGTTTTATAGAGAACAGTCGAGGTTGTGTCATGTTCGCGTGCCACAGTTAAGCTCTCTTCCGAAAGATCGACACCCGTCACTTGATGCCCCTGCTGAGCCAATGCATTGCTTAAAAACCCTCCACCACAGCCAATATCGAGGACAGCACACTTTTTATGTTCAAAATGATCGTGAATTTTTTGGGCAACCCAAGGAGCGCGTGCTCTATTTTCTGCCCTCAGCAAGGCGATGGGGTGGTCATAGGCCTCATACCATTTTTTTCCCAAATCATCATAAAAGGCATTGTTGACTACTTTTCTTTCCATACCAGATTCCAATAGATCAGTTGATAAAGGCAGAAAAGAGAGATAAAAACCAGTTGAATGGTCAAAAATGGGACAAAGAAAGCTCCTTGCGCCCACATCAATCCTAGGCTGATCAAGACGAGAGGATGGTTAAGAAAGAGAAGTGCATGAAGCCACTGCTCTTTCGCATTGCAATGTTCTTTATGAACAAACTCATCTTTAGTCACCAACAGACAGGAAAAAGCAGAGAGGGCTACAAAAGGAAGAATGAGAGATTTACTATAGGGAAAAACGATCGTAAAAGCGAGACAGAGGACGACACTAAAGGTATCGAGAGGATGGCCTATCCGTTCCCACCGCGGCAAGCCCCTCTTCAGATGAAAAAAGAATTCGTCGTATGAAATGACGACGGTTTGAATGATAAAAGGGATGAAAAGCAGCCACAACCAATTCATAAAATTACGCTTTTTTCTGTAACACAGCGCCTGCCATACAGAGACCAGGTCCAAAAGCTAAACCCACAATGTAGCTCTCCGCTGGGATTTTTGGATCTCGTAACATCTCTTCCCAAATGTGGGGCAGGGTGGCAGATGACATATTCCCAAAGTTATAGAGAATTTTCTCTGAAATAGCTAGCTGACTTTGAGTGAGATTTAATTTTTTGCCGATCATTTCAATCACTTTAGGTCCGCCTGGGTGAATCGCATAATGGGCTTGACCTAGAGAGACGCCACTTTTCTCTTCTAGCCTTTGAATGAAGTCAGCAATCGCCCTTCCAATGAGGACAGGTATCTCTTTGGAAAGGGTCATCTTTAATCCCCAATCTTCACACTCCCATTTCATCCTCTCTGCTGTACCGGGAATCAGCTCTTCGTAGACAGTCAACACACGCAGAGAGGGTCTTGGACAGGATTCAGGAAAGAGAGAGTATTTAATCAATCCATCCGCAAAAAGGCTCTGAGCCACCAGCTGTTCATCGCTATGCAGCGCAGGGTTCAAATGGAGAGAACAGAGTTCTGTATGAACAATATCGACACGGGAAGAGTGGAGGGAGGCGCTGCCGAGAGCCATACGAATCGCTGGGAGCGCTGCCATACAGCCCATATGGTAGGCATGAGTCACCAAAGTGTTTTTTTCCCAACCTCGCTCAACTACCATTTTTTGCCCAGCGCTGGGGGAGAAATAGCCTGTACAGGTCACATGGATCAGTTCGGCAGGAGGGGTAGCTGAGTTGGGGTAAAATTTCTTAAAAACCTCTTCGGCATATGCTTGGAAGGTGCGATTTCGCTCTCCAAAACCTCTCCGCTCTTTGAGCCACTCGTTGGTGATCGTTGTATTGCGGTTGTTGATTTTATCTGGCTTACAGCAGACCTTGGCAATCCTCTCGGAAATATGCTGCTCAAATGAGGGGCCCCCTTCCTTCTCTGCGATCTTGTGCAGTTCAGCCAGTAGTTCAAGACCCATTCCCTGGGAATAAGAATAGGGAGGACGTTGGATTTCAAAATCAGATAAATACACGTAGCCCTTATAGCTTACTCAGAAGTAAACGGAAAGCAATTTCGACCATCTTAAGGGCAAATTTAAATAATTTCTTGACAATCTTATTGATTCTTAGTATCCTAGTATTAGTATTTTAGGAGGTTGGTCTATGTCAAAGAAATTAGAAGATAAGGTCGCGATTGTGACAGGAGCTTCGAAAGGGATTGGCTCTGCCATCGCTACAGAGCTCGCTACAGAAGGGGCCTCTGTTGTAGTCAACTATTCAAGCAGTAAGAAAGAGGCCGATGAGCTGGTTTCTAAAATTGTCGCCGCTGGGGGAAAGGCGGTGGCTGTTCAAGGTAATGTTTCCAAAATAGAAGATGCGCAGCGCCTCGTGAATGAAGCTGTGAAAGCCTTTGGTAAGTTGGACATCCTGATTAACAATGCAGGTATCTATGAATTTAGCTCTTTAGAAGAGATCACTCCGGAACACTATCACAAGCAATTTGATATTAATGTTCTTGGATTATTGATGGTTACCAAAGAAGCTGTGAAACAGTTTAACTCCAGGGGTGGATGCATCATCAATATCAGTTCTGTAGCCAGTACGTTGACGCTTGCCAATACCTCTGTCTATAGCGCGACTAAGGCCTCTGTGGATGCGATCACAAAATGTTTAGCAAAAGAGCTGGCACCGCGCAAAATCCGTGTGAACGCTGTAAATCCAGGAATTATTGAAACCGAGGGGACCCGTGCGATGGGAGTGTTTACTGATGAAATGTGGCAGAAAAAGGTTCAGGACATTCCCTTAGCCCGTATTGGACAGCCAGAAGATGTGGCCCGTTTGGTACTCTTTTTGGCCTCCGATGATTCTGCCTGGATCACCGATGAAACCTTCTTCATCAGCGGCGGGATGCAGCACTAGCGTAGCTCTTACGCTTTTGCACGAGGGCTTCTGCCGCCATCCTGAGCACTTGGGATTGCGTGGGGAAGGGGTGAATGGCCTTTAACAATGATGTGAGGCCATTCACGCTATTCATAGCCACACTCAATTCGGAGATCATCTCTCCTGCGTGGGCGGCCATGATGGTCGCTCCCAATATTTGCTCTTCCCCTTCTCTGACAATGAGTTTTGCAAACCCGACTGTCTCCCCATCCAAAATCGCCCGGTCCACATTTGACATTTCAATCGTGACCACTTCAAAAGGGATTCCCAGAGCCTTCACTTCAGCTTCCTGCAGACCAATATGGGCCACTTCAGGCTCTGTATAGGTCGCCCAGGGCACTACCAGAGCGCTTGCTTTTTCACGATCTCCATTCAACGCATTGTTTACAGCAATTTTATTCAGATCTATCGAAAGATGGGTGAATTTAAAGCGTGAGGAAGAGTCTCCTGCCCCATAGATATCGGGATTGGTTGTTTTCAGATAGTCATCGACCTGAATTCCCGATTTCAGATCATAAGTAACCTGACCACTTTCTAAATTTAAGCTCTCGACCGCCGGTTTTCGACCGATCGCTACTAATATCTCATCCACGACGAGCGGCTCTTTTTGAGAATCTAGATAGAGAAGCTTCTCCTTCCCTTTTTTCTCCACGCGAAGCAGCTTTGTTTGCTTCAGTAGTTTCATTCCCTCTTTTTCGAATACGTTTTGGAGGCGCTCTGAAGCCATCTCATCATCTCGAGGAAGCAAATGGGTACCGCGAGTGATTAAATAGACCTCTGAACCTAAGTGTAAAAAGGCTTGTGAAAGCTCGCAGCCAATAGGACCTGCTCCGAACACTGCCAGTCTTCTGGGCAATTCGGAAAGATTAAAGACATTTTGATTGGTCAAATAATCTGAAAACCCAATGCCAGGCACATTTAAGGGAATAGGTTGCGTACCTGTCGAGATAATGGCCTTTTTAAAGCGGATCTTTTGACCCGCTACTTCGACCTCACGCCTACCTGTGAAACGACCTTCACCTAAAAAGAGATCTAATCCCAAATTTTTGAGACGAGTTACCGAGTCATTAGGAGCGAGGAATAGTTGCAATGCATGCACCCGCTGAATGACCTTCTTGAATTCAACCTTCCATCCTTGAGAAACCTCGACGCCATATTCTGAGGCCTCTTTTACCCTCTTTGCCAAGCGAGAAGAATGCAAAAAAGCTTTCGACGGTATGCAACCATAGTTGAAACATTCCCCGCCTAAATGCTCTTTTTCGACAAGCGCAGTGCGCGCTCCCAAGCTTTGAGCTGTTATGGCCGCAGTCATGCCTCCTGGCCCACCTCCGATTACGAGAAGATCATACTCCCCTTTGGCTTCAGGGTTCACCCAATTAGGTGGAAAAACCTGCTCGTTGAGTTGGCGTTGAAATTCTTGGGAACTCATAGAGATACCTCATTTTCTTGCTTCATAGAGAAAATCGAAAATTTTTACCATAGCCTTATTGACAGTAAATCTTCCTGTGAGATATATTTGGGTTGTATTTTGGCAATGCCAAAGAGGAAAATGCGATGAAAACAATCCCAAAAAAGCGCTCCTCTCAACAAGAGGGTCATCAACTTTCACATTCTTCCATCACCTCTCCATTTTCCTACTTTTACTTTAGCGCCTTTAGCGCATTCTATTTTTTCAACTAACTCCCACACCATTTGAAACTTTTTAGAACCTCTCGGAACTAAAAAGAACGCGATTTTTGCGTTTGTTCGAAATTTTTAAAAAAAATTTGTTATCATGAAACCTCTTTTATATGAGCATAGCTATGCTCATAAGAGACGAGCTCCCATCGATCTCTCATTATCTGAAAATCCCCTTGGCTGCTCTCCACGAGCATTGGAAGGGATGATTGACGCGATGGAGCGGGTGAATCGTTATCCAGATGAGAAACCGCTCATCGACTTGATTGCTCAACATCATCGCATCAACGCCCATTCCATCATTTTAGGCGCAGGAGCGAATGGGCTCCTGGAAGATTTCTTGAAAGTTTTTGCGATCGGAAAAGGGATCATCGTTCCTGCTGCAACCTTTCCCGAGTCTGTCGCCTGCATGGCAAGCTTGCAAGGCGCTGTCGATCAGATTCCTCTCAATAGAGATTTCACTCTCAACTTAGAGAGAATGGTCGATCTCATCTCGCCAAAAACGGCCTGTATCCATCTCTGTAATCCCAACAATCCCACGGGGATCTGGACCAATATTTCTCAGCTGCACCATCTCGCGGATCACTCTTCCGTTCCACTTCTGATTTCTGAAGCAGGCGCAGACTACATTGGCGAGTCACTTTTAGATTATCCACTCCACCCCAATATCATCGTGGTGCGCTCCTTTTCTAAATCCTATGGATTGGCTGGTTTACGCATCGGTTATCTCGTTGCTCACTCCCCTGTTATTGATCAAATAAAAGCCAATTTAAGGTCCTATAGGGTCAATCTGTTCGCTATCGCTGCTGCAATGGCAGCGCTTCAAGATCAAGAGCATCTCCAGCGTAGTCTGGACTATATTTTAAAGGAAAAAGGATGGCTGATTTGCGAGTTAGAGAAATTGGGTTTTTCTATCGTGCCCTCTCAAGGGCAAAACTTTATCGCCCAAGTGCCCTTTAAATGCGGCTCAGCAACCCTTTTCTGCCACAAAGCGAACCAATGGGGCATCGCCGTCGTTGATTGCTCTCTGTACGCTGGCTTAGAAAAATATATCCGGATCTCGCCGCAAAAAGAGCAGACGAATCAAAAGTTTATCTCAATTTTAAAAAAAATGATGGAGGAAGAATCATGGCTCTAGAACCAATAAACAAACAGAAGCTACTGTCTGAGAGTCTTTCGCTCTTCACGTACAATAGCGACAAATTGACCCATCCAAAGGGTCAAAAACTGAACATCCATATGGGAATCGGGCTCTGGTCGGTAAAAGACAAATTGAGCTCAGGTTTGCCTGTCGATGTCATGCCGATGTTACTGACGGCCGCTGTTCTGAGAGCAGAGCTTTTGGAGTCAAATCCAGAAGCCCGCCCAGTAGTGATTCTACTGATCGCCGATAGTATGGCCATTGAAGCAGGTGGTGAGAAAGAAGAGGTAGAACGGATAGTTTGGAGCCTGGCACCCTTGCTAGAGCTGGCCAAATTGAAAGAGTGCACCGAAATTGTTCTCTCATCTGACTTAGTGGCTTTGCCCGAGCTCCAAACCATCCACAACTTAGTGGAAGGTCATAGGGAGATGCAGTGTTACAGAATGGATACCCGTCATTACGGCTATCGTTGTACACAAACTGCGATCACCCATTACATGCATGAAATCAGAGATGTGGGGTTCAAAATTGGATGGCTCTATCAAACTTCACCTCAGCAGAACCATTCTCTTTCCCTAGATGAGGCCTGGGATGAGAAAACCTTTGACACTTTTTATAAGAGGCTCTGGCCCGACTCTGCGATTCAGTTTCTCTACTGCAAATCTGGTCGGAAACAGAGAGGGAGCACAACCATCAATGTGAGCGAAGGTTGTCCCTACACCTCCTACCCGAAAGATCGTCGTTATACCATCCAATTAGAGAGTATCACGGCTCTTAAAGAGATCTGCCCTTTGCAGAAATCGGTCACTAGCCACTGGAGGGGTACTGCAGAAATATGCCTCCAACTCGCAGCCTTGGATCTTGTGCATCAGCAGATCGTTCCTCAGGATGGAATCCACAAGACCAATCTGCCGGTCACTATGTCGCGGCTATTAGAACACTGGATTAATTGGGGTTGTAGAAAATAGTTAACTCCAGCTCGGCTTTTAACTCCCTCGACTGCAGAGAGATTTTCGAGAAAAAAGGCTTACTTGCAGGCGAAGGTAATAGCCAAAGCGCTATTTCCGAGCCTGCAAGCAAGCCTTTTTTCTCGAAAATCTCTCTGCAGTCGAGGGAGTTAAAAGCCGAGCTGGAGTTAGTTATGCAAAAACAGATGGGATCGATCTTATTGGTCGCTGGGACCTGCATCGGGAGCGGCATGATTGCTCTCCCGATGGTTCTCGCTAAATTGGGACTCGTTTGCAGTATCTTGCTGATGCTGCTTATCTGGTGGGTGATGTATCATACCTCTCTCGTTAATCTGGAGCTGAATTTACAGGCAGACGAGGGGTTGGCTTTAGGAGCACTCGGAAAGCGCTTTTCGGGACCCATCGCAGCAGCCATTGGGAGTTGCAGTCTCAAACTTCTCTCCTATTCGCTTTTGGCAGTCTTCTTCTATGCCGGCGCCTCCTTGGTACAAACATTGTGCAAAGATGCAGAGTTTGAACAGGTGAGTCTGCTCTGCTTCAGCGCTCTTCTCACTTGGGCTCTCCTTCTCTTACCCGTTAAATTGATCGACCATATCAATCGCTATTTATTTATCGGCTTAGTGATCACTCTTCTCCTCTTAATTTCTGGCCTCGTCGCGAAAATGGAGTGGTCTGATCTTCCCCTCTTCGCTCAGAGCTCTCATGAACTCTCTGTCTGGCAAGCGGTGATTCCCGTTGTCTTCACCTCCTTCGGCTTCCAGGTGATCTTTCACACGCTGACCAACTACTGCAACAGAGAGGGCAAAATTTTGAAACGAGCCTTCTTGTGGGGCAGTTTCATCCCTGCGATTGTCTACATCACATGGAGCTGTAGCATTTTGAGTGTCGTGCACCATCAAAACCCTCTTTTCTACCAAAAAATGGTGAAAGGGGAGGCTGAAATTGGTGATCTTGTCGATACCCTCACCACCATTGTCCAAGGACGATCTGTGCAGCTCCTCATCTGGTGGATTTCGCTGCTAGCGATTCTCACTTCGATAGTCGGCGTTGGCATCGGTTTATGCGATACTTTTCAAAGGATGGTTACAAAGAAAATAGCTTCCAGAACGTTGTGTAGGCTCTCAGCTGCCACGCTGACAGTGGTTCCGCCATTTATCGTATCGCTCCTCATTCCAAATGCCTTTATCGTTATCTTAGGTTTTGCTGGAATGATCCTCTCCATCATCGCCATTTTGCTGCCCACCTATCTGCTGCGCCGAGCAAAAGTGCAGAATTGGTACTATCCTGAATTGAAATATCGATGGCTTCTCCGCTCAACTATTTTGGCAGGGGGGTTGATCATTTATTGCGAAATCGCCAATCTATTCACCAAATGAGGAAAAAAAATGGAACGACCTAAAATTTCAATATATATTTCTTCCAGCATCGATGGCTTCATTGCACGTGAAGATGGTAGCCTCGATTGGCTTGACAGTGTCGGCGGATCGGATGAGGATTATGGCTTTAAACGCTTTCTGACTGGCATCGACGCTGTCATCATGGGCCGCAAAACTTATGAAGTGGCAAGCAGTGCCTACGGTACAACTATGTGGCCTTATACGGGCAAGAAAATGTTCATTCTCAGCCAAACTCTCCAAAACGTCATTCCAGAAGCAGAACTCTTCTCTGGCGACATCGGCCGTTTGCTCCAACGATTGCATGTGGAAGGGGTCGGCACTATCTGGATCGATGGAGGAAAGACTATCTCCCAATTTTTGCGATTGGGATTGGTGGATGAGATGATCCTCTCTATCATTCCTCACCTGCTCGGCTCTGGCATTCCCCTTTTTACTATCGGCAAGGAGATGCCTTGTCAGCTTCTTTCTGCGCGCTCCTATCCCAGCGGGCTCGTCCAAATGCATTACGCATTAACAAAGGAATAATCAGACCTTCTTGTGTCTAAAAATGGATTGATTGGGTAACGTAGCTCTGTTGTTTATTCTGAGGTATCGATGAAAACAGTTCTGATCATTTGTTTAGGGCTCTTCCTCAATGGGCTCTATGCGCTTCCCGTAGGAAACCCTTCTGAAGCCAGTTTGTTTCGCTCGGATGAGTGTGAAAGCTGTCGTTGGGTGGGTTTTGGGATAGGCTTTTATGGAGACTATGTCTTTAATCGTCATTTGAAGACCAAACCGGGCAAAGATGTCGATACAGTGAAGCTCTTCACGAATGCTGCCTACCTGCTGCTCACGGTTAAGGAGCGTGCAGAACTATTTGCCACTTTGGGAACTTCGCGCCTCTCATTGAACACTAGCTTGACCGCCTTTAATAAGCTGGACCCCTTTCCCCTCTTTGAGATCGAGTCGGGAACCCGCTTCTCCTATAGCATCGGCGCTCGTGCCACACTTTACGAATTCAAATGCTTTTCTCTGGGCATCGAAGGGCAATATTTTTCGACTAAACCCGATATTAAGCGGGTCTATATTGCATCTGGAGCTGTGGCCTATTTGGATGACAAGGTGACGACGCACTACAAAGAGTGGCAAATCGGAAGCGGAATTTCTTACCGTTACAACCCCTACTTCACCCCCTATGTGGCAGCGAAATATTCCAGAGCCCATTGGAAGCTGGCGAATGGCCGCAATATCTTGATCGAAAGTAATACCGGCACCTTTTTCTACAATTTGCATAGCAAAAAACAGTGGGGATATGCTGTCGGGCTGACTCTCAATCCTTATGCCTGCCATCAACTGGCGGTCACCGTCGAGGGTCGCTTTGGTGATGAAAGAGCGATCTACGTCAACGGACAACTGCGATTTTAAGAGGGCATCTCATGAAAAAACTATCTCTTTTCGTAGCCGCCCTCTTCTTGCTGACAAGAGTTGAGGCTCTCCCCATCGGGAATCCCTCTGAGGCCAGCCTCTTTACCATGAAAGAATGTAAAAAAGAGTGCGCTAGCAATAGTGAGGAGAGGCCCCTCTATTTTACGCTCGGCTACTATGGCGATTTCGTTTTCAACCGCCACTTCAAAACGGTGGCTGGAAAACAGATCGATTATAGCCATATCACTACTAACGCAGGCTATTTGGGACTCACAGTGGGAGAGCTATTTGAAATTTTCACCACACTGGGTGCCACCCAGCTTTCGCTCAATACCAGTTTAAAACCCTTCAATGGCTCCAACCCTAGCCCTCGGTTCGATTTTTTCACCAATACAGCTTTTTCTTGGAGCGTGGGGACCCATGCCACGATTTGGCACTACCGCTGCTTTGCTTTGGGCGTCATGGGCCAATACTTCTCTTCGAGACCTCACACCCATCTCTGGCGCATCGTGAATGTCAGCGGAAATTCCAATGATGATCACGCCCGCTATTCAGAATGGCAGTTTGGAGCAGGGGTTTCCTATCGGTACAGCTGCTATTTTGTCCCCTACATCGCCATCAAATGGTCACGCGCCTTGTGGGAGTTTAACAACCAACCTCTCTTAGTGAGACCAACCAGTCCCCCAGTAGCAACGCTCATCAACCTCGAAAGCAGCCGCCACTTTGGCTATGCCATTGGCCTCACTCTCGCTCCCCCCTTTGACTGCAAAAACCTTGCCGTCACCGTAGAGGGCCGTTTCGGCGACGAAAACGCCATCCACATCAAAGGACAACTCTTTTTCTAGCGCTAGCTTTTAGCACTACCACCGGAAGTAGCTCCCCCGCCAGCAATCGATTCAATCTCGTTTTTAAGATCATTGAGCGCATGGATCAATTGAGATTGGTTTTTATTCTCTTTGCCTTGATCTGTCTGATACTGCTTCTGGATACCATTCAGTTTTTGGCTGAGCGTTGTAAACTCCTGCAAATTGATCTCACCATTGTTAAGCTTCGTCTGGAGAATATTCTCAATCTCCATGATGATTTCTGTGGCATTTTGAATTTCTTTCTTATGCGAGCCATAAGAATAGGAACTTCGACTTCCACTAACGGGTTCAGTCATATATTAACCTCAAAAAAGGACTCTTTATCTCTTTAAGGTTAGAAAATAGTCCTAAAGAATTCAAATAATTTATATAATAAACAGGAAGGAGTAATCTCATGGCCTATTCCTATGGACCTGATAGAATCCGCGATGATCCTGTGCCGTTGATCAACGAGATAGAGGATCTTCTGCAGCAAAAAGTCAATGATGGTATCATCACCATCGATCAATTTACCACCTTGAGCCAAAGACTCGAAGCCATTCAAGATCTCTACCTCGGCGCCGGTGCAGATGCTTTCGAAAATAGAGACCGATTGATGAGCTCTCTCACACAGCTCAGAAGTGAAATCAACTACCTCTCCACAAGGAAGTAGTGGATCGAACAAGATCGGCTATCGCCGTAAGATAACCATGATAATCTTACCTATCTTGCCAGCGTAAGCTGATCTTCTTATCTTGTTTCCATTCTGGCCCCCGCTGAGACACTCGCCTGCTAGCGCAGCCTCGGTCTCAGGCGCGGGTGGGGGCGCCGAGCCACTCCTATAATCACTCGACTTATGGTCTCTGTGGCAAATTGCACGTTATAGGCAGGATTAATCCTCCGCAAGCCATCTTCATTATCCTTGCCTTAGATCTGACGCTGGAACGACCTATTTTGCCTTCTGCTGACTTTATGTTACCTAAAACAGTCCAAGATATGAGTTGTCCTACAAAATCCCAAACAAAACGTGCTTTGTAGTCACTCGGCAGAAGATCATCTAACCATCTTATTTCTATCTGAGTCCTTCTGGGGCTTCTCAGACGAGGCTTTGCACATGGAAGAGAAGATTCCTGAATAGGGTTGTTGGGGCTCCATAATAGCTCCAGGAAAGTTTTTACCTATGAAGATATCAGCGGCTCGCATTTGGCGCCGTTGGGAGTGGCAGCGGCCGAAGAGGGCCGCGAGCGACCTTCGGCGCCCCCACCCGCGCCTGAGACCGAGGCTGCTCCAGCAGCCGAGAGTCTCAGCGAGGCAGGGCCAAAAAAGCTGGCTTCAAAATCGAGGTAGCGTGATTATTCATGAGCGCAAAAATAATTAATGCGACGACGATTCTCTCGAAGAAGCCGTCAAAAAATGTACAAAGTCGAGAAGTATATGTCCATAACAGCTAGTCTCTTTCCTGAAACCCATTTTCACTGTTTTTCTGTAACGAGAACAGGATGCCCCCTCGTGGTGACTCCTCGTGAGCCCATCGACTTTATTGAGTGGGCAGGGAGCCATAAGAAAATCATCGCGGAGGCGATTAAAACCTATGGAGCGGTGGTCTTTAGCGGCTTTAATCTGGTAGAGGCTCAATTCCACGCTGCCTTCACAGCAGCTTTGGGAAAGCCACCCGATGTTTATAAGGGAGATACGCCACGTAGAGAGGTCGGCAATAATGTCTACCATTCGACAGCTGAGTCAGATGATGTCTGGGTCCCTCCCCATCAAGAGGTCTCAGGCGGAGATCGAAAACAGATGCCTCAATACATCTCCTTTTTCTGTTCGACGCCTCCACAGGCTGGTATGGGGCAGACGGTCGTTGCCAATGTGAAAAATATCACAGAAGAGATTAAACAGGCTTTACCTGCATTATGGGAAAAGCTGCGCACCACACCCCTGACTTATACTGCCCGTTATCTGCCCGAAGGAAGCGCCTATACTCGATGGATTCAAACACTGAATCCCTCTCACGCAACGATCAAGGCCCGTTTTGGTAGCGAGGATCGACAAGTTGTCGAACAAAAGTTTCGAGAAGAGGGTTTAATCTACAGATGGGATGAGAAGTGGCTTGTTGTTTCACGCAGCGGCATTCCTGGAACGATCCAGAGCGAGGGTATCACCCTATTTTGTAACCAGATCTATGTTGATATCCTGAGCCCCAAACTGTGTGGGGGTTGGTGGAAATATCTAGCGGCCACAACCATCCTCTACCCTACTGAGAGCAGCCGTCAGTTTGATGTCCAATTTGATGATGGCACTCCCATCAGCCTTGAAGAGGCCTCCACCATTCTGAACATCCTAGAAAAGCATCAAGTGGGCCGCGATTGGAAAGCAGGCGACCTGATCTTTGTCGACAATGTCGCCACGATGCATGGGAAAACCGCTCACAAAGGCTCCAGAGAGGTGAGAGCTGCGATGTGCGGTTCTGTTGTTGCCTAAAAAGCTACGCTTCGGGTAAAATTATAGCAGCTCAAAAATATGAGCTAATGTTTTGGAGTCAAGCAATGAAAATCAATCAAACTGTCATCTCTTCAGTTGCTACTTTGCAAACTTCAGTGCATCCCCATCATCATCATTGCCATCGGCAATAATTCTTAATTTTTCCATATAACAGTTAGTTTTTCACCCGCTTAAGGTAATTGAGCTGGTGTTTACTCTATTTTTTTAAATTTTTTTTACAAGGTGAAGATATGTCTGGAATTTCAACGACTAATTTAGCATCCGCTCTTTTGCCAACCGCTTTAATCGATGCGATTGTCAATGAGAGAGTGAATGAGAAGACAATGTTGGCTGTAGCCACTTTATTGACAGGAACTGCGATAGGAGCCTGCAAAGCTTGGGACAAGAAAGAGGTGAAAAAGCTCGACACGAATCCCGGAAATGGGAGCTGTCAGGTTGTCGCTTTTCTGCAGAATCTCTTTTTTGCCGATCCTGAACTGAGAGTAGAAGCAGTGAATCTACTCCAAAAAATGGCTGGGATTGTAGAGGAGATCAATCGTAGAAGAGTAGAGGTCTATCGAACCTCGGGCAAGAAACCCAAATCTAGCCCTGGAGTCTATTTTAAAGAGAATTTGGGCAGTCCGGTTATTTCACAAAAACTGGCTTTTCTATTCCAATGCTATCTTCTTGCACAAACCCGTACTCTATCTGAAAAACTTCCGAATGGCATCATCCACACATACTCGAATATCGACAAGCTTTCGTCGCTTTCCAATAAAATTGCCATACTTGACATGAGAAGCCGAATGAAAATCATTGAAGCCGTTCAACATAACCTCTCCCTAAATTCCTTGGCATTCTTGAGAATAGAAGCAGAAAAAGTAACTTCATGCCAAGACAGAGGATTTCTAATGAGTATGCTCTCTATTGAGATGACCCATCTCTACACCCCCGATCCCCTCTTGTTCATCCCTAAGGCATTCGGATCTATTTTGTATGAGTATCAAGCGATCATGCTGCGCTTGAGAGAGGAGTGTCAGCCTGTTTGCTTCAAGTCAACTTCGGCACAACCTTTTCGTGTTCTACTACAGCCGGAAAAGGCTGGTGCCGAATTTTCAATCCTTCCAGACGCTGCGACTACCACACTTTCTGCTGAAACTGCTCTCTTAGTTTTTGTAGGAGCGGTTCGTGGGGATGACAAGGGTCTGTTTACAGGGATAGTCAACCAGATTGGTTTTACACAGATGATCTTTGCTTTGGCTGCGATTGAGCCCCCATTTGAAAAGGAGTCTAAGCTTTCTAGTGTCTCCTCCCCAAGAGCATTAGATGAAATTATTTCCTATCGCCAGATTGCCAAAGAAATCGACTGTGATAAAAAGAGAGCGGATCCATTGGTCATTCTCGATCACGTTTATTTTAATCTTAAAGGAGCGGAATTTAGCAACACTGGTTCCTTATTTTATTAATACAATAGTCGACCAGCAATCGAATCCCGAAGCCGGAAACGCCGGCTTCGGGAGCATCGAGTTTCCAGGCTGTTCCCGCAATGTCGATATGGGCCCAAGGGATTTGTGGATCGACAAAGGCCCTTAAAAACTCTGCCGCTGCCGAACTGGCCCCATAGCGGTAACCTCCCGCATTTTTGAGATCGGCGATTTTTGAGCTGACGAGACTTGCATAATAGGGGCCAAGGGGAAGGGGCCACAGCTTGTCTCCAGAGGCATTTCCTGCTTGGATAAGCTCGTTGGTGAGTTCAGCATCATTACAAAAAAGACCTGCATACTCTCTTCCTAAGGCACCAAAGGTTTCTACAGCCAGGGTGCCCAGATCAATCAATACTTGAGGGTGATAGTTCATTTGGGCGTACGAAAGACCATCGGCAAGAGCGAGCCTTCCCTCGCAATCGGTATCGATGATCTCCACCCGTTTCTTCCCCAATGTGGAGATGACGTCGCCCGGCTTCAGGGCAGCCCCATCGGGCATATTCTCTGCCAGTACAACGATCCCTACAACGTTAATGGGAGCCTTCATTTTTGAAAGGACATCCAAGACACCTACGACGGCCCCAGCACCCGCTTTATCCCATTTCATTTCGGTCAGGTTGGCCGTCTTGAGGTTGATTCCCCCCGCATCGAAACAGATCCCCTTTCCTATCAAAACCAGTGGCCGCTCGTTTGAACCACGCCACTCCATGACCACCATTTTTGGAGGGTGGATACTCCCCTGCCCTACTGCAAGAAGAGCCTCAGCACCGATCTCTTTAAGCCTTTTTTCATCCAAAACATCGACCTTCACTCCTTGGCTTTCGAGGAGACGGCACTGATTTGCAAATTCCTGAGGGGGCAATAAATTGGAGGGAGCGGCGATCAATCTTTTGGCCGCAAAGAGCCCCTCCAAAAGAAAGCGCTCCTTCTGAAAGGCTTTTTCCGCTTGCGCAGCATTGGGGCATAAAAAAATGAAAGATTCCGCCGACGGTTCTTTCACAAGAATCTCAAAAGCCACTTTTTCTGCCGGCTGATCGGCGATAGCCACCACTACCCTTTTCTCAGTGGCAAGCGCGGCTAAGTCATCATCTTTTGTCGGTAAAACAATCCGAGAGATTGTATGGGCCCCATTTGTGGTCATCCAGACAGGAGACTTTCCCTTCTTCAGATTAAAAGAGAGGGCTCCCTTCAATTGGTGATCGATTTTCTGCTGTAGAGCAGGATCTCTCAATATCAGTAGATCAGCTTCTATTCCGTCAAGTGACTCAAGAAATTGAATATTTTTCACGGGTCATTCTCCTTAGCAATAATTGCAGCACAAGCCCTCCGATAAGTGTCAGAAGGGCAATTTTCCCAAAGCCTGCCCCATACGTGGCGAGCGAGGTAACCTGATCTTCAATTGCCACCATCTTACTAAAGCCCCCTCCCAAAAGAAAGGCGAGTGAAAAAGCGATGGGTACCATTCCCATCACCATCCCCGACCTCCCCTTCGCAGCCACTTCTGAAGCAAAACTCATCACGATAGGTCCCACCATCAATTCGGCCAGGGATACAACCGCCACCATTCCAATCACTCCCCAGAAGCTGATTGCCAGATGGAATAAACAGAGAAGAGCCACGCTACCGAAAGAGAGCGCCACAAGGGCAAATGGAGTGAAAATGGCTGCCCGAAACTTTGAGATTAGCGTTCCGAAGAGAATGATCACCACGGGGTTCACCGCCATGATCACGCTGCTTGGCACCTCCCAGCCAAGTAGAGCTCTATTTGTCTCTCTTTCAGAGAAAAGCACTAAAGAGGAGCAGATCTGCTCCTCGGCCGCAAAGAAGAGGATGAGGGCACCCAGATAGATCAGAAATTGACGAACTTGGCTCTTGGATAGGGTATGCTCCTTCAGCAATTTCCAAGCAAAGAAGCAAAAAAAGCCTCCTGTAATCCATGGCAGGAAGGGTAAAGCCATCTCTTCTTTAAAAATTGCTAGTATGCCCATACCTAAAATCAGAGCCATCATAGGCAAAACTGCCAGAGCGTTCTTTTTCTGGATGGGGAGACGCTCCTGGGGTAACAGATCTCTTTTCCAAATCAAGGCTACAACCCCCACGACCATACCTAAGGCTGCAATCAAAAATCCCCACTGGAAACCAAATTGAGTGGCAATCAAGGGGCAGAGAAGTGTCGAGATCAAGGCACCCACATTCTGTATCATGTAAAAAAGGGTAAACCCTCTCTCTCTGCGGGGATCATTTTCTGAATAGGCCGACCCTAGCAGCGCCGTGATATTGCTTCCAAAAAGAGTCCCCCCCAAGATAATCAAACCTAAAGCCAGAAAGAGGGCATTCGGCACCATGAGACCAAAATAGCCCAATGCCAGAATAGAGGCTCCCAAAAAGAGCGATCTCCGCAAACCTAAAAACCGGTCTGCCAAAATCCCTCCAAAGATCCCCCCTAATTCAATAAGACCGATAAAAACTGCATTCACGCCAAAAGAATGGCTATCTGAAAACTGGAGTTGATTGACCATATACAAGATGAGCAATGCTCTCAGGCCATAATGGCTAAAGAACTTGCACATTTGCACACAAGAAAGTAATCCAAGTAGTTTAGGTTGCAGGAGTCTCATCTTACATCAAATTAAAAATTAAATATCTCGTTTTGACCTACTATCTAGGGCAAAACTGTCTAAAAGTTGTAAAAAAGGAATATCAATGATGATGATGATGAGAATGCAAAAAAGAATACAATGAAGCCAATAAAGAATTTAATCGAGTTGCTTTAGAAAGTTCTAAAGTGCTTTTCATTGTTAATACTCCAATTCAGCCACCAAAAATTTGGTTAGCTCATACAATTATATCTCATACCAACTTTTTCTTTGTATGAAAATTATTTATTTGTCAGCCACTAATGACGACGGTAGCGGTCAACCAAAAAGTCGACTCCGCTAATATATGCCTGATAAGTCAGTGCAGGACCCCCTATGCAAGCGACTGCCTTATCCAATAGACTCTCTCCCAAAAACCTCGAAAGCCCGTAGCTAACCAGTGCTGCGGGCAGTGAGCTGAATGAGCCCTCGATGACCGATTCACCCAGTTGTGAAACAAGCTGTGACTTGTAATAACAGCCTGCCTTCTTCAGACAGCCGCCTATAAGGGGAATGACCACCATCTTTTCGAGATTGCCTGTAACGGCCGTATAGACAACGAGCGCCCCGGCAATATAGAAAATGGATCTTTGGTTGACACTTGACATCTGTTTCTTTTGATAGACCGTGATTATATACACGAGCTAGGGTAAAATTTCCCACATGCATTTCCATTCGCCAACAGATTTGTCCGATTGCCTCGTTGGAGCTACTCCTTTCAAGAAATCTTTCTTTAAGGGCTGTGCTTGCCGCACAGCTTAATTTTTTTTCTTTCACTCACATTTTTCCATCAACAAAAAAAATTAAAGAAAGGTTCGTTATGTCTATTAATATACAATTAGAAAGCTTAAATAACGCTGGCCAGATTATGCTGGCAACGTTCTCTAGCCTGATCGTCAACGTCATCAGCCACCCGATCGGGACCATCCAAACACGCAAAGTAGCTCAGGAGGTCACTGAAAACCTAAGGCAGAGTGGCCAAATAGGTAAAGTAGGACGAGGTGGCCTCTATCGTGGCTATTGGGCCATTTTTGGAGTAGATGCCGCTATTTTTACGATTGCCTACCTGACCCATGATGCCTTGCGCAGCCATCTTTCCCCTGCCTGGGCAGCAATGGTAGCAGGGCTAGTGGCATCACCTGCAGTTGCTTTTGGAGAGGGATTGATGAAAAATCGCCAATTGCACGCCTTACCTTATAAAGACTTCGTCCCACATGCGCTCCGAAGGGCTGGAGTCATCGCCACCATCGGACGGGATGTCCCATTCACATGGACGGTCTTCTATTTAACTCCTTTTGTACAAAATCACCTTTTGCAGCAAAGCTCTCTGAACCGCCTCCAGCGTCAAGAAAAGATCTCTCCGCCGGCAGCCCTTGCGCTTCAACTAGTTCTCGGAGCCACCATAGGATTTGCCGCTGGTATAGCCACAGCCCCAATGGATCTGGTAAAAACACTTATCCAGACGAGCGAAACTGAACTACCCTTGAGGTCAATGCTCTCATCCGTCTGGTCAAGGAGCGGTTGGAAAGGCTTTTGGGAAGGAGGTGCTATTCGTGGTATTTACATTGCCATTGCCACAGCGAGCCTCAATGCGATCAACCATAGCGCCCCTCAATGGCTTCCCAAGCCATTTAAAGTAGAAGAATGAGAATCGGGGGACTCCTTAATGCAAAGGAGTCCCCTCTTACAAAAAAAATATCAGAATTTATTTTTATTCTATCTCAGAGAGCGGGCGATTTTAAATTATTGAAAATCAATAATTAAAAATCTCTCAGAGTGAGTTTTCTTTTTTAAAATTTAATAATTTGAAACAATTCGAGTAATTTTTTGAATTTTTAGTTAGTTATAAAATAAAATTTATTTCTATAATTCGGATTGAAAGTCTCTGTTATTTTTTAAATTAAAAACGGGGTAAATATGACCACAAGAAAAACAAAATCATCGGCGGCTCGTAGAAGTGCTGCAGCAAGAAAAGCTGCCTTAGCTCGTTGGGGCAAGACTTCATCGAGATCTGCAAGCTCACGAAGAAGCAAAAGCAAACGTACTGCTTCAGCTTCTCGTGCCAAAAAAGCAACAACAACACGAAGAAAAACCAAAAGAGTTGCTACTGCACGTAAAACGACAAGACGTGCCTCTACAGCTCGTAAACCCACAAGACGCGCCTCTCCAGCTCGCAAATCGACAAGACGCGCCTCTCCAGCTCGTAAACCCACAAGACGCGTCTCTGCTGCTCGTAGAACCACAAGACGCACCTCAACTGCTCGCAGATCTAGCGCCTCTGCTTCACATGCGCGTTCCTCCTCAACGCGCGGTGGAAGCCGTCGGCAGCATGCTAAGGCTGGAAGAGCTGGTGCTGCTGCTCGTTGGGGCCACTACAGCCCCAGCCAAGTAAGCTACGCTCGCAGAGCTAGTGCTAGAGCTCGTTGGGCTAGATAACCTCCTTTTATCACTTCTTTAGCGAAGGGCCCCTATGGGTCCTTCGCTTTTTTCTTAATTTAATTTTTATTTACTCTCATTAAAATCAAATCTTTAGTTGAATTATTGAGTCCATGCTGTGATAATGGACTCATGGGGTAATTCCTTTAAACGGAGGTTTTTATGTCACCAAGAGAAGAAAAACAAGCTCAACATAAGTCACCTGAAGAAAGATCTGATGTTCCTAGAAAAGCTGCTGAACAGCACAAACCACAGCAGAGACCAGAACAACAAAGACCAGATCGTCAACAGAGACCAGAGCAACAAGAAGAGCGTAAAAATGCTCAGCCACGAGAAGAAAAACAGAAACGCGAAAACAGATAATTCAAGATTACTTATGCTGAAGATTTCCTTCGCCTTAGGGCGAAGGAAATTTGATTCTCTTTTTAATTTGAGCGATCATCTCCCTATTGAATTTCTCATAAACTGAGGATTGGATCGCATAGGAGTGCCAATAGAGGGGGATCTTCCAGATCCGTTCACTGTCGATCGCTATAAGCTGTCCACTTGCCAATTCCTCTCTGATATCGATAAGAGGAAGAAGAGCATATCCATAACCTGCCATCACAAACTTCTTAAAACCTCTCACTGAAGGGAGGAGATGAAAAGAGAGCTCTCTGCCATCTATGCCATAGAACCTCTCTAGATAGCGTTCATGCAATCGGTCCTGTTGATCAAACTTGAGAGCCGGCGCTCTCCTGAGAGCCAGCTCAGGAGCTTTTTTAAAGCCATATTTTTTAATGAACGCGGGCGAGGCAGCGAGGAGATAATCCATCGTACCAAGTGCATCGACCCTTCCACCTAAAATCTCCTTAGAGGCAGTCGAGAGGCAGGCAGAAACCTCTCCTTTTTTAAGGTATTCTAAAGTGAGCTCTTGATCGTCACTGAACACTTCGAGAAACACTCCACTAAAAAGTGAGGTTTCGTCAATCAGTTCCAAAAACCAGGTCTCTAGACTGTCGCGATTGATCGCGATAGCAATCCTTTGCGAAGCGGGAGAAGAGCCCAAAGCGTGGCTCAAGCTCTCTTCGAGGAGTGAGACTTGGCTGTAGTGTGCTAAAAGGAGTTCCCCGATAGGAGTTAATCGATAAGGAAGGGTGCGAATCAGCAGAGGTTCCCCGTAGGCCGTTTCTAGCTGTTTGAGCCTTTGTGAGACAGCAGACTGGCTGATATGTAAAACTATCGCTGCGCCTTCGAAGGATTGCTGCTCTAGGATGGTGTGAAGGGCCTCTAAGCCACGATAATCGATCATATATTAACAATACTTATAGGAAATGAATTTTATTAATTTTTCTAATTTTCAGGCAACGTTTAAAATTGAGCTGTAATTTAAAAGGAGGTCAAATGGAGATCACCATAGAAAAAAAGGTCTTTGAACACTATCCGGAGGCACAGATCGGTTTTCTGACGGCGCAAGTTGAACTATGCAGCGATGGCTATTTGGAAGAGTTTAAAAAGCAGCTGCCAGACCATCTCACTAATCAGGGAATCAATGCGACCAATTTCGTCGCTCAACCCTTGATAGCAATCTGGCGTAAAATCTATCAGGAGGACTTTGGAGTGAATCCTAAAAGCTACCGCTCCTCAATTGAAGCGCTTGTCAGGCGTGTTGTCACGGGAAAAGAGATTTGGAAGATCCATCCTGTCGTCGATCTTTACAATTGCTGTTCTGTTTTGACGCTGTTGCCGATGGGAGGTTATGATATTGACAAACTCTCGGGGAACCTGATGATCCGCTATGCTGAAGAGGGAGAAAAATTCTTACCTTTAGGCGAGGGAAAGCCTATCGAGACCTCACCACACCACCTGGTTTATGCTGATGAAGCGCGCATCCTCTGTTGGCTCTGGAACCATAAGGACTCAGCAGAAAGTTGTATCGATCTCAAGACAAAACGAGTTCTCTTTTTTGTAGATAGCTTTGACCTGAGGCAGGTGGAGAATGCTCTCGATCTCTTGGCAGAAAAGCTCCCGCAGATCGACAGTCTCCCCTTGGAAAGAGGCATTTTGAATCAAACACACCAGAGGAGCAAGATTTTTGCGGTCGGGCACTAGTAGGAAAATTGCCAAAATCCTACAATTTTTACCTATGCTGAAAAAGAGAAAGTTGGGAAGAGAGGGTTTAGAGGTCTCTGAGATGGGTTTGGGCTGTATGGGCATGAATTGGTCCTATGGAACGCCCAACGACACTGAATCGATCGCGACTATTCACCGTGCTATCGAAGTAGGAATCAATTTCTTTGATACTGCCGAAATGTATGGCCCTTTCACGAATGAGCTGCTTTTGGGAAAAGCGTTGAAAGGAGTGCGTCGTGAACAGCTGGTGATCGCCACGAAATTTGGCTTTAAGTTGGTTGACGGCAAGGTGCAAGGGGTTGACAGCCGCCCAGAACATATCCGCAAGGTGGTGCATGACTCTCTCAAACGGCTCGACACCGACTATATCGATCTTCTCTACCAGCACCGTGTGGATCCCAAGGTACCTATAGAAGAGGCTGTGGGCGTCATGGCCCAGTTAATCAAAGAGGGTAAGGTCCGCTTTTTGGGACTCTCTGAAGCTGGTGAAGAGAATATTCGTCGAGCCCATCAAACCCATCCTATATCGGCACTCCAGAGCGAATATTCCCTTTGGGAACGTAATCTGGAGCCAAAAATCATTCCTCTTCTGCGTCAATTGGGCATTGGGCTTGTCCCCTTCTCGCCACTCGGTCGCGGCTTTTTGACTGGAGCTGCAAAAAGGGCGGAAGAGTATCCAGAAGGTGATTATCGGCGTCGGGATCACAGGTATCAAGGCAAAAACTATGATGCCAATATGAAGATTGTCACGCTCGTGCAAGAGATCGCACAAGCCAAAGGGGCGATATCCGCACAGATTGCCCTCGCCTGGCTGCTCCACAAAGGGAATGACATCATCCCCATCCCTGGCACCAAACAGCGGAAATATCTCGAAGAGAATATCAAAGCGTGCCAGCTCTCGCTCACAAAGCAGGAAATGGCCGCCTTAGATTCCTCACTTCCTCAAGGAACAGCAAGCGGCCCCCGCTATCCTGAGGATATGATGGGTTATGTCGATAGATAAGTTGTCAGCAAATTTCTCAGCCCAATGATTTCTGGGTGATAATTTCGGATGAAAAATGCTTCGGCAAAGTCTGACGTCAACTCTTCTTTCTCAACTCCTTCTTTCATATCTTGACTGAGGTGGTGGAGTTTAAAATCGCACCCCTTTTCTACTAAGCCAACAATAAATGAAAGATCGGCGCCATGATAATAGAGCTCTTCAGCGCATTGGAGAAGCGCCTTCTCAGCACGGTGCCCTTTAAAGATCGTTTTGCCTGCCTCGACGCCAGCACGATAGGCATCCTTTCTTTCGATATTTTTAAAGATCCCCTCGACATTGAGGTCGGGAAAGGTCTGTTTATAGAAATCTTGCACGATCTCGGAGTGTTTTGGGTAAAGTGGCTCTTCTTCTTGTTCCTCAGCTGCAGCCAATTCCTCCTTAACTTCCTTTATAGCAGGGAGCGGTGCTTCAGCTGCGATGTGCTGCATGATTTGCTGGCCACTCTCCTGAATCACCTGGGTCGCTTTAGCGATCGGTTTTTGTTCGCCGTTTTCCTTATCTGAAGAAAAGCTTCCTATAGCTGACAAACTTCTTTGAAAATGAACTGACATATCTTTATTACATTTAATTAAAATTAGTTACAAAACTTATATTAAATAATAAATATAATTTCAATATAAATATATTATTAAGGGGAAAAGGCTGTGTTGAAAAACTACTAAATCTCTCTGTGTGCTCTGTGATCTCTGTGGTGGTATTTCTTTTTTTTTACCACCACAGAGCACACAGAGAACACAGAGAGGGGTGGATGGCGTTTCTCAAGCATTCCCAATGGCTCGCAAAAAGCTTCGTCTTCGGGGTTTTTCAACACAGCCAGGAGAAAATGCCATTGCATTTCCTTTTCAGAATGTGTTAATGGAAAGAGTAGTCTTCTGGGGGGAACATGAAGCTGAAATTTCTTCTGATTTTGCTCTTAATTCCTGAGCTCGCCTTTTCCTATTATGTCTATCACCCCTGCTGTTATGGCAATAAACTGCCTAAGTGGTGGGCTAGCTTCGATTACATGTGGATCTACCGTAAAAAGCGCTTTTACCCACCCCTGGCGACCACGGCTTCCACAGGCATCCCAGATCTCAGTAATCCCACGACAGAGATTCTCTTTGGCGATAAAAATGTGGGTGGAAAGGGAAAATCTGGGGGTCGATGTGATATTGGCTTCTGGATGAACCGCTGCTGGGGGATCGGGGGTAGCTTCTTCGGAGTGCCTCAGGAGAAGGTGAAGTTTGAAATCGAAGGGTCAAATGCCGGAACACCCACCTTAGGGCTCCCTTTTTTCGATGTATCAAGCCAAGCGAATAGTGCTTTTTTTATCTCCATTCCCAACCAAGCAGTCGATGGTCGCATCGCTATCGATACCACCAACTATGTTTGGGGCGCTGATGGTTACTTCCGCTACCGCTGGCTATGCCGAAAAGGCTTTTCTTCAGATTTTCTAGCCGGTTTTCTCTTCACCCGCGTTCAAGATAATCTAAAAATCGAAAGTTCCACACGTACCCTTTTGAGAGCTACTTCAGTTGATAAAACCCTGACCGATCGCTTCAATTGCCGAAATGATTTCTACTCAGGATTATTAGGTTTGTTGGTGGAATATAGGAGAAGAAGGTTGATCTTCTCAGTGGCGGGCAAAGTGGGTTTAGGAAAGATGCGGGAGACAATCAATCTCTCGGGCTCTACTGTAACCGTCAATCTGACTAATCAGGCCGTTACCTTTATTAATAATGGCCTTCTGACGCAGCCTACCAATATCGGTAGTCACGGCAAAAGGCTGTTTGAAGCGGTTCCCCAAGTGGATGCTCTCCTCCGCGTGCGCCTCCGAGGCTGTATCTGGGGAAGCGTCGGCTATACCTGGATCTACTGGCCTAAGGTCGCTTTATCAGGGAACCAAGTCAATCTCAATATCGATCCTGCCCCTCCTTTCCATGCAAAAGAGACCAACTTCTGGATGCAAGGAGTCACCGCCGGCCTCTACTTCGGCTTCTAAAGGCTCTTTAGCTGACCAGATAATATTCGAGGCAGCCCTTACGCCAGCCCTCGGCCCATAAGCATCCCCAGTCTCGGGTCTTTTGTTGAGCAAGCCATTGATCAAAGAAGGAGAAAACAGCTTTTCCTATGGTTCTGTGAGCCAGTCGCCTTAAAAGAAGTAAGGATAATCGAAGTTTATTACGGACCGATATATATAGGCACCATAGACCAAGAGAAAAGATTTCACATACCCCCAGAAAAAAGGTATTGCTAGCCCAAAAAATGGCTTGAGGCCCGGGCGGGGGAGGGGTTTGGGGAGGGGGGTGAGCGAAGCGAAGGGCCCTCCCCAAGTAAAGAAACGAGAGAGAGCTAAAGGATAGAATGTGGAGGGCCCCTCGCTGCGCTCGCCCCCCTGTATAGGCGCGGGACATCGCTGACACTTGATGCAGGACATCGCTGACACAAACCCCTCTCCCGCCCATATTTCAAGCTGTTTGTCCAAGTCGATCTCAATATCGATCCTGCCCCTCCTTTCCATGCAAAAGAGACCAACTTCTGGATGCAAGGAATCACCCCTGGCCTCTACTTCGGCTTCTAAAGGCTCTTTTTTCAGAGTGAAACATTCCATTCCCGCTTCACAAAAAGCATTGAGAAGCTCCTCCTGAACAGGCCCACATTGTCAACATTGCCAAGATTGATCGGCATCATCCCCTAGACTAAGAGAAAAGATTTCACATACCCCGAGAAAATAGGTATTGCTAGCCCAAAAAAAGGCTTGAGGCCTGGGCGGGAGAGGGGTTTGGGGAGGGGGGTGAGCGCCATTCGCAGGCAGGAGTGGCGAGGCATTACCACCGCAAGATATAACCTGAGATGCTTTCACTGCCTCAGGGTTTAACCAGCACCAGAAAGTGCGGGGCCGGGATGATAGCCGAAATTGATAAACACCTTTCCTGGAAAAAATTCATCCAAAACGGGTAAGTGATCAAAAACTGGAGGTAGGCAGTTTAGCTCACAAGTTGAGTTACGTATTCTCTATGGGCATCTTCAACACAGAGGCGCAGAGACTCTGAGGTTCACAGAGAGGGACCAACGCTCGAGGCAAGAAAAAAAATCGCCTTTTTTTGGTGCATGCACCAAAAACATCAGAAGAGAAAAGCCATTAAAGAAAAAGGGGCCTTCAATACGACTGTCATTGATCACCCCTTTTTCTTTAATGGCTTTTCTCTTCTGGTGCTTTGAGCTTTGCTCAAAGAGGCGATTTTCTCTGTGAACCTCAGAGTCTCTGCGCCTCTGCGTTAAAGATACCTCACAACTGTGCCACACACAGTCTTTAGCCAATCCTTGCCTCCACTTATTGACTACTTACCAAAACGGCACTCTCTTCTCCATAAAGATTTGCGAGTGTGGTATAAGGAATGGATGTCATCACCACCGAGAGAAGCTTCTCTTTCTACAGAACTATTTCCGACTGTTTCCAGAACAGAATGGCAGAATGAGGATTTGCTGGCTACTGCTTCGGAAGCGGCAAGCATCAGCGCAAGGGTGCTGCAAAATAAGGCTGAGGCATTTTTTAGGCGCAATCGCCCCGCGACTCAAGAGCATCCTAGCGATTCCGACGAAGCTCTTCTTACTCTTTTGAAGGCATTAGAAGACTCCAAAGGAGATGAGGAGATCCTGACAAGTTTACTGAAACATTTGATTCAAATGGCAGGAAAGAGCGAGAGCCGCTTGGACTGGCAAATTATCTATAGTCGGATCTTAACTTATACATCTGAAAATCAAGCACCTCTGCTAGTTGACTTAGGCGCCGCCCTTCACCAGAAGGGTCAAAAGCTCTTTGCCATTCAGATTTACGAGTCGACCCATCCCCTTCTACCCAAAGAAAGCCATCTCAAAGTGGAAATGGTTAAAAAATTGATCCAGTGGAAGTTTAACTCACGCGATCTCAGTTTTTTACCACCAGCCACACTGGCTGCACGCAGGAAAGAGGGTTTTGAGATTCGAGAAATCGAATCAGATTATTAGACCTCTATTGAATCTCTCCTATTATTACAGTAAAATAAAGTTTATGAAGAATGGGAAACGAAGGCTCTCTATTGGCGCAGAGATGATCGACGATGAGCTCCATTTTCGGGTCTGGGCTCCTAAAAGAAAAAGGGTTGAGGTACTGCTTCAGTCAGGCAAAAAGTTTGCCTTAAGTGCTGAGTCAGGTGGCTATTTCTCAGGTAGCATTAAAAAGAAAGAGGGAGAGATTCTTTATCGCTATCTTCTCGATGAAGAGGATTCTTTTCCCGATCCTGCATCACGCTTTCAACCGGAAGGTCCCCATGGCCCGTCACAAGTCATTGATCCAAATTCCTTTAAATGGAGTGATGAAGAGTGGAGGGGGATTGTCGAAAAGGAGAAGGTGATCCTCTATGAACTTCATGTGGGAACCTTTACTCAAGAGGGAAGTTGGCTCGCCGCTATAGAAAAATTGCCCCATCTCCTGGAGCTGGGCATCACGGTCATCGAGATGATGCCCATCTGTGAATTTCCTGGTCGTTTCAATTGGGGGTATGATGGAGTCAATTTCTTTGCGCCAAGTCACAATTATGGGAGACCTGACGACTTGCGCAAGTTTATCAATGAAGCTCACAAAATGGGCTTAGGAGTTATCCTAGACGTTGTTTACAACCACTTTGGCCCTGATGGTAACTTTTTGGGGCAGTTTTCTGATGACTATTTTAAAAAAGAGAAAACGGAATGGGGAGACGCCATCAATTTTGATCAAGAAAACAGCGGCCCTGTGCGCCAATTTTTTATCGAAAATGGGGGTTACTGGATCGAAGAGTTTCATTTCGATGGTTTGAGGTTCGATGCTTGCCATGCCATTCAAGATGAGAGCAGAAGGCACATTTTATTAGAAATCACCCAGAAGGTAAGGGAGAAAGGGGGCAAAAAAGCCACTTACGTGACTGCTGAGAATGAAAAGCAGTCGGTCCAACTGATCCAATCTGCCGATCAAGGGGGCTTTACCATGGATGCCATATGGAATGAGGATTTCCATCATGCTGCTTTCGTCCGCTTAATAGGGCACAATGAGGCCTATTTCAGTGAGTATAAGGGAAAGTGCCAAGAATTCATCTCTTCTCTCAAATACAACTTTCTTTCGCAAGGTCAATGGTATCAGTGGCAGAACAATGAACGAGGAACGGTTGCCATCGATTTTCCTCCCCACCTTTTCATCAACTTCCTTGAAAACCATGATCAGGTGGCCAACACAGGCAGCGCCCTCCATCTCTTTACACTCGCCCACCGTGCCCTTGTACGTACTATGACCACACTCTGGCTACTTTCACCGCAGATTCCACTCTTTTTCCAAGGACAAGAATTTGGCTCCTCCTCCCCCTTTCACTACTTTTCTGAACTTCCTACTGAGCTGGCGAAAAAGGTTTTCTCTGGAAGGTTAGAATTTATGTCCCAGTTCAAAAGTATCGACGATCCCGATGTGCAAGAGAAAATCCCCTTTCCGCATGATCCAAAGACCTTTCAACAATCGAAAATCAACTGGAAGGATAAAGAGAGACACCAACCCCACTACCAGCTCCACCGTGACTTGATCGAAATGCGCAAAAAGGATCCCGTCTTTAGCCATTTCTCAGAGGTCACAGTCGATGGCGCCTTGATCGATGAAGACTTTTTCCTGATTCGTTATTTCTCCTCTTATGGGGACCGTCTACTTCTGATTAATTTGGGGATTGATTATCACCTCTATCCTGCTTCAGAACCACTTTTAGCACCACCTCGAGGCCATATTTGGAATAAGATGTGGTCAAGTGAGATGCCCCGATATGGAGGATTTGGTTACCTCAAAACAAAGCCCCATCATAACTGGAAAATTACAGGCCATTCTGCCTCGATACTCTACCCCGAGGAGTCATGAATAAAAAAATCATCCGTCCCTTTACCAAAGAAAATGTGATCGTCAATGTTCCACATGATTTAGAAAAATATGTCCGCAATGAGTGGTTGGTCACCAATGGGCTTGGTGGCTATTCTTCGAGTACCATCATGGGAGCGATGACACGGAAATATCATGGGCTTCTCATCGCTGCGTTGCCTCCTCCGCATGGCCGTTATATCATGCTGAGCCAACTGTCGGAAGAAATCATTTTAGAGTCGGGAAGTATCTTCCTTAACTGTGAGGAAATGCCCGATGGCAATCTCTGCATCGAAGCGCTCGATTATCTGAAAGAGTTTTATTTAGAAGATGGGCTTCCTGTGTGGCGTTACCAGATCGGGGAGATCTTGGTGGAAAAACGCATTTTGATGCCCCATCGGCAAAATACAGTGATGATCACCTATCAGCTGCTGGAAGGGGCTGATCTTGTGCACATGAAGCTCTCTCCTGCATTTAACTTCCGCCATCATGAAGCCCCAGTCAATGTGCCGCTTCAGGAAAATTACATGATCTCCGTCATTGGAAACCGCTATGAGGTCAGTAAAAAGGATTTCACACCTGTCCGGATGTTCATTGCAGGAGATGAAAATGGCGGGTTCACTATCCAAGGGAAATTCTTGCATAATATCCTATTCCGCACTGAACAGCGGCGAGGGTATGAGTTTTTGGGAGATCTCTGGAATCCAGGTTATTTTCATTTTGAATTGAAGAAGAACGCTGTGGTGGGGCTAGTCGCCTCCACAGAGCGGTGGAAAAGTATCAATGCACTTCCCCTCTTTTTTGCGAAGAAATCGGAAAATTTGAGGCGAAGGATGCTTCTGCAACTTGCTGATCTCCATGAGGAGACGCTCGAAGAGCTTGTTCTGGCAGCCGACCAATTTATCATCGTTCCCGAACACCGCATCGAGGATACGGTGAGAGCCCATACCTTTGGTGAGGAGATTCGCACCGTCATCGCCGGTTACCACTGGTTTACCGATTGGGGTAGAGATACGATGATCTGTCTGGAAGGATTAACACTCTCTACTCGCCGCTATCAAGAAGCGCGCTGGATTTTGAAAACCTTTGCCCACTATGTCAACGAGGGATTAATCCCTAACATGTTCCCTGAAGGGCAAAATCAGGGTCTCTATCACACTGCAGATGCGACGCTCTGGTTCTTTCACGCGATCGATCGCTACTATACCATTACCCAAGACCCTCTCATTCTAGAAGAGCTCTTACCTATCTTAGAAGAGATTATCCGCCACCACATCAAAGGAACCCTCTTTGGGATCGGAATGGATCCTCAAGACAAACTCATGAAGCAGGGGGCAGACAAATACCAGCTCACATGGATGGATGCGAAAGTGGGAGACTGGGTTGTGACCCCCAGAAGAGGAAAGGCAGTAGAGATCAATGCCCTTTGGTACAATGCTCTCAGATTGATGGAAACATGGGTAGATCACTCGAAGAAAAAATTTTATGCAGGAATCGCTGACGAGATCTACCTCTCTTTTAATCAACGATTTTGGATTGCCGATAAAGGCTATCTCTACGATGTTGTCGATGGCGAAAATGGGGATGACCACTCTTTCCGTCCCAATCAACTTTTTGCCATCTCTTTAAAATATCCGGTATTAGAGCCCTCCCATTGGAAATCGGTCATCGACCTCGTCCAAGAGAAATTGTTGACACCCTATGGTTTGCGCACACTGGAAATTGCCCACCCCGATTTTAAACCTATCTATGAGGGGGATTTAAGAGCTAGGGATGCAGCCTACCACCAAGGAACCGTTTGGCCTTGGTTGATAGGACCTTTTTGCGATGGCTGGATGAAGGTCTATCCGGAAAAGAGAAGGGAAGCGCGCCACTTCTTGGAACCCCTCTCAAAGCACCTCAGCGAGGCTGGAATCGGTACGATCAGCGAGATCTTCAATGCCACCCCTCCCTACATCCCTCAAGGCTGCATGGCTCAAGGCTGGAGTGTTGCTGAGCTGTTGCGCATCTGGTTAAAAGCGATGAAAGAATAACATATATAAAAAAAGAGGTCCCCGGTTAGAGGGACCTCTTCGAGTAGCGCATCAAAGCGTTATCTTATATAAAAAAAAGAGGTCCCCGGTTAGAGGGACCTCTTCGAGTAGCTCATTAAAGCGTTATCTTAGTACTAGCTTCCGCTGCTTGGGTTGCTGTTAGCTGGTTGAGATTGAACTGTAACTTGGTTATCAACATTGAGGACACCTTCAAGACCACGAACTAATCTTTCCAGATTAGATTTGTCTTCTTGCGAAGCGACTGTTCCGCGGAGTGTGACAGTTCCGTTGTTAAGAGAAACGTTAACGTTGTTGTATTTGTCAGACAAGTTACGCACAGCGTCTTGGATTCTTGAAGTCAGCTGCTGCTGGATCGACTGACCCGACTGCGCGCCTTGTTGAGCTGAAGCACCATAGCCGTAAGAAGCCGACCCTGCTGGTTCGTCCCCATAAGCCTGATTGCTGAATGGGTTCGCTTGGTTTGACTGGCTAGTTGGCTGATTGCTCAGATTAGAGCGTGCATTAGGTTGAGCATACGGTTGATTTTGTGATTGGCTGTAAGGCTGGCTAAAAGCTGCCCCTTGGCTAGGCTGCCCAGGTTGGTTATTCGAGAAGCCAAATCGATTAGATGGTTGGTTAGTCACAGGGCCAGGACGTCCTGGTTGGTTGCTCGAATAGAGCGTCCCTTGAGATGGCTGGTTTTGTTGTTGTGGCTGATAACCTTGGTTATATCCATATGGTGATTCTTGGTAACCATATTGGTTAAATCCTTGTGATGGCTGAGCGCCATAAGGCATCTGGCCATACTCGCCGCTCGAGCAGCCACCGTAGTAATCAGCGCGGAGTGTAGCCATGCTGCCGACTAAGAAAAGAACTGCAAATAGTTTTTTCATAAATCTTCTCCTTATTTGTTTTAAAATGAGGGATAACAAAATCCTAACTAATGTCTAAATTTAATTTTATGTAATAAACTAATTATTTTATATCAAAAAGAACTGAGATAAAATTATCTGCTTTATTCTTTTATTGGTTATTTATCGAAGCTTTACAGAACTCTCTCAATAGAAGAAAAAAAGTTCATTTTTATTGAAACTATTTATAGACAAATAGTTCCAACTTTGGGATCGTTTTTACAAGATTGATCCCTCTGCCTAAAACCCCTTTGAAGGGATCGCGATGCCTCTGTAAACGCTCGAGTGTATTGAAAAAATGGAAATCGGAAGGGAGTATCCCCGGCACCACTTCACTCCAATCTAGAGGGGTGGAAACAGGGGCTCCCGCTTTCGCACGCACGCTGAAAGGGGCTGCGAGGGTTTGGCCAAAGTTATTTTGGTAACAGTCGATGTAGACCTTTTTCTGCCGCTTTTTAGGGCTTCTTTCCAGCGAGGTAATCTTGGGCAGCTTCCGGTGGACGATGATAGCGACGAGCTCTGCAAACTGTTTGGCCTGAGTGTAACTATATTGCGCTTTGAGAGGGACGCCGATGTGCATCCCTCGCCCTCCCGATGTCTTGCAAAAATTGGGAATTCCTAACCCATCTAAAATAGCGTGTAGGGCCAAAGCGGTCTCAATGACAGCATCAAAAGAGATCGCTTCAGGATCTAAATCGAAGATCAAGAAGTCGGGATACCCTAAGCTCTCTACTCTCGAAAGCCAGGGGTGTATTTCGAGGCAGCCGAGATTGACCGCGTAGAGAAGGCTCTTCACATCTTGAATGATTAGGTAGTTCACTGTTTTATTGCTATGTTCAACCAAAACGGTCTCTGCCCATTCTGGTGGGCGTCTGATATTTTTTTGGAAAAAGGCAGGTGCCCCAGCGCCATTAGGATACCGTTTTAGACTTTCAGGACGCTCTTTTAAATAGGGAAGGAGAAAGTGAGAAACTGCTTCATAGTAATTTAAGAGCTGCCTTTTCGTGATCTTTTCTTTTTCCCAAAGGATTTTTTCGGGATGGGTGATGAAGTCATACTTTGCCCTACTTCGTAAGCCCAAAAAAATGGGCATGCGCAGCGTACCGCTATTGGTCCACTCTTTGAATTTGACCTCGCAACGGAGTTCCGGTTTGACCCAGGTTACCCCCACACCTAACTTTGGGGCCTTTTTCAAGGGAGTACGAGCGGTGACATAGGGGGAGAGCAGCTTTTTGATCTCTTCCAACTTCTTTTCAGTAAATCCACCGCCCACATGACCTGCATAGTGAAGCTCTCCCTGATGATAAACCCCTACCACAAGGGCACCAAAATGTTTGCGGCTTTTCTTAGGCGAAGTATAGCCACAAATCACCACCTCCTGCCGCTGTTCTACCTTGATCTTGACCCATTCCCGCAAGCGCTCTCCTTCATGATAGTGGCCCTCCCTCTTTTTCCCAATGACCCCCTCTAATCCATGCTGCTTACAGAGCTCGAAAAACTCTTTGCCCCGCTTTTCGACATGATCGAGGTAGTGAATGAGTGGATCCTTGCCAAGAACCTTTTTCAGAATCGCCTTTCTTTCGATCAGCGGCAGCTCTCTCAGATCCCTTCCATTCAAATAGAGAATGTCGAAGACAAAATAGTAGATATGCTGGGCTGTAGCATAGTGTTGGAGCATCTGGAAATGGGAGACACCCTCATCATCGACAGCAGCGATCTCCCCATCCAAAATGGCATGGAGCTTGAGTGAGGCTAAATGGTCGACAATATGCGGAAAGCGTTCATTGAAAGATTGGCGATTGCGGGAATAGAGCTTCACTTTTTTGCCATTTAGCTCTGCAATCGCACGAAAACCATCCATTTTGATCTCGAAGAGCCACTCCGCGTCATCGAAGGGTTTATCGATGAGCATACAGAGCATCGGTTGAATAGTCATAGCGCTCGTCGCTTGGGCTTTTGCATACTCGCTTGCAAAAGGTGCATCAGATCGCGTGCTTCATAAGCCACTTTTTCCGTTTTGACTTTGCGCGTTTTTTTACCATGAAGTTTGCCTTCGATCACCTTCATCAGAGATTCTACATAGGTATCATGGTATTTTTCGGGATTGAAGGAAGAGGTGAGCTGATTGATCAATGTGAGCGCCATTTTCAATTCGGAAGCTGTCACCTTTTCCTTCTTAATCTCTAGCTGAGCAAAGGGTCGAATCTCTTTATGATAGCGCATCTGAATTAAAAGAAGCCCTTCATCTACAGGAATAATCACTCCCAAATGTTCGCGATTGCGAAAAACAAAATTGGCAATGGCGACTTTTTTTGACTGAGAGAGGGCTTCATGAAGGAGTCGATAAGCCTTTCCCGCTTTTTTATCGGGTTCTAAGTAGTAAGGCTTTTCAAAATAGATCGGATGGATCTCCGCAGCATTGGTAAACTGCTGGATATCGATCGTAGAAGTTTTTTTCGCATCTGCTGCCTTAAAGTCTTCGCTATCAATAACAACATACTCCCCTTTCTCATACTCATATCCTTTGACGATATCACTAAAGGGGACCTCTGTCTCTTCTTCCTTGCAGATGCGGGCAAAGCGGATCGGGGACAAATCCTTCTTATGGAGCATATGAAACTCTAATTCATGCTCTTCTGATGCGGGATAGACATTGATCGGGATATTGACCAGTCCAAAGGCAATCGACCCTTTCCAAATTGCTTTCATAAAAGTAATTATATATAAAAAGAAATACTTTCAAAATAGTTTATAAAAAGATTGAAATAACTAAACTTTTATTCTCTTATTTTCCTTGACAGCTAACTATTCTTAGTTTATTATTTATCGCATAATTATCTCTCAACCAAAGGTTTATGTTATGGCACTCCAAGCTACAGCAGCCGCTGACCCAGCTGCAGAAATTGAACGGGCATCAAAAATTAGGAAGAAATGTTCTGAAGAGTCTTGCCCTACGACAATGTTTGAACATATCGCAGAACAAGAAGGGGCTACTTTAGACGATCTCATCAATTTTCTATTTAAGGCAACGTATAACCCTGCATTGATGAAGGGAATATTGGAAAAAGGAGTCGCCTGTTGGGGAACTTTTCAGCCGCTTCAGGATTATGGGATTATGACTAAGGGACCGAGCCGCACACTGGTCGCCACCAATCCAACAGATAATAAATACCGTGAGGATCGCAGAGCCACCATCCCGATAAGAAATATCATTATAACGATCAACGCTTTTCTGAAACGGATTCACCATTTTCACGAAGTCAGTTTGGAAGTAAAGAAAGAGGACTTCGTACAAGGGCGTCTCTTTCTTGTAATAAGGGATAAACAAGAGATGACGCCAGATAACGAAGAAGAAGCGGCAAAATTAGGAGCAACGGTTACAAAATTAACGAAAATAACAGCCTGCTTGAATACCTATGCCGGTAAGATTAACTGGCAAAGAAAAGAGCAAGTTCCAAAAAAGTAACGGTTGATTCTCGCCCTTATTCGGGGTTGTGCAACCCTGACGATGTTACTGACCGGCTTGTTGTTTTAGAATCTCGTCGATTTGTTCTTTAATTGCTGAAAGATTAAATGATGCTGATGGTTGCATTGGCGGATATTCTTTTGCAGTGGAAACAAGTTTGCCGACAATCTGCTGGACGGTGACAAAACGCCAGAATTGACGCGCAAAAAAGTCGTTCATATAACCACCACCCAAATTATTGAGGCTCTCACCGCGGATTGACATGGTGCGTTCAAATGGATCCTGGCGCAAGTTGACAATCGTAGGCATGTTGGTGGTCAGTTTTTCACCAGGCCAGCCCCAAGGTTGTTGGAAGAATTGAAATTTAAAGTTATCAACGCGGACCGCACCCAATTTTTCTCCCTCAAAGTAAAAGAGCTCATGGCGAGCTGAGGGTGCTTTACCGTGGAGGAGGTCGAGTTGGTTATATCCATCGAGATGATTCTTGTAAGTACGCTCTCCCAGCTGGACCCCTTTCAGGAGCTGATTGGTGATATCGGTATTACCTGCAGCTGCCATTAATGTGGGGAACCAGTCGAGACCAGAAAAGATCCCATTCTCAACGGAGCCAGGTTGAATATGGCCAGACCAACGCACGATACAGGGAACGCGGAATCCGCCTTCACAAACTGTCCCCTTTGTTGCACGGAAAGGGGTCATCCCCCCATCGGGCCAGGTGAAAACTTCAGCACCATTATCTGTCGTAAAGATGACGATCGTATTATCAGCCTCTCCGATCTCTTCCAGATGTTTCAACAATCTGCCTACACAATCATCCAGTTGAGCCATCCCCGCTTCTTCGACATTGTAGTTGCTCTGGGGATTCATCAACGCTTGGTACTTGGGCGAAAGATAGGTGAAAACATGCATTCTAGTGGTATTATGCCAGAGAAAAAATGGCTTTCCCTCTTTCTTAGCCTTATCCATGAAATCATTGGAACTTTGAGCGAGTACCTCATCAAAGGTTTCCATGTTGTATTTAGCTGGGCGGCCCACCTGCCAGTTTTGTTGTTTTTTCATATCGGGAAAGGGAGGTAAAGGACCCTCATCGACAATTTTCTGCTTACCGATCCTGCCCCAGCGCGGCTGCTCGGTAGGATCATCTACATTTGTCGCCCAGCAGTGGACGAGATTGCGTGGACCCGTTTTATCGATCCACTCTTGAGGATAATCAAACCAGTAGGGATCTGACATCGCATCGAGATGGTAGAGATAGCCAAAGAATTCATCAAAGCCATGGACAGTGGGGAGATATTTGTTGAGATCACCTAAATGGTTCTTGCCAAATTGCCCTGTCGTATACCCCTGAGCTTTGAGGGCTGTGGCAAGGGTACAGGCTCTATCGGGTATCCCCACATCGGCTCCGGCTTGTCCCACAGTTGTCAGACCCGTGCGGACTGGTAGCTCGCCTGTAATGAAGTTAGCTCTTCCAGCTGTACAGCTCGCTTCCGCATAGTAATCGGTGAAGATCATGCCCTGCTTCGCCAGCTTGTCGAGGTTGGGGGTTTGACCCGACATGATTCCCCGGTGATAGGCGCCGATGTTGAACCAACCCACATCATCAGCCATAATGACGAGAATGTTCGGTTTTTTAGCTTCCGCACCTATAAGAGAAGAGGAGAGAAGAGCAAGACTTATTAGACCTCTTGCGCAACTCCATTCGCTCGTTAAAATTGCCCTTTTTGGCATCTTTGCAGCAAAATTTTTCGACCATGTGTTCACACATGCTCTCAAAATTTTTCTGCAAATCTGCCCAAAAATGGCAAATTTTATCCAGCAAAGCGAGTTACGCAAGAGGTCTATTAGATATTTTAGCTTCATATTCCACCCTATGTTATAAAAAACTTTTAAAGTAAATATGCTTCTTCTCATTTCTTTTTTCTCACTCCTCATTGCTTCTCCACCGGGAATGGTCTGGATCCAGGGTGGTGAGCACCTTTTGGGGTCGGAAAGCCGTGAAGCCAATGAAGATGAAAAACCGGTCCATCACGTCAAAGTGAAAGGCTTTTGGATGGATGCCGCCTTGGTCACCAATCGAGAATTCCAAGCCTTTGTCGATGCCACCGGTTACGTCACAACCGCAGAAAAAGCAGCTAGCCTGGAAGAGATCATGAGTCAGGTTCCGCCAGGGACCAAGCCTCCTTCTCCTGAATCGCTCATGGCCGCTTCTCTCGTTTTTAAGCCGATGCCCGGCCCTGTCGCTCTAAACAATCACCGCATCTGGTGGGATTGGGTACCAGGCGCTAATTGGAAGCACCCTGAGGGGCCCGAGAGCAGCATTGAAGGAAAAGAGGAGCATCCTGTTGTTCAGATCTCCTGGTATGATGCCGCTGCCTATGCCACTTGGGCAGGGAAACGGTTACCGACAGAGGCCGAATGGGAATATGCAGCCTATGGAGGCCAGACCGAGATCACCTATGTTTGGGGGAATGAGGAATTTTCAGAAGAAGAGCCTCAAGCTAACCTCTGGCATGGTTCATTTCCCTATAGGAGTACGAAGCCCAATGGCTATTTTGGCACAACAGCAGTCAAGACCTTCCACCCTAATTCCTATGGACTCTACGACATGGCAGGGAATGTCTGGCAGTGGTGTTCCGATTTCTATCATGCCAGTTATTATAGCCAACTGAAGCAAAAAGAGCTCTCAGACAACCCTCAGGGCCCAGAATCAAGCTTCGATCCCAAAGAGCCCTACGCTCCCAAAAAGGTAAATCGCGGCGGCTCATTTCTCTGCCACAAAAGCTATTGCAAAGGCTATCGCATCTCCGCCCGCATGAAAACAGCACCTGATACCGGAATGAATCATATCGGCTTTCGCTGCGTGAAAGATTAGCAAAGCAATTGGGTTGCCATTTTATCTCCCAATTCTATACTGCAAAATAAAACAATTTGGATGAGATAGATGCCAACGACACAGTCAATTTCCATTGAACAGCTGACCATTAACACGATACGGACATTGGCCATGGATGCTGTCCAGAAAGCAAATTCGGGCCATCCGGGAACGCCGATGGCGCTCGCACCCCTGGCTTATGTGCTCTGGAAGCGTTTTTTGCGCTTCAATCCTCATAATCCCCACTGGTTCAATCGAGACCGATTCATTCTTTCGTGCGGCCATGCATCGATGCTCCAGTATGCCATTCTCCACTTGTCAGGGTATCACCTCACAATAGAGGATATTAAAAACTTCCGGCAGTGGGGCAGCAAAACTCCGGGACATCCCGAATATGGGATGACGCCCGGGATAGAAACGACCACAGGACCCCTTGTGCAAGGGCTACTCAATAGTGTCGGCCTAGCCATCGCAGAGGCCCATCTGGGGGCAGTTTATAATCAAAAAGGGTTCAATCTGATCGACCATTATACCTATGTCTTCTGCAGTGATGGCGATTTGATGGAGGGAGGATCGAGTGAAGCGGCCAGTGTGGCAGGACATCTCGGTTTGGGGAAGCTGATCGTCTTTTATGATGACAACCACATCACCATTGAGGGGAAGACCGAAATCACCTTCACCGATGACACTCCCAAGCGATTTGAGGGTTACCACTGGCATGTCCAAAACCTGGGAGAAAAGGCGAATGACATCGAAGCGATCAGCGAGGCGATTCAAAAGGCTCAAGCCGAAAAGGAGCGCCCTTCTCTGATTATTATCCGCTCCCACATTGCCTACGGGTCACCTAATAAGCATGACACCAAAGAGGCGCATGGAGCCCCTCTGGGCGAGGCTGAGGTCGAACTCACCAAAGAGTTCTATGGTTGGCCTCCCGATAAAAAATTCTATGTCCCTCCCGAAGTGGTCGAACATATGAGCGATATGAAAGAGCGCGGGAGAGTAGTCGAAGCCGCCTGGCAGAAGCTCTTCGAAAGCTACCATCAGCAGTTTCCCCTGCTTGCAAATCGTCTCAAGCTCTCTTTGCAAGGCAAGCTCCCGGAAGGATGGGATCACTCTCTACCCCAGCTGACAGCAGCTGATGGTCCATTGGCCACGCGAAAAGCCTCTCAAAAAGCGATCCAATTCTTCGCTGAGAGGATACCCTGGATGGTGGGAGGGAGCGGCGATCTGGCCCCTTCAACAGACACCTTGATTGCCAGTTCGAAATATATCGAGAAGGGAGCCTACGAAAATCGCAATATCGCCTGGGGTATCCGTGAGCATGTTATGTGCGGAGCCAGCTCTGGGCTAGCCCTCCATGGAGGGATTCTTCCCTTTGCCTCAACCTTCTTCATCTTCACCGACTATGCGAGACCCTCGATCCGTCTCGCCTGTATCATGGAACTCCCTCTGATCTATGTGATGACGCATGATTCCATAGGCCTTGGTGAAGATGGCACCACCCACCAACCTGTAGAGCACCTTGCCTCCTTCCGCGCCATGCCAAATATGTGCTTGATTCGTCCGGCAGATGCGAATGAAACCTTCTATGCCTGGAAAGCGGCTCTAGAGAGAAAAAAGCCGACCATGCTCATCTTGACACGTCAGAGCGTGCCTATTTTCGATCGGGAAAAGATGGGAAGTGCTGAGAATACCTTGAAAGGGGCTTATATTTTATCGAAGGAAAAGGGGCACCAGCCCGATCTCATCTTGATGGCAAGCGGCTCAGAGGTTCAACTGATCTTAGAAGCGCAAGAAAAGCTCCATCAAAAGAAGATCGATGCCAGAGTGGTGAGCTTCCCCAGCTGGGAGCTCTTTGAGCAGCAGACGCGTGACTATCAGGAATCGGTCCTTCCTGCACATATCAAAGCTCGCCTCTCGATCGAAGCGGCCCATCCCCTAGGATGGAAGGAGAAATGGGTTGGCGAAGAGGGAATTGCGATGGGCATCGAGCGGTTCGGCGCTAGCGCGCCCTACAAAGAGATTTTCAAACATTTAGGTTTGACGGTCGAAAAAGTTGTCGAGAACTCTGAGAGACTCCTCAAGAAAAAAAAAGGGGAGTAACGACACGATGTGTCCGTTACCCCCGCTCGCTCTAAGCATTCTTATGCGGCGTGTCTGTCTTTATCTCGGTTGAAGATGTTTTCTTTATCAACTGAGCTTTTGATGTCAGCTTTATCCATACGGAACCAGTGACCCAAAGAGACAAAGATGAGGACGCCGGTTATGAGTCCGATTATACCCACAATGCCTAAAGCGACAGCGCCGCCGAAGCCTGTGAGTAAAAATAGACCTTGCAAAACCAAGTATGCTGCTAAGCCAATTACTGCTAGCATTCTTAATAGTCGCATAAACACCTCCCGGTATTTATCTTACTCCTCATCTTCATCTTACGTCATAAAAATTAAATTTTAAAGATAAATTTTCACTTGCACCCCCCCATCTCTCAGTGAATCCTCCACTCTTCAATAACTAACAGATTTGTTAGCTAAGATGAATTGCCAATAATTAACAGATTTGTTACAAATTAAAGAATGTCAAAGCTAGCCCCCAACCCCTTCAAATTCGGTGATCCTGTTCAGGGTGATTTTTATCTCTCAAGGCCCGGTTTAGAGCAATTTGTCTCTCAATTTCTTTCAAATTCCATTCCTGTTGTTCTGATAGGCCCTAGACGGATAGGGAAAACCTCTTTTCTCCTCAGTGTTCTCAAAAAATTTGAAAAAGAAAATAAACCGACTCTCTTTGTCGATGTTTTTAACATCACCTCCCATCGCGATTTTCTGCATCAGTTTCTGCGCGCCTTTCGTCAAAAGCAGAGTAAAATGAGTTCAATCAAAGAGACGCTCTCCAAAGTCCGCCCCTCTCTGTCAGCGGGTATCGATTCTCACACAGGCTATCCCGCCGTCGGTTTTACTTTAGAGAGTGCCATCCAAAAAGACGTTAAAGAGGCAATTCAAAATGTTTTAGCAGGACTCGCAAAATATGAAGGAGGGATCATTGTCGCCATCGATGAGTTTCAAAAGATTGCTGAGATCGACGATGAGGGTTGGCTCGAAGCGACACTGCGGACTCACGTGCAGCATTTGAAAAATAGTTCCTTCATCTTCACAGGATCTCGAAGAAGCGTTATCTATGATATGTTAAATAATCCCAAGAGGCCTTTATATCGCTTCTGTCAGCCCATCGAATTCCCTAATTTCGGCGAAGAGTTTAGCGAATGGATCATTCAACGCTTTTCACAAGTCGGAATTAAGGCAGAAAGAAGCGCGATCGACCACTTACGAAACTTGGTTCAAGATACTCCAAATTATGTACAGATGGTCTGTTTTCATTTGGTTGCTCAGGGTATCCCTCATGTGACTATTGCTAAAGTGGAAGAGATTTTGAAGATCGTTGTGCGACAAAATGCTTACGCATATCAAACGCTACTCAATTCCTTAACTCCCATCCAACAAAGGGTTTTGAGACTGGCAGCCATTGAGTCAAAACAAATTTTTTCCCGAGAGCTACACGAGAAATATGAAATTTCTAGTGGCGCCGCCATGGCCTCTGCAATCAAAGCATTGAAGGATAAAGAAGTTCTCGACGAAGAAGCCTCTGCCAAAGGAATAGTCGTCTTCGATGATCCCCTCTTTGCCATCTGGCTAAAAAGTATGTTTAATGATTTGTAGTGGTCTGGACGATGCGGCCATCTTCGAGATGGTCGACCTTGTCGGCGTAGGGGACGATGCGGGGATCGTGGGTGACGACGATGATGGTTACGTTCCGCTCGTGGACAATCTTTTTGAGCAGCTCCATGATGTGCTGGCCGGTGACATGATCGAGGAAGCTGGTCGGTTCGTCGCAAACAATGATCGGGGGTTCGTGGATGAGCGCCCTCGCAATAGCGATGCGTTGCTGTTGACCTCCTGAAAGCTGCGTGGGGGAGATGCCTATTTTATCACTGAGGCCAAGTTCAGCCATGAGCTTTTTGGCCTTCTCTATGGCAGCTTTGCGGTCGATCCCTTGAAGGACGAGAGGGATGGAGATGTTCTCCTCATTGGTCAGCATCGGGATGAGATTGAAAATCTGAAAGACAAACCCGATGTGGCTACCGCGATAACGGGTTTTTTCGCGATCGGGGAGATGGTTCAGATCGGTGTCAAAGACGAGGCATTTGCCTGCATCATGTGTTAAAATGCCTGCAATGATCGAGACTAGGGTCGTTTTGCCCGATCCTGAAGGCCCCATTAGCAGGCGAAGCTCGCCCTGATTGATTGTCAGATCGACACCTCGTAGTGCCTCGACACGGGTAGTCCCTATTCCATAGCTTTTGGTAACTCCTTGACAGAAGACGGCAACTTTTTTCTCGTCCATGCTTTTAACTCTTAAACACGATTGCGGGGTCTAATCTGACGACACGACGCACACTAAAAAAGGCTGCAATGATACTGATAATGAGTATGGCAGCTGCACTGATCAGATAGAGCCAAAGGGGCATGCTGAAGGAGAGCTCTGTGTGGCCAGCAAAAAAGAAGAAGAGGGCAGCTGCACCAATGCCTATTCCCCAGCCAAGAATACTTACCAGCAAAGATTGCAAGACAATCATTTTCACCAACAGCCGATTATCGGCTCCCATCGCTTTGAAGACGCCGAAGAGAGGGAGGTGGTCGACCGTGAAATTGTAAAGGGTCTGCCCAGCGATGGCCGTGCCAATGATGAAGCCCATAACGATAGCCACCCCAAAGTTTACAACGACACCGGTATATTTGGTGTAATACCAGAGGGTTTTGTTTTTAAATTGGTTCCTGGTGTAGGCGGCGAGGCCTGTCACCGATTTGATCTCTTGCGCCACCTTCTTTGGATCGAATCCGGGCTTTGTGTGAGCGATGACAAAGGAGAGCTCTTCTCTTACTGCCGGCGAAAACAGGGTGGCTTGGCTATAGGTTGTGTAGACGACAGGCTGAGACTGAAAGGTGCGCGAGGCTTCGCAGATCCCGGCCACATAGGCGCGGTTATCATTGAGCTCCATCGTATCTCCAATACGCATGGGAACAACGGCTCCTGATTCTAACGTAGTGGCCAGTTTCGTTGTTGCTCCCACCTGATCGATGATGACGGCGTGATCCATGCGCAGGTCGGTCAGCTTCCCTTCCAGCATCCGCGGAGGCCCTCCGATCAAGGTGGCATCATCGATTCCAATCAAAATACATGTTTGAATGGTTCCGTTGTGCAGGCGTGCCTGAATGGTTCCCTTGTAGAGGGGCACCGCCCAGTCAACTCCTTCGATACTCCTGACGCGGTAAAGATAGGTCTCTTTGAAAGGTTTGATATCGTCGATATAGCGTACGGAAGGGTCAGCGACCCAAAGATTGGGTTGGGAGGTGTCGGTCACAAAGCCAAAGGTGCGTTTCATAATGCCTACCATGATGGCTGATTGCTGGCTGATGATAAACGCGGCAAAGCTTAAGCCCACAACGATGCTGATATACTTGATGCGATCTCCGACCAACATCTTTATGGCGTATAGGAACATTCCCAACCCCCTCCCAAAGCTTTATAGAGAGAAATCAAATCGTTTGAGAGCGCTTGCTGGCTGCCGATCAAATTGTAGAGCGCGGTGAGCCAGACATTTTTGGCGATCAAGACTTGGGTATAGTCGTCGAGACCAGCTTGATAGAGGTCATAAGTTAAATCGAAAGCACGTTTGCTGGCCTCGGTTCCTTCTGTTAAAGCTGCGAGCCGCAGCTCCTCGTTGAAATAGGCAACAAGATCGCTCTCCACCTCTTGTAGGGCAGAAACGACCGTCTCTTCATAAGTCAAAAAGGCCTGATTTCTGAGGGAGGCCTCCTCTTTGATCGTCTCCATCCGCTTGCCAAAATCGAATAGGGGATAGGAGAGAAATCCCCCAATTCCCCAGAACAGGCTGGGGGCTTGCAAAAGTTTAGCAATCGTATTGCTTGCATAGCTCACGTTGGCTCCTTGCAGCGGGTTTGCTGAAAAGGAAGTACTGGAACCCGTTAAGGAGACCTGAGGAAAGAGATTGGCGACAGCAACACCGATCTCTTCAGTGGCTGCGGCAATCTTTCTCTCCGCACTCCGGATATCGGGTCTTCGGCGGAGGAGATCCGACGGTAATCCCACAGGAATTCTCCCAATAGCCACAGGGATGGGGCCTGAAGTCGCAAATCTGTTAACCAAGTTTTCGGGAGGATAGCCTAAAAGAATGCCTAGTGAATAGATGGCTTGTTTCAGGGAAGTTTCATAGACCAGAAGATTGGCTCGGTCGGTATCCAGAGTGGCTATCGCTGTGTCACGATCCTGTTCATCCCCAATTCCGGAATGGAAACGATCATTGGCTAATGCGACAATACCCTCGTCGAGTTCTACAACCTGTTTGGCCACTTCGATCAACTGTTGAAATGTGCGGATATTGGTATAGGTAGTGGCCACTTCGCTCAATAAAATGATCCGGGCATTGCGCGCATCCTCAGCTGTGGACTGCCAGGTAAAATAGGCAGCTCTTGCCGTTCTTCTGAGGGCACCAAAAAGATCGATTTGCCAAACGGCATCGATACTTATTTCGTAGAAGCTCTGTATGGGAGGAACGTTAATTTGTAATGCCGAAGGTGCCGATCGAGAGGTCGTCGTTAAATTTTTGCTGGTGCGCGACCTTGAAGCGACGCCACTGAAGTCAAACTCAGGAAAAATCCCTGCCACAGAAACGTAGAAGGCTGCCCTTGCCTGACAGACCTTTTCCACCGCGATCCGCAAATCAAAACTGCCTGCCAAACTCTCTCTCAGGAGCTCATCCAGAAAGGGGTCGTTGAAAAAGGTCCACCAGTGGGCGAGATCTTCATCGACATTAGGATCTGGCTCAACTTCCCGATTTTCGTTAAAGGCGAGAGGCATCGGCTCGTTAGGGGGGCGATAACGGGGACCTACCAGGCATCCTGAGAGTAACAATAGGCTAAGAGTGATCAGGAGGATTTTTTTCATGCCAAACAAAATTGCTTATCGGTTCCGATTCGATAAAAATATCTAAAACTTGCCCTGGAAAAACGGGTAGGTCTCCTTTTTCAAAATCATAGAGTACTTGCAAAACGCGGGTATCGACCCGTTCGATCGTTTGTCCCGTAAAAGAACTTTTGGGGATGATGTAGGGTTCAATACGAAGAAATGTGAGTGGAAAAGAGATGGTGCTATTTCCCCTCACAAAAGCGGTCGCTCTCGCCCCCTCTCTATAGCGCCAAGAGCTTTCTTCATCGATATCGATCCTCATCTGCAGAGGACTTACCGTTCCCATCAAGATCAGTGTACCATTGGCCGCTGTCAACCAGGTAGATTGGGCTGAGATAAAAGGGACCACGGGGGCGATCTCACCGATATGGGCATTCACCTGTAAAATCTGCCCATCGACGGGTGCTCGAATGATGGAGCGCTCGATATTGGCTTCTGCTACTTTTACATTCGCATCCGCTATCTTGACATTCTCAACCGCCTCCAGATAGTTGTAACGGGCAGTTTGATAGGCAGATTCACTTGCAGCCGACCGATTTTGGAGCCTTTCATAAAAGGAGAGCTGTACCTGCGCATTCTCTTGCGCCACCTTGGCCTCATTCAAAGAAGCTGTAGCACTCGCCAGGGCCGCTTCAAAGGCACGGAGGTCGAGCCTCAAAATGAGATCTCCCTTTTTCACATAATCCCCTTCCACGACATAGATTGTATCGATCACTTCGTTGAAGGGAGTTCCAATCGAAATATTCTGCGAAGAGGCTTCGATCGTCCCCGCCGCTGCAATGGCATGGGGATAAGGCGACCTGGGCGGAGGAAAAAGTATCGGCGGAGGAGGTATCGATCTCTGACTTAAAAAGACAACAACTAGAGCTAAGAGTGCCCCCAAAATAGCGAGAGCGGGCAGCACATATTTTCGCTTCATTGGCTTCTTTTAGACTAAAAAGATTTTTTGATCTATCTGCAGTTTCTCCCTACTAGCTCTTCCTCCCCATTAAAATTTAAAAATTAACCATTTCTTTACATCTGAATGATATTATACATTACTAAATGAGCATAAAACCTATCTCCTTTATAACATCCGTATATAGCGGCCCAAGCCCTGCTTCCAATTTAGAACAGGGTCTGCAAAATTGGGTCAATGAAGCACCCCTGGGTGAAAAAGTAGCCGCCAAGAGGCCAAACAAAAGATCCTGAGTTGCTTTGAAACACAATCTACAAGATTAGAATTAGATAATCTTGGACTTACCTCTCTGCCCCCTCAGATTGGACAACTCACTCAATTAAGCCTGTTAAAACTGAGCCACAATCAACTCACCTCTCTGCCTCCTCAGATTGGACAACTCACTCAATTAACCGAGTTATTGATGGGCCACAATCAACTTACCTCTCTGCCCCCAGAGATTGGACAACTCTCTCAATTAACCGAGTTATTCCTGACCAGCAATCATCTCACCTCTCTGCCCCCTCAGATTGGACAACTCTCTCAATTAACCGATTTATTCCTGAACCACAATCAGCTTACCTCTCTGCCCCCTGAGATTGGTCAACTCTCTCAATTAACCCAGTTACATCTGAACTACAATCGCCTCACCTCTCTGCCTCCTCAGATTGGACAACTCTCTCAATTAACCGATTTATTCCTGAACCACAATCAGCTTACCTCTCTGCCCCCTGAGATTGGTCAACTCTCTCAATTAACCCAGTTACATCTGAACTACAATCAACTCACCTCTCTGCCTCCTCAGATTGGACAACTCACTCAATTAACCGAGTTATTGATGGGCCACAATCAACTTACCTCGCTGCCCCCTCAGATTGGACAACTCACTCAATTAACCGAGTTATATCTGAGCCACAATCAACTCACCTCTCTGCCCCCTCAACTTGGACAACTCACTCGATTAACCGGGTTATTCCTGAACGGCAATCAATTCACCTCTCTACCCCCTCAGATTGGACAACTCATCCAATTAACCCTGTTATACCTGAGGCGCAATCTACTCACCTCTCTGCCCTCTCAAATTGGAGAACTCACTCAATTAACCAAGCTGCTCCTGGACAGCAATCAACTCAGTTCTCTTCCTGAAGAAATTTTATCTCTATCAAGAGCTGATATAGACATAACAGCTAATCCTCTCTCCTCACATGTCATCGTCAATCTCCAACAGGTTACAAGCGCTCTTGACTATCGTGGCCCTCGCATTGAGTTTTCGATGTATGAAGCGAGAAGCACTGAAGAGCGTTCTCTGGATCAATTGCTTCAAGAGCTCTCTCAAGCTGCCCAAAGGGAATCTCTTCAACTGACACATCTCACGCAACAAGCAGAAAAGGTGCGGGTATGGCTCTGTAGGCTTTCTGCGATTGGAGATTACAAAACTAAACGGCAACAGCTGGCGCGTGTGATTTATGAAGCTATTGTCCATGCAGAGGCTGATGAGGATTTCAGGCAGATCTTTTTGAACTGTATTGAGGGTGCTGCAGAAAGCTGCGGCGACCGGATGGCTCTCTCTCTTCTCTACATGGATCTGCAGCATGAGATTGCGAAAGCTCTCAAAGCTCATGATTTAAAAAGATTGGCCTATCTACTAGGTCATGGAAGCTGGGCACTCAGCGAGCTGGAGAAAATTGCTGGAAATAAGTCACGCTCTCTTCACTTCGTCGATGAAATCGAGGTCTATCTGGCCTATCCTGTCATGCTCAAAGAGAGACTTCAACTTCCTATCGTCATCGATACGATGCTCTATTTCAGATGCAGCTCCGTTACAGAGGCAGACTTGCAAGCTGCCGAAGAGCTAATCAGAGGTGGCCTTCGCACTCTAGACACCTACTGCGACACTCTCGCCCAAGAGCTCACCTGGCACAAAGCTCTCGAAGAGCGCGCGGACTATAAAAACCTCCTGAATAAACGCGATTCTTCTGACAATCCAGTGGCCGCTCAAGAAGTATTCCTTAGGGAAGTGAAGAGACTGACACAGCAGATTCTCTCTGAAGTGGGCTATCCACCTTTCATTCAGGTAAAGCCGTAAAATGACTAATTTTGTAAAATTCCGAGTGCATGCTAAAGCTGATCGAAGGGATCCATAAGTTCCGGCAGGATGAGCTGGGGAGATATCAAGCGCTCTTTCGCAGACTCTCTCGAGAAGGTCAAAATCCTCACACCCTCTTCATCACCTGCTCCGATTCGCGTGTCTTAGCGGAATTGATCACGCAGAGCCAGCCGGGAGATCTCTTTGTAGTCAAAAACGTAGGTAATATTGTTCCCCCCTCCAATGTAAAGGGAAGTACCAACTCAACTGCTGCGGCTATTGAATTCGCTGTCGAAACGCTTGGCGTCAGTGATCTGGTTGTCTGTGGCCATTCTCAGTGTGGTGCGATGGCAGCTCTTCTTCAACCTCCGCCTCGAAAGGCCGGCATGCCCCATCTTCAGGAGTGGCTCAACGTCGCTTCCCCTGTGAAAAAACTGATAGAACGGAACTATTCCCATCTGAGTGACCAGGAAAAGCTACATGCAGCCGCCGAGGAAAATGTGCTCTTTGCATTGGAAAACCTCCACACCTATCCTGCCGTTGCCAAACGGTTAAAAGCTGGCACTCTCCGCCTCCATGGCTGGTACTTCAAAATTGCCACCGCCGAAATGTTTGCTTACGACCCCTCCTCACAGCAGTTCCAGCCGATCGAGAAAGTTTAGCCTATCAATAAAAATAAACACGCTTTATAAATTCTCTCTTTTTGGAGATTAGAAGATGGGATTCACCTTATTTTTTACTGGGCTTTCGGGAGCAGGTAAATCGACGCTTGCAGAAGCTCTCAGAGATAAATTGATGAGTATGGGGCTCCATAAAATCTCCCTTCTAGATGGAGATGTCGTGCGCCAATTCTTGAGCTCAGAATTGGGTTTCTCAAAAGCCCATCGTGACTTAAATGTCCGCCGCATCGGTTTTGTTGCCTCAGAAATCACCAGAGTAGGTGGGATCGCTCTCTGCGCTGCAATTGCCCCCTACAGGACTGCCAGAAATGAAAATCGGCGGCTTATCTCCCAAGTAGGAGGTTATATCGAAATTTACGTATCCACTCCCCTAAAGATCTGTGAACAGCGAGATGTCAAAGGTCTCTATGCCAAAGTGCGCTCTGGAACGCTCCCCAGTTTTACAGGCATCAACGACCCCTACGAAATTCCAGAAAATCCCGAAATCACCATCGACACAGACAGCCACTCTCTCGAGGAAAGCCTAGAATTGATTCTCGACTATTTAAGCAACGCGGGGTATCTTGAAAGTCTTCTTCAAAAACTATAACTACCTATGAACTTAGAAATACTGCAAGAAAAACCCTTACTTGATAATGCCGTCGTCACATTTCCTAAATCTGGTACTCAGTATTTACATCTCCTCATGCAGATGCTGAATATGGAAGTGGCTATTGATCATTTTACATTAGATACAGAGCTGACGCGATCTTATTGGATTCAATTATATCCATGGAGACTGCGCAAGCCAGAACAATTTGTTGGAAAAACTATTATAGTAAGAAGAGATTTAAAAGATTGCATCTCTTCGGCTGCCTTTTGGATAAAAAAAAATGCACAGTCTATAGTTGAAAGTCCCCATGGGCATCATAATATTGCACTAATCAATTCCATGGAATTTTTATGTGATTCCTATGACGAACAGCTTTTAAAAGTAATAAAATCAGAACGTATGGCTTCGGGCCTGATGACTAATACTAGATACTCTTTAGATCTCATGGATCTACTTTTAAAAGAAAAACCTCACTCTACTCGAATACTAAAATTTGAAGATTTTATTGGACAAGAAGCAGGTGGGAATTTATGTGATAATGATCGATTTGAGTTATTCTCAGATATCTGTAGTTTTTTTGGATATCAGCGATCTGTAGATGAGATAAAAATTGCTGTTGAAAAAACATTTGGAAAATGCGGGTCATATAACCCTGTCAAGAAAAAGGTTGGTAGATGGAAGGATGAGTTCAAAGAAATGCATATAGCCGCATTTAAAGAATTCTGGGAGTCTAGGAATTTATCTTTAGGTTATCCACCGATCCAAACAAAATAGTTTTGAGAAAAAGGGAAAATTATGAAGTTGCTAAGTGCAATTAAAAGAAGGTTAAAAAAAAGAAAAGAGCGTGCGAGAATGTTAAACGAAATCAAAAAAGAGGTTACCCAAATCGCAACAACGCAGCGTGCCTACCTTGAGTTTCTCGCACGTATTGTAGCGAAAGGTGGTAGGCCATTTGGTTTTGAAACCCCAGTAGAAAGCAAAAAAGAGAAGATCTTCGATTCGTGAGGCATAGGTAAATCCATTACTACTGAGGTAACCCTTGAAATCTCTTTTCTATCTATTGTTAATGCTGGCGACTTTCAGCTGCTACGGACAAGTCAAATACATTCATAATATTTCCATCGCTGCCATAACCAAAGATGATCATCCCTATATCGCTGAGTGGATTGATTATCACCGTTTAATCGGCGCCGATCATTTTTATATCTATGACAATAATGAAGGTGAGGAAACACATGAAATCCTCGCACCATATATCCGTGAGGGCATTGTCGACTATGTCAAATGGCCCACTCTTGCCGAATGGGGTGTGACACAAAATGGTGCCTACACACACGCGCTCAAGAGCTGCAAAGGGGTAACAAAATGGCTGAGTTTCCTCGATACAGATGAATTTATTGTCCCAATGAAATATGAGACTTTGACCGAAACGCTGGAAGAAGAATATGCCTACAAACCGTTGATCTTTGTCAACTGGCGCTTCTTCGGTACCAGCTTCATCTCGCTTCCACCCCCCTGCCTCATCCTTCCCCACCTCACCCGCTGCTCCCAGCACGACTTCTGCGACAACAAAATCGGTAAAATGATCGTTCAACCCGAATATCTCAGTACCATTTACGTCCCCAATCCACATTTAATCCCAGGTCTTGTCCCCTTTTCCGATGGTTCAGGTAACCCCTACCCCTTCAATTCCCATCAAGAAATCTGGGCCACAGCCAATACCTACCCCGTCAACGACGCGCTCCTTCGCATCAACCACTATAGCTTCCGCGACGAATGGTTCTTCCGCAACGTCAAAATCCCGAGAGTCATCTATTTCGGCCGGCCGCCCGAGCGCGAATACCAGATGAACAACGAATTCTATAATATGGAAGAGGATGATCGAATACTTACCATCATTGGAGGAAGCGAATAGCGATTGCTCTGGCCAGATTATCATTGTTATTTAATACTAAAATGGCATCAATCAAGTTATCTAAATTAACTTCTACAGGAACATAATCCACCATCAGAAAGTTAAGGATTTATTATCGATTATAACAAATTTGACTAACCACAATTCCTTACAGTTTTTACTAAAGAAAGCTTCTAATTCACTGATAGAAATCGGTCTTCGTTGATCTACATGGGCAGAGCAAATTTTTTCCTTTGACAAAAAGGATTCCACCCTCTAATTTCCCCGCCAATATATTTCTTATTAAAGGAGTGCTCAGAATGCTGACAAAAATTCTGATCTGTTTATTCATATGTACTCCCTTCCTGAGCTTTGGCTTCGAAGGTGAACTTCAATCAAAAAACTTATCCGAACTAGAGGGATTATTCCATTCGCAAGCTTCACAAGATAAATTTGTTTATTTAATGCTCTATCGACTCCTTGGTAAAACAGATCAAGGCTATTATCTTGAAATTGGAGCAGCTGATCCTAAAGAAATTAACAACAGTTATTTTTTTGAAAATTACCATGACTGGAAAGGCGTTAGCATCGATATTTCTGCTGCTTTTTACGAAAGATGGGTTTCTTGCCGCAAAAATCCCTTACTGATTGAAGATGCCACTTCATGTGATTATCACAAAATTCTAAAACCTTTTCCGCGAGTTATTGACTATCTTTCTTTAGATATTGATGACCTTTATGATGTTGTTTTAAACAAAATACCCTTCGATGCCTATATCTTTAAAATTATTACCATCGAACATGATGGCTATCGATATGGTGATAAGTTTAAAAACAGCGAACGTAAAATTCTTTCTTCATTAGGTTATTATCTACTTTGTGAAGACGTTTCCTCCTTTGAGGATTGGTGGATCTACCCCAATGCCTTCCCCTCTTCAATTCTCGCTTCTCTCAAAAAACTCGATCTAAAAGGAAAAAGTGATCGAGAGATTATTGCCCTACTTGAAAATTTCTCAGAATTACTTAAGCAGGGAGAATAAGTATTTATGAAGAAGATTTTTCTTTTACTATTACTTCTTATTTTTTCTCTTTCAACGCGATCCTCTGCATCTGAAATCCGATTCGATTTGCCGTGCCCCACCTGGATGGAAAAGCAAATTCGTAGCGATTTGGTACCTTACTCGAGGGCTCCCTTATCAATAGGAAAAATGGATGAAGTCTTCAAAAAATATAAAAATGATTGGTGTCTCGTCAAGTTTACTATTAAAGATAATCAAATTTTCATAGATCATTGCCTTGAATATAAGCCAGACATTAACAACTTTCTTTATCGAGCGAGGTGCTTTTATTGATGCTTTGAAGCTCTTGGCATCGAAAACTACTCTTCCTGATGTAAGTTTCATGATAACGATGCATGACAGACTTGGTGAAGACATTGGAATTCCAATATTTGTAATGGCAAAATCTCGAAATTCTAATTTTATTTTAATTCCTGATTTTGAAGCATTAAAAGAGTTATATCAAGTGCTCCCAAATAGAGATATTACCCAAGTAGAATCAGCTTGGAATGAAAAGAAATCAACACTAGTGTGGCGCGGATCATCTGTCCAAAGAGGATTCGATAATAATTATTTCATTCGCAGAAATAATATGCACCAATTTTCAAGAATCAAACTCTGTCAACTTTCATTAGAATATCCTGAGTTGATTGATGCTAAATTCACAATAATTGAACCCACTTTTATCGAAGATCCTGCAATCTTGCAAAAATATAAAGGCGACTTTTTAAGTTATGATGCACAGCTATTCTATAAATATCACATTTTAGTTGATGGAAGCACTTGTAGTTTCTCCCATTCAGGCTGGAAGTTCTTTTTAAACTCATTAATCATTAAACCCGATTCAGCGGAAATTCAATGGCACTATAATGAGCTAAAACCTTGGGTTCATTATGTGCCAGTTAACTCAAATTTAAATGATCTGGTTGACCGACTGTTATGGGCAAAGAGAAACGACTCTGAAGCTGAGAGGATGGCAAAGAATGCCCTGATTTTGCACACTCCCATCTTACCATCGAGTCGCATCTTCTTTATTTTTACCATGCTATTAAGCAATATAGCCAATTAAACTTCATAAAATAGTAAAAGACAAAAAAAATAGCGAAAATTATGCATCCTAAAACAACTTTATCCCCTGAAAGACTGCCGGTTTTAGATGGCCTTCGTTTTTTTGCGGCATTTTTGGTGATGATCGCACATTACACGGCGATGGTGGTTTGCGATCAAGGAGTCACTGGTCCTCTGACTAACATTTTAGGGACTTTATCAGGGATTGGGATGCCTCTCTTCTTCGTGCTGAGCGGCTTTGTGATCCATTATAACTACAACCAGGTTCATCAGAAGCCGAATGGTTTGAAAAATTTCTTGGTGGCCCGTTTCACTCGTATTTATCCACTCTATATTGTCATTTTTGCCATAGAATTTTTCATCGGTTTTCATCTGCATCGAGGATCGTGTGGCCATGCTGGGGATAGATGGGGGTTTTTACTCGCATTGCCCTATTATCTGACCCTAACTCAGGATTGGATCTATGGGATCATCGCGACCAACAGCCTTATTTACCAATATCATATGGCTGCAGCTGTCTCTTGGTCCATCAGTCTCGAGCTTTTTTTTTATCTTTTTTATCTTCTTTTTGCGGGGTGGTTAGTTAAACAAAAAAGCCTCCTCAAGCAAGTAGCATGGATAGTCATCTCACAAATCTTTGTCTTAAGTTGTATTTTATTTATCACTCGACATGAAGCGCAAATTGACCATGTGGCTCTCATTGGCTTTGGTGAAAAGGCAAGTTCACAAGCTGGGTATCAAGATTCACTATTACGTTGGCTCTATTACTTTAATCCGATCATCAATCTACCAGCCTTTTTTATTGGGGCATTAATTGCCAATCTTTATTTGCGCATGAAAAACCAACCTCTAGGCTCTTTTGAAAGCAAATACGGCGGAACCATCACATTCATCAGTTTGGCTAGCCTGATTTTGGGCCACTATTTATTTTATATCAGATTGGCTCCTTATTATACCTTGATCGGACGTTCAGGTTCACTTCTAATTGTTCCTTTCATAACACTCCTCATTTTGTGTTTAACCCGCTATTCAAAAAACTTCCTCAGCCGATCTATTTCCCATCCCATATTAGTTAAGCTCGGAGAAGCAAGCTACTCGATCTATCTCCTCCATGCCTTCTTTTTGTTGTATCCAAGAGATTTTTATTATCTCGGACTGAATCCCTGGCTACTTTTTGCGATTGCCATGGCTTGCATCTTAGTGCTCAGTCGTCTGAGCTACATCCTCTTTGAGCGACCTGTACAAAAGTGGCTGCGAAGGAGCTTGATGGGAATCAAAGCAGAAAACTTTAAACAGGAACAATTGAAGCCTGCTGAGCAAAAGAGTTAATCTTCAGCCCTAACGAACCACATGACAATGAGAAAGAAAATTGGGTCTTATTAGAGAAGTCATTGAATCCATCTATAGGGAACATCTTCATCGAGCAATTGATGGAGATGTCTTACTTATTGGTCGTCAAACCATCTACAATTCCCCCAGTGAAGTTTTAGAGTTAATTTCTTCATTTGGAATCCCCTCAAAACTAAATTATAAAGAGATTCAACTTGTGACCGATGCATCAAAAAATATGGTCAATGCCTTTTGCATCAATAGAGATTGGCTCAAGGATCCGAAAAGACATATTTCGAGTTTTACTTCACCTTATGAAATGGCCACGATTGTTATTGCAGAGAAGGGCGCTCATTCAACCAGTGATCAGCTGCCCATTCAGCAACATTATCGTACAGAGCAGCAATGGACAGATTATCGTGCTAAATTAGAAGCCATTTCAAACCATTCACGACATCAGCTCGTGCGTTCACATTCCCCTATCTTTTTTAAAGATGTCAAAGCAGGACACCTATTTATGAATCAACAATTCGATATGATCGATCCAACTGACGAAATACTCAGAACCCACGTTGATTTGAAAAAGGATTATTAAAAGAAAGCGACCCCTACAGCACCCTTGTAGTTATAGGAAGGGACCTGATACTGATCGGCAAAATCCCAGACGGATTCATTCCAGGAGATGTCGTCACCGACGATGAGGCCCCCTGGAGAAAGTTTGCGCTTAGCTTCACGGAATTCGAACATCATATGGTGATAGGTGTGGTCCGAGTCGTGGTAGAAGAGATCGATGTTATCGAGTTTGTCGACTAGGGGAGGAAGAAGGAGTTTGGCATCTCCACACTGGACATGGAAGCGGCTGCGGTAGGCATCAGGGACCATCCATCCTGAAGATTGCCCCTCAGGTATTAGGACACCATAAACCTTGTCTTTGATCGTCCAAGCGGGATCTTTGGGGTCGAAAATAGCAGGAAGATCGATCACGTAGAGTTGTCCTTCCGGGCCGTTTTTTACGAGAGCTAACATCATGAAAGCACTCGATAGACCGTTGCAGACACCAGTTTGAACAATTGTCTTGGGTTTGAGCGTGCGGATAAGCCAGTAGAGGAAAAGGGCATCTTCAAGATTGACCCAGCCTGCATGATAGTGGGCTTTGTAGCGATGGCTAAGCTCGGCAATATAATTTTCGATATAACTCTTTCGTTCAAAAACTTGTTCTGCATGAGGAATTTCCGAGACCTCTTTGAGCATGGCATCCAGAATGGGCTGCCAGGTATTGTCGGGAATCTCTGTGATCCCTTTTTTCTTTTGGGCTCTGGCAAGAAGTGCCTTGTAAACATTGTTGTTAGAGCCTCGTTCGGCATTCAAGATGCGTGTAGGAAAATTGCGGACTAAATTGGCATTATAATCAGGATGCCCGGTGTTATAGGTCTTTTCAGCGATAAGAAGAGGCATCCGTGCAATGGCATCTTTGCTCGAGCTTGCCTCTTTATCTGCCTCAATGGGTCGTTGAAATTGGGTAAAATCGAATGGTTTTCCCTCTTTCGATGCAAAATGTGAAAGAAGCTCGAGATGGGCGCGCTGCATTGAAGCGATCTGTTGATTTAAAGCGAGATTGTTTTGTAGGTGCGAATTGGTTTCTTCTTTGAGTCGGACAATCTCCTCTCTGATCTCTTCCAAAATTTTAGTATGAGCATCCGAATTTTTTGCCGTTCTTTTAATCGCACGTAACAGCTTCATAATTTTTTCCTTATCTAGGTCTGTAGTTTTCCAAGGACATTAAGAAAAGAAAGCTAAAAAATCAATCAAATTTCCAGGGACATTATAGGTTCAAGGGTTTGCAGGTGGGCTAGAATCTCCTGCTGAGTATATTCAAACATGTCTTCCTGATTGACGTAGGCTAGATACCAGTTCATTGTCCTTTCTAGCGCCTCTTCAAGGGGGATGGTAGGGCTCCAAGATAGATATTTTTTGGCTTTGGAAACATCTAATTTCAGGAGTTTGCTCTCGTAAAATTGCTTGTTTGAAGACCAATTAATTTCCACAGGATAATATTCACAAAGGGTGCGGATAATTGACTCTACCGTCTGCACATCCTCTTCCCTAGGGCCAAAATTCCACCCCTCACTATGCTGATCAGGCTCTTCCCAAAGCTTTTCACACAACTTCAGGTAGCCAAAAACAGGCTCTAAAACATATTGCCAAGGGCGTGTAGCGCCTGGGTAGCGGATATCCAATGGTTTCTTAGAGATAAGAGCACGCATAAAATCGGGAATCAGGCGATCTTTTGACCAGTCACCACCGCCAATAATATTGCCGGCTCTCGCGGTGGCGATCCCCTTATTTTGCAGTGAGAGATAGGAATGACGGTAGGCTGCCGTGATCAGTTCGGAACAGGCTTTACTGCTACTATAGGGCTCTTTTCCACCCAAGGCATCATTTTCCCGATATGCCCATTCCCACTCTCTGTTTTCATAGCATTTATCTGTAGTGACATTGAGTAGAATTCGTGCCGTGGTAGACTCTTTGAAGCATTCGAGGAGATGGACAGTGCCCATGGCGTTAGTCTCAAAGGTCTCTACAGGGTGATAATAGGCATAACCCACCAATGGCTGTGCAGCGAGATGGATGATGATCTCAGGCGCAGATTGCTCACAAAAGGAGCTCAGTGAGTCAAGATCACGGATGTCGCCGAAGCAATGTCCGGTCAGTCGATCTTCTAATTCGAGCAGTGAAAAGAGGTTCGGATCGGTGTTAGGTTCTAGGGCATAACCAAAAACATTGGCACCAAGTTCTAATAGGGTCATCGAAAGCCAAGATCCCACAAAACCGGTTTGTCCCGTCACTAAGACCCGTTTATCCGCCCAAAAAGTGGGTGTCAGCATAGAGTCGTCTCCACAAGGGCATACTCTTTATCCCATACTTTCCAAGGTGCCCCCTCCTCCCATAGCTTTTCTAAAAGTTTTTTATCTCTCAGCGTGTCCATAGGTTGCCAAAAACCACGATGAAAGTAGGTATTGAGCTCTTCACTTCGGACGAGCTCTTGCATGGGCTCATGTTCCCAAGTGGTCGAATCATCTTCAACCAAAGAGAGCACTTTGGGGGATAAGACAAAGAATCCGCCGTTTATCCAAGTGCCGTCGCCCTCTGGTTTTTCACGGAATCCGACAACTTGATTTCCAGAAAACTCCAAAGCACCAAACCTGCCTGGAGGCCGCACAGCTGTGACAGTGGCGAGAGATCCAGAGTTTCGATGGGCTTCCAATAAAAGAGGAAGATCGATGTCTGCCACTCCATCGCCATAAGTGCAGCAAAAGTCCTCTTCACCTAAGTAGGGGGCTATCCGTTTTAATCTCCCCCCTGTCAACGTTTTCTCTCCTGTATCCACTAAGGTAATTTTCCATGGCTCTGATAAATTTTGATGAAAGGAGACTAGATTCCGGCTGAGATCGATCGTGAGATTAGACAGCCTTTCTGAGTACCTGAGAAAGTAATCTTTTACCATGTAGCCTTTGTATCCCAGGCAGATAATAAAGTCGTTGATCCCATAGTGAGAGTAGATTTTCATAATATGCCAAATGATGGGATAGCCACCGATTTCGACCATCGGCTTCGGTTTCATATCGGTTTCCTCAGCAAGACGAGAACCGAGGCCGCCCGCCAGAATGACACATTTCATAGAACTCCCTCAGTTTTTTGCTTTAGCACTATCATCTTCGACAGATTGCCTGTCAAGAGCCTACTCCTTCTTTTTCGATTGCACAAATGAAGAGAAAGAGCATAAATTGGCCGCAAAATTTCAATTACTTGGGAGAAACTAATGGATAAAAACAAATTTAATCTTCTGATGATTTCTGCGGGGTTTGAGCATGGCGGTAATGTGACCCATCGTTTTCTTGATGGCCATCCAGAATTATATGTTTATCCTTTTGAATCTCAAATTGGTAATCGGTATGCCAACGATTATCTCTCCTCCTTAGAAAGATCTCAGTACCGCTATCCTGAGTTTCCTGCAGCACTCTCTCCCCAGGAGATTTATGAACTGTTTTATGACGAAGAGCTTAAAACTTATTTACGCAAACCCAACGGCAGCAAATTCAAAGATGCCGATTTAAAAATGAAAGAGGAGAACAGGATTCGACATTTTGCACAAAACTTGGAAGGAAAACCCTATACGCGAGCCAATTTTGTAGAAGCCTTCTTCCGTTCTACCTTTGATGCTTGGGAAAACTATCAGCTCTCAGGGAAAAACAGGATTTATGTGGGCTATTCTCCGATTATCGGTATCGATTCCAACAAAATATTAACCGATTTCCCTGATGCTCATATCGTTCATGTGGTGAGAAATCCCTACTCAGCCTATGCAGACACAAAAAAAAGGCCTTTCCCACTTCCCCTAAAGCAGTATGTTTTTTCTTGGAATATCTACCATCATATCGTGTTGATGCATCAACAACAATTTCCTAAGAATATCACGATCATGCGCTACGAAGATTTAGTGGCTGATCCTAAAAAAACGCTCTCACACATATGTCAGCGCGTAGGAATTCAATTTAGCGACAAAATCCTTTATCCCTCCTGGAATGGTAAAGACATCAGCGGTGGCATCTACCCCTGGGGCACCGTGAACAAGGCAACAACTGAAGAAAATCTGGCAACGATGAGCCGGCTATCAAAGGAGGAGATGAATCAAATCAAGCTGAGTTCTCATTTGATGCTCGAAAAATTTGACTATGCAACCCTTTAACTCGACTCAGTTTTGGATTAAATCTGACATCGCTCTTTCGAACGATGAAATAGTCCATCTCTTGAATTCGAAACAGTCTGAAATGAATAAAAGATTGTCTGACATAAGCAGGATCGCTGCTTCAGAAATCGGCCCCATAATAGACCTCAGACCTATTTTAGAAGGGGGCACATTCTGTCTCCTATTTGAAGCAACCACAGATGGAAATCAAAGCTTCATCATCAAAACAAGCCTTCTTCCAGAGCCCTGCTTTTCCGGCGAAAGAGAGATTAATGATCTATTGCGAAAATCACATATTCCCACTCTCTCTATTTCACACATCGATTGTTCACGTGAGCGCTATCCTTTCGACTATATGATCATGGAAAAAATAGAGGGCCATCCCCTTTCGGACGCCAAAAAACAGCTCCACCTGCTGGGAAAACGGTTAGCTCAAGTTCATCAGATCAAAATGGAAGGATTTGGAATTTCTGGCCTGAAAAAAACTTGGGGGGATCATTTATACTCATGTCTCGATCAGCATATCAGGTATTGCTGTGATAACCATATCATTCAACCAGCCCATGCTCAGCAAATTGAAAATCTATTTTCCATGCACGAGAGCACGTTTAGCGCAGCTGCGCCTCAACTTTTACATGGCGACTTAGGGAACTCAAATATTTTCGTCCAAGAAGAGAGTGATGAAATCATTCTCATTGATTGGGGCGATTCCTTAAATGGAGATCCCCTATTTGATATTGCGATGTGGGGAACCTTTATTGGAAACCATGAGAAGCGCCATGCTCTGCTTGAGGGATATCAATCTTTAACCCAACTCCCCTCTGATTTTGAATTACTTTATTGGCTCTATTATTTAAGAATCATCTTAGCAAAAACGGTTCATCGACATCGCTTTCAATATGATAAAAGGGATAAAATCCCCGCCTTGTCAAGAATATTACTCCCTTTAGAGGAATTGTCAGCATGCGCGTCTTGCTAACCGGTGCCTCTGGCTTTGTGGGATCTCATGTTTTAACTGGGTTGCTGGAGCAGGGAATCCCTGTTGCCATTCTTTTGCGCAACCAGAGCAATACATGGCGTATTCAATCGGATATTGATAAAGTAACTATTATTCGAGAATTACCCCAAATTTCGACTTTTTCTCCCGATACTTTAATCAATCTAGCATGGTATGGTGTCGAAAATAAGTTTCGAAATGATGCTAAACAAATTACGGAAAATCTTAACTTCTCTCAAACTCTCTTCGATATCGTGAAAGAGACAGGGATCCAATCCTGGATTGGAGTAGGTTCTCAGGCCGAATATGGCCCTTGTAATGCGATCACCGATGAAGAGGCCGAGACATTGCCCACAACACTTTACGGAGTTGCCAAACTATCTGCCTACCATCTGCTTAAAGTGCTCTGCCAGACCCACAAGATTCGCTTTGCTTGGCTGAGGATCTTTTCCTCTTATGGCCCTAAGGATAATCCTGACTGGTTTATCCCCTATTTAATCAAGCAACTGCTCAAGGGTCAGACGCCACAACTCACAAAAGGGGAGCAGCTCTGGGATTATATCTATGTAAAAGATGCGGCGAATGCGATTATTAAAGTAGCCAAGGATCTTACAGCAACAGGCCCTTTCAATTTAGGTTCCGGAACGGTCAGTACAGTAAAATATCTTGCGGAAACCATCCGTGACAGGATCAATCCCGCTCTGCCCATAGAGTTTGGGGCAATTCCCTATCGTCCTGACCAGGTCATGCATCTGCAGGCAAATGTCAACCGACTGAAAAAACTGGTGGGTTGGTATCCCTCTGTAAGTTTAGAGCAAGGTATTGAAGAAACAATCGCATGGTGTAAAACCTATGGATAACTTATCCTCCACAGAGCTTGCACAACGCATACGTGGTCATGTTTTGAGAATGAAACATGCTGCCAAATCCTCTCACATCGGATCCTGTTTTTCTGTCACAGATATTATAGCGGTCCTCTATAGCTCTGTTTTGAAATATGACATTCAGAATTTAGGATGGGACGAGCGCGATCGATTGATTCTGAGCAAAGGCCATGCAGCAGCGGCTCTCTATGCAGCTTTAGCCGAAATCGGCTTTTTCACCACCGAATATTTAGCCACTTACGGAAGGAATGGCACCCTCTTGCAAGGACATCTTTCCCATGGCGTTCCTGGCGTTGAAATTTCCACTGGATCCTTAGGACATGGGCTTCCCATTGCTTGCGGGATGGCCTTAGCAGCAAAACATGACGGCAAAGGCTATCGCATCTACGTGATTTTAAGTGATGGGGAGTGCGATGAAGGCACCATCTGGGAAGCAGCGCTCTTTGCAGCTCATCATCAATTAAATAACATCACTGTTATCATCGATTACAACAAATTTCAAGCCTGTGGAAGAGTGAAGGATATTTTGGACCTCGAGCCCTTTGCTGCCAAATGGAAAGCTTTCCGATGGAATGTTCACGAATGTGATGGCCATGATCACGCTGCATTAAGCGAGAGACTCCATCATCATTCAGAACAACCCAATGTGATTATCGCCCATACCATCAAGGGTAAAGGCGTCAGCTTTATGGAGGACCAACTCCTCTGGCACTACCGATCACCCGATGATGCTGCCCTAGCTGTTGCAATCAAAGAAATCGAGTGTTCATTATGAACCTATCTCACTATTCAAAAACTAGCTTTTTGACTCTTTTTCCACATCTTTTAGAGTCGCTGCGCAGGCCTACTTATTCAAGTATGTCCTGCGCAGCGACTCTAAAATCTGTGAAAAAATCCTTCAAAAATCAATTTTTTTGAATAGTGAGATTAGCTTCATGAGACAAGCTTTTATAGAAGAACTCCTCTCAGCGGCTGAAAAAAATCCCAACATCTACCTGCTTACTGGTGATTTGGGATTTTCAGTTTTTGAACCATTTATCGAAAAATTTCCTCAGCGCTATATCAATACTGGCGCGGCAGAACAAAATATGGTGGGGGTCGCTACAGGTTTAGCCCTCTCTGGGAAAATGGTTTTTGTCTATTCGATCGCCAATTTTCCCACCCTCCGTTGTTTAGAACAGATTCGAAACGATGTCTGCTATCACCAGGCAAACGTTAAAATTGTCTCCGTGGGCACTGGCTTTACCTATGGATTGCAGGGGTATACTCATTTTGGTGTGGAAGATATCTCCATTCTTCGCTGTTTACCCTCTCTCAAAGTGATCTCACCTGCTGACCCTTTTGAAACACGTCTCGCGATGCGGCATCTCATCAGCCACGATGGTCCCAGCTATTTACGTTTAGGGGGGTCTCGAGAAAAGGTCTTACATACGACATCCGAGATCACAGAACTACAAGGCATGATTCCCATTATTCATCTAGGCAATAAGTCCGTTGTTTTATCTACAGGCACCATCACAACTTATGTCTTAGAAAAAATTAAAAATGCCCAGATTAGTTGCGATCTCTGGAGTGTCCCGATCATTTCACCCATCGACAAAGCCACACTAGCCTTTATCGCTCAATCGGCAGAAAAAATAATCACCGTAGAAGAACATCAGCTCGCTGGTGGATTTGGATCAGCTATTCTGGAAGCTTTGTTAGATCTCAAAAATAGCAATCAAATCCCTGCTATTCCGCACGTGGAGCGGATAGGATTCACCGAAATCCCTACTCAGGATCTTGGGAATCAAGACTATATCAGAGAAAAAATGGATTATTCCGCTCTACTCGCCCTATGATTTTACAGAAAACTTTTGTCAAATTCATCCTTGTAGGCATCCTGAATACAGCTTTTGGATATACCATTTTTTCATTGCTGATCTTCTTGAAATGTCACTATTCATTAGCGATGCTCCTCGCAACTATTATCGGAATCCTGTTTAATTTCAAAACTACGGGAAAATTTGTTTTCGCAAACACAAATAACAAACTCCTTTTTAAATTTATCTTGACCTACGGAGTTGTCTATCTAACTAATATCATGACATTAAAAGTGTTGTTACTCTTCACAGAAAATATCTACTTAGCAGGCGCAGTTTCAACCATTGCTGCCGCGCTACTTTCCTATCTGCTCAATAAAGAATTCGTTTTTCAAGGAAGCAAATTATGAAATCGATCACCATTGTCACCCCCTGTTTCAATGAAGAGGAGAATGTTCTCGAACTTCACGAACAGATCAAAAATGTATTCTCAGAGCTTCCAAACTATAGCTATGAGCATATTTTTATTGACAATGCATCTAGTGATAAAACTGTCGAAATCATTCGAGAGATTGCCCAGAAAGATAAAAGAGTAAAACTCATTCTTAATACCCGAAACTTTGGCCATATCCGCTCCCCTTTTTATGGACTTTTGCAAGGCAAAGGTGATGCCGTCATCTTTTTAGCCTCCGATTTTCAGGATCCCCTCTCTCTCATCCCCGAGTTTATTCATAAGTGGGAGCAGGGCCATAAAATTGTCGTGGGTGTGAAAAATGAAAGCCGCGAATCTCCGCTGATGTTTGCTATCCGTAAGGCCTACTATAATTTAGTCACAAAAATTGCTAATGTGAAATTGATTAAAAATTTCACAGGTTTTGGCTTATATGATCAATCGGTGATCCAAATCCTGCGTGAATTTGACGACCCCTATCCCTATTTTCGCGGTCTGATTTCAGAGGTAGGATTTGAGGTGATTCAAATTCCCTTCGTGCAGCCAACCCGCAAAAGAGGCATCACCAAAAATAATTTCTATGCCCTCTATGACATGGCGATGCTGGGCATCACAAGCCACTCCAAAGTCCCCATCCGACTGGCCACAATGGCAGGCTTCGGACTCTCTTTGATGAGTCTAGTGATCGCAATGCTCTATCTACTCCTAAAACTGACCTTCTGGCAAAGTTTTTCGTTAGGAATCGCTCCCATACTCATTGGCCTCTTCTTCTTCTCTTCTGTACAGCTCTTCTTCATCGGCCTGCTCGGAGAATACATTGGGGCGATCCATACCCAAGTCATGAAAAGACCTCTAGTTATCGAAAAAGAGCGGATTAACTTTTGATGGGATACCTCTTTATAGCGGCCTTCTTGAGCCTTTTAATCCATCGTGGTGGAGGGGAGTTCTCTATCCCCCTCTTTCTAGAACTCCTTTTGGGCAGCATAGTTGTTGTCGCTACTGGCGCAGCTCTTTTTATAAAAGTTAACCTCAAGAATTTTCCTTGCAAATGGCTGCTTTATCTCATAACCGGAGCCTTGACTACCAGTCTCATCACCTACTTCATATCAAGTCTTTTCGGTCTTCCTGCTGGACTCTCATTTATCTATTTTTCTGCGGTAATTTTTGTACTTATTCTTAAAAAGTTGATCTCGATCAAAGATCTATTCGATATCAGTAAAATGGATCAGCTGGTCCTCTTCTGCCTGCTCGTATTTACCCTACTATGGTGCTGGAAAATTTCTGGAAGCTTTCCTACACTATTGTCTGAGGGCACATTGTCTACCTGGGTAGATGTCTATTACCATGGCTCGCAAATCGCCCAACTTTTTGATGCGAAAGCGGCGGGTCAAGGAGATATCTTTCTCGCAGGCACTCCCCCATTTGCTTATCACCGCGCAAGCTACCTGCTACCCGCCATCATCAGTCAAGCCGCTCACTTAAATGGTCTTATTGCTGCAACTGCGTTGTTGATACCCATAGGATTTTTATTGCTAGCTCTCACAATTTATCTTCTCGGCGAACATCTGGCGAATAAAACAGTCGGAATTTTATGTGTGATCTCACTTTTAGTTTTACCCGATAACTCCTGGCTGGGGCTGCATAATGGCTTTTTAGGATTTCGCTATATGCTGCAAGTGGCGCCTTGTGCAGCCTACGGATTGATTGGATGCCTCACTTCCACTCTTTTTCTTCTACAATGGTTACGTGATAAATCCCCCGTCGTTGGACTACTGGCACTGCTATTTGGCGCTTCTGTTTACCTTTTCCGAGCCCATTTTTTTGTTTTATATTTTCCGACCCTCATCTCCATGATGCTGCTTACCCTATTTCATGGAAAAAAATACTTCTATTTGGCGAGTACCCTCTTTCTCTTATTTCTCAGCTTATACGTCGCCAATCAATCGGTTGTGCTGCCCTTCTTGCATCTAGTGCATCTAGAGCGTGGAGATAGTTTTTACACCCAGTTTTACACCTCTATTTGGAGTCTCAACCAACCCTTCCTCAGCATATCCATAGGCATCCTCTTATTGCTCAGTGGTATTTTGGGCATTTGGACCTTTCTTTATCCATTGCTCCTCTGGGCCAAAGTGCGTCGTTTTGGCTGGGAATTCAGTGATTTCTTTCCGTTGGTTTTACTTGTGGTTTATATAGGCATCGTCTTATTAGCCCCAGCTGTTTATCAAACATTTGATGAATTGCAACATAGACCCTCTGGGTTGTTATTTGTAGTCGTGGGTATTTTTTCTTTGTTCTACGCTATTAAGATTTTAGAACTACAGCGCCTAACTACCTATGCGGCACCTGCAGTGATTTCATGCACACTCTTAGGTGTGTGTGGCACTTTATTACTACCGAAAATTCATCTCCTCCGGCTATTTTTTAGAGGTCATTCTCTCTATAGTGAGTATTGCCTGCCACTTGACTCCCCCATTATTCAAACTGCCCAATATCTGCAAAATCATGCACTCCCTGGAGAATATTTTCTCACTAGTGAAGATGATACGAATGATTGGAATGTAGATTCTGCAGTGGTAGTGATCAGTATCTCTGGCATGCCTAGCTATTTAGGTCAGCAAACCGTGCAGAGCCTGCGTGCAGAGCCTAAGCGATTATCTATCATCAACGAAAGAGACTCGCTAACAAGACAATCCATCATCCATGCAACCAGGCTTGAAGAAGCCTTTCAGCGAATGCGAGAGCATCATATTGCCTGGTATATCGCTCTATCCTCTCCAAAATGGGATGAGAATGGCGATGCCTGTGAATTTAAATGCGGCTCGATAGCGCTCTACCATCCCTAACCACTTTTTTTAGTGCAAAATTAAGACATTGGGCACTGAATGACGCCAAAAAGAACACAAAGCCACTAACAAAAATAATAATATGGTCACCAAAAAAAGGGTCAGGATAGGCATAGAGATATGGAATTAATGAACAGGAAATCGTGAGGACAAAAACAATCAATATTCTTTTCAATTCCAATTCATTAAAGAATCGCTGCATCAATGTAAAAAAAGAGAAACATAGACAAAATGGCCAAATCAAAACTCTAAAATGTTCCTTAAGAAAATTAAAGATCAAAGTGATATTATATTTTATCTTATGCCACTCGGCATCCAAAAAAATTAATGGATGATCCATTACAAATTTAAAAAAAGCTGAACGCATAAGTTGATCATGAAGACCACCTTTATAGGCTCCAGTAAATCGAGATACAAAGTCTAACGAAGTTGCTGATGGGTTTTTCTTAAGAAAATCTTCTTCTCCTTTAGCAAATGAGAACCGATCACCCTGAAATTCCTCAAGATTAATGTTAAACTCTCTCCTAAAAATAGGTGAATATGTCAATGCCATATAGGCATTATGATACCTTAAGTGATGGGGTGCCACTTCCAAGGATTTATAGATGGGATGAAGCTGGCTTAAAAAAGCAGTTTTATAAACAAGGAATATGATTAGAAGAATCATTGCAGAGCTAAATTTGTGTGAAACTATACTTTCATATATTGATCGAAAAGAAAGATTCAAGAGTGCTGCTAATTGAACAAAAATAAGATAGATCAAATAAAGGACAGTAATTGTCAGCAACCAATTTGCAAAATAAAAAAAGAGCCTTTCTTCAGTGGATAATAATAAACTTTTGGTGTAAAGAAGTTGAATCGCTAAGAGAATTAGTGTTAATGATAACAAGATTAAAAAGTTTGAAAATGATATTTTCTTTTTTTCTGTTTTTTTGACAATCCAGAAATTGCATGCTAGACCCACTGTGAAAATAACAAAAGAAGAGAGAACAGAGTGTAGTGTCAATGAATAATGTTTAATGGAAGGCAATCCAAAGCCGGCGAAAAATGCAATAACTTTATAAGAAGAAATAAATAAATTAACCATCAAAAAGAAAAAGAAGACGAAAATGAAGCATCGGTTTTGATCGAACCATTCTTTAAAACCGCAGTATTTAATGAATCTGTAGGATGATACAAATAGGACTACAAAGCAGGCAACAATGGTCCAAAAAATGGAACTTCGAACTGTGATAAGAAAACTAATGATAATGGATTGAAAGCTCAAACAAACAATTTCTTGTTTAGAATGGTTAGATCGTCCCAACATAAGTAATACATGAGAAATGGGGATGAAAGCGAGTATTGGAAGAATTCTAAAATTAAAAAGAGAGCCGCCTATGATCTTTGTCGACAAAAATGGCATAAAACAAATTAAGGCGGTCAAATAAATGATTGGCACCAAAAGAAAAGTTGGGGAACGGTAAAAGTTAAGCAAAAATAAGAACAACGTTCCAAATAAAATCACAAAGTAAAAATTATATGGAGCTGCGATATTAACACCAAATAAATGAAACGCCATTTTATAATAATCGACCAAACCAAGGTCTGAGAAAGGCATTGGAATGGTTTCATCTAGCGATAGCCCGCATTTTCTTTTCTTCATTTTCAATTGCGTTGCTTTACTTAGTGAATTATTCAAAGCTTCTTTGTTTTTTAAGTTATCCGGATAGCTGATAGAGAGCTGATCCAGATAATCGGGTTTATAGGTCATCCCATTTTTTTCTAGCGTCTCATGGACATCCTTATAGAAAAGATAGCCTTGGTTCAAATGATAGTAGCAATCTGAAATGGCTGTAGCAATTGACCAACTGTGATCAAGAATAGCTTCCGGAATCACTTCATGAAAACGCATCTGCCTACCGTAGATGTAAATGGATAGCAAAAGTACAAGCGTCGTCAGGCAAAAAATTGGGCTTGCTAACTTATAAAGTAATAAATGGAAGCGGCTTGATGAGTTGACAACTCTCCTTCTGATTTGAATCCCCCATTTGAGTAATGAGGTAGATATTTTAGACGCGACGATACCGCTCTACCATCCCACTAACAACTTTTATTGAAAAATTGAGGCATCGAGCACCGAATAAAGCTAATGCCACTACCAAACAGGTCGTAGAGAGAATGATGTGATCTCCATATAAGGGGGTAGGATTGGCATATATATAGGGCAAAGAAGAACAAAAAATCATAAGTGCAAATACAAAAAATATTCTTTTCCATTTGATTTCATTATCATAGTTTTGCATCAAAGCAATAAATGTAAAACATAGGCAAAACAGCCAAATCAAAATCTTCATATGCTTTTTAATAAAATCGATAATCAGATTAGCGTCGCAAACGATCTTATGCCACTGCGCATCCAAAAAGATCAAAGGATGGTTGATTATAAAGTTGAAAAAGGCCTCCCGCATGATTTTATCATGCACTCCCCCCTTATAAGCTTGAGTATATCGACATATAAAATCCCCAGAAGTCGCTGATGGATTTTTCTTAAGAAAATCTTCCTCCCCCTTCTCAAAAGAAAAGCGATCCCCATTGAATTCATTCAGATTTATATTAAACTTCTCTACAAAAAGAGGTGAATAAATTAGCCACATATAGGCGTTATGATAGCGTAAGTGAGAGGGGACCACTTCTTGGGACTTATAAATGGGATGAAGTTGGCTTAAAAAAGCAGTTTTATAAGTGAGAAATATAATTAGAAGAATCATCGGAGAGCTATACTTGAGGGAGACCAGACTCTCAAAGATTGAATGGAAAGTAAGATTAAAGAGAGTCATGGAATGTACGAAGACGATATAGATCAAATAGATGACTGAAATTGCTAATAGACCATTTACAAAATAAAAAAAGAGCATTCCCTCGCTGGGTAGAACTAAATTACTCTTATACAAAAGTTGGATTATGATAAGAGTCACCGTTAACGTTAACAAAAGTAATAAATTCACAAGTGAATTTTTCTGTTTATTTGACCGTTTAACTATCCAGATCAGACTGATTAAACCTAGAGCAAAAATCAAACCAGAAGTGACAACAGAAGTGAGCGTTAATGAATAATGTTTAAATGTAGGTATTCCAAAAAGCGAGAAAAATGCTATGACTTTATAGGAGGAAATAAACAGATAGACTCCTAATATAAACCCAACGACAAATAGAAAGCTACGGTATTGATTGAACAACTCTTTAAAGCCCCTATTTTTAATAAAACTAATAGCTGAAAATAGCAGCACAATTAAACTAGCAAAAATTGTCCAACTCGTAGAGCTTCGAGCAGAAATAAGAAAGCTAATCGTGAGAGATTGGATGCTCAGACAAATGAGATCGCGTTTTGTAAGAAGAGTTCTTCCGATCATCAATAGAACATGTGAGAAGGGTATAAACGCTAATACGGGAAGGTGGCGGAAGTTAAAAAGAGAGCCACCGTTCAAATTTGTTGTCAAGATTGGCATAAAGCAAATTAAGGTAGTCAAATAAACAATTGGTAGAACAAGTAGAATTGGGGAGCGAAAAAAGGCGAGAAAGTAACAAAAAAGGGTAATAGACAATATCAAGAAATAAAGATTATATGGCGCAGAAACATTAATATTAAATATCCGAAATGCCAGTTTATAATAATCAACCAAACCAAGATCCGAATAAGGAATGGGCATAGTATCACCAGCTGAAAGATTGCTTCTCCTTTTCTTCACTTTCAAATGAGCCGCTTTATCGAGTGCATCATTGAGTAATGCAGGTTTTGTTAAATTATCTGGATAATGTTCACCAAGCTCATCCAGGTAGAAGGGTTTATAGGTGATCCCATTTTTTTCTAGTGTTTCATGAACATCTATATAGAACAGGTAACCTTGGTTTAAATGATGATAACTATCTGAAATGGCTGTAGCAATTGACCAACTATGATCTAGAATAGCCTCGGGAATCACTTCATGAAAACGCAGTTGCCTACCATAAGTATAGATCGAGAAAACAAGCGCTATCGTGATGAGAAAAAAAATGGGGCTAGCTAACTTATGAAATACAAATTGGAATCTACTCGCTAAGTTCATCGGTTCCTTTTGGTCACCTTTTTTTTTGCAAATTGATCAGTTTCCTACTGCGTAATAAAGTTAAGCTCGGCGGAGATGCGCAAGCTTGGTTTGTTGTGGGCGGGGCCGGCATGGACTGTGTTCATGTCGAAGATGATGCAGGAGCCGGTGGAGAGCTCAGGAGGAGATATGAACTCCTTCTGGTGCTCTTGGAGCCATTGGGAGGAGATGCTGGGGCGGCGGCCATACTCGGTTTGTTCGACGGTAGTGGGGATGTTCATGATATGCGATTTGGGGATGACACGGAGGGTAGTTTCGGGATAGCAACCTGAGAGAGGGATCCAGATCTTTTTGCAGTTCTTGAGGTAGTTGAAGGGAAAAGGGATGCGGGGATTGTAGCCTTCGCCGAATTCGAGGTCCCAGAAGCACGCATCTCGGTGGGGACGGCCCGCATCGGGCTTGCCGGGGCGGACGCAGCGCCAGTAGATGGCAAGATGGTTTTCGGTGATTTTGGGGTTATCTTTGACTTCTTGGGAGAGGACGACGTTAACAGCTGATTGGGTGGTGCCGAAGGGCTTTGAGAGCGTGGTGTGGGCCCAGTTCAGAGCTTGATCGGCGAGAGGTTTGGGGAAGATGCGGAAGCAGCGGCTCATCTTGTGGGACCACTCTTCGTCAGGAATAGTCTGGCACGCCTCTTCTAATGTCTTGCTCGGGGATTTGCTAATGGAGTGGATATAATCATGGATGTAGGTGAGCATCGCTTGCCGGATGCTTGCAGGGAATGGGGTGGTGACAAATCCATTTTCTTCAAATTCTTTACGCATAGAAAAACCTTAGTTGCTAACTGATAACAGCGAACTCCTCTTCTTCCTCTTCTTCAAGAGCTTCTGCATTGAGATGCATGAGTTCCCACATCTGGCGGAATTCGGGACATTTGGCCAAGAGTTCTTCTTTAGAACCTTCAGCCACTTTGCGCCCATGATCGAGATAGATAATTTTATCGGCATGCTCAATGGTGGAGAAGCGGTGTGCAATGATAATTTGAGTCAATTTGCCCCGCATCTCGAGAATGGCATCGCGGATTTTCTCCTCACTGATTGCATCGAGGGAAGAGGTCGCTTCATCCATGACGAGGATGGGGGCTTTGGTGACGAGGGCGCGAGCGATGGCTAACCTCTGCTGTTGGCCTCCTGAGAGGTTTTTTCCCAATTCTTGAAGGACAGATTTATATTCGCCAGGCATGCGCACGATGAACTCTTCGGCATGTGCGTTGCGTGCTGCCGCATGGACCTCTTCATCAGAATAGGGGCGACCGATGGTGATATTCTCTCGGATACTGTCGAGAAAGAGGAAGGGCTTCTGAGGTACAAAGGCGATATTACGACGCAGCGACTGCTGAGTGAAGCTAGTATGGGGCTTGCCGTCAATCAAGATTTCGCCCTCCTGAATATCGTAGAGGCGGGGTAGAAGTGAGACAATAGTCGATTTACCTGCACCGGTCGGCCCTACGATGGCGACAATCTGCCCTTTTGGGACTTTGAAAGAGAGATTGCGCAAAACGGGCTGATCCTTGTAGCGGAAGGAGACATTTTTGAATTCGATCTCTTTGTGGAACTCTGTCAGTGTCTCGGCGTTTTCGTGATCGACGACCGTCGGCTTTTCTGCCAAAAGAGCAAACATCCGCTCAGCAGCGACTACGCCGCGTTGAATCGAGATATTTTCTTCTGCAAATTTTTTCACCGGTTCATAAAAAACATAAAGTAGCCCACAATAGACGAAGAGTGCTTCTGCTGTGACGTCGAAGAGGTAGATCCCTGCCAAAATGACCGTCGCAAAAAAGATAGAAGAGATCATGTGAAGAATCGGCCTTGAGGATAACCCATATCGGGCGCTTTTCTCCTCCAGCTTTGCAACGAGCGCATTGTTCTCGCTAAATTTCTTAAGAGAGAAGCTCTCCATCGCAAAAGTTTTCACCGTAAAGATCCCTAAGATGCACTCGGTGAGCACACGGATGCACCGCTCATTGTTGGTCGCCATACTTTCGGCAATCTGCTTCACTTTTCGCGTGATGAAGACGACAGGGACGATGATGAGAGGTACACCTAAAAAGACGACGAGGGTCAATTGCCACGAAATGAGCAACAGCGCTATGAAAGTGGAGAGGATAGCGAAGGGGGTTTGGAGGTAGTTGATCAGAAGGGAGTTAATCGATGAAGCCACTGTTCCCGCATCACCGGTCACACGGCTCGTGATCTGGGACATCTCATAATTATGGTAAAAATTCATCGAGAGGGTTTGGATATGCTCGAAACAGCGCTGTCTGAGGTCTCGGCTGACACGGATCGAGACCACCTGCGTGAAATAACGATAGAAAAAGAGGGCGAAGGCCTTGAAAAAAGCTACACAGACGACAACAATTGCCAAACCTTTCAAGTTTTTTGCCATGTTAAAATGGCGGTCAAGAAAAGTATTGATCTGGTTGACGAGCCCCCGATTTTTTCCTGCGCGAAGATAATTATTGACCTGCTCTTTGGTGATGATGTTATTATTGGAGATCTCTGTCCATTTTTCATCTACAACCTCCTTCCTGACTTGATCTGGGGCTTGGTGTTTCCCCTCCTTCTTATCTCCAAAGAGGGCAAAAAAGTCAGGACCTGTTCTGGCAATGACACCGATCGCCAAGATTTCCACCTGTGACGACAGAGTCATCAAAAACATGGCAATGAGAGTGAAAATTAAGAGAACGTAGTGTTTGCGATTTTGAATCGCGGCGCGTATCAGGTATTTCATAGCGATAATTTATTGCTGAAAAGTGAACAGATCACAAGCAAAAACTTTCTGTTGCAAGTTCTTCCGTCATCGGACAAGATACTCAGTTATGAACTCGCAAGCCAAAAAAGAAGATAGGCCCGTCGTCTTTCTCCTAGCTCTCTGGGGAGAATCTTACATTAAAAATTTCTTCGATTTTAGTTTGCGCAGCCTTTTAGCACCAGGCAATATTCCCGCGATGAGTGAAGAGTATGAGTGCACCTTTTTGTTCTTAACCAGAGATAGTGACGTCGATTTCTTCAAAAGTCAAACCTGCTATCAGCAGTTAGACTCGCACTGCAGGATTAAATTTATCGACATCTCCGATCTCATCTTTGAAGGGAGTTACTCTGCGACGCTGACACTTGCTTATGAGCGCGGCATGCGCAGCAGAGGTGACAAGATATGCGAGACCTACTTCTTCTTCTTGGTTTCTGACTACATCATGGCCAATGGATCCCTTCATAATCTGAAGAAATATTTAAAAGAAGGCTATAGTGGGATCACAGCAGGAAATTTCCTGGTCATTGAAGAGTCTGTTGCTCCTTTATTGGAAAAAAAAATCGCTGCAGATCCAAAGGGCATTTTGTCTCTAGAGCCTCGAGAAATGTTAGCCCTGGGTTTTCCTTACATGCATCCTGTCAGCCAAGCTCATACTGTTACTCACGGTCTTACACATGCGCTCCATGCCAACCGTCTCTTTTGGAGAGTGAACGATCAGGTAATGGTGGGGAGATTTTATTTGAGACATATGCTCTGCATTAAGCCAGAAATCGATCACTACCAGATCGGCGCTGCTTGTGATTACTCATTCATCCCCGAAATGTGTCCCTCAGGCAACATTGCCCATATTCAAGATTCTGATATCTACTGCCTGATCGAGATGGCACCCTACGATTATGAACAATCCATGATTGCTACAGGGCCTTATGAAATTCCTGCGTTAGCTGTACATCTTTCAAAATGGACAACCAGTGTCCACCGAGCGAATGCCCATATCCCCGTGATTTATCATTCAGTCCCCCTTAAAGAATCACCGATGGCGATTCTCCAAGAGAGTGCCACCTACATCCAACAAATAGAATCGCACCTATCGATCGCTCCTCAGTCCATTCGTCAACATCCCTACTGGAAGGCCTGTGTGGAGGATATTCTCTATCAAATTTTCATCCTTCAAAAATTTGAACGCTTTTCCAGAAGCGGGACTATTGCTGGGATTTTAGGCTCTCCGACCTTCTCTCACATTTTAGGAAATGCCGCGGATGACCGTCTCATACTCAATATTTCTAAAAAATACTCTTCATTGAAAGATAAAAAAAGAACAAAGGCGAACCTACAGAGAAAAATAGTCGGTCAATCACCTGGAAGTTACTTTTGGCATCTCCATTGGTTCGAAGATTTTCTGATTCGAAGAGATATTAAACGTCATATGAAAAAATTTGAGAAGTGTGCTGTGATTGCCTTTGAGACAATTCCGAATCTCTATCAATGGCTCGAAAAAGAATTTCCCAATCGCTGTTCCTATTATTTTTATGCTTTTCTCATGAAAAAAGATTCTAATGAATTAGAGAAAATCCTCCAGAATCAAAAGTACCTTCTAGTTTGGCAAACAGATGGTCTATTTCGCCAATTGGCTGCCCTTTTAAGGAGATGTGGAAATGTACTTCAAGCGGGATCCCACATTTCAGTCTATCTCAAGCATCGTAAGGCCTATCCTAAGGAATATGTCCAACAGATGGCAGCCATCTGTGCGGCCGAGTTGAAGAATTTCCAAATAAATTGTGAATCAATCAAGCACTATTTTAGCATTCCTCGAAGAAAGCTCACTGGAGCTTACAAAAAAAATATCAAAAAAGCTTTTGGCCAGAGAAAGCCCTTTTCTACAAGGGTTTCTGGCTATTTCGGCTTAACACTCCTTGCTTCTATCAGTTCGATTTGGAATATCCTCAGTTGGCTCCGTCTGGGCGCCAAAAAGAAAGCGACAGGAGCCACCATCGTTTTCCGCACGAAGGGCTAATCGTAGGGCCCTATCATTTTCTCAGGCTGGATCACTTTGTCAAACTCTTCTTCGGAGAGGAAGCCGAGGGCGAGACAGGCTTGCTTGAGGGTGAGCTCTTCGTGGAAGGCTTTGAGAGCTGCTTGGGCTGCTTTGTCGTAGCCGATGATCGGGGTGAGCGCTGTGACGAGCATGAGGGAGCGGTCGACATGGCTGCGGATCCTTTTTTCGTTAGCCTGGAGGCCGACGATGAAGTAGGAGGTGAAGGAGGCGAGAGCGTCGGTGAGCAGATCACAGGAGTCGAGAAAGTCGGCGATGATCATCGGCTTGAAGACGTTGAGCTCAAAGTTGCCGCGCGTACAGGCGATGGCGATGGCCTGATCGTTTCCTAGGACGTGGACACAGACCATCGTCAGTGCTTCACACTGGGTGGGGTTGACTTTACCGGGCATGATGGAGGAGCCAGGTTCATTTTCGGGAAAGAGGATCTCTCCTAGGCCGCAGCGTGGGCCCGATCCCATCAAGGTGAGGTCGGTGGCGATCTTAATGAGGGAGCAGACCAGTGTCCGGATGGCTCCATGAGCGCCCACCAGAGCATCATGTGATGCAAGTGCAGAAAACTTGTTTTTGGCAGAAACAAAAGGAAGATTGGTCGCTTTGGCTATCTTCTCAACCACTTTTTCAGAAAAATGGGGAGGACAGTTGAGACCAGTCCCTACAGCAGTTCCGCCGATGGCAAGCGAAAAGAGATCGGGCAGAGCAGATTCCAGCCGAGCAATATCTTGTGTCAGTTGATCGACATAACCTGAAAACTCCTGTCCCAAAGTGATGGGTACTGCATCCATCAGATGGGTGCGCCCAATTTTGACAATTTTTTGGAATTGGATGCATTTATGGGACAACTCTTTTCGCAAAGTGCGCACCTGTGGCAGTAGTTCATGGAAGAGCGCTTGCACGGCGGCGATATGCATCGCCGTCGGAAAGGTGTCGTTTGAGGATTGAGAGAGGTTGACATCGTCATTGGGATGGACCGGCTTTTTACTCCCCAGTACACCGCCGGCCATTTCGATCGCCCGATTGGCGATCACCTCATTCACATTCATATTGGTCTGGGTCCCGCTACCCGTCTGCCAGATTTTGAGAGGAAAGTGTTTGTCCAGCTTTCCCTCCATGACCTCCTGAGCCGCTACCACAATCCAATTCTTCTTCTCTTCCGACAAAAGTCCCAGCTCATAGTTAGTTTCCGCGGCACACTTTTTGATCAATCCATAAGCACGGATCACCGCTTCCGGCATCCGATCCCCACCAATATTGAAGTAGATGAGCGAGCGAGCCGTCTGTGCGCCATAATAAGCATCAGCTGGTACGCTGATCTCTCCCAAACTATCTTTCTCGATGCGGTAGGCCATAATTCAATGTTAATTAAAAACTTTATTTAACTCTATTTTCTCTTGACCATCCATAGAAGCGCAATTAAACTTTCGCCGTGGTCAAAAAACGGTATCACTTACTTCTCTTTCTCATTTGCTTTCTTGCCGTTGCAGCCCTATGGGAATGGATGGCAAGAAGTTTTCCTCAACTGCTCTTTGTTCTTCCGCCTCCTTCTGCTGTCTTTCGTACTCTCTGGGAAATTCGGGATCGGTTTTGGTTCCATAGCTGCGTGACACTCAAGGAGATGTGCTTTGGATTTCTGCTGGCTCTCTCTGTCTCCTTTCCACTCGCATGGATGATGATGCGCTTTAAAAAGAGTAGATCCATTCTGCAGCCGCTCTTCATCGTGATCCAGTGCATACCCATGTTTACCTTAGCCCCGATCATGGTGGTCTGGTTAGGATGGAGTCTATCAGCGATTGTCATCCCCACAGCTCTCATGATCTTCTTCCCTCTGACCCTCAACCTCTATCAGGGACTCCGATCGACCCCTGACCCACTCGTCGAATTCTTTAAAGCGAACAATGCCACTCAATGGCAGCTCTTCTATAAACTCCGCCTCCCTTGGGCTCTCCCTCATCTCTTTGCAGGTATCCGCATCTCAGCTGCAATCGCCGGTGTGAGCGCCATCGCTGGGGAGTGGGCTGGCGCTCAAAATGGGCTAGGTATCTTGATGCTCGAAAGTCGCCGCAATGCCGATCTGGAGATCACTTTCGGCGCACTCTTTTGTTTAACAACGATCAGCACTCTACTCTATCTCTTGATCGTCTATGGTGAGCGGATCGCGCTTCCTCCCCGTAAGTGGAAAATGATTCCTCTGCTCCTGGTCGTTCTTGGTTGTTCCTCCTGTACCTCTCAGGAAAAAGCTCGAGACGTCCGCCTGATGCTCGATTGGCTTCCGAATCCAAATCATATTCCCCTCTATGTCGGCATTGAGAAAGGCTTTTTTGCAGAAGAAGGAATCTCTCTCACCCTTCAGAAGATGTATGATGGAGGAGATGGCTTCTCCTATCTGCTGGGAACCAGCGCCGATCTCTTGATCAACCATCTGCCAGGTACGCTGAAAGCCTGTGAACGGGGCGCTCCCTTAAAAATGGTGGGCCTTCTCATCAAAGAGCCTCTCTGTGGGCTGATCTATCGCGATGAGCCAGGAATCTCCGCGCCCAGTGATCTCAGCGGAAGACGTTTTGGCTACTGCATCGGCAATCCTGAGCTCACCTTCCTCGACTATTTGCTCGGGCAGGGAAACATCTCCCCTAGCGAAAAGAAAAATGTCAGTGTCGATCTGGTCGCCGCTATGGGAACCCAGAGCGTCGATTTTATCTATGGAGCATTTTGGAACATCGAACCTGCTCAGTTAGAATCACTAGGCATAAAGACAAAAACATTTAAAATTCAAGAACTTGGCATTCCCACCTACTACGAGATGATCATTCTAGCTCATGAGGAAACTCCCTATGCCCGAAAAAACTTCGCCCTCCCTTTCCAAAGGGCGCTACAGAAAAGCCTCGATTTCTGCCGAAACCATCCTGAAGAGGCCTTCGACTGCTATGCCCGAGCGAATCCCGATCGCAGCTCAAAAACGATCTCCTGGCAGCAAGAAGCGTGGAAGCTAACATTGCCCCTACTGGCTATAGACCAGTCGATAGACGAAACCCTGATCGAAGAGTTCTACGACTGGCAAACCTCTCAAGGAATGATCAAACATCCTTTTGATTTCCAAAGACTTATAGCAACTGAATAAAAATTAGAATCAAAAAAGCTGAATTTCTTGCCCTCTATGGGCTGAAATTTTCTTCAGTCATCATCTCTCTTCAACCTTTTGCTATAGCAGGGCATTGATGTTGGTTATCACTTCTTTGATCTCTTTAGGAAGCAAAAGCTCTTGAGCCATGTCACCCAAACCAGTCAGGTGAGCAGACCAGAGCTTCTGAAGATTACCTAAGCCACCCGGTTCAAATTTAATAGGTTGAAGCGATGTGCCTCTATTCTGAAAAGTTTGCGAAAGGCTTGCCTGTAATTTCATTCTATCAAGCAGCTTGTTGTCTCTAGTGAGCAGAAAAAGATCATGGTAATCCTTCATACGACTGTTAGCAGCCCCTTTAGAAATAACTGTTTCAAGCTTTTCAGCAAAAATGGTTTCCAGAGGATAGACTAGCAGAGAAATTTCATTTTCAAACATGGGTTGTCCACGGTAACGGACAAGTTGAACATGCAGGTTTTGAGGCTTTACTACATCTCCAACACCTACATCTACATGAACCTTGTCTCTCATTTTCCCAAATGCAGCTTGTAAAGTTGTCCTGTAGCCGGGGTAATTCATGTGAGGCTGAGTTAATGGGGTCATTGCTTGATAGGAGAAAGAAAAGCCATCTGTGCTAGGGAAAGAGATAATATCTTCAAAAGCTCTTTGGATTTCATTTTCATCAGCCTCCATGTGTGTAAGCAGAAAATCTAGATCCGTTGTTTCTCTGCCTATTTTGAGCATATAGGAGAGAAGATATCCCCCCTTGAAGATAAATTTGCTTGAAAAGGCAGATCGGGCTAGTCGTGCCAAAAACCTTTCAAGCAAAAGCTGTTTCCAGCAGCTGTTAAATTTTATTTGTTTTTCCTGAGCAATGGATTGGAGTCTATCTTTAAGTGCTTGTTCATTCATGTGGTTGCCGTTATGAGGTAAGGATCTATATTCACTCTGAGTTTTTTTGCATAAGCTTGCAGTTTAACTAGATCAATTTTTTTATCTTTTGGCTGGCTAAGCGCCATTTTAAGAGCTTTGATGGCTGTCTCACGGCTCAGCAGGCGGAAGGCATCTATTATTGTTCTTTCACGGTCAAAAATAGATACTATAATCCCGTCTAACTCTATCTCAGTCCTACCAAGTTTCATATTTCTAAGACGTACAATTTTAACTTCATCCTTAGCTCTTGCACTGGTTCCGTGGCTTATAGCAATCCAATGTTGTCTAGGCATTTCCTCCGTGAGATCATAGACAGCTAGGGCAGAAATCAGGCAAATTACACCCCCCTGGATGGAATAGGCTGCTTCTATCAAATCTTCCCATCTAATGCTCCCACCATCTTTGACAGCTATATACTGATAAACACCCCTACTAATGCGCCTCAGCTGCCCTGTTTTTACGTAATAGGAGAGATTGGCAGGGGGGATTCCTAGGGCTTTAGCCTCTTTGGAAGTAAATAGTGGCTTCTTTAGAAGGGCAAGGAGGGTTTTCATAAGCAGATTTTAATAAAAACACCCAAAATAGACAAGTGGGTTTTTATGTTAAATTTTTCATAGGAGTAGATTTCACTTTGAGGAGAGCTTTCAACAGGTAGGGGGATGGGTGCATGAATACAACTTCTGGTCACATTTGCCTCACTTTTCCAAGAATCGGAAATTTATGTTAATCGTGAATTTTGATCCTTTTTGATATTCAATGACTTACAATTATTGAATAAAAATCCTTTTACACCCCCTGCTTCTCCAGAGTAAAATACTCTAGGGGGAGTACCGAATGGATCTGTTGCGTATCTGTAAGAATTGGACGACAGCTCTGGTGGCTGCGATTGGCCTTTTCTTTCTTGTTGTGCTGCTAGCCTTGCCATTTAGTAATCTGATACAGGAGCAAAGCTCTCTCTTAAGCTGCCTCGCCATCGTCCTCTTCTCACTGCTCTTTTTCCTCAAAGAGCGGATCTGGATGCGCGCCCTTTCTGGCCTTCTCGCTCTCGTAGCTGTCATGGGGGCTGTTGGGGCCCTTGTCCTCAAGTTGCATGGACATGAAAGTGAACAGCTCTTCTCCTTAAGTGCGATGAGCTATTTTTCCATCATCACTCTTCTCCTGGTGGGTTGTGCGGTCATCTTTCAAAACACCTCACGGCTTCTCTTCATGGGACAGACCTTTTTTTTCCTCGGCTTCTGCCTCTCTTTTTGTGTGCTGATGGCCTTTTTTGAGGGACTCTATTTTCATCATTTCATTGGAAAAACCCCCTACACCACAGCCCTGCTCTCAGTGGGATGGCTCCTCCTCTCCTGCTGTTACCTTCTGGGAACACCCGAGCAAGGTATGGCCGGGCTTCTTTTCAATCCCTCTTTTTCGGGACAAGTTTTTCGCCGTCTTCTCCCTGCTGCCTTCTTGATTCCGATCCTCCTCAGTTGGCTGCTGATGGTCGGCAGAGTGGAATGGGGCCTCTCCCTCCCTCTCGAAACAGAACTTATCGGCCTGGCGACTCTCCTCCTCTTCGCTCTGGTCATCTGGTCGACCTGCTATAAAACAGGAAAAGCCGACTTCATCGTTCATGACATCACAAAAATCCAACGCCATATCAACCTTCTCGAGAAGCGCAAAAAGGAGCTCGAAAACAAAAGTCAGGAGTTAGAAAGGACCAATGTCGAGCTGGAACAGTTCACGATCTCTGTCTCACACGATCTTCAAGAGCCGCTGAGGAAGATTAAAAATTATGGAAAACTGATCCAGGAAAAACAGGGGGACCTCGATCCCGAAGTGGTCCACTATGTGGATCGAATGGTCGGTGGCGCCGAACGGATGCATGCCTTTATCGCCTCTCTCTTGGAACTGGCAATAATGAGCAAAAAGGAGATGCGGAAGGAGTGGGTCGATCTCAATCAGATTCTTGCCCAGGTTCTCGAAGATTTAGAAGTTTTGATCTCGCGCAGTCACGCCTATGTCAAAGTGGACCTGCTCCCCACGATCAAAGCTGACCCCGACCAAATGCGCTCGCTTTTTCACAATCTCATTTCGAATGCGATCAAATATCATAAAAAGGAGACCCCGCCCATCATCGCCATTGAAAGTGAGTCCTTAAATGAGGTGACCCGCATTACTGTTCAAGACAATGGTATCGGAATTCCATCCAGCTACAAAAAACAGATCTTTCATCCCTTTTTCCGCATCGACAAAAACGATCTCAGCTCTGGGACAGGTGTCGGCTTATCGATCTGTAAAAGAATTATCGAAAGACATCAGGGCGAAATCTATGCGGAAAGCAGTGAGGGTTTAGGAACGATTATCATCATCGAGCTACCGGCTCAGCAACAAGCTGAGAAGGAGAGAGCCCCACAATGACAGAGCTGCTTTCGATCTTGATTGTCGAGGATGACCCGGATGATATTCTCTTCCTCACTGCCTCGCTCAAGAAATTACAAGCTAAGGATATCGAACCCAATCTGAGGATTACTGAGTCGTTAAACGAAGCCTTAGAAGCCCTTAGCACTGGGAATTATGATCTCATAATCACTGACTTGTACCTTCCCGATAGCGAAGGTGTGAATACCTTTGTCGAGATCCAGAAAAGAGCCAACATCATTCCTGTCATCATTGTAGGAGGCTCCTCAGAAGAGCTGTTGATCCGCGAAACGATCAAATTGGGTGCCCAAGATTACATTCCTAAAAGCGATCTCAGCGCTGACCTGTTAGCGCGGACCATTCACCATGCGATCGAGCGCCACCGCCTCCAGGAGAGTTTACGGGCACTTTCGTTTACTGACGAGCTGACAGGAGTCTATAATCGGCGCGGATTCCTCACCCTTTTGGATCAGCAGCTTGCATTGTCCCGTAGGACACGAAAAGGATTTTTTCTCTTCCTCGTCGACCTCGACCATCTCAAACAGATCAATGACACTTATGGCCATCTGGTCGGTGATCACGCCTTGATGGATATGTGTAAATGCCTAAGGGCCACCTTTCGAAAACATGATATTATCGGAAGAATCGGTGGAGACGAGTTTGCTGTGATTGCCATCAATGCTCCCGAAGAAAGTGGGGAATATCTCAAAAACCACATGGTACACAAGTTACAAGAATATAATAGCCAAATCACAGAACCCTACCGCCTCTCCTATAGTATCGGCAAAGTCTTCTATGATGGTCTGCGCGAGGTTGATTTCAACCAGCTTGTCGAGATCGCCGATCAAGAGCTCTACGAAGCGAAAAGAGCACGAGAAGTCCCTTCTCAACTTGAGTAAATCGCAGGCCCATGAGAGAGAAGGTGAGAGAGACGGACCAGCACATCTCGCAACACTTCCAGCGTCTTCTGACTGCCATCGACAACGGAGACGAGATGTTTAGGGAAATATTGGAGTGTCCCTTCAATCTGCTGCTCATAGGCGTCGAGTCGATTCTTGAGAGTACTTTCTTGAATCTCATCCAAACGCCCTTCTAAACGCGCTTTGTTAATCATCCTGCGTTTAAGAGCCTCATGGTCTTTGACGTCTAGAACGATCACATGCCTGACATGGATAAATTGTGAGAGCATTTCCGCTTGTTGGCGTGTCCTGGGCATCCCATCGAGAAGGAGATCTTGACTTTCAGGGTAATAATTGTTTGTCGCAATCAAACCCTGAACATAATGGTTCCAGATTTCGATGACAGCATCGTCTGGGATCAATAACCCTTTACTTGCAAAGGTATGATAGAGCCGACCCGCAGGAGAATAGATGGGAAGATTCCGAAAAATATCCCCTGAAGAGAGATGATATTGAGAACCGGCGCTCGCTAAAAATTTTCCTAATGTTCCCTTCCCCGATCCGGGAGGTCCAAAGAGCAAAATTGTTGAAAACTTCCCGACAAAGGGGCGAATCAAAGGTTCTTTTGTCATGAACGCAATTCTATTGATGTTTGAGATCTTTTCAAGATATATTCAGGTTGATGAATAGGTTTTTAGCTATCGCCTTGACCCTCTTTTTTGTGATCGACGCTTTGGGAAATATCCCGACCTATCTCCAGCTGCTCAAACCCTTCCCACCCAAAAAGCAGCGGAAAATTGCCATAAGGGAACTCTGCTTTGCCCTCTTAATCATGCTTCTCTTTAACTTTGTGGGGGAATTGCTCCTCACCATTCTCGACATCACCTCGACAACAGTCCATCTCGCGGGAGGGATCATCCTCTTTCTCATCGCCATCCGCCTCATTTTCTCGAATGAAGAGCGCGTGACCCAATGGAAAGAGCAGGAACCCTTTATCGTCCCCCTTGCCACCCCGATCATCGCTAGCCCTTCTGTCTTGGCGATCATCATGATTTTTTCCCAAAAAGAGATCTCTACCCCATTAGTCCTAGAAGCCATTTTTGTCGCATGGCTTGCTTCATCCATCCTCTTCCTCTTCGCTAAACCGATCTACAAGCTATTTAAAGATTCAGGCCTAGATGCCTGCCAAAGGCTGATGGGACTCATTGTGGCGCTCATTGCTCTACAAATTTTCATCGACGGTGTGATCGGAGGTTTGCATTGACCGAAACAGATGTCACGGGCAAATCGCTCTTTCAGCTCGTTTTCCTCTTCTGGGTCGTCATGGATTCGCTCGGCACCCTACCCGTCTTTGTGAGCCTTCTCAAACATTTCGAACCCTCGAAACAGTACAAGATCATTACACGCGAGCTCCTCGCTGCACTCGGGCTGATGATTCTCTTTCTCTACTTTGGACAGACCTTCTTGGGCCTTCTCAACATCTCCCATTCGACTCTCCAAATTGCTGGCGGCACCATTCTCTTTTTGATCGCTATCAAGATGATCTTTGCCAAACCCAGCTTTGAGAAACAGGAGAAGAGGCTTCCCCGAGATCCCCTCATCGTCCCCTTGGCGGTCCCCTCGATTGCCGGCCCCGGGATCCTCGCCACCATCACCCTCTATGGTGGTGGGATTGAGAATAAGGCCACTGTCCTCCTCGCGATCGTCATCGCTTGGGCACTCTCCTTAGTGGTTCTTCTCCTCTCCCCCTTTCTCAATACACGCTTGGGGGAAAATGGGGTCGTCGCGATCGAGAGGCTCTTCGGCTATATCATCGTCCTCATCTCTACCCAGATGGCCTTCACAGGCCTTGTTGCTGCCCTCAAATGAACCACAATTATCTCTTACGCATTGCCTACGACGGCACCAATTTCTTCGGATGGCAAAAAACGAAGATGGGCTCCTCTATAGAAGAAGCTCTCCAGATACCCTTAGAAAAAATCTTCCAGCAGCCCATCCTCTTGCAAGCTGCCAGCCGCACCGACCGCGGCGTCCATGCCGAAGAGCAGTGGGTCAATTTTTTGTGCGACCGCTCTCATGAATTACCTGCTCTGCAAGCCAGCCTCAATGCCCTGCTTCCTCCCACCATCCGCGTCCTCTCTTTGCATCTCATGCCCCTCGATTTCCATCCCACACTTAACTCCCAAGCGAAAGAATATCACTATCATATTTCTCTTGGTCCCTTCCAAATGCCCCATGCGAGACATACCGCTTGGCATCTTCCCTACCCCCTCGATTTTGACAAAATGGAGGAAGCCACCCACCACTTCTTAGGAGAACAAGACTTCTCCAGCTTCTGCAACACTCGGAAAAATCTCACCTACAAAGATAAAATCCGCGAAATCACCGAGATCAAACTCCACCCTTCCCCAAACCACCTTCTCATCACCATTACAGGAAACCACTTTCTCTACAAAATGGTCCGCAATATCGTCGGCACCCTCATCTTTGTCGGCCGCGGCAAAATTGCCCCCTCCTCCATCCCCACCATCCTCTCCGCCTCCTCCCGCCCAGCCGCCGGCATGACCGCCCCCGCCCACGGTCTCACCCTCAAAAAGATCTATTATCCTGACTTCTCAGAAGCAATCACAAGATAAACAGGATCCTGCCGCTTGCGTTCCTTCAGATCTTGTTCCTATCAGAATATGTTTAAATGTCAAAGTCAGGAGGCGAGCCTTTGGCGCGGGAGCGTCTAGCTCGTTAGTCCCCCATTTCCTCAAGAATGATCAGGAGCTGCTTCTTTACAGAGGGGAGCTCATGCTTCACTACTTTCCATGTAAGGACAAGGTCTACATTGAAATACTCATGAATCAGGATATCTCGCATGCCTGCCATCTGTTTCCAAGGGGGACCTGAATGTTTTTCTTTGAATGAAGAAGAGAGGCCCTTCACTGCCTCTCCTATTACTTCTAACCTTCTGATGATGGCATCCTGCAAAATAGGATCTTTCACAAAGCCAGCTTGGGTCATTCCCTTCGCATACTCCTCAATGAGCTCAATTGACTCTATGATATGAGAGAGGAAGACAAGAGGGTCTTTCTTCACAAGATCACCACTTGCTCGCTGAGGATATGCTCTTGAAGCTGCCAGCAGATGGAGCTATAGGTCAGGATATCGACTCTGCGCTGTAAAGCCTCTTCTAGGGCTAGTTTCAGGTCTACAAAGTCAAAGAGAGAGTTCTTTTTGCTTTGGTATTCGATGAGAAAGTCGACATCGCTTTTGGAGGTATCTGTACCTCTTGCAACAGAGCCAAAGATAGCAGCCCTTTTGACCCCATGCTTTTTGAGGATCGGTACAGCTTTTCTTTTGATAACAGAGAGCTTACTCATAATTTAAGTGTATAGGAAAGGAGATTATGGTGCAAAAAATGGCTATCCTCAAGAATTGAGGGGTGGGTTATCATTTTAGTATGATTGGGAGGAATGATCCTTGCTGGTGTGGCAGCGGGCAGAAGTGGAAGAAATGCCATTTTCCTGAGCTATCGGGGAGAGGGGTTGTCAATGAGGCTGAGCGCTATCTCAAGCAGTATCGCATTGTTTTGAAAACGCCGGAACAGATTGCAGGGATCCGGAGAGCGTGCCAGCTGGCTGCCCAGATTCTCGATAAGGTCTGTAAGCAGGCAAAGGCGGGGGTTACGACAAATGAACTCGATGCCTATGCGACTGAACTCCACAGAGAGGCTGGCGCTCTGGCTGCTCCGTTGGGCTATGGGGAGCCGCCCTATCCTAAAAGCATCTGCACCTCGATCAATGATGAGATCTGCCATGGTATCCCCGATGATCAGCCGCTTCGGAAGGGAGATATCATGAATGTCGATATTTCTGTGATACTCGATGGCTATTTTGGCGATTGCAGCAAGATGGTCATGATCGGCGATATCTCGCCAGAAAAATATCTCGTCTGCAATGTGGCATATGAATGTCTCATGCGCGCCATCCGCATCTTAAAACCGGGGGTGATGCTTTCTGAAATCGGTGATGTGATCGAAGATTTTGCATCTGCTCAAGGCTGCTCTGTCGTCAACCAATTTGTTGGCCACGGAGTTGGTCTCGCCTTCCACGAACCTCCTCAAGTCCCCCATCATAAGAACAATGTCCAAATCCCCCTTGCCGCCGGCATGACCTTCACCATCGAGCCGATGATCAATGCGGGCGTCCGCGAAGCGATCATCGACAACCACAATCAATGGGAAGCACGCACCGCCGATGGCAAACCGAGCGCCCAATGGGAGCACACCCTCCTCATCACCGACAGTGGTCATGAGATTTTGACCCTCCTGCCTTAGTTTTGACAATAATTTAATCTGTAGTTATAGTTTATATCCTTTTTGGAAAAAATAATGTCTTCTTCTCTCAAATTTTTGTTACTCGCATTGATCACTCTCTTTCATTTGGCGGGTCATGGTGATCATCAGATCATGGGTGGGCAGAAAAATGAGACGCAGATCACACAGAATCTCTATCCTGTCAAACAGACGCCAAACTTACGTGAATCGGCGCCGAAATTCTTCTCTGTTGTCCATTTAGATCAGCTCTCTGAAGTTTTTAATGTTATTGAAGTGTTGCAGCAAAAGGGACTTTTTATTGGTTTGCCCATCTACTGCTGCACCTACTCTTTTCTTCGTCTGAACGTACTCAGGTCACAAGCCCACCCTCCTAACATGTAAAATTTTTTAAGTAATAAAAATTATTTTTAAAAAATTTTATATAAGGATTCTATTATTATGGCCTCTATTAGTAGCTCGACCTCTCCCAATTTGTTTGGGAGCTATGTTCATCCTAGGCTCACCCATGACGAGCGAGTTTCGAGAGAACAAGAGCTCGGTAAAGTATTCGATGAGTTTTTAACAGAGTTAGCTAAACTTCCGATTCCCCAGAGAGCAAGAAGGGGGAAACTCTGTTGTTTGCCGAGATGCAATAACAGCGTAATGAATTTGGCAGCCTATATTCTCTGCCATCCATGGAAAATGTTCTCAAGAGCCTATTGTTGCTGCTTTACCTCATGTGGCAAAAGTAGAAGATTTACTCCCATCCCGAAAGAGAGTCTGGAAATGCTCGAAATGACACAAGACCAATTTGACCGCAATACCTGTGGACTCTTCTTCATTACTCCTGCCGTCATATCTTCTTCCTACTTATTTCCTGTCTTCTACACGATCAATGCTCTGTATACAGCTATTTTGGACATCGGTTCCAGTTTAGTGCTCACCACGGCAGCAGGAACAAACACCTATGTCTTTTCTGGAGATATCGGAGTGGTGCGAGATGGAAGAGGAGATCTGATCGTTCAGGGAGGCATCCGTGTTGACAATATCAGTCAAAGCAAAACCTTCTATTTTCGTCTCGCACAGCATCTCGTAGCGAAATGGAATGGGGCTAACGCACAAGAGCGGACTGAACTGTTCAAGCAGTCTCATGATATCTCAGATAGATGGGATCCTCTTCTCGACGCAATCATCGAAATTGGGATTCAAGAAAAAGCTGCAGAGGATATCTTGGCGCCTTTTTCAAGAGCTTTATGTTTTGTCTTGGATAACTATCAACCCACAATTGTCGTTGAAGAAGCTGACACTTCGGAATAGACCATCTTCGACGTGGACAATAAAGCTTAGTTGCTCTACAAGGCAAAGTATGTTGAAAATTGGTACTTTGCTCTGTTTTTTGGCACTACTAGGAAACGGAACTATTGATGCAAAACAGGTTGGGGTTGTTGCTGCGGAGAATTTCTATGGCATTTTGGCGCAAGAGATCGCTGGTCCCTATGCCGACGTGAAGACGATTTTGAATAACCCAATGCAAGATCCCCATCTTTTTAGCAATTCCGCCAAGACAGATATCGCAATTTCTCATGCCGAAATTCTCATTTATAATGGCTTAGACTATGACCCTTGGGTGAAACAATTGGTGGAAGCGGCGGGCCACCATCCCTCAGCAATCATAGTTGTCGCCGATTTGCTGGGGAGAAAAGAGGGCGACAATCCCCATATTTGGTATGACCCAAGGACGATGCCTCTCTTCGCTCAAGCCTTTACCGAAAAAATGACAGTGCTCGTTCCGGAACAGCAAGAATACTTTTCAATCCGTTTGAAGCAGTTCCAAGAGAGTTATCGCCCTCTTACTCAACTCATTGAAAGGATCCGTACTCGCTTTGCAGGAACGGCAGTCTTAGCCACTGAGCCTCTCTTCAATGATATGGCAGATGCGTTGGGCCTCAAGATGTTGGGGCAAGGATTTCAGACTAGCATCATGAATGATACTGAGCCGTCGGTCAAAGACATTAAAGAATTTGAAAGCTATCTAAAAGAAAAAAAAGTCAAGGCTCTGATCTACAATATTCAGGTTACTAATGCCTACACAAAAAAAATGATCGCTCTCGCACAGCAACATGGAATCCCTGTTGTTGGCATGACTGAAACACAACCGGCAGGTACCACCTATGTGCAGTGGATGACCTCTCAACTCGAATCTTTGGAAAAGGCTCTGTGAACTCGATTAAATGGGATCAACTGAAAATTGCCTTTGATGGGCATATCATCTTTCAGAATTTTTCGATGGAGATCGATCAAGGGGAATTTATCGCCATTGTCGGGCCCAATGGATCGGGCAAAACAACCTTGCTCAGGGCCATTCTCGGATTGATTTCCCCCGTCTGCGGGAACCTCTACGTCTGCAACCGATCTGCGGAACGGGGAAACCCCGATGTCGGATATATGCCTCAAATGCCCCATGAATTGGAAACCTTTCCCCTCAGTGGCAGAACTCTCTTGGAAACTGCCGCAAGCGGCCTAGGTTGGGGAATTCCCTTCTTGAACCATGTCAAGAAGCATCAGATTAAGGATGTAATTGAGCTGGTCCATCTGGAAGAGATCATCGATCGCCCTTATCTACAACTCTCAGGAGGAGAGAGACAAAGATTATCTCTCGCACGAGCTCTTTTGGGAAATCCCAAAATTCTCCTTCTCGATGAGCCCTTAAGTAGTTTAGATCCTCATCAGAATGAAAAAATCATCGAATTGATCACAATGATCAATAAGAAGCTGCGGATTACAGTTTTGATGACGACCCATCAGATCGAGCTTCTCGGGGATAAGTTGGACCGCATGATCTGTATTGCCCACGGCGAGGCAACCATCATCAATGAAGGGGCCATTCTAGAAAAGTTTAAAAGTCTCTATCAAGCGGAGAGTCAGCAGTGATTGTTGCTCATTCGAACCCAAGGAATAGCTTTGAATAGTCTGCATGAATTTTTCTCTTATGATTTCATCCAAAATGCCTGCCTTGCCGGCAGCCTTGCAGCTATCGTTTCCGCCCTCATCGGTTATTTTATCGTGCTGAGAGGTCAAGTTTTTGCAAGCCATGCTTTAAGTCATATTGCCTTTGCCGGAGCTGCTGGAGCAGGATTAGCCAAACTCTCCCCCGAGGTAGGGCAGTTTTTACTGACCCTTTTTGCTGCTTTGGGTATGGGCACATTAGAAGAAAAACTCGCCAAAAGTGATCTAGCTATAGGAATGGTCCTCTCCTTTTCCTTAGGCCTTGGAATCCTTTTCCTCCACTTTTATACCAACTATGCGGGACAGGCGATGGCGATTTTATTTGGTGATCTTTTTGGTGTCTCCGATCAGCTCATCCACCACATGATCTTTTTTTCTGTGATCTCTTTGGCAGCCCTTTTTTTATTAGCTAGAAGACTACTCTTTGTCTCCATCATGCCCGATGTTGCAGAAGCCAAAGGTGTCTCACCTAAACTTGTTTCTACCTCCTTCTTTATTCTTCTCGCTCTCGCTGTCACGGTGGCGAGTCAAGTTGTCGGTATCTTGCTTGTCTTTACTCTGCTCGTCGCTCCAGCCGCTTCGGCTCTCTGCTGTACGCGCACCTTTTGGTCAGGGATTATCCTTTCCCTCTTAATTGCGCTCTTTGTGGTTTGGATGGGAATTATTCTCTCTTATCTCACGAATTGGCCAGTCTCTTTCTGGATCAGTGCTCTCAGCTTTGCGATCTACATCTTGTTTAGAAATTTTCCGCATAGTTTTCGACATTCTCCTCGGTAATGAAGATCGGTCCTGTATAGAGGAAAGCTCCAGGGTGCTGAAAACTTTGATAGGCTAAACTCCCTTTGGGGAAAAAGTCGTGTTGGCCTATTTGGTTGAGATTCTTAAAAAAGGTTCTCACATCGGTCTCTGGGGGGGCAGATAGTAGAGACATAGCCAAGTAGCCTTCCATAAAAGGCTGCTCACTCACGGCAAAGAGGATCTTTTTACCCAGAATGCCTTCTTTAACGTGAGGTGAAAAGTCAAAGGTCGCAAATTTGGTCGATCCATAAGTTTCATTCGCTTCTAAAGCCAAAATCGTCGAAAGGGCCGTGAGCGCTGTGAAAGAGAAGACCCCATCGATGGTCTCATCCATCAGCATGGTGGACGAAATCGTAGCAGAAGCCGTAGCAGGTGAGTAGGCTCCCACCTCTAAAACGGTAAGTTTTTTCCCCGACTCTTCAATCTTTTTTCGCATTCCTTTGAGTAATAAAAGACTTGAAATATCTGGTTCATTTTCTAACACGATCAGAATATGGGTCATTCCAGCCTCTAGCAAGCGGTCTGCAACAATGAGACCCGTAGCTTCAGCAGGGATGCCAACGAAATGGGGAATCCCTAACTCTTCAAAATCAGTTTCTCCCGAATAGACTGCGACGATGGGAATTTTTTTTGCATGAGCCAGCTCGATCGATTTTCTGACGAGGTCGGCATCAGGAATACTCACAATGAGTCCTGCTGGATTATTTTTGATCGCTTCTTCGATATAGCGAGGCATCTCTTTAACTTGAAAATCAAAACTTCCATAAAAAACTGGCTTGGCACCCCACTCTTTCCCAGCTTTTTCAATTCCTGCGTACAAACTATTCCAGAAGTAACTGACGGTTGACCCTTGCGTACAAACAGCGATCTCTTTTTCTTTTGCTTTTGCTTTTGCAGCAGTGAGAGACAATGTGAGGAGGAGAGCTATCAAAATTTTTATTTTCATAAGCCTTTAAAAATAGGAAACAATTAATATCATGCCAATGATAGCGCCAAGAATGAGACAGGAAATGCTTGCCAGTCCAAAGAGCATAGCTCCCGCTGCAGCCCCAGGCGGTCTCTGCTCCAGATTGAGAACAGCTTCTTCATACGTGATCTTATTGTAGACAATGTTGATCAGAGATCTTTCGGCATCGTGTGCCTCTTTCATGGCAAGAGAGGCAACACAGATGACCGATCCTGCAGAAAAGAGAATGCCAAAAAGAAAAAAAATGACAGAGACGATGGATAGCAGGTGTGCCATAGGAGGTTCAGTTCCAGTTCGAAAAAAACCGATGACAAAACCGATCCCACCTGCATTGCCAAGCATCAACAACTGCAAGGAAGAACTCAAGTAGCGGTAGACAGTGCCCCGACGTAAGGTCACATTTTGTTGCAATTTAGCGAAGCGGAATTGCTTAGAATCATCCTCATTCATAAGGTGCCTCCTTCAATTCTGAAGCGGGAATCGGCTTGGTTGTCGTAGGCAGTTCTACATGTTCAATTTGCCCTCCCGGTTCACGATGTCCGCCCGTTCCTGGCATACGGTCAACCTGACCCTCCTTTTGCTGAAGACCACCCATTCCTGGAGTACGCTCTTGGTGCTTTCCTTTTTCGGCAAGAATTTTCTCAAACTTTGGAAGTTCAGGCAAAATATGATCGAGGAGATTGACTTCGATATGCGCTCCTTGATGGGGCCTAAGAACATAGATCGCTGCCTGAGAAAGAATGGGATTGATGGTGCGATAATATTCGGTTACTCTTGTTCCCTGGGGTGCACTCTTTTTTTGTGCTAGGAGAAATTGAAATCTCTCCGCATCGCCATGCGCCTGCAGAATCGCAGTCGCTGCAAAGGCTTTGGCTCCATCGACGAGACGGGCTGCAAAACCACTCGCTTCAGCAACGACATTTTCTTTATAGGCTTGGGCTTGATTGATCACTTGCTCTTTATCTTCCTTAGCATCGATGACATCCATAAAACTTGGCAAACTTTCTTGAGGAGGTTGAAGGTCGTCGAGATTGACAGAGACCAACTCGATTCCCATTTGGTAGATCTGCTCATCCCGATTCAATGAGTCTTGAATCGCATCCTGGATGATTCCTTTATTGATCGAGATGATTTCTGCTAGGCTTCTTCTGGACATTTCAGTAACTAAAGCTTCTTTCAGTAAGCTGAGCAAAATTTCTCTGGGTTTAGCCATTTGAAAAAGATAATTTGCAGGATTAGTTATCTGGTATTGAATGATGCAACTGACATCGATCAGATTCTCATCCCCGGAAAAATATTCCAGGGCACTCTTGCCATCCTTTCTCTTTTCAGAAATCAGCTGGAGATCATATACCGTTCTTGCTTCTACCTTAGTGAGATGATCAATGCCCCAAGGAACTTTGAAATTAAGGCCGGGCCTATCCACGTGACCGATATAGCGCCCAAAACGACGGATGACACCAAGCTGTTGGAGATTAATTTCAAAAGGAACAAAGAATAAACTGATCAGCAAGATAATCAGGACAAAGATGCCGAAAAATTTGAAAGGATGGTTGTGTGACCAATCAAACAGAGAACGGATGACAACGACATTGCGAGGTAGATTTTTTTCAGCCATATCTATTCCTTTAGCAATTCCTTAGCGCCGGTGCCATTAAAATATTTGAGTAAGGGAGAATCAGCCTCAATAAAGACTGTACTCTGTTTGCCAATGATCGCCTCATAGGAGTCCAAGGAACGGATAAAAAAATAAAACTCGGGATCTTGACGGTAGGCCTCTGCCAATATTTTTAGCGCCTCAGCCTCTCCCCTCCCTTTGATGGCCGTACTTTCTCCATGCGCTTTGCCCAAGATCTTTTCATGCTCTGCTGCCGCTTCTCCTTCAATTTTCAACGCCTCTTCTGTACCACTGGACCGGTAAAAAGTAGCGAGACGGTTGCGATCAGCAACCATTCTTTCGATGACACTCGTTCTGTTTTGCGGAGGTAAAAGGAAACTAGTAATTCCCAAATCACGGATGTCGATACCAAACTCTTTGGCCACTCTGCTTAGTTCATCTGAAGCTTCCTTGAGAATACGAGCCATTGCACTTTTTCCTCCTTCTAAGTTGATGATCAAATTGAAGGGGACCTTTCCCACGGAAATCGCAATTTGAGCAATGGCAATGTCGCTGAGTCGCGTCTCAGCAGTCTTGAGATCCTGCATTGTAGCTGCGAAGAGTGTGGGATCGGTAATTTGCCAGAGGACGAAACTGGTCATATTGACATTTTTTTGATCGGAAGTAAGAAGCTCTTGTACTGGCAAAGCTGTTTGAAGGATCCGTCGATCCAAGATGATAGAATAATCGATTGGCCAAGGCAATTTCACATTGAGTCCCGAAGTTCGGACAGGCGCAAGTGGCCTTCCAAAACGGGTGACTACACCAAATTGAGTTTCATCAACGATAAAGAAACAGGAGAAGAGAATGAGGATCAAAATTACGATGACGATCGTCCAAAGTATGCCCCGTTGTTGTTTTCTGGTCTGTCTGATTTCATCGTTATTCATTCTGTTTCTTCTCTTCCTTTTTATCTTTCTTCTCTTCTTCTTTCTTAATAGGCTTCAATTTGAGTTTTTCTTTATTTTCTAAAAGTTCACCCTTTCCCCTCCACAGTGTAAATTTCTGAGGTGGGCTACCTGGAGGTAAGAAATAGACTTGTTCCGATTTTGAGAGCGCCTTTTCAGAGGTTTGGAGCCAGAGTAAATTTTCCAGTATCTCTCTCTGTTTAGAAACGACAGCGCTCAGTGCAGTGATCTCTTCTAATTTTCCATGCGCTTTCACTTTTTCTGTATACGCTTCTGCAACAGCTCTGGCCAGTTCAAAGTTAGCTTGACCCCTCGTTGTTAAGATAGTCCTAATCAGTGAACTAAGAGCTCTTAAATTATAGGTCTCTCGATCTTCGCGTGCAGAAACCACGTCCTGGAAAGCGGGAAGTGCTTCTTTCGGAGGAGTGAGCTTCAAAATATTGACAGAGACAATTTCAACGCCCAGATTTTCCAGTCCCCTTTTTCTCTCCTCGATATTGAAGGCTTCCATCAACCCTTTTTCGACATTTCTTTGATAGCTTCCTCTCCTTGAAGTCATTATGGCTATAAAATCTTCCTGAGCAGTCACCTCTGTAAGACTCTCTTGGAGGAAATTTCTCACCATATTTTCTGGCTGATTGATCTGGTAATAGTAACGGTAAGGATCGCGAATCACATATTGAATCGAGGCTGCGAGGGAGGCTAAAAACTCATCCCCCGAAAGCATTTCAACACTCTTCTTTTTATTGTCACATTGGACCACGATGTCAATGGGGAAGGTTGGAAACCAAATGTCTAGGACTGAGAAAGGATAGGGGGGGCGGTAATAAAGCCCGGGCTGCCAATCCCGCCAGACCACCTTTCCGAATACTTTGACATAACCGCTTCCCCCAATGGGAACAACTGATAAGCCTGAAGCGATATAAAGAATCACAGCTAAAATCACCAGATAACGTATCCAGCGCGAACGCCAGCCAAAATGGCGGTACCAGGGTTGGGAACCATCGAGTCCACTGAAGAGGGGTAGTCCATCTTTAACTGATGACCATAAAACGACAAACTCCTCTTTGAGATGGCCCCAAAAAAAGCGATAAATGGCCAGAAAAATGAGAAGAGAGGCTGAAATCCACATCACAGCGAGTGCTAAGGGCTGTCTGGATTCCAAAGCGGTCTTTACTTCGAAATGGGTCGCTTTCAAGAAGTAGTCGAACAAGATTCCAAAGAGGATACCACCAATCATGACCACTAAGAGATAGATCCGAACAAATTTTTTTCCAAAGTAGCGCATCAAAATAACTACTGTCGGGATATTGCTGACCGGTCCTGTCAGCAGGAAAACAAGTGCAGCACCAGGACTAATCCCTTTATAGATAAAAGCTGCTGCCATCAAAGTTCCTTCGGAAGCGCAGACATACAAAGGGATCCCCGCTAAAAACATGAGGATATAAGGAAATAAGCCATGTTTAATAATGGCGAATCGGGAGAGATCGTTGGGAAGGATGAGAAAAAGAAAAAAAGTGATGACAAGGCCTGTGAGAAGACTGGGTAGAATATCATCAGCAAGATGGCCATAAGAATAGTGAAAAATACGCCGAAGGATGGCTGTTAATGTCAAACTTCCTTCCGGCCGATATGGGGCAATTTTTTCGTTGTCTAAGAGGCGTGGGCGATACCAAGCGTAAAAAAAACGAGAACTCGATACCCAATGATAAAAGCGCGAGGGCAAAACTTGAAAGGAGTGCGAGAATGTTTTAAAACCAACATATCCCTCCTCCTCGTCCAGCTCCTCTGAATCGTGAGAATGACAGATTTCACACTCGTGCCTCACTGGTTCTTTCACCTGGGTCTCATCCTTTTCCCTCAGTAAGCCAATCCCAAAAAAGCCACCGATAATACCGAGAAGATAACCACAAATAGGTCGTGTGATCGCCATCGCAGGTCCTAATAGCCCCCAGGTCACCAAAATCGTATCGATAGAGGTTTCAGGGGCCAGAATCAGAAAGGAAATGATCGACTGGAGTGAGGCTCCTTTTCTTTTGAGCTCGACCGCCACCGGCGCCACGCCACAGCTGCAGACAGGAAGCGTAACGCCTAGCAGCGACATTCTGAAAATGCCTTTCAAACCTGGATCACCACCCAGATAGGCGACCTGCTTTTTAGAGACGAGGACATGGAGTAAGCCTGCCAAAAAGAGGCCTAAAAGAAGAAAGGGAGCTAAACTGAGAAAAAGCTTTCCAAGATCTGTTAAACTTTCAAGAAGGATATGCAAAATATTGCCCTCAAACAAATGCCTTGTAATATTTCTTTCGCATTATGTCAATTAATTAAAATTCTATGGCGCAGCGGAGCGAAATGACAGAGGCATTTGGAAGACCCATTCCTCCTGGATGAACGATGTATTGAAAGTCAGGCTTTATCCATGCCCATCCGGTCAGCTGCCAAGTGTAGAAAATTTCAAACGAAGCTTCATAAGGTTCTGTAAAATCAGCCTCATGGACTCTTGTAAAATCAACGCGCTCCATCCCTATTCCGAGACTATCGTAGGGCCTCCAGGCTGAGATGCCTTGCAACGTCGCGGCAATAATCCATGAATAATGGATTGGACTGACTGTGGGATCTGTGACTCCAAATTCCAGAAGCAGGCCCACTTTTTTGTCGAGAATGCCATATTTGCCGAGCACTCTAAATTGTTCAAAGACGAGATAAAAGCCATCGACTCCGCGTTTGTGCCCCCCTGCAAATTTATCGAATCTTGCCGTGTGTCGCCAAACTCCCACATCGATATGTCCTGGCCAGCAGGAGTTGCAGATTTCCCAGCGCCAATCCACCTCACCAATCAAAAAGGCATGGTGGGAAAGATGGTTAAAAAAATGGCCAAAAATTCCCGCTCTCCCCGTGGAAAAACCATGAGCTTCAGATCCATCAAAAACTGCCATTGTAAATGTTAAATTGGAAGAGGTGACCGATCCAATCAGCGACATCGCTGGGTTGGGGTAGGCTGGAAAATGGAAAATACTCGGCATGTCAGTGTAGGCATCATTGAGAAAGAGATCCGCTTGATCCGCTCGGGTAAAATTCTCATAAGCATCGCTCTTGCCGACTAGGACCCAGAGCTCATCACCAATGGTTTGTTTATACCAAAAATCATAGATCTGATCGTACGGAGGCGCTTCTAGGTCATTGACAGTCACAAAAGCACCAATATACTCTTTCGTGGGCTGTTTGCCATGATGGCCCATGAACTTGAAAAAAAACGATCCTCCACAGATCCAGCCCATTTTGTCGAAATCAAACAGCGAGGAAAGAGAGTAGGTGACAGCGGGAGCGCCATAAAAAGGTGTACGCCTTTTTCCTCCGTGTAGGTTCCATGTATCATCAAACACTACTTCCGCTTCAATTTCGATCCCATAAGCGCGTAACCAATCACGGCGTCCCCTCCAACTTCCCGTCCATTTTCTTGTTCGGAAGTCGACAAGAAATTCCTCTTTTTCCTCCTTCTTTTCTTCTTTTTTCTCCTTTTTTTCTTCCTTCTCTTCTTTCTTTTCTTCTTTGTCCTCTTTCTTCTCCTCTTCTCCTTCTTTCTCCTTACTTTCCTTGGCTTCCTCTTTACCCGCCCCTTTCACTTCCTCTTCTGCAGCAGAGGCGGTCATCGCTAAAAAAACAGAGAGGGTCAGAAGGAGACGTTTCATAGGAATATGTTGATAAATAATTTATAATTTGACAAGTTCATTCTTTTTTTTAGGAGGTTGACATGGCAGTATTAGCACTTCCAAGTGGGACAACGCCTCAAGAAACCTTAAATAAATTAGGGAGCGACGCGGATGGGCTCATTAGGGGTAAAAAAGTAAGGCATGAGACAATTGAAGCCGCGCGGAGCCTCAAGCCGCTGATAGAAAATCTGAATGGATAAGTACTCGATCAGACAATCAGAAGCAAAGCTAGACCAATCACCTGAGCCAAAACTGAGGAGCATGGCTCAATTACAGAAAGAGATCAATTATCACGAGGGTGAGGCTAGAAAAAGACGAGAGAAGTTAGCCAGCCTCACCTCGCAATTAACAGAAATCGCCAAAAAATGAGGTTGACATGGCCGCAGCAGCAATTCCAAGTAGTGCATTGAATTTCACTTATCTATCCCCTTATCTCAGTGATCCAGCACAAAGCACACTCAGCGAGACCTTAAATAGATTGGGGACGCAGGCTGATGCGCTCATTAAAGATCAAAAGCATAAGGATGTGAAGATAGAAGCTGCTCGGAGCATATACTGCCACCTTGAACATTGGACACGAATTTGCGATAAAAGACCGGAAAAAACAGGAGATTTATCGTGGAACAAAGCGTGGAACAAAATGGCCGATTCAAACGTTGGACAGCATCTCGCAAAATAGAAGTTGTACTTCGCATCTTTAAAGGAGAGTCTATAAGTGGATTGAGCCGAGAGTTAGGCATAGAAGTCTATATCTTAGAGGAATGGCATGATAAGGCGCTGCAAGGAATGGAATCAGGACTGAAAGCGCGAGCGGAAGATCCTTTAGAGCAAGAACTAGACAACGCCAAGAAGAGACTTGGGGAACTGCTTATGGAAAATGAGCTACTCGCGATAAAGGCAAATAGAGCACCAACTTTTCGTATGGGGAGATCCAAGAAATGAGTGAGAAAATCTCCCCCACAACACATCTTAAATATGGAATAAAAAGAGTGTGCGCTGCTTGGAAATGTCCGCGCTCATCGCTTTACTATTCAAGAAAAAGAGAACAGGGAACAAAAAGAGGAAGACGGGCGAAAATTTCGGATGAAGAGCTTGTGAAAGCTATTGTCACCGATATACAGGAAAGCCATTTTCAGGGAGAAGGCCATCGGGAAATACATGCCAGATTGAAGCGGATTAAGAATCTAACAGTGGGCAGAAACCGTGTTTTGAATACGATGAGAAAGCACAAGCTTCTTTCCCCCTATCGATCTGAACGAGGAAAAGACAAGTTACATAAAGGTAGGATCACAACCGATGCCCCAAATGTTATGTGGGGGACAGATGCTGCAAAAGTATTTACCCTAGAAGATGGTTGGGTGTGGTTTTTCGGGGTAATTGAGCACTGGAATGCAGAGTGTCTAGGTTGGCACGTGACAAAAAGAGGAGACGTTATGCCGCAATAGAAGCACTCACACAAGCCGTAGAAAAAGTGTTTGGGAGCACCCGACAAGGCGTTGCACGAGGAGTAAAGCTTCGTGTAGACCACGGCTCACAATTTATGTCAGAAGGATTTATACGACAGGCACAATATTGGGGAATAAGCATAAGTAAAGGATTTGTGAAAGAACCAGAAACCAATGGAGTAATAGAAAGGTTTCACAGGACATTTAAGGAACAGATTGTACACGGAAGACAGTATCACAGCATAGAAGATTTTCGAAGAGCAGTATCGGGATTTATAGAAGCATACAATGAAAACTGGCTACTGGAGAAACTCAGGTATCATTCTCCAAAAGAGGCTAGAAGACAGTATGAAGAAGGGAATAACGTACTCGAATCAAAAATTACAACGGGTTTACTGAGCGAAAGGAAGAACACGGCTACTTTATTCTGGCAGCAAAACGAAGTGGGAATTTCACCGTGCCCCCTCGCGAAAGGAAGAACACGGCTACTTTATTCTGGCGAGTGAATAGTAGCAGAGATTGTCATTTGAGGAAATGATGGAAAAAGAGGTGAAAGCCCCCCCCCCGCGTGCGCGTGCATGTGTATATACATGTATAGGGAGATTAGTATGGCTTTAGGTGTAAATGGGACGAAAGTTAAAAACGAGCCCATTTGTGGGTGTGAAAAGAAAAAAATTTAAGCAAATTTGTGTCCAAAAAAATGGTGGCGATACAAAGCTGCTCGGAGCATCAAGCTTCTGATAGAAAATCTGAAAAGTGCTTTCCACGACTCACTTGTGAAGAAGTGGCAAGAACTGAAGCAAGATCAAAACATTGGCGAATTCTTTTCTATTGTCAATGTCACCTTTGGCACAGACCAAGGGGAACAGGAGAAAATCGAAAATCCCCGAACGGGTTCAAAAACTCCTAGGTTCACTTTCTTATGGTAGTGCGCCGCAGCTCACCGGAGTGCCCAAATTTTTGGCTGTTTCCCGCTCTGCAGAAAAGGTACGTATTGTTTTTGAAGGAAAATTTGCCTGGAGTACCACTAAGGGTTTTGAACCTTCCTTAAAGGTGAGAGGTGGGGAATATCCCCCTATTTCTAAGACAGTTTCCCGCCTCGAGTTTCATATTCCCCTGCCCCCTTTTGCCCAAGATATCTACCAATATGTCTATGAAGAAGCCGAACTGTCAGTACGTTGGGGTAACGGATGGAGCAAAATGACCTCCACACAAACAGTGACCACCCTCTTTAAAGCCTGGTTGGGATACTTCCCAGCAAGCCCTGGAACTAGCAGTGTTACTTTTGCCAAGAAAGAGGTCAAAGTCATCGAGAGAAGAGTCTCTTCACCTCAGTATCATGCACAAGGTACATCCACAGCCAAAGGGAGTCTCGTGACCTATACAATCCAAGCCAAAGAAGGGTGGAAACTGAGGCCCCATCCCACCTTTGTCATCTATGAAAGCAAGAGTAACAATTTCCAGACCTATATATCACACAGTGCCTCCTCCATCGAAGTGACCTTACAACTCGGTGGAGTCAAAAATATTGTAGATCTGAAGTTCCATCTCGACTACACGGAATATCAGGAAAAGGAAGAGATCACTAAAGTGCAAAGACCTCTGACACTATGCTGGGGTGAAGCCAAGTTGGTCACACCCTCCTCTGCCATGGAAACGTTCGAGGGTCTTATCTTAGGAGAAAACTGGCTAGAGAACCTTTTTCTCCAAACCATTCCGTTTGGCCCTTCGTGCATCGTTGCTGCTACCTGGCCCCAAGAGAAAGAAGATTCGATCCGATCGGAACCAACTGACGCCTTCTCACCCGAATCCTACGTGCGCCAATTAGCCACATTTAAAAGAGAGATCGATCCAATGGAAGCTTCACTAAAGGAAAAAAAAGAGTATGTTGAGAGGCTCATCTCGCAATTTGCACTAAAGTTCTCCGAACCCACTAAGTAAGGGCCGAGATAATCGCTTCTAACTGGGCGATCTCCTCTTCGAGAGATACTATCTTGCTGATCAGCCGATCGACCTCTTGCTCAAGGGCAGCAGCCTCAGAACGGTCGGGGTTAAGCAGGAGTGAGGAGTTCTCTTTCTCTAGAACTTCCAACTGCCCCTGCAATTGGTAGATCTCTGCGCGTGTTTGGGAGAGGATCTCTCCTTTTTCTTGGAATTGCGTGCGCAGCTGCGCATAGTGTGACTCGGCTAGCTTGATTGCTTTTTCCAGCTCTATTACCTTGGCGGGATCCTCTGAAGAAACGGCGACCTCTTTTTCAATCACAACAGGCGCCCGTTGCTGAAGACGAATGATCTCTTCTTGGGAGTGCATGGCCATTTGTCGGAGCGTTTCGCCTGCCTCAGATGCTTTTTGTTCAGCGGCTTGCTGGTCTACACGCGCTTGTCGAGTTTCCTTTATAAACTCCTCTTTCTGCGCGGTCAGCAGATCGATTTCTGACTGGATGAGTTCGAATCGGTTGTGATCTCGGACCCGCTCAATGCGCCGCTGTTCCGCTTCTTCTTTAAGTTTTTTGATCTCCTCTTCAAGCTCTCTTTCATGGGAGGCGCCCTCTTGTTTGGCCTGAAGGATCGCCTCTTCCATTTTCAGAAGAGAGGCCGATTGCTTCTCGCTCATTTCCTGAAGTTCATGGAAGCAATCCTCAATTTCTTCGCTGGCAAGCAAGCCGATATAGAGAGTGAGCGCCGTATTAAAAAAGAGTCCCATCAACCAGAGCCGCTCGGAGCTCTCCGTCTGTGCGATCTGCCACAAAAGGAGGGCTCCCAGGAGGGTATAGCTGATGGCAATCCCGCCTGTTTTAAAACGGAGAGAGAGGATCCCCATTGTCAAGATGATCCAAGGAAAATAGGGAATGACCAGAGTGGATTTCAGAGAGGCAATGGCCACAGTAAACAGTAAGAAGAGGCTAGGAAGCGATCCCCAAAAAAGGGCACGCGCCGTTGCTTTCTTTGGAAGCATGCGTAAGAGGAGGGCGCTTATTGAAAGTGATGAGGATCTTTTTTCTGATGCAACAGCTAAGTTCACGGTATCCCAAACTCTTCTTCAGGTGATCTCGCTCTGCTTGATAGACCTATCTGAATTAGGTCTCTTCTTCTGGATCGATGCGCGCAGTTTCCAGCAGATAAGAGGCTAGAGTGGGATCGCCTTCATAGGTCATTTCCACAGCCATTTTTCCATCTGCCGAGGGTTTACCGCAAGTAATTAAAATGTAACAAGTATGATCTTCTCTCAAATTCACAATCTTATTTTTCACACGTCGTCCCTTTTTCGTTTTATCTCCCTCACGCCTTTCCATGCGACACTACAGACCGGCTGATCAATATAAAACCAGTCATAGGTCAAGGAAAAATATTTGTCAAAACAACACTGTTTAGGATAGTTTAAAAAATAATGAAAAAAGATCGCAAGCCAAGCGCCGAATTGGAAGAAATGTGCACCCTTGTAAGTGCGTGGGCCCAGATTAATTCGCACACAAAGAATCATGCGGGGCTCGAAAAGCTGACAAAAAAAATCGAAACCGCATTCCAGATTTTGCAACCTGACCTGATGCAAAGGGTTCCATGCGGTGAAAATTTCGGTCTTTTCCTCAAAAAAAGAGAAAAGGCGCCCATTCAACTCTTTTTGGGAGGCCACCTCGATACAGTTTTTCCAGAAGAAGATCCTTTCCAAACCACAACATGGATCGATAAAAATCGACTGCGAGGCCCGGGCGTCACTGATATGAAAGGGGGTTTAGTGATCTTGTTGAAAGCAGTGGAAGCCTTCGAAAAGCTTCCGTGTGCTGATAAGATAGGCTGGGAAATTTTTTTAAACCCCGATGAGGAGGTCGGCTCTCCTGATTCGAAAGCCTTTATAGAAGGGTGTGCTGAGCGATGCGATCTCGCACTTCTTTTCGAGCCGGCGCTTCCTGATGGAGCCCTCGTCAGTTCACGGAAAGGCTCTGCCAATTTCATGATTCGATCACGTGGGAAGAGAGCGCATGCGGGCCGAGGGTTTGCCGAAGGAAAACATGCGATCTATCCTCTCGCCCGTTTGATTGTTGAGAGTGAACAATGGCATCAGCCCTCACAAGGAGATATCGTCAACGTTGGCATTGTCAAGGGGGGTGAAGCCTTCAATATCATCCCTGATTATGCGGAATGTGGCCTCAATGTGCGCACCGATACTCTCCAAAAATTAGTGGAGATCAGAGAGAGACTCACCTCTTTAACCAGCAGATTAGGTCTCGAATTGGAGCATCTCACGTGGAACCCACCAAAACCGCTCGACCCCACCACCGAAAGCTTGTTGCATGAGTTGCGCCGATGCGGAGCTCAAATCGACCTCGATATCAGTTGGAGAGCAACAGGCGGAGTCTGTGATGGCAACACTTTTGCTTCAAAGGGTGTTCCTACGATCGACACTTTAGGTGCCCTTGGAGGAGAGATCCATACGGAAAATGAGTACCTCGACGTGAACAGCCTCTCTGAAAGGGCTCAGCTCACCACCCTTTTTCTGAAAGAGATTGCTTTAGATAAAATTAAAATAGGGAAGAAAGATGCTCACAGCTGAAGCGCTATATAATGACCCCGCCTTTCAAAAAGGGAAGCGAGAGATCCTTGAGGCATTAGATAAACACCGCAAGTCGATCCGCGCCATTCGCCCCCCAGAGCAAGAGCTGAAAGTCAGCTACGAAGAGGCGATCCAGACGATAGCCATTCTCCGCGGGCAGAATCTCTTCTACCCCTATTTGGGAAGCGGGATCGGAAATGGTGCTCTCGTCGAGCTCGCAGATGGCAGCGTTAAGTATGATTTTATTAGTGGCATCGGAACTCACTGGGGACATTGCCACCCCCTTGTGGCTGAGGCCTCCCTCGATGCGAGCATCCAAGATATCTCCATGCAGGGTAACCTACAGCAAAATCGCGATGCTTATCACTTCATCCAACTGCTGACACGCTATTCAGGAATGGATCACTGCATTCTCACCACGTCGGGTGCCATGGCAAATGAAAATGGCCTAAAGCTCGTTTTTCAAAAAAAATCGCCCGCTCACCGCCTCTTAGCTTTCGAAAAATGTTTTATGGGAAGAACGCTAGCCTTGTCCCAGATCACCGATAAGCCCGATTTCCGCCAAGGACTTCCTCCGTTGATGCATGTCGATTATATCCCCTTTTATGACTGGCGCGATCCCAAAGGGAGCACTGATCGCGCTGTCCGCACACTCGAAAATTTTCTCCAGCGCTACCCTGGGGAGTATGCCTGCATGTGTTTCGAGCTCATTTTGGGTGAAGCGGGTGCCTATCCTGGGAAGCAGGAATTTTTCGTTGCCCTGCTCAAAATATTGAAGGAGCAGGGAATAGCTATCTTGGTCGATGAGGTGCAAACTTTTGGAAGAACAGACCACCTCTTCGCCTTCCAACATTTCGGCATCGAAGAATATGTCGATGTGGTCACTTGTGGAAAACTTCTACAAGCATGCGCCACTCTTTTCAACAAAGAGATGCGTCCGAAGCCAGGGCTCATCTCACAAACCTTTATCTCTTCCACTGCCTCCATCCATGTCAGTCAGGCGCTCCTCAAAAGTCTTGTCGACGATGGCTATTTAGGGATAAAGGGGAAGAATATGACATTGAGAAAACAGTTTGTCGACCATCTCCAGCAGCTATCAAACAGCTACCCCGATAAATTGGAAGGACCATTTGGCCACGGCTTGATGATCGCCTGCACCCCTTTCAAAGGGGATAAAGATAGGGTGGTCCACTTTGCCAAAGCCCTTTTTGAGGCGGGAGTCATCACCTTTACTGCCGGCTCTCATCCCACCCGGCTCCGCTTTCTGATTCCCGCAGGTGGAGTCACGCCTGATGATATCGATCAGGTGGCCGAAATTCTCGAGAAGACGTTGAGGCAGCTGTGAGCCTACCCCTCCTCAGACCCGCTACGTTGGATGACCTTCCCGCGCTGATCCGTTTTGCTGACCAGGCTGCCTATGGCATCACCTCGCTACCACGTGATGCAAGAAGGCTCCAGCAGAAGATCGAGCGGTCGCTCTCCTCCTTTCAGGAAAAGATCGATCGCGTAACCAATCAGACCTACCTCTTCTGTTTGGAATGGGAGGGAGAGGTGGTCGGAACCTCGGCAATTATTTCACGGATCGGTCTCGATGAGCCCTTTTACATCTATCACATCATCGAAGAACCCTTACATTCTCCCACTCTAAACATCGATCGCAAAACGCCCGTGCTGCACCTTGTCCAGGCTCACAAAAAACCGACCGAAATTGGAACTCTCTTCCTCGCACCCGGTCTACGCAAGAAGCATCTTGGCAAATTCCTCTCCCTCACCCGTTTCCTCTTTATCGCCAGTTTTAGGGAAAGGTTTGCCTCCACGATCATCGCAGAGCTGCGCGGCATCAATTACAATGGTATCTCACCCTTTTGGGATAGGGTCGGCCGCCCCTTCTTCGGCATCGACTTTCCAGAAGCTGACCTTCTCCGTTCCCGGCACTACCAGACAATCAGAGAACTCTTCCCCAAACATCCCCTCTACATCGAACTTCTTCCCCCTAACGCCCAAGAAGTCATCGGCCATCCCCACCCAGACACCCTCGGCGCCCAAAAGATCCTTCTCAAGCAGGGCTTCCGCCAAACCCGCTACGTCGATCTCTTCGATAGCGGTCCCCACCTCTACGCTCCCACAGCCGAAATCGATGCCATCGCTTCCAGCGCAACTATCCCCATCGCCGCACTCCAACCCACTCCCAACGGCCAGCTCGCCATCCTCACCAACAACCGCCTCGACTTCCGCGCCACCTTCGCTACCCTCCAAATCACCCCCAACGGCGCCATCCTCTCACCCGAAGTGGCCCACACCCTCCGTCTCTCTACCGGCGACACCTTGCGCTACTACTCATTCACCTAAAACAACCACCCTTAGTAAAAGCATATTGAACCGCCACATCGATGCAAACGAGAGTTACCCCTCCCGCGATCATGAGGAATCCTCCAGTTTTTCCGAGCATGCTGAGGTTTTGTATGCCACTGCAAGCAAGGCTCCCGATAACGATAAGAGCGATGACAATGAGTGCATCCGCAGCAAGCGCCCCTAGAACCTTCTTATTACAGGGACCATAGCTAGGCCAGGTATCCTTCCCTTCTATACATGTACAAACAGAAAGAGCCACAATTTTCCTCCATTATTAAAGCACAGTTTATTTTAATATTTTATTATTAAAGTCTTATTAAGATAGAGCCCTGACCGTAAGTAGTTAAAGAGCGGGGGTACCTATCTTAACGACCTACCCCCTCTGCGTGCTCTGTGATCTCTGTGGTGTTAAAAAATACCACAGAGCTCACAGAGGGAGGGTAGGGCTCGGCACTGTTGGCGCCTTACCTCCACTTTTTGATTACTCACCCCCTTCCAAAGGCATTTAGTTAACTCAGGTTAGTTAGCGAACGGTTGGCAGCGGTTCCTTTTTTTCGGTGAGGGTGGTGAGGAGGATGGGGAGGAATTCGGTGATGGTGGGGTGGATGAAGACGGTGTGCTGGAGGAGGGTGTAGGGGACTTTGGCAGACATGAGGGCGGCGATGAGCTGGACCACCTCGTCGCAGGAGGTGCCGAGGAAGGAGGCGCCGAGGATTTGGTCAGTGCGGGGATCGACGAGGATTTTGAGGAAGCCCTCTGTTTCGCCTTTCTCGCGGGCACGGGCGATGGAGGACATGGGGAGGATGGCGACATGGTAGTCGAGGTGGGAGGCTTGGCTCTCGTTTAGGCCGACACGGCCGAGTGGAGGGTCGGTGAAGAGGGCATAGATGGGGATTCGGTCGCTCACTTTTCGAGAGCCATTTTCAAAGAGGTTTGCGGCGATTATTTCAAAATCGTTGTAAGAGGTGTGTGTGAAGGCACCGCGTCCGTTGCAATCACCGAGCGCCCAGATGTGGGGCTGTGAGGTGCGTAAGGAATCGTCGACGATGATGAAGCCTTTTTTATCGAGTGAAATGTTAGCTTTTTCTGCTCCCAAACGGTCTGTATTGGGAATACGACCTGTGGCAATGAGCAGATGCGAGCCAGTAATGTTACCCACTGTTGTGCGTGCATTGATCTGCCCTTCGCGGCTAGAGGGTAGAATCTCTAAATCTTTCGCATTTGTGACGATTTTGATCCCTTCTTTCTCGAGGAACTTGTGGATCGCCTCAGAAATGTCGGGATCCTCTTTTGACATAATGCGGGGGCCATGCTGAAGAATGGTGACCTGGCTGCCGAGGCGGCGGTAGATCTGGCCAAACTCGAGAGCGATATAGCCGCCTCCCAAAATGAGAAGATGTTGTGGGAGTGTCTCAAGCGCTAAAAGTGAGATGTTTGTCAGATAAGGGATCTTATCGAGGCCGGGAATGGGAGGAACATGCGGTTTGGCTCCCACATCGAGGAAAAACTTTTTCCCTTCTAGAAGAATGCCATTGACTTGGACATGGTAGGGATCGACAAAAGCGGCATGCCCCTCGAAGAGTGTGCAATTGGGGGTCTCTTGTAGAGATTGTTTGACCCAGTGGCTCCTAGACTGGACGATCCCATCGACTCGCTTCTTGACCTTTGCATAATCGACATGCGGCGCGCCAACCTCGATGCCAAACTCGCCGGCCCTACGGATCGACTCGGCAATTTTTGCGTGAGCTACGAGCGTTTTAGTGGGGGTACACCCTGTGTTGATACAACTACCGCCAAAGTGGCCCTCTTCGATAATCGCCACCCGCCATCCCTTTTCACCACATTTTTTAGCAAGATTCGGTCCTGATTGACCCGTCCCGATGACGATCGCATCAAATTTGTTGTCCATATTTCGCGCTTATATGAAGAAAAAAAATGATTAACAAGTTAAATAAAGGGAAAAAGGTGACATAGCATGCCACATTACATTGCAGGAGAATGGCGCGAGGGAGTCGGAGAGCGCTTCGTTTCCGAAGATCCCGTGACGGGCGCCCCGATATGGCAAGGAAATGAGGCCACATCTAACGAGGTCAATGAGGCTGTCACAGCTGCAAGAGCGGCCTTTCCGGCTTGGTCTAGCTTGACGCATGAAGAGAGGATAGGCCATCTGCTTCATTTTGTGGAGAAGTTAAAGAAGGACGATCTAGCCGAGACCATTTCGCAAGAAACAGGAAAACCTCTCTGGGAATCGAAGCAAGAGGTCGCTAATATGGTCAACAAGGTGACCACTTCGATCGAGGCCTACCGAGAGCGTTGCCCCTTTAAGGAGCTTCCAATGGGAGTCTCCTCGTTGCAGCTCCGCCATAAGCCGCATGGCATTGTTGCTGTCTTTGGCCCCTTCAACTTTCCGGGCCATCTACCGAATGGTCATATCGTTCCCTCTCTTCTCGCAGGAAATACAGTCGTCTTCAAAGGTAGTGAGCTGACTCCCAAAGTGAGCGAAAAGATGGTCTCTTATTGGGAAACGCTTCCCAAAGGGGTCATGAACCTTATCCAGGGTGGAGCTAAAACGGGCCACCATCTCGCACATCATCCCCAAATTGATGGCCTTTTTTTCACAGGTAGCTATCCCACAGGGCTTATTTTGATGGATGCCTTTAAAGGGCATCCCGAAAAGATCATTGCCCTCGAAATGGGCGGTAATAATCCTCTGGTCATCAGCGACATCTCTGATCTTGAAGCTGCCGCCTATCTGACGATCCATTCCGCATTTTTGACAGCCGGACAGCGCTGCACCTGCGCCCGCCGATTAATTCTCTTAGAGGGGCGCGAAGGGGATGAACTACTCAAAGTTCTCACTCACATGGCAGCTTCAATCCAAGTAGGACATTATATGCAGCAACCTGAGCCCTTTATGGGTCCAGTGATTTCACTTCCCAGCGCAGAAAAGCTCTTGAATGCGCAGGCCATGCTAGGCACAAGCGGGGGACGCTGTCTTCTCGAGATGCGCCAGCTTCTCGAAAATCGGCCCCTTCTCACACCCGGCATCATGGATGTCACCGCAGTCACCCACCGCCGCGACGAGGAGCTCTTCGGCCCCTTTCTCCAAGTCATCCGCGTCCCCACCTTCGAAGAGGCCATCCGCGAAGCGAATAACACCGCTTACGGCCTTGTCGCCGCCCTGCTCAGCCGCAGCAAAGAAAAGTTCCACCAGTTTTACCAACAGGTGCGCGCCGGCGTCATCAACTGGAATGCCCCCACAACAGGGGCCAGCGGCAAGGCTCCCTTCGGCGGCGTCGGCATCAGCGGTAACCACAGACCCAGCGGCTACTACGCTGCCGACTACTGCTCCTATCCTGTCGCCTCTCTAGTGAGCGAGGGGATCCACCTCCCGAAAGAACAGACCCCCGGAATCACTTTTTTGGCTAGGACGTAGATGAAAAACAAACCCCCTCTAATTATCTTTTTGGCTAGAACATAGATGGAATGGGAAGAGATCAATTTTGATGGAATGGTTGGGCCGACGCACCACTATGGAGGCTATGCCTATGGGAATTTGGCGTCGATGGAACATCGGCTGGAGGTTTCCCATCCCAGAGCGGCTGCTCTTCAGGGGCTGAGGAAGATGAAATTCTTGGCAGATTTGGGGGTTCCGCAGGCTGTTCTGCCGCCTAGGATGAGACCTGCTATTGGAATCTTGCGACGATTGGGTTTTGAAGGTAATGACAGAGCTGTTTTTGAAAAAGCAGCGACTACTTCTCCTCTGTTAGTACAGCAGCTCTCTTCAGCTGCTTCGATGTGGGCAGCGAATTGCGCGACTGTTTCACCCTCTTGTGATAGCGAGGATGGCAAAGTGCACCTCTCGATCGCTAATTTGCAGAGTCAGTTCCACCGTACGGTGGAGGCGGAAGAGAGTTATCGGCTTTTTAGGATACTTTTTCCCGATGAGAGCCTTTTTGTGGTCCACCCTCCATTGCCTCATGGAGGCAACTTTGGCGATGAGGGGGCTGCTAATCACACCCGTTTTTGTAGCGATTATGGAATGGGTGGAACACATCTATTCGTCTATGGACGAAGCGCATTTGATCCCACCCAACACCACTTTCCTTTTCGCCAAGCTCGGGAAGCCTCAGAAGCCATTGCCAGGCAGAATCGACTCCCACCTCAAAGAGTGATCTTTGCAATGCAGAACCCTGAGATCATCGAAAAGGGGGTCTTTCATAACGATGTCATCTCTGTGGGCAATCGCAATCACTTTTTCTATCATGAGAAGGCTTTTGTCGAGACAGAAAAGGTCTTGGTGGAGATCAATGAAAAATCTCCTCTGCAAACGATCTGCGTGACAGAAGAGATGATTCCTGTCGAAAAAGCTGTCAACAGCTACCTTTTTAACTCCCAAATTGTCACTTTGCCGAATGGAGAGGATGTGCTGATCGCTCCCAGGGAATGTGAGAGCCTCTTTTTGGAATGGCTTCCTTTACCAGTCTACTTCGTTGATGTGCGCGAAAGCATGCGCAATGGAGGCGGCCCCGCCTGTTTGCGACTCCGCATTGTTCTCAATAGTGAAGAGAAGAGTCGGGTTCATCCCTCTATTCGTTTGGATGAAACGCTCTACCAGAGCCTTGTAGGGTGGATCGAACGCTATTATCGCGAAAGCCTCACCGCTGCGGATCTGCTCGATCCTCTCTTTTTTGATGAAGTCAAACAAAGCCTTGACGCTCTCACCCAAATTCTCCAGCTAGGATCCTTCTATGAGTTCCAAAGAAACGGCAGCAGCCCTGCTTAGAAAGCGCATGGAGGGTGAGGTGCGCGATGATCTCATGGCGCGCCACTATTACAGTGTCGATGCCTCCATCCTCCAAGTGACTCCCGACTGCATCGCCCTTCCTCGCACCAAAGAGGATCTTCTCGAAATAGTCCGCACCGCCCAAGAGTGCCATCTGCCCATTATTCCTCGTGGCGGAGCTACCGGCATCGCCGGAGGATGCCTTGGAGAAGGCATCATCGTCGACACTAGCAAGTATCTCAACCGCATCCTGGAGTACAATCCCAAAGAAGGCTATGCGATCTGCGAACCAGGTGTCATCCAGGATCAGTTGAATCAGATGGTCGCTGCCAATGAGTTGCGCTTAGGACCCGACACTTCGACCGGGAACCGTGCCACGATCGGTGGCATGTGCGCCACCAATGCGGCAGGATCGCACTATTTGAAATATGGCAGCATGATCGATCATGTGCTGGGTCTCGAGCTTATTCTCTCCAATGGGAAGGCTGTTTGGCTGGACGAAACCAGCGACTGGCCCCAACTTCCTGAGATTCGAGATCCACCACGATTCCACCGCAGTAGCTCAGGCTATCCACTCTATACCTTGCTGGAGAAACCGCGCAATCTCGCAAAGCTGATGGTAGGCTCAGAGGGCACTCTAGGGCTCTTTACCGCCATCAAATTGAAGCTCTCACCACAGCTCCGAGAGCGTTCTCTGATTCTTCTCCCCTTCCCCACCCAAGAAGCCTGTCTCGAAGCTGTCCCTCACATTTTAGAGAGCCGGCCCATCTCTTTAGAGATGATCGATACTGAAATCATCACCATGGGCCGCCTCTCACCAGCTTTGAAAGGGCATCTTTCTTGGCTCGATTTCGAACCTACACCTCTGCTGATTGCCGAATATGAATCTGAAAAGCCTCCCAAACTCTTTCCCCATCAACGCGAGCTTCTTGCAAAATCGACTCAGGAAGAGGTCTGGGCTTTACGCAAGTCAGGTCTCGGCCTCCTCCTTTCACGCCGCAGCTATACCCGTGCAATCGCCTTTATCGAAGATCTCGCAGTCCCACCTAATCAGCTCGCTTCTATGGTTAGGCAGCTTAAAAAAATTGTCCCTTGGAAGATGAATATTTACGGGCATGCAGGTGATGGCTGCCTCCACATTCGCCCCTACGTCACTGTGAGCAATCCTCAAGAGATGCAATCGATCTTTACGATCATGCCTCAAGTGGCCGATCTCGTGCGTACTCTTGGGGGCACCTTGACGGGCGAGCACGGTGATGGGTTAATTCGCTCATGGTTGAATCCCCATTTTTTCAGCTCCGAAACCTATGCCGCTATGGTGAAAGTCAAAGAGGCTTTTGACCCGATCAACCTGATGAATCCAGGTAAAATTGTCAAAGGCAGAATACCCACTCAGGATTTGCAGATCAGCCATCCCACCGATTTTCCGACCTTTCTCAATTTCAAGCCAGAAGGTGGTTTTCACCTCGCCGCCGACCTCTGCAATGGAAATGGGGCGTGCCGAAAACAGAGCGGACTGATGTGCCCCTCCTTCCAAGCCTTCAAAGATGAAAAGCATTCGACACGGGCACGCGCCCAATCGCTCCGCTCCATCCTCAATAAGCAAATCCCTCTTTCAGAATGGACAGGAAAGGGTCTTCTCGATGTCCTCGACTATTGTCTTGCTTGCAAAGGATGTAAGAAGGAGTGCCCCTCCCAAGTCGATATGGCGAAAATGAAGATCGAACAGCTCTACCAATACCAAGAAAAGGAGGGCTATTTTCTTAAAAATCGTCTCTTTGGCAATCTGCACCGCTTATCGGCATGGGGATCGAAGTTTCCTCCCCTTTTAAAGTTGGCTCAACCATTCCTCAAAGCGATAGGAATCACAACGGAAAGAGCCATGCCCTCTCTTTCTAAAAAACGGTTCACCACTTGGTGGAAAGGCCATACTGCCAAAAAAGGGAAAGAGAAAGTCTCCCTATTCGTCGATACCTACACCGAATATTACCACCCCGAAATCGGTATCGCTGCAGTTGAGCTCTTAGAAAAATCTGGCTTCCAGGTTACCGTTATCCCTCCCTTCTGCTGTGGAAGGCCTTTTCTCTCTGCTGGAATGTTGAAAGAGGCCAAGAAGCAGGCGGAGCAGCTGGCCGAGCGTCTGAAACAGGTGGAAGGTCCCCTCGTTGTTCTGGAACCCAGCTGTCTAAGTGCTCTCCAAGATGATTACTCCTCTCTGATAGGTAGCTCAATTAAAGCCTTTCCGATTGAAGAAATCCTGCCTCCTCAGAGCTATGAAGACTCCTTTTTTTACCACCCTCACTGTCATGAACAGGCCCTTTTCTCTCACGCTTCTTTGAAAAATCGATTTCCCAATCTTATCCTCAGCCAATCAGGCTGCTGTGGCTTGGCCGGCTCCTTCGGTTACGAAGAGAACCATTACGAGATGTCGATGGCGATCGCTGAAAATGGCCTTTTTCCTCAGATTCGCTCCCTCCCAAACCTCCCCATCGTCACCTCAGGCTTCTCATGTCGCCAACAGATCGAACATGGTCTCGGAGTCAAAGCCCTTCACCCCGCAGAAATGATGAATCGATTAATAATTTATAAATAAAAATAAGTTATACTAGAAGGATGTCATCCCCTATTTCTTCGCAGGTGGAGATTATCTATCATCCCCAGCACCTTACTTCCAGCCATGTCAAGCCGCTGACCGCAGTAGGTATGGTCAGCCTTACCCTTCTTGTAGCCGGCCTCCTTGGCACTTTTCCAAACCATATAGCTTGTTTACCCTGTGGCGCTGGAGCGATCTCTATTGAGATGGTCATCCTGATTGTGATGTTGGCCAAGAGAGACGATGAGATGGAGAAAATGGAAAGCTATGTGGACGAGGCTATCAGGAATAAGGAGGAGTGGCTTAAAAAAGAGCAACCTGTCGCTCTCAGCCCAGCATACAATGCTTTCTTAGATGGGAAGGCAGATGTTTACGGCGTTTTATTTTGCGAGAATGGTCGGAAAACCATCCATCTCTACCAAGAGGGCCATCTTTTTATTGAACTCGAGCAAAATCAATATATCCCCTCTCCACATCTACTCTCAGCAGCCTAACGGAGAGTTGGTCTCCCTCTTTAAGCTTTTCAAATCCCTGAACGATTTTACCTTCGATGGGAGGCTGAAAGATCCTCACCCAGCTCCCTTTTGAGCTAACTCCCGAGACTATACCTGGAAAAACAGCGCCTATTTGGGGCTCCAGGAGGATCGCAGCTGCCGATTTATTCAACTGTCTTTCCACCTTTGTCGCCGCATCCTCTTGATCAGTGCAGTGCTTTGCTAACTGCAGAAGTTCGTCAGTAGAATAGGGTGGGTCTTCTTGGCAAAGAAAGGCTTTGAGCTGCCTATGGGCGACAAGATCGGGAAAGCGGCGATTGGGTGCTGTCGAATGGGTATAATTTTTCAGAGCTAGGTTGAAGTGGCCGATAGGCTTCTCTACGGGAGTTTGGACGATATATTCTCCCCTCCCCAACAGTTTGATCATGCTGAGTGAGAGCTCAGGGAATCGAAGCGGATCGGCCTTCTGCCTTTTGATCAAAAACTGGTTGAGCGCTTGCGCATCGGGCTCATCAGGGAGCTTCTCTCCCAATTCAGCTGCAATTTCGACAATGCGTTCCCATTTTTTTGGAGTGCGCACGACCCGCCTTAAGCTAGACAGCGAAGCCTTTTGGAGATGATGCGCCATCTCGATATTGGCTGCGATCATGAACTCTTCAATGAGCTGATGGGCGAAATTGTGCTCTTGTCCCTTAATGACGATCTGCTGGTTCACAACTTCAGCTTCCGCCTCCGCCGTTTCTAAAAGGAGCGCTCCTGCCTCTTCTCGCCTTTTTTTCAGCAGCTGCGCCAGTCGATGTTGGAGGAGTAAACTCTCTTCTAAGTGGGAAACTTTTTGAATCTTATCAGGAAGTGGACCACTCCCTTCTAGCCATTTACCCACCCCGTTATAAGTCAATTTTGCATAGTTGCGCACCGTCGCTAAAAAAATGGAGGAGGAGGTGATGGCTCCCTTTTCTTCGAGAGCAATCTGAGTGACAAGGGCCACACGATCTTGATTTTCATTGAGTGAAGTCCAATTGGTCGAGAGCTGTTCGGGCAGCATCGGAAAAACTTGAGCAGGCGTATAAACAGAGGTCGTATTTTTTTGGGCGTGCTGATCGAGAGGTGTGCCCTTGGCAACTATAGCGTCGACATCAGCGACGGCCACCCAAAGAGAAGAGCCTTCCGCGTAGGTCAGCTGGTCCAAATCGAGCGAGGAATCATTGTCGATCGAGCACCAGAGAAGATGACGAAGGTCCGAACATTCCTTGGGAGAGGAGGCAGGACCATGGATCTGGGCAAGCTGTTGTTTTGCCTGAGGGGGGAAATCGGGTTCTAGTCCCCTCTCCCGCATGATTTTCTCTGCGAGATCTCGCAAGATTTGCAATTCACTCATCAGTGTGTGCTTTTATGAATTTCGAGACGGATTTCCTCGAGAGCTTTGAGCTTCCAGTGGGGTTTACGCAATGCATAGATGACCAGCGGAATGGCGATAATCACCAGATTGCCGACGATCATCAAAATTTCATAATGAGTGACATTGCCCACATTGATCTGCTGGGGTGGGAGAAAGCTGATAAAAAAGGCAAAGAGAGAGGCGGCAGTCCCTACTATGCAGACAACCCAGATGCCCAAATTGCCATAGGGAATCCGATAGGCGCGTGGAATATGGGGCTTTCGGTAGCGAAGAATCAGTGCTGCAGGAAACATCAAAATATAGACAAAAAGATACATTTCAGCACTCCATGCACTGAGAATCCAATAGGAGAGGTTGATATTGGGCATATAGAGAAAGAGGAAAGCTGAAAAGCTCACGATGACGGCTTGGAAGAAAAGCATATTGGTGGGTGTTTGAGACTCATTCGTGCGGTGGAAAATGGGGGGAAGCAGGCCATAATCAGTCGTCACGTAAAGCCCTTTAACCCCGGCGATTGTCCAGGCATTAAGCTCGCCTGCAGCACCCAGAATGATAAAAATGGCCATCAAAGGCATCAACCACTTGAGGTGAAAGGAGGCGAGGAACTTCTCAAAGGCATCTAAGAGCCCAGAAACTAAGCTGATGTTTTCGCCTGGAATCACAATTCCAATAGCGATGGAGCCAAAAGCGAGGATGAATAAAGCGATAAAAACTGCGATGAAAATGGCCCTTGGATAGTTCTTCTGCGGATTTTTGACCTCGCGGGCCAGGTTGGCGTTGGCCTCCATTCCTGAGACGGCCAGCACAATCCCTGCTAGAAAAACCAGGTTGGAGAGATGGCTCAGATCGGGGATGAATTTGGAAGGGGCAAAAGAGATAGCAGAGGGCTCCCCAAGGAGGAGCCAGATGATGGCTAAAAGAATCAATAGAGCCCCTGGAAAAATGGTCCCTACAATCACACAGAAGGTGCTGATGAGAGCTGAAACTTTGATACCGAAGAGGTTGATGAAAGTGATCAGCCAGATTCCTACAAGGATCACGATCAATAGAAAGGTCTTATTCTGGGCCAATTCAGGATCGAAAAAGAGGTAAGCAATCCCAGAGCCCAAAAAGGCAAGCATCGCAGGGTACCAGGTCATATTGTGAAACCACTGCATCCAGATGGCAAAAAAGCCCCACCTTTCTCCTAGGGCCTCTTTGACCCAAATAAAGACCCCCCCTGCTTTTGGCCAGCCCGAAGCTAACTCAGCTGAAACGAAGGTATAGGGGATCATAAAAAGAATGGCAGCCAAGATGTAAAAAAAGAGGCCCGAGAAACCGTAGTGGGCTGTGAGAGGCAGATTGCGCAAACTCACGACGACAGCCACCGAGAACATAGAGAGAACAAAAATATTGAGAGTTCTTCGATGGGGAGGATTGTGCGCGGGCGTTCCAAGTTGAACCATACCCTCTATTTCCCATATTAGAAAATTTTTGACTAGCTCAAACAGAAACATCAAGACTCTATTAAGATTATTAAAAAATATTAATATTTATCATTGAATAATAAAATTTAAATTGATATAATCTTGTATGTTATTTTTTTTATACTAAACAAGTTAGGTTGTTTATGACAGTTGTTTCTATTAATAATAATGAAGATTCTCACGGAGGTCACCTCTCCCACAGGGTGACCGACACACCCTCTAAAAAAGCCCCCTCATCGGGTGGGCCTGATCCCTTAATCCTTGCCTATATGGCAATTTTTGAGGCTGTCCAGATCAATAACCAGTCGGCTCAAGTGACCGCCAAGCAGCTTCAAGCCAATGCTTACGCCCAAAGTAAAAAAATTGCAGAAGAAAATGCCATGAACTTCGTCCTCTTTCGCTGGTCTCAGCTCTTTTCCAGAAGATTGACCCTCTGGCTTAAACAGAAGCCCAACGGAGGACCCACATATGTTATCAAAAACTACCGGATCGTTTCCAAAAAAATGGGGAACCAAACTCTCGATAACTTTCAATCTCAAAACCAAGAGGTTTCTGCGATTCGCGCAGTGATGGAAGACCAGATTTCGCTTCTCCGTCAGAGTGGTCAGATCTATATGACCAACGAAAATACCACTATCGATGAGGGTCAGCAGGCGATCCAGGAAGGTAGCAGTCTCGCTCAGATGTTGGCCAGTCTGACCAACCAAATTGCAAGAGTTTAAATCAGAAAAAATTATTTAGAGGATAATCATGAAAGTAGAACATCATGCAGCGGTCGCAGCAACATCAGCCACCCCATCCGGGGGCCAGAAAGCTCCTTCGCAGGGAGGTGTCGACCCATTAATCATCGCCTACCTCTGCTTCCTTGAGGCGGCGAATACCTCTTCACGGACGGCGCAGATCCACGCCAAGCAGCTCGATCAAAATGCGCGCGATCAACAGAAGCTCAACAAGCGTTTAGCTGATCTGAAACTTGAATCGATTCCACACGCGCAAATAGATAAGCACTATCACTATGTTCCCCACCACCACACGACCATGCTACCGGGCAAAAGTTTTCCATGTAGGTACACTACCTACACAAAATCTGTCTGGTTTCAAACTACGGCCAACAGAGGAGCCATTCAACAGGCTAACGCAGTAAATATGCAGATTTCTGCCCAAAGACAGGTGATTTGTGATCAGCTCAATATGAGCCAACAGGCGGCTCAAATTGGTGAAGCCAATGTGAACTCCATTACGGATGAGGGTCTACAAACCATCCAGCAGGGTTCACAACTTTTAGGAATTTTAGAAAATATGACCTTTAGCGCCCTATTAAGGCCACAGGTCCAAGGTTAAAAGGTTATCATGAAAGTTCAACACCCTGCAGCAGCAGCAACGTCTGCCACCCCATCCACGAGCCATGAGGCTTCTTCAAAGGGGGGTGTCGACCCATTAATCATCGCCTATCTTTGCTTCCTCGAGGCTGCGAATACCTCCTCACAAACCGCCCAGATCCATGCCAAGCAGCTTGAACAAAATGCCCATGACCAACAGCAGCTCAACTACCGTTTAGGTGAGTTGAAACTTCAATCGATCCCAAAACAGCAAATAGATAAGCACTATCACTTAGTCCCCCACCGCCACTTGGGACCGGGCAGTCACCCCATCCCATTCGATACCTACTCGAGGACATTCTGGTATCAAACTGTAGGTAACAGAGGAGCCATTCAACAGGCTAACGCAAAAAATATGCAGATCTCCGCCGAAAGGCAGGTGATTTGTGATCAGCTCAATATGAGCCAACAGGCTGCTCAGATCGGTGAAGCCAACGTGAACTCTATTACGGATGAGGGTCTACAAACCATCCAGCAGGGATCACAACTTTTAGGAATTTTAGAAAATATGACCTTTAGCGCCCTGTTAAGACCACAGGTCCAAGGTTAATAATAACCTGAGTTTTGGGTTGATTTCCCTCACAGTCAGGTTAATAGTTGAAATTAAAATATTAATTTGATATACTAGATGCAACTTAATTAAAACAGGCATAATAAATTATGGAAAGCCAAGCAGTTTCTCTTCCTAAATACCACGCGGGTGCAGCCGCCCCGAGCTCCGGGGATCCGTCGACTGGCGACAGCCAAAAAATGAACTATTATTCGATCATCTTTCTTCTTCTGGTGAGCGCCATGACCATTCGTCAGGGAACTGTTTTGACCGAGTCGAAGCAGATCTCTGATAACGCTTCGGCACAAAACCAGTTGAACAAAGCCAATGCCGCAATCCGGTTCAGCCAGCTGCCACCTAATGCTAATACATCTGCGATCAATAGAGTTCAGGACCAAAACGAACAGTATTCTGCCGAGAGAGAGAACTTGCAAAACAGTCTGATTACCCTCCGTCAGACAGCCCAGGTGATGATGACCCAGGCTTCGACGAATGTCAACATCCTGCAGCAGGACGCCAGTGAAGACTCAGGCTGGTTGCAAACATTGAATACGATTTTCCAGGTAATCGACCAAATCACCCAACGCTAAGCAATTACCCCCTCCCCCAGGGCCAGGAAGACTCCAACTCTTTCTGGCCCTCCCTTTTTTAAGCCACTCCAGCCTGCGAGATCTAATGCTCTGTAATAACCTGAGTTTTGGGTTGATTTCCCTCGCAATCAGAGGAGTTTTTCGAGATGAGCTTGGGTTTTTTTGCGAAGTTCATAGCCGAAGGCGCTATAAACGAGCAAAAAAACACAAGATCAGCCGAAAAAATCCCTGAGTGTGAGGGAAATCAACCCAAAACTCAGGTTAATAAGGATATCGACGAACACTGAGAGGCGCTCCCACGCGACAGCAAAAGGAGCTATTTACACAATCGCCCCCCACTTGATATAACACACGACCATGAAGGGGCTTTTTCTCTTTTTATGCACTTTTGCGATGCTCTCTTTAGGGGCTCGTGAATTTGTTGTCCGCTACCAGAATCTCACTTCGGGCACAGTTTTCTATATTGAAACCGTCAAAGGGGAGAGAGTGGGAAAGGTGGTTCGAGATACCCAAAAAGAGCCCTCTCCATTTACCTTTTATGGGAAAGAGGATCAAATTTTGGCGCGAGGAGAGGCGGTCCGCCATAAAAGCGATACCATGATCAATGTGGTGGGCCAAAAAGGGGAGGCTCTGGGGGGCTTCTCAGCGGAAATCTTCAATCTCTATCCCACTGAATACAAAATCTACCTGCCCTCCCGCCAAATGATCGCTAGGGGCTTTATGAATTGGCTAGGAAATTCCTTTTCGCTGACTCATGCAGACAACCCGAAACGTTATCTGGTGACCTTTTCTCGCCCCAATTTCAAGCTATTCAATGATAATTGGCATTTTGATGTTCATGAGGAAGGAGTCATCGATTTTTGCCTTCTTGCTATCCTGGGGGCTTTTCAGACAGCCTGTGATCTAACGTTCGATAGTCTGTGACAATCTTCGCTCCTACCTTCTGCATCTCATCGAGGGCGCGGTCGATATCACCAGGGACGAGATCGATGCCTCGGCAGGTTTCTAGAGGAACGATGATCTCAAAACCGAGTTTGCGCGCGTCGAGAACTGAGTACAAAATGCAATAATCGGTCGTGAGTCCTACAATGACAATTTCATCGACCTGATGCTGCTTGAGATAGTCCCCTAGGCCTGTGGAACGGGCATGGGCATTGTCATAAAAGGTGCTGTAGCTATCGATAGAGGGATCTACTCCTTTATGAAAAATCTGAGCGATACGCTCGGTATGGAGTTCCGGAGAAAATTGGGCTCCCTCTGTATTTTGGATGCAATGGTTGGGCCAAAGAATCTGTTTCAAGCCACTGACCTCGACCACTTCTCCGGGCTGCCTCCCATGGTTGGAAGCAAAGCTGACATGGTTGCGAGGATGCCAGTCTTTGGTTGCCACGACGAGTGGAAAACTCTCTTGAAGATGATTGATCCGCGGAATAATTTCATTACCTGACGGAACGCCCATAGTCCCACCGGGAAGAAAATCGTTTTGCAGATCGACAATCAATAGGGCTCTCACCTTGCTATCTCTCCACGCACCTGATCGATCAAATCCATCTTGAGATCATAGAGGCGCTGTTCCATGCCCACAGGATAGGTATGGGGATTATAGAATCTCTTGATGCTTTTGTGAAACAGGGAGAGCTCTTTCCGACAAGAGGCCTGAATCGTTTGAAGAGTCGGCTTTTCATAAACAGCTTGGCCCTCACGGAAGACAGGGACTAATAGGTCGCGGGTCTGCAAAGAGGAGTGAAGGACCCGATAACGTGTCGCATCGAGAGGATCGATGATCCGGCTGTTAGGTTGAATCCCGAGCGGAACATCGAAAATCGCATCGGCAAGATAGCTTCCATCGGGTGCCGAAAAGCGTCGCACTTGAAGAATTCCTGGATCGGAGATTTTACTCAACCTTTCCGAAAGTTTCAGCTTGTAGACCCACTGATCTTGCTTGTTTTTTCGGAAAGCAGAAAGCTTGTAGACGCCATCCAAAGCTGGCTGTCCGTAACCTGTGACCAGATGGGTCCCCACACCCCAAACAGCCACTTTAGCCCCCTGCTGCTTGAGATCACTGATCAACGTTTCGTTGAGCTCATTGCTCGCATAGATTTTTGTGTCAAAAAAACCGGCCTGATCTAACAGCTTGCGGCTCTCTATACTGAGATAGGTTAGATCGCCCGAATCGAGGCGGACACCGAGAAACTTTTTTCCTCTCTCTTTGAGCCATTTCCCCACTTCGATCGCATGCAGAACACCCTGAAGCGTATCGTAGGTATCGACCAAGAAAACAGAATTATTGGGCATCGCCTCAGCATAGGCACGAAAGGAGCTCAATTCGGAATCAAAAGCGAGAACCCAGCTGTGGGCGTGGGTCCCTCGCACGGGAATCTGGAGCAGTTTCCCCGCGAGTGTATTTGAGGTGGCAAAACAGCCTCCGATATAACTACTACGTGAAGCTGTCATCGCCCCATCGATCCCTTGAGCCCTCCTGACACCAAACTCTAAGACAGGATCTTCACCTGCAGCTTGGCAGATCCGCGCCGCTTTGGTGGCAATCAGCGTGGCAAAATTGATCAGAGTCAGAAGTGGAGTCTCTAAAAGCTGCGCCTGGATGATTGGCCCCTGGACACGAACCAAGGGCTCATAGGGAAATACAATATCCCCTTCTCTCACCGCATCGACATCACAGGTAAATTTGAGCTGCTGCAGATAGGATAAAAAGGCCTCTTCAAAGAAGGGTTCGCCCGTCTCAGATCGCAGTGTGGCCAAATAGTCGAGATCGGAAGTAGCGAAATGCCACTGTTGCAGATAGTCGATCACACTCTCTAATCCTGCAGTTACTGTGTAGCCACCCTCAAAGGGAGGCCGGCGAAAAAAGAGGTGGAAGACAGCCTCGTTGTCGAGCTTTTGACTTTTCCAGTATCCATATGCCATGGTAAGCTCATAAAGATCGGTCAAAAGAGCGAGCGGCTGTTGATAGAGCGAAATCATAGAGTTACTATAAAATAGTCTGACAAGTCATGCAAGCCTCCAGTTTCTTCATCGGACCTCATAAAACCCCCACCAGCGTCAAATGGCTGATCTGGATCACCGCTGCCCTCTCCTTTCTCTCCCCTGTCCTCACCTATCTCTGCGAACGCTTTTGGCATCTACCCGGCCCAGGCGCATGGTTTGCCCTCTCCCTTGTGGGACTCCAGAAGGGCTGGCTTTGGCAACCGATCACCTACTTTTTTCTCCACTCCGCGGGAATCGGCATTTCGCTCGCACTGCTGATTTCTATCATCTTTCATATGCTCTTGCTCTGGTTCTCAGGCTCAGAAATCGCCTACCGCTTTGGCAACAAACAGTTCCTCCTCTTCTATCTTGGAAGTGGTCTCGTTGCTGGTCTTGTTGGCTCTCTCATCCTCTTTCTCTTTTCCAGTCCAGCCGTTCTCGTGGGTAGCAGCCCTCCTGTTTTCGCTCTCATGACCTTATGGGCAATGCTCAATCCCAACCTCGAGCTCTTCTTTTTTTTCCTCATCCGTATCAGAGCGAAATGGCTTGTCGCCCTCTACCTCGGCCTTGCCCTTCTCATGAACCTCTCCTACGGCGACTTTATCGCCTTTTGCGCCGACCTCACAGCCATTCTCTTCGCTTTCCTGATTGGACTTTTTGTCTGGAAACTCGAAAACCCCTTTCCCCTCAACCTCGATCTCCCCAAACGCAAAACCCGCACTCCCCCTGAAGAAAAAATCATCGATATCACCCCCGTTAGGGAAGATGATGATCTCTTTATGGACCAGATGCTCGACAAGATCCACCGCTCAGGCGACTCCTCTCTCACCCCCCGAGAGCGCGACCGTATGCAAAAAATCTCCAACCGCAAAAAGAAAAAGAGCTGACATAAAAACTAATTCTTAATTTTTTCTTAATACTTTTAATTTATAATTATAAGTATAAAGGGGTTAGTTATGTCAATCAATCCAGCTTCAATCAGCGTCCACTACCATACTGGGGTGATCACTACTAAGAGTAAGGCCATTCTGGGGGTCGCGGGTGGGCTTGCCCTGCTAACGATCGCTCTAGCGGTGGTGAGCTACCTAGAAATGCAAGGATTTATCCACCTTCCCTTTTCGATCGGAACGACTCCGACATGGGCCCTATTGGGTGGGGGAGCTCTCGCTGGGTTGGCCACATTAACAGCTTTTATGATTCTCACTGTTTTAGATCGTAAAGCAAGAAAACCCTTAGAAAAGCACTTTAAAGCAGAAAAAGAGAGCTTTCGACAATTTAATGTAAAAGCGGATCACTATAAAGATTATTCAACCGACTCAACCAGAGTTATCCACTGCGTCTACTTTTTTAATAAAAAGGATCCTGAAGTTCACCTCTTTCTCACAAGGACCTTAAAACAAAATTTCTTAGACAAAAGAAAAATTTTAAGACAAGATTAAATCTTTTTAACTTTTAAGGAAGAGTATGACTCAGCCCATCAGCCCGGAAATCCATTACCACACCGGATCCTTCACCCCACATAAAATCATCCTCTCTCTATTGGGATCAGCCGCTCTAATTACTTGCGCGATTGGGGTGATCGCTCTCTTGCATCAACAGAAACTCCTCAATTTTTGGCCCCAAATGGGAACACTCTCCCTCACAACGATCAAAAGCTTAATCTGGGCAGGCGGAGGTGTCGCCGCTGCCAGCTTGATCGCTGCAGTGGCTTTGATCGTAAAACACTTCAAAGATCGAAGGCCTTTGATGCGAGTCATTGAACATTACAAAGACCAATTTAAACCCCACTATTCATTTGAGACATCAGGGAAATTCTATCAGACGAAAGGCCAGCATGATGAAATCACAGGAGTCAATATGTACCTGATTGCCTTATCTAATAATGGCAAGCGGCAGATCCACTACTTCTTAAATGAGGAGTTAAAAAAACGGTTCGAGGCAAGTTTAGATAGAAGAGACTATATCACAGAAATGTAGTCAACTCTTCTCTTTGAAATAGGCCAAGAGGGCTGTACGGATCGTCTGCATGCCCGCCAAAATCCCTTCTTCGTAACGAAAATAGGGGTTATTTTCGAGCTCCGGATAGTCATTTGGCTGCAACACATCTTCAGTAGTGAGACGCGGCACAAGCATGCGGCCACAGGAAAGTAGCTTGGTCTCTTGGCTTGAGACCATCTCTTCAATCAGTTTTTTGATTTCTTCGGTCACGGAAAAATTCCTGCATGAGTGCTTTTGATTCTTCAGCTAGAATACCTGAGGTGATCTCGATGGTATGAGTGGGGTATTTGAGGGCGAAGAGGTCGACAAAGCTGCCATTAGCCCCATGACGTAGATCGGGAGCTCCCCAAACAAGCCGCTTGATACGGGAGAGATACATCGCTCCAGCACACATACAACAGGGTTCGACGGTGCTGTAGAGAGTTGTATCGAGAAGGCGCCAATTACTTAAGCCTTGCGCCCCGCTGCCGATGCAGAGCATCTCCGCATGCGCTGTCGCATCTTTGAGAAGCTCCACCTGGTTGTGGCCCCGAGCAATGATCTTCTGATTAAAGACCAATACCGCACCGATGGGCACCTCCCCTTCCTTATAAGCCTTGCGCGCCTCTTTCAGCGCCTCTTTCATGAAGGCGATATCATCTTCGGGCATGATAATTTTTGGTGCCTCATTCATAAAGGCGATGTCGTGTTCGTGCATGACAACTTCTTCTGCAGTTGGGCGATCTGTTTTTTCAACCCTGCAACATCATTGAGATATTTTTTCTGCATACCGAGCAACTTTTTTTCATAACGATCTGTGAGGGCTGTCATCTCACGCACATGCCTTGCTTGCATCGTTTCGACTGTCTCTTTTATTTTCTCAGCAGCCGCCTCTTTCTCTGTAGATTCCCTTTCTTGTAGGGCAAGCTCTTTTAAACGGCTATAGGTTGTGGGAGGGAAGACAACCGAGTTAAAGATGGCAAAGAGGTAGCTCTTTTTCGCGCCAAAATGTTTCACTGAAGAGAGCATGAGACTATCTGAGAGCTCTTGGGGCAATTGGTCCAATTGTTCAAAATCCTCACTGACTCCCTTAATTTTCTCCTCGAAATAGGCATAGATATCTGTATGGCGAAGAAGCCAGCGAGTCGCAATGAATTCACCTAAGCCCACATTTCCTTGAGCGATATCGACCCGATAGGCATCAGCCATCTCCTTCACAGAAAGTTGTGCCGGATTTTTCCCTAAAAAATATTTTTTACAAAACGGCTTATCTGCTTTAAGGTGTTCGTTTTTTAAATCTTTTTTTACTACATCTATAATTTCTTCTAACCAAGGTTCAACTATACGAATTTTTTCTTGATAAGTGGTCTCTTTTTGCATACGCTCCTCTTGAGTAATCATTCTGTTATATCCAATGGAACACTTTTACGGCAAAGAGATCGATCGCAATCATGAACAGCTGCTCATTGAAAAAATGCTCTCAAAATATCGTTTCGAGCCTGTTTCAGAAGAATTAAAAAAAATCATACACAAAGAATTGGCGGCGGCAAAAGAGCGGGGTGAGATCACCATCCCCTTCAAAGTGGTGATGCACTCCAGCAATTCCCCGACGCATCAGGCTTACATTGAAGTCATCTTAGACTCCAAAGTTTAATCCTTCACTGAAAACAGAATTTGCGGTATAATGGATGTTCAGAAGCATAAAAATATAGGGAGATGCTCTACATGTCGCTAGATAAAGGCACAAAGGAAGAAATCACCAAGAAATTTCAACTGCACGAAAAAGATACTGGATCGGCAGACGTTCAAATTGCGATTTTAACAGAGCGTATCGCAGAGCTGACAGACCACCTAAAAAGAGCTCCAAAAGACCACAATTCTCGACTAGCTCTTTTAAAACTGGTGGGCCAGCGCCGCAAACTGCTGGAATATTTGAACTCTACCGATACCGAACGATACAAAAACCTCATTAAGAGACTCAATCTAAGAAAATAATTTCTTACCTTTCTTTTTCGTTTAAGGTTTTTTCAGAAACATTTGGGGTCTTTTCTGTCTCTTGCCCCCTTTCTATGGATATTGAATGGAACGTAAATTTAAAACTATCAAGCTAACTGATCAAAAAGAGCTCTCTTTCGAGACGGGAAAAATTGCCAAACAAGCTGGCGGTGCTGTCCTGGTAAAACAGGGAGAAACGATCGTCTTTGCCACCGCATGTGCGGCTCCAAAACCCGATGCGGAGGTCGATTTTCTCCCTTTGCGGGTTGACTATCAGGAAAAGTTCTTCTCAGCGGGAAAAACGCTCGGGGGATTCATCAAAAGAGAGGGCCGGCCTGCCGAACGGGAAATTTTAATCTGTCGTCTGATCGATCGCCCCATCCGTCCGATGTTTCAGGAAGGCTATTATAATGAAGTCCAAGTGCTGGCCTATGTCTGGTCTTACGATGGATCTAACAGCCCTGACCCCCTGGCGATCTGCGCTGCTTCGGCAGCGCTCGTCATCTCCGACATCCCCCTCATCAAGCCTGTAGCGGGTGTGAGGGTAGGTTTTGTCGATGGTGCTTTCTGCATCAACCCCACTCTCGAAGAGATGAAGAATTCGAAACTCGACCTGTTGCTGGCGGGAACAGAAGAGGCCATTTTGATGATCGAGGGCTATTGCGACTTTCTGACAGAAGCGCAGGTGCTCGAAGCGATCGAAACGGGTCATCGGGCGATCCGTCAAATCTGCAAAGGCTTGCACGAGTGGCAGTCAGAAGTGGGAAAGAGCAAAAATTTAGAAGACTTGCGCGTTTTGCCGCACGATTTAATCGCTGCTGTCGAACATCTCGCTGCCGAGCCGCTCAAAAAAGCGCTCAGCATTCCCAATAAAAAAGAGCGAGAGGAGTCGATCGGTTCGATTGAAGAGAAAGTCTTGCAACATTTGGCCCCTGAAGGGGGCGGCGCCTATTCTGAGATCGCTGTCAAGACGGCCTATAAACAGATCTCCTCAAAATATATGCGGGAGCTCATCCTCGAGAAAGGGGTGCGCGCCGATGGTCGCAGTGTGAAAGAGATCCGTCCCATCGACATTGAGCCCAATATCCTCCCACGTACCCATGGAAGCTGCCTCTTTACCCGTGGGGAGACGCAGACAATGGCTGTCTGTACACTGGGTGGCGAGAGCATGGGACAGCGCTTTGAGGATCTCAACGGCGAAGGGCTCGCCCGTTTCTATCTCCACTACTTCTTCCCCCCCTTCTCTGTAGGTGAAGTGGGACGGATCGGTGCACCTGGCCGAAGAGAAGTGGGACATGGCAAATTGGCAGAAAGAGCGTTAAAAGCAGCTATCCCCTCCTTAGATGATTTCCCTTATACGATACGTCTGGAATCGAACATCACAGAATCGAATGGTTCCTCATCGATGGCTTCTGTCTGTGGCGGCTGTCTGGCGATGATGGATGCAGGTGTCCCGATCAAGCGACCTGTCGCTGGTATTGCGATGGGGCTGATTTTAGAAGGCGAAAAAGTGGCCATCCTCTCCGATATTTTGGGCCTAGAAGATGCTCTAGGAGACATGGATTTCAAAATCACCGGCGACTCTGAGGGCATTACCGCCTTCCAAATGGATATCAAGGTCGAAGGAATTACCCTCGCGATCATGAAAGCCGCGCTGGAGCAAGCGAAAGAGGGACGCATCCATATCTTGAAAAAGATGCTGGAGATCGTTCCCCATTCCAAAAAAGAGATGTCGATCTATGCCCCACGCATTGAAACAATGCGGATCAATCCGAGCAAAATTGCTATCGTCATCGGTCCTGGGGGCAAACAGATCCGTCAGATTATCGAAGAGACCGGCGTTGACATCGATATCAATGATTCGGGCCTCATCAGCATTGCCTCGAGCAATCCTGAGTCGATGAAGCGTGCCAAAGAGATCATAGAAGGTCTCACTGGCGAGGTCGAGATTGGCAAAGTCTACCGAGGCAAGGTGACCTCTGTCGTCGCCTTCGGTGCTTTCGTCGAGATCCTTCCCGGCAAGGAGGGACTCTGCCACATCTCTGAGCTCTCCCAGACGCGCGTCGAAAACATCTTCGAGCATATCAAGCAGGGCGAAATGATCAATGTCAAGGTCCTCGATATCAATGAGCGAGGCCAGCTCAAACTGAGCCGAAAAGCAACCATGGCGGCACCGGCGGCATGAAATGTCCTCTCCATCGTCCAAGACCCAACACCTAAATGTCCAGCCACTCTCTATGCAGTGGCTGGATCTTCGCCGAGTCGGGACAACTGAAACTAAATTGGGAAAAGTAGTCAAGGCTGTGATGGCACCCCATCACCGCGAGTTTGGCATTCTTCCTTGTGAATTCCAAAGTCCTGACTATAAGCTCAAAGTCTATGCGAAAAAGATCGCCATCCTCCCTGATCTCGTCAAAAAGTTGAATGAAGAGGCGCAGAAGGAGGAAGAGCTAGAAAAACCCCCTCTCAAAAAGAAGAGAGGAACGGAGTTCCTTCTCTTTTATTACCGCAAGGTCCCAGAGCGGGAAATTGTGGTCCTCAGTTCTGGCCAAGCCTTCCGGGTGATTAAAGGGTGTGTCCATCAAGGCTATCCGGCACGCATCGCTGAATATCTTCTAGACCCCAAGAACATTGTCGAACTGTGCAGAAGGCCTCTCGTCGGTCCCAATCTCGAAGAAAAGTTACTCCATCCCTCGGGTGAGGAGCTCTACAAAATATCCACCCTCTATTACCTGGTGGAATCGATCCAGTGCTCCGTCAAATCCAATGCCGCACTTTTGGGCCTACCCCCTTTTTCCTCTACCAAAAAATCTAAAGCTCCTGTTGTCAAAGTGACGATGGGAGGCTTACTGCGTATCGTCAAACGGATTGCGATCGAAGATTATCCAGCGATTTTTCGCCTCTTCTATCAATATACCCATCGAGAGCCCACCTTCGGGACGGATGGGAAAGCGGTTGTTCCCGATCCACTATTTGAATTTCTCCACTTCGTCCAACCTGCGCAGGTCGATGCTTCGACACTCGATCAAGAGTTGGTAGAAGCCATCTGGAAGGCCTATCAGGAGGGGGAGCCTCTCCCCGCCTCCTTCCGCCACCGCTTTGTCTATGAATTTCTATCGGCCGATCAGTTTGCCATCCAGTACGCCAAGAAAGGCCGTTTCAAAGATGATCTTCCTGCCAGGCCACCCACCCTGCAGGAAATTGTGGAAAAAATGGAGCAGGACAACCCCAGCCGCACTTCCGACACCTTTTTATCCATTTGGCGGGAAGGCCAATTGAGGTTTGTCGATCAGGCCAAGCGACTCCACGAGGAGTGTCTGATCGACTGCTTAGAAGCAGAGGTCCGTTATCAAGATGAAAGCTACTTTAAAATTCGAGGAAAGTGGTATCAGCTCACCGCAGACTATAATGCTTTACTCATTGACGACTTTCGCACCATATTGAGAGCGAGGCTTTTAAAACGTACCGATGGAGGACAACTGCCCAGAACCTGGATGGGCAACACAGTTGAAGATAAGGTGAAAGAGACCGATGTCAAAGCCTTTGTCGGCGGCAAAGGGATCCGGAAATTCATGGATAGTCTCTATGAAGAAAAGATGAGCTACCTTTCAGACAAGGGAACAGTTCAGCAATCGCGACTTTCAGGCGCCATCCTTGAGCTGCCCCTCATCGCCACCCATCGAGGCGCCATTGAAAAAGCGCTGCAACCCGCTCCAGGTTCAGTGATAGCGCGGCTGAAAAAGGCCTTTCCAAATGATCATCAGGCCATTGTAGATGCCCTAAAAGAGGAGCGCCCTATCCTCGAAGAGAGTGGAGAGGTTCTCAATCCAGCTGCCTATCCTTTCTGGAAAGAGCTCAAGGGCCAGGAAGCTGCCTTCTTGACCTATTTGGAAAAGCTCTGTGACAGTAGGGGGAAAGCTGTAGATGAGGAGACCTATTGCAGATCCTATCTTTCCGACAAGAACTACCTGGTATTCGATCAAATCTTACCGAACAACATCGAGCCTTGTGACATTGTTAAATATGATGACAAAACCACTCGTCTCTACCATGTGAAAGAGAATTTTGGCCAGCATACACGCGATGCCTGTTCCCAGATCCTCAACGCAGCGAGAAACCTCCGGGCAGCTCTCTCCACTCATCAATCTCAGGATTACTTGAGAATGCTCTGGAAAAAGGCAACAAATCCAGATGCTAAGGGATGGAGAAAAAAGACCAAAGAAGCATGTGAAGCTCTCGGGAAAAGTCAATTCCTCAGGTTGTTTACTGAAAGAAAGATCATCTTTGTCTATGCCTATTTAGAAAAGAAGGGGGCCTCTTTTCATGCAGAAGCAACCACTCCGACTCGGCTCACTCCAGCTCATCTTGGGGGTCGTGAAATTTTTCAAGCACTCAAGAAAGAGGGCTTTCTCGATCAACGTAATCGCCTCTCGACAAAATTTTATGATTCCACCCAAGCTACATTCTCCTTAAAAGGTTTTGAAACAACGACTCTGGAGATCTATAAAAAGCTAGATGCCCTTAGGCCTATCTCTGATAGTACCCTAGCCAAGCTCGATCTCATCCATGTGGCTCGGGAACTTCAAGCGCTCAACTTCGACTTTGAGATCTGCGAGATTGCCCGTCCTGACAGCGCTGCACCACCCCCAAACTCTGCTGCCGATGAAAATTATGACACTGCTAGCGAGGAAGAAGAGAGTGCCGAGGCAGTAACAGGACCTTCTGGCCTTACCAACATCGGCAACAGCTGCTATCTCAACGCCTGCCTACAGCCACTCTACTATCTGCAGCCTCTGAGGGCATTAGCCACAAATAAGTTTGCTCTTTTGTCTGAAGCTATCGAGCAAAGAAGCAAGACGGCCCTGCTTAAACTCCGTAAAGAGATCTTCCTCCTGCGAGCAGGATCGATTTTAGAAGGAAGCGAAACGGCTCAGCACGATGCCCATGACCTTCTATGCCTTCTTTTGGACCAGCTCGACTGGAGACCCATGGTAACCTATAATTATATTTCCTATAAGATTCCAGGAAAAGGAGAGGGTGGACATAAGAGTGGGGAAAATTCTACTAATCATCTTTCCATAGCAATTGAAGAGGGAAAAAGCTTCCAAGAACTCATCGATGGTTACTTCCTTCCCGAGAAAAAGAACGAGCCCTGTGTCGTGAATAAGAAGCTTACGGTAGATCGTTTTGAATTAGCGATCAAAATCGAAGCTTCCCCTGACACTCTCATCATCCATCTGAAACGGTTTGAAAATAAACTAAAGAAACTCGACTGTGCTGTGGCCTTCCCTGCAGATCGTCGAGTGACGGTCCAAGGGGATGAGTATGAGATCATCGCTTTCATCAACCACCTTGGCAGCAGCATTGATGGAGGCCACTATACGGCCGATGTGAGAGATCTGACGGCGGGAGAGGAGCGCTGGCTCCACTGCAACGACGCCACGGTGCGCGAAGTTGAGCCCTCTGATCCAGATTCCAAAGCCTACATCGTCTTCTTAAGAAAGGTGGAGTAAAGAAGCTCCGCATTCAGCACTGCACAACCTGCAGCTCCCCGGATCGTATTGTGGGAGAGAATTGTAAATTTCCAATCTAGAAGTGGACAGGGGCGGAGTCTGCCTACAGAAACAGCCATTCCCTTTTCTAAATGGCGGTGGAGCTTGGGTTGAGGATAATTGTCTTCAGGGTGATAGATGATCGGCTGTCTAGGCGCTGAGGGTAGCTGAAGCTTCTGAGGAGCTGCTGTGAACTGATTCCAGGCTTCCACCATCTCGTCAAAGGCAGCCCGTTTCTTCAACTTCACTGAGACGCAGGCTAGATGTCCATCGGCGACGCTGACTCGGTTGCACTGTGCGCTGAGACGCATGGGGTGGCGCATGATGGTGCGTCCTCGCAAGGTGCCCAGGATTTTTAGAGGTTCTGTCTCAATTTTCTCCTCTTCCCCTGCGATATAGGGGATCACATTGTCGAGTGTGTCAAAGCTAGGCACGCCTGGATAACCTGCTCCTGAAACAGCCTGTAAAGTAGTGACGTGGACCTGTTCAACGCTCCAGAAATCATCAAGCGGCTTGAGTGCGGTGGCAAGGCCGATCACAGAGCAATTAGGATTGGTGAGGATCATTCCAGGTGCATGAGATTGGGTTTTTATAAGCTCAAGATGGCTGGGATTAACTTCAGGGATAAGGAGAGGCACATCTGGGTCGAGGCGGTGATTACGACTATTGGAAATGACAAAGTAGCCTGCTTTAGCAAACTTTGTCTCTATCTCTCCCGCCACAGAGGCGTCAAGAGCCGAAAAAACGATTTTACAGGGCAGATCAGAATCACAGGAGCTGACTGTAAGATTGCCCACCTCGGCGGGAAGCGGCGTAGACATCCTCCAGGTAGCGGCCTCTTTATAGGGTTTGCCGCATGACCTATCTGAAGCTGCTACAGCAGTAATTTGGAACCAGGGATGGTGGTGGAGCAGTTCGACAAATTTCTGCCCTACCATGCCGGTAGCGCCTAGAATGCCTACGGGGATTTTAGCGCCGTCAACTCCAAGGCTGCCTACGGGGATTTTAGGTTGGGCTGAGCCCGAGGTCGCGTCCATTATCTTTTTTGATTTCGAGAGGTGGTGGAGGTGGAGGAAGTTCCGTATTGCGTTTGAAAAGCTGGTCTTCATCTTTCATGCGCTGACGCTTCTTCTCGGGATCCCACTCTTTATTGAGAATATCGCGCACATCTTTCGCATCGAGGGTTTCAAACTCGATGAGCATTTGTGTCATCAGCTCCACCTCGGCCCGCTTGAGATGGATGATATCGACGGCTCTTTTGTGAGCCTCTTCCAGTAAATTGCGCACCTCAATGTCGATGGCACGGGCCGTCTCTTCAGAATAGCTCTTCTCGTGATAGTTGAGCCCCGCATAGCCCCCCCCATTATCAAAGCGCTCGTCATAGGCGACCGTTCCCAGATTATCACTCATTCCCCATTCACAGACCATACTGCGCGCCAATCGGGTTGCTTGAGAGAAGTCTTGCTGAGCCCCACTGGAGACATCGCCTACGAAGATCTCCTCAGCGGCACGACCACCCATCAAGACAGCGAGCTGGTCAACCACCTCTTTCTTCCAATAACTCAATCGATTCTTCTCTGGTAAAAAGTGGGTAGCCCCGAGCGATAGCCCTCGAGGGACAATCGTCACCTTTTCCACTGGGTCAGAATGTTCGACCACAAGACCTACGATCGCATGTCCTGCTTCATGATAGGCTGTCGTCTTGCGTTCTTGCTCACCCACCTCGAGACTTCTACGCTCTTTACCATAGAGAACCTTATCCCGCGCTTCGACAACATCTGCGCTGGTAACGGCCGATCTGGCTTTACGTGCAGCCAGAAGGGCAGCCTCATTCAAAAGATTTTCCAAATCAGCCCCAGAAGCGCCTGGCGTACTACGCGCGACTGCAAAGAGATCGACTGTAGGGTCGATTTTGATCCGACGCGCATGTACTTTGAGGATTTCATAACGACCCTTAATATCAGGAAGACCGATCACTACCCGCCTGTCAAAACGGCCAGGACGGAGAAGCGCTTTATCCAAGACATCGGGCCGGTTCGTGGCTGCCATGAGGATGACCCCCTCATTGGTGTCGAAACCATCCATCTCTACGAGAAGTTGGTTCAAAGTCTGCTCACGCTCATCGTGGCCCCCGCCAATCCCCGCACCGCGGTGGCGACCGACAGCATCGATTTCGTCGATAAAGATAATGCAGGGAGCATTTTTCTTAGCCTGATCAAACATGTCACGGATCCGACTCGCTCCTACCCCGACAAACATTTCCACGAAATCGGAACCTGCAATCGAGAAGAAGGGCCTATCTGCTTCCCCTGCGACCGCCTTGGCAATCATCGTCTTTCCACAGCCTGGAGGGCCAATCAGTAAGACCCCTTTCGGAATTCTTCCCCCTAAGGCTGTGAATTTGGTTGGATTTTTCAGAAACTCGACAATCTCTACGAGCTCTTCTTTAGCCTCGTCGATGCCTGCCACATCCTTGAAGGTCACCTTGTTCTGCCCTTTTTGCAGCATCTTGGCGGGCGATTTCCCAAAAGTCATCGCTGTCCCACCCACCCCTTTCATCTGCCTTGAGAAGACAAAGTAGAGTAGCAAGACAACCAGCAAGATCGGGAGAATGGTCAAAAGGTAACTGAAGTAATTGGGTGCTGGTTCTTGGCTTTTGAAGGTCTTTTCAAGGACTAAATTGCGGGGTTGGTCAGGCGCCTTGAAAAAGAGACCTTTGTTGGTTTTAAAATTTTCCATCTCCTCTTTCGCACCGGCAAACCAGTGGCCAAAGGTTTCTGGATCTTGACGCTCTAGAGCACGTGTCGAGAGCTCTTTGTTGTTGAAATACCAGATCACATTGGAAACGGAAGCGCGCGCTCTATCGAGCTGAGTCACATTCTGCTCCAAGCCTTGCGAGACCGCATTGTAACGGTCCATCTCTTCTTTATACTGACGAACCGTACGGAGCTCACTCAGGCGGATATTATCGACAGGCTGGTCGAGGGCATCGACAATGATTTGAAGCTGGTCCAAAATCTGTTTGTAGGTAGCTAGTTTGGCAGGAATCGGCATGGAGGGCGCAGCCGTTTCTTCGACTAACTTCTCCATCGTTTTCAGCTCCTGCTTCATCGATTCAGCACCGATGCCAAGGGCAGGGGAGCGGAAATTGCCGATCAAAACAGAAAGCTCATTCTTAAACTGATTGAATTTTTCCTCCGTAGGAGAGGCTGCGAGTTGGGCAAACTTATCCTTCATCATCCGCAGATTGATCAACTGTTTTGAAGAAGATTGCGTGATGACGATGGCATTTTGACGCTTTGGAATATTATAGGTCTCTTCGACAACACGGAAACCGCCCGGTGGGATCGGCTCTCCACTGATTTCAAAAAAGAGAGTGGCCGACTCGGAAATTTCGTTTTGCAACCGATTGAGACTATTTGCAATCTCCTCCCGTTCGGTATTGAGCTTGTGATTCTGATCTAACAATTCGAGATATTGGTAGCGCTTCAGCCCCTCGTCGGTCTCCGATTCACGAAATTTTCCACTGAAGGTGACTAAATTATCATTCAACGAGACTTTTCGGTTCTCTTCGGGGACGATCAAATTGAGGTTGACCAGATGTTCCACCTGATGGCTGAAAGCCACTTTGGCATGCTTGGTCGTCATAAAATTTTGGACAGTAATGACCAATAAAATGATCGCCAAAAGAAAGAGGAAAAAGGTCGTCGGGAAACTTTTCTTTTGATCGGGCTTTAGTTTTTTATCATTTGCCATAACGAATAAAAATTTTTTTGGTGCTTATTTTATAGATTATAAAACTATAAACTTTTTTAAGTAATGCTTTTCAGATTGTGACTTGATTTCAGCTCCTTATCATAACCGATTTCACATTCCCAAGCAACCCCCCGAATAGTCAACTTTTTACGATGGAGCTGCACAACCCGCTGACCTATTTTAAAGGATTTATGACAACTCCCCTGTTGTAAGTGCTTTAACAAACTTTCCAATAGATAATTTGACAGTGCAATCTTTTGACTTTCGAATAGATAGCGGATCGCCATCTTCCAAAGAAAGGGAGATTGAGGAAGATCGGGTGCAAAATCGAGAGAGAGCTCACTGGCTCCACTCTGAATGCGCTGCACATAAGGCGAGATCTGCTCTTCGATGAAAGCGCTCAGCTCTTCAGCTGACTCCCCAATTCGGCACAAGCTGGGTGTCACCTCTTTGCCAAAAGATTGTGACAGTTGCGGCATCAGAGCTCTTCTCATACGGCCCCTCAAAAAGCGTTCATCTCGATTTGTTGGATCTAAAAAATAGCTGATCCCTTCGCCCTCTAACCAGCGCAGAATCTCCTCTTTCCTCACTCTGAGCAGTGGACGAAGAATCGTCAGCCCATCGATCTCTGTTTTAGCTGATAACCCCTTCAGCTTGGGCAAGCTCGCTCCCTCAAAAAGCCTCTTTAAGACCGTCTCAGCTTGATCATCAGCCTGATGCGCCAACAAAACGCCTTCAAGCCCCTCCTGCACAACAATCTCTTTGAAAAAAGCCAATCGCGCCTTTCGTCCCTCATCCTCGAGGTTTCTCTGCACAGAAAGTGGCTCTAGACGTTTGACAAAGAAGGGAATCTGATGCTGCTGACAGAGTGCTTTCAACTGCACCGCCTCCTCACCACTCTCCTCCCTCCACCCATGGTCCACATGGGCCACGCTAAAAGGATAGTCCACCTTCTTCAGAAGCCAGAAGAGGGCCATCGAGTCTGGCCCTCCGGATAGCCCCAGGAGAAGAGGTGCTCTTTCCGAGCAATAGGTCAAAAGGAAATGTGCAAGCTGCGCCTCTAGGAAATTTGGCTTGCTCATCGAGTCAAGCTCATAAATTTTTAAACCATTGAGCGACTGATCTCAAACCTTCAAAAATTTTCAGTACCAATTTTGGGCTAAGATCAAAGGGCCCGCTTTCGCGTCCACCGGTAATCTGTGCAATTTCTGCATCAGAGAGATCTAACTCATCTTTTCTAGGAATTTTAATGTAGACTACTTTATCACTATCCTCAATAAAGCGAACCTCTACATTGGGTTTCACAGCGATATTGGATTTCTTTAAAGTTTCGCCCGGATTACTCAAGAGCTCTTTTTTAAACTTCTCATCATAAGCAGCCCTGGCAATCAATCGCGCCATCTGATTTTCTAAAGTTGCGCTCTTTTGTGTTTCTTGTACCATAGTTTTTTCCCCAAAGTTTTAATAATATTTATTATATTATTTTTTAAAATCTATGGCAAAAGGGAAAAACTTACCAATCATCACCTTTATTCTTAGATCCCGAGTCGCCGGTGACTGCTTGCCTTACCAGAGGTCCATGGCTTGCGCAAACTCCTTTTACCTCTTTATCTGAATGAAAAGTGGATAGCCCACTTTGGAGAGAACCTGCAGGGTCAGGCTCTTCACTTCACTAAGGAATGCTTCTTGTGCGGCCACTGGATCTTCGGAAGAGTCGCGTTTATTCCTGAGATTTTTGTAATCGGCGCGCTGTTCGAGAGCTTTGTGCCAGGTGAGCTCTTTGGCGAGAGTGTCGCAGTAAGTGTCTAGATTAGAAAGACCACCTCTTATCACTTCTTCGGCAGCTTGTAAATCGGCTTCTGTGACAGAGCTGCATCTGAAATAGAGCATCGTATCGATGACGATGGGAAGTTGAAGCCTCTCTTTGAGCATGACAGGATAGGCCAGATAGACCTCAACTTCATCGACGAAGTGAAGCGAGCGTGCCTTATTTCCAGCAATTTTCTCAAGCTCGCTGAGGGCCCAGCTTCCATGACCTAGCAAATAGGCCAATCTTTTTAAATCCTGAGCTTTGAGAGCTTTCGCAATCTCATGCTGCAGATCCATGTAAAGAAGAGAGAGAGCCATCCGGTCGCCGCACGTTTCTGCTGCTCCCTCAATACAGTTCAAAAAGATCTGCCTGAACCCCTCATCAGCCTCTGCGTGGACAATGGCTTCATAAATCACCGGAGCCAGCTGTTGCCGTTTAGTTTTGTAATCTCCAATCGCAGAAAGCCTAGAGAGCCATGCTCGCACATTTTCTGCATGTTGCATGAGATGTATGAGTTGAAGAGGTTCCCTCTGGACAGCTTGAGAGAGCTCTTGAAGCAATTGACCCAAAGTAGGCTCTTCAGTGCCTCTCGCTTCATATATCGAAAACTGAATGCGTGGGCCACGATAATCAGGAGCGCTTGTAACCTGTTGGAGATTGACGATGACATGTGGGGAGAGAGGATTATGCGATACGTCTATATCAGCTCTTGATAAAGATAAAATTTCTTCAGGTAGAGAGCTGAGTTGATTGCAGATCAGGCCTAACCTGGTTAATTGAGCGAGTTGTCCAATCTCAGGTGGCAGAGAGGTGAGCTGATTGCCGCTCAGGGATAACACGGTTAATTGAGTGAGCTGTCCAATTTGAGAGGGCAGGGAGGTGAGTTGATTATTGATCAGGTATAACCTGGGTAATTGAGTGAGTTGTCCTATCTCAGGAGGTAGAGAGGTAAGTTGATTGTCGCTCAGATCTAAACTGATTAATTGAATAAGTTGTCCAATCTGAGGGGGCAGAGAGGTGAGTAGATTGACTTTCAGGTCTAACCACGTTAATTGAGTGAGCAGACCAATTTCAGGGGGCAGAGAGGTGAGTTGATTGCTACTCAGGTCTAACCACGTTAATTGAGTGAGCAGACCAATTTGGGGAGGAAGAGAAGTAAGTCCAAGATCTGCTAGTGATAAATATGAAGATTGTGTTTCAAGCAAAATCATGATCTTTCGTTTGGCCTTTTCGCGGTCACTTTTTTCACTCAGAGGCGCTTCATTGACCCAATTTTGCAAACCCTGTTCTAAATTGGAACCATTTTTATCTGCCTGTTGTCTCTCTAATCTTCCAGCTAGATTGAGTCCGCCAGCTTTTGCTGCTCCCCCTGGAGGAGGTGGCGGAGGTGGATTTTCTCTTATTTTCTCGAGTAGTTGCCCTTGGTCATAGCGCACCCTATAGTGAACACCCTCTTCGATGACTCTACCCTCTCCATGAGGATCTGTTCCATCAAATGGTCCCTCATAGATCGCACCATCTGAAAGGCCATAAAGGCCATGACGTAGGGTGAGGGCGCCTCGAATCAATTTTTTTTCAAAATCGTATAGGTCACATGATTTAGAATAGCATTTGAGAGACCATTCTAAGAGCCCTACGAATTTTTCACGTATGGCCTCCTCTGAGTAAATTAAGGTCCCTTCCATCGTGTTCTGATTAAAATACCCCTTGAGCTCGCTTCCTATTTTAGCGATTTGAATGGTTCCCTCTCCCTGGAGTTTGCCTGTAGAGTCAAACTCCCCAGTGAAGATGAAATCGCTTGAATAACCAAGTCCTGCAAACCCAGCTTCTCCATCACTATCAACCTGCCAAATGGATTCGCCGCCATTGGCATGGACGATAAATCTTCTCTGCGAATCGTAGGATCCCACATATCGAGTCCCATCCGTGAAAATCAGTTTTCCTTTGCAAGGATACCCATCCTTAAACGTTCCCTCAAAACGTGACCCATTAGGAAAGGTCAACACTCCAGAGCCGGATGCCATTCGCTTGACTCCGCCCAGGTTGCCGGTGAATGTATGGCCTGTTTTAAATTCAACAGTCGCTTTTCCAATCTTATAGAGACCATTGACAAGATCATAGCTGCCGGTTAATCGCTTAACCTGGGATGACTCAAGCCACTTATTAAAACAAGATGTTTTACGTGGCCTCAACCCCTCTTTAAGCTTCACACAAAAAACATCTGCTGGTTGAGCACGATGAACAATAGCCATAAAACTACCCTAGTTTAAAAATCAGTAATTATTAAGAGCTTGTAAATAAATCACAAGGCAAAACACTTAGCCTTTGAATTCACCATTTTCAAAGGTGCCTTCCAAAGTTTCTCCTTCGATGGTGTTGAGCGTACCTTTACCATGAGGTTTGTTATTAACCACTTCGCCCACATAAGTCGCCCCATCTAGATAGGTGATAGTTCCCTTACGGAAAGCTCCCTCTTCAAATTCCCCTTTGAATTTTCTAAACTCGGGATGGCTTACAAAGGTTTGCACACCTTCCCCATCTGGTTTCCCCTCTTTGACCGATCCAGTATAGCTGCTGCCATCTGGTAGAGCGATCGTCTCTCCTTGCCGCTGCGCAACTGGAATACGTCTTGCCTCAACAGGAGGTCGTTTAGGTGTCGAAGGAGCTTGTGGTTTTTCAAGCTTCGCTGACAACTCTTTGACAGCATCAGCTTTCGCTTGCGCAGCCCTAGCCACCTTAAGCTCTTCATTCAGTTTAGCAATTTGACCTCGCGCTTCAGCCTCAGCCTTCTGCAGTTCCTCAAGGCGCGCCTGCAAGGTGTTGTCCCCGCTTGGCTGGGGAGCTACAAGCTTCTGCTTCAATTCTTCTATTTCCCTCTGTGCTTGAGCATGCTGGTGAGTGCGCTGCTCAAGTTGCCCTCTCAAGCGCTCTTCTTCTCTCATCGCCACTTCCTTCTGCTTTTCCCACTCCGCCTGCTTACTTTGGAGAGTTTCAATAGTGGCATTAGCTCCTTCAAGTTCTTTCGTCAGTCTCTCAATCTCCAGTCCAAGACGCTTTTCTTTCTGTCGCAAATCTGCAAGCTGATGCGCATTTTCTTCAGTGGCCTCTTTCTGACTCAGCTCAGCCGTCAAGCGCTCGATCCTTGCATTGAGCGTGACCTTCTCTGCTTCTTTCTTCTCCAGCTTGTCAGAGAGCTGTGTCACCTGTTGTTTCAAGTTAGCCAACTCTTGCTCCTGCTGTCGTTTAGCACTTGCAAAAACAGATTGCTGCTTACTCAGCTCCTCCACTTTTTTCTGTCGCGCTTCGTTTTCTTTGTTAGCTCTCTCTTCTGTTTTTTCTTCGCCCAACTCTTTGATTTTCCCGCCCTCAAAGAGAACTTTTATCTTCTTCCCTCCTGGCAGAGTGATGATCCCCTCGCCCTGCGGTCTGCTGGGTTCACGGAAGAGAGATTTCGTTTCTCCGAGCAAAAATCTTAACTTATCAAGATTGTCCGTAAATGATCCGGTGAAGGTAGTGCCTAGAGGATAATCATTCAAAGGATTGAGAAATCCAGGATTATAGGTAATGATTCCTTCAATGAGAGCCCATTGAAAATAACCGTAAGGAGGGGCGGGTTTTTCAGTTTTATAGGTCCCTCTTAAAGGGAGATCCCAACGGAATTTTCCCTCAAAAGTGTATTCCGGAGAGATGACTTTTCCTGAAACTTCCTGAAAAAACCTACGAACATAACAAAATTTTTCTTCTTGGCATTCTTCTGAAAAAAAGCCCTCTAATCTAATTCTTTTCCCGGTTCTAGATGTGAAGATGGCGCTTCCTTCACCAACCAATTGAGACCAATCACTCAGTACAGTAAATCCTTTTAATTCAGTCGTACCATCTTCAACAGAGCCGGTAATGGGTGAATATAGCATATGATGGCTGCATCTACCTTGTATCCCGCCATTAACGAATGTTCCATTACAGATTGTTCCATCATCCCAGTTAAAATTCTCAACCTTATACTTCCCAGCTTCAAAGATGCCCTCAACCTTAACACTGTATGTCCGCTGTCCCCCTAAGTGAAAATATCCTGCTCCACATGGCAACCCCTCTTTAAAATGTCCAAAATAAAATGATGCTTCTGGATAAAAAAGAGTGCCCTCTTCATCTTTTTTTTCATCGAACTTTGCACAGATGTCACCCCTCGGAAACCATCCGGGAAGATATAATTTACCTCCAATATCTATACATTTTCCCAGAACGGGTTTAAAGGGTACTGGAGAATACGGAGTTAGAGACTGGGATCGGGGTGGAGGGATTGCAGCTGCCATAAAATCTTCCTTTTTTAAATAAACATCTGGTTTTGAGGGGGTCATTGTAAAGAGAGGGTTAATTGATGGCAAGGAGTGAGGATGGATTAAAATAGCCCTTCATCCTTTATCTTTTATCCTTTATGCTTTCAGCTATGCCGATCTTTTGGTGGTATTTGCTAAGAAATTATTTGAAGGTGTTGGGGTTGGCGGTTGTCTCGTTCATTGCGATACTGTTGGTGATTCGACTGGAGGAGATTGCCTACTTTGCGACGATTGGGGCGCCGCTAGCGCATATTGCGCTGTTTACGCTCTATCAGGTTCCTTACATCTTGCCGATCGCGATCCCGATCTCTTGTCTGATTTCGGCCCTGATTCTTTTCCAGCGCCTCTCGCATGGAGGGGAGCTGACGGCCTTCAGGGCTGGCGGGATTTCGCTGCGAAAACTGATGTCGCCCATCTTGATCGCCAGCGCTCTCTTGGCGTTGGGAACCTTCTATGTCAGCTCTGAGATGGCCACTGCCTCTCATTTGGCGACGCGGAAAATGGTCTACGATCTGACCTCCGTCAATCCATTGTTATTGCTTCAGAGTGCCAAAATTGCTCGTCTGCAAAATGCCTTTATCCAGATGGACCCCATTCGCAATGGAGAGGCAGCCGGAGATCTGATCATTGCCCTCCAAAGTCTTTCAGCCAAACGGTTGAGCCTCTGTATCGCTAAAAAGGTTGAAATGGTAGAGGGTGAACTGATTGCACGACAAGTCAGCTTGATTTCGAGCTCTCCTTCGGATCGGAAGCGGGACAATATCATTCTCGAGCATCAGGAGTGGATGTCCTCATCGGCTCCCCAATTTGCGGCACTGTTGCGCAAAACGGGATGGAAGATCTCCAACGATCATCTCAAATTTAGCTTACTCAGAGCGAGAATGGCCGATGCAAAAGGGCAGATGGTCCAAGAGCCAAAAATGGAGAAGGTATTTAAAAAATGCCAGTCTGAAGTGGCACGGCGCCTCTCGGTGGGCATCGCCGCCTTCACCTTCACCTTCATGGGAGTCGCCTCTGGAATGGAGATCAGCCGTCAGAGGTCGAAAAGAGGTATCTGGACCGTTTTGTGTTTGGGAGCACTCGGCTTGATCTCCTTCTGCATCGGCAAAGATCTCGACCATCTTCCACTACTCTCATCGACCCTCTTTTTAGCTCCCCACGCTCTCATCATGATAGCCTCTCTAGCCACGCTCAGGCGAGTGAATCGAGGTATCGAATGAACCGGATCTGGCAACGTTATTTCCTTAAAGAGTTTTTGAAGGTCTTTTGCCTCTTCATTAGCTGTTTTTATTTCGTCTATGTCTTGATCGATTACTCGATCCATACGAAAGATTTCCAAAATCATCAGATTTCGCTCCTCCACCTACTCGCCTATTATGGCTGTCAATTCACTAAACGTGCCGATATTTTGATTCCGATCGCCATTTTATTGGCGACTATCAAGGTTTTGACAACGGCAAATTTACGCCTCGAGATTGTCGCTCTTGCCACGGGCGGCATCCCTCTGAAAAATCTCCTGAGGCCATTCCTCGGGGCCGCTGCTGTCTGCGCTATTTTTCTTTACCTGAATTTTCAATGTTTGCAACCTTTTTGCCTCAATCAAATTGATTTTTTTGAGAGTCAGTTTTTCAAAACTCAAACGAAGAGCATGGAAAGTAAACCGGTAAATGCGCTCGTTTTAGAAGACAATTCGATTCTTCTCTTTCAGACCTATGATGCAGCTCAAAAAATCTTGCACGATGCCTATTGGTTAAAAAGCTGCGACCATATTTTGAAAATCGAAACCCTCTATCCTTATGAAAAGGTCCCTTACGGTACCACTGTCGACACCCTGAAACGCTCCTCAGAGGGCGAGCTGATCAAAACGACCTCCTATGAGAGCTCTCTTTTCCCCCACATGCGCTTTAATATGGAGTCTCTCTTCAATGCGGTCCATCCTCCGCGGATGCAGTCGATCACCCAGCTCTTCCATAGTCTAGGTTGGAAAAAGATCGGCCTTGCCAAAATGACAGACCGTGAAGCGGAAGCGGCCTCATTTCTCTTTTTTAAATTAACAGTACCGCTCATCTGTTTATTGGCAGTGATCGCTCCTGCCCCTTTCTGTCTCCGATTCAGCCGCACCCTCTCAGTCTATCTGATCTATGCTCTCAGTATTTTCGGCATGATCGCCTATTTTACTCTGATGAATTCCTCTGTCATCCTGGGAGAGAGCCAAGTTTTACCCCCTCTCCTTGCAATTATTCTTCCGCAAACAGCTCTTCTTCTGGTATTAGGATATAAGTATGCCAAGCTCTAGTGCCCTTTTAACGGTCGACCTCGATGCGATCGCTCATAATCTCGATCTATTAACATCTACTTTTGGCCATCTGATGGTCATGGTCAAAGCGAATGGATATGGAACAGACAGCCAAATTCTCTCCAAATTTATCCAAAAAACGGTCACCAAAGGAATTCCCTACTTGGGCGTTTCCCATGTTTGGGAGGGGATTGGGCTACGAGAAAGCGGTATCCAACTTCCCATCTTTGTCATTTCGACACCACCTTTTGAGGCCGATCTTGCAGCCCGCTATGAGCTAACACCCGCTGTCAGCAACTTAGATGAGATCGTTGCTTTAGCCGATGCAGGAAAAAAGTATCGCCGGCAGATCCCTCTCCATCTTCACCTCAACACAGGGATGAACCGCTTCGGCGCCTCTATGCAAGAGGCATTCTCACTTTATGAAGCGATCCAAAATAGCCCCCATCTCTATCTAGAAGGGGTGTTGACCCATTTTGTCGCAGCTGAAACAGCATCCTTCGACCCAATTACGCGCACCCAAATTCAGCAATTCAAAAGCTTCATCGACACACTTCCCATTCTCCCTCGCTGGATCCACGCTGCCAATTCAGGCGGTGCGGTCCGTTTTCCGCTGCCTTTTTGTAATTTGGTACGCATTGGCCTCGGCGTTTTTGGCTATGGCATCTGTCTCAATGGTTCCAGACCCACTCTGAAGCTCACCACAAAACTGGCCTCGATCAGCCGCTGTCAAAAAGGCGCAACAGTTGGTTACAACTGTACCTATACCTTCGAAAAAGAAGAGGGCCGCATCGGAGTAGTGCCTGTCGGTTACCATGATGGGATTCATCGAAGCCTTTCCAATAAAGGCTATCTGCTCGTGAAAGGTAAGCGCGCACCGATGATTGGGACCGTCTGCATGGATTTTATGATGATCGACCTCAGCGATATCCCTGAAGCTGAAATTGGAGATGAGATTACCCTCTTTGGAGATGCACTTTCCCCTGAAATCGTCGCGCAGTGGGGAGAGACCGATGTGCGGGAGATCCTCGTCAATATTCCCGAGCGTGTCCATCGCCAATGGAATTTCAATTCACCCGTTAAACGCAATGAGTCTAACAATGAGCCAACAGTCACAGAAAGATTACCAACTTCTCTTTTCTCTCTCGAAAAAGATCCGACTACTCGATAGCATTTCACATCTTCTGGAGTGGGATCAAGAAACCTACATGCCCAAACAAGGCAATGTGGTGCGTGCCGATCAATTAGAGATGATGGCCAGTCTGGCCCACAAAGAAAGGATAGGAAAGACCTTCCAGAAAGCGTTGTCGAAGCTGATCGATCTCGAAACAGGTACCGTTTTAGCTAAAGATTTGACCATGGAGCAGAAAGCGGCCCTCCGGGAATGGAGGAGAGATTTCCTAAAAGCAATTGCCCTTCCTAACACTTTTGTCAAACAGTTTGCCCGTCAAAGCTCTGAAGCGATTGTGGCATGGGCAGAAGCAAAGAAAGTCGATCGTTTTGCAGACTTTGCACCCTATCTTGAGCGGATCATCGATCTCTGTCGCCAAAAGGTCGATTACCTCGGTTTTAAAGAACACCCTTACGATGCCCTTTTAGATTGTTTTGAGCCAGGAGCAAAAACTGCAGAAATCGATGCGCTCTTTTCCAAGCTGAAAAAATCTCTCAAAACCTTGCTTGGACAGATTGTGGCGAGCAAACAGGTGGATGATTCCTTTCTGCATGGAAAATTTCCGGCTGAAAAGCAGCTCGCCTTTGGTAGGGAGATTCTCGCCGCAATGGGATATGACCAAGAAAAGGGGCGACTCGATCTCTCTAACCATCCCTTCTCCATGTCAATCCACCCTTCTGACAGCCGTGTCACCACGCGGATCCACCGCACCTCTCTCTTCGATTCGATCTCCGCTGTGCTCCATGAAGGAGGACATAGCCTCTATGAAATGGGCCTTCTGCCTGAATATTATGGCTCCCCCCTATGTGAGGCCGTCTCTTTAGGAATTCATGAAAGTCAGTCTCGGTTATGGGAGACACGCATTGGCCAAAGTAAACCCTTCTGGAAATACTTCCTCCCCTCACTCAAGGCGCAGTTTAAGCAGTTGGAACCGGTCACACTCGATCCATTCTACCGTGCCATCAATCGCGTCTCCCCTACCTTTATCCGGGTAGAGGCCGATGAGGTCACCTACTCTCTCCATGTCATTATCCGTTTTGAACTGGAAAAGCAGCTCATCGAAGGGACTCTACATGTATCGGAGCTGCCTGAAGCATGGAATAGCTTGATGCAAACCTATCTGGGAATCACCCCCTCCACCGATCGTGAGGGCTGTCTACAAGATATTCATTGGTCGATGGGTGCTTTTGGCTATTTCCCCACTTACACACTCGGCAATCTTTACGCCTCCCATTTCTTTAAGGCTTTTGAGAAAGATTTTCCCGATTGGGAAAAAAGAGTGGAAGCAGGTGAGCTTCTCTTCTTGCGTGAATGGTTACGCACCCATATTCACCAGCACGGAAAGATCTTCTCTGCAAAAGAGCTCTTGAAGCGGATCGACCGCGAAACTCTTTCCGAAAAACCCTATCTCAATTACCTGACCGATAAGTATCAGGCGATCTATAAGTTTAAAATGTAACTTTCAGAGCCCACCTCTGTGAGCTCTGTGGTGTTTTTTTTATTTTACCACAGAGAGCACAGAGCACACGGAGAATTGTGAATAGCTTCATTTAAAGTTTGATCGCCAACTCCCAAACTTCCTTTTCGAAGAGTGGAGCAAAGTTCTTGAGATGGCTCTTTCGGGATTCTAGAAGGGCGATCATCGAGATTAAACGCTCCAATCTTTCCGGATGCACTGATCTCTCACGGATCATCAATGTGGGTCCAAAAAGAAGGGTATTCAAACGGTCGAAATCGGTCTGCTTCCACCGCTTATGATGGACGATTCCCAAGAGGGCTGTAAAGCCGACACTCGATGTCGCACTGATGTCGAGCCCATCCTTTGAGCAAAAACAGAGATAGTTAGGTTGGGTGATTTCGATCAGTTTCCAGCTGATGAAATGATAGGCCAGTTCTATGAAATCGAGCCGCTCTAGGAACGAAAGTTGCTTTTTCCCCTCAAAAATGTTTTCATGGACAAGTGACAGCATCTCTTTGATCCAGCCAGGAAAGAGCACTTTTTTGATGAAGGGTGGGAAATAATAACCTGTGGCTTCATCTCCGAGATGATCATAAAAATAGTGGATAAATGTGGCCACATCATCCAGCTCCTGATAGATGGCTGTTTGATTATAAAAATCGGTCTCTTTGGCGAGGGTCACTACACTCAGTGATTCAGCAAATTCGGCTTGTCTAGCCAAATCTTCAAGAGCAAGTGAGCGGGCATGCTCTCTCCACGAGGTGCGATCTTGAAAGTTGATCATCAAAAGTTTTTTCTTCGCATCTAATTCGAGAAGGAGTGTTTTAAATTCTTCCACAACATTTGCATGGTTAATCATCTCTTGAATGGTGGGACAGGCCATTCTTAAAATCGTGATCTCTTCACCACCCCGTTCAAGCGACACTTCTGTTGAGGGAATATTTCCTTGGTGCAGGGCATCAAAAATATGCGACTCCTCTTCTCGTACAATATCGACTGCTTTAAAAACAGGACCGTTGGGATGCTTTTTCAAAGCCTCTCTCAACGCGCTGCTCGCTTCAGCCAACTCTTCAGAAACTAATTTACTAGGATGATGTTGGACTCTAGCAACAATCTGCTTGAATGCGGCCCCTATCTCCTCCTCAAAAGCGGGAAGCGTATAGAGATGGGCACATAAGCTATTGACCAGCTCGAGGAGGGTTTGAAAGAAGGGTTGACCGACAGGCGGGCTATAAAGAACAAATTTCTGATATTCTCTATTGAGAAGAGTGGAGCGCAAAAAGAGAAGAAAGTCATTAAAGTATAGGTGGCAGCCTTTGAGAGAGAATTGGCGGATCAAATTGCGAGGATTGGAGGCTAACATGAGGGCCATGAGCGCATTGTGGACCGTAACCACCAGATCCATCTCTTTATAATGGAGCGCTTCCTCATAGAATTTTTCAATCAGACGACGAGAACGTTTTAAGAGAGTTTCGGCTTTGAGGTGGAGAATCTTATCTTCCCAATTCTTGATCTGAAGAAGAGGATCTTCTCCAAAATATTCTTCAGTATACTCTCCGAAATCACAGGCCAGTTTGATATTGCGCGCAAGCTCATAGGTGTAGAAGTGGTGGCCCGCTTCATTTGTGAGGTAGAAGAGCTCGTAGAGATGATCTCTTTTGATCACCTCGAGATCATTCAAGAGATGCACACCCGCTATCTCTTGGACCTCTTCCTCACCTAAGAGGGCCTGTAGCTCCTCCTCGGCCTCTTTTTGCTCAGGCAATACTTCCCCCTTCACATGGGGAATCGGGATCTTAGCAAATTCCCGGAAAGACTCTTTAATGACACGATTGCGATAGAAATTCTGGAGCTGCTTATACTCTTCAAATTCGGCGATCCGCTGCTTAAAGAGGGTTCCCATGGTTTCCAGCTTTTTGGCAGCTTCACCAACAAGCACCATTACCGTATTGATCCCTTCGACTAATCGCTTTGTATCGCCACCCTTTTTCATCTTGGCATAGAAGGTCTGTAAATAGGCATGCACAGAGCGGAAAGTCTCTCGGATGACAGCCAATGTCTCCTCGTTGGGACCCGCCTTCATCCAGAAGAGCTCCCCTCTTTCCTCTCCTTCAGCCCCCTTACGCGGAATCAGTAGGGCATCCTCACTCAGCTCGATTTCATCTAAGGAATCGGCATCAACAAGCGTGTTGAGGTTTTCCAGAGCATCTAGGATGTTTAGTCCACCTTTCTCTTTCATATCCCCCTCCTTGGATCGTGACTTACGTCATAAAGCCTTCGTTTTCAAAAATCTCCTAATATGATTATCGCCCTTTTTAACCCAAATGCGCAAAGAAATTTTAACTTGTTGAAAAACAACAGTTTATCTCTCACATTCTTCTCTTAATGCTTTTTTAACTATCTTAACATGAGCGTTTTGCAAAAATAGTAGAAAAATTTATCAAGTTTTAATATGAAATTTTTATAATTAAGGGAGATAAAGCAAAAAAAGTGAGAAAAATATGGCTTCCACCAGTCAGCGAGTAGACACTGTTTCTGAAACTCTTTTGATAGAACCCAAACACAACTGGTGTGATCGACGCAAAAAAATAATGGGCGCGGTCGTAGCCGTTTTCGCCATTGTAATAGGTGGTATTATCGCCCTCTATTTGACGGGTAATTTTACCAGTAGCGGCTGGATTGCCCAGCATGGTCTCCCTCTATTGGACCAATACAAGTGGTACATCATCGCAGGTGCTGCTTCAGGAGTTCCTCTTCTGATTATAGGCATACTTTCAGGGCGTTACTTCTGTCCCAAGAAAGAATCGCTCAACCTTGACCCTAATTATTTTGGATTTATCCCTCGCCAAGAGAGGCAGAGCATACCGCCCTCTAGCGGCCCTTTCTATCTAGGCACATAGGAGCAGCTAAACCAGCGCAAGGCTTTCATCAGACCAAAGTCAGGCTCTCTTCAAACCAGCGCCAGGCTTTCTTCAGACCAGCGCCAGGCTTTCTTCAACAGGAATTTCTCCCGCCTCTTCGAGATGCAGAGTGTAGCAGTGGAAGCAGGAAGGGTAGTAGCTCTCCTCAGCACCTAGTTGGATGCTAGGTCCCGAGATATTGGCTTTGCCATTGACATGCTTCAGATTCATGATCGCTTTCTTATTGCAAAAATGGCAGGTTGCTTTGATCTCTTCGATCGAATCGGCAAGCTCGAGGAGACGCTTTGACCCCTCGAAGAGTTTCGTGCGAAAGTCGGTGCGCAAGCCATAACAGATCACCGGAATGTCGAGCTTGTGGGTGATGGTGCGGAACTGATCGACAATCGAAGCTGGCAGAAACTGCGCTTCATCGACCAGGATGCAATCGATTTCGACAAAGTGACACTGGAGGAGATTGGTCTTCTCATCGACCAGAATGTCGGCCTCCTTTTCAAGGCCGGCCCGCGATTTGATGTTATTTTTCCCAAAACGCACATCGAGAGCCGGTTTAATCAACAAAACTCTTTTATTCTGTTGCCGGTAATTGTGAGCCACTGCAAGAAGATTCAGTGTTTTTGCACTGCCGACAGTCCCATAACGATAATAGAGTTTTGCCATAAAACCCCTCTAAATAGGAATTCTCATCTTTTCTGCCTCAGATTTATATTCCTTTGCGAAGATTTTTGCAAACTCTTCGAGAGTTATTGTCCCATGCTGATTGGGGGTCAATTTTTGCGTCGGAAGAAAGTAACCCTTATTGATTGCCTCGTACATCTCGAGGAGGTCTGCAGCCACTTTAGGAGGAATGCCCCATTCTATCATTTCTTTGCGCGCCTCCTCTATCGATTGAAGCTCGTAGGAGAGATTAGGTTTGCCGATCGCTTGTCCCAAGATGGGAGCGGCTTCTTGCAACGTGACTGGACGCGGACCGACCAATTCATAAATGGTATCTCCCTTGAAATCGCACTGATCCAATATTTCTGCTGCGCGCATCGCAATATCGGGTGTTGCTACCATTGGCAGGGCTATGTGGGGTTTAATTGGGCTATGGAATTTACCCGTCTGAAGGATGCTAGGGATCATGCGGAAGAGATTTTCCATGAAATAGCCTGGCCTCAGATGGAGAATATGGAGCTGGTTCAGTTGATTGAGCCGCTCTTCTTGTCGATGCAACCCTGTGAGGGGACCACCGCTTGGAAATTGAGCTCCAATGGTGCTCAAATTAACAACAGAGCCATGGGCGCATCGTCGAAGCCCTTTTACGAGAGCCTCTCCCACCCTATCTTGATAAGCCAAAAGATCGCTCTGATCATAACCCGGTGGCAACATCACGAAGAGGGCATCGCATTCAGGAAAAATTTTTTCAAAGAGTTCCGATTCTGCAAAGTTCTTGCAGATGATCACTTCAGCGCCCTCTGCTTTTAAGGAGGCGAGTTTGGAAGCATTTCTGCCGATCGCTTTTACGCCATGTCCCCTTTTGAGAAGATGTTCTGAAAGCGCCCTTCCGATCTGTCCAGAGGCGCCAACGATCGCATAATTTCTCTTAACCATTTCGCTTATCCGTTGTTGAATATTTTCCTTTGTGCTATCACGGCAAATGAAGTAAAGCAAGGAGATTTTAGGTACCCATCAGGAACTTAAGATCAAATGCTTTACGACTTAGCTTGCTAAAAAATACCCATTTTGAAAAAAATCTTCCCCTCGGTTTCGAGAACAAAAGGAAAATATGATGACAATTCAAAAATATGTTGCATTAACAACTGTATTACTTGCCTGCGGTACCATCCTTCCGGGATGTGGCCAAAGACAGACTCCTCAACAACCTTCTAACCCCACTTCTCAAATATTCGCGCCGGTAGAAGCACCTCAAACTGCGCAAGCAGTCGTAGAGCCCACTAAAGAAGCTGCAGTAGTGGAAGAAACTCCTGCTGTTGCTCAACAAGAAACACCCGAGGTCACCCCAACAGTAGTTCCTTCAGAACCCGCTGCTGAGACAGTCTCAACAACTGAAGCCCCCACCCCAAGCACCTAAGCTTTCCCTCGCCGGCTGTCCTAAAAACAGCCGGCCATTTCCCATTTTATCGATTATGATTGGCTAGCTCTTTTGATCTATTGAGTGGATCAATAGAGGTGAGCTCACCAGTTGAGAACGCTAAAGAAGCAGCCGCAGTGAGTACTGTAGCATGACTATTCGCTAAAACATATTGAGCAAAGGCTCTGTCTGACATTGCTGTGACGGCTTCTGTGAAAGTCCCAAGCCCCTGACGATAGGAATCGAAAGCGGAATCATAGGCGATATCTGAGGCTTCAACGAGAGCGATCGCCGAATAGTATTCAGCAAGTGAACTTTTGAACATATCATAGGCCCTTGCCACTTGCCGGATTGCCTCATCTTGAGTTTTTATCAGCTCTTGTTTTGCAGCTTCATTCTTTGAGCGTGCAATCCTTAAAAGATTCCTTCGTGTGCCTCCATCGTAGAGTGGAAGCTTGAATTTGAACCAAAAAGCGACTGCCGGTCGATTGACCCAACTGGTCGCTCCCTCATTAATTTTAAGTGATCCGATATTTTGATAGACAAAGCCATCTAGTTCGATTGTGGGACGAAAAGAAGCATTGGCACTTTCAACCTCTGCAGCACTTGCACTGAGTTTTGCAAATGCTTCGATAATATCTGGACGTTGCTCAAGTGCAAGGCAGATGTATCTGTTCACATCAGCTGCAATCCCTTTCGGTAGATCACGGTCTGAGCTGCCCGCAATTTGCAACGCAAGCGTGGGAGTCAAGCCGATGGCCTCCAACAGTCCATGATAAGCATCGTTATCTTCAGCTTTTGCTTGTTCGAGAGTAAAAATAGCTTTAGCTGTTTCCTGCCGAGCAATTGCTACCTCTGTCGTTTTCGCCAAGCCTCTCTCTTGTTTGGCTTCGGCAGAGTCCTGAAGAATTTTTGCTTTTTCCAAGGTATCCTCTGCAGCGTGTAACTGAGCTCTTTTAGCATCGAGATCAAAATAAGCTTTACTGACATCAAATATTAGCTTCTGATGAGCCTCTGTAAAGGCGATACGAGCTCCATATGCAGACTGCTGAGCTGCCTCAATCACAGCAGTTCGTTTACCAAAATCAAACAAGAGCCACTTGATGACTAAGCTTGGTAGGAATTCTGAAGTATCCAATGTCAGATGATTTCCCGGAAATAGGGGTACAGGAGTAGGGATGATTGGAAGAGGAAGAGGAGTCACCTGATAACCACTCAAGATGTCAGCTGTGAGCTGAGGCAGATAGTTGGCCTCTGTAAGTCCAACAGCAAATGCAGCTTGTTTGGCCTGCTCCCAGGCGATGCGTGTATCAGGATTCGAGCATTGAGCAAGATGAGTTCAGGCAAATCATAGAGATGGTCTGAATCAACCACCATTTCGACGTTGAGATAGGGAGGGGATACATGGGGAGGAAGTTCAGCAGGGGATACTAGGTGGACAGGAAATGGATCCCGGACAGGAAGACATCCTGTTAACAGTACTAGGACAAAAAAGGCTTTATACCGCTTCACCAGCTGGTATTTTCTCATTTTGATAGAGTTGCTTTTGGGTTAGAGCAGAGAGCTCATTTAAACGTTGAACCAGGATATGACACCAATCGGCATAGGCTAAAAGCCAAACACGCCCCTTTCCGAGATCCGGGAGGAGAGAATCCATTTTGGAGAGCAGAATAAGGGGCCCTGCTAGCTCTTGTACTGCTTCAATCCATGAAGGATCCATCCTCTCTTTTCTACTCTTTTCATTGAGAGGTTCCAGAGGATCGAGAGTGGCGAAATTCCTGGCACGCGTGAGGGCCGCATTGAATTCTAAAAATGGGTCATCTTCAGCCAAATCAACTGTTCGACCCAACGCCATAGCTAGAGAGCGTTTTGCTTGGACAATAGCTCGTGTAGGCCAGATTAAGGTGAAGACGACAAAGATGATGATGTTGCCAAAGAGAACACCGACCACCCTATCCCTTGCAGGTGTCAACTCAATTTGAGGCGCATACCCCACAAGAAGGCACAAGAAAAAGGCTAAAGCGATCTGCAATCCTGCGTAGGCAAGCCTTTCACTGCTCGTTGCCACCCAGGCTGCACAAAAGGTGACCGCTGCAACAATGATAGACAATCCGGTAATTGTGGTCAGATAGGGCATGATAAAAATCACTGTTCCCAGTCCCAGAATGCCCCCAATAATGGCCCCGGAGAGTCGCAAAATCATTTTATGGACAGTCTCGCCTACGGTTCCCAGCGCCACAAAGAAGCAGGTGATCAGACAGGTTCGAATACCCGGCCAATCGACCATGTTGTAGGTGATGTAAGCAATAAAAATGGCAAGAGTGGTTTTCAGGGCATAGTGGACATATTCAGGATTGGAGAATGCTTCTGGAACTAAAAGCTTGCGGGGCAATTTTTTATGGACAAGTGGCTTTTCTAAAATTTGGGACAACCTCTCCACAATGTCAATGATTGTAGCCAGCAACAGAGCCTCTTTTCTTTCGTTCAAAATGCCGCTAGAGGCCATTTTTTTGATGCACTGATTGAGATGTAATGGAATGAACTGAGGAGCTTTTTGTGCTTTGAACGACTGTGCCATCGAGTGGAGAAAGGCTCCACAGTCAGAAGCAACAGAGAGAAGCTCTGGCGAGGAAGTTTTTACTGCCTTCCATTCCGTCAAAAGGGTCAGGAGACGCCCCACTTGGGCAACCACTCGTGGATCGGATGACTCCGCTTTCATCGGGATAGCGGCAACCACTTTTTGTCGTTCATAGAGGTTAGCAGTGGGCTCGATCAGCAATCGGCCGGCTAATTCCAGACGCTCGATCACCCCCTGAATAAAGAGCTGAGCCGGATCTCTCCCGCTCAAAATATTTCCAAAAATTACGATCGCAACGGGCAACATGATAATTCCCCAGAGCCAAAGCACCGATTTTGTGAGCAGCTGCGCGAGTGGAATAGGAGGAGTGGGTTGCAAAAAGTCAATGAGGGTCAGAGAAAGTGTCACCAGAAAACCGATGGCAAAGGCGGCTAACCCTAAAGAAGAGGCGCGCGAAAAAAACATGCCGCAAAAGACGACGAGAGCCATCAAAGGCAATCTTAAGCCCGGCTCCCCTGCTGAAATCATATAAATGGCAACTGCCAAGAGGACGGCTACTGAGGCAGACAGGGTGACAATAATCGCTGTTAAAAATGTCGAAGCTCTCTCTTCTTTCGATACAAAAAATACAATGAAGGCCGAATAGGCAGGGAGCGGGGTTTGGAAGACCTCTGTTAAGATGATCACTACAAGGGTGAATAGGGTGATGCGCAGTGTATCTGCTAAACGACCGGGGCGAGGTGCCAGTTCTGTACGCAAGAATTGCAGCAGTTGCATCATCATCTACTCACAAGTTGACTACAACGACTGCCGTCGCCCCTATACGCATCAAATTGTCTGGAGGATGATCGAGCAGAATCCGCACAGGGAAGCGTTGAGCCAATCTCACCCAATTCAGAGTTGTCGGAATAGTGGGCGAACTGCGACTCTGCGTTGCATCCTCATTCGTGACACCCCAGCCAATGCTCTCCACATGCCCCTTCAGAGCCTGTTTAGGATGAGCCATAACATATATTGTAACGGGAGTTCCGATTGCCATTTTTGCGATCTCTGTCTCACGAAAATTGGCGATCACATACCATCTAGAGGTATCAATCATAGTGAATAGGGGCTGACCTGTACAGGCATATTCTCCGACCGCATAATTGAGTCCCACTATCTTGCCGCTAAAGGGAGCTTTAATCACAGTATTCCTAAGATCTCGTTTTGAGAGGGCTTCATTTGCCTGAGCACTCTCCATGGATGCGCGCGTTTCGTCAATTTGCTCTGCTGTCACATATCCTTTACTGAGCAGCGGCTCCATGCGGGCTAGGGTCGTTGTGGCAACGCGACTTTGAGCTTGTGTTGCATTCAGTTTGAGTTGATACTGCTCGGGATCTATCACAAAGAGAATATCGCCTGCACAAACGCTCTGGTTGTTCCGGATATTGAGAGAGATAATCCGACCTGAGACCTCAGGAGCAATGTTTGCCGTATCCGCATAGAGGAAGGCGTCGTCTGTGCGTGGCCTTTCATCCAGGCGCCGGACCACTAAAATCGCTGAGAGAACTACTAGAACCAGCACAGCGAGGGCAATTGACTTACCGATTACTTTTTTCATTTAATTACCAAACCAAAGAAGCCACATAAAAAATGTAGATGAAAGAGCCAGACCAAAATAGGTCAATAATTTGGCAGGAATAAATTCATGTATACCTATTTTGACAAAAATCGTGTAAAAAAGGGCAGTGAGCAGAATGGCTATGAATGCACACAACATCCAAGAGGGAAATAGGAACCTAGGATGTTTTGTGATGGGCTCGAATAATTCATCAATCCCTTTAATAGTGTGGAGCGAACAATGAAAGCAATACGTATCTCCCAATATGGCGGTCCTGAAGTGCTCAAACTGGAGGAGGTCCAGCTAGGGCCCCTTCAGAAAAATGAGGTAGTTGTCCGCTTGAAAGCATGCGGCGTCAACTTTATCGATATCTATCAAAGAAAGGGAATTTACCCCGTGCCACTCCCCTTCACACCAGGTCTAGAAGGAGCAGGCATTGTAGAAGAGATCAGCGCAGAAGTCCAAAATGTCAAAGTGGGTGATCGAGTTGCCTTCCTGCATGAACCTGGGGCTTATGCGGAGCGATGTCTGGTTCATGAACATGCTTTGATCCCGTTGCCTTCCAAACTATCATTTGAGCAGGGAGCTGCATTCCCTCTACAAGGGATGACAGCTCACTATCTCCTCCATGAGTTTCGTAAAGTCAAAAAAGGGGACAATGTGCTCATCCATGCCGCCGCAGGTGGGATGGGACTACTCCTCGTACAATGGGCAAAACATTTGGGTGCACGTGTGATCGGCACTGTCTCTACTGAAGAGAAGGCAAAGCTTGCCAAAGAGTTGGGTGCTGATGAAATCATTCTCTACACCAAACAAGATTTTGCCACTGAAGTGAAACGGCTCACAGATAAACATGGAGCCGATCTGATCATCGATGGAGTGGGCAAAACCACCTTCCCCGGTAACCTTGAAGCCGGTGCACGTCGAGGCAATATCGTGATTTTTGGCGCCGCCAGTGGCCCTGCCGACCCCATTTCACCCAACACCCTCATGAAAAGCTCGCTCACCGTTTCAGGAGGCTCCCTATTCAATTACCTCCTCTCCCGCGAAGAGCTCCTCATGCGCGCCCAAGCTGTGCTAGAAGGTATCCAGAGCGGCTGGTTAAAGCTACAAATTAACCAAACTTTCCCCCTCGCCCAAGCGGCCGACGCCCACAAAAACCTCGAAAGCCGCAACTCCACCGGCAAAATCCTCCTCATCCCCTGATCTCATCTGCTTTTACGGCACTGCCTCGATCAAGGCACGGGTGGGGCACCGAAGCAAAAAAGCCATGTAGCTGACGCAACATGGCAATTATGCAACGGCGCCCCGTCCGCAGACAAAAAATGAGCTTCAGGGGCAGAGGCCCTCCCCTTCGAATTACTGCGAGCTGACACGAAAGGGGCCCCCAGCAAAGAGACGAAGTCACGCTGGGGAATGAGTGCGCGTGCGCCCCGTTCGCAGGCAGGAGTCGCGAGGAAGCGATATGGCAAAGCGAGATGCGGCTCAACGGGGACAAGGTACCTCAAAAAGCCTCCAGTTGAGGGTTTGTGATGGGTTGTCCGAGAGTTCACAAGTTTACTTGTGAACCGAGGGGGAAAGCAGGGGGTTGCTGACACGAAGTGACGCAACCGCCCGACAGATATATGAGATGCCATTTAAGATCGATGGCTATGTCTTGGGCAAATAATCAATCAGGCAGACAAACCCTATCCAAACATGGGTGGGGGAGGGGTTCAAGGGGAGGGGGGCGAGCGAAGCGAGGGGCCCTCCCCTTATTCTTATCCTTCCAGCTCCAACTTCAGGGAGATGATCTTGAAGAGATCCTGAGCTGTCAATATACCAACTAGCTTGTTGCCTTCGACGATGAGGAGGGTGGTGAAATGGCTTTGCTGGATGAGGTTGAGGGCATCGAGGGCGTGGGTGGTGGGGGTGGCTGTAATGACTTGGGGGCGGGGAACCATGACCGATTCGACGGTCTGCTTTCCCCAATCGGATTTAGGGACCTTTTTGATCTCCTGTAGACTGATGTAACCTAGAAGTTCATCTTGACGTGTGACTGGATAGAGATGGTGATGCGTTTGGTAGACCTGGTGGTCGATAAAATCTTGGATTGTCGTCTCTGGGGGCACAGTGGCCACCTCTTTTTTCATAAACTTAGCGACCGGAACACCCTCTAATTCTCGCCCCAAATAATATTGAGAGCGCATGCTGGTGGCGGCACGGTAGAGAAACCAACCGAGAATGATGAGCCAAAAGCCGCTGAGAAAGTTTTTTAATAAGAAGAGGATCCAGATTCCGAGAAAAATCAGTGCTAAGCCAAAACCCGATCCAATAGAGCTGGCGACATTAGTGGCCCACGATAAATCGCGCTTCCACCCCCAGAGGATAGCACGGAGAACTCTTCCCCCATCGAGAGGGAATGCGGGCAGCAAATTAAAGATCGCCAGAATCAGATTGACCCAGGCGAGATAGCTGAAAATCCCGTTGAATACGACCGACCAACCTTCGCTAAACCCTAGTTTCGCTATCAAGTAAGCAATGAAGGCGAGTATGAAACTGCAGATGGGACCTGCGATGGCCATCCAGAATTCTACCTTGGGGCTTGTTGGCTCCTTTTGGATCTCGGCAACACCACCAAAAATAAAGAGAGTGATTTGTGAAATCGGAAGGCCGTAGGAGCGTGCCACGAGGGCATGGCTCAATTCATGGAGGATGACACAGATAAAGAGTCCGACCATCCCCAAAATCCCCATCAACCAGTAGGTACCTACTGAAAGGCCTTTATAATAAAAAGGAAAAAAGCCGGCTGCTAGAGACCATGCTAAAATGAAGGCAATAAAAAACCAGCTGACATCGATTCCGATTTTGATGCCAGCGATCGATAGGATATTGAATCTTTTTCCAAACATCTGCACCCTCCTTAAGGAAAATAGGCGTTCAAGACATACTGTAAGACCATACGCTGCGTAGTAAAGAAAGAGCCATTGAGCGCAATGGCATGCAGCATGATTTCTAGGTAGGCTTCTCGCTTCTGATAAAACATAGGAACAATCTTTTCGAGCTTTTCATACAAAGAGCGGGCATCGTAAGAGGCATTACTTTGCACTTTTGCTTCCGAAGAAACGCCTATCGCCCACCCGGTGATTCCCTCAATCCATCCTTCAACCCACCATCCATCTAAAACACTGAGTGTGGGAATCCCGTTTAACGCCGCTTTCATTCCACTCGTTCCTGAGGCCTCTAGAGGGGGTTCAGGGGTGCTAAGCCAAAGGTCTACGCCCGTTGTCATCAACTTGGCAATTTTTAAATCGTAATTTTCCAGAAAAATTACTTTGATGCTATTGCTGAGGGTCTCCTTAGCGTTGATGATTTTTTGAATCAGCTTCTTCCCCTCTTGGTCATGAGGATGTGCCTTTGACCCACAAATGATCTGGATAGGACCATGTCGTTTTGCAATCTCTTTGAGATACTCAGGATCGTGAAAGATGAGGTCGATCCGTTTGTAAGCAGTAGCACGTCTTCCAAACCCTATTGTGAAAGTGTCGAGATCGATCTCTTGGTGGAGCTGATTCCGAATCCACTCCCTTAACTGCGCTTTGGCTAGAAGGTGAGCTTTCCACAATTCCTGCTTAGGAATGGTCAGCGCACCACGGAGACTAAAATAATCCTCACGCCAACCAGGAATATATTTATCAAAGAGTTGTTGAATAGGTGTCGAGGTCCATTGTAGAGGATGGACTCCATTGGTAATCGATTCAATCGTATAATTGGCAAAAAGAGTTTGAGTGAATCTTCCATGTTTTTTGGCAACCCCATTGATGTAGTGGCTGAGATTGAAGCCCAAAAAGGTCATATTCAAAAGATTTTCGCAGCAAAATAGATTCTTCATCTCAAATAGCTCAGGTCTTCCTAGAGCGCGATTGACCTCCTCTATGGAAAAGCGGTCGTGGCCACTTTCTACGGGCGTGTGTGTGGTAAAGATACACAACCTTTTGACAGCTTCCACATCCTCATCAGCGATTTTTTTTCTTCCGTGTGCTGCAGCCGATTCATCGAGAAGCTCAAGGGTTAAGAGGCTCGCATGCCCCTCATTCAGATGATAGCGCTCAATATGGGTATAGCCGATTGACCGGAGCATGCGCACGCCGCCAATGCCTAAGATAATCTCCTGGCAGAGACGGTAGTACCAATCTCCCCCATAAAGATAATCGGTTAGTGTGCGGTCCTTAACATGATTTTCAGGAAGATCGGTGTCTAAAAAAAAGATAGGTGTGGTGTCTTTGTTCTCTTGAAGGTCATATCTCCAAGCACGGATCACGACCTCTCTTCCTTCAATGGTGACTGAAGCGCGAGATGCAAGCTCTGTCAGGTATTTTTCAACAGGCCACGATTGCTCCTCTTCTTTCTGCCAGCCGCTACTATCCAGCTTCTGGAAAAAGTAGCCTTTCCGGTGTAAGAGAGTCACCGCAACAATCGGAAGGTGCTGTGAGGTGGCTGAGCGCAAAAAATCTCCTGCCAAGACCCCAAGACCCCCACTATAGGTGGGCATCTCCTCTTGAAGAGCCATTTCCATCGAAAAGTAGGCGATGCGTCTTTTATCCACTTAGTCTGAGCTAAAGCCAGCCCCATTTTCTGTTTTTGTAGGCTTATTCTTTTTTAAAGCTTTCAACTCTTGTTCCTCCTCTTCTTCACTCGAATCGGAAGGAATCGCCAGTGTATCTGTCTGATCATGCTGATCTTTAAACTGTGGTTGTGAAGTTTGTGGCGAGGGTTTCGTCGGCTGTGCCTGCAATGCGAGAGTCTGTAATGAAAGGGTCAATAAAACAAATACAATTTTCTTCATCTCTCTCCTAAAATTAAAGTTGTTTCTAAAATAAACCAATTAACATGGTTCTGGTTTTATTGCAAGGCGACGCTAGGGTGCTGTTTGTGGTAGAGCAGGGCGAAAAGGAAGAGAGAGAGGGCACCTAAGAGATCAGACCAGAGAAATCCCCCCGCGTTACCCAGATTGGCGCCATTAAGGAAGAAATCGATCACATGGCCCATCCCGGTCAAAAATAAAAAAAGACCGTAACCTACTGCAGCCGCAAATTGCCATCCACGACTTAACCAGAGGGCGCAAATAGCCAAAACACCAAAAGAGAAATTGGCCATTCCCAGTTCAAGGATAAAGGGACTGGCAGGCCACTCTGTAAACTTGACAACGGCCTCAGGGAAGAACATTTGGACAATGCCGGTAGCCAGACCTTGAATCCCTGCGCTGATGAAAAGGGTGTAGAGGAAGAGATATTTCAGAAAATCTCTGCCTCTGATCCATCCATGGATTAGCCCTAAGGCTATAGGCAGAAGAATATAGAGAGCAGCGACGATGATTTCTTCGTGGTAGAGTCCTCTTTCTTGCATCTTTGCAACTCACTTTTTTCTTTTTTACATGCAAAGAACTCCGATTTTTTTCTATGAAAAAGAGTGATGACAATCTACACCTGTCCAATGCATCCCCAAATTCAAGTGCCGAAATCGGGCAGCTGTCCCCTCTGCGGGATGTCTCTGGAACCTAAAATACCGACAGATGAGGAGGATCGCGAACTGCAGCAGATGGTTCGTAGGCTCTGGATCGGTATCGTTCTCACTCTTCCGATCATTCTTCTCGTCATTCTGGAAACCTTCCAAAAGGGGTTTCTACACTCTGTTTTGTCTTTCCGAGTCTTTGGAATCATACAGCTCATTCTGGCCACACCCGTTGTTTTTTGGTGCGGCTCCTATTTCTTCGTGAGGGGTGTGAAATCTCTCAACATGTTTACCTTGATCGCTCTCGGGGTTGGCGTTGCCTATCTCTATAGCCTTATCGGAGCACTCTTCCCTAATCTATTTCCTCCCTCCTTTCGTGACCCTTCAGGTTGGATCAATCTCTACTTTGAAGCAGCAACGATCATTACCCTCCTAGTAACGCTCGGGCAGGTGTTTGAACTGAAAGCGCGCGCGAAGACGAGTAGCTCCATCAAAGCTCTTCTCAACCTATCTCCTAAAAAGGCGACAATTATTGGGGAGGATGGTTCAGAAAAGTCGATCCCTTTAAACGAAGTGAAAAGAGGTGATAGGCTGAGAGTAAGGCCAGGAGACAAAATCCCCGTCGACGGTGAGATTTTAGAAGGAAATAGCGTCGTCAACGAATCGATGCTGACCGGAGAGTCACTGCCCGTTGAAAAAGCCCCTGGTGACAAGGTCATTGGCGCTACTTTGAATGGGACTGGTAGCTTCATTCTTCGTGCAGAAAAGGTGGGCAACGAAACAGTTCTCGCTCGCATCATCCAGATGGTTAGCGAGGCGCAGAGTAGCCGAGCACCTATCCAGAAGCTGGTCGATCGCGTGACGGCCTATTTTGTGCCAGCCGTTGTGGGAGCCGCCCTCCTCACCTTCTTCATCTGGTGGTGGATAGGTCCCAACCCCTCCCTTTCCTATGCGATCATCAATGCGGTTTCGGTCCTGATCATTGCCTGTCCCTGTGCACTCGGATTGGCAACACCCATGTCGATCATGGTAGGTGTGGGCAAAGGGGCAACAGTGGGCGTTCTCATCAAAAATGGCGAAGCTCTCGAGTTGATGGCGAAGGTGGACACACTCGCCTTTGATAAGACAGGGACTTTGACAGAAGGAAAAGTTGTTCTCAATGAGGTCTACTCCCTGAAACAGGGCCAAGAAGAGGCTCTGCTTCAGCTCTCAGCCAGTCTCGAAGTGTTGAGCGAACATCCCTTATCCCAGGCAGTCGTTGCTAAAGCCAAAGAGAGAGGCCTCCCCTTAAAAAAAGCAGCAAATTTTCAATCGATCACGGGCAAAGGAGTCACTGGATTGGTCGATCAAAAAAGGATCGCGATCGGCAATCAAAAATTGATGGCGGATGAAAAAATAGCCCTGACAGACCTTTCACAAAGGGTGGACAACTACCATAAAGAGGGCCAAACAGTTCTCTATGTGGCTGTCGATGGGCAAGCTGCAGGCCTGCTCGCCGCCTCCGATCAGATCAAAGAGTCGACTCCCGAGGCAATTTCACTCCTCCATCAAGCCAGACTCAAGCTGGTGATGCTAACTGGCGATAACCTGACAACAGCTAAGGCTATCGGTCAAAAGCTGGGAATCGATCGGATTGAGGCTGAGGTCTTGCCGCAGGATAAAAATCGCATCGTCAAAGAGCTCCAGGAGGAAAAACATATTGTAGCAATGGCGGGTGACGGCATCAATGATGCCCCAGCTCTTGCCTCTGCCGATGTAGGGATTGCCATGGGAACAGGTACCGATGTGGCTATGGAAAGTGCAGGGATAACCTTGATCAAAGGAGATCTTAGAGGCATTGCTAGAGCGAGAAATCTCAGTATTGCTACAGTTCACAATATACGCCAAAACCTCTTGTGGGCCTATATCTACAATATCATCGGCATACCTATCGCTGCAGGAGTCCTCTACCCCTTCTTTGGTCTTCTTTTAAGCCCGATTATCTCAAGCGCTGCCATGGCCTTCAGCTCAGTTTCGGTTGTCTGGAATGCCCTCAGGCTGCGCAAATTGAACCTCTAAAAGAAGTCATCTCGTCCCCCTTTTGGAGGACGAGATGGAGTCGTTTAAGAAGAAGAACCAGGTGCAGTTCCGCTGCTTGTGCTAGAAGAAGAAGGCGCTGGAGTAGAAGGCGAAGGATTAGAAAATGATGGATTAGAAGGCGCTGGAGCAGAAGGCGCTGGATTTTGGGTGCTGCTATAAGCAGAACCAGCATTTTCACAAGGACTACTAGTCGATGGACTTGAATAAGCTTCAGCAGGTGACGAATAAGGTTGAACAGGTGTCAGTGGACGTTTTGCTTGCGTTGGGCTGCTATAGCCGCTGTTCATATCAGTGCTAGATGGACTTGTGCTGCTATAAGACGAGCTATTGTCGCTATAAGCACTTGATGGATTGCTAGGCGATGGATTCGTGACTGTCGAATCGCTAGTCGCTGCAGCATAGAGCCCTGTACTTGCCAAAGCAAGTAAAATAAAAAGTTTTTTCATATAAACCCCCTCTATAAAAATTTGAAAAAGCTGTAACTATTAAAATTATTACAAGTTATTAAGAACCTTCTACATATATTATAAAATCCCCCTTTCTTTTTAAAGAAAAAAATTGTCACTTATCCCAATCTTAATCGTTCCCAGAGGAGATCTACTAGCGAGCTCCGCTCGCTCGTAATAACGAAACGTCCAAACTTAATAGGGGTGCTCGAGAGCACCCCTATTCGGTTAAATAATCAATTTATCTGAAGTCATGTGAAACTCCAGGGTTAAATTGTGTGTGAGTGAAATGGTGGCGGCTTCCATCGACTTTTCAACAGAGCGCTTGATGAATTTCGAGATCTCTCGGAGTTCATCGACTCCATCGACCTCACATTCTTTCACTTTTTTCAGATCAAAACGATTTAACTCATTTTGTAGTTGGCTTATATGGCCAGCGAGGCCCCTCTCTGTTTTAAATAGTTGAGGGATTCTCTCTTTGGCCAATGTATTGGACCATATTCTTGCTTCATGGAGATCAATCCTATTTTGATGGACAGTCAGCGGATTTCTAATATGATGTCTGTCATCAATTTCTCTCCGATTTCTAACTAACATAAAATTCTCATAATTAAAAATTTGAAAAAACGCTCAAACCAAAATTGGCGAGTAATGAGAGTCCTAGGCTAAAAGCCTAAGTGGTTATTTATAGAAATAATTTGAGAAAAAAAGCGGGTCTATCCGCTACGACTGTTGGACTGAGATGATATGGAAAGAGCAGAAAATGCTCTGCAAAGTTTGTTGATGTTTCATAACTAGAATTTTAGCCAGCTCAGAATTAAGCGCAAACGATTTTATCCAGAAGGCTGAGGCTACAATTAGCAAAAAATCTTTATAATCTGTTTATAAATCTTCTCTGTAATTATTGACAGAACTATGGAGGTTTAGTCATGGCAATTAATTCTATATCAGATGCTTATGGGAGGTATGGTCCAGCTGGCTTGAGTGAAGCTGGAAAGATAAGAAGAAATCTCAGCATCGCAGGTGAAGTTGTTGGAACACTTTTTTTGGTATCCGCTGTTGCACTATTTATATTCTTGATTCTAAATAAAAGTGATCAATTACTGCCCAATAGTGCAGCAAACAAAGCAGTTCTTATCTTTCTAGCAGCCAGTCCATATGTAGGAATATTATTGGTTGTTTCAAGCTCGCTCTCCTTATTTTGCCCAATGGGGGACATCGAGAAAGAAAAATACTTAGCACCTGAGATCTTTCATTCTCATCTGGAAGATGGCATTAATTGATGGGGGAGGCGTAGCGGTCGCCGAGGTCACCAAATATGGGGAGCAAAAAGGTCTTCTAATTGGATGATCCGGTCAAAATAACCTCTTCTTTGTAAACTCGCATCCGCACCTCGATTCGAGATTAAGACTTTTTGAATTGTTTTTTTTCTTAAGTTCTCTGCGCCGCCCTGTTACGGCTAAGAAGGTTTTTTCTAACTTTCTGAAAATCAAGGGCGGCGCAGAGCGACGCACTCCAAGGAGCTCGCTGCGCTCGCTCTCTTCCGAAAATAAAAAACCGGCAGCGGCCGGTTTTTTTTCGGAAGAGATCGGAAGAGGAGGGATTTGAACCCCCGTCACCGGTGAAGGTGAATCTGGTTTCGAATCAGACGCATTCGGCCACTCTGCCACTCTTCCAAAAAGTGGAGATATTATAGTGGTGGGTTCATTAACTCACAAGGGGCCTTGAGAGTTCGCGGGTGCGGAGGGTGGGGAGGGCGTGAGTGTGCTCGGCGTTGATAAAGGCGATGAGTTTTTCGCGGAGGTAGGCTCTGAGTTCAAAGGCATCATTGGCATCTTTGGCTGATGCTATGATCCGGATTTCGATCGTATTTTCTTTGCAGTCAGTCACATGAAGCTTCCAGCTTTTTTTATTCCAATAGGGGCACTCAGCGAGAATCTGCCCTGTTTTTTGGCGCAGAGTTTCTACTGGCATTTGATAGTCGCAGTAAATAAAGACGGTGCCGATGAGTTCTGGATCCGCGATGTCCCAATTTTGGAAGGATTGATCGATAAAGCGGGAGATGGGGATGATGACCCTTCTCAGATCCCACGTTTGAATGATGATGTGGGTGAGATGGATCGACTCGACGCGGGCTGTCTCCCCATCTACGACGATGAGATCACCGATATTGATCGTCTTATTGATCGCAATCTGAAAGCCAGCCATGAGGTTGAGGAGAATGGGGCGCGCTGCGATACCTAAAGCGATACCGACAATACCTGCAGAGCCTAAGATACCGACCCCGACGCCTCTGATGTAAGGGAAGGTGAGTAAAATCAGCGCCAACGTCACTACGATGATCGCAAAAATGAGAAAGCGGTAGAGAAAAAGAGCTTGAGTTAAGAGAGCCCGGCTTGCAGAGCCTGGTCGATTGGAGCGAATCCTATTGAGAAAGCGTCTGTAAAAAAGAACTACGACCCCGCACAGAATCCAACCCACTGTTCCCATCACGAGAATAATCAGGATGTGTTCCACGATCTTATGCATATTTTCGGAGAGATGGACGAATATGAGTAAGCCCAGCGCGATTAACTCAAGGAAGAGCACTGTAATAATTAGACGGAGTTTCATGAATCTATCTCACTATTCAAAAAAATTGATTTTCGAAGGATTTTTTCACAGATTTTAGAGTCGCTGCGCAGGACATACTTGAATAAGTAGGCCTGCGCAGCGACTCTAAGAGATGTGGAAAAAGAGTCGAAAAGCTAGTTTTTGAATAGTGAGATAGGTTCATAAGTTTGTTGCTTTGTTTGTAGTTCTCTGGCGGCGGAGAGTGATGGGATCGAGTTGGAGTTCATTTTCTCGCTTGGCAGCCAGCTGGCCACAACCGCCACTCACATCCTGACCTCTACTATAACGCACAGGCGCCGGAATGGAGCGCTCGCTGAGGTAGCTCTGAAACTGCTTAAGCCGCTCACCACTCGAAGCACGCATGGGGTTTCCTGGGTAGTGGTTCACAGGGATGAGATTCACCTTCGCTTTTAACCCATGAAGATACTTTACCAATTTTTTTGCATGGGTGAGGCTATCATTCACTCCTTCAATCATTACATATTCGAAAGTGATGCCAAAACGGGCTGGAGAGGGATATTCTAAGAGAGCCGCTTTCAACTCTTCCAAGCTATACTTTCTATTAATCGGCATCATCTCACTCCGCTGTTTTTCATCTGCAGAGTGAAGAGAGATTGCCAAGCGAACAGGAAGATCGCGGCCGAGTTGTTTAATCTCAGGAACTAAGCCCGATGTTGAAATCGTCACACGCGACTTCGAAAGCCCCAAACCCTCCTCAGTAATCATGATTATACATGCTTTGACAACAGCCTCATAGTTGTCGAGTGGCTCTCCCATCCCCATGAAGACGACATTGGTGACTTTTTGAGCAGAGAAACGGTTGGCTAATAGTATTTGAGCCAACATCTCTCCCGAGCTGAGATTGCGTTTAAAGCCCATTTTTCCTGTTTGGCAGAATGTACAGCCCATTTTACAGCCCACCTGACAGCTGATGCAGAGGGTGGTCCGATTTTCGGAGGGCATCAAAACCATTTCTATCAGAAGATTGTCTTCTGTACGCAACAAAAGCTTCTGACTACCATCCTGCGAATTGAGATGGGAATCGATTGCCGGTAAATTCCATTGAAAATTCTTCTGGAGAGATTCTCGAATAGCAAAGGAGATATTGGAAAATTGAGCGGGATCGAGAGTCGCTTTCCGGTAAATCCAGTCATAAACCTGTTTACCAACAAAGGGAGGATGGCCCTGTGTAGAGCACCAAGCTTTCCATTCTTCTACAGACAGGTCAAGAGCATACATGTGAAAAGGTTATCGCAATTTTTATTCTATGTCAACTTTCATCGCGATCTGTTAAAGAATAATTTTAAACTACAATAGGGATGGCGATGGCGATTGATACAGTGGAAAAAGAGAGAGAGCTGCTCGAGCAGTATGGCTGCGGGCCGATCCAATTTTCTGGCTCTGGCGATGCTCTCTATGACCGTCACCTACTTTTTGACAATGCGATCGACCTGCAGAAGGCAGACATGCGCGAAAAATTTGAAGCGGTGGCTCACGCGCTTCGTGATATTCTCTCACAGAGATGGGTTAAAACCGAAGAGAGCTATCAACAAAAGAATCCAAAAAGGGTCTACTACCTCTCTATGGAATTCTTAATAGGCCGCTCTCTCGCAAATAATGTCACCAATTTGCTACTCGATCCTCTTGTTAAAAAGGTCATCGAAGATAAGAAGCTCAACCCACTCGATCTTATCGAAGAAGAGCCAGACGCAGGCCTCGGTAATGGCGGCTTGGGACGGTTGGCAGCCTGTTTTCTCGATTCGATGGCGACATCTGAACTTCCCGCTATGGGATATGGTCTCCGCTATGAATATGGCATCTTCAAACAGCTCATTCAGGATGGCTGGCAGGTAGAAAAGCCTGACCAGTGGCTCCATTATCCCGATCCCTGGGAGGTGATCCGACCACGAGAAAAAGTCAAAATTCAAATCCCCTGTTCTTTTGAAATGGTGGAAGGTAGATTTCAGATCCATCTCCGTCAACCTTCGACCCTATACGGTATCCCCTATGACCGCCCTGTGGTGGGTTATGGAGGCAAAACGATCAATACCTTGAGACTTTGGCGCGCTGCTGCCTCAAACGATTTCGATTTTCAAAAATTTAGCCAAGGAAATTTCGTCGCAGCCATCGCAGAAACTTTGATCGCAGAAACAGTGACCCGAGTCCTCTATCCTGATGACTCTACAGCTCGTGGACAGGCTCTGCGCTTTGTTCAAGAATATTTTCTGGTCGCCTTCTCGCTCGCTGACATGATCCGAAGATTCCGACAGAACAACAATGACTGGAACCAACTTTCTGAAAAGATCGCTATCCAGATGAATGATACTCACCCAACTCTTGCTGTACCTGAGCTGATGCGGATCTTGCTCGATGAGGCCAAACTCCCTTGGGAAGAAGCGTGGAGGCTTACGCAGCAGTCGCTGGGCTACACCAATCATACTCTATTACCCGAGGCTCTGGAAAAATGGCCCGTCCATTGGTTTGAGATGCTCCAGCCGCGCCTCTTGGAAATTATCTATGAGATCAACCGACGCTTTCTCGATGAGGTCAAAAATCGATTTCCTGATGATCCCGATCGACTTGAGCGAATGAGCCTTGTTGAAGAAACGGAAGGAAAAAGGATCCGGATGGCCTATTTGGCCATTGTGGGCTCACACAGTACTAACGGAGTCGCCGCCCTCCATTCCGAACTCCTACGTACCAAAACTCTGAAAGACTTTGCCGAGCTCTATCCCGACCGCTTCAACAACAAGACAAATGGTGTGACACCAAGGAGATGGCTACGCCTCGCCAACCCCTCTTTGGCGCAGTTGATCACAGATACTCTTGGAGATAGTTGGATCAAGGACCTCAGCCAGCTCCGGCGATTGCGAGAACATGCGGATGATCGCCAGCTCCAAGAAGCCTTCCTTCAAGCAAAACGAGCAGCTAAAATCGATTTCTCAAACTGGCTTAAAAGATCCACAGGCCAGCTAGTAGACCCTGAGACCTTGTTTGACTCACAGATCAAACGGATTCATGAGTACAAGCGTCAAATGCTCAATGCGCTGCGAATCGTCGTTCTCTACAATCGCCTCAGGGCAAATCCCAACCTAAACCTACCTCCCCGCACTTTTTTCTTCTCAGGGAAAGCTGCCCCTGCCTATCAGATGGCCAAATTGATCATCAAATTTATCAACAATCTTGCCGGCACAATCAATCAAGACCCAACAATAGGGGAAAAAATTAAAATCCACTTTATCCCCGATTATTCCGTTTCAATTGCCGAGCATCTCATCCCTGCAAGTGATCTGTCGAACCAGATTTCGACTGCAGGCTATGAAGCGAGCGGCACGAGCAATATGAAATTCATGATGAATGGAGCCCTCACCATCGGAACACGGGATGGAGCGACCATCGAAATGGCTGAAGAGGCTGGGGAAGATAACTTTTTCCTCTTCGGTCTCACTGCAGAAGAGGTTGAGAACAGCCGTAGCTGGTACAATCCCTACTGGCATTACCTCAATGAGCCAGAAGTGAGATCCGCTCTCGACCTCATCTTATCCAACCATTTCAGCGCCTACGAAAAGGATGCCTTTCTGCCCCTCTACAATATGCTGATGGCCTTTGGAGAACAGTACATGCATCTCGCCGATCTCAAATCCTATCTTGAGGCCGATGAAAAAGTGTGCGCCACCTATACTCAACCCCACATATGGGCTAAAAAGGCCATTCTCAATATCGCCGGCTCTGGAAAATTTTCAAGCGACCGCACCATTGCAGACTACGCCACCCAGATTTGGAACGCAAAGCCTTGCACGGTTAATTAAGCAGAGAAGCTGTTTGTTGTGCGATCACGAGCTCTTCATTGGCAGGAATGCGTAAGAGTTTGATTTTAGAGTGGTCAGCAGAAAAAAGTGTCTCATTGTGCTGATTTTTTTCAGGATCCATCACCACACCCACATAGGAAAAATTCTTCAGAACTCTTTCGCGAATGTAGGCGCTATTCTCGCCTATCCCTGCGGTAAAGACAATGGCGTCGACACCATTTAAAGCGGCGATATAGGCTCCGATATACTTCTGGATGCGGTAGACAAAGAGTTCGATAGCGATATGGGACCACTGATCTCCCTGCTCGGCTTGAGCGATGATGTCGCGCATGTCACTCTTTCCACAAAGACCGATGAGACCGCTCTTTTTGTTGAGCAGATCGACGATCTGATCGGTTTTAAGACCGACCACTTCATTTAAAAAGAAGACCACTGAGGGATCGATATCCCCACAACGACTGCCCATGACCAAACCTTCCAATGGAGTCAATCCCATCGAGGTGTCGATGCTCACTCCATTTTCAAAAGCTGTAATCGAACAACCATTGCCGAGATGGCAGGTGATGATCTTTGTCTCATTTTTACTGAGATATTTTTCGGCCTGCTGAGCAACGTAGAGGTGGTTGATCCCATGGAAACCATACTTCCGGATGTGATGCTCTGCATAAAGCTTCTCTGGGATTGCATACAAAAAGGCTTTAAAGGGCATCTTTGCGTGGGCAGCGGTATCAAAAACTGCCACCTGTGGAAGCCTTAATTTTTTTGCCGCCTCAATACCGATTAAATTGGGCGGACAGTGGAGAGGCACAAATCGACCTGCCTCGCGAATCTGCTCGATCACCTCTTCTGTGATCAGTGTCGGTTGTTTGAGCTTCTCCCCTCCATGGACCACACGATGACCGACAGCATCGATTTGGAATTGAGAGACTTTTTCGAGGATCACCTGCATCGATTTGCGATGGTCGCTGACCCTCTCTTCAACGCCTTTCAAGAGGGGTTTTTCATTCTTGGAGCTATCGAAAAGGCAATATTTGATGCTGCTCGAACCAGCATTGATCACCAAGATCTTCAAGGAACGCTCTCATTCTTATTATCGGGCTTCCATTTCCATTCGCGCAGCTCGGGAAGATCTTCTCCATGCTCTCTGATGTAGCGCTTATGGTCGATCAATTTTTCATGGATCCACTGTTTGACGTAGGCTGCTTTCGACTGCAGATTGGGAAGTCGATCGATGACATCCCCGACGAGATGGAAGCGGTCTAGGTCATTCATCACCACCATGTCGAAGGGGGTCGTCGTGGTTCCCTCTTCTTTATAACCACGGACATGGAGATTGTCGTGGTTGTGGCGACGGTAGGTCAAGCGATGGATCAGCCAAGGATAGCCGTGATAGGCGAAAATAATGGGCTTATCTTTGGTGAAGAGCTCGTCAAATTCAAAGTTAGTCAATCCGTGTGGATGCTCTTCTCTCGGTTGGAGAGTCATCAGGTCGACCACGTTGATGAGACGAATTCTCAATTCAGGGAGATGTTTCCTCAAGATCTCTACAGCAGCGAGGGTCTCCTGCGTGGGTACATCACCACAGCAAGCCATGATTACATCTGGCTCATGCCCCTTGTCATTGCTGGCCCATTCCCAGATTCCGATGCCAGCTGCGCAGTGTTTGATCGCTTGATCCATGGTGAGCCATTGCGGCTGGGGCTGTTTACCGGCCACGATGACGTTGATCTTATTACGGCTGCGTAAACACTCATCGGTAACACATAGCAAGCAATTGGCATCAGGCGGGAAATAGACCCTGATAATATCGGCTTTCTTGTTGACCACGAGATCGATGAAGCCGGGATCCTGGTGGCTAAATCCATTATGGTCCTGCCTCCACACATGGGAAGAGAGAAGGTAATTGAGGGAGGCGATCGGTCGTCGCCAAGGGATCTCCCTCGTCGTCACTTTCAACCATTTGGCATGCTGATTGAGCATGGAGTCGATAATATGGATGAATGCCTCATAGGAGGTAAATAAACCATGGCGGCCTGTCAAAAGGTAGCCCTCAAGCCATCCCTGACAGGTGTGCTCACTCAGAATTTCCATCACTCGGCCATTCGGTGAGAGATGGTCATCTTGAGGAATCGTCGGCTCCATCCATACACGGTCGGTCACTTCAAAAAGGTTGCCTAGGCGGTTGGAGGCAATCTCATCGGGTCCCATCACGCGGAAGTTTTCGTTCTCGAGGTTGAGCTTCATCACATCGCGTAAGAATTGCCCCATCCGACGCGTCGATTCTACCATCTCATGCCCTGGTTTTTTGACCTCGACGGCATAATCCTCGAAATGAGGCATCTTCAGATCTTTCAATAGAAGTCCCCCATTCGCGTGAGGATTATCTCCCATCCTCCGCTTTCCTTCAGGGGCAAGCTCAGCCAGTTCGGGATTAAATCTACCCTTCTCATCGAATAATTCCTCTGGCTTGTAGCTCTTGAGCCACTTCTCTAAAAGTTTGATATGATCCCGATTCATGTCAGAGAAAGGAACCTGGTGAGAGCGCCAGAAATTCTCCGTCATCTTGCCGTCGACCTCTTTGGGACCTGTCCATCCTTTGGGTGAGCGAAGAATAATCATTGGCCAAATGGGTCTCTCGACCCTTTTGCTACTGCGTGCTTTTGCCTGAATGGCGTGAATTTCATCGACGATCTGATCTAAAGTTTCTGCCATTTGAGCATGCATTTTGGCAGGTTCATAACCCTCCACAAGGTAGGGTTTGTATCCATAACCGATGAAGAGCGCTTTCAGCTCCTCTTCACTCATACGCGCTAGGACCGTCGGATTAGCGATCTTGTAGCCATTCAGATGCAAGATGGGCAAAACGGCTCCGTCTCTTGCAGGGTTTAAGAACTTATTAGAATGCCACGCAGTGGCCAAGGGACCTGTTTCTGCCTCACCATCTCCCACCACACAAGCCACTATCAGATCAGGGTTGTCAAAAGCAGCTCCATAAGCATGAGAGACCGAATAACCCAATTCACCCCCTTCATGGATCGATCCAGGCGTTTCCGGTGCAACATGGCTGGGGATACCTCCAGGGAAGGAAAATTGCTTGAAGAGTTTCTGCATCCCCTCTTCGTCGGGCGTGATATTGCGGTAATATTCGCTGTAAGTCCCTTCCAAATAGGTATTGGCCACTAAACCTGGGCCACCATGTCCAGGACCTGCGATATAGATCATATTCAAGTCGTTAGCTTTGATGATCCGGTTTAGATGGACATAGATGAAATTTAACCCAGGTGTAGTCCCCCAGTGGCCAAGCAATCGTGGCTTGATATGCTCTCTCTTCAATGGCTTTTTAAGTAAGGGATTATCCAGCAAATAGATTTGCCCTATAGATAAGTAGTTAGCAGCCCGCCAATAGGCATCCATCTGCTTAATTTCCTGCTTCGATAAACCCGCTGCTTCTGCTCGTTTTTTTGCCACTGACTCCCCCACTTCCGTATGCTAGTCAAAATGTGAAATTGCCAAATCAAAAAATATTTTGCTATACGAAAATGGAGTGTGTTATGGATGCAAGGGTGCGTCGTAAAAGTCTATTGATATTTCTTATACTAGCTGCATGTAGCCAAACGCCCACGCCTGAGGCGCCACGCCCTGTCAAAGCCATTCAAATAGCTGAGCCCAGTTCATCCACCCAACAGATCGTTTTTCCTGGGACTGTGCGCGCCTATCAAAGGGCCGATCTCTCCTTTCGTGTCGATGGTACGGTCATCATTCGAGATATCTCAGTAGGTCAGCAAGTGAAACAGGGTGAGCCATTGATGCAGCTCGACCCACATGATTATGAAGTTGCTGTGAAAAAAGCTGAGGGTAATTTAGCCAGCGTTAGGGCCCAGCTCGATTTTGCCAATAGAGATTATGAACGGATGAAAAATATCCATGACAAAGATCCTGGAGCCATCAGTCTCAATTATTTGGACCGCACAATGGAGAATGCCAATCGACTCGCTGCACAACTTTCAGTCGCCCAAAGTGAGCTCGACCAAGCAAATGATAACCTCTCCTACACTCACTTGACAGCCCCTTTTGATGGGATTATCGCAGCCATCTATGTCGAAAACCATGAACAGGTGCGTGCGAAAGAGATTGTTCTTCGATTCTTAGATACTGAAGAACGAGAAATGGAGATCAACGTTCCAGAAAGATTTATCAACCTGATCTTTCAAGAGGGAAAAGGGCTCCCTTTTAAAATCGTCATCGATGCATTTCCAGGACAACTCTTTTCAGCAAAGGTCAAAGAGATAAGCACAGAGGCGTCTAGTACGACTCAAACCTATCTTGTAACGCTTTCAATGGTAAACATTCCGTCAGACCTTTCGCTTTTGCCAGGGATGACAGGTAAAGCAATCCTGCCTCAGCCCAATACACACCCCATCCCGCTCTACCACATACCTAAAGAGGCCATTTTCACTGATAATCTCAAGCAATCGTTCGTTTGGGTCGTCGATCCTAAGACCCAAACGGTTCATAAAAAACAGGTTCTTGTTGAGAACTACGTAGGTGGAAAAGCTGAGATCAAAGAAGGCCTTCAACCGGGAGAATGGGTCGTTGTTGCTGGAACGAGCTTTTTAACTGAAGGGCAAAAGGTCAAAATCGCTGCGGAGCCAGAAAGTCATTGAAGCAGCTTGTCGAATTTGGCTTACGCTATAAATCGGTGATGCTCTTAGCAACATTTTTGATCGTTTTTGGGGGCATTTTTAGCTTTTTTTCTCTGGGAAGATTGGAAGATCCTCCTTTTAGCGTGAAGTCGGCGCTCGTGCTGACACCCTATCCTGGGGCTACACCTGAAGAGGTTGAGCAAGAGGTGACCGACCGTCTAGAAATGGCAATTCAGCAGATGCCACAAGTGAAACATATCTACTCCATTTCTCGGGATGGGCTCTCCTATATCAAAGTTGATATCAAAGATCGCTTCTGGGCCAAAGATCTGCCCCAAATCTGGGATGAATTGCGGAGGAAAGTGGGAGATACCGCGCCGCTTTTGCCCCCTGGAGTCGAAACATCTCGAGTGATCGACGATTTTGGATTTGTTTTTGGCTTTCTCATGGCTGTCACAGGAGAAGGATTCAGTCAAGCCGAATTGGAAGATGCGGCAGAAAAGATCCAAAAGCAGCTCTACCAGGTTCCCAATGTCGTCCGCATCGATCTCTGGGGGGTGCAGCAAAGGGCCATTCACCTCGATATTAGCAACAATAAGCTCTCCGAGCTGCGCATCTCCCCACTCACGATTCAAAATCTACTCGCCAGACAAAATATGGTGGTCGATCCGGGATATTTTGACCAAGGGTCGAGCCGCTACCCGATCCATCTCTCAGGGGAATTTAAGAAGCCATCAGAGATCGCCGGACTCTTGATTCAGCCAAGAACCAATGATCTCGTGCAGAATGCCCTTTATGAGCAGCAAACAAGGAGATCGGGTGGCCAAGGTTTTGTTCAACAGATCGAGAAAAATGTAAGGAACCAGTTTACACTAGGAGATATTGCCAAAGTGTCGGTCGGCTACAAAGATCCTCCGACCAAATTGATGAAATTTAATGGTATGCCCGCTGTGGGCATTCAAATTGCCGGTAGTGATGACAGCAATATCATCCAAGTTGGCCAGTTGATCGACCAAAAATTGAAGCAAATTGAGCAGGATCTTCCTATCGGCATTACCCTCCATAAAATTTCTTGGCAATCGACCATCGTTAAAGAATCGGTTTCTAGCTTTGTGATCAGTATGATCGAGGCGATCATCATTGTACTGATTGTGCTCTTGATCCCCAGCGGATTTCGCATGGGGGCTGTCATCGGCCTCGGCCTGATCCTGACTCTTCTAGCGACCTTTCTCTATATGTATTTCATGAAAATTCCTCTCGAGAGAATGTCTCTAGGGGCTTTGATTATCGCGATGGGGATGATGGTTGATAATTCGATCGTCGTCGCTGATGGCATCGCTGTTAATTTACGAAAAGGGATGAAACCCTTTCAAGCAGCTCTCTCAGCTGCATCGGCACCTGCTTTTCCCCTTCTCACTGCGACGCTTATCGCAATAATGTCTTTTTATCCCATCTTTGCCTCAGAAGGATCGACTGGTGAATATTGCAGAACCCTCTTTATCATCGTAGCTGTTGCCCTCATCTTGAGTTGGTTCATCGCTCTTTTGATCACGCCACAGCACTGTCTCTGGTTTATAAAGACAAAGAGTGGAGAAGCCCTTCGCGATGAATTTGACACCCCCCTTTTCCATCGTTTTAGAAGAGCCATTGACTGGGTTCTTCGCCATCGCTTCTTCATGCTGATACTTTTATTAGCACTCTTGATCCTCTCTTTTGTGGGATTCCAATTTGTCATCAAACTCTTCTTCCCCTTCTCTACAAGGCCTCAACTGATGGTCGATTATTGGGCTCCAGCAGGCACCAGCATCCATGAAGTTTCTGCTAGAACAGAGGAGATGGTCAAAAAGTTTCGCGAAGAGGCGACTGTCCAATCTGTCTCCAGTTTTATAGGGGCAGGACCTCCCCGCTTTTATCTTCCTGTCGATCCCGAATTTATCTACTCTAATTATGGACAGCTGCTCATCAATTTTAACAACAACAAAGAGATCGATCCTTTTATCAGCCGCAATCAAGAATGGCTCAACAACCACTTCCCTGAAGCTTTAATAAGGATACGCAAATATACGGTCGGCCCCGGAAACCCATGGAAATTTGAGCTGAGAATTTTAGGCTCCTACAATGCTAACTTGTCACAACTGCGAGAAACGGGAAATCAGCTGCTAGCCGATATCCGCAGCTCCTCTTTAGGTACCGACTGGCGACTTGATCTGATGAATCCGATCCGTCAGCTCAAAATGGATTATCAGCAGAGAAGAGCGCGTTCGGTCAATATCTCCCGCGAGGATATCGCTAATGCCCTGGAACGTGGCTACGATGGTCTCAATGTGGGGCTCTATCGAGAAAAAAATAAGCTCTACCAGATCCAGTGGAACAGTACGGAAGCCGAAAGGCAGACTTTTCTTTCCCATCTCGACACACTTCCCGTAAGAGGCGAGATGAGTGTCAACTCCATTCCCCTCACACAAGTGACCGATGATCGCCGCTTTCAATGGGAAGAGCCCTACATCATCCGCTGGGACCACCAGAGGCAAGTGGCCATTCAAGGCTCACCGATCCTCGCATCAACCTTTGCAGCTTTGAAAAAGAGTGTCCTGCCTCAGATCGATCACTTCACGTTACCCAGAGGCTTTAGCTATTTCTGGGGGGGAGAAGAGGATAGCAGCACCACAGCTCAGAAACAGCTCATTCCAGGTCTTGTGCCCGCACTCATCGTCATTCTCCTCTGTCTTGTCGTCACCTTCAATGATTTTAGACCAATCGCCGTCATCTTTTTAACCATCCCCTTCGCTATGATCGGCATCACAGCGGGCTTACTCCTTTTTAATGTTCCTTTTGGATTTATGGCTCTCTTAGGAGCCATGAGTCTTGCTGGAATGATGAATAAAAACATCGTCGTCCTTCTTGACAGCTGCAAAGAAAATATCGACAGTGGCATGGATCCTTATCAAGCCATCCTGGAGGCCACTGTGAAACGGGCAAGACCGGTGATGCTAGCTGCAGGAACCACCGTTTTAGGGGTCATACCACTCCTTCAAGATATCTTTTGGACCGGCCTTGCTGTCGCCATCATGGGAGGCTTAGCAGTAGGCTCGCTTTTGACCCTGGTCGCCGTCCCCCTCTTCTATGTGATCATTTACCGCTTGAAACCTCCTCCTCAGGAGGGTGCATGAGAAAGATTTTGCTCCTTTTCATCCCACTGATCATTAGCGGTTGCTTCCGCGTCGGTCCCGATTTTAAGTTTCCCTGCGTCGACAAACAAAGCTCCTGGACCGATACGAGAGCGGTTTCCCTCACACCCTCCATTCTCATGGGCCCCTGGTGGTATCGCTACAACGATCCCACACTAAATGCTCTCATCGATTTTGCCCTTATGAGAAATTATAACCTCAAAGCGGCCGGTTATCAAATTATCGCTGCAAGAGCCAATCTCGGATTTGCCGCAGGAGAGCAATTTCCCCAAACCTTCCAATTGGAGGGTGCCGCCCTCCGAACCCATATCAGTTCCAATGCCCCCAACACCCTGATCATCGACCGAAACTATTGGGATTTCATTTTAGGCCTACGCATCGGTTGGGAATTGGATTTTTGGGGCCGATTTTATCGCGGTGTCCAACAAGCCTATGGCCAATTTCTCTCTTCTGAAGATGATTTCCTTAATGTTAAAAGGATTCTCATTTCCGACATTGTATTTGCTTACATCCAACTCAAAACCGTCCTACAACGCATTAAAAGTTTAGATAGCAATATTGCCATACAAGAGCGCAGCGCCGAAATCGCCCAGGTTCGTTATGAAGGAGGCCTTGATTCCGAGCTCGACAATGCTCAGGCGGTCTCTCTCTGGAAAGAGAGTATCGCGCAGAAAGAGACACTAGAAATCTCTGTCAAACAATTTTCAACCACTCTTGCCATCCTTGCAGGAGTCACTCCAGAAGCCTTTCTCTGCCTCTTCTCTATCGATAATAACCAGGTGGAGATACCCACTGACGCCACTGTCAGCTTCCCCTGCCAAATTCTCTGGCAGCGGCCCGACTTGCGCAGCACGGTCGATCTGCTCTACGCCCAAACAGCGGCTGTGGGCATCGCTGTGAGCGATCTCTATCCCCATATTTCACTGCTCGGCTTCTTTGGCCTCGAAACCTCCACCTCCCATACGACTGCCAATCGTGGCTCAAAGAGTCTCTTCAACGCCAAAAGCATCACCTATACTTTTGGCCCCTCTTTTACCTGGCAATTCTTCAGCTTTGGCCGTATTGAGAATCAGATCATCGAACAGTGCGCCCTTCTCAAAGAGGGGATTGCGAACTACCGCAACCAAGTCCTTTCCGTCTACAAAGAGGTCGAAGATGCCCTCACCTTCTTTGCCGAGTCCATCAACGCCACACGTAATCTTGAAATCAGCTATAAAGCCGCCAAACGAGCCGTCGACATCTCTACCCTTCAATACGAAGAGGGAATCGCCGACTTCACTCGCGTCCTCAACTCCCTCCAACTTCAAGTCGATACGGAAGACCGCCTCGCCCAATCCCAAGGCGACATCGCCCTCGCCTACGCCACCCTCTACAGTGCCCTCGGCGTCTTTTAACTCGCGCTGCATCCCCCTTTCTCCCATTGAAGTGACAACACCTAGTCAAGTCCAAGTTTTGGCATCGCTCGCAACATGAATTGATCAAAAAGTGGAACAGTGAAAGCCAAGTCTCCATAAGATGGGCTATAGATCATTCCTTTTTTGATAAGCTTGGCTCGGATAGGACTTAGACTTGTTACTTTCATATGTAAGACTTCGCCTATATCTCCTAATCTATGGGTACCACCGTCGAGCTCGGCCATTGCTCTCAAAAAGCTTTTTTCGCCAGGCGTCAATCTATCAAAGCGTACTCGGAAAAAGTTCTTATCCAGTCTAGGGATAACCTTCTCTGTTGAACTTTTAACAACTTCCAGGGTTATAGGGCTCGCTGTGGCTAGGTCCCAAGCCACATACCCCCATTCCTGTAGAAAATAGGGATATCCTTTGGTAAGATGAAAAATTTCTTTTAAAGCTAAAGATTCAAATACCACTCCAGCTACCTGAGCAGGTTCCTGTAATGCCTTAGCTGTATCTGCTTCCGTTAAAGCACCAATATCAGGAAAGCTAAAAAGCCTTTCAGCGTAAGATTTTGATTCCCCAGCAAGTCCAGGAAGGATCGGCAGACCTGCTGCAAGAAGCACTAGAGGTAGTTGACGCTGTTGCATTTTATGCATCGCCATGATGAGGGCGCCTAATTCTTTTTTGCTGAAATATTGGATCTCATCAATCAGAAGAGCGACTGCAGTTTTCTTTTCCTCAGCAGCCTCTCCAATTGCCATAAAAAGGGAAGGTAAATCGATTTCCAGGTCACCACTATCAGCACAACCCTTCTCAGGTTCAATATCAAGTTGGATCGAAATATCTTGAACGGTAAGTTTGAGAGTCCCGATAAAGCTACGGAGTACAGCCAATCCCCGTTTGACCTTGTCTCCCATGCCTGCTGCCCTATCTAATTCAAAAAGCAGCTTTCTTAAGTGAGGTGTGATCAATGAACCGAGAGCTTTATCTTCATGCGCTTCAATAAAAATTGTTTTATATCCTTCATTTTGAGCCATTCTTTCCATTTCGTTCAGTAAAACGGTTTTGCCGACTCCTCTAAGACCTGTTAATAAGAGGCTCTTTTCAGGACGCTTTTTCTTAGTCCGCCCTAGAAGCACCCTGGCCTGCTCCAGCACAGGATCTCTTCCGACAAGCTCAGGAGGAGGAGACCCTGCACCGGGAGAAAATGGATTTTTGATAGGGTCCATGAGAACTTATACCAAGTTATATACAGTTATATCTGAAATCATGAATAACTATATATAACTAGATATAACTTCCCAAGCTCAAAATTCCTCTGCTATACAAATTACTAAGGTTTAGCCCCAAGATACACACAAACTCGAAGAGGGATTAGCGCTCCTTGTACAAAAAAATCTGGGAAAGGTGGGTGGAGTGTTGAAAAAAAATTTTTGCTTTGTTAGGATTTTAGGTTTATTTTTTTACAAACCGATAAATAGGGAGAAGAAAATGGCATCTCTTAGGCCAGTCCAATCGACCACTCATCAAGAAACCATAGATACTCCAACACCCCCGACACAACTCTCCCCACGGGAATTTTGCAAAATTGAGGGTATTAAAAAAGTGATACAGGAACGTGCAGTTGTTTATTATTCTTCATCGGATTGTCTGGTGGCACCTGTCACCAATGGGATCGTCTTATTTGCAGTGCATTTGCTCCGCATCCAACAGAGAGTAGATTGGTATGGGGGTTATCATATGACATATGATATCACACCCCAAAATATGAATGACTTCATTGACTGTCTAGATCCCAAAAGTTATCTCCTTCGTTTGTATTTAATTGGCGGCAATAAAGAGCATGCCAAACATGAAGATTTATACAAAAAAATCACAGAAGCTCTAAAAAGCAAATTCAAAAAAACTGATGCAACAATTACTGAGCTTATCGGGTTGATCAACCATCCCCAAGCTAGTGCGAAAGTTCTGAGTGTAGCGTTGAAAAAGGATGGCGAAATCGTTTGGTGCTTCGGCAATACTGAGAGCTAAAGGCTACGCTATCTCCACTAAGGCGACGGATGGCGGGATTTTTCAATAGGATTCCCCCTTCGTAAACGGGTTTCTCTCTGAAGTTCGGGGGATATCCTATATATCATGCCGCTTGCGCTCTTTCATATCCTTGTTTCTATCTTTTCTTTCCCCCGCTGAGACCCTCGCCTGCTGGCGCAGCCTCGGTCTCAGGCGCGGGTGGGGGCGCCGAAGCAAAAAAGCCATGTAGCTTGCGCAACATGGCAATTATGCAACGGCGCCAGTAAACTCAACTCACCTGGTTCCGCAAAGATACTCTCTAAGGCGACGGATGGCGGGATTTTTCAATAGGATTCCCCCTTCGAGAAACCCGTAAGCGGGTTTCTCTACGGGGCCGGGGTTCCCGTTCGCAGGCAGGAGTGGCGAGGCATTACTCCCGCAATATGAAAACATAAATACTTTCACTACCTCAGGGTTTAACCAGCCCAGGCAGAGCGGGGCCGCGCCGTTAGGCGCGCTGCCGTGCGGCATCGCGAAACCCTTCGAATCCTACACAGGAGCCGACCGATCGGCTCCTTCTCTTCCGAAAAAAAAAGACCGGCGATTGCCGGTCTTTTGTTTTCGGAAGAGGTAGGATTCGAACCCACGGTCCCCGCGAAGGGACTCCTGTTTTCAAGACAGGCGCATTCGGCCACTCTGCCACTCTTCCCTAGTGATTCAGAATTGTTGCAGAAACTTGAGATTATCCTCCAGAAAAAGTCGAATATCTTCGATTCCGTAACGCAGCATGGTGAGCCGCTCGATCCCCATTCCCCAGGCATAGCCAGAGTAGACTTCGGGATCGATGCCGCCCGACTTGAGCACTTCGGGATGGACCATGCCAGCACCACACACTTCGAGCCAACCGCTCTGCTTGCAGACGCTACATCCTTTAGCGTTACAGACAAAGCAGCTGATATCGACCTCCATGCCAGGTTCAACAAAGGGGAAATAGCTTGGCCGGTAGCGCATTTTAATCTCCTCTTGCTTGAGCAGCTTGGAGAAGAGCTCTTCGAGGGTGCTGAGAAGGTCAGCAAAGGTAACCCTTTTGTCGATGTAAAGACCTTCGATCTGATGGAAGAGGACGTGAGAGCGCGCCGACACATCTTCATTGCGGTAACATTTGCCGGGCGCAATGACGCGGATGGGAGGGGTGGTTTTTTCCATCACGCGGACTTGAGTATTGGATGTATGGGTTCTGAGGAGAATATCGGGAGTGATGTAAAAGGTGTCATGCATGTCGCGTGCAGGGTGATCCTTGGCAAAGTTGAGCGCCTCAAAATTGTAGAAATCGCTCTCGATATCGGGGCCATATTGAACAGAAAAGCCCATGCTGACGAGCACATCGATCGCTTCATCGAGAAGGGCTAAAGCGACATGTGGCTTACCCAGAAAGCGGCGCCGACCTGGAAGCGTGATATCGATTTTTTCTGTGGCGAGTCTCTGCTGCAGCTCTCGATTTTCGAGCTCTTGGAGATGAGATTCGATCTGCCCCGTGACACCTTCCTTGAGGTCATTGATCAGCTTCCCTACATGGGGACGTTCTTCCGGGGTGCAATCTTTGAGGGTGTGCATGAGACTTTGCACAGACCCTTTTTTTCCTAAATATTTGACCTTGAGAGCTTCAAGCTCTTTACTACTCGGGCAAGCCTGCAGATCCGCTTTCAATTCTTCTACAATGCGATGAATCTGCTGTTCGATGGCTTGCATACTATTTGGCAGCGAGTGCCTTTTTTGCCATTTCGGCTAAAGACTTGAAACCTTCAGGATTGTGGATCGCCATTTCAGAAAGCATTTTGCGATTCAGTTCGCATCCCGCTCTTTTCAATCCACAGACAAATTTACTGTAGGACAACCCATTGATTTTTGCAGCTACACCCACACGCATGATCCAGAGGCCTCTAAATTCCCCCTTCTTCTGTTTGCGGTGGCGGTAATTGAACGACATGGCGCTCATGACAGCGTTGGTCGACTGCCGAATATGATTTTTACGGTCGCCAAAAAAGCCTTTTGTCTTTTTAAAAAGACGTTTATGGCGGCGGCGGGTTGCCGGTGCATTAGTGGCTCTTACCATGATTTTTCTCCTTCTACTTAACTTTACTTCAAACGCTCAAGAGGGCTTGCAGGGGGGCCTGCGTCAATTTAACCGACCTGCATCTTGCGCTTGTACATCTTCAATTGACCCTCATCGACAAGGGCAGGTTTCGCTAAATTCCGTTTTCTCACTGAGGCTTTCTTGGTCAATTTATGACGGCGACCGGGATGGCGACGCTTTAACTGGCCAGTTCCTGTCACCTTGAAACGGGAGCTGTGCGATTTATTGGTTTTCATCTTGGGCATCTGCTTTCTCCTTTTTCGGCGCTGGTTTGGCTTTCGCTCCCTTCACTGGGGCAGGTGCGAGCACTCCGATTAAGTTGCGCCCTAAAAGTTTCGGCGGTGCTTCTACCAGGGCAATATCTTCTAAGCCTTTACAAAAATTTTGGACCATTTTTTCCCCTATTGCGGTATGGGCCATCTCTCGCCCGCGGAACATGCAAGTCACCTTGACCTTATTTCCCTTTTCAATAAATTGACGGGCCTGTTTCAACTTGGTTTGAAAGTCATGCTCGTCGATATTCGGCTTGAGCTTGACCTCCTTCACCCTGACCTGATGCTGTGCTTTTTTGCTCTCCTTCTCCCTCTTTGTCTGGTCGTAGCGGAATTTGCCATAATCGACAATTTTACAAACGGGAGGCTGAGCATTCGGCGCTATTTCTACTAAGTCGAGATTCATCTCCTGTGCTTTCTGGAGAGCATCTCTCAAAAGAAGAATCCCAACCTGGTCCCCCTCGGGACCAATCACGCGCACTTTTGGGGCACGTATCTGTTTATTCACTCGCAAATTCAATCTACACGACTCCTTGCTAGGTCAAGAGCTGGGATATGGCTGACTCGAACAGCCGACCTCCACGATGTCAACGTGGCGCTCTAACCAACTGAGCTAATACCCCGGGCGGGAGTAAAATTTAACAAAGATCGCTATTTCTTCAAAGAGAAAAGAGGTATTCTTTTTCTGGTTTATGAAGGCGTGTTTGGTGCGGGGTAATGAAGACTCATGAGGGGTGGTGCTCTATGAAAGCCCATTTGGTTCAGGCTCATGAGAGGTGGCGCTCCTGGATTCGGCCCGGAGATCTTGTTGTCGATGCCACAGTGGGGAATGGCCATGACACCTATTTTTTAGCCGGGCTCCTCCAGGGTCAGGGATCATTGACCGGCTACGATATCCAAGCGGCGGCTCTACTGCAAACTCAAAAAAGGGTGGAACAGCTCCCCGAGTCATTCAAAAAAATCATCACCCTCAAACAGCAATCTCACCAGATCTTCAGTGAAACGAATGTCAAACTATTTGTATATAATTTAGGCTACCTGCCAGGAGGGGCTAAATCGCTCACGACGCAGTCAGAAATCACCCTTCTCAGCCTGAAAAGTGCGCTGGAAAATCTGTCAGAAAATGGGGCGATTTCTATCACCTGTTACCCAGGCCACCCCGAAGGCTTGAGAGAGCAGCAGGCGATTCTAGACTTTTTGAGCCATCTCTCTTTTTCGTGGGAAAAATTCTCTGTTAATCGTCCGAGCTCTCCAACATGGATTTGGCTGCAAGCCGGGCCCGGTGCATGATGAAAAAGGTGCCACAGACGAGTAAAATTTCTCCCCCTCTTTGGCTTGCTTGTAAGCATTTTCAAAGGCTTTTTCCAAGACAGAACCCAGTTTCGCCAGACGCATATGGTCGACATGGGTGAGATGGAGGCCTATGGCATTTTTTTCGATGATCTTTTTGGCCTCTGTGATCTCTTTATCGGCCGAAAAACCGGCTAAGACCCGCACTTTACTGTTGGGAAAGGCGTAGGAAAGCCGTTCAAAGGTGCGCTTTAAGCCATCGGGATTGTGGGCAACATCTAGAATGATGGTCGGTTTTTGACTGACTATTTCAAAACGGCAAGGGGGAACAGCGGCAAGACCGATCGCAATCGAGCGCCTTTCGAGAGGAAAGGGCAGGAGAGCCAATGCCTTGCGGGCGATGGAGCGATTCTCCTCTTCATAGTGCAAAAATTTGCCTTGGACCTGAAAAAGGGGGCTCCTGACTCCTTCAGCGGCCTCTTCAAAAACCACCATAGGCTTGACATGTGGGCCAAGGAGGGTTGGTACCCCTGCCTTGATGATGCCTGCCTTTTCCCTGGCAATAGCCTCTAAACTCTCCCCAAGATAGGCCATATGATCCTTGTCTATCGAGGTAATGACGGCTAAAACAGGAATCACGATATTGGTGGCATCTAACCGTCCCCCCATCCCCACTTCCAGTACCGCAAAATCGACCTTTTCCTCTGCAAAGTAGCAAAAACAGAGTAGGGTCATCAGCTCGAAGTAGGAAAGTTTTACCGGGGAAATCTCGACGATCTTCTTTAACCAGCGGTCCGCTGTTTCATCGGGAATTGGCTTCCCATTGATCTGGATACGCTCGTGGTAGCTGGTGATGTGGGGCGAGGTATAGAGCCCGATCTTTTTTCCACTCTCCTGAAGGGCTCTGGCAATTTTAGTACTGACCGACCCCTTTCCGTTTGTCCCAGCCACCTGGACAGAGGCAAACTGCTTGCTGGGGGAGCCCAAAAGGGAATCCACTTCGACCATCCTTTCCAGGCCAAGTTTCATCGATTTGATCTCCAAACTGTCTTCTAAAAGGGGATGTAACGTCATGACAAGAATATTTTATCACAAAAACGCAAATACTTAAAATAGAAGTTAATAGACCTATAGAAGATTACACAAGAGGTCTTTGCAGAACCATGACTAGTTTGGTATAGGGCAGGTGGAGTTGACCATCCCCTTGATCGACTGCTTGTGACAGCTGATACTGAACAGTTGTCTGGATAAAAGGGTCCATTAGCTGGTCTGGGAGGGGAATGAAGCTGGGAAGCCACCCTCTGATATAGGCCTTCGCCTCTTCAATATCTTGGTGGGAGGCAAAATGCTCTTTCAGCTCATGAAATGGGATCTCAAACCCAGCCATTTTTGCCATTTCAAGATAGTGCGCTGCACTATGGATCGGAGCAGCAGAGGCCTGGTAAGGAGAAAAACGGGGGTCAGCCAGCGTTCTGAGGGATGGCTGCCAGTAGATCGATTCTTTAGGGTAGGTTAAAATATAGGCCCTACCCCCCCTTTTGAGGGCTTTTTTCATCTGGACTAAAGCCTTAACAGGATTGCGCATCCAATGAAGAGCACTCAAGCAGGTAATGACATCAAATCGGTTTTCGAAGGCCATCTCCTCAGCATTGTGTTGCTCGAAGGTCAGGTGAGGAAAGAGTTCTGAGGCAAAGGCGATCATGTTGGTGCAGAGATCGATCCCTACCGCTTCTTGCGCCATCTCATGGAGGAGTGCAGTGATTTTTCCATCACCACAACCGACATCGAGAATTTTTTCATCACCACGCAAGTGGATCTGCTCGATCACCTCGGCAGCCACACTCATCTGGACCTTGGAATACTTTAAATAATGTCGTGGATCGAGACTCACTTGTGTCAAAAATTAAAAAATTTCAAGCATTTTAGTAAAAGTGAGAGATCATGTCAACGGCCAGTTGCAGCGAGAAAATGGCCGCCTAAATCGACGATGAAAATGTACTCTGCAGGTCTCTCTGTACCGTTTTCCCATTCTTCCTGAGTTTCACCGGCAACTACAGAGACAAAAGTATCACTGACGCCTGATCCCTCCTCTGAATAATTGACAGTGACAAGCCGCATCGGAATTTTGAGAGCTGCAGCAAGTAGATCTCCCTCTTGGTTGGCCGTCACCCATTCTTTCTCTTGTAGAATTTCAAGTGAGCGATCAATGTTCTTATTCCCTACAATTGCAGAAACTTGTTCTCTCAAAAAGAGGATAGGATTGTCCGCCATCTTAAGGAGCGGAATTGTTTTTGACGTCTTTTTCAAACTTTCTAAATAGGCTGAGAAAAAGCAGTCGCCATCGGCAAGAATTCCTATAAGCTTAAAACCTCTAGCATTGAGATAGTCAGAGACAACATTCACCTTCGTGACCATCTCATCAGAAATCAAAGTGTCATAATTGAACCAATAATGAGAGGCAATGAAGGAGGCATCGATGAGAGGCTTTTTTCTCGATTCTTTAGCGGACTCAGGAATAATGGACTCTGGAACAATCGACTCTGGAACAATGGGCGCAACGGCTATTCTCCGAACAGCTCCACTCTGCTTCACAAGCCCTACGATTCCGGCGATCAGGAAGACAATCCCACAGGCCACACCCACCAAACCAATGGTCAATGCATTGATAGAAGTCCACCCCTGTTTGAATCCAAACCCTAAATAGCTGCCAAAACCAACAGAGAGCGAAGCAATCCCCAGAATGATCAAGGCGATGGCAAGTGGCTGAGGGAAACTGCTACTGCCGGCCTCGGGAAGGTAGCTTTGGATGAGAGAACTAGGTATGGAAGGAGTCGGTAATGCCATAAGGGATCTATTATAGATTATTTTTCTTGAAAAGGGAATATAAAAATTCAAATGTCTCTTTGGGGACCCAAGAGGTTCCTAGGGCACTGTGGGGCTTGATCGAGCCATGGTAATCGGATCCTCCGGTGATCAACAAGCCTCGCTCTTTGGCCAGATTGATCCATTTCTGTTCTTGCCCTAGAGTAAATTTTGCATAATAGCACTCTAAACCATCGAAGGGCATTTTCAAGAGTGCGCGGATAGTCGTGCTCCGTTTCAACAGATGAGGGTGGGCCAAAATGGCCTTTCCATTACCCGCCTGGATGACCTGTATCGTCTCTTCGACACTCACCTGTTCACCCGGATCGAAGGCTGCTTTACCCTCACCCAGATAAATATCAAATGCCTCTTGGATAGAGCTCACAATCCCTTTTTGGACTAAGACAGAGGCAATGTGAGGACGGCCCCAACTTCCTTGATGTCCCAGTTCAGAAAGCTCGATAGGAATACCTAAACGCTGCAGATTGGCAAGAATTCTCAGATTCCGCTCTTCGCGCCTCGCTTGATGGCGAAGGCAGAGGGAGGCGATTTCCTGGCTCTTGAGATCGAAGGAATAGCCTAAGATGTGGACAGGCTCAGACCGATAAGAAGCGGAGAATTCGACGCCATTGAGAAGGGGAAATTGATGCTCTGCAGCCACAGCTAGAGCTTCTCCATAAGCGGCGATGGTATCATGATCGGTGATCGCCAGCCCTGAAAGGCCTATATCGATCGCTTTTTGAATCAATGCCTGTGGACTATCTGTCCCATCGGAAAAGAGGGAGTGGCAATGGAGATCGGCGCGAAAATCATTCATAGGGAAGGCACCTAATTTCTTCTTCTAGAAGAATCCCCTTTTCACGATAGACCTTCTCTTTAATCAGCTCCATCAACTTCTGCACCTCCTGGGCAGTGGCACCTCCGGAATTGACAATAAAATTGGCGTGAAGAGTAGAGACCTTAGCCCCTCCGACCGATAACCCTTTCAGGCCACACTCTTCGATCAACTTTCCTGCGGGGGCTGCTTGGGGATTTCGGAAGGCGCAACCGGCCGACTTTTCTCCATAGGGCTGCGTCTTCAAACGATAATTGAGAATCTCTTTCTGAGATTGCTTAGCAACTGTTGAAGGATGGAGCTGAAAGCAGCCTTCGACAATCGCCCCTTTTTTTTGCTGAAATAGGGAGGTGCGATAACTAAAGGTGAGATCCCCTCTCTTCAAAGACTGCAATTCTCCATTTTCCGTAACATATTTCACCTCCACCAAGGTGTCGAAGGTCTCTTTACCATTCGCCCCTGCATTCATATAAATAGCCCCACCGACCGTTGCAGGGATGCCCGAGGCAAATTCCATGCCCGACCAGCCTTGGCGGGCCGTGAGACCACCCAAGCGGGCGAAACTATACCCGGCGCCTGCACGAAAAAGGCCCTCACCCTCATCTTTCAGGTAGTCGATCCTGTTCAGGATGGCAAGGCCATTGAAACCTCGATCATCGAAAAGAGAGTTAGACCCCTTTCCAATGATGAGTAGAGGAAGCTTCTTTTGGTGGGCAAAGGAGAGCATTTCTTGCATTGCTTGAATGGTTACGGCCTCAGCAAAATAGCGGGCTGGACCCCCAATGCCAAAGGTGGAGTAGTTAGAGAGGCGTTTTCCCATTTGGTGGGCAAAGGGCGGATTCATGAATGGTCTCCAAACTATCGAGTACAGCGTTTACGTAGGCAGCCCCTTCCAGAGCACTGAACTTGCGGGCTAAGCGGTGCGCTTCAGAAAGGATAATTTTTCTACTTAGCTCTTTTTCTAGCAAGAGTTCATACAGTGCAAGACGGAGCACACTCCGTTCAACTGTCTTAATCCGCTCCAAGGAATAGTCTCGTGAATGACGTGTAATGGCCTGATCGAGCTCCTCCTTTTTTTCCCACACGGCCTTTGCTTTGACATAAGCCGCACTGACCTGTCTCTTCGCTACCTGCAGCTCCCTCATGAGAAAAGGAATTAATTCCGCTTCAGGATCTCCTCCCATATCGAAGGAAAAAAGCAGTTGAAAAACAATCTCACGGAATTTTTGCGGAGGGAATTCCATAATTGTAAATTATAAAGAATCGATTAGTTGAAAACAAATTGGAAAAAAGTTAGCCTCATAAAGATTATTTGGAGAGACTATGACTTTTCTTTATTCCATTGCAAGCACGGCTTACAGCTATTACCTCTGGGCCCGTGGTCAAACCACCCAAACAGTCCCTGCAAGTCCGGAGCGGCTGAGGAATGAGCTCGAGAATAATCCCCAATTTTTCCAGCTAAAATTTGAAGACCAGAACCATCAAATCTATACATTTTTAGAATATGCTGTGCTCGTAGGGGATACTTATGCTGTTAAAGAGGCCTTAGGGACCTACCGAGTGGAGCCCTTTTCTCCCATAAGTCAAGCCTCTATTGCCCATTTTTTTATCGATTGCACGAGGGCAAACTGTGAGATGGCGGCGGTGAGTCTTCTACTCGTTCTCTTGGAAACCCTGAACAGTAAAGGAAAAGGCCAAGAGGGCGAAGATGTAGGGATTAATGAAATCAGTGGCCGTACTTCGCATACTCTTCTGGAGCATACCCTTGCCCATATGACCCAACAAGGACGACTCGATGGGCCACTCATCGAAGTGTTGCTCTCAAAAGGTAGCCGGATCCATAATTTTTATGGCACCTCTCCCTTCACTATCTTAAAGGATGCCAATCCCCCCAACTCTACACTCGAAAAAGAGGATGAGATCTACTTTACCCATCTCATTGCTTATCTCGCTTTGGAAAGAAAATATCACCCTAAGACCACTTCTGCCCTGACATGGCAGGAGTTTTTTTCCCGCGCCACCTATTTAAAGAGCTCTTTTAGAGAAGCCATTTTAGTAAATGGCTTCGCCGCGCTCTTTTTGAAATATCAAAAGTGGTTCGATAGCCTCGTACCTACAAAGGATGATTACAAAAATGGGTTCGATGAAGCGAGGTTGGGCAATTTCGTCTCTCAACTAGAGAGATTAGATTTTCCGGATGCCGTCACCATGCGTACCCAGCTACAAGCGTGGGGATGCGTAGAAAGGGCAGACCCGACTCCCATTTCTTTGGAGAGCGCTATCAAGTCGGATAACCTCGGGGCGGCGCAACAAGCTCTTGCCGCAGGAGCAGCAGTCACCACACCTCAAGGGTCAGTGGTCCATTTTTATATCGATTGCTGTGACAGTTCCATTGGTTCTCAGATGTTAGAATCTCTTCTTGAGGCCCTCGTCAAGGTGGAGCATGGCATCGATAGTGTCAATAGTTCCCAACATACCGTATTAGAACATGCGCTTCTCCATATGGTGCAAAAAAGTCGGTTCAATCCCTCCATTGTAAAACTCTTGCTCGCAAAAGGGGTTCCTTTCACGAATGGCTTCACACTCCTTAAAAATTGTGACTACCAAGCGGTCTTCTCTCAGCGAAAGTTGTATGGGCAAACCGTCTCTCCTGTTCAAGCAGAAAAATTCTATTTCCAAGATCTGACTGCCTATCTAGCTATAGAAAAAAAACATGATCCTCAAAGCAGCTCAGCCCTCACTCATGAAGAGTTTGCGGCCAAGGCTCACCATCTGAGATCCCGATTTCCTTTACAGCAAGGGAGCTTCTCAGTGCAGCACTGCGCCCTTTTCTGTCACTACATCGAGTGGTACAATGCCCTTGTCAAGTCCACCGAAGGCTTTAAAAAATTTTTCAACACGCAAGAATTACAAGGGATGATCCCAGGATTAAAGAAAATGAGTACCAGCACTGCAGCACGAACGATGTTGCAGCAGCTTATCGATTGGGGTCTCGGAACCTAAAAGAAATTTGGAGAAAATATGGCATCATTCGTACAGGGGGCTGCTCAATGGGCCTCAGATACCTTTACGCTCTATACAACTTGGTCTCTTCCCGCTTCACTGGAAAGGCTGGAACAGGAACTTCAAAAAAATCCCCAATGCCTTAGAACGAAGTTTTATGATCGAGAAGATGGCAAGGTTTATACACTTCTAGAATATGCTGTGAGATTGGGTGACCCTCTGCTGGTAAGAGAAGCTTTTGCAAAAGGAGCAGAACCCAAATCTCCTCTGGCAAAGGGATCCATTGCCCATTTTTATATCGATTGCTGCGATAATTTAATTTCTAGCTCTAGGCTAGAACTCCTCCTCAAAGATCCAGTGATCGATAGTGTCAATGGTTCCAATCATACGGTATTAGAACATGCCCTTCTTCATATGTTAAAAAAAAACCAACAACTCCAAGCGGATGTCATAGAGCTATTGCTCTCCAAAGGGATTAGCATCGGAACATCATTCGCGATTTTAAAAACAGCCGACTATCAGCTACTCTCTCACCATCTTCTCTTCTGGTCTGTCGCTGATGAAAGGTATTTCACCAACCTTGTTACCTACTTAGATTTAGAAAAAAAATATCATCCAGAGACACCTTCCTCACTTACTCACGAGGAGTTTGCAAAGAATATTACAGGTTTGCGCCACTCACTTGATCATCCCAAAGAGCTCTGTTTAGCTTTTTGTCGCTATCAAAAATGGTATAACCACCTCGTGAAAGAACAGTTAGGATTTAGAAAGCTCTTCGATGAAGAAGCTGAGAAGCAATTGCGAAGTATGATTCCTCGATTGAAAGAGGACTCCTCTTCTCCTGCAGCAAAAACCGTCTTGCAGCAACTCACTGAGTGGGGGTGGCTTTCTTCTTAATGGGAGGAGGCTTCTGCTAAGATCTCTTCTTCGAGAGGGAGATCGAAGCCATCGAGCGATTCGCAAGAGGGACATTGTAGGTAGATGCGGCGCAGGCGCGCCTCTTCGTCGAAGTAGAGGGCGAAGACCAGCCACCCTTTATTAAAGTAGTAGGAAAAGAGCGAACAGGAGCGGAAGCTCTCCTTTTTTAGGGCTGACTCAAAGGTAGCCTCTGCCAGTGTGCGCGACATGAATTTGCGCAGTTTTGCAGGCCGCTGGTGGGGTGAAGAGAGCGTGTGGAGAAATTCTTGAAAATTGAGTGTGTTGGGGAGATAGAGTCCGAGATCATGGGCAACATCTTCAGGCAAAGAGACTGGGTAGCGAAAGCGACTAATCAACCGATTGAGACTCTCTATCAACAGCATCATCAACCTCGTTCACTTTAATATTCCGTTCTCAATTTCCACGGATAGCAAGCAAGTATAATTTAGTCCAGCCATTTTCTAGTACTTAAAAATTTCTTAATAAGAGAGTTTACGTTCACGAAGGCTTTGATTTTTTGTGGCTGCTGTTATAATTTGACTCTATGTATTTAGTCTTCCTGGATACCGAGACGACAGGGTTGAATCCTGAGAACCATCGGATCATCGAAATTGCCTACAAAGTCGTCGATTCAAAGGCAAAGCGGGTTGTTTTTAGTTATGAAACAATCATTTCACAGCCGTTAGAGGTTTGGGCCGCTGCAGATCCTGACAGTCTCAAAATTAGTGGATTTATCTGGGAAGATCTGCTGCATGGGAAGATAGAAAAGGTAGTTGCCGATGAAATCGCCCTCGATCTCAACCATCTGGGCCTTGGCACTAGCGAGGGGGTCTTTATCTGTCAAAATCCCTCTTTCGACAGAGCCTTTTTTCTCCAGATCATCAACCCAGATATGCAAGAGAGTTATGGATGGCCCTACCACTGGCTCGACCTGGCCTCCATGTATTGGGCGCTCTGCCATAAAGAGGGAGTCACCTCGATTGTCAAAGAAAAAGATCTCTCAAAAGATGCGATCGCCGCCCATTTCGGAATCCCTGCTGAAGTGCAGCCTCACCGCGCCATGAATGGAGTCAAACATCTCATGGCCTGCTACGAAGCGCTCTTTGGCAAATTTGTGGAAGTGTCGCCCTCAGTGGCTGTCACCTCAGGCGCTTGAAGTGCACTCTCCGAAACCACCACCTCAGGCGCTTGAAGCGAGCGTGGCATTTCATCGATCGGACTCAATAAGTCCATCTCCTTCTCTCCCCCTAATTCAGCAAAACGACGGGCCGAAACAAGGACTCTCGATTCGAGAGAGCCCACAGCTTTGTTATAGGCCTGAACAGCATGGGAGAGCCCTTTGCCCACTTTTTCCCAGTGGCTACCTAGATCGGCAATCCGCTTATAGAGCTCTTTTCCCAGGGCACTGATCTGCTCAGCATTTTTAGAAAGGCTCTCTTGACGCCAGCCATAAGCGACGGCGCGCAAAAGGGCAATCAGGGTTGTCGGCGTGGCTAGGATGACCTTCTGATCGACACCCACTTCGATCAAAGCGGGATCATATTCCAAAGCGGCGCTAAAAAAGGTTTCGCCCGGCAAGAAGAGGACGACAAACTCGGGAGTCGGCTGAAATTGCTCCCAATAGGATTTGCGACTAAGCAGGGTCATATGGTTTCGGATCGATTGTGCATGCTCTCGCAGTTTTTCTTGACGGACCCTCTCATCACTAGTTTCGATCGCCTGCAGGTAGGCTTCGAGGGGCGCTTTGGCATCGACGACCAGATTTTTATCCCCGGGTAATTTAACAAGAAGGTCGGGTCGATAACGGCGCTCTTCCGTTGATACAGTGGTCTGCTCATAGAAATCACAATGGTCGACCATTCCGGCCATTTCGACCACCCGCTTCAGCTGCATCTCCCCCCAGCGACCTCTCACGGTCGGAGCCCGCAGCGCTTTTGATAAATTGGAAGTTTCCCGGCGCAACTCTTTCTGCGTTTCGATAAGCGACCCCACCTGCTCCTTCAGCATCGCATAGGCACCAGTCCGCGCCTGCTCGATGTCGCGGATCTTCCCATCAAACTTTTCCAGAGATTCTTTGACAGGTTTGACCATCTCTCCAATCGCCTGCGACCTTTTATCGAAAGCCTGCTCGGCCAGCTGCAGGAAGGCTTCATTATTGTTTTTTAACGCCGAGGCCGAAGCCCCTTGGAACTGTTCGACAAAGGATTTTTGGAGCGTTTCGACGAGAGCCAGTTTTTCGACAGCCGCCCTCTTTTCCAGCCCTGCCTCTTTAACTCGCACCTCTGCCTGATAGCGGGCTGCCAGCCAGCCTATCATGCCACCCACTAGGAGAGCTGCTAAAACTAGAATCTCACTCATTTTTTTCTGCCTGGTATCTTTTTGAGGCGGTATCCTATTCCCTTTTGCCTGGAATCTTTCTGAAACGGTATCATAATGGGATGTGGATTTTATTGCTTCTCGTCATTGCCCCATTCACACCGGCGATTGATCTCACTTGCGCTCACTACTTCTACTCCCCTGAAAGTGGCTTCTACAACAACCTATTTTTTGAGATTCTCTTCAAATATGGAGAACTCTTTGGCTTGGCTTCGGGGGAGCTCGCCTCGGCCATTTTTCTCCTCTCTTGCTTCCGCCCCAGATGGAGGAAATGGCGCCAGGGTACAGCTGCCATGATTCTCACCATTGTTCTTGGAGCGGGAATTTTGACAAACCTAGGTCTAAAAGAATATTGGGGAAGACCTCGCCCTAAGCAGCTCATCGAGTTTGGAGGAACCCATGAATATCGCCCCTTCTGGAAACCCGATTTTCATACGGGCAAGGATCATCAGCGCTCCTTTCCTAGTGGCCATGTGGCGATGGGTTTCTACTTCCTTTCGCTCTGGCTGATGGGCAAACGGTACAATAACAAGCTGCTCACCTATAGCGGACTCTTCTTAGTGATTTTTCTGGGAGGAGGTTTGATGGTCGCTCGAGTGGCTCAAGGAGGCCACTTTTTCTCCGATGTGATCGTCTCCCCACTCTTGATGTGGTATGTCGCCAAGTGGGCCGATCGCTTTACATCGGTAGGATGGGGGGCACAGGTTCTGCGCTTAAATAGAGATGACACTTCTCAACCACCTGTTCCACCTCGAAAGGCCTAGCGAGAAAATCGGCACCGTCTCTCTTCGCCTCGCCCGTCACAACGAGGTGAACCCCTTCGCGCTTCCATACAGCCAGATCACCACCAACTAGTCGCGGATCGAGGAAGACGATCGCCGGTTGCTCCTTCGCGATGATTGCTAAGGCATCTTCACGATTCTGAGTAAAGAAGAGCTCGCCACCTGCTTCCAGCACCTCTTGAAGCATCTGCTCCAACTGCTCACGCGCTTCGGCATCACTCTCTACCACTAAAATCTTATTGCGCATATAAATTGTCACGATATGGAAGGGCTCACGAAAAGGCAACGAGAAATTATCGATTTTATCGAAGGCTATATCGCCGAAAAGAAACATAGTCCTAGCTATCGCGACATTCAACAGCACTTCAGCTTTAGCTCCCTCGGCTCCGTCTACAACCACATCCAGTCGCTCAAAAAGAAAGGGCTCATTCCCCAAGAAACAGAGCGCAGCCGCTCTCTCACCCTCCTCCCCAAACAGCACGAAGGCGGCATCGAAGTTCCCCTCATGGGAACCTTAAAAGCGGGCCTCCCCATCGTCACCTATCCCCAAATCGCCACCTTCATTCTCCCCGAAAAGATGGTTCCCCCCTCCTCCTACCTCCTCAAAGTGATCGGCAAAGAGCTCCAAGAGGAGTACATCCAGGAGGGCGATCTCCTTCTCATCCGCTCCACCCCCCACTTCACCGATGGCGATCTCGTCCTCGCCCAAGTCGCCCAAACCACCCTTGTCAAAAAGGCCTACCGCGATCCCCCCTACATCCGCTTCCTCTCCAACAGCCCCCACCTCCAGCCCCTCCTCCTCCGCTCCGAAAATGTCGAAATCCTCGGCCTCATCCACACATTGATCAGAAATTATCTCTCTTAATATCTACTTAATATTTTTTATTTATAATTAATTCCTATTTACTGAGGTTAATTTATGTCATTATCTAAAACATCAGCGGCATCTTACATGGATGGACGAGAAACCATCTCTCGCCAAGAACTACTTGAGAAATCTAAAGGAGAAATCAATGGCACAATCGTTACTTACGTTCGGGAAAGAGGCTTTGAGGGACCGTTAGAATCGATTCAAATAATTTCTGGTATTGGACCCATCATAACCGTAGCGAGTGCAGTGATTTTTCTCGCATTAACCACCGGTTTTAGAGACAACCTTTTCCTAATCAAGACCGTTGTGGGGATTACTGGAGGAGTGGTTGTGCTCGGTGGCGCAGGTTTTGGAATCTCTACTCGCTTGCTTCACCGCCATTTGAACAAGCAGCTGAATGAGCAAGAGGCGGGTCGCCTTTTAGAACGCCTTCGTAGCTGGAACGAACTTCTCTGGACACATCCTACTGAATTGCAAGAGCTCCCTCACTAAATTAATTTTCCCACCAGAAATTAATCTGCTGAATCACTTCTTGAATTTAAGAGGGAAGGTTTTTTTGGACTGAAGTGTTTTTTCGATACTTAACCCAAAAATTTTGTAAGTTTTCCAAAGCAGCTATCTCAAAGCGTAGTGGTATTCGAAGAGCGGTATTACGATGAGTGAATACAGATCTAACTGCTAAATTAGCAAGTTCCTTATCAAGAATATTATCGGTATATGTCATGGAATAGAGATCATGATAATCTTTCATGCGGCTATTTTGACCACCACGAAATACAATCGTCTCTAACTTCTCAGCAAAAACGAACTCTACCGGATAGCAATGAAGGTTCAAGTTTTCAGTAAAAGGAGCCTCGTTTCCACTCATAAGTAGAGAAATTTTTTCTTCCTTTTCCTGAACAAAGTCGCCAAATCCGAGATCGATAAAGAGAGGCAAGCGAGCTTTTCCTAAACAGGCAACCATTTTAACCCGAGCGCCAACATATTCCATGTGAAAATGATCGAGCTCTTCTATTTTGATATCATGAAAAGTAAACCCATCGTGCGGGTCGATAGAGACAATTTCATGCATGACTTCGCTGATGCGCTTGATATCCGATTGAATCTGTCTCACTGAAAAGTCTAAATCTTTCGTTTCCCTTCCAATATTGATATGTTTAGCTAAGAGTACCCCTCCTTTAAGAATAAAATTATCACGGTAAGGAGAACGACAAAGCCGAATAAGAAAGCACTCGTGGACTACATTTTGCCAAACCTCAGAGGGAGTCATATTACGCCCTTTTGCAATTGCTTGGAGCCTTTTTTTAAAAGATTGTTCAAAAGAAGAAATCATGTCGTTAATGCTAAAATGTAAGGAGTTATTTTCACTCTTAAGAGCTTGGCGTACTTCACTAATTTATCCAAATCGGGTTTGTTATTCTTGCCTGATTTCAAGTATTCCTGAAGTGCTTTAATTCCAATTTCGTAATCAAGATAGCGAAAAGAATCCACCACGGTTCTTTCTCGATCAAAAATTCGTAACTCGTATTTACCGATTTTAATTTGAGTTTGACCCAGTGTTATATTACGCATGCGAATAATTCGTGTGTGTGGTCTCTTAGGACTTTTGTCTACATTTGGAATGGCGATCCAGTATTCCCTCATGATCTGATCAGTCAATTCATAAAAGTGTAAAGCCGAGATCAAACAAACGACTCCATTTGGAATGCTCATCGTAGTCAGCACTAAGCCCTCTAAATCCAAAGCTAAACCTGTCTCTTCATTAACGATTCTATAAATTCCTCTCCCCATTCTTTCCAAGATTCCTTGGTCACAAAAATAAACAAGCATACGGGCAGGTATACCCATCGTACGAGCTTCACTTGTCTTGAAATAGGGTTTCTTGGAAAGAACCGTTAGAGCCGCTTGATATTTCGATCGTCCCATAGAGAAAATGTAACATAAGCACTCAATAATGACAACTGAGTGCCGCTATTACATTCAATTTGACGAACCTCAATCTTCCTGATCGTCGGGCTCGAAGTCTTCGAGGGCTTTGGAGCGCTTGCCGGCGATGAGGCGGATGATGGAGAGCGTCCAGCCGACGAGGAGGTAGAGCCAGGTGCCGATGAAGAAGGCTTCGGCAAAGTAGTCGAGGATGCCATAGAGGAAGAGGACGGCGATGACTCCGGTGAAGAACATGAGGTAGAAGGTGGGGATGCGGAAATGGAGGGCGTGGGCGCTGGGGAACTTCCATCTACTGACCATAAAGTAGCCGAGGACGAGAAGGACACCTATTAGGATCCAGGCGCGGGCGTGTGCGGTGAGGGCGAGCCATTGGATTGCCTCGGGAGAGATGAGGATCAGAGCGGCCGAGACCGAGGCGGCGGCGGCGGCGGGAATGGGTAGCCCTGTAAAATGTTTCTTCTCTTTGAGCTTGGCCTCCTCATCACCACTCTCCTTCACCGCTTTGCTGCGTAGGTTGTACCGGACGAGACGGAGAACCCCACAGAGGGTATAGATCATCGCAGCGATGATGACGAAGAAGGTCAAAAGACGGCCCAAGTCCTCCCCTCCGAGGCTTTTCAGGATTAAAAGAGGGGGAGCCACGCCAAAGGTGACCGAGTCGCTCAATGAATCAAACTGCCCTCCAAAGTCACTCTCAGCCTTAATCAGCCGCGCGATCGCTCCATCGGCGAGATCAGCAACACCTGCAATTAAGAGAAGAATCGCTGAGGCCTGTATCAGAGAAAAGAGGTCGCGGCTCGGGTCCGCTAGACTAATTTTAAAAATGACAAAAAGACCACAGGCTAAGCCAAAGGCAGTGATCGCGTTAGGGATGAGGAAAACCCGTTTCAATCTTTAAGACCTATCTAAAGTTCGAGGCCACAGATGATACCCTCTATTTTCTTTTTTTGCGACCCAGGGAGCAAAAGTGGCCATTTTTAATAAAAACTTAAAAAATTGATGTTACAATATTTCTATGATTAACCCACTTTCATCTTCATTTTCAACTTTTTTTAGTTGGAAGGTCAAGGCGCCCTTGATCACTATAGGTGCCATTGCCGCCATTTCTGCTGCTTTGGGAGTGGTTACTCTTCTCAATTTTCTAAAAATTCCCACCTCAGTTCAGGCCTTCACGACCAAAGCACTCCTTGAAGGGGGCGGCGGTTTAGCAGCTCTGGATCTCACCGCCTTTTTAAGCCTCCTCATCGCTAGAAGGTGCACTGCAACGGAAAGTAAACCACCACCCATCGTCAACAGCCAAAAAGTTCAGCTTGTCAAAATGGTTTGGGAGGCGTTTCGGAAGAGCTGTCCGGAGGATTTGGCACTGGAGGTGCACACTGAAGTTGACACCTATTTTCAGCAAACTGTCCAAGCTATTGAGGGCGGAAAAGATCTTCCCCTCCCCGTCTGGCTGCATGCGACCAAATGGGGGAATGTCAGCTCCATTCTCTCAGCGGGTCAGCTGCAATGCGGTCTAGCTAAAAGAGGTTTTGGTCTCTTTCTCTCTACAGCAGATGAATATCGTAACTATGCTGACAGAAAAGGCCTTACCTTTGTCTTCGACCACGAAGCGATTCAAGCGCGTACTCATGAGTGGCGCCAGAGCGAAGGGAGTGGTGACTATTGGATGGCGGTCCAAGAAGCGTTGCCCCTCTCTTCGGAAACAGTGGCTTTTGCCACATACAATGCGGGCGACTCTTCTATAGACCCCCATCGTCACTGGTTGCTCGATCGCAATATCCCTCTAGTGACGCGTGAAGCTAGCTTGCTCATTCGAGAAGCCTTCCGCATGCAGATCACTCCTAAAGCTTTTCCTAAAAACGTGAACGGCGAACTCACTTCCTAAATGGTGAAAATGAGGCAGAAATTTGGAAAAAAATTGGGGATTTCGACTCTCCCAGCCCCCGCACAAGAACGTAAACTTTTTCTTTTCAAACCAGTTAGAAATTTCGGTGGACAGAAAGCGGATATAGCTACTATATATAGTGCTATATTACCAAAACAGCACAATCCCTAGTATTTTCTCGCAGCAAATTGATGCTATTTTTTGCAAGCGAATTTTGAGGTCATTATGAGGAAAGATTTTGATCAGGCAACAGCTACTCTCGTTCTGGAAGAGGAGCAGCATTCGATGGGTGAAGAGATGTCACAAGATACAATTTCTGGATATACCATTGTGAAACGGAATGGGATGTTGGTCCCTTTCCGTCGCGAACGGATCTTTAATGCGTTGGAAGCAGCCTTCCGCGATACCAAAAAAATTGAAGAGCCGCGTCCATTGCTAGAACAGATGCGAGAGATCATCGATGAGATCACCGACCTTGTGGTTGATGAGGCGATCAAAGCGGCATCGAAGGGTATTCTTCTCAATGTCGAGGAGATTCAAGATATCGTCGAAGTGAAATTGATGGAAACAGGCCACCACGATGTGGCGAGAGACTACATCATCTATCGCGACGAGCATAAAAAGCTCCGCCTCGATTCTCCGCGAGCACTGAAAATTTTAAGACGTGACGGCATCTCCTTTGTCCGCTTCAATCCGATCAAAGTGGCGGCATCGATCGAACGCGCCTTCCGCAGCGCCCTGAAGATGACGGGACCGACCTCACAAGAGGTGATCGAAGCGGTCAACCTTTTGACGAACAGAATTGTCGAATTTGCCATGTCTACAGCAGCCAAAGGGGAGACGGTCAGCATCGACATGATCCAAAATGCCATCGAAAAGGCATTGATGGTAGAGGGCTATTACGAAGTTGCGAAAGAATTCATTCTCTATCGAGCCGAGAGAAAAGAGAAGAAGGAAGAGGAGGAGCTAGCACCAGAAGCAGAACTCCAATTTGAAGGAGAGGAGAAGGATCACCTCTTCACAGTCGTGCGCAAAGATGGCACCACCTACAAATTGGGAAAAAGGGAGCTGAGAAAAAAAATTGCCCACGCCTGTAAAGGACATAAAGAGACCTCATCCGATGAGCTGGTCGAGCTGGCCATCGCCAATTTCTATGATGGGATCAAAGAGCATGAGGTCGATCTGGCAACGACGATGGCAGCGCGCGCTAAAGTGGAGTTTGAACCTGCCTACACCTATGTGGCAGCCAATCTTTTGCTCGATACTCTCTACCGCGAAACGATCGGCGTGGAGGCCTACCATCCCAATCTGAACAAATTGTACCGTCAGTACTTCAAAGACTATTTCAAAACAGCCGTCTCACTGGAAAGGCTCGACCCCACCTTGCTCAGCTTCGACCTCGATAAGCTCGCTAGCGCCATCGACCTCAGCCGCGACCATCTATTCACCTATCTTGGCCTACAGACTCTCTACGACCGCTATTTCATCCATCATGAGGATCGCCGCCTCGAAACACCCCAGATCCTCTGGATGAGAGTCGCAATGGGTCTCGCTCTCAATGAAGGAAAACAGAAAGAGAAAAGAGCTATCGAGTTCTACAATGTGCTGTCGAAGTTCCTCTACATGTCAGCCACCCCGACTCTCTTCAACTCAGGAACGACCCACTCTCAGCTCAGCTCCTGCTATCTCTCTACTGTCATGGATGACCTCCACCATATCTACAAAGTGATTTCCGATGATGCCCAGCTCTCTAAATGGGCTGGCGGCCTCGGCAACGACTGGACCAACGTCCGCGCCACCGGCTCCAAAATCAAAGGGACCAACGGCAGGAGCCAAGGCGTTATCCCTTTCCTCAAAGTTGCCAACGACACCGCCGTAGCGGTCAACCAATGTTTTTCGCCAGAAACATTGATCTACACAGCAGAGGGAATCAAACCCATTCAAGAGGTAAAAATTGGTGACTTAGTTCTAGGAACCAGCGGGACCTACCGTACCGTTTTGGATACCTATCTCTACAATCAGCACGATGCGATGGTCTCTTTGGACTTCAAACATGCGATAGATCCGATCTCTGTTACTGCCGGACATCCCTTCTATGCGATCCGCTCGGTGCCCATGGAACAGGCTATAGAGCGTACCATGCAATGGCTAGACAAGGGGAAAGTCCGTGGGGAATGGGTCGAGGCTGGGCAACTTCAGAGAGGAGATTATGTTGCTCAGACCATTCCCAAAGAGGTTGTGCCTGTTGCTGAGATCGGCGTCGAAGAGGCGCGCCTCTACGGTATCTTGCTTGGGGATGGCCATCTCTCTAGAGATGGTATGCAGTGGGGAATTTCCGGAAATCCCACAAAAGATAACCATCTAGAATTTGTCCGTTCTTACTTAATCCAAAGAGGCATCCATTTTTGGGAAAGTGGACGAGGAGAACACTATCTACAGGTGCATTGGGCTGCAGGAAGAGGGGCTGTCAGAGATGCCACTACAGGCCGTATCATTGGCAGCGGCTCAGATACGCTTCCCTTTGACTATGACGACCTTTATGATGGCAAAGGGAATAAGAGAATCGCTTCTAGGCTTGCTCATCTCCCTCGTCAACAGACTTTGGCACTCTTACAAGGTCTTTTGGAGACCGATGGAAACGTTTCCCGAAACAAGGAGATCACCTTCTGCAATACCTCTAGAGAGCTGGCTGAAGGCGTGCGCTACCAATGTCTTCGCTTGGGAATCCCCACTGCCGGCAATTGCCGTACCCGACGTCATCAACATGAGGGAAAACGATCCGACGGATCGACGACTCAGTTTGATTGCACAACGACGAACTATGATGTCCGCATTCCTGCTGTAGAGGAGATCGCCTCATTGGTCGGTTGCCAGCCGCTCACTAAATACAATTGGCTGGTGCGCGGCAACCATCTCTTCACCCGACTCAAAAAAAGTAGGTCGCTGATTCCCACACCCTTCGTTTGCGACCTCAAAGTAGAGGGCGATGAGTCCTATATGACGACGGCAGGCTTGGCCCACAATGGCGGTAAACGTAAGGGGGCAATGTGTGCCTACTTGGAGACGTGGCATCTGGATATCGAGGATTTCCTGGAGCTGCGGAAAAATACGGGAGATGAGAGACGGCGCACCCATGACATGAATACGGCCAATTGGATCCCCGATCTGTTTATGAAGCGGGTGGTTGAGAATGGGATGTGGACGCTCTTTAGTCCGAACGATGTGCCCGATCTGCACCATCTTTATGGCAAAGCATTCGAAGAGCGCTATGTCGAGTATGAAAAGATGGCGGAGCAGGGAAAACTCAAGCTTTTCAAAAAGATTGAGGCTGCCTCTTTGTGGAGAAAAATGCTCGGCATGCTCTATGAAACGGGCCACCCCTGGATAACTTTTAAAGATCCCTCGAATATCCGCTCTCCCCAGGACCATGCAGGGGTTGTCCATAGCTCCAATCTCTGCACCGAGATTTTGCTCAATACCTCTGCTGAGGAGACCGCCGTCTGTAACCTGGGTTCGGTTAATTTGCTGGCCCACATCAATGAGAAGGGAATCGATCGGGAACTGCTCGCCTCAACGATCCGCACCGCTGTCCGGATGCTCGACAATGTGATCGACATCAACTTCTATCCTATCGAAGAGGCGAAAAAGGCCAACCTGCGCCACCGTGCGATCGGATTGGGACTTATGGGCTTCCAAGATGCTCTCTATAAACTAGGTATCAGCTATGCCAGCCACGAAGCGGTTGAATTTGCCGACGAAAGCATGGAGCTGATCTCCTACTACGCCATTCAAGCCTCGAGCGAACTGGCCAAGGAACGGGGCACCTATTCCTCCTATAAAGGCTCGAAATGGCACCGTGGCCTTCTCCCGATCGATACGCTGCAACTGCTGAAACAAGAGAGAGGACAAGAGTATGTCGAGCTGCATACCGGCAACCGCCTCGATTGGACTCCCGTCAGAGATTCGATCAAAAAACATGGGATGCGCAACTGCAATACGATGGCGATCGCTCCCACAGCGACCATTTCCAATATCACTGGGGTGACCCAATCGATCGAACCGATGTATAACCATCTCTTCGTCAAATCGAACCTTTCCGGTGAATTCATTGTCTTGAACCCCTGGCTCGTGGATAAGCTGAAAGGGCTAGGGCTCTGGGATCACGATATGATCGATGACCTGAAATACTTTGACGGGTCAGTCATGGAGATCGAACGGATCCCTGAGGAGATCAAAAATCTCTTTTTGACCGCCTTCGAAATTGAGCCCGACTGGATCATCGAATGCGCAGAACGACGCCAGAAATGGATCGATATGGGGCAATCTCTCAACCTCTACCTTGCTGAACCAAGTGGGAAGAAGCTCAATCAGATGTATCTGATGGCGTGGAAAAAGGGGTTAAAGACAACCTACTACTTGCGCGCTTTAGGGGCAACCCATATAGAGAAATCGACCACAGATATCAATAAGAGGGGTCTACAGCCCCGCTGGATGAAGAGCGAATCGGCCTCTGCACGCATCGTCGTTCAGAGAGAGGAGAAGCCGATTGCGTGTAACTTGGATGGAACCTGTGAAAGCTGTCAATAATATTAAAAGGAAATAGAAATGCTTACTTTAGAAAAACCAGAGATCCACTCAGGAAAAGAAAAACGCGTCGATGCTAGCTCTAAAAGGCTGATCAACTGCAACACGGTCGATGTCAACCAGCTGATGCCCCTCAAGTATAAATGGGCCTGGGAGCACTATCTGAATGGATGCGCCAACAACTGGCTTCCCACCGAAGTGCCGATGGCGAAAGATATCGAAATCTGGAAATCGAAAACACTCTCAGACGATGAGAGACAGGTCATTTTGCGCAATCTCGGCTTCTTCAGCACCGCAGAAAGTCTGGTGGGAAATAATATCGTCCTCGCCATCTTCAAACACATCACCAATCCTGAAGCGCGCCAGTATCTCCTCCGGCAAGCTTTTGAAGAGGCTGTCCACACCCATACCTTTCTCTACATCTGTGAATCTCTCGGGTTGGATGAGGGAGAGATCTTCAACATGTACAACGAAAACCGTGTCATCCGTGAAAAAGATGAGTTCCAAATGAAGCTGACAGCCGATGTCTTGAGTGACGGCTTTTCCACAGCCTCTTTTGAGGGTGCCCAGAAGTTCCTCGAAAATCTGGTCGGCTACTACTTAATCATGGAAGGGATCTTCTTCTACAGCGGCTTTGTGATGATCCTCTCCTTCCATCGTCAGAATAAGATGACTGGAATCGGTGAGCAGTACCAATATATCCTCCGCGATGAGTCGATCCACCTCAATTTCGGCATCGACCTGATCAATGGGATCAAGGAAGAAAATCCCCAGTTATGGACAGCCGACTTCCAGCGTAAAGTGGTCTCACTTGTTGAGCAGGCAGTAGAACTCGAGATCGCCTATGCTAAAGATTGTCTCCCCCGCGGCATTCTCGGCCTCAGAGCGCCCATGTTCCGCGACTATGTCCAGCACATCGCCGACCGCCGCCTCGAACGAATCGGCCTCAAAGCGATCTACGGTTCGAAAAACCCCTTTCCCTGGATGAGCGAGACGATCGATCTCTTTAAAGAGAAAAACTTCTTCGAAACCCGGGTGACCGAATACCAGACTGCCGGCAACCTCTCTTGGTAACTCCTATGACACCATCTGCCTTCCAGCGTGTGGGGGATCGTTATGGCCATTTCGTAGCTAGAAGGCTCACAGCTATACCTGAAATTCAGAGTACTTTGCTGGAGCTGGAGCATGAGCCCACAGGGGCTCAAATCATGCAGATTGCCAATGATGATGAGGAAAATCTCTTCAACCTCTCGTTTCGCACCCATCCTGATAAATCGAATGGTGTGGCCCATATTCTCGAACATACGGTTCTCTGTGGCTCACGTCAATTTCCAATCCGCGATCCCTTCTTCAGCATGAGCAGGCGGAGCTTAAATACCTTCATGAATGCGCTGACGGGGCCCGATTTCACCTGTTACCCCGCCTCTTCACAGGTGCCCAAAGACTTTTACAATCTGTTAGAGGTCTATTTGGATGCGGTCTTTCATCCGACACTCTCGCGACTCAGCTTCTTGCAAGAGGGTCACCGGCTCGAATTCCTGAAGCCGGACGATCCAGGGACCCCTCTGGTCTTCAAAGGGATCGTCTTTAATGAGATGAAAGGGGCGATGGCCAATCCAGACTCCCGCTTGAGCGAGGCCTTGATGCAGGCGCTTTTTCCCAACTTGACCTATGGCATCAACTCGGGAGGCGATCCCAAGGAGATTCTCGACCTCACTTATGAGGAGCTGAAGGCCTTCCACTCTAACTTTTATCATCCCAGCCGTTGTCTCTTCTACTTTTATGGCAATCTACCGATCAAAGGGCATCTCGACTTTCTCCAAAAGCATGCCTTTGATGGGGTAAAAAAAGTAGAGCCTCTCCCCTTTTTACCGAAACAACCCCGCTTCAAAGGCCCCGTACAGGTCAAAACTCACTATCCTATATCTCAGGAAGAGGAGAAGAGCGACAAAACACTCATAGGGCTTGCCTGGCTCACCTGCTCCATCTTAGAACAGGAAGAGCTGCTCGCTCTCACAGTGCTCGATGTGGTCCTTTCGGGAACAGATGCCGCCCCGCTGAAGATGGCGCTGTTGAGATCTGGTTTATGCAAACAGGCGGACACAACGATTGAGCTCGAAATCAGCGAAGCCCCCTTTATCATCGTCTGTAAAGGATGTCAGGAAAAGAGCGGAGAGGCGATCGAGAAAATTGTGCGTAATGTTCTCGAACAGATTGTGCGTGAGGGCATCCCCGGCCATCTGATCGATGCGGCGATCCATCAAATTGAGCTTGCGCGGACGGAAATTACCGGGAACTCTTCTCCCTATGGTCTCTCCCTTTTCTGGCGCTCTGCCCTGTTGAAGCAGCATGGAGGCCATCCCGAAGATGGTTTAAAGATCCATACCCTCTTCCAGCAGCTCCATCAAAAGGTAAAAGATCCCAGCTACTTTCCCACTCTGATCCAGAAATATTTCCTCAAAAATCACCACTTTATCTGTGTAGAAATGGAGCCTGACGCCACGCTCGCCGCCAAAGAGCTAGCTGATGAACAAGAGCGTCTGGGCCAGATTCAGCACGCATTGACAGAGCCTGAGAGCCACAAAATTCTGGACCAAGCCAAAGAGCTGGCGAGCTACCAGGAGAGCTCTGCTGAGGAGAATCTCGATACCCTTCCTAAAGTAAGTTTGAGCGATGTTCAGAAGGAGGGAAAAGAGTATCCCCTCATCAGGGAGGCTTTTGGAGACTTTACTCTCTTTGCTCACCCTTGCTTCACCAACGAGCTCACCTATGCAGACCTCGTCTTCGACCTCCCTTACATTGCTGAGGAGGATCTTCCTCTCGTTCGCCTATTCACTCTACTTTTGCCTCAATTGGGGTGCGGCGGAAGAACTTATGACCAGCATCTCGAATATCTGCTCCAGCATACAGGGGGTGTGGGAGCTTCTCTCGAATTGAATCTGCAGGCCACCACCACTGAAAAAATGCGCCCTTCACTGACTTTGCGGGGCAAGGCGCTGAACCGTAAAGTCGATAAACTCTTTCCCATTTTCAGGGATATGGTGCTCAGCGTCGACTTTACCGATGCCGGACGCTTGAACGAGCTGTTGATGCAGCATCTCCATGCGGTCGAGCATAGCATCCAAAATAGCTCCTTGAGATATGCGGTCAACCTCGCTGCTAGTGGCTTCTCCACTTCTTCACGCATCAATAATCTCTGGTTTGGACTCGATTATTATCACTGGCTAAAAGAGAGGGTAAAAGAATTTGAGAGCCATGCAATCCCACTCATTGAAAGTTTACAGCGAATTCAAAATGAGTGCTTAGGGTCAGCAGGAGCCCATTTGGTGCTCAGTTGCGATCCTGAAATGGTCTACCAGCTTAAGCAAGAGGCATTTTTTGGCTTGGGAGAAATCCCCCCCAAACAGCTACCTCCTTGGGATAGCCACTATCCCCATGCAGAAAAAAAGTCGCAGGCGCGGATCATCTCCTCTCCTGTTGCCTTTACCGCCATGCTCTTCCCCTCTGTCCTCTATACCCATCCGTACGCGGCTGCCCTCAGCATCGCTTCGGAAATTATGGAAAATCGCACGCTACATAAAAAAATTCGGGAGCAAGGAGGAGCCTATGGCACTGGAGCGGTCAACAGTATCTTAGCGGGCCAATTCTATTTCTACGCCTATCGCGATCCCCATCTCAAATCGACTTTGAAGGCCTTTTCTGATGCGGTTCATGCTCTTGTCAATAAAAAAATCCTCAGCAAAGATATCGAAGAGGCCAAACTGGGTCTCTTTCAAGATCTGGACGCTCCCACGCCTCCCGGATCGCGCTCCATCTCCACCTATCACCGCTTCCGCGGTGGAAGGACACCTGAAATGCGACAACGTTTTCGAGAAGCCTTGCTCAATTGCGGACGAGAAGAGATCCAGCAGACTGCCAAAGAGATTCTTCTTCCAGGCCTAGACCAGAGCGTGGTGGTCACTTTTGCCGGTAAAGAGCTTCTCGAAAAAGAAAATGCGCTCTTGAAAGAGAGAGCGCTCCCCCTATTCAACATTTAAACAGAGTAGCTATATGACTTCCCTAGCCCCCTTCAAAGAGATCTATGAAAAGGAAAAGCAGCAGAATCTCAACGACTACCTCAACTTTCTCCGCTTTCCCAGCATCGCTACCGACCCCTCCTACAAGGAAGAGGTTTTACACTGTGCCAATTGGCTCGCCTCCTATTTGAAAAAATGTGGCTTACAGGTAGAAATCTGGGAGACAGGGCGTGCACCCATTCTCTTTGCACAAGATTTGCGCGCCGGCCCTGACAAAGAGACACTGCTTATCTACTGTCACTATGATGTGCAACCCGTCGACCCATTAAACGAATGGACGAATCCTCCTTTTGAACCGACGCTGAGGGAGGGCGAGATCTACGCACGAGGCGCTGTCGATGACAAAGGGCAATGCTTCTACACCGCTTTAGCCCTGAAAACAATGCTACAGATGCACGAACGCCTCCCCATCAACATCAAATTTGTGATTGAGGGAGAAGAAGAGAGTGGCAGCGTAGGACTTTCTCAGTTGATCCCTACCAAACAAGAGGCTCTGAAGGCCGATTATCTGGTCATTGTCGATAGCGGCATGGATAGTCTGAATGAACCGTCGATCACTTTAGGAGCACGCGGTCTTGTCTGTTTCCAAATCTCTCTACAAGAAGCTGACTATGATCTCCATTCTGGGCAAGCTGGCGGCATCGCCTCCAATCCTAATCGCGCCCTGGCTAAACTGTTGAGCCAATTGCACGATGGCGATGGAAAGGTCACTGTCCCTGGTTTTTATGATGCGGTCTCCCCTCTTACCCCTTCTGAAAAGGAGGCGATCTCTTTTGATTTCGATCAGCAGCGCTACCAAAAGATGTTTGGCTTTGCCCCCAGTGGAATGGAAAAGGGGTTTTCTCCTCATCAAGCGGCCTGGATACGGCCCACTTTGGAAATTAATGGCCTATGGGGTGGCTACACAGGCGCTGGTTTTAAAACAGTCATTCCCGCCAAGGCCTTTGCAAAACTCTCTTGCCGATTAGTTCCCCACCAAGAGCCAGAAACGATCGCGCGCCAAGTCAAAAATTACCTGCTGCAGCTGGCTCCTCACACGATGAAACTCACCCTCGAGACACTGCCTGGAAATGGCAGAGGGTTCCGAACTGATCCCAACTCCCGCATCGTAAAGCTGATGTCCAAGGCCTATTCTGAGGTTTTTGGCAAACCTTGCAAAAATATTTTAACTGGCGGCTCGATTCCCATTGCGGCACAGCTCTGCGAGGCAGCAAAAGCGGAAATGGTGCTGGTCGGGCTGGGTCTTCCTGATGACAGAATCCATGCACCCAATGAACATTTCGGCTTAGAGAGGCTTGAAAAGGGTTTTTTGACAATCTGTCGAGCCATTGAATTATTCCACTAGGCTAAGTATAATGACCTTTTTCGATACGAGGTGGTTATGATCTTCAAGAAAATTTTCCTGCTCTCTCTCAGCACAATGATGCTTTTGGCAGCTGGCTTCGCAGACACTCCCGAGTGCTGTAGCAATGAAGCTTTGCTCAAACAAATTTCCAAAGGCTTTTCGAATGTTGCCAAAAAGGCAACCCCTGCTGTGGTCTATATCGAGAGCCAAACAGCAGAGAAAACCAAGGAAGTTTTTTCGCACAAAGGTGCTTCAGAGAATCCTTTCGACTATTTCAATGATGATTTCTTCAACCGCTTTTTTGGATTTCCCTTTGAGAAGAAGCAGCCCAAATCGTCAGAAACTGTCCGAGGCTCTGGCTTCTTCATTTCCAAAGATGGCTACATCGTGACCAATAATCATGTCGTCGAAGATAGCGAGAAAGTCAATGTCACCTTATCTAATGGGGAAAAGCTGACCGCCACCGTCGTTGGATCCGATCCCAAAACGGATCTTGCGGTCGTTAAAGTCGAGGGAAACGACTTCCCTTTCCTCCAATTTGGTGATTCCGACAAGCTGGAAGTGGGTGACTGGGCCATTGCCATCGGCAACCCCTTTGGATTGCAAACCTCCCTCACCGTCGGCGTCGTCAGTGCAAAAGGAAGGAATCAGCTCCACATCGCCGACTTTGAAGATTTCATCCAAACCGATGCGGCAATCAATCCCGGCAATTCGGGCGGTCCGTTACTCGATGTCGAAGCTGAAGTGATCGGCGTCAATACCGCCATCGTCAGCGGCTCAGGAGGCTATATGGGCATCGGTTTTGCGATTCCGAGCAGCATGGCGAAACAGATTGTCGCCCAGCTGATCAAAGAGGGTCAGGTGACGCGCGGCTTTCTCGGTGTCACTCTCCAACCGATCGATAGCGATCTTGCCAGCTTCTATAAGCTCAAGAACACGCAAGGAGCGCTCGTGACCGACATTGTGAAAGACTCTCCGGCTGACAAAGCGGGTGTGAAGCAAGAAGATATTATCATGGCCTATAACGGCAACCCTGTGGAGAATCTCAGCAGCTTCCGCAACCATGTCGCCCTTTTGACCCCCGGATCGAAGCTCAAGCTGAAAATCTTCCGTGAAGGCAAAGAGATAGAGCTCAATGTCACGACGACCCAACTGCCCACCGAAGCTGTCAGCCCTACCCTCCATGCCGAAAAACTGGGCCTCAAACTGCAAGATCTCACCCCTGAACTCGCCCAGAGGCTCAACCTCATCGATCTCAAGGGGGTCGTTATCACGCAAGTGACTCCTGGAAGTCCCGCAGCCGAAGCAGCCCTCAAACCGGGCAGCCTCATCATGGCCGTCAACCGCCAAAAAATCTCCAATATGACCGAATTCTCAACAGCTCTCAACATAGCCGCCAAAGAGAGTCGCGTCCTCCTCATGGTGCGCCAAGGCGAGGCCATCCGCATCGTCGCCCTGCGCTTTAAATAAAAGGAGAGACTATCCTGCCACGGAAAACAGCAAGGTCGACCCCACCATCCCCTGCGATACAAATAAAAATTTTAGGCTTGACTTTTGCCTTCTTGGCAAGTACCATAATCTCTTTAACTTAAAACCTGAGTTTTGGGTTGATTTCCCTCACACTCAGGTTAAAAGGATTTTGACCATGGAACGCTCCTATAGCTCGCCTGATGTACCCATTCACCACATTGTTCCGCGGCAGCCAATTGCGGAAGAGAAGTGTGAAACTCACCACCTTTTTCTAGTGATCGGAATCATCCTCATGATCGGCAGCCTCATTGCGACTGGCTGTCTCTATTCGCGATTGGGCTATAGCGCCTTCGCCATCGGCGGCGGCGGTGTTGCCTTAGCCGTAATCCTCGGCCTACTCGACCGCTACCACCCCAAATTGACCTGGTGCGAAGAAAGTGTTACCCGCACCACTGAGACCATCGACACTTCACCTCTTCTCACAGCGAATAGTGCTGACACTACGCCCCTCCACCGGCCTACTCATCGCAAAGGAGGGCTAGCTGCTCTTCAGAAGAAAACAGTAGGGTTATCCAACAGTGCTTCGGAATTTGCAGCTCTTACAAGGCGACTCGCTGCTGAATTTTCATAAATAGGAGCTCGACGACCGCCAGAAATAATTGGTCGCTTAGGCGATTCTCTCTTTTTCGATATCCTTCCAATGAAGTTTTGAAAGGTGTTGTCAGAAGGGGATGCGGTATTTGAGGCCGATGCGGCCCAGCCAGACCTCTTGATTGGCGTTGAAGCGGAAGGTATCAGAAAGGGTTGGGCTGAAGAATTTCATTTGATAGGTACTGAAGCCGGCATAGAGAAGCTCGGCATTGATCGCCCAATGGCAGCTTAAGGCAAACTCACCACCAAATCCTGCCGTCCAACCCCATCGGGTTTTCTTAAAAGTAAATTTTTCATTCTCAATGATAATAGTAGGAGAGAGGGCGAGCAGATTCGAATGGATGAGAGTTTTAAAATCTGCAGCGGCAGCTCCTGCTGTGAAATAGAGGAGGGCTCTTTTCCAGAAGAAACCGAACCGTGCGCGCAGGGTCGATAACCAGCGCAGTTCTGATTCCGTGAAGATATCGATCGTGGTGGTAGTGACTTCAAAAATCGCAGTTTTTGCATGGGCATTGGTCCAATCCCAGTCGGCTACAAGACCAAAAAGTGAATGGCCACAGGTCCAATCGTAACCGAGCTGAACACCTCCTGCCCAATTCAGATTTTTGGCAGAAAGCGAGCCTGGCGTATGAATGCCTTTTGGATTTGTATTACCTAAAAAAAAAGCGTCAAGATCCGCCAGATAGCTTCTGGCATGGACAAATCCGACATTGGCGCCGAAATAGAATCCGCCAAAAAATGGGGCCTGACACTCTTGAGCAGAGGAGGCTCCGCTCCAAAAAAGGCACATCAGAATTAGTAACAAGTGTGGGACACCCTTTTTCATAAAAAGCTCCTCAGTGAAAATCGATAATTCAATCCGATGCGTCCTAACCAGATATCGTTAGTAGAACTAAATGAAAAGGTATTTGCCGCAGCTGGACTAAAGATTTTAAATCGATAAGAATCAAAACTGGCATAGAGGAGTTCCGCATTAAGCGACAAGTGGCAACCTGCAAGCCATTCAGCTCCAAATCCTGCCGTCCACCCCCATCGGTTTCTTTCGAAGGAGAATCTTTCATTGACAGGAAAGCTTAGGGGCTGATTGTTGCTCAGATGTGTTTTGAAGTGGGCTGCTGCTGCACCGGCTGTGAAGTAAAATAAAAAGGAATCGAACAGAATCCCTGTCCGACCACGGATCGTGGATAACCAATGGAGACGAATTTCAGATGAGATTGTTATAATCGTAGGATTTGACTTAAGAAGGCTGTTTTTTACTTTGGCATTGGTCCAGTCCCAATCGGCAACAAGGCCAAATAACCAGTGACAATAGCTCCAATCATAGCCTGCTTGAATGCCCGCTAACCAGTTAATATCGCTATTTTCTAAAGCATTGGGTAAAGAAACAAAAGTGAGATAATCATCTCTATCAAGGAAGAGATTTTTAAAATGGACAAAGCCGACGTTACCACCTACATAAAAACCATCAAAAGAAGGTGAGCGATTTGCTTCAGCATAGAGTTGAGCCGCCAAAAAGCAATATGCAGTGAGAGTGATAACTTTTAACCATTTCATTGTATTCCTCCAAAAAACAGATTGCTTGGCACATGCTTCATGATCCAAAACCAAAATTCGAGAGTGAAAAACGGTAATTAATCCCGATACGCCCTAACCAGACTTCTTCCAGCATGTTAAATCGATAAGTTGTCGTGGCAGGACCTGTAACTTGGCTGTTGATTGAGGCTAAAAAACTCGTTTCATATTGTCCAAAATTGGCATAGAGAATTTCTGCTAGGATACTCCAATGACAACCAAAAGCCCACTCAGCCCCAAAGCCTGCTGTCCATCCCCACCTCTTTTTATCAGAAGTGGAATGTTCGTTAAGTGGAGGCATTGGAAATGGAAGAAAAGGGGGGATTGCCGGGAACCCTGGTTCTATCTTGGTAAAATGGGTCTTAAAATCGGCAACTGCAGCGCCAGCTGTGAGAAAAAATAGGGTACAACGGGAAGCAAAGCCGAAGCGTGCACGCAGTGTCGAAATCCAGCGCAGATCACTCTCGATCTTTTTTGTGACCCCGGGCGAATTTGTATTCAGATCGATTTGAGTTCTGCTATTTGTCCAATCCCAATCTCCGACGAGACCCACAACCCAGGGGCACAACGACCAATCATACCCCACTTGCAAACCCGCTGCCCAATTTGTCTTCTTATCAGTAAGATTTGCGGGCAGTGTCTGGTAGATATCACGATCAACGCGCTCGCTTCTATAAGTGGCAAAACCAAAATTGCCGCCAACATAGAAGCCATCAAAAGGATTCTGTGCCGAAAGAATGGCGTGAGAAACAGAGAGTAAAAAAAGCGCAGTAGCTTTGATCCATCCTTTCATATGATTCCTCCGATGAAGCAAGAGCGATGATAGGGTAGTTAAAAATTTTAGTCAATATGGGATTGTTGGAAGGTGACGAAGCGGGGATCTTGGCGGATGGGGTCGAATTCGGCTCGCTTGATCGCTTGGGAGATGGAAGGGAGACCTTCGCGGAGGGCGCATTCGAGCCAACCGACTGCCGCTTCGACATGGGCGAGGGCGCCGTTGGCGAGAGCGTTGATGAGTGCGGTATCGTAGGAGGGGTTATCTTGGTAGCATTTGTTGCCGAGGGAGAGAACCTTTTTGAAGTCACCTGCCATGTAGGCGAGGAAGTGGAGAAGCGCGAGAGAATTACCTGAGAGGGTTGATTCGATTGGGAGGAGGAGCTGGTAGGCCTCATCGTAGCGTTCTTGATTCCGATAAATTTCGGCCATCACCTGGGTCGCCATCGTGTTGAGGATCCCCTCTGGGGCACGCGCGCGGACGGTGGTGAGTTTTTCGAGAGCGAGATCGGTATGTCCCGCCTGATAATCAGCATCAGCCTCCTTCACCATCTCTTGGAGTTCGACATCGCGATCCTTTTCGTTGAACAGTTTGTAGTAGCGGAGTGAGCGGAAGCTTTCAAAGGTGAGAATGAGGAAGAGAGCCCCAACAAAAAATTGGCCGATAGCGAAGCAGGTGATGCTGATTGCTACTGCGATGGCGATCCCCACGATAATGGCGATCTTGATCCCTTTGAATCCAAAAATCGACTCGAGGATAATGCTGAGGAGATGACCACCATCGAGTGGAAGGACAGGGACCAGGTTGATGATGGTCCAAAAGAGATTGGCGAGTAGGGTAAATCGAACTGCTTGTGCTAGGTTGGGTTGGGTAATGGCCACATTCTTCTGGATGAGATAGGCGACGACGAAGAGCAGAAAGCCGGCGATAGGCCCATTGAAAACCACGATAAATTCTTCCCACAGTTTGAGCTTGCGCCCTTCACGGTAGGTGAAACCGCCGAAGGCGGCCAGTTCGATGCGTGCTTTCTGCCCAAAGAACTGCGCCGTGAGAGCATGGCCAAACTCGTGGAAGAGGACGGAAAAGCAGATGATGCCCACGCTGAGAAGGGCTCCCATAAGAGTATAGGTCCACATCCAGCCGATAAAAAAAGCGATCAACCAAAAGAGAGGTTGGATGGTGATGGGAATGCGTCCTGGTAGAGTGATCATGACGAGAGAACTTGTTTAATCGTTTTGCCTATCACAGCGGGAGTTTCGGCAATCACCGCTCCTGCCTCTTTGAGAGCAGCAATTTTACCTTGAGCAGTTCCTTTTCCACCAGAGATGATTGCACCTGCGTGGCCCATTCTCTTTCCTGGGGGGGCTGTCTGCCCAGCGATAAAGGCGACGACAGGCTTTTTTCCCTTCTCTTTGATCCAGTCGGCCGCCTCTTCTTCTGCGCTACCGCCAATTTCGCCGATCATCAGGATCGCTTCAGTTTCGGGATCTTGCTCAAAGAGCTCGAGCATATCGATAAAGCTGGTTCCATTGAGAGGATCTCCGCCGATTCCGATGCAGGTGCTTTGTCCCAGCCCTTCTTGGGTAGTCTGCCAGACAGCTTCATAGGTCAACGTGCCTGAGCGCGAGACAATCCCGATCTTTCCCCGTTTGTGGATATAGCCAGGCATGATTCCGATTTTGCAAGCCTCTGGTGTAATGATCCCAGGGCAGTTAGGTCCAATGAGACGGCTGGTGCGGCTTTTACTCAGGATTTGGGAAACCTCCAACATATCCCTGACAGGGATTCCTTCAGTGATACAGACTATGAGAGGGATAGCCGCCTCTTCTGCCTCCAGAATGGCCTCTGCAGCATAAGGGGCAGGGACAAAGATGAGACTGGCATCACACCCTGTGGCCTCCTTCGCCTCCTTGACAGTATCAAAGACAGGAAGGTCCAGATGAGTTTGCCCCCCTTTGCCAGGAGTGACTCCACCCACATAGTGGGAGCCATATTGGATTCCCTGCTCGGTATGAAATGTGCCAGCCTTACCTGTGAGGCCCTGTGTGATTACCTTAGTCTTTTTATCGATCAGAACAGCCATGATTATTTCTTCCACTCTGCCGCTTGAATCGCTTTTTGAGCCCCATCTGCCATCGTTTCAGCAGTGATGATGGGCAGTCCAGACTCTTGGAGGATCATTTTTCCCACATCTACATTGGTCCCTTCTAGGCGTACGACCAGCGGCACTTTGAGCGGATTTTCTTTGCAGGCGTTTACAATGCCTTGAGCCAAAAGCCCACAATCCAAAATGCCTCCGAAAATATTGACAAAGATCGCTTTTACTTTCGGATCTTGGAGGATAATTTTAAAGCCGTGAGAAACCTCTTCTTGAGTGGCTCCTCCGCCCACATCGAGAAAGTTGGCAGGAGAGCCGCCATAATGGCGAATGATATCCATCGTCGCCATCGCCAGCCCTGCCCCATTGACCAAACAGCCAATCTCCCCTTCGAGACCGATGTAGGCGAGGTCAAACTCTTTAGCCATCACCTCTTGCGGCGTAGATTGAGTAGGATCGTACCACTGAGCCAGCGCAGGCTGCCTAAATAAGGCATCATCATCGATGGAGCACTTCGCGTCGACAGCAAAAAGCTTTCCCTCTGGTGTCTGGACAAGGGGATTGATTTCGATCAGTGAGGCATCAGTTTCGATAAATGCTCTGGCAAGATTAGAGACGAGCTCCATCCCCTGCTTCCTCACCTCTCCCTCCCATCCCATGAACTTAGCAATCTCCAAAAGGTGGTAATGGCGCATCTTTCCATCGAGTTCGATCTTCACCTTGAGCAGCTTTTCAGGGCTTTTTTGGGCAATCTCTTCGATCTCCATACCCCCTTCTGGCGACGCAAGGATGATCGGAATCTTTTGTGAGCGGTCGATGGTAGCTGCTAGGTAGTATTCTTTCTGGATGGTGAGGGGGGCATAAAAGATCACCTTCTTCGCGATGACACCATTAGGCCCTGTCTGCGCATTGGTGATTTTCATCCCAATCAAAGTTTCAGCGATCCGCGTAATCTCTTCAGGATCATCGGCAAATTTCACCCCGCCCGCTTTGCCTCTTCCCCCAGCGTGGATCTGAACTTTGATCACCGCCTTTGTCAAACCGAGCTCTTTAACCCCCTCTACGACCTCTTCTGAATTTGTCGCCACGCCAAAAGGCGGAACGGGCACCTTATAGCGTGACAACAAGTTCTTAGCTTCGTATTCGTGGAGATTCATACGGATTGCCTTCAGCCCTCCTTATCTGCTATCATCCCCATTTCCAGCAATAGACATCCACTTAGGAGCCATTCTCGCATCTTCTTGATGGAAGATTGGCCAGTGCAGTTCTTCAATCAAAATTGCAGCGGGCACACCTTAACGGATCAAAAAATGGTTGAAATATTTAGCAAATCGTCTAACAATAGCTATTTTCCAGATGTTGGGGATGCCTTTTTTCTTGATTGTTTTATTCCTCTTTTCGAGCTGCTTCGGCCAAGAGAAACTAGTGCTATCTGCCGAAGAGAGTGTTGTACTGAAAAATTTTTTTCTGGCTCTCTTCGAAGGACGCTAGAACAGGCTCGAGGAAAAATTACGCCTCTTGTGACTCAAATTTTTGGATCCTGAAAATGCAAGCTTAAAATGCGCAACTTAATGCAAGCGGATTATCCTATGCTTCAAATAAGATCATTGCCTACAGAGCCTCTAAAAAGGTTTTAGTGGCATTTATAAAAACCTATGATGAGGTCGTTGAAGTAAGAAGATCCAGGCTAATTTGTCCACAGGCGTCCACGGACATGATGTGGGATCGAGTATCCCGCTTAAAACAGGGGCTAATATGAACAAAAAAACACAATTGGTTCAACAACAGCAGTCAGATCAAGAAACCAAACAAGACCCTTTCCTTCGTTGGAAATTTAAATTCAACGAAAAGACTGGGCAAAATGAGTTTGATACTATCACTCTTTCTGATGATAGCGATCTTAGTGAGCAAAAAATCAAAACAGCTTTAAAAAAAGCCACAGGCACATCGGACTTAGCCATTGGGGATAAAATTTTAAACAAAGTTGATCGAGGAATGACAATGGAAGAGCACGCATCGCGCCTAAATGAAGTGTCTGCTTTGTTGCCAACCCTACAACCTCAAAATGAAACTGAAGCTCTACTTTTAGGTCAATTTCTTGCCTTACAGGATTCGGGTATGAAATGTCTTCGGATTGCCAATCTGCCAGAACAGGGTTTTTATCACGTGGAAAGGCTGTTTTTATTGGCTAACAAACTTTTGAATACGGCAAATCAAACTATGCAGACCGTGCTTAAATACCGTTCAGGAGGTCAACAAACAGTTCAGGTTGTACATGTGCATAATGAAGGTCAGGCTATTGTCGCTCAAAACCTTTCCCCTATACAATCCAAGGGGGGGCTTATGGAAAAAAATGAGAATTGAACCCCATGGATCATTGATGCAGTGTACAGCGAAAAGTAAGCGATCGAAACAACGATGTCTAAAGTGGGCAGTGCGTGGGAGAAATACATGCCATATGCATGGAGGTACTGCCCATGGTCCGAAAACGGCAGTTGGGAGGGAACGTTCGCGCCAAGCCGTTTTGAAACATGGCGGCAATACAAAGGAAGCACTGGCAATGCATAAGGCTGCAATGGAGTTAATCAGGCATAGTAAAGATATTTTACACAAATTCAATTATGACTGATTTGTGACTGCAAACAATCCTTAGGCATGTTCCCGTCCGCGGACGTCCGCGGCATTGCAATCAGCCAACGCAAACAAATGGATGGTGACCATCTCATTGCCTTTATGGTTGATCCAGGGTATACTTTTTGCTTGGTTCGCAATTCGAGACATTACAAGTAAAACGATACTAAAGATATGTCAGCTAATGAACGCACGATGAATCAAAGTCAGATTCTACTTTATCAAACTGAAGACGGTCGCCAACGTATTGAGGTTCGACTTCAAGATGGATCGGTATGGTTGACTCAAAAACTGCTAGCTGAGCTTTTTGGAGTTGCTGTAAACACCATAAATTACCACATAAAGGAAATTTATAAAGAAGGAGAGCTTCAACCACAGGCAACTATTCGAAAATATCGAATAGTTCAAACGGAGGGAACTCGCCAGGTTTTTCGCGAGATGGATTTTTATGACCTAAAAATGATTTTAGCTGTTGGTTATCGCGTGCGATCCCATAGAGGGATACAATTCCGCCAATGGGCGACTGAACGTTTACAAGAATATATTGTTAAAGGCTTTGCACTAGATGATGAACGTTTAAGTAAACCTGGAGGAATGGACTATTTTGATGAACTACTCGATCGTATTCGGACTATTCGGGCATCCGAGAAACGATTCTATCAAAAAATTCGGGATATTTACACTTTAAGCGCTGATTATGATGTCAAACATTCCCTGACACAAGAATTCTTTAAGACTGTACAAAATAAGCTACTATACGCTGTTACAGGTTTGACCGCTGCTGAAATTATTCATGGAAGAGCCAATGCTTCCTTGCCCAATATGGGATTAACCACTTGGGATGGAGCTAGCAGAGGAAAAAAATTAGCTAAAGGTGATGTTGAAATTGCGAAAAATTATTTACATCATGAAGAAATTAAAGATTTAGAACTTCTTGTTAGCCAATATTTGGACTTTGCTGAACGGCAAGCTAGACAGCGTAAGATAATGTATATGGCCGATTGGAAAACCAAATTAGATGCCTTTCTTCAGCTAAATGATGAAAAAATTTTAACTCATGCTGGAAAAATTTCAGCGGAGATGGCTAAAGAACTTGCACTTAACGAATATGTTAAATTCGAAGAACAACGACAATTGGGAGAATTAATGCATTCTGAAGAAGAGTTGCGCGATGCCCTTAATAAGCTTATGTCAAACAGGGAGGTAGTTCAGCAAGACGACGTGTAATTTTGTCACGAATTTTCCATATTATCACGGTTAAGTAGAAATCTGCAAAGCCACTAAAAAATCCCAAATTGTCTAGGGTATGTGCCCACAGAGATCCATGTCGCTCATTCTGGAAAAAAAAGCCCCTTTTGTTTAATTTCTGCATAATCCTATTCAAGCATATTACGCAATGTCATTGAAGGTAAAACAGTTTGTTAGAAAAGAAAAATCTTATTTTCAATGTGTTAGCTTACAATAGTGATGAATACAAGCAAGCTCTGTCTTTACGAGAACAAGTTTTAAGAAAGCCTTTAGGTCTTGTTTTATCAGAGGAACTGGCAGAAGAGAAAGGCTATATTCACATTGGGGGATATCTGGAAAAGGAACTTTGTGCCACTGCTGTTTTGGTTCCCGAATGTGGTATCGCAAAAATGCAACGCGTTGCTGTAAAAGAAAAGCTCCAAAGGCAAGGAATAGGGTCAGCGTTAGTCGCCTTTTGTGAGGAATACGCAAAAAATAATTCTTTTAAATTGATCTACTGTTATTCAAGAATCGAAGTAATCTTATTCTATATGAAAAATGGCTTCCAAATTTGCGGTGAGATCACTTTTAAAAATAACATTCCATACCAGAAAATGCAAAAATTCATAAATGATTAATTAATGAGAAGTAGGAATCAGATTATTTGGATTATATGCATCATTTTTTGGCTCATTTATGAAACTCTCAAATCGAGAGTCATACATCCATGGCTTAAATTCAATGACTTCAAATTCAGCAATTTGGTGAATATAAAACGGATCTTCTTTTATCAATGCCCACGCAGCCTCTAAAGACTCTAAATTGGCTAAGATTACTCCACCGACTCTAGGAATACGAGGACCTGAAAAAATAAATTCAGAACGCTCATAACAAGCTTTCAAAAATTCAACATGAGCTGGCACTAACTCATCGACTCGTTCAAGTGGTTGAATATACTTCAAAAGAATTAGGAACATTTTTTTTTCATCATTTATCATTGAATTTTGGTGTGCTCCATATTGATTTGCTTGGCATAAGATGGTCAAGGATAGCAATAAGGCTAAAATTCCACTAAATGCACATACTCTAAACATGATTCCCTACACCCTGTGAAGGAGGGAGAATATGTAAAATGCGGGTATTTTTTCAATAAAATATCTTTATGAATGACAAGGGTATCAAAGAGATGGAATACGCGTTTGTCGATTGCAACGAATGTGCAATAAAATATAAAATTTTCACTTCTAGTCTACTGTAAAGCCGCTGAAAGGGGAAAATTTTGAAAAAAGCCTATCGCTATGATGACGAGATCATCTTCTATTTTGATGCTTTTGATAACAAATATGTGGCTAAGGGTGGCTCCCTTGCCTGGAGATTGAATAACCCTGGGCTTCTTTTATCTCATAGTCTTCATCGTACGGGCTACAATGCAATTGGCGCCTACCATCAATATGCTATTTTTGCTCACCCGATTATCGGAAAAGATGCGTTACGTGCCTGGATTTGTTCTACAAGATATTTTGACTCGCCTCTTATCGAAATTGCAAGATACTATCTACCAAGTAATCCAAAGGAATACTTAAACCAACTATGTGCGATTTGTGGCTTTTCATCAGAGATCATACCTCGTGCCCTTTCTGCAAAAGATTTCGATAAGCTCCTGAAGGCAATCCAAAAGCTTGCTGGGTTTTCTCCAGAAAATGAGCATCAAGTGGCATTACTCCCTAAGATTACTGCCAGGTTCTATTCTGCCGGACAGAAGGTTGAATTCTATCTTGCTGGTTATGAAGACTTATTAACAAAAAATCAGGCCATAAAATGGGTTGAGACTCATAGGCTTGATGCTGTTATCGTCCACAAAAGTAATGGAGAAATGTATTTAAGGTCCAGACCAGGACATCATTTCGATCAAATACGCTTTCCGGAAAAAGATTACGGTGCTGAGAAAGAGTTTAAGGATGCTGTCAAAGAAGTTGGGGAGATAAGTGAAGGACAATGTATCTGGGGATTCGTGAATGGAATTCTCAATACACAGGCAAAGGCGCGGGCTTCAGCAACTCTAGTTTGCAACATGACAGGGGGTGAACATGTTTGGTATCTAACCAATGATGCCTATATCCGCAGTAGTGGTGACGCAATTGCGCAAAAATCGGGTCATGACACTGAGACTGTTAAGTTTTATGCTCAGTTTTTTAAAATGCTTGCGGACCTTTCCGACCAATCGCTTGCTGACGTCAAACCTCCTGTTGTAGTGGTTACCCATAGTCAAGGAGCATTAATTGCTCATCGGGCACTTGAGCGAGTAGCTTCAGCCATTAGGCAACGCATTAGGATTTTTACATTTGGCGGAGCTGCTCTTGTCTCTCCCTGCGCTTCACATCCAGAATCACATAATTATTTCAGCGCCGGCGATCTTATATCCCGGTTAACCTCCCGCGATCCCGCATTATTTCTTTTGGAACTGCATGAAGGAACTAAAGCTGGGCTCACGGTTGAACAAGTCATCGCTCGAATGATACAGGATGATGCCGACGTTTACATGACATCCCAGGATGAAAAAGCCATCAAAGCCTATTGGAAGGAAAGACAAAAGTATTATGACGATAAGCTGCATGGCGTACGTAATGTGACCGTTCTAGATGAGGATAGATCAGGAACTTTTGAACATGCATTCATTAACCCCATCTATCAAAACGTTCTCAAAAAAATTATCCATGGGTATCAGCATGGTAAATAGTAGCCATGTTAAAAAGGATGCACAACTTATACGAAAAGTTTCAAAGTTTTTTGGAATTCTGTTTGGTCTAGCATACGTTTTATTGTTTGTTCCTGCTTTGATGTATGTCCCTTTTCTAGGTGCATTTTCTTTAACTGCGGATAATGTCACTACGTTTGGAGCGACAATCTGTATGTTAGCCTTCGCAACGATTCCCCTTTCTATGCCCTTTAGCATTTATTTGATTTATAAGCGTTTTATAGGTGCACGGTATGGGCAAATGTTTTTGTTCTGCTGCCTACCCTTGCTTTGCTGCATCATAGCACCATTATTATCCTTTGCGCTTATGTGTTTCCATGACCCTTTATTAATTCCCTGGCGTAACTCGTAAGATTTTCCGCATTTTTTCCGCAAATGACTGGAAAGATAGGGGAAATTTTAGAACACATGTGAACAGGGTTCAAAATTGCTTGCGGGAGAAAAGTGGTTCTGGTTAACTCTTTTTTGTTCAGAGTATTACTGTGAATAGGACTGTCAGGCAGGAGCTCGATACATTACAAGATAGAATGATAATATCATCACAAAAACTAATAGAAAAGAATCTCGAATTCATTTTTGGTTATTTAAAAGATTCAAATGAGAATCATAAACTGATTACTGAATTGGAGGATGCTCAAGATCAAATTCAATATTTTCTTAAATCCCCTACTTTTTTAACAGACATATTAAAACAAGTAACTGGAAAAGAATATGTTCCAACTGATAAAGAGGGATTTTATTTTCAATTTGATAGTGAGGAAATCAACAATGTCGTAGCAAGGGGCATTTGGGAATCTGTTCAAGAATATGATTCAGAGTATCTTACTTACTTTATAGATGGATTTGGAAAAAAAGAGGTGCCACAATCACGGACGGATCGTCTTGCCTGGTTTCCTTCTTATCGCAGAGAATTATTGGAAGGAAAAGCAAACCTTGAAAAAGCAAACAGTATTTTTCACTCCTTAGATCAAGTGAGAGATTATGAAAGTGTTACTCCTGGAAAACTCTACTACAAAATTCTGAAAAATGGAAAAGGAAAAGTTGCATGTTCTGGACCCCTTGTTTCCTTAGAATATAGCATCTTTTCGCCATTAGGCCATTGTTTGGATCACCAAATTACAGTTCTCAACTTAAATAATACAATACCTGGCTTTGCTTATGGCATCAAAGGAATGAAAGTCGGTGAGACAAGAGAGCTCCATATTCACCCAAGCTGGGCTTATGGATTTGAGACTTCATTAGAAAAATGCATCCACTTGAAGGCGATTGTGACACTCTTAGATATTCATGATAATGAGAGCCCAATAGTAGCTCTTGAAAGTCATGATTTATCTTTCCTCTTTGACTCAAAAATAATATCTGCAAGAGACGAAAACTACAAAATGGCGCTCATAAAAAAAGGGGCGGAGATTGCCAATCATTTAGCTAAATGCAAGGCTATTGATTTATCCATCATTCAGAGTCATCTTCGGCGTTTCCAATCTGGGGAAGAAAAATTTACTCCCACGACACCCCAAGAGCAAAATCTAATCAATCAAGTCCATTGGAATATTTATTTCTAATGTTTAAGTTTTTAGGCAAAAAGATCCGGGAGCTTTTCCAGGGCAAGGTCGATGAAGAGGCGATCGAGCGGCTCGAAGAGCTCTTCTATCAAGCTGATCTAGGTAGTGAGACGAGCCAGTTACTGGCAGATAAGGTCCGCTCTCTCTACAAAAAGAGACCCAACTTGACAAGCGATGAGATTCTTGCCGAGATTAAGCAAGACCTAGTGGCTGAGTTAAATCAACTGCCCGCACGCAGTGCGATTGAGGGGAAGCCCCACGTGATTTTGGTCGTCGGCGTAAACGGAAATGGAAAAACCACCTCGGTAGCTAAACTCGCCTATTATTTTCAACGCAAAGGCAAGAAGGTGCTGATTGCAGCTGCCGATACCTTTCGTGCGGCGGCGATCGAACAGCTTGAAAAATGGGCCTCTCAAATTGGCGTTGAAATGGTTAAAGGGAAGCATGGAAGCGATCCTGCTGCCGTCGTTTTTGATGCCATCGAAGCGGCTAAGAGCAGAGGTTGTGATCTGGTTCTTGTCGATACGGCAGGACGGCTTCACACAAAAACAGACCTGATGAAAGAGCTGGAAAAAATTCATCGTGTCAGCGGCAAAGCCCTTCCAGGATCACCTCATGAAACGCTTCTCGTGCTAGATGCGACCATTGGTCAGAACGGGGTCGAGCAGGCGATGATCTTCCACAAATTCACTCCCCTAAGTGGCCTGATCCTGACAAAAATGGATGGCACTGCAAAAGGGGGAACCGCCATCGCCATCCAGAAGAAATTGCGCCTCCCGATCGCCTTTATCGGCACAGGGGAAAAAATTGAGGCCTTTGAGTCATTCAACCCAAAGGCCTTCGTCGATTCACTCTTTGAATAAATCTGCAGCGGCTAAGCGGCCAAAAATCTGCGAGCGGCTGAGCGGCCGCTGCTTGGCTTTTTAGCGCTTGCTAGAGGAGAAAATTCTCAGCAGATACCAGAAAATCATGATCACATTGATATACATCTTCAACGCCATCACGATCGAAAGCTTGTATGATGCGACGGAGCCGACTTCGGCTTGTAGACTGAATCTGCGAATCGTCTGGGCATCATAGGCTGTCAGGCCGACGAAGATAATGAGACCGAGATAGCTGATGAGCAAACTGAGGAAGGTGAGTTGCATGAAGAAAGAGAGGATCATGTAGAGGAAGCTCACTGCAATCAGACCAATCAATCCGAAAGTTAAAACACGCCCTAAGCTGGTTAAATCGTTGCGCGTGAACATACCGTAGCCCATCGCCAGCAGAAAAATCACAGAAGCTGTGGCAAAAGCGAGCCAGATCACCTGACCGCCATAGGCAGCTGCAAAAGCAGGGAGAATCGTGCCGAAAAGAACACCTTCTAAACCCGCATAGGCTAAGAACATGGAGACGACGCCTGCCACAGAAAATCTTTGCACCGAAACATTAAATCCCAGGGCGATACCGAAGGTTCCGAGGGCAAAAACCCACCAGAAGGGCATCAATTTGATAAACAATCCTGTGCGGAACAAAAAGTAGGCAATAGTAGCAGTGAAACCCAAACCGATCGCCATCCAGCCATAGACTCGGGAAGAAAAGGTCCCTACAGCCTGCGCCTGTCGTGGATCTAAAATTTCTTGTCGGTCAAACATATTCTTTAACTCCTTTGTACCCGTACGCTCGGCCCAAAATCAGCTAAAATGACAAAAATAGGGGAAAGTGTACGAAAGTGGGATTATACACAAATTAGTAGATTTTGACCACCATCTGGGCCAATTCCAGAACCACAAAGAGAATAAGAATAAGAAGTATAACGCGTCCGCCGGGGAGAGAATAGCTACTTTTTAATTTTAATCTATAGCGTCCGCTCCACGCCATTAAGATGGGTAGAAGACCCAGCAGAAGGGCGCAGCCGAGGCCTCCTGCATAGTGGAGGGCATAGAGAAAGATGCCAGGGTTAAACATGGCCAAGAGCAGAGGAGGGATGAAGATAATCAGTGCTAAAAGAGCTCTTCCTCTCCCCGTTTTTTGCACTTTGAGCCCATCTGCCAAAAAGTCGAGGAGTCCCAGCGTGACACCTAAAAATGAGGTGACGATGGCAAAGAAGGCAAAAAACTGGCCAACCACATAGAGCCAGGGAAGATGAAGAATATTTTTGAGTGGAGCGACCGCCGACTGACCTGAGTCGCGTGCTGCTTCCATTGCATCAAACGGGATCACGCCGAGAATGAGAGCTTCCCAGATGATATAGACGATTAAAGGGAGAGCGCTTCCAAAGAGGATCGCCTTTTTGACGCGATCCGGGTTACGATCGAGATAATTGGTCAATGTGGGAACGATGCCCTGAAATCCAAATGAGGTGAACATGACAGGGGTGGCGGCCAAAGCAAGCCTCCAATCGAAATGTGCTAAAAACTGAAGATCAATATGGGAAAAACCCAAAAAAACAAAAAATAAGAATGAGATGATGAGCCCCGTCATGAGGATGACGTTGACCCGGTCGACCGCCTTCGCTCCGAGTGCCACAAAAGGGGCAAAAACGAGCACAAAGATGACAGAGCCGAGCCAGGGAGGCAACTCGAGATTTCCTCGGTTCGTCCCCTCAAAGATAGCTTCGACAAGCTCCCCACCACCAGATACATAGGCGACCGTCAGTGAGTAAAAAAGAAAAATATAGAGAATCCAGGCAAAAATGCGCCCTCCATTGCCCAAGGTCATCCGGGCCATAGAGACGATGTTGACCTCTTCTTTACTCCAGAGAAAGACCTCCATTAAGAGGAGACCTGTTGAGGCCATAAAGAGCCAACAGAGAACATAGATTGTAACAGCAGGAAAAAAGCCCCCAGGAGCCGTCAGAACAGGCAGGGCGAGCATCCCACCACCGATCGCAGTTCCAGCAACCAGCAGCGACCCTCCAAAAAGTGTGCCACCGCGTGAGAGATCCATCGCTTTTTCCATAGATGATAATGGTAAAGAGGGCCAAAGAAAAACTCAATGGCTTTTGAGTTATTCGACCGTAACCGATTTCGCCAGATTGCGCGGCTGGTCGATCTCGGCTTCCCGGAGAGAGGCGAAGTGATAGGCAAAGAGCTGTCCCGCCACTGTGGAAGGGACGGCGGCTAGTTCGTCGATAGTCTGGGGCACCCAAATGAGATCGTCGGCGATCGAATCGACCTCTGGCATGCCTTCGGGAGCGATCGCGATGATTGGTCCCCCACGTGCTTTGACCTCCATCAGATTGCTCAAAATCTTGGTAGAGGTGACTGAGTCACTGCAGAAGGCCACAGTGGGGCAGTTGGGGTTGATGAGCGCGATCGGTCCATGTTTCATCTCTCCTGCGGGGTAGCCATTCGCGTTCACATAGGCGATCTCTTTCAATTTGAGAGCCCCTTCCAAAGCCGTGGGATACATAAAGCGGCGTCCGAGAAAGAAGAAGTTTTCATAATGGGCATACTTGACAGCGATCTGGTGGATTTTTTCGTTCAGCTGTAAAACAGAGTAAACTTGTGAGGGCAGTTGGGTCAGAGCTTCAATAAAGAGTCGTCCCTCTTGCTGACTCATCTGGCGCATGCGAGCGAAGCGGAGATTGAGAAGCGCAAGAAGCACAATCTGGCTGAGAAAACTTTTTGTAGCGGCGACACCGATTTCAGCACCAGCTCTTAAGAAGAGGCAGCTATCCACTTCTCGCGCCATTGTGGAGCCTTGTACGTTGCAGATTCCTAAGATTTTTGCGCCTTTTTCACGCAGTTCACGCATGGCTGCCAAGGTATCGGCTGTTTCACCCGACTGGCTGATGGCTATCGCCAGAGTATTGTCGAGGACGATCGGGTTTTTGTATCGAAATTCAGATGAGATCTCGACTTGAACAGGGATTCGGGCATTCTCTTCAAACATATATGAGGCCAACATGCCCGCATGCAGCGAGGTCCCACAAGCGAGAATGACGATGCGCTGGATTCTGAGCAGCTCCTCATCGGTGAAGTGGAGGCCATCCAAAGTGGCTGTTCCATACTGTTCGCTGAATCTAGCTAAAAGGGCATTCTGGATGGTCTGGGGCTGCTCAAAAATCTCTTTCAGCATGAAATGTTTAAAAGAGCCTTTGTCGATCTCTTCAGACTGAAGATCGAGCTGCTCGCTCTCTTTAAAAATAGGGGCTAAATGGGCGTCAAAGGCTTGTACGCCATTTTTTGTGATGTGGGCCACCTCGGAACTATGGAGATAGGTCACCCTTTTGGTATATTTCAAAAAGGCATTGGAATCTGAGGCGATGAACATCTCGCCCTGTCCGATACCAATAGCGAGCGGGCTCTCTTTTGCTGCGCAGATGATCTCTTCAGGATGTTCTTGATGGATGACAGCGATCGCAAAAGCCCCTTGCAACAATGGGAGAGCACGTTGTACAGCACGCAGGAAATTCCCTTTATAAAGGTAGCCTATCAGTTGAGAGATAACTTCCGTATCGGTCTCTGAACGGAATTGAATGCCCCGTTTTTCGAGAAGTCTACGCAGCACATCATGATTCTCGATAATCCCGTTGTGGACAACGGCACACTTCATCTCCTGATCAAAATGGGGGTGGGCATTGGCCTGTGTCGGTTTGCCATGAGTGGCCCAACGGGTATGGGCGATGGCGATGTGTGTATCCCATCTTTTGCCTAGAACAGCTTCTTCGAGGCGGTCGACTTTTCCGACCTCTTTATCATAGAGTAATTTCCCCTCTTTGATCGTGGCCACTCCAGCAGAATCATAACCCCGATATTCCAGCTTATGCAGCCCTTCCAACACGATGGAAATGGCATTTCGAGGTCCTAGATAACAAAAAATTCCACACATGATCTACTTCTTCTGTTTCATCCCAATTTCTTTTTCAACTGCGTGAGCAATTGTGGCAGCAAGCTGATCCACTTGATGCTTTTTAGGGCCTTCCACCATGACGCGGCATAGATTTTCAGTCCCTGAAAATCGGACAATGACGCGACCTTGGTCACCCAATTCTTTTTCCACCTCTTCTATGACATCCAAGACGCTTTTCAGCTGCGTCAAAGGGGTCTTTTTCTTGACGGGAACATTGACAAGAGTTTGAGGAAATTTTTTCACGCCACTCGCTAAATCAGAGAGGGTAGATTCACTTTCAATCATGATCCGCAAGATCTGCATGGCGGAGACAATACCATCTCCCGTTGTGTTGTGGTCGAGAAAGATGAGATGTCCGCTCTGCTCGCCACCCAAAATCGCTTTATGTGTCAACATATCTTGAATCACATAACGATCTCCCACCTTGGAGAGAAAAACCTCGATTCCTAGCGATTCCAAATACTTAACGACACCAAAATTGGTCATCACAGTGGCGACGACTCGATTGTTTTTTAACATATCCCGCCGTTTCATCTCATTGGCACAGATCGCCAGCATCGTATCGCCATCGATCAGATGGCCCTTCTCATCGACCATGATGACACGATCTGCATCTCCATCGAGAGCGATCCCTACATTGGCTTTGTTTTCGATCACCCCTTTTTGAATGACCGAAGGATGAAGAGCGCCACACTCCCGATTAATGTTGATGCCGTTTGGCTCATTCCCCGTCACAAAAATTTCAGCATCTAGCTCCCAAAAGGCTTGAGGAGCTACTCTGTGGGCAGCTCCATTCGCGCAATCGAGAAAGATTCTCAGCCCTTTGAGTGTCTTTCCTTTAGGAAATGTCGCTTTGACAAATTCGATGTAGCGTCCATCCGCATCGGCGATTCTTTTGTTTCTTCCGACATCGTAGTCATCGGGAATATCTGCAAAATCTTGCGATTCGATCATCGCCTCCATCTCTTCCTCTACTGAATCGGGAAGTTTAAATCCATCTGAAGAAAAGATCTTGATGCCGTTATCGTAAAAAGGGTTGTGAGAAGCGGAAATGACGATCCCCGCGTCGGCGCGGTAAGCTCTCGTGATAAAGGCGACTCCAGGAGTGGGTAAGGGCCCTACCATCAATGTATCGACCCCCATCGAGTTGAGGCCCGCTACGAGGCCATTTTCAAACATATAGCAGGAGAGTCGCGTATCTTTTCCTATGACGACGCGGTGCTTGCCGGGATGTTTTCTCAAAATCTTCGCCACAGCCTTTCCCAACATCATCGCCACTTCGACAGTCATGGGGAAATGGTTGGCGCGTCCGCGAACCCCATCCGTCCCAAATAGTTTAAATTTTGTTGCCATTTCTGTTTCCCAAATTTGAATGCATGGTATACCTAACTTATGATTTTACTTCCAGGCTATGGATGAAATTTAAAAAGCCTCAAGCGCACTTCCAAGAGGTCGAGAAACTTCAGCAGACTTTAACTCAAAAAAAAGGACGCTTTTCTTTAAAACAGAATCGCTCCTCAAACACTCTGCGTAATGGCGACTATAAAAAAAAGAGCCACTCGCTTGATCTCTCTCCATTCAATCAGATTCTCGAATTTGATCCCCAAACTGGCTCCATTTTGGTGGAACCGCGTATCACCTTTGGAACTTTATGCCGCTTTACCCTCAAACATGGCCTGCTTCCGCCCGTTGTTCCTGAGTTTCCCTCCATCACGGTTGGCGGCGCCATCACGGGAGCTGCGATCGAAAGCACCTCCCACCGCTATGGTCAGGTGAGCGACCACTGTTTGAGCTATGAGCTGCTTTTAGGTAATGGCGACAAAATCACCGCTTCTCCCGAAGAGCACTCCGATCTTTTCTACGCCATTTCAGGATCTTATGGAACTTTAGCCCTTTTGACTGCGGTCCGCCTACGTTTGATCCCCGCCAAACCCTTCGTGCAGCTTCATACCCACTGGTTTAACCATCCCGAAGAAGCAGTCAAAAAACTGACCCTTCCCTCATCAACTGATGGAATCGAAGGAATCGTTTTTTCGCCCTCTGAAGCGGTTGTGGTCGAGGCGACCCTAACAGACTCTCTTCAAAGCCCTATCTACAAGCAATCCTTTCCTTGGTCGCGCTGGTTTGCGCAGCATCTCCAGCAAGACCGCCCGCACCAAGAAACGATTCCCACCCTCCAATACCTCTTCCGCCATGACCGTGGAGCCTTTTGGATCGGACGCTACATCCTCTCCTTCCAAACCCTCCTCCAATCGATCTTTCATTGGGGAATTCCCGAAATTGAACCCTCTCCCCTTAACCCTTCTCTCCTTCTCCGCCTTCTCTTCGGCTGGTATTTTCCCAGCCACCGCCTCTACCATCTCTGGCATCGCATCCCTAACACCGTTTCAGAAAATCTCTTCTTCATCCATGACTTCTATACCCCCTTCCCGCACGCCCACCAAGCCCTCCAGCGCTGGATGGAGCTCACTCAGATCTTTCCCATCTGGCTCTGCCCCATAAAAGGGAGCCAAACCCAATTCCTCTCCCCCCACTATGGACACTCCCACTTCCTCAACATTGGCCTCTATGGCCGTCCTCCCCCTACCACCTCCATCCCCTACCTCTCAGCCCAACTCGAAAAAGATCTCCTCCACTTCGGCGGCCGCAAGATGCTCTACAGCTTTGTCTACTATGACGAACCCACCTTCAACACCATCTACCCCATCGATCTCTACACCCAGCTCCGCCACAAGTACTCGGCCCACGCCTTCCCCACCCTCTTCCAGAAAGTCTCCTCTCGAAAGTAACTATTAGAAAATATATCATCTCTCTGAAAAGGAGGATTTATGGCACCAGCTTTGTCATCAGTAAGAGATCAGTCAGAAGCATTAGAAATTCTTCAGCGCCGAGGAGTACCCGAAGAGGTCAAAAATAGAGCACTCGCTAGTTTAATTTCAGAAATTCTCACTCAACGAAACTCAGACTTCGCAAGATTGGAAGAAGAAAACAGACAACTCAAACAACAAGTTCAAGGCTTGCAGACTCAGATCGAAGATCTTCATCAAATTCATTTATACAGAGAAAAACTCAAGACCATGAAACAAGAGTGTGGTGCAACTCTCTCTTCCGTAGTCGAAGGGATTAGGGGGGTTCTAGGCCTGACTCCCATACCCGTTCTCGGCACTGTGCTAGCGGTTGTTCCGGCTGTTTGGAAGGGACTGACACAAGAAGAACAATTCATCGACGATGCTTCCTATGAATTTGAAAGTAACCTTAAGTATTGTAGTAGCCCAAAACAGGCCTGGGAATCTGCTTTTAGGGAAGCTGAAAAGCTCTCGCAAGAAGAATATGATGCCGTCACAGAAGATCATTGGTAATGGCTGAATTGTATTAAACATCTGCATTAATCGACTCCGTGCTCGAATTCGGTGTCGAGATGATCGTGTGAGGCAAGCTTTTTGAGTGCACGTTGATTATCAATGCGGAAAACGCAGAGAAGAGAGAATAATGGAATGGCTCCTAAAAGGATAAAAGAGCCGTAAAAGGCATCTTGGGGAACATGAGAAGCAGTGGAAGAAATCCCTTTATGGTTCATGCTAAAGGAGAGTACCATTGTGGACAGGGCAATGCCAAAGCTAGCGGAAATTTGTTTGAAGAGGGAATAGAGGGAGCTCCCTGAAGCTTTCAATTTGGTTGGAATCTCACTGAAAATGGAGACAAAATTGGCACTTTGGACAGCTGCAGAACCTGCCCCTTCGCAAAAAATGAGGAGAGCAATCAACCAAGGCGATGTTTGAGAGGATACAAATAGCAATCCGAACATAGCAAAAGACATTAAAAGCAATCCAGGAACGATAAAAGGAACAGGACCCCATCGGTTATAATATTTTCCCGTCAGGGGCATCACGCACATCATGCCCAGTGTAATCGCTGACATGATCCAACCTGTTTCAGTGATCGAAAAATTCAATCCACGCTGGAGGTAGATCGCTACGATGAAGGTGGCCCCCAAGAAGAGCATATTCGCAGCCGATTGGATGAGATTACCCCAGGCGAATAAACGGTAGTGGAAAAGTTTAAAAGGTACGATAGGATGAAGGGCTCTTTTTTCCTGCCAAATGAAAAGAGCGCCACAAAAAATAGCTAAAATTAAGAAAAGGATGAGTTGCATGTCTGAAAAGAATGAATTCCCTACCTGGCTGATTACAAGTAGTAAAAAACTGAGGCTCAAGGAAGCAAAAAGAAACCCAAACCAATCAAACCGTTCATTTTTTTTCTCCAAATCACGCTTCACCCATGCATGAGATAACAATAGTGCTATCAGCGAAATCGGAAGTTTAATCAAAAAGAGCCATCTCCAGTTAAGGTAGCTAGTGATGTACCCAGCCAAGATAGGACCCAGTGCTGGAGCAAGCAGGGAAAAGAAGTTGATACAAGCTCCCGTTTTAGCCCAAAGATCATGAGGCATAACCGTCATGATCAGATACATTCCCAAGGGAATGGCCAATCCCCCGGCAAAGCCCTGGAGAATCCGAAACAGAACGAGTTCAGAAAAATGCACGGACAAGCCGCAAGCCAGCGAACTCACCAGATACATCCACTGTGAGAACAAGAAAACCGGCCTATTGCCAAAATTTTTAGTAGAAGGCGCACTGAGGAGCATGCCAATCACCATGGCCAATAAAAAACCGATCAATGCCCACTCAGCATCCGCCGGACCAATATGGAAATATTTTGATATTTCTGGAAGAGCCACATTGAGAAGAGAGGCATCTAAGAGATCAATAAACCAAATGATCCCATAGATGATTGCCAGTCGAATTCCATAGCGGCTATCTTCACTCATTCATCCTCTCAAGCAGGACCGAATTATAGCCGAATTTTTTCTTTAGTAGCTTTGAAAATTTTTACGCCAAGTCACATTGTTCTGAAGGAATCTTAGAAGATATATTCGTTCTCTTCATTTTTAATTATTAATAAAAAATTAATATAAAAATGATATAATTTCTTTAAAAAAAGGAAATTATATGTCATCTATATCTTTTGCGGAAGCTGCAAAAAGTGATCGACTCTCAATGAAAGGGCAGGCAGAACTTAATAAATATGACGAGAATAGGAGCATCGGGTTTGTCATTGCAATCATTGCAGCCGTGGCTCTTATCATCAGTGTGAACATTGTTTGTAATCCTGGAGGCCATTACATTTTTGCTACGATCAACTTCTTTGTAGCGGGCACGTCTGTAATAGCTCTCGTGTATGGAATAGTTGTTGGCGCACTTAACCACTATTCTTTACATAGGGCTTTAAGTGAAGAGGTGAGGAGCCAGTTTCTCAAGCCATGAGGGCTGAGACCCAACTCAAAGCGGCCCAGGCAGTCAATTCCGAACTCCTTCAACTTTATTGGAAAGTCAAGACATTGCGGAAAGACAATCTCAAGAGGGATGGGGAATCCCTTGGGGTCATAATGCTCTCATTTTAGAAAAACTCAAAAATCCTAAGAAGTCGAACGCCCCATGGGAGTTGTCGAGTATGAAACTATGCTCACCAAAGCCATTCCCGAAGATCTCCGCTCTAGCCTCCCCACAATCCAAGAAATCGAAGAAGAGTTAAGCACCCAAGGCTGAAAGCAAGACCGATGAACAGAGAGACCTTCCCCAGACATGAACGGGGTCAAAGCAGAAGATGAAGTCCGGAGGGATATTCGAGCAAGAGGCACCCGCATACCTCAAGCACAAAATCGGGCGGGAGAGGGGTTAAAAGGGGAGGGGGGGCGAGCGCAAAGCGTGTAAAGTCTCAAGACATAGGTAACACTTTGTATCAAGACATAGGTTACACTTTTTCATCAAAACTACCAATCCTAGTCTTGACATAGTAAATGTCCCATCTACGTTCTCCCTTTTGGCGTAATGCTACAGGCTCTCCATGTAGATACTCTCCTACATAATACTGTCGTCCTTTAAATTTTATTTCTCCTCCTCGTCTAACCTGTCTTACTTCATCTTCCATTTCATACTCTATCGAGGGGAGCTTTTCAGGAAATTCTCTTTCACTGCGTTTATACCTTTGTGCAGGACAAAGCATATCTATGGCTTCATGTGGCCGAATGTAATTGTATACATTCCTCCACTCATTTAAACCCCTTTGAGCATCTGCCAAATCTTTAAAATTATGATATTTTAAGACTTCTGCTTTCAAAGTCCGATGAAACCTTTCATCCTTCCCTTGGGTTTGAGGATGATGTGGTCTAGAGTGTCCAACTTTAATGCCAAGTCTCATCAACCAAATCGTCAGCTTGGATAACCTTTGGGTAGGGTAGCCTTTCCAAGGAGAGCCATTATCCATAGTCATTGCATCTGGAAGCCCATATTCACGAAATGCCTCTTCCAATGCTGTACGAACCGAAATGGTATCCTCTGCGCCGCAGGCTTTAATGCATATTGAAAATCGTGAACAATCATCTAAAACGGTGAGTGGGTAGCATCGGCCTTCAATCACAGCAAAAAACCCTTTAAAGTCCATTTGCCATAATTCATTTGGATAATCTCTTTGAAATCGTATACAGCCCTGTCTTTTAGATGTTTCCATAGCTGAAATTTGGTTCTGACGATGCAATATGCGATTGAAGGAAGCAATGCTTGGTAAAACTTGATGGCCTTCATTGATCAATACCTGTCGTAATTTTTTTGCTCCCCAGCAAGGATATTGAGCTCTTTTAGACAAAATGAGCTCCACATTCTCTGTATCTAATCTAGAAGGCATATGAGTAGGCCGTTTAGACCGATTGTTAAGGCCCAACTTCCCCTCTTCTGCATATCTCTGGAGCCATTTATAGGCAGTTTTTCGACTGATACTGTATTTTCGAGCTAGATTACTAATCGTATCTATTTTTTCTTTGGCCGCGCTTATAAATTCTTCTCTTAAAGACATAAGTCCTCTGTTATCCCATGGCATAGTTACCTCATCAAAAAATTAATGAGTGTAACCTATGTCCTGATACAAAGTGTTACCTATGTCTTGATACTATACACGCCAACGGCGCGAGGGGCCCTCCCCTTATAATAACTGCGGATTTCCTTAACTTGACGGTATTAGGTCGCTGGGTAATGCCGTCAAGTTAAGCATAACAAAGCCTTGTAAACCTAGTCTTGAGCCTATAATCAGCTATAGGCCTAGGACATTTTCTTCCCTTCCTTTCTCTTTCCCAATTTATCTTTATTTGCCTCAAAATATCTACCAAGGGCTTTTTTTTCAGATGCATATTCCTTAAAACTAGTCTTATTATTCCCAAAACTTCTCGATGATTAGGGAATCGCCCTTTTGCACACCTCTTACTGAGATCGAACTCAAGTATTCTTGCCAGGTTTTGAATTATCACTGTTGCATAGATCTCTTGAAAAATGGTGTTTGGCTTCCGCCCACTAAAGTTTTCCAGTAATGTGTCAGCTTTTATTGTTCGATAGTCAAGTTCTATTCCCCATCTTTTTAAATATAAGTTCTTTACTTGTTTAGGCTTTATCTTTTTTAGCGAAGTTAAATAAATATCTTTTTTGGATGTACGAACGCATCTCAATACTGATCTCTCGTTTGTCAATTTTTCTTCCCGAAACCATGTTTTGAGTATTTTCTTTTTGTTTCCCCTATTTGGCTTTGCTACCACTTGTCCATCTTTCTGTGAGCCCAATTGACTTATAAGCCCACCGTTCACCTTAGACTGCGCTCTACAAACAAAGTCAATTCCATGCTTTTGAAGAAGTAGAAAAATTCCGGTGCATGGATAGCCTCTATCAAAAATAAGAACGATCTTTTTCTTCACCTTTCTCTTAAACTCAGCAAGCCACTGCAAATGCTCGATTGCCATGACTTTTTCTGAAGATTCGCAGGGAACAATTCGCACGTCGAGTGTAATTTTATTCAGCACATCAAAAAGAAGCGAAATTCTTCCCATGGAGCATTCTGAAAATTGATTGATGACCTTTCCAAAATAGTCAATTAAATCGCTAGAATTAGAGAGTGTTATGGAGCTTCCATCCATTGCTATGACTAGATATTTGCCCCACAAAAGCCTGTAAGGGGATGAGCTATAAAAAGTATTCACTACCTCTTCGTGTAATACTTTGAAAGCCTCCCACGTAACCTTATGCCTTGAGAGAGAAAAAGCCTATTTTGTAACAGCGTTAAGACCTATTCCAGTAAACAATTCATTCAAAGTAATCTGAAGGCATTTTTTGGCAAGATCGAGAATCGAAAAAACAATAAGCTCAAAAGAAAGACAACGCATGCGAGTAAAATCCTCGGGACGGGATCGAAATCTCTCTTTAAAGGAAGGGGCCAATATGAGATGATTTATTCTTTTACAGACTATCTCGAACGTCTTCATGGCATCTCCTTTTCGTGTGGTAATGAATAAGGGCTAAGATGCCATGAACTTTTTTATAAACTAATAGAAATTTCCTTAACTTGACGGCATTAGGTCGCTGGGGGGTTGCTGACACGAAGTGACGCAACCCACCCGACATGTCTACAAGTTTCCTTTTTAATCTAAACCTTCAAATTGAATAGCTTGAAAAAAAGGGCAGGGGGCGATGTGGTGGTGGCCGATTGGACGCGGCGGATCTCCGCAGATTATCTTCTTTTTTTTTCAAAACACATAGTAAATTCTAGAGGATGATCTTTTCTCCTCGTTGTGGTATGATGTTTTGCCGTGGAACCGAAAATTTATACTAGCGAAGATCACCATATTCGGAACGATCTGATTGATACGAATGCTTTGAGCGTGCTGAAGAGACTTCATGAGGCGGGCTATACTGCCTATCTGGTGGGGGGAGGGGTGAGAGACCTTTTAATGCGGAAGAAGCCCAAAGACTTTGATATCTCTACTTCGGCGAAGCCCGAGGAGATTAAGGGGCTGTTTCGCAATAGCATCTTGATTGGGCGACGGTTCAGGTTAGCCCATATCCGTTTTGGCAAGCAGATCATCGAAGTATCGACCTTTAGATCGGGAGACACTACTGAGGAAGAGCTGGTGACTCGTGATAATGTATGGGGGACGCCTGAGGAAGATGTTTTAAGGAGAGATTTTACCATCAATGGTCTCTTTTATGACCCATTGGATCATAAAATTATCGACTATGTGGGAGGGTTTGAAGATCTCAAGAAGCATTACCTCCATGTGATCGGTGATCCTGTTTTGCGCTTTAAGCAAGATCCCGTGCGGATGATCCGCATGCTGAAATTCCGCGCCCGTTTTGGCTTCCATGTGGATCCTGTGGCCAATCAAGCTCTGGTTGAATGCCGCAACGAGATCATCAAAAGTTCCCCTGCAAGGGTTTTGGAAGAGCTCTTCAGGATGCTAGAGTCGGGTACTTCGGAACAGTTTTTCCGACTTCTCTATGAGTCGGAGATGCTGACCATTCTTTTTCCACGACTCCAACTTTTCTTTCGAGATGAAGCAACCAGTGAATTGATCTATAGCTATCTTAAAGCGGCTGATTCGATGAATACGCAAGGTCAATATAAAACCTTAGATCGTTCGCTCCTAGCCTCTGCTCTGCTCTTTCCCATTCTAGAACATCAGATTGACCAACGCTATACCAGCCAAGGGCTGGTTCCTCAATTTGGCGAGATCATGGACTTAAGCGAAACTTTAGTACATGAGCTGCTTTTCGAAGCCTTTTCCCATTTTCCGCGCAAAATACGACTGGGCTCTCTCTTTATCCTCCAGATGCAGTATCGTCTGACTCCTATCGATAAATCCCGCAGGCCTCGCACCCGTATTGTGAGGCAGAAGGGATTCAACCATGCTCTTACTTTTTTAAAACTACGCGCTGTCATCCAGCACGACCTCTTTAAGTCGTACGAGCATTGGAAACGCATTCTGCAAAAAAGCGATGAGTATGAGTCAAACCCTGTTCGATAATCAAAATAGGCGCATCGACTTTTTAGGCCCCACCGCTGAGGAGGGTTCGCTCCCTGCTTTTTTTTACTTGGCTCTATCTGGCGAAGAGAGTCTCACCCTCCATCCCTACAGCCAACCACCCCTGCTGATCGCCGACGACTCCATCCGCGTCTTCTCCTTCACTATCCCCGGCCATGGGCCCGGACTGAATAAATTTCACGCGATGGAATGGTGGGCAAAAGAGATGGCGGCTGGCCATTACCCCTTAGAAAACTTTTTCGACCAGACACACCAGGCGATACTCTGGTTGATCGAACAAGGGCTCGTAGATCCCACAAGAATCGGAATTGGCGGGATATCACGGGGCGGATTTGTCGCCACGCACTTAGCCACCCGAATAAACTCTATCCACACACTCCTCGGCTTTGCCCCTTTAACATGCTTGATGCAACTGAAAGAATTTAGAGGCCATCCTGCCTTAGAGCGGAGAGCTTCCGAACTCGATCTTCTTCATCTGGTCGACCATTTGACCCATCTCAAACATGTTCGCTTTTACATCGGGAATCTCGATACCCGCGTGGGGACCGACAGCTGTTACCATTTTATCCGCAGACTCGCGGAGAAAGGGCATGAAAAGCATGCCCGTCATCAAAAAATCGAGATGATGATGACTCAATCGATCGGCCACCAGGGACATGGGACCGATCGCACTATCTTTGAAGAAGGCTCCTTGTGGGCAAAACGTCATATTTTAGGGTGAGAAAATGAAGTACTCTATCGTTATACCGATCAAAAATGAAGAGGATAACATTAAAGAGCTCATCGAAGAGATTGAGCCAGTGATGAAAGGATTGGCTCAAAAATGGGAGCTCATCTGCATCGACGATGGTTCTACAGACCGGAGTCTCTTGATTTTGCAGGATCTCAGCAAGCAAAAGCCATTCTTGAGAATTCTCTCGTTTACCCGGAATTTTGGCCAGTCGGCCGCTTTCGCCGCCGGTTTTAAAGCGGCGAAAGGAGAGATGATCATCACTCTCGATGGCGATCGCCAAAATGATCCTGCTGATATTCCCAAACTGACTGCAGCGATTGCCGATTGCGACCTCGTCGTAGGCTGGAGGGTTCATCGCAAAGATACCTTTCAAAAAAAGATGATCTCGAAGCTCTCAAACGCGATCCGTAGCCGTCTCTGCGCAGATGGCATCCACGATACGGGCTGTTCTCTCAAGGTCTACCGCAAAGAAGCTGTGGCACAAATCAAGATGTACCGAGGGATGCACCGCTTCCTGCCTGCCCTCTTTAAAATTGAGGGTTTCCGTGTGAAAGAGATCCCCGTGAACCATCGGGAAAGGTCGCGCGGTGTGACCAAATACCACTTCTTTAACCGCTCTCTGGGGCCGATTATCGATATGTTTGTGGTCCGCTGGATGCGCCATCGTAAGCTCACTCACCAAATCAGAGAAGAAATTACACATGAGAAGTGGCTGCGATGATTGATGAGGAAATCACCCACAAGAAGTGGCTGCGATGATCGACTCATTACGCCCTCTACTCTATTTGCTTGGCTTTGTCGCTAACCTTCTTTTTGGAGGCCGTTTCCTCCTTCAATGGATCCAAAGCGAGAAAAAGCAAGAGAGCGTTGCCACTCCCCTCTTTTGGCAACTCTCTCTCATTGCTCATTGCGCCATGTGCCTCCACGCCTTTATCCAGCTTCAATTCCCTGTCTGCCTCATCCAGTCGCTCAGTGGATGCATCGCCTGGCGCAATCTCAATTTAATGGGAAAAAAAATTCACTCCCTGCGCACCACCCTATTCATCTTTTTCTCGATCGTGATCGCCATGACAACGCTCTTCTTTTTGCAAGATCAAGTCATGTGGATGCGCCCTCCCACACTTCCCTGGAATGGAAAACAGGCAACAGCCATCTCCCTCTTTTGGCATATCGCCGGCTTTTTTGGGATGATCCTCTTTGCTAGCAGATATTGGATCCAGTGGTGGCTCTCAGAGCGCCATCAGAAAAGCTTTATGGGAAAGTCATTCTGGTGGATCTCCTGTATCGGTGCCCTCTTTTCCCTGATTTATGCCATCCGTCTCATTGACCCTGTCAACATTCTTGGCTTTGGTCTCGGCTTGATTCCTTATATCCGCAACCTGATGCTGATTCGGAAAAAAGAGAAGAGCACCCGCGCCCCCGTCCAAGGCTCCCTTTACCTCTTTGCGGGCGAGCAGAGTGGCGATCTTTTAGGCGGAAATTTGGTCCAAGCCCTCAAAAAAGCCTCCCCTTCTACACAGATGTATGGAGTGGGTGGCCAGAAGATGGTCCAGGCAGGAATGCAGCTCAGCCATTCGATGGAGAGATTTCAAGTGATGGGGTTTGCTGCTGTCATCAAGTCGCTTCCTCGTCTCGCCTCTGATTTCCGCAAAATTAAACGTGAGATCCTTGAAAAACGGCCCGCAGGAGTAGTTTTGATCGATTATCCCGACTTCAATATGCGACTTGCTGCTAGTTTAAGAAAGTCGGGATATCGAGGAAAGTTGATCCATTATGTCTGCCCTTCCGTATGGGCGTGGAGAAAATATCGGGTCAAAGGGTTGGTAAAAACGCTCGACCATCTCCTGGCCATCCTCCCTTTCGAAACCCGCTGCTTCACCCATACAAATCTCGCTGTCAGCTATGTGGGCCACCCATTAGTGAAGGTTATCGATTCCCATACTTATGACCCCACATTTCAGTTGCCAGGGCCTCTCATCGCCCTATTTCCCGGCAGCCGCCCTCATGAAATCGAACTCAATCTCCCCATTCAATTTAAAGCAGCTCAACAGTTGATTGCCGACTACCAACTTGCTGTCTCGGTTGCAAGGCCCAGCCTAGAACCTCTGATCCGCTCAATTGTGGGTGAAAAAACCCTCCTCGTCCCCGCTGAGAAACGATATGAATTGATGCGGGTTGCTAGTGGTGCCATCGCGACATCAGGGACCATTATCCTCGAGCTCGGCTTTCACAGTGTGCCCACAGTGGCCACCTACCAACTCAGTGCCTTCATCTTCATGATGAGGAAATATGTGGCACCGCTGCCCTTCTATACCCTTGTCAATATCATCTGCGGCAAAGAGGTCTATCCCGAATTCATCCACAAAGAGCTTCCCGTGGATAAGATCGCTCAATCTTTAAAAAAGATCATGGCCAATCCCGCCCCCTGCAAAGAGGAGTGTGCCCGTTTACGCTCACTTTTAGACCAGCATGATGCCAGCCAGAAAGCTGCTCAGATCATCCTGAAGGAGCTCCATGCTCTGCCCCTGCCATAGCGGAAAACCCTATGCGAGCTGCTGCGCTCCCTACCACAGAAGCCTCAACGCACCCACTCCACTCGCTCTGATGCGCTCTCGGTATAGCGCCTATTCTCTCGGCAAGGCGGAATATATCATTGCCACTACCCACCCCGACCATCCCGATGCCTCTCTCCCCCTGAAAGAAAGGCGCCAACAGATCAAACAATTTAGCCGAAATACCATCTTCAAAGGTTTGGACATTCTCGAGGCAACTGAGAATATGGTCACCTTTCGCGCCACTCTCTTCAGCGAAAATAGAGACCTCTCCTTTACCGAAAAAAGTCTCTTTGCGGAGCTCGAGGGACGTTGGTACTATTTAGGTCCGCTTACTCTCTCAGAAGAGCCTCAATGATGGCATAATGAATGCGCGCGGCCACAACCAAAAAGATGCTATTGATAAAGGCTCTGGTGATTTCTGCTCCGCTAATTTTTAAATAGCTTGTGACCAAGCTATTAGCTATGCAAATCACCACCAAGAATTTGGACTGCTCTTTTGATTTATAAGCCACAAGAGTAGCCATACCTATTTGGGAGAAAAAAAAGGGGCTTCTCGTGATCGTATGCAGATAGGATGATATCGCCAAAGAGACTGGGATGGCGGTCACTGCAGCTACCAATCTTTTTTCTCTCTTCAAAAAAAGAACTGCTTTTTCAACAAAAGTAGGAGTGGCTGGCAATTGACCATTGCTCTCTATCTTCTCGAAACGGATAGACATAAGGGCCTCTTTTATAAAAGTTTAATATTATCTCATGACTCTGTAGAAGGTCAACAATTGATTAATGATAGGTAAAAGGGATATTAATCGATGGTTTCATATATAAAATTTTGATTATAATGAACTTAAAGCATGCGTTGATTCTTTTTATAATTACCTAAGAGGAGGGGTTATTATGGTTAAGCGTATTATTTGTGGTCTTTTACTTTCTCTCTTTGCTGTAGTTCCTGTAACTGCTGCAACGAACGTTCAAACTACAGACACTAAAGAAGTTGCTTGGTTTGGATTCGGGGGCGGACACCGTGGATACAACAGCCCATACTACTACGGTGGTTGGGGCTACGGCTATCCATATAGTAACTACGGCTATGGCTACGGTTCAGGATACGGCTACGGATATGGCGGCTGCTCGAACTGCGGTTGGTTCTAATCGCTATTAATCGAGCATCTCGTTTCAGGGCGGGATCCTATGGATTCCGCCCTTTTTCTTTGAGAGCATCGATGATCTTACTCCGCACGAGATCGAAAGCGCCACGAATGCCATTCATGAGGGCAGTGCGGTCAGAAAAGCCGTGACATTTGACGACAATGCCATCGAGTCCGCAGAGAAAGGCGCCAGGGTGCTCAGCATAGTTAAATTGGCGGTGGAGATGGTGGATGACCTGAGGGATGTCAAACTGCTTCTGGAGGTAGTCAGCGAGAAACGAAGAGATTCCCTCAGAAGTTTTGAGAAAGACATTGCCCGTAAAGCCGTCAGTGACTAGGACGTCGACTTTCCCCTGAAAGACTTCCCGGCCTTCGATATTTCCCAAAAAGCGCTCTTGAAACATCTCTCGGAGGGCCTGGTAGCTGTCTTGAAGTTCTTTGGTTCCTTTCTGCTCTTCGACACCTATGTTGAGAAGGCCGATGGTCGGGGCTTTCTCGCTAAACAAGCATTGCCGATAGAGAGAGCCGAGCCTGGCATATCCAATCAGATCTCCTGGTTTCGCCATCACGTGAGCCCCCACATCTAAAACAGCCACCTTTCCTCTGACTGTCGGCATCATCACGAGCAAGGCAGGCCTTTCCACCTGAGGTAGGAGGGCCAGGTGGAGCATAGCAGAAGCCACCAAAGCTCCCGTATTTCCTGTCGAAACAAAGGCGTCGATCGCTTTTTCTTTGAGAAGACGCATGCCGGCCGCCATAGAAGAATTTTTCTTGCGCCGGACAGCAAAGAGCGGAGAATCCTCCATCTCGATCGATTCATCAGTCGTTACGAATTCAATCGCTTTGTCACTGCCGTGATAGAGGGTGCGCAACTCGGGAAGAAGAGCATGCTGCGCAAAGACGACAAGGCTATCGCCTGGAGCAATTTCTTGGTTAATGGCTAAAACGGCTTGAAAGATCTCTTGGGGAGATGAATTGCTCCCCATGAGGTCAACGCCAACTTTGATTCCCATGATAAATTACGTGCCCGAATAAAAAATTTCGGGCACCGGCACGGGCACGAAATCTTCGAGTGATCTATTTTTTCTCTTTCGAGAGATCTATTCTTTCTCTTCGGTCTGGATCAGGTTGCGATTGTTATAATAGCCGCAAGAAGCACATAGACGGTGGGAGAGGCGTGGTGTGCCGCAATTAGGACAAGCGGTGGCCTGCTTCGGCTGCTTGGCGTGGTGGGCTCGTTTCGAATTTTTGCGCGCATTACTCATGCGGTTACGTGGGACTGCCATAGATATCCTTATGTTGACTTGGTGAAATATTTTGCCAGAAGGGCCCTTTCAGGGCAATCCCCTTGATTGCACTCGGCAATGAGGGGCACTCCTAACAAAATTTCTTCCCGCACCACCTCTTGATAATCGAAGACGCCGCTTTTAATGTTTATAAGCTCTTCAGTATAACAGAGATCAGGAATCAAAATTTTTACTTTCACGTCTCGATTACAGATCGAGCAGGGCATCCTCGCCTCGGTCTCAATCTTGAGCCGCAGAACAAGCGCGTTTTCGGCAACCGAAGCCTGACCTTCTATTTTGATGGGAGATTGGAAAACGAGCTCCGCCTCATGAATTCCCATGAAGTCAGGTGAAAGGTCTTCAACAATTTTTTCGGTTTGTCCCTCTTTTAAGCGATGGACAAAAATCTTAAACGTCTCATTCATGAATCAAGATATTATACCTAGACAAGCCATAGAAGTCATCTTTTTTTGTCTGGCCAACCTTGTAGAAATCTGTTATCCTGGTGGACAAAGTATTTAAAAATTTTATTCAACTTTCCGGAATAGACTGTGTTTTTCCTCACAACTAGTGAGACAATAGTAAAGATGAACTCAAAACCACCTTCTGATAGCTTTGCGCCATGGATTTGCCGAGTATAAAAATACATCTATTCCGCCAGACTCATAGGATGATCCAATGGAGAATGATGTACTTCTTAATATTGAATCCAAAGAAATACGGTATGCACGCCTAAAAGGAGGCGTTCTTGCCGATCTGGTCCTTGAGCGCAAAAAAGCGCGCCAACTGACAGGGAATATCTACCGAGGAAAAGTCACCAATATATTGCACAACATCCAATCGGCTTTTATCGATATCAGTGAGGGGGAAAATGGATTTATCCATATGTCAGATATCATCGAGAATACGAAGAAATTCGAACAGCTCTTTGATATGGACTTCGACCTCGATTATGACATCCAAGCTGTCGATACTAGAAAGAATCAAAAGCTGAAAATCGAAGAGATGTTGAAAATTGATCAACCTGTTCTAGTCCAGGTGGTCAAAGAGCCCATCGGCACCAAAGGTGCTAGGCTCACCTCCAATGTATCGATCGCTGGACGTTATCTAGTTCTCCTCCCCAACTCCCCCCACAGGGGTGTCTCGCGTAAAATCGAGGATAAAGCTTCCCGTGAAAAGTTGAAAAAATTGATCCGCTCCTTCGAGATGCCGCAAGATATGGGATTGATCTGTCGAACAGCGAGCATGTATGCCAATACAGATATGCTGGTCGACGAGGCGCATGAACTTTTGAATACCTGGCAGACAATCATGGACAAATTTCACCATGCCAGCCGCCCAAGTCTTCTTTTCGAAGAATCGGACATCATCAAGCGCACTGTCATGACGTGTGTCGATAAGAAATATGACCGTCTCCTTGTCGATGATTACTCTGTCTTTCAAAGTTGCAAGCGTTACTATGCGAAATTTGACAAAGAACATCCCTTGCGGATCGAATACTATCGGGATAAAACCCCCATGTTCGAGCGGTTCAATGTTGAAAGGGAGATCGAGAAAGCGACGCGCCGTAAGATTTGGCTACCGAGCGGAGGCTACCTCTATTTTGATCGCACTGAAGCAATGTTTACAATCGATGTCAATTCAGGCAGAAGCTCATCTAGCGATACGGAGACCGATGTCGAAGAGACACTCGTCAGAATCAACCTAGAAGCCTCCCAGGAGATCGCTCGCCAACTGAGAATCCGTAATGTGGGAGGCCTCGTCATTGTCGACTTTATCGACATGCGCGCGCGCAAAAATCAGAGGCGCGTTCTTGAAAGACTCAAAGATTGCATGAAAGATGATTCGGCGAAGTGCACCATTTTGGGAATGAGTGAATTTGGCCTCGTCGAGATGACAAGACAACGGAGCCGGGAATCTCTCATTCAAACACTGTTTACGAGCTGTCCCTACTGTAATGGCAGCGCATTAATCAAAACCCACGAAAGTGTCGTCATCGAAATCGAAAGGTCACTCAAGAAAGCGATTCTCCATGAAGAACAATTTGGTCTTTTGTTGGTGGTCCATCCTGAGCTGGATCGCTACATGCAAAATGAGGGTGATAAAGAATTTTTCGATAAGTTTGCGAAAAATTCGAAAGCTGTTCTGGAATTTCACACTTCCGATACTTTCCACCTCAATGACTATCAGATCTATTCTACAGTGACAAAAGAACGTTTGGATGTATGAATTTTGAAAAACTCCTCAAGCAACGTTTAGAAGCCGGTGATATTTCAGAGAAGGTTTACCAAGGTTGCTTCAGCCTCCACGAAAGTTATGCTGCTTCTTTAAAGTCCCAGGGGATTGAGATGGAGCCATTTGATCACCTTTTTGAAACGCTTCTCAACTTGACGATTCAAGAATACCGTCAGCCCCATCCATTTGAACCCTTTCATCGCCGCATCACGACACCCTACAACTATTACAAGTTCGGGGTTGAATTCATCCGACCTTTGGTGGATCGATCCCGCTCTCATCTCTACTTTCCAGAGAATGTCAAGAAGATCGATGCGCAGATCCTGCGCGGTGAAAATGCGATTCTCTTTGCGAATCACCAGACAGAGGTCGACCCTCAACTGATGAGTCTGATCCTAGAAGAGAGCCATCCCCATCTCGGGGAAGAGGTGATTTTTGTCGCAGGCGACCGGGTCATCACCGATACCCTTGCAATCCCCTTCAGTAAAGGGCGAAACTTGCTCTGCATCTATTCGAAACGCCACATCGATAATCCTCCTGAAAGAAAAGAGGGAAAACTCAAACATAACCAGCGAACGATGCAGCGGATGAAAGAGTTACTCAGCGAAGGCGGGAAGTTCATCTATGTGGCCCCCAGCGGTGGAAGAGATCGGCCTGATGCGAGTGGTGAAGTGGTTGTCGCCCCGTTCGATGCGCCCAGCATCGAGATGTTCCGCCTGATGGCCAAACAGGCAAATAAACCAGTCCATTTTTATCCTCTTTCGCTCGATACTTTTGATATTTTGCCACCTCCCGCTACTGTCGAAAAAGAGATTGGTGAGATGAGGAGGGCTAGAAGAGAGGGGGCTCTCTTCTCGTTTGGCAATGAAATCGATATGGAAAACTTTCCCGGCTCTGAAACCAGTGACCGGCACGAAAAAAGAAATGCCCGTGCCCAATACATTTGGGATTTGGTGAACAAAAATTATACCGATTTAAAAAGGTTAAAGCAGAATCAATGAAGAAAATTTTTTGCACCCTGTTCCTAGCTATCTCAGCAGCCTTATCAGCTGAGCCTGATAATAAGATTGATAGAGAGAAGGTGGGTGGGTCCATTTATAAAATAATCGAAGATAAAGCGGGATTAACGATCGCCACTCCCAGTCTGGCCGAGCGATCGGTCCGCAAATTGCGCCTTGACAATGGCCTGGAAGCCCTGCTGATCTCCGATCCAGAGACCCATGAATCGGGTGCAGGTCTCGCCGTAGCTGTAGGGAGCTGGGATGACCCTGAAGATCGTCCCGGGATGGCCCATTTTGTGGAACATATGCTCTTTCTCGGAACCGAAAAGTATCCTGAAGAACAGGGTTATACCCGTTATCTAGATGAGCATGGGGGCAATCGGAATGCCTTCACCATGGCAGATCGCACTGTCTACATGTTTTCTGTGAATAATGACGCTTTCTTAGGTGCCCTAGACCGATTTGGCCAATTTTTTATCTCTCCCCTATTTAGCCCCTCAGGTGTCGATCGGGAGTGCAAAGCGATCCATAGCGAATTCTGTAAAAATATTCCGCTCGATCCCTGGCGGGTTCTCTTCGTCAAAAAAGAGCTCGCCAATAGCGACCATCCCTTCCATGCCTTCTCTATCGGTAATAAAGAGAGCCTCGCCCAAATTTCTCAAGATGAATTGAAGGAGTGGTATCGTACCCATTACAGTGCTAACCTGATGCACCTCGTCGTCTACTCTTCTGAAGATCTCGACACGCTCGAAAAAGAGATAAGCGCCCTCTTTTCAGCCGTCAAGAATAAGCATCGAGAGCCTTCTCACTTTGCTCATAACTTGAAAATTAAAGAACAGGAACAAAAACTCTGTGTCATCACACCTGTTCAAGAGGTCCAATCTTTAGAGCTAAGTTGGGAAATTCCTAGATTCTTTGGTCAAGATCGTACCCTTCATACGGATAAGCTTTTGAGCCATGTTTTGGGCCATGAAGGAGCGAGCAGTCTACTCGCACAGCTCAAAAGAGAAAATCTGGCCGAAGGTCTCGGTGTGGGTAATGTTAGAGCTGGCCATGACCAATGTTTTCTCACCCTCTCTGTCCAACTCACTGATCAGGGCGTGGAACAGTACGAAGAGGTGATCACCCGTTGCTTCGAAGCGATCGCTGCCATCCGCAAAAGTGGTATCCCCAAATATGTTTTCGAAGAGGTGAGCCATCTCGAAGAGATGAGATACCGTTTTCAATCACGGACTGAGATCTTTGATTTTGTCTCCGATTATGCCACAAACATGGTTGAAGAGCCTCTAGAGACCTATCCACGACAAACTCTGATCCCCTCGATCTTTGCTCCACAAAAAATTAAAGAACTGATCGCCTGTCTGACACCTGAAGAGTGCCTCTACACACTTGTCGCGGATCCCTCTTTGACAAAAGTAAGCCCCACTTCGAAAGAGAAGTGGCTAGGTGCCGAATATACTCAAATCCCCATCAACAGTGAGAAAATTAAAGCTTGGGCAAAGGTAGCAGGTCACCAAGCCATTTCGATCCCAAGGCCCAATCCCTTTATTCCTAGAAACTGGGAGGTGAAAAATAGCCTCAAACAGGAAAAGCCCTCTCTTTTACCTGAGACCACAATAATTGCTGACGAAGCTTCAGGGTGCATTTATGCCTCATCCGATCAGCAGTTCTTAGTACCGGAGATTAGCTGGACCTTCCACATAGAGACACCTGAAATCTCCGAAGAAGATCCTCTCAGCTATGTCTACGCCGACCTCTATTGCCATACAGTCAGTGAAAATCTCAATGCCGTCGCCTATGAGGCACTCACAGCAGGTCTCTCCTTCTCTCTCGCACCTAAAGAGGGCGGTTTAGAGCTGAAAGTGAGAGGGTATAGCGATAAAGCAGCCCCCTTTTTCAAAACGATTGCCACTGAAATGAAAAGTGCCTGCCCATCAAAGGAGCAGTTTGAACTTTATTCCGCTTCTCTTGCACGCGACTATACCAATTCTCTGAACGCCAGCCCTCTCAAACAGGGTGGTGAGCTTCTTTCCTCGATTCTACATAAACACTTCCCCGGAATGGAGCAAAAAACGAGGGCTCTAAGTCAAGCCAGCTATCCAGAGATGAAACAATTCTGTAATGCCCTCCTGAAACGCTCTTATATCCAAGGTACGCTCTTTGGTAATCAGACCCCAACAGAGGCAAAAGAGCTTTGGAACAGCTTAAAAACGATCTTCGCCTCCCAAGCCTATCCCCCTTCTGAGCACCCCAATCGGGAAATGGCTCAACTCCCAGCACGTGAAGTGGCCGCCTATATTTGCCTCAATAGCGAACAGCCAGCCAACGCCTTGATTTTGGCAACCGACTGCGGTTATTTCGAATTTAAACGAAGAGCAGCTCAAGAGATTCTCACGAAAGGTTTGGAAGAGCCCTTTTTTAGCGAATTGCGGACCCGCCAGCAGACTGCCTATCTGGTCACCAATTGGTCTCAAGAGATGGAGCGCCATCTCTATAGTTTCTTCGCAATCCAATCGAGTTCCCACGATGCCCGCGACCTTTTAGCGCGATTTGAGCTCTTCTTGGAAAATAGTCTCCAACATTTAGAAGCTGAGGTCATTCCTGAAGAGCGGTTCGAATCGATCAAGAGTGCCTTGGTAGAGCAGTTGGAACATCCTGCGGAAAATCTCGCTAAAATGGGGAGTCTCCTCCACCTTATCGCTTGTGATTATGATGCCGACTTCCATTGGACTGAAAAGAGGATCCAAGCTTATAAAGAGCTCACCTATCCAGAGTTCCTAGACTATGCCCACCACTTTATCGGCAAAGAGAATAAGCGCCGAGTAGCCATCGCTGTGAATGGGATTCTTCCTGACAAGGGAGGATTGAGCTATCAAGAAATCGATTCACTGGAAGCCTTTCGCAAAGAGATCAGCTACGAAGGACGCCAAGAGGAATCAGAACAAAAGCATCATCTTGTTGATAGCGTGCCGCTCTGAGAGAACAGCTCTGATTGTAATCTGCGACAAATTGAGCGGCATGTGTGATAGAAAAGCTGCTCATTTCTAGTTGTAAACAAGCTCCCAATGCAGTCAGCGTGTCTATCGGAGTCAATGACCCATTTTCTAAAATGAACAGACGCCGAATGCGTTGAAAGGATGCATAGGTGGCACTACTACCTTCAAAAGTGAGGGAAGCTGTATGAGAATCAAAGAAGAGGCGATTCTGAACGATCTCTCCTTCAACCCCATCGATATCGTAGATAAAGAAATGTTCTTCCATCCATTTTAAAACAGCGTCAGAATCCCTATTACAGACTTTTTCTCTGATCATCCAACATAAGTCCATTTTTTCATCGGAATCGTTCAACTCGACAAATGCGGCGATCACTTGCTCAAGAGATGCTAGAACCCCTTCTTCCACCCTCTTTTTGCAGAATGGCAAGAGCGAGTCTATCTCTATCTCTCTACCCCCATGAAGGAAATAGCCCCTCTCGAGCACTTCGAAGAGTTTGCCCAACTGAGTGGGCCTTTTCTGAAAGAGAAAGAGCAGCAGATTCCAACGTAAGTCGACAAAAGAGAGTGACTCTTCCGATGGGATCCCCATCTCCTCATGGATGGGATTTTGGAGAGGGAGGTAGATCTCAAAGCCTTTTCGAAACAACTCCAGGAGGGGCTCTCGATTAATTAATTGGAGAACGCACTCTAAAACCCTCTTGCGCTCCTCAACAGAAAAATGTTTGTGGAAATGCATTGCCAACAAGGTCTGCACAGTCATGCATCCAGCACGGTTAAAACCCCCATTGGCAGGAAAAATCCATTTGGCAAATTGTTGGAGTAGATAGATTTTTTTATCGCACTTGAAATAGTGGAACCTATCCTTGATTTCACTCACAAGGCTCTCTTCGAGATCAATTGCAGGAAGCGCACGCCCCGAACCGATGTAATAACCGAGGATGCCTAAGTGGGCCATTTTTTTTGATTCAGGCCAGAGAGGCTGTTGGAGAATTTTCTCAATCCTTGCACGTGATTGAGACCAGAGGGCCTCATCAGCGGCTCTTTTTTCTAAGCTAGTCTCGATATATGCGATTTGACTACTTAGCGATTCTGATACCGTTGTATCGAAACGTATTTTTTTATGAATTACCCCTACAGCAACTTCTATAGTCGTATCGCGTGGCCTTTTTAAAATGCCCCTATTACGTGCTGCAGGAAGAGGGTCGTTGTTTGGCAAGAAAAATGCAGTAGGGTCAAATTGTAACGCCATAAGCGGAGGACCATAACTGACTTTCTCATTTTTTAAAAATCAAATTGGGAAATAGAGATGAAATTTCCCATCCTTGATAGGAGTCTTGAGTGGCATTAGATCACCCCTGCAGCGTTGCTGGAAGAGTAAGCCACCATGTATTGTATCATAGCTTAGGACGAGGTAGACAGGGTGGGCTTGCTCTGAAGAGTCATCTACCCAATTCAAATTGGCCACTTCAACAATTTCTGGAAGGGTGAAAAATTGGCAGAGGAACTCCTCGAGCTGAGGACGTTCTATATTCTGAGAAAAATGGAGTAGAAGAGTCTCGTGAATAGCGCTGGCTACCTGGAATGGTGTCATGTAGTCTCTACATTCTTTCATAAAATGGTCTTGGACCTTCTGTAAAACGGCAGGCTCTAATGAAAGAGAAAAGGGCTCTAAAATAGCAGGGAGGCTATCCACCCAATGTGGGCGATGAATTTGCCGCTGTATGAGCCGTATCATCTGAGAAAATTCCTCCTGCTCACTTTGCGCAATAAAATCAGAGGCCTGCTTAAAAAAATCTAGTGCCGTTAAATTCTCCTCAGGAATAGATCTCATCACCGCATCAGCTTCCTCAGGCCCGAAAACATAGTGTAGAGTGCGCCACATCTGCACCCTTGTAAGTACTGTTTTGGTCACCCTTTCGCCAGGATTGATGACTCTCTCCTGCAACTCTCTCCCCTCATTCTGCCAATACTTTTGAAAGCGGAAAGGAGTAAAATTAAATGCATGATTAGAAGAACTTGCTAAAATCATTGGATCCATTTTCTCAATGGCTCCACAACGGTCTGCATAGTCACGTAAAGAGTGACAGAGCGCACTAAAAATCTCTGAAGGATCACTACCTTCCACACTCATCAAATTTGTGAAAGTCCGCTGGATCGCAGGTAGACCTGCTGTCATTCCGCAATGACCACCTTTTTGCCTCATAAAAAACGAATCGGAATTGAAGTAATCCTCCCAAGTCAGTTTCGTCCCTTTGTTATAGGCGACGAGGCCTTCTGCCAACAGTTTTCGATAGGAGGGGCTGGACAGATATTGGCAAAAGGCTTGCCTTGTAGGGTCAAGCTCTTCAGGAAGTGAAATGGCATTCCATAGCTCAACACAGAACGAGCTAAAACCTGTTAAGGTATCGATGGGGAAAAATTGATCGTTTGTCCATCTATAGAGCCGTCTCAGAGCATAGAAGGGTTTGTAATCACTCAATGTGCCATTAAACTTGAAGCCCTGACTATGAAAGGCAAATTTCACCCAGTTCTGTTCGATAGAACAGCTGGAGTGATGATAATCGACGACGTAGAGGTATTCATTGAGGAATGACGAAAAAAAGTGTTCGTAAGGGCGAAAAAGGGTCTTATTGGGCGTGGGTAGAGATGCGGCCCAGAAACTTGAGGAAGTTTTGGCGTAGATTGTGCCCATTGTTTCCCTTTTAAAGGGGAAGGTCCCTGGTAAAATCGCTTGTTCACCATTGTGTGCAGCAAACTGAATAACCTCAAGGAGCATCAGTTGTAAGAAGCTCCTCTTGGACTTTGGGATTCTGTTTTCAAGTAAAGGAAGGATCGGCATCTCTTTACCCCTAAAAGAAAAGCTGCTTTTCTCAAGGATCTCTCTCAACAATCGAACCAGTCCTGCTGGATCGGTACTCATGAGATTCATCAGAGTCGCCACAGCATAGCAATTACCTTCTCCCTCTTGTCCAAAAGAGGAAAAAAGTGCCAAGAGTAGGCTCCAGCGGATATGGACGAAGCTCAATCTTTCTTGAGAAGAGAATCGCATCTCCATGCAGATCAATTTTGCCATTTGAGGATGAAGGGAGATTGGCGCGATAAATAGCTCGCGTAAATCATCGATGGAGATCAGTGAGATAATGATGGAATAGATCTGGTCATGAGTCTCTGGTGATAGATGGAGGCTGAGTGAGCTATTTAACAGGGCTGTAACAAGATAGCATCCTCCCAAATTGAATCCCCCGTCGGGCGGGAAAATAATTTTCGCAAAACTACTCAGTAAATAGGCTCTAATCCCAGAGGTTCGTGTAGAATCATCGCTCTGGCTCTTTTTAGAGGCCTTATTTAATTCCCGTATCGTCTCCTCCATCTCTTTCAATCGTTGTTTAAAGAGAGACTCCTCAGAATTGAGTGCACTCTCTCGTCCTGAAGCGCAGTAATAGTGGACAACACCCAAATCGACCATTTGACCGTCTACTGGGAGATCTTGGGAGTGAACTATTTTTAGGATTTTAGTGCGGATCAATAAACGCTTTTCAGCAGGGAGATTTTTGACCTCCATGCTTTGTTCAATGGTTTTTACTTGGAGAGATTGGGGATGAGGTAATTTTTCGATAGGAGGCAGATCGATCTTCCGTCTCTTTTCAGAAAATAACTCCCTTGTACATTCTGAAGCACGAAGATCTTGAGACGATGCTTTTCTTTTTATGGGGGATCTGAGTTGTGGAACAGATGGAAGAGGTTCCGTATAGGGTAAAAAAAAGCGGCTTGGATCCAGTCTAAGACCTTTTGACATACGACTCCTCTCAGTGAATCAAAAATGAAGGGTGAGTTCTTTGCTTAGTTCTTTGGTAAATTCATCAGATAATGAGGATTCGATGCCTTCTCGCCTTTTCCGCCAAACTACTTGCCCAAGGATGGGGTCATAGGTGATGACAAGGTAGTCATATTTTAAATCTTCTGTCAGCTCTCCCACCCAATTGAGATTGCCCACTTGAATGATGTCAGGAAGGTTGAAGAGCTGACGAATGGTACCTTCCAGAAGCCGCAGAGAGCAGTATTTCGGCGTAGGTAATCGCAGTAATGCTTTATGAATCCATTTCGCCGCTTGATAGGAAGAGACACTATCCCATTTTTTCTCGCTAAGTTGCCCTAATAATTCCTGAAGCTCTAGCTCAGTTAACATGATCTGATTGCGAACGAGAATCCGGCTGAGGCTTTCCAATACGGTGGAATAAGGAATCTCTTGAGCCACTCGATTTGCCATCCGCAAGACTACGCCACAACTTGGACCCGATATCTCCTTTTGAACAAATTGGACAAATTGCAGAAGAGTGAATTCAGTAGGAATCTGCGTCAGCAGCAGTTCTGCAATTTCTCCATCCAGAGAGAGGCGCAGAATTTTACTCATCTCTTGATCGTTTATTTTTTTTCTTCTGATCCGCTCTCCTGGGAAGACGAGACGCTGCTTCAGCTCTCTCAAGGGATTTGCCCAATAAGTTTCGAAAGTGTGGGGTGTCACATTGAAGGCGTGTGATGAGCTATTAGAGAGGATGAGCGGAGGGGTCGGTCCCTGCATCTGCTGCCTGTGAAAAGAGAGAGAGAGCTCTCTAAACAATTCCTGGAGATTCTTACCCGTTATCGTTTCACTGCGCACATACTTTTCCTGCAATTCAGGCAGGCCTGCAGCAAGAGCTGTGGAGCCTCCCAACTGGATCAGGAACAAGGAATCCGATTCACGATAGATGCGTGCTGGGAGCTTGGACTCATTTTTATTGAGGGCAGCGACTGCCGTGGCCAAATCGTCTAAGAATCTGTTCTGGGTAAGGTAGGATTGAAACCGAACGAAAGTTCTTTGGAATTCGGAAGTTTCTTCACTCTGGTCATAATCAGCGAGAAGAGCTGAGCAGAGAGCCGCAAAATCGGAGAGTTTATCTATCGGTTGCATCTCTCCATCGGAACAAACAAAGAGCCTTCTTGTCTCGCAAAAAGGCTGATAGTCGGCTGAATTTCCATTAAAAAGTAGACCCTGTGAATGGAACTGAAAGTTTACCCGATTGGCTTCGATGACGGGTGCAGATTGATGATAATCGATAAAAAAGAGAGAATTGCATATCTGCATGCCAAATTGGTTTAAAAATTCTAAAAATCCACTTCTATCTGTCTTGCCGTGATCACTTAAAAAACGCTGAAATGAGGCCTTAATTTGGTTGATCAAAAAAACAATGGTTTTCACGCGCTGGGAAGTCGCTTTTCCGGGGCGAGGGTCAATGGAATTTAAGCAGGCAAATTGGAGCATCCCGAGCAGAGTTTGCTGAAGAAAGCTCTGTTTATGGGAGAGAAAAAACTGTTTCGCATGATCCACTTCACCTTCAAATTCCTGTTTCAACCATTCAGCTAGGGTTTTCCGTCTCTTAGGGCTCAGGGGGAAATCGCCTTTCTCAAAAAGGCTCGAAGTCATAGTATAGGGGGTTAATTGCTGTAATTCTTCACCACTTAAAGTGACCTTGAGATCCTTTTCATACTTTCTTCGGGTTTCTAGCAGGGGAAAGACAGGAATCTCAACAGAATCAAAATTGAAGGAGCCCGTTTTCACCACTTCGATGAGAAGGCGGAGCAATTTATCACAATCTCGAGATTGGAGGTTCATGATCATGGCCACTGCATAACAGTTCCATTCATCGACCTGTCCTACCGTGGAGAAAAGGGCTTGAAGAAGGGCCCAACGCACGTAGACAAAACTCATCTCTTCGCTAAACTCAATTTTGGTATCGATGAAAATGAGCTCAGCCATTCTGGGGTCTACTGTGAATGGATCGCAAAAAAGCTGACGAAAGGTGCGGTCATGGATGAGGCGCTGCACGACATTGAGTACCAGCTCCCTCATTTCTTCAGACAATTGCAGAGCGAGATGGCTATTGAGGAGCGCTTCTATGACAAAGCAGCCGCCGATATTCAGAGCTCCGTCTGGTGGAAAGATCATCCTTGCAAAGCTGCGGAGGAGATAGGCTGTAGAACCTGATGGAAGGAGGCTAGCAGCTTTGCCACTGAGGGTTTCTCGATGAGCTTCTCTGAGTTCTCTAGCAAGGCTCTCCATCTCTTCCAAGCGAAGGAAAAATAGAGTTGGCTCTTCGGGAAGAGAAACCTCCCTCCCCGTTGCGATTAAATAATGGACAATGCCTAGCTCAACCAGTTTGTGGCTTTCACTCAATTTCTCATTTTTGATGATTTGAATCACCTTGGCTCTCACAAACCCCTTCTTTTCAGAAGAAAGAGCTTTCACTTCCATACAGTTTTCGATGCCTCTGGCTTGTGCATTGAGGAGAGGGGGAAGATTGTGGTAATAGTTACTGGCCTCCGCTCCTTCAGGAATGTCTAATTTGAGCTCTTTTCCCTCACCTAGGTTAAGTCTTTTCCGAGAATGAAACTGCCTTGCAGCTGTATCTGAGACCTTCCTCTTTAATGGAGAAAGAATCTGAGCAGGCGAAGGGAGCGGTTCGCCCTCAGGAAGGTAATATCTCTCGGGATTAAATTTTGGGGAACCGACGGCCATTTTTATTCATAATAAATTATAAATTAGTAACTTAGGCAAGCATTATAACATGAAATAGGGATAAATAGCAGCTGAAATTTATAGATTTTTTCCCCACTTTTGGCTACTCTGACAGCCTATGAAAGCTTCAAAACTATTCTTCAGAACATTTAAAGAAGCCCCTCATGAGGCCGATGTGGTCTCTCATAAGCTTTTAGAGCGTGGGGGCTACCTTCGTAAGTTAGGCAAGGGGCTCTACTCCTACACCCCTCTAATGTTGCGGGTGATACAGAAACTCTCCGCAATCATTCGAGAAGAGCTCAACAATGCTGGAGCCCAAGAGCTTCTCATGCCTATCCTCCACCCCGCCTCTCTCTGGAAAGAGACGGGCCGCTGGGAAGACTTCACCTCTGCCAACCTCCTCTACACCCTAGAAGATCGGGAAGGCCATCCTTACTGCGTCGCTCCGACCCATGAGGAGGTCATCGTCTCTGTGGTCGCCAATTGGGCCACGGGCCATAAGGACCTTCCTCTCAATCTCTACCAGATCGGCCCCAAATTCCGAGATGAAATACGCCCCAGATTTGGGTTGATTCGCTGTAAGGAGTTCTTGATGAAAGATGGTTACTCCTTCTCTAAAAATCCTGAAGGGATGGAAGAGCAGTATGCTCTCATGCGTCTTGCCTATTCCAATATCTTCAAGAGGATTGGACTCGATTTTGTCATCGTCGAAGCTCATGGAGGAAAAATTGGCTCCGGCAAGTCCGAAGAGTTCCAGGTGAAGGCCGCTATCGGAGAAGACTTTGTCATGGTCTGTGGCAACTATGCTGCCAACGTCGAAGCGACCAAAGCGATCCCTCCTCCCTACGCTTACGAAAAGAATTTGAAAGAGAAAAAACGGGTTCCGACACCTGGTACGACCACCATCGAAGAGTTAGCTGCCTTTTTGAAGTGCAGCCCTCAATTGATCCTGAAAACGATCGTTTACAAGCTGATTTTTGCCGATAGAGAGACCTTTGTCGCCATCGGCATCCGCGGAGATCGCCAGGTGAACGATGTGAAGGTAGGTACAAAATTTGGCGCGCTAGAAGTGGCTTTAGCCAGTGCGGAAGAGGTTCAAAAGTTGACGGGAGCTACGTTTGGCTTCATAGGACCAGAAGGATCTCCTATCCCCTTCTACGCTGATAATAGCGCTCAGCCAATGACCAACTTTATCGCTGCAGTCAATCAAGACGATGTCCACGATGTCAACGTCAACTGGAGCCGCGATTTACCACCCCCTGCTTTTGACGATTTCCTCCAAGCTGAAGCAGGAGATGGCTGTCCACATATCCCTGGAGGCGTTTATCAGACCCAAAGAGGGATCGAAGTAGGACACATCTTCAACCTAGGCACCAAATACACGGAGAAGTTGGGAGCTACCTTTCAGGATGAAAATGGGGTCTCCCATGCTATCTGGATGGGAACCTATGGGATTGGTGTCGGAAGAACTGCAGCCGCCTGCATCGAACAGAAGCACGACGAGAAAGGGATCATCTGGCCCTTATCGATTGCCCCCTTCAGAATCCTTGTCACAGCGGCCTCAGAACAAGATCCTAAGCTCGTTGAAACGGCTTCAAAGCTCTACAATGAGCTCAACAGCGCCGGCTTTGAGCCCTTATGGGATGACCGCGATCTCCGACTCGGTTTTAAATTGAAAGACAGCGACCTGATCGGCCTCCCCTACAAACTGATTGTCGGAAAAGCCTTCACACAAGAGGGTAAGGTAGAAATTGAATCGCGCCTTGGCGAAAAAGAGCTCGTTCCTGTAGCTGATGTGCTGCGCTGGGCAGAGAAGAAATTACGCTGCTAAATGTCCCACTGGGCTCTTAGAAAGCCGGAATTAAGCCTTAAGCGAGCCGAAATGGGTTTGTAAGTGGCGGCGCTCCCCTTGAAGGCGGGTCGCCTCCTCTTGACCGTGGCGGATCGTACGGGCTTGATGGGCACTAGCGTTATCTTGGGCGAGCTGAGTATTCGCTTCACTCACCTTTTCCCAAGAGTTCATGACTATTTCGTGGAGGTGATTCATCACCATCACCATGGCCAAAAGGAAGAGGTCGCTCTTTTTACTGGAATTCTCTTTGGACGCCGCTTGCGGAAGGGCATTTTCTGTAATTAAATGGGTGGATATTTCAGAAGTTTTCATCAGCGACCTCTTTTTTAATTCGAATTAATTATAACTAAAATCTCTTTATAATTCAAGTACTTATAAGAATTCAGCACTCTAAGCCATCGAGTGCTAAAATCGCTTGACCTCTGGAGGGCCCCAGCTTATAATTATGGGCATGCTGAAACAAGCTCTCGTAAAAAAGCAGCCCAGTTCGAAGAAGCATACCCGGGAGTTTCAGGTGCTTATGGGGCTCGTCGATCTCTATCTGGAATCGGGGAAGCCAATAGGCTCTAACACCCTGAAGGAGCATGGCTTTGATCACTTGAGCTCAGCAACGATTCGCAACTACTTTGCTGAACTTGAAAGCCAAGGGTTTCTGAGACAACCCCACTCCTCTGGGGGTCGTATTCCTACCCACGAGGCCCTGAGGCTCTACGCAAGTGAGAATCTGACTGCGAGCAGTGATTTTACTCAAGAGTTAGGAGACTTTTTTCTCGATCTGGCCCAGACAAGCACCCGCCATCTGACCCGCTATCTCCAGAAAGCGGCAGAGAGATTGAGCGAGGTCACCCAGTATGCCACTTTCCTCAGCTCGGTCCGTTTTGATCACGATTTCATTCTGAATGTCACGCTGGTCTCGATCGATACAGAGAGGCTTCTCGCCGTCATGCTGACCGATTTTGGACAGGTTCTTACTGAGATTCTACCGATCCGCCAAAAAGTCAGCTCTTTTGCCCTCAAACGGATCGAAGCCTATCTTCAGTGGAGGATCAAAGGGAACTCTCCCCAGCCTCCTAATCTATCGCTCGAAGAGGAGTCGCTTGCCCAGAGCCTCTACAATGAAATGATGGTCCGCTATATTGTTCGCTACTCCAATTTTACCGATGAAGAGCTCTTTCGCACCGGATTTTCCCAGCTTCTCGCCTATTCAGAGCTGAGTGATCCTGTCGCTCTCACCACCACTCTTTCCCTCTTCGAAAATCCCCAACAGATGCGTCAGCTCCTGAATGATTGTGTCAATGAGGGCGCTCTCCGCTTTTGGATTGGCGCCGATCTTGCCCCTTACGCCGCTTCTGCCCAAGGCTGCTCTGTCATCGCCATTCCCTACTACATTGGTCAGATGAAGGTGGGTGCTGTGGGCCTCCTCGGCCCCTGTAGAATGCCCTACAAGAAATTATTCGCCTCGCTCCGCGCCTTTTCCGAATCGATTTCGAAAGCGCTGACACATGGCTTGTTGAAATATAAACTCTCGTTCCGCCAACCCCGCGCTTCAGGGCCCTATCTTCCCCCCGAAGAGCGGGCTATTGTGGACCAACAATCTCAAAAACTCATAGAAATTAAGGATCAATCATGACCACCGAGCCGACACCGCCCCAGGAGGAGCCAAAAAATGAGAAGGAACGCCTCCAGGAAGAGCTGAAAGAGTGCCAAGAAAAATACCTGCGCATGCTAGCTGAAGGAGAAAATACGCGAAAGAGATTGCAAAAAGAGAAGCAAGAAATGACCCAATTCGCTGTTGAAAATGTGTTGGCTGAATTCCTACATCCCATCGATAGCTTTGAAAAAGCCCTCCAGTTTGCAGAAAGCATGTCACCAGAAGTGAAAAATTGGGCTGTCGGCTTCGAGATGTTGCTCAATCAATTTAAACAGGTGCTCAGCCAGCATGGAGTGACTGAATACCATAGTGTGGGAAAATCGTTCGACCCCCATTTCCACGAGGCTGTCGAAATGGTGACCACAACAGAATACCCTCCGGGAACTGTTGTCGATGAGTTTGTACGTGGGTATAGGGTGGGTGATCGCACCATCCGTGTAGCCCGTGTCAAAGTCGCTCGTACTCCCGAAGAGAAAAAAACCGAACAATCTGATCAAGGAAAATAATCATGGCTCAAACCAAAAAAAGTAAAATTATCGGCATCGACCTTGGCACCACCAACTCCTGCGTCGCAATCATGGAAGGGGGACAAGCGAAAGTGATCCCCAATGCTGAAGGATCACGGACAACGCCCTCAGTCGTTGCCTACAAAGGCAATGAACGGCTAGTTGGGATTCCTGCCAAACGGCAAGCGGTCACCAATCCAGAAAGGACAATCAGCTCCTCCAAGCGCTTTATTGGACGCAAATACAGTGAGGTCCAACAAGAAATTAAAACGGTGCCCTACAAAGTCGTTCCCAATGACAAGGGGGATGCTGTTTTTGAAGTGGACGGGAAGCTGCTCACCCCGGAAGAGGTGGGAGCTGCCATTCTGATCAAGATGAAGGAATCAGCCGAGGCTTATCTGGGTGAGACAGTGACAGAAGCTGTGATTACTGTACCTGCCTACTTCAACGACTCTCAAAGGGCTTCTACACGCGATGCAGGGCGCATTGCGGGTCTTGATGTGAAAAGGATCATCCCTGAACCCACAGCAGCGGCATTGGCCTATGGTCTCGATAAAGGAGAGGATAAAAAGATCGCAGTGTTTGACCTTGGGGGCGGTACATTCGATATCTCCATTCTCGAAATTGGAGGAGGCGTTTTTGAAGTGCTCTCGACCAATGGCGATACCCACCTCGGTGGCGACGACTTCGACAATGTCATTATCCATTGGATGCTCGATGAGTTTAAAAAAGAGCAGGGCATCGATCTCAGCCATGACAAAATGGCGCTGCAAAGACTTCGAGATGCTGCTGAAAAGGCGAAAGTCGAACTTTCGGGTGTTACATCGACAGAGATCAACCAGCCCTTCATCACGATGGATGCCACCGGTCCAAAGCACCTTGCTCTCACTCTGACGCGAGCCAAATTGGAACAGCTGACATCAGCGCTCGTGCAAAGAACCAAGGAGCCATGCCTCAAAGCGTTGAAAGATGCCAATATGACCCCAGAAAAGATTGACGAGGTCATTCTTGTGGGTGGGATGACACGGATGCCCGCTGTGCAGGAGATGGTGAAGAGCATCTTCAAAAAAGAGCCGCACAAAGGGGTCAACCCCGATGAGGTGGTCGCTGTGGGAGCTGCCATTCAGGGGGGTGTTCTCGCCGGCGAGGTCAAAGATGTGCTCCTTCTCGACGTGATCCCTTTAACATTGGGGATCGAGACGCTAGGCGGTGTGATGACACCTCTCGTTGAGCGCAACACCACCATCCCGACAAAGAAAAAACAGGTCTTCTCTACCGCAAGCGACAATCAACCCGCCGTGACCATCGTCGTGCTACAGGGGGAGCGTCCGATGGCGAGAGACAACAAAGAGATCGGCAGATTTGATCTGACTGATATTCCCCCTGCCCCACGTGGTATGCCTCAAATTGAGGTCTCTTTCGACGTCGATGCGAACGGGATTCTGCACGTTCACGCCAAAGATCTCTCATCAGGTAAAGAGCAGAAAATCCGCATCGAAGCTCAATCAGGTCTCCGAGACGATGAGATCCAGAGAATGGTCAAGGATGCCGAGCTCCATAAAGAGGAAGACCGCAAGAAGAAGGAGGAGATTGACTTACGCAACGAGACTGACTCCCTCATCTTCCAGTCAGAAAAGAACCTGAATGAATACAAAGAGAAGATTCCTGCCGATGTGGCAAGCTCGATCCAAAGCAAAATCGACGCAGCCAAGGAAGCCCTAAAAGGGGGCCAACTCGAGAGAATGCGCTCCGCACGCGATGAGCTCAATCGCGAAATCCAGAAGATTGGCGAAGCGATGCGGGCTCACCCCAGCGGCCAAGCAGGAACACCCCCTCCAGGAGCTGGCCAGCAGCCTCCCCCTCCTCAGGGCGAAAACAACATCGAAGAGGCCGAAGTAGAGGTCCTCGACGACGAAGAAAAGAATAAATAAAAAGCCAATGATAGACCTCTTGCGCGCAAGAGGTCTAATTTTTTTTAGCATTTAATTTTTTTCTTTGTTAGATTTGTAGCTTCTAAAAATTTCTTAGGAGTTTTATGAAGCTTGCATTCACTCTGGTTTTTCTTTCGTTAACTTGCTATTTGTTCTCAGCTCCACTGATTACAAATATTACTCCCAATTTTGGTCCTGATACAGGCAGTGTTCCTGTAGTGATTTCGGGAAGCGGATTTACGGGCGCCACCTCAGTGACTGTCGATGGAGTTTCAACTCCTTTCAACCCGGTCAATGATACAACGATCACTTTCACTTCTGCTGTCCATGTGCCAGAGAATGTGACGGTGGTTGTCACTACACCTGCAGGCTCCTCTCCTCCTAACCACCCCAACGACTTCTATACATTTACGGGTGACTGGAAAGCCTTTATCCCTGTTTTTAACACAGGGAATGTCTACTGGTACAATATAAAAACCGGAGGCAATAGCGCAAATGGTCAATTTATTACTGTAGGGGGACAACCACGTGATGTGGCTATCGACCCCTTCGGAAAATATGCCTACGTGGTGGATGATTCCAAACCAGGTAATCTCTATGTAATCAATATTGCTAATCTCACCCAAGTGACTTCGGGTACCCTTAGCCTGGAGGCTGGTCCCCTGGCAATGGCTATTCACCCCACTTTGCCAAAGGCCTATATCACTATCGACAATACGCCCTCTATAGCCGCAGTGTCTGTGATTGATCTCACAAACCCTACTGCGCCTACACATACAACTGATCTCGTCCTCTCTACAAACGAACAGGGCGAAGGCGTTGCCTTCACACCAGACGGAACATTGGCTTTCGTAGGTGGGGTTAATGGGAACAATATCTATAAGTTGAATGCATTAACCGATACTCTCTTAACAACTACATCCTTTCCTGCTTCAATTGGGACTACTGCAACTCCTGGTTGGATCACGATGAAGCCTGATCAGAGCTTTGGCCTTCTGACTAACACTGACCTCGTCCAACATGCTATATGGAGTATGTCAACGACACCCACCTTTCTTAGCTCCGTTATCGATTTCAACCTGGTTTTTTTTTCGCAACTGGTTGCAGCACGTGATAACACATTTGCCTATAGTGCTGATACAAATAATGGAACTATATCCCGATACAATGTCACTACAACCACACCAATGTTCCCCACAAGCATTGCGGTAGGAAATAACCCGCAAGGCATTTGGATCTCTTCTGATGGCACAGTGGGTATTGCTACCTCCTCTACTACTGCTCTGTTTTCACGCATTGATAATATAAATACGACCCCTACAGTGACGGGTGTTACCCTCGACACGAGCAATACTCTAGGCACTTGGCCCTGCATCACTCCGGACCAGGCGCCATGGCGCGGTTTGCGCTCACAACTGCACCGGGCAATGTCGCACTGTTTGATGGTTCGGGGTCGGTCTCGCCTGTCGGGACAGTGGCCACCTGGCATTGGGATTTTGGCGATGGAGATCAAGAAACGGACTCCACTCCTACCACAAGCCATACCTATGCTTCTGATGGTCCTTTCACAATAACGCTTACGGTGACCAACTCAGCAGGTACCTCAGTCGTTAGCACGAGTACCTTCACAGGTCAGGTCTTCAGTAACCATGGGGCAGATTTTGCAGCAACATCCCAACTCCTCAGCTTTGCTCCCTTACCTCCTACCAATGGTTCCATCAGCCAGAAAGTAGATACCTTTTTGACGCAAAAATGTTATGAAAACACGATCACCTGGTCTGCCCCGACAAGCGGTCCAACACCTGTTTCTTACATCATTTTTAGTGATGCCGCCTTGACCCAAGTTTTAGGCACAGTTCCGGGAACAGGGCCTCTCCTCTTTGTCACCTGTTCCAAGACAGCCCACACAACCTATTACATCGTCGCTGTCGATGTTACAGGAAATCGATCAGCCCCATTGGTCGTCTCTATCTGACGAGAATGGCCCTCAAATTATTTCTGTAATTTTGAGGGCCTTTTTCATCTTAACTTAAATTTAATATATCAGTGGTATAATCGACTAAAAGTATTTAAGAGGATCCTCTATGTCATCATCTTCAGTCGATAGTTCGGTTCAGCCAGGTTGTTGCGACAACTTCGCCCATCGGGCGAAAGTGGCTTCCTTTTCAGCGGCAACAACTCTCGTAGCCTTAGGCGTCATTTTTGGTGCCCTGCTTGTCGTCAATCACTACTACCTCAATCTGGGCCCTATCAATGCCTTCTCACAGCTATGTGGGAACTATTTCTATCTCCCCTTAGCGGTATCTGGTGGACTCTTAGTAGCTCTAGTAGCCGGAGCAGTGATCTCTAAAGCTTGTAGTGCAAAAAAAGCGGAGAAGGCTGCCCCAGTCGATGATGCTCCAGAAAGCAGTGACGAAGAGCTCAGACTGCAAAAAGATCGCACTTCTGTAGGCGACACAAAAGTGGCACTCGTCTCCTCAATCGCCACACTTCTCGCTGTAGCCATTCTCTTCAGCAGCCTAATAGTGGTTAGCCATGCTGGCTGCGGCAATTATCTAGGCCCTTTCAATGGCCCCGTTAGGGAGATCTCCCAGCTTTTAGGTCATAACTTCTACATCCCAATCGTCGTCTCAGGAGGCTCTATGCTGATGCTCATCATCATCACAGCTTCCTGCTCTGCCAAGAGAGAAGCCCAGACCAAAGTGCGCCCTCCCTTCGACCATCGCCCCTCTATAACTCTTCTTAGACCAGAACCCGAAGGCGACAACACCTAAAGTTTCTCTGAAGATTCAACGCAAAGACGACAAGGTACCTCAAATAAAGCGCCAGTGGCGCTTTTTTGATGGGTTGTCCGAGACTGACGAAGTCAGCGAGGGGTAGAGACACAAAGAGGGAGGGTACGCGAAGCGCTCCTATTTCTTTGCGACTTTGCGTCTTAGCGTCTTTGCGTTGAATTACCCTTTTATTAGAAAAGCCTCATGATGTCCTGGAAGGTGAGGAAGAGCAGGAGGGCGATCAACTTTCTTTGCGACTTTGCGTCTTTGCGTTGAATTTGACAAAATCCCTCCCCTCAATATCTATGCGCTTGTCGTCTTTGCGTTGAATTACCCTTTTATTAGAAAAGCCTCGTGATGTCCTGGAAGGTGAGGAAGAGCAATAGGGCGATCATCAGGACGACGAAGGGGATGATGAGCCGCTCCATGGTCTTGGCCTTAAGCTTGCGGCGCGTGACAAGTTCGTAGAGGGAGAGGCAGATGTAACCGCCATCGAGAACGGGTATGGGGAGCAGGTTTAAAAAGCCTAAGTTGACACTGATAGCCCCAATCCAAAAGAGTGCCTCAGAGAGACCGACCTGCCAGCCGTGGTGGATCACTTGTACAATCCCGACAGGACCACTGATCCATTTCGGGTTGAGATAGCCTGTCAGAAGCGCCTTCAATGTTTGCCATGTCTCAACAAATACATGGCCAAAGAGTACGAAGGGTCCTGGATTGTAGTTGACAGTACGGTCCTGAAGATAGATGCCGAGAAGAAGCTTGTGCTGGCTTTTCTCTAAAACGGTAAGGGCTTGGCTCCGCTTCTCTTGGTCGTGGATCTGCTCAATGGCCTTTTTTTGCTTCTCTAATTCATGTTTGAACTGTGATTGGGCCTCTTCCGAAATGGCAAAATGGTCGACCGGTTTAGGCTCAATCGGTGGCAGCAGTAGAAAAGGACCTGAAGAGGCACCTGGGTTAGCTTGACCGATCCGTTGACTCAGTGCGAAAACCTCTGGAAAATTCATCTCCTTTTGGAAAAGCAGATCTTCCTCTTTCCAGGAGGTTTTATCTCCGGCAGGGACACCTCTTTCGACAATCAACTGCACCCGGTGCTTTTGCAACGCAAATAAAATCTGACACCCTTGATTTACGCTCTTCCCATCCACCGCGACAATTCTGTCACCAGGTAAAAGTGGCTGCTCAAGGGATGAAAGAGCTCTCGGAAAGGCTCTCTCCTGATCCCTTCGATCGATAAAAGAGAGGGGCTTTTCAACGATTCCCTCGCTGCTGATGATGTAGGGAATCATGTAGAGATTTTGTGGGCGTCCTTTTAACCCTATCTCGTATTGCCAATCACAGACCTCATCGCGCACAAAATTGGGTAGTAGCAGATCGTTTGAAGGCACGCGCGGCTGACGACTTAAAAAGAGCTGCTGACCCCGTTTGACAGTGATCAATGCTTTTCCCTCATTGATTAAATGGCTCAGCTGATCCATTGAAAAGAGATATTCTCCATCGGCCCAAACGAGTCGATCCATGTAGGCAATTCCACTGCCCACCATCGGCGATCCTTCTGGAAGTGGGTTGTCAGCACCATTGGGATATTTATCGTAAATCAAATAGCGTGACCCTGCCGTGACACCAGTAGTCAGGATTCCATCGAGCGATGCAGGTGCAGGATAGGTGCCTACAGAATAGGTAAATGGCAGACGCTCACCGGTCTGGTAATTGATATGGTAGCCCTTCAACTCGACCTTACTTCCGCCGAGCATCGCTGCATACAAAAGGTCCTTGGATCCCATGTAAGGCTTCCCATCATAGGAAGCTAAGACATCTCCAGGCCGAATCCCCGCAACAAAGGCCTCAGATTTGGGGTCGACCCATCCGACAATATGGGTAAAGTCAGAAAAGGGCTTTTCACGACCACCCAAAGACCAAATCGCCACGAAGAGGATTAGAGCGATGGCAAAATTGGCGCAGGGTCCTGCAACAGCTACAGCGATCCGCTTCCAAGGAGATTTAGAGAAAAAACCGTTGGGGATTTCGTAAGGGTCGTTGTAGGTGAATTTATCCTTTTTTCCAAACTCCATGCCTGCAATTCTGACATAGCCACCAAAGGGGAGCCAGCCCAGTTGCCAATTGACATCATTCCAGCGCCATTTGAATAGAGGCCTGCCAAAACCGATGCTGAAAGTTTCCACGATCATTCCCATACGCTTCGCAACGATGAGGTGTCCCAACTCGTGAAAAAAGACTAAAATGCCCAGAGCAAGGGCGGCTAAGAAAAAGTAGATAATCGTCATAATTGAACTGCTTTTGCCTCCTCACGGGCTTCTCGGTCTATAGACATAATGGCATCCAAGGAGACGGCAGGAACTATCGTGTGCCGTTCCAGGAGTTGTTCTAAAAGGGTAGAGATGGAGCGATAAGAAATCTCTCGTTTTAAAAAACGATCCACAAGGACTTCGTTGGCAGCATTGAGATATGCAGGCGCACTGCCTCCCACCATGAGTGATTCCTGCGCTAAACGAAGTCCAGGGAACTTTTTAGTGTCAGGTGGCAAAAAGGTCCACTGACTATTTTTGATAAAATCGAAGGGTGGGAAGAGCCCTGGCTTCCTTTCTGGATAGGTGAGCGCATACTGAATCGGAAAAATCATATTGGGTTCGTTGATCTGGGCCAAAAGAGAGCCGTCCACGAACTCGATGAAGCTATGTACAAGGCTTTGTGGATGAATGACCACCTCAATTTTTTCAGGTGGAAGCTTAAAAAGCCAGCGTGCCTCGATCATCTCGAGCCCTTTGTTGATCAATGTGGAACAGTCGATGGTCACTTTGGGGCCCATATTCCACGTGGGATGGGCCAACGCCTCATCCACAGTGACCCGATCGAGCTGCTCTTCACTATGCTTTCTGAAAGGGCCTCCTGAGGCCGTGAGAACGATACGACGTACCTCATTGAGATTTCTACCCTCGAGACATTGAAAAATAGCGCTATGTTCGCTATCGATCGGGAGAAGTTTGACCTTTTTTTGTTGAGCTAACGCGCTGATATACTCACCGGCGGAGACAAGGACCTCTTTACTGGCCAAACCGATGGTTTTCCCCGACTCGATCGCCTGGATCGTCGGCTTCAAAGCTCGCATCCCGACAATCGCCATCACGACATAGTCAACAGAAGTGTGCGCGACGATTTCGGCAAGCCCTTCATCCCCTGAGAGAATGTGGACTCCAGGAAATTGGGCGCGCAATTTTGCGGCATGCTCGGTCCTGTAAATGCAGGCCATCATTGGGCGAAAGTGAGCGATTTGCTCGGCGAGAAGATCGACATTGGAATAGGCAGCTAAAGCAACGACTTGAAAGGACTCTTTCAAATGGTCTGCCACGCGGAGAGTACTTTTGCCGATCGAGCCGGTGCTACCGAGAACTGCAATTTTTTTCATGGATTTTTGAGAAAAATTTGATCCTTGGAGCATAACTGGCTCGTGACGAAAAGTCAATCAAGATGGCTGCGAGGTAAAAAATTCCTAAGACAACCACTACAATCCCCCCTGTCGAGAGACCAACTCCATAAAATGTAAGGAGGTGGCGGGATAGGGCAACGCCACAAATGGAGGCAAGCGCTCCTATGGCTGCCGCTAAAAAAATGAGTCGCGAGAGCTTGGATGTGAGGAGGCGCGCGGTCAGTGGGGGGAGCACGAGAAAGGCCAGAAGCATCAAGACACCCACGGCTTTAAAGGCACCGGTCGCAGTCGCCGAGGTTTGGACCATTAATAAATAATTGAAGAAAACAGGAGAAAAGCCAAAGGCTTTTGCCAGATTGGGATCGAAAGTGGTGATCTTAAAGCCATAGTAGAGAAGGGTGAAGAGGGCCAAATTCATCCCCAATATAGCCCCGACAATTTTGAGATCCCCCCTCTGTAGAGCATCGACATTCCCCATCACCAGTTCGGTTCCAATGTGGACATTGCGGCTGAAAAAGGTGAGGAGGCAGATGCCCAATGCAAAGAGAATCGAAAAAATGAGGCCTATGCTGGCATCTTCCTGCAGTTTCAATACCTGATGGAGAAAGCTGGTTAAAAAGGTGGTGGCGAGGCCGGTGGCTAGAGCCGCGCCCATCAAAACGGGGATCGTCAATTGATTGAAGAGAAGATAGGCGACGACAATACCGAGTAAAATGGTATGAGAGAGGGCATTGGCCAACATGGTCATCCGACGGAGAACTAAAAAGGTGCCGACCAGAGCACTCGACACAGCCACGCAGATCAGGACAGCCATCTGAATTTCGTCGGCAGCGAGATCATTGAATGAGAGGCGCCCCATGAGAAGTTCCCAGAGTCGAGAAAAGAGGACGGCAAAGAAGCTAAAAAAGTGGGTATCTGAATAGGGGTTAAAGTACATCTCTCAAGCCCTCCTTTGCAGGGGGCGGAATGCTCCCCCCTTTTCTTGAGGTGGGATGGGTTGGTGATGGGGATCTTGCTGAGGATCTTCCAAAAGCAGCGTGAGCTTCTTTTCTAGTTCGGGTGTCAAAATATGCTCCATCTCCTCGGCACTTTTATGTACCCGCTCTACTTTAAGACCTAGGGAATAGAACAGGTAGGCCTCCCAAAGACGGTGCAGACGGACAATGCGCGCTCCACGTAGAGTCCCCAGCTTGCTGAGGTAGTAATTTTTTCCCTGCTTTTGCAAAGCCTTTTGCCTTTTCAGTCTTCCAAAACGCCATAGGATATAGGGAGTCAGAAAGCCGAGTTTGCGCGCCACATCTTCGGCAGTGACTGAATGATTTCCACCCTGAGAGAGCCTCCAGAGGGCTTTTAGAATATTCTCCTCGATGCAGACTCCTCTAAAACGGACGATGCGGATATAGCGGATCACAAGTCCCCGCTTCGGAGCAAAAAGAAGCGCATAGAAAGCAATCCCGCCACTGATTAAGACGATCATTGGGCCTGTAGGCACTGCATAATGGCCTTCAAATCTTTGGGAGAGCAGCAAGGAGCTGTAGATCCCTAAGAATCCACTCAGTGCACCAAAAAAGGCTGCCCACACTAACATCTGGCCCAAACGGTTGGTAAACTGGCGGGCGGCGGCGGCGGGTGCGATCAACATGGCTGACATCAAGATGACTCCCGCGCAGCGGATGCCGATAACTAGGGTGAGGACGATCAGACAAAAGTTAGCTACTTCTAAAAAGCGCAGAGGCATCCCTGATGATTGGGCAAAACCGGCATCAAAAGTAATTGTCAGCAGCTCCTTATAAAAAAGGATAATAAAAAGAAGGATAAGACAAGCAATGATGGCATAGAGGACAATATGGATGTCGGTCATCGTAGCCGCTTGCCCATAGAGGAAAGAGTTCATTTGCCGAAATAGATGGGTATAACCATTTTGAGCGATGCTGGCAATAGTGACTCCTACTCCAAAAAAGAGGGCCAATACTGCAGTGAGAGCTGCATCTGGAGCCGTCTTGACCTTCTTTTCCATCAGATTGAGTAGCCAAAATCCGATTAAAGCAGAGAAGAAGGCCCCTATCAAAACAAGAAATGGGAGTGCCTTCTCAATGGAAAAAAAACCTGCACAGATCAAAGTGGCGGTGACTCCTGGATAGGTGGCATGAGAAAGAGTTTCACCGACAAGGGATCTTTTGCGTAAAAAAACAAGCACACCGACGACCCCAGCTATCATACAGAGGATCATCGAGCCAATCGTGGGCCCACGCAAGACCGGGTCTATGAAAAATCGCCCGATCACCATCAGGTAAAGCCTTGGATGCGTTGTTGCGATAAGCGGGCCGCTTCATCAAGAAGAAGGGATTCCATGCCATAAGCCTTTTGGATCATCTCAGGGGTCATAATGTCCTGGATAGGGCCACAACCCACAAGCCGCAAATTGAGCAGGATCATCCAATCAAAAATCTCTGCCGTCTGTGCGAGATCATGGTAGACGACAAAAAGCGTTTTTCCTTGATCACGTAACCCTTTTAGAATGGAAATGATCGTTTTCGTGGAGGCAGCATCGATACCTGTGAAGGGTTCATCCATAAAGTAGAGATCAGCCTCCTGGATCAGTGCACGCGCTAAAAAAGCTCTCTGCTGCTGGCCACCGGAAAGCTGGCTGATTTGGCGAAAAGCTAATTCCTCAAGGCCGACCTTTGCGAGGTAGACCATCACATCGTCACGATCTTGACGATTGGGCCGACGAAACAGACCTCTTTTTCCATACCTTCCCATCAGCACCAGATCGAAGACTGTGATGGGAAAATCCCAGTCTACCGACTCCCTTTGAGGGACATAGGCCAGCCTTCTTCGCATCTTTTTCAGCGGCTCACCAAAAAATGTGACTGCTCCAGCGATCGGCTTGACCAACCCTAGCGCTGTTTTCAGCAAAGTGCTTTTGCCCGCTCCATTGGGACCCACAATCGCGACCAATTTTCCTGAGGGAACCTCCAGGCAGAGATCCCAGAGGACAGGAGTCTTTTCGTAATTGACGGAGAGCTGATCGATTTGCAGTGCGGGCTTATTCATAGAGCCCTTCCCGTTGTGCATTTCTCGAGAGAATTTTGAAAATTTTGGCGAGAATTTTCCCCAAAATAAAAATGGCAATATTCGGAGTGATATATGGCTTTTTTATTTTGGGGGAAATTCGCCCTAAATTTTTCGAAATTATCCGAGAAGACACAGTGGGAAGGGCTCTCGTGGTTTAACTCACGCGCAATCACTTCGCCATTGTGGACAATCATTTCTATATAGGAAGGAGAGCTTCCCATAGAGTCTCCATAGAGGGGTTCTTGGCTGATGCGCACCTGAAAGCCTCTCTGTTGACTCGCGTCGAGAATTTTGCGTAAGGAATCACGACTGACATTGGATTCAGGAAAGAGGACGTTCACGCCATATTCTTCGATATAGGAGACAATCTCGAAGACATCGTTCACACTCATATGTGCTTCGGGAGCTAAACCCTCAGGAGCTCGACAGCGCTTCTGCCACCCGGTTTCACCAGGAAGCGCGAGGTAATGGCGGGTAAAATAGTGAAAGGCATCATGGCTGGTCACCAGATATCTTTTTTCGGCTGGGATATTTTGGAGCAGCGTATAGAGCTTTTGATCGGCTGCCCCCATTTTTGCTTTCAGCGCCTCGCCACGTTCGCTAAAATAGGCTGCATGTGGGGGATCTTTTTCCGAGAGCGCCTGGACAATCGGATCCACCACTCGCATCCAGAGCGCAATATCCATCCAGACATGAGGATCATATTGACCATCAACTGTGATAATCAGCTCAGGATCCCTTTTGAGCATAGGCTCAGCAACGGCTATTGCCTTCGGATTATTTTCTAAATTTTGCCTGAGACTCAAACCATGTTCTAATCCCAATCCATTATAAAAGATCAGATCGGCCCGAGCAAATTTCTCATCATCTCCCTTCACCAATTCGTAAGAGTGTGGATCAAGTTCGCCTCGAACTAATGGCATCGAGTCGACCCGTTCGCCTCCGATCTGCTCTACCAGATCATGAATCATAGCTAGGGTGGTTAAAACTTTAATCCTGCCATTCTCTTCTCGCCATCGCGTGGCGACCGATTCTCTACGTGAGCAGCTCGAAACTAAGAGTAAGCTGGTGACAAAGAAAAAAAGGATTAGACAACGACAATAATACATGGGTCTTAGTTTATTCGATTTTTTCTTTCACTTCAATTTAATTGCTAGAAAAGATGACACTGCTATAAACTACGCCGCAAAACTAAACCTCAGACAAGGAACTGCAATGACAGTAACAGAAACTAAAAAAAGCAGGGACGAATTAGAAAAACTAATCGATAAAGCAATAAAAAAAGTTCATGGATCGAAAGAAAATGACCTCTGTAAATACATTCCCGGACCTACAGGGGGTTATATGCACCATTTCACTTTACGGAAGTTGAAACATACCAATCCTGCGCAAGTTTTTGAATTGTTGCAAAAATTTATTTTAGAAGCAGATGCACCGCGCGTACTCAACCCCAAACAGAGAGCCCCACGTGGATCGCGTAAACGTCGCGATGTCGTCCACTTCACCCGCAATGACATCGAAAAAGTGCTCGAATTGGCCAAGAAAACAGGAGATAAAGATCTTCTGGCCCGTTTCAGCCCAAAACGATCTCTACCTGCCCTCAAAAGAGAGCTGATCCGCTCTATCCGCGAGGGAACAGTCATTCAAGAGCTGTGGGATTCCTACAGCCAAGCTCTCTCCTCAACCAATTAAAATTTGGTTTTACAAACCCGCAGAAAAGACCGACCAGTCAATCTGCGGGTTTTTCTTTTTTTCTCGAAGGTAGTTTTGGCTCCTCCGGGGAGCGGATGACGCCATTGCTGACTTCCTCCAGGGACGGGTGACACCATTAATGGCTCCCTCCTGGGACGGGTGACGCCATTGCTACTCCCCCCGGGGAGGGTTTTCTTGATCTAAATTTCTCTTGCAAAACGATCTTCTAGATCATATAATGTTCTCCTTAAATATTGAACGTATTTACTAAATAAGGAAATTCACTATGTCGAGTCCAACTAAAGAATTCGGGAGATGGCGCTCCTTTTTTTGGCCCATTCATGGCTTTGAGCTAAAAAAAGTTCTGCCGATGTTCCTGATGTTTTTCTGTATCTCGTTTAACTACACGATTCTACGAGACACGAAAGACACCCTGCTTATTACAGCGCCAGGCTCTGGAGCCGAGGCCATTCCTTTCGTTAAGGTATGGCTGGTCGTCCCCTGTGCGATTCTGTTCATGCTCATTTATGCTAAACTCAGCAACCAGCTGAGCAAAACAGCACTGTTTTATACGGTGATCACCCCATTCTTGATTTTCTTCGCGCTCTTCGCGATAGTCTTATATCCAGCACGTGATTATCTCCACCCCACAGAAATGGCAGACAGGCTCCAAGCTTCTTTGCCTGAAGGTTTGATGGGAATGGTCGCTATCTTCCGTAACTGGACCTATGCTCTCTTCTATGTGCTTGCAGAGCTCTGGGGCAGCGTCATGCTCTCCTTGATGTTCTGGGGATTTGCCAACGACATTACCCGTGTTGGAGAGGCGAAGCGGTTTTATACGATGTTCGGGATTGGTGCTAACGTCGCTCTGCTCTGCTCGGGCCCTGCGATTGTTCTCGTTTCCGATATCCGCCGCCATGTTCCCGAAGGCGTCGATGCTTGGGGGATCTCGTTGAACCTTCTGATGGGGATGGTCGCTATTTCTGGCATCGTCATCATCGCCAGCTACTGGTGGATCAACAAACATGTACTGACCGATGCCCGCTTCTTCGATCCCAACGAACAGAAAGCGAAGAAAAAAGAGAAACCAAAAATGGGCATGGGCGAAAGCTTCAAATATCTGGTCAAATCGCCTTATATCCTCTGCCTAGCCATCCTCGTAATCGCCTATGGCATTTCGATCAACATCATCGAAGTGACCTGGAAGAGCCAGCTAAAGCTGCAATACCCCAATGCCAACGACTACAGCACCTTCATGGGCTACTTCTCCACCTTTACCGGAGCGGCCACCGTCTTGATGATGCTCTTTGTGGGTGGTAACGTGATCCGCAAATTCGGCTGGGGCACAGCCGCTCAGATCACACCCGTTGTCTTGCTGATCACCGGAGCGATCTTCTTCGCCCTCGTTATCTTCCGCGACAATATCGGTGGCACGATCGCGATGCTCGGCACCACTCCGCTGATGCTGGCTGTTGTTGTCGGTACGGTTCAGAACATCATGAGTAAGTCATCGAAGTACTCACTCTTCGATCCTACGAAAGAGATGGCCTATATCCCACTTGACCAAGAACAGAAAGTCAAAGGGAAAGCAGCGATCGACGTCGTCGGTGCTCGTCTCGGTAAGTCGGGCGGTTCGTTAGTCCAGCAGGGCCTGCTCGTCACCTTTGGTTCGATCGCAGCCATGACACCCTACTTAGCGGTCGTCTTAGGTGTAATCGTCTTGGCTTGGATTATCGCCGCAAAAGCTTTGAACAAACAGTTTATCTCGCTCACCACTTCGAAAGAGAGAGAAGCGGAGAAAGCTGTCGGAGTCAAAGCTGCGAAAGCCACTTCCTAAACTTTGTGCAGACGAGTGCGCCCTATGCGCACTCGCATTAGCACGACAAAAGGAGCTCATTTTCGAGCTCCTTTTTTTTTATTTGTCAAAAATCTTAGGAAATTTTAAATTTTGCCTTCTTTAACGGAGGTCACAAATGAAAAAATGGATTTCTCAACTTGCTCTGATTCCGGCACTGTTCGGAATGATGACGACTGCTTCTGCACAGGACTGCTGCTACACAAATCCCTGCTGTGGTAATGTTTTCAATGGCTTTTATGTCGGCGGTAACGTCGGTTTTGCCAGCTATCACAATGAAACGATCGATCTGAATAACTACTTTGCCAATGTTACTGCCTTAGTACCCTCTCAGGTTTCACATAACAATACGAGTTGGGAAGCTGGAGTTCAACTCGGTTACGATTGGGTCCACTGCAATAGACTCGTAGGCATTGTGGGGGACTGGGAATGGACCGATGCAAGGACTAGAGTCCGTGCTGTCACAGCATTTGGCATCCCAGCTGTTGTCAACGAAGATGACAGCATTCAATCAAGAGTACGCTGGATTTCGACCATCCGTGGCCGAGCTGGCGTTGTCTGGAATGATAGCCTCTTCTATCTGACCGCAGGCGGTGCCTACGCTGATTTCAGAACAAAAATTCAGGCCCATTTCTTTCCTGGCTTGGAAGGTGAGTTCATCGACAGTGGCACTATCAGACACAATCGCTGGGGTTGGACTGCAGGCTTCGGCGCTGAATTTGCTTGTTGGTGTAGCTGGACTGTGAATGCAGAAATTCTCTACATGAGATTTGATACAAGACATAGAAACCTTACTCCAAGTCCTGCACATTTTGCCCAAACTGATCTATCCAACTACGGTTTTGATTTCAGTGATGACATCTGGGTCGGAAGAATCGGCATAAATTACCGCTTCTCCCTAGGCAACTTTTTCTAGTAAGCCCACTTGTCATAGATGATTGTTATAAGAGCCCAAGCTTCTTGGGCTCTTTTTTTTGGAAAAAACTTTTGAAAAAATGTGGGAATTGATAGTGTGCTTTCCATCAACGGAGGTTACAAACGAAAAAATGGATTTCTCAACTGGCTCTGATTCCCGCACTGTTCGGAATGATGGCGACTGCATCTGCTCAAGATTGCTGCTACACAAATCCCTGCTGTGGCGATATTTTCAATGGCTTTTATGTTGGTGGTAATGTCGGTTTTGCCGGCTATCGCAGCGAAGTACTTGATATAAGCGGCTTCTTTTCTTTTGATGCTCCTTACTCGCAGTTTCCAATTGCAGAGAGCCATAAGACAAGTTGAGAAGCGGGCGTTCAACTCGGGTATGGCTGGCTCTGCTGCAATAAGCTTGTGGGGATTGTCGGGGATTGGGAGTGGAGTGGCGCAAAAACTCGAGTACGCGATTTGGTTCAGTACGGCCCTCCACCTTTATTTACTTATATTGATCATCGAGTCGAGTCAAAACTACGCTGGTTTTCCACAATCCGAGGCCGGCGGGTATTGTTTGGCGTGACAGCTTGTTCTATCTCACAGCAGGGGGTGCCTATGCAGATTTTAGAACAAAAATTACAGCGAATTTCGAACCAGGTACAACCACTGCTGTTTTCGACAGCAGAACTCAGAGACACCATCGCTGGGGTTGGACAGCTGGTTTCGGGGCTGAATTTGCCTGCTGGTGTAATTGGACACTCAACGCAGAATTCCTCTACATGCACTTTGACACAAAGCGTGTCACTGTCAATTTGAGTCCAGAACATTCTGTTCTGGCTTTTGGCCTTGTGAATCCCAAATTTGACTTCAATGACGATATCTGGGTCGGAAGAATCGGCGTGAACTACCGCTTCTCCCTAGAGAGAGAAGCGGAGAAAGCTGTCGGAGTCAAAGCTGCGAAAGCCACTTCCTAAACTTTGTGCAGACGAGTGCGCCCTATGCGCACTCGCATTAGCACGACAAAAGGAGCTCATTTTCGAGCTCCTTTTTTTTATTTGGCAAAAATCTTAGGAAATTTTAAATTTTGCCTTCTTTAACGGAGGTCACAAATGAAAAAATGGATTTCTCAACTTGCTCTGATTCCGGCACTGTTCGGAATGATGACGACTGCTTCTGCACAGGACTGCTGCTACACAAATCCCTGCTGTGGTAATGTTTTCAATGGCTTTTATGTCGGCGGTAACGTCGGTTTTGCCAGCTATCACAATGAAACGATCGATCTGAATAACTACTTTGCCAATGTTACTGCCTTAGTACCCTCTCAGGTTTCACATAACAATACGAGTTGGGAAGCTGGAGTTCAACTCGGTTACGATTGGGTCCACTGCAATAGACTCGTAGGCATTGTGGGGGACTGGGAATGGACCGATGCAAGGACTAGAGTCCGTGCTGTCACAGCATTTGGCATCCCAGCTGTTGTCAACGAAGATGACAGCATTCAATCAAGAGTACGCTGGATTTCGACCATCCGTGGCCGAGCTGGCGTTGTCTGGAATGATAGCCTCTTCTATCTGACCGCAGGCGGTGCCTACGCTGATTTCAGAACAAAAATTCAGGCCCATTTCTTTCCTGGCTTGGAAGGTGAGTTCATCGACAGTGGCACTATCAGACACAATCGCTGGGGTTGGACTGCAGGCTTCGGCGCTGAATTTGCTTGTTGGTGTAGCTGGACTGTGAATGCAGAAATTCTCTACATGAGATTTGATACAAGACATAGAAACCTTACTCCAAGTCCTGCACATTTTGCCCAAACTGATCTATCCAACTACGGTTTTGATTTCAGTGATGACATCTGGGTCGGAAGAATCGGCATAAATTACCGCTTCTCCCTAGGCAACTTTTTCTAGTAAGCCCACTTGTCATAGATGATTGTTATAAGAGCCCAAGCTTCTTGGGCTCTTTTTTTTTGGAAAAAACTTTTGAAAAAATGTGGGAATTGATAGTGTGCTTTCCATCAACGGAGGTTACAAACGAAAAAATGGATTTCTCAACTGGCTCTGATTCCCGCACTGTTCGGAATGATGGCGACTGCATCTGCTCAAGATTGCTGCTACACAAATCCCTGCTGTGGCGATATTTTCAATGGCTTTTATGTTGGTGGTAATGTCGGTTTTGCCGGCTATCGCAGCGAAGTACTTGATATAAGCGGCTTCTTTTCTTTTGATGCTCCTTACTCGCAGTTTCCAATTGCAGAGAGCCATAAGACAAGTTGAGAAGCGGGCGTTCAACTCGGGTATGGCTGGCTCTGCTGCAATAAGCTTGTGGGGATTGTCGGGGATTGGGAGTGGAGTGGCGCAAAAACTCGAGTACGCGATTTGGTTCAGTACGGCCCTCCACCTTTATTTACTTATATTGATCATCGAGTCGAGTCAAAACTACGCTGGTTTTCCACAATCCGAGGCCGGCGGGTATTGTTTGGCGTGACAGCTTGTTCTATCTCACAGCAGGGGGTGCCTATGCAGATTTTAGAACAAAAATTACAGCGAATTTCGAACCAGGTACAACCACTGCTGTTTTCGACAGCAGAACTCAGAGACACCATCGCTGGGGTTGGACAGCTGGTTTCGGGGCTGAATTTGCCTGCTGGTGTAATTGGACACTCAACGCAGAATTCCTCTACATGCACTTTGACACAAAGCGTGTCACTGTCAATTTGAGTCCAGAACATTCTGTTCTGGCTTTTGGCCTTGTGAATCCCAAATTTGACTTCAATGACGATATCTGGGTCGGAAGAATCGGCGTGAACTACCGCTTCTCCCTGGGCAACTTTTTCTAGTAAGCCCACTTGTCCTAGATGATTGCTATAAGAGCCTAAGCTTGCTTAGGCTCTTTTTTTTGGAAAAAACTTTTGAAAAAAAGTGCGAGTTGCTAGGTTGCAGTTTACCGATTCAGGGAGTTCAGCATGAGAAAATGGCTTTTGACATTAGCAGCAGTCGCCACAAGTTTAACCGCTTCTGCGCAAAATTATTACATCAAATGCAACGAACCCTGCTACGATAATTTTGCTCCTACCTGGGCGATGCTCCGTGGCTTTCAGGGATTCTATGTGGGCGGCAATGGCGGATTTCTCTCATTGAGGAGCGATAGCTCCGATTTAGATAGCTATTTAGCAGCGCTGGGCACGCTGTCAGCGAGCCGCACCAACTGGGCTGCAGGCGTCCAGGTGGGTTATGATTGTAGATTCTGCAATAAGGTCTTTGGCATCGTTGCCGATTGGGAGTGGTCAAATGCGCGAACGCGGTTTAGAGAGCTGCCGAACGACCCCGATGTGATCCAACAGGGCATCGACCATAAAATGCAATGGTTCACCACCATCCGCGCCCGGGGTGGCTTCGCATTGAATGATATCATGGTCTATTTAACGGCTGGCGGCGTCGTGGCTGATTTTAAAGCAAAAATCCTCAATAATGTCATGGGTTTCACCGCTGAACATCATAGCTTTAACAAACATCGATGGGGCTGGACAGTTGGTTTTGGAGGGGAATTTATCATTTGGAAAAATTGGAGTATCAACGCTGAAGTTCTCTATCTGCATTTTGAACACAACCGCCTCACCTTTACCAGCCCCCTCAAACTCGGCAACACCTTTAGCTTCGATCTATTAGAGGAGGCCTGGGTGGGCCGTCTAGGCCTCAACTTCCACTTTTCTCTCTGTGATTTCTGGTAACAAGGAAAACTTTATATGAAAAAACAATTAGAAGAGATTGTCAATAATGCAGTTAAGAATCCCTCCTTTAAGGAGAAGCTGAAACAAAATCCAAAAAAGACCATCGAGCAAGAATGTCAGATCCAACTACCCGAAGATGTTTCTGTCATCATTCTTGAGAATAGTCCCAAAAAAGTCTATTTTGTCCTGCCAATACCTAATCTTCCAGGCGAAGAAGGAGAGCTCTTTCAAAAATTAAGAGATCCTGTCACCCGAAAGGAATTCAAATCAAATCCTCGCGCTTTTCTCGAAAAAAATGGAGTTTTTATCCCTAAAGAACGCCAGATCGAGGTGATCGAAGATGAACCAAGAAAACTCTATCTCGTGATTCCCATGGCTTCAGAAATGGGTGCATTGACAGATAAACAATTAGAAGCAATATCAGGAGGCTTCCCTCCTCTTCTTCTAGGTGTCCCCATCGTTCTCGCTATAGGCGCCATTGCAGGTTATGGGGCAGGCAAACTGGCGACCTGGATTCATGATAAAGTGACAGGTAAGGGCTAACCCCTTCTATTCAGCTTTCAGCACTTCCATGAAGGCACTTTGGGGGATCGTCGACCTTGCCGATCTCCTTCATCTTCTTCTTCCCCTTCTTCTGCTTTTCCCAGAGTTTGCGCTTGCGGGTGATATCGCCGCCATAGCATTTTGCGGTGACGTTTTTGGTGATGGCGCGGATCGTTTCTCGGGCAATGATCTTGCCGCCGATCGCCGCCTGGATAGGCACTTTGAAGAGCTGCTGCGGGATCACCTCCACCAGCTTTGCGCAGATCGCCCGCCCTTTTTGTTCGGCTTTAGTGCGGTGGACGAGGCAGGAGAAGGCATCGACCGGCTCTTCGTTCACTCGGATCTCGAGTTTGATGATATCGCCTTCTTCATAGTGATCGAACTCATAATCGAAGGAGCCGTAGCCGCGTGGTGACCGATTTCAGTTTGTCGTTGAAGTCGGTGATGATCTCGTTGAGAGGGAAGCAGTAGGTGAAAAGCAGACGCCGGGCATCGAGGGTCTCTGTTTTGGCGCAATTGCCCCGCTTTTCCATGCCCAAATTCATGACCGCGCCCAAGTAATCAGTCGGAATCATGATGTGAGCCACCACCCAAGGCTCTTCGACCGAATCGATAGTAGAGGCCTCGGGGAAATGGGCCGGATTGTCGATATCGACCTTGGTTCCATCATTGAGAACGACCTTATAGACGACGCTGGGAGCGGTTGTGATGATATCGACATCAAATTCGCGCATGATCCTTTCGAAGACAATTTCCAGATGGAGAAGGCCGAAGAAGCCGCAGCGGAAGCCAAAACCGAGCGCCATGCTGCTCTCTTGCTCGACATAAAGGGCTGAATCGTTGAGCTGGAGCTTCACAAGCGCATCGCGCAAAGCTTCGAAATCGGTCGAATCGACCGGATAGATACCGGCAAAAACGACAGGGCGGATCTCCTTAAACCCCGGAAGTGGCTCTGAGGCACCTTTTTTCTGATGGGTGATCGTATCGCCGATTTTGACATCTTTCACAATCTTGATATTGGCGATGAGATAGCCGACTTCGCCAGGACGTAATGCCTCGGTCTTAGTTGCCTTCGGTTTAAAAATGCCCACCTCCATCACCTCAAAGCTCTTTCCTGTCGCCATGAACTTAATCGGTGTCCCGGGCTTGATCTCACCGCTCATAATCCGCACATAAACCATCACGCCCCGGTAGGTATCGTAGATCGAATCGAAGACCAGGGCGCGCAGAATCTCATCTTCAGGCTCTTTGGGGGCCGGTATATAGTGGATGATGCTATCTATAATTTCCTGAATGCCGATTCCCGCTTTGGCTGAGGCGGCCACGGCATGGGAGGTGTCGAGCCCAATGACCTCCTCAATCTGACGCTTCACCTCCGGAATATCGGCAGCAGGAAGATCGATTTTATTGATGACAGGGAAAATTTCCAGATTGCGATCGAGGGCGAGATGGACGTTGGCTAAACTTTGCGCCTGCACCCCTTGTACCGCATCTACGACGAGAAGCGCCCCTTCACAGGCAGATAATGAGCGAGAGACCTCATAGGTAAAGTCGACATGGCCTGGAGTATCGATCAGATTGAGCTGGTAGCGCTCGCCATCCTCAGCGTCATAGATCATGGTCACAGGATGGGCTTTGATGGTGATGCCCCGCTCCCTCTCCAGATCCATCGCATCGAGGAGCTGCTCTTGCATCTCCCTTTTTTCGACCGTCTTCGTCAGCTCCAAAAGGCGGTCAGCAATGGTCGATTTGCCATGGTCAATATGGGCGATGATCGAAAAATTTCTAATATTTTCGCGTTTATACATAGCCATCTAGAATAAGAGATCAGATGGCAATATTCAAGGTTAAACCGAGTACGAGGAGGCGCTCACGACACCCCCAGTCCCAGTCCAGTTGGTATGGAAGTGTTCCCCGCGTGGTTTGTCCACCCTCTCATAAGTGTGGGCACCAAAGTAATCTCGAAGCGCTTGCAGGAGATTGGCTGGCAGTTGAGCCGAGCGGTAGCCATCGTAGAAGGAGAGAGCGGTGCTTAAGCAGGGAACGGGAATTCCATTCATCGACGCGGTCGCAATCACCGTTCTCCACCCCTGTTGGCACTTATCGATCGCTTTTTTGAAAAAGTCATCGAGGAGTAGGTTGTAGAGGTGAGGATCTTTCTCAAAAGCCTTTTTGATATCGCCCAAGAAGATGCTGCGGATGATGCAGCCCCCACGCCACATCAAGGCGATTCCCCCGTAATTGAGGTGCCACTGATAATCACGTGAAGCTTCTCGCATGAGCATGTACCCTTGCGCATAGCTGATGATTTTGGAAGCATAAAGGGCGTAAAAGATCGCCTCAACGAATTCCTGAGGGTTCCCTTTAAATTGTGGGGATGGGCCTCCCAGTTTCTTACTCGCCTGGACTCGCTCGTCCTTCATCGCCGAAAGACATCTCGCATAAACCGCTTCGCTGATCAGAGTGACTGGGATCCCCATCTCGATCGAATCGATGGCGGTCCATTTCCCCGTTCCCTTCTGACCCGCCACATCTAATATCTTGTCGAGAAGCGGCTTCCCATCCTCATCCAACGTCCGAAAGACGTGGCTCGAAATTTCGATCAGATAGCTATTGAGCTCTCGCTTATTCCAATCGGTAAAAATATCTGCGATCTTTGGGTAATCAAATCCTAAAAGGTTCTTCAACAAAGAGAAGGCCTCGCAGATCAGCTGGATATCGCCATATTCGATCCCATTGTGGACCATCTTGACATAGTGGCCAGCCCCATCTTCACCGACCCAATCGCAACAGGGTTCGCCTGTATCCACTTTGGCAGCGATATCTTGGAAGATTTTCTTTACGTAGGGCCACGCTTCGGGGTGGCCACCTGGCATGATCGAAGGTCCATGACGCGCCCCCTCTTCGCCCCCAGAAATCCCCGTACCGATGAAGTAGATCCCCTTACTCTTCAGATCCTGGCACCTACGGTTGGTATCGGGATAGTGGCTATTTCCCCCATCGATAATGATATCTCCCCTCTCGAGTAGCGGCACCAGCTGGTTGATAAACTCATCCACCGGATCTCCCGCCTTGACCATCAGCATCACCCTTCTCGGCCGTTTCAGCTTCTGAACAAATTCGTTAAGCGTATGGCAGCCAATGACATTCGTCCCCTTCGCCGGACCCTTCAAAAAGTCATCCACCTTCGAAACTGTCCGATTAAACACGGCGACCGTATAGCCATGGTCATTCATATTCAAGACCAAGTTCTGCCCCATCACTGCCAACCCGATCAACCCAATATCTGCCTGCATAAAAAAAACCCCTTATTTCTTCTAATATATCATGCCCTAAAAGCCCGGTCTAGAAAATGATATTCAATTTAATAAAAAGGTGTTATTCTCCTTGCCTTTACTTATTTAGGAGTGATTATGTCACTACTTTCTACTCAAAATCACGGGCAAGTAAAAGCTATTTATTGGAAAGAGGATCGGAGAAAAAACATTTATGAGCTGACAGATCCATTATTGAGGGAACAAGCAAGAGCAGTCGCCGCCATCATCCCTCGTTCCCATATCATATCAAGACCAGATGGCTATGCACTATCGTCGATTATCGTACCCGACCTCAAAACGAGAATGGAGCGTCGGAAAGATGCAAGATATAAGGGTGTGAAATTTAGGAAAGAGCCCTCCCCGGCAACTGGAACCGTTTTTTTGATCCATCCGAAATATGTTTTAACCGCCGGACATTGTGTGCCAGAAGATATAAAAGATGACTTGATTGTCTTTGATTTTAAAATGGAGGATGCAAAAACCCCTCGCACACAATTTCCTTCTCAAGATGTCTATAAAATTAAAAAAGTGGTGGCCTTTTCAGCTCCAAAATGTGATGAAGAAGGGCACATTATAGAAAAAAAACCAGATTGGGCTATTTTTAAGGTAGTTAGTGAGGTTGTGGGAAGAACTCCCCTCTCTCTCAATTTTTCCCAACCCATTCCCTATAAGAAAACAACTGATCTACCCGTAGGTGAGATGATTGGTCATTCTCAAGGTTTACCACAAAAATTTAGTGCTGGTTTTTTATATGACAAGGGGGACCCAGACTACTTTGCTTTCGGGGGAGATTGCTTTGCGGGTTATTCTGGTTCCCCCATTTCTTATCAAAGAGAAGTAATTGGTATCCTTGCAAACGCCCCTGGAGAGGATTATTTACCCGGTACAGACAAATTTGGAGGAAGAACTTCTACTCCTCGAGTTTTCACTGATGAAGAGATGAAAGATCCTGATGCTTGGCCTAAATTCCAAAAATTATGCTCTCTCCCTTTTATCGATCTTTTTCTAAGAAACAAAAGAGGTGATTATACCCGTAACCATGAACTGGTAAGGCTCTACACAACGGAAACCCAACTTTTTCCTAAACAAATCACAGATGCTAAAATCGAAAAACTCCTACTCAGAGGCGCTGCTACCAGATGGACCTTATGGTTGCGTTTCATCCCTTGGCGCTTGCGTGGCAGTACAGAAGCCCACTTTGAGTTAGGAAAACACCATTTTTTCAAAAGTGAGCCGCTGCATCGCCAATCAGCCCTCTACCACTTCACTCAAGCTGCTGATCAAGGTCATCCCGTAGCTTGCCACCGTGTCTGGAATATGTGTAAGGAAGGTAGCAAATACCTGGAGCTGATAGATCTCCAAAAAAGTCGACATTATTTAGAAAGAGGAGCTCAACTCGGCAATGCTGACTGCCAGTATGAACTGGGCTATCTCTTATGCTATGGAAGCGATCGTCTCTATCTTAAAACACAAGAGCCTTGGACCTTCTGGATGCGTAAATCTTTTGAACAGGGTATCCTCAGCGCTAAGGCCATCTTTGTTATGGAACAAGACCCTGCTTCTTGGGATAATTGGTCAAAGAGCGAATTAGAAGCTCTCATCGAGCCTTTAGGGTGGTTTGATAATCCTAAGCGCTTTATCGCCTTAGGAGTGATTTATCACAAATTAGGAGACCAAGCTTCCGCCTGCCTCTATTTGAAAAAAGCCTGCGATCTCAAAGTTAGCGGTGCAGAAATAATGGTTCGAAAAATTGTGCAAGGGATGAGTTTGGGTGAAACATTCAAATCTATTTTTAGTGTAATCTTTACTCGTGTTTGAGTTAGACTATTTATGCTCTACATTATAGCTAGCTTTCGATAAGCGCGCCCGCTGCTGACGCATTTTGCGTTTAGATTTGGAGATCGGGCGCGGCGACATACTTTCATGCAGTAGGCGCCGCGCCCGATCGTCAAATCTAAACGCAAAATGTTCTCGTAGCTCAGGTGGATAGAGCGGTCGCCTCCTAAGCGACAGGTCGCGCGTTCAACTCGCGCCGAGGACGTAAAAGCTCGACCTAACTTCACACAGATAGGCGCACGAGAGTGTGGACAACGTGTGGGTTAGGGTCGGGCTTTCTTTTTTTGGGTAAGGGCTCATAAGGCAATAAAATCCGCAATTGGGCGGCGCCAAAGCCTCGGGCTTGAATGATCGCAAGCGACCCAATATTAACTCAATATGGGGTCGCTTGCGATCATTCAATCGCGGGAGCTTTCGCGTTGTCCAATTGCGGATTTTATTGTCTTATGAGCCCGAAGGTAGGTGTCGATGCCTTGGGCGATGCCTTGGGCGAGGGTGAGGCGGTAGTTGTGGTCCTTGATTTTAGCGCGCTCAGTGGGGTTGGAGAGGAAGCCAGCTTCGATGAGGATGGCGGGCATGCTAGTTTCGCGGACGACAGCAAAGTTGGCCTGTTTGACACCGCGGGAGTTGGCGCCGGTCTGTTTGGCGATTTTTTTCAGCACCTCTTGTCCTAGCTCTTTAGAACGGGCAACGCGAGTAGAGAGGGGTGTTTTTCCCTCTTTGTAGTAGAAAACTTCAACCCCTTCCGCCTCTTTACTGACAGAGTAGTTGTAGTGAATGCTGACGAAAAGGTCGGCTTCGAGGGAGTTGGCGATCTCTGCTCGGGTTTCTAAGGGCACGAAAAGATCCTGTTTTCGGGTCATCACCGGCTTATAGCCGAGCTGCTTCAGAGAATCGACGATGAGAAAAGCGGTTTCGAGTGTGAGATCTTTCTCTTCATAGCCCTCTTTTTTGCTATTAGCACCTGCATCTTTTCCTCCATGTCCCGCATCGACAATGATGAGTTCCTGTTTCAAGGGTGGCGGAGGAGGCTTTCTGGTGACTATACGCATGGAGGTGATATCTGGCGGCATATATTGGTGATAGCCGCAACCGGTCAATAGGAACATCAAAAAGGCTGATACAAAAAACTTCACACTTACGCTCTATTTGCTAGTTTCTTGGGAGATTTTCACCCTTACACTCGATTTGCTAGTTCTTGGGAAATTTTCAGATCATCGAAGGGAATCGTATGATGAGAAAATAATTGGTAAGTTTCATGCCCTTTTCCCGCAATTAAGATCAAGTCTTTCGGTGTAGCCATCCGGATCGCTTCTTGGATGGCCTCGCGCCGATCGAGAATGATGGTGAAGTTCTGGGAGGAAAAGCCGGTTGCGATCTCTGCACAGATCTGTTTCGGATTTTCAGAACGGGGATTGTCAGAGGTGACAATCGTATAATCACTTCCCTCTTCGGCAGCGCGCGCCATCTTTGGCCGTTTACCCTTGTCGCGGTCACCCCCACAGCCAAAGACTGTGATCAAGCGGCCCTGTTTGATTTCTCTGAGACAGATAAGCACCTTTTCCAGAGCATCAGGAGTATGGGCATAATCAACATAGAGGTGGATCCCTCTTCTGTTCTCCACTTTTTCCAAACGCCCCCTAACTGAACGGAAGCTGGCAACCAGAGGAGGCAGAAGCGAGAGCGGCACTCCTTTGGCAAGACAGACGCCAACAGCGGCCAAACAGTTCAAAATGTTATGTCGACCGATCAAATTCCAACTCAAACGGAGACTTTCCCCATGATAATGGGCTGTAAAAGTGCTCTTTTCAGGGTCCATGACAAGTTCATCAGCATAGAGATCGGCATCGGGAGAAAAGCCATAGCTGATGACCCGTGCTTTGCACTCTGCAATCATCCTCCCCTTCCAGGGCGATTCGTGGTTGACGATGGCGGCACTGTCGCATCCTAGCTGAGAGAAGAGCTTCGCTTTTTCAGCAGCATAGTTTTCCATCGTATGATGGTAATCGAGATGATCTTGGGAGAGATTGGTAAAGACAGCAGCATCAAAAGCGATCTGATCACACCTTCCTTGAGCCAGAGCATGTGAAGAGACCTCCATGGCCGCCGATTGGCACCCCTGCTTCACCATTTCGCGGAGTAATTTTTGGTTGGTTAAAGCATCGGGAGTGGTGCGATCGGCTTCGAAACGGTATCTTCCCACAAGGTATTCGATCGTTCCGATAAGTCCACAGGGACAGGACAAGCCATCCAAAAGATGTTTCAGCAGATAGGTCGTGGTCGTTTTGCCATTTGTCCCTGTCACCCCCACCATATGCAACTCTTGGGAAGGATAATTGTAAAAACGGGCTGCCAGATGTGCCTCGACACGTTCAGGAAAGGGATGTAGCAGCTGAACGGGTCCCTTCAGAAAAGGATTGGGATGGTCGGACAAAATGGCTCCCGCACCCGCTTCTACCGCCTGCTCAATGTACTTTGAGCCATCGTCCTGGCTCCCCTTTTTGGCGATGAAGAGATTGCCTGGGGCCACTTTTTTGGAGTGTGAACAGACGCCTGTAATATCAGCATCGAGAGATCCTCGGTAAACCGTAATTTGCATGTCAGCGATCAGTTTTTTGAGTTTCATACTTAACTTTTGTTCCATTGATCGTAGAGAATTTTGAGTTCGCGGACTTCCTTTGCCCAATCTGCCTTCTCAGCATCGTAGCGGGGATCTCCAGGAGGATAGCCGCAAGGGTCATCAGGGGTAATCCCTAAATATTCGAGAGTCCGTTTGGCGATCTCTTTGAATACAGGAGCAGCGCAGCGCCCTCCCATCTGATTCTTAGCACCGCTCTCCGTCAACATCGCAGCCGGTTCATCGATCGAGACGATGAGGACGAGGCGCGCGCAGCCCTTTTCCTCACAGGGTGCAGGGGCAAAACCGACAAAGGAGGAGATATGCAGCTTTTTTGAATAGGCTCCATTGATAATCTTTTCGGCCGTCCCTGTCTTTCCCGCCTCGGTATAGCCTGTAATATCAGCAAGAGCGCCTGTTCCACCCGGTTTGGTGGTAAATTTCATCGCTTTCACCACCTCTTTGACGATAAAGGGCTCCAAAACACGTTTTCGCTTTTCTTTCGTCTTGGAGCTGTCATAGATGAGGCTCTCCCCCAAGACAATTTTGCGGACAAGAGAGGGCTGCACGAGATAACCGCCATTGGCGAAGACGGCATACGCACGGAGCATCTGCAGGCTAGTGGCTAAAAGGTTGTAGCCGATCGAGAGAGAATAGGGTGTGGGGGTCGACCATTCTAAAGCCCCATTGGGATGCTTTTTACCTGGTGTGGGGACGATTCCCACAGCCTCTGCAGGAAGCTCAATGCCCGTTTTTGCCCCGAATCCAAAAGTCTCTACTAATTGTTTGCGGTACCAATCATTTCCTAAAGTATTGATGACCCGATCGACGATCTGCGCCATATAGACGTTCGAGGACTTTTGAACGGCCATATAGAGGTTGAGCGCGCGATGCATTCCAGGCACATCTTTGAGAGGCTTATTCCCCCTTCCAGGGAAGATTGACCGCGTCCCATCAATTTTATCGAGCGGATTGAAGAGCGCAGCCTTTCCCTGCTTTTTCAGCTCTTCGTTGGCTTTCAGGCCGATCGATATGGTGATCGGTTTCATGATCGAGCCGATCTCAAACGCATCGGTGATCGCTTTCACCTTCGAGGTTTCGATCTTTTCAGGGTCATTAAAGAAGGAGCGGTATTGACCTGGTTCGAAAAAAGGATATTGGGCCAGCGCCAGGATCTCTCCTGTCGCAGGATCCATCATTACAGCCCACCCACCCTTCGCTTGGGATGCTTTGACCCCTTTTTCTAACTCTTCTTCGACGATCGCTTGGATGCAATGGTTGATTGTCAAATAGAGGTCAGCCCCATCTTGAGGGGCTTCGATCACCTTATCCGTCTCCAATTGATTGAGTGGTGAGCGGAGCACTTTCCGTTTACCCTGCTTGCCCTTAAGATAGTTGTTGAAATAGGCCTCTAAACCACCTGTGGGCAATCCTTCTGCCGTCGTTTCATCTTTCATCTCACGGATGGTATGCAGAACCTGCCCCAACATCGTTCCGAAAGGGTAGGATCTGCGATAATCGGTCACAAAGTAGAGTGCATTGCAGGGGATCTTTCTCTTTTTGGCATAAGGAATCCACCAGCGCATCACCTCTTCTTTTGTGCTCCTCTCCAGCCAAAGGGCGAGGCGTCGCGAACGACTTTTCACATCGAACTCTTTTCGCATCTCCGGTTTGACCAGTGCGAGCTGGGCGAGTTGGCTCACAATTTCACCCTTATAGACATTGGGTATCGAAACAGGATCGATGTAGAGGTGAAATTTTGTCACATCGACAACAAAAGGCTGGGGCGATTCGGGATGCCCCTTCTTGATGTTGGTATTGGAGTAAAAAGAACCTCGGCGAAAGGGTTCTTTAACGATACATTCGTGCTGCCCGATCGCAGCTTGGGTCCATTTTTCACTCTCAAGAATCTGAATCTTGAAATATTGGGCAATCAGAAGAGAAAAGAGAAAAAAGAGGCTCAAAGAGACGATGACGAGGCGCTGCTTTTTCACTTTTGCACCTCAATGGTGATGATCTCATCGAGCAAGGGATGTTTGAGGTGGCTAAATTCGGGTCTGCCAGCCATCTCCATCAGATGTTGGGGGCTTTCAAATTGATCGATTTCAAACTGCAGCCGGATATTTTCTTGGCTAGCCGCTTGCAACTCTTTTGAAGCATTGGGGATTTGGAGACGCATTTCGGTGATCGAATTTTGCTTGTTGATATAGGCATAAAGAAAGATCCCGATTGTCAGGATGCAGAGAAGGATGCGGATGAAAGTACCCAATCTCATTTCTTTTCCACAAAGCGCATTTTTGCTGAACGACTGCGGGGATTGCTTCTCACTTCACTACGATCAGCGATGATCGGTTTTTTCGTCAAAAGAATGCTCTCTCCCTTCTGGGCACTCTCTTTAAAACGATGTTTGACAATACGGTCTTCGAGACTGTGAAAGGAGATCGCACCCATCCTACCACCCGACACCAGCCAGTCAATCGCAAGCGGAATGGCCTCCTCAATCGCTCCTAGTTCATCATTCACATAGATGCGTAAGGCCTGAAAAACGAGAGTCATCGGATGGATTTTCTTGCCTCCCCGACCACCCCAAGTGAGCGTATGCTTCAACGCCTCTGTCAGATCGGTGGTGGTCCTGATTCTCTTTTTTTTACGCGCCTCCACGATCGCCTTTGCGCTAGCGCGCCAGCGTCTCTCCTCTCCATATTCCCGAAAGATGCGCCCTAGCTCTATTTCCGGCAAGCTATTCACTGCATAGGCAGCATCGTGGGGCAGGTCAGGATCCATTCTCATATCGAGAGGGCCCTCTTTATAGACGCTGAACCCCTTTTCCGGCCGATCGAGCTGCATCGATGAGACACCCAGGTCGAGAAAAATGCCATTCACATTCTGCTCCTCAACTAACTCCCGCATATGGCGGAAGTTACCCTGAATCAAGATGACCTTATCCAAAAAAGGCTTCAAGGTCTCGGCAGCCATCTCTAAAGCCATGGGATCCTGATCAATCCCATAAAATTTTTCGATTTCAGGATGGTGCTCCAGCAATGCTTTTGCATGTCCCCCAGCGCCCACTGTCCCGTCGACGAAAGCCCGAAGTGGCCTTCCGTGAAAAAACTCTAAAAAAACAGGAACTAAGATGGGCTGGTGAAACATGCCAAGCAAGATAAACGATCCCCTCCTAAAAAAGCAATTTACACAATCTTTACGAGTTGCGACTATTGCAACCAATCTCTCCAATCGGTAACATACCGTTTATGGTTGAGATTTACAGCTACGACATTACCACCCACGAGCGTTATGCCCACGATCAGCAAGAGGTGGAGGCATTCCGCAAACAGTACCATCTCACACCCAGCGGCGCCGGTATCGTCGCCGTACAAACAAAAATTCTCGATTTTGTCCCCAAACATCCTGCGATCGTTTTGCTCATGCAAACCTATCAAAGGAAGATGTGGGCCCGATTCGCTATCCCTAAGAACTACTATCTCCAACGCTTTGCCTCTTCCTATGTCGCCCCTTCGCTCGGCTCCAAAGAGCGGCAAGATGCCGATGTCCATAAGCTCGAAACCTTTCTCAATCGAAAGACGCATGGCCGATTTGAGCGCAAAGAGGGAGAAGAAGAAAAAAAACTGCCCCCAGGCAATCGCGATGAAGCAGTGATGATCGAAGAAGGAGTGGCTCTCATTAATCTCCTCGAACATGGGGTCAAAGAGACCAACGAGATGATCGACTACGTCATCGCCCGCATGCACCAATTTGTTCAGGCCTAAAACATGTCGCAAGTGAACTGGAGAGAAATTTTAGGCTGGACCAACGAACAGCTCGAAGAACTCCGCTTTTCTGGCTTCTCCTTCCTACGAGAGGGGCACTACAACAAAGCGCTGATCTTCTTTGAAGCGCTCGTCATCCTCGACCCTCGCAACCCTTACGACGCCCAAACCCTCGGTGGGCTCTATCTACAGATCGGAGATGGCGACAAAGCCCTTCTTGCTCTTAACAAAGCGCTCGACCTCGAACCCACTCACGAACCCTCCCTCCTCAACAAAGCCAAAGCCCTCCTCCTCACCCACCAACGCGCCGCCGCCCTCGACCTCGCCCACAAGCTCGAACGCAGCCCCGACCCCTCCATCGCCGGCGACGCCTCCGCCCTCATCTTCGCTTATCGTTAGACGCACCCCCTCCGCCCTCATGGACAACACCAATTTGGCTGCTGCGCCATCAAAAACCAATTCAACGCAAAGACGCAAAGACGCAGAGTCGCAAAGAAACAAAGTGGGTACGCGAAGCGCCCCCTTATCCCTCTTTGTGTCTTTGCGACTTTGCGTCTTTGCGTTGAATTTAAATAAGTTAAGCTTCTTAAGACTTGATGTGTAGCAAAAATTCTTGCGACGATTGGGAAAGCAAGGCGCAAAGACGACAAGGTACCTCAAATAAAGCGCCAGTGGCACTTTTTTGATGGGTTGTCCGAGACTGACGAAGTCAGCGAGGGGTAAAGAAACAAAGTGGGTACGCGAAGCGCCCCCTTATCCCTTTTGTGTCTTTGTGTCTTTGCGTTGAATGTAAATAAGTTAAGCTTCTCAAGACTTGATGTGTAGCAAAAATTCTTGCGACGATTGGGGACGCATGCTAAAGTCTCGCCTGTTCATAACGTAAAAGAATGACCAAGAGGCTGTTGTGGAAAATATTGTTCACAACCGACTTTCCTAGAGGATCTCAAGAAATATGACAATGCTGACATGCGATGCGCGCGATACCTGGTTACAGTTTTTAGACTATGTGAAGAAGCGAAGCTCTCTGACCGCTTACGAAAACTGGTTGGCTCCGATTAAAGTTCTCTCCTCCTCCCCAGAAAGCATCTGCTTGGAGGTGCCCAACATTTTCGTGAAGTCCTATCTATTAGATAACTATTTCAAAGATCTCTGCTCTTTTCTTCCTGTGACAGCGGAGGGTGTTCCTGCAATTGAGTTTGTGATTGCCGATCAGGCGGTCCGCAAGCCAGTCCCAGCGAGGGTGGCAAGCCCTTCTAGCGCTGAAGAGGCCTCAGAATATGAGCTGAAATTGAATCCCTCCTATCGATTTGACAATTTCATCGAAGGCCCCTCCAACCAGTTTGTCAAATCGGCAGCTGTTGGCATCGCTAACCGTCCAGGAAAGTCTTACAACCCGCTTTTTATTCACGGAGGTGTGGGTCTTGGGAAAACGCATCTGCTGCATGCGATTGGCCATCACTTGAGGGAGCATCATAAAAAGCTGCGCGTGCAGTGCATCACGACCGAAGCCTTTATCAATGACCTCGTCGATAACTTACGCAACAAATCGGTCGATAAGATGAAACGTTTCTACCGTTCTCTCGATCTCTTGCTGGTCGACGATATCCAATTCCTCCAAAACCGTCTCAACTTTGAAGAGGAGTTCTGCAATACCTTTGAAAGTCTCATCAATCAGAATAAACAGATCGTCATTACGAGCGACAAGCCACCTGGCCAGTTAAAACTCTCAGAAAGGATTGTCGCACGGATGGAATGGGGCCTCGTCGCGCATGTGGGCATGCCTGACCTCGAAACGCGGGTCGCCATTTTGCAGCATAAGGCCGAACAGAAAGGGTTAGAGATCCCCCAGTCAGTCGCCTTTTTCATCGCTGAACATATCTTCAGCAACGTGCGCCAACTGGAAGGAGCAATCAATCGACTGACCGCCCATTGTCGATTGTTAGGTCAACCTATTTCAGAAGCCCTTGTCGAACAGACTCTCAGCGAACTCTTCCAGACCTCGCCAAAGCAGCGTGTCTCTGTTGAAAATATCCTCAAGAGCGTATCTACTGTCTTTGAAGTGCGTGTTTCTGAGTTGAAAGGAACTTCTCGTACGAAAGAGGTCGCTCTCGCCCGCCAAGTGGCGATGTTTTTAGCGAAAGAGATGATTCAAGAGTCGCTCATCATGATTGGAGCCTCTTTTGGCAAAACCCATTCCACGATCTTGCATGCCTGCAAAACGATTGAGAATAAAATGAAGAAAGATGAATCCCTGCGACGACAGATCGCTCTCTGCCGACGCAATATCCACTGATAATGAGGAAAATATGTTCAGAAGAACAGGAAAAACTCCACAGGATGAAGCTGGTTACACTGACGAGCCTTCACCATTTAGCAAATATAGCGCAAAAAAAACGGAAAACCCTGCTGAGAAGGCAGGTCGACTCTTTGAAAATCCCCTCCCACGTGCCACACCGATGGAAAGTGGGGAAGAGAGTTGGGGGAGTAGTAAAACAGCTCCGTTGCCACATCATCTTGAAGGCATGATGGCCGATGAGGCTCCCGAAACTACTTTAGGCGCTGGAGTGACATTCAGAGGCCAATTGAGCTTTGAGCGCTTTTTGCGCATCGATGGCTCCTTTGAGGGCGAACTCTTATCGCAAGGAAAGGTGATTGTGGGCCCTACAGGTAGTGTCAAAGCCAATCTCAATTTGCGAGAAGCCATCATTGAGGGGAAGATCGAGGGCAATATCACCGTCCAAGAGAAACTGGAACTGCGTGGACAAGCCTCTGTCAAAGGCGACATCCGTGCCAGATCGCTTTGCGTTGATGAAGGGGTCTCCATCGCTGGGATCGTGATGGTCTCTCCTCATGAGGATGTGACTACTTGAGCGGGCGGGCGGGCGAAAGTTCCTACTTAAGTGTCCGCGCGAGGCTGAAGGCCAAAACTTTGGCGGGAAAGGTTTCGGAAAGAGCTTCCGCACAGCGCCGAAGGGTTGTTCCGGTCGTGATGACATCGTCCACAAGAAGGATTGTCTTCTCATCAAGGATGCTCTCTTTTTTGAGATAAAACCCCGAAGAGGGAAGCGCTTCTCTTTGAGCTTGCGTTAAACGGGCTTGAGAGAGATCTCCAGCCCGTCTTTTAATCAATGGCTGACATTGGCTATTTAACCGTTTGGCTAATTGCTGCGCGAGAAGCTCTGCATGATTCATCCCTTGAAACCAATGACGACGCGGCACAGGAATAATCAGATCGGGATGTGGCCATTTCAGACGCTCATACTGCGCCAGCATAAATGCTGAGGCCGTTTTGGCCAAATAGGGCATCCGGCCATATTTCATCTGCTTCACCAGTGTGCTGATTGGTCCCATATAATCGAGAGCAGAAGCCATTTTCACTGTAAAGCGCCTTTTGCGGATACATTCGCTGCAGGGTCCTCCATGGCTGGCTACTTCCTCACCGAAACAATAGGGACAGCGGCTTTTGGGGTCGATCAATTCAAAAAAAGCGGCGCACCCCTTACAGAAGAGCCGTTTGCGATGCTCTACCCGTTCCTGACAATGTAGACAGAGTGGCGGGTAAATAAACTCAATCATCAGCGTCGGTATGGCGATTGAAGGAGTAGGAGGGATTTAGGATGCTGCCTTTGACAGTAATGGTAAAAAATTCTGCCAGCTTCATCAATAAATTATATTGTTTCGTTCTGAGCTTTAAGTTCAGATTGCCATCAAAATCGATATAAGCTGGAAAGCCCTCTGCGAGATAGAATCGCGACAACTTGCCATCGCTGTACATCTCTTTGAGCTCATTGAGTTGGATCTTTCCATCTGCAATTTGATAATCGATGATCCCTCTTGCGGGAACGAGAGCAGTGAGGTCGAGTCCGATGCGCGCTGTTATTTCGGTGGGTAAAAAGAGGATGCTCGACAAAAGCGATTTTTTAGGAATGTTAGTAAACTCCAGTGTACCACTACCTAGGAGCGAGGTAAGATTATCCAAAGTGCCTCTGCAATTATCTAGAACAAATGAACGTACCAGCAGCGATTTAAAAAAGGGCTTGTCCCTGGGTCCCCAACGGGTCCACGGGCTTTTGAGCCTAGCGAGACGCATATTACTCAGTTGAAGATGGTCGATTGCCAAATGCCATTTTTTCTCTTTTTGCAGGAGTTGGAGCTCATTGACGAATAGACTTCCGGCACTATCTAAAACCCTGCAATTGGATAGATGAATCCGATCCGCGGCATATTCTAAGAGGAATGATAAATCGGATAACTCGACTCCTGCTACTTGAACTTTCTGTGCAGCAAATTTCCCTTTAAATCCCCACTCTTTGAGCTGGCTTAAGGTAAAATCTCCCTCCAAATAGCAGTGTCCTTTGAATTGGTAATGATCCAATTTTTCTCTCCAAGATGGTGGTAAGAGAGCGTTGAGTTGCACTGGATCAAAATCGATGCGTCCACGCATGGCCATCTCGGCTTCAAAGGGCTGATGTGTCATCTCCGTTAAAGAGACTTCCATACCTGAGAAAATCCCTTGGATCGCATTGACATAGACTCGCTGATCGCTCTCCTTGCTCCAAAAGAAGGTGAGAAGCTCTTCTGAACTCATTGCATCATCAGAAAAAACAATATGGGGAGAAAGAGAGAGCGTTCCTTGCTGAATTGCCGCACTATCTGTCGCTAAATGGAGCCAATAGAACTGATCGCGCAGATAAAGCTCAGTCCAGATATTGAGAGCTCTCGGATCGTAGACCAAACAGAAATTGCGTAAACAAAAGGCTCTCTCCGCAATCCAGTATTCCCCATCCTTTAAGTGGAGAAAGATCCAGACATTGTCGGGACAAATTTCCAACGAAAGATGCCCCTCAAATGGCTCTTCGGCTTTTTTTGAGTTTTTGACACGATTCACAAGTGAGAGATCCACTTCCATGGAGAAAAGGGAGCTAGTAAGATGGGTCAGCCAATCGATCTTTTCAGAAGTGAGAGAGAAATCGAAACCCTCAAATTGGATTTTCTTCTTCTGGACATCGTAATTGCAGCGGCCCAGCTCGATCCTTTCGATTTTCTCTCCCGTGGGAATTTCCATCTTGAGCCCCTCAACTGTCCAGAGACTTCTCTTCATGTCCCAAGAGAAGGGGCCCGATCCTGTCACCTTTCCATGAGGCTTCCAGGGACCTTCCTTTTTGGCAAAAATTGAGGAGAGATCCCATTCGCATCGGATCAGCTCTCCCTTTAATTCTTTACCCACTTTGTCGTACTTTCCTGTCAGTGAAAAGCCTTTTTCCGAATCGACCCAACAATTGACCCCACGAAAGAAAATTTCGTTCCCTTCAAAAAGAAGATCTGCTTTGCCCTCCCAAGGGCCGCAATTAAAACTCAATTCACTCTTCTTGCCCTCTTTATCTTGGAGAATTTGAGCCGAAAGATTTCCAAAAAGTGGAGAATCTCTCCCTTCAAGAAGAATCTGTTTCCCGCTCTCCTGAATCAGGGTTTTGGCGATTAGCTCTGTCACACCCTTCTCTTTATCATCGAGAGAACAGCGAAACTCTTGAGTGAGACAGTCATAATCAATGGCTGCACTCCATCCATTTTTAAGGAAAAATGAGTTTCCTTCCCCCTGGATAGTCCCTTTCAAAGAGCCTTCTAGGAGGGTAGCTGCCGGTGTGAATAGGTAGTGAAAGTAGAGGGCGCGCTCGGAACCGAACACTTCACCCTGAATCGGGAGCTCCCACAAAAAGGAGGGCTTGAAATGAGCTAGAAACTGGCGGGCATCAGATGCGGATCCATTTAACTGGTCGACACAGATGGTAAGCTCAACCTGTTCAGGAGAGTGGACCTCCACGGCCACATTGCCTTCAAAGTGCACTCCTTCACCGAGAGCCTCGATCTGGTCGAAATGGATCCTCTTTTGATGAAAGTGGATGACACTCGAGAGCTCTTCCAAGTGAAAGCCAAAGTTTTTTTGCCAATATTTTGCAGCTGTGACAGGAAGAAACCCACAATGCTCTCCACTCTGAAGATCGACATAATGGACAGCACAGAGTGATTCATTTTCCCTTTTTGACTCGACACGATCGATAACCAATTCAAAATGGGGGCTTTCCACTTTGAACTCTCTACCTTCGTAAAAAAGGATCAAATAGCGCTCGTCGAAGGTCCCTTTGAAATTGGCTCGTCCCGATGCTGTGAGTTTGACCTCTTTAAGCAGGAAAGGGCTGAGAAATTTTTCCAGTGGAAAATTTTCCCCGTGGACCCATCCAAAGCGCTTTTCAGAAAGGCAGAATTGCCCTTTCCACTTCTCGAGGAGTGAATCCAATGATTGGCTGAATGAAGGAAGTGGAGCATGCAATGCATCTTCCAACTCGTTCTCACCCATCAAACAGCCAAAATGGAGTCGAAAAACCTCATCGTTTTGATCAGCAATTGAGAATAATCCATTGAGCTCCAATCCTCTCCCTTTAGCTTGCTTGAGAGAGGCATCAACGACGAGGTAATCATTCGGAAAGGCTTTTCTAAATGGCGCGCGCACCTGCTCGGGTAGATGGTGGGCAATGGTCTCAGACCTGCCCCAAAAGCCCATTTCCATCAACGAATCTTCCTCATTCCAATCCAGAACGATCTCTCCATCCATCCCCATCAGAGTTCCACGCAAGATGGAGCTCTCTAACTTTCCCTCTTTGACGCAGATTTCAGAATGGACATTATCCAAATCAGACAGACCTCTCCACCAGCTCTCTTTAGGCTCCAAACAGATTTTCCCATTTTCGACTTTAATGGAGCCCTCGATCGTCTCCACATGGGAAAAATCGGCGTCTAAAACACAGCTGAACCTTTGGCATGTAGCTTTCGCCTCCAATGGCCTATTCTCTGCTTGCAATTCAGACAATTCAGCCCTCCCCTTAATCCAAAAAGGGATTCCTGAAGCTAGCGTGAGCTCTAAATCACCATCGACCGCTCCTTTTGTCATTTCCCATTCTAGAAGAGTTTGAGGGAGGTATCCTTGAAAAAAATAACTGACCATGTGGGAAAGGATGGGAAGGGAATGATTTTCAAGGTGACAGGCAACTTTGAGTAGATTCTCTTTAGAGCTGTGAAAATCGGCAACCAAAGGTGGCGTGCCAGGTTGACAGGCGAAGGAGATATTTCCGCACGCCTCACGACCATGAATTTGGTGAGTTACATCAAAAGTGATAGTTTGGAAGAAGTGGTCTGGTCTCGCCAGAAAATCGAAAAGGATCAGCTCTCCTCTGTCGATCTGAGTTTCTAAGTGAAGAGTCAGCAATTTGAAAGAGGGTGGCAAGGGAGAAAAAATAGGCCCCGCCTCCTGTTTAACATGGACAATTTTTAATTGATCGAATGAGAGGGCGCCACCAAAAGATCTCTCTTTCCAATTGAGGAAGGGGATGAGGCTCGCTTTCTGAAAGGTAACATTGAGCTTCTCTGGATGATAGAGTTTTCCTCCGTGAAAGACAATTTCTCCCTTTTCCCACACAAGCTTGTCATAGCTGAACTGAGCCCCAAATGCTTCTAGACAATAGCTGCTCGCCTTCCACGAGAGCAGCTGCAACAGAATCTCCTTAGGGAAAAAGAGCAGACCAAACAGAGCAGCGAGACAGGCAACCAATGCAAATTTTTTAATGATACTTTTCACAAAACACAGTCTACTGTACGGAGTTTTACTTCTCAATTTCGGAAAAATTTGGTACTGTCTTTCGCGAAATGTTGCGCAAATTTCTCGATTTCCAACTCTCCTTTTTTGAAAAAGGGAAGCCGCTGTACCGCTGGCGCCCCTTAGTTTCGGCCGTAGATGCCTTCTGCTACGAGGTTCCCCTCAATACCAAACGGGCTCCCTTTGTCAGGGATGCTGTCGACATCAAGCGTTGGATGGTGCTGGTAGTCATTGCCTTACTCCCTGTGATTCTCATGGCGATTTGGAATAGTGGCCTGCAGAAGATGGTCTATAGCAGCGGCAGCTACCCCTTGATGAAAGAATATTTAGAAGCTTCCACCTCTTTCAAAGGTTACTTTGACTTTGCCTTTTCCGAGGGGAGATACTGGACGATCCTCAAACTGGGAGCCCTTGCCTTTCTACCGGTCGTTCTGATCAGCTATGCGGTGGGGGGCATCTGCGAAGGGATCATCGCCTCACTTCGTGGCCATGAGATCGCAGAGGGATTTCTCGTCACAGGGATCCTCTATCCTCTTATACTTCCTCCGACCATTCCCTACTGGATGGTCGCCGTTGGGGTGATCTTCGGTGTTATCGTTGGAAAAGAACTTTTTGGTGGAACGGGGATGAATATCCTAAATCCAGCTCTCACCGCCAGAGCTTTTCTCTTCTTTACCTTTCCAGGGAAGATGACGGGAGATATCTGGGCAGGCACCAACCCATCAGGTGTGGCCACCAGCTTGCAGAAGATCAACAGCCAAGCAGGTTTGAGCGAGATCGATGGGATCACTCAGGCAACTCCCTTGCAAGGGCTCAATACAGCGGTCACCGAGATCAAACGAATCCATGTCGAGGCCATTGTGAGTCATGCGCAAGGGGCTCAAGCTGCCAATTCTTCTCTTATTCAGAGCCATTTTGACCAGTGGCGCGAAGCCACTCACACCCAAGTCGATTTCTCCGCCTTGAGTGCAGAACAGCTGCGCGCCTTTGTGACAGCTCCCTTCGAACAGGGAGGGCTTGGCTTATTACCCGGCAACTATGTGGCCGCTCACAATGCCGCTGAAACCTTTTATGGGATCGGCCATTTCAGCGATGGCAATCTCTTCTGGGGCAACATTCTCGGCAGTATGGGAGAGACCTCTACCTTTGCCTGTCTACTCGGCGCCCTCTTTCTGATCTGGACAGGAGTCGGCTCATGGCGCACGATGGTGGCCTTTGGAATCGGCGCCTTCTTGACAGCGTGGCTCTTCCAGTGGGGCTCCCATTGGGGCGCCGACGGAGGAGTGTGGAATCCTGCAAAGTTCTCCCTACCAGCTTACCGACACCTTCTGATGGGGGGACTTGCCTTCGGATTGGTCTATATGGCCACCGATCCTGTCAGCTCTCCGGGCATGAAGGCGGGACGCTGGATCTATGGCCTCCTCATCGGTGTGGTGACCATTCTGATCCGCGTCATCAACCCTGCCTATCCTGAAGGAGTGATGCTTGCGATCCTCTTTGGAAACGTCTTTGCCCCCTTCATCGATTATTATGTGGTGCGCCACTACAGGAGGGCCTTCCGTTTTGCAAGAAGCTAAAAAGGGCCACAGCGACTTTCAGGTCATTCTCTTCGTCTTTCTCCTCTGCTTTGTCTGTGCATTGCTCCTTTCGCTCGCCGCCTATTTCCTAGGAAAACCTCAAGAAGCTGCGAAAGAGTTTGATCAGAGCAAGCAGATGCTCATCGCTGCCAAAATTCTCAACCATGCCGGCTATTTCGAAATTTTGGAGAAGGATGGAAAGGTTTCGCGCGCCCGCTTCGACGGAGAGAAAAAGATTCTCATCGCTGACCCCCAAGCCCAGCGGGCGACGGAGGAGCAGATCAAGCAGATCGCTGCGTGGCGCATCCGCCCCTTGCTCACCGATAGCCAAGGAAATATCTTTTCCTTAGAGGAAAAGGATCTCGACCTCGCCGACTATCTCTCGGAAAACAAGAAAGCAGGTTACGCAGACCTGCAGCTGAAGCTCTTTTACGCTATTCTCCCCAACAGCAGCGAAGCGAAAAGCCTTTCTGCTGCTGATTTGAAGAACGATCTTTCACAAGCGGGCGTCTATATCCTCCCTGTGTCCGGTTTCGGACTCTGGGCACCGATCTATGGCTTTATTGCCATCGGACCCGCTGGGGATCGGGTCATCGGCACCACCTGGTATGAACATGGCGAAACACCCGGCCTTGGAGCCAACATCACAGAAGCTTGGTGGCAGAATCAATTTTATGGGAAGGAGATTTTCCAAGGAGTCGATTTAAAGACAGCTGAGATGGGCATCATCGTCGTTAAGGGTAAGGTGCGCGACGTTTATGGCAACTCCCCCAAAGCCAAAAGTGCCGTCGACGGTATGTCGGGGGCCACACTGACGGGCGATGGTGTCACACAGGCCTACCGTCGTTCGCTCAGCCCCTATCGTCAATTTTTGATCAAAAGGAGTGGTGCAGGTGGAAAAGAAAGTTCCTCTTAAAACCTATTTTCAAGAACCTCTCTGGCGCAATAACCAGATTTTAGTGGCCATTTTGGGGATCTGTTCTGCACTCGCTGTGACAACGACCCTCTCCACTGCACTCACGATGGGAATCGCTGTCAGTCTGGTGACTGGCTTTTCCTCCTTTTTCGTCTCGCTCCTGCGCAAAGCGACCCCAGACAGTGTCCGCATGATTGCTCAACTGGCCATCATCTCTACCCTCGTAATCGTGGTGGACCAAATTTTGAGAGCCTATTTTTTCGACATCGCCAAAACCCTCTCAGTCTTTGTGGGGTTGATCATCACCAACTGCATCGTGATGGGCCGCACAGAGAGCATGGCCAAGAATATTCCTCCCCTTCCTGCCCTTCTAGATGGGCTTGCGGCGGGTCTTGGCTATGCCATCGTCCTCTTTATCGTCGCAGGGTTGAGAGAGCTGGGGGGCTTTGGACAGCTCTTCGGCAAACAATTGATCCCAGCCAGCTGGTATGCCACTGTCACAAATCCCGACCGCTACCAAAATTTTGGATTGATGGTCTTGGCACCAGCCGCATTCTTTATCATTGGCTGTTTCATCTGGATCGCCAATAGCATCAATAAACCGGATAAACCTGCCTAACGAGGATCTCACGATGTGGATGGGTCACTATACAACTTTGAATCTTCTCGGCCTTCTCCTCCAAACGCTTTTTATTCAAAATATCCTCCTCTCCTACTTTCTCGGGATGTGCAGCTATCTCGCCTGCTCCAATCGATTAACCACAGCCAATGGCCTCGGCATGGCAGTGACGATCGTTTTGGCTGTTTCAGGAGTTCTCAACTGGCTGGTCCACAACTTTATCACAGGGAAAGGAGCTCTCTCCTGGCTTAGCTTCACAGGTCTCAACGCCGCCACCATCGACCTCAGCTTCTTAGAGCTGATCGTCTTCATCTCGATCATTGCCGGCTTTGTTCAGGTCCTGGAAATTTTCATCGAAGGGGTCTCGCCTACCCTCTACTATGCTCTAGGCATGTTTTTACCCCTCATCACCGTCAACTGCGCCATCTTAGGCGGTGTGCTCTTCATGGTGACCCGTGAATACCCTTTCCTCCCCTCTTTTATCTTTTCACTCGGCTCAGGAGCAGGCTGGTGGCTTGCAATCGTTTTGATCGCCGCCATCCGCGAAAAGCTTCAATACTCCAATATCCCGAAAGGATTGAGGGGAATGGGAATCAGCTTTATCATCACTGGCCTGATGGCAATGGCCTTCATGGGACTACTAGGGATCGATCTGGCAAGACCTAGCGGGCAAAAATTGCCCACCACTGTAGAAATTCCCTTCAAAGGCCCAGAAAACCCTGTCGCGAGGAAATAATATGTCAGCAATTCCAAAAGCTCCTCCGCCGCCCTCAGGTGCTATTTGGGACCCGAAAAGCCCCAAATTCCATGCCTATAACTGCTTTTACGGCCTCTGCCGCGCTTGGGCAGAAGATGTGGTGGAAAAAAGAAAATGCACTCACGCCGCGGCCTTTAAGGTGATCAACAAGATTGTCGATGGTTATCAAAACCGTGGCCCGATCAAATACCTGAAAGAGCAGTTCAATAAGCGACAGTTCACAGTTCCAATGAGCGAGGACAAAGACCTCCCTTGGTATGCGCTTGCCGGCCTGCGCATGGGAGAATTCACCCTAGGAGAGATAGTAACTTACCTCACCTTTCGCGACGAACTTTCTTATCACAAAGCTGATATCTACGCTCCAGTTCCCCTTTTTCAAGAGGGCACACCCAATCCAAAAGCAGTTGAATTGATCAAAAAGACGTTGGAACCTGTTCAAGGTCTTCCTCCGGAAAATCCGGTCAAAGATGCCAACATTAAAAAAGAACCCCTCTTAAATGAGGCTCAGATCAAACAACTCTTTGCCCTCATGAAGGAGAAGCCTCTTTTCGAGCAGCAGTTTTTGGTTCTCCCTGCTTCCACAGCAACAATTGCAGAAGCTGTCTACCTTCAAGGCTTCAACATCTTTGGTCGTATCCCCGTCCCCAATGGGGATGTCGCCATCCTTCTTCCCTCATTTGGCCTAATGGAGGCCTTTCTCACGGTCAAACATGGCTATCCTGTAAAAATGAATCCTGTCCTTGGCCTCTCCTCTGTGACTGCCATTTTTAAAAATGCCTTGCTGGGAACCAGGGAGGTCTACCTCGCTTTTCCCGGAAGAGAGCGCCCTAAAAAAGTCGATCTTCAAGATGCCATTGGCGCGGAAATTACCCACCCGCACGACTGGGCTCATGTCAATTGGGCCTCATCAGTTCCTCGTGACCATCAGTGGGGCTTTGCGCTTCTTTCACAAATCGTCCAAGAGATGGCTTCTGAAAAAGAGTTTGCTCAAGTCCAACCCTTTTTGATGCGCATTCGCGAGCTTTTGATCGATATGGAACACAATCTTTACAAAAAAGAGCTCTCAATCCCTCCTTTTGAGGGGCAAGAACCCTCCATTCTCTTTTGGAAATCACTCTCTTACTGTTTCCAGAAAGCAGCGCTCTATCTCACGGTAGAAAAGGGGGGAGAGACATATTAGACCTTGCTCAACAATTTGTTCACTACAGTCGAATTTATGAGCGCCTCTTTGAGGAGGTGATCAAACATCAAAGTGCTTTTACAACACTGGGGATCCGCTTCAATCTTGACCTTCTAGAAAAATTAGAAGCTCTGACCACCGATGAGCTGAAAGTGAACCCTCTGTTTCTCTTGATGCTTTCCGTTCCTCAGGAGAGACAAACTCAACTTCCTTTTGTTTGGCCAAACTTGATGAGAAGCAGGACGAGTTAATATGACATCCGATACTATTCCAGCTGCACCTAATCCTCCCACTGACGCTACCTGGGACCCTAAAAGTCCCAAATTTCACGCTTATAATCGCTTTTACGGCCTCTGCCGCGCTTGGGCAGAAGATAGTGTGCAACAAAGAAAATGCACCCAAGCTGCAGCCTACAAGGTGATCAACAAGATTGTCGATGCTTATCACAAGCGTGATCCGATAGATGCCCTAAAAAGTCATTTCAATAAGAGGGTCTTCACCGATGAAATGAGGAAGGACCAAAACCTCCCTTGGTATGCGCTTGCGGGGCTACGAGAGGGTGATTTCAGCCTAGGGGAAGTGGGAACTTACCTTATCTATCGCGCAGAACTGGCCTATCGCAAAACTGAAAAGTACACTCCTATTCCTCTTTTTGAGGAGGGCAAGCCCAACCCAAAAGCGGTGGAATTGATCAAAAAGACATTGGAGCCTGTGAAAGGTTTCCCTCCAGAAAATCATATCCAAGATGAAAATGTGAAAAAGGAGCCTTTGCTGAGCGACTCTCAGCTTGAAAAACTTTTTGAGATCATGAAAGAGAAGCCACCCTTTGAGCAGCAGTTTTTGCTCTTTCCTCAAAAAGGAAAGATGGCAGAGGTTGCTTGGTTTCAAGGATTCAATGTCTTTAACCGCTTCTCAATGCCCAATGGAGAGTTCATGGTCCTGCTTCCCTCATTTAGTCTGATGGAAGCCTTCCTCACAGTCAAACATGGCTATCCTGTCAAAATAGATCCTAACCTTGGCCTTACTTCCTTAACTGCAATTTTTAAAAATGCGTTACTTGGGACAAGAGTAATGTCCCTCTCTTTTCCAGGAAGGGAGCCTCCAAAAAAGGCCGACCTAACAGATGTAGTCGGTGCCGAATTTACCATCCCCCATGACTGGTATCATGTCAATCTGGCCACACAAGTCCCTGCTGAGCATCAGTGGGGCTTTGCTCTCCTCTCACAATTCATCCAGGAGATGGCTTCTGAAAAAGAGTTTGCTGAGGCCCATTCCTTGTTGATACGGATCCGTGAGGTCTTGATCGATATGGAACACCAGTACTACCGCAAAGAACTTTTCCATCCTCTCTATGAAGGTCAGGAACCCTCCACCCTCTTCTGGAGAACTCTCTATCAGGCCTTTCAGAAAGCGCACGAGTCTATCGCAATAGAAAATAAAGAGAGTGGTATGGAAGGTCTGTTAAAAAATCAGCAACGTGTGGCCTACCATAGCCGAATTTTTATGCGTCTTCTCGATGAAGTGGTTAAACATCGCACTTTCTTTGCGACTCTCGGCATTCGCTTTGACCTTGCCCTTCTAGAACAATTAGAGTTGCTATTCAAGAGAGAGATTCAAACTCTCGATCCTTTACAACAGCTTGTGTATGCATTACCTCAAATTAGGTCAGTGGAGATTGCCTTTGCTTGGCCCGATTTGATGAAACAGAAAAAAGCTTAAACAAGATAAATATGGCAGCCATCACTATTCCCTCTGCTCCTAAACCTCCCACAGGAGATATCTGGAATCCCAAAAGTCCCAAATTTCACGCTTATAACTGCTTTTACGGCCTCTGCCGCGCTTGGGCCGAAGAGACAGTGCAGACAAAAAAATGCACTCACGCTGCTGCCTTCAAGGTGATTAACAAGACTATCGATGGTTATCAAAACCCAGGCGCGATCAACTACCTAAAAGAGCTGTTTAATCAACGAGAGTTCTCGGTTGAAATCCTGTAAAACTCAATCCTGCCCTCGGCCTTTCCCCAGTGACTGCCGTTTTTAAAAATGCCTTGCTGGGAACCAGGGAGGTCTACCTCCCTTTCCCCGGAAAAAAGCGCCCTAAAAAAGTCGATCTTCAGCTTGCCATTGGCTCGGAAATTACCCACCCTCACGACTGGTATCATGTCAATCTGGCTTCCCAAGTGGCTGCTGACCATCAGTGGGGCTTTGTTCTTCTTTCACAACTCCTCCAAGAGATGGCTTCTGAGAAGGAGTTTGCTCAGGTTCAACCCTTTTTGATGCGCATTTCCGAGATTTTGATCGATATGGAACATCACTTTTATAGAAAAGAGCTCTCATTCCCTCCTTTTGAGGGAGAAGAGCCCTCCATTCTCTTTTGGAAATCACTCTCTGACAGTTTCCAGAATGCGGTGAACTATCGGGCGAAAGAAAGTGGGGAACTAGACATATTAGTCGTGGTTCAGCAAATTTCCAACTACCCGCGCATTTTTGAGCGCCTCTTTAAGGAAGTTGTCAAGCATCAAAGCGCTTTTGCAACCCTTGGGATCCGATTTGGTCTTGCCATTTTGGAACGATTAGAAGCTCTGACCAAAAAGGAAATGGACCAGTTCCATCCTCTGCTTCAGCTGGCATTTCAGCTTTCTGAGTATAGACAAACTCAACTTGCTTTTGTTTGGCCCGATTTGATGAGACACATGGCGAGTTAGTGTTTATTAATGTAAGCGTTGTAAGCGGATTTATCCATGAAGCTCTTCATTTCTTCAGGGTGACTCAGATCTATTTTTAAGAGCCAGCCTGACCCTTCAGCATCGCTGTTGACCAATTGAGGGGAGCTTTTTAAGTTATTGTTGACGGCGAGGATAGTGCCTGAGACTGGTGTGTAGATGTCGACAGCTGCTTTGGTTGATTCTAGAACAACGATGGGTTGTCCTGCCTGGACATCTGCCCCGACGGAGGGCAGCTCGGCATAGACCACCTCGCCCAGCTCTTTTTGGGCAAACGCTGTGATTCCTACAGTGGCAATATTGCCATCGACATTGATCCACTCGTGTGAGGGTGTATATTTTGTCATTTGACTAATTTAAAACTTGCCCACAGGGAGGGCTGACTTTCTACGGAAAAGTCGGCTCCACTTGCGGAGAAATATTGCTTTGAGCCACTGCTCCGATTGATCCGATAGGTAAAACCGATCCGATCAAACAGAGTGGGATCATATCCATGCAGACATTCCGAAGGAATAAAAATATGCACCTGCTGCCTTTTTTTCTCCTTTGTGGAACTCACCTCAAGAAGTGAGGGATCACACAAAGGGTGGACATCATCGGTGCGAAAGCGGCTTACCTCACCAGCTTGGATAGCCTCCCCATTAGTTTGTACGGGGAGGGGAAGGAAAAAGAAATGGTGACAGAAGCGTGTGGTAAAACCGGTTGTCTTCACATCGCGGGTATCGAAAAAGAGTTCGATGGAATCAGCTTCACTCAATTTGGGAAAATCGGGCGCATCGAAAGGGGCCTCGACGCTGACGAGCAGATAGATCCCCTTCTCACTCCAGCCCATCGCCACCGTTGCGAAGGGCGATTCTTCGTGAAAGGACTCCAGATCTGGCAGAAGATGCCTTTTATCCAGTTGCCCCATTTTTGTGGCGTGACAATCCATCTGAAAGGCAAAAAAATGGACGGGCTCTAGCGGAACTATATCTTCAAGCATCGCTCAGAAGCGTTTTAAAGTAGATAGCGCGCGCCTCTTGAGAGAGCATCTTTTCCGCTTCTTGCAGCTTCTCCAGAGGCAGTGTCCTGTCGACCTTTTTGTCGACGCAGCGATAGAGATAGGCACCTTCAGCCTCATCGACCTTCACGTGCGACAATTGACCTGGTTTCAAAGCTAAGACCTCGTCTAGTGGGATGAAGCTTTTTTCACAGCGCGTCACTGTTCTTTCCCGCTTTTCAGGCATGAATTGCTTCTCTAAGCTACCTGTAGGGGGATTAAAATGGTGCGTCGACATAAAGGTGGCAAAACGGTAAGCGAAAGGGATCTCTTGAAAAGAGGCTGGACAGGCTTCTACAACGTGCTGCGCTAGCTTCTTCCCCTCCATCTGTTCAGCCAATTTGGCCAATAGACCCAATTTCTGAGCCTCTTTAAAGGTGAGAATCTCCTGAGCCTCACCTCTCTCCTTCAATGAGAAACGGAAATAGTGTTGCTGATCCTCTGTATAGCTCAACAACTCCTTATCCTGTTCAAATGCAGCCGCCAGCTTCTTCGGTTGTGTCAGCCCGTCAAAGAGCTTTTGCTTAACAGTGGTGAGGAAGAGCTCTCTCTCCTCCATTTCTTGGCCAAGGAGGGCTTCTTGAATCCATTCAGGATGGCTTTCCACGATCTTCTTGCGTGCAAACACATCGACCAGCTTTTTGCCCTTCGCTTCCATTTTTTCTAAAATCTCGAAGGGAGTGCCACTTTTCTCAGCCAGTTCGGGGAACTGTTGTGCGATCGCAGCCCAATGTGCGGCATCACATTCCCAGTCCAAAGTCTCTTTGAGGCTCACTTTAGCCTCAAGCGCCTTCTTTGAAGTTTGTGCAAATTGGACAGTATAGCGCCTTCCCACAAGTTCTGGAGCCCTTTCAAGAATCGTCTCTAAAGCTGCATAATCCGCCGGAATATCGAGCACTTTTCCCTTCTGACTCACAGCCGCCAGGTAGCTCTCAAACTCCTCCAGCTCGGCAAGCGACTTCAGACGATATTCTACGGGTAATTGATAGAGCTCAACAGTCGCATTCTCAAAAGCAAAAGCATAGAATCGGCTCAAAGCGAGCGGATCGATGAGCGCAGCATCCCCTACAGCGTGCAACAGCCTACGGAATAGCGTCACATCTTCCCAGATTTTGAGAGCCGTCTCCTCGGTCATCCCGATCTGCCGGAGATAGAGTTGCATCAGCCCGCGCCCATCTTGGACAGGCAAAGGAATTTTCCCGTTCACAGCTTGAAAGGTCTCCTGACTGCGGAAGAGAAGGTCAGCCATGACCTCCTTTTTCGATGTCTTATACCCTAACTGCTTCGCTTTCTTAGCACCTTTGATAATCAGCTCGGCCACACTTTCAACATATTTGGGGCCAAACCAGTCACTGAGCGTCTGGTAGCCAAAGAGAGCCACATCCTCTCGTGCTAATCGGGGATCTGGAGGGCATCTGGGATTACTCTGCTCTTGATAGCGGACCACTTGGCTAAAGAAAGCAGGCGGAAATTGCTTCTGAGCAAGAAAAAGGGCCTTTCTCTCACTAAATCCGCCATCCCCTTGCTGTAGCTTTCCAAACGCCTCCGCCATATCAGGTGCAAAGATCGACCAGATCATCTCCGCACTTAGAGAGGGCATTGCCGGATGCACATAGGGCTGATACTCCTTTTCTTTGACCACTCTTTCCTGAAACTCTTCTTGAAAGCGCTCAGGAGAGGCTGCCGCGATCAGCGCACCCATCCCAGTTGCTAAAAAATCTTCCGACACAACCCCATCGTTGAGAAAGTTAGCTCCAAAGATCCTTCGTGAACCCATCCACTGCTCCGTCTCCAAAAAACGGACCATCTGTGTGACATAGTCCTCCTCCCCCTTCTCTCTAAATGCCGGCGCTATCGTCTGGTAGGTCCCAAAAAAGACAAAGGTAAAGACGATCACAATCGTCACAAAGAGAAAGAAAAACTTTTGGTACTTCCGAAAAAACTGCAACATAACCACTCAATTTTACCGACCATCATACCCCACTCGCCAATAAATGACGAGCTCGCCTTAGATATTGTATTTATTTTTTTCTTTGACAACTTAATAGCTTCTTGATTTTTGAGATCACTATGAAGCAAGTTCTGATTCTGCTGTTTTTCTCGATATGTCCTTTTTTATCGGCAGTCCCGCTCATTACAAATATTACCCCCAACACTGAAGCTGATACAGGCGTTGTTCCTGTAGTGATTTCCGGAAGTGGGTTTACGGGCGTTACCTCAGTGACTGTCGATGGGGCCTCGGTCGCTTCTTTTACTGTTGTGAACGATTCAACGATTGATATCTCCAACATCAATGCAATTCCTCATGTACCGGAGAATGTAACGGTGGTCGTCACCACACCTGCAGGCTCCTCCCCTCCTAACCACCCCAATGACTTCTATACATTCAAAGGCGACTGGACACTCGTTATTCCAGTGGTGAATCAGAACCACGTTTATACCTATAGCGTGAATGCACATGCGTTAAATCCTTCTCCGATACCTGTTTCAGGGACGAGTCCAGTAGATGTAGTGATCGACCCCTTTGGCAAATATGCTTATGTAGTGAGTAACGTGCCAGCTGGCAGTGATTCGCTGACCGTGATCGATATAGCCTCCCATTCAGTGGCAGGAACTCTAAATCTCACTCTTCAAAATCCCAATGTCATGGCTATCTCTCCTACCCAGCCAAAAGCTTACATCACAGATGGGGCCACGAATGCCAGTTACGCCGTTGTCAATCTGACAACTCCAGCAAGCCCTACACTAACATCAGTGATGACTCAGTTGGCAGCTGGTGACAGCAGTATTGGAGTCGCATTTCAACCTGATGGGCTGGCTGCCTTCATCGGAGGAGCTACTTTAGGCAAGTTATATAAAATCAATACTTCAACAGATGACGTGAGTAGCACAACGTCATTGCCCTCATCAGGCATCCCTGGTTGGATTACGATGAAGCCAAACCAAGATTTTGGTATCCTCATAGATGCTCACAATACGCTCTTCCAAACTTTTGACTTCATTCCCCTATTCTTAGCATCAACTTCAACGAACAGTGTGCTACAGACAGAACTCGATGCTTCGCGTGATAATAATTTTGCTTATGATCTCGGCAACTTTCACGGAGCACACACTCTTCAACAGTTGGATGTCACTGTATCGTCTCCAACTCATGGTTTTACTTTACCTGTTGTTAACACTACCCCTCTCGGCGTTTGGCTGACACCTGATTCAAAGACTGCCTTTGTAACAGATAGCGTTACGACAACCGTTACACGCGTAGATGGATTACCCTCTTCCCATTTGGCTACTACATTTAATCTCCCTTCTGTCAACGATACTGACAGCCAATGGCCCTGTATTACGCCAGACCAAGCACCGGTGGCACGATTCACAGCGACAATAGCTCCAGGCAATACCGCCCTATTTGATGGCTCTGGGTCTGTGTCACCTGTAGGTACCATTGCCTCTTACATCTGGAATTTTGGAGATGGATCTCCCCCAGTAACCACAACTGCGCCCACCGTTTCTCATACCTATGCCTCGAGCGGACCTTTCACTGTCACTCTCCAGGTAGTCAATAGTGCTGGCACCTCGATCGCGAGCTCAAGCACATTCACAGGACAAACCTTCAGTAATCATGGGGCAGATTTTGCTGCCACATCGCTTGCCATCAGTTTTGTCCCGGGCCCCCCTACCAACGGAACGATTTCTCAAACTGTGGACAAATTTTTGACCCAAGTCTGCTATGAAAACACGATCACCTGGTCGCCTCCGACCAGTGGTTCTCCACCCGTTTCCTATATCATTTTTAGTGATGCTGCCTTGACTCAAGTTTTGGGCACAGTGCCAGCTTCTGGACCACTTGTCTTTGTCGTTTGCTCAAAGACAGCGCATGCGACCTATTACATCGTCGCAGTGGATGCAGCAGGAATTCGATCTACCCCCCCTCGTCGTCAGCATCTAAATGAGCTGGCGTCAAATAGCATCTCAATTAGCCGGGGTTAGATGAGGCCGTGGAACCGTTTTTGTATTTCGCCGAGGTAGGATTTGACGGGGTCGAAGTACCAGTCGCGGGCCTCTTGGGGAGAGACCTCGCGGGAGTAGCGGATATCTTTTTCATGGATTTTTTTTAGGTCGGCTGCGAGCTCCGGAGAGTCGATGCTGAAGATCATCTCATAATCGCCGATCTCGCTACGGGTCCCTAGGTTGTAGCTGCCCACGATCGCTTTTCGACCATCGACGATCATCACCTTTTTGTGCAGAACGACATCGGCGACATGGTATTCATAAATTCTTGTTTTTTTAACCGGTTTACTCGCTAGGGACCAAACATCCCAAAAATGGTAGGTATTGCCATAAAACATGGGGACATAGTTCATCCGATTAGCCCAGCAGAAGTATTGGGTGTACTGAGGCGCTATTTCGCTGACACCATTGGTCAGAACGGTCAATTTGACTCCCCGGTTCACTGCAGCAAGTAGAGCATTGAAAATGGGATCGACGGGGCAAAAATAGAGATGAGAGAGAATAATTTCATCTCGAGCCGATTCAATGAGACGAATATACTCCTGGGAGATCTCATTCTGCTTTTGATGAGGCCCTCCAATGTAGACTTTGATCTGCGGGTTATTTATGGTGCGAGTCTGACTGGATAATTCAAACCTTTCGACATGGGCTTGATTGTCCACAGGAAAATAGCGTGTCTTTCCTCTAAATTTTTCGGGATCCTTTTCTAAGCGGCCCGTCTGATTGTAATATTCCCACAAGGCATACATCTTATAAAAATTGTGCCGCAAGGTTGTAGCAAGAGGCCCTTTTCCCACAATATCTTGGTCTCGCATCGCTGCAGGAAGGTTGTTGGAGATGACTGGCAGTTTATTGTAACTTTTTTCTGGAGTCCACGTCCCTTCAGAACACTGCGACTCGTCTAAATTAGTCCCGCCTGCGGAAAAGTACTTTTCATCTACGATGATCATTTTGACATGGTTGTCGATGCCAGAAACATCAGGCCAAATGACGACAACAGTAGAGGCATGTTCGATATGAAAATTTCTGGGAAACCTTTGCCTTAGCCGCTCGATGATCTGCCAATCCTCTTTCTCCAGTAAAATGGGGCTCGTTAAAAGAAAAACCTGCAGTTCGGAAACTTGTTCGAGGCGAGTTTCGATCGCACTGAGCAGCTTCCGGGCGATCTCTCCACCAAATAAGCCAGCAGAGATCTCGATTGACTCTTTAGCCTCACGGACAAAGTCGAGATCCCAATGGAACATCTCCAGGCCATTGTCAGTGGCAATGATTTGATTGGTCTCTGCCTCTGCAAAAGCGCATGTCAAAAAGCAACAGATAAGAAAAAGAAATGACCTCACAGTAATCCACCGAACCGTTTCTGCAGTTCACCCCAAGAGGAAATCAGCGGATCAAAGTACCATTGCACTGCCTTATCGGGAGCGACTCTCCTGGAATGGCTTCGATCGATGAGATGGATCTGGAAAATAGCCTCAGCCACATCTGGAGAGTTGATCGATAAGACAAGCTCATAATCTCCCATCGCACTTTTCGTTCCCAGATTATAACTGCCCACCAGAAAATACTTTCTATCTACCAACATCGTTTTCTTGTGGAGAACCACATTGGGGATGGCATATTCATAAATTTCGCAAGAAGTTAGCGGTAACTGAGAGATTTTGTAATAATCCCAAATATGAAAAGTTCTCCCATAAAAAAGAGGGACATAGGAGAGGCGATTGGCCCAGGCAAAGAGTTTCGCTCCTTCGCAGGAGTGCTCATCGAGGCCATTTGTCAGAATGGTCACCTTCACACCCCGATTGACCGCTTCGAGCAACGCCTGAAAAATCGGCTCTGCTGGGAAAAAATAAAGATGCGAGATGAGGATCTCCTCTTTAGCGAGCCGAATCAAGCGCACATATTCTTCTGTGATCGCATTGCTTTTCTGGTGAGGACCTCCAAAGATGCAGTGAAGGGCATCTCTTTCCAATTCGATTTTCCTCTCGAAATTTTCAAATGAGTCAACCCAAAGAGAGGGCCCGATGAGGGGAAAGTAGTGTGCATTGTTAGAAAAATGGTGGGGATCTTCTCGGAGACGCTTAGTTCTATTGTAATCTTCCCAGAGCGAGAAATACTGAAAGAAAGCGTAGCGCAGCTCTTTTGCTAGGGGTCCGCGCCCCACCACATCCTGATCTCTCATTCCCGCAGGTAAGAAGCTATCGCCTTGGACATTTTCTCTCTTTTCCCTATCGGGTGTGAAAGTGCCATTGGAGCAGTGGGCCTCTTCAAAATTGGTGCCTCCTGCTGAAAAGTAGTGCTCATCGACGATAAAGAGTTTCACATGGTTATCGATTGTCGCCACATCGGGAAAAATTTTGAGAACCTGTGTCGATAATTGGACATGAAAGTTCTTGGGAAAACGGCTCTTGAGCCTATTGAGCGTGATCCAATCCTCTTGAGCCATCATCACAGGCGAGGCGAGCAGATAGACTTGAAGCGCAGCCACCTCTTCGATTCTCTTCTCCATGGCCGCCAGCAGAGTCCGAGCTGTACTTCCTCCAAAAAAGCAGACGAGCGCCTCTACAGAGTGCTCTGCGTGGCTGAGAAACTCCAGATCCCAACCGAACATCTCAAGACCATTATCACAGACAATGAGGCTATTTTTTTCATTGTCACCAACAACGACTGCTTTTTTTCCAGCATCACCGACAATGAGCGCAGTTTTTTCTTCGCCCCAAAGCCCACTGCTGAAAAAAATTAGGAGAATGAAACAAAATCTAAGAGCCATAGTTATCTGAAAAGGCCTTTTGCAAAAGAGCACGGAGCGTTTTTCTCGCCTCTTTCAGTTGCTTCTCTGTCCAGGAGGGTCCCAGAAGGGTAAAGCTATTTTGGCGCATCCCCTCCAAAACCTGCGTTCCTCCGACTAAAACATCCTTGAGATAGGGTTCTGGAAGCAAACCGATGGCGATCGATCCTTGGTGCAAGAAACCATGGCGAGTTTTCCGCTGCGCGGCCCCGCCAATTTTTTTGCCATGAATCATGACATCATACTTTGTCGGCTTCGCCATGCAAAAATTGCGGCAAACTTCGTCGAGCGCTTCCGGCTCCTCCGGCAATAAAGCAGCCGGTGTATCGAGGATCTGGCTCACCGCCCAGATGACACGACTATTGACAAAGGCATAGTTATCGAGAGGGTTAGAGGAGAACCAGGATGAGGAGGCAGGCACCAGAACTGAGAAGGCGAGGTCACAATTGTGAAAGACAATCCCACCCCCTGTCGGTCTCTTAGCTAGATCGAGTTTCCGTTTTTCCACCCCTTTGAGATTCAGAAAGTGTCCAGGATCGATAAAGTGGCCATAGGTCGCAGCATCTGTTTCCCAATCATAGAGATGTAGGATCGTGTCTTTCTCGTCCGTCAGATCAGACAAGAGAGCTGCATCAAGCTCCATATTGGCAGCTGCAGAACGAGCACCTGTATCTAAATACTTCCAACCCATAGCTACTTAGAAACCTGATTTTTGAAGAATGTTAACGATTTTTTAAGTTAATCACAACCTCAAAATATATTTAGACAGATGCAAAGGATTGCGTCCCAAAGGTTTTAGCCTATGTCGTGATCACCAGGGGGGCCGAACGATCGCCAAAAGCATCGACAGCCACGATGAAATAGGTGGTATGTTTATGCGTAGAACAAACCTGAAAGACCAGCGGGCCGGTTGCTGGAACGGTGCCGAGCTGTTGCGTCAACGCCGCATCTGCAAAAATGAGGTAGGAAACAGGTGGGAGACCTGTTGTGGGTGGCGACCAGGTGAGCGTGTTCTCATAACAGACCTGGGTCAGAAACTCATCAACTCTTTGGGTAAAGCTGCCATTGATGGGGGGTTGAACACTAACGGTTGCGAATGCAATAAATGCGGGGCCGACGCCTACAGGTACGGTAGCTACAACTGTGTTGGAGCTGGTAGCAATGACCGAAACAGAAGTGTCTCCGTTGTTGGCTACATAGACAAAGTTTCCATCCGGAGTGACGGCATCTCCAGTAGGGGTGTGACCAACAGGAACTGTAGCCACGACTATGTTTGTGCTGGTATTAATAACCGCAACACTATTACTTGTGCCTTGCAAGGTCACGTAAGCAAAATTGCCATTGGGGCTAATAGCGACATCGAATGGTGTGCTTGAAAAACTAATAGGCGAAGCACTAAAAGTAGCTGTAGCAATATTCAGAATTTCAACCTTTGATTGTAGTAGATTAGCTATATAAGCGGTCGCACCATTAGGCGTAATAGCAATACCCGTAAATACACTAGAGGATTGCGTAGGAGAAGCAGTAATCGCATGTGTAGTAGTATTAATGTAAGCAACTTCAGCAGTGAATGGGCCGAAGTTATTTGCAATGACAAGAGCAAATTGACCATCAGGTGTAATGGCGACTGCAACTGGTTGAAATGGAGCGGTAGAAACCGTTGCAACCACGGTGTTAGAGCTTGTTGCAATGATGGAGACATTGTCTGATCCTTCATTCGTCACATAGACTTGCGAACCATCGGGTGTGATCGCTACCCCAGTTGGAGAAGTGCCAACAGAAATAGTTGCGACGACGGTGTTTGTACTCGTAGAGATGACTGAGACAGAATTTGACCCTTGATTTGCCACATAAGCAAATTGATTATTGGGGGGGGTGGGGGGGGTGACAGCAATTCCTGTGGGCATAGTGCCAACAGGGATGGTATCCACAACTGTGTTTGTGGCTGTATCAATGACCGAGACAGTATTGGATGTTTGATTTGTCACATAACCGAAAGTGGTCGCCAAAGCGGGCGCAGGAAGAAAGAGTAAAAATAACAATACCATCCAGCAGCTTATTAGAGAAATTCTTTTCATTGCAAACCTCGTCTTAACGCAATTTTTAAAGTAAAATATTCCTTGTAAATGTTTTTTTCTAGAAAAAGTTCGATTGCAGCTAAAATAGGGTTATACTGTTGCCGAATTATTGCCCATTTCGTATATGGTACACTTTAAACGAGAACGCTTATGTTTGATAAATTTACGAATCGCGCAAAACAGGTCATCAAGCTGGCAAAAAAAGAGGCCCAGCGACTGAATCATAATTATTTAGGAACAGAACATCTCCTGTTGGGGCTGCTCAAATTGGGACAAGGAGTCGCTGTCAATGTACTGCGGAATCTTGGTCTCGATTTCGAGACGGTGCGGCAAGAGGTGGAGCGGCTGGTCGGCTATGGACCTGAGATCCAGGTCTACGGAGATCCTGCGTTGACGGGCCGTGTCAAAAAGGTCTTCGAGTATGCCAACGAAGAGGCGACCAACCTGGGCCATAACTATGTAGGAACTGAACATCTGCTTCTTGGCCTCTTGCGTCAAACCGATGGTGTCGCTGCCCAAGTGCTCGAAAATCTCAATGTTGACCTCCAGGAGGTGCGTAAAGAGGTTTTGCGCGAATTGGAAACTTTCAATCTACAGCTTCCACCGGCCGGAGGAGGCGCTGGAGGTGGTGGATCGGCCAAAGCCTCAGAAAAAAATTCGGAAAAATTGCCTGCTTTGCGCGCCTACGGCTACGATCTCACGGAGATGAGCCGCGAGAATAAGCTCGATCCCGTCATTGGCCGCAATCAAGAGGTGGAGCGTCTGATTTTGATTCTCTGCAGACGTCGCAAAAATAACCCTGTCCTGATCGGTGAAGCGGGTGTCGGCAAGACGGCTATCGTGGAAGGGCTCGCACAGAGAATTGTCAAGGGCGAAGTGCCTGATAATCTCCGCAAGAAAAAATTGATTACTCTCGATCTCGCCCTCATGATTGCGGGAACAAAATACCGCGGCCAGTTTGAGGAGCGCATCAAAGCGGTCATGGATGAGATCAAGAAGCATGGAAACATTCTTCTCTTCATCGATGAGCTCCACACCATTGTGGGAGCAGGTGCTGCCGAGGGAGCGATCGATGCTTCGAACATCTTGAAGCCAGCTCTCTCTCGCGGTGAGTTGCAGTGTATCGGTGCGACCACTCTCGATGAATTCCGCAAACATATCGAAAAGGATGCTGCACTGGAGCGTCGCTTCCAAAAGATTGTCGTAGCACCACCTAGCGTGGATGATACGATTGAAATCTTGCGAGGTCTCAAGAAAAAGTATGAAGAACACCACAATGTAGTGATCACCGATGAAGCCCTACAGGCTGCTGCGATTCTCTCCGATCGCTACATCCACGGCCGCTTCCTACCTGATAAAGCGATAGACCTCCTCGATGAGGCGGGCGCCCGCATGCGGGTTTCGATGATGAATCAGCCAACTGATATCGCCAAACTCGAAAGTCAGATCGAGGAGACGCGCCGAGCCAAAGAGAAAGCGATCAGTACTCAAGAGTATGAGAAAGCGGCCCGTCTGCGCGATGATGAGAAGAAACAACGAGAAAAACTGCAATCGATCCGCACCGAATGGGAGACCCATAAAGATGAACATCAGGTGCCTGTGGATGAAGATGCGGTAGCTCAAGTCGTCGCTTCCCAAACCGGCATTCCGGTCACCCGACTGACCGAAGAAGAGACACAGAAGCTGCTCAAGATGGAAGAGAAACTGCGCTCCCAAATCATCGGTCAAGATGAAGCGGTCGATGTGGTCTGCAGGGCTATTCGGCGAGGCAGAACCGGGATCAAAGATCCTAATCGCCCGACTGGCTCCTTTCTCTTTTTAGGCCCTACAGGTGTGGGTAAAACACATCTGGCCCGCCTTCTCGCTACCCATATGTATGGTGGCGAAGATGCCCTGATCCAAGTCGACATGTCGGAATACATGGAGAAATTTGCGGTCAGCCGCATGACCGGCTCCCCTCCTGGCTATGTCGGCCACGAAGAGGGCGGCCAACTGACCGAGCAGGTGCGTCAGCGCCCTTACTGCGTCGTTCTTTTCGATGAGATTGAAAAGGCGCACCCCGATGTGATGGATCTTCTTCTCCAGATCCTCGAAGAGGGTCGTCTGAGCGACTCTTTCGGTCGCAAAGTCGACTTCCGCCATGCGATCGTCATCATGACCTCGAACCTAGGGGCCGACCTCATCCGCAAATCGAGCTCGATAGGTTTCGGCGCTAAATCGGCGCTCGATTATAAAGATATCAAAGAGAAGATCGAATCGGCGATGAAGAAGCACCTCAAGCCCGAATTCCTCAACCGACTCGATGGCACAGTCATCTTTAAACCGCTGGACGAAGAGGCCCTTTCCGAAATCGTCCATCTCGAAATCGAAAAGGTCAAGAAACGGCTTGCCAAACATCATATCTATGTCGATATCAACGAAGAGGCGATCCACCACCTCGTCAAGATGGGCAACCTCCCCGAAATGGGAGCTCGCCCCTTACGTCGCGTCATCGAGCAGTATGTGGAAGACCCTCTCGCCGAGCGGCTCATCCGCAACCCCGGCGAAATGCGCAGGTACTTCATCAAACTCAAAGATGATAAACTCGAATTCGACGAGCAGGAGCACCTGATCCCCTCTAATGCCCCCTGATGAAACTCCTCCACGCGCGAATATAGCGCCTTGTTCTATAAATCATTTTTTGCCTTAATTTTGAGTTATAGAAGAAGGTTCTATCACTCATGCCCTGGAATTGGGAGCTGCCTGGCTGGCCACATTTTAAGTATGATCCTGAATTTTTATTCCAGATGGGAAGGCACTTTCTTTTGGGGATCGGGGGTTCTACCGCCTATTTAAAAACAGATGAGGGCGCCGCCGAGGCAGAGATCTTCATTAGCTTGCCATTTTCAATGGCTCTATTTCACGTTTGTGTTGGGAAGCCTCCCACAAATCATAGCATAACTGTAAGTTCAACCAAAACATAGGAGATGTTCCCAAGGCCATCGAAAGATCAAGTGCTGAATCTGGGGTTATGCCACGTTTTTCACGGATAATTTCATTCAATTTTGCATAAGTCCAACCAAGATGACGTGCAAATTGAGCTTGTGACAAACCCAATGGTTTTAAAAATTCTTCCTGAAGAATTTCACCCGGATGTGTTGGTTTTCTTTGCTTTGGTAATAACATATCTTCTCCTAATGGTAATCAACTATTTCTACATCTTCAGCAGTTCCATCAATCCAGGTAAAAACAATGCGATATTGGTCATTGATGCGGATACTATGCTGATGCTGTCTTTCTCCTCGTAGCTTCTCCACTTTATTACTTGGAGGAACTCTTAAATCGCTAAGAACCGCAGCTGCATTTAGCATGTCCAATTTTCTTCTAGCTATTACGTGTAGATGGGCAGGAAGTCGCTTTTGCGTGTGTTTAGTGTTTTTCCCATCAAACACATCTTCTGTTAGTTGGTCGAAAAAACTGCTTATCATTTATTATCATTATATGATAATGCGATAATTTTGAGGAATCAAATTTTAAAAACCTAATCGACGAGGGCGCCGCCGAGGCAGAGATCGCCTTGGTAAAAGACGATCGACTGGCGAGAGGTGATGGCTTTTTGGGGGGTGTCAAAGCGGACTTCTAGATGGTCGCCATGGGAGAGGACTCTGCAGGGTACATCGGGAGCTCGGTAGCGGATTTTGGCGGTGCACTGGAGAGGGAAGGGAGGCGTTTGGCCGACCCAGCTGACTTCGGAGGCAGTGAGAGAGGAGTGGTGGAGGTCGGGATGGTCGTCACCGCGGGCGACGATGATGGCGTTGCGGGAGCTCTCTTTTTTGAGCACATACCAGGCTTCTCCAGCGCCGCCAAGACCTAGACCACGCCTTTGGCCGATTGTATAATAGGCGATGCCATCATGTCTGCCGACAACTGTGCCATCTGTCAGCTCAAAATTACCGGGCTGAGTAGGAATATAGTGGCTGAGAAAGCTCTTGAAGTCTCTTTTGCCGATGAAGCAGATGCCGGTGCTATCTTTTTTTGTCGCCGTTGCAAGGCCTGACTCGGCTGCAAGGGTACGTACCTCTTTCTTAGTCATTTCTCCAAGAGGAAAGAGAACCCGATCGAGAGTGGCACTTTTTAGAGTGTAGAGGAAGTAGCTCTGATCTTTTTCAGGATCGACACCACGCCCTAAGATCCACTCATCTTGATACCAAATCTTACGGCAGTAGTGGCCCGTCGCCAGGTAATCGGCTCCCAGCTCCAGCGCTTTTTGAAAAAAAACTTTAAATTTGATCTCGCGGTTACACAAGATGTCGGGATTGGGTGTGTAGCCAGCTCTAAAATCGTTCAGACATTTGACAAAGACCTCTTCCCAATACTCCTTGGAAAAATTGACTGCATAGTGGGGAATGTCCAGCTGGTTGCAGACGGCCACCACATCCTGATAATCCTGCTCAGCAGGACAGGGCCCCTCCTCCTCCCAGTTCTTCATGAAGAGGCCAATGACGCGGTAACCTTGGCTCTTGAGCAATAGCGCCGTGACCGACGAATCGACACCCCCCGACATCCCTACAACGACTGTTTCCATAGGAAGAGCATTATAACAAAAGATTGAGATCTTTGGATAGGTTATCTTAATTACATATTAATATATTAACTTTATAATTAATCTAAATTACTTGGGGGTTTAATAATGTCTATTAATAGTTACTTTTCTGAAAAGTGCTCTATCTTTCAAGCACATGCTTTATATGGATCAGATGGCCTCACCGATGAGGGGAAGAAGGCAAGGTGCATCATGATTGCGAAGGCAGTGGGTGGCGCCGCTCTCATCGCACTCGGACTTGCCATTATTGGGATAGGCTTCACGCTCATAAACAAGGCAATGTGGCAGGCGAGGGTATTTTTTAATCTAGTGGGAGGGACACTTATGATAGGCGCATTGTTATTGTTACCTATTATCATTGGAGGAGGAGCGCTCATTAAACCTTTGTTCGAGCCAGTTTCAGAGGAGAAAAGAAGCGTCTACTTCCAGATTCCCTCTGCAAAGCAGGCCACAGCGCGCCCGCTGCCTGACTATTTATCTTTAGATTACGATTCAAAGAAGGTTAAATAATGTCTATTAATAGTTACTTTCCTGAAAAGTGTTCTCTCTTTCAAGCACATGCTTTATATGGATCAGATGGCCTCACCGATGAGGGGAAGAAGGCAAGGTGCATCATGATTGCGAAGGCAGTGGGCGGTGCCGCTCTCATCGCACTCGGACTCGCCATTATTGGGACACTAGGCACGTTCCTGATCAAGTATTTGATAACTGCTAATGTTCCTTTGCACACCAAGATAATTCTTGGTATTTTTCCTGGGGCGATGATGATTATACCTTTAGGGATGATAGCCATCAGTGTAGGGGGATATTTCATTGCATCCTCATTCGAGCCAGTGGCAGAGGAGAAAAGAAGTGTTTACTTCCAGATTCCCTCTACTGTAAAGCAGGCAGCGGCGCGGCCGCTTCCCGGATATCTGTCTCTAGATTCAAAGTAGACTAACCGCTGAGGGCGCTTTCCCACTGTTTGACGTAGTCGAGGAGACGCTCTTTGCTGGGTTTGGTTTTGAAGAATTCGCGGGCCTTTTCCTGATTGCAGAGGTTGGCCAGCTTGGCGACGAGATTGAGGTGGTGGCGATCTTCACTGGCGAAGAGGAAAAAGAGGATGTGGACGGGCTCGCCATCGAGAGCACCATAGGGAATGGGCTTTTCGGGATAGACCACTTCGATGACATCGTAGTGGGTGTCGAGAAGGAAGTCGCGTGTGTGGGGCATGCCGATCCCATGGCCGAGGGTGGTCGGCATCATCTTCTCGCGGTCGAGAAAAAGGTCGGTGAGCACACTGGAGTCGAGATTGAAGCGGGTTGCCATGCTCTGCATCGTGTTGCGGAAGATCTGCTCTTTGGAGGATCCTTTCATCCCTTCATGGACAGAGCCTCTGTAGATGGCCCTGTAGAGGCTAAATTGTAAATTGGAAGCGGCTTTTTCTGTCTCGGGAGAGCTTTCAGAGAAGTTGACATCGAGCTTTTGCTGGAGAAGCCAATCCTCAATTTCGGATCTGCTGAAGCGGTACTGCTTGTTGAGGCGATAGGCAGGTATCTTGCCCTCGATCAGCCAACGACGTACTGTCGATTCAGAAATATTTAAAAGCTCTGCAACATCTTTAATTTTTAAATCCATCAAATCCCCCTAAAAAGGGCAATAATGTCTTCGGCCTTGTTCAATTGCAACATTTTTTTGCGCCTTTCTTCATCTTTAATAGCGAGTGTTAAACGAGACAAGAGCTGAAGGTATTCGGTCTGTTTGTCATCGGGCCCGCCGATCATGAAGACGAGGCGGACAGGAACCCCATCGAGAGCATCCCAAGGAATCCCTTTCTGATGGATCCCGATGGCGATAAAAAAGGTGGAATAGCCTGAGAGTTTGGCGTGAGGCACCGCGACCCCCATGCCGATTCCGGTCGAGACAATCCGCTCTCTCTCCAGAATCGCTTGGTGGAAGGCCTCTTTGTCGATCAGCTTCCCTTCTGTAGCGAGGAGGTTGACGAGCACGCTCAAGGCCTCGTCCCGCTCATCCACTTTCAGGTGAGTCACTAACTTGGGGTTGAGATATTTGGAAATCAGCAGCGAGGGCACCCCGCGATCGCTTCTCTGTTTGGGAGGGAACATCTATTTGACTCCTGTATGGCCAAAACCACCGGATCCCCTGCCGCTCGCTGTCAAGGCGGCCGCCGGAATAAAGCAGGCTTGAATAACAGTGGCCACCACAATTTGGGCAATCCGCATTCCAGGTTCAATGACAAAGGGCTCCTTCCCATGATTGATCAGAATGACTTTCAGCTCTCCCCTATAGTCGGCATCGATCGTCCCAGGGGAGTTGAGCACGGTGATCTGATGTTTTAACGCGAGGCCACTGCGTGGACGGATCTGAATTTCGAAACCTTTGGGGATTTCAAAAAAGAGTCCCGTAGGGATCAGGGCCGATGTCGCTGGAGGGATAGTGAGAGGCTCTGCCAGACGGGCCCGTACATCGGCACCCGCAGACTCATCCGTAGCATACTCGGGCAGCGCTTGATCTGTAAGGACTAGAATCTCAACATCCATAACAGAGAGAATACTCCCCTATTCTGTTTCTTCTGTCAATAAAAACAATTCTTGCAGCTTCTTTGAGGGAATTTTTTTGGTCCGCGCCGCATGCATCGTGACAAATTCCCGCTGATTGTGGGTGAGGAAATCGAGAAATTGAACCAATTTTTCTTTGAGCTCTTTCCGCTTGACGATGCAGTCGATCATGCCATGCTTCAGCAAAAATTCCGATTTCTGGGCACCTGGAGGCAGCTTTTGTCGGATGACCTGCTCCACCACGCGCGGTCCTGCAAAGCAGATGAGGGCGTCGGGCTCCGCAAGGATGATATCCCCTAAGGAGGCAAAGGAGGCGGTGACCCCTCCCGAGGTGGGGTTGGTCAAGACCGAGATAAAAGGGAGTTTCGCCTCGTGGAAACGGGCCAGAGCGGCGGAAGTTTTGGCCATCTGCATCAGAGACAAAATCGACTCTTGCATCCGCGCACCCCCTGAAGCCGAAACGATGATGAGAGGGAGTTTTTCCAGGGTCGCATGCTCGATCATGCGGGTGAGCCGCTCCCCGACAACCGACCCCATCGAGCCAGCCATGAAGTTAAAGTCGAGCGCTGCAAAAGCGGTGCGGTGCCCTTCGATCGAACAGCTCCCGGCAATCACCCCTTCTGTCCCATCTGCTTTGGCCTGCGCCTTCTTGAGGCGATCTGGATAGGCTTCTGTGTCGACAAAGTTGAGCGCATCGACGGGGCGCAGCTCATCGAACATCTCGACAAAGCTCCCCGCGTCGCATAAACTATCGATCCTCTCGCGCGCCGAGAGACGATAATGGTAATTGCACTTCGGACAGCAGTTGAGATTGGCTGCGAGCTCTTTGGTATGGATCATCTCTTGGCAGTGGGTGCACTTGAGCCAGCCGCTGAATCCATCAGCCTTCGTAGTTTCAACTTTTATTTTGGGCTTATCGCGAGAGAATAAACGCATAAAGAACGAGTATAAAAGATCAAAAGAAAACCGCCTAGTAAAATACAAAAAAACCGTCCCGCTGGACTTCTCGATACTTTCAAAAAATTCACAGCGGGAGGGTTGCTAAGCGGATCAGGAGTTAAAAATTTACTTGGCGTAAGCCTTGGCTTCGGCTACTTTCTTGTAGCGCTCGGCCACATTGGCCCAGTTGACCACCTGCCAGATCGCTTTCAGATAGTCGGGGCGGACATTTTTATACTGAAGATAGTAGGCGTGCTCCCAGACATCGATGCCGAGGAGGGGAATTAGCCCTGTCGTTCCCTCGAGAGGATCTTGGTTGGCACAGTTTTGAAGCATCAACTGCTTCGAATTTTTGCAATAGGCGAGCCAGCACCAGCCAGAGCCTTGAATCGGCCCTGCCGTGCTATTAAAATATTCAATCAATGCATTGAGAGAGCCCCACCTCTGATTGATCGCGTCGGCCAGTTCTCCTGTAGGAGCCTCGCCTCCACCCTTGTTTTTCGGGGCTAGGTTGGTCCAAAAGATACTATGGTTGATGTGGCCGCCCCCGTTGAAGCGGATGGCTGGCTGCAAAGAGATCATCGCCGAAAGATCTTCTTTTTCCTCAGCAGCACTATACTTTTCTAGAGCGGCATTGAGGTTGGTCACATAAGCATTGTGGTGCTTCTGGTAGTGAAGTTGCATGATCTCCGCACTGATGACAGGCTCAAGAGCGTTAAAATCGTAAGGCAGGTTGGGTAAAGTAAATTTTTTCGCCACAGGGTATCTCCTCTAAAAGTTGGTTCTGGATCTGAGGATAAGAGAATTTCTTGAAAATGTCATCCCTTTCTGGCATTTTGACCCTCTCTTTACAAAAAGGAAAAAAATATGACTGCAACAGTTACTTTCTCCCCCGTCAAAACCCCTAGCGATTCTTGTGCTTGTTGGACAACTTTTCCTCTCAATCCCTCCACTTGGGACCTGACGGCAAAAAAAGTAGCGCAACTGGCCATTGTTCTAGTGATCATCTGCGCCTTCTCAATTCTGGTCTCAGGATTGATGGTGAACTACCCCGAAGCTTCAGGCGCCTTCTTCACCGCCTTCAGCATCGCCGGCACAGCTGGCTTGATCATCATGAGCGTGGCGCTGGTCAAACATTTCCGGCATAAGCCACTTTGCTAGAGCCTTTCCTGTAATCGGCCCGATGGGGCAGCACTGAATCTGTTTGGGAAGCCGCGGGGCCTGAGCAAAAAATGCCTCCACAGTCGATGGACTTGTAAAAATAATCTTGTCGATCTCCTCTAGGTTGGGCAGCTGGACAGCTTTCGGTTTGGTCTCATAAAGATCTAATACCCTCAAAGAGATCTTTTTCTTCTGGCAGTATTCCGGAATGAGATCTCTTCCCAAGGATGAACGTGGAAGAAAGAGATGAGCTGCGCGTAAGTCCATTTTCTCCATTATGTCGATCATCCCTTCAGCCCTCTCCTCTTCTGCAACATATGCCACCTGAAGGCCCTCTTTTTGGAGGATCTCTGCTGTAGCCTTCCCCACAATGATGTAAGTGGGTTTTGAGAGGTTCTGTTCTCCCAATCGACCATATTCCAGATAGAGCTTTGCAGCTGTCCGACTCGTCAGTAACACATGAGAAAAGGTGTGAAGAGCTAAAAAAGCCTCTCTGACCTCCTTTTCAAAAGATTTTGGCAGAATCTCGATGATGGGTAGATGGATGATCTCCCCTTCCCCCCGATAACGTGAGCCATCGAGACCGAGATAAAGGATTTTCTGGATTTTCAACTCACTTTGCTGCATAATCTTTGCTTAAATAATCAACCCGAATCCACGAGGTATTTATGTCATCTGGTTCAACTTTACCTACATCTGAGAAACCCCCCATTGTCGATCCCAAATGTTGGGATGGCTGTGTGGAGAGTCTCGCCAACCGCTTCAAATGTGAGAATATCACCACCGAAAAAACAGCCCAAGTCGCTGCGATCCTCCTAGTAATCATCGCTTCGCTCATCTTTGTCTCCGCATTGATGGTGCAATACCCGACCGCCGCTAAAACCTTCTTTACCATATTCGGACTGGGAGGTATCGCTGCCCTGGTCACCATGGTGGTTGCCATTGTCAAATATTGCAAAGAAAACGATGTCCAATCACCCTCGATCAAAAGACTCTTTGGATTTGGAGGAGACGAAGCCAAAAAAGAATCAGCTGCTCCTGGGGCAGAAGCCGCCAAGTAACTCACGTAGCTCCTGATCATCTTCGCGGATGATCAGGGCTAACTTCCCCTGCAAGGGTGCTGTCTCCCCGGGTAAGCGGAGGCGGTTGAGATGGGTCAACTCTAACCTGATCAATGCCGCCTCTGCAATCACTACCCCATCTACTTCATGGCTCGTCAACTTCGCTAGCCTTTCCTGAATAGTGCCACGGATGTCCACAAAACGGGCCTTAGGAAAAAGCTCTCTCACCGCCTCTTCCCGCCTCTCTGAAGAGGTCGCCACAACCCCCTTTTCAGGCAGCTGCTCCCCTTCACGCAACACTAGCGCATCCGAAGAGTCGACACCCTTCGTGAGCGCACCCAGGATCAACCCCTTCGGCAACGGGTCAGGGAGGTCCTTAGCTGAGTGAATCCCCATCCGGCACCTCCCTGCTAACATCATCTCATCGATATCGCGTGTAAAAAAATCGGTTTTATCGAGAGAGCGCAATGAGGTCACCTTATCCCTATCCCCCACCGTCTCCACAAATATCGGTTTAAACACAATCTCAGAATCAAATGCTCTCAGTTCTGCATAGACCTCATCCACCTGCTTTCTTGATAATGGCGAACTCCTCGCCCCAACAACAATTTCCACTTAAACCCTCCTTGGAAATTCAACGCAAAGACGCAAAAACGCAGAGGCGCAAAGAAGGAGGGTACGCGAAGCGGCTTTTTTTCTTTGCGTCTCCGCGTCTCTGCGTCTTTGCGTTGAATTTATCATGAGATTGCAGCGACAATGATTTCCACCTAATCTCTCCCTGAAAATTTAAAATGAATCGCAAAGACGCAGAGGCGCAAAGAAGGAGGGTACGCGAAGCGGCTTTTTTTCTTTGCGTCTCCGCGTCTCTGCGTCTTTGCGTTGAATTTATCATGAGATTGCAGCGACAATGATTTCCACCTAATCTCTCCCTGAAAATTTAAAATGAATCGCAAAAACGCAGAGACACAAAGAAGGAGGGTACGCGAAGCGGCTTTTTTTCTTTGCGTCTCCGCGTCTCTGTGTCTTTGCGTTGAATTTATCATGAGATTGCAGCTCTAATAGCATCCTCGACCCGGTCAATGGCAATGATCTCCATCGGTAAGTTAGTTTCTTTATTTCTTTTGGGAATGAGAGCCCTTTTGAAGCCCATGTGGGAGGCCTCTTTGAGGCGCTCAGCGATACGACCAACGCTACGGACCTCGCCGCCAAGACCAACCTCGCCGATGATGACAGTGTCCGCATCGACCTGACGGTTGGTGAGGGAGGAGGCAACTGCCAAAATGACCCCGAGATCGATGGCAGTCTCGACAATTTTTAAGCCACCTGCAATCGAGACAAAAACATCGCGATTGTGGAGCTGGTAGCCCACTCTCTTTTCTAGCACTGCGAGAAGGAGGGCGAGTCGATTGGGATCGATTCCTGCTGATCTGCGCGAGGGAGTCGCATAGACAGTATCTGTCACGAGCGCCTGGACTTCGACAAGGATGGGACGCGATCCTTCGACGGTCGGAATGATCACTGAACCTGAGCTTTCGCGTGTCCGCTCTTCAAGGAAAATCTCTGAAGGATTGGAAACCTCAGAAAGTCCTCTCTCCTCCATTTTGAAGACGGCAATTTCGTCGGAAGAGCCAAAGCGGTTTTTGACGACGCGCATGAGCCGAAAATTATGTTGCCGGTCCCCCTCAAAATAGAGCACCGTATCGACGAGGTGTTCGAGGACGCGGGGACCTGCAATCTCTCCCGATTTGGTCACATGGCCGATGAGAAAGATGGAGATCCCTTTGCCCTTTGCCAGATGCATGAGCTCGGTCGCCGACTCCCTGACCTGAGAGACTGAACCGGGCGCTGAAGGGATTTCGCTTTTGTAGATAATCTGGATCGAATCGATGATGACGACATCTGGAGAAAGCTGTTCAATCTGGTTTTTGATCAAAGCGAGATTGGTCTCTGAAAGGAGGAGCAGATTTTCGTGGGAGACGTTGATCCGTTTTGCCCTCATGGAGGTTTGTGCGACCGATTCCTCGCCACAGACATAGAGAACGATGAGACCCTGCTTGGCAATAGCATGGGAGGCTTGAAGTAGGAGTGTCGACTTTCCGATCCCTGGATCACCACCGACAAGGGTGAGAGAGCCTGGCACAATCCCACCTCCTAAAAGGCGATCCAATTCTTCCATCCCTGTTTTGACACGGGGTGTCTTTTCGAGCTCTACTTCATGGATGCGGACCGGCTTCGAGGGAGCTGTCACCGAAAAACGGCTTGGCACCTTATCGAGCGCCACCTCTTCATGTAGAGTATTCCACTGACTGCACTGCGGACACTGCCCTGCCCACTTATTTTGAGAATGGCCACACTCGGCGCAACACCAGACCGTTTTCTGCTTTGTTCCCTTCATGATTCCCTGCTTAATAAGGCATTTTTGGCCGCTTCCGTCTGTCCCTCTTTTTTTGAGGAACCTTCGCCCTCTCCCCACTTCTCCTCATTCACCCAGACGCCGACGCGAAATTTTTTCTTGTGAGCCGGTCCCAATTCTTCGAGGACAACATAGGTGGGGGTCTGCTGATAGTTTTTTTGGACATAATCTTGTAGCTCAGCTTTCCAATTGCGGTGCGGTTTGGCCACCATCGCCAAGACCTCTTCCTCAAAATGGGAAAAGAAAAATGAGCGCGCTCCCTCAAGCCCTTGGTCCAGGTAGAGAGCGCCGATCAAAGCTTCAAAGAGATCAGCTAAAATCGAGTCGCGCCCTTTTCCGCGATTCATCTGCTCTCCTCTTCCCAGGAGCAAAAAATTTTCGATGCCCAGTTTTTGGACGTAGCAGGCGCAGGCAGGCGCATCGACCAGCTGAGAGCGGAGAGTGGAGAGCGAACCCTCATCGAGTTCAGGATGTTTGGAAAAAAGATAGTCAGAGACAATGAGTCCTAACACGGAATCTCCTAAGAACTCGAGTCTCTCGTTGTGGTCTCGAATGCTTTCTCGATGTTCATTCCAGAAGGAGCGGTGGGTAAAGGCAAGAAATAGCCACCCTCGATCCTGAAACTTTCTTTTAATCTGCTTCTCGACGATTTCGGGTTTAAAAAAATCATCCATGGTTTACTGTGAGTTTTCTGCTGAATGATAGTTGACCCTTATGAAAAAACTCAAAACTTATCGAGAACTTCAATTTGAAAATGAAACCGTGCGGGTCTGGAAGACGATCATTGCCCCAGGAGAACCCTTAGAATTTCATCGCCACGATGCCGGAAGGGTTGTGGTTGGCCTGAAAGGGGGAAAATTGAAAAGGATCGATACTGACGGATCCCTTTCCGATCTCAAATTTGAAACCCACAAGGCTTATTGGCTAGAAGCAGATGCTCCTCAAGGCTTCCACGGAGATATCAATGAAAGTGGAGAGCCGATCGAGATCATGGTGATCGAGGTGAAAGAGGGCGTTAATACTCCCTTGCCCTCTATCCCTCTCGAATAGTAGACTATTTTCATGCGCCTTTCCGTCTCACCTGAACAGCTCAAATTTTTTCAACTCAATGGCTATCTCGAATTGGAAGGTCTCATTTCAGAGGAGGAGTCGGACTGTTTGATAGCTGAAATTCGAAAAGTGGCATCAAAAAGCCCTGGCTATCCTGAAGAAAATATTTTCAGAAGTGCCCCCATCGTAGCCAATTTAGCACGAAAACTGGGATGGGGGCAGATCGCCGTTGAGCTGCTCCATAAAAAACCTCTCCGGATCGCTTCAGACTATTTTTGGTCAAAGAGGCCAGAAAATATTCCAAGAATCTATGAGGAAAGTTGCGGCCTTCTCCTCGACTTGGCCTCTCAGCGTGCGATTTTTTTTAAAACAGAGTTACCCTCTTCAGTGAAACTCGATCCCAATGGAAACTATTTTCTTCTCGTTTTCTCAGCGAAACACCTTCCTGAATCGATCCACCCCGTGGTGAGCCATGATTGACCGAGAAGCGATCGTTATCTTTATCATCTGCATTTTTTTCCTCGCTCTCTTCGTTGTGGCCGGTGTGCGGGATATCCGGAGTCGACGTGATGAAAAAGAGTGAGTGGTATCGAGAGGGTCTTCGCTTCGAATGCACCGGCTGTGGCAAATGCTGTACCGGCTCTCCCGGCTATGTCTGGGTCGATGAAGCTGAGATGGAAGCGATGGCCGACTTTCTCAAACAGCCTCTGAAAGAGTTCATGCGCAAATTTGTTCGGCGTGTGGGTCAAAGGTATTCTCTCATCGAGTCGCGTGACAGCTTCGACTGTGTCTTTCTCAAAGATAAAAAATGTCAAGTCTATGGCGCACGCCCGACACAATGCCGGACCTACCCTTGGTGGCCTCAAAATCTCCATTCGGAAGAGGCATGGCGAGAGACAGCCCGCACCTGTGAAGGCATCCAGCCCGATGCTCCGCTTATTGCATTGGAAGAGATCGAGGCACAACAACTGATCCAACTCAAAAGGCATGAAACGGCTCGCTAAACAGACCTTTTTAGTCGGCGCGGGAAAGGGGGGCGTGGGGAAATCGACCGTCGCTCTCAATCTCGCAATCGCTCTCAGCAAAAAAGGTTTTCAGGTCGCTCTTCTCGATGCCGATCTTTATGGCCCTTCTTTGCCTATTCTGGCGGGACTCAGGAATCTTTCTCCGCCCCGAATCGGTGACAATCAGGTGACTCCTTTTTCTAAGTTTGGTCTCTCTCTCATTTCTCTGGGCTTCTTTTTGGAAGAGGCGCGTGCCATCGTCTGGAGAGGGCCGATGCTCCATGCGATGTTGAATCGGCTCATCCAGCAGGTCGCTTGGCCCGAGCTCGACTACCTCTTCGTCGATCTTCCACCAGGGACGGGCGATGTGCCGCTCTCCTTGTCGAAGTTGCTTGCCATCGATGGTAGCCTGCTAATCACTACACCTCAACAGGTGGCCTTTCTTGATGTGGCCAAAGCAGCCCATGCCTTCCAACTTCTCCAGATCCCCCTTTCTGGTCTGATCGAAAATATGGTTGGTTACCCTTTCGGAAAGAGTCGTGGGGCAACTTATGCAGCCCAACTCAAGATTCCTTTTTTAGGCGCCATCCCCCTGCACGAAGGCATCAACCTCGGCTCTGAAGAGGGAATCCCTTTTGCCTTCCAGCAATCACAAGACCCCTTCTTTCATCCTCTTGCCGACAATCTTCTCGAAAAGTATGGTGAGGAAAAAAGGCAGGATTGAATGGCAACCGCAATCGACTCTCAGACCCAAAAAAATATCGATGCTTGGCTCCAGGGTGACTACGACGCTGAGACAAAAAATGCGATCCGCCGATTGCAGAAAGAGAATCCTGAGGAGCTGGTCAACGCCTTCTACAAAACGCTCTCCTTCGGAACGGGGGGCTTACGCGGCATCATGGGAGTGGGCAGCAACCGGATGAATTTTTATACGGTCGGTGCTGCGACACAGGGGCTTGCCAACCACATCAACAAACAGCCTGCTGAAGCAGGTAAAAAGAGCGTTTTTATCGGCTTTGACTGCCGCCACCATTCTCACGAATTTGCCATCGAAACAGCAAAAGTACTGGCAGCAAATGGGATCGAGGTCTTTCTCTGCAAACATTTGCGCCCAGTCGCCCTCATCTCCTTTGGAGTGCTTTATAAAAAGTGCATGGCCGGTGTGATGGTCACTGCCTCCCACAATCCCCCTGAATATAATGGGTATAAAGTCTACTGGTCTTATGGCGGCCAGGTTCTCCCTCCGCACGATCAGGCGATCATCGAAGAGGTGAACCGCATAACCTCCAACAGCATGGTCAAAACCAGCTCTTTTCCCAACCCGCTGATCCATGAAGTGGAAGAGGAGATCGATGCCGCCTATCTCAAGGCCCTACGCCCCTGTCAGCTCCATCCAGGGGATGATCAGACGCATGGAAAAGAGTTAAAGGTGGTCTATACCAGCTTGCATGGCGGCGGCATCACCATGATTCCCCCCTGTCTGAAGGAGTGGGGTTTCACCAATCTCACCATCATCGAAGAGCAGGCGACACCTGATGGCGATTTTCCCACAGTCAAATCGCCCAATCCTGAATATCATGAGACGCTCACGATGGGTGTGGAGAGGCTCAAGGCGGTCTCGGGCGATATTTTGATCGGCACCGATCCCGACACCGACCGCATGGGTGTCGTTGTCATGCATGAGGGCAAGCCCTTCTTTTTTGATGGCAATCAAGTGGCCTGTCTACTGCTCGAACATCTCTGCCGCTCTCTGCGCCAGTCCCTATCGATGCCTCCTAAGCCCGTCTGCATCAAAACGATCGTCACCACAGAGCTAATACGCCCCATCGCTGACCACTACCAAGTGGGCTGCCTCGATGTCCTCACGGGCTTTAAGTATATCGGTGAAAAGATCCATCAATGGGAGGAGGAGAAAAAGGCCCATGTCACTGCACACCACTTCCTCCTCGGCGCAGAAGAGAGCTATGGCTATCTCATCGGCACCCATGTCCGTGACAAAGATGCAATCGTCTCTACCGCTGCAATCTGTGAAGCCGCTCTCCAGATGAAGCTCCAAGGAAAAACCCTGGTCGATCTCCTCTACGAAATCTATTTCAAATATGGCATCTACAGAGAAAAGCTGCTCTCACTCAACTTTGAGGGTAAAGAGGGAGCCGACAAGATGGCCCAGATGATGCACAACTTGCGCACGCAACCTCTCCAGCAGATCGATGGCAAACAGGTCGTCACAATTGAAGATTACCTCAACCGCACCACCCTCCACCTCGAATCGGGCCACAAAGAGCCGCTCCTTCTCCCCCATTCCGACGTCCTCCGCCTCTGGCTTGCTGATGGCACCAAACTCGTCATCCGCCCCTCCGGCACCGAACCCAAAATCAAACTCTACTGCTCCGTGGTCGACAAACACCACCATAGCGACCTCCACGCCCTCCAGAAGGCCATCACCGCCTGCGACACCCGCGCCTCCGCCCTCCTCGCCTCCCTCAAACCCCTTTTACTCAGATAACATTTCCAGATAATACCACTTTGTGGTACTATTGAAGCTAATGAACTCGCGCCAAGAGAAAACGCTAAAACACATATTTGAGACGCCAACCAGAGGAGATATTCGCTGGAATGAAATTGAGTCTCTTTTGACTTATCTCGGCGCTCAGATTAAAGAGGGGAATGGATCGCGTGTCCGGATAAAATTTAGAGAAAGAATGGCCGTCTTTCATAGGCCGCACCCAAAGCCAATAGCAAAAAAGTATGCTGTGGAGAATGTGCGTAAATTTTTAGAAGAGGTGGGGATTACAGATGAGTAAAAAGAAAATAAAAAAAATAGAGCCAACAAGTCCATATACAGTTGGCCCCTACAAGGGTTATCTCGGTTCGATAGAACTAGACTTTGAAAGTAATGTCCTTCACGGCAGCGTGATTGGCACGCGTGATGTGATTACTTATGAAGGTGTCACTCCACAAGCTCTTTGTGCGGCATTTGAAGAGTCCATTGAGGATTACCTTACTTTTTGCGAAGAGCAGGGTGAGGATCCTGAAAAACCCTATTCGGGGAAGTTTAACCTCCGCATTACTCCTGATTTACATAGAGAACTCTCCCTTGAAGCTGCCATGAAAGACTGCAGCTTAAATGCTTATATTGAAGAGATTCTGCTTTCTCGCCACCACCTTGCTACTTCTGAATATTTTCCCCGAGCTTCTGGCGAAAAAGGAGGCCGGACTTGATAGCTCATGTGTCAAAGATCTATTCCAATTCCGCATAAGCCATGGAGGGCCACGTTAGGGGCGAAAGCATGACCCCTAGCTATTCTTACATCGGCGATAGCAGCTGTCAGCTTGCCCTCAAGCTGAAAGAAGAGCCTCTTACATAGATAAAAACGCCTTCCTAAGGAAAGCATTGCCATAGGGCCCGACACATAATATCCCCGATTGTTTAGGGTGCCCCCCTTTTCATTAAATTTTAAGTCTCGAATCCTCGATTCTGGATGAGTAATTGTGATCCCTAAGCCAAAACGGAAGATAAAATCATATTTTAATAAATGAGCATAATTGAATGTCAGCAAGTTATAACCATTTGTGATGGTAAATCTTTTGACGCTCGGGGGGTTGTTGATCAGATAAAGTTTATGGTGGGTAAATTCTACCTCAAAGGCTTTGCAATTTTTCCATCTGCCAACGCGAAGCATATAGTAAGGCGGAAGCTTAAAGGGGCGTGTTTCATAGCGCGCAGTGAGGTCAATATCAGGATAGCCATCTTGTGAGATATTTAAGGGGATTGGAAAATTATAGATCCCTCCGAGCGCCCCCTCAATGGACCATACTGAGTGCGCATAACAGGGAAGAGAGAAGAAAAGGCAGGCCATCACAATCCATGAAAGTTTAGTCATAGTGTTCCTTTAAAATTGACAGTGTGCGCAAAGAGTAGCGGAATCAGAGGTCATTTGTAAATCAAGAGAAAGCCTTGGGCAGAAGGGTGTCACAAAGATCCGGCTATAAATCCAGCCAATTGCCGCTCCTGCCACCACATCCCGGAACCAGTGGGCTTTGGCATGCAAGCGAGTAAAGCCTACATAGCTTGCTGCTGCTAAAAATGGGACTCCGTATCCCCAGCCATACCGCTTTTGGATAAATCCTGCTGCTGCAAAACAAACGGCTGTGTGCCCTGAGGGAAAGGATCTGCCACAATTTCCACGAGGTCTTGTGCTCTTTATTGTTTTTTTCAGCACCCAGACAGTACCGCGTGTCGTACCAATAGTGGCTATATCTTGCAGGGAGCCTCGCCAATCATTTTTAATCAATGTCACTCCAAAAGTTGCCGCAGGCAGAGCCCACTGCAAAATATCTCCTGAATATTCAACGTTTGATCTTGCAAACAGAGAAGAAGAGAGAAAAAAGAATATGAAAAAAAGAGATTTTAACAAGCTTTGACCTTGTGCCCGACCACGAAAGTTTTTGCCATTTAGGCGAGCGTGAAAGCTCCCGCGGAGCAACGATCGCAAATGGGTCAATATTAATCCAATATGGACCCATTTGCGATCGTTGCGCCCCGGGGCTTTGACGCAGCCAAAATGGCAAAAACTTTTGTGGTTGGGCACTAGAGTCGCTGTTTAACAAATCCCCCATCTCATTTCAAGGTGTTTCGGGCTGGGGAAGAGTCAGCGGCGAGGGGGGCGGCGATGCGGCGGTGGTCGATGAGGGGGTGGAGAGCCGGGTGGAGGGGGTTCACGGAGCCATTGTGGCTCTTTGGGGAGGACCTTCAGAAGTTGGCGGATGGCGCCCAGGTCGCGATGGGTGACGAGGGTGATGCAGGTGCCTGATCTGCCGGAACGGCCTGTGCGGCCGGCGCGGTGGAGATAGGTATCCTGTTCGAAGGGAAAGTGGTAGTTAAAGACGTGGGTGACATTGGAGAAGTCGAGGCCGCGGGCTGCGATGTCGGTGGCGACGAGGTAGCGGATGGTGCCCCGTTTGAATTTGTTGGTGATGATGGTGCGGATGTTCTGCTCGAGGCCACCATGGAGGAAATCGACGCCGTTGAGGCGGGAGCGGAGTGTGCGGTGGAGCTCTTCCACTTCGCGGCGGGAGTTGGCAAAGATGATGCACTGTTTGGGATCGATCGTTTGGAGCAGGTGGAGCAGCTCTTCCGGACGCTGTTTCGGATGAGGACAGAAGAGAAATTGGTGGGAGAGATTTTCGGGGGTAGGTGTCTCTCCGATCAATGAGAGTTCGAAGGGCTGGCGCATATGGTGCTTGGCGATTTCACTGATCTGCTTCGGCATCGTGGCTGAAAAGAGAAGTGTCTGGTGGTCGTGGATCAAGCACTGGATGATGAATTCGAGATCTTCATAAAATCCCATACCGAGCATCTGGTCGGCCTCATCGAGAACGAGCGTTTCCACATGGGTCAAATCGATCGCCCTTGCATAGATGAAGTCGATCAACCGGCCAGGAGTTGCGATAAGAATGTGAACACCATCCCTCAGCTTCGCCCGCTGCATCGTCATATCTTCGCCACCGAATAGGGCAAAAGCACGCACCTTTTTGACGCGACCGATCTTTTGTGTCTCTGTCGCATACTGGAGCGCCAGCTCCCTTGTAGGTACGACGATGAGCACCTGAATTGGGTTCTCACTCGCTCTCACCTTATGGCATAAGGGGATGCTACAGGCAGCAGTTTTTCCAGATCCCGTTTCAGCAAGGGCGATGAGATCTCTCCCTTCGAGAATGAGCGGAATTGCCCGATTCTGGATAGGTGTCGGCGTGGTGTATCCCATTTCTCGAATAGCATCGAGTACTAAGGGATCTAATTGAAAAGATTCAAAACTTAGACTCTCTCTTTGATCCGGTTCCATATAACTTTTTTAATCCATGTAAGTGGGAGGAGATGGAGAGCGATCCAAGTACTGAGCTGCACTTTCCAATCGATCAGACGCTTTTCCTGTTTTTGTTCGATCTGCTTCCAGATTTGCTCTGCGGCATAGTCGGCGCGCATGAGAGGCCCTTGCTGCGTGACGCTTTTTCCTGCAGCGCGGTTGGCAAAATCGGTAGCGACCATCCCTGGACAGCAGACCAAAACAAAAATCTTTTTCTCCTTCAACTCTGTGTTTAGTGATTGCGAAAAATGTGTCACGAAGGCTTTTGAAGCGCCATAAACCGTCATTCCCGGTGTAGGAATTTCTCCAGCTGCTGAGGAGACATTCATCACGATGCCTCCTTTTCCTGCGGCAGACCAGGTGCGAACAGCTTCTAAGGTCAATTCCAGAAGAGCAGCTGCATTCACCTCGAGAATCTTCAGCTGCTCCTCCACAGGGATAGAAATGGCCTCCCCATAGATGCCAAAGCCAGCATTGTTGATCACCAAATCAGGCTGCTTCTGATGGATCAATTCGATAATTTTTTGGCGCTGCTTTCTCTCAGTCAAATCGGCCACAAGCCCATCTGGAGGGAGTTTTTGGGCATTCCGCCCTGTCAAGTAGAGACGATAGCCTTTCGATGCTAAGAGATGGGCTAGGGCTTCGCCGATGCCGGAGGTTGCGCCTGTGATTAGGGCTGATTTCATCCTTCCTCGCCAGGGTGGTGAGGAGGATATTTGATGCGTGGATGGCTGGCTGCGATGAGGGTCTTGACAAGGGTCTGTTTGACAATCCCTAGCTCTTCAAAAGTGAGAAGCGATTCGTCAAACTGTCCATCTTCCATTTTATGAGCAATCAGCTTATCGACAAGATCGTTGACCGTCCGTTCGTTGAAGACATCGAGACAGCGGGAAGCGGCCTCTAGGGTATCTGAGATCATGATAATCGTCGACTCTTTCGTGCGCGGCTTGGGTCCCGAATAGCGAAAATCTTTAAAGTCGATCTTCGATTTGTCCCCACTCATCAGCTCGATCTGTTTATGGAAGAAGTAGTAGACAAGGGTCGTCCCATGGTGCTCCTTGATGATGTCGATAAACTGTTCGGGCAGTCCCACCCGGCGGGCTAAAGCGACTCCCTCACTGATGTGAGCGATGATGACTTGGGTCGATTCGAGAGGGGTGAGCAGTTGGTGCATATCGACCCCACCGAGCTGGTTTTCCGTAAAGTATTGCGGATTGATCAGCTTACCAATGTCATGATATTGGGTCGCCACACGGCAGAAAAGGCCATTGGCACCAATGGCAGAGGCCGCAGACTCTGAGAGATGGCCGACAACGAGTGAGTGCTGGTAGGTTCCTGGAGCTTCGATAGTGAGGCGGCGGAGCAGCTCATTGCTAGGATCCATGAATTCCATCAGCGTGATGTCGGTCATGATTTGGAAGGTCGATTCTAACATTGGCAAGAGGCCGACAACGAGGATCGCTGTACCGGCCATGAAGAGAAAAGTGCTTGTCAAATCATTGAGGAAGGCCTGGGTAAAGGTCGTCTCTTTATAGAGGTCGAAGGCGATCATCACAATAATGCTGGCAAGCCACGCCTTTCCACAGACGATGAAGACATCTTTGCGGCGGCGGATGGCCCGCCCTGTCATGATTGCGACCATCGCTGTGAGGATGTTGATGACGAGGAAGGGAATGCTGTCGACAGCGAGCGCCATCGCATAGATCACAGAGAGGAAAATAGCCGAAAAAGCAGCGATGCGGGCATTCATCAAGCTCGCAATCAAAATGGCAGCGAAGGGGACAAAAAGTGGATAGCGGACAATGTCGAGGATATCACTCGTGTTTTTCAGCAAAAATAGCTCGACCACTTTCGCCACCAAAAAGGCGAATGCAAGGATCGTTGCTAGTAAAGCCAATTTTCGGTTCGAATAGAAAATATCTTTATGATTCTCACGGATATAGATGGCAGCGACACCAACAAAGATCAAGGTCATCAGGAGGGCGCCGAGCACCGTGAGTGGATCGAAGAGGTTGCGCTTCTGATTGAGCTTCTCCTTCATCGCCTGAAGCATCGCCAAGTGACGCGGTGTCACCTTCTCCCCCTGATCGATCAACCTCTCCCCAGCACGGATGCGAGTAAACTTTTCAGGGATTTTGCCCTGTGCGAGCTTGCGCAAGGTATATTCCACCCCTTGATCCATCTCAAATTCCCAGAGGAAGGGCTCAAAATATTGGAGAATAAATTGGGCAATCGAATGGGGCACCCTTTCATCCGAAAAGAGAGTCTTGCCAAAGCCCGACCAGAATTGAATAGGCAGGCGGACAGCCCCCTTAGCGGGCAGAAAAGGATAAAAATAGTGGGCAGGAATAGGGAGCTCATCCGCAGGCAGATTATCGATGCGCTGAATCGAGCGGATGTCAGTAAATCGGCTCAAAGTTAGCCCATCGGTAAAATGGCTCAAGGCCAAAGCGATGTCTGCGAAGTTGTTCTCCTTGCTGATCGCCTCCCATTTTTGACTCCCACGCTCATTTTGGGTGATATATTTTTGGAATTCGGTGACCCGTTGATTGACCTGCTCCTCTTTGATCCGCCAGATCGCCCCAATCTCATGAGCCGCCTCTTGCTTGAGGATGATGGTCGCCTCATCATCGGGAAATGCAAAGTCGATCTGGGCCACCACATACTTTTGAGCCGCTGTTCCCAATTCTAATTTTTCTATGTAGGTTTCTCGGAAATGAAAAAACAAAAAGAGAAAGAGGGCAAAAAGAGCACCGATGATCAGCCGAATGGTGATACTCTTGTCAAAATAACTTTGGGCTCGGGAAAAACGGAGCTCGCCGATATCTTCTTCGGCGAGCCTCTCCCCATTTTCTGAGGAAAAATCATCCATAAATTATCTATAAGGATAAGACCAACTTCTCTTTTTAGCAATTGAGGAAAATGGGTACCCAAGCCCATAATTTATTTTGCATGATAAATGAATATCAAGTTCTTGCTCGCAAATACCGTCCTCAAAAATTTGCTGAAGTAGTCGGTCAGGGACCGATCGTTACAACCCTTAAGAATGCGATCCAGATGGGCAGGACAGCCCATGCTTATCTCTTTTGTGGCTGTCGCGGAACGGGCAAAACGACACTGGCCCGTCTCTTTGCAAAAACGCTCAACTGTATCGCCTTAACGGACGAGATCGAGCCCTGCAATAGCTGCGCTTCTTGCCGCGAAATCGCTGCCGGACATGCCATTGACGTGCTCGAAATCGACGGAGCTTCCCACCGTGGCATCGAAGATATCCGGCAAATCAATGAAACGATCGCTTTTACTCCTACTGGCGGACGCTATAAAATTTACTTGATCGACGAAGTGCATATGTTGACCAAAGAGGCCTTCAACGCCCTTCTGAAGACCCTCGAAGAGCCTCCTCCCCATGTCAAATTTTTCTTCTGCACGACAGAACCACATCGGATTCCCTCCACCATCTTGAGCCGCTGTCAGCGCTTCAACCTCCGCCGCATCCCTATCGAAAAGATGGAGCAGCAGTTGGCAAAAATTCTCCAAGAGAGCGGGATCGCTGCCGATCCGGCTGCGCTCTCCCTTATCGCCCAGCGCGCGGAGGGAAGTCTCCGGGATGCCCTCTCGGTCCTCGATCAGATGATTGCCTGTGAAGCAGGAACGCTCTCCGTCCAAGCGGTGACCGCTACTTTAGGAATTCCCCCCAAAGAGATCTGCTTCGCACTCGATGAAGCGGGCTACAAACAGGATGGAGCTTCTCTTTTCAAAATCGCAGCAGAGGTTTACGAATCGGGTTACAACCTTTCCCACTTTATCGAAGAGCTCGTCAACCACTTCAGAAGCCATCTTCTCTCCAAATGTGGCGCTCCCCTCTCCGACAAACGCTATCAACTATCCTCCCCCTACCGGATTGAGCAGCTCATCCAGATTTTAGAGCTCCTCACCGAAGGACAGCAGGCGCTCAAAACCGCCCCCTCCGAAAGAACGGCTCTCGAAATGCTCTTCCTCCGTATCTTACGCACACACCAGCAGCTCCCTGTCGACCTCCTCATCAAACGCCTCATCGAGCTCGAGCAGAAATTGGCAACCAGCGAAGATCCTATGCCCCGCCTCGAAGATCTTCCCGCTGCGCCCCCAAAAAAAGAGCTCCCCAAGCCAATTCCAGCAGCAGTACCACCACCACCGACAACCACGGCAGCAGTACCACCCGCAAAAGCAACTTCAGCCCCCCCTTCCATCCAGGAGCAGAGCCGATTTGACACCGTCATGCGTTTTGCGGCAAAAGAGCTGAATGGATCTATCAAAAAATCATAGTTAGGAGACGACCCATGGGTAGCGGTTTCGCTAAGAAGAAGAAAGAAGCCAAAGCGATGCAGGAAAAATTTAAGGAGATGCAGGAGAAGCTTAAAGATGAGAAAGCAACCGGCTCCTCCGGCGGTGGCCTTGTCACGCTCACCTTGAATGGCGAATATGAGATGATCGAGCTCAAAATCAAACCCGAATGTGTTGATCCTGAGGATGTCGAAGGCCTTGAAGATCTCATCCGCGTCGCCTACAACGAAGCCGTCAAAAAGCTCGAGAAGAGCTCGATGTCCGACATGAGCTTCCCCGGCATGCCCCCTGGTTTTGGCTTCTAAAAAAATAGGCACCCTCCTCTCTGTGTGCTCTGTGCTCTCTGTGGTAAATTAAAAAAAACAGCACAGAGCTCACAGAGTCCACAGAGAAAGGGAATAAAAAAAACCTCTTTGTTGCCAAAGAGGTTTTTTAAGTTTCACTCCAGTTCTGGTAGTGTTATGCTTTTTTTGGTTTGCCGTCATCTGCGCAGCAGTCTGCAAGAGCATCTCGGGTGGCTGTATAGCCTCCTCGGAGAGATGCGATCAAGTTAGCTACTCCGAAGCCGATAGCTCCGTAGGCAAAAGCGACTCCCACACCTGGAATAAGTGGGCAAATTTTCATCAGCATCAAGATGCCGACTACGATAGCAGCAACGCCCAACAGTGTATCAACAATAGAAAGTGCTCTATCTGCAGTGCAGACTTTCTTATCTGCAAGTGGGCGAGAGTCTTGTTTTATTTGCTCTGGCTCTGGAGTAGAGCAGAGTGAAACTCCTGAACGGACAATGCCCGCTAATCCTGAAATAGCCATGATTACCTCCTTAAAAGTTTATCTAATAAGCCATTCAACGCGAAATGCTAGCAGAATGGCGATTTTTTATGTAAAGAAATGTTATAGAGCCCGAGAAAGTCCTCTAGCTATATCCTTCCTCTTTTACCGCAGCTCAAAAGAAGTGTCTCATGGATAATCATCCCCACCGTATAAACCACTCCGGCACCGATAAAGGCGTAGGTGACAGGAACGGGAAGGTGGATCACGTTAACGGCTGCCAAGATACCGACGACCAGTAAAGTGAGCGCAATGGCCCAATCTAGCGCCCTTCCTGTATTTCGAGCACATGCAGTATTTTCACAGCAATTCTCAGCAATTCTTGTTATAATCATAGACTTCTCCTTTGAGATTTAGTTTTCAAAGATAGTGTAAAGAAGAAAATCTTTTCAGTCAAAGATTCTTTGAATTTTTTGATAGGCGTGGTCGAGTAGCTCTTCGACCTCATCAGCGGTGGTACAGGTGAGGGCTTGGTGGGCCAATGCTTGGGCCTCCACAATCGAGAGGTGGCGGATCACATTCTTAATAATGGGCAGGGCTGGGGTGGCCACTGAGAGTTCGTGGACTCCCAATCCTAATAGGAGAGGGGTGAAACGTGGATCAGCGGCGATCTCTCCGCACACGGTGACCGGTTTTTCCGCAATAGCTGCCACATCGACGACCATTTTGATCATTCTGAGAATGCTCGGATCTGCAGGGGTGTAGAGATAGCTCATCGCCGGATTGCCTCTGTCGACGGCGAGCGCATACTGCACTAGATCATTTGTACCGATGGAGAGGAAGTCACACTCCTGCACGATGATGTCAGCCGTGATAGCAGCTGAAGGGACCTCGATCATGCAGCCGATAGGAATCTTTCGAGCAAAAGGGATTCCCTTTTTGAGGAGCTCTTCCTTCGCCTCTTCGATGATCGCTTTTGCCTCCCTAAGCTCAGAGACGCTTGAAATCATGGGAAAGAGAATGCTCAACTCGCCGAAAGCGCTGGCGCGCAAAATGGCGCGGATTTGGGTGAGGAAAATCGGCCTCTCCTTCAACATCAGTCGGATAGCCCTGCAGCCTAAGTAGGGATTTTTTTCATACCGGTTGATGTGAAAGTTGCCAAACTTGTCACCGCCGATGTCAAAGGTACGGATAACAGAGGTATCACTCTCAATCTTTTCGACGATGCTACGATAGACGAGGAACTGTTCATCTTCTGAAGGAAAGGAGTCGCGCGCGATAAAGAGATATTCGGAACGGAAGAGCCCTACCCCATCTCCGCCATATTCTTGGAGAGTGTCCAGTTCATTGAAGGTTTCAATATTGGCAGAGAGGCGTGTCTTGTAGCCATCATAAGTTTCTGTTTCTAGCGCGCCTCGCTTTTGCAGCCCTTTGACTCGAATTTTCAACTTTTTCCGCTCTTCTCTGTAGTAGCGGATGGTCTCCTTTGAGGGATTGATAATCACCTCTCCTGAACCCCCATCCACAACAACACGTGGAGGCACAGAAACGGTGAGGTCGGGGAAATCGACATTGGAGACAAAGGGGATCCCTTTGGCACGTGCCATGATGGCGACATGGGAGGTTTCCGAGCCGCTTCTGGTCACAAAAGCTTCGATGACATTGCTATTCGCCTCTGCAGTATCTGAGGGGGAGAGTTCATGGGCGAAGACGATTGACTTCAGGGTGAGCTGAGCAAGGGTGCGCCGCTCATGCTTCCGGAGATGGCCGATGATGCGTCTCGAAATGTCGTGGAAATCTTTTAAGCGCTCGCGAAAAAACTCATCGGGGATCTTATTAAATTTCTTCTCATATTCCCCCAAGACACTTTTGAAGACATATTCGGTATTCTTACCGCGATGTCGGATCGCCTCTTCCATTTCTACCGTCATCAGAGGGTCGCGCATGATCTCAAGGTGAGCTCCCAAGATCGCCGCCGCCTCGCTCACACCCTCATTTTGGAGTCTTTTTTGCAAGGTGACGAGATCTTTCCTCGAGCTAGTTAAAGCGGAATAATAGCGATCAACCTCGTTGTCGATCTGGTCATGAGGAACAGAGAATTCAGGGATATTCTCCTCAGCTACGGTAAAGAAAAAGGGTCTCCCGATAGCAACACCTGGGCAGATCGGGTAACCTTGTAGACAGAGCTCTCCCCAATTTTCATCTTTATGCACTTTTCACTCCCTCACCAAATCCATTTTCAAAACAGGCGATTAAACGATCCATCGTTGCCCGAGCATCCTCCCCAATCACATCGATCGTGATAAGAGCATTTTTTTGGGCTGCCAACATGAGGATGCTTAAGATACTCTTTGCATTGATCTTTTCATCTTTATAGGTAAAAAAAACTTCACTTTTGGAATCTTGCAGCGCTTTGACAATCATTGTGGCAGGGCGCGTGTGGAGGCCCAGCTCATTTCTGACTCGGATTTCACAAACTAGGTGTTCTTGATCCATGACTGTCTGTGTTTATGTTCTATTCGCGCGAGAAGATGTTGATCGAGCTCACGCGCAGCATGAAAACCTGCCGTTTTCAGCCGGTGATTGAGAGCGATTGTTTCTACAAGGAGAACCACATCACGCCCCGGCTTTACAGGAAGAATGTGATAGGGGACCTCGGTGGCTAAAATGGTCACTGTTTTCTCCTCTAAACCTGCACGATCATAAAAATGACTATCATCCCACACTTCCAACTTCACCACAATATCAAGACTTTTCTTTTCTGTGATGGAGGCGGCTCCATAGTGGCTCGCCACATTGATGATTCCCACTCCCCTCACCTCTAAATGATGACGTGTCAGATCTGAGCCGCCTCCCTCTAGGGATTGATCATCGAGCTTGCGAACCCTGACGATATCATCGGAAATCAGGCGATGACCCCGTTCGATCAACCCCAAGGCGGCTTCACTCTTTCCAACAGCCGAATCCCCTTGAATCAAGAGGCCCATGCCAAATACCTCGACAAAAGAGCCATGACAACAGACTGTCGGCGCAAAGATGTCGGCCAAAAGGGAGAGGAGTTTTCCGAGGAGAGAGAGTGAAGAGAGTTGGGATTGAAAGAGTGGAATTCCCCGTTTTTCACAGATCTCTGTGACCTGTTTGGGTGGCAATAGTCCTTCAGCCACGCAGAGAGCAGGGACTTTCCTCTTTAAAAGTAGCTGGAGCCGTTTTTCCAATTCTCTGGGTGGAAACTCTTTTAAGTAGGCAAGTTCAGGAGGCCCAAAGACGAGCACCCGCTGCTGGGTCAAAGCTTTTCGATAACCGGCTAGGCTCAGGCCAGGAATCTCAGCTTCAGCAAGTGTGAGCTCATTTTCTAGCCCTTTCTTCCCAGCGATCAGCTGTAGCTCTAACTCCTCTCCAAATTCTTGATAAAATTGATCCAGTTTCATGGATGCCAAATGTCTTCTAAATAAAAGATGAGCCATCCTAAAAACGAAGGAAAAGCAAGATTTTCTTCGAGAGTTTGACTATCTAAATAGTTACTGATCGAGCGGTCATGTTCTGAAAAATAGAGATTGCCCATCTCCATTTCGGGATACCAATCGGCGTAGAAGCATTGATAGGCATGGAGGCCAAACGATTCATAGAAGGGGATCAATGTTTCGGGACTGATGATTTGGCCATCAGGCCGCACTAGCAGATCCTCGATTAGCAGATGCTGGAGACGCTGATAGACCTGCACCATATCTTTCAACCGGATCAGCCCTGTATCTGTATATTTGCTGAAGCCATCATGAATCTGAAGGAAGGCGAGATAATCGGGAGGGAGATTGACATGAGCAAATTGCTTGACTAAACGGTCAATGGCCTCAGGAGAGGCAGGAGAGTGGCCTTGAAAATAGCCCAAATCATCTTTGAGGCTATAAACCATGTGGAGATCGAAGGGACCTCCCTGCTTGACTTGGGTTGCAAAGAGGACTATTTCCTCCACAGTTTCAAAGAACTCGTTGAGCCTTTTTTCCAGATTGGCACTGGCAATGAAAGGAAGTTTCGTGAACCAGAAATCATGGGTAAATTCAATTCTATCCGCGACAGGGAGTTTAGCCAACTCATACCAACCACGAGGCAAAAGGGGAATTTCCGCCACTCTCTCTTCCCATGAAAGAAAGGGAGGCTCATGAAGAGCGATGACCTGATGAAAAGGGGGATTTTCACCGTGATCGGAGAAGAAATTGAACATCTGTTCAGCCATAGGGAGAAGTAACCTGAATTTTGGGTTTTTTTTCCCTCAGATTCAGAGGAGTTTACGCAGCAAATCTTGGGATTTTCGGCCGCAGCAAATGGCCAAAGGCCCTCTGCAAGGGCGAAAAGCACAAGAGGTGCAAGTAAACTGCCTGAATCTGAGGGAAAAAAACCCAAAATTCAGGTTAGTATAATGTTCTTTCCAATTATGAACGAGTCGATTTTTCACATAAGATTACGAACCCCCGCCCTCTTCTATGGGATCATCCTCTTATGCGGGACTCTTTTTTCTCTGCAAACCGCTCTAGCGGTGGTTCCGTTTCTCTTACTGCTCCGTAAAGAAAATCTTTTTGCGTCAGTGGCTCTTTTCTTAGTCCCTCTCGCGATCTGCTATCAATTCTTTTTCTTTCCTCCAAGTGGGAGTGAGGTGGAGGGAATTTTTACCATCGAGACGATCCGCAAGAGCGAGCGCTACAGCGGCGGTTGGTCCTATCAAGGAAAGTTGAAAACAGAAAAAGGGTTCATCCCTTGCAGATGTTTTGCCAAAAATCTGCACAGTGCAGGGAGGAAGTATCAGATCAAAGGAACGGTTCGCGAACTGCGCAACAAACAATATCAGTTAAAAGCTCAGGGGCCTTGGCATCAGTTAAAAGCGCAAGGGCTCTGGCAGGAGAGAGCTTCTCATTGGAATCTCGGCGACCTGCGTTATAGGGCGCAGGAGGCAGTGAAAGGCTATATTGAGCGCAACATCCCGCAGCCTCGAGCCGCCCATTTTTTAACAGGGATGATCACAGGCCAGTTGGAAGATCGGGTGATGCAGAAAGAGTTTAGTCAGCTCGGCCTTTCCCATCTCATGGCGATCTCAGGACTCCATTTTTCATTGATCGCGCTGGCCCTCCACCTGATTTTGCGCCTCTTTTTGCCCTCCAAGCTCGAATCTCTCTTTTTGATGGCAGGATTGACAGCCTACTTTCTCTTTGTCGGTCCCACTCCTTCCGTACTGCGCGCGTGGATCATGGCGATGGCTTTTCTGCTTGGACTGCTTATAGAAAGAAGGTGCTCGGCTCAAAATGGATTGGGAGTGGCCCTCTGTTTAGCGCTTCTAATAGACCCTCTCTCAGCGCTTACACTGAGCTTCCAACTCAGCTACTTGGCCACTGCGGGCATTCTCTTCTTCTATGCACCCTGCGACCTTTGGCTGCAAAAATGGATTCCGAAAGAGCGTTTATCACACATTCTCCCTCGTCACTGGTTATGGCAACAGGGCTATATCTATGTGTCACTTTTGCGTGAAGGGTTGGCACTCACAAGCGCAGTCCACATCACCCTTCTCCCTTTGCTCTTATTTACCTTTCACCAGTTCCCCTTAAGCGGTTTGCTCTACAACCTCTTCTTCCCCTTGTGCGCCAGTTTTGCCCTTCTCTTCTTTATCGCCAGCCTCTTCCTTGGTCCTTGGGCGCATCTCCTCAATGGTCTCTACTGCGATACCTTACTCCGCTTAACCGAATCACCCCCGATTGCACTGAAAACGATCCATATCTCGTCGATGGCTCCCTGGCTCTTAGCGGCGTTTTTGACGGCGATCATGCTTTTGGCGATAGGCATAGAAAAAAAGAAGCGCAGCGATCGTTTTGGCGTCGCGGATAATCCCCTCTCGAATCATTTTTAGAGCCACATCCAGATGGAGCGGCTCGACATCGATCTTCTCCATCTCCTCTAGCGATTGCCCGACATGGTGGAGATTTTCGGCTAAAAAGATGTGGAGGATTTCATTAGAGAAGCCAGGCGTAGAAAAACAGTCAAAGAGCGGCTCCAGCTTGCCTGCACGATAGCCTGTCTCCTCTTCCAACTCCCGTTCCGCACATGCCTCTGGCGCTTCCCCCTCATCAATCGTCCCCGCCGGCAGCTCCCACAGCGTCTGCTGCACCACATAACGCTCATTGCGAATCAAAACCACATCCCCATTGTCCAGCAGCGGCAAAATCACCACCGCACCCGGATGGTCGACAACCTCCCGCTTCACCTTTCTTCCTTTCGGATCGAGAACATCGATCTCCACCACATCGATTCTTCTCCCCTTAAAGACAACCACCGGATTTTCATACTTAAAGTTCATAGTTACCTTATTCAGTTTGGATGAATAATAACGTAAGAATGGAATTCTTTCATCCCCAGTCTCACTGTAATGTCAATGTTAAAAAATCCTCTCAAACATGAATTTTCCGAGCCGTTGGGAGCGTAGCGACCTTCGGTGAGCTTTACCCGCGCCATCATCCGAGGCGATAGCCGAGTGATGGTGCGTCGGGTATATTGTTACAGCAAGGGAATCACTGATTCTCGTTCAAATATCAAAGGTGTTTAAGGGCCTCGGGGGAGAGGTAGGGTTTGACGAACGCTTTTTGGGTGGAGGAGAGCTTAGGGAGGTAGAGAGCGGCAGATGAGTAGGAACCTCCGCCTTCGAAGATGAGGTTGAGGACTCTTTGACGATTGGCTTCAGGGATGCGAGAGTAGTCGAGGGAACCCGCATGCTCCTCCCTGATAGCGCGCCAATGGAGATCAGAGAAGAGAGGAGAAAGTTCCTGAATGCGTTCTAGGGTACATTTTTTCAGGGGATACCAGGGGAAGAGTTTATTAAACACCTCCTTTCTTTGATGATCGTCGGCAATTTGGGAGAATTCAAAAGCAAGAGCATGTGCTTCTCCAATGCAGTGCCATAAGCTATCTTTGGGAAAGAAACGCATCAACCGGTAGATCGAGGCTAGGGGGAATTTGGGGAGGAGTTTGTTGGCTCCAGAAAAGGTATGAGTGGTTGTAAAAATAACATTAAAAATTTGGGGGGTCATCAGGGAGAGATCAAGATGGAGAATCTGGGTTTCGCTGAGGCGGTCCAGAAGTTCATAACCATGGTTAGTGAATACCGTGATCCAGCCTCTGTGGTCGGGATGTGAGTATTTATTGATCTGCATCTGGGAAATGCGCTGTAAGCTTCCATTGACCTGCTCAGGTTTGAGACGCTGGACAAAGGGATAGTAGCAGTTATGGGGATCAGGCGCAGAATCATAAAATCTACAGGAAAAGAGGATCTGTAGATGCTCATCAGAGAGTTTCGTGAGCTCTATTTTTTGTAGCTCCTCAGTCTCGATAAGGAGCAGGGTGAGGGGTGGGAAAAGCTGCGGGTGAGCATTGATCATTTCTGCTTTCAGCTTGGGAAGATGTATCAGGGGGATGGTTCCGACACTTTCTTGCGTGAGAAGAGCAGGGAAAGTGTATTGAGGATGTTGACGACTCAAGGCAATCAGGCGCGGGCCAAAGGCCTTCCAGACCTTTTTGTCTTTGATTGAGCTAACCGAAGAGAGTGTGAGCGTCACTAGCTCCTCATCCAGCATCATCTTTAATAAGAGAGAACTCTTGGCAGAGAGGGGCCCCATCAGATCTTTCACCCGCAGATCATCACAATCCAATCGCTTGAAACGTTCTTCGAAGTTGAAGGCTTGATTGAGAGCCTGGATACGAGAATGGACAGCGCGCATTGCCTCCTGATTTTTCTGATCCTCCATCACATTCCATGAGTCGTGATACCAGGAACGGGGATCGAGTCGATCAGATAGGGTGGGAGGTTTAAAGAGGAATTCGAGGGGGATATCGGCAATGCGATGCTCCGCGATCTTCATTTCTGAAGCCTCAAATTGCTGATTGAGCAGTGGAGTGAAGGTGGCAGAAGAGGAGGGAGGTGTAGGTTCTGGTCGGCAATAGCTTACTAGAGCAAAGCTGAGAATGGTGAGGGCGATGCCGCCCCCTGCAATGGCGCATGCGGGGTAGCCCATCCGCGGAAAGAGAAGGCCCGCAGCGACCAAGCTCCCAATCAACAGAATGATGCTGATCGCCTCGATGATGATTTTGAGTTTTGGGGTTTGCGTGTTTGCTGATATGAGGGGGTTGCTCACTTCTGTTGCTACAGAGATGGCCATTTAATACCTCGCGAGGTGGCGGATGGCGGACTCGAGATCGGCGGTTTGGGGAAGGACCTCGTTTTCGAGCGTTTTGCTGTAGGGGACGGGGCTGTCGAAGCCGCAGACGCGCTGGATGGGGGCATCGAGATACTCGAAGGCCTCTTCGGCGATGCGGGCGGCGATTTCGGCGCCAAACCCGCAGTTGCGGGGCGCTTCGTGAGCGATCAATGCCTTACCTGTCTTTTGAATCGAGGTGATGATGGTGGCGCTGTCGAGTGGCACGAGAGTGCGCAGATCGATCACTTCGATAGAAATACCTTCGAAGGCTAGCTTTTCGGCCACATCTGCTGCCATCACCACCATCATGCCCCAACAGATGACTGTGAGGTCAGTTCCAGAACGAACTGTGGAGGCTTGACCGAAGGGGATGAGATAGTCTTTGGAGGGTTCGGGGCGGGCACAAAATTTCTGCTGACGGTAGAGTCCCTTATGCTCTAAAAAGAGTACCGGATTGGGATCACGGATCGCCGTTTTTAACAGCCCTTTTGCATCGGCAGCATTGCTTGGGATAACCACTTTTAACCCTGGGCAGTGGGTGAGAAAGCCTTCGATACTTTGTGAGTGATAGGGGCCGCCCTGAATGTAGCCGCCGCAGGGCATGCGCACGACGATCGGCACCTCCCACTCCCCGTTAGACCTGTAGTGGATGCTGGAAGCCTCATTGAAGAGCTGATTGATCCCTGTCCAGAGGTAGTCGGCAAATTGGACTTCGGCAACGGGCTTATGGATGCCATCCATCGATAGGCCGATGGCGAGGCCGATGATCGTCGACTCGGCTAAAGGAGTGTTGAAGCAGCGCTCCTTTCCAAACCGTTCTGTCAGAGTGCGGGTGATCCCGAAAACTCCCCCTTTGCCGTGAGCCACATCTTGTCCAAAGACGACCACGTGGGGATCTTGTTCCATCTCCTCGATCAATGCATGGTTGATCGCATCCATAATAACGATCTTCTCACCCTCCTGTGGAGGCTGTTCTGATAAAGGAACAGGAGGATCAAAGGGAGCAAAAACATGCATACGGCTACTGCCCTGTGCAGGGAAAGGAAGAGCTTCCGCGGCAGCAGCAGCGGCTTCCACCTCTGCTTGGGCAGCTTCGCGCACAGCTGTAAACTCAATTCCCTGATCGCTCAGCCATTTTTCAAAAACAGGAATCGGGTCGCGCGCCAATGCATGGAGCTCCATCTCGTCTCTTAGATACTTTTTGGGATTGTCGCTATTGCTATGCGCTGCTAAGCGGGGGACATGGGCCATCATCGCTGTCGGACCTCGCCCTTCTCGTCCCCGTTTCACAGCTCTCTCCATCGCCTCTTTCAGGGCGAGATAATCGGTGCCATCGACCTCTTCCACACTCATACCGGAATAGCCACGCATCACCTCGATCAAACTGCCACCTGCAGACTGCTCTTCGACAGGAACAGAAATGGCCCACCCATTGTTCTGGATGACAAAAATGACGGGAAGCTGATGGATCGAGGCAAAATTGAGAGCCTCGTGGAAGTCGCCTTGTGAGGTGGCTCCCTCTCCTGCGGAGACATAGACCAGCTCATCTTTGCCCAAATTTTTGATCGCGATCGCCTTCCCTACGGCATGGAGAAATTGAGAGCCGACCACGCTCGATTGGCAGATGATACGCCGCTTCTTATCGGAATAGTGGTGGGGCATCATTCTTCCCGCCGAGTGGTTGACCGTTTCGCGCCCCAAAAAGACGCCGAACAGCTCTGTCAACTCACAACCGATCCCCAATGCGAAACCTTGATCTCGGTAGTAGGGTAAACCCCAATCTTTGCCAGAGACTAAACTTTGTGCGCAGACAGCGCCGACCAGCTCATGCCCCGCAGCCGAAAGCTGGAAGGTGCCTCCTTTATTCTGCTTGGCCAGCTTGGCCATTTTCTCATCGGCAAAGCGAGAGAGATAGAGGATTTTTAAGGTTTGTAGTGCCGTCTGAGATTGGGTTTGTGTAGACTGGCTCACGTTCCTCCCTGGTTTGTGATCGACTTACTTTACGGAGAAGGGTCAGCAAAAAATGACTTGATCTTCTCCGTGAAGCTCTTTTTGCGTGGGTGATTGTCGACACCCTCTGTTTTGGCAAAGGCTTGTAAGAGCTCTTTCTGCTTTTGTGTCAGATGGGTCGGTGTTTCGACGGTGATCTTCACCAAAAGATCTCCAGAGCCTCTTCCATGCACATTGGGAAACCCTCTGCCTTTCACCCGAAAGACCTTACCGCTCTGCGTCCCTTCAGGAATGGTGAGACGGCAGCTCTCTGCTAGAGTGGGAATCTCCTTCTTGACGCCGAGCGCTGCTTCTCCAAAACCGATCGGCAGCTCGAGGAGGATATCATCCCCTTCCCTCTCAAAAACAGGATGGCTATCGACGTTGATAAAGACATAGAGATCTCCCGCAGGAGCTCCCCCTTCGCCCGCATCGCCATAGCCGGACATTTTGAGGCGCATCCCTGTATCGACTCCAGCTGGAATGTGCACCTTGACATGTTGCTTTTCTTTGGTATGACCAGTGCCGCGGCACTCTTTGCAAGGATCGGTGATAATTTTACCCTCGCCACCACATTGTGGGCAGGGTGAGGACATGCTGAAGAAACCACGTGATTGAAAGACTTGACCTTGGCCTTCGCATCTGGGACAAGTTCTGACACCATCTGGAGAGGCCGAACCGCTCCCCTGACACGTTTTACAGACCACATTACGTGTGATGAGAAGCTCTTTTTCTGCCCCTCTCGCCGCCTCTTCGAAAGAGATCCGGATCGTCGCCTTTTTGCTAGCCCCTTGACGGGCCTGGGCTCTGCCTCCGCGTCCCCCTCCCATACCCCCAAAGAGGGTATCGAAGATCGACTCGCCGCCACCGCCGCCAAAAGCATCCATGAAGGTACGTAGGGCCTCTTCCATAGAGCCAAAGCCCTGAGCTCCACCAGGCGCACCGGCACCCGCGAAGACCCCCTCTTTGCCATAGCGGTCATACATCTCCCGCTTTTTGGGATCGCTCAAGACCTCATAGGCTTCCGAGACCTCCTTAAAATGGGCCTCTGCATCAGGGTTGTTGGGATTTTTGTCAGGATGATACTTGAGCGCCTTCTGACGATAGGCTTTTTTCAGCTCCTCTTCAGTAGCGCCCTTAGAGATCCCTAGGATTTCGTAATAATCCATCTGCTCGCCAGCTCTCATCGATTTCTGTATTTAGCAGCCGCTTTCGATTTCGCACGTTTTTTGACAGAAGGCTTATCATAAAAACGGTGGGCCTTCGCCGACTTCATCACACCCTCTTTATCAAGCTTCTTTTTTAACGCTCTGAGAGCCTTCTCGATCGTCTCTCCAATCCGCACTTTGACACTTGGCATAGTTATCCTTATTGTTTTCGTATAACAAGAAAGGAGATTTTAACAATCTCGAGATTAACTTTCAATGAACGTCGCAAAAGGCCGCGCGTGCGGCCTCCGATTTTAGATAGGATGTAGATCTTCCTGGGGAGGATAATTTTCTAAATACTCCTTTCTTTCATCTTCGGTAAGGTTTTTCAGCATCTTATAGCCTCCTGCAAGAGCAACCCCACCAAAAACGCTACTGCCGACAATACCCACGATTGCCAAAGGATTTTGAAGTATCTCCTTTACTGACAATATCATTTGGTCAATAAATGTGGGATGAGCTGGAAGGGGCGAAGGAGTTCCGAACCCCGTATGGCAGTATACAGCTAAAATACCCAATACAAAAGCCAATCGCAGCCACGGTAGCCATCTGTGACATAGACATCAAACTATCGAGACGGCACTTACCTTGTAAGTTCAACTCGAACTCTTTGTCTCCCGCGAGAGAGATGTAATCCGATTTTTTTTCACTGCTTCCTTGAATTGACATAGTTACGGGAGAATTGGGTAGACCTGGACCCCGCTTAGAATAACCAGTTACGGTCATTTTATCTAAATCGACGGTTTCTATTATTGCAGCATAACTAGCTAGATCATTATCTGCCCAGTCCTGCTGGGCAATCAGCCAGGGTGTTTTGCCTCCTTTATAGCTATTAGGCCTTTCTAAATTGAAAAAGAGTCGGTAGCTCTCAGCTTTTCGGATAAAATCTTCCCTAGATTCAAATTTAGCAATATCAAAAAACTCTGTCTCAATAAGGTTGTGGAGACTTTCCACATCGCCATTTGCATTGCACAGCTTCGGAGGAATGAAGAGATGCTCTCCGCCATGGGCCTGCACAGCTTGGCAAAAGGGAGATTTCTCAAAATGTCTTGTTGTTCCTCCAAATTCCACACCATTATCTGTTTGCACAATGATCTTTTTATCGGGCATTTGTGAGCGTAAGCGTCTTAACACATAATCGATCATCGTTCTCGCATTAAGTTCTGAAAGCTCATCCGAAAAGCCTAGAAAGAGCATACCTGATTTGGTATCTCTCACAGTGTATTGAAAACGTGGAAGCTTTAAAGGTTTAAGTTATCCCCAGTAGTTAGGAATATCCCTTAAATACTTTAAATCCATTTGCATATGACCAAAAGCCTGATACTTTGCTTTAGCCTCTCTCAAATCGTTCTTCTTTTGATATTTTTTGCGTCTCTTGACAGTGAGACCGTTTTGTTTAAGCACCCTGTAGATAGCATCTAATGAGCACTCTATATTGAAAAAATACTTCAATCTTCTGGGGCCATAACAAGGCACTTCGTGGCGGGCTTGGATAATTTTCTTCTCTAGCTCTGGGGAAATCTTGTGGGGAATATGGTTAGGGCCTTTTCTTTTGTCATAAAGACCTTTATTCCCTTCCGCTTCAAAGTTTCTCAACCAACGTCGGATGGTATTTCTACCTAAGCCCCACCTTCTCATCGCAGGCTTAATTCCTTCTGCTTGAGCACTTTTAACAACCTGCTTCTTAAATTGAAAAAGATATTCTTGCGGTGTTCCTTTCATCATCATACTATATGTGCTGAGCCCCATATGACCTCTCTTAAGTTTACAAGATAAGACAGCTTATACGGGCTCAATTTTTCAATAAAGTCTTATAATCCCGTTATTCTCTTAATCCCGAAAATTTTTTCCTTTAGCCTTTCAAAAGAGACGGTTCCCATGCAACTTAAGTGTTCTAATTTTGAGGGGTCCAGCTTTTCCCAGGTGTTACCAAATTGACATAGTTACCTCATATTTAATTTTTTATTAAATATTATAATTGATAATTATTAATATATTATTAAATTTTTGATTTTTTTCGCGAATGTGCAGTGGATCATGAAGATGAAGATTCCCTAGATTTTTTTAGACAATGTGGATAGAATTGCCTTTAGAAACGAAAAACAACCAGCATTTTTATCCAGCAATCTTAATTAGATTTTTATATGGAAAGTGGATCCAGAGAAGAGAAGCGCATAGATATTTTTAGACAGAAGGGTGGTACATTACGAACTTCGGAGGCTCTACAATTAGGCATTCATCCGAGAGATCTTTACAGAATGAGGGATGAGAGGATCATTGAATCTCTTGGAAGAGGAGTATTTCGTTTAGTTTCATTACCTGATTTTTCGGAACCTGATTTGGTAATTGTCGCAAAAAAGATTCCTAAAGGTGTGATTTGTTTGATCTCCGCTCTTTCATACTATAATTTGACTACTCAAATTCCTCATGCTGTGGATATTGCTCTTCCAAAGGCATCCAGAATCCCCAAAATAGAATATCCTCCTCTAAGATGTTTTCTATACAGTAATGCTTCCTATCACGAGGGCATCGAAACTATCTCTATCGATGGGTGCCAAGTTAGGATTTATAGCATCGAAAAGACATTGGCTGACTGTTTGAAGTTCAGACAAAAGATCGGAATGGATGTTGTTTTAGAGGCTTTCAAAGAGTATTGGCGACAGGGACGCACAAACCTCGACAAGCTGTACGATTTTGCAAAAATATGCAGAGTTGTGAGAATTTTAGCCCCAATCATGGAAACAATAGTGAGTGGTTGAGTGAATAGTGAGAAAAAGAATCTGGAAGAGTCTGTTTACACAAAATTGAAGAATATTGCTTTAAAGAAAAAGCGCCCTACTCAGGAAATTCTCCGTTATTATGCGATGGAACGGTTTTTATACCGGCTCAGTCTTTCTCCACACAAAGAGACTTTTTTTCTGAAAGGGGGACTGATGCTTAAAGTATGGAACCCAGAAACACATCGCACCACATTGGATATTGATCTACTTGCTAAAGTTGGTAACTCAAACGATAATATAAGACGATCCCTTAGAGAAATTTGTGATTTTTCTGTGCAACCAGATGGTATTAAATTTGATACAAAAGAAATAAAAGTCATTGAATCTCAAATTGAAACGGAATACATTGGACTGTCTGCTCGATTTTTTGCACAACTTTTTTCAGCCAAACTTCCTTTGAGAATCGACCAAACTTCCTTTGAGAATCGACATCGGATTTAACGACAAAATATTTCCTCAACCTGTGGATTTGAACTATCCCACGTTATTGGAGTTTCCATGCCCTCAGTTGAAGGGGTATACACCAGAGACGATGATCGCAGAAAAAATGGACGCAATCATCAAACTAGGGCTAGCAAATACCCGCATGAAAGATTTTTACGATATTTGGAAAATGATCCAGCAGTTCCAAATTCGACCACAAGAAATGAAACCCATTCTTCTCAAAGTGTTTTCAAATAGGAAAACCATCGTAGATCAGAACCCACATGCATTTTCAGAAGCATTTTACAAATCCCCTAAAATCATGGAACGCTGGGATTTTTTTCTCAGGAATATCGGGGAAGAGCATGTCACCTTGGAAGAAGTCATACTTTTCCTGAAAGATTTTTTCATCCCTATCCTTTCTGTTTAGTAAAGATTTTTTTTCATGCTGGTTTTTTTTGAAATTTTTAGGTTTTGCGGGAGCGGCGGCGGATGAAAAAGATGGTGACGAGGATGGCGAGGATGATGATCGCAATGCTGACGATGTCGATCTCCTCAAGCTCGTTGTAGAAGTTGAGGCAGTAGCCACCGAGGAAGTAGCCGAGGGCGAGGAAGAGGGAGACCCAGAGGATGGCGCCTGTATAGGCGAAGAGGGCGAATGTGGGGTATTCCATCCTGGTAGTGCCGGCGGAGAAGCCGGTGAGGTGGCGAACCCCAGGAATGAAGTAGCCGACCATCAGGAGCCATTTGCCAAGGCGGCTGAACCACTGATGGGCGACCTCGAGGCGGGCAGGAGTGATCCCGACCCAGCGGCCATACTTTGTGATGAGGAAGTGGCCCGCTGTGCGGCCCAAAAGATAGCTCGTGGTGATGCCGGCGATAGCCCCAGCATAGCAGAAGAAAATGGTTAGCGGGATATTGAGCTTACCCTTACTCATGAGAACCCCAGACATGACCATCAGGGTTTCCTCGGGAACGGGGAGAGCTAAAATGCCGAGGGAGAGCAGAAAGAAGAGAACGAAGCTGCCATATTGAAGGAGCCAGGTAGAAAATAGATCGACTTCAGCAGAGACTTCCATAGGGGAGAACTATACATCATTTTCTTATTACTTACGATAGATTGGTGTGCGTAAATAGAGAATTTCTAAATCTTTCTTTTGATTTTCTGCTAATTTCTGAGCAGAGAGATGAGCAAGATGGTGAGCGTCAGGATAGCAGAGGTGGGGACCTACTTGGAGTGGCCAGTCGGCTAAATAGAGTGCGAGCTCCTCTTTGGGAATGAAGGCTGGAGTGGAGTGAGGGATAATTTTCCGACCATGCCGCTCTTGGAGGAGGATATAGGAGCCTCCTAGACGTGCCTCGATGAGTGAGGCAAAGCGGCCATCGACTGAGGGGATAAATCCCTCAAGAGAGCAGAATCCGACGAGGGGCAATGAGCGGGGAAAAGCGAGCCCTTTGGCTGCCGCAACGCCTACACGGATGCCGGTATAAGAGCCGGGTCCTACGCTTACAGCTAGAGCATTTATTTGAAAGTTTAACTGCTTAACCCCTTCAGAAATAGAGCTTAAAAGGTAGCGGGATGTGGGCATTCCTGCGGGCAATTCAATTTTCAATAAAACAGTTGTACCCTTTGAAAAAATAATGATCGGTTTATCAGTGCTTGTGTCTATGATTAACGTATTTATAACTGACATATAAAGAAATTAAAATAATATGGTAATCTAAGGTTTAATTAAAAGATATATATTCCATCTCTTGCATCTTTTGAAGGGCGTTGTTACACTGAACCGTTAATCTATTAAGGTCTAACATTGGATAAGAACCAAGAACATGATACTTCTTTCGAAGCTGAGCTCGAAGATGCTCTCGAAGAAGCCTTTGAAACGAATGCGCCTCTCACTCCCCGCTATCCCAGTGAAGTCTATGTGCTTCCCTTGAACAGACGTCCCTTTTTCCCCGGTATGGCGGCTCCCGTGATGATCGAGCCTGGCCCCTTCTATGAAGTGTTAAAGATGGTGGCGAAACAGGAAGAGAAATATATCGCCCTGGTTTTAACGAAGAAAGAGAATGCCAACATCTACAAAGTGGGCTTCTCCAATCTCTATAAGGTCGGTGTGTTAGCGCGCATTCTCCGTATCATTCCTGTGGAGGGCGGCGGTGCACAGGTGATCTTGAATATGGAAGAGCGTGTCGAAATCGTCCGTCCCGTGAAGGGAGAAGACAAGTTTCTCCGCGCCCATGTGGCCTATCATCCCGAAAGTCATACGATTACCGATGAATTGAAGGCCTATTCGATCAACATCATTTCGGTGATCAAGGAGCTGCTCAAACTCAATCCTCTCTTTAAAGAGGAGCTCCAGATCTTTTTAGGCCACTCCGACTTTACTGAGCCTGGCAAATTAGCCGATTTTGCCGTTGCGTTGACCACTGCGACTCGGGAAGAGCTGCAAGAGGTATTGGAAGCGTTTGATATGGAGTTGCGCATCACAAAGGCGCTAGCGCTCTTAAAGAAGGAGCTCGACTTAAGCCGCCTCCAGAGTAGCATCAACCAGAAGATCGAAGCGACGATCTCCAAAACTCAGAAAGAGTTCTTCTTACGTGAACAACTCAAAACGATCAAAAAAGAGCTGGGGATCGAAAAAGAAGAGAAGTCAATCGACACGGAAAAGTTTGATGCGCGGCTGAAAAAGCGCACAGTTCCTCCACAAGCGATGGAGACGGTCCAAGAAGAGATGGAGAAGCTGCAAACCTTGGACTCTGCCTCTGCTGAATACGGCGTCTGCCGGAACTATCTTGACTGGCTCACCATTGTGCCCTGGGGCATGTATAGCAAAGAGCGGCACGATCTGATCAAAGCGGAAGCGATTCTTCACAAAGACCACTATGGATTGGAAGATATCAAGCAGCGCATTTTAGAGTTAATCAGCGTCGGCAAGCTGACAGGGGGTGTAAAGGGGAGCATTCTCTGCCTCGTCGGGCCACCGGGTGTTGGTAAAACGAGTATTGGCAAAAGCATCGCGCGCGCCCTCAACCGCAAATTCTTCCGCTTTTCTGTAGGTGGCATGCGCGATGAAGCCGAGATCAAAGGCCACAGGCGCACCTATATCGGAGCAATGCCGGGCAAAATGGTCCAGGCGCTGAAGTATAGCCAAACGATGAATCCGGTCATCATGCTCGACGAGGTGGACAAGATGGGGGTAAGTTATCAGGGCGATCCTGCTTCTGCTCTTCTCGAAGTGCTCGACCCTGAACAAAACCGCGACTTTCTCGACCACTATCTCGATGTCCGCGTCGATCTCTCTAATATCCTCTTTATCGTGACGGCCAATATGCCCGATACGATTCCAGAGCCCCTTATCGACCGGATGGAAATGCTCCGCCTTTCGGGCTATATCATGGAAGAAAAGATCGAAATCGCAAAAAAATATCTCCTGCCGAGAGCCCGCAAGCAGATGGGGTTAAATGCCAACGACGTCTCCTTTACCCTAGATGCACTCCGCGTTATCATCAATGGCTATGCGAGGGAATCAGGGGTACGAAATCTCGAAAATCAGATCAAAAAAATTCTGAGAAAAATTGCCCTAGAGGTGGTCAAAGGGAGGGAACGGGGCGGACGCAAAAAAATAGTGAAGCATACGATCACCAAAAACAATCTGACAGAATATCTCGGAAAACCGATCTTTCTCAGCGATCGCTTTTACGAAAGAACCCCTGTGGGTGTGGCGACAGGGCTGGCCTGGACCTCTCATGGAGGCGCCACCCTCTATATTGAAGCGATCAAAGTCGCCGGAGAACGCACCGATATGCATCTGACAGGGCAGGCAGGCGATGTGATGAAAGAATCGTCACAAATTGCTTGGAGCTATCTGCACAGCGCTGTCTATAAATATGCACCGGGCTATACCTTCTTCGAAAAATCGCAAGTCCACATCCACATTCCCGAAGGGGCAACCCCGAAAGATGGCCCCTCAGCTGGAACGACGATGGTGACGGCACTCCTCTCTCTCCTTCTCGATACACCTGTTTTAGACAACTTAGCGATGACAGGCGAGATCACGTTGACAGGTCGCATTCTCGGTGTCGGTGGTATCCGTGAAAAATTAATCGCAGCGCGCAGGTCGGGCCTAGAGGTGCTCATCATGCCAAAAGATAATCAGCGCGATTTTGATGAGCTGCCAGACTATTTAAAAAAAGGGATCGGTGTCCATTTTGTGGAGCATTATGACGAAATCTACCCGATCGCTTTCCCGGAGTTGCCTGCATGAAGCCGAGTTGGCAAGAGTATAGAACGAGTAAACTGATCGAACCGGCGCTCTTAGAAAAGAGAGTTGAGAATCTAAGACGACAGGGCAAGCGCATTGCCACGCTCAATGGCTCTTTTGACCTTCTCCATGCCGGTCACATGTATATGATCTATGAAGCATCGAAAGTAGCCGACATCCTCATTGTCGCTGTCAATACTGATGCCTCAGTCAAGGCCTATAAAAGCCCTAAGCGACCCATTATTCACCTTGAATACCGTTTGGAAATGCTTTCAGCCATTGCTTTTATCGACTATTTGACCTGGTTTGATGAGACAGATCCCCGGGCGATCTTAGCCAAAATTCGACCTGATGTGCATGTCAACGGCATCGAATATGGCGAAAATTGCATCGAATCCGAAGTAGTCAAACAGTATGGAGGAAAAGTTCATCTTGTCGATCGTATCCCTGGGCTTGCTACTTCAGAGATTATTTCTACGATTCTTAGGAGTTCATGAGGCTGATTTGTACAATCACTGCCACTGAGCGCGAAAACCCTTCTGCCTTTTCTTATTATTTAACCTCACAAGGCATCAAAAACGAATGTGAGGAGAGTCCCCAGGGAAAGGAGCAATATCGGATCTGGGTCTATGACGAAGATCAGGTCGAGCAGGCCCAAGCCCTCTACAGAGAATATCAAGCTAATCCCACTGATTCCCGTTACCAGACAAAAATCAGAGGGCACGCTGATCGTGGCGCACCAGCGAGCGATGAAGAACAGCCAGTACCTCGTCGACGTCGTATCCTTTCACCCTCCCCATATGGCCCTATCTCCATCGTCGTGCTCTTCTTGACCGTTTCGCTCTTTTTACTCTCCCTTCTGCAAAGAGGCCACTTGACCCCGCCTGCGATCCCAGGTGTCATCCAGGCACCCACTCTCTCCACCTTAGAAACAGCTCTGATCTATGACTATCCTCTCTATTTTCAACTCAGAGATCGCTTACTCAAAGTCTATACCCCCATTGAAATTGAACGCCAAAACCCCCCTTCGCCCGAAGCGCGAAAAATTCTCCAAGAGATGCGTCAGACCCCTGTCTGGATGGGCATTTACGAAAGGATCGTCAACCATTTCAAGAATGGCAACTATCCATTAGCCTACAAGGGTCCTCTTTTTGAAAAAATCGGTGAGGGGCAGGTGTGGCGCCTATTTACACCGGCTCTTCTCCACCTCGATCTGCTCCACATTTTCTTCAACCTCATCTGGTTCATTCTGCTGGGCAATCAGATCGAATATCGAATGGGATCCTTTCGCTACCTCATTTTTATTCTCCTCACGGGAATTGTTTCCAACACCGCTCAATATTTGATGAGCGGCCCCTTCTTTATGGGTCTCTCAGGCATCGTTGTCGGCATGGCTGCCTTTATCTGGGCCAGACAGCAGGTAGCGCCCTGGGAGGGTTACCTCCTCCAGCGTTTCACCCTCATTTTCCTCGCCATTTTCGTGGTGGGCATGTTCCTGCTGCAGTTCATCTTCTTTTTCTTGCAGTTGACGAGCGGCTTTGAAAGCTCCATCACCATCGCCAATAGTGCCCACATAGCCGGCGGTCTTCTCGGATACCTTCTCGGCAGGCTCCGTTTCTTTGCCCTTCAACAGCGTGTCAAAAGTTAATTATGTCCTCTACGTCTATCTCTTCTTCCTTGAGCTCCTCAGTTTCACTTCACGCTCCCCCTCCCGATCGCAGAGTCTATAAAAAACTGGACTGTTTGCGCGTGAGCGCCAATATCTTCATGCTCGCCTCAGTCGTAGCTCTCCTCGCAACAGCAGTCCTGATCGGCCTCACCTCGGCCGACTACCTTCCCAGCACCACCCCCCTTTTCGGCGTCGGCGCCTTCATCGTCCTCCTCATCCCCACCATCACCCTCGACTGCATCATGCGATCCACCGCCCGCAAAAACAAAATCGACCTCGTCGACTACATGCGCGTCCGCCAACCCCCTCCCCCACCCCCTCCCACTAAAAAGCCAAAAAAACCAAAGTCTACTGAAGCTAAAGTTTAGTAATAATTCAACGCAAAGACGCAGAGACGCAAAGAAGCAAAGAGGAGGGTACGCGAAGCGGCCTTTTTTTCTTTGCGTCTCTGCGTCTTTGCGTCTTTGCGTTGAATTTGTAGGAATATTTTGCGCGATTTAGACTGTCGGCCACATTCCTTAGCGTCTTTGCGTTGAATTATTACGAAAGTCTTTGTATTCTTATTGGCTATGTCTGTGAAAGATTTGATTATTTTGGGGTCGTCGAGCCAGCAGCCGACGAGGAGGCGGAACCATGGGGCCTATCTTTTTCGCTGGAATGATGAGGGGTTGCTCTTTGATCCGGGGGAAGGGACCCAGAGGCAGTTCATCTTCGCCAATGTGGCACCCACCTGTGTGACGCGGATCTTTGTCAGCCATTTCCATGGAGATCACTGTTTGGGGCTGGGATCGATGTTGATGCGGCTCAATCTGGATAAGGTGAACCATCCTGTCCACTGCTACTACCCTGCAAGCGGCAAAAAGTACTTTGATCGTCTCCGCTATGGAACGATCTATCATGAAACGATTCAAGTGGTGGAACATCCTGTCAGCAAAGCGGGGCTCGTTGAAGAGGATGGCCATTTTCGCATCGAGGCAGCCTTTTTGGAGCATGGGGTCGACAATATTGCCTGGAGAATTACCGAGCCGGATAAGCGGAAATTTGATGCAAACAAGCTGAAAGAGGCCAAAGTTTTAGGACCATTGGTGCGCACTCTCGAAGAAAAGGGAGAGCTCGAGATCGAGGGAAGAAGGGTCTTGCTCGATGAGGTGAGCTGGATCCGCAAAGGAGATGCGATCGCCATCGTCAGTGATACGCGGCCCTGCAAAAGTGCTGTGGAGATTGCCAAGGGAGCGAAACTTCTTTTGTGTGAGAGCACCTACCTCGAAGAGCATCATGATCTGGCTGAGAAGCATTACCATCTCACAGCAAAGCAGGCTGCAGCGATTGCCAAAGAAGCAGGTGTCGAAATCTTAGTGCTCACCCACTTCTCAGCCCGCTATCTCAATCCGCGCGACTTTGAAAACGAAGCGCGCACAATTTTTTCAAATACTCATGCCGCAGAAGATCTGAAAGTGTTCAACATTTGACAAATAGAGCGATGCATCATACTTTTAAAGTATGATCCACGAAGCCTATCAATTCCTCGACTACTTACGCGCCGTCAAAAATGCTTCAGAGCATACGATCCGCAATTATGCCATCGATCTGAATGCCCTCAAACAGTTCCTAGAACGTGATCTTCCTGCTGAAAAACAGGGGACAAAGATCAGCCACATTCCACATCCCCTCTCAAAAGAGACGATCTCACTCGATCAGATTGATCGCAAAACTCTCCGTCATTTTCTCGCCTCCCTGGCCGAGGCCAAGATCCAGAAAAGGACGATAGTCAGGCGCCTCTCTTCCTTACGTACCTTTTTTAACTTCTGTGTGCGCCAAAAATGGATAGAGAAAAGTCCCGCAGAGGAGCTGGAAAGCCCCAAATTGGAGAAGCGGATCCCCGTCTCTCTCTCCTATGATCATGTTCTGCGCCTCTTCGATCAACCCGACACTAACGATTATCTCGGCTTCCGCGACCGTTGCATCATGGAGCTCTTTTATAGCTCAGGACTACGCGTCAGTGAGCTGGTGGGGCTCAATCGTGCTGACTGCGACCTTTCTTCCCTCATTCTCAAAGTGCGTGGTAAAGGGAAAAAAGAGCGAATCGTCCCCATCACCAAAAACGCGGCCGACTGGATCACCGCCTATCTCAACCACCACGAGCGCCACCAGGACGCCGACGGCCACAGAGCCGAAGCCGACCCCCACACGATCTTCCTCAACAAACTCGGTACCCGCCTCTCCACCCGCTCCGTCGACCGCAACTTTGACGCCTACCTCAAGTCGAGTGGCCTTGCCGGCCACATCACCCCCCACACCATCCGCCACACCATCGCCACCCACTGGCTCGAGAACGGCATGGACCTCAAAACGATCCAGCTCCTCCTGGGCCACACCTCCCTCGCCACCACCACCATCTATACTCACGTCTCCCCCAAGCTGAAGAAAGAGGTCTACGACAAGACCCATCCTCGTGCTTAAAGAATGGCAAAAAATTTGAAAAAAAATTAGTTTGAGGAAAAGAGGTCAATGATGAAACTTGCCAAATTTTTTACTCTGATTTTCTCCAGTAGCTGCTTAATCGCTAGCTCACCCTGTGATTATTACCACCCTTTCGCTGGTTTTTACGCCGGAGCCTCAGGCGGCATAACCACGCAAATGGCAGACTCTAAATTTGATGCTTTAATAACAGTTCTAGTTGCCGGAACAACCGAAACCAATGAATTAATTGAAAAGAGTAAGAATTATAGGATAAAACCATGGGGAGAGGTCTTTGCTGGTTGGGGCCTTCAGTGTGGCAATATTTACTTAGGAGGCCGGCTAGGGGTCAACTTTTCTAGCTTTGATATTAACCATAAGTATGAGGAAATTGCTACTACTATCACCCCTGGGGTTTTTGAAGCAGTTCAAACCGAAAACCTCAATACTCGCACAAAACTTTCCACTGCAGAATTTACTTTTGATTTTAAGCCCGGCTGGGTTTTCTGCCAAAGAACCTTGTTCTTTGGACTGCTTGGTGGTGCTGTCAATAAAGAAAGATTCAAGGGAAGTTTTACAGATAGCTTAAGCGAAGTTGGTTTGCCTCCTTTTGCAAGCCTAATTTCAGTGAATAAAAGGAGAACTTCTGTTGCATTTAGGGGAGGTTTTGGTGTGGAGCATATGATCACCCGATGTCTCAGCCTCCAGGTTGCTTATACCTTTACTCAGTACAGTATTGGAGAGTGAAAACAAGCGGTTCTTCAGGACCAACCTTCTTTGAAGGTGAAATCATTACTCATACCGCTCAGTTTTCTACACGAGCCAGAAAACAGGTCACCTCTATCGGCTTGGCCTATTATTTCTAAAAGTTCTTATTTGGAGCGGGCTATTTGGATACCCGCTCCAGCTTCTGCTTCTTCTCTTTTTATTCCCCTTCTCGTATCCTGAACAGCCATGAGTATTATCTTAGACAAAATTTCGAAAAGCTTTGGGAGCCGGGTCCTTTTCGATGGTGTGACGATCGCCTTCAACCCAGGCAATCGCTATGGTTTGACGGGGCCCAATGGGTCGGGCAAGTCGACGCTGCTGAAGATCATGATGGGGATGGAGGAGCAGACGAGCGGTACGGTTTCCTTACCGGATAAGGTGGGGATTCTGAGACAGAACATCGAGCCGTTTAAGGAAATGAAGGTGATCGATGTGATCATCATGGGTAATAAACGGCTCTGGGAAGCACTGCAGGAGCGGGATCAGCTCTATGAGGGAGAGATGAGCGATGCTGTCGGGATGCGGCTCGGGGAGCTCGAAGAGATCATCGCCGAAGAGGATGGCTATAGTGCTGAGGCCAATGCGGAAGAATTGCTTGTGGGAGCCGGTGTAGCGAAGGAGCAGCACGAGCTACAGATGAAGGCGATTCCGACTGACCAGCAGTTCCGAGCATTACTTTGCCAGGCTCTTTTTGGAACACCCCAAGCCCTGCTACTCGACGAGCCAACCAACCACCTCGATCTGGAATCGATTCGCTGGTTGGAGGAGTTTTTCCATAGCTATACAGGAACGCTCATTGTGGTCAGCCACGACCGCCACTTCTTGAATGCGGTCACGACCCATATTGCCGATATCGACTACGATACGATCATCATCTATCCGGGAAACTACGATCAGATGATCGTGACAAAGTCTTCTGTGCGCGAGCGGTCGGAGGCGGATGCAAAGTCGAAAGAGAAGAAGATCTCCCAGCTGAAAGACTTTGTGGCCCGTTTTGGAGCAGGAACGCGCGCTTCTCAGGTGCAGTCACGATTGAAGGAGATCGAAAAACTCCAGCCGCAAGAGCTCAAAAAATCTAATATCCAACGTCCCTATATCCGTTTTCCACGGTCGGAAAAGCAGTCGGGAAAGATCGTCTGTAAGCTCGACCGCATCTCCAAATCGTACGATGGGATCCAGGTCATCAAAGATTTTTCCTTGGAGATACACCGCGACGACAAAATCGGCATCATCGGGAATAATGGCCGAGGAAAAACGACCCTGATGAAGCTGATCGCGGGTGTCATCCCGCCCGACAGCGGCACGATCGAATATGGCCATCAGGTGGTAAAAAGCTACTTTCCTCAAAATCATCACGACCTCATTAAGAAGAGCGAAGAGAATAATGCCTTTGAGTGGCTTCGTGACCGTAAAGAGGGTCTCTACGACCAAGAGATCCGCAGTGCCCTCGGTAAAATGCTCTTTGGTGGCGACGATGCTTTTAAAAATGTGGCCACTCTATCGGGTGGTGAATCGGCGCGGTTGATCATCGCTGGGATGATGCTCGAGGAGCATAATTTTATTATTCTCGACGAGCCTAATAGCCATCTCGACCTTGAAGCGGTCTCAGCGTTAGGGTGGGGGTTAGAAGAGTATCCTGGCACTGCGATTGCTGTCAGCCATGACAGAAGTCTGATCGACCATTTTGCGACAAAGATCATCTCCTTTGAAGCAGACCATATCCAGATCTTTGATGGAAATCTCGAGGACTTTTTGGCTAAACGATGAAACTGTCTCCTGAGAAGAAAAAAGAGTTGATCGCCGAGAAAATGGCAGAGGTGATGCAAATCCTTGGCCTCGATCTCAACGATCCTTCTCTTAAAGAAACTCCACACCGAATCGCCCGCATGTATGTCGATGAGATCTTTTCAGGGCTAGAGAGCCAGAGCTTCCCCAAACTGACCTTCCAAGAAGAGAACATCCCCGAAGAGATGGTCCTGGTCAAAAATATCTCCTTCGTCAGCTTTTGTGAGCACCATTTTGTTCCTCTCTCAGGAAAAGTCCATGTCGCCTACTTCCCCCATAAGAAAATTATGGGTATCTCCAAAATTCCCCGTCTCATCCACTATTTTGCTAAACGTCCCCAGGTGCAGGAGCGGCTGACAGCTGAAATCTCTCAATCCCTGATCGAACATCTCGACACAGAAAACGTGGCCGTCTGCATCCAAGCCGTCCACTTCTGCATGGTGGCACGCGGTGTCCAAGACTGCTCCGCTTCGATGGAAACACACATTCTCAAGGGCTGCTTCGAGAACAACAGCACCCTCCGCGCCGAGTTCTTCTCCCGCATTTCGATGCCCTAATATAATTGGTCAATATTCTCGCCGATCTCTCTCAGCAGATGAGTGGCCTCCTCGAATGAAGAGCGCTTCTCAAGCATGGCTAGAACCAATTTTAAAGTGGAAGGGGTATATTCACCCTGCTCTTGATTGCCTTTCTGTTTGGTATAAACATCGATAATCATTTCATACAGTTTGCGATCATCAAGGGGCTCATCTGGGTGATGCAAGGACCATTGTTCATGGATGAGGCGCATGCAGCGATCAATCAGCTTGTTGTTGGAGGTGCGCAAGTCGATCATCCGATTGCCGGAGACTTTACCCATTAAAATCATCGTGCCATTAGAAATGAGATTGAGCTGCCATTTCAGTAACTGACTGAATATAATGCCCAATGGATCATCCTCCTGCTGCACCACAGAAATAATATCTGCAAGATCCTCTGGAACAGAGAGTTGATCTTCTGAAAGAATGAGGAGCGCAGTTCCCCCGCCTGCTTGTTTCACTTTGTGTAGTGACTCCACAAGCTGTGGAGAAAGTGTCTGACCACGGTGCAATACATCGACCCCTAGGACAAAATTACCCGGGCCATGAGGACGATTCTGAAAGCTTTCTTTCCCATCCATCTCTGCCGCGAGAATGAAGTCATCGACTTCCTTCCAATCCTCAGGAAAATAGGGATCTCTCCCTAAAACCGTCTTCCATGCCTTCACATTATCTGACTCACCAACGAGATAGGCTTGGTATTCAGCGCGTCTTTTTTTGTCTTCACGCTCTCTTTTCCGAGGGTTCAAAAAGAAAGTGGGTGAGGTTTCCACACTATCAATCAACTCTTCTCTGAGGGAAGAGGCAGTGCCAAGCAAGGTAACATATCCCTCAGATGTCATGTCTCGCGCCCGCCTGAAGTTGGATTCTGGGCTTGAAAAAACGCGATATTCTTCCTCGATGATTCGAATCAGATTGTCCAGCTGGGAGTCGATGTTTTTAAGAGCCAGCTCGAGTTTGTGAACGAGAGCTACAGAAGAATAGTGCCCCCAATCTTCTCTATTCTCAAAATGGAAAAGGGTTTGCCCTAACAAGTAGCCCAAACAGACTCGGCCTATACTATATCCTTGGAGGCGTGTTGATCCTAAAATGGCTTGAGGCCCAATGTCGAGTAAGAGGGGAATGACAGGATTATTGATGCGCGTGAAGAGCTCTTTTGTCCTCGTAGGCACTTCTTGACTGTTGTAGAAATAGAAGACTTTGGCACCCTGGTTTGCCGCCTCATGCCCAAAGCCCGCATTAAATGAGGCAGAGCCGCTCGCAGAGATTAAAAAAACGGTATCTAACGCTGTGATGGCCATTTTTTGAGCACTGGTTTTGCCTTCTGCAAGAGAATCTTCAAAACCCTCTCTAGCCTGGATGAGGGCTCCATCTCCACCTCCCAGAATCCCCACACATTTGAGCGCCGGACAGTGTGACGTCACTTTTGCAGCCAAATCCAAACCAAGTCGTCCACTAGAGCCAACACCGATAAAAATGATGCGTCCACCCTGTTTCGCTCTCTCCGCTAATTCAGGGGCAAGTTGATCCAATTGTGGGGCAAACTTTTTAAAGCCTTCTATAACATTGACTTCTTCTGCCAAAAGTAGGGAGAGCCCTTTGCCTCTATCTTCACTCAGAACTGTGCTCAGGTGACGCGTGTTCACATTTTCTTTCTCTGTGGAGGTTTCACCTAAGCTAAACTTTGCCTTAAACTCCTCAAAGGGGAGAAAGGAAGAGGGTATCACAGCTCCTCTCTCTTTCAATGGGTTGGCAGGGGTAGATGGATCTAAAACGACAGCGGCCATGAAAATTTCCTCTAGTTTTTCTTTAAAAAAAGTGGGGGGAGAATAAGCCGGATTCTGTTAGCCACGACGGGCTGCAATCATTCATCTAGGAACGGCGTCACCGCAGTTCTCAAGCGACTCTTCAAAGAGATGGCGAAGAACCATATTCTCTTTTCGTCTTGCTTCGGATAGGGTTTACACCGCCTTGAGTCTCCTCAAGTGCGCCCAGCTCCTTAAGCTAGGATTTTCAGCCTCTCTGGCAATGCCAGCGGTATGTTTTCTGTTGTACTTTCCGTAGCCTTGCGGCCCCCAGCCTTTCGCTGGTATCCTCTTCTACGAAGTCCAGACTTTCCTCTCCCTCACTGATCGAGATCAGCGAGGCAGCGATTGCCCTTCCCCCCACAAAAATGAAACGAATGGCGCTAGCGGCGGCGAGCTGCGAGAGAAGCCACCGTAGCGGCTCTGGCAGCTGCGAAGCGTGGTTCTACGTTTAAGCAGCGCGGCAGATGCGAAGCGCAGTTCTACGTTAAGCGGCTGCTGCTGCGACAGCCGGTCTATGTTAAGCGGCGCTGGCTGCAGTGCGGCGGCGGCGGCGACGGGGCGCGGCCTCCTCCCCTTCAACGGGTGGAGCTTCCTGCCAAAAGAGAATGCGTGAGCAGTGTTCGCAAAAGACCAGCCGATCCCCTTTGCGGACGAGGTTTTCGTGCTGGGGTGTCAGAACGATATGGCAACCACTGCAGGTTCTCTGCTCGATGGGCACGACGACGCGGTCTCTCTTGTTTTTCAACAGGCGCTCGTAGATCTTAAAGATTTCAGAATCGACCTGTTTTTTCAGCTCTTCCCTCTGCTCTAGCAGCGCCCTTCCCTCTTCGTTGATCTTATCGATACTCTCGAGAATCTCTTTTTCAATCATATTGCTATTGTTTTCGGTCGAGGTGAGATTTTCACGGAGAGTGATGAGAAGATCTTCTTCAATAGCCAGCTTATCCATCAGATCGCTCAGTTTCTGTTCCACAGCTGTTCTTTCGCGGCCTGCATGGGTCATTTCGTGGGTCAACGCATTGAATTCATCCATCTTTTTGACAGCGGCCTGTTGCGCTTCTAGCTTAGCAACCTTCTCCTGGATCTCCTTGATCTGGGTCTCACCCATTCGGAGCTCTTTTTTGGTCTCCATAATCTGAACCTCTTTGTCAGCCACCTGCTTGCCGATGTCAGACTTCAAGGTGTGGATCTCTTCCAGTTCCCGCGATCTCTCTTTTTTGACCCTCATCAGACGGATCATATTGATATCGAGCTCTTGAATCGTGAGAAGTTGATGAAAAGATTCTTGCATAGATTCCCTAAATTAAAACGGTGGATCATACTCCCTTTGGCTCTTCCATGCAAGGGAATTCGGCAGAACGCTTGCAAAATTAAAGTTAAAAATTCACTATGCGCTCATATGCCAAAAAAGACCCGCATCGTCGTTCAGGTAGACCCCAATTTTGCCAACACCATTTTTCTCCGCGGCGAGGGGGTTTCTGACCTTAGTTGGGATAAAGGGGTCCAGCTGAAACATGAGAAACCCGACGAATGGGTTTTTGAAACAGATACCCCCTTCTCGACCGCCGAATTCAAAGTTCTGGTGAACGACAACACCTACGAGCTCGGCGAAAGCCACCCTCTCTACCCTGGGGCTTCTGTTAGGATTAACCCTAAGTTCCCTATTTGAACGGGCACGCTCACGGGCGCGAGCACTAATTTTCTTATCCAAAATTCGCGTTATTTGACTTTTTCGTACTTTCGACCTAATCTTTGCCCCATGCAATTTTTGGATAACTATCTCGCGAAGAAGAAGGAGCGGCGCTCCGATGTCATCGCTTACTTAGCTGCTCTGGACCATCTGTCAACAGTTGCCCCCACCATTGCCCAATCGATCGTTCAGGAGCTGCGCAGCCAGCGCTCTACGCTGAAGCTGATCGCTTCAGAAAATTATAGTTCGCTCTCTGTTCAGCTGGCCATGGGTAATCTGCTAACGGACAAATATTGTGAAGGCTATCCCTACCACCGTTTTTATGCGGGATGTGAAAATGTTGACGCAATCGAGGCGGAAGCCGCTGAGAGGGCTCGTACACTTTTTGGCGCCGAACATGCCTATGTGCAACCCCACTCGGGTGCAGATGCCAATCTCGTCGCATTTTGGGCGATCTTGGGACAGAAAATCCAAAACAAAACGTTGGAAAAACTGGGCAAAAAAAACCCTGACGAGCTAACTGCAGCTGAATTTGAAACGCTCCGTCAAGAGCTCTGCAATCAGACCTTTTTAGGAATGGCTCTCGGATCAGGAGGCCACCTGACGCATGGTTTCCGACAAAATGTCTCAGCCAAAATGATGCGTGCGGTCACTTATGAGGTCGATCGCAAGACCCACCTCCTCAACTATGACTCCATCGCCGAGATTGCTCGCCGTGAAAAACCGTTGATCCTTCTGGCGGGCTACTCGGCCTATCCGCGCCGGATCAATTTTGCAAAAATGCGTCAAATTGCCGATGAGGTGGGTGCTGTTTTGATGGTCGATATGGCCCATTTTGCTGGTCTGGTCGCTGGAAAGGCCTTTGTGGGGGAAGAAAATCCAATTCCCTATGCCCAGATGGTCACCTCGACGACCCATAAAACGTTACGCGGTCCTCGCGGCGGATTCGTTCTCTGCACGGCTGATTTTTCGGAAAGTGTCAATAAGGGTTGTCCCTATGTGCTGGGAGGTCCCCTTCCCCATGTCATTGCTGCCAAAGCGATTGGCTTTCAAGAAGCGGCCACAGAAAAGTTTCAGCGCTATGCAGGCCAGGTGATCACTAACGCCCGTGCGCTCGCAGAATCTCTTGTCAAAAGGGGGATCGAGGTCGTGACTGGTGGAACTGATAATCATCTTGTCTTGCTTGATGTCTCCAAACTGGGTATAACAGGCAGAATAGCGGAGGGCGCTTTGACAGAGGCCAGCATGACTGTGAATCGGAATATGGTTCCATTCGACCCCAATGGCGCATGGTACACTTCCGGTATCCGTTTAGGAACAGCCGCTTTGACAACACTAACGATGGGTCCTACAGAAATGGACGAGGTGGCCGATCTGATTGCATTGGTCCTAAAAAATACGCGTCCTAAGATGGCAGAATCGGGAAAGCCCGGAAAAGCGAAAGGGGAGACCGATCCCCAAATTTTAGGTGAGGCAAGGCAAAGGGTGCGCGATCTGCTCAGCCGCCATCCGCTCTACCCTGAGTTAATTGTAGATTGAAAGAGGTTGTGAAACTCTACTACCCTGAGTTAATTATAGATTGAAAGAGGTTGTGAAACTCTACTACCCTGAGTTAATTATAGATTGAAAGAGGTTGTGAAACTCTACTACCCTGAGTTAATTGTAGATTGAAAGAGGTTGTGAAACTCTACTACCCTGAGTTAATTGTAGATTGAAAGAGGTTGTGAAACTCTACTACCCTGATTTAATTTTAGATTGAAAGAGGTTTTGAACATGGCGAAAGTGGAAAAGGAAATAGAGAAAGAGGATTTCGAACGCTTAGACGATAAGATCGACCATACGATTCTCCAATCACGGCGGCTCTTCTTCTTTACGCAGGTCGATAATGAAACAGCCTATGAGGCCATTCGGAAACTGTGGTATCTCGAGCTCTCCAATCCTGGAAAGCCGATCATTTTTATCATCAACAGCCCAGGAGGATCGATAGACGCTGGTTTCTCCATTTGGGACCAGGTGAAGATGATCTCCTCGCCAATCATCACCTGCGTCAGTGGCTTGGCAGCTTCGATGGGCTCTGTTTTGAGCTTATGTGCCAGCCCAGGCAAGCGTTACGCCACACCCCACTCCAGGTTCATGATCCACCAGCCCTCCATTTCAGGTCAGGTCATGGGACAAGCAACCGATCTCGACATCCAAGCCAAAGAGATACTCAAAACCCACTCCCTTCTGGTCGATCTCTACGTCGAGCATACGGGACGCACCAAACCAGAGATCGAAAAAGCGCTCGACCGAGACACCTGGATGTCGGCTCAGGAAGCGTTAAAGTTCGGCCTTCTCGATAAGATTGTCTCTACAGCCAAAGATCTCAAATGAGGTGGGTACGTTATTCAGGCGCAGGCAATACTTTCCTTGTAGGTGACAATCGCTCACATCGATTTGATGAGCAAACTGCTGCCTCTTTGTGTCAGCATGAAGGGGTTGATGGCCTGATCCTTTTGGAAGATTCCACTCACGCAGATGCCAAAATGCGGATCTTTAACTCCGATGGAAGTGAAGCGGAGATGTGTGGCAATGGAATCCGTTGTCTGATCCACTATCTCGGTGTGAAAAAATCGACCTACTTGATCGAGACGCTGGCGGGCCTACAGGAGGGCTGGTTGACGGAGAAAGGCGTCGCCATCCGCTTAGCTCCACCTAGCCAACTCCGCTTGAATCTTCCCTATGATCTCCATTTTGTGAACACCGGTGTTCCTCATGCTGTCTATTTTATTGACCGCGTAGACACCATCGCAGTCAATGAAATCGGCAGGGCTCTCCGTTTTTCTCCCCTTTTTGCCCCAGCTGGAGCCAATATTAATTTTGTCGCTTTGCAGGAAGATGGCTCCATCGCTCTACGCACCTATGAGCGGGGTGTGGAGAGAGAGACGCAAGCTTGCGGCACTGGTGCCACAGCTGCTGCTCTGATTGCGCACAAAGTGCATGCTCTTCCCTCGCCGATTCGGGTAGGCGTCCGTTCAGGTGAGACTTTAAAAGTTTCTTTTAATGACGATTGGTCAGAAGTGGTTCTCGAAGGTCCCATCTTGGTTTTAAAGGAAGAAACACCTATAATGGCTGGAGCATGAAACAATCTTCTCAGCCTCAAGCACAAAATCCCCTCATTCTTCGAGCCCTCCGACTCATGGATGCCTTCTCCAAATCGAATGATGAGCGCGATTTCTATCTAGACCGCGTCGAAGGTTTTATTGTCTTCGTCGACCTCGATAAAGAGGTCGAGGAGATCGAAAAGCTGGAAGAAGAGTTGAAAGCCCAGGCGGGTCGCTATGCCCTCATCTCAAAATTGACTTTCTATGAGACCAAAAAGATCATGGAGGGGTTTGTCAACGAAAAAGTTTATGACATCGATACCAAAGAAAAACTTCTCGATATCATCGGCTCTAAAGATGCCCGTGAGCAGTTTCTCGAATTCATCTACGATAACGAAACTGAGCTAGAAAAGTGGCAGCAATATTATCAAGAACGTTCACGTGTGCGCATCATCGAATGGCTCCGCAATAATAGCTTTAAATTTGTCTTTGAAGAGGATCTCGATCTTCCACGCATTACCATCGAGCAGCTCAAAATTCATCTCTTTGAACCCAAAGTTACCAAAGATCTCGCCCAGGCACGCTCCGCTCTTGTGAAGAAGGCGGAAACCTACTATTCCAACGAAGCACTGAATCCCCGACCTAAACGTGGTCGTCCGCCCAAGCAGGTGGCCAAGATTGAAATTGAGTCCCAGGTGACAAGCGATATCTTCACTCAGGTAACACCCACAGTGCGCCGCTTCCTCTACCTCCCCGAAATTACCTCCGCCTCTTCAATCACCTTCTCTGAAAAATTTGATACCGAAGAGGAATTTTTGGCCCACTTACGTGGCACCACCCGCTCCGATTCAGAAAGTCAACTGCAAGCCCTTTCCGAAAAATTTGCCTCCCTCCGCAAACTCTCCATGCAGCTCGGCCTCGAAGGAGAGTTTACCATCCCCTCCTTCAGTGAAAAAGACGAAGACGAGGATGATGATGAAGAAATGGACGAGCCAGTCAAAAAGAAAGCTGCCCCTAAAAGCAAAGTCAAAGCGGAAGCTCCGCCTCCCAAGAAAAATTCCCGAAAAAAATAGATCCTAGGAGAAAAATATGGCAGCTCCAGTTTCCCGAGACAATCCTCCTATTGCTGCAACAGAGCCACCTCCAAGAGCCTCCTTTCGATTTGATGCGACAAAGGCACTCGCTATCGCTTGTATTATTTTGATAATCCTCATTCCCCTGGGTGCCACACTCGTCGCCGCAATGCCTCAAAAGAGTTATTCCCCGACTGCCCCAAGAATCGCGAATGGGACCTGCCGTCAACTATCAATTTCCCCAGGCGATCTTCGGAATTATCTCGAAAAAGGATCCCTACCCTCACAATCCTACAGAGGGGATGATGAAGATCCGATTGTCCGAGCACTCTCTGCTCGCAGAGCTCAATCAGCTATAGAGAGCACTGGCAAGAACTGGAGAACACGTTATACATTATGGAGAGAACAGATCAATGAAGCAGAAGCTGCCGTAGATGCTGCGGAATTGGCTGAAAGCCCGTTCGAACAACTCACCTGGCTTCAAAAAGGGATCAAGCTAATTTATGAGGGCGGAATTTTGGATAAGGCGCCCAGAGAATCTTCCCCTGAAGCCTTTAAAAAATTGACTCAGAGAGGCAACGCTGTCGCAAGCTCTCTCCTCCAATCCGCTGCCACTGCTTTTTTAAAGCTATCTCCAGGAAAGCATCGCTTTAAGGGATTAACACCTCGCGATTACATCCATGCTCCCTTCACAGAGAATTTGTTTACCTCAGCTAATTGTTTGAGAGCAGCTGCACTCCATGAGCATATTCTGGGAAATGATCATGAAGCTTGTGAACTGTCTGAAGAAGCGCTCTCTACAATGCAGCTGATCGATCCCTCTCAATATGCTTTTCCATTGCAGCTCGATCTCCAAATGGAAATGACTCGCCAAGCCTCTTTTGGACTTCAATTTGCCACACTCTCCCCAACCGAGCGCCATAGACACGTTGAAAGATTGTCTTATGAAATTAAGAAAACGGAAATAGCCTATGAGGCTTGTATGATTGCATCGCTTGGTAGAACAGAGGAGGAGCTATGTCATGAAAGGTTTGTGCAGTTTAAACGAGAAATGATCTTTCTACGAAAGACGATTCCCGAACCTCAACAAAGTTAAACCTGGCGCGCTTCGGATGCCTTTTTTGCCTGCTCCATAGCCACTTTTCTTTTTTCTTGGTTCTCTTTTTCGGCGGCGATGACTTTATCAATGATCTCACGATTGAATAGTGAATCCACTTTCATATCGGCAGAGATTTTTTTGATCGCCTCTTCGAGTTTGGGTTCGAGAAGATATTTCAGAAGGAGCAGTTGGTTGAGTTCGACTTCTGAGGGTCCTGATTGGTCGATAGAGCGTACAGTCTGGTATTTTGTTTTCCTCACAGCGGTCAGCTCTTCTTTGAGTTTTTTTAGTTGATGCAGCTTTTCTTCTTCGAGAGCCACCTCTTGGTCCAGTTGCGCAATTGTTTTTTTTGACCCTTCAACTGTCTGAAATCGTTTTTGGTCCCCTGTTTGAGAAGCAGCTCCTAGAACTACCCCTCTCGCTCCCATGAGAAGGCGCTCTTTTTTCGTCTGCTGGAGTTCTTTCATCTTTGGAGTGTAATGGGGCAGATTGAGCTCCATGAGGGCTTGGGAAGCAAAGGTGAGAGCCGAAAGAGGCTGTGGAAACTCCTTTGTCTGTTCGATGAGATGCTCGAGAGCACCCTCTTCCATGAGTGTTGCAGGAGCCTTTCTTAAAATGTCATAGCTGACGATCGCCTCAGTTTCTTCGGGTGTTGTACTACCAACATTAAGCTTCACAAATCGGCGATCGCCTGCTGCCTGATCGATAAAAATAAACTTCATATACTCCTCAGCTGTCGTCATGCAGAGGACGTAAGGCATTTTGTCGAGGAAGGTTTTAAACTTATTTCCAAATGTGAGGTCAGCGAAAGCGGCATGGGCTTCATCAAAAACTAAAACATAGTCCTCTGCTCGATCGCCTACAGCCTCTTCGATCCTTTTTAAGATCATGTTCTCATTGCTAAAGATATCTGCGCTGGCGGCCAGCTCAGCCATATTAAAATAGATAACTTTTTTGCCTGCAAACTCAGGCAACTCTCCCTGCTCGATCCCTTGAGTGATCTCCTGCGCGAGATTAGTTTTACCGATGCCCGATGGTCCGATGAACATGACATGCCGATGCGCACGCAAATAGTGGTAGATCTCTTGCACCAGCTCCGCTCTCATTCCAGGATTCCAGATTTTGCCTTTCTGCACCCGCTCCGACCAATTTTCTCCACGCGGCAGCTCACCGAGTGAGGGACGGATCTTTGGCCAAATCAAGCTGAGCAAAGCAATTAGAAGCATGACTCCTCCGACGATGGAGGCCCCTGAGGTGACACCCAGAAGCGGAAGTAAAGTGGCTGTTAGAAGAGTAAAGAGGCTGATAATCATCATGATCCTCTGGAATTTGAAATCGGCATGAAAGCTACTTTCAGAGGGCTTACAGAAATCGGCGATTCCCAAAATCGCTAAGGTACTATCGATGATGCTGATGAGGGTATAGAGGAGGTTTTTCATCTTTGCCTGAAGAGTCTGAGAGAATGTCTCATTGGCATTAAAATAGAACTCAGACTCCACAACCATATCTCGAGCCAATTGCAGAGCGCCTTGACTTCCCACAGCTTTCTCCAACATGTCTAGAGGAAGGCTTTCCATAATCTTCTGCATCGCTTCGAGAGGATCCTCCCCCTGGACCATTTCTCGACACAGTTTTTCTAAGTGAATCTTCAATTCTTCCGGGCTGGTGATGGAAACCGAGGGTAGCTCTTTGGGGGAGAAAAACGAAAGGAGGGCAGCAGCGACAACGGAAGCTCCCCCAGCTCCCAACAAACTCCACTGAGCAATGGCATTGATGCTGTTCACGACCTGAAAATAGGAGAGCAGCGAATAGGTTACGAGTACAATCGCTGCAGCCGCGAGCCCTGAAACAATTAATACCTGCGCTTCTTTTGCCTGCTGTTGATTTCCAGAAACGGTCCAATGCTCTGAAGTATAGTTGAGTGGAAGTGTGATCATGTTTTTAAACGGTCTTTTTTATGTTTTTGACCTTCTTGCACAGCTTGGATCTGCTCTCGATGGCTTTCCTCATATTCCTTGAGAGCCTCCTGGACCAGCTCACGATTGATCGTGGCGCGAAAGCCGGGAATTTTTTGACTTGTAGTTCGGATGGCCTCTTCGAGATGCCTCTCGAAGAAATATTTCAGCAGCAAGAATTCTGTCAGCTTGTTTTGATTCTCTTCTGAGGATACTGTATCTAAGACGGCCTGGAATTTGGCTTCACGTACTTTGATTAAAGCATTTCGAGCTGCTGCTACAAGGTCGGCATCTTTCTTCTGCGGATCAAACTTTTCTTGCACCACTTTTAAATGATTTTCACACGTATCGATCTTCGTAGAGACCACTTCATCACCGCTCACAGCACCCTCAGAGTGGGCTTCTAAGAGCTTACTTTCTTCGTGATCTCTCTTCTGTGCAAGTGGCGTCTTTTGAGTTTGTGAGATCTTTGTGATGCATCGTTTGAGGATCTGGAGAGGGAATAAGGGAAGAGGGCCCTTGTCTTTAGTCGACTCATAGAGAAATTCTAATGCCCCCTTTTCCACCAATGCGTAGGGCGCTTCTTGTAAAATGTGGCGGCGAAGAATGGCGAGCGTATTTTCTATGCTCGTATCTCTGACATAAACGACATTATCGAAACGGCGTCCTTCAGAAGCTTCAGAAGTAGCGGCCCATTCCGCATATTCTTCCAATTCGGCGATCCCAATGAAAAACTTAAAACTATTTTCGGGTTTGTCATCGAGAAAGGTGCGCAGCTGGCTTCCGACATCGGTACCCTCATGAGGCTTATAGGCCTTCAGGAGGTTATCGATGACAGGGATATAATTGTGGATGCCGGCTGCAGAGATCCGTTTTAAAATGGTGTTGCGGTAGCCCGAGTAATCATAGTGTGAGATGAGGTCGGCCATATTAAAGTAGATCACCTCTTTGCCAGCCAGTTCAGGACTTTTGCCCTGCTCAATGGCAGCTGTCAGTGCTTGTACAGCTATGGTTTTACCGATTCCAGAGGGGCCGACAATCATGACCGGCTGGCGCTGATTGAGAGCATCCCGGATTCTGTCGACGGCCTCTTTACGACCTAAGGGAGCTATCATTTCGCCCATACGGACCTGTTTCGACCAATTTTCCGCTTCGGGAAGATGGGTGGAAAAGGGGCGGATCTTTGGCCAGATCAGGCTCATGACGCAGAAAAAGATGAGAATCCCTGCAACGACGGAGGATCCCGTCGTAATACCGAGAAGAGGAAGGATTGTCGATGTCATCAAGGTAAAGAAGCTGATGAGCATTACAATTTTTTGGAATTTGGCATCGGCATGTTGGTCGTTTTCGGAAGGTTTAAAGAACTCTGAAATCCCGAATGCCCAAAAGAGGTTATCAAAGAGGCCCAAGATCTTATCACCGAGATCTCTCATCCTGGCTTGACAGCTCGGTGTGGGAGGATGTCTTGCTGCCACAAAAAATTGTGCCTGTCCTATCATGCTTTGTGCGAGCTTTTGTGCGCTGCTTTTGTGATTGAAGGCCGTTTGAACAGCCTTTTCCAAAAGTTCTAAAGGAATCTCTTCAGCCAATTGATGGATCGTATCCATCGGATCTTCGGCTTCTAAGGCCTCGATCATCCCTGTACAGAGCTGGTCCAAAGTGGCTTTGAGAGTGGCAGGATCGTGAATCTCTGGAAGGATAGGCTCCTTCTCCTTCAGCGCACTCACTGCACTCATCACTAAAGCCACGACCGCCAATCCCCCACTGGAGCATGCTAAAACGGTCTGGGAAAGGGTATTAATACCCGAGATCAGTTGAAAATGGCCCAGTAGACAAAAAGTGAGTGTGGAAATGCCCGCAAGCGCAATGAGAGTGATCGTTGTGGCCATGATACAACTTTCTCGAGGTGGGCTTAAGCAGTAGGAAAGGTGACATTCGGAAGCTCTATTGATCATGGAACCGTCTGGGCTAAATCGGGAAAATGGCGGCCCATCCAGTAGCCGAGATTAGAGAGACGCTTCGCTAAATCTTTTGCCTGTTCTTCCTCTAAGAGGATAGTTGGGTCTTCATAAAATTGACCCACATCGGTAAAAATAGCTCTCCCTTCGCTGGCAGAAAAGGCCACATTCTGGACAAAGGAGCGGTCTCGATCTCGAATCCCTTTTTGACAGCGGGCTAATACGAGGTGGGCCAGCTCTTCGATTTTGTGAGCCACCTCTTCGGGTGTCAGATCGGCCAACGCCTCTTTAACGGGTACTGCTTTTTTCTGAATCACAAATTCATAATCGTCGATCGCCACATGATGGTTGAGACCCAACTTATCGATAAGCAGGATCTCTTTTTCTAATGCAGGTATCTGGTTGAGATGGACATAGAGAAGCCCCGTCTCTTCTGCCATCTTCTCATAAGCCAATTTGCAGCTAGAAAAGAGACGTTCTACCCGCTCCTTGCGCCTCTCTATTTTTTGGTCAGCGAGCTTACGCCACGGATGGGGCATGGGAAGGCGCTGCAGCCATTCAAACTGCCTGAGATGTTTCTGCTTAAGAAATTTGATCACATAGTGATTATCAGCGCTGGAAAAGACATAAAACTGGCATCCTTTACCCATGTAACGGAAGGGCTGATCTAAAACCTGTTGGAGACTCTCTTTTTTCTCATGAGTCAATGCCACCTCAAATTGTGGGCAGGGAGGCAGAGAGGAGCTCATCTGATAGATACTGAAACCATCGGTCACATGGTTATATGAATAAATGGCCAACCAACTCAATAAACCAAAGATAACTAAGAAAAATAAGTTTCTCTTTATACGCATAGGGAATAAATTATAGAAGTGTCGTTAAATGATGTCTCGCAAGAAAAAAATTTTAATCATCTGCCATCTTTGTTTGGCATTTTCTTTTTTATTTTGGCTGTTGCTTCAACCCTATGTCAAAGCAATCGTAGCCTATAAATCGCAGCTCGCTCTCTATGAGATGGTGCATGAAAAAAATGAGTTGTTTCAACAGCTCTCTCCCAGTGACCAACGGCTCATTTTAGAGGGCTATTCGGTAGCCCTTCAGAAAACTGTCCCTTCCTTCTGGAAAGCGTTAGGGAGCCATTTTTTGAGTGCGACTCCCCCGTTTGCCCTCGCCTGGCTCTTTTTCTCCATCCTCATCTCCTTTCTCCTGCTCTTTCAGATCGAAGGGGCAAGCAAAACTGTTTGGATTCTGCCCATGCTGGTTGTGGGCTACGCCTATTTTCAGCAGCCTATACTTAAAAAAGAGACTCTCTTTCCTTCCGAGAACTATGTTTTGGACCATTATGTCGACAGTGAGGGTGGAAACAGCCGCGAAAAGCTCCTTCGAGGATGGCACCGCTATCTCGTCAAGGAATGGGCGAAGGAGGGTAGTGTCACGGAATCAACTATTGAAAAAGGACTCTTCTTCTTCAATATAGCCCGTTTAAAATGGATTTTAGAGGGGAAAGGCGATGAGGTGATCGAGGCCAGTTTTGCTTCCTCGCTCTCATTCTTCCGTATCTTTTGTTATAGTGTATGGAATATCCTATTTGCATGGATCGTCTCACGGAAAGAGAAATCTATCGCAGCGCCATCCGCTCTCAGCTCCTAAATCATTCACTCAAACGGGGGGCCATTCTCGGTGGAGCTGGGGCACTCCTGCTCATTATTGGAGGGACATTTTTGCCCCTTTCTCTTCTGAAAATCGTCGGAATTCCCCTTTTTCTGACAGGGATGGCGTTGATTGCGCTCGGATTATGGCCCTACCGCCAGCTCTCGCGCTTGCAGCTCCATCCCCACCTGTTGCAAGTCGATGCAGAGTCGCTGACTTTCAAAAGAAATGGCAAACCTTTGATGCAGATTCCTCTAACCTGCCTGGAGAAGATGGATTATTTGGAGAAAGAGGATCTCTATGGCATCGGGATCTGGCTAAAGAAGCAGAGTCGGGAAAAAATCAAAGTCCTGCAGCCCCATTTTGATGGTGCCGCCTTCATGGCTCATAGCCAGCAGCAGTTTGAGGGTTGTGATCTTTTCATGCCTTACTTTACAGAAGCAACATGGAAGGAAATCAGAGAAGCAACAAGTCAGGAAATCAAAGACCAGCTTGCATGGGGTGGTGCGTCACTCAAAGACCAGCTTGGATCAGATCGTGCATCTTGATGATGCCGACGACAGCCTCCTCATCATCGAGAACGGGGAGAACCATGACAGGATGCTTTTGATCTGATTCCATCAGCTTCAAAGCATCCCAGGCAGCGGCATCCACAGAAATCGATTTCGGCGTTTGGGTCATTAGTACCCCTACATGTTGTTGGAGGACCATTTCCCCCTTTGCCTGGAGGGCGCGTCGCAAGTCGCCATCGGTAAAAATGCCCTTCAGTCTTTTGTCGCTATCGATGACGATCATGCAGCCGCACCGCTTGCTCGAAAAATCGACCAGAATTTCCTCTAAACGATCGTCGGAGAGACAGAGAGGTGTGCGCTCCTCGTCGAGCATCAGATCACGCACTTTGAGAGCGCTTCGCCTGCCGATGCGGCCTGCCGGATGGTTCTCTGCAAACTGGGCGAGACTGAAACCTCTCTTTTCCATCAAGGCAATCGCCAGAGCATCTCCAAAGAGCAGTTGCACTTCGGTCGAGGTGGTCGGTGCGAGATCGAAAGGGCAGAGTTCGTTTTCGCAAGGAAGAATGACCGTCCGATCGGCCCCCTTAGCCAGGCGGCTCCCCTTTTCTGAGGTAATGGCGACGATGGCTGCCCCTTTATTGCGAATCGAGGGCAGAAGCTGGAGAAGCTCCTCAGTTTCGCCGCTCTTACTCAAAATCAGGACGAGATCTTTTTTAGCGACCATGCCGAGATCACCATGGAGCGCATCGATCGGTGGCAGAAAGAAGGCTTTGGTCCCTGTCGAGAGCATTGTGGCGGCAATTTTTTGAGCGACGAAACCGCTCTTACCGATCCCGGTAAAATAGAGAACCCCTTGGCAGGCTAAAATGGCATCGACAAGTGCTTCACAACTGGCACTATCGATCTGATCGAAGTAGGTATCGAGATGCTGCTTCTGTTTGACTAAAAGATCCTGGAACATGAGAGTAGAATTTTAATCAGAAAGGGCCTTGAAGTCATTGAAAAAATGTTCTAAGGTAGCGGTTATGGTCAAGAAAACCCCTATAACTGTTGCTGAGGGCGATGGCATCGGCCCAGAGATCATGGCCGCCACTCTCCATGTTTTGAAAGAGGCGGGGGCTCAGATCGAAATTGAAAAAATTGCTGTTGGGGAAAAGGTCTACTTAGCGGGAGAGCCCGCAGGGATCGAGCCAGAGGCTTGGGAGTCGCTCCGTAGAACAAAAGTCTTTTTAAAAGCGCCTATCACCACCCCACAGGGCGGGGGTTACCGCAGCCTCAACGTGACTATCCGGGGAGCCCTGGGGCTCTATGCCAATGTCCGCCCCTGCGTCTCCTACTACCCCTTCATCCAGACGAAACATCCCCAAATGGATGTCGTCATTATCCGGGAAAACGAGGAAGATCTCTATACGGGAATCGAGTACCAGCAGACCCCCGATGTCTGTCAGGCCCTAAAACTGATCAGTCGCCCCGGTTGTGAACGGATCATCCGCTACGCCTTCGAGTATGCTGTTCGCTATGGGCGTAAAAAGGTCACCTGCTTCACTAAAGACAATATTCTCAAATTCAGCGATGGTCTCTTTCACAAAATTTTTCTCCAGATCGCTCAAGAGTACCCCCAGATCGAACATGAGCACTGGATCATCGATATCGGCACCGCCAAGGTGGCAGATACCCCCGAACATTTCGATCTCATCGTCATGCCCAACCTCTATGGCGATATCGTCTCCGATGTGACCGCCCAGATCACCGGCTCCGTCGGCCTGGTCGGCACTGCCAATATCGGCGAAAAGGGGGCCATGTATGAGGCGATCCACGGTTCAGCTCCCAAAAGGGCTGGCCAAAATGTGGCCAACCCCGCTGGCCTCCTCCTCTCATCAGTCCTCATGCTCGTCCATATCCATCAGCCCGAGGTGGCCGAAAAGATCCACAACGCCTTCCTCAAGACAATCGAAGAGGGGATCCACACCCCCGACATCTATCGAGAGCCAACCAGCCGCCAGAAAGTAGGCACCCGCGAGTTTGCCGAAGCCATTGCCCTGCGCCTCGGCCAGAAACCCAAAACCCTCCCCGCAGTCACCTACAAAACCAAACCCCACGAAGAGTGGTCTCATCACGGTTCAACCCCCTTCTCAACCAAACGCGAACTCGTCGGTGTCGATGTCTACCTCTACTCCCACGATGCTGTCGACACCCTCCAGAAAAGGCTCCAACCCTTAGGCTCCACCCTCAAGCTCTCCCTCATCACCAACCGCGGGGTCAAGGTCTGGCCCCAAGGCATTCCCGAAACCTTCTGTATCGACCACTGGCGCTGCAGATTCGAAAGCCCCTCCCCCATCCCCTTCACCCAGATCACCTCCCTCCTCCAGAAGCTCGATCAAGCAGGCCTCGACATCATCCAGACCCAAAACCTCTACCTCTTTGACGGCAAGCCTGGCTTCTCCAACGTCGAACAATAAAAGCCTTACACAGCGGCGACTCAAAATTTCAAAAAGTACACCGTCGATCTCATCATTGGGGCCTACCTAGGAGGAGACGAGGGTTTTTCAACGATTCATACTCCTAATAATTCAGCAGAAATCAAGGCCCTTCAAAAAGAAGGGTTGATCAGCCCAAGCTTCTGGCAGGCCATAGTAGCCACATCACCAAAACCTCTCCCTTCTTGACGGCAAGCCAGGGCTTCTCCAACGTCGAACAATAAAAACTTGTTAATTAACAATTTATATATTATAAGTTCTTTGTAAAAAGGATATCACTATGTCAGACACCTCTTTATTAATTACCCCATCAACTAGCCGGCCTAGCTGCATAGCCGCAGAGAAAAAACATCAAGTATTACGCAATATAGCTATTGCAGGCCTAATCATAGGGCTTTTGGCTGCCGCTGGCGGCGTTGGCGCCTATTTTGGCCATCTCGATCCCTCCCTCTATTTCTCTCTAGGTGGGGCAGGAGCCGGGGTCGCCCTCGCATCAGGAATTGCCCTTCCGATCATTTTAAGGAGAATTTCCCTCAGTCAGAGGTCTTGGCACAGTCAAAAACCCTCCAACCTCGATGATCTTAGCTCACGAGATACTTGGGCTCAGCTCGAAGCGCGCTATCCCGAACTGGATATCGAGAGGCACAACGAAACTTTAAAGAAATACTTCCTGATCAAATGAAAAACAGGACCAACTTGGGAATACCAACTGGGCAGAGTCTTGCTTTGATCCCCCAGATAGAGTTGATTATAAAAATCGAAGAGTGGCCCTCTGGAATCTCGCTTCGAGAAAAACAATGAGATTCTCAGTTAAGCAACCGCGTGCAGTAGTTTAGCTACAGTTTTTAAAGTTGGGTTTGCTTTAGGCGATAGGGCGTGATAAACAGTAGATGTGGCCATTTTTTCATGTTTGGCAATTTCAGTTTTCTTCATCGCTTGCACATAGGCGTTGATAATTTCAAGAGCAGCTTCCTCATCACCTTCTGAAAGCGCATCGAAAAGAGCCTGGGCAACAAAGTTTTTATCTCTTAGCTTTTCTTCTGGGTCAAACTTTTTAACTTTTACTTGTTTACTGGGCTTTACGATTGGAATGTCATTAAAACATTCTTCTCGCTTTTTTAATGTCTTTTTCTTGGTCATGTTTAGTCCCTTTAAGAAGATGTCATCTAAGTTAATTATATCAGCTTTCCAATATATTGGAAAGAATTGTCCGTTCGTTAAGAGTTTGCAAAGGGAGAAGTTTCCCAGAATAACTTTATTATAAAATATTTACTTTATTTAATTAATTTGTTAAAATATTAGCAAATTTAATTAAGTATAGTTATTTATGGCAATTAATAAAGATTCTGGGAGTATCTATCCGGGCTCTTCTCTTTTAGAGAAACAATTGGGGCCGACGCAGGGCCATTATGAAATGGTCCCCTCTAGAAGGGTAAAAGGAGGTGCTCCCCTCTGGAGCAGCGCCTATACGGATTTAAATCGCTTAGGAAGGTTGGAAGTCAATGGGGCAGTGATCGATCCGGCTCAAGCTCCTCAGGGAGTGAAAAAGGCTGACTACGTCTTCCAACAGCTCGAGGAGAAGCTTGATTCGACTACTCTTGCTATCCATGCCGCTCAACTCCTGGAACAACAGACGGCCGGTGGAGTACTGAAAATGCTTAACTTTCAGAAGGGTCTTGTTCATCCTCACCCTGTTGATGGCAAATTAGTTGCAAAAGCGACTCTTTCCGAAGCAGGTAGAATTTCCAAACTCGACACAACGCAAACGGATTTCACTTTGATCATGGAGTCTCTGAGAAAGAAAATGGAAGTAGCTGAGAGCGGTTTTATAGATCCCAATCAGACAACCTATTTTAAAATGCGCATCACAATCCAGGGAAAAAAAGAGGCGTTAGAGCGACGTGATGCTGAAGCCCTTTCGATCAAAGCGGCCTATACTGAAGAGAAGGGTTCAAAGGAAGAAGCGCTCAAGCTCGACTATTTTGGGACGCGAGCTGGTCTGTTTGATTCTACATCCTATTTGAAAGCCTAGAAAATAATCTTCCTTCTCACTAGAAGAGTGAGGAGGATCTATGTTGGACAAAAGAGTCAGTCGGGCAATTTGGCTGCTATTTGGGCTTGTCGTTTTTGCCCTCATTTTTTGGCGTGCGATCGATATCTTCTTGCTTGCCTTCGCAGCAGTTCTGTTAGCGATTTTGCTTTATGCATTAGGAAGTTTCGCCCAAATGGTGACACGACTTCCTTACCTGCTCGCTTTGTCCCTAGCTCTTCTCTTTTTGATCGGAATTTTCACCTTTGTCTTCTGGCTCTATGCACCATTGATCACTGATCAGACAAATCTCCTCATCCAACAACTGCCTCAGGCCGGAAAAAATTTGGAAAAGGTGCTTGCCCCTTATTTGGGCTTTCTCAATAGCCCCACTTTTACCAAAGAGCTCTCCTTTTCGAATGAAAAATTGGTACAAAGTATCGTCACCGTCTTCTCTTCGACCCTCGGTTCTGTCATCGGTTTTATCTTCTTCATCATTTTAGGATTCTATCTCGCTTTGAATCCGCAACAATATTTCCGCTGGTTCATCGCTCAGGTGCCAGCCACGCGTCAGCAGCGGGCTCAAGAGATCATCGAGCGGATTGGTCTCTCCTTGAAGTGGTGGCTGCTCGGGAAATGTCTCTCGATGGTCGTGATCGGCCTTCTGACCTTCATCGGGCTATGGGCTTTGCGGGTCAATCTCGCGCTGATTTTGGGCTTGCTAGCAGCTCTACTGGCCTTCATACCCTATGTGGGGTCCATTTTAGCCTCTATCCCTGCGATCCTCATCGCCTTTGCCCAGAGCCCCTGGAAAGCACTCTACGTGACCATTCTCTACCTGGTGATCCACTTCATCGATGGCTACTTCATCACGCCCCAGATTGAACAGCGCACCGTCTCGATTCCTCCCGGCTTTACCATCCTGGTCCAGATGATCCTTGTGATGATCGTGGGAGCACTGGGGTTGGCACTCGCAACCCCTATTGTGGTGGTCGGGGTGGCGCTGCTCCACTCATTTCAGGAAAAAAAGACACCTCTTGCATAACCTTATGCGAACAGCAGAAGGAGGTTATGCGAGAGGTTTTTTATTTAAAGTAGCCCAAGAGCCCGATTAAACCCACGATGATCAAATAGATGGCCACCATGAAATTGAGTAGCTTTGGGAAGATCAGAATGAGGATCCCGAAGATCAATGAGATGATGGGGAAGGTGAGAGGGTGGTGAAATAGGTTCATGAAAACTCCTTTTGACACTGTTTAATCACAAAATTGGAATTTTCAACTAGAGAATACTTTTTCTATGAGTCCTAATGAACTGTCACTGATTCCAGATGCTGCTTGAAGGCTGCGAGGAACTGGCAGCCATAAATGCCATCGATAACTCGATGGTCGAAGGTCAGAGTGAGATAGACCATGTGGCGGACAGCCAATGAGTCATCTTCTCTGACGATAACCCTTTTTTGGACAGTGCCTGCGCCGATAATGGCCACTTCGGGATAGCGGATGATCGGTACCCCGATGAGCGCTCCGGTCATTCCAAAGTTGGTCAAGGTGACAGTGCCCTCGGTGACATCCTGGGGCGAAAGTTTATTGGATCTAGCGCGTGTGGAAAGATCGGCGACCGATTTGGCTAGGCTCACCAAACCTCTCTCTTGGCAATTCTTGATGACGGGGACAACGAGCCCCTTTTCAATGTTGACAGCGATGCCCACATTGACATAGCGCTTCATGACGATCGTATCCCCTTCAAGTGAGGCATTGAGCATCGGAAATTGCTGGAGCGCTTTGCTGAGAGCCTGGATGAGAAAAGTGGTGATTGTCAATTTCACCCCATGGGCCTCTAAGAAACGCTCCTTTTCGCGGCTGATCAACTTCATCGCATCTGTCACATCGGCTTCCATCACAAGAGAGGCGTGCGGCGCTTCATAAAAGGAGCGGACCATATTTTCGGCAATCGCCTTCCGCATGCCTGACATGACAAGCCGCTCTTCGTTTGGTTTTTCGCTGGCAACAGCCACTGGTGCGGCGGGACAGCTGGCAGCCTTCATTGGCCTCCTCAACTGGACAAAGCGCTCGACATCCTTTTTCGTCACTCGACCGCCATCTCCCGTCCCATCAATTTTGCGTAGCGTGTCAAAGGGAATCCCTTCTAGCTGAGCTAAACGGAGGACGGCGGGAGAGAAAACCTCTTCCCTACTTTCACTCTTCACAGGTGATTCTGGAGGGGTTACCGCCATTCTGGGTGTGGAATGTTGAGAAGCGCCCACTTCAATGCGGGCCAAAAGCGCTCCCACTTCGATCTCCTGATCCTGCCGGACACAGATCTCTTTGAGGATTCCACCCACTGGAGAGGGAATCTCGGAATTGACCTTATCGGTCGATACTTCCAAAAGGGCCTCATCCACTGCGACAGGATCTCCCTCCTGTTTCAGCCATTGCACGACTGTCGCCCCCACGATACTTTCGCCTAATTTGGGCAGAATCACTTCAATCATTTCGCTGCTCATATTAAGTCTCCTCTGTGACGGTCGCGCCCTTTTTGGCGTAAGAATCTTGGTAATTGACATAGACTTCGCTATTGTAGCACTCCTCGTCGAGCTCCCCTTCCGATTTAGCGACATAGACGGCGACGACAGCATCCCCGAGAATGTTGACCACCGTTCCGATAATATCACGTATCCGGTCGATGCTAGCAATGATGGCAATCCCTTCGAGAGGAAGTCCCACAGAGCCTAAAACGATGGAAAGAGTGACCAAACCGCCTCCTGGAATACCTGCGCAGCCGATGGCTGAAAGGGTCGCTGTGACGACGATGAGTAGAAGACTCGTCCAGGGAAGCTCGATCCCATAGGCCTGAGCAATAAAGACGGCGGCAATCCCCTGAAAGATAGCCGTTCCATTCATGTTCACAGTTGAGCCGAGGGGCAGAACAAAGCTGGCAATATTTTTGGGGACTCCTAAGTTCTCCTCACAGCAGTGTAGGGAGGCTGGAAGCGTCGCTGAACTACTCGTTGTCGAAGCAGCGATGGTGATCGCATCGCTCATCCCTTTAAAGAAGGGCATGACACGCACTTTTGCCATGAAAAAGAGGATCCCTCCAAAAACGACAACGAGATGGAAAAGGCAAGTCACATAATGAGCCAAGACTAGCTTGAGAAGAGGGAGGAGAATGCTAGCTCCAAATGTCCCTGCAACCCAGGCCATGATGGCAAAAATCCCGTATGGCGCCAAATTCATCACCATTCCCGTCATGGTAAACATCACTTCAGAAAGTGATTCCAGCACGCGGGCAACCGGTTTTCCTTTTTCTCCCGCAAAGTTGATTCCGAGTCCCAAAAAGATAGAGAAGACGATAACCTGTAAGATGTTTCCACTCGCTAGTGAACCAATCGGATTGCTCGGGACGAGGTCGAGGAGGATGTTTAAGATCTCAGGCGTCTCATCGATTTTGATCTCACCGCCATGATTGAGCCCCAAACCAACACCTGGATTGATCAGATGGGCAGCAATGAGGCCAAAGATGATTGCGATGGCCGTTGTCACCAAGTACATCAGCAAGGTTTTGAGGCCAACCCTACCCAGTTTGCGCATGTCGTTGATCGAAGTGATACCAACTGTCATCGAAGAAAAGACCAGCAGCACGACCAACATGTTGAGGAGGCCTAAGAAGATGGTGCCTACTGGCTTCAGATATTGTGCGTGAGGCCCGAGCAGGTAGCCTGCTCCGATGCCCAACCCAATACCGATGAGCATTTTTTTCCACAGTTTCATGGTATGACCCTCACCATTAATTTAATTTCTTCGATGATCTTCTGCCATCCTTCCTGATTGGCAACGACACGAAGAGCTGCTTTGACCCAAACTATTTTGAGGGGCCATTGATTCTTTGAGAGTTTCACTTTATCTTTTTCAGTGCAGACTAAATATTCTGCTCCTTTCTCTTTCGCTTCGATGGCAAATCGGTCCAAATCTACTTTTGAGGGCAGTTCATGATCAGGGGCAAAGAGAGTGGCTACCACCTCTCCACCCAACTGCTCGACTGTTTTCACAAAACGGAGCGGGTTTCCAATACCGCAGAAGAGGGCGACCTTTCTTTCCTTTAAGGAGCACTCCACACCCTCTAAATCGAAATTTCCTTCAGAAATGATCTCCATAGTGATGGCAGGGGCATCGGTATGCTGCGTGATCTCTGCTGCTACTTCCGCTTTTGGCTCGCCGATATAGACCAGAGCATCGGCCTCTTTGAGACGATAGGGCTCTTCCCGCAATTTTCCCCAAGGCAAAAATGCCTTCAGAGGGGTTTTTCCATCGATCACGACGATTTCAAAATCGCGGTGGAGTGCGCGGTGCTGCATCCCATCATCGAGAATGAGTAGACGCGCTCCCCACTTTTCTGCAGCGAGAGCGCTCTTGTAGCGGCTCTTATTGACGACCACGAAGGAGGAGCTCGAGTGGAGTCTAGAAGAGAGAAGCCATGGCTCGTCACCCGTGCGGGCAGGGCAATGCTTCTGGGTATCGACGATCAGCGGATCGGGCGCATGTTCTGCGCCTCCTTTATAACCGCGCGACAGGATAGCTAGAGGAAGATCTGAGAGAGTGTTAGCGAGTAAGAGAGCCACCTGCGATTTGCCTGAACCGCCTGCTACCAGATTACCGATACTGACGGTGGGCAGAGGTGAAAAGGCTTTGGACAAAACTTTTTGGTCGTAGAACCAATGGCGCAGACGGACCCCACTCCGATAAACCCAACTCATCGGCGGACCACCGCCAAGAGTTGCTGGAGAAAATCCTCCTCACTCTGCTTGAAGAGAAGCTCTTCTACCATTTCGATAATGATATGGATGGCCGTCATGTGGGCTTCCTGGATACGATCAGAGGTCTCAAACTCCTCAATGATGAGCTCCAGATCGGCCTGCCCCTTCAACCTTCCTCCTCCTTTTCCGAGAAAAGCAATCGTCGATAAACCCATCTCTTTTGCCCTCTCAAAGGCTAAGACCATATTGGCAGAATTACCACTCGTCGTTAAACCGATAAAGAGATCTCCTCTTTTGCCATAGGCTTCGATGGCTCTCGCAAAGACCTGTTCGAAGCCTATATCGTTGGCAACACAAGTTAAATGACCTGGTTCAGAGAGGGCAATCGCAGGAAGCGCTTTTCGGTGGCGCCGAAAAAAGCCTGTCAGCTCTTCAGCGAAGTGGGAGGCATCACAGAGACTTCCCCCATTTCCCGCTAGAAGCACTTTACCCCCTGATTGAAAGCAGGCAGCTAAAGCGAGTGCACTTTTTTCGATAAAGGCCAGGGATTGCGGCCTGGTAAGTTGTTGGATCGCATTGGTGCTATCGTCAATGGCGTTTAAAATTTTGCCTTCTAATCCCATTTACCCAAACGTTGAAAAAAAGATTAGAGTAAATATACCCTAAAATGATTTAAAAAGCAACTTATCCAAACTAAAATTAATAATAGTTATCCCAGATAGTAGGTAGAGGTGCTTCAACCCTCACCATCTTCTCTAAAGTCGGATGAGGAAATTCCAGAAGAGCATGGTGGAGAAAGAGCTGGTCTGAAGCCACTTTTGAGCCATATTTCAGATCGCCCACTACTGGATGACCTTCTACAGCACATTGACAGCGAATCTGGTGATAGCGGCCTGTAAGGAGCTCCACTTCTATCAATGAACTATCCGAGAATTTTTTGAGCGTCCGGTAGCGTAAGAGGCACTTTTTGGCCGCTTCCTCATTGGGAGTAGCCAGGCGGGAGTAGTGCTCCTCTTTCACCAATACATGTTCCAGGATGCCCTCGCTTTGTAGAAAATGGCCTTCCACTAGAGCGATATATTTTTTGTGAAAGTCACCCTTTCGCAGAAAAGCATTTAAGCGCGAAAGCGCTTTATCTGTGCGTGCAAAGAGAACAACTCCGGAAACGGGCCGGTCAAGTCTGTGCATGGCATGGAGAAAGACATTTCCAGACTTGTTGAACGCTCTTTTTAGCCACTCTTTCCCCTGTAATTCTAATGAGGGATCTGAAGTGCCATTGGGTTGGCACAGTAAGCCTGCCGACTTATTGAGCACGAGCAGATGGTTATCGACGTAGAGTGGTTCCATCATTTCTCTGTCTGACAGCTTCATAAAGGAGGAGGGTGGCTGCCATAGCCACATTGAGCGAGTCGGCTCTGCCGAGCATAGGGATTCTCACTTGAAGATCTGCCCCGTGCATCCAGCGCTGAGACAATCCATACTGTTCAGTGCCAACGACAATCGCTAAGGGCCCTTTCAAATCAACTTCTGTAAAAAGCCGCTCTGCTGAGGGTGTGGCAGATACTATGGCGATCTTTTGATTCTTAAGCCACGAGAAAACGGCCTCTCCCTCAGCTTCGATAACGGGAAGGGTGAAGAGGGTCCCTACACTCGCTCGAACCACATTGGGATTATGAATATCTGTCTGGCGATCGCAAACAATCACTCCATCGACACCGGTGGCATCCGAGGAACGGAGAATCGTTCCCAAATTTCCCGGCTTTTCAATGCCCTCAGCCACCACGTAAAGGGGGTTTGGCCTCTTTGATAGCGAGTCCAGCGTCGTATGGAATTGAGGCGCCACAGCAATCAAGCCGTCGGGGCGATCACGATAAGAGAGCTTCTTGAAAACTGCTTCTGAACAGGGAATGATCGCACTTTTTTGTGCAGCCAGCTGGTTGATCAACGACTCCTCATTACTACCAAGAAACAATTCACGGCAGATAAAGAGTGTTTCGATTTTCAATTGTGCGCCCACTGCTCGGCTCAATTCGCGATAGCCTTCTATCAAAAAACGGTCCGACTCTTCCCTCTCGCTCCGTTTCCACAATTTGAGAGCCTGCTTGATCTTGGGATTTTGAAGGCTAGTTATGGTCTCCATTTGGCAAATGTCCCGCTAGGCAGCTTATAAGGTCCATCGATGTACATCTCTCCCGTTTCAATCACGCCCTTGGGCAAGGCTTCTTTCACCACTTGTCCCATCGCAAGCGGTGTAAATCCAGGTGTATGGCAGGTAAACAAAATGAAGAGAGGTTTGTTGGTAAGCAGCTTTTGGCACTGCTGGAGAATGAGCGGGAGATCGCGTTCAATTTTAAAAATCTCGCCCGTTTTTCCCCGTCCAAAGGAGGGGGGATCTAAAATCACTGCATCATAAGTTTCTCCCCGACGCTCCGCGCGCGCCAGGTATTTACGCACATCGTCGACGAGCCAGCGTATGGGCGCACCGCTCAGGCCATTGAGCTCCGCATTTTCACGCGCCCACTGGACCATTCCTGGTGAGGCATCCAGATGTGTCACAGCAGCTCCTTGCGAAGCCAATGCTAAGGTAGCGGCTCCAGAATAGGCGAAAAGGTTTAAAACTTTAGCCCCCTTGAGGGGAAATTGAAACATCCAGGGCCAGAGGAGCGCATGTTCGGGAAAGAGACCGAGATGGCCAAAATCGGTTCTTTTTAACCGAAGCTCTACCCCTTCAAAGGTGATCTGCCATTGGGATGGAATGGGGCGAAACTCCTCCCACTGATTCTGCCCCTCCCTCGAAAATCTTGCATGGGCCTTCTTCCAGACCTCTTTGGGGAGTTGAGGCTTCCAGAGGGCCTGAACAGCTGGCCTTATGAGGATAATTTCACCAAATTGTTCCAGTTTATAACCATCCCCACTGTCTAATAGCTGGTAATTCATAGGGGAAGAATTATATCATTTTTAATGAATTAAGGAGATAGAGGAGTGCCTCTTCTATTGTCTTTGAGATAATTTCTTCGCGCGCCCCAGAGAAAAGATAGTGTTTCTTTGAAAGAAGACCCTCCCTAGAGGCAATGGCCACAAAAACCGTTCCGATAGGTTTTTCAGGAGATCCTCCAGATGGCCCTGCAATGCCCGTGACGGCGAGAGCGTGTGTGGAACCGAATGCTGTTAGAGCTCCTTGAGCCATCTCTTGAGCGGTTTGTTCGCTGACTTCGCCCCATTTTTGAATCGTCTCGTGCTTGACCTTGAGAAGCTTCTCCTTGGCTGCCCCCGAATAGCTGACAAGACCCCCTAAAAAGTAGTGTGAGCAGTCGGGAACTTTGACAAGGCGGGCAGAGATTCCCCCTCCTGTACACGATTCGGCAAGGGAAAGGGTCTCCTGTCGCTCGATCAAAAGCTTTTGCAGTTCATGCTCGATCAATGGATATTCCTAATGCTTTCAATTGGGGATGTGAGGCAATCCAAGAAAAGCACTTTTTACCTAAGCGAATGGGGGAATTCAATTTTTCCCCTTCAACGATAAATGGGGTCGGAACGGTGTTCTGACGGACCCATCTTTGGACTGCATTGAAGAGAGCCATGTTGGGGAACTCCCGGGTCGAGAGTGCTTCATAGCTTGTCGGGTCTAAAAAGAGGTGAGGAAAGCCGATCTGAATGCCCCAACAAAGGGTATCAGGCCCAAAAACTTGGGTACGGAAGACTTTTTCCTCTGGAGCATAACGGATTTGATTCATCTGTGTCTGGACGATCGGTGTGATGGCTTTGAACAACCTTCTTCCCTCATCGATAGCCACTGAAAAAAAGGCCTCGTCAGTAACACTCCAGGCTGCCGAGAAGAGGCCTCGGAATTGATCTAGAGGCGGCGTTTCCCCTTTTTGGAGATGCGAGACATAGCGTCGATATCCCTCTACAAGATAGGTAGGAGCCTCCACACCAGAATTCACGGAGTTTACCTTCTGCACGTCATAGAGCTTAAAGGGAGGAAGTGCATCGATGAGCCCCTGCATCTCCTCAGCATCGATCAAAAGGGGAAGTTTGATCCATTTGGAGACCTGCAAAGGAGCAGGGAGGTTTTTTTTAGACTCCAGCATAGTTCTTCCCTTTTCGTCTCAAGGAGGTAGCGATGAGGAGCCAGAAGACACCTAGCGTGATGCAGCTATCGGCAAAATTGAAGACGGGAAAATGGTAACCCCACAAATTAAAGTGGAGAAAATCGACCACAGAGCCATAGAGGAAGAAATCGACGACATTTCCCAATGCTCCCGCGATGATCATCACAAAAGGGATCGCTTGTGAAAAACGTTGGTTGAAGAAAAAGAGATAGATGAACATCCCAACAATCATCACGATTCTGAGAACGAGCAGAAGGATTTGAAAGTTAGAGAAAAAGCCCCAGGCAGCACCTCTGTTCATGGCTAAAGTGATCATGAAATCGATGCCAAACCAATCTCTAAAAACAGTCAAGTCAACAGCTGAAAGCCCATAGGAAGAGAGAAGATGGTAGACGTAAGCTTTACTGACAAAATCGGTTAACAAAAGAACCAGGCCCAGTAAAAGAAGCCCGGCTGCCCGGAGATAGGGTTTTATCATGTTTCAGAAAGGAGCCCCTTCTCGAATTTTTCTTGGGCCTTCACTGTCATAGTGGCATAGGGAACGGCCTCAAGACGAGCTAAGGGGATCTCTTCACCGCTCACATCGCAAATTCCGTAGGTATTTTCCTCAATTTTCTCCAAGGCTCGATCGATCTGGCGTAAGAGTTGATATTCTTTGGTGGTGACCTCTAGGCTGATGGTGCGGTCAAAGTCATCTGTGCCTTGATCCGCCTGATGTTGAGAATAACCAGTTGCCTCGTCGGGTCGTTTCACCTCTCGAGTGGTCCCCTCTAGAGTGTGGGTCAACTGGACCCGCATCTTGATCAACCGTTTTTTGAACTCTTCCACTTTAGCTTTTGATAACACCATTGTTCTTCTCCACACCCTCTAGCTCTTCATCTTCCAAGCTTTGATTATTTCCTATGGAATGGATCGCTTCCATGAGCTCACCTATATCCTTAAAGCGGCGATAGACGCAAGCAAAACGGACATAGGCTATCGTATCCATACCCTTTAGATATTTCATTACTATTTCCCCGATTTCTTTTGTAGAAATCTCTCTCACCTGCTGCTGCATCAGCTCGCTTGTGATCCTCGAAGCGAGAGCTCGTACCTGATCGTGACTGATTTTGGTATGGCGGCAGGCGGCATCTAAACCATTGATCAGCTTCTGCTCTTGAAAGTCCTCGTAATGGCCATCTCTCTTGTGGACCTGCATCGCCAATTCGACAGTCTCAAAGGTGGTAAAGCGGCGGTTACAGTTCAGACATTCCCGTCTTCTGCGAATGGCGTTCGCTTCGGTCGCGTTTCGCGAATCGGTGACTTTAAGCTCCTCGTGTGCGCAAAAGGGACATTTCATCGAATTACCAAAAATTTGGTTGTAAATGATATATTTTCATCGAAAAGAAAGCTAGCTAATTTTATACTTTCTTCTATGTTTACAGGGATTGTTAAAGGCATTGGCAAGATTGTTGCCTTAGACAAGATCGACTCTCTCCTCAAATATGCTGTGGAATTTCCTGAAGAGCTCTTGCAGGGGCTAGAAAAAGGGGCGAGTGTCTCTGTCGATGGCGTCTGCCAGACGGTTGTCGAACAGGCCTCCTCTAAAGTCTGGTTCGATGCCATTGGAGAGACGATCTCTAGGACGACTTTTAAAAAAATGGGCATCGGCTCTCTGGTTAACTTGGAAAGGTCGGCCCGCATTGGTGATGAAATCGGAGGCCACCTCTTATCTGGTCATATCTATGGCACAGCCACTCTTTCTTCAATTTCTGATAATGTCTACCAATTTTCCTGTCCTAAAGGGTGGATGAACTATTTTTTTTCAAAGGGGTTCGTCGCTATCGATGGCATCAGCCTAACCTTGGTCGATGTCGATAAAGCAAGGGGGCATTTCACCGTCCATCTGATCCCTGAAACTCTCAAGCGGACCACTTTAGGCCAAAAGAGGATAGGCGATGGCGTCAACATCGAAATCGATGCCCTCACCCAAGCGGCAGTAGAAACTGTACTCAATTCCCACTCGGCTTTGTACAATTTTTGAACTCATCTGCTGAAAGATGCTTCATCCAGCTAAATGAATTTCTTCGGAAGGGTAAATTATACCCTTCCTGTGTAATTCATTACGCTGGATTTTGCCTCTTTCAGCATCTTCGTCCAAAAATTGTACAAAGCCGAGTTATCAAAAAGACTTGCATTTAGTTTAAATTTTCTTTAAAAAATATCTCTTCGTGCTTCAAGGGATGTTTTATGGCGAGATTTTTTTTAGTATTCTTCTGCCTCTTTTCTACAGTAGCTCACTCTGCCTTGCAATGGTCGCCCATCATGCAGGTGCCTTCATCGTCAGAAACAAGCTCCATGAAAGTCTCAGTCAACCGAACGAGCCGCGGCCTGCTGGTCTGGCACCAAAAGCAGGAGAATCGCATTCTCTCTTCAATCTACCACTTCGTCGAAAAACAGTGGACACCTCCTATAGGGATCGGCACTCAAACGGGCGCTATCACGATCTTAGCCAGCTATTTCAATGACCAGAGCAAAGGGGGCGTTCTCTGGTATGATGCAGAATCTAATAGCTTGGGACTTTCCCGCTATCTTGCTGGGGTTTGGTCAAGCCCCTTCTTCTTAAATCTCCCCTTTGCCGTAGAAAATATTGAATCCATATTTGATGCAGAGGGAAATCTAGCCATTGTCTGGGTTGCCTGGAATGGTTTGGAAAAGCTCATCCAAGGCATTTTTTATTCCGAAATGGTTCAAACATGGTCTCCGATTTCAGATATTTCTACTGTCGGCTTTACCTGTAGTCGTCCAAAAATTTCGATGAATGCACAAGGTATAGGCCTCGTAGCGTGGGAGGCACATCTGACAAAAGAGAAAGAGTCACCCAGCCAAACATTTATCCAAGCGGTCAGCTTTCATCGTCTTCACTATTTATGGGGGACGCCCATCAATTTTGGCTATGACTGGACAGAGACCCTTCTCACTCATCCCGATGTTGCAGTCGACCCAGCCAATAATATGGTTCTGATCTGGGAGAAGAAAAGTTCCAAACAGAGTGTCCATTATCTTCAATATGTCCGCTACCTCGCACAGAAAAATCAGTGGTCCTATGTCAGTGAACGAGAAGAGGGGGGCTCAAAACCTCAATTTGGTAAAAATCCCAACAAAATCCAACTCTTCTGGAACAGGAACCAGGGGCCACAACATGGGCTCTATCTCGCTGAGGTCGATATTGAGAATAACCAATGGTTTTCCATTCAGCAATTGACCCAGAGTGAAAAGCATGTTGAGCATATCAAATCGATCTCTGATCCTTTAGGGAAACTTAATTTTGGTTGGCTCAACAATCGCATGTTGCAGCTTGTCCACTATGATAAAGGGTGGATACCTCCCATCTCTCTCGATAAATACATGCAGCTTCATTCCTATGACTTCTCCAGTGATGCGTTTGGAAATGTCCTACTCGCTCTTCTTTATCAAGGTCGACTCATGTATGCTATCGGGAATTACCTGCTTCCCCCCGACTATTTTAAGGGAGAAAAGGTAGAGGTGCGCTATCCCTCTCGTAAAATTAATCATGGCTACCTCATATGGAGCCATGCGGAAAGCCCCAATGTCATGGGGTACATCATCCGCAGAAATGGCGTCATTCAAACGATTTTACCGGCTCACACATTGCAGTATACGGACTATCGTTGCCCCTTTGACCCTGTCAACTATGAACTGTCGATCGTAAATGTAGACAATATTGAGAGCCATACGGTAAAACGAATCCTATGAGAATGACAGTTTCTGTGTTTTTCTTTTTAATCTTGCTTTTCGCCCCCTCCTTACAGGCTGATGAGTATATTGCAGAATTTAAAGCAGGCTATTTCAGGCCAACGAATGACATTCTCAGACAGATTTTTCCTGATGGGTGGGCCAATTATCAAGGCGAGCTTTCCTATTCACCTTTCAGTCGTTCTTGCCGTAACTGGTGGCGTGGCCTTTTTGTTTGGGCAAGTGGGAACTACCTCCATTCGCGAGGACAAAGTGCAGTCGGCATCCAAGATTGTCAGATCAAGATTATTCCGGCTGCTGGCGGAATAAAATATCTCCATTCACTCCCGTGCTGTGTACAAGCTTATGGCAGCATCGGTTTGAAGTACTTTTGGCTCCGTCTCGATACAAAAGATGAGTTTTCCAAGCGCATCGACCGTGCACAGGGGCTTGGAGGGGTCTTTTCAGTAGGCGCCCTCTTCCATCCCCTGCGGTTTGTGATCATCGATTTCTTCGTCGACTACTCGCTCAAACATTTCGACAAGTCCAATTTTAAGGTCAAAGAGAGTGATGTGATCCCCTCGTGTGTCGACATCAGTGGACTGACCTTCGGTGCCGGCGTCGGCGTCTGGTTTTAGCCTCCCAAAATGCAGCAGAGGCTCTTTTTTCCACTGCAGCAGAGGCTCTTTTTTTATCTCTTAAAACTCAATACGAGCGATGTGGTCGACAGAACGAAGATCAATCCTGCGCCTGAGAGCGAGACGCTCGAACCGATAGGTCCAATAAATTTCTCAAAATGGAAGATGCCCGCTGCATAACAGGCTAAGAATGCGACGAGAGCGGCTGAGATAATGAGGGTAACCACCGCAATGATGCGGCGCCAGTCGGAGGTTTGGAGCGCGCAGCAATTCACGAAGGTATTGATGACGATGCTGCTCGGCATCTGACTCTTCCCTCCTACTGGAGTTGATTTAGCATGGACAGCAGGTCCACTCTTTGAAAATGAGGATGCGAGGGAATGGGGTGTCGGTGTAGAGGCTGAAAAGCCAGTTGCGCCAGGTGGTGGGGTAGCCATTATTTTCTCCTGTTAATGTTCTAAAGGCAAAATTTTATTTACCTTATAAACATTTCGTCAATGAGAATTTAACAGCTCCGCTTCCCAAAACAGCCATAGCTTCTCAGAAGCCATCTAGAGGCCTAATCTCTTCTCGAAATTCTTTTGGCTTTGCAAGCAATGTTTTTTGCTTTTGCTGCGAGATCGGCTGCCTGATCACAGACATCATCGAAAAGATCACAGGCTTTATCAGAAACATCGCAACATTTATCGCCCAGTTCTTTTCGGAGTTTATCTCCTGTTTTGGGAGCATAGAGCAGAGCCGTTAATCCGCCAACGATTCCACCAAAAATCGCACCCCATGCAAAACCTTTACCCGTTGAATTGCGTGACATAATTTTATCTCCATTTCTTGTGTCTGATTCTATCCCAAAGAGTGAAACCAATCAGCGCCCATTCCGCCACTTCCATCACGGTATTGGCCGAACGCGCTTTTTGAGTCTCTATTTCCTCTTCAGCTTCTTCAGATAGTTGTTTTATTTTTGTGGCCTTTTTTTCGATGACAGTCCCGGCCTGATTGACAACGCGCAAGAGGGGATCGAAATTCTTTACCTTTTGATCCACATTCTCAATCGTGCGCTGCAACGAATGCAGGGTCAGAATGAGAAAGATGACGAGAATGATAAATGCAATCGCAATAACACCCACACTAATTGCAATAAGCCAAGAAGTAGCCATAGCACCACCGTTAAATTATATTTTTAATTATTTAGTATGCTAATTAATTTGTAAATGAATTAATTTCAAATTGTTTTTTGATTTTGAAATAATTCATATTGTTCCGCTTCTGAAAATTTAATTTCATGACGCAAGCGGAAAATACCTGAAAGATTGGTGATCAAGAGGAGAGCACCTGAGACAGACATTACCAAAAGTGCGTGACTTTGAGGAATATAGGAAAAGAAAATGAAAGCCCCAAGGGCATACAAAAGATAGACCTTTTTTCCCCAATGGGGTGCAAGATAACGGGCACATTTGATCCCGACAGCAAAGTAGGCAATGATGGTCGTATAACCAGTCACGATGAAGAAGAGTGGGATAAAATATTGCATGTAAGGGATATATTGACTTAAGCCCTCCTGAACAAGCTGAGAACCTAGGTAGGCAGGCTCAGCTTTCCAAACCCCTGAAATGAGGACGATCAGCATGCTGACAGTGCAGATGCTATTATCAATCAAGACCCCTAAAATCGCGAGTCTCGATTGTCTTTCGGGATGGACGGAGCTCGACTCGCTCTGGATGATCGAATCATATCCAATGCCGATATCGGAGGAGTAGGCAGCTCTGGAAATGCCATGTTGAATCGCGACGAGGACACCCGCTCCAGCAAAACCTCCGATAGCTGCATGGCCATTGAAAGCCGAGGTGAACACGGTGACCAACAGCTCGGGAATCATGTCGATCTCATGGAAAAGGACCCAGAAACCGATCAGGACATAGACGAGAAGGAAGATCGGCATCACCCAACTACAGATTTTGCCAATCCGTTGCACACCGCCAACAGCTGCATAAAAGACGGAAACTAAAAGGACTCCAACAACTGCTGCACGCGGGAAGTGCCAATTGGTCGTGATGCTTTCTGTGATAACCGAAAACTGATAGATCTCAACGCCATAAATGCAGAGCAGAAAGGCGACAGCCAATGGAACCCACCTGGCTTTAAAGGCCTTACGTAAAAAATACATGGGGCCGCCATCATACCCCCCTTCGCCATTCTCGACTCGAAATTTGAAACCGAGGTAGATTTCACTATATTTCACAATGGCGCCGATCACTCCAGCTATCCAGACCCAGAGCAGGGCACCAGGGCCTCCAATCTGGATCGCTGTCACGATACCCACGACATTGCCGATACCGATCATGCCCCCTGTGGAGGCAAAAAAAGCCTTTAAGGGATGTACACCTCGCGCACCATCCCCTTTGACACCTAAATAGTGGAAAAAAGTCTTAACAATCCCAGGTAAGCCGCGGATTTGAATGAAACCCGATTTGTAGGAGAGAAAGAGGCCGAAAATCATGATCAGCATAAAGGCGAAGTAGCCCCAAAAAAGCTCATCGACTTTCGACAATAAGTGGATTATAGACTGAAACATAGCAGAATATTTTAATCTAATTAGATTTTAGTGACAATCTTTTAAACAATTGAGATAGCATGAGGGCGTTGAAATGGCTGATTGAGCATCTCTTGATCGGACTTGCCCGTTTCGACAGGAGCCTCTTCGATCAGCCCCCCTTCAAATAAAAATTGGAAGAATTTGACATAGGCCTCAGCATCGCGGAAAAAGTCCTTCGTCTTCTCACTCAGAACCAAACACTTCTTTTGTTCGTCAGGCTGGAAAGGATATTTGGCTCTTATTATAGCCTCAGAAAAATGAGCAGGAAAAAATTTATCTTTTTGATTGGCAATGACAAAGAGACGGCTCAGGCAATGAGTGATCTTGTTCAAATTATCGAAACCGTCGGCCACTAGAGGGCGGGCTTCAGGCCACTCCTGGTTTCGCTCTAAAGAGATTTGATCAGAAGAGCTTCTCACGATCCCCGAGGAGGTCTCTCTATCTAATATAGTCTGATTGCTAATGAAATCGGCTATACTTGTATAGGGTTCTTCTAAGATGAGATGTTCCACTCCAAAAAAATAGGCTAAAGCGGTCGCATAGTTGCAGCCAACGTGGGAGCCATGAGCGATGATTTGCTGATTAGAATAACCATATTCTCGTGCACAGACCCACGCCGCCTCTGCATCGAGGTAAGCGTTCAGCTCCTGATTGGGGCCAGCAGCTTCTCCTTCACTCTGATCATACCCACGATATTCTACCATCATCACATTGAATCCATGCCTTTCATAAAACATGCTCCAATATTCCCCTCTAAAATGTTTGAGCACAGTTCCATAGGTCGAGTGAAAATAGATGACTAGGGGACCCTCGTGTTGAGTTTTGTTTTCATAGAAGGAGATCTTCACACCATCACGTGTAGGGTAAGAATAGCCATTAAAAAGTGCATAAAAAACATCGAGCTCCTCTCCCAATTTTTTATCGGTTGCTCTCTCTTTTTTCATTTGTTCTTCGAATTGAGCAACTGTCTCTCCCTGAGGACGAGCTGCCGTATGGTCATTCATGACCCTCTCTCTCCAAGAAGGGACTCCTATCGTCAGCTTCACGACAGTTTCTCTAAATGCCAGCTTCACTGGTTTAAATCGGATCAGTTGGATGACAAGAACGACCAGAAGCCCCACCCCAATCCCTCCACAAATAAGAAGAGGCAACGAAAGTGAGAAGTCAGCCGTGAACTGAATCATTGGAGCTACAGGCCGGACAGCGTAGTAGATCGATAAGCTCACCGCCACCAGCAGCAATATCCCCACCGCCAGCGTCGTGACCACATCACATATCTGCCTGACACCCAGATCTACTGGCTCAATCTCAGTGAATCGTTGGTGGCTGTGAACTTCACTAATCGACATCTGGATTAGCCTTCCAAAGTCTCTTGATTTCTGCGATCTTTTCCTGGTTTGCAGGAGCTTCTCTCCATCTTTGGTTCATCTCTGCTTCTAAAAGCGACAAACTACCAATCGCTCCCTCCCTTGAGAGAATGAGAATCGCATCGACCGGATTATCCCCTCCAAAACCTAGTCCAAGATTCAATGGGGTTACTCCCCTCTCATTGAGAAGGTAAACCGAGGCTCCATAATCCACAAGCAGCTGGACCATTTGAGCCTGCCTCTCAGGCCTATCATAGAGAAATTCCATGGCATAATGTAAAGGAGTGGAGCCCGTATATTTCGCCTGCGCATTAACTAAAGAGAAACTCTTCATTAGAATCAGCTGCACAACAGCGAGAGCATCTCCTTTGGTCGTATCAATGGCGCCGAACAGATCTGCTAGTCGTGGTATAACCCCTCCATTCAAGCATGCCCTCACCGCATCCTTATCTCCCACCGAGGCTGCATCACCTAAAAGCTGCGATTGTTGATCTTTATTCAACTCCCCAGCTTGAAATTTGGGCAGAGCTTCATCCAGTCTGCGCCGTGCCAAAGCCCTCTCTCTTTCTTCGGTTTTCCTGTAGGCATCAAAGGGATCAACGGCTTCTTGAGCAGGAGGTTCCGGCTGCTTCTCTACACCCCTCTTCCAGCAATCTTTCACAACACTATGAACAATTATCCCCCACTGCCAGCACTCCACCAGCGCCACCCACACCATACACAGCGATGGCGTTGATCCCATAGTGATACATCACCCCAGATCCCACCATGGCCAGCAGCCCCGCCACAAACAGTGTAATCTGGCTGATACTCCAACAGCTAACAGGCTCCCCTGCTACAGGCCTCCTACCATCCCCAGAAATAGCCATACTCATAAAAATACCTACCTTTGAAGGTCGATTTTATCAAAACCCCGTTAAGAACCAATAAATTTTTACGGCCAAATAATGGCCGTATTCGTCCAATACGGCCAAAATTCTCGCAAAAATGGCCGTAATGAAGCAAAGAGCTCGACACCTGGCAAAAAGAGTTCTCCCTAAAACCTGCAAAATGACATCTCTAATGTCACTTTGAGACTCAAAATGACATTAGAGATGTCATTTTGCAGACTTACGGCGCCTCTTCGTCTAGGCTGAGTCGTTGCGAAGTTTCGGTGAGCTCCCCGCCCGGGGTTCCCCGTTCGCAGGCAGGAGTGGCGAGGCATTACTCCTGCAATATGAAAACATAAATACTCTCACTACCTCACGGTTTAACCAGCACCAGGCAGAGCGGGGCCACGCCGTTAGGCGCGCTGCCGTGCGGCATCGCTCAACCCTTCGAAACCCACTCGCGAGTGAACCTCTTCACTCGCTCTCCTCCGTAAAAAGAAAAACCGGCATACGCCGGTCTTCCTGTCGGAGGAGGTGGGATTCGAACCCACGATACGGGGTTAGCGTATACACGCTTTCCAAGCGTGCTCCTTCGGCCGCTCGGACACTCCTCCTGATGGGGGCATGAGGGTTCTTTGTCCTCGATTATTTAAAAAGCGCTAACTGGTTTCTCAGCACTTCTAGTCGAGCTCGTTCGATATTCAAAGCTGAGACTGCAGTGGGAGTTTCTGCATCAGAAGTCCTGACGGCATCACCCAATGCAATAACTATGTTAGCTTGTTGATCCACAAACTTGCGCCATGCCTTTACCGCCTGTATGAAGTTACCATTTAGCTGATTTAACTGCTGCTGTTCTTCATCTTTCAACTTTTTCAAATAGGTACACCCATACCTCTTTGCGGAATGGGCATCGATAAAAGTTTTTTTGCTTCGGTAGGCAGCGCTCTTGATCACTGCTGCGGCATCTACGGCTTGTCGTGCAACTGCACGTTCCTGAGTCAACCTATCTATATTCGACGAAAGAACGGAAATTCTGCCTTGAAGAGCATTGACTTTTTCTTGCTGCTGAACGACGGCCAATTGGGCATGGGCTTTTTGTAAACTGACTGCTGCTGCCATAGGTATTTTCCTAGTTTAGGGTTTGCAACTCTTACTTAAAGAGAGCCAATTGTTGTTTCAGCACATCTAGTTTGGCTCTTTCACTGATCAACATCGAGGTCGTGGTGGGATTCTCAGCCACATAAGCCTTTTCAGCATCAGTCAATTCAGAGATTGTTTTACTGTTTATATCCAATGCTGTGGAATGGACTCTCTTTGTTTTCCTACATTCATCCACTAAATAATCTAATTCATCCTGTTCTTCTTTCTTCAATTTTTTTAAACAGCTCTGCCCATCCTTTTTCTCTTCGGAATGCAACTTTATAAAAGCACTTCTTCTTTGGCCGGCAGCTTTCCAAGCCACTTCTGCCACTGCGGAGACAGTCAAACCTGCTGCACGTTCTTGCCTTAACCTCTCTACATTGGAGCTAAGAACGGAAATTCTCTGTTCTAGCTGAGCAACTGTTGCCTGCTGCTGAACAACAGCGAGTTGGGCCTGATCTTTTTGTAAACTGACTGCAGCTGCCATTGTTTTCCCTATCTTCCAGGTATTGCCCCGCCTCTTCCTGTATATGCCGTTTGCGAAGAGCCTGTTTGGTAGCCCTGAGCTGGTCTATGGCTTGCAGATTGAGAACGGTGATAGACCTGACTTGTATGTTCGGCTTGCGGTCTTGGCATACCAGCTCTTTGTGGCGCAGGAGAGGGCCTTGGCGCATAACAGGGGACGCTCTTTTCCACATAGGTTCTGACAGGACTGAAGACTCGATCTGCATAGCTTTGTGCTTCGCTGGCGGAAAAGCTATCCATAGCTGCTACCCGTGCTTGTGCATCTGCGAAACTAGAAATTGCCATAACCCTCCATGGAACGAATTAAAAAGAGAGATTTTTATTCGAGATATCTTTGTTGTAAAGGGAAATCCTGAGGGTAGATGGCTCTCTGAAATGCAAATTTTTTTATCAGCGATTTGTCCCCCATTTTCTATCGTTTTCTGCCATTAGATCACGCAGCGCGATGGTGCTCTCTAACACTTTTCTGGCACTCTTGATTCTCTCGCAAAGATCGCTGATCTTCTCCCAGTCACTTTCTCTGCTCAATTTATTTTCTAACGCCAGTACCTCTGCTTCAGCATGGGTTACTTTAGATTGTGCATTTAGATATCTGATTGACATAGTTCCTCCAAAGTTGGATGAGAAAGCGAGAGATTTTTATTCGAGATATCTTTGTTGTAAAGAAAAAATCCTGAGGATAAAATGGTTACCTCATGTGTAAATTTTTATTGGTAGTTTTACTCTTTATGGGTGGCCTTTATGGCCAAACTCGGGTTTTTGTCAGCATTGCTCCTCAAAAATATGTTGTAGAGAGAGTGGGGGGTGAGTGGGTCGCCGTTGAGGTGGTTGTTCCACCGGGAGCTAATTCGCACACCTATGAGCCATCGACCAAACAGATGCTGGAGACGCAAAAGGGAGATGTCTGGTTCCGAATTGGGGAGAGTTTTGAAAATCGACTGCTCTCTGCGATGAGCCAACTCAAGATTGTCGATCAAAGGGAGGGGCTCGATCTGATTCAAGCAGGCTGTGGCTGTTGTAATCATGATGCACACGACCCTCACATCTGGCTGAGTTTCCGTATGTTGAAGCACCAAGCAGAGCAGATCGCGACTGTTTTAAAAGAGCTCGATCCTGAGCATGGGGATCTATTTCAGAAGAATTTGGCGGAATTTCAAGAGGAGTGCGACCGTTTGGATCACGCCTGTGTAGCGCTCTTACTCCCTTCTAAACAGAGGATGGTTTTAGTCTCTCATCCTGCCTTTGGCTATCTCTGCCGCGATTATGGGCTAGAGCAGCTCTCGATCGAAATGGAGGGGAGAGAGCCTACGCCTCGCTATATCACCGCTTTGATTGAAAAAGCACGTGCCGGCGGCATCAAGAAGGTCTTTTTGCAGCAGCAGCATAATCCCAAAGGGGGAAAGCGGATCGCAGAGGAGCTAGGAGCTCAAACGCTCTTCCTCGACCCTTACGAAGAAAATGTTCTGGCCAATATCCGTCAGATTGCTGAGCGCTTTTCCGGGCTATGAGTGTCATCGTTGTTGACCATCTCTCCTTTGCCTACCCTTCAGGCGAGGTTTTATCCGATATTTCCTTTAGGGTGCGGTCGGGTGAGTTTGTCGGCATTTTTGGGCCTAATGGGGGTGGAAAAACGACCCTACTTGCCCTCCTGATGGGCTTTCTGAAGCCCATGAAGGGCTCTATCGAGATTTTGGGCAAAAATCCTGTGGAAGCTCGCTCCAAAATAGGTTGGGTGCCGCAAGTATTCCACTTCGATCGTCACTTTCCTATCTCGGTTGAGGAGGTAGTTCTTGGAGGAAGGCTCGCCCACCTCTCCTGGCATGGCACATTTAGCCCTGACGACCATTCTGCAGCTATTGAGGGACTAAAACAGGTAGGAATGGAAAAATTCATCAATGCCTCATTCGCCTCTTTATCAGGGGGACAGGCCCAAAGAGTGCTCATCGCAAGAGCTTTGGCCGGTAAACCCTCTCTTCTTTTGCTAGACGAGCCCACAGCAAGTGTCGATTATGCGGCTCAGATTGAAATTTATAGGTTGTTGACCTCTCTGAAAGGAGAGATCACGGTTCTCATGGTCACGCACGATCTCAACACTGCTGTAGAACATGTTGACAAGGTTTTCTGCGTACAAAAAAAACTGCTGGAAATGGCCCCAGAGAAGGTGTGCGAGCATTTTGCGATGGGGCTCTATCACTCGCCACTTAAAATCGGAAAGGAGAGATCATGAGCTTTATCGAGACATTGATCGCATCTCCTGTTTTGCAGATGGCTGTTCTGGCAGCGATCGGAGCCTCTTTCGCAAGTGGAATTATCGGCTCCTATGTGGTTGTCAAAAGGATTGTCTCCTTAAGTGGCAGCATTGCCCACTCCGTTCTGAGTGGACTAGGAGCGGCCCTCTGGCTTCAAAGGGTCCATGGATGGGAATGGCTTCACCCTATCTACGGCGCATTCGCTTCGGGAATCATCTCAGCGCTGATTATCGGATGGGTCCACCTCTATTATCGTGAGCGTGAGGATGCGATCATCGCTATGATCTGGTCTGTGGGAATGGCTACAGGGGTTATTTTTGTCTCGCAAATACCGGGCTACAATGTGGAGTTGATGAATTTCCTTCTCGGAAATGTGTTGTGGGTGGGCCACTGGGATCTTATCTTTCTCGCCATCTTAGACCTTCTGATCTTGATTACTGTTCTCCTCTTTCATAAACGATTTTTAGCTCTCTGCTTCGATGAGAAGCAGGCGCAGCTTCAAGGCCTCGCCGTGGGAAAACTTTACCTCCTTCTTTTAGCCCTCATCGCCATTTCAGTGGTGCTTCTCATCTATGTTGTGGGGATTATTTTAGTGCTGAGCATGCTCGCTTTGCCCGCGTCGATCGCCGGAAACTTTACCTTCCGATTGTCGCGCATGATGGTGATCGCCGTCTTGTTGAATATCGCCTTTTCGATAGGGGGGATGGCGATCGCTTATAAACTAGATTGGCCCGCAGGGTCGACAATCGCCCTCTTTTCGGGGCTCGTCTATCTGCTTAGTTTGCGCTTTAAAAATCCGATGACAGCCTCAAGGCCTTGACCTGTCAAAGCTGAAATCTCAAAATGGGGAATTTGAGGATAAGCTGCTTTAAAAGCTGCTATGAGGGGTTCAGCACCTTCCAGATCGATCTTGTTTAAAACGACTGCATAGGGCTTTTCGGCAAGTTCTGGATTGTAGAGAGCGATCTCTTGTCGTAAGACTTTAAAGTCTTCGATCGGATCCCTCCCTTCAAACCCTGAAGCGTCGAGGAGGAAGAGGAGCAGGTGCGTTCTTTCGATATGGCGTAAGAATTCCAAACCCAATCCTCGGTTTTGGTGGGCACCTGAAATGATTCCTGGAATATCGGCGATCAGAATCCGATTTCCTTCCCGGTCGATAAGGTAGCCCAAATTGGGACGCAGCGTCGTAAAGGGATAGGGGGCGATTTTCACAGGGACATCGGTTGTTTGTTTGAGGAAGGTCGATTTACCCGCATTGGGAAAGCCGACGAGGCCAACGTCTGCGATCAGCTTGAGTTCTAATTCAACTTCGACCTCTCCGCCAGGTTTTCCCGGTGTACAAAAGTTGGGAGCCCGATTGGTGGGCGTTTTAAAGCGGGAATTTCCCTTACCCCCTCTACCACCCTGGCAGAGCGGTATGCGGGTAGTAGCTTCTGTGACATCATACAAAATTTCACCACTCACAGCATTCTTAACCAGGGTGCCGCAAGGGATCTTTAAGATCAGATCTTTCCCATTTCTGCCTTTGCGATTGTTGGAAGCTCCCTGCTGGCCGTTGTCAGCCTTTAAAATGCGCCGATTGCGATAGGCTTCTAATGAATAGATTTGTGGATCAGCTTCCAAGATGACCGAACCCCCATCACCGCCATCACCGCCATAGGGGCCACCTTTAGGAATGTATTTTTCCCGACGCCAAGCAACGACACCGTTGCCCCCTTTGCCTGCGTTTAGCTCTATAGTAACTCTATCAGTAAACATATGATGAATTTCGTGCTCGTGTGCTTGGCAGTGTCCGATCTCATGTTAGAGTTGGTCATGGGCACGCCTACGGGCACGTTCTGTTTTTTTATTTTATTTAGGCGGGGCTGACCGAGACGAAGGTTTTATCAGCTTTGCGGAAAGAGACGATTCCATCGACCATCGAAAAGAGTGTATCATCACTGCCTCGACGGACATTTTTTGCAGGATGCCACTTTGTTCCTCGCTGGCGGACAAGAATGCTGCCCGCCTTCACAAATTCTCCCGCTCCTACCTTCACACCTAACCGTTGTGCTGCTGAATCTCGGCCGTTTCGTGTCGAACCCTGACCTTTCTTATGTGCCATGATTATACCTCAGTAATTCTTACGCGTGTGTAATGTTGACGGTGGCCGACTTTGCGGCGTGTACTTCTTTGGCGCAACTTGTATTTATAAGCAATCACCTTGGGCCCTCGCACATGATCGACCACTTCTGCGTGGACAACCGCACCAGAAACGAGAGGGGCGCCTGCTTTACTTCCTTTCTCATTCTGCACGAATAATACATCTTTAAATTGGATTTTGCTCCCTTTTTCGCCCTCCATGAGGTCGATGTCGAGCAGATCCCCTTCAGCAACTTGATACTGCTTACTTCCAAGTCTAATAATTGCGGTGTTAGCCATTTTTTTATCCAGTTAAAATGAGTTTCAACTATAGCTAACAGAGGGAATAGACGTCAATGGAAAGTTCTGGTAGCTTCAGGAAGATCAAATATAACTTATGGTCTTATGAAAATCCGAATCATTGGCTCAGGCGCGATGGGTTCTGCGATCGCCCAAACCCTACAGGAAGCGGGTAAAGAAATTTCTGTATATGACAAGCACCCTGAAAAATCGGATGCATTAGCACGTGCCATTGGGGCGCCCTCGAGTCAGTCTCCCCTTGAGGGCCTTGATCAGGGCGATGGCATTCTCTTAGCGGTCAAACCGCAAGACTTTGAGAAGGTCAAAACAGAGCTTCAACCTTTTTCTGGATTGATGGTCAGTATTCTTACAGGCATCTCCACACAAAGGCTCAAAGAGGCTTTTCCTCAATGTACTGTCTTGCGAATGATGCCCAATTTGGCTGTCTGCTATGGAGATGGAATCGTGGCTTTGGCCGAAGATGAGGCTCTGGCCCCATTCAAAGCGAGAATCGAAGAGATCTTCTCTCCGCTCGGCATGCTCCGCTGGATCGATGAATCACTCTTCAACGCTGTCACCTCCCTCACCGGCTCAGGACCTGCCTTTGTCTTTACAATGGTTGAAGCGATGGTCGACGCTGCGATCGCTTTAGGCTTTTCCTCTGATGCCGGTTATGAATTGGTGAAACAGATGGTCGGCGGGGCTCTAACCCTCCTCTATGAATCTCCCGATTCACCTGCAGAACTGCGCTGGAAAACTTGCTCGCCTGCAGGGACCACTATCGCCGGCATCCGAGCTCTAGAAGCCGCAGGGCTTCGTCACGCCATTATGGAGGCTTTTATCGCAGCCAAAAAGAGAGCAGAAGAATTCCAAAGATGAAAAAACTAAAGAAGACAAATTTGAAATCGTGCTTTTTCCAATAATATAAGCCCACGAGGAAGACACGCAAAATTTGCGTCAGGATGAGAGTAAGAATGCCCATTTGAATCAGGCTGATAGCGAGGGCACTCCCCTCTTTAATGAGATAATAGATCCCACCGCTCGCGGTGAGTAACAGAGAGATCAGCAGGCCGAGAGAAAATAGGTAACCGATCATTAACTTAAACCGGTCATTCATATTCCTCCAGTGATTCCCTTATAAATTAACTCCACGGCGACCACTGCGATGACGATTGCAAAAATCAGGCGCAACCACTTGCTTTTTATTTTTTCTAAAAATTTAGAACCCGAAAAGCTACCTAAAACGACCCCTAAAAGCACTGGAAAGGTGATAATGGGCTCAATATAGCCGCGCGCAAGATAGATGCCACAGCTCACCGCGGCCGTGATGCCGATGATAAAATTACTTGTCGCTGTGGAAACTTTATAGGGAAGGTCCATCACTTTGTCCATTGCCAACACCTTTAACGATCCGGCGCCGATGCCCAGCAGTCCTGACATAAATCCTGCAAAGGTCAGCAAGGAGAGTCCCAGAGGAACGCGCTGGATAGCATAAGATTTAAACCCCTCCTCTGTCGGGTACTCACCTTCCATTTTAAGAGCAATCGCCCAGGGATGCGATTTTTTTTCTTTGCCACCATTTTCTTTCTTTTTGATCGAAAAAAAAGCAGCAAAAATGAGAACCACTCCCAATAAAATGGAAATGAGAGAGGTGGAGACAAAGGCGACAAGATAGGCTCCTAAAAGGGCACCCAAAACAGCACCGCTCTCCAGGAAAATGCCAACTTTTAAGTTGGTGTATCCCTGTTTCAGATAGGCTATGGATGATCCGCTGGAGGTCGCTATCACGGAAATAAGAGAAGCTCCCATCGCATAGTGGATATCCACCTTGAGAAGCAGAACAAGAGCGGGGATAATGATGACCCCTCCCCCCAATCCGGTTAAAGCCCCCACAATGCCCGCAAAATAAGAAATCACAAAAAGGAGTACTGAAAAAAGCCAATGAACCATCAGATGCGCTTAATTTCCATTCCTTCTTTCACTCGATCATTCACACGGGCGAGGATCTCATCCCCATCCGATAGACCATCAATGATCTCAAACTGAGTACCAAAATCCCTTCCAATTTTGACCTCCTGAAAATGAACTTTGTTTTGCGTATCAAGCTTTGCCACACAGGGAGGCCCTGAGCGGATCATGACTGCTTCGAGTGGAACGAGAAATGTATTTTGTTGTGAGGGAAATTTAAATTTGACCTCTGCATAAAGCCCAGGAAGAAGTTCTCCATTTGGATTGTCGATATTGACTTGAGTCAGCAGTGTGCGGGCCCTGGGGTCGAGTGCCCTAGCATTGCGGTCGATCTTTCCGATAAATAGTTTCTGAGGAAATTGAGGGACATGCACCTCGGCCTCCACTCCATCTTTGATTAAATGGAAATAACTTTGTGGAACACTGACAAAGGCACGCAAGAGATCTGATTTGGCAATTTGAAAGATCCTTTGGGCATAGCTGTTGCTGCCAGCAGTAATCAGCGATCCAATATCGATTCCTCTTTCAATGATCGTGCCATCAAAAGGAGCATAGAGATTTTTAAATCCCTGCAAGTATTTATATTGCCCCACACGCCCTTCTGCGCTCTCTCTATCGGCACGAGCTTGGTCGTGAGCGGCAATCATCAGGTCGAGCTCTTCTTTTGAAATGGCTTCGGGATTGTGTGCATACAATTTCGTTCCTCGTTCAGCGGTAACGCGTCTGATATTTTCTTTATAGAGAGCGGCTCTTAAATCGCCCTCCGCTTGGATCAGCTCTTGATCGATATCAGGAGTTTCGATAGTCGCGAGTAAGTCCCCCTCCTTGACTCTATCTCCAATATCGACATACCAGGCAGCCAGATAACCATTTGTCCGCGACAAAATAGGGGTGATATTGATGGCATCCAAAAAACTAGGCAGTATGAGCTCGATCTCTCTTTTGTCATGGTGAACAACGAGCGTGCGCATGGAAGGAGGACTCTCTTCATCTCTTGAAAAGGCAATCGTATGATCGACACGTCTGAGATGGAGAAGATAGAAAGGGGTAAAGAGGCCAGTCAGGATAAAGAATATGAGACAGGGAACCACCCATTTTTTCTTACTCATCGATTCTCCAGATAAGGGTTAGGCTCTTTTCGAAAATAGGAGAAGATAACAGGGACTAAAAATAGGGTCGACAGTGTGGCTAACAAGAGTCCTCCAATCATGGCCCTTGCGAGTGGAGCCTGCTCTTCCATTCCAGCTCCAATTCCTAAAGCCATGGGAACCATTCCCAAAATCATCGCAAGGGTGGTCATCAAGATAGGTCGAAGACGTGTCTTTCCTGCAGAAAGTGCCGCCTCTTTTGGAGATTTTTTTTGGAAGAGCTCTTGATTGGCAAAGGTAATGACGAGAATACTATTCGCAGTGGCTAATCCCATGGCCACAATGGTTCCCATGAGTGAAGAGATGTTGATGGAGGTTTGTGTCAAAAAGAGCGCCCAGAAAATTCCTGCTAGAGCACCCGGAAGGGCAAAAATGATGATAAACGGATCTAACCAAGATTGAAAATTGATCACCAAAATAAAGTAGATCAACACAATGCTGGCAATGAGTCCTAATCCTAACATTGTAAAAGAACTTCTCATGGTACTCACCATCCCCTTGAGGCGAATTTCATTACCAGGGGCCATTTGAGGCTGCAGCTCTTCAATGATTTTCTCGATTTTTGCAGCGACATTCCCTAAGTCACTTCCTTGAATATTGGCATAAATATCATAGACAGGCTGAATATTATAGTGATTAACTACCCCGGGAGTCGTCCTGCGCTCTAGGGTTGCAAAGTTACTTAAGAGAGCCGCTGTTTTTTCCTGAAGATTATAAGAAATGGGTGTGCGCATCAATGCTTCCAAACTGTCGACACGATATTTTGGGGTTTGGACAGCGATGAGATAGGGAAGCCCCATTTTCCGATTGATCCAATAATTAGGCGTGACTACAGTGCTATCGCTATTGGTGATCAATAAATTATGGGCGATATTCTCTTGCGCCAGATTCACTTGTGAAAGCAAAGCTCGATTGACATTCACAAATAATTCGGGGACATCAACATCTTGATGCAGATGCACATCGACAGCTCCCGGAATGCGTGCAATGCGCTCCACTAACTCCCCTGCGACTTTTAAATTGTTGGCACTATCATAACCGATCACTTTGACATCGATAGGTGCTGGCAACCCGAAATAGAGAATTTGGCTGATCATGTCAGCAGGTTGGAAAAAGAAGGCATAGTCGGGAAAAGATTCATTGAGATGTTTTCTCAATCGCTCTTTGTAATAAGACCCTTTGTGTCTTCCAGAGGGCCGCAGGGAGATGAGGATCTCCCCATCCCAAGTTCCAATGGTGGCATTATCTCCAAAAGCCAAGGTGTAGGGGATGGGGTTGGTGCCAATATTATCTGAGATCGCCACAATCTCCTCTCTGGTAATGACCTTTTTAATCTCCTCTTCGACTCTACTAAAAATTTGCTCCGTGACCTCTATACGGGTCCCTGGAGGCGCTCTGACATGCAGCCTCAGCTGATAGGGATTTGAGGAGGGGAAAAAATCGGTCCCAATAAAGGGGAATAAGAGAAAAACAGTACAAAAAATCATCACAGAAACTATGCAGAGAATCGCTCGATTTTCCAAAGACCAGTGAAGCGCTTTTTCATATTTTATTTGTACTCGATCAAAGATGGGGACTGGTTTGAACTGCTTCTCTTTGTACAAATAGAGAATCATGACCGGAACCAGAGTCCTTGAGAGAAAATAGGAGATAGCAATAGCGATCGCTGCGGAATAGGCAAAGGGGACAAAGAGAAGCTTAGCAGGGCCTACTAAGAGGACGATGGGCAGAAATACGATGCAAATCGCAAGAGATGAGACAAAAGAGGGAAGTGCAATCTGATGCGAACCCTCTAGGATTGCCTCTTTCAAAGGTTTTCCTAAGGAGAGGTTGCGATGAATATTTTCGACAGTGATCGTCGCATTATCGACTAATATCCCTATGGCAAGGGTCAGCCCTCCTAAGGTCATCAAGTTTAAAGAATGACCCATCCAATCCAAAAGAATAATGGTCGCTAAAATAGAGAGAGGGATAGAGATGAAGACGATCGCCGTATGGATCCAACTCCTTAAAAAGAATAAGATGAGAATTCCTACAAACAGGCTGGCGAGAAGCCCCTCTTTAAATATGTTTCCTATCGCCTCTTTGACAAAGATCGACTGGTCCGCGCGCAGTTCGATCTCAATTCCCGGAGGGGCTGCGGCTTTGAGGGTAGGCAAAAGCTCTTTGAGTTTTTTAATGATCTCTAAGATGGAGCTATTTCCATTTTTGAGCAGGGTTAACAGAACGGCACGATCTCCTTCATCGCGTACAACGTTGATTTGAGGAGGAAACCCTTCATGGGCAAATCCCACATCTCTCAGATAAATGTAGTTACCATCCTTCACGGTGATGGGGATATTATTATAATCTTCAGGCTTCTCGAGCGTATTATTGGAATTCATGAAGTAGTCGATTTTTCCAATTTTTGCATCTCCTGTGGGGATAATGATATTTTGCCGATTGATGGCCGCACTTACGTCAGCGGGAGAGAGCCCGCGTGCTTGCAATGCCTCCGGATAGGTGTCTACCATCAATTCCAACACCTTTCCGCCAAAAGGGGGAGGCAGGGTTAGCCCTTGAATCGTTGCGATTAAATGCCGAAGCCGGAATGAGGCATAATCGTAGAGATGATGCTCTGACAAGGTATCACTGGAGATCAACACTTGGATAATCGGCACCGTTGAAGGTGAATAGAGCAAAATCACAGGAGGCGTGATTGAGACTGGCAGACGCCTTAAGATGGCTTGAGAGGTGGCTGTGATTTGAGCCATAGCCGTTTGAATTTCTATATCGGGATGAAAATAGAGGCGGATCAGTGCGAGGCCGTTGAGTGTTTGAGATTCGATGCGCTCGATTCCATTGACAGTGCTGGATAGGGAAAATTCACTAAACGTGGTAATCCTCTCTTCAAACTCTTTTGCAGTCATCCCTTGATAAGACCAGACCACACTGACGACAGGAGTATTGATATTGGGGAAAATATCTTTAGGGATACGGATCATAAACCAGATGCCAAAGAGGAGTATCCCAAGAGAGACCACGACGAAGGTATAGGGTCTGGCGAGGGCTAATCTCACAATCCACATCGCTACTTACCAGCCTCCCCCAATCGCTTTAATCAAATGGAGCGTGTGCAGGTAGAGCTGGCTCAGAAGCTGAAGATAGAGCCGCTGCTGCTCAAGAGTGAGGCGTTCGTTGTTAGCCACTTCCAAATAGTCAGCTAAGCCGAATGTATAGCGATCTAAAGAAATTTGAGAAGCAGTCTCCATCGCATTTATGCCATTTGCAATCGCATCCATTTCATTTTCAATCCACTTGATAGAAGAAAGAGAATCCTCTACCTCTTGAAATGCAGTTAAAGCGATTTCCCGGTAGAGTGCAACTGCTTCATTAAATTTTGCGGTGAATAGTTTGACATTGGCACGCCTGGCTCCCCCATCAAAAAAAATTTGTGTGAGATTACCTCCTATTGACCAGACATTTCTCATTGTTTCCACAAAATTGTTCGAAAGAAAGGCAAAGGTTGCTGCTAAATCAATAGAGGGCAAATAGGAGGCGTAGGCCACATTGATCTCTGCATGAAAGGCAGCCATCCGGCGCTCCTGTTCTGCCAAATCAGGACGACGCAGCAATACAGCTGCCGGAAGCGTTGCCGGAATGTGTGGAGGCTTTTCCATCAGAGGCAACGGACCCTGAGTGAATTCCGAGGGCGAAATACCCAGCAAGAGAGCCATTTGATTTTCAATCAGCATGCGCTGCTTGAGCGCATCAAAATACTCTGACTCAATAGTCGAATAATCCAATTGATAAAAACTCACATCTAAGTAATTGCGAAGCTGTAAGCTATATCTAGATTGTTGAATATTGGAAGCGGTGTGGCGTGTTTCTAAAATCTTTCTAAAAAGCTCGATTTGGGCATCTTGAATTCGCAGCTGGAAGTAGAGGTTGGCAAGGTCTGTCGTCAGAAATAATAATACGGTTTGGTAGCCCTCCCATTCTGCTTCCGCTCTAAAAATGGCCGCTTTATATTGATTTCTCCATTTTCCCCAAAAATCAAACTCATAGAGTAGAGTGAAGGGTAAAGCATACTTCGCAATGTGATCTTTGATCAAAGTGGGTGGTGGCGTATTGGTTGCCCCAAAAGTATGAACACGGAGCGGTTTATTGCTCGTTGAAGGATCAAAATTCAGCTGAGGAACTAGGCGCGATTTTGTCATTTGCGCCATCGCTCTTGCTTGCTCAATCCGCTGCGACGCAGCCTCTAGCGAGGGATTATTGCAAATCGCCTGCTTGATCAAGTGATCGAGCGTCGGATCCTGAAAAATCTCCCACCAACAGGCCACTTGTGGCAGAGGCATCATGCCCTGCGGCGCTTTCCACCCCTCTGCAACCACCATTTCCGGAGGATGGTAACGAGGCCCCACTTGACAGCCAGAAACCAACAGCGCGAGCAAGAAAACTTTGCACACCCACGAAATCGATCGAACCAGAACCATTGCCCCTCATCCCGAAGAGCACTAAATATCACACTGCCTTAAAATTGGATAGCTCACTCATCGCGCAATTCAAAAAATAAGAACCCGGAAGCAAGCCGGAAGCCAAGAAATTCAGGGTCTCTCTTTCATTAGCTTTTTCATATCTAATCGCATCATGTAATGAGGATGAGGACTATGAGAGGGAATAAATTCACCCAAAAGTGTAAAACCAACTTTTTTATACACATGGATAGCATGAGCGTTTGTCGCCTCTGGATCTATTAACACTTCAGTAGCTTGAGGGAATTGACTGATAAGAAACTCTCGAATCAAAATAGGTGACAGCCCTTTTCCTAAATAACTCGTATCACCAATCAGTAGATCAAGCGTAATCGCAACCCCTTCCCTTGTGCACCATTTGGTTAATTCATCACCTGGCTTACAGACCGAAGAGGTGATAAGGAAAGCAAAAGGGTGACCTTTATCGTATGCTAACCAATACTGGGCAAAAGATGACCCTTCCAAAAAGTCGTCAAGATGATTGAGAGTATTTTGCAGACCCTCTCCATAAAACCATTTTGCAACATGAGGCTTTGCTAGCCAGCCATGTACAAGCGATCGGTATGCTTTATCTACTAGCTTAAAATCAAAACGGAAGGGTTGCTGAATCATAACACTTAAGAACAAATTTCTTTTGCGGATCAAAAGCGTGGGACATTTTTTTGAATGAAATGGAATCCTCTCACGTCGGGGCGCTACGCGCCGGCCCCGCAATGCCTGGGCCTGGTTAACACCTGAGTCAGTGAAAGAATCTCCGGTTCATCTTGCAGGACTAATGCCTCGCCACTCTTGCCTGCGAACGGGGCGCTACGCGCCGGCCCCGCAATGCCTGGGTCTGGTTAACACCTGAGTCAGTGAAAGAATCTCCGGTTCATCTTGCAGGACTAATGCCTCGCCACTCTTGCCTGCGAACAGGGCGCTACGCGCCGGCCCCGCAATGCCTGGGCCTGGTTAACACCTGAGTCAGTGAAAGAATCTCCGGTTCATCTTGCAGGACTAATGCCTCGCCACTCTTGCCTGCGAACGGGGCGCTACGCGCCGGCCCCGCAATGCCTGGGCCTGGTTAACACCTGAGTCAGTGAAAGAATCTCCGGTTCATCTTGCGGAATTAACGCCTCGCCACTCTTGCCTGCGAACGGGGCGCTACCGCGCTTTGTCGTTCGAGCCGGCTTCGCGCCTGCTCTCGCATGGCGCTACGCTTCGATTCCAGACGGAAGCCAAATACTTTGGTTTCCTTACTTGACCAAAATTAAAATTTTGGCCAGAACTGGAATCGAACCAGCGACACAAGGATTTTCAGTCCTCTGCTCTACCGACTGAGCTATCTGGCCAAAGAGGTAACAACATAGATCATAGGAAGGTTTTTCGACAATGAAAAGAGTCTTTTTCTTGCTATTCTTGTTCTGTTTTGGGAGCTTTACTGTTTGGGGGGATGATCCCTATGAGAATCTCCCTCAAGCACTGATCGTCTATCCTTTAGAGGACAAAAATCATCTCTTCAAGGGCGATGGACAATACCATCTAGTCTATGAGCTATTCGTCAGTAATTTCTCGTCAGAGCCGATCACCCTTAAATCGCTCACCTTGGCCGATACCACTTTTAACAAGGTTTTTGATGAGAATGCTCTCAAAGAGATGTTTGCTCCGGGCGGATCTACCATGACAAAAGAGCATGAGCCTATCCTCCAGCCGTCACAATCAGGTATTCTCTTTATTTTTTTAACCTTCCCGAAGGAAAGTGACGTGCCCCACGCCATCCATCACACCATTGAAATTTCCTATGGCAAGAATGTGCAAAAAATTGAGGTCCAACCCATCGAGGTCGATTTCACGCCTCCCATCACCATCGCCTCTCCGATACAAGGGGACCACTGGTGGGCTCCAAACGCTGCTTCTAATCAGAGTCCCCATCGGAGGGCTGCTTTTGTTGTCGATGGGATGATTCGCATCGCCCAACGATTCGCCGTTGACTGGATCCAATTCGACACTGACGGCGGCTGGTACCACGGCAATCCACGGCGCCTTGAAAGCTACGTCTGTTATGGGAAGCCAGTCTTCGCCGTTGCTGATGGAAAGATTGTCAAAGTAAAAGATGGAATACCTGACAATAAACCTCAACAAGGGTCCAACAAACCCTTTGCTCTCGATACTGTCATGGGAAACTATATCTTCTTAAAGATCAATGAGAATACCTTTGCACTCTATGCCCATCTAATACCCCATAGCATAAAAGTTAAAGAAGGAGACCTCGTCGAAAAGGGTGAACTTTTAGGACTGATCGGCAATTCAGGGAATAGTACAGTTCCCCATCTCCATTTTCAGATGACAAATCGACCTGAGATCCTTGCTGAGACCGGATCTTTGAATCCCATCTTTGCCTCAGGGATTCCCTTTGCTCTCGACCATTTCTTTAGACAAGAATATACCGTGAAATCGTGGACAGATAGCTTTCCGGAAAAGATGCAATTTGGAGAGCTCCAAGAGATCTTTAAAGAGGCTGTCATGAGCGAGGATCTGATCGCCATCCCTGAGCAACACGTTCCACGATAGGTTAGGGTTGCTAGAGCAACATGTTGCCAGATAGGTTAGGGTTGCTGATTTAAGAAAATCATATCTTTGACAATATTGATCGCCTCTTCCATCTGAAGATCATTGGCACCATGGGTATTATTTTCTACCAGTTGGACCTTCTCTTTGATCTGTTTGAGGAAGAGTTGGAAATTCTTGTTCTGTTCGACCCTCTTAGTGCTGTTCGCCTTCAATGTGGGTAGATGAGAATCCCAGCGCGTCTCTTTGACCTGAAGATAAGGGAGATAATATTTCTGAAACCATTTACGGGCCATCGGATCAATATCTTCTAAGCTATCTTGATAGGCATGATCGACCCAATCTGCAGGCAGAGGATATTCGAGAAAAGCCTCACCGACCTCTTCGTAGTTTAAACTCGAAGGAACGGTGATATCAGATTTCACTCCGTCGATCTGAGTCGATTTCCCTGAGACAGTATAGTAGCGTCCTATGGTCACTTTAAAGAAAGCATTGCTGCCATCAGTGGTCACCGTTTGATGCTGAATAGTTCCCTTTCCATAAGTTTGGTCATCACCCACAATGACAGCTACACCATAATCTTTTAAGGCTTGAGCTACAATCTCAGTAGCTGAGGCAGAGCCGCGCGAGATAAGAACGACCAGAGGTCCATCAAAATGGCGCTTCCCATCGACTGTGCGGTAATATTTGACCGAACCATCGGAATATTTCGAGATGACAACGACCCCGCTGGTTAAAAAGAGGCCACTCACTTTCACAGCCTGAGAGAGAAATCCTCCGGTATTATCTCGCATATCTAAGACAAGTCCGTAGAGCGGTCCCTCTTCCTTCAGCTGATCGATCGCTTTCTTCAAATCTTTCTCGCTACTGACACCATCATCACCCTCATAAAAGGAGTGGAGCGTGATTTTTCCAAGAACGCCATCTCCATAGGGTTCAGAAGAGAGATCGACACGCTTATCGGCTAAGACAATTTTAGAGCGCGTCAGTTCCACGCGGAACATCTTTGGGGTCTCGGGAGAGCTGCGCACAATGCCAAGAACCGTTTTTGTCCCCTCTTTGCCTTTCATCAACTCCAACGTTTTTTGAAAGGAGTGTTTCGTGATCGATTTCCCATCCACCTCGACGATCACATCCCCTTTTTTAATCTTGCCACTGAGTTGAGCAGGGCCGCCTGGGAGCGTTTCTTGGATAATGATCCCATCGAGCCCCTCTTTAAGAACGACACCGATCCCTGACATCCCCTTTTCGAGCTGGACTTTCATCGCATAGGCTTCTTCAGGACTATAATAAGCTGTATGCGCATCTAGACTATGAGCCAAAGCCTTCAATGTTCTCAATGTTACAAAATGCTCTTGAGCTGTCTGAGGAAGATATTCATTTTCAATGCCTGTCAGCTGTTTCTCACAGAGCGCAACGATCTGGGCCTCCTTTCCAGCTACATTCTCTAAATTGAGATCATGGAGCTGAAGAGCAATCAGATCGACAAACCGATTGTAGTGGCGCTCTTTCAGTTCACTGATCGAACTGGCCGCCTCTTGATCCCGCTCTCTATCAAAAACCACTTTTTGGGCATCTGCGATCAAGGCTTTTGGATTTTTTTCCCAATCTGAGCGCCATCCTCTTGCGCGCAGGATACTCTCCTGAATTTTGCGGTTCAGCGCAAAGTAGGCGGTGAAGCGGTCATTTTGGTAATCATTTAAAATGCTTTTCAAAGCGGTTTCATCGGGATGTAGATAGGTAGAAACCTCTTCTTTAAGAAGATAGGCAAATGACGGGTCAAACTGCTTCACATAGACTTTCAAAGAACGCTCTAAAACCACCGGTGTTATCTCTTTTTTATCGATATGGTAGTCAAATAACTGCTCCATCACCCCCCTGATATCATCACTGGCCAGGATCGCCGGCTGCGTTGCTGATAGAGAGATCGATAAAAAAAGAGAGCTTAGGAGTAGAAGACGACGTAGTTTCATTGCAATTTCCCTACAATTGGATTATTCTATAGGCAGCTCTAAAAGGTATCGGCAGAATTCAAAAAAACTTTAGCATTGAATAATGTTTCACTTTCCTTCGTTCAAATTAGACAATTTTGAGGGGCCCCTCGAGCTACTGCTCTATCTCATTCAAAAGGAGGAGATTGATCCTTGCGGTGTGGTGGTGAAGCAGTTGACGGCTCAATTGATGGAGAGAGTAGAGGATGTCGATCTGTCAAGTGAAATGGTCGCACTTACAGCTTCGCTCCTCTTGTTGAAAAGCGAGAAGCTGCTGCCTGAGGCAGGAGGTGAGAGCGAAGAATTGGCTGATAACCCCAGGCTAGAGGTGATTCAGAATCTGATCGAATATTGTAGATTGCGCGACTTAGCCAAAACGTTAGCTGAGAAAGAGGAGGAACAGAGAGCCTATTTCCCGCGGGCGCTACAGCCATTCCAGAAAGAGGTTGGGCTTGGCTTAGAGGAGATCGACCACCATGTTTTGAAACACTTTCTGGCGGAAGCGCTTCAAAGGGCGGAAAAGCTTCCCCAAAAGATGATCCAGGCGGAAGAGTGGCAAGTAGCTGACAAACTGGTATGGCTAAGAGCCGCAATAAAAACGACTCCTCGCCTCAGCTTAGAGACCCTTTTTGTCGAAACGATGAGCCGCCAGGAATTGATTGTCACCTTTTTGGCCCTATTGGAATTATTGAAATATCAAGAAATTAAACTCTCTAGAGAAGAGGATCACCTCTACTTATCTGCTTATGAAATCTCTTAATTTAATCGAATCTGAGTTAGAGACCGTCCTTCGTCCTCGAGAATTGACGCGGGAGCATGAAATCAAAAGAGTGATCGAAGCACTCCTGTTTGCCTCGAACGAACCACTTTCTGTGGAAAAGATTCGGGAGGTGGTCGAGAGCACTTTCCCCATCCGCTCCAAGGAGTTGAAACAGCTGATCGAGCAGTTGGCAGCTGAATACCGCACCCAAAAAAGAGGTTTCCAGATCGATTTCATTGCAGGTGGCTACCTTCTCCGATCTGATCCGGCCATGCGACCCTATATCCAGCAGCTCCTGCACGACCGTAGAGGGGAAAAGCTCTCTCATGCGGCGACAGAGGTCTTAGCGATCATCGCTTACAGAGGACCGATCACGAGGCGCGCGATCGATAAACTTCGAGGAGTTGACTGTTCCGGAACAATGGCATCGCTCCAAGAGCGCGGTTTAATTGAAGAGACGGGGCGCTTAGAGGCACCTGGAAGGCCTGTTCTTTATGGGGTCTCCCAAAAGTTTCTCCACCATTTTGGGATTAACCATCCCCAGGAATTGTTGAAGGAGACGCAACCAAAGTAAGGCGATCTTTCTGACAGGTGCGGACCGCAGCCACCATTCCAAAAATAATAGTTCCTGCCAGAATGCCGAGTGAGAGGAAATTGAAAAAGGTGCCCCCAAGATAGGGAAGCATCCCAAGCCCCATCAGGCTGGTGGGTGGCAGAGTTCCCATACCATATAAGACACAGGAAGCAGCAAAGAAAAAGAGAGAGATCATGCCCAGGACAAGAGCGGTGATCCGGGCGTCGCGGTCTTGAGCATCATAGGATTGATACTCTTGGCGCGCCGTTTGGAGATCTACAAGGTTTGTTTCAGAGGGAACGCAGCAGCACATGCGTTAATTATAGAGTAAGGCTACTTCTTCGACAAGGACATCGGTCAAAGTTCGCCAATTGTTATGGTGGATATCGGTGGCCAGTTGCTGATAGAGGATCTCTGCCAGCTCTCTTCGCTCCTCTGAAGTGGTTGTGAGCAGCTCTTTGATCACTTTTAAATTATAATCAATATCGTGATAGCGCAAGAGAAAGGGGTGGGAATAGGGATAGCCTGTTTCAGGAGAAACAATGGGGATAAAGCCTCGAGCTGCAGCTTCCAGAATCGAGACACACTGAGCCTCCCACATGCCGGGCTGAATAAAAAAATCAGCTAGAGGTGGAAGCTGGCCCACTTGAACAGGGTCGAGATGATTCAATTTTTTTCCCTCCACTCCAAAAAGATGGAGTTGGCGCCCTACTGCTTTGACAAGCGCCCGACTATCATCGAGACATTTCATATATCCATTGTGGCCGATATAGAGAAAATTATCGGTGAGATAGTCCCATTTAATTCTTTTAAAAAGGGCGAGATCGATCGGTTGGTGAACGAGACGGACTCTTTTCGCTCGCTGGAAATTTTGAAAATAGGTGTGCCAGATATTACTCGGCCGCTCGAAATAGCTCTTCTGATTATGCTCTGAAGTGAGAAGGACGAGGGCTGCACAGCGGTCGAAGAGCTTCGATTCACATTCGCCAGCGTCGTTGAAAGCCTGATCCAATCGAGCGTCATGACCCGCCCAGGGATTGAAGGCGATCAACTTTGTTGTCTTACGGGCCGCTTGAGCGAAGGTGGGGCCTACATGGCCTATCACCACATCCTGGGGGCGAATCTGATCAATTCTTTCCGGTTTTTCATCTTGCAATCGGAGGAAGCGGACACCGGGAAAGCGATCCTTCAAAGCTGTGTAGCACCAGTAGCTGATTTCCGTATTGGCCTTCAGTCCATTATAAAAGCGATTGAAACCATTTTTATGGGTATAGATGAAATAGACCCGCCGGCTGACAGGCATCTTTTCGTGGAGCCATAAGGCAGCTTTACTTGGCCAGTTTTTCACTCCGACCTCAAAATGTGTCTTCTCCGCTTTTTCCATGTCTGATAGGAACGCAATCGCTCAAAGAGCGAAGAGAGATAGCGATTCCTGACCTGGTAGGCTTCGTCTGTAACAGCGAGTGGTTCGCGCGTCGAAAGCGACTGGCGATGTTCACGGAAGGAGGCGACAACGGTCGGTAGTGGAAGAGGACGGTGGTGGCGTGCCAGCCTCAGCCAGAGATCATAATCCATACAGTAACGCAAATGGGGCTGAAAGCCTCCACTCTTTTGGAAAAGAGAGCGGGAGAGTAGGGTGGCCGGATGGGTGATAAAATTGTATTTCCTCAACCTCTCTGCAGCAAAAGGCTCATAGGGAGTTGTTTTCAGCAGCTGGCCATTTTCATCAATAATATGAGCGCGCCCATAGAGCCATTCTACCCCTGGATGGTGGCGGATCGCGCGATCAAAGAGCAACAAGCTCTGAGAATGGGCTAGGAGGTCATCGGCATGAAGGAAGAGAAGAAATTCCCCTTGAGCATGAGAGGCAGCCCGATTCATGGCATCGGCAATTCCCTGATCTTTTCCTTCTATAATCCGCACAGAAGGAAAGGAGCGTGCAATGGTGAGAGTGCGGTCACGACTCCCTCCATCCCAAAGTAGGTGTTCATAGGTGACCCCTTTTTGCTCTGCAACAGAAGCGAGTGTCTCTGCCAAAAATTTCTCTGCATTGTAGGTAATCGTGATCACTGTAAAACGCATGAGGAGGATATTGCCAAAAAAGGAGGGAGGAATCAACATGAGTATATGAAAAAGTTCTTTTTTCTCATCGCTCTGGCGGCCACTCCTCTTCTAGGAGGAGAGACCATCTCTGTAGGGGAAGAGCTCCTTGTAAATGGAGTCGCCATGGAAAGTGCTCTTAAAGTGGCTCAAGCGGCAGGTTCAAGGGCCTCCTTAGATCTCGCAGGAACCGTTCCCGAAACCCTAGAGAAATACCGGGAGCGCATTTTAGCAAACCTAGAAAAGTATACTGAAATTCTTTACCTCGATGAAAGGCAAGCCTTCGCTCTTACCCACCTTCCCCCCGATCAAGCAATTCAATTTCTCAGAAACTTTTGTTCTGAAGTTGTATTGCTTGAAAAATAAAAGCTTATAATTTATTCTGTCGTAATTAAAAATGAGTTCGCTAATTATTTCCCAAACGAGCTTTGTAGCTTTCCACTTTGATCACCTTTTGTTAGAGCTTAAGGTTGAAATTTTCAAATTATTAACTACACGAGAGCTTGTTACCTGCCAGTCGATATGCAAAGAATGGAGAGAGGCCACTCTTAGGAAAGATAATCCTTTAAGAAAGAGGATCACCCTTCTTTGGGCAAAAACTCTCTTTCCCCCCCTGCCAGGAAGTATAGGTATAATCGCAATGCGAGCAATCTTTTTGGCCGAATGGTCACGAGATCAGGGCAGCGCCCAACTGTTTCTGGAAGAGTCAAAAAAAAAGGCAAAGGTGCCTGAAGAGAACCAAACCGCTCCTCCGTCTAAATATCTCAGATTGCGCTCTCTTCTTGAAATGGCAAAGATCGAACATGAAGCTATCCCTGGCAATGCTCAAGCTACAGTAGAAAGCGCCTTGGACCTGATTCTCACTTTGGAAAATCTTGATGATCGAGGGCGTGCACTTGAAGAAGCACTCCCTTTTCTTTCCCGGTTCAATTTGGACCGGGCGATCACTTTAGCGCGTTCTATAGTAGATAATTATGTGCGTATCCACACTCTGATAGGGATTATAAATAGTTGTCCTGAAATAGATCCACGACTTGCCAAAACCCTCATTTCTGAAGTGCTAGTTGCTATAGAGGCCATCGATCAGCCAGAAGAACGCTTTCGTGCTTTTGTCGCAGCTTTAAAGGTACAACTCCGTTTTGATCAGCAAGGAGCAGTGAGGACGATCCAGAGAGCGGTAGAGGCCTTTCAAGCCATTTTTGAGCGTGACGAGGTTTTAGATGAGATGCTTAATCTGGTCGCCATTCACGCAACCATTGACCTGGATGCTGCTCAAGTAACGGCACGAGCGATTTCACAATACATGCGGGTGTCAACAAGACGATTAAAAAAAGAGACTCAAGCGATCTTTTCTGCCTGCCTGCATAGCGTCGCTGATGAAGCAGCTCTTAGGAACCCCGAGAGAGCAAAAACGATAGCGAAAGCCAATTCGGATAGAGTTCTTTGCTGCCAATCCCTTCTCAAAGTTGCCGCTATTGAAGCTCAATACGACCCAGAAGCGGCCTCTTTGACATTCCAGGAAGTCGGGGAAAGAGCTCTATCGATCCCTGATATTTTAGAAAAAATAGAAGCGCTTCTCTCTCTCGCAGAGAGCCTCCGCTCTTTCGATCTTGAAAAGGCAAAAGTGACATTAGATGAAGCCCTCAGCTTCGCACAACGATCTCTCCAATCAGGGGTGCAAAAATCGCGGATCTTTTTCAATATCCTCCGACTTCAATTGATGATGAAATATGGAGATGGCCAAGTGACCCTGCAATCCATCATAGACCCACATTGTCGTACTTTAGCTTTCCTCGAATTAAGCCAATTCTATCGCCATTCAGATCCAAAACAGGCTAGAGCCTTCATCGAAGAAGCGATGGCCTGCGCCCAATCGATTAATGATCTAGAGCGCCGCATCCTTGTCTATCTCAAAATCGTAAAGGTACAAGCTTCTTTAGATCTAAAAGGGGCAAAAATGTTGATGGAATGGGCCCTCTTTTTGCTTCAAAAGGTTGATAGCTCTTTAGACCACGGCGATCTTTATTTTGATATTGCCACTCCTCTCAAAGAAATTCTTGATCAGGCTTAGCAATTCTCTCACAATCTATTTGCATTCAATGCACCACTCTCCTATATTTTCTATTCGCTTTCTATAACTTTGAAAAAAGGCCAAATGGAACATGCCTACGATTAACCAGTTGATTCGTAAGGGCCGAGGAAAAAAGGTCCGCCGAAACAAGTCACCAGCTCTGCAGAGATGTCCACAAAGACGGGGCGTCTGCTTGCAAGTGAAAACGAAAACCCCGAAGAAGCCCAACTCTGCGTTGCGTAAAGTAGCCTGGGTAAAGCTCTCTAATGGTCAGGAAATCATCGCCTATATTGGCGGCGAGGGCCACAACCTTCAAGAGCACAGCATCGTGCTCGTGCGCGGAGGACGTGTCAAGGACCTACCCGGTGTGCGCTATCACATCGTTCGAGGGACTTTGGATACTGCGGCTGTAAAAGACCGCAAGCAAGGAAGATCGCTGTACGGAGCAAAGAAACCGAAGTAACACTAGGAATCATTTTTTGTGATTCCTAGTTCGAAATCTGTCTTGTCCTCGCTACCTCCAATTTTGGTAGCGAGCAGCCTCGCCAAATGTGGTGGGAGCAATTGAAAGACAGCTTTCGCGCGGCCTCCGGGGCATTTCGCCTTGGGGCAGGTGAAGAACAGCTCTCCTCAAGATAAATTAAATTGAATAAGGATTTAAGATATGTCACGAAGACGCCGTGCTGAAAAACAGCGGATTGAACCCGATCCCTTATATGGAAGTACGACCCTGCAAAAATTCATCAATAAAGTGATGATGCATGGCAAAAAATCTACGGCACGCCAGATCGTCTATGGAGCCATCGAAACTTTTGCTAAAAAAATCAACGCAGAAAACCCTTTGGACGCTTTTGAACAGGCTTTAGAAAATGCGAAGCCTGCTTTAGAAGTGAAATCGCGCCGCATCGGGGGTGCGACCTATCAGGTGCCTGTCGAAATTCCATCAGATCGAAGAGTGGCGCTCGCCATGCGTTGGATCATCCTCAATTCCCGTGCAAAAGTGGGCCGTAACATGCAAGATGGCCTCACGGCTGAACTTTTCGACTGCTATAACAACCAGGGAGCCACCATCAAGAAAAAAGATGATACTCACCGTATGGCTGAAGCCAATAAAGCGTTCGCGCATTATAAATGGTAAGATGAAGGAAGAATGATATGCCTAGATCAGATCAGGACCGCTTAGATCGCGTCAGAAATATTGGCATCATGGCCCACATCGATGCCGGAAAGACCACCACGACGGAACGGATCCTCTACTATGCCGGACGTACCCATAAGATCGGTGAGGTCCATGAGGGCGCTGCCACAATGGACTGGATGGAGCAGGAACAGGAGCGAGGAATCACCATCACCTCCGCTGCAACGACTGTCTACTGGAAAGATTCCAAGATCAATATCATCGACACCCCAGGACACGTTGACTTCACCATCGAGGTTGAACGGTCACTGCGCGTTCTCGATGGCGCGGTTGCCGTCTTCGATGCCGTCTCTGGCGTTGAGCCGCAGTCGGAGACTGTCTGGCGCCAAGCCGACAAATATCATGTCCCCCGCATCGCTTTTGTGAACAAGATGGACCGTATCGGTGCCGACTTCTTCGCCGCCGTCGATTCGATGAGAGAAAAACTGGGTGCAAATGCGCTTCCCGTCCAGTGCCCAATCGGCGCCGAAAGCCAATTTTCTGGCATGGTCGATCTCGTCACGATGAAGGCGATCGTCTTCCATGATGAATCGCTCGGCACCAAGTGGGACGAGCTCGAAATACCCGAAGAGCTCAAAGAGAAGTGCCACCAGATGCGCATGGAGCTCTTAGAAGAGTTGGCCACAATCGACGAGAGCAACGAAGCCTTCCTGACCAAAGTTCTCGAAGATCCCGATAGTTTGACGCCTGATGAAATCCATGCCGTTATCCGCAAAGGGGTTGTCGAAAACAAGATCAACCCTGTCTTGTGCGGAACCGCTTTCAAAAACAAAGGGGTGCAGCAGCTACTAGACGCTGTCGTCCATTGGATGCCCTCTCCGCTCGATCGCGGCGAGGTGAAAGGGGTCAATATGGACACGGGTGAGCCTTTGAGCATCCCTCCCAAAGATGATGCCCCTCTAGCCGCTCTCGCCTTCAAAATTATGACCGACCCCTATGTCGGCCGTTTGACCTTCGTTCGGATCTACGCAGGAACCTTGAAAAAAGGGACCTCCCTGATCAATACAACGAAAGACAAAAAAGAAAGGGTCTCCCGTCTGCTGCAGATGCATGCCAATGAGAGGACCGATAAAGATGAATTCTATACAGGCGACATTGCCGCTTGTATCGGTTTGAAGTCGACGACAACAGGGGATACCCTTTGCGCCGAAGGCTCCGAGCTCCTCCTCGAAAAGATGGAGTTCCCTGAGCCTGTCATCGACATGGCGATCGAGCCCAAATCGAAAGCCGACCGCGAAAAATTGGCAAATGCCCTCGGAGCACTCTCTGAGGAGGATCCCACCTTCCGAGTCAGCACTAACGAAGAGACGGGACAGACGATTATCTCGGGGATGGGTGAGCTTCACCTCGACATTCTCCGCGATCGGATGATCCGTGAGTTTAAAGTCGAGGCCAACGTGGGCAAGCCACAGGTCTCCTACAAAGAGACCATCACCCAACCTTCCTCAACAGAAACCAAGTTTGTGAAGCAGTCAGGGGGACGCGGACAATATGCCCACGTCAATCTGGAGATCGAGCCCAACGAGCTTGGTAAGGGCAATGAAGTTGTCAGCAAGATTGTGGGCGGTGTCATCCCCAAAGAGTATATCCCCGCAGTCATAAAAGGGATCGAAGAGGGGTTGACGACAGGTGTTCTAGCCGGCTACAGCCTCGTCGATGTCAAAGTCTACATTGTTTTCGGCTCCTACCATGAGGTCGACTCCAACGAGATGGCCTTTAAGATCTGCGGATCGATGGCTGTCAAGGAAGCATGTAGAAAAGGGAAACCGGTCATCCTCGAACCCATTATGCTGGTCGACGTCATCACACCCGACGAGAGCTTGGGTGATGTGATCGGCGACTTGAACAAGCGGCGCGGTAAAATTCTGGGTCAAGAGTCTATGAAAGGGTCGATTGTCAAGGTCCGTGCTGAAGTGCCCTTAAGTGAAATGTTTGGTTATACTACGACGCTCCGTTCGATCAGTTCGGGACGCGCCACCTCAACGATGGAGCCGGCCTTTTTCGCTCGTGTTCCACAGAAAATTCAAGATGAGATTGTGAAGAAGTAGGATAGATAGTTATGTCAGCAAAGCAGCAAAAACAAAAAATCCGTATCCGGCTCAAAGGTTTTGATCAGAGACAGTTGGACCGCTCTACGGCAGATATTGTCGAAACAGCCAAAAGGACTGGAGCACGCGTAGTCGGCCCCATTCCACTCCCCACAAAGAGGGAGATCTATACGGTTCTCCGTTCTCCACACGTCGACCGTAAATCGCGCGAGCAGTTTGAAATCCGCACTCACAAGAGATTGATCGATATCCTCGATCCAACCGGAAAAACGATCGACGCGCTGAAAACCCTCGCTCTCCCAGCGGGCGTCGACATTAAAATTAAAGCAGCTTAACGCTGCCAAACCTACTTTGGAGAAGTGCAAAAAGAGGGATACTTAGTACACTGTTAGTAAAATTTTTGCCATTTCGGCTGCGCCAAAACCCCGGGATTTAACGATTGCAACCGACCCCATATTGACTTAATATTGGGTCGGTTGCAATCGTTAAATCGCGGGAGTTTTCGCGTCAGCCCAAATGAACAAAAATTTTGTTAACAGTGTACGTGCCACCGTCAAAGAACGCTACAGGCTCAACACGGGCTCTGAAAAAGAGACCTACCATCTTGTTCTGAGTCTTGAGGGTTCTGACATTGCCTACTCAGTGGGCGATTGCTTGGGCATCTATCCTGAAAATGAGCCTTCCGAGGTAGTGACTGTTTTAGCGAGATGGAATGCTCACGGAAGCGAAATGATTGAAGACCGTCAGGGAACTCTATATTCCTTAGGTCTCTTTCTCAAGCAGCATGCCAATTTAGCACGCGAGCCCAAAGAGCCTCCTTCCACCCTCCATGCCTACTGCAAAAGCCTCTCTCCGCTTCTCCCCCGCTTTTACTCCATCGCCTCTTCGATGCAGGTTGTAGGAGCTGAAGCACATCTCACCGTTGGTTTAATCGATGGGCTCTGCACCCACTTCCTCTGTAAACGCCTCTCTGTAGGGGAGAGAGTCTCTATCTTCCACAAACCCGCACGCCACTTTTCCCTGCCCAGCTCTCATGATCTGCCGATCATCATGATTGGTCCTGGCACAGGTGTCGCCCCCTTCCGCGGCTTTCTCCAGGAGCGGATTGCCCAAAATGGCTCTCCCAAAAACTGGCTCTTCTTCGGAGAGCGTTACCGTCAGACCGATTTTCTCTACCAGTCCTACTGGGAAGAGCTTATTACCCAAGGCAAGCTGCGCCTCGACTGTGCCTTCTCGCGCGACCAAGCCGAAAAGGTCTATGTCCAACACCTGATGCTCCAGCAAGCTCGTGACCTCTGGGCCTGGATCCAAGAGGGGGCCTACCTCTACGTCTGCGGCGACGCCTCCCGCATGGCAAAAGATGTCGATAAAACTCTCCACACCATCGCCGAAAAGGAGGGTAGCCTCTCCCCCGACGCCGCCAAAGCCTTCATCAAAGCCCTCAAAAATGAGGGCCGCTACCAGCGCGATGTTTATTAAAAAAAATCAGCGACACCCGCTCGGCGTCTACCCGCTCATGGTCTATTAGTACTTCGATAAAATCCATTCAAACCCATTCAAATTATTGATTTTATTTCATTAAAGAGGTATAAATTTAGCAGTTAAACTAGGAATTAAGATATGTCTCTGAAGAATCAAAAGGGTGTCATCGCAGCAGGCTTAGCCCTCTTTTCGATGTTTTTTGGTGCTGGCGACCTCATTTGGCCGCTGATTCTTGGAGGCTATGCAGGGAATACCAACTTCTACGCCATGCTCGGGCTGCTGATCACCGGTGTGAGTCTTCCACTTTTGGGCTTATTGGCCATCATGCTCTTTGAGGGAGATTACCGGAAATTCTTCGGACAGACCGGCAAAAAATCGGGAATTGTGCTTGTTTTTCTCATTCAGGCAATCTTGGGACCCTTTGGATCGATTCCTCGCTTGATCACTTTGGCTCATGCCACTCTCAAACCTTACATGCCCGAATTTATCTCATTGGCCCTCTTTAGCTTCTTGGCGTGCGGCCTCGTCTATCTCTTCACCGTCAAAAAGCATAAAATTATAGAGATTATGGGTCTTTATCTCTGTCCCCTTCTCTTGATTGCTTTAGGATCGATTTTGATAACAGGTTTTATCAATCCACCCGCTCAAGTAACCGTTGACATCAGCAACAAAGACTCTTTCTTCTATGGCTTAAATGTGGGCTATAACACGCTCGATCTGATTGCTTCCTTCATCTTTGCCCCCCTTGTACTCTCCTATTTTATCTCTGATCAGAAAGGAGAACCCACAGCCGAATCGAAGCGCCAGGTCTTTAAGAAAATGGTCAAAGCCTGTGTCATCGCAGGCGCCCTTCTGGCCGCAATGTATGTCGGTCTGACCTATCTCGCCTCCTTCTATACTCCCGTTCTTGAAGCTCATGAACCCGAGGAGCGGCTTGCCGTCGTTTCTCGCTACCTTCTCGGCCCAACCGGTGCCCTCTTCTCCTGCATCGCTGTGTCGATGGCCTGTCTGACCACCGCCATCCCCATCGCTGTGATCTCCGCCGAGTACATCCACAAAGATTTCATGAGGAGTAAGGGAAGCATCCATGTTGCCATCCTCCTCTCTCTCGGCCTCTCCATGGCGATCGCCAATCTCGGCTTCATGGGCATCGCACAGATGCTCTCGCCAATCCTCCAGATTCTCTGCCCCGGCCTCATCATCCTCTCGATCCTCACCATTCTCCATAAACTCTACGAGATGCGCATGCGCCGCACCCCTGTCTTCGCCGCCTTCGCCATCTCCCTCGTCTCCTATCTAGTCAGGCTATAAACCTGAGTTTGGACATTGCCAAATTAATTAATTGCCCCGGCTTCGTCACTCGGCTGCACCTCGGTCACAGGCGCGGGTGGGGGCGCCGAAGGTCGCTCGCGGCCCTCTTCGGGCCGCTGCCACTCCCAACGGCGCCAATTGCCGAGCCACTACTTATTATCCTAGCCTTGGAGCTGACTTTAATTTGTCCTACAAAATCCCAAACAAAACGTACTTTGTGGTCACTCGGCAGAAGATCATCTAACGCTGACCATCTTATTTCTATCTGAGTCCTTCTGGGGCTTCTCAGACGAGGCTTTGCACATGGAAGAGAAGATTCCTGAATTGGGTGTTGAGGATAGCCGCTCGGCAATTGGCGCCGTTGGGAGTGGCAGCGGCCCGAAGAGGGCCGCGAGCGACCTTCGGCGCCCCCCACCCGCGCCTGAGACCGAGGCTGCTCCAGCAGCCGAGAGTCTCAGCGAGGGAAAGAAAAGAAAGAAACAAGGATATGAAAGATCGCAAGCGGCATGATATGTAGGATATCCCAAGGTCCGTAGGGCCTACCTGAAGTTTGGACGTTTCTCGAATTAATTTATCAATTACCCGCGGCTTCAGCACTCGGCTGCGCCTTCGGCGCGGTCCCGCACTTTCGGGTGCTGGTCAAACCCTGTGGCAGTGAAAGCCTCTCAGGTTACATCTTACGTGACTAATGCCTCGCCACTCTTGCCTTCGAACGGGCACTCCGTGCGGTCCCGCACTTTCGGGTGCTGGTCAAACCCTGTGACAGTGAAAGCCTCTCAGGTTACATCTTACGTGACTAATGCCTCGCCACTCTTGCCTTCGAACGGGCACTCCGTGCGGTCCCGCACTTTCGGGTGCTGGTCAAACCCTGTGACAGTGAAAGCCTCTCAGGTTACATCTTACGTGACTAATGCCTCGCCACTCTTGCCTTCGAACGGGCACTCCGTGCGGTCCCGCACTTTCGGGTGCTGGTCAAACCCTGTGACAGTGAAAGCCTCTCAGGTTACATCTTACGTGACTAATGCCTCGCCACTCTTGCCTTCGAACGGGCACTCCGTGCGGTCCCGCACTTTCGGGTGCTGGTCAAACCCTGTGGCAGTGAAAGCCTCTCAGGTTACATCTTACGTGACTAATGCCTCGCCACTCTTGCCTTCGAACGGGCACTCCGTGCGGTCCCGCACTTTCGGGTGCTGGTCAAACCCTGTGGCAGTGAAAGCCTCTCAGGTTACATCTTACGTGACTAATGCCTCGCCACTCTTGCCTTCGAACGGGCACTCCGTGCGGTCCCGCACTTTCGGGTGCTGGTCAAACCCTGTGGCAGTGAAAGCCTCTCAGGTTACATCTTACGTGACTAATGCCTCGCCACTCTTGCCTTCGAACGGGCACTCCGTGCGGTCCCGCACTTTCGGGTGCTGGTCAAACCCTGTGGCAGTGAAAGCCTCTCAGGTTACATCTTACGTGACTAATGCCTCGCCACTCTTGCCTTCGAACGGGCACTCCGTGCGGTCCCGCACTTTCGGGTGCTGGTCAAACCCTGTGACAGTGAAAGCCTCTCAGGTTACATCTTACGTGACTAATGCCTCGCCACTCTTGCCTTCGAACGGGCGCTTCGAGGCTGTGAAAAAATCGATCTATTAGGCCCGTCGCTGAGACCCTCGCCTGCTGGCGCAGCCTCGGTCTCAGGCGCGGGTGGGGCGCCGAAGGTCGCTCGCGGCCCTCAATGGGCCGCTGCCACTCCCAACGGCGCCAATTACCGAGCCACTCCTTTAATCACTCGACTTGTGATCTCTGTGGCAAATTGCACGTTATAGGCAGGATTAATCCTCCACAAGCCATCTTCATTATCCTAACCTTTGGATCTGTCGCTTGATGACCTGCTTTGCCTTTGCTGACTTTATGTTACCTAAAACAATGCCAAGATATGAGTTGTCATACAAAATCCCAAACAAAACGTACTTTGTGGTCACTCGGCAGAAGATCATCTAACGCTGACTGTATCGCCACCATTTCTTTGGACACAAATTTGCGTAAATTTCTTCCGTCGCTTTAAAATTATTCTAAAATTCTCAGTTTTTGCTATCATATCCTTGCCAGAACAAAGTAGCCGTGCTCCCTCTCCAACCTCAGCTAACGCCGATAAAATTTGTTCAGAAGGGTGTTCTTTGGAATATAACTCCCTGGCTTCCAGAGGGGAGTGATAATCTAGCTTTTCTAAAAGCCAGTGTTCATTGTACGACTTAATGAACTCTGCTACAGCCTTCCTAAAGTCTTCTAGGCCATGATAATGCCTACCGTGTACAATCTGCTCCTTAAATGTTCTGTGAAACCTTTCTATCACCCCGTTGGTTTCAGGCTCCTTCACAAAGCCCTTGCTTATACTTATGCCCCAGTACCGTGTTTGGTTAATAAAGCCTTCTGACATAAATTGAGAGCCATGATCTACTCGTAAACTGACCCCACGAGCCACATTAGAGGATGTTTTGCTAAAAACAACCTCAACAGCCTTATTTAAGGCTTCTATTGCAGCAAATCGACTTCCTTTCTTTGTGACATGCCACCCTAGACATTCAGCATTCCAATGTTCAATTACTCCGAAAAACCACACCCACCCATCTTCGAGGGTGAAAATCTTAGCGGCATCTGTACCCCACATTTCATTGGGGCGGTCTGTTGTAATGCGTCCATCATGTAGGCGTTCTTTTCCCTGTTCAACGCGATACGGAGAGAGCATTTTATGCTCTCTCATTAGCTTCAAAACTCGATTCCGCCCAATATTTAGTTTCTTGAAGCGTTTTAATCGAGCATGTATTTTTCGATGTCCTTCTCCTTGAAAGTGGCTTTCGGATATGTCTTTTTTGATGGCCTCCAATAGATCATTGTCTGAGAGGGTCGGCTTTTTTCCTCGAAGCCCCTTAGGTTTATATGGCCGCTTTCTATTATGATAGAAAGATGAGCGAGGAAACTTCCACACTGTACAAACTAATTCTACACCATATTTAAGATGGGTTGAAGGAGAGATCTTCTCGCTCATTTCTTGGACCTCCCCATACGAAAACCCGGTGCTTTGTTGGCCTTTATCTGCAAGAGCTCGTTTTCCATCATGAGCTCTCCCAGGCGTTTCTTAGCATGGTCTAATTCATGTTGAACAGGGTCTTCGGAACGCATTTTTAATCCCACTTCCATGCCCTGAATTGCTTTTGAATGCCATTCTTCGATTAAATAAGCCTCTACACCGAGTTCTCGACTTAGTTTATCGATGGACTCTCCTTTTAATAGACGTAAGACAACTTCAATCTTACGTGCCGCGGTCCATCGTTTGATTTGACCACCTTCTTCCATGTTGGATCTCCTTGGTTTTGCGATTAAGTATATCGCAAATCCGTGTCCAATGTTCTCGGTGGCAGTATACATCTAACGCTGACCATCTTATTTCTATCTGAGTTCTTCTGGGACTTCTCAGACGAGGCTTTGCACTTGGAAGAGAAGATTTCTGAATAGGGTTGTTGAGGCTCCATAATAGCTCCAGGAAAGTTATTACCTATGAAGATATCAGCGGCTCGGCAATTGGCGCCGTTGGGAGTGGCAGCGGCCCGAGGAGGGCCGCGAGCGACCTTCGGCGCCGGGGCAATTGAATTCCAAACTTCAGCTAACCGTTGCGCTAGCAATGGCTCACCTTTTTAACCTGAGTATTGGGTTTTTAAAAAATCCGAAAATAGGATGTTGACGAAAATGAACGTACTCATGTACTATTACGACTGTACAAAAACAATGGGGTTGTTGCTTCACTTTTCCCGAAGGGAAGCAACACCACTAACACAATGGAGTTGCTATGAAAGCAAGCCAAAATGCGGAGGATGGCTGGCGGGGGTTTACCGACTTCCTTGCCACGTTGAAAAGCAGGAAAGAGGTCCAATTGTATCTCGATCTCTTTTTAACGTATGAGGAGAGGCATGATTTAGGCCTCCGTTTCCTCATCATCCAAGAATTGTTGAGCGGTGAAAAAACCCAAAGGGAAATCGCCCGACATTTAGGCACTAGTATTGCCAAAATCACCAGGGGGTCAAATGCCCTAAAAAGCATTTCTTCCACACTCAAGGAGGCTCTTAAAAAGTGATGATGCCTCCTTAGAGTGATAAAAAACAAAAAACTTTAAAGAGGTATTTTTATGTCACTTTTTTGCAATAGTGTTCTCACAAAAGAACTAGAGGGTCTAATTGAAGCCGATACCTTGCAGGATGTCGGTGGATATGGTGAACCTGTCGTTAAAGCATTAACCGCAACGCGCAAATACGTTGTAACTACTATTTTAGAGGCGCTGAGCAAACAACTTCATGGAGCAACTCCCGGAACGACTGTTTGCCAAGAAATCGAAGAGAGTCAAAATGAGTTCTACGATAAGTTCGTTTTTCCTCATGCTGAAAAACGTTTTAAAGTCTTTTTACAGCCACTTTTCTTCACAACTGGGTCCACGTATTATCCTATTTCGAATAGAATTCCTGGATATAAAGTAGTTATTTCTGGTGAAGTTGTCGAAGATGCATTAAGAGCACAGCAAAATCAAGACGGCTCCCTTACCATTGATGATATTAATAGAGCATCCATAAAGTCCTTCTATGCGGGACTTATTGAGCTATGGGGAGGAACTTTTTAGATTCTGACGCAGACCGTCGTTAAGAGCAAGGGAAGGGGGCAAACCCCCTTCTCTCTAACGCTTTCACGCGCTCCCCATATCGACTTCCCATGTATAGCCTTCCGCTGCAGGAACCTCAAAGTTTGGATTTCCAAATCGCTAAGCCACCGGTTGACAAAATAACTAAAGACATAGGGATCCTCAATGTTCCTTATGAGTCGGGTTTATTAGGTCCTCAAACAGCCAGCTTCGCAGTAGAGATAGAGATCCATCCTACGAGCCCTGAAATAAATATCTCTCTCTGATTCTACCCAGACAAGAGCGCCCATAGTCAGCACAACCTGAGTTTGGGCTGGCGCTTACCACTATCTGAGTTTGGGCTGGTGCCTCTATTCTTCCACGGTGGTGATGATGCAGAAGCATTGGAGACCTTCGCCGAGGCCAAAGTCGGTGAGGCCTTCGCCTGTGGTGGCGGTGAGGCCGACTTGGGTGGGATCGAGGTGAAGAGCATGAGCGATGCTTTCGCGAAGGGCGGGAATCTTGTTGAGGAGTTTGGGACGCAACGCTTCGATAGTGAGGGCGACGTGGGTGATCTGTTGAGAACCAAGTGTTTTGAGGGCTTCATCGAGATAGACGCGGCTATCGGTAATCCCTTTCTTTTCGAGTAGTTCGTCCGCTTTTTTTCCGAGAATAATGACCCCTGTTAGGGAAGAAATGGCATTGCAGAGGGCGTGAAAGATGACATCGCCATCTGAGTTGGCTAGAAAACCAGGTACGTTTTCAAAGAGAAGTCCGCCCAGAATACAGGGTTTGGCCACATCGGGTGGAAGAAAACGGTGGCTATCTTGGCCAATACCTGTACGGATGATCGGTTTTTTGAGCATGGGATGAGAATATCAGATGGGGCTTAATGGTTCTAGTCTTTGAGGACGTAGTGGTAAGCTTCCATCCCATCTTCAACATAGCAGGAGTGATCTTGGATGCGGGGTGGCTTAAAGATAAAACGGACCCAGGGCAGAAGGCCGATTCCCTGCTTGCGGACGAGCTCTTTTGAGTGATACTCCGCTAAAATCGAGGGTGCCGGCTTTTGGAGACCGACCTGACGGACAAGATGGTCGACGAGCCCGGGCAGATCGGCCATATCGCGCGTGGAAATATTACTAACTTTTCGCTTCGACAGTGATCTCTGGGGCGAGAAAAAGTAGCCAACCCAGCGGCTCATCCAAGCCTTTCTACGCACCGACCACTTCTCTGCATAGGTGATGCTGTAAAGCAGAGCAGTCACCTTTTTCTGCTGCGATTCTTCTAAAAGGGAGACCCTCTGATTGAGTTCGCGATCGATGATCTCGATTTCTTCACCCCTAAGCCAAAAAGGCGACCGCATGTGACTATTTGGAAATTTTTGCGTCATCCACCCTCAGAGACACAGTCAAAAATTACCTTATACATAACGCCAACCAAGATATTTTTGCACAGAAAAAATTTAAGTTTTAATAGACGTGGGTGGCTTCGATGTCTATGACTGGAGCGCAGAGGGCATCAGAGCCTAAAATAGCTTCTGCGCGTGCATCACCCGCAGAGACTCCTTGAACAGTCACATCGAATTCAACATATTGTTTGGGAGCAAGGCAAGCAATTGGAGCAAATTCTACTGTTTGTCCCGAGATGTTCGCACAGGTGGGACCATTCGTGTCCACTGGTTGAAGTTCATTCGTGAACTTGATTGCTAATCTCACGTTTGTATCTTCAGCACTTCCTAGGTTACTGATGCAAACATGGTAGGTTGTCGTATCGCCAATGCAGATGGGATCTATGGTATCAATCATACACATATGAACAGCAGGAATTCCTCTCCAATAGGTGGTGGCTTCTGCACAAGAAGTGCAGCTTCCGCAATCGGAGCTGTAAGAAACTGTGACTCTGTTGGTCAAGCACCCTGGGAAACGAGAGCGTTGAGAGAGTGTGAAGGTCATAGTTTCTCCCGGGCAGAGCTGTGGAATTGTCCAGATGGCGCGGTTGTCACAGCTGATCTCAGCGTCAGGAGCATCCACTATTGATGTTGCTGGAGGAGAAACATCTTCGACGATGATATTATTGAGGATTGAGTCACCAGGATTCGTAACCGTAATTGTGTAGTCGACCACTTTACAGATGTAGGCCCAATCGGGTCCACTCTCAGTGACAGTGATGGCTGGCTGGTCAAGTTGACAAGGAGCACAAGAGGGTTCTACACACGAATCACACTCATTTGTCCAAGGTGAGCATGGAGCATAATTCGGCTCTATATAGGCTTCATACCCATTTTCCCAAGATGGACATGGGGCATCATTCGGTTGTACATAGAGTTCACATTCATTTGTCCAAGGTGAACATGTGCCACAATTAGGTGTACAATGGATATTGCGAGGTGAATAAGTGGCGCACCAATTCCGATTGCAGCTTGCCAAGCAAATCATGCTTATCAGAAAGAGCGCTGAAAATAAAGTTCGTAAGATTATGGACTTCTTAGACATCTAGTTTGATTATCTCATATGATTCAGGTCTGAGGGTTGCCCCTCAGAACCTGAAGCATTTTTATCTGCGTACTATCTGTCTTACTAGCCGCATCGTGGTGGGCAATTGGTCGGACAGCTAGTTGGGCAGCAAGGTGCGCAACTTGGAGTTGGGCCGCATGGTCCACATGAAGGGCCGCAAGGAGCGCCACAGTTTGGTCCATAGCTTGGTCCGCATGGTCCGCAAGGTCCGCATGAAGGTCCGCAAGGTCCACATTGACTACCACAATTGTCCCAGCCGCATGGATCGCAGCCAGAATCGCACCAGTTGTTGCAGCTAGCTAAGCTGAGCATGCTCATCATGAACATTGCTGCAAATACCATTTTCAAAGATCGTTTCATATGAAAACTCCTAATGTTATTAGAGACGAGTTTGTTGTTTTCCCCTTCATTATACATCTCGGGGGCTCTGTACTTGTGTACAGTCCTTATGAATCTATTATCAAATGAAAAGAAAAATTTTATCAAACATTTTTTATAAAAATAGTTTGACAAAATCGGTTAAGGGCAAACGTTGAAATGCATAGTGAATTACATTCAATCACTTATGCATGCGATTTCCATTCCAAAATGGCATACGAAAAAGGTTCATTCAAAAACGCATTGCATTTCGCATCCAACTGCGCTACTTTAATGGCAAAAATGCTCTTGTGCCCATTTTGTGCGGAGCAACAGTTTAATAATCAGGTGGAAAAATTCGATGGACATTCTCCAAGTGCAAGGAAAAGGGAAATTGGAAGGGACAGTGAAGGCTTCCGGCGCAAAAAATGCGATGACAAAACTTTTAGTCGCATCACTGCTTTCCAAAAAGAAGTGCGTTTTTCACAATGTTCCTGCGATTGGAGATGTCGAAATCACCCTTGACCTATGTCGTGAGCTAGGTTCTCAGATCGATTGGGATCGAGAAAAAGGGATTTTGGAAATCTGCACCAAGGAGCTCAAGACCTCTTATATTTCTCAGCGATTTTCCGGTGCCAACCGCATTCCAATCCTTCTTATGGGGGCATTGTTAGGCAGAACGTCGGATGATGTCATCATCCCCACAGTGGGCGGAGATGCGATTGGGAAGCGTTCTGTCGACTTTCATATTACTGCTCTTGAGCAACTGGGCGCTCGCGTGGAATATCGCGAAATGAAAAAGGAGGGAGCCTACCTCGGACAGGCTCACAATGGCCTCACAGGCAATTTAATCACATTGCCCTATCCTTCCGTTGGTGCTACAGAAAACTCCATCTTAGCTGCTGTGCGTGCCAAAGGGTGCACCGTCATTAAAAATGCAGCGACGGAGCCAGAAATCGTTGAGCTGATTCTCTTTTTGCAAAAATTGGGAGCCATTATCTCTCTCGATGTCGATCGCACGATCCGCATCGAAGGTACCCAAACCTCTCACGAAGTGGAGCATAAGGTATTGTCTGACCGCATCGAAGCCGCATCATTTGGAATGGCGGCGCTCGCTACTAAAGGGCGAGTCTTTGTCGAAGGCGCTCAGCATCAACATATGATCACCTTTTTGAATAAAATCCGTGAGCTCGGCGGCGGGTTCGCCGTGAAACATGACGGCATCGAGTTCTTTTACGATGGCCCTTTACATGGCGGCATGCATCTGGAAACCGATGTCCATCCTGGATTTATGACCGATTGGCAACAACCCTTTTGCGTCTTACTTACCCAAGCAAAAGGGACTTCCGTCATCCACGAAACCGTTTATGAAAACAGATTCGGCTACACCAAGACCTTGAAGGAGATGGGAGCCGATATCGACCTCTTCAAACAGTGTTTAGGGAGCAGATGTTGCAGATATGCGCAACAAAACTATTACCACAGCATCATTGTGAAGGGTGCAACGCCCCTAGAAAGCAAAGAAATTTCCATTCCCGACCTCCGTGCCGGCTTTGCCTACGTGATGGCTGCCCTCGTCGCCACAGGCGATAGCACCATCAATGGCATGGCCTTCCTCGACCGAGGCTACGAAAACTTGGTACACAAGCTCCAAGCCCTTGGCGCTAAAATCCATCGCCTCCAAACCAAGCCAGACACAACCCCCATCAACCCAATCCTTCCCCCTACCACAAAAACCAGTAAAAAAGATAAAATTACTGCCCAAAATCCTGAAAAAGTGGGCAGATGAGTGATCAGATACCCCTCTGGCGAAAGATCCAGAGGGAGAATTTTACCTCGCTAGAAAAACTCTCTGCTTTTTTAGAACTCTCACCAGAACAGCTCTCAGAGCTCTCCGATAGTCAACATTTTCCGCTCAACGTGCCCTTTCGCCTCGCTGCCAAAATGGAAAAAGGGAATCTCAACGATCCCCTCTTCCGCCAATTTGTCCCTCTCAAAGCTGAAAATGAAGCCGCCACCTGCTTCGTCAAAGATCCGGTGGGCGATTGCGATGCTGCACACTCCCCCAAATATCTCAAAAAATATGCGAGCCGCGTTCTCCTTGTCACCACAGGCGCCTGCGCCATGAACTGCCGTTTCTGCTTCCGTCAGAACTATCCTTACGCCCCTTTTCAAACAGGCTTAAGTCAAGAAATCGCATGGATCGCGCAAGATCCCTCCATTAAAGAGGTGATTCTCAGCGGAGGCGACCCTCTCTCTCTCAGTAATGATGCGCTAAAGGAGATCCTAGGTGGACTAGACCAGATCCCCCACCTCGAACGTATCCGCTTCCACACCCGTTTCCCCATCGGCATCCCAGAACGCATCGACGAGGGCTTCCTCAGCCTCTTAGAAGCCTCTTCTAAGCAGATCTGGTTCATCATCCACACCAACCACCCTCGTGAGCTCGATACCGACATCCTCACCGCCCTCAAAAAGATCCAGAAGCTCGCCATCCCTGTTCTCAGCCAATCGGTGCTCTTAAAAGGAGTCAACGACTATCTCGATACCTTGCAAGCCCTCTTTGAGTGCTTAGTCGCCTGCGGAATCCACCCCTACTACCTCCACCAGCTCGACCGCGTCGAAAGAGCCGCCCACTTCGAGGTCACCCACGACCAGGGCCGCCACCTCCTCCAAGAACTCAATAATCGGCTCTCCGGCTACGCCGTCCCCAAATATGTCCAAGAAATCTCCGGCGAACCCTCTAAAGTGACCCTTCTTTAAAGTTCCAATTTCTGCAATTATAGCTTGAAAAAATTATCAAATATTTATAATATTTTAACAAACTAACAACAAAAGGATTTATATGGCAATTTCATCATCAACAGACAAACCTCGGGAATCTGCCCAGTCTCAAGCTGGTTCAGTTACGGCTGCAAGCTTAAACAGGATAACTGGTTCTTTTCTTGCCCACATGGCAAAAGGTCAGGAAAGGAAATTTGAAGCCGTGCAAAAGTTAGAGCCTGAAGGCAAGCCACATGTAGCGCACATCACCATGGAGAAGCTTATGGGGCCGGAGTGGGCGCGTTTATCAGATGATCAAAAGCGTCTAAATGCACTACTGGGGGGTTTGACTATGAATATGACACCCGAGAAGAAGTTTTTATTTTCTCTATTATTAATTAGGAACCTTTCTACATCCGGTCGACAACATTGATGCCTAGGATCTGGAGACCTTGGTAGAGGGTGCGGGAGACGAGGTCGGCGAGGAGGAGACGGCGGTTCTGTTCGGGGACGCCCTCGACTCTGCAGTCGCGGAAGAAGGCGTTGAATTTCTGGGCGAGTAGGTAGAGGTAGTCGGTGAGGATGTTTGGAAGAAGCTCCTCAGACATCTTGTCGAGCGTTTCGGCAAAGCGGAGAAGGTGGAGGCCGAGATCGATTTCTGAGGGGTGTTCTAAAATAATCTGTTCGAGAGTGAGGTTGGTTGTACCGACTTTGCGCTTAATCCCGTTGACACGTACGTAGGAGTAGAGAATGAAGGGGGCGGTATTTCCTTCAAAGCGGAGCATGCGTTCGTAGCTGAAGACATAGTCGCTGATACGGTTTGAAGAGAGGTCAGCGTATTTCACGGCATCAATTCCGAGAATACGGGCAATGCGTTCTTTTTCGTCAGGCGAGAGGGAAGGGTCGCGCGTCTCTAAGATCTTTTTGGCTTCAACGATGGCAGCTGTCAGAAGGTCGATCAGCTTTTCTGTTTCTCCAGAGCGGGTGCGAAATTTTTTGCCATCAGCCCCTAGAACGACTCCAAAGGGGACATGGTCGAAGCGGACCTTTTTGGGATCGAGGTAACCGGCCTTCTCGGCCGTTTTTCGGATAAGATCAAAGTGGAGGCTCTGTCCTGCATCGGTTACGATGATGATTCTTTCGGCTTTTTCTTCTTCGACGCGGTGTAGCATGGCAGCCATATCAGTGGTGTCGTAGTTGTAGCCACCGTCAGACTTCTGGACCATTAGAGGGATGCGGATGCCCTCGTGAAAGATACATTTAGCCCCTTCTGAGAGGGTCACCAGCCCTTTCTTTTCGAGATCGGCGACGACTTGAGGCAGCATCGGATTGTAGTAGGACTCACCCCTTTCAGTCAGTTTGATATCGAGGAGATCGTAGACCTCATGAAATGCCCTCCGGGATATCTCACAGATGACCTCCCATGCCCGCAAAGCTTCAGGATTGCCCCCTTGCAAAAAGACGACAGCTTGCCTAGATCTAGCTTTAAAATCTTCGTCAGCATCGAACTTGGCTTTGGAGGCTTTATACCATTGCATCAGGGTGGGCAGATCGGTCATTCGGCTTCCTGACAATACGTCGGGGGCTTCTTCCTTCATGTAGGCGATCAGCATTCCAAAAGCAGTCCCCCAGTCTCCCACATGGTTGAGGCGGATCACCTGGTGGCCTAAAAACTCGAAGAGACGGGCGATGCTATCGCCGATGATGGTCGATCGCAGATGGCCCACATGCATCTCTTTAGCAATGTTGGGAGAGGAAAATTCGACAACGATCCGTTGGGGAGGGCTTGGGAGAGGAACCCCCAGGCGCTTATCATGGGCCATCTCATCAGCCAACTTAGAGAGAAAGTGAGGGTTTAAGGTGAGATTGATGAAGCCAGGCCCTGCAATCTCGACCTTCTCAAAGATCGTTTTGGGCAGCTTTTCTACAAGCGCCAGAGCGATCTCCCGGGGAGGCTTTTGAGCCACTTTAGCCAGCTTCATCGCGCTATTGCACTGATAATGGCCAAATTTCTCTTGGGTAGCTAAAGTGAGATGGATCTCCAATTCTGCCGGAGATAGAGAGGGAAAGGCTTCCTGAGCAGCTTTTTGGAGAGTCTCTGTAACATAGGTGATCAGCGGTTTCATAGATCAGGATGGTACCAGTATCTCTTCAAAATCGAAAGTATACAAATATTTTTAACAATAGGATAATATTTTTTTATATTATATAATATATTTTGGTTGAGAGGTTTAAATGGCAATTGAAGGGGTTTCCACAACACCTGCTTCTCTTTTTACACAAAAAAGTACTGGTCCGCCCTGTTCGCTCAAAAATGTCGTTCAGTCCATTTTCGATACTCTACTGGATTGCCTTCTACTGATTGGCTACATAGTCCAGCACGCCCTCTATTGTCTACTCACCATAGATTGCTTCACGGAAAAGGGGATTTTTGGGGGACGTATTCTCTGCCATACAAGGAATTTTGGCAGATGGGAGGAGCTACCCCTCTATGTGGAATTGAAAAGAAACCCCATATCCATCGATGAGAAGGTTTATGAACGAGCCAAAAGCCATGGTTTCGAACCCACTCGAAATCCCATCATCCCAAAACCTCACACTGAGGGACACTGCTTCGGAAATGTGGCTCTCTTTCTACGAAAATGGCTGGAAACCTACAATATCGAAGAGGTATTGCCCTATTTCCGTGGTGGCTCGCCTCTGGAAGGGGCGCAGATTCAAAAAGTCTATGAGAAGCTCTATACACAGCGCATTTATTATACCTTTGTCGTCACAAGCCTCTGTCAAATCCTCGATGGATCATCGACTGTCGCCCAAGAAAGAGAAAAGTGGAGTCAAAAAAAATTAAAAGAGGAAGAACCTATTCTGGATGCTGTAGAAGGCTATTTGAATAGTGATAAATCTGAAGGGCTTGTCAGCTTTATGAAAAAATGGCTTCAGCAAAAGGGGCATCCCTTCGAAGGCAAAATGCTCGCCTCTGCTTTAACAGCTGCTGAAAAAAGCAAGGAGTTCGATGATTCTGAAAAAGAGCGCATGGAAGCCGCGTTAGAGTATTCAGGGTTAAAGATTGAATCCGTGATCCATTACGACAGGCCTCCACAGGAGATATTAAAAAGCCTCGAGACAGCCTCTTGTGGAGCTTATAAAATGTCTCACCCTGTTTATACCCATACGGGAGAACATCAAGGAGAGCATGCGATCGGCGTCATCATTACTGAAGAGATCTGCTTCATCCTCGAGTCTAATAGTGCGATCGGCTGGTGCCGCAGAGATGAACTCACGACCATGATTGGTCGTCTCTACACCGAGTGTACAGGACTCAATTTCAGCCAAAAACAGGAGGGTGAATTCCCCTCCTTCGGAACTCGTGTGGGCAATTTTATCAAAGAGAGGGCCAATCCATCCCCTTCCGGCCCTCGTCAGAGCTTTTCACTCATGAAAGTGAAGCTACCTTAAGGGGAAGGGGGCATGAAAGCGAAGCTCTCTAAAGGGGAAGGGGGCATAAAAGTGAAGCTCTCTTAAGGGGGTTTTCCCCGCGCGCCCGCGAGATACCAGTCGCGAAGCTCACCAATTTTTTTCATGATCTCGTGGACAATCTCCGCTTGAGCCTCTTTACGATCTTCAGAAGAGCTGGAGGCAAACTCAATTGGTTTCCCAAAGATACAGGCGGTTTTACCTTTCAGTTTGGGATATTTTCGATTGGAATTCCAGGCGTCGAAGGTGCCATGGACATAGACAGGAATGACTCTGCAGTGTGCTTTCTGAACGAGCATCCCCACACCTAGCTGCCCTGCTTGTAATTGTCCATCCATCGAGCGCTTTCCTTCAGGAAAGATGACCACCTTTTCCCCACTTTGAATAATCTCTAGGGCCGTTTTTAATGTGCTGATGTTTCCCTTACCTTTGCTAACAGGGTGCGTGTTAAGCTGCCATAAGAGCCAAGCAAAGGCGCGTGGATGAAAGAGAGATTCGCGTGCTAAAAAAAGGACCTTACCGGGGCAAGAAACGCCTACAAGCGGCGGGTCGAGGAAGGAGGAGTGGTTGGGAGCGATCATTCCGCCCCCTTTGGGAATGTTTTTCTTACCGTAGACCTTGTGATGATAGAAGATCTTTACAAAGAGCCAGACACAGAAAATGCAGAAAAGTCGGATCATTTTTTCTTAGGGAGTTTGGCTAAAATAGATTCTAAAACCTGTTCAATCGTCAGATCGGAGGTATCGATCACAAACGCGTCAGGAGCCTGTTTGAGGGGAGAGATTTCGCGTGTGGAGTCGAAATGATCCCTTTCGATTAACTCTTGCAGCACATCCTCAGCTTTGATCGGTATCTTTTTGTCTTTCAACTCAAGATAGCGTCTCTCTGCACGCACCGCAGGTCTTGCTGTCAGATAGATCTTCAATTCAGCCTCAGGAAAAACTACAGTACCCATATCCCTGCCCTCAAAAACAGCGTTTTTTTCCTTTCCAAACGTGCGCTGAATCGCCACGATCGCCTTTCGGACAACTGCGAGGGCAGAAACCTCCGATACTTTTTGGGTCACCTCTCCCGAGCGGATCACCTCAGTGACATCCTCATCGTTCGCCAAATAGCGCTTCCCCCCCTTCTCCTCTTGTATGTCAAACTTGAAACCTTTCAAAAGTTCTTCTAAAGCCGTTTCATCAAAAATATCTGTCCGATTTTTTAGGACGCAGTAGGTGAGGGCGCGGTACATCGCGCCCGTGTCGAAGTAGCGAAATTTCAATTTCTCCGCTAGCTCACGGGCAATCGTTGTTTTTCCTGTCCCTGCAGGGCCATCAATCGTAATAATCACCTAGGGGGCCTTCATTTTTAAGTAGAGATAGACCAGAGGGGCCGTAAAGAGAAGAGAGTCGACCATATCTAGAAGGCCACCTACTCCTGGAAGGGTATTGCTATCTTTGACTCCTGCATCCCTTTTGAGAAAGGATTCAGCAAGATCACCTATCTGACCTAAAATCCCTAAAAGAAGCCCCATCCCAACGGCCTCTAAATAGGTAAAATAGGCAAAAACTCCGAACTTTTTGCCAAGACAGCAAAGGATGAGACTCATCACGATGGAGGCAATAAGGCCCCCTAAAGCCCCTTCAAGGGTCTTTTTAGGGCTCAGTTTTAATGCCAATTTCCTCTTTCCAAAAGCGCTCCCGATAAAATAGCCTCCGATGTCGGCGCTTTTCGTCACTGCAATCAGATAGATGATCCACCAGAGCCCTTCTACAGCGAAGATAATATTATTGAACAATCCAAGCGGTATGGCGATATAGAGAATCCCAAAAAAGGTTGTGGAAACATGTGTGATAGGAGGCAGTTCACGAATGGCAAAATAGATAAACGAGGCTAAGAAAGCCGCTCCTAAGATCATCACAGGCAATAGTGAGATCAAATTATTTCCCCAAGAATAAGGTCCCTGAGTCTTGATAAAAACAGCAAAGATGTAGAGGATCACGGTGATTATCGAGAGCGCCACAGCAGGAAGAATCCCCTTCTTCTTCACTAAGGAATCATATTCCCAAACCGCAAGAGCGCCAACCGCAGCGACGACTGCTGCAAAAAGCCAGCGGAGCGCAGGGTAATGAGCGAGAAAGATCAGTAGGGCGATCAAGAGGGCGCTCACCCCATTGATCAGCGTACGGATCCCCAGATCATGACTCTTTGCCCGGTTCGTTTGCCGATCCGTTTTATGCTTTTTCTCGCTCATCTACCAATCCGTCTTTGACGCTTTTGAAAATCGATAACTGCCTCTAGAAGATCTCGTGGCGTGAAATCGGGCCAAAGGATCTCTGTCATGTAGACTTCGGTATAGGCCAGCTGCCAGAGAAGAAAATTGCTGATTCTCTTTTCACCACTTGTTCGGATCAAGAGATCGGGGTCACCGAAAGGGGCGGTGTCCATATAGTTGGAAATGATTTTTTCACTGATCGTATCAGGTCTCAGTTTGCCCTCTTTGACATCTTCAGCGATTTTCACCATGACCCGGCGCATCTCATCTCTTCCGCCATAATTGAGCGCAATCACAAAATCGATCTTCCTGTTCCCTTCCGTCGCACGGCATGTATTTTCAATGCATTTTTTCAAATCACTGGAAAAGGGTTTCAGATCTCCGATCGCATGGAAACGGACATTCTGTTCCACCATTCTTTGGCGGTTACTCTCTAAAAATGAATAAAGAATCTGAAGAAGCATCTCCACTTCTGCAGGCGTACGCCCCCAGTTCTCCGTAGAAAAGCCATAGACTGTGAGAGTTTTAATTCCTAGATCGGAAGAGGCCTCCAAGATCTGGATCAATCGATTAGCCCCCGCCCAATGGCCCGACAGTAGGGAAGCTCCCTTTTGCTGGCGCGCCCACCTTCGGTTGCCATCCATGATGATCGCTACATGCCCCGGCAATGGCCGGCTAGCCGCCAGATCGAGCTCATCAACCGAATAGACTAAAGACTTTTTTTGGACAGGTTCGCAATCTACAGACATCCGTGCCAAAATACAGGATCGCCTCTTTTGGAACAATATCAGCCTTCACGCTCTATTTGACAGATTGCTGCAAAGAGTGTTATTGTTACCGGTTTATCCTAGAATTTAAGGTTAACCATGGAAAGACAAAAACGGTGGCAATTTTATCTCATTTTGGCAGTCGTCCTTCTCACGCTCTATAATATTCTCCCAACTGTTTTTTATTATGCTAATCCGTTGAAAAAACCGATCGGCAGTAAGGAGGCTACCCAGGTGGCCCAGGGGATTTCTGAGCGGGTCAATAATCTCGAAGATTTTACTATCTCCTGGCTTCGTGCCCAAAGTAAAAATTTGGGTCTCAAGCCGACCGAAATTGTTTTGAATCCTCAAGATTCCCGCATCGCCACCGTGACTTTCCCAACAGAAGCTGATGCTGAATTCTTCGCTAAAACGCTCTTTAGAGCCGGAGCGCTGATCCCCTTTGTCCCCGCTCAGCTGAGCCCAGATCCTAGATCTTTTGAAAAAGGGACCAAAACGGTCACGGTGCAGAGAAAAATTGGCACCCACCTCGATCCTCAACAGCTCGATACCTTTTTCCATTATGTGCCGAAGCTAGACGCCCAAGGCAATGTCTCGGCGGAGTATAAAAAATTGATCGATGATCGGCTCCTCCAGCTCGCCCTCGGTTTTGGCGGTGAAAGTACCCCTAGCAAGGTTTTAAAAAGGATCTCTTCTGGAACCGAAACTGATGATGAGATTCTCCATCTCGCTCGCAGCATCGTCGAGTATGAAAATGCCTTCGGCGATCAGAATCCCATCACTCAACGCTATTTTGCCAGTTTCAGCCAGCTCTCGGGCATCGAAAACAGGAGCGACCTGATCCATAAGTTTATCGCTAAAATAGAGACCCTTTCGCAAAAGATCTCCCAAAATACCCAGTCGATCCGCGAAGAACAGACGAAACTACAGCAGGAAGGGAAGTTTCTCTCTTCAGTTCAGCAACAGCGTCTCGAAATTTTAGAAAATCAGAAGAACATTCTCTCATCGGCAGCTTCGATTGTGAAGAGGAATGCTTCCACCTTTGCAAAGGGTGAAAATCCTTTGACGAGGAGCGATATCGCCGCAGCTTTAGATAAGGCTGCTATCCCTGCCGAAAAGATTCAGACGCTCCGACTGGGAGCACGCGATCCCTTCATTGCCAGCCTCACTGTCGACTGGAACAAGGATCTGATCATTTTAAACCTGCACCCCGATGTAGCCACCCTCCGCAATCAGACGACATCGTCAGAAGCAGAGGCGATTCGCACTGAAAAGCTGAATCAATTTCTCTTCAATGATATTGCAAGCGTCGCTCGTCAGGCCGATGAATCGATCAATCCCTCATTGAATGGCTTTGTCATAGCTCTCAATAAGCTGACAAACAGCTCGAGCCTCCTCACCCTCGATATCGGCGCCGTCGCGGCTAGCCTCAGCTCTCAACTGACCCATCTTTTGCGCGATAGCTGGCAGCCAGTTGATAAAGAACTCTCGCACCGCGATTATCCTATCTACAGCTGGTCGGAGTTCCAGCGTCTGCCTGCTCAAAATCAGAAATTGGGCCTCGTGATCTATGCTCCAGCTATGGAGGCGACTACCCAAGAGGGTTTCCGCAGTGGATCGATCTATGTGATCGCGCGTGGGCTCAATAGTATCGTCCAGAAGTATCAGGAACTTCCCGAAGGACCCGAAAGGGCAGCTTTTGAGAAAGATTTCTATGCCCTAGTCAACCTGATGCGCCAAAATGGCTTCATAGGCTACTCAGGAGCCTCTTCTGATCTGCCTCGTCAGTATCACAATGATTATATCTTTGAACTCGATGACTACTACTCCTACCTGCTTGCGGCCACTCGGGAAGATTTTTCTGCCAAAGGCAGCAAAAAGCAGGCTATGCTCGAATTTACCGATGTCGAGCAGCGCATCCTCACACTGAATAAAATCGAAACACGGATGCATGAAGATCTCTTGAAATGGCGCGATGAATATAAGCAAGCGCAGGTCAGTGTCGACCGTGAACTTCGCCTCGATGTGCCTGCTCCGACAAAAAATATCGTCTGGGATAATGTAGCACTCAGTGCTCGCAAATATTTCCGTGGCGATGATCGAAAAATTCTGAAATGGGGTCTCGATCTTTCCGGTGGTAAAACTGTCCGCGTCGGGTTGAAGGATCAGAACAATCAGACCATCACCAATGAAGATGATCTGAAACAAGCGGTCAACGAGCTCTATCAAAGGGTCAACCGCTTAGGAGTTTCCGAAGTAGGGATCCGCATCGAAGGATCGACCATCGTGCTCGATTTCCCTGGATCGCAGGGTCTCTCTGCTGCCGATCTCATCCAGGCATCTGCGATGTATTTCCATGTTGTGAATGAGAAATTCTCTCCTCGCAATCCGATGCTCCGTGAAGCTGTCAACACCTTCCTCGAGGAGGTCTGGAATGAAGCGGTGATCACCAATCGCACCGATCCAGAAAGTTTGAATGAGATCGCTTGGACACACTTAGGGGGCGACCCTGAGAATGCAGGCGAATTTCATCCTCTGAGCAGCCATGCAAAGCTGCTCCATGATAATGGCCTTCATTTGGCAGGTCCCCAATCAGGAGCCCGTTCGAGCGTCTTTGACGACACTCTTTCTGCTGTCGGGATGTTTAGAGGAAATGACTTTGCTGACTGGCAGGGGCAAACCCATCCTTTGTTGTTGATCTTCCGCAACTATGCCTTGGAAGGGGCCAACCTAGCTGATGTACAGACCGGTTACGATCCTTCTGAAGGAAACATGCTCTATTTCAGCGTCAAAGGGAGCTATGCTAACAGGGCTGGCGAAAAGATCAGTCCTCGAGATGATTTCTATGCGTGGACCTCCCAATTTTCCGAAGAGAAAATCGGTAATACTCCGCTCGCTGCCTATACACAGGGTCAAGGATGGAGGATGGCGGTCATCTTGAATGGCACCATCATCAACGCCCCCTCACTGAACTCTCCCTTACGTGAAAATGCGCGGATCTCTGGCCATTTCACTCAGCGTGAGATCAATCAGCTCGCAGCTGATTTGAAAGCGGGCTCTCTCAGCTTTACTCCTCATATCCTCTCCGAAGAGAATGTCAGCCCTGACCTCGGTCAGGAGCAGCGTTCACAAGGGATCTTCGCAGCTGTTTTGGGGCTGATCTTGGTCATCGCCACCATGTGCGCTTACTACCGCTTTAGCGGAGTGGTCGCCTCTGTGGCTGTCCTGTTCAACCTGCTCATCATCTGGGGTGTGTTGCAGAACTTAGGGGCGGCACTGACATTACCCGGTATCGCCGGTATCATTTTGGCGGTCGGGATGTCTGTCGACGCCAACGTGCTTGTCTTTGAGCGCATCCGTGAAGAGTTTGAGCTCACCAAACGGCTCCCCTCTGCAGTGGCAGCCGGTTATCGCAAAGCCTTTAGCGCAATTATCGACTCCAACCTGACCACTATTCTGGCGGCGGTCATCCTGCTCAACTTTGATTCAGGACCGATCAAAGGGTTTGCTCTGACCCTGATCATCGGTATCGTCTCTTCGATGTTCACCGCCCTCTTCTTGACACGCTACTTCTTTGCAGGATGGGTTCAGAATCCCGCTCACAAAGAGCTCAAGATGTTCCGTCTGTTCAAAGAGACCCATTTTGATTTCTTGAGCTATTCCAAATTAGCTATCTCAGCCTCGCTCATCGTGATCCTCTTGGGAGGATTTTTCCTCTTCAAAGGGCGCGACACGATCTTTGGGATGGATTTTACAGGAGGCTATGCCCTCACGATCGAACTGAAGGAAAAAGCTGATACCCCTTATCGATTAGTGGCTGAAGATGCCCTTGTCAAGGCGGGAGCTTCGCGCAGTGATTTCCGTATTCAAGAGCTCAACAAACCCAATCAGCTCCGCCTTCAGCTCGGAACAAAGATGGAGCAGCCAGGCAAACCCTTTGCTGGTATGGATGAGAAGCCACCTGTGCAGAATCCTCTCTATACCTATCAAGAGTATCCCCGTATCGTCTGGATTGTCGATGCACTCGCTCGCGATGGTTTAGAGCTCAACCCTGCATCTCTGCCCCAACTCAATCTGCACTGGACCGAGATGAGTGGACAGCTTTCCGAGACGATGCGCAACCAAGCCCTCTTTGGATTGGTCCTAGCGCTCCTCTGCATTTTGATCTACATCACCTTCCGGTTTGAGTTCAAATATGCGATCAGCGCTACCATTGGCCTTGTCCATGACATCTTGATCACCGTCGGAGTTTTGGCCATCGGCCATTTCTTCTTCGAAGGAATCCAGATCGACCTTCAAGTGATCGCCGCCTTGATGACCATTGTCGGCTATTCTTTGAATGACACGATCATCATTTTTGACCGTATCCGCGAAGACTTACGCCACCTGCGTAAGATGTCTTTCAAAGATATGATCAACCATGCACTCAATGCCACACTCAGTCGTACGGTGATGACCTCAGGCACAACCCTTGTTGTTCTGATTGCGCTTGTCCTCTTTGGAGGTCCCTCGATCTTCAGCTTTGCTTTCATTTTGACGATAGGGATCGCCATCGGAACGCTCTCCTCACTCTTTGTGGCAGCACCGATGTTGCTCTACTTCCATGAAAAAGAAGTGACTAAGGATCAGATCTCTATTTCTACCAAAATTGTTTAACAGAAATGAGTAGCAACCCTTTTGGGGTCTTGATATCATGAACCAGAAACTAGGCTGTTCCCCGCAATAAAGGCGGGGAACATGCCTTATTCGAGGAATCTATGAGAAAGAATCTTTGCCTACTAGCCGCCCATGCTGGACCTTGCCGGGTGCGAGACGCGAGCTCGTTGAGTGCGTTTTGCACTGCCTCGTCTCAGCTTAGTGCGCGAAGATTATTTTTTATAGATGGTAGAACATGGAAAAGACGCATGAGCCCGTTTGGATCAAGCCCAAGGATGACCCACTCTGGTGTGAGAGAGTCATTAATGAATTCAGCATCCATCCCATAACAGCTCAAATTCTCGTTTCTAGAGGATTTCAGTCTCTCGAAGCCATCCACCACTTCCTCTACGCCAAACTCCCCGACCTTTACGATCCTCGAGAATTTCTCGACATGAACAAAGCAGTTCGAAGGATCGATAAGGCGCTCGCCAAAGGAGAAGGCATTCTCATTTATGGAGATAACGACGTCGATGGGATGACGGGGACCGCTTTACTTGCCGACTTTTTTAAAAGGATCGGCGGTAACGTCAAGTACTATGTTCCTAACCAAAATGTCCAACGAGGTCAGCTCTTTGTCGATGCTTTAGAGTTCGCCGATGCGAACCAGTGCAAACTGATGATCACCGTCGACTGTGGGATCACTGCGGCCAAAGAGATCCAAAAGATTGTCAGCAAAGAGATCGATGTCATTGTCACTGACCATCATGAACCGACTGACAAAATTCCCAATTGCATCGCGACTCTCAATCCCAAGCTGCTCAACCAGACCTATCCGAATCGTGAACTCACCGGTGTTGGTGTTGCCTTCAAACTGGCACACGCCATGACCAATTTTCTCTCTTCGAAAAATGAAAATCCCCCCAAGAAAATCGACCTGAAAGTCTATCTCGATCTCGTCGCCTTGGGCACCGTTGCCGACATGGGCGTCCTCCTCGATGAAAATCGCATCTTGGTCCGTTACGGACTCAAGCAGCTCCAAAAAACCAAACGGATGGGGCTCATTAAGCTCTTCACCTTATGCGGTGTGGAACGATCGGAAGTGACAGCGGTCGATATCGCTTCCAAAATTGCGCCGCGCATGAACAGTTTAGGACGCGTCGCTGACCCGAGCAAAGGGGTGGAACTCCTCCTTTTGCGTGATGAAGAGAAAGCAGAGGAGTTGGCCAAAGAGCTCGATCTCTTCAACATCCAGCGGCAAAAAATTGAGCAAGTAGTCTCGATCGACGTCGAACAGATCCTCAATAGCACTCCAGAACTTTTCGAGAATAAAGCTATTGTCCTCAGCTCTACTCAATGGCACCCTGGAGTGATCCCTATCGTCACCGCCCGCATCGCCAAGCAATACAATCGACCCGCCATCATGATTGCCATCGACAATGGCGTTGGTAAGGGATCTATCCGCACCATCCGCGAATTTCCCCTCCTCCCTGTCCTCAAAAAATGCAGCGATCTCTTTATCAACTATGGTGGACATGACTTCGCCGCAGGTTTAACCATCAAAGAGGAAAATATCGATCGGTTTAAAAAGCGCTTCCTCCATGCAGCCAATTCAGCCCTCAGAGATCATGATATTCTCTCGAAACTCTATCTCGACGCTCCGGCCAATTTCAATGAACTCACCTATGACCTTCTCTCTTCTCTCGAACTCTTCGAACCCTATGGGAACGAAAATTACCAGCCCATACTCTATTGTGAAGCCAAACAGGCCTGGCCCCCCAAAATAATCGGCGGCTCCCATCTCAAGCTCTACCTCGAACAGGGTGACCGTATGCTCGAAGGGATCGCCTTCGGGATGGCAGAACGCCGATCAGAACTCCGCCGCAAAAATCTCACCCTGAAGATCGCCTACACGCCCCAAATCAACCGCTTCCACAACAAGAGCAGCATCCAGCTCCTCATCCGCGACTTCCAAGTGATAGAAGAGATCTAACTTGATCTAAATAAATTTCTTGTGTTAATATCTTTCGATATGGCTGGACCAGTTAACAGTAGAAATCCCTATTTCTTTATACCGACAGAAATCGAATTCGAAGAAAAAAATGATGACTCTGAACCAATTGCCGAGCAGGTAGAGCCAGACATCGCGGTTGAAGACTTCTCTCAAGTAGCTCCGGACATTTCGGATGAAGATTCCCCTCCTCCTCGTCAAGCTATACACAGCTTTGCACTTGCTGCTGCTTTTCATGCTGACGACCAAGCAAATAGACATCTTTGTGAATATGATCCTGATGGTATCCCTTTTGATACTATCGACGTCCCTTTTAGGTCACTGATCTGTGATGAATTAGAAAAGGGAAAATATCAAATGCTAAGGCCACCTCGTTATCGTGGTAGCGACGCTCCTTACGTTCTCCAAGCTGAGGATGTAGACCATCTTGATAGATTGGTGAAGGTCTTTACTCTAAAAGCATGGCTAGCACATGTCCGTAGAGGCGAAAGAATCACTGAATTTTCTCTCCAAGATATTCGCGAATGTCAAGTGGGTAGATTTTTCCTAGATACTCTGAGTTCTAAGGTTGAGGGTAGCCAAGAAGAAGTACCATTAGAAAAGAGCCTCTTAGTGGCAACCGGTATTGAAAAAGGGAAAGGGGGTCTCTCCGCATTGATGGACATTATGCTGACGGGTTATGTCCTGACAAGATGGCGTGGTCAATTAGATAGCGACTATGGTCACTCTGCCTTTGCCCATGGTCCCTACTATGTCTTGTATGGGAAGAGTTGGGATAGCGATCACTACCCAGATACACAGGTGCCTAAATGGCCACGCCACTCATCCGATCATTGTGCCTATATTGTCCCCAGTGAGCGCGATCGAAATCATCTTGTTTTGGCGATGCAATTTGCCGTACAGGATGAAGTTGAAATGATCCCGAAAAATTTAGCCGACTCTCTCTGCAAACGGGTGATCACGACTGCCGAGTACAACTTAATTCTTAAAGAGCTTCTAGAAGCGGGTGCAGAGATTACCAATGAAAACTTTGCCGAAAAGATGAAGGCAAAGATTACCCATCGATAGGGGTTAAAACTACCTCAATCACAATATTTCCCTTCTCATAAGAGCAGATGATGCCGTCGCCCGGTTTGCATTCACTATCGACGATCGCTTTGGCAATGACGGTGGTGAGCTCTTTCTCGACGATTCGTTTGAGGGGGCGAGCACCTAGTTTCGGATCGAGAGTAAAGTTTTTCAGATAATCGACAATGCTCTGGTCAAAACAGATATCGATGGCTTTTGACTGGCTGATCCGTGTTTTAAGCTCACCTAGAATTTTTCGAATCAATTTTTCAAAGACTGCCTCTGTGAGAGGGGCAAAGATCATACAGTCGAGTCTATTATAGAGCTCGGGGGAGAGAACCTCCATCAAATGGGGCTGTAAGTGCATGAGGATCTCCTTTTGGGTGAGTCCCATCGAGAAGAGGTCGGCTATTTCGGCAGAAGCGATATTGGAAGTGAGAATAAAGATGGCGTGACGACAATCGACATCCTGGCCAGTGGAAGAGGTCAGGTAGCCGGCATCAAAGACATGCATGAAGAGCTTGAGTACTTTGGGATGAGCTTTTTCAACCTCATCGAGAAGGACCACCGAGTAGGGGTTATCGAGAAGGCGATTGGTCAGAGAGCCCCCTTCTCCATAGCCGATGTAGCCGGGCGGGGCGCCGATGAGCCGGCTGATGGTGTGAGCCTCTGTGTATTCAGACATATTGATGCGGACGAAATGGCTTCTTTTCCCATAGAGCTCGATCGAGAGCTGCTTCGCCAGCTCTGTTTTACCCACTCCGGATGGTCCACAATAGAGCAGGGAGGCGATCGGGGCTGTGGGGTCATTGACACCAGCAGCATAGCGAATAATGGCGTTGGTGGTCTCCTGGACAGCCTCATCCTGACCGAAGATCTTCCTCTTTAGCTTTTGCTCGAGAGTTTTTGATTTTTGGAGAATCTCTTCCCGGAGTGTTCCAGCCATCAACTCGACCCGTTTCTCTTCGGGTTCAGGGAAAGGGTCGGGGTAAAGAAGTTCCTGAGGAAAAGGATAGATAAAGAGTTGGGCGTCTGACGTCAGAGGGGTGGCTAAAAGAAGGGCGCTCAGCAGAAATTTTCTCATCGATCCAGGATGATACTTAAGTGCAAAAAAAAACGCACATCCGAAACTTTCGTTTGTGCGTTTTCTGCTTTTGCGAAAATTAGCTGGCTTGAGCAGCCGATTTTCTACTGAGATACTCTTCTTGGTATCGCTTCACTTCTTCCGTATGGATGACCCAAGCGGCTCCTTTACGAGAACCCTTAATCATCCCTGTGCGTGTTGCGTAGTAAATCTTTTGTGCTGGCACGCCGAGCATTCTTGCGACTTGGTTGACCGAGAAATAGCCTTTGTTATTATCAAAGAGCAGTTCTCCACCAAACATAGATTTGGTTCGTGAATATTTATTGTTGCGGTACTCTTCGAGATCTTTGAGCTCAATTTCCCAACGGGTCTTCTTTGTCGCTTTGAGCTTTTTTTGCTTAATAGCGACATAGATTGCTTGCCGTGTTACCTTATTGATTTTCGCAGCCTCTGTGATAGAAACAACTTTTCGATCTTCAGAAGGCGCTTGCGCTACCGTGCGCTGCATCTCATTTTGGTCTTTCATTTTTATAACCCCCTAAGGTTTTTTAGTTTTTGTATCTTTAACTTTTGAACCTATTCGCTTTTCTCGTTAAGTCTCGATTAACCGCTCCACTTCACAAAGGATGAATTAGTCCATATATCCTTGTTCATTAAGTAATTATTATCGCCTAAATTAAAATATCGATCAAGAATTTTTTTATCTTCTGTAAAGGTTTTTTTCCGCTCTCTAGGGCTCAAAAACTCATTAGGCCCTTGAGAAAGCTAATTTTTATGTAGTATTTTGATTAAGGCACTAATTGAAAGCAACGAAAATTGTCTTCTTTTTTTCATTTTTAATATTCCTTAATCTAATCTTAATTGTATTTTAATTAGAAAAACCCAGCTGAATAGAAGTTTTTGATGGCCATTGTTTTGAGAATGAGGTTGCTGGAAAAAAGAAGAAGCAGAATGATAGCATTATATGATCCGTAAATTCTTATTTCTCCTTCTGTTAGCCTGCTTTTCTTTAGAGGCAAGCAAACTTCCCGATATTAACGCTAAAGAGACCCTGGAAACACTCCATCTGATGATGGAAGCCCATGTTGCCTGTAAAGAGCTCAGCCCAACTTTAGTCAAAAGGGCTCTAGAACAATACCTGGAGGAACTGGACCCTACCAAAACCTATTTGCTGAAGGAAGAGGTGGCTCCCTGGATTGATCCGAGTGAGAAGCTGTTAAAAGAAATCTGCTCGGCGATGGAAAAGGGGGATTTTTCTCATTTTGCCAAGATTCACCATCTGATGGTGGGGGCGATCGCTAGACGTCAAGCTCTCGAAGTCAAGCAGCAGGGGCAAGAGCTGCCTGTGGGAGTCACGATCCAGGAATTTAAGGAGATGGAGTGGGCAGAGAATAGAGAGGAATTGGCTGACCGACTATTAAAGATCAAAGCCCTCCAAGTGGCCGCTGCAGAAAAACTTGACGCCGATTCGAGAGAGAGGGCGTTGAAAAGGATCGCAAAAAACCGAGCTTCACGTGAAGAAGAGACGGCCAATCCCGACACTCATGATCAGGAAAAGCTGATTCTCTCACTAGTACTGAAGGCCTGTGCCGCCTCTTTCGATGCTCACACCGCTTATTTTACCCCTTGGGAGGCCCAACAATTCATGATTCAGCTCCAGCAGCGCCTCTTTGGGATCGGTGCCCAGCTGAGAGATGATCTGAATGGCTTTACCATCGTCAAAATCATTGAGGGAGGACCTGCAAGCCGCGATACGGGACTGAAGGTGAATGATCGGATCATCGCTATCGACGGAGAGCCAGTTGTTGGCTTGGAAATCACTGAAGCAGTCGATCTGATTCGAGGAGAGGAAGGGACGGTCGTCTCGCTGACGGTCCTTCGGCCCAAAGAAGAGGGCGAAGAGGTCAAAGAGGAGATCGAAATTATCCGGGGAGAGGTAGTGATCAAGGAGGCGCGGATTGAATCGAAGATCTATCCTTTTGGCGATGGCGTCATCGCCCATATCTCCCTCCACTCTTTCTATCAAGATCCTCTCCACTCCTCTGCTTCTGACCTCTATGAAGAGATCACCAAAATCGAAAAAGAGACGCCGATACGAGGGCTGATCCTCGACCTGCGTCTGAATGCTGGTGGCGTGCTTCCCCAGGCGGTCGCTGTCACAGGACTCTTTATCACAAAGGGGATTGTCTGCTCGATTAAAGACAACTATGGGTCGATCGAACACTTACGCGATATCGATAGCCGGATTGCCTACGATGGGCCGCTGATTGTTTTGACCAGTAAAGTGAGCGCCTCTGCCTCGGAAATTGTGGCCCAAACCCTCCAAGACTATGGGAGAGCGATTGTCGTGGGCGATGAACATACCTATGGCAAAGGAACCTTTCAGACCTTCACTCTCGAGTGTGATAACCATGGCAAGGTGAACCCCAAAGGTGAATTTAAAGTGACCCGTGGCAAATACTACACGGTCTCGGGAAAAAGTCCCCAACTTGTCGGTGTCATTCCTGACGTCACAGTGCCGGGCTTCTATTCAGTCGCTGAAATTGGGGAGCGGCATGCCAAAAATCCGCTGGAAAATGATTCCATCGCCGAGAATTTCAACGATGATCTCTCTGATGTTCCCGTGGCTCAGCGCGACCAGATCAGTTGGCTCTACCGCTTCAACATTCAGCCCAAGCTCAAAACCTACACGCGCCATCTCACCACTTTGTCGAAAAACTCCGAACTGAGGATCAAAAATGATCCCGTTTATCAGAAATTTCTTGCCGAAATCGACGCAGAGGAGATCAAGAGTGAGCTCGTGGAGCTCTACGCCAAGGTTGATCCTCAGCTCAATGAATCTGTTAACGTCATGAAGGACTTGATTCTTCTCCTAAAGTAAGCAAGAAGGTATACTTTTCGCCATGCAAAAAGTCCGTGTTCGCATCGCCCCCTCTCCCACTGGAGATCCCCATGTAGGTACTGCCTACATGGCCCTCTTCAATCTGATATTTGCCCGTAGGTTTGGTGGCGACTTTATTTTACGGATCGAAGATACCGATCGCACGCGGAGCCGTCCCGAATATGAGAAGAGCATCTACGATGCATTGAAATGGTGTGGCCTCACTTGGGATGAGGGACCTGATGTGGGTGGCCCCTGTGCCCCCTACCGCCAATCAGAGCGGAGCGAAATCTACAAAAAATATGCCTACGAGCTGTTAGAGAAGGGAAAAGCTTATAAAGACTTTGCTACCCCTGAAGAGTTGGCAGAGATGCGCCAGCTAAGCCATAGCAAGGGTGGCTACGACAGAAGATATCGTAATTTAAGCCCCGAAGAAATTGAGACGCGCGAAAAGGCAGGACAGCCCTACACCATCCGCTTAAAGGTGCCTCTGACGGGTGAATGTGTGTTCGAAGATGCGATCAAAGGGAGGATCACCTTCCCCTGGGCGGATATCGACGATCAGGTCTTACTCAAATCGGATGGATTTCCTACCTACCACCTCGCCAATGTGGTCGACGACCACCTGATGGGGATCACCCATGTGATCCGTGGCGATGAGTGGATCAGCTCGACCCCCAAACATATCCTGCTCTACGACTCTTTCGGCTGGACAGCACCCCAATTTTTTCACATGCCGCTCCTGCTCGGCACCGATGGCAAAAAGCTGTCGAAGAGAAGAAATCCGACCTCGATTTTCTATTATCGTGATTCTGGCTACCTTCCTGAGGCCTTTCTCAACTTTTTGACCTTGATGGGCTATAGTATGCCGGGAGATCGAGAGATCTATTCCCTCGAGGAGATTATTCGGGAGTTTGATCCTAAGCGGATTGGCGCCTCTGGGGCCGTTTTCGATGTCTCCAAGCTTGATTGGCTCAATCAGCAATATCTGATCAACCATATCCCTCAAGAGAAGCTCTGGGAGCGAATCAAAGGGTGGGGCTTTTCAGAAGCCTTCATGCAATCGCTGATGCCCCTGATCAGCACTCGGATCAAAACTTTTGGGGAGTTCATGGAGCTCTGCCACTTCTTTTTCATCAACCATCTCGAATATACGACAGAGCTCCTCACACCCAAGCAGATCACTCCTGAACAGGCGGCTTGCCTCCTTCAGACGGTGATCTGGTCACTCGAAGAGAGGGAAGATTGGGGCAGCAAGGCCCTCGAAGAGACGACCCATGAGATGGCCGCCGCCTTTGGGGTGAACCATAAAAAGGTGATTATCCCCCTCCTCTACGCGGCAATTACAGGGAAGAAGCAAGGCCCCCCTCTCTATGACTCAACAGCCCTGCTGGGCAAAGATCGAACCCGCGCTCGCCTTCTCAACGCGATCTCATTTTTAGGGGGGCTTTCTAATAAGAAGGTGGCTCAGCTCAAGGAATTATGGGGAGGGCGGCGGGAAGAGCCTCAGAGCTGCGCCTGCTTGATGGCTCAGGAAGAGCACAGGTCGTAATTTCGGTATCTCTCTCCAATTTCCCCTCATCAGCTAGAATATAAAGCCTCTGATAAGGTTGGACGCAACAGCCACTGGCTAGGGTCAAAGTGAGCAAGAAGATTCTTTTCATAACTAAATTTTAATCAATTTATCTCAATTAATTATATTACTATTACAATAGTTTGATTATTAATCTCTAAAATGATATAATATTTTTAACTTTATTATTTTTAGGGGTAAGCTATGTCTCATGCACCAGCAGCTCCGGCTCCTGCCGGAACTCATCCAAAAATCACGGAACTCGAGAGAAAGGGTTTCAGGGTCAAATCAGAAACAACGACCATTTTCCGTGGTCGAGAGGTGACGCGTACCAAGCTAGAGAAAAACAAAACCAGTGGAGTAGTGGAGCGCATCGCCCGTGGTGCTGCCGGTATTGTCACATTCCCACTTTTGCTTAGCCAAGATCACCGTGACAGGACGATCAACCCTGCCATCAGCGGAAGTGCCAAAGAAACGGTTTATACACCGACAGGCCGAGAGTTTGAGGATGCTGCTGAGATCGAGAACCTAGGTTTCGATCCAAAAAATGGTGCTTCCATCCAAGCCCACCTCGAAAAGCCTGAAATTCGTGCCCAGATCCGTGAATCGAATGGACACTACTTTTTGCCGGTAAGACAAGGTAAGTGGAGTTCAAGGTTCCTCTTCGTACCAAATGGCGACTTCAGCAAAGCGAAGTCGATCAAGATGTGGACAGCCAAAGATGGTAAAGCGATCACCAATACCGAACAGATGCTGCGCGCGGCCCGCTCCTACTGTGCCTCCTACAGCGAAATCGAAAAGGGTGTCGAAGATCTCCAGAAAGATTTGGCTAAACATGTGGTACGACTAGGTCGGGATAGAGGAGTGACTGAGGATGAAGCTAAAGAAGCAATCAAGCGCCGTCCTAAAACTGTCGTCATCGACATGCGCTATGGTCAGCTCCGTTTCTATGGTAAATTGGACCCCAATAGAGTCAATCCAGACAGCGCCTTTACGGGTACTGTCAAGGGTCTTAAGGATCAAACGAAGAAAGAGATCAACAGGATCCACGGCAAGATGGAGAGCAAAGAGCCTCTCGAAGGCGAGCGTCCTTTCAAAAAGGCGCTCAAACCAACGCCTGACGTCGAAGACATCTAATAATTTACCCCTCCTACCTCCGAGGCGGAGCCTTGCAAAGGCTCCGCTTTTTTTATACAGCGGCTCCCTTTGGTGCTGCTTTTTTTTGTCCCTCTATCAATCGCTCGTAGCCATTCACCAAAAGCGTTTGGACGGTCATGTTCTGGGGAAAAGAGAGCTCCCCGATTTGGGCGACAGGCCTGATGCCTTGCATAGTATTGGTGCGATAGACTGAAGCCTCTTGAGGCAGGTCCTGGAGCCGCATTTTGACGCATTCGACCTGGAAACCGAGCTCTTGGGCCAGCTCCAAGGTTTTGGCGAGAGTGACTCCAAAGTAGAGCGGGAACGAGGGATCAGGGGTAAAAATGGTCTTTTCTCTTACCCAGATCAGATTGCCAAAGGCAGCTTCCAAGAGATAGCCCGATTCGGTCAGCGTCACGCAGTCATCGCAATTTTGGCGGTGCGCCTCCTCCATTACGTAGAAGCGGTTGAGATGGGCTAAGCTTTTGAAGGAGGCGTGGCAGCTCCAGTAGGGGATGGGAAAAATAGCCAGCTTTAGGGGTTTGAAGGGAAGCGGGGAGAAGGGCTTCATCACCATGATGAGCCTCCCTTTCCGCAGCGGAAGACGGTTTTCGTGGGAATCTCCCCCTGTGACAAAGATTTTCAGCCTCCAGATCCCCTGAAAAGCCTCGTTGCGGCAGATGAGCTCTTCAACGTCGCTGCGCTCCAAAGGTGGCATCTGCAGATTAAAGGCAGAGCACTGTTTTTCGAGGAGAATGAGATGCTCTTCAAGAAAAAAGGGGGCGCCCTCCCTGACTTGGATGGTCGCGTAGGCGCCATCACCATGCTGAAAGCCGCGGTCGGAGAGAGGGAGTGCCGCTGCACTCTCCTGCAGATAATTTCCATCAAAATAGACTATGTTCATTGATACCTAACGCTTTAAAGAGTGTCTTCCCCTTGTGCAGAGTCTCTTCAAACTCTTTGACAGGGTCGCTATCGATGACGATCGCTCCCCCGAGTTGTAAGTTGAGGCTATCACCATGCACGATCAGCGTCCGAATGGCAATATTGAAATCAAAATTGCCACTCTCTGTGAAGTAGCCGATCGAGCCTGTATAGAGCCCCCTGGGGCGCTGTTCGAGCTGGGCAATGGCCTCCATGGCCCGTAACTTGGGACATCCAGTCACAGAGCCCCCGGGAAAGAGGGAGCGCACGATATCAACGGGGTGAAGTCCCGGCTGCACCCTCCCACTGATGACAGAGAGAAGATGGAAGACATTGGTATAGGCTTCGCAGCGCCAGATCTCCTCAGTTGTGACCGAGCCAGGAAGGCAGATCTTACCAAGATCATTCCGCATCAGATCGGTGATCATCAAAAGTTCTGCTTTTTCTTTCTCCGATTCTAATAAGAGCCTTCTGTTCTGGTGATCCTCTTTCTCACTATGCCCACGAGGCATTGTCCCTTTAATCGGCCGTGTTTCCAACTGATCTCCTATCCGGTGCAAAAGGCGTTCTGGCGAGGAGGAGACAATGGAAAAATCGCCACAATTGAGAAAGGCGCTGAAGGGGGCAGGATTGAGCTCTACAACCTGCTCAAAGAGGGTAAATGGGTCACACTTCCCTTCCAAACGAAACTCTTGGGAAAGGTTGAGCTGGTAATATTCTCCATCGAGGATCGCCTCTTGGATAGCGGCGATTTTCTGCAGGTAGCTTTCGAGGGTATCGCTACTACTTACCCACCTGAACGGTCCTGAAGAGTGTTTCTGCGCCTCTTTTTGCAGAGAGATCGCTTTGTCCGCATGTAAAGTAGCGACACCGTTCTGATGATTAAAATGGACTACAACAGAGGGGGCATAGAAACGGGCATCGGGAAGAGAGGAGCGGAAAAAGGGAAGGGGCTTGTCAGGATCGGCAAAGGCGCCCATTTCATATCCCAGATAACCGACCCAAAAGGGCACATCATCTAGCCGCTCTTTCAGCTCTTCCCAACAGCCCTCTCTCGCCTGTACGGAGACCTTTTTTTTAGGGAATAGGCAGAGAAAAGAGTTCTTGGCAGAATCGAGCGTGCCCCCCGAATAGAGAAGAGCTGTACCTTCTTGATGGGCGTGCGTGCGCGCGAGCTCGAGCGGCTCTTTTGGCTCAAACGTCCATGTTGTGATAGACGGCATCGACATCATCGAGCTCTTCGATCCATTCGATCAGTGCGAGGTTAGAAGCGGCATTCTCTTCTTCACAAGCTACGAGAACTTTGGGAATCATCTGAATATCGGCCTCACTTATCTGCCACCCTTTGCCATCCAAATTCTCTTTGACAGCAAAGAGTTCGCTTGGATCGGTCGTGATCATAAACCCCTCCTCAGCGGCTTCAAAGTCTTCTGCACCCGATTCGATCGCATCATTTAAGAGCTTCTCTTCGTCCTGACCCTTTTTTTCGATCTGGATCACCCCTTTGCGGTCGAAATTGAAGGCGACAGATCCGGGACTTGCGATCGTTCCTCCCCTTTTGTTGATCGCAATGCGCATGTCGGAGGCCGCACGGTTTTTATTATCGGTCATCACCTCGACGATGATGCCTACGCCCCCATAGCCATAGAGCTCATAGGTAATCGATTCATAGTTGGCTTGGTCACCGCTGCTCGCTTTTTTGATATTCCGTTCGATATTGTCGTTGGGAAAGTTGGCGACTTTCGCTTTCTGAATGGCTAGGCGCAGGCGTGGATTATTGCGTGGATCGGCGCCTCCCTGCTTCACGGCGCTGATGATCTCCTTCGCTAACCGAGAGAACATCTTCCCCTTGAGCTTATCTGACTTTTCTTTCCGGTGTTTGATGTTTGCCCACTTACTATGACCAGCCATAACTGAATAACTTATCTTTGTTATTTTTTTCCCACTGAATGGCCTTCTGATAATGCTCAAAGGCCTTTTCCCTCTCTTTGAAGGCGCGACCATGAAAGGTATAGCGTCCTTTTCCATCTGCTGACCCCGGCACTACGCTGTGCAACATCTCATGATAGAGGATAAAGGAGACGAAAAACTCTGGAAAAAAGGGATCATCCAGCATACGGTGAATTTTGATAAGACGCAAGCCTGAGAGATATTGTCCAAAGGTAATGCGGCTTCTTCTTCTCATCTTAGGGGGTGATCCATACCAGGTCACGGAGAGATTGAGCTGCCCATTAAAATATTTTTCATCTATTTCGCGATAAAGCGGGCCCAGATCATAGGTGGAGCCCTTCTGCACGAGCGCCTCCGGCTTCACAAGATGGGTGTAATCGCTCTGCGAAAGATGGGACTGAATGAATTCACGTAAGAGCAGATTGCGCTGTTTGCGCTCTTTGCGCGTGCCTCTCACATAGTGGGCCAAGGCAGAGATGACAGGATCGGGAGCCTCTAAAAACATCTTATGGACTGAGAGGCGTGCATAGTTTACCTGCCTCTCCAAAAGACTGAGCATCGTCGAGCGATTCTCATTGACAATCAGCTCAACGTGGATATTTAAAAGCCGCTGTAAGCGTTGCTGGAGGGTTTCGACGCTATTCACAAAAAAAAGACCTCAGACCTCACACCCTTCCCCGCAGAAGCGGAAGGGCCCCATCAATTAGAGAATGCGTTCCATGACGATCTTACCGATGTATTCGCCATTTTCCTTCATAAAGTGCTTCTGAAAGCCCACTTCACGGAATCCAAAGCGGTGATAGAGCGAGATAGCGCGGTTTCCTTCGTAGACTTCTAGGTAGAGGACCTCGATTCCAAAATAATCTTTGGCCAGATGCAGCAGGTTATTGAGGAGGATCGTTCCTACCCCTTTATTGCGCGCCTCTTTAGAAACGATGATGGAGACGAGGCATTGATGGGCCAATTTTTTATAGGGCATCAAGCAGAGAGTGGCGAGACCCATAGCCTTTCCATCAATCGTTGCCGTGAGACTACTGCGGTATTTGCTAAAACCGATCCAATGTTTGACCGAATCATCCACTTCCGGCTCATCGAGCATCGGAAAGCCTCTGAGGATCCCAGGCTCCATGAGCCACTCTTTGAGTGGGCCCGCATCTTCCATGACGGTGTAACGGAGTTCAACTTGAGTTTCTCTTTCTTCTGACATAACAAAAATCTTACGTAATTCCCCAAAACCCCTCTGTGGTCTCTGTGACCTCTGTGGTGTTTTTTTTATTTTACCACAGAGAGCACAGAGCACACAGAGAACTGTGAATAGTTAATATTCTACCCAAATTCCTTTAGATACGCGACTATAAAATCATCTAACAACTCGCCATCCATCATGGCTTCCACATTTCCCGTTTCCCACCCTGTGCGCGCATCTTTCACAAGGGTATAGGGTTGAAAAACATAATTTCTAATTTGCGAGCCCCAAGCGATCTCCATTTTCTCTCCACCTATCGCTTTCAGACTCTCTTGTCTGGCCACCACCTCTCTCTCATAGAGCTTCGAGCGTAGAAGCTTCATGCAGGTCTCTTTATTCTGCGTCTGGCTCCTTTCACTTTGGCAGGAGACCACGATCCCTGTTGGGGTGTGGGTGATGCGGACAGCCGAATCGGTGACGTTCACATGCTGCCCTCCGGCACCTGAAGAGCGAAAAGTATCGATCCGGATATCACCCGGTTTCACTTCAACGGCAATATCATCGGTAATTTCGGGGCTTACATCGACCGAAGCGAAGCTGGTGTGGCGCCGACTGTTGCTATCGAAGGGGGAAATGCGCACCAGCCTATGCACCCCTTTTTCCGCCTTGGTATAGCCATAAGCATAGGCTCCAGAGAGTTTTAAGGTGACGTTTTTAATCCCAGCCACCTCTCCCTCAACCTGGTCGAGCGTTTCGACCCTCCATCCTCTTCTTTCTGCCCAGCGGCTATACATGCGTAGCAGCATCAGAGCCCAGTCGCACGCTTCTGTGCCACCAGCTCCCGAGTTGATGCTCAAGAAGCAGTTCTTGTTATCCATCTCCCCGGAGAGCATCCGTCGCACTTCGAGCTCAAAGAGAACCTTCTCCACCTTCAACAGCTCTTTTCCCAACTCCTGAAGGAGGGCCTCATCCCCCATCTCCGAAGCTTCCGGATACAAGCTGTCCACATTGTCGAAGCTCTCTTTAATCTCCCGGTAGGGACCGGTCCAACTCTTCAGCTCATTGGCCTCCGTAATGACCTCCTGAGCCCTTTCCTGATCCTCCCAAAAAGAGGGATCCTCCATCAATTTTTCAAGTTCAGCGACTCTCTTCTCTTTGACCTCTAAGTCAAAGATACCTCCACATATGAAGGACTCGCTCTCGGATATCTTTTAGCTCTTTCATATTGCCTCACTTTTACAGAGAAATTCTAGGGCTTTAATTCTTATTAAGTCAAAGCTCTTCGGGTTTAATTCAACGTAAAGACGCTAAGAACTTCGTCAAAATTCAACGCAAAGACGCCAAGACGCAAAGACACAAAGAAGGAGGGTACGCGAAGCGCCTCTTTTTCTTTGCGCCTCTGCGTCTTGGCGTCTTTGCGTTGAATTATTTTTAAAGTCTTGCGTCTTTGCGTCTTTGCGTTTAAATTAAATAGCATGGTCTATTTTCCAGCAGTTCTCTATTCGGGGGTTACTCAAGCGACAACATTTGCTGCGACGACGTTAACAGCAAATATAGTGAGTGACTTTTTTCGAAATCTCTTTTTGCATCCGGGTGAAAACTATAGGGAAGGGTCCAACTCTTCAGCTCATTGGCCTCCGTAATGACCTCCTGAGCCCTTTCCTGATCCTCCCAAAAAGAGGGATCCTCCATCAATTTTTCAAGTTCAGCGACTCTCTTCTCTTTGACCTCTAAGTCAAAGATACCTCCACATATGAAGGACTCGCTCTCGGATATCTTTTAGCTCTTTCATATTGCCTCACTTTTACAGAGAAATTCTAGGGCTTTAATTCTTATTAAGTCAAAGCTCTTCGGGTTTAATTCAACGCAAAGACGCTAAGACCTTCGTCAAAATTCAACGCAAAGACGCCAAGACGCAAAGACACAAAGAAGGAGGGTACGCGAAGCGCCTCTTTTTCTTTGCGCCTCTGCGTCTTGGCGTCTTTGCGTTGAATTATTTTTAAAGTCTTGCGTCTTTGCGTCTTTGCGTTTAAATTAAATAGCATGGTCTATTTTCCAGCAGTTCTCTATTCGGGGGTTACTCAAGCGACAACATTTGCTGCGACGACGTTAACAGCAAATATAGTGAGTGACTTTTTTCGAAATCTCTTTTTGCATCCGGGTGAAAACTATATGGCTATGATGGCGGTGGCGGGAGTGGCGGTGGTGGCCTGCGTGGGATTGGCTTTCCTCATCAAGCTTGTCTATGACAAGTACAATCCGGAACATTAAAGAGGATCTCTTCGCGCTCTCGACTATACTCCCACTTCCACCCTGCTTTCTCAACTTGAAAGCGAATCCTGCCATCGGCTTCTTGAGAAGCGATCCAGCGCTCTCCGTTAGGCACAACGATTGTCTTATCTCCGTGAAAGGCGACATTCTCCGCATAGAATTCGGAATGCCCTTGAAGAACGATCTTAAGCGCTTGATGGCGCTTGATCTGGTTCTTCCAGTAGTTGGTGGTGGTTTTTCGATTGATTCCCTTATTGACGACAGTGACATTTTTCAAGAAACATTTTCCTGTCCTTTGGCTGTAGCGGATAATACCTTGAGAGTTATGTCCCAAGGTGTTTTTGGCGTGGATCAAGAGGCTTCCATCGAGCAAGAGTTGATCGAGGATCAGATCGGCAATTTCGAGCTGCAACTCTGCAAACATTGCCAAACGCCCTCCCTGAATTTTTTGGCGAATCAGATCGTAGAGTGGTCCTAGAGCCGGATGATAGAGGATATGATGCGAAGGTCCCTTGTTGAGATACTCTTCTGGGGAACAAAAGGGATCCACCTCCATGCTACACACATTTTTTAGAAGATCGTGAGCATTAAATTGAAGATCGTAAAATGAACCCTCTGGTGTCTCTAAGAGGCTTTTTCCTTGTTCAAAGCTCCGTTTCGCAGCAGAGATCGTTCGCCTACGCAAGTTGTAGGTAAGAAAGGTGGGTAATGGCTCGCCAGGCGGCGCAGTCAAAGCATCACTGATGTTCTGCATCATGCTTTCAAGCCTTCCACCAATCAGCTCACTTTTAACGCCATTCGGTGCTAAATAGGGCTCTTTGTTCTTCATGTTAAGCGTAAGACCAGGAAGGGGATTTTTTTTGATGATGGGCAAAATCTGATCGAGATCGGCATAGAGAATATTGGTGTTGGCAGGATAACGAGAATAGCCCCCTTCCACTGGCTGATCATCGATGTCATACCTTTTAAAATCGGTGTATTCGATGTTGGAAAGGCGCTTTGTGCCATCCTCTTCTTCGACGAGAACAAGCACTCCTTCGGCAGCATGAGGAAGCCTTTCGCAGGAGGCAAAACCAAAGGTCTTCTTTTGCGATTTGCCGATGCCAACCAGGGCTAAAAGACCGATGTCGATACCAGCGATCGGATTATTGATCTGACGAATCAACACTTTGCTCTTCTCTTGGCCCTGGAGCCAAAAGAAGATCCCTCCCTCCTCAGCCGCTTTCCAGAGGGCTCCATGGCCACCTGGCTGCAGATTGAGTTCGAGGAAGTTTTTCATCGACCATTTCCCCTCTTCAGTGACGACAGGGACAGAAATTTGATGGAAGATCCGAAAACTTTCATGGGGTCTGCCAAACCAGTTCTGCTTTTCACAGACAGCGCGCACGCGCTCGTGATTATTTTTTTCAAAAGAGGCCATCAGGGCAATAGGGACCGTAATCTGTTTGTTGAAGAGGCGGTTATAAAGAAATTCTCGTGCCTGCACATCACGGACAAGGCCTTCGAGCAGGGTTCTTCCTGCATAAGGAAGAGAGGCTGCTGGAAGCGCCTCCGCCGATTTTGAGAGAAGATTGAGGCGCGACCCCAGTCCTCCGAGAGGGTAGATTTCGGCCATTTCATCTAAGCAGAGAATGCCCTCCCAGACTGATTGCTGAGCCTCCTCAGTGAGGTTGGAGAGGTTAACTCCCGGAAAACGGGAAAAAGAGGCCCGTGCCTTACCTGTTGTACGAGGGAGAAGGAGCTTGAGAACTTGAGCATGGTAGCCGACTATTCCACCTATCGACTCATAAAAGCGCTCAATAGAGACCAGTTGTGCCAAAAAATGGCGGACCTTTTCTTTTGGCAGATCCTCAGCCGCGCATTGGAACAAAATCTCCTGCTGACCCACCGCGACCACAGAGAAGAGGGCGATTTTCGAGGTGAGGTCGGTGGTAATTCCAAGAAATGGGTCGAGCTTGCCTGCCTCCACCTCTTGCGCGACCTTAGCGTAGTTGAGCAAGATCTCCTGTTTTTCACCCAATTCTTTGGTTTTCTTAAGGGAATCTGCCAGAGATTCTAGGATTTGGATCTCTCTTTCTACATCCATGCCGAAAAGGATATCGGATCAGAGTAATGGAAGAAAGCGACATTTTTTTGTGCCCAACTCGATTTTGTACATTTTTTGGCGAGCAAATCCGAGGAAGCGCCAGTCAATTTATTTGTTTTTTCGCGAAATTCATAGCCGGCGGCACTATAAATGAGCGAAAAAATAACTAAAGTGATGGCGATTCTCTCGGAGATGCCGCCGAAAAATGTACAAAATCGAGTTTTCAAAAGGTTCTTCATTGACGATAATCCCTGGGTAAGGCTAAAAGAGTTGGAACGAAGATTAAACTTTTTTCCACCAGGAGAATATTATGGCGACAACAACAAAGAAAAAAAATAGTGCTTTTATGCAACCGGTCAATATCAGCGACGATTTAGCCGCTGTTGTTGGCAAAGGCCCGATGCCTCGTACTGAGATTATCAAAAAACTTTGGGCTTATATCAAAAAAAATAATTGCCAAGACAAAAAGAACAAAAGAAACATCATTCCTGATGATAAATTGGCAAAAATCTTTGGATCCAAAAATCCCATCGATATGTTCCAAATGACAAAGAAAGTTTCTAACCATATCAAGTAGACCTTTTTATCTGTCTCAGGGTATGATAAAGGCAGCTCTTTTGAAGCTGCCTTTTTTATTTAAATGTCTCATTAAATGTCTTTCATCGTAGATTGTATTGCTGTCTGCACCCTTGTAGGGATTTGGCCTCGCTTCATAGCACCCCGGCGGGTAAAAACGACTGTTTTAACCTGGAAAGTGAAAGATTCTGCCGCTCACTTAGATGGGTTAAAGATTCTTCATATGAGCGATCTCCATTTCCATGAGAGAATGCCGCAAAAATTTCTTGATAAGATCGTGCGGAGGGCCAATCGATTAAAACCCGATCTGATCCTTTTCACAGGTGATTTTATCTGTTATTCCCACTTGGAAGAGACAGACAGACTTTTGACATTTTTATCCCGACTTCGAGCCCCTTTAGGATGCTACTGCAGCCTGGGAAATCATGATTATGCCCAATATGTGAGTTTGAATAGTTCAGGAAAGTATGATCTATTGCCCCCTCCAAAGCCCTTGACAGGGTTATACCGGGGTTTGAAAACACTGTTTTCTTCAAAAAAAATAGCTCAAGGGGTTTCTGAAAGGGCGCTTTCGATCCCGATGCATGAAGAGCTCTACTCCTTGCTGCGCAAAAGCCCTTTTACCCTACTTGAAAATAGTACAGTTACACTTCCGATCGGTCTTAATCTCACAGGCCTGGGCGATTTTGCGTTAGGGCGCTGTCGTCCAGAAACGGCCTTTTCGGGCTATAATCGTCAATTTCCAGGTTTAATTCTTTCACATAACCCAGACACCTTTCCTCTTCTCGCTAATTATCCGGGTGATTGGATTCTTGCCGGTCACACTCATGGAGAACAGATCCATCTTCCGTGGCCCAAGTGGGGTCGAAAATTGACGCGCAAGCTAGCGCAACTGGAAAATGAGGCCTACACAAGAGGACTTGTTAGAGTGGGAGAAAAGAGCTGTTATGTCTCTCGAGGACTGGGCTGCCACAAGCCGATCCGCCTCTTCTCCCCACCGGAGCTCTGTTTGATCCAAGTGGAGAAGGGATGATGCTCAGTGTCATTTTAGTAGCCGGAGGTCGCGGCTCACGGATGCAAAAGCCCATCCCCAAGCAATTCCTGCCACTCAAGGGAAAAGCTGTTGCACTCCATAGTCTGGAAGTGCTTCAAGGCTGTCCAGAAGTGAGCGAGGTCGTGGTTGTCTGCGCTCCTGAATACCGCTCACTCTTTGCAGACTACAATGTCCGATTCGCTCTTCCAGGTGTGGAAAGACAGGATTCAGTTTTCAATGGATTGGCAGAGGTTGAGGCGGGTGCAGAATGGGTGATGGTACACGATTCGGCCAGGCCCTTTATCTCCTCTCAACTGATTCAATCACTGCTCGAAGCGGGTAAAAAAAGTGGGGCTGCAGCACTGGCAATGCCAGTCAAAAATACGCTCAAAGAGATCGATAGCGATGCGCAAGTACGTCAGACGATCGATAGATCCCGCATTTGGGAAATTCAGACCCCACAGCTTCTCAGAAAAAAGGTTCTTGAGGAGGGTTTTGCCTATGCGAGAATGCATCAAGCCCATGTGACTGACGATGTTTCTTTAGCAGAATTGATCGGCCATCCTGTCCAACTCGTCTTAGGCAGCTACCAGAATATTAAAATAACCACAGCCGAAGATTGGGCCTTTGCTGAATGGTTAGTGCAGAACAGCTGAAGAATGGGCCTTTGCTGAATGGGTGATGCAAAATATCGGATGATCCTTGCATACGACGGAACGGATTACAGCGGCTGGCAGATCCAGCCGAATGGTCCCTCCATCCAGGGGAAAATCGAAGAGAGCTTAGCCATCCTTCTGAAACAGCCTGTCAGGGTCATTGGAGCTGGTAGAACCGACGCGGGTGTCCATGCCCTTGGCCAGTGCGCCCATTTTGTTTGTGAAACAGTTTTAAAGCCCGAGCAGCTCCTTTATGCGCTCAACGGCATGATCCCAGAGGCCATTCGCATCAAAGAGATCGCTTCCACACTTCCCGACTTTCATGCCCAAATTTCGGCGCAGGGAAAAGAGTACCATTACCACCTTTGGCTTGAAAAGGTGATCGACCCCTTCGTGAGAAGATTCAGGCACCATTTTTCTTACTCAGATTTCTCTCTGCCTCTTTTAGAAGAGGCCTCTCAGTTATTTGTAGGAAGGCATGATTTTGCCACCTTCGCTAATGTCGGGGGCAAAGTGAGCACTACCATAAGAACGATCCGCCGCCTCTCCATCCTCCCCCAAGAAGGAGGTGTCCGCTTAGAATTTGAAGGAGATGGTTTTCTCTACAAAATGGTCCGCAACATTGTGGGGACATTACTTGAAATCGCTACTGGAAAAAAGCCTTTAGACAGCGTCCAGAAGCTCTTAGAGGCCAAAGATCGCAAAGTCGCTGGCCCTGCAGCTTCGCCAAAAGGTCTTTTCTTAATGAAAGTGGACTATGAAGAGCGCTTTTTAAATAGCTCTACAAAGGTGGGATAATGGTCAAAAGGTTTGGCCATTTTCGCGCGGATCTCCTTCAATTCACTTTCATCGAAAACTTCAGAGAGTAAAATCCCTTCCGCTTCAGTTCCTAGAAGAGCCTGTAACCCGCGCGGAGAATCTTCAAAGCCGATCACTCGATCACCCTCCATCTTCAGCCGCTCAATCGCTTTGAGGTAGCTTTCTGGAGCCGGTTTTGGCTGGGAATAATCTTCACGGGTTATCCAATGGGGAATTGTATTGAGGATGGGATTTTGGGAGCGAATCAGAGCGATCTGCTCTTGCGGTGAATGGGTCACAACACAGCGCTTGATCTTTTTTCTCTCCAACTCTTCGAGCAGCTCTTTGACACCTGGCATGAGGCGCGGCCCCCGATTTACCAACAGCTGGAAATAGGCCCTCTTCTTCTCCTCATAAAGAACAGCCCAATTGGGCTCTTCTCTCTCTAATTCGGGGAGTTCCCGATAGATCCCCTCTCTAATCCCTGTCGCAGAGTAGAGAGCAATACTCATATAAGTTTTCTGATCCCACTTGAGAGAAAATCCCCTGTCAGCGCACATTTTTATATAGGCCAGATAGTGGAGCTCCTCGGTATTAACCAAGATTCCATCGAAATCAAATAGGAAAAGTTGATAATGGTTGACCCAATCCATCCCATCTATTTTAAACGGGCTATGGTTTATTTGCTCCTCTTTCTTACTCTTTTCCTCGGGAGCTGCTCCTCACAGCAGCAGAAGCTTCGGAAGCAGAATATCCGTGGCGACTATGTCTATCGGCTTCATGATGAATATTTTTTTCAACCAGCCCCTCCAAGGCCGCAATCTCGGGAAAAATACCCTTGGGAAGAAAAGTATATTGGAGGGCTTCCACGGATTACGAAGGAGTTTTTTCGCTGCAAAGGCCATCCGCTCAACCCCGTCGTCATCCAATCAGAAGAGGGCAAAGAGCCCATCAAATATTTTGACTGTCAAGGAGGCCGAAAGCATGGCCTTCCCCTCAAAGATGGAGAAGAATTTATCTATCCCTGCCTGCTCGAGATTCTCAATTTCCTCCAGCTCGAAACCGGTAAGAGAGTGGTGATTACCTGCGGACACCGCTGCCCGAAGCACAATACCTACGCCGACTATACTTCTGCCAATTGGAGCTCTAAACATATGATCGGAGCAGAGGTCGATTTCTACGTAGAAGGCTTCGAGAACCAGCCTCAAGCCCTCCTCCCCCTCATCCAAAAATACTACGCCCAAAACTTCCCGAACGATAAAGAGTATCGCTTCCAGCGCTTCGATAAAGGGGGACTCAACGTCTCAACCCAACCCTGGTTTAACAAAGAGATTTTTATCAAACTCTACCTCCCCCCTGAAGGGCGCAACTGCGACAACCAACACCCTTACGCCTATCTCGGTATCCAAGTCAGAACAGACAGCAGCGGCACAAAAGTCATCTTCGACCCAAAGAGCGCACAAAACTATTTGCGCCATTAATCCCGCCCTCGTAAAATACCCCATTCTCTCGCCGATGTGGCGGAATGGTAGACGCGGTAGACTCAAAATCTACTTCTGGCAACAGAGTGTTGGTTCGAGTCCGATCATCGGCACATGATCGGACGTTTTTCCCTCAAAAGAAAAGCGTCCGTCTTTTTTATCCCCTAACTCTCTCTGAAACTGGCTGATAAGCTCAACTGCCTCGTTCACTTTCGTGGTTCGATAACTTCCATTCTCAAACACCAATTTTTCAGAGAATATCGAACCCCAAATAAAATTGTTTTCATATATTCATCTCAATGTTTTTTATTTTGAAGCGCGAGCTGTGCTTTCCATTTTAATAAAGGGTGAGAATGAATGATCTCTATTAACGCTGCATCTTGGGTAAGCAAACTTGGTTGAACTTCACCCCAATCATGCAATCGTTGAAAAAATTCTTTCTCATTCTCGCGCAGTGGTAAGAGTGCTCGCAAAGCGTTTCGACATCCGCTTAACATACTGTTTGTCCAAGAGAGCCAATTTTGTGCCTTTTCAGACATTCCTCTGGGCAAAACAGGCAACAATTCTTGCTGTAGCTCTTTTTTATCGAAATTAATGTCATCGATTGAGATCGAACGCCAATCACGCTCCCCCATAGCTCCATAGATCATGGAATAAAGACGCAATCTTTCGAAATCAAGAGACTGCATAGTAAGAAGCTCATAAGCATCAAAAAGATCACGAGAGGCGTGGCGCCCAAATAATGCAGCTAATTTGCCAGCACCAAGTTCATATTTATTGAGTAAGGCCACTTCTTGGGTTTGGCGATTGCCAATAAGGCAAGAACGCTTTTTCATCACCTGCGTGAGAGGGGCTCTAAACATAAAGTTCACATCAACTGCCAAATTTCCATTTCCACCCAAAGCACTTACGTATTTGAGTAGCCACTTGCCTCCTGCATGTTTATTAGGCATGCGCTGAATACTTAAATGCTCGCTTTGGAAAATAGATTCTAATCCCTTTTCCACTTGAGGACGCTCTTGGTTGGTAGTCTCCTTATCCAAAGCTCCAACATAATTGAGATCGATATCAATCGACAAACGGGGGAGCTCAAAAATAAATAAATTCAGTGCTGTGCCTCCTTTTAATACGAGTCGGTCTCGCAAAAAGGGATGCTCATTAATTCGATCAAGCATTTTTATTAAGAGCCAGACTTTTTCCAACATAATAGGTTGAAAGCCTGTTGCAGCCGCTTCGGTCATTAATTCATTTTTAGATATCTGCATAGGGTTCTTCCCATTCTTGGTTAATCAAGCTCGTAGGAACGATCAAATTCCATCTTTTAACTAGCTCCTGCGGTGTTTTATGATGACGTTCCATATAATGCGGACGCCGCTGAATGAATCGTTCCAGTTTTTTTAAATATTCCTCCGGAACCATCCAAGGCTCACGTTGCGCTTCAAGAAAAAAACCCACCTTAGAGGCCGTCGTCCCATTATTGAGAAATGCGGTATACTCCAATACCTTGTCTAAATTCAGGTATTCAATACCTTCAAAAGAGCGCCAAATTTCTTCCCATGATCCGCACAAGCGTGGTCGATCCAAGATATCTACAAAAGTGCGTTCTAAGCCTGTTACGCGCACTTTGTGACCTTCACGATCAATAGCTTGGACATCATATTCTATTTGACCAATCTTCTTGAGTGCAGTGGGGATTGAAACTGCAAGATATTTGACATCTTTAAAAACAAAAGGCTTTGATTCTCTGGTATTTGAAAGATACATGAATTCATTGGTAACTGAATGCAGTTTGCCAAAAAAATCTAAAGCAGTTCGATAACCTAGAATGGCATCCTTTGACATCTTACTCACTAGTAAGAAAGGGTCCATAGGGCAGTCACTTGGCGTGATGCCTTTGGGTACTACGCAGTATAGCCCCCTACGGATACGCAGAATATGGCCTTGTTTTTCATGATAATAGAGGAGGTTATGAAGCGTTGAAGGAGAGGCATTTTTATTGAAGTGAGCAGCCACAAACTCTTCATATGTAAATACTTTGTATTGTCCTGAACTAAGATCAAGAGTCATATGATACTTTTCTTCCCTACTACTAACAATATTAGGCACAATGAAGAAAATTGTCAATATGTAGTTGATGTTTCTCTTTGATATCACTAATAAAACTAGGCATATTTAAGAAATATAGCAAATTTCAAGGGATTGAAAATACATGCGCCTAAAACATCTTTTTTATAAACTCATTTTATAAGAGGGGCTTCAGCTGAATGGGTGATTCATGTTCATTAATTTTTAGCCTGATACTCATGGCGATTATCCAGAGTAAAGCTAGTTTTTACAGATGGAACGCCCTTCTTTTCAAATAGCATTCACTACCTTATTGCCTGGACTCGCCCTTTCGCCTGCAGATATTATGAGTTGCCCCAATTGGTATGAAGTGCAGCTTAGATATCCACCATCGGATGATGTTTATTGTAAACATGTGAACCAGGATGTTGTAGTAGAAGGATATTTATTCCATGCGCATACTGTTCACCATCACGCCCCTTTTCAGATGGACGTGAGGAATATTACTGCTAATGTAAATGAACGAAATATGGAAGAAGAGCCAAAATATCTTTATAAAATTATTTCGCTAGATGACTGGAAGAAGAGTGGAGATACCCTTTGTTTACCGCCTCTCGATAATGAATTTATTCATTTTTCTACTGAAGAACAGTTACCCAAAAGCATCGATAAATATTGGAGTAGAGTAGCTGAATTTATGGTCTTGAAAGTGGAAAGAGAAAAATTAGTTGGCACTTTGGTTTTCGAGACAAATCCAGGAGGGACAACAAAATATTACCATCTCTACCAGGGATGCATTCCTCGAGATGCTGTAGTGGAATCAACCGGGGTCAGGAGCTGAACGTTATATGAGAATCTTTTTATTACTTTTGATCTCGCTTATCTTTTTTTTGCAAGAGATAGCCATTGCGCAGTCGGGCCAAATGATCGAGGCCAATGGGTTGATTTTCCGTACAGATCTGGAAAAGCCCAACCTGAGTGTGGGGGAATCGGCCGTTTTTCCCTATTCTGATGAAGCCACTATTTTGTTAGAAATGGCAGCTAAAATTAAGAATCGTCGAGAAAAGAACTTTTCTTTCGTAATAGACCCTTTTTGTGGGGATGGCAAATCAGGACTACCTATCGTTTTTAATCAGATTGCTGAGAAGCTCATTGGAAGCGATATCAATTCACGGGCAGTAGATTATGCACGGTTAAATGCGCAATTGAATCATCTTGAGTCGAAAAGTTGTTTTTCAGTAGGTGACATTAGGAATGAGGGTGTTAAAGGTCCTGAGACAGAAGGCAATACGCTTTGGATAGCCAACCCTCCTTTTGCACTGAAAGCAAAGGGGGCCTCTTTAGACTCGATGCGCGATGGTGGCGAAAATGGCTTAACATTGACTCTTGCATTCGTCAATCAATCACTGAGTGCCTCAAAGCCTGGAGATGTGATTTTAGGGATTGGATATTCAAGAATAGAGAGTGATGGACGCGTTGAGTTGGAAGAAGAATTAACGAAAATGATACGAAAGCATGGTGGGCAGTTACAAATGGTGCTCTTGGAAGGGCAAAAGCTATGGGGAGGTTTTAATGGTAAAAAAGAACAAGAGAATCCCATGCCTATCACTGAAGAACTATTTGCCCTTAAAGCAGATCCATCAAATCAAGAAGAAATAGAGGCTTACCATAGGGCTGCACAATTCCATAATAAAGCGGGCTTTAACAAATTGGGCTTCTTTGCCTATATCATCTACAAATAAGTTCCGCATTTGCTATTTTTCTATAATGAATATCACAAAAGGGGATGAAACAACATATTCTTTGCCAAGAGAGAGCTTGTTTTTCTCGTTGTAGGCTTGCCATTCTTGCGCACTCAGGAAACGAGGGTTGTACACTTCTTTTATACGAAAATTTTCCTTTTCAAAAAGATTAAGATATTCATTCATAGAATGATAATAATTTGGCACGACCATTAAAGGAATTTTACGGCAAATGGCTTCTCCTGATTTAAGCTGTGTTTCATCAAGCACTAATGTCCATTGACCCGATTCTTTTGCAAAAGTGGCCCTATATACCTCGTCCAATCCTCGAATTATCTGGGGAAAGGATGCTTGATTATCAATTAATAATTGCTGGATGCACTTTACAGTTTCTGCATTCTCCTTTTTTCCATCCGTAAATACCGTGCCAAAAGAATTGGGAGCTGTGATAATAGCTAACCCACCCTCTTTCAAAACTCTACGCAGCTCTCTTAAATGTGGCCCTAAGCAAGGCAAATTACAACCTACATTGATACTAATTGCCCTATCGAAAAAATTATCCGGATAGGGCAATTGACCCACATCCCCAATCACAAAATTTGTATTATTGTCTACAAGCTCCTCCAGGGCAGCCTGTTTGGCTTTCGCAATCATACCTTCCTGAATATCTATTGCGTAAACAACAGCGCCATTTTTTGCTGCAATAATACTCCATGGGCCCGCACCACAACCTGCATCTAAAAGAACCTGACCTTTCAAGTTGAGCAAGTAAGGAATAAAGTAGGGATCAAGAAAGAGAGCCCCATCAGGACCATGTTTCATTTGAGCATATATATTGATACCCTGATCGCCATAATCAGTTCCATTTTCTCTATGTTCAATGGCATTTACATGAGAAACAAAAAATAATGCGAAGACTACTAAATAAGAAAGTTTTTTTAGTAAATTAAGGCTGATCCACCACATAAATACCTATAGATTGATATCGAAGAAAGTTGCGAGGCCTTATAACCCATGCACCCTTTCTTATCAATATTTTAGAGATTAGGAAGCGATTGATTTTATTTGAGTTCGGCGCGGGCAATGTGCGATTCTGCGACATCGAGTTCATGCTCAAGCTGCCGAAAGAGTTGATCATCGATCTCTTGCTTTTCCCACATCCTCAGCAACTCAGCTCTCTGTACTTTGAAAACTAACAATCGGGCCTCTTCTAAGGCGGAGATCTTTTTCAAATGGGAATGGGACATTTCGAAGACAAATCGTTGCAAATTAAAATAGCGGCTGAGAAATACAAAGTCTTTGTCATTGATATCCTCCGCATCATACAATTTGCGAATCTTCTCTTCTGCGACTTTGACAAGCCGTTTTCTTGCGAGATGCGCCTCATGATGATTGTCTTTCTGTTCAATTTTCATCAGCCGGATCAGATAACTTAAGGTGGTACTTGGAAGGAGCAGTGTCAATAAAATGACTACAAAAGTGATAAAGACGACTGCCTCTCGTCCACTCACATAAGGGAGGGCAAGCGCGGCGGTCAAAGAGACAATGCCCCGCATGCCTGACCATCCCACAATTGTAGCTCCACGTAAAATCTCAGGACAGAGATGCCTTTTTTCAGGATGAGCGCGGGCGTGCATGTAGGATAAGCCACTTCTGGCATAGACAAAAACTAAGCGGATTGCAATCAATGCCACTGTCACGAACACTCCATAAAGGGTGTACAAGAAAACTTGCCGAGAGCCCATTGTGGAGACAAACATTTTGAGTTGTAGTCCTATCATCACAAAGACAAAACAGTTCAAAAGGATGTTGAAGATATCCCAAAAGGCATAACCCAAAATCCTTCTCGTTGATGAGTGATGTTTTGCCAAGATGTAGGAGCCGATCAAACCATTAACGACAACGGCAAGGACACCAGAGACGCCTATACTATCTGCAATAAGATAGGTGATGTAGGGAATCGTGGAAGAGACCAAGACACCCACAACTGGCTTTAAATACCTTCTCGACAGGTTTTGCATCACCATTCCCAGGACTAACCCAACAATAAGCCCTCCAGAGACTACTTTGACAAACTCCAAACCCGCTTCCATGAGTGAAAATGCCCCTGATAAAAGGGCAACCACTGCCATTTTGTAGAGTACGAGTGCAGAGGCATCATTCACCAAGCTCTCCCCCTCCACGATAGCGAGTACTCGGGGTCTAACCGCAAATCTGCTCATGATCGTTGTCGCGGCTACTGAATCTGGAGGAGAGACAATGGCTCCAAAAGCAAAAGCCAATGCCCAAGGCCATTGAGGAAAAAGCCACTTAAACATCACTCCGATGAGTAAGGTTGTCAAAACGACGAGCCCCAAGGCTAACGAGAAGATCACTCTCCAATTTCTTCTGAACTCCCGAAAAGAGATCGAAAAGGCAGCGTAATACAAGATTGGGGGAAGAACGATGACAAGAAGTAAACTAGGATTGATGGTAACTTCTGGCAGACCAGGAATAAAACCGATCGCAGTACCCGCTACGACAAGAACAATCGGATAGGGTATACGCAGCTTCTGCGCAAGGCCCACCAAAATTGTTGCCAGAAAGATCAATATAATCAGCGTCTGAAAAGTCGCCATATTTGATGTATACAGCTTTTTTGACTTAAATCGAGAATCTTCTTATACAACATCAAGAAAGATAGGCAAAAAAAGGATTCTCACGAATGAGTACAAATCATGATAAAAAACTAGTGGCCATCGTCACGGGTGGTTCTAGCGGCATCGGATTAGGAATCACTCAAGCGCTTCTTAAAGAGGGTTATCAGGTTGTTGCCAATTCCCGCACCATCAGCAAATCAAAGGATTTAATCCCTTCTGAAAATCTCATGCTTGTGGATGGTGACATTGGCGAAAAGGAGACAGCCATAAAAGTGGCAGATGGCGCGGTGAAACAGTTTGGCCATATAGATCTTCTTGTCAACTGCGCCGGCATCTATCTTACTAAGCCATTCACCGAATATACGCCTGAGGATTTCGAAAAGATGGTCCACACCAATATTGCCGGCTATTTTTTCGTTTCGCAAGCAGTGGTGAAGCAAATGTGCAAACAGAGGTCTGGCCACATCGTCAGCATAGCGACAGTATTGGTCGACCAGCCGCTGGCAGGAGCCTCGATCGCGCTGCCAGTCATCACCAAATCCACCCTTCCAGCATTCTCCCGCGCTCTTGCCATGGAATACCTCTCCTACGGCATTCGAGCCAATACGATCTCACCCGGGGTTGTGGATACTCCAATGCATTCCCACGATGACCATGAGGCTCTTAAAAAACTCCAGCCCCTCCACCGGCTAGTACAGATTTCTGAAATCGTAGATGCTCTGCTCTATTTGCAATCGGCACCCATGGTCAATGGTGAAAATATCCGCATTGATGGCGGAGCCCACGCCGGCGCCAAGTGGTGATCTCTTGACAAATTTTTTGAAAAACTAAAAGATGTTGAGCCTGATTATTAACCTATGGAGATAAGAACTATGTTTAATTTATCTAAAATCGCGGCTGTGGGACTCCTTGTCACTGGATTGCCACTTCTAGCAGATAACGCGCAACAATCTAATGTGCAAATCCAGGCTGATGGAACAAAAATTATTCAAGATAACGATGGTTCTACCATCCAAATCAATCCAGACGGTAGCAAGAGCATCCAAAAGGCAGATGGGACAACCATCCAAATCAGCCCTGATGGAATGAAATTCATCCGTGAGAAAGATGGGACGACGATCCAAATCAATCCCGATGGCAGCAAACTCATCAAAAAAGCAGATGGGACCTCGATCCAGGTGCAACCTGATGGAACTCAGGTAGAGATTAAGCGTTAAGAGTTACGCCCAACACTTGCTTGAGATCTGTGAATGGGTCGTTGAAGCGCTCTCCATTGATAAAGAAAGTAGGCGTCCCATTCACACCGCTTCGCACACCGCTCAAAAAGTCCTCTCGGATTCTCTCTTCGAATGTTTTTCGTATGAGAGCTAGTTCCAGTTCACTAGCTGGCAATTTGAGTGTTTCCCCAAGTTCCATTAAAAAAGGAACAGTGAGTTGCTTTTGATTTTCATAGATTAAGTCATGCATTTGCCAAAAGCGATCGTGATCTGCAGCCACCTCTGAAACTTCTGCTGCATTTTCAGCGAGAGGATGGACCTCCGTTAATGGAAAATGGCGAAAGACGAATCGGATCTGCTCTCCATACTCGTTTAAAATGCGTTTGATGAGCAGATACGCACTGCCACAAAAGGGGCATTGGAAATCACCATATTCCACAAGGGTAATGGGGGCCGATTCAGGACCCAAGATATGATCTTTTGCATTCACTGGAATTATTAATGTGGTCATATCTTTACGCCTGTTAAATTTTCAAGTGCCTCTAAAACCCCATCTGCACCCGGATTCTCTCCGACGGGAGAGAGGTAACTCCAGGCAATCTTCCCCTCTTTATCGATGACAAATAGAGCGCGCTCACAAACCCCCTCATGCTCACGGTAGGCACCATATTTCTTGGCGACCTCACCTTTAGGTTCAAAATCGGAAAGCAAGGGAAAATGGACATTGGAGGCTTTAGCGAAGGCGGTGTGACACCAATCACCATCTACAGAAATGCCCACTAACTCCGCATGGTGCTTCTTAATTTCCTTCAGTACCTGGTTGAAAAGAACAATTTCATCACTACAGACAGGGCTCCAATCTGCAGGATAAAAAAGTAAAACCACCGGTCTTCCTCTTAACTCACTCAATGTCAGGCTTTGGTCGGGAGTGACATGGAGAGTAAAATCGGGCGCTTCACTCCCAGCACTCAGAATTTTTGCCATGGGGATAATTCCTCAACTTCTTTTATTATGATAATAATTTTTTAATTATTTAAACTATTTAATTCTATGTAGTCAGTAAAGGCTGCTGTAACTGCAGAAGGATTTTCAATCCAGGGGAAGTGGCCAGCATTAGGTATCTCCTTCAGGAGAATGTTTTTACGCTGAAAGTCGGCACGCTCTTTAAAGAGGTGCAGCGGGGTGAGATGATCTTCAGAGCCCCCAAAAATGAGTGTAGGCAACGATTGGGGAATCCATTGTGCCGCGTAGGTCCGGTCAAAGTGCTCTTCTGACCAGTTACAGATCTCATAGTTATAGGGAAGCCGCTCTAATAGAACCCGACCCATTTCCAACCCTTTTTGGGTGAACAAATAGGGCGCTGAGGCCACTGTCAGCTGTTTTAAAAGGGCATTACTCGGCTGACTCCGATAGAGCAGATCCAGCTCCTTTAACTCAGGGATCGGCCGCTCCTCCATCATTTCAGCCAGACAGCCCTGCCAAGAGGCATCAGGGGCAGAGTCCATCAAAATCAGGCCTGAGAGCCGCTTTTCGAGCACCGGCAGGGAGAGGATAAACATTCCACCTGTCGAGTGGGCTACCAGTATGACATTCCCTAACGTCTCTACAACCTCCTGTAGGGCAGCTGGCCAAGCTCTGAAGGCCTCTACATTGTTATCAAAAGTGTTCGAGCCATCCCCAGGATAGTCGAGATGCCAGATGGTGCCAGGTAGATCCAGCCCCTGAGTCAAATCGGAGAGGGATTCTGAGCCCAACCCCGGCCCTCCTGGACAGAAAAGCCAGTTGAGAGGCTTCCCAGGGCCCGCCTTAATCCACTCAAGGCGAAGACCCTGTTTGTTCCAAAGAAATTTACGCTTCATATAAATAAATTAATAAATTTAATAATAAATTAATACTTATCTTTTATAATAATTATGTTTTTAAGTCGTAGAGGTTTAATATGAGCTTTTCCATTGGCAGTTTAACTTTCACTTTTTCAGTCGATAACGTTGTCAACAATTCCAAGGCCATTGCCAGGGATATGGTTGCCTTAGATTTCAGTGAGGAAAAATGGGGAGAGACTCCCGAGGAACAACTCAATGGCAGAAATAAGGCAATTACCCAGAACCTCGTGTTTGCAGTTATAGGAGCAGTCGGTATGGCGGTCGCCATCTTCCATCTCGCAACTGGAGTAGGAAGCCCTGTCGTGAACGCGACCTTTCTCGGAGGTTTTACCTGTGCAACAGCTCTCTACATCAAAAATGTAGCCCTTCAAAGCATTGCTAGGGAAAAAGATATGAAAGCTTTTACTCAAAGCCTTGAGATGGATGAGTTCTCTAAGCTAGCCTCCCAGCGCTCTCCTTCCTCTTCTTGATGAAGAAGACGGTGAGATAGAAGAGAGGCGTCGCTGTGAGAGCGAAGCTGAACTTATAGGCGAGTGAAAAGAGCATGATCGGAACTACTTCTGGGAGAGCCATTCCTATTCCCCAATAGAGATAGAGAAGATCGATCACAAGGGTATCGATGGCTTGAGAGACCCATGTCGAGCCATTGGCGCGAATCCATAAGAAACGGAAACCTGTCCAGCGCTTGATCAGAGCATACATTTGGATATCGACGAGCTGTGCAATCGTAAATGCGGTTAATGAGGAGACGATGCGCAGGCCTCCTAATCCCAAAACTGATTGAAAGGCTTCATGTTCATTGAGATTTTGGCTAGGGAGCAGAAGCACTACTTCTAAAAGAGCAAATGCCACCAGATTCATTCCCAGTGTGAGGTAGACCATCCTTTTGGCTTTGGTTAGACCAAAAAACTCGGTCACGAGATCGCTGATCAGGAAGGTTAAGGGATAGGTGATCAAGCCCGCAGGGATGGCAAAATGGCCAAAAATGGGCAGAGGAACCATTTTTGCTGAAAAGAGATTGGACAAAATGACGATGACACAGAAGAGCGTCGCGAGAAATTGATAGAGAAGTCCACTCTCTTTCTGCCCATTAGAAGATTCATCCATGACTCTCTCCTGAAATCGTCATAAATGATAGGGGAATCAATTGAATAGTGCACTAGAGATCTTCTAGTTTTAAAGGGGTTGATGCCTCTTCACGCTTCTGAAATACCATCTCATTCCTATTGTTTAGAATTCATTTTTTTAGCATGGTGAGGTTATTATGAAGTTTATTCTCCTCCTCCTCCTACCAATGGCTCTCTTTGCCGAGACCAACGTTCAGCCGCTTGATCCCCTTCAAGTGCGGCAAAAAATGAATCAGAAAATGTTAGCAATTGAGGCCACAACGCCTGAAGTTGCGGAAGTGCTCAACACAAAGGTACCTTTTCAGGGGCATTCGATCCCAATCCGGTTCTACAGTCCCAATTCCGATCCCAATCTACCTGCTGCACTCTTTATACATGGAGGAGGCTGGGTCGGTGGCAATCTCGACACGCATGACAATCTCGCACGCTACCTCTGCAAGGAAGCAGGCGTTGTCGTCGTATCGGTTGGCTATACCAACTCACCAGAAGGGAAATTTCCCCTCCCTTTAGAAGAGTGTTATGCCGTTTTGCTTTGGATGAAAGAGAATGCGCAAAAATTATCCATCGACCCCTCCCACATTATGGTCGTCGGCGATAGCGCAGGAGGCAATATGGCTGCTGCCCTCACTCTCCTTTCTAGAGACCGCAAAGGGCCCTGCATCTCTCTCCAAGTCTTAATCAACCCCGCCACCAATCTCGCACGTGAAGATCAGGCCCAAAGCAAAAGAGAAGAGGTCATGCGCTGGATTGCTACGCAATATGTCAGCAAGCCCGAAGATCTCAATAATCCTTACGCTTCTCCCTTCCTCGCCCAGGACCTTCACAACCTCCCACCTGCAGTTGTCATCCTCGCCGAAAATGATGAACTACGCGGAGATGGCCAGCGCTATGCAGACCGCCTTTCCGCTGCAGGCATCCCCACCAGCGTCTACCTCCAGCGCAATATCGGCCACCTTGGAAGCGATGGCGCCAGAGCCTCCCCCAAAGCCCTCGAATCCCTCAACGTCGCCGCCCAAGCCCTCCGCCAAGGCTCCAACTTTTGCAGTAAGCAGTCGCAAGCCTCCCATTAGGAGACGAAGACCCCTATCATGGCTCACCCAACCGCCGTGGGCGCGCGCCAGCCTCCCAATAACTTCTCGATGCGCTGGCCGAGGGCCAGGCTAAGATGGTCCTGCCAGGGCTTTGCGGCGATCTGAAGGCCGATGGGGAGACCGTCAGAAGAGGTGCCACACCGCACGACTGTGACAGGCCATCCAGAAAGGGAATGGGCCATCACATGGGTCATATCTCTGCATTCTTGAAAGGTGGTGCCATGCCTTTTAGCGGGTGTGGCAGCTACTGGAGAGAGCACCAGATCATAATCCTTCAATTTTTCTAACAGATCGACACGGAAGAGGGAAATCTCTCGGAAGAGATTGCGAAACTGGGTCACAGTTAGGTCGCTTTTCTCGGCCTGCTTGAGAAATTCTTCAAACAGTGGTGATGGGCGAGAAACTTTTAAAGCGGCCATTGCATTTTTATTCCCTTGACCACGGTCGCCCCCAAGGTAGAAATTTTCCCAGAGCAAGCGATGGCTTTCTCGGATACACTTCAGTTCTACCAGCTCGACTCGTGAAACATGGTCCTTAAGTACATTGACCGTTGCATCCATAGCCACTTTCACATCTGAAGAAATTTCAGAAACCCCATCTTCGATGAAATAGGCGACTTTTAATTGTTGGATATCGACCTTCTGGGGGTCTTGGAGAGGCACCGGTGCGAGAAAAGGGTCGATCCCATCTAATCCCACCAAGCAAGAGAGGGCAAGCGCACAATCCTCTACCGACCTTGCCATAGGCCCTGAGGTCGAAAAATAGGCAAAGAGACCTAGGCCATTGCCCATGGGAGAGCCTGCACGCGAGACCAATCCGATCGTCGGCTTATGTCCTGCAATGCCTGTGCAGTGAGCCGGCCAGCGGATACTCCCTGCCGCATCTGAACCGATACTGAGAGGAGTACAGCCAGCAGCCACCAGAGCGGCGCATCCCCCACTACTGCCTCCCGGAGTTCTCGAAAGATCATAGGGGTTATTGGTACGCCCATAGACTAAGTTATCAGTTTCATAAGCAGCGAGTAGCTCAGGCACATTTGTGATGCCCAAAATGATTGCGCCCTCTTTTTTCAATAGAGTGACGACTGTGGAATCTTCTTGAGCCACGCGATCTTTCAAACCTAGACAGCCGACACAAGAGATCAACCCTTTCACCAGATGCTTATCCTTGATGGTGACTGGCAATCCATGTAGCTTTCCTAGAGGCTTTTTCTCAGCGACTTTTCTATCCGCTTCCCGCGCCTGCTCCAAGCAGACCTCCCTTGGGAATTGCTGCACGAGGCCATTGACGAGCGGATTCACCTTGTCAATGCGCTCCAGATGGGCTCTCATTACCTCGACTGCAGAGAGTTCTCTTTTCTTGATCAGGGAGACGATTTCGCTTGCAGAGGTATAGTAAATTTCTTTCATTGTATTGCTAAGATAAGAGAATGAATAAATTTTTGTAATTAGGCAAAACTGACCGTCATTGGGGTTCAGGGAAAAACTATCCTACAACGGAGAGAACTTTGCCTATCTTGTCTGATAGAAAAACAATGATGTTTAGATGTAGCATGCCCCACAATGACATCTGGAGGCAGATTATGAGAGATATGGAGAGATAGCGCCACATATAGACACTTTATAAGTGGCGCTAAAAACAGAAAATGTAGTAAGATAGCGCCACATATAGCTTTTCTATAAGTGGCGCTAAAAGGAAATATGAAAATTGTTGGAAGAAAAAAAGAGAGAGAGTTGCTCAAAGAGGCATTTGAATCGGGAAAGGCAGAATTCATCGCCCTTTATGGCAGACGAAGGGTTGGTAAAACATTCCTGATCAGAAATTTCTTTGAGGGTGAAAAATGTACGTTTGTTTACGTCAGCGGGATGAAAAATGGGTCGTATCAGAGACAATTGCAAAACTTTACAGATGCGTTGAACCAAGCCTTCTTTCCTGGCTTAAAGCCGCCGAAAGATTGGATGGAAGGATTTAAACTATTCACTGATTTGGCGGAGAAGGAGCCGAAAAAGAAAAAGATCCTTTTCTTAGATGAATTGCCTTGGCTTGCTACAAAGCGTTCAAAGCTTTTAGGAGCCTTAGATTACTACTGGAATCGTTATTGGTCGCATGATCCAACCATCAAACTCATTGTATGCGGATCTGCTGCATCTTGGATACTCAATAAAATTATCTACAATAAAGGGGGGCTCTACAACCGAGTCACACGTCAATTGAGGTTAGAGCCATTTTCTCTCAAAGAGACAAAGGATTTTCTCAAAAAGAACCATGTCAATTTAACCAATCGGCAAGTTCTTGAAATATACATGGCAACGGGAGGGATCGCCTACTATTTGGCTCAGATCAGAAAAAACTTATCAGCTACACAAAATATCGATGAATTAGCATTTAATAGACAAGGGGTTCTCTACCAAGATTTTGAGATTTTATTTTCTTCAATTTTTGATGAAGCGGAAGTCTATCTCGATCTTGTAAAAGTCATTGCTAACACTAGATATGGAATCAGCCAAAGTGAATTATTGTCGCAGGCTAAAACAGTTTCGAGTGGAGGAAGAGCTATACAAAAGCTCGTAGACCTTGAAGAAGCTGGCTTCATCGTGAGTTTTTTGACCTACGGCCATAGAAAACGAGGTATCTATTATCGCTTAGTAGATGAATATGTTTTTTTCTATCTCAAGTGGATTGAGCCATTCAAAAAAACTTCAAAGAAAATCGGAAAAGCGAGCTGGGCTAGCCTAAGAAACTCTCCCAGTTGGAAATCTTGGGCTGGGTACGCTTTTGAAACCATCTGCATCAAACATATAGATCAAATACGTAGAGCCCTTAATCTAGAAGACTCGGCCTTAGCGACCCCATGGAAACATGAAGGAAAGGGGGAAGAAGAGGGTGCCCAAATAGATCTATTATTTAACCGATCGGATGATTCGATGACTATTTGCGAAATCAAATACACCGAGGAGCCCTTTAAAATAGATAAAGACTACTACAAAGAGCTGAGAAGAAAGATAGAGGTATATCAAAGAGTTACCAAGACTAAAAAGCAAATTTTCCTAGCCTTCGTTTCTTCTTCAGGTTTGAAAGCTTCCATTTACTCTGAGGCAGTTTCCGCTGTTGTTACTCTCGAGGATCTTTTTAGGTAATGGCTTGTAAATTCGCAGACTCTTTATCGAAGAATAAATTTTTGTAAATTTATAAGAAATTTAAGCAAATGACTGAGTTTGAAACATTTTTATCAATAAAAATGGCGGCTAATTGAAATATTTACTATAATAAGATGAATAACAGGGGGTTATATGGGAAGTAAGTACTTTTTTAGTCTTCAGTCACTGAAACCTCAAAGAAAATTTGAGGCGGGCAGCATGACCTGGGCAAGTAGTAAAGAAGTTCCGGGATTTGTTAATATCTCTTTCGCCCTCTTGAGGTTAAATCCTAAAGGCTCCCATGAACCTATCTGGCACCCTAATGCGAATAAGATCGCCTACTGTCTCGAGGGCTCTGTTCTCGTTTCTGTGAGAAGCCCGACCGGTGTGGAGGTCTTTGCCGCTCAGCCTGGCGATATCTTCTTTATTCCACAAGGATACATCCACCATATCGAGAATATCGGTCCACAAGAAGCAGCGATTGCTTTTGCTTGCAATCATGCCAATCCTGAACTGATGTGCCTCTCTCAAGCGATCTACTCTTTATCGGATGAGGTGTGCAATGCCACTTTTGAGACACCTGTCGGCTTTGTGGAAGGGTTGAAAAGGGCGAAAAAGCAGGAGTTGATCAAAACGCTTCCCGCTTCGCATGTGCCTCCATTGATGACGGAGAGCAAATATGAATACAACATTGTGAAAAGCAAAAAGCCTGTGTTGACGAAGGGTGGATACCTTCAGCTGGCGACTAAGGGACAGCTTCCTGTCTTGGATGGGCTCGGCATTTTGGGCTTTGGGTTGAATCCCAAAGGGGTCGTCGAGCCACACTGGCATACCAATGCAGGGGAGTTGGTCTTTATCGTCAAAGGAAGAACACGGATCACGATCCTGGCTCCTGATGGCCATGTCGAAAAGCTCGAAGTCAACGCAGGTGAGGGCGCTTTCGCACCCGCTTCCCACTTCCACAACATCGAAAACATTGGAAATGAGAATGTGGAGGTGATTGCCTTCTTTAACCACGCGGAACCTGACTATATCGGCATCGCAGAGGCCCTTGGAGCCTATGAGAATGATCTTCTTGCGTCGATCTTCGGTGTTGCCCCGAACTACTTTGATGCCATGAAGAAAAGTTCATCTCCGCTTGTAATTGTGCCAGTTTAAAATAAAATCATCTCCCCTTGTCATCGTGCCCGCTTAGTGATAGACTTCTCCCTGTGAATGAACTGAAAGGCATTTGGGCGGCCGCACTAACGCCCGTCACTGAAAGCTATTCTGTCCATAATGAGGCTCTGACTGCCCATTGCAATAGCCTTTTAAAAAGAGGCTGCAATGGCGTGGTCCTTTTCGGAATCACCGGAGAAGGTCCCTCCTTCTCTATCGAAGAGCGGATCGCTACTTTGAAAACCCTCATCAAACGAGGAATCCCTCCAGAAAAGATCCTCATGGGGAATGGCAGCGCCAATCTTTCCGACACTATCGCTCTAGCCGGGGCGGTTGTCCAATCAAAGTGCGCAGACTACCTTGTTGCCCCACCCAGCTTCTTCAAAAATGTTCCTGAAGAGGGAATCCTCTCCTTTTACCAGGCGCTTCTCAGCACAGTTCCAGACCTCCGCATCCTTCTCTACCACATCCCCCAATACAGCGGCGTTTCGATCACTCCCTATCTCATCGAAAAACTCTACCAGCAGTTCCCAAAACAGATCCTGGGACTTAAAGAGAGCGAGGGTAACCCCGCACTCATCGACCACTTCCTTGCAAAACATCCCTACCTCTCCCTTCTAATCGGCAACGAAAAATTCCTCTTCGACTCCCTCTTAAAAGGAGCCTCTGGCGCCATTTCAGGCCTCGCCAACCTCTTCCCTGAACAGCTTTACCAAATCTACCTCGCCGCCCAACGTGGCGAAAAAAAAGATCCCACCACCCTCTCACAAACCGCTTCCAAGCTCAAGCAATACCCCTTCATCCCCGCCGCAAAAGCCATCCTAGAAAAAGAGCATGGCCCCGCCTGGCACCACCTAATCCCCCCACTCATGCCTCTCACTCCCCAAGAGAAAGAGAGCCTGTTTGCAGTGCTATGAATTATGCGACTTCCAAAGTCTTAATATCGATAAGGCGGATAGCAAAAAAGTAACGATTTCTCTCCTGCAGACCACCGTCAATGCTTTAAAATATGGGTGATTCGTGTAAATTGTTATCAGCAAATTTTTTAATGGGAGGGAATTATGGCCTCATCTTCCTTAGGTCCGGTTGATCGTCAAGTTGCACAAACTCAAACATCTTGGGGAGAACAGCTCTGCACCGCGCTTCTGCTTGCAGGAGGGGGCATTGGTTTGGGTGGGCTCCTTTCAAGGATGTGGAGCGGTGGCAGAGAAAGTGGAGAGATCAAGGGTCTTGAGATTAAAAACACTACCGCAGCTGGCTTGCAAACTTTCTCGGGGCCAGAAAGCACCATGCTCTTTGATAAGATGGGCATTTCCTGTAAAGAACCGGCGGATCTCAAATGTGCTTCTGGCATTGCATTGGGTGCTGTGGGAAGCGCAGTGACAGGAAATCCAGCGGCACTGGCATTGGGATCAGCCTTATGCTTTCCGGAAGTGTCTGCACAAACCGCATCCCTTAAAGGTTATTTTTTTCCAATCCAACCAGATCAATTCCCAATCCAACCAGATCAAATTGATCTTGGAGAATTTGACCTATGTGTTTGGGGGAAGGAGGGAATGGCAATTGATGGGTATTTAAACACAGAGTCGGAACGCAGTTATTCGCGTGTGCAACTTTTTACACTCAATGGAACTAGTATTAACTTAATGCAAGGAATCTCCAATAACATTACTAGTCAATTTACAGTCGGGTCAGCATCAAATGCTCAATACGAAAGTGGTTGTTATCAAGGAGCTTATCAAATTTTTATATCCGGAACATTTTCCGATCCCACACCTGAACCGCTTATCTATCAATTTGCTATACAAAATGGCTCACTCTTGATCCCTGGCTACCCTGTTGCCCTATACCAACCATCGCCTGGGGAACAACCCTTCCCCGATCCCTGGCGACCCACAGCTCTTTTAGGAAATCAGTCAGTTGCTGCTTGCTTTAACCAAAGCGGATCCTTTTTGATTCAAAGTCTCCCCGGTGGCGGGTTCTTTTATGATGCAGAGGCTTCCACTGACTTAATTGGGGTTCAAACAGCCCCTGGGCCAACACATCAAGATATTTTAGCATTCGATGATAACACCTTTAGGGTTTTTACCAATCAAAGCGCTGAGGGACAAATGGAGCTGGAGTACAGATTTGAACCAAACTTTACCCTTACTTTCCTGGGCTCACGCTTGGTTTATGACCAGGTCATTCCAGAACTTACAACACCCACCACCCCAATCTCTAAAAGCGCGGCCAATTTCAGCACCTTCATTTCAAGAGGTTCTGATCAAATGACTCCGACTCTCTATACCTATGACATTGTCAATCATCAAATTATTGCCAACCGTTCGCTGGGTCAACAAAGTGCTCCGATCAGTAGGCCAAAAGTGGCACAATGCGGCCCTCAATATCCTCATCTCCATTTTTACGCCAAGGAGCAGACAGCAAATGGATCAGTTGCCATCGATTTTGGTTATGTAGACGCAGGGAACTCTAGCAACCCGGTCGGAGCTGAGCAAACTTATGCTGGCTATTTAGGAAATCTAACGAGCCCACCTCAACCAAAGCCCGGCTGTTTCGATGATGCAACTGGAATTGTTGGTTTTAGTGATGAGAGTAAAAATTCCAGCTATTTTCAAGTAAGTCAACCACCATTGCCTTCACCTCTGCCGACTCCAGTACCTAGTGCATCAACTTCTATGCCAGTTTCTCCTGTTCCAACATTGAACCCCTCAACTCCTACACCGACCTTCACGATCGTTTCAGGTGACTTTACCATTACTATTTCGCTACCGTCTGAATTAACGAGTAGCTTTGTTCCGGTGACGGGAGAGATGATTTCTGTGGGACCAAACGTCACAAAGGTGATTCTTGTCGATAGTGGAGGCTACTCCATTGTCTTCACGGCAAATATGACCCCCTTACTAGCGGGTCAACCCTTAAATTCCAGCCTCATTACCCAATTGAGTATCGCTAAGGTTAATAGTAGCGAGGGAGATCCTGTTTTTTTGGGTTGCAATGATCAATACCAATGCAGCCTTTCAACAGCGAAGAGTGAACTTCAGCAAGAATCTAATCTTGGAGATTTGGTAGACCCAAATAATAACCTACCCATCATTCTAGGAGCCATTTTCGGAACTGTCGCCCTCTCTGTTGTGGGTGCGGTTTTGTGCTGGCGTTTTAGAGGCCAGAAAAACTTTCTACATGTGTTTCGAAAAGAGGAGACAACCCAGAAAAGAGCTGAGGCGCAGAAGGAGTGTAGCACTCGCATACCTCGCTCGAAGCCACCAATGCAGAAGCGTATCGCTCCTAAACCTAAACCTAATCAATCCATGTTGGTAACGATAAATCCCGATCATTAAATCAACCATTTTAAGACAGTCTCTTAGAGCAAGAAGCTTTTCTTTTGGAAAGCCAATGATGCCACTTCCCCGTCTGTAAACCAACCTCTTACTTCAAGTAAAATTTTTCTTTTCTTTAAAAAAAGTCCTCTCTAATCTTCCATCATCATTTCTATGAAAGGAGGCTCCCGATGAAATCGGTTCTTCTCGTTGCACTCTTCTTGATGCAACCACTCCTTGCTGAACACGTTCCCGAGATTGAAGCTTCAAAAGGCAAGCCGAAGCATGAGCGTGAAAACTATTTCTTCACTTCTACCGACTACCAAATCTCTCCTAAAGTAAATCCCATCACAGGGGAATATTGTGAAGAAGAGGTGGAATTCGTCGTTGCAGGTGCTCAACCAATATCAGTAAGACGTTTCTACAACCACACAGCACCGAAAGACAATCGTTATGCTGACTGGCGTTACAACCCAGAAGTCTATTGTGGTGCGAATTTAGAATACGAAGAACAAGAAAAATTTGTCATCATCGGTGATATCGATGGATCCATGACATATTTGAAATTCGGCAGTCACCTTCGATTTAATTTTCAGACAAAAAATTTCATCAGCCCTGGTGATGGCAGAAATCATCCTTCAAATACTTATCTGACCTATTACAAAGAACATGACCCTAAAAACAAACTGCGTTTTTCATATCTAGGATCTATCTTCGACGGGAGTGGGAGGGTTCGTAAGTTTAATTCCAGAAGACATTGCTGGGATATTGATGTTGTTTATCATGTGCCCAAGGATTTCGGACTTAACAATGACTATGATCATATTACCCCTAATGTCTGGACTCCTTTTCATTTACCCATTGACGAGGAGCGTCTCCCAAATGGTAATATTCTAGTCTATTTCTACGAAAAATGGATCGAAGCCCCTAAGGATCGTTATCCAAGATCCAAACTCATCAAAAGCATCATTGCCTACAACTCTAATAAATCAAAGGTATTAGGCTCTGTTAACTTTAAATACTCTCGTTTCAAGGATGAACATGTTGCAGGCATCACCTTTGAGGGCAGTGATGGAAGAACAGCTCGGGTGGAGCACATCAATCTCAGACCCGTAACGCTTGGTGCATCACGCCGTCCTAATCAAAGCAGCATTGACTATGGTTACACTAAAGATGAGCACTATCTCTCACGAGTAGAAAAGCCAGATGGACGCGTATTCACTACTGACTACGACCCAAAAACTAAGAAAGTAACGGCCCAATATGCTCCTACAGGGCCGAATGGTGAGATGTGTCCCATCGGGCGTTATGTCTACCATGAAAGGGCGACGGTTGTCTATGACGCCGAAAATAATCAGGTGATCTACCGTTTCGATGAACACAAGCGCATCACTTCTATCGAAACCTACCAGGGTGATCAGCTCTATCGCGTCGATCGCTTTAACTGGAATAAGGATACAGGAAATTTGACCCGAAAAACGGTTGAGGATCGCTGTGGAAATCCAATTCAGATCTCAGAATATCAGTACGACAGCCATCAAAATCCCATTTTAGAACTTGTGGGAGACGGAAATGAGTGGTGCACCATTGAGCGCACCTACAATCAGGCATTCAACGTCAAAGAGAAGGAAGTTTTTCCCAATGGCAAAATTGTCCATTACAGTTATCTACCTGGAACAAATTTATTAGCCTCTGAATTGGTCTGTGAAGGGGATCTGATTCGAAGAAGAACCTTCAACAGCTATGACGACTGTGCCGTTTGCATCAAAACCATCGTCGACGATGGCTCCACGAATGATCCCAATAATTTAACTGGAGTCACCTATCGAAAAATCATTGTGACGCAGCCTAAAGCCTCAATGCCCTGTTTGGGATTGCCAGAAGTGGTGGAAGAAAAGACGATCGATGCAAGTGGTCAAGAACTCTTATTGAAAAAAGTGGTCTACACCTATACCTCGTTTGGTAAAGTGTTAAAAGAGGACCACTACGACGCCAATGGAGTCTACTGTTATTCCATTCAGAACCATTATGAAAGAGAGTTGCTCCATGCGACCACCGATGCTCTCGGAAATACAACCTCTTTCACCTATGACAGAAACCAAAATCTCTTATCGATCAAAGGCCCAAAAGCTGATCAGCTTAAGACGGTCGATTATGATAAGGCCAATCGTCCCATCCGCATCACAGATTCTCAGATTGCTGGATCGATCTGCAAGCAGTATGACAGATTAGGTCGAGTGACCACTGAGAGCGATTCATGTGGCAATGTCACCAAATTTGGCTACGATTCAGTAGGGCGTGTCATCTGGATCCATCATCCCGATAACGCTATCGAGCGAAAAGAATATGATATTCTCGGCAATGTCACGAAAAGCATCGATGGAGAGGGATATGAAACCAGAACGACCTATAATTATCAGGGCAAACCCCTTTCGATCAATTATCCCGATGGTAGTGAAGAGCATTTCACTTACAATCAGAATGGCTCCATAGCCACCCATAGCGATAAAAATGGCTCCAAGACCACTTATCAGTATGATATCTTTGAAAATCCCATTCGTGTCGAAGTTTTTGCGCCTTCCGGAAAACTGCTCAAAGTGACTACTGCCACTTTCAGCCCCTTCTGTAAATTGAGCGAAGTTGATGGAGAGGGAGTCACGATCGACTTTTTCTACGATTTCGCTGGGAGAAAGGTTGCTGAACAAAGTGGTGAGAATAGGAGAGATTATTCATACGACTCCCTAGGGCGGCTTACAAAAAGTGACTGTCAGGCCTTCTGCACTATTGAAGAACACAATTTCGCTGACAAGGTCACGAGCAAACGCATCGAGTCAGATGCCCTTCAATTTGAAGAGGGATATCGCTACGATGAAGCGGGAAATCGCACCCAGCTTATAACAGCCCGAGGCACCTTCGAAACGGCCTACAACTCATTCGGAAAGCCTATCCATGAAAAAGATCCTTTAAACAATGTCACTTCTCACACTTACCACTTCGTAAATGAGTATAGAGAGGTCGATACTGATGCCAAAGGGATCCAGACGATCCGCATCTATGATTGTCGTGGCCGAGAGGCGGAACGGTTCCAATTGAACCACAAGGGAGAAACGCTCTCACGCTCCCTCCAACGCTACAATCACAATGGCAATCTCATCGAACAAGCCCACTTTATCTATGATGGAACAACCCCCATCCGGACGGTCACCCATCAATGGATCTATGGTCCCTCTAACCGTATCGAACGCTTCATCGAAGCAGGAGAAAAAAAGACAGAATATCTTTATGATCCAAAAGGACGTCTACAAACTATTGTCAAGCCCAGTGGCAAGCAAATTCACCATGAATGGGATGATTTAGGAAGGCTTGCCCGCTTTTTCTCCACTGACTTTGACTATCATTATCGTTATGACAATTGTGATCGAGTTATCTCAGTTTACGATGCCCACTCCCAAACCACCACCACACGCTCATATGATGCCCTAGGCAGCCTCGTCAAATAGGTTCTGGCTACCGGATTGCAATTCACAAATACCTATGACACCCAAGGACGTCGCATCACCTTAGCACTTCCCGATAACTCAACCATCTCCTACACCTATCAAGGGGCTTATCTTTACCAAGTCAGCCGCAAAGGCCAAACCCACACCTACAAACACCGCACACTCGATGGACTTCTCGTGCAGGCAGAACTCCCTTCCCAACTCGGCCTCTTCACCATCGCCAGAGACCCCCTCACCCGCTGGATTCAAACAGAATCCCCCTACTTTCAGTCCAAGATGAGCTATGATGCCGTCGGCAATCTCCTCACCTACCAATTTCATGACTCTCTTGGCACTGTCGAAAACCACTATCGATACGATGATCTCAATCAACTCATCGAAGAATCGGATCACACCTACCAGTTCGACTCCCTCCACAACAGACTCAAGAAGGACAACCACGACCACACCATCAACAACCTCAATCAAATTACCCACGATGGCAAAAGCAGCTTCCACTACGATCTCGACGGCAATCTCACCTCAGATGGTCACTGGAACTACGCCTACGACAGCCAAGATCGCCTCATCTCAGCATCCAACCCCACCACCACCATCACCTTCACATACGACCCCTTCCACCGCCGCCTCTCCAAAACAACCCCAAAAGGCACCCTCCACTACCTCTGGGATGGCGACAATGAGATTGGTTGCCTTACTCCATCCCCCCAATCCCTTCCCCAAATCCACCTCCAATATACCACACCTCCCACCGAACCCTCCCTCACCCAACTCCGCATCCTCGGCGAAGGCCTCGGTGCCGAAATCGGCGCCGCCATCCTCCTCGAGCTCAACAACACCACCTACATCCCCCTCCACGACCACCGCGGCTGCCTCGTCACCCTCATCAACACCACCACCACAGAATCCTACCGCTACACCGCCTTCGGCGAAGAGCTCACCCCCTCCAACCTCTCCCCCTGGCGCTTCTCCTCCAAACGCCTCGACCCCGAAACCCACCTCCTCTTCTTCGGCCGCCGCTACTACTCTCCCTCCCTCGGCCGCTGGCTCACCCAAGACCCCGCTGGCCTCGCACAAGGGCCAAATTTGTATGCCTATGTCAATAATAGGCCGCTAACTGAAATTGATCTCTATGGCTTATTTGGAGTCACTGATTGCTTTCAATCAGCTTCTCACTGGGCATTTAGAGGCGTTGAATGGTATGGCGCCAATCTTCTTCCTATTCCATATGTCAGAAACTTTGTAGAATCGGTAGGACGTTGGGGATCGGGTGGAGATTTCTTAGGACCCAGCCGCTATCGCTCAGGTCCAAATGAAATAATCCCCATCTATGGCAGGACAATACAAGGATTTTCATATACACATGGAAATGGTATGCTTACAACAAAAGAAGAGGCTATTAAACAGTCAGAATTCATCTCCCGCACTCATGGAAATGTACATGTTGATTTGCTATATCATGGGACACAAGGGCTTATCATGGATTTTCTTAGCTGTGGACTTTCAAAAATTGGTATACCGTCCTCCTATAATACAATGTGCGCAAACTACTACAAAGACAACCTCAGTACCAACCCAAACCACCGTTTTACCAGCAGCGTCCACAGCCGTGGCGGAACCCAGATTATGAACACAGGTCGATTATTGAGTCATGAGCAAAGACAACAGATAGATGTCATGGCGTATGGGTCCGCCACTTTAATACCAAATGGTTATTTTAGATCCGCTGAAAACAATCTTTCTCGATTGGACATAGTTCCGATGACAAATCCCTTAGCATATGGAGTCGGTCTATTAAGCAACAAAGCTTATAACGTTTGTCCGCTTATACCATTGACAGGATGCCCATTCAAAGCACATGGCTTTTTAGAGATGACTTATGCAGAACGAATCAAAAGAACGGGCGATGAATTTAAATTCAAATATTTTGGCGAATAAGCGCATGTTATTTTTTCTGTGTTTTCTGTTCACTTCATTTATGCATAAAGAACCTGAATACTGTAAAATGGTTGATAAGCTTGTTAGCAATTATGTAAATCAAATTGCTAAACCACATCAGTTAACTTTTGCTGCCTACGGTGGAGCAATGATGGATGACATCCAAGAAATAACCATGAGATTTATATCTAATAAAGAAATGAATGTAGATCAAGCTAGGGAGTTGTATGTTATGATGATGGAATCGTTTCTTCAACGTGTAAATTCATCTCAAGAACTTCGTCCATTCATGCATAATTATCCTTTTGAGATCACGAACATCAATTTAACAATTGATTTTGAGAACTCCTCAGGTCGTATAACAAATGATGGTCATGTAGCTATGATCTTTATAGGTAGAAATCAGGAGCTACTCTTTCGTGGTTATAACTCTGACAATGAAGATTTTTACTCCTTATGTAGAGAGCCATATGCTAAGGCCCTTAAGCAAGTTACTGGGAACAACTCATCGAGTTCCAGCGAAAAAAAAGACTAGTTAGTAATTATCGAAACATGGAAGAGGATTATCTCCTCATAAAATTTGGATTGAATTAATGAAGGCAAAGAGAATGAATTATTGGGCAATCACCATTTTCTCTGGCTTTAATTCGGGGGCATTAAGAGAGTCCACAAGTAGCCTCGTCATTTTTTTCTAGGAAATTGTCAAAGGTAGAAGCTTTTTTGACTTTTCAGAAGGAAATTGCAGTATGCGGCTGGAAAAAATGGAAAAAATACGAGTCTTTTTTTTACCATCCCAATTTCATTTTTACCGAAGAAATTGTCGAAAAAAGCGGTAGACCGATGATTCATATCTTTCTCATCAACAAAAATTCGCTTGCGAACTGTTTATGGCGCTACCAAGATGTATTTAAAGAAATTTTGGGCGAGTCATTTGCACCTGAAAAGTTTCTGTTAGACCTCGAAAAAAAGAAAGCATTATTATCTCTCATTCGTCATGATGAATGCCTGCTCGGCATCATTCTAGGTTACGGCCATGAAGCTGCATTAGCTTTTAAGGAACAGAATATGGGTTTGGCAGAAGACAACTCCTATTCTTCCGCGACTGAACTTTATCAAGGGATAGAACTTGAGGCACCGAAAAGATCTCTTATTTTCCCCGTGGGTTTTATGGGAAATCCACAGTCTGAAGAAGTTCAAAATCTCAGAAAAAAATATGAAATTGAGCTCCAAGAATTGTGGGTTAAATATAAACGTTCAAGAAATACTCTTAAACTAGTCTTAGAAAATCTTTGCGCTGCTTAGATCTGATCCCGAGATTATCACTCCCCGTTGGAGGCAAGGGAATTATACATCAGTGGCAAGAACGTACTGAAGAACAGCCCCATATGCAGAATATCAAAGAGGCTGAAGAGCAACTTAAAAAATGCCTATTTTAAAGCACTCGAAGCCGCCGGTGTTGAAGGGGATATTTTGCCTTTTACCAAATTGATCCTCTCAGAAATGATATTTTGCTAATATCACTATTTTCATGAAACAGGATTAAAACATTATGGCGACGACTAAAACTACAAGAGGACGACGGTCTAAAGCAGAAATTCAGCAAACACTAGATAATATCATGCAGGATGCAGCTGAAGAGCAAAAATCACAGAGTAGTAATGCAAAGGCAGCTGAAAAAATCAATGAAGAAGAGATCCATGCATCGGTTGAGCATGTAAACATCGAAACGATCATGACTGGGATTACTACTCTCAATAGTGAAATTTCTAAGGTTTTTGCAGACGTATCCTCAAAGATGACACTGGAGGTTCATCTTTTGCATCAGCTCCGCGAGGCAGTTAAACTTGAGCGAAAAGAACTTGAGAAACTTCATCAGATAGACGTTGCAGCCACTGCTATCGATCAATTACTTGCCGACTATGCCTCAAGAAAAAAAGAGCTGGAAAATGAAATAGATAACCAAAAGTCAGCCTGGGAAAAAGAAGAACAGCTCCATATGCAGAATATCAAAGAGGCTGAAGAGCAACTTAAAAAAGCTAGGCAGCGTGAAATTGAAGACTATGAATACAAAAAAAACTTAGAGCGAAAAAAAACTCAAGACCAGTTTGATGAAGCTCTCCGTTTAAAGGAAAAAGAGGCACAAGACAAATTTGACAGCCTCAATAGGGATTGGCAGTTACGTGAAACTTCTCTTCAAGAAAAAGAAAAAGCTTATGCAGAAGCTCTGAAAGCAATCGAAGAATTCCCTCAAAGGCTCAAAAAAGAAACCGATGCAGCTGTAGCCCGAGCAATCAAAGAAAATGAGCAAAAATTCAATCAAGAATCTGCTTTGCTGAAGAAAGATATGGATGCCGAAAAAAAATTGGCTGAAGTCAAAATTAAAACTCTCGAAGATCTGGTCACCCGTCAGGCCTCTCAAATAGAGCTCTTTCAAAAACAGCTCGATCTCGCCAAGAAACAGGTAGAAGAAATTGCACTAAAAGCTATTGAGGGCGCCTCAGAGAAAAGGGCTCTCGAACATGTCAATATCATTGCCAGAGAGCAGGCAAAAGCTCGTGCAAGCAGTCCCTGAAGGTTTGTGAAAGGTTGTGCCCTTTGGGTAACCTAAATTCCAGCGCAAATTGTAATTAGGGCTTGAGTGACAAAAAATCTTGGCATCGTCCAATCTCTTTGTTACAATTCCTTCTGTTCAGGTGACCTGCTCCCCAAAAACAGGTCCACTTAAAAATAGAGATTCGTATAAACTTTTAACAAAAAAGGATACGAATCAATGAAGAAAAGATTTTCAGAAGAACAGATTATTAACATTCTTAAAGAAGCAGATGCGGGCATGAAAATAGCCGCTCTGTGCCGGAAATATAATATTTCCAATCCCACTTATTACGCCTGGAAGGCAAAGTTTGGCGGTCTGAGCGTATCAGAGGCTCAAAGGCTGCGCATCCTGAGGAAGAAAACAGGAAGCTTAAAAGACAAGTTGCAGACCAAGCCTTGGATATTGTTTGTTTGAAGGATATTGTCTCAAAAAAGTGGTAAGCCCGCAGGCAAAAAGAGCAGCCATGCGATCGGTTATTGATGTACATGGAGCAAGCCAAAGACGAGCATGTCGATTGGTAAGCCTACATCGGTCTGTCAGGCGTTATAATGCCTTGGACCAAAAAGACAAGCCATTGAAAGATAAAATTGTTTCATTGGCTCATGAGAGGAAGAGATTTGGTTATCGAAGGATCCATATTCTCCTGAAGAAAGAAGGCCTCAGGGTAAATCACAAGCGTGTTTACCGCCTCTACAAAGAATCTGGCCTTAAGGTACAGAAACGAGGAGGCCGTAAGAGAGTACTTGGGAGTCGATTACAGGCTAAGCAATTGGCTGGCCCAAATGAAAGATGGTCTCTAGATTTTGTATCGGATGCATTGGCCAATGGAAGGCGTATCCGCATTTTAACCATCGTAGATGAATTTACACGAGAATGTTTGAAAATGCTTGTAGATACATCCTTAAGTGGGAAAAGAGTGGCTAGGGAACTGTCCGCTCTTGTGGCTGATAAAGGTGCCCCTAAAGCCATTGTCAGTGATAATGGAACGGAGTTTACAAGCCATGCTATTTTAAAATGGTCTCAAGAAGTGGGTGTAGAGTGGCAATACATCCAGCCTGGCAAACCTATGCAAAACGGGTACATCGAAAGTTTTAATGGGAAACTGAGAGACGAGTGCCTGAATGAAAACTGGTTTTTAAGCCTACAGGAGGCAAAAGAGATAATTGAGAAATGGAAGTTTGATTACAACCATGCAAGGCCTCACATCAGCATCGGGAATCCGCAAGGAACAATCCGATGATGCACGAGTATAGGCAGTTGGACCCCAAAAATTTGAAAAGCTAAAAGAACCAAGCGAAAATCTATAATCTATTATGATAAGCTTATATTTATTTTTTATTATAATAAGGAATTAAGAATTCGCTGCCATTTAGATTAATTGTTATATATCCTTCAGGTGCTTTTGGCAACGCTTCTGCATTACCTTTATTACCTACTTCTTCTGTAATTTTGTAAAACGTAGCTGCTGTCTGGACTTTAACAGAGGGAGCTACTGAAGAGTGCGAAGGAAAAGAGACATTTCCAAGCCTTAAGTTTCCATACCCTTGGATTACTTCTTTTGCAGAAGATTCAATGGAACAATTGTCTAATGTCAACAAGCTTTCAGAATCAACAAAACAAGCTACATCCTTTTGAGTTTCCAGATTGGAGCATGCAACTTTTACAGTAGCGTGATTCACTACGTACAGAGTATCTTCTATCCAGCAACCGCCATTAATTGTGGCTAAATTACCATCGCCAGAAAACAGCATCTTTGTTTTAATATGTAAATTAAACAGCAATGCATTACTATTTATTAGCATTTTATTTTTCCTATTTCCACCATCGATTGTCATATTAAAAATTGTAGGTTCACATTTTCCTTTCTCATTATTAATAAAGCCATTACTTTCCCCAGAACTATAACAATCGAAAAAGATTATACTTCCATTCAATTCAGGGATGTCAAGTGTATAGCCATTCTTTACTTCGAAACCACAGCTACGAAAAAGAAGGTTCGGATTTCCATCGGGTTGAGAGGGTCTAAAGATGGATGATTCATTTACAAACAAAATGTGATTAAACCCGGCCTCTCCATGTTTAGGCAAGAGATGCTTTCCATAAACGCTGACGAATCTAAGATCCGCAATACCACAACCTTCTATGGTAATACCAGGATAAAGGGTTAGATTTTCGTAGTATATTCCCGGCTCAAGATAAACAGTACCACCACCGTTTTTATGTGCCTCATCAATTGCAGCTTGAATCGCTTTGAACTCGGCTTCAGGACCAACCGTAAAAAATAGAGATCTTTTACTTAAATTTTCCTCTCCGTTTGCCACAAGCTGAAATGATATTATCCCTAAGAAAAGACAATATAACGGATAAAATTTTTTCATAAAACTTTCAACCTAATTTGGTGAATATTTCTCTATTAGATCTTTATGTTTCATTCTGTCCAAGAAAAAATAATTGTAGTTTAGTTCATTGTCAAGTACAGTAGAAACTATCTTGATTAGTTTTCCATTTTTAGCTTGAAAGATCTCATAGTTAATCGACTTCAAAAAGTTCACAAGATCCTCCGATTTATATCCACATTTATTACACCATTCCTCAAACAATTCAAGGAGAATGATTGGTTTAAATTGCTTTAGCATTGTTTCGGCACCTTGCAGCACAAAGAGTTCAGAACCCTCCACATCGCATTTCAAAAAATCAACAGATTTTAACATTAAACGCTGAATTTCGTTATCGAGCACTTTGAAATGGCATTTTACCTTCTGAGCATTGGAATGATTAAGAAGATTTTCCAAGGACGCAACAGCTGAACCGCTCTTAAAATAATAAAGAAATCCCTCTTTTTCTTTTGAAGAAAGACCGTAATTAAAAATTGCAACATTTGGCAGCTTATTTATTTCGACATTTTCTTTTAATACATTGAAAGTAAACTCAATAGGTTCAAAAGAATAAACTTTCGAAAGAGGAAACCTTTTAGCAAGATTTACAGTATACCAGCCAATATGCGCGCCTATGTCAAGAATGGTTTCTCCGTTTTGAATAAGGCTATAAGTCATTGACTCATCTTCAGGTTCGTAATTTCCAAAGTTTAAAATTTCAAAAGGGGCTGATCTCGCGCCTCCATCAGTTTTTAATTGAATGTTTAATGGTTTAAAGGAAAAAAGTAAATTACTTTGGGATATTTCAATACGTTCAATAATGGAATTGCTTATCAAGACTGAATATTCAAGTAAAATTTTATTGAATTCGTGTTTATCATTGAGATATTCGTACTTGTTTATCTCACCAGCATGAAATTTTTCCTCAAGAGCTAATAGATCATGTCTTAAGCTCTTGTGGTAAATAGGTTTTAAATTTTTCATTTTTTTTGATAGAAGTAAATTTTTTAAGTACTCCTCGTAGATTATGAGAGAGCAACCTATTGTAATTAAACCAGATCCAATTATGTCCTTGTAACTGCTCAACTTGTCCTTAAAAAACCATTCAAATATAAACGTGAATATACTCATTGAGTAACCCAACATCGCAATTATTATAGGCTCTGTGTAAACGAAAGCTCTAAGAAAAAAAACTAAAGATGTCCCATACAAAACACCCATTACAATTGCACTTTTTATTACTTCGGATGAGATATTTGGAATAGTCCATTCTTCTTGGGAAAATGATTTGATTATGAAGGTAAAAGCTAGACATAGTGTTGCAAGAATCGTGCCTATGAAGCATTGATGGAAAGCAACTCTTATTGGAGTATCGTGGCGCACTATGATACTAGTTATGAAAAATATGATGGAAAAAAACAATGCTGATAATATGCCGACAAAACCACTAAAAACTCCTGTTTTCCAGCTAAAACTAGTTATGTCAAAAAATAAAATAAAAAATACCCCTATCGCTCCAATGGCTATTCCTAGCCATTCCCTAAGGGTAAATATTTGAAGAAAAATGAAAGCAGACAAAATTGCATAGACTAAGGCATCAGCTCCAAAAATAGCAGAGTTATCTATAACACCAAAGAGATCTTTAGCTAAGGTAAGAGTTATAAAAGATCCGGCGGAGATAATGCCGCGAGTATAAATAAATTTCTTTCTCTGCCTTGTATTTAAATGGATATCATGAGTTGCAGTTTCAGTATAATCTTTAATTAGCAATTCCTTTAAGCCAGAAAGTTTATTGCCGCTACAAATACTTTCAAACAGTACGTAGAGAAAAAGAATGAAGCTGCCAGAAAAAAATAAGACGATAAAACTTAGCTCTGCTGTTATTGGATCTAAAGATATAGAAAAAAATGTAAAAGTGAATGCGGTTATCAGCCATCCTAGTATTGTATCATTTATGCCATAGAATCTATCCCGAGGAGAAGGCGTTACTCCGTGCTCTCTTATAAATTCGACGACTTTTGAAAATCTCATTCTTATTGATAGTCCAACCAAAATTTTCTCTCCACTTCAAGATAATGATTTAAAAATGAGATACATAACCGCAGAACTATTTGCCTTCGTTAGCTCGTGCCGTAAATCTTAATATGATAAATATTTTTGGTTAAAATGCAATAAGGTTATGCACACGAACCTTTCACTAAAAAATTGATCCAGGTGAATATTCGCAAGTATCTCTCCACTTCATTTTTTCTCTGCCGGCGATTTTGGCAGTATGCTTCTTAGCAAAAGGCAATACAGGATGAGAATAAACCAGACACTGGATGCGCTATAGTCAAGTATAGGTTTGAAGATATTTAGCGGGACGCCAGTGCTCGCTTACCTGTGAGAAATCGCTTTCTTTTGAAGAAATCTGAGGTTGTAAGTCCTTTTTGGACATTTTTGAATATATTGACGCATTCGAATTCATAGTCAGAAATGTAAAGACCATTTTTCATTTTGAAACAGTTTAAATAAATCTTAGTGATCTCATTCTGGAGATTGTTATCCAATGATACAAGGCGTTTTGGTAATTTTTGGGTCGATATAGCAGTTAGGATTGCGGATAAAAGAAGACTCCTGGTGAGCTCTAACTCCCTTGTATCCCTTAGTCTCGAATTAAAATTAAATGGAAAGCCTGAATTAAGTAGATTAATACCATCTACGTGAAGATGTTTATGGCAATTGAAATAGCGCTCTTCCTTTTTTCTTATTTCAACAGCATTAAATTCTCGATCTGAAGATGATGCACTGACGAGATAGACATTATGTTTAAGGTATTTATGGTATTCTGACATGAAGCTATGATTTCCTACACAACCGATAATTGCATCATATTTAGGAAGGTTGGAAATTAATTGCTCAGGTGTAAGATGTGATTTATTCGGTGAAGCATCGTAAATATCTACATCGAGGAATTTAGATAGATATCTATGCGTTGCTTTACCTATGTAGCCGCCGCCTAAAACTAAAACATTGTTAATAGTGATGTTATTCGCGGTTAAAAACTCAAGGAGAAGTGTAAGTAACATGCGTGCAATAAATTTTGACTCATGGTTTAATTTTGTCTTTGAGCGCGCAACATTGATCACCGGAAAATGTAAGGGCGAATTCTCAATTTTCCTTACGCCGGATGTCGTTTGTTCGATACCAATGAGCTGAGTATTTTTACTGGTTAAGGATTCGCATTGCTTGAGTAAAGTGCCACCATCATCGACCAGAATGATTTTTTCAGCATCTTTAAATCCTTTGTCTTCCAAGGTTTCACGTACAAATTCACGAGTCTTGCGAGCAAAAAGATCATCGTAAGCTACGTGACTGTCAAAACTAAAACTGTTTTCAGAGACAAAGATCCCTGATTGCCTCAATTGGTGCCAGGAAACTGGGTTTGAAGAGTAGCATTTGCCGAGCAGGGAAATATGATTAGGAGGCAAGCCTAATTCCAGAAGAGTTTCTAAAAGGAGTACAGTAGAAGGAGCTATATGCTGGATACCGAGCAGATAAGTATTTTTAAAATTTAGAGAATTAAAATTTGATTTAACAAAATTAATTACCCTAGAGTCAAAATTTTTCACAAATTACCTTAATTTAAGTTTATAAACTCTACTGTCATAAGTCGCATTTTGATTGGTATGTCTATATAACTCCCAGGCGAAAGGGCTTTTATTGAATAATGATTCTAGCTCCTTGGTATCACCTTTATTCGAAAAAGCGATGAAGATATTTGTTTCTGCATGACAAAATTTGAAGGCTTGAGCGAGGAATTTTTTTATACTGTTAAAATTTGGATCGTAAAAAGCTCGTAATAAAGGATCAATGATTTTAATGTCATCGTTGTGGTATGGCATGGCAAAAATAATCACATCGAAAATATCCTCAGGGATGTTGTCAAAGCAATCACTTTCAAAGATTCTCAGCTGTTGATCAGAAAATTGATGAAGTTTTTTATTTTCCAAGGCGTTTTTTACAGCATAAGGGTTAATATCTCCTTGAACGAGTTCTATTGCACCTTTTGCCAGAGCTACTTGACCAAGTGTCCCGCAGCCACAACCAATCTCACAGATTTTTTTGTTTTGTGTGCTCCCAAGAATCGCATCTAACATGGCTTTGGTACTTCTAAATCTTTGGGAAGGATATACATGAGGATAAACTACAAAATTGACGTCCATAATTTTAATTGATTCGGGCTTGGCTTCGCAAAATGTCGCATTAATATCCCGAACTATCTCTTGAGGTGATAGTTCGTAATACTCATTTGAGGTGCTTGGACTATCCTTGGACATAAATTCCCCCTGAAAATGATGTTAACAATTATATTAACATTTTCTTTATGGTCAAATCAACCCTTCTTTCCCTTAAAAAGTGAGTCACAGAGAAGGCGTAAAGAGAAATAAAATAATATCTATAGCTTGTGTGGATGGTGTTTAAAAACTGCATTCACTGGGATTAAAAAAACAAGATATCTCTGAACTTAGAGGGCTGTGTTGAAAAACTCTCTCGAAAATCAAGTTGCGAGCCGTTGGGAGCGAAGCGACCTTCGGCGAGTTTGACCGCGCCATCATCCGAGGCGATAGCCGAGTGATGATGCGACGGGTGTATCGCCACCATTTCTTTGGACACAAATTTGCGTAAATTTCTTCCGTCGCTTTAAAATTATTCTAAAATTCTCAGTTTTTGCTATCATATCCTTGCCAGAACAAAGTAGCCGTGCTCCCTCTCCAACCTCAGCTAACGACGATAAAATTTGTTCAGAAGGGTGTTCTTTGGAATATAACTCCCTGGCTTCCAGAGGGGAGTGATAATCTAGCTTTTCTAAAAGCCAGTGTTCATTGTACGACTTAATGAACTCTGCTACAGCCTTCCTAAAGTCTTCTAGGCCATGATAATGCCTACCGTGTACAATCTGCTCCTTAAATGTTCTGTGAAACCTTTCTATCACCCCGTTGGTTTCAGGCTCCTTCACAAAGCCCTTGCTTATACTTATGCCCCAGTACCGTGTTTGGTTAATAAAGCCTTCTGACATAAATTGAGAGCCATGATCTACTCGTAAACTGACCCCACGAGCCACATTAGAGGATGTTTTGCTAAAAACAACCTCAACAGCCTTATTTAAGGCTTCTATTGCAGCAAATCGACTTCCTTTCTTTGTGACATGCCACCCTAGACATTCAGCATTCCAATGTTCAATTACTCCGAAAAACCACACCCACCCATCTTCGAGGGTGAAAATCTTAGCGGCATCTGTACCCCACATTTCATTGGGGCGGTCTGTTGTAATGCGTCCATCATGTAGGCGTTCTTTTCCCTGTTCAACGCGATACGGAGAGAGCATTTTATGCTCTCTCATTAGCTTCAAAACTCGATTCCGCCCAATATTTAGTTTCTTGAAGCGTTTTAATCGAGCATGTATTTTTCGATGTCCTTCTCCTTGAAAGTGGCTTTCGGATATGTCTTTTTTGATGGCCTCCAATAGATCATTGTCTGAGAGGGTCGGCTTTTTTCCTCGAAGCCCCTTAGGTTTATATGGCCGCTTTCTATTATGATAGAAAGATGAGCGAGGAAACTTCCACACTGTACAAACTAATTCTACACCATATTTAAGATGGGTTGAAGGAGAGATCTTCTCGCTCATTTCTTGGACCTCCCCATACGAAAACCCGGTGCTTTGTTGGCCTTTATCTGCAAGAGCTCGTTTTCCATCATGAGCTCTCCCAGGCGTTTCTTAGCATGGTCTAATTCATGTTGAACAGGGTCTTCGGAACGCATTTTTAATCCCACTTCCATGCCCTGAATTGCTTTTGAATGCCATTCTTCGATTAAATAAGCCTCTACACCGAGTTCTCGACTTAGTTTATCGATGGACTCTCCTTTTAATAGACGTAAGACAACTTCAATCTTACGTGCCGCGGTCCATCGTTTGATTTGACCACCTTCTTCCATGTTGGATCTCCTTGGTTTTGCGATTAAGTATATCGCAAATCCGTGTCCAATGTTCTCGGTGGCAGTATATGATGATGCGACGGGCCACTCTCTCATTGATAAAAATCTCTTAAAATAAAGAAACTCCTTTGCTGTCCGGCAAGACAAACGAAGGAGTCTCTGATGCGTAAACGCAACTGGAAAGAATATAACAAACAGCTCATTCAAAGAGGAAGTCTTACTTTTCTGATAGATCCTAAGCTATTAAGTTCAAACCCACATCATCAAAGAAAAAATGGCCGTCCCAAAGAATTTTCAGATCCATTTATTACCATGTTGATGATGGTAAAAATTCATTTCCGGCTTACTTATCGAGCACTCGAGGGCTTTATGAGATATCTCCTAGATGCAAATAAATGGGAGTGCAAAATACCTTCCTATTCATTGGTTTGCAAAAGAGCAGCCTTTATTAAACATTCCCTACCCAAACTCAGTCGACGGCGCCCATCGGTTGTCCTGCTAGATGCTTCTGGAGCAAAAGTTGTAGGCGAAGGAGAGTGGACAGTAAAGATGCATGGAAGACAAAAACAACGTAAATGGATAAAAATCCATATTGCTATAGACGCTAAAACACAAGAGATTGTCGCTGAATCGACTACAAAATCATCAGTGAAAGATAGCAAAATGGTCAAAGCCCTCCTAGATGACATAAAAGGAATGCCGAGCGCTGTGATCGCCGATGGAGCTTATGACGATAAAGTATCACGAGAGGAGATACGAAAAAGAAAGTCGAAAGCAATTATACCTCCTCCGCGTAATGCAAGATTGCGATACAAAGACATAGATCGAGACGATGCAATACGAATAATAAATGGCTTTGGCGGAGATAAGGAAGCCAAGTCATTATGGGGTAAATTGACAGGGTACATCAGGAGAGCATTGGTTGAGACATCTTTTTCTCGAATGAAACGATTATTTGGTGAACGCTTGTTTTCCAAACTGCCTGAAAAGCAGGCGATTGAGAATAGATTAAGATGTGTTATTTTGAACAGAATGAGAGAGATAAAATCTGTGCCCGTCGCATCCTCACTCGGCTATCGCCTCGGATGATGGCGCGGTCAAACTCGCCGAAGGTCGCTTCGCTTCCAACGGCTCGAGAAATTGATTTCTGAGGGAGTTTTTCAACAAAGCCACTTAGAGCCAAAATAGATAGCAAGAAAAATCAAGAGGACAGTTGAGGGAAAATATTATCGATAAAACTAGTAAAATTGGTATGGGGGTATTTGATTTTCTTGACACCAGTGTGAAATTAAAGATCGCTGGCTTTTTGTTTCTGAATTCTCTCTTCCCACAAGTGTCTGAGCTCGATAGATGGCTTGGGCATGCAACCTCCTGGTTGTTTTTCATGCTTCCAAGGCTGGCATTTCTTGCAGATTTAGGAAAGGCGGCTAAATTTGACGGTTACACACCTATGTCTGAAGGATAAAATCTCTCTTCGTTTTTTTAGATCCAAGCATTCGATTTATCATAAGATCGGATGAGGCAAAAGGTAGACTTTTTTAGCATCAGCAAATAATAGGTTTCTGTCTTATTTTTGGCCTGATAGAACTTCAAGTCCCGATTTCAAAATGCTTTCGGCGTCCTGAAAACTTTCTGTATGGACTTCGTATGAAGGAGAAAGCATGTTTTCAGGATTTTTGGCATAATAGGTTATTTCATCTTCAAAGTTGCTTACTGAAAATAAACCATTTTCTGAGTGACAGCTTATAAAGGCAACTCTAACAAATTTATTACTGAAAGGATATTCAACTAAGTATTCTTCTATGCAATTTTTTTCATTAATGTATTTTAAAAATAATGAAAGAGCTTCAACTTCAAGCTTTCGGGCATATTCAACGTTCGGCAAAGAATCCACGTCAAATGTAACACTTAAATAATTCTGCTTGTTCGTATTGTGGTCTATTCCCTCTCCTATGCCTGCTGCTTCAAAGCCTTTTGCCTTCATTTCAATAATAAATTCTTTCATCACCTTATGAGTAATTTTTCTTCGATTTTTATCAAAATGACTTTCAGGATGTTTAGAGCATGCTGAAAAAAATAAAATCAAAACAATGTATCTAATTTTCATATCTCTTCAATAATTTCATATAATTATTAATTTCGTCTTCAACATATTTCTGATAAATAGGGTTTAAAAATTCGTGAGGGTGTTGTCTATTTGGAGGATTACTTGGAACATGAACGATCGTGTCTTTATACATTACTCTTCCAACTATATCACAACAGGTCACTGGGTCATAAGGATGAACATAATGCGTGACCTGCCTACAATTTTTTGGATCAATATAAACAGAAGGACAAAATGCGGCAACTATGACACGCTCTTGCTCTTTCTTTGTACAAAAACTAAGAGCTGTATCTACTGTCCCAGTTCCTCGGCTATGACAATATAGCAACATAGGTTCGCCTTTGGGATGCGTCGTGACAAAATCTCTAATATCTGTTTTGCATTTCATAACCGCTGGTGTAATGGTGCGGCGGGTAATATACATAGCAGCTTCATGTACATCATCAATAAATCCCTTGTTTGAACCATACAATCCATACGTGTTCAATCCTGAAATATTAGAAATATATAAGGATTTCTGTATTGTTTCGTTGAATGTATTGCCCATGCCATTAGCAAAATAAATGCGCCCTAGTGGAGGCTCCTTAAAATTATAACCTTGAGCATTTAGATTAAAGCTTCTTGATTTGTTACTAAAATTATCTTCAAAGTGCCGATAATCTTGTGACCGTCCGATTCCAAGGAAATCCATTGCTACGCCAAAAAAGCCGAATAAATGTGAACGGTAGGTCGTTTCAAAAAGACCATAAAGATCTAGCAGGGTGAGGGGGTTGTTAGAGACATAGGCATACAAATTTGGCCCTTGTGCGAGGCCAGCGGGGTCTTGGGTGAGCCAGCGGCCGAGGGAGGGGGAGTAGTAGCGGCGGCCGAAGAAGAGGAGGTGGGTTTCGGGGTCGAGGCGTTTGGAGGAGAAGCGCCAGGGGGAGAGGTTGGAGGGGGTGAGCTCTTCGCCGAAGGCGGTGTAGCGGTAGGATTCTGTGGTGGTGGTGTTGATGAGGGTGACGAGGCAGCCGCGGTGGTCGTGGAGGGGGATGTAGGTGGTGTTGTTGAGCTCGAGGAGGATGGCGGCGCCGATTTCGGCACCGAGGCCTTCGCCGAGGATGCGGAGTTGGGTGAGGGAGGGTTCGGTGGGAGGTGTGGTATATTGGAGGTGGATTTGGGGAAGGGATTGGGGGGATGGAGTAAGGCAACCAATCTCATTGTCGCCATCCCAGAGGTAGTGGAGGGTGCCTTTTGGGGTTGTTTTGGAGAGGCGGCGGTGGAAGGGGTCGTATGTGAAGGTGATGGTGGTGGTGGGGTTGGATGCTGAGATGAGGCGATCTTGGCTGTCGTAGGCGTAGTTCCAGTGACCATCTGAGGTGAGATTGCCGTCGAGATCGTAGTGGAAGCTGCTTTTGCCATCGTGGGTAATTTGATTGAGGTTGTTGATGGTGTGGTCGTGGTTGTCCTTCTTGAGTCTGTTGTGGAGGGAGTCGAACTGGTAGGTGTGATCCGATTCTTCGATGAGTTGATTGAGATCATCGTATCGATAGTGGTTTTCGACAGTGCCAAGAGAGTCATGAAATTGGTAGGTGAGGAGATTGCCGACGGCATCATAGCTCATCTTGGACTGAAAGTAGGGGGATTCTGTTTGAATCCAGCGGGTGAGGGGGTCTCTGGCGATGGTGAAGAGGCCGAGTTGGGAAGGGAGTTCTGCCTGCACGAGAAGTCCATCGAGTGTGCGGTGTTTGTAGGTGTGGGTTTGGCCTTTGCGGCTGACTTGGTAAAGATAAGCCCCTTGATAGGTGTAGGAGATGGTTGAGTTATCGGGAAGTGCTAAGGTGATGCGACGTCCTTGGGTGTCATAGGTATTTGTGAATTGCAATCCGGTAGCCAGAACCTATTTGACGAGGCTGCCTAGGGCATCATATGAGCGTGTGGTGGTGGTTTGGGAGTGGGCATCGTAAACTGAGATAACTCGATCACAATTGTCATAACGATAATGATAGTCAAAGTCAGTGGAGAAAAAGCGGGCAAGCCTTCCTAAATCATCCCATTCATGGTGAATTTGCTTGCCACTGGGCTTGACAATAGTTTGTAGACGTCCTTTTGGATCATAAAGATATTCTGTCTTTTTTTCTCCTGCTTCGATGAAGCGTTCGATACGGTTAGAGGGACCATAGATCCATTGATGGGTGACCGTCCGGATGGGGGTTGTTCCATCATAGATAAAGTGGGCTTGTTCGATGAGATTGCCATTGTGATTGTAGCGTTGGAGGGAGCGTGAGAGCGTTTCTCCCTTGTGGTTCAATTGGAACCGTTCCGCCTCTCGGCCACGACAATCATAGATGCGGATCGTCTGGATCCCTTTGGCATCAGTATCGACCTCTCTATACTCATTTACGAAGTGGTAAGTGTGAGAAGTGACATTGTTTAAAGGATCTTTTTCATGGATAGGCTTTCCGAATGAGTTGTAGGCCGTTTCGAAGGTGCCTCGGGCTGTTATAAGCTGGGTGCGATTTCCCGCTTCATCGTAGCGATATCCCTCTTCAAATTGAAGGGCATCTGACTCGATGCGTTTGCTCGTGACCTTGTCAGCGAAATTGTGTTCTTCAATAGTGCAGAAGGCCTGACAGTCACTTTTTGTAAGCCGCCCTAGGGAGTCGTATGAATAATCTCTCCTATTCTCACCACTTTGTTCAGCAACCTTTCTCCCAGCGAAATCGTAGAAAAAGTCGATCGTGACTCCCTCTCCATCAACTTCGCTCAATTTACAGAAGGGGCTGAAAGTGGCAGTAGTCACTTTGAGCAGTTTTCCGGAAGGCGCAAAAACTTCGACACGAATGGGATTTTCAAAGATATCATACTGATAAGTGGTCTTGGAGCCATTTTTATCGATATGGGTCGCGATGGTGCCATTCTGATTGTAGGTGAAATGCTCTTCACTGCCATCGGGATAATTGATCGAAAGGGGTTTGCCCTGATAATTATAGGTCGTTCTGGTTTCATATCCCTCCCCATCGATGCTTTTCGTGACATTGCCGAGAATATCATATTCTTTTCGATTGATTATGTTGAGAAATAATGAAAGAATGCCCCTGAAACTAACAACAGAAGAAAGATCGATAGTCGTCCCGACGACAATTGGTGGATTTTTCGAGTGGTTTGAATTTTTTCTATTTTTGTACTGGACCTCTGTCTTTTCAGAAACAAATTTTTCTGACTTAGTTACTTCATTTGAAGAGCTAACTTATGCGATTTTACTTTTATGCAGTGGTCTTATTGCACGTCCAATAGGCGGAATACTCTTTGGCTGGGTTGGTGATAAATGGGGCAGAAAAAGAGCATTTTTTATATCAATAATTGCTATTTCGATTCCTAGCATAATTTTAACGTTTTCACCTTCATTTCCTTCTTGGGCTTATTCATCATTAATCTACCTTGCAATTATGAGACTTCTTCAAGGAATACCTGCTGGAGGAGAGTTACCAGGTGCATTATGCATATTGTTTGAAGGAAGCAATATGAATCGCCGAAAATACTTATGTAGCTATTTGTTCGTTGGCCCTCAATTGGGGCAAATAATGAGTGTAATATTTATTCTTTCCCTGCAAAAATATTTATCTCATGAACAGCTACTCGATTGGGGCTGGCGTTTTTCATTTGCACTCAGTAGTATAGTAGCATTAATAGGGATTATTCTTAGAAAAAGATTACATGAAACTTCTGCTTTTGAACATCTTAGAAGAGAACATAAAATCGAACAAAGCCCTTTAAAGACGAGCTTTCAAAATTATAAGAAAATGATGGGATTGGTACTATTCTTATCGATATTAGAAGTCGTAGGTTTTTTTATAATTTATTACTATTTTTTTGAAAATGCCAAACAAATTCTTAAACTCAAAACAGGTACTGGCTCTTTCACATACATTTTATATTTGATATTTTTAACATTATTAATGCCTTTAATAGGTTGCTTTGGAAGCAAATTTGATAGTGTGAAATTGTTAAAAATAAGTGCTATTGGAGTAATTATATTGAGTCTGCCATTCTATTTTGCAATTGAGAATGGAGCGGTGTTGTGGATATTCTTTCTTTTGTCAATGATAATTCTTCTATTCTGCATTCAGTTTAGCTTCTTGCCTTCATTCATAGCAGAAGTTTTTCCTACCGGCATACGTTTTACTTGCATAGGATTTAGCTTCAATATTACCGATGGTGTTTTTGGAGGAATGATTCCTTTGATCGGATATTGGCTTACAAAGATTACGAACCAGGAAGGGGCTTTCGTATTACTATTTCCAGCCTCTGCTCTAATCTTTTTAATTTGTCTTAACGTTATAATCAAAGAAAAGAAACTTTATGGTCAGCAAAAAATATTGGGAAAAGGCAATCCTTGAGTTTGCCAATTTAGTAAAATGTGAAAAAGAGATAAAAGAAGTTGAAATAGAAGGATACCTATTTAAAGTTTTTCCTGGAGTCTTCTCGCCTGTATATTCATCTGACACTGCATGGTTTGCAAAGAAGATTGTCCCATTAACAAAAAATAAAAATTTTTTAGAAATTGGATCTGGCACAGGTGTTATCGCCTGCTTAGCAGCTCTAAATGGCGCAAACGTTGTAGCGACTGATATAAATCCTTGTTCTATAGAAAATATTCGTGTTAATACTTCCCTTCATGAATTAAAAATATCAATTAGAGAGGGGAGCCTGTTTTCTCCTCTTTCCAAAAATGAGAATTTTGATTTGATTTTTTGGAATCATCCCTTTTATTTCTCGACTGAGAACGCCAAAAATGATTACGTTTTATCCTCAGTTTATGACTCAAACTATAATTATCTGAAAGAATTTTTTTGCAAAGCCAAAGATCACCTAAATCAAGGAGGCTTGTTGCTCTTAGGCACGAGTAATGTTGCCAGGTTAAATTATATTAAAAAGTTTGCAAAATTGTATGACTATCAAATCAATTTACGAGACAAGACAGATGTACCTGTTTATAAAGAGAAGAGAATTAAGATGGACTTGAGAATATATTCATTTACACCAACTTAGTCCCTACGATACATGGTCAGGCATCATGAGAAAGAAGGTTCAAGTTATCTCTAATGCATAAGCCAATTCTTTTTTTAGACAACCTCCCCTCCAAAATCTCGAATTTCACCTTGGCTTTTTCCTTCATAATTGAAAGTACGAATCAAGTGGCCTCGTTCACAATTTTAATTACGTTATCGGCAATAATATTTTTAATTTTTTACGGGTTATTCAAGAATGATAGAAAAAAAACCAAATAAGGTTTCATATTTTTCTGGGGATAAAAAATCTTTACCCCAAGCCTTATCTTACTCCAAGATTAATGAATCAGCTCATAGATTTCTTGCTTATCGAGATGTCCCTGGTATCATAAGAGGCTATTTTAAAGACGATATTTTCGGTAAACTTGCTTTGGATTATGGAACTGGAGCAGGCTATTCTGCTAATTTTTTAAAAAATTTAGGGTTTAACACAATCGGAGTTGATTTAAGTGCCGAAATGCTTGAACAAGCAAGGTTAAAATATCAGAATATTAAGTTTTTTCAAATTAAAAATGGTGTAATTCCGATAGAATCAAACATGTGTGATCTTTTGTTTTCTAGTTTTGTTCTTTTTGAAATCAGTGATAAATTTGAGCTTGTAGATTATCTTTTAGAGTCAAATAGAGTTCTAAAGAAAAATCGCTTGTTTATTGCAGTAACTGGCAGTGAATTTTTACACTCAATTAATAGGAAATGGATTAGTTTTCGAACCGATTTCCCAGAGAATGCTGAGCTATACAGTGGTAAATGTGTGAAGCTTCTCCTGAAAGATTTAAATATAGAATTTAATGACTATTATTGGACAGAAAATGATTACTCAGAAGCCCTAAATAAAGCTGGGTTCAAAAAAATATCATACAATTACCCTTTAGGCTTCGAAGGTGAAACATACAAATGGGAAGATGAAAAATATTTCCCGCCATTTGTAATAATCACTGCCAAGTCTAATGAATAATATTTTTCAGGAGAAAAGAATTAAGATGGACTTGAGAATATATTCATTTACACCTACTTAGTCCCTATGGCGTGGTCAGGTATCATGGGAAAAAGGCTCAAGTTTTCTTTAGTGCATAAGCCAATTCTTTTTTTCTAGATAACCTCCCCTCCAAAATCTCGAATTTCACCTTAGCTTTTTCCTTCATATGCTTTTCTTTTAGAACCCTCAATTCAATTCCAAATTCATTCGCAATTTCCTCTAGCAGTAGGGGGTGCCCTAAGTCTGCGGAAAATCCAATGAGAAGTCTTCCATTTGGCTTTAAATATTTCTTTGCAGTTTGGAACAGCTTTCTTATAGCACGGTAACCTGGATCAAAAACCTGAGCTTCTTCGAGCGTAATCTCGACTCCTGGATCTAAAAAGCCGAATGGAAGGGCCCAAAATATTGAGTCAAATTGTTTTTTTGGAGATATGCTATCTAAGACATCACCGGTAAATGCTGATATCCTAGGTGTGATGGAATGTTTTTGAGCGTTTAATTTAGTATTTTCTAAAGCATAGGGGTTGATATCAGTTGTGCTAATTTTGATTTTAGGATTGCTCAAAGCTAGTAGGCAGCTAATGATCCCAGAGCCGCAACCTACTTCGCAAAATGAAGTTTCATTTTTAAGCAGTTTACATAGCTCAGCTGCAAACCATGAGGAAGAGGGAAAATGGCCTGCATGAAAAACTTTTGGATGAATAACAAATTCTTCATTTCCAATTTTAACAGTGTCCCAACCTTTTTGGCGATTTTTTTGGAGAAATTTTTTAGTTTGTGAAATGCCATCTTCATGTGGATCATCGAAGCGAATGAGTTGGTGAAGATATACCTTAATTTTTTCAGGATCGTATCTCCCAGATGTTCTAAGATTTGTTTCGGCATCGATAGAAAAATTTATTCTATAAAATCTTCGAAGTTCAAAATACACATCAAGGGAGTCGGGGCCAAAACCACCACAGAGTCCGATGTCATTCAAACTATATGATAATAATGTATCTATTTTTCTTTTATAAGATTCTTTGGTTTCTTTAATACCCTTTCCCTTGCTGTTGTCAATTAAAATAACGGAGTTATTCTTTTTTACCAAATTTCTAAATTTTTTGTTATGGACAATTTCAAAATTATCATCCGAAAGAGGAATGTCAACTTCAAACATTGCGCAAATTTTTCTAAGTTCATTAATCTTTAATTGCTTTAAATCATTTATCTGAATTCTCCTTACCAGCGGCCATGTTTCTTTGATTTTTATTGCAGCACCAACAACATCGTCACAGTTGCTAAATGAAAAATGAAGTATCGGAATGAATTCAGAATGTATTAAGCAGTGTTTTAATAAATTGTTAATGTTCTCTGTTTCTTTTTTGTTTTTGAAGGTTGAAATGTCAGCTCTAAGACCCGCACATATTTTTAGAAGTGGGTCTTTTGTCTTATTGTTGATGAATTCAATAACTGACTTTAATTGAGCTAAGCTAGCGATGTGAAATTGATAAAAATAAATTTTGTTAGCTCGCGAAAGAAAGTGTTGAAATTTATTTTTTTTAGTTTCGAGGTATTTTTTATTGTGTTTGTTTGGTTTCGCTATAAGAGGAATCCGCTCAACTACTTCAATTCCCAACTTTGCTATTTCAGAAACCTTTGATGGATTATTTGTTAGGAGCTTCACCTTACTAATCCCGAGATCATCAAGAATAGGTTTAACTAAGTCGTAGCACCTCTGATCCGGTTTATGGCCAAGGAGGATATTCGCCTCAATCGTGTCATACCCTTTTGATTGTAACTGGTAGCTTTTCATTTTTTCAAAAAGCCCAATGCCACGTCCTTCTTGACGAAGGTAGATTAAAACACCACCCTCCTCGCTAATAATTCGAAGGGACTTTGTGAACTGCTGTCCACAGTCACAGTGCAAGCTGCCAAACATATCTCCTGTTATGCATTCGCTATGAACGCGTAGTAGCGTTGGTTTTGTCTTATCAAGAACTTCTGTATAAAGGACAATCACTTCTTTAAGATCGCAATCCTTATAGACTCTGATGTTAAAAACGCCAAACTTAGTGGTTAGTTTTGTCTCTACCACATCTGTTTTCATAGAAACCCCCTAACTTACACTTTAGAATTATACCCAAAGAAATTTTAAATGTCATGAAGAATTTATAAAGATGCTCTGAAAAAATCATTATAACTGATCCCTCTTTCAGTAATTTTTGATGCGAGCTGCTAGTTTCGCTTCAATCTAAGGTTTTTTCGTGAATTGTAAAACTGGGTTCTTTTGAAGGGTTGGAATTGTAATTTCGTAATAAATTTTTCCCTTAATCAGGGTGGCATGATCAATTGAACATTCTTCATTACTTTCTCTGCCTGGACCAATAATTGAAATGTGAAACATAGGCTTTTTTGAAAAAACTCTCGTAATTAAATTTGTGAGCCGTTGAGAGCGTAGCGACCTTCGGCGAGCTTTACCCGCGCCATCATTCGAGGCGTTAGCCGAGTGATGATGCGACGGGCCATTCTCTCATTGATAAAAACCTCTTAAAAATAAAAAACATCCCGATGCTCTTCGTCATCTTTTGAAATCTTTGCGAGCAAGTGAAGGTTATGTGCTCAAAAAAGTGTGTGGAGGATGATGAACTAGCTGATTAATTTCTGAAGGTCTTGATAGTCTTTTAATAAATGGGGGGATTGTGTAAATTATTATCAGCAAAGTTTTTAATGGGAGGGAATTATGGCCTCATCTTCACTAGGTCCGGTTGATCGTCAAGGTGCACAGCCTCAAGAATCTTGGGGAAAACAGCTCTACACTGCTCTTCTGCTTGCGGGGGGAGCCATTGGTTTGGGTGGGCTCCTTTCGAAGATGTGGAGCGGTGGCGGAGAAAGTGGAGAGATCAAGGGTCATGAGATTAAAAACACTACCGCAGGTGGCTTGCAAACTTTCTCTGTGCCAGAAAGCACCATGCTCTTTGATAAGATGGGCATTTCCTACAAAGAACCGGCGGATCTCAAATGCGTTTCGGGCCTTGCATTGGGTGCTGTGGGAACTGCAGTGACTGGCAACCCAGCAGCATTGGCATTGGGGTCGGCGTTGTGCTTTCCGGAAGTTTCGGCACAAACCGCGTCTCCTAAAGGTTATTTTTTTCCAACTCAAACGGGTGTTCCTTCTGGTAACTTGGATCTATGCGTTTCAGGCATTGAGGGATTTGCCATTACCGATTTTGAACAAGCTAACTCCACAGTTTGTATACCCCAAGTTCAGCTTTATAGCCTCAATGGTAGCAATTTGAGTTTCATGCAACAAGCCTCAAGCAATATAAGTAGTCAGCTGCCTTATAATTATAATTATAATCGAGTAAGAGGCTTATCACAATATACGAGTGGCTGTAAAGATGGACTCTATCATTCCTTTATCACGCTGCAGTATGATAGCGTTGAATTATTTACTTATGCTTCACTTATAGAAAACCAGACTCTATGGATAAGCCCTGGCATATGCTCTTTTATTGATAGGCTCTACACTCTCCCCCCTTTTCCCGATCCATGGCGGCCTTCTCTTCTTTTAGGAAATCAATCTGTCTTCCCTTCATTTAATAATTCAGGTTCATTCCTGACTTTCAGTACTAGCAGTGGCGGGTGTCCAGGTACCTCGTCTGATCAATTCCCCTATGGGCTTCCAACTGCATCTGGCCCAGCTCATCAGGATATTTTAGCGTTTGACGATGGAACTTTTAGACTATTTACAAATCAGAGCGGAACGGGACAAATGGAGCTGGAATTTAGACAAGAGGCCAATCTTAGCATTACCTTTCTCGGTTCCCGCTTAGTTTATGATCAAGTCATTCCAGATCTAACGACACCAACTACTCAAGTCTCTAAAAGTTCAGCTAACTTTAGTACCTTTATCTCTAGAGGCTCGGATCAGATGAGTCCGACTCTTTATACCTACGACATCGTCAATCATCAAATTATTGCCAGTCGAGCGTTGAGTCAGGAACCAATTCCTATCTCTAAAATGCGGATTGCTCAGTGCGGCCCGCAATATCCCCACCTCTATTTTTATGCAAAAGAATCGATTAATGGATCTGTGGCGATCGATTATAGTTATGTGGATGCTGGAAATAATAGTAGTGCTGTAACTGTGGCCAGATATTCGGGCTACCTTGGGAATACGAGTACCCCGCCCAAGCCGGTGACGGGTTGTTTTGATGATGCTACGGGTATCGTAGGATTTTGGGATGAGAATCTAGATAAAACCTACTTTCTTACTTCTCCGCCTCAGCCAGATCCTCCCACACCTGCTCCATCAACTCCGGTAGCGGTTTCTTCAGTTCCAACCCTGACTCCATCAGGTCCTAGCCCCACCTTCACGATCATTTCAGGAGCATTTACCATTACTGTTAATCTGCCAGTTGGATTAACGAGTAGCTTTGTTCCTGTGACAGGGCAGATGATTGCCGTGGGACCAAATGTCACCAAGGTGATTCTCGTCGATAGTGGGGGCTACTCGCTTGTCTTCACGGCAAATATGAGTCTTGTACAAGAAGGTCAGCCCTTCGATCCCAGCGTAATCACCCAATTAAGTATCGCTAAGGTCAATAGTAGCGGGGGAGATCCTACTTTTTTGGGTTGCAATGATCAATACCAATGCAGCATTTCAACACCGTTAGCGCAGAGTGAACTTCAGCAAGAAACCAATCTTGGAGATTATGCACAAAATAACTTACCCATCATTCTTGGAGCCGTTTTCGGAACTGTCGCCCTCTCGGTTGTGGGTGCGGTTTTGTGCTGGAAATTTGATGGTGTGCAGAGACTGCGTGAAGTTCGGGCTCAAAAAAACGAGGCAAACCAGAAAAGACATGATGCGCGGAAGCTGCGTCCTCAAAAATCTGAAATCAGGCAATAATTCTCTTTAAAATCTATTGAACTTATTTTTTTTCTTTGATAGCTTTATAGCTTCTTAAAATTTCCACGGGGTTTTTATGAAGCGATTTTTGATTTTGGTTTTTCTAGGCATATGCGTCAGCTTAACAGCGGCGCCACTCATCACGAATATCTCTCCTGACAATGGACCGAGTTCGGGAGGTACCAGCGTAACAATAACAGGAAGCGGGTTTACGGGCGCCACCTCAGTGACTGTCGATGGAGTTTCAACTCCTTTCAACCCGGTCAATGATACAACGATCACTTTCACTTCTGCTGTCCATGTACCGGAGAATGTGACGGTGGTTGTCACAACTCCTTCAGGCTCCTCTCCAGCTAACCACCCCAATGACTTCTATACATTTACGGGCGACTGGACACTTTATATTCCAGGATTAAATACATCTTCAGTGTATGCCTATAATGTGACCCCCTCAGGCATGCCACCACTGCTTAGTACAATATCTGTAGGGAGTGCACCAAAAGATGTAGTTGTCGATCCCTTCGGTAAATATGCTTATGTTGTGAATAATGGTAGTGATTCGTTGAGTGTGATCAATGTCGCCACAAATACAGTGATAGTCTCGGATCTACCGCTAACAGGACTCGGCGATCCAAACGCCATGGCGATTTCTCCTACACAGCCAAAGGCCTACATCACAGATGGTGCTACAAATGGTAAATTTGCAGTGATTGATCTTACCAACCCCGCAAGTCCGGTTTTGACAACAATTGGATCAATCAATGCAGGTGATAACAGTGTAGGAGTTGCTTTTACACCCGATGGCACTTTTGCCTACATCGGCGGGGCAACCTCCGGTAACTTATATAGAATAACCTCCGCTAGCAACACTGTTACTGGCGGTGCGCCTCTGCCCGCAGTAGGTATCCCTGGCTGGATTACAATGCTGCCAAACCAGAACTTTGGCATCGTCACCGATAACGTGAATAATCTCATACGTTCCTTTGATTTAACAAATACAACCACTACATTTCCTGGATCAGCAGCATCAAATGGCATGGATGATGAGACACAAATCGTTGTTTCAAGAGATAGCGGTTTTGCCTATGATCTTAACACATTGACCGCTGCAACTGGGTCTGTTAATCAATTTCAACTATCTTCGATCACCAGCATTATTCCAGGTTTTATTCAAGGTATTACTAATACTGAGCCTCGCGGCATTTGGCTCACACCCGATGCCAAGACGGCGTTTGTGACAAGTACTAATTCAAATATCGCCTCACGCGTAGATAATTTACCTGGTGTTCCCATAGTTACTCCCTTTACCATTCCTGCAACTGCAACTGCCAGCGAATGGCCGTGCATCACTCCTGACCAAGCACCGGTGGCGCGGTTCAGTTTCACAACAGCTCCAGGGAATGTGGCAATGTTTGATGGAAGTGGCTCTGTGTCGCCTGTGGGTACCATTGCCTCTTATATCTGGAATTTTGGAGATGCGACTCCCCCAGTAACTACCACTTCGCCTACGGTTTCTCATACCTATGCCTCAGGTGGCCCATTCACAGTCACTCTCCAGGTGGTAAATAGTGCGGGCACCTCTATCGCAAGCTCTAGCACATTCACAGGTCAAACCTTCAGTAACCATGGGGCTGACTTTGCTGCGACACAATTGGTCGTCTCTTTCGTCCCATCGGCTCCCACCAACGGAGCCATCTCTCAAACAGCGGATAAATTTTTGACCCAGGTGTGTTATGAAAACACGATTACCTGGTCGCCACCGACCATCGGTTCTGCACCCGTGTCCTATATCATTTTTGCAGATGCGGGGTTAACTCAAGTTCTAGGCACGGTGCCAGCTTCTGGGCCCCTTGTCTTTGTCGTTTGCTCCAAAACGGCTCATGTGACCTACTACATCGTTGCCGTGGATGCCACAGGGGCTCATTCACCTCCACTTGTAGTTAGCATCTAACTCTATCTTCTTGGCCGCCCTCAAGTAGGGGGCGGCTTTACTATGTGATGTTTATGAAGCAGTTTCTGATAGTGGTTTTACTCTTTATATGTGGCTGCTTAACTGCAGGGCCACTCATCACAAACATTATGCCCAACAATGGGCCGAGCGCGGGAGGTACCAGCGTAACAATCACAGGAAGTGGGTTTACAGGTGCCACTGAGGTGGATGTCGATGGTGTCGCTGTTTCTACTTTCACCGTTCTCAATGATACAACGATCACTTTCACTTCTGCACCTCATGTACCGGAAAATGTAGCGGTGGTTGTCACAACACCATCGGGCACCTCTCCTCCTAACCATCCCAGCGATTTCTTCACTTATACGGGTGACTGGACACTTTACATTCCTGTGTTCAATACAGGGAATGTCTTTCAGTACTTTGTGAATGCACACCATCTTGATACTGCCCCTATTGTTGTAGGCGTAGACCCTCGTGATGTCGTTTTTGATCCCTTCGGTAAAGTTGCTTACGTAACGAATAGTGGTGGTTTACACGTCTCTCTCAGCGTGATCGACGTGGCGACGAAAACTGTGGTGACTACGCTGCTACTACCCCAGCTTACGGTACCTAATGTCATGGCGATCCATCCGACACTGCCAAAAGCCTATGTCACCGATGGAAGTGCCAATCAATTTGCCGTGATCGATCTGACCACTCCGGAGGCGCCTACTGTTACAACAGTCGTTCCCCTAGGTGTAAGCGGCGAAACAACTGAAGGTGTCGCCTTTACTCCAGATGGTCTCCATGCCTACATCGCTGGTAATTCCAAGGGTATTTTATATAGAATTGTTAGCTCAACCGATTCTATTGATTCGCAGCAATCACTTCCTAGCGGAGGCATACCGACTTGGATTACGATGAGGCCTAACCAAGACTCGGGAATATTAGTTGATGTAGCCAATACTGCAATTCGTACATTCGATTTGACTTCTTCACCTCCCAGCTTTATTGGTTCTACACTTTCTCAAGGCTCCAGCAACTCTTTTAGCCAAATTGTCGCTTCGCGAGATAGCACTCTTGCCTACGACCTCAACTCATCTAATGTACCCAGCACGGCAGTCCATCAATTCAATGTAACTACACTCCCCAATCCTACCCTACTCACAACCACCACTGTCGGTAGTTTTGATTCCTTTGGAATCTGGTTAACGCCTGACGCAAAGACCGCTTTTGTGACAAGCGAAGTTTCCACTACCCTTTCACGAATAGATGGTCTCCCTTCCGCACCTGTTGCCACCACCTTCACCCTCCCAGTCAGCAATATCGATAGCTTCTGGCCCTGCGTCACTCCTGACCAAGCACCGGTGGCACGGTTCACTTTCACAACAGCACCAGGAAATATAGCTTTCTTTGATGGAAGCGGCTCGATTTCTCCTGTGGGGACCATTGCCACATATGTCTGGAATTTTGGAGATGCATCTCCTCCCGTAACTACCACTTCACCTACGGTTTCTCATACCTATGCCACGAGCGGTCCTTTCACTGTGACACTCCAGGTGGTCAATACAGCAGGCACCTCTATTGCAAGCTCAACCACATTCACAGGACAAACCTTCAGCAATCACGGAGCCGACTTTGCTCAAACTTCACTACTCGTCACTTTTCCCCCTGCTCCTCCAGGTCAACCTACAAATGGATCTATCTCTCAGAAAGCGGACAAGTTTTTGACGCAAGCCTGTTATGAAAATACGATCACCTGGTCGCCTCCGACCAGTGGTTCCCCTCCCGTTTCCTATATCATTTTTGCAGATACAGTTCTTGGTACCGTACCTGCTTCGGGGCCTCTAGTCTTAGTCGTTTGCTCCAAAACAGCGCATGCGACCTACTACATCGTTGCCGTTAGTGCCGATGGAGCCCTCTCAGCTCCGCTGGTGGTTAGCATCTAATCTTCTTAACCGCCTCCTTGTAGGGCGGCTTTCCCATCATCCTAGTCATACACTCTTCAAGATATTCTCTCGAAAGGGAGATCTTTCTTACTCTTAGAAATTCTTTTAGATTGACCTAATCTTTACACATTCTTACGTTAGATTTTCTTGATATTACTCAAAATAAGGAGGAAAGATGTCAAGCGCCATAACATTAGAAGGGGGTCATGTTTTAGGGGGCCATCCTATAGGAAGCCCTCAACGACGGGTACCCTATGCTGATGAGGTACTCATTAGAAAAGTCCACGATAGAGTATCCAAATTTGCTGAATATTGGGGGTGCACACACACATCCCGATGAATGTAAATGCTATATGCCTTCAAGAAAAGTTTGGCAAATACACCTTTTTGACACTTTGAAAGCTCAAGGTGCTTGCGAAGCAGATTTTGATAAACTTTTTAATAAAGCAAGTAACGAATTCCATAAAGATCCCATCATTCTTGAAGTAGAGCAAAACTATTCTCGAATAGATTCTTCTTCCTCTTCTTCTTTTAACTGGAAGACTTGGTTGCTTATTCTTGTAGCAGCTGCTGTGGGCGCTGCTATTGCCTCTAGCATAGCTGTTTATATTTTATTTTGTTAGAGAAGATGTTCAAAATTAATTAAATAAAGGAGTTATTATGTCAGTCAGAGAAATAACAGCAGTTTACGAGCCATTGCACTCTGATAGATTGCGATGAGAGCAAACAATTCGTGCAATTTCCGATCGTCGTACTCAACAACTTATTCATGAAGTGGAGCAAAATTCTAGATCTATAGAAACCTGGAAACGTGTCGCCATTATTGCTGCTACCACTGCAAGTTCAGCCGCGATCGGTGCAGGCACGGGCGGAATAATAGGCACCGCAATCGCAGGGCCTCCAGGTGGTGTAGTAGGAGCTGTTGTTGGTGATATTATTGGCGGCACGATCGGTGGTATCACTGCAGTAACTGTTATTTCATGCAAATATGATCGACATCATCAATGGGTGGAGAGAATAGAAAGCCAATATGGTGAGGGAGATATTATTCGAGAGATTCCGAGCGCATTAACCCTGAAGGAACAATTACTCTCCGTTTTTGAAAAGGACGGGGTTTTAAAAAAATATATTGATCCAATAACTGGGAACTTAATCCAATATCCATTCAGACACCCCGTGGATAAGAATTTCTACGATTTAAAAATCTATCGGAAATTGATTGCTGATCCTAAAAACTGCCCACCTAACTACCCAGATCCAGGTAACATAGGACCTCGCTGCCCCTATACAAAAGCTCCTATGAGTAGTTTTGATCACGCTGCTCTTTCTGAAGATATTTATGTGCAAGCAGTGATTTGCAATCGGTTGGTTGAGCTTATTGAAGAAGTTCACGTTGAAGGTGTCCATGAAGAGGTCATTACGGGACTCAATGAGCTGAAGCTTGATTTCGATAAAGTACGCAATGAGCTCTTTGAACGCTGCAAAGAGGCCTTACAAAAGAAAAAAGATAATAAGGAAATAACAATGAGTGAATTTAATAAACAGATGTTGGGACTTTCTCAACGCTTTTATGCAGATTCTCAAATCCCAGATGCACAAGATTAATTAAAAAAATTGGCTTTGTAGGATAAGTTGAAGGGAAGACGGATCCTACAAAGCCTTTAAGGAAAATTCTAGACCCTCAAAGGATTAAAATTGGCCTTATCATGTCAATCAAAGCGATGCACTCGGTCAAACTCCTTTAATGTGGTCACTTTCTGATATGCCCACTCTCCAGCTTTTACTTCAGCAGCTGGAATTAATGTAGGGCAACGAAGTAGATCAGGAAATACAGCGCTTCACTTGCGGCAGAGTTTGGTCTCTCTACGGCTGTTCGTCTGTTATTAGGCTAAGGACAAAGGGCAGGAGATTTCACCATGGACCCAAACGTCATCCGTCTCCTTTCTACCCCATTAGTGAAGAGCATCTAACTCTAGCTTCCTGCCCCTCCTCCCGTAGGACGACTAAAAAAAAAGTAGCATTTATTTAGAATAATTTTTATGAAGGGCTCAAAAGGAGATCCTATGCGAACCTTCATTCTATTTTTGCTCTGCTTACTTGCGCTCCATCCCACCGCTAAAGCCTTTGATGGATATAGTGGCTGGGGCGGCAGCAGCTGTGGCGATTGTTGTGGTCGTTTCACAGACGTTGAATTCAGAGTTGCCTATTTTTATCCCACTAGTAACCATTTTAGACGCATCTACAAAAATGCGAGGGTGAGTTATGGTTTGGAATTTACCCAACGCCCCTGGTGCAATTGGGGCATTTGGGAAAATGTGACCTGGTTACCCACATGTGGCAGATCAATTGGTGAGAGCCACAGAACCAATCTCGACCTTCTCACCTTAAGTGCTGGTGTGAAATACCGCTTCTGCTGGTGCTGCAACAGCTTCAACATAGGAGTAGGTGGTGTCTACTATAACCTCTGGCTCCATGATAAAACCGATTGTGCTTGCGTCCGAACACATCGCCATTTCCAAGATGGAGGCGTTGCGGTCAAAGCTGACTTCGAACGCACCTTCTGTGGATGTGCCTACTGGGGCCTCTTCATCGACTACTACTATCTTCATATTTCCAAAACACATGGTTTAATTAGCGACGTCGGCGGCACCAACTTCGGTGGCCTGATCGGCTATCGCTTCTAAAAAGTGAGCCTCTGGATCTCTTCCAGAGGCTTTTTTCTCTCCAATGCATGCTTGCAGCCGCTATTGAATCCCATTGCATTTATTTTTTTTCTTTGATAGATTTACTGCTTCTTAAAACTCTTTGGGACTTTTATGAAGCAGATCTTGATGTTCGCACTCCTCTTTGGCTGTAGCTATTTGTCTGCTGCTGCACCTATGATTACAAATATCACGCCAAACAATGGACCGAGTTCGGGCGGTACCTCAGTAACGATTTCAGGAAGTGGGTTTACAGGCGCCACTGAGGTGGATGTCGACGGTGTCGCTGTTTCTTCTTTCACCGTTGTCAATGATACAACAATCACTTTCACTTCTGCTATCCATGTGCCGGAGAATGTCACTGTGGTTGTCATAGCTCCCTCGGGCACCTCTCCCCCAAACCACCCCAACGATTTCTTTACTTACACAGGTGACTGGACTGTTTTTGTCCCCATCAACGATTCGGGAAATGTCTATCCCATTAATGCGCAGACAAGCGTACTTGGCGCCGCTATCCCCGTAGGTGGTGGGCCTCGAGATGTTGCCATCGACCCCTTCGGCAAATTTGCCTATGTGCTCGGCAATACTAACAATACCCTCACAGTGATCAACATTGCTACCGATGCAATCATCCCTGTCCCCTTAACACTGCCATTGAACGGACCTCTGGTCATGGCGATTCATCCCACTCTGCCCAAGGCCTACATTACTTATCAGAATTCCGATGATTTTACAGTGATCAATCTCACTAATCCTTCGCAACCTTCTGTAACTAGCAATGTGCATTTAGCCCTGGGCGAGCATAGCGAAGGCGTCGCCTTTCTACCAGATGGCAGCTTCGCCTGTGTGGGGGGTACTGTTTCAGATCAAATGTACAAGATTGATGCTACCAGCGACGCAGTGCTACCTCCTCCCTACGCCCATACCTGCCGGGGGTCAACCTAACTGGCTCACAATCAAGCCTGATCAAAGTTTTGGAGTGTTTGTTGACAGCGGTAACTCAGATATTCAGGGCATGACAAATCTTTCCACCACTCCCACTTTCCCGGCCGCATCTGGCCCTAATGCAGGTCTGACATTTTTTTCAGAACTCGTGGCAGGGCGCGAAAATCAATTTGTCTATTCTGCCGACACAAATAATAGTACGATCTCAAGATATGCTGTCACGACAACGACTCCCAACTTACTCAACTCTATTGCTATAAGCCCATTCCCAGAAGGCATCTGGATAACCCCCGATGGCCATACTGGATTTGCAACGAGCAATGCTGCTTCTGCTCATGAAGTTGTTATAATTAACAATATTGATACTAGTACCCCTACTGCACTCCCTATTCCACTTCCAGCCACCGATATTCATGGCACATGGCCCTGCGTTACTCCCGACCAAGCCCCAGTCGCCAGATTTTCGATAACAATTGCCCCCGGAAATACCGCCCTCTTTGATGGCTTTGGCTCAATATCGCCTGTCGGTACGATTGCTACTTGGCACTGGGATTTTGGTGATGGAAATCAAGAGACCGACACGTCACCGACCACTAGTCACACCTATGCCACTGATGGCCCTTTCACCGTGACACTTACTGTGACCAATAGTGCAGGCACATCGATTGCAAGCTCCAATACATTTACAGGACAGGTCTTCAGTAACCATGGAGCTGACTTTGCCCTGACACAGCTCGTCGTCGCATTTGCCCCCTCTCCTCCCACCAATGGAGCCATCTCTCAAACAGTGGACAAATTTTTGACCCAAATCTGTTATGAAAACACAATCACCTGGTCGCCCCCCACCAGCGGCTCTCCACCCGTCTCCTATATCATTTTTTCCGATGCGGCTCTGACACAGGTTTTAGGGAGTGTCTCCGCTTCAGGACCACTCCTCTTTGTCACCTGCTCCAAGACAGCCCATGCAACCTACTACATCGTAGCAATCGACGCCACAGGCTCCCGCTCACCCCCCTTGGTGGTTAGCATCTAATCTCAAGTTAGCGCTCTGCTAGCCTACGGCGCCGAGCTGGCGAGTTCCATGAGGAACTCGGCGATTTTTGGGGCAGTGGACGCTCTCTTGTTATATTTTCGAGCCAGCTCATCGCATCGTTTACCGCCCGCAATCCCTTCATTCAGACCTTTCCTCTTCAATGATTTGGGGTTGTGCAACAGTCCCGGTTTTCTTGAGAGGTCACTCTTTTTCTTTAAATTAGATTTATATTTTGTTATAAGACTCCTCTTCAATCTCGCAGGGCATTTATGAAATTCAAACTATGCTTTTTCGGATCTATTTTTCTAAAGTTACTCTTAGTGGCGAGATTATCTGCCACTACTTTCCAACAGGTGCCTGGTTCTCCTTTTCCGGCGGGTTCAGGTCCAGCCACATCCATATTTTCTCCGGTAGTTTTGGGAAATCTGTTTGCAGCCGTACCCAATTACTCTAGTAATACAATTTCGGTCTATGAGGTCAATCAGACAACGGGTGCTTTCACGGAAGTTCCTCTTTCTCCATTTGCAACTGGTAGCCTTCCTGCGTGGGCGGCATTTTCACCGATCACATCCTCAGGAAAGTTGTTTGCAGCTGTGGCCAACTTCAATGATAATACGGTGACTGTCTACTCGGTCGACGAAACAACTGGGGAATTTACACAAGTTGCTGGCTCTCCTTTTTCCACTGGGAAAGGCCCCGTAAGTGTAGAATTTTCACCTCTTGCATCAGGCAATTTGTTTGCCGTCGTAGCGAATTCCGCTGATAACGACGTCTCCGTATATGCAGTCAATCAAAATACAGGGACATTTACACAAGTTCCTGGTTCACCATTTCCAACGGGCGCTTTACCTAATAATGCCACATTTTCACCATTGGTAGCGGGTAATCTGTTTGCTGCCGTTGTGAACTTTAATGATGATACTGTCTCAGTTTATGAGGTCAATCAAACCACAGGTGCATTTACCTCTGTGATTGGTTCGCCATTCGCAACAGGAAGCGGACCTTATAATGTGAATTTTTCACCCTTAGCATCTGGTAATTTGTTTGCTGCTGTCACTAATGATATAGGTAATACGATATCAGTATTTGAAGTTAATCAAACAACAGGCACCTTTACTGAAGTTCCCTCTTCTCCATTTTCTGCTGGATCTGGGACTAACCAAATCGCCTTCTCGCCCATCTATATGGGAAATTTATATGCAGCCGCTGTGAACTTTGGTAGCAATGATGTTTCGCTATACCAAGTCAATCAAACAACAGGATTTTTTACGCAGCTACCAGGCTCTCCCTTTGCATCAGGCATCAATCCTGACGGGATCGCCTTCTCACCTATTGTCTCAGGCAACTTGTTTGCCGCAGTGGCTAATTTTGGTGACAGTACAGTCTCAGTTTATCAACTCATAAGTAGCACAATCTCACCGCCTAGCAATTTGACAGCTGTTCAATTGACCAACCAGTTTTTAACCTGGACAGAGTATGTCAATTATTTAACATGGACAGCCCCTACGGGAGGAGTCCCTGCAGTGGGTTACAAGATCTTTTTGAACAATTTGAGCAATTTGCTTGCAACCATTTATACGAGTGACCCGATTGTCCACTTTGAAGATTGTCATGTAAAAAAAGGGGTCTCCTATACCTACTTTATCGAATCAATTGATGCCTCAGGCAATGTCTCGCAACCGATCAGCATAACAATTGGAGGCTAACAGCGAATTCAGCGAGATGCGGTAGGAGATTGTCTGCTCAATTCAGGATTTTCCTATTGTTTAGTCTGTGAAGAGTTGGAAAGTTCCATGAGGAACTCAGTGATTTGGATGCGGATTGCGGTGGGGGTGGAGGTGTGGTGGTTGATGAAGATGGCGAAGATGAGCTCTTTGGTGGGGGTGCGGAGGTAGCCGGAGAGGTTGTGGATGCCGGACATGGTGCCGGATTTTGCGTGGAGGGTGGGAGTGAGGGTGGGGAGGGTGTCGAAGAGAGGCTCTGAGGTGAGCAGGTCAACGAGGCCTTTGGGGGTGAGGAGGTTGAGACGGGCGAGGCCGGCTCCATCTTTGATTTTGGCGGGAATTCCTTTGGAGAGAAGGAGCGATTCGAGGTGGTGGGCGCCTTGATCGGCGTGGCCGTGGCCGAGGGCTTTTAGGAGATGCTGCGCATATAAGTTATCACTTGCATTGAGCATGCGGTTGGCGATCTCTTTGAGTGAAGGAGAAGCATAACTTTGGATGGGATGTAGGGTGGGTGTAGGTATTTTTTCGCGGATGATCTGAAAGCCTTGTGAGGGGCGCAGTTTTTGGGTGAGTAGCTGGGCGCAGAAGAGGGGTGGATCGGGGATTGCAGCTTTGATGGAGAAGGTGGGTTGATCGATCGGAATGGTACCACGATAGTAGTGGAGGGGAGAATATTCGGAGCCAAAGACGACGACGCGATCGCCCGTACCAGCTGCTGCTGTAGTGACTTCATTGTGATAGATGAGGCCAGGGATGGGGGGATCTATTTGAATCACTTGTGCCGGATCACCGATCTGTGAGCCGGGTTTGAAGGTGATGTGATATAGGTTGTGGTGGATCGTCAATCCGGAAGGGCCAGCCCCATAATAGTTGCCAAGATCTTCAAAGAGCCAGTAGGGAGAGGCCATCGCCGTTTCGTAGCAACTCGCGTCGATGATCACTTTCCCATCGATGGCACGGATGAAATGGTTGCGGAGGGCTCGCTCCCACTCTTCGATGATTTCGAGCGAGAGGGTTGGGTCACCTCCTGCTCGGATCCAGAGATTACCGTGCAGAGTACCGTCGGTTCCGATAGTACCTTCATAGGCAAGGTCGGTATGAAAAGTGAACTCCTCACCCAGCGTATGCATGGCTCCAAAGGCTGTCACCACTTTCAAGACGGAGGCTGGAATAAAAAAAGAGTCCTCATTGTGTGCGTAGAGGGGTTTGACATTGTTAACTGCATTAAGAGCTTCGGGAAGATCCCTCTCCACAACATAGATGCCAACCTGGGCGCGTGGAAATTTGGCATGAAATGGCTCAGCAGGGGCAGTCAGGGGCAAAAATAGAAGCAGAAGTAGAAGATAGGGCATACGTTACTCTTTAATAAATGAGAGGGGTGCGGCGGCCGGTTCCAGAGAGAGCTGAATTTCCTGGAACTCTCCCCACCAGTAGTCGGGGATAAAAGTGGCATCGATAGGTCGCTTTTCCCCAAATATCAAAAGTTCAGGAATGTAACCAATAAAGTGGTGCTGACTTTCAAAATAGAGAGGGAAATGGATCCATCCATAAGTGGCCATGAGATGGTTCTCTTCGCGCTCGACTTTCACGAGACCATAGGCAGGATGGCGATAGTGTCCCACATAGTCGTCAAGGCGCTCCTCATGAGAGATTTCATAATCGAGAGGGTTGACCCTGCGGCCATGGAGTTGCTCTTGGCGAGCGCGCTTCATCTTCTCGATCCAACCAAACTGCTCTCCACCCAATACTTCATCCAGGATCAAATTTCTTAAGGCGGTGAGCGCAAAAGGGCCATCGCTGCTGCTATTGGTTAAAATCACGATGCCGATTTTTTGCTTAGGCATGAGAAAGAGCTCCGAGGTGAAACCTCTGATCGATCCGACATGGCTGATCGTCTGATGCCCTTTGTAATTCCCTAAAAACCAGCCCAAGCCATAGGCAGAAAAATCTCCCCCCTCGATTGTCATATGAGGGGTGGCCATTTCGTGAAAGGTCTCTTCGCGAGCAAAAGTTTTCCCGAGAAAATCCCCTTTTCCCAGCTGGAGATGGATCCACTGCACCATATCAGAGACGCTGGCATTCAGAGCGCCCCCTGGAGCCACCGGCTCGACATTGAGAAAGGTGAGCTCGCTGATTTTTCCGTGGATCTCAGCATAAGGAAGGGCAAAATTGCTGCCCTGAGAGGTGGTCGTTACAGAAACATTGGCATCCTCCATCATGAGTGGCTGCAACAACCTCGTTTCCATGACGCTTTCCCAGCTCTGGCCATGCATCTTCTCCACAACCATCCCCGCCACAGCGTACATGATGTTGTTGTAGTAAAACTTTTCGCGCAGGCCACAGGCAGGCTGAAGGTAAGGGAGAAGATCGAGGATCTTCTGGCGCTGCATCTGATTGGAAAACCAGATCGCATCATAGCGGGGAAAGCCGGTCCGATGGGCGATCAAATCGCGGATCGTTACCTGCTGCGTCAACGCGGAATCGTAGAGGCGAAATTCAGGCAGATGGCGTGTGACAGGGTCATCCCATGAGATCCTCCCCGCCTCAACTAACTGCCCTAAGAGAAGGGCAGTAAATGCTTTTGTACAAGAGCCGACACCAAAAACCGTGTGCTCATCGACAGGTAGACCCTTTTCGAGATCGCGCCAACCATATCCTTTCATCCAGATTGTTTTTCCATCGATCACAAGGCCGATGGCGATCCCTGGAACCTGGCACTCCTTCAATATCTCATCGACGTGGCTATCAAATTGAAAAGAGGCCGCATCTAAGTTTCTGAAAACAAAACAGAAAGAAAAAACAGCTAAAAGGAGTCGCAAAAACATAAAAAAAGAAAAGGTTAGCTGTGAAGACTATAAAACCAAAATCCAAGCAATGCAATTATAAATTATTTGTTGATAAATTGGCTCAGATTCTTTAAGAGAGGCTCATATGAAGGAAAAAAAACTCCTCCAGCTACTCCAGAAAAAGAAAGGCTTTTTCGAAACCATTTTGGATCTCTCCGAACAAGAGACCGACCTTCCGCTTGATCAATGGATCGCCTCTCTCGAACAGAAGAAAATTCTTCTCTCCTGTATCGAAGAGATCGATGAAGAGATCGCCCCTTTTAAAGAGTCCCTCCACACGATCTCTCATGAGATTTCGGAGGAATTAGAAAACATACGTACAGTGATAATACGGATCTTGCATCTCGATGGCGTCAACCAAGAAAAAAGAAAAACAGAGCTCTCTCCCGCCAAGCGCCCCTCCTGAAACTTTACTGGGAGTTTTGGGCCATTATGTAAAGGAGACACAGAAGCTTGAAGCAGCTTATCTCTCTCTCTGCCGTCAATTTAATGAGCTGAGAGCTAGCTTCGAAAGTTCTAATCAGACGATGGAGCAGCTGATCCACTACCTTCCAGAAGGTCTTCTCTTTGTCAATGAAGATGGGATCGTTCTCTTTTTCAATCCTGTCGCAGCAGAGGTGACAGGCTTAAACAGAGAGGAGGTCGTGAAACGCTGTTATTGGGAGAGCTTTTCCGATTCCCTATTTGGCTTTTCGATGACAGAAAGATTGCAGGAGAAAAAGGGGGGACAGAAACTTTTTCTCACCCTGGGGAATCGCAAAGAAGTAGAAGTGGCCACCTCCTACATTCCTAAGAAGGGGATGTTGCTCTTGCTGCGTGATCGCACCGATCAGCAAAAGATGCAGAGCAGCCTTAACCAATCGGAGCGCTTACGTGAGCTGGGTGAAATGGCAGCGACATTAGCCCATGAAATCCGCAATCCTTTAGGTGGGATAGAAGGCTTTGCACAGCTCCTGAAGCGCGATTTACCGGAGCCCTCCCACCAACGCATGGTCGAGGCCATTTTGCAAGGCACAGGCGCTCTCAACCGGCTGGTGAGCCATGTTCTCGACTATTCGAGACCGTTGAAACTCCATTTTACCCCTACCGACCTTGTGAAGCTCATTCGCGAAAGCTGCGCCCTCTTTCAAGCAGCGCCTAATTCTCCTATTATCCAATTCAAAACTTACCCACAGAGCCTCTTTCTCTCTCTTGATCGAGATAGAATTCAGAGTGTCATTCTCAATCTGCTCCGCAATGCGGCTGAGGCAGGGGCTGGCCAGATCAAGCTGACATTGACTAAGAAAGGGCATCTCACCATCCAGGATGATGGAAAAGGGATGGAAAGCGAGGAGATCGAAAAACTTTTCACCCCCTTCTTTACCACAAAATCTACCGGAACTGGATTGGGATTGGCCACCTCTCTCTCTACCCTCGAAGCGCACGGTGGAAAGATCGAAGTTTTCTCAAAACCTGGCGCGGGATCCAAATTCACGATTCAACTCTCTCTACAATAGGGCATCGATGCGCATTGAAAAAATATTGATCGTCGATGATGAAGAGCTGATGCGCCGCTTTCTCGCCGAGGCTTTAAGTCGCAAACAGTATGAAGTGGAGGTCGCCAGCAGCGGAAAAGAGGCGCTGGCCCATTTGAGAAAGAAGAGCTTTGATTTGATGATCACCGACATGAAAATGGGCGATCTCTCAGGAATAGAACTGCTGCGCAAAGCCAAAGAGTGTGCGCCCCAAATGATCACGATTATCATGACTGCACATGGAACGATCGAGTCAGCAGTAGATGCGATGCGCATCGGTGCTTTTAATTACCTCCTCAAGCCCTTTACTCCCGATGCGATCGAAACCTTGATCGAAAAGGCGAGTGCCCATGTCGCGCTTGTCCAAGAAAACATCTACTTACGCGAAGAGGTGGCTTCGAAACAGGTGCCCACACAGGTGATTGCCGAAAGTCCGATCATGAAGAAAATCATCCAGGAAGTGATCCAGATCGCCAAAAGCCATGCGAGCGTTCTCATTCACGGCGAGTCGGGGACAGGGAAAGAGGTTTTAGCAGCGATGATCCATGCGCACTCCTTAAGGGCGCCCCAGCCCTATATCCGCGTCAACTGTGCAGCCATTCCCGACACCCTGATCGAGTCAGAATTCTTTGGCCATGAAAAAGGGGCCTTCACAGGGGCCAATACGAAGAGGGCAGGCCGCTTTGAACTCGCTGACAAAGGGACACTCCTTCTCGACGAAGTGACGGAGATTCCCATCGGCTTGCAACCCAAACTCCTCCGCGTCATCCAAGAGCAAGAATTTGAACGCGTGGGAGGAAGCAAGCCATTAGCGGTTGATGTCCGGCTCATCTCTACTTCCAATCGCAATCTAAAAGAGGCCGTCCGTGAAAAAATTCTTCGGGAAGATCTCTTCTATCGCCTCAATGTGATTCCGATCCACTTGCCTCCCTTGCGCGAAAGAAACGAAGATATTTTGCCTCTCGCCCGCTACTTCCTTCACAAATATTGCCAAGAAAATCGAAAGGCCAAAAAAAGTTTCAACAAGGAAGCTGAGAAAAAGCTCCTCCACCATGCCTGGCCCGGTAACATCCGAGAACTTGCTAACGCCATTGAGCGGGTCGTTGTCATTGATTCCTCTTCCCAAATCACTTCCGAACATTTGTCTTTAGACTAATTTAAAACTTCTCCATAATCTTTCACATGACTGCACCCTCAAACCGTTGCTCCCAAGAAAATTTCTGCCATGCTGCTAAAGGCGTGGGCTATTTTTTTGAAGCCTCAGGCTGTTCGGTAGCTCTCTTAGTTGTTGCCGCGGTTGTCGCAGCCATTGCAGTGGGACTTTTGGCATGGGATGGCCTCTTCGTCTATTCGATCGGGATGAAAGCGCCTCTCCACCTTCTCTGGGCCATCCCAGTCACGCTCGCTTTCCTAGCGGTCGACCTCTTTATCATCCTCAGCGTCGCCAAACAGGCTGAAAAAGCTGGCCGCTGCCTGCTCAATGCGATCAAAGAGTCGGGCGGTCAGATGGTGAACCAGTTTAAAGCTATTCAGTTGAATGCAAATAGACCTCTTGCGTAACCTCACGTGTGTAGGAAAAGGAGGGATTTTTGTTTAGATTTTTTTCCTCCCCTTTTCGACATACTCAAATTGAGTAGGCGAAAAGGGGAGAAAAAAAAGATAAACGAAAAGACCCCTTTTGCTGCCGCGGGAGGTTATGCAAGAGGTCTAATGGTGAGCCGACGCCTCAACCAGATGTTTAAAATGGGGTAACCCATTTTCAAACCGGTATTTCCCTTCACAGCTATCGTAAAAGCCAGTCATCACCTGTTGGTCGTTAGCCACGGCAATAAAAGTAGCCTCTACAAAACTATTATAGCCGATGACCTGTTGGATGGTTGTGGGGGATAAAGGTACTGCTTTGCACTCCACCATCAGCAGCGGCTTGAGTGATTGGGGCGAAAAGACAAGAAGATCGATCCTGCGTTTGGGACAGCTAGCGCCCCTCTGCTGAAGATGGGGCAGCTGTCCCAGCTCTTTCTCTAGAGCGATCAAATGGGGTAGGTAGCCTAATTGGCCCACCATTTCTTGGAGCAATCTCTGGCGGATCCGCTCTTCAGGCGTGGCCTGAACCCATTTTTTACGAAAAGGATCAAAGAGTTGATCATTAGACATCTTTCATAACCTCCTGCGGCAGCGGAAGGAATCTTTTCGTTTATCTTTTTTTCTTCCCCTTTTCGCCTACTCATTTTGAGTATGTCAAAAAGGTGAAGAAAAAAATCTAAACAAAAACCTTCACTTCTGCTGCTCACTTGAGGTTTTGAAAGAAGTCTATTTTTCGGGCTCGATGACGCCATAGTTGCCATCATTGCGTCTGTAGATCACTTTCAGCTTTCTGTCTTCCTCGCTCCTGTAGATCATGAAGAGATCTTCTGAAAGTTCCATTTTCATAATCGCCTCTTCTTGATTGAGCGTCTTGAGAGGCTTCTGTTCTCGGCTCGTAACGGTGTGTGGCTTCATGCGCTCTTCGATCTTAGATAGCGTCTCCTCTTCGATCTGGTCATTGATATCATCGAGAGGTGCAGCTCTCTCAATCACGTTGACGTTCATGTCGATGACCGAAATCCCTCTCGCATGGTGTTCACGGAGCCGTTTTTTGTAACGTGCCAATTTGGTCTCTAAGCGGGCGATCGCCTGATCGATAGAGGCATACATATTTTCGGTGCGCCCTGTCACCTTGATGCGCGTATTATTCACGATCAGATTAAAGTCGACAGCGTGCATCAATTTTTGCACATCCATGATGATGTTGGCTTCGATCACTCTTTCACCAAATCGATCTAAAAGCTTAGTCAGTTTATCCACTGCATAGGACTTCATCGGATCGGTGATCGCAATATGGCGTCCTACGATGTGAAAAGGATATCCATCTTTAGCGAACTTCTCTCTAATCTCTGATTTGGTTTTTTCGGTCATCTGATTACCTACATTTAAGTCTAACGCACCGAAAGGGACTCGAACCCCTAACCACCTGGTTCGAAGCCAGGTACTCTATCCGATTGAGCTATCGGTGCTCTGCTCGATAAGCTCGTTAAGTTATCAAGAAAAGACGTTGACCTCAAGCTAAAACTGCGGCATCCTTTTTTCATGACCCACCAAGTGGAAGCCATTGTCCTCCAAGTCACTCCCTTTAAGGATTACGACCGTATCCTCACCCTCTTCTCTCCCCTCGGCATTTTAAAAATGTTTGTCCGCATTCGAAAGAAGGAGTATCTCCACTTTTCAGCGCTCACCTCCCCCTTGACACAAGCGGAATGGCACTACCTGTCTGGCCGCAAGGAGCTCCATAGACTTACCGAGGGAACCATTCTCTCCCAACATCTCGGCCTCCGGGAGCGTTATGAAACCTTACTGGCCGCCGACAGCTGCCTCCAGGCCCTCCTCGCCTCACAATGGCAGGGCAAACCCGCACCTAAACTCTACCTCCTATTCCGCCACTTTCTAGACCATCTGCCCAAGAGCGCCACACCCCAGAATTGCGTGACACTCTTTCTTATCAAAATTTTGGTCCATGAAGGGATGCTGCAGCTTTCAGCTCCACAAACTTCAAGACGCTATGGCGGCGAGCAATATTCCCCCTCTTCAGCCCCTCCTGGGTCCATTCCCTTTAGTGAAGAGGAGGAGGCCCTCCTAGTCCAGCTGGCTCACTGCCGCTCTTTAGCACAGACCGACTCTTATGCCATTCCTGAACAGTTCCAAACTAAAATCAGCACAATATTTAAACAAATATTTTAAGGTTAGTCACTTTAAATCCAATGTGTTATAATTTTCTTTATGGCTACAAATCCCCTCGCTTCCGCACACGATCAACTTCCACCCACCCCGCCACCTATCAAAAAAGAGTGGTGTGGCCGCAATGTCTGCAAAATGGAATATTTTGCCTGGACCCTCGGCGCTCTCCTGATTCTAGCTGGAGTCGCTCTCCTCTCCTTACAAGCAGTCTACAACTACAACTTCTTTGCCGCAGGCATCACTTCAGCTAGCATCGGCGGCTTCGGAACATTGCTCGGTTTGATTACCCACTGCTGCCACAATGACAATTGCTGCGATAAACCGAGCAAAAGCTCCAAAGAAATTGTTGCTACTGCTGCACCAACTATTATTCCCACTGTGATCAAAAAAGAAGAAGCAGCAGCACCTATAGAGGTTTCAGCGAAAGAGTTTTTCGAAGCTAAAGGGATCTTTGGACTCCCCCAAGAGCTGTTAGATGAATTATCCATTTGGCACGAATATCGATTAAATGGCCCTCTCGACTTAACCTTCGACGCCGGTTTTCTCTTGCATGGCCCTCCGGGCACAGGCAAAACCACCATCGCCAAAGCGATCGCCGATTTCTTAGGTGGTGATTACAAAGAGATTCGCAGCGGAGATTTGAAAAGTAAATGGTATGGGGAGACGGAGAAAAATATTACTGCGCTCTTCAAGGTTGATGAAGATAAGTTCCGCGTTGTGACAATTGATGAAATTACAGGGATCTTCCCTAAACGTGGAGACTCGCATCATGTAGCTAACGAAGTCGTCGACCACATGCTTGGCATCATCGATGGAACCCCTAGCGAAACGCCACGCTACTTGATCATTGGAACCACCAACCAATTTGATAAATTAGATGAGGCTCTTCTGCGTGATGGCCGCTTAGGAAAACACTTCTTGATCGACCTACCCAACTTAGAAACACGCCAGCAGATCTTTGCAAGCAATCTGAAGAAGGCCAACCTCGACAGCTCAATCGATGCTGATGCCTTCGCTCGCGAGCTTGCCGAGAAGAATGAGGGCTCCTGCGCCGCCCTCATTGGAAAGATCGGTGCTGCGAAAAGGAAAGCCTTTCTCGATGGCAGGCGCCCTCTCAAAAAAGAGGACTTCGGTGAAGACTACTTTAGTGAGGACCTAACGTAACCCACTCGTAGGTTTGACGGACATTATCGAAGAATTCAGCGGCAATCTCATTATCGCGTAAAATCACAAAGCGCTTCCGAGCACCATCTTTTAAGAAGTAGGCCATAAATGCACTTCCTTTATCCACAAAACCGGCAAAGTCAAACCCCTTCTCATGATCCTGAAAACGATCCAGTTTGGCGAAGGTATGCTTATCGCCTTGAAAAGTGGGCCGATTCAACTGGGTCCAGGCTACGATGAGAGCGATCTGAACGATAGTGAGAGCTGCAGCACCCGTGAGCATCCAACTCCCTATCTGACTAAATCCCAACCCTTCCAATGGGTAGATGGCATAAAATCCCCCAATCGCTAAAAGGACGATCAACGCCACCGTCACGATGACGCTGCTGCTTCTCGCTTCCGTCCAAATATTATTCGCATATTCTACAGGGATTTTCTCCCCACCCACTTCAACGTGCATAGCCCTAGTCCAATTTTTAGGACATATTGAGTGTTGTGGGCAAAAATGTAAAGCCTACTCGCAGCAGCTGGCGATCTCGAGTTCGACAGCATCGTTGATCCCATCCTTGGAGCGGGTGCCCTCTGCGATATCTGTGAGGAGCAGATCGGTCTTTTTCTCTTCGGTGAGATTTTCTCGCAAGAGATTGAAGATCTTGTTGAGATTGGGATCCTCGAGCGCTTGAGAGAGATGGGTGAGAAAGACGCAGAGAGCGCTATAGGTGGCAATTTCGTAATGCTCGATCTTTTGCGTCGCAATGATCAGAAAAGAATCTTTTAGGGCAGGAGTGAGCTCACTTTTCTGCATGATCTCATGACCCTCCTTGATCAGCCCCTTCATCGCATAGCAGGTCTTCTTTTTTGGCTCTTCTCCTAAGAGTTCAAAAACCCTTTCAAGGCGGACAACCTGCCCCTTCGTCTCCTTGAGATGTCGAGCGAAAGCCTTCTTAAGCTCTTGATAAGAAGCTGCTTCGATCATTTGAGGCAGGAGATCGATGATCTGTAGCTCCGCATCATAAATATCCTGAATCAGTTCTATAAAATTTTCTCTCAGAACCACTTTGTCCATAATCAAATCCCTCTATTATCAAAATAGTATAAAATTAATTTAATTTAAAGCAAAAAATATCAATCTCTTTCTTCTGGCTCTTAATTTTACCTCACAAGAATGAGATGAAATTCAAAGGCTCTCCTATTGGTCAGCCGAGTAGATACTTCCTTCAGATAACCCTTGATTTTGTAAGAAAAACAGGGCACTATTTCTTACATGAAGAGTGATCGAAAACATCTAAAAAGCATCGATTCGCAGATACTTGAGGCTATAAATAGCCTGGGGACATGGCTCTGTGTTTGTTCCAACAGATTTCTTGGATTTGGCCAGCAGAGAGACTATTGATGTCGTTCTTCACCGGCTCGTTCGGAAAGGAACCATTCGCCGCCTTGCCAGAGGGATATATGACTTTCCTGAAGAGCACCCTATAGCTTGGGCGGCTTCTACCATCTCCTGAAAAAATAGCAGAAGCATTGGTTGGCCGCGATTACACGCGTATTCAGCCAACTGGAGCCTACGCAGCAAACATCCTAGGTCTATCCGAACAGGTTCCGGCCAAGGTGGTATTCCTGACTGATGGGCCAAGTCGGACGGTAAAAATTGGCCTAACTACAATTCAACTTCGGCGAACGACCGCAAAAAATATGGCGATGGCAGGTCGGCTCAGTGGACTTCTGATCCAGGCTCTGCGCGAACTAGGCAAAGAAAATGTGACTACGGAGCGGCTTGAGCATTTGAAGCGGATTCTTCCGGCTGATAAACGACGTGAACTGCTCAAGGACATTCGACTTGCGCCAGAATGGATGCACCCAATTTTCAGGAAACTGGCTGCGGAGGATAGTGTGAAACTTGGCTTTTTAGAATTGTCTTCCGACGAACAACGCCTGTACATTGAACAGGCGGCAATTCAGAGAAATGTATCCCCTGTAATCATGGAAAAAGACTTTTGGGTATGCTGGTTGCTCGGTATTCTGTTCGAATCGCGAGTTCGCAAACAGCCTCGTATTCAAGGGAGGCACATCACTGTCAAAGGTGTTTGGCGCAATCGATCGCTTCTCTGAAGATATAGATCTCTCGCTATCACCTACTTTTCTGAGACTCCCTGAAGCCGGTACAACCCATAATCAGGGCAACAAATGGATGACAAAAGCCGAAGCTGCATGCGAGGTTGCTATTCGAACCCAGATCATGCCAGCGTTGGAAGCAACTGTGGTCGACATTCTGGGGAAAAATGATCAAATGCGATTCGAGTTTTTGAAAGAACCCAAAACGAATTCGCCGGTATTCATTTTTCACTACCCATCGTCGCAACCAACAGGCTTCGAGTATCTCAAACGTTCTGTAAAACTAGAATTCGGCTCTCTCACCGATCAGCAACCAATAGGCCATCACACGATACGACCCTGGGTTGCTGAAGTTCTTCCTGTTGCATTTCCAGATTGGCAATGCGAAGTTGTGGCACTAGGGATAGATCGGTGTTTCTGGGAAAAGGCTACGATCCTTCATACAGAATATCACCGACCATCCGATAAACCAACGCCAGATAGGTTTTCACGCCATTACGCTGATACTGCGGCGCTAGCGAATCACCCTGTGGCAATCATGGCTATAAATCAACACGATCTCCGAGACAGGGTCGTTTTATGGAAGAGTCAATTCTTTGGCAGTTCGTGGGCAAACTATGACCTAGCCAAACCTGGAACCTTTCGCCTTGTTCCTCGGCCTGAGAGATTACCTGCATTGCGGCGTGACTACCAATCGATGCGCGACATGTACCTTACGAAGCCTATTAGCTTTGATGATATACTCTCAATTTTGTCCGATCTGGAACATCATATTAACCTTTGGCAGGGTGTAGGGGATGGAGAGCAATAGGAGTGTCTGAAATGGCATCCTGAATCCTTCGTTTGGGCGAGATAAAAAAGATCTATTAAAAGGGTAGTAACTTCGAAGAAGGGGCCTTCTTCCAGGCCTGGTCGAAGCGGTGGAGTTGCTCGATGGCTTGCTGGGGAGGCTTGAGGCACTCTTCGAAGAGGGAGGCTTTGAGGGTGACGGCATCACAGTCAGCTGCAGCACACTGGACGACCTGCTCAGGGGTTTTGAGGGAGGCGACGAGCAGTTTTGCGGGGAGATTCATCTCGAGAATGGTGCGGCAGATGGGAAGGGCGTTTTCTCCGAGGTGGGAATAATAGAGGGCGGTGTAAGTGGCTCCTGCGTGCGCTGCCAAGCAGGCTTGCATCGGCTCGTAGATCGCAGTTGCCATGACGGGAATATCGGCATTGGCAAGACGGTGAATGGCTTCTAATCCCTCTTCTGTGACAGCCACTTTGACGATGATGCGTGGGGAAAAGTCATAGAGGTCTTTCCCCTGTTCGACCATTTCATTTGCTGTCCAAGCTGTTGTCTGGACAGCTATTGGGCCAGAAAAATGGGTGAGAAGGTTTTCCAAAACATCTTCAGCAGGGCTTGTGGCTTCAAAAAGAATGGTAGGATTGGTGGTGATTCCATGCAGCAAACCACGCTTCTTTGCCCTCTCGATCGCTTTTAGATCGATCGTATCCAACCAAATTTCCATTAGACCTCTTGCATAACCTCCCGCGGCAGGAGAAGGTTCTACCCTCTAGTTGAGAATAATTCTTCCGTCAGCTACTTCGACGTAGATGGTGAGTAAGATGGGGGAACTTTCCACGAGCTCATTGACGTAGCTTTTCTTCAAAATGGCCATTTTTCCCATTTTCTTCAATCCTTCAGAGGGAATCACCTTCCCCTTGATAGCCACCTTCGTGTGAATTTCTACACCGACATTTTTTGGGAGAGTGAGCACTACATCTTCATCGGCGCCGTGGATGTTGATGCTACAGGAGCGGCTCCAGGGGGCATCTAAGTCGATCTTCATGGAGCAACTTCTGCAGATCAGATTGATGAGGCGCAAGTTCGGGAAATCGCCAGTGATTTTGCCAGAGAGAATTCCGAAAGAGCCTTCATAGTTGATCCTTTCGAGTAGAGGATAGGAGCCTGTGAGGAAGAGTTCAACATTCTTTTTCTTCCTCGCATCGATGTTGATCTCTTCCAATTCAGGAAAATCCCCTTCAAAATCGAAGGTGTCGACCCGCATTTTTTTCACCTCTATCGACTCGAAAGAGCGTGCTGAGGCATCGGGGACAAAACGCTCAGCAAAAAGAGGAGCGGTTAACAAGAAGAGCAGGAGGAGATATTTCATTGCGAAAGAGGGGACTCGAACCCCTATGGATTGCTCCACTACCACCTCAAGATAGCGCGTATACCAGTTCCGCCACTTTCGCGAAAAAGAGAATGACACTCTAACAAAGAATCGATCTTTCGCTCAAGGGATTTCTGGGCTAGAATAGTGGGGGAATTCATGACTGGCATGATGGTGAATTTTCTGTTATAATACTACATCTATGAAAATAATCTTTATCATTCTGATCAAAATCTATCGACTCTGTTTAAGCCCCTTTGTCGGCCAGTGCTGTCGTTTTGCGCCAAGCTGCTCTCACTATGCGGAGGAGGCTATTCACCATTATGGTCCTTTTAAGGGAGGCTGGATGGCATTGAAAAGGCTCATCAAATGTGGCCCCTGGCATCCCGGTGGGTATGATCCTGTTATTTCTGCGGAATCTTCAGAGTGCGACCTGCACGAATGACTCCATTTTGAAGCTGATTGGCTTCCATCAGCCTCTCCACAGAGATTTGATATTTTTTGGCGATCAGCCAGAGTGATTCCCCATCTTGCACAATATGGGTATTGGGGCTAGGGGCAGCGGGTGGCGCTTGGCGAAAAACGGGTCTGAGCTCCTTTTGGACTGGTTTTTCGACAAAATGGCCTGTCAACTCCCCTTCAGTGGGAAGATGGCCCATGTAATCTCCGATGAGATGGAGTGCCCTTTCTCGGATCTGTGCCACTCTCGAGGAGGTGGAAACTGCCTGGGCAAATTGTAATGACTCCTCTGTTTTGACAGTCAAAAGATCGAGCAGGAGGGCCATCTGCTGATCATTGAGATGGTGATAGGCAAAGTTGCCATCGGTCAGCAAAAGAAGATAGGCAGCCGTTTTGGACCGCTTTTCAATGGCACCTAAAAGGAAGTCTCGGCGCACCTCATCAGAAAAATCGATGCTCTCTTCCTGGTTAGCTGCAAATGCCTCTAAATGGTCGAGCCCACCTTCCAGCACGAGGTTGAGAACTGTCCGTTTCTGAATTGGCATGTGGGTGCGGACTAGAAGCGTCTCGACGAGGACAAATTCGGGAGTATGGCAGAAGAAGCTGAGTAAGGAAGGATCTGTAGCCTCCAGACTAAATTGCTGGATCTTTTTATAGAGCCCACGCATCGTATAGGGCCATTTTTCATTTTGTGCGAAGGTTTGGAGGACATTAAAATCTTCCTCTTTCATGCCAGGAAACAGAAGGAAGCATGCCCCTTCGAATTCCCACTTTTGCTTAGAAAGTTTTCCTCTTCCTAACCCTCTTTCTACATCAAAGTCATGAAAGGCGGCCAAGGCTCCTAGTGCCAGATCGCAGATTCGGTAGCCCTCGGCCATCTTCCGTTGATCATTCAACAGTTCGACGAGCCGCTCGAAAGGCACTGAAGGGATTTTTTCGATGAAAGCTGTAGAAACAGGAGGAGCTCCGAGCTTCTGCTCCACCTTGGCTTTATAGGAAAAATGGAGAGGATTATCTCTGATCAAAAAGTAAAAAAAGACGCCCAAGAGCGCTACGTTGAGCGCCACACTGAGGACAAGCGTTTGAAAAATCCAACGACCGTTCTTCATCACGATAATTTCTCGCTTGTGACTATAGCGGGTCTCTCGTAAAATCGCACATGAAAATTATATAGAATCGACTCCATGAAAGTTCCTCTCTCTTGGCTGAAAGAATATTTGCCGACAAAACTCTCTGACAATGAGATCGCTGAAACATTGACTACGGTCGGGCTTGAGTTTGAGGGAAGTAAAGAGGGGGTGATGGAGATTGCACTCACACCCAACCTGAGCTACTGCGCCAATATCCGTGGCATGGCACGCGAACTCTCTGCAGTCACCGGAGAAAAAGTTCACCATCCTAAATATGCCGTCGTTGAAAATCTGAGCGAATCGATCGACAAAAGGGTCAGCATTGCTGTGGAAAATCGGCAGGGATGCCCTCGCTATGCCTGTCGTCTCATCACCGGTGTTCGCGTCGCCCCTTCTCCCAGTTGGCTGAAGGAGCGGATCGAACAGTGTGGGATGCGGAGCGTCAATAATGTGGTCGATATCACCAATCTTGTTCTCCTCGAGCTAGGCCAACCACTCCATGCGTTTGACTTTGACCGCCTGGAGGAGCATCGAGTGGTGGTCCGCAATGCCCGTAAAGGTGAGACCATCACCACTCTCGATGGGAAGCTCCACTATCCGACCCTAGAGACTCTTCTCATCTGTGATGGGAAAAAACCGGTTGCCATCGCCGGCATTATGGGCTCTTTGGAGAGCGAGACGAGTGAACAAACCCAGACAGTTCTGCTCGAATCGGCCTATTTTGAACCGACACAGATCCGAAAGACGGCAAAGAGGATGGATCTCCATTCAGACTCCTCTTACCGCTTTGAGCGGGGATGCGATCCCAATGGGGTCATAGAAGCTCTGGATCGAGCCACCGCTTGGATCTGCGAAATCGCTGGAGGAGTCTCCCTGAAGGGTTCTCTCGACATCCACGAGCACGATTTCCCTCCCAAAAAGCTGAGTTGTCGACTGAGCCGGACCAATCAACTACTTGGAACCCCTCTTGCCATGAACGAAGTGGAGGGGATCTTCCGTCGCCTAAATTTTGGGGTGGAACATCTCGGCGAGGATAAGATCACCCTCTCCATTCCCACCTACCGTCACGATATCCAACAAGAGATCGATCTGATCGAAGAGGTGGCCAGGCTTTACGGTTACAATAACTTACATCAAAAAGAGGCTCCCCTTTATCGCACTGGAGAGCTACCCGATAGCGCCGAATACCTTTTTACCCGAAAGGTGCGCACACTGCTCGTAGGCGTTGGTCTCCAAGAGTGCCTCACCTGCGATCTGATCAGCCCCGCACAGTCAGCTCTCATCTCTTCTGATATTTTTCCTTCGCGCACGCTAATCAAGCTGCTCAATCCACGCTCGGTCGATCAGTCAATCATGCGCCCCTCCCTCTTACCTGGCCTTCTCACTGTCGTGAAGCAGAACGAAGCCTATGGCAGCGAATCGATCGCCGGTTTTGAAGTCGGTCGTGTTCATTTCAATGACAAAGGAAGGTACTTAGAGCCCCCTGTCGTGGGGATCATCCTCACGGGTGCAAGGAACCCCTTTCACTGGGAGACGAAAGAGGGCTCTGTCGATTTTTTTGATCTCAAAGGGATCGTAGAAAATCTCTTCCTGCAACTTAAAGTTATCCCTACCTTTTCCCATAGCCATTACGCCAACTTCCATCCAGGTAGGCAGGCGGCCATTTCTCTCAGCAGCCCCACCAATTTTCATCCCGGAAGAGAGGCTGGTATGGGAAAGATAGAGGTAGGCGTGATGGGCGAGGTGCATCCTCTCACTTTGAAGGGCGCCGATCTCAGCCGTCCCGTCTATTACGCAGAAATCGATCTGCAAGAAATTCAGCAATTTCTTTCTAAAGAATTGCGGATGGAGCCTCTCCCTCAATATCCGGCATCCACACGAGACTGGACTCTCACTGTGGAAGAAAAGGTGCCTGTGGGCAACCTCATCTCTGCCGTTACTGAGGAGAGGGCCCCCTTGCTCGAATCGATTTTCTTGATTGATCTCTACCGTAGTCCCTCTCTCGGCAGTGATAAGAAAAATATTACCCTCCGTTTTATCTACCGCGATCGCAACAAAACCGTTTCTCAAGCGGAAGTGGAAAAAGAGCACTTACGCTTGACAGAGAAAATTTTAGAATCCTTACAAAAGGAATCATTATGAAAAAAGCACTCCCACTACTGATCGGAGCAGCATTTGCCTTAGCAGGCTGCCGCGGATACCAAGGTCAGAGCGATATCGTAAAAGAAACCTTCATTCACAAATATGGCGTTCCTGTAAGCCAATCTGATTGGGAACAGCAAGGAATGGATGGACAAACTGTCCGCTTAAGGAAGGATGGGGTCACCGTCACAACCTCCTATTCAAGAGGGGTTGTTCACGGTGTGACGACCTATACCTACCCCAATTCTTCCACCGTCCGCAATTGTGAAACCTACAACCAGGGGGAGCTGGTCTCGGAAAAAGAGAACTTTCCGAGCGGCGTTTCTATGGTTGAAAAATGCTATGAAAATCAGGCCCTGACTAAGTTGACGCGCTGGTATGAAGATGGATCACCTCAAGCATATGAGGTTTACCAAGAGGGTTTCCTCCTCACAGGTGAGTACCGCACACCGCTCAATGTGGTGGAAACGCGGGTGATCGATGGTCATGGCACACGGCTGGCACGCTCTAATGAAGGAGAGCTTCTGGCTAAAGACACGATCCAAAATGGACAGATGAGAGAGAGGATCACCTTTTTCCCCAATGGCGACCCCTCTAGCGTTAGCCCCTATGAAAATGGGGTCATCCATGGAACCCGGCTCACCTTCCAGCAAGGAGGCCTTCCTAATACAGTGGAGCAGTGGATCCACGGCATGCAGGAAGGAACAACTGTCGTCTACCAAAATGGAGAAAAGATCGCTGAGATAGCCTATCAAAATAACAAAAAAGATGGGCCCGAATACCGTTACCGCGACGGCTCCATTCTCATGGAGGAGATCACCTGGAAAGAGGATTCCATGCATGGACCACGCAAACTCTATGTCGATGGAGAGCCTAAAACTGAGTGGTATCACGATGGGGAGCTTGTTTCCCGCCCCACCTTCGAGCGGATGAATCTGCCCCGTAAGGCAGCTTAAAGAGCATTCAGCGCGAAGCGGGAGTGGCGCCTCGCTATTCCTGCCTGAGAACGGGGCCCGCTTCGCGCTGTATCACAACATGGCCATTGCTGTCATAGAGAGTGATGGCCCCTTCTGCGCCTTCCGGAAGCTCATAGCGGGCAACCAGAAAGCCGTAGGGAGAAGAAATCAAAATCTCTTTATCTGAACAGCGCTCATGTAAAATGAGACGATCATCCTCATTAAAGATCCACGCCTCTTCTTCACTGATCTTCTCTTTGCGCCAGGCTGCCTGATCGGTCGGTGTCAATTTGCGGAAATCCAAGAAGCGGGAGTCATAAATGAGCCGTTGAAAGTGACCTTCTAGATAGGCCTCGAGTGTGATCCACTTCTGATAGGGATCGGCAACGATGCGGTAGGTGGTGCCACTCAAATTTTCTGTCTGAGTGATCCCTAAAGGCTTTCCCTTTTGCCAACGATACTCTTTGTAGTAATGGTGCATCGATTTCGTTGCCAATGATTCCCTCATACTCTATTCTTGTCGCTATCATGAAGCAACTCTTTCTTGAAAAGCGCCTTCCCATCCTTCTTTCGGTCATAGCGAATGATCGGATGGAATCAGTCGAGCTGAAACCCCATCCTGAAGGGCTTGCCTGCGAAATTCTTGGCGCTCCCAATCAAGCGCTAAAGAAGCAGATCATCCACTTCATCCAGAACTACCTTGAAGGCAAACCCACACAGCTGCCGCCCCTCGATTGGAAAAAAACGACCCCATTCACCCGCTCAGTATTGCAACGAGTATCCCAGCTAGCCCCGGGCGAAACCTGCTCCTACTCGGACATTGCTCATCTCATGGGCATTCCCAAAGGAGCCCGTGCCATCGGCGGCGCCTGTGGAAGAAACCCCTTCGTCTTCTTTGTCCCCTGTCATAGAGTCATCTCCCTGGGTGGTATGGGAGGCTTTTCCTGCGGACTCACCTATAAAAAAGAACTCCTCGCTTTCGAAAATAAATAATTAATATAAGCTTAATAATTTTATATTATAATCCTTTATGGGTAATAAAGGGGAATATGTCTCTTTCTAAAGTAAGTAATCAATCTAATTGGCCCGCCTATGATGAGGGGGCTCGTGTGGGGATGGCTGGATCAGCCACCTTGGTAGCTGTCTGTATGGTCGCTTTTGCCGTGCTCTATGGAGTCAACTATCCGGACGGTCTATTCATTGCTGCCAACTATCCGCTGCTAGGCACTCTTGGAGCGGTTGCAGGGGGCGCTCTGGTTCTCTTTGCGATCAGCACAGTGATCCGCTTCATTGCGCGCGCAAAAAGTTGTCCAGAACCAAAAGTGGCGAGCTTACTGACAGAGCCTAAGATGGCAGCCCCTTCTCCAGAAATCATCAGTGATGTCATCATCAGTAGCAGTGAAGAGAATGAGCCTTCTGTAGAGGCTGAAGTCATCATCCTTTCTGCAAATGGTGAAGTCATCATCAGCTCAGAAGATGAACCTTCCGTAGAAGAAGAAGCTTCCGTTGAAGAAGGGTTTGCTCTTCTTCTCCCTGAGCCAGAGGCAGTGGCTGTAGAAAAAATCGATGTCGCACAGCTTAAAGAGCTGACCCCTCCGCTGATGAATGCTGCTCAGAGGCTATTCCTTGCATTCTTTAAAACTTACTACGGCGAGAAAAAAGATCTCAAAGTCATTTCTGAGGCCGTTACAAAGATAAGAGCTTTGATCGACGAGATTCTCAATGATAAGAGAGAGCTCGTTCGACTCAGCATCTTTTATGCGTTTGATCAGATTTTTGACCCAGAACAATTAAAAGATCGCTGGACCTTGACACCTGAATTGTTCCTTAAGGCCTTGCCCAGGATGTTGATCCAAAGCCCTTCTGCTGGATGTGTCCAAGGCTTTGACCATATGAAAACTCTGGTTGATCAGCTTTCCAAAAATAGCCACAGTGACCATTCTGATTTTAAATCCCTTCTCGGAACAGCAGAAAACGCTTGTAAGGCCTATCACGCCTCTCTTGCCGAGGAGAAAAAAGATCTCGAAAAAGTTGCAGAATTAGAAAAAATATACCAAAAAGCCCGCTTTGCTCTCTTCAGACTCTTTTTACAAAAGATTAAGGTTACGGATGAAGAGGTGGAAAATTGGTCTAGCCATCTGATTCCCGAATTTTTGGGATATTTTAAATTCCGCCTCTTTTCTCAGCTCTTACCGGAAAAACTCTCCCTGATCTTAAAGGGGCATCAACCCACTGGGGTTTTTACGAAATATTGGATGCTCATCTATGCTGCGACGAGCTGGCTCGCAAGGAGTAAAGTGTTTGACTTTGTTCGAGAGGAGCAAAAGAAGACCCCCATCAGTCAAAAATACAAAGATCGGATCATTGAAATCATTCAACTCCTTTTACCCGAGCTATCTAATCCTCTCTATGACGCCACTTGTAGAACGGGTAGCCCTATCTATGAAAAGACTAAGAGAATATTTGGAGAGGCTATTACCGAGGCTCCTCAATTCAAACATGAAGCGGCGACCTGGGCAGGCTATTTCGCAAGCTATACGGCCTATGTTCACGACCTAAGCCTCAAATTTGGCACAGAAGTTGCGTAAAGTTCACTGTCCAACGAGGAGGTGACGATGCAACCTACAAACGCGCTAGAAAAAAAAATTGCCTATCTAGAATTTGTGAACGACCAGTTATCGAGTGAAATCCACTATGTCGACCAGCTTTTGCGGTTGATCGGCTTCCCAGAGGGGCTGGAAACCATTAAGAGTGCGGCTCAAGAGGTGATCGAGGAAGAGGGCTCCGAAGAATAGTCCTTTTCTGATAAGCTTCCTCCCATGAACTTCTGGGACCATTACAAAACCTGGGAAGAGGCTGAAGAGGCTTGGGAAGCAGGGGCTGCGAGTGCGGCCCAAGAGAATCCTGTGAAGAAACTCAGGGTGCTTCCTCAAATGCCAGGCATCACCGAAGAGACGGCCCACCATCTCAAATGGAAAAGCCTCAAATATATGGTGAGCCATGATGCGGGAGGCAAGATCCGCAAGCATGTGCTCCGATACCCTTTACGTTATGGCTGGCGCTACTTAAGCTCCCTTTTCCGTAAGAAATCCTATCTCAGAGAGCGCGACTTCTTTTTCTATGGACTTGACTCCCTCGAGCAGTTCGAAAGAGAGGTGCAAAAAAAGGAGAGCCTCCTAGTCGTCGGCTTTTCCTACTGCCAAAAGCCGCATGAATGCCCATCAGGGCGTTTTAATGATCAGTGTCTCAACAATCCTGACCATCCTGTCTGCAGGCAATGTGATATCGGCAAGGTCTTACAGGCTCTGCCCAAGGGAACACTCCCCCTCATTATCCCAACCGTACACTATATCGGGGATCAGATCTTTCAATTGGTCCATGCACACCCCGACAAACAGGTACTCTTCCTGATTACGGCGTGCGAGATGACGCTGGAAATGTTTGGCGATTGGGGCAATATGGCGGCCATCCGCGGCATCGGCATTCGCCTCGACGGGCGGATCTGTAACACGATGCGCGCCTTTGAGCTCTCGGAAGAGGGGATCAAGCCAGGTCTGACGGTGACGACTCCAGAGACTCAGGAGAGGCTCCTCGCCCTTGTAAAGAACATGCGATTTCATGCTTCCTCCTGAAGGGTTTATTGCCAGCACGGGCGTCGATGGGGCGCAGACGCGGTTGTGATAGACAGTCGTGGCAACAAGATCCCTTATAGGCCTCTAGGCATGAAGGACAGCAGATAAATAGCTCATTGCAATCCATGTTGGCACAGTTATAGTAGGTATCGCATGCGAGCCTACAATGGCGACAGTGGGCGATAGGAGAAGCCTCTTTCCCATCGATCGAGACGGCCAACCTATCATCAAAGACAAAGAGCTTTCCTTTCCAGTGAGCGCTGCCCTCTTGGAGTCCATACTCGATCACACCCCCATCGAGTTGATAAACCTCATTGAATCCCCGCTTTTTCAACAAAACAGAGTAGAGTTCACAGCGAATCCCTCCCGTGCAGTACATCATCACTTTGGTGGTTTGAGGGTCGACCTCTTGGCTTAGCTGGTCGGCATAGTGAGGGAACTCTCGAAAACTTTCTAAAGGTGGCAGAAGAGCCCCTTCAAAATGGCCAATCTCCCACTCATACTGGTTGCGGACATCGAGCAGGAGATAGTCCCCGCTTTCCAGCATCTCTTTCCAGCGTGCCGGTGAAACATGCTCCCCACCCTCTTGTGGATCGACCTTTTCACCCAGCGCCACCAGCTGCTTTCGGTATTTGACGGTTACGCGAGGAAAGACCTGCTCTTGTGTGGGGTGAACCTTAAAGCGGATGGCCGCAAAGCGGGAGTCAGATTTCAGCCAAGCCATATAGGCTTCGGCGTCGGCGAGGGCGCCACTCATCTGCCCATTGATACCCTCCTCAGAAATGTAGATGCGGCCGGCACAATCCCTTCCCTCAAAAAAAGTTTTATGCTTTTCCACTTCATCATGGGGCTCTTTGAGTGAAGTAAAAAAGTAATAAGCTAAGGCGACATAGTGCTTTTCTATAGGAGAAGTCAATAAGCCCGGATTTCCCTGGGTGTCGTTTAGAGTCGACTCTTGATTTTCCATAGGAGTAGTATACAAGCCTCTGAGGAATAAATCTATTGTAGAAAATCGCACCCCTGGATATGATCTCTCCTCTTATTATTTTCGATTTCTTTAGGAGAAGGAATGGCACGTTATCGAGGTCCAAAAAACCGCATCGCCCGCAAATTCGGAGCCAATATTTTCGGCCGCGCCCGCAACCCTCTTTTGCGCAAGGCCAACCCTCCCGGCCAACATGGGGCACGTCGTCGTAAAAAGTCGGACTATGGCATTCAGCTCGAAGAGAAGCAGAAGCTCAAAGCCTGTTATGGCATGCTGATGGAAAAGCAGATAGTCAAGATGTTCAAAGAGGCTGTCGCTCAAGAAGGCAACACCTCTCAGCTCTTCATGCAGCGCCTTGAGTGCCGCCTGGACACCGTTGTTTACCGCCTCCGCTTTGCCCGCACCATCTTTGGCGCTCAGCAGCTCGTCTCTCACGGCCACATCCTCGTCAACGGAAAAAAGGTCGATCGCCGCTCCTTCTTCGTGAAGCCCGGCATGGAAATCTCCATCCGCGAGAGGTCTCGTAAAAGCAAAGCGATCGTCGACTCCCTCGAGACCGCCGCTCAGCAAACCCCTGCCTACCTCGAGCTCAACAAAGACAACTTCGCAGGCAAACTGCTGATGGCCCCCGAGATCGACCAGATCGAAGGGCAGCTCCCGCTCCCCATCAACATCCCCGTCGTCTGCGAGTTCCTGTCGCATAAGACCTAATCTTTTAGAACGAGCGCAGCGACTTCCCTGGAGTGCGGTGCTCTGCACCGCCCTTCAATGGCCAATACAGGACGGCGTAAAAAGCCGTACTGTAGGGAGCTTGCTCATGCCAAAAGCTCTTGCCAATTAAAATTTTTCTCGTATCATTCCTGCTCAACAAAATTAGACCTCTTTCATAACATCTTGCGAACAGCAGAAGGGGTCTTTTAAAGGAGTTGATTATGGCTAGTGGTGCTTCAGGAGCTCAAAGAGCCACCCCCTTTTGGTGGAAAGAAGGAATGAGGTTAGAACCAAAACATTTGGTATCGGCAGGTGTTGCCGCTTTGGCAGCTGTTGGTTCAGCTGTTGCTATCGTTGTTTTACACAAGCGCTATGTAGGCAGCACGGATGATAGGCTCTGCACAGAAGCCTCGGCAAGATATACGGCTGGGAATATGACAGTATGTGAATCTCTTCAAAGAGAACGCTTAGCAGCCTGTCATGAATCTGATCTAGTTGATATGTATTATGTCGGACTAGGAGCAGTGATTCTTCTTTCGTGTATGTACATCGTGCGCGTTGCTTCTAAAACAATCACCATTTGTAAAGCTCAAAGGCAAGAGGCAGCAAGAAGAGTGGAGTTGGCTAGTGTTCAGGAAGAGAGCCAAGCCCTCCTCGATAGTCCCCCCGATTAATATAAGGAGTTGATTATGGCAGCTGCTGTTTCAGGAGCTCAAAGAGCGCTCTCTATTTGGTGGCAATCGGATACGCGTCGAAGCGAAAACTTCTGGCGACGGCGGCGATTAACACCTTATTTGTGATAAGTTCAGTGGGCACTATCCTTTCTTTTCACTTCTCCTATGTAGGCAGTAAGAATGAGAGGCTTTGTACTGAAGCCCAAAGAAGATATTCGGCTTGTGTAACAAATATTACGGAATGCTCTACTGCACAAAAAGAGCATGTTCGCGCCTGCTATCAAAGTGATCTAATCGATATCTGGTATATAGGATTGGGAATCTTGAATCTTTTAGGGGTGGGTTGTACGGCTTGTGTAGCTTATAGAACAGTCACCGTTTGTAGAACCCAAAATCAAAATGAAGCAAGAAGTGTGGAGTTGGCAAGTGTACAGGAAGAGAGCCACAGACTTCTCGACGCTGCCGATTAGGCTCTTCTGGCAAAGCGCAAGCGGGACCAAGAAAAGAGTTCTATCCTCAGGAGCTGGGCTGAGAGGAGAAAAGAGAGCGTAAAGCTGAGAGCCATCATTCCAAAGGTGGTCAGCTGTGTGATCAAGCTTCTTGAAAATGGGCTCCAGTCATGCCCCAGAAGCCAGGCGAGGGTTTGGTCGTGATAGAGGGAGCCAACTGCTGCTGTTGCGGCAATGGCAATAAGTGAGGCGATGCTCACTTTAATGGTCGAAGAAAAGAGTCTTTCCCACTTTAAGCCATAGTTCTTTTTCAGAAGAGAGAGGAGAAGAGCGCCATTCACGCAAGCGCCGAGGGTGGTGGCGAGAGCGATGCTGACCGCTCCGAGATGAAATCCGTAGACAAAGAGGGCGTTGAGAGCGATGTTGAGGCCTACGGTGATCGCTGAAAAGAGGGTCGGGGTGCGGTAGTTCTTATGGGCATAGCAAGCTGAGGCAGAGACGAGGACGAGCGTCATCGGTGCAAGCGCCAGCCCATAACCCCATAAGCAGAGTGTCGTTTGGAAAGTGGCCTCTTGAGAGAATTCTCCATGACCATAGACGAGATTGATCCCTGAAAAGCCGAGAACAAAGATAGCTGCTGTCAGCGGAATCATGAAGAGGAGTGTTCTCGAGAGGGCAAAGTTGAGGAAGTGGAGGGATTGTTCGCGATCGCCCCTCTCAACCGCACGTGAAATGGGGGGAAGAAGAGCACCTGTTAATCCCACCCCAAGTAGGCCGAGAGGCAACTGCTGGATGCGGATGGCATACCATAAATAGGCAGGACCCTGTTCATTAGCCGCACGGGCGAAGAGGGTATCTAAGGCGGTATTGATCTGTGTGGCAGCAACGCCGACCAGGCCGAGAAGAAAGGGGCGGAGGATTTTCAAAATTTCGCGCCCTGAGAAGGAGTGGCTCCTCCACTTATCCCCGAGCTCGAGGCGCAGATAGCGGAAGACAGGAGGAACGGTGACAATCCATTGCAAGACAAAGGCAAGGACGACGGTCATCGCCAAATAATCGATCGCTTTTGCGAGGGGCAATTTCCAGAGAATCAGGATGGCGCCTATCCAGATGATATTGAGTAGGGCGGGGGCGACACTCGGTAAAAAATAGTTTTTTTCACAGTTGAGAAGCGCGCTATTGAGAGCATAGAGACAGATGAAGACGAGCGCCGGTAGCATCAGCATCGTCAACTTGACCACATCATAATTTCCCTGGCTCATCGGCATAAAGAGTAGGAAGGCCCCTAGGATGGCTTCTGCGAGCAGGGTGATCAGCAACAAGAAGAGGGAGATGCCGGTCGAAAGATCATAGAAAAAGCGGGCCCCAAGAAAGCCATTCTCTTTGCGTAGAGTCTCAAAGTGGGGGATAAAGGCGGCGTTTAGAGCACCCTCACCAAAGAGGCGACGGAGGAGGTGGGCAAAGCGAAAGGCCATCCAGAAAGCGGCGATGAGAGGCTGGGTGCCGAAAGCAATCGCCATGACCACTTCCCTGCCGAGACCTGTCGCTCGGCTGATGGCCGTTCCTGAAAAAAAACGTTTAGCGTTCTTAACGATGGAGTGGGTTGAGTCTTGAATTGTCATCTCTTTTCGTGATATATCTATTGACCTTATGCCACAAAAGATACCCGCAGATCAACTTTTGATTGGAGCCCATACCTCCACAGCAGGAGGGGTTCACAATGCACTGATTGAAGGAAAGAGTATCGGTGCAACCACCGTTCAGCTCTTCACCTCCAATCAGAGACAGTGGAAAGGGAGAGAACTGACCGAAGAGCAGATCGACCTTTTCAAAGTGACGCAAGAGAAGAGCGGCCTGAAAGCGATCATGAGCCACGCCAGCTACCTCATCAATCTCGGCTCACCCGATCCTGCGGCGCTGCAGAAGAGCCGCAACGCCTTTCGGGAAGAGGTGGAGCGCTGTTTGGCCTTAGGCCTCTCCTTCATCAACTTCCACCCAGGTGCCGCCCTCGATGCGCCCCGTGAAGAGTGCCTCAACCGTATTGTCGAAAGCCTTTTTGAGTTCCAAGATCTATTTGTCGATGACGAGACCAAGCTGCTTCTAGAAACGACAGCAGGTCAAGGATCATCTGTGGGCTGCACTTTTGAAGAGTTAGCCTATATTATCACCAAAATCGGTGGGGCGCTTCCCATCGGAGTCTGTATCGACACCTGCCATATCTTTGTGGCAGGTTACGATATCCGCACCCCAGAAGCGTGGACGAAGACTTTAGAAACTTTTGATAAAACTGTCGGCCTTCCCTATCTATACGCCTTTCATATCAACGACTCGGTCAAAGAGTTCAATTCTAGAAAGGATCGTCACGCTTCTCTCGGGCAGGGTCAGATCGGCTTAGAAAGTTTTAAGTTTTTAATGACCCACCGAGCGACGCGGATCATTCCTAAATATCTGGAAACGCCGGAAGGCCCTGAAGTGTGGGATAAAGAAATTTGGATGCTCAGGGAGTTTGCTAGATGAGAGTGAAGATTCGCAATGTTAAAGACAAAAAGAAAATCGGCCAAGAGGTCACTGTACGAGGCTGGGTCCGCACGGTCCGCGAACAGAAAAATTTCACCTTCATCGAAATCAATGATGGCTCGACGCTCTCCAATTTGCAGATCATCGCCGATCAAAAAATCCCTCACATGCTAACTACAGGCTGTTCCGTCAGCGTACAAGGCAAACTTGTTGAAAGCCCCGGAGCCAAGCAGTCCGTAGAACTTCATGCTACCTCTGTCGAACTGATTGGCTCCTGTGATGCCGAAAGCTATCCGCTCCAGAAAAAACGGCACAGTTTTGAATTTTTGAGAGAGATCGCCCATTTAAGACCGCGCACCAATACAATCGGAGCGATCACCCGCGTCCGCAACACTCTCGCTTATGCTACTCATCGCTTTTTCCAGGAGCGCGATTTTATCTATGTGCACACGCCCATCATCACCTCCTCCGACTGTGAGGGAGGTGGAAAGATGTTTCAGGTCACCACACTCGACAAAGCGCAGCCTCCCCGCAATGAAGCCGGCGATGTGGATCACACCCAAGATTTTTTCGGAAAAGAGGCCTACCTCACTGTGTCAGGGCAACTCAATGCAGAGATCTATGCCTGCGCCCTTTCTGATATCTACACCTTCGGGCCTACCTTCCGCGCAGAGAACTCCCACACCTCTCGCCACCTCGCCGAGTTTTGGATGATCGAACCCGAGATCGCCTTTGCCGATCTCAATGATGATATGGACCTCGCTGAAGCCTATCTGAAAGCTGTTTTTCAGGCCGTTCTTGAAAAAAATCACGAAGATATGGAGCTTTTCGACCAATTCATCAGCAAAGGAATCCTCGCACGTCTTCAAGAGATCATCGAAAAACCCTTCGAGCGCATCACCTACACTGAAGCGGTCGATATCTTGAAGAAAAGTGGCAAAAGTTTTGAGTTCCCCATCACATGGGGCTGTGACCTTCAATCAGAACATGAGCGCTTCCTCTGCGAAGAGCATTTCAAAAGACCTGTGATCGTTCGCGACTACCCTGCTACTATCAAGGCCTTCTACATGCGCGCAAACCACGATAACAAAACAGTCGCAGCGATGGATCTCCTCGTCCCCGGTGTCGGTGAGATCATCGGCGGCAGCCAGCGTGAAGAGCGCTACGACATCCTCATCGACAAGATGAACCATCTCGAAATGGACAAATCAGCCTACTGGTGGTATCTCGAGCTGCGCAAATATGGTACCGTCCCTCACGCTGGCTTCGGTGCCGGCTTCGAGCGCCTCGTCCAGTTCGTCACCGGCATGGAAAACATCCGCGAGGTCATCCCCTTCCCCCGCACCCCCGGCAACGCCTCTTTCTGACAAGAGCTCTAGGCGTTTAACACATCGGCCGCATCAAATACTTGGGTATCTTCAGGAAGCCTGAGTTTTTTTGGTTTTTCGGGAATGAAAAGAGCATAAATAACGTGTATGTTGTGGTGCCGATCGATGGGGGGAACGCCCTTTCTCTTTAACTCAGCAATGGTCCTTAAAATAGATTCCTCTGTAGGGGGATCAGCAGACCATTTTGCTTCGCCTAGCAAAAGTTCATGACCATCTTCTGATGCTGTCACACAATCCCATTCGGGTCCTTGGCCATGCCAAAACCGTCTTGCAGGGAGAAAGATTTTGTCCCGCCACTCGCCAGCAAGCAAAGGCGCTGCAAGACGGCACTGCTCTTCCCACCCCAGGGAGAAAAGAGAGGGTAAAGCGTCTTTCAACACTTTCTTGCGTAAAGAAGCACGGGCTTGAACAAAAAAACTTCTTCTCGGCGCCACAACTTCAAACCAAAAACGGATAAATGGGTCACCGATTTTATATAAAACACGCTTAGAATGATGCTCAAGCACACCAAATGGAATCTCCTTCTCCACAAAATCGAGATCTTTGAGGCGCTGCAAAGGTCGAGAGAGAGAGGTTGCAGGCTGGCCCAAGCTGGCTGCAATCTCAGAAAGGCGACGAGCCCCTAAACCAATAGAATCTAGTATGGGGCGCAAAATAAGCGCGGAAGGCAGTTCCTCATGAAGTAATCGGTTTGGTTCGTCCTGAAGAACTCCCAGCGGATCTAGAACTAAAGCATCGATAGTGTCAATCAGTGGGCCTCCTCTATTAGCAACGAGCTCCCAGTAACGTGGAATCCCACCCCAAATCGCATAGTTCTCTATAACCTCTCTAGGACTCTTAAATCCCAATCCCTCTTCCATGCCTCTCGCTGCGATAGGTCCCAATTTGATGATTTCCTCCGCTCTTCCATAGAGAGGAGCTGTTCTTTCTAAGATAGCCCCCATCATCATCGGCTGACTCGACCCACACAGAGCAATGATCAAGCCCGCCTTTTTAGCCTCATGATCTACAAACGTTTGCAATACACTAGGTAATTCAGGTGAGCCACTGATCAAATAGGGAAGCTCATCAATGACAATCGGTCCCCTCCAACCCATCTGCTTTGCTTCTTTAGCCAATCGACTCAATAACACCCCCCAATCGGGGTATTCCACATCGGCAAATCCTGGCAAAACTTGTTCAATAGCCAGCGAAAAATACCTTCTCTGAATAGTAGGAGCAGACTCATCGGCCATAAAGTAGATCCCCTTATGGCGATCTACCCACTCAAGTACAAGCCGCGTCTTCCCAACACGCCTGCGCCCCCAAATCACAGCAAACGACCCTTCTTTAAGGGCAATTAGCCGATCCAAGCGAGCCATCTCCTCTTGTCGATTCACAAACTTCATATCTAAACATTATGCCAAAAAACATAATGTTTTCAAGCATATTCCTTCCCTCTCAGGTTTTTTATCTATAAAAGGGCGCCATTGCGAAGAGGCGGCGTAAGCCTCTCTCCCTCAGATATCGCGTAAGCCGAGGCAAGGCCAAGGCTGAAGCGAAGAAGGCTGAGCTGAAAACCGTTTTTCATAATTTGACAGCATTGGGGTTTAAGGGGAGGAGGGCCCCCGTTCGCAGCAAGAGTTGCGAGGCATCACTTTCGCAAGATGTAACTAGAAATAATTTCGCAAAATGAGCTTCAAGGATGGGTGGGAGAGGGGGCCTGGGGGAGGGGGGTGAGCAAGCGAAGCGATGCGAAGGGCCCTCCCCCAGGTATGTCTACGAGCTGACACGAAAGGGGTCCCACCATGAGACGCAAGTCACGGTGGGGAATGAGTGCGCGAGTAGTCCGCGGCCGCAGATTGCAAAGCCAGATCGCTTCCGGAGCTGAGCGAAGCGTGGAGGGTAGTGCTGTGCACACCCTCCCAGCGAGGAGGCGATATGGCAAAGCAAGATGTGGCTCAATGGGGGTGGCAGGGTAATGCCGTCAAGTTAAGGAAGTCTGCAGTTATTATAAGGGGAGGGCCCCTCGCATCACTACGTTCGCTCGCCCCCCTCCCCTTAAACCCCTCTCCCGCCCATGTTTGGGAGAGATTTTCCAGAATGGAGTCTAAGCAACCAAGACAGTACAATCGATCTTAAAAAGCAGCTTATATACATGTCGGGTGGGTTGCTGACACGAAGTGACGCAACCGCCCGACAGATAAATGAGAAGCCATTTAGGATCCATGTTGTGTCTTGGCAAATATCCTCGCGGAGTCGACAGATCTCTCCCAAAAATGGGCGGGAGAGTGGTTTAAGGGGAGGGGGGCGAACAAGCGAAGCGATGTGAGGGGCCCTCCCCTTCAAATGTCAGCAGCGCAATTTCTAGGCGACGATGGAGTGGGTGGAGTGGCGCTGTTCGCGCTGTTTGAAGAGGGAGAGCTGGCGGGCGACAGATTGGGCGATGAGGTGGGACTCGAGACGGGCGAGCTCTTGGGCGCGGAGGCGCCGTTTGTTGTCGAGGACTTGGTTGAGCTGATCGACGTTCAGGAGAGTGAGATGGCGGCCCACTTTGGGGTCGACGTTGCGGGGAACGCTGAGATCGATGACCAATTTGGCGGTGATGGCTTGGGTTGGTTCGAAGAGGAGGAAGTGGAGCGATTTGGTGCCACAAATGACCCAATCGTAATGGATCCATTCCTGGAGAGCGGCCCAAGGAAGAAAGTTGAAATTCTCACGATTGGCGAGCTCTGAAGCTTTCTCATCTGTACGGTTGCAGAGAGTGATCTCTTTTAGCTGAAGTTTCTTGAGACGATGGAGAATTTTGTGGTTAATCTCAGAAAGGCCGATCAGGAGTGCTTTAGTTTGGCGAAAGTCTTGAAAGCTGGTACGAGCGGAGTTGACAACGGCCTCTTCGATGGAAAGGAGTTCTGAGGGCATGGTAGCGCGGATCTGCTTTCCGATTTTGAGACATTTCTGAAAGAGGAAGTGGAGGGGGGAAGCGAGAAGCCTTTGCACAGAAGCGGCTTCGTAAGCCCTTTTGACCTGTCCCTGAATTTCGGTCTCTCCGATCAGGGCGCTATCGACCCCAGCCGTCACCCGCGCAAGATGAAAGAAGCAGTCGCTACCAAAATAGGAATAGATCCGGTGTTCGAACTCCTCCTCGATATAGTGGCGGAGCGAATTCAAAAGATAAGTATGCGTTTCTGCAAGATCATCGGAATGAAAATAGATCTCCGTTCGGTTACATGTCGAGAGAAGAACATAGGAGAAGAGATGGTGGAGAAAGCGGGGAGAGCCAAAAAGCCTGTCGCAAGCGCAGGCAAGCTTTTCACGGAGGGGGAGATCGGCCGACTTATGGTTAATTCCGAGAATTCCGATAAGCATAATTACAATTTTAGCTATATACAGGAGAATCAGGATTATAGACTAGATTTTTTTGAGAAGGTATAATAGTTCTCTATGACTAAGAAAAAAGAATATGATGAGAGCGCGGTCCAAACGGTCGACGCGCTGACTCACATCCGCTTGCGTTCAGGGATGTACATTGGGCGATTGGGGGATGGATCGCATATCGATGATGGGATCTATATCCTCCTCAAAGAGGTGCTCGATAACAGCGTCGATGAGTTCATCATGCGGCACGGCAACAAAATCATTGTCTCTTTCGATCCAGAAACAAGCCGCATCGCCATCCGCGATTATGGCAGAGGAATACCTCTGGGAAAGGTGATCGACTGTGTCAGCCAAATCAACACAGGCGCCAAATATAATGATGATGTCTTCCAATTTTCTGTAGGCTTGAATGGGGTCGGCTTAAAGGCCGTCAATGCTCTCTCAAGCCATTTTATGGTCCGCAGCTATCGGGAAGGCAGATCTTTCGAAGCCAGTTTCAGCCGAGGCATTCTTCTTGCGAAACAGGAAAAGAAGAGCGATGAGAAAAATGGCACCTATGTCGAATTTATCGCTGACATTGAGATCTTCAAGAAGTTCAGTTATCAGGAAGAATATATCCAAAAGCGGCTGTGGCACTACGCCTACCTCAATACTGGCTTGACTCTCCTCTACAATGGCACAGCGATTCAGTCAGAGCATGGACTTCTCGATCTTCTCAATAGTGAAGTGACTGAAGATCGTCTCTATGAACCTCTCCACTATAGGGGTGAGAAACTGGAGTTTGCCTTTCTCCACACACAGAGCTATGGAGAGAGTTACTACTCCTTTGTCAATGGACAATATACTGCAGATGGCGGAAGTCACCTCTCAGCCTTTCGTGAGGGCATTCTCAAAGGGGTCAACGAATACAGTAAAAAGAACTTTCAAGGGGTCGATGTCCGCGAAGGGATGGTCGGGTGCATCCTGGTTAAGGTGAAAGAACCCGTTTTTGAATCTCAAACGAAGAACAAACTGAGCAACACCGAAATCAGAAGCCCTCTCGTTCATGAAGTGAAAGAAGCGGTTCACCACCTACTGCACAAACATCCTGAAGCGGCACAAAAAATTATCGATCGGATCGTCTTCAACGAACGGCTCCGCAAAGAGCTGGCTGCTGTCAAAAAAGAGGCTAAGGAGAAGCAGAAGAAGATCTCCTTCAAGATCCCCAAACTGCGCGACTGTAAGTACCACTATAACGAAGAATCGCTCTGCAGCAATGAGACCATGATCTTCTTAACAGAGGGTGAATCGGCTAGCGCCTCTATCGTCTCCTCGCGCGATCCTTTGACTCAAGCGATTTACTCACTTAGGGGCAAGCCGCTCAACGTTCATGGAATGAAGCTCGACCAGCTCTATAAGAACGAAGAGATGTTCAACCTGATGAGTGCTCTCAACATCGAAGAAGATCTCTCAGGCCTACGCTACAACAAAGTTGTTTTGGCAACCGATGCCGATGTCGATGGCATGCACATCCGCAATTTGCTGATGACCTTTTTCCTCACCTACTTTGAGTCGCTCGTGATTCAAGGTCACCTCTTTATTCTTGAAACGCCCCTCTTTAAGGTGCGCAATAAAGAAAAGACGCTCTACTGCTATTCTGAAGAGGAAAAAGTCAAAGCGATACAGAACTTAGGCAAAAATCAGAAGTGACCCGCTTCAAAGGGCTGGGAGAAATTTCTCCGAATGAATTCAAACAATTTATCGGTAAAGAGATGCGACTGAAGCCGGTCGAGGTCCACGCCTTTTCTGATATCAAACAGTCGCTCGAGTTTTATATGGGAAAAAATACCCCTGAGCGTCGGCAATTTGTCATGAATAATCTCATTTTGGAAGAGGTTTAAGCTAATGGAAGACCTCAAACATTTTTTTAAAGATAATTACCTCCGTTACGCCTCTTACGTCATCCTCGATCGTGCTATTCCCGATGTCGCAGATGGCCTCAAACCTGTCCAAAGACGGATCTTGTGGACCCTCTTTCAGATGGATGACGGGAAGCTACACAAGGTGGCAAACGTGGCAGGTCAGACGATGGCCCTACACCCGCATGGCGACGCTCCTATTGTGGAAGCGCTCGTCAATTTGGCTAACAAAAGCTATCTCCTCGACACGCAAGGGAACTTTGGAAACCCTTTTACCGGTGACCCTCACGCTGCTGCCCGCTACATCGAAACACGGCTCGGCCCACTGGCTAAAGAGACCCTCTTTAATCCTCAATTGACACCTTTCTCTCCATCTTACGATGGAAGAGCTCAAGAACCCATTATCCTCCCTGCGAAAATCCCTCTTCTACTGCTTCTAGGAGCAGAAGGAATCGCTGTCGGTATGGCTACAAAAATTCTTCCCCACAACTTCTGTGAACTGCTGGAAGCACAGATCGCTATCTTAGAGGAGAAGCCCTTCCACATTCTCCCCGACTTCCAGGCGGGTGGACTCATGGACCCCTCTGAATATGATAAGGGACGGGGAAAGCTGAAGCTTCGAGCCAAAATTCAGACTGTCGACGAAAAGACGCTCATGATTCGTGAAATTTGCGCAGGCACAACGACAGAGTCGTTGATCCGCTCGATCGATGAAGCTGCGAAGAAGGGCAAGATCAAAATCGATGCGATTTACGATTATACCGCCGAAAAGATCGAAATTGAGATCAAACTTCCACGCGGACAGTATGCCCAGAAAACGATTGACCATCTCTACGCCTTTACCGATTGCGAAGTGACGCTCCATCCGCAAATGCTCGTCATCAAGGATGGAAGACCCTGGGAAACTGATGTCGATGCGATTTTGAGACTCAACACCGAGCAACTTCAAAGTTTCTTGAAAGCTGAGCTCATCTTCGAAAGAGATCGCCTTCTCGAAAAGATCTTTGAAAAGACGCTTGAACAGATTTTTATCGAAAATCGCCTCTACAAACAGATTGAGAACGTTTCAACTTACGAAAAAATCCACGAAACCATTGAAAAAGGTCTCAAACCCTTCCAATCACAACTCGCAAGAGTTCCCACCTATGAAGATCGAGAACGCCTCCTGGCTATCCCCATTCGCCGTATTTCCAGATTTGACATCGAAAAGAACCAGGAGGAGATCGCCCTACTTGGTAAGAAGCTGGAGGAAGTGGAGAAAAACCTTAAAAGCATTACCAAATTCACCATCAAGTACCTGCAAGCCCTTTTGAAGAAGTATGGACATCTCTATCCTCGACGCACGCAGATCCAAGAGATCGAGGTGCTGGATAAACGGGCCATTTCTGAAAAAGTCGTCAAAGTAGGTTACGATCCTGAAAGTGGGTTTATCGGAACAAAAGTCGTTAGCCCTACTGCCTTTGAGTGTTCGAATTTAGAAAAAATTCTCATTCTCTACAGTGACGGAGCCTACAAAGTCATCTCTATCCCCGAGAAGCACTATCTTCACACCCGAGAAGCGAAGGTAATCTGGATCGGCAGAGCTGATAAGAGCACCCCGATCACAGTTATCTACACCGATTCGAAGCAATTTCCTCATGCTAAACGCTTTATAATTAAGCAATTTATTCTTGATAAAGAATATCTATTCTTAGATCCTGACCACAAGTTAGAATACCTATCAAGTGATGTGGGAATTGTTTTGGAGCTCCAGTTTGTCCCTAAAGCGCGGCAAAAGATCTCCTATCTCCAATATGCGTTGGATTCCACACCCATCAAGGGAGTGGCCGCAAAAGGAATCCGCATCGCAAACAAAGTGTTGAAAAAAGTGAAACTTGTTAAGGGGAAAATCAATGAGTAGTAGTAGCGGTTCTGGAGGGGTGCAGCCTCAGCCTTCCATTCCAGGTCTCGGTGCATCTGACCTAGGAGGCGTCTCTTCAGGAGATGTGGAAGCGGCCCTCAAAACACCTGTGAAAACGTTGGGCGAATTAAAAGCCTTGCTCGTCCAAAAATTGGGGGAAAAGGCAGGCACAAAGCTCTACAACACCTTTATCACCTCTTTCGGCATGATCATGCTCCAACAGATGCAAGATTCGATGCGAAGGGCTCAGCAAGCAGCAGAAAATATACGCATGAATGCTCCCTAAGTTTATATGTTTGATCTGAAACTCTTTCTTGGATTTGCTCCCGATGACCTTTTTGAAAGTGAATTGAAAAAGGCCAATCCCCATCTCATCTCACTCTTCATTGGCAAAGAGGACTATCTGCAAGTTCTGGAGCAAGGTGGCTGCAGATATTTGGGCAAACCGCTCTATGGATGTCCATCCGTCGATCAGATCTCTGATCTGGAAAAACATCTCCTCAGCCTTCTTCAGAGGCTGACTCCCCATTATCCTTTCGACCACAATCCTCCGCTTTTGATTACTTATGGAACTTGATTTTCTGCCTTTGACCACCTATGGAACCTGATCTTCTCCTCGTAGGCGAGGAGGAGGCCGACCTGCGACTTGACAAACTTCTCGCAAACCGCTTTCCTGACTACTCCAGGACCTATTTTCAAGGCCTTATCGAGAAAAACCTAGTCTTGGTCAATGGCGCTATTCTCAAAAAGGCAAGCCGTCTGGTGGTTGGGGATGAAATCGAAGTGGAATTTGCCCTGACATCTGAGATAAAGCTGCTTCCTGAAGAGATCCCACTCGATATTGTTTACGAAGATCCCTATCTACTCGCCATCAACAAACCGGCTGGCATGGTGGTCCACCCCGCTGTAGGCAACTGGACAGGGACTTTCGTCAATGCGCTCCTCTTTCACTGTGGGAAACAAGCTCCAGGAAATGACATGCGACCTGGAATCGTTCATCGTTTAGATAAAGAGACCTCAGGTTTGCTTCTCGCTGCGAAAGATGAAATGACTCAACGCAAGTTGGTCGAAGCTTTTGCTGAGCGCAAAGTCTACAAAGAGTACCGTGCGATCTGTTTAGGAAATCCTGGCACACGTAAGATTGAAGGGAATATCGGACGCCATCCCTTGAGGCGCAAAGAGATGACAGTTCTAGTCGATCAAGGCAAGCCTGCGCTCACCCAATGTGAGACCCTCGCTTTTGATCATCAGCTGAGCTATGTCCGTTTACTCCCCTACACGGGAAGAACGCATCAACTGAGAGTCCATATGCGCCATGTCGGTTTTCCTATTCTCGGTGATCCCCTCTACGGCAATCCTCAGGCCAATAAAAAATGGGAAGTGCAAAGACAGCTTCTCCATGCCTACCAAGTGCGCTTTTTTCACCCCCAGATGCAGGTAGAAGTTGAGCTTAAAGCTCCACTGCCTCAAGATATGAGACGGTTTACCCAATTACTCAAATGCGACTTTTAATCCAGAGAGTAAAAAAAGCTCAAGTGACTGTCAACGAACAGATCTGCGGTCAGATTGGCCCCGGAATGCTCCTCTTTCTTGGCATCCACAAGGATGACACCCCTCCGCAGATCAGCTGGCTCCTAAAAAAGCTCCTCGCACTGCGCATCTTTGCAGACTCCCAAGACAAGATGAACCTCGATATCCGCCAAACACAAGGCGATATCCTCGTCGTCAGCCAGTTTACTCTCTATGGCAGCTGCACCAATGGAAATCGGCCCGAATTCACCGAGGCTGCTCTGCCGGAGCCAGCCTTTCTCCTCTATGAGAAATTTGTCCAAGAGCTTAGCCAATCTTTCGGAAAGCCGGTCCAAACCGGCATCTTTGGCGCCCTCATGCAGGTCGAACTGGTCAACGATGGCCCAGTCACCTTTCTTTTAGAGAAAAACGGGTAAAAAATCTTTCTATAGCCTATTAAAAGAAATATTTGTAATATGGTTTAAACGAGATTTTGTATATAGGAACAGCACCATGAAAGACTTTGTAGCTTATATCGTTAAAAACCTAGTTGACCATCCAGATCAAGTGAAAATCACAGAAATTGGTGGCACCCACACCGTCATCTTAGAACTTTCCGTTGAAAAATCTGATATCGGTAAGATTATTGGTAAGAGAGGGAAGACGATCAATGCTATCCGAACTCTGCTGATGTCAGTTGCTTCTCGTAATAACATGCGCGTGAATCTCGAAATTCTTGAAGAAGAAGAACAACAACAGTCATAGTCCTAGAGAGAGGTCGGACCGAGCAGGACTCGAACCTGCGACCACCCGCTTAGAAGGCGGGTGCTCTATCCGCTGAGCTATCGGTCCTCTGGAAGTGCAAAACTGAAGGATAATGAAAGCGCGAAATTAGGGAAAGGGCGAAACCAGCTCTGGGTCGTCTCAAAAATCTTTTTTTAAGTTTTTATTTTTTAACCCCTATCCTTTATCCTATTCTCCTATGATTGACTGTTTTGTGGCTTTAGGGGGAAATCTTGCCGGCACTTTAGAGGCGATGAAGCAAGCTGTGACTCAGCTTAAAAGCTTGCAGGGTATCCAGAATTTTGCGATCTCCAAGCTCTATAAAAGCTCTCCAGTGAGCTCGATCCCTCAACCCCACTATCTAAATGCTGTCTGCAGATTCCTTACCGATCGGCCTCTGCAAGAGCTCTGGGGATGGCTCCAGAGATTAGAAAGAGAATTGGGCAAAGAGAGGAAAGCTAAAAATGAGCCGCGGACAATCGATCTCGATCTGCTTTTTTTTGGCGATCTTTCAGTAGAAACGGATGATTTAAGGGTTCCTCATCCCCGTTGGCAAGAGCGTCTCTTTGTTTTGGCTCCCTTAGGAGATGTGGCAGAAAAACTCCCTAGCGGGATAGAAATGAAAAAATTGATGGACGAATTCACCCATCCTCACCAGGAGGAGGTTGTGATCGTCAAGGAGAAGTGGTGTGATGCATAAAGTGCCTGTGAGCGATTTTTTTGTAGGTCAAGGAGCGCGCTTGACCGTTGTCTGTGGGCCTTGCGTCATCGAAAGCGAAGAGCATGCCCTCCGCAGTGCTGCATTTTTGGCCGAATTATTTTCCAAAAAGCCGGTCCAGTTCATCTTTAAAGCGAGCTATGACAAAGCCAATCGCACCTCAGTTCACTCTTTCCGAGGCCCCGGTTTAGAGGAGGGGCTCAAAATTTTAGAAAAGGTCAAAAACCAGTTTGACATCCCTGTCTTTACTGATGTGCATTCGCCCGAAGAGGCTCGTGAAGCAGCTGAAGTCTGCGATGTGATCCAGATCCCCGCTTTTTTGTGCCGCCAAACTGACCTACTCGTGGCAGCTGGCAAAACAGGGGCTGTGATCAATGTCAAAAAGGGGCAATTCATGGCCCCCTGGGACATGCGCTATGCCGTGGATAAAATTCTCTCAACCGGAAATGAAAAGATCATTCTGACCGACAGAGGGACCTCTTTTGGCTACAATAATTTGGTCAGCGATATGAGGGCGATTCCCATCATGCAGCAATTGGGATTCCCCGTCTTTTTTGATGCCACTCATTCTGTACAACTCCCTGCTGGCCAGGGGAGCTGTTCCGGAGGACAGAGAGAATTTATCCCTGTACTTGCCAGAGCAAGCCTGGCTGCAGGTTGCCAAGGGATCTATGTGGAGGCGCATCCAGAGCCCCAAATCGCTAAAAGTGACGCGGCTTGCCAAATTGCTTTTGAGGATCTTCCTCGTCTGATAGATGACTGGATCAAAATTTTTGAGGCTACACAAGCATGCTCAGACTTTATCTCACCCTCATTGGTCTAGCACTCGCTTTAGGCCTCGCTTGGACCATTTTCCCTTCAGGTGAGAAGGAGAGAGCCGCCTATCAAGAGCTTGTAAAAAGCAGCACTCCCGTTGAGAACGAAGCGCTTCTTTCCTTCTCCCAACATAAAAGGGGAGAGGTACGCAAAAGAATTTGGTATCAAGATGATACTCCCCTCCATATCTTGATCGACAGTCCCGAGTCGGAGCTCTTTTTTTTCCGGCAAAATCATAAGGTCGAAATGATTGAGCAGCTAGCCAATGTCACCTGCATCATGCAGGAGGAGCTTTTTTACAAAGATGGAAGGCCGATGCAAAAGGTTCGCTACCTAGAAGCTGTCAGGGGTTGTTATCATTACAACACCCATCTCTTCGTGGCAGAAGAGGTCAAACTCTGGAAATATCTATTAGAGGGACATCAGCCCCCAGAAACCATTGACAACGGAACTCCTTTAATGGCTGCAACGGCCGAAAGCATCGAATTTTCTTTAAAAGGCAAAAAGCTCGACTTTCTCGCTCACAAGATGAGGGCTATCCTTAATTCGAAGGAGCGGGAGCTATGAAGTTTCTTCTTGTAGTGCTACTCCTTTTCACACCGCTTTTTGCTTATGAGACGATGGTTGCCTCCGATGAAGCACACTATGATGGCGAAGTGATCACACTCACAGGCAATGTCGCTGTAGAAAATACGATGGGCCATCTCACAGCTGAACTTGCTGTGCTGAAAAAAGACCCCCTCAATAGCTCCAAAATCGACTTTCCCTGGATAGAACTCAAACATCATGTGCAGCTGACGTTTGCTGAAGGGGGAATGCTGAACTGCGATTCCCTTTTTCTCGACTATACCACTCTGTCAGGGCTCATTTATGGAACTCCTCAGGTAGTCTACATTGATACAATGGGCGAGATCTATGCAGACAGGGCCCGTGTCGATTATCAAGAGATCAATGGGGCTCTAGAAGCCACCAAAGTGACCCTTTACGATAATGTGAAGTTGATCAATTTTGGATCCGCAGAAAAACCTGCCTCACAGTATGCTATCGCTGATGAGGTCTATTATTTCCCTCAAGAGCAGGTGATGCTCCTCGAAGGAAAAGCAAATCGCGTTCTCTTTTATGACAGGGCTCACGATATGCAGCTTTCTGCAAGATCGGTGAGGGCTCAGCGCGATCCCCATACACAAAAAGAGACCGTACAAGGGATCGGTGATGTCCGTTTTGTCTTTGGTCCAGAAGAGTTCGATAAAATCAAAAACCGTTTTCAGGTGAAATGAAGCCCATTCTAAAAGTTCTCGATCTTGAAAAGTCCTACGGAGGCCGCAAAGTGGTCGATGGACTCTCCTTTGAAATTCATGAAGGTGAGATCGTCGGCCTTTTGGGTCCCAACGGAGCTGGAAAAACAACCGCCTTCTACATGACCATGGGGCTCATCCGGCCAGATAAGGGAAAGCTCTTTTTTAAAGAGGTTGATATTACCCAGAAACCGATCGATGAGCGTGCCCGAATGGGGATGGGATATCTGGCACAGGAGCCCTCCATATTCCGCAGCCTCACCGTCGAAGAGAATATTCTCTGCATTTTGGAAACGCTGCCTCTCAACAAATATGAAAGGGAAGATCGGCTTTCTACTCTCTTGCAGGAGCTCCATCTCGAACATCTTGCTACAAAAAAGGCCTCAGCCCTATCCGGGGGAGAAAGGCGCCGCCTCGAGATCACCCGTGCTCTTGTCACCAACCCCTCTTTCTTACTCCTGGATGAACCCTTTGCTAATATCGACCCGATCGCAATCAGCGATGTGAAGGAGATTATCAGGCTTCTGGCCGCAAAAAAAATCACTGTCTTGATCACCGATCATAATGCGCGCGAAATTTTCTCTATCGTCGACCGCAGCTATCTGATCTGCGCCGGGAAGGTCTTCCTTTCAGGCACGGTCGAAGAGCTTGTCTCCCACCCTGAAGCACGCGCCACCTACCTCGGCTCCGACTTCAAAATTTAACACCAAAATAGATGTTCCAGTGCACCTGATTAATTAACTTTTGCTCGACTTCATTTGTCGCTTCAAAAACTTTCTCACCGCTGTAGAATTTTCGCATCAGCCCACAAATCAAATTTAAATCTATCTCAGGGCATTTTCTCAAATGGATGGCTATCTCAGAACCCTTCTTGGCAAGCGCTGCCTTGTAATTCTCGGTCCGTTCGGAAATCTTTTTTTCATCTAAAACAAACGATAAATCTAAAGGTTGAGCTGCAATGGAAAAATCGGTTTGATCGCCCTCATGCATTGTAACAACGACTTTCAATGCTCTACAAGAACCATCAAAACCATATCCCAAACTAGGATGAATATAGATCTCTCTTGTTTCTCCATTCTTCATTCCCTTTACGCCGATTGCAAAGCCAGGAATCGTATTTTTCAGATTGATTGGACGCTGAGATTGGTGTGCTAAACATTCCCCTAAAGGAGTAAATACACTGTAGGTTAATTGAACAAAAGGACCAGTAGATCCAGATCCTTTTCCCTCTTGAATGACCCTGTAAAAAAGCATTCCTGGAATAAGACATTTGACAGTTGCCTCATTTTTCAAGGAGGAAAACAGTTGATTCGTTAAATTTAAATGCTTTTTTGCCACCACAAGTTCACTTCTATAGGAGGGAGAAAATGCCTTGTGATCTATTACACGAACAGCTTTCTCGGGCGCTTCCACACCTTCAATTAAAGCAATCAAGCAATCCCTATCATATTCTTGAAAGGCTTCCCAAAGCCCTTTTGCCACTGCTAAATTAATTTTTTCTCTTTCTAGCTGAAATAAGAACCCTTTGGGGTAAGCTTCGACATATTCTAAACCGGTCAGCCTCTTCAATGTCTCATTAAAAAAACCAGGGGATTTCAAGGAACCTTGGATAGCAATTTGAGTCGCCTCTAACTCTTCCACAATTCCTTTGCTTTCCTCACTCAAAAATCCGAAGACAAATTGAGGGCTTTGTTCGACCAAGTTGCCCGACGGCATGGTGACCTCTTCGACTAATACTTCAACCTCCTCTTTAACAGACTCAAAGCCAAAGCTGGCTTCATAGGGTAAAAATTCATTTTCGTATTCTCTTTTCACCCGTTTGGCATTTAAAAAAGGGGGAGTTTCTGAGGTTTCATCCAGATTTTCAATCCGGCTGACATAAAGCGCATTCCTTTCGCCAAAGCCCAAAATCGTTCCTATTAGCACCTTATCGCCCTTTAGCAATGAATGATAAGTCTGCCCCGAACAGAGCGCTTCCAAAAGCGTATCAGCAGTCACCCTTGGACCTAAGACATATTGAAATAGACTCAGGCTCTTGTTAACAACTTCGCGAAAAAGAGAACGATTAATCGTCAGGACATGGATCCAATTAGTGATTAGTGGGTCTTCCTTGCCAGACACTCTTATCACGATATCCTGATTATCTATCTCCAATTTGTTCCAAAGCAGGGCTCCCTCTTTCAAAGCAACCGATTGCTTATGCAATTCAGAGCCTACTAAAAAAGGATCCTTTCTATAAAAACCAACAATCGAAACCGGTTTTTTATTTAGAAGAACGTATCCAGCTTCAGAATCACGGACCAACACCAGAAAAAAGCGGTTCAACACAGCACTTTCCTCTATCGAAAGCTCCTCAGCAAAACCAGCCGCACAAACAAAAAACAAAACTAAAATAAGAAGTTTATTCCCATTCAACACATATACACCTAAACTTACAATATCTTACGACACAACCTCCACACCTTCCACACCACATTTTGTGTCCATTAGGACACTTATCTGTAATTTTGTCGACATCTTCGATAAAACAAAAAATTCCGTTCTCATCACAATTTAACTGTCTTACCAAAACTTTATCGCCATCAATAAATATAAATATCCCATCATGATTAATTAATAATTGCTCCGGATGGATATAAATTCTATCTCCTACAACATTGTAATCACTAAGCATGTCAGATTCAGCCGCATAACAAAAGTTGGAGCAAAAGCAAAAAATTCCACATAAAACGATTTTTAATAATGACATCTCAACCCATCTTCAATTTTTCATTGAGAATGAAATCATGCGTAGATAATTTATTCAAGAAAGATCTCCATCACAATTTCTTTATAGCGTGGTGGCTGTGTTCTCAATCGCGCATAGGGCAAGATACAATAGCCACGAGTCTTGCAGTAGTAACCTGAGTTTTGGGTTGATTTCCCTCGCAATCAGAGGAGTTTTTCGAGATGAGCTTGGGGTTTTTTTGCGAAGTTCATAGCCGAAGGCGACAAGGTACCTCGAAAGAGCTCCGGCGGAGCTCTTACGACGGGTAGATACTTTCATGCGTAAAATAAGTGGACCTTTAGATTAACGTAAATTGAGTGAGTTTTGGAGGAGCTGGAGGCCATGCTCTGAGGCGGCTGACTCGGGGTGAAATTGGACACCTTGGATGGGGAGGGTTTTGTGCCGGATGGCCATGATTTCTTCAGTTTCTGACCATGCGGTGATTTCGAGAGGCTCGGGGAGAGAGGTGACGATTAAAGAGTGGTAGCGTGTGGCTTTAAGGGGCTGTGGCAGACCTGAAAAGAGCCCTTGTCCGTTGTGGAAAATGGGATAGACTTTGCCGTGAATGGCTTTTCCTGCACGCACCACGGCGGCCCCAAAATAGTCTCCAATGGCTTGATGACCGAGGCAGATGCCAAAGAGAGGAATGCCGGCTTCAGCTAGGGAGACTGCGGTTGTTGAAATCCCCGCTGTTTTCGGATTGCCAGGGCCGGGACCGATCACAAGGAGCTTTGGGTTGAGCATTTTAATCTCTTCTAGAGAGATCGCCTGATTGCGAAAGACTTTGACCTCTTCACCCAGCTGCTGATAGGCCTGTACAATGTTGTAGGTAAAAGAATCGAAGTTATCGATCAGAATGATCATTGAACTTCCATTAACGCAATGGAGGCTTCTAGCTTTTTCAGATCGACAGTGATGTCAGGGTCCAAATGGAAACGAGCCCCTGGTGGGTAACGCTCTCCTTCCCCAAACAGATAGTGATAGCTGAGGCCTACTCGTTCGCTCAGTTGCCAGTAGCAAGGATTAAAATAGGCAGGAGAGAAGATTTCTAGAAAAGGGGTGCCAGGTTGACAGAAGACAAGGTGAGAGAAGCCGGCGCCATGTGGCCCTACTACCACTTGTGCGGCCTGAAATAATTCTGCCTGCTCTTTGAAATTGAGAGGTGAAAGTTGAGCTCTGACAAACCCGAACCGCTTCTCCAACAAGCCAAAGACCTCTTCTTCGTTGAGGATACGACGCCTAGTGGCATCGCTACGGGAGACATAGAGGCGCAAGGGCTTTTTAGGAGACAACCGGGGAAGAAAGGTCTCTCGCAAATAACGACAGCCCCAATCGGTGGGAAGAAGCGGTGTGGAAGGGACAATCAATTCAGCCGCTTTCACCCCGCGATAGGTTTCTGCGCTGATGATTTGAGAGGGGTCAATTCCCATCAAGGCGAGGCTTTCTCTCTGAAAGGGCAATGTTGTGTCGATGTAGAATTTTTTAGGCTTGACGCCTGCCTTCTCAAGCAGGTGAAAACGGGGCAAAATCTCGTAGACCCAGTGGTAGAAGGCCCGCTGCCAACCAGCCGTCAGCGTCGCCACAGGTTCATCTGATTTGAAGAGAGTTGGGAAAAAATTCTTGGAGCTGAAACGGTGCAGATCGTGCTGCTGGGGAAGTTTCCCATCGACAGTATATAAAAAGGTGGTGACCAACTTTCCTTGATGGCTGAGATTACCCCCACTTTCGGTAGCAATCGCTTTGGGAAGGCGGAGAATGCCCTGTGGGGCAATATAAGTCCCTCTTTCTAGATAGGTCCAAAAGATTTCAGGATCAATGGTTTTCGGGGGCTGAAGTGGGAGAGTGGCAGCCTGATAGAGAAAATGGAGGCTCCCTTCTCGAGTGCCCTCAGTAAGCCCTGAAGGGACACCCAAAAGGGGAAAGCTCTGTTTTCCCAAAGTTTTCCCAGCTAGATAGGCGCAGCAACGTTTCACCCCACTTCTAAAGCGTGCCGTGAACCGGGAAAGGAGACTTTTTTCAGTCATGGTCTCATCAAAATTTCATTCGGCTTAAAGAAGAAGTTGATTTCGCCTTTAGCCGTTTCAGGGGCATCAGAGCCATGGACAGCATTTTGATCGATCGATTCTGCGAAGTCGGCGCGGATGGTGCCAGGGGCGGCATTGGCAGGATTAGTAGCGCCCATCACCTCACGGTTCTTAGCAATCGCATTCTCCCCTTCAAGGACCATCACGAGAACAGGACCAGAGCTGATAAATTTGACGAGATCAGCGTAGAAAGGATGCGCCCTGTGAATGGCGTAAAATTCTTCACCTTGAGCTTTCGACATGTGGACCATCTTAGCAGCCACTACTTTCAAGCCATTTTTCTCAAACCGGGCAACAATTTGACCGATCAAATTTTTTCTCACAGAATCTGGTTTTAAAATGGAAAGTGTCTGTTCTTTTGACATGGAATAACCTTTTTTACTTTGGAAAATCCTAAATTTTACAAAACTTAAGGTTTAATTTCTAGGGTACTTGAGTGCCGCGGTGATCAAGGTTGCCAGGTCTTCCTCAGAAGAGCCCTCTTTCAAAGCTTTTTTAACAGCTTGCTCGGCACTGTTTTGGGAGTAACCTAGCCGCATTAAGGCATTGAGAGCATCATGTGAATGGGAAGTGAAGGAGGAGATAGAGCTAATTTTTAAACGATTTTTTAACTCAAGTAGGAGCTTTTCTGCCGTTTTTTTACCAATACCAGGTGCTTTGGCTAAAGCAGCGGCATTGCCCTTTCTCACCACATCCTCCAATGCACTTGGTTCAAAATGGCCAATCAGGCCTAGAGCTGTCTTAGGGCCAATTCCCGAAACGGTCAATAAAAGTTCAAAAAGATCGCGCTCTTCTTTAGAGAAAAAACCATAAAGTGTTTGGGACATCTCACGCACAATCCAGGAGGTGAAGAGGTGGGCATTCTGCCCAACATGAGGCAACTTGTCGCAAAGAGAGCTGGGAATGATCAGTTTATAACCAATCCCACCGATATCTACAACGGCATAATGGTCATTTTTCTCAACAAGTGTCCCGCGAAAATAGTCATACATTTGGTTTATATCCTTGCACCTAGTGTAAAGGCCTGTCCGTGACAGATGGCCAGAGCTAATGCGTCTGCAGCATCTTCTGGCGTGGGCAATGTTGGTAACGCGAGGAGATGCTGCACCATCGCCTGGACCTGTTTTTTACTCGCATTTCCCTTTCCCACAACGGCCCGTTTGGCACGGGTGGGAGCATATTCAAAAACGGGAATTTCTCGCAAAGCAGCCGCTAAAATCGCGACGCCTCGCGCCATCCCCAATTTGATACCGCTTTGGGGATTTTTGTGGATATATTGTGTCTCCACCACGATCGCATGAGGTTGGTGGCAATCCAATAGCTCCTCGATGGCTTGGAAGATGATTTTGTAGCGCACTGTCAATGGCTTTGAGGGCGGCGGTCTCACACAGCCATAATCGACGGCTCGAAACTGCCTTTTTTCATCGATCTCAACAATGCCATAGCCTGTGAGAATGGTTCCAGGATCAATTCCTAGGATCTTTTGCTTAGTCTGTTGTTGGTTCACGGTCTGTTGGAATATGTCCGATGATATGTTTTAAATTGGAAAAAGTAATCGCCATCTGCTCATACGTTTTCCTGAGCTGCTGTAATTCTCCCAATTCTTCTTTAGCCCCATGGAACTCTTTTTGAAGCAGGTGATACTTTTCTTGCCACTCTTTCGTCGACTGCTCTGCAGAGAGGGCTCTCTCTTTGAGAGCTGCGGTCATTTTTACTTCATGCTCTTGCTGGAGACTCAATTTAGTTTGTGTTTCGTTGAGCTGCCCTTTGAGACTCTCCACACTATCTTCCAAGAGGGTTGTCTCCTTCATCTTTTTGGCCAAATGGTGCTGCGCTTTCCTAAGCTCTGCCTCCTGCTCTTCCGCCTGGAGATGGGCATTTTTGAGAGAGCTTTGCAACTGTGTCTGCTCCTTCTCTCTCTTCGCTAGGATTTTCTTGTGATCTTCGAGTTTTTTATAGAGCTGTTCCCTCTCTTCAACACTCTCACCATGTCTCTGGGACATCTCTCGCATTTTGACATAACAATGCTCCAGAGCTTCTTCATGAGCCTTCTCCTTTTGGGAAAAAGTGACTAAAGCAGCATCTACTTTGAGCTCATATTCTTTACGTAAGGCCACAAAATCGCTCTTTTCAAATTCTGCCTGCGCTTTGTCCAACGCCTCTTTCAATTGGATGATTTCACTCTCATGCCCAACACAAGCTTTATCTAGCGCCATAGCAGAGTCTCTTGACTGTTCTATCAGCTTCTGGGCGGCTTCTTTAGCTTCTTTTTCTGAACTCTCTCGCAAGCTTTTCAACTCCCCTAGGAGGAGCTGGTGCTGCTCTTCTAGCAAGTTCTTTTCAGCACTCTTTTTAACAAGCTCGATCTCGAGAGTGTGAACTCTCTGCTTCCCCTCTTGAACCTCCTGCTCGACAGAAGCCAATTCCCGCTTCAAGGCCTCGACTTCCTGCTGTGGCTGGCTTTTGAGACTCTCTACTTCTGCAGTAGCGCTCTTCAGATCAACCATCAATTTTTTGAGAATAGGCCGCACCCGTTCGAGCTGACTTTTAATTTGGGCACATTCATTCTCTTTTTCTAGATAGGAGGCTTTGAGCTTGGCATACTCTTCGGTTAAAGAAAATTTATGGATATCTGCCAGCTTAGCTTGAAAGCGCTTCTGAATCCCCCTCTCCTCGAGCTGCTTTTCCAAATCCTTCACCTTCTTCTTCTCAGAGAAAAGGTTTTTAAGGACTTTTTTGAACTCCTCTTCGGTATAACTATCAGCTGCCAAGTATCACCTCATCTTCTGCCACAAGATATAAAGTAAAATGCCAATAAAGGAAAATCCTTGGTACAATATCTCTCATGTCACAAGAGTTTCAAAATATCATTGTCCGAATGCCCAATTGGCTCGGTGACGCAGTTATGGCAACACCTCTCCTGGCTGACCTCAAAGAGCGTTGGCCTGAAGCCAATTTGACAGCGATGTGTCAAGGAGGTGTGGGAAACCTTTTGAAAGGAAATCCCTATGTCGATGAGATTTTTACATTTACGAAATCTAATGCCTTCATTCCAAGGCAGAAGAACCGCGATCTTGTGGCCCGCCTTCGACAGGGAAAGTATGATCTCGGCATCCTTCTACCCAACTCCTTCTCCTCGGCCTGGTTGTTGTGGAGGGGCGAGGTGAGAAGCAGGATCGGCTTTGCCTCTGACTGCCGCAGATTTCTCCTCACCGAGGCTATTACCTTTCCTCATGAAAGAGGAAAAGAGCACCTGGTGATCACTTACAAACGGCTTTTAGCCCCTCTTGGCATTCCTCTCTCTTCCACACACCCTCGCCTCTTTGTGACCGGACAAGAAAAACATGCCGCACAACAAATCTTGCGGCAATACCATGTTCCTGAAGGAGCCTCCCTCGTAGGCATTAACCCAGGCGCCGCCTATGGCTCAGCTAAATGTTGGCTCCCTGAGCGCTTTCGAGAAGTGATCTCAAGGCTTGCCGCCCGCCCCAACACCTTCATTATCTGCTTCGCCGATGCTATAGGTGCTGATCTTGTCCACACCATCTGCCAAGAGATGCCTCCCAATGTCATCAACCTCGCCGCCGCCACCAACCTTCGCGAACTCATCGCCCTCATCGAGCAGTGTACTGTCTTTCTCACCAATGACAGCGGCCCTATGCACATCGCCGCCGCTCTCAAAACCCCCCTCGTCACCCTCTTCGGCTCCACCAACGAAATCGCCACCGGCCCCTACGGCCATGGCGAAATCATCCACAAACATGTCGAATGCTCCCCCTGCTACAAACGCACCTGCCCCATCGACTTCCGCTGCATGACCCGCATCACCACCGACGAGGTCTACACCGCCCTCACCCGCTACCTACCCTGAATATTGGCTAAAAATTGCCTGCCTGTGCCTGCGCCCGAGAGCTCACCCAAAACTTTATTATCGAAATCCCGCGACTAGTGAAAGATATTTTTTAATTTGATACTTATTAAGATCCTTTTTATAATTAATGGCTTATGTCGAGCACACCTCAGATTTCTACCGCCGAAAGATTGTGTGATACTTTTTGGCTTTCTGCAGATCAGGCGTTGCGTGCGTGTAGCCCTGCCGATCGAGAAACGCGGCGTATCTGTGAAGTGGTCAAACTCATTATAGCTTTAGCCTTTGTCCTCGGTTCGGCCTTGATGCTTAGCGTCGGCATTTATTCTGGACAAGCCGCTCTATGGATCCCTGGCCTCATTCTTTCCGTCATCAGTGAGGGGGTGTGTGGTGCGACCTGCAGAGGAAGCCTGATCGCTGAAGATATGCTCGTCTGCTGCACTTGCGGAGAGTACCAGCGCACGATATGACGATTGCTCGAGTAGAACCAGAATCGCCCCGATGGTGCAATAGCCCATCTACAACCACCCCTATCATTACAGTTGTGGCAATTGCAGCTGCGATCCTCTGTTCGATCGGTTTGGCAGCCTATTTGAAAGTCGGCGTCTTTAGCCAGATTAGCCAAACGGGCGCATGGACCTGTTTAGGGTGCGGTGTGGCTCTTTTGCTCATCGCTGGTCTGATTCCCTGCTGCAAAAAAGCGACTGCCCCTGCTGTGGAGTTGCCTCAGCCAGTGGAATCGACTCAGCCCCGTGAAAGTGAAGGGGGCCTTTTATCACCCCTTTTTGATCGACCAGGATCCTGACACTCAGCCCGATTATGCAGCAGATATCTCCAATCTGAAGGCGATGGCACTTTTTCCAGACTCCTGTGTGGATGAGATTTATGCAGTGAATTACAAATTTGTGTCGATGATTAGCGATACGCTTAAGTTGCCGACTAGCGTATAAATTGATCGGGATCAAAGTACTCATAGCCGCAGTCATGGGCAACAAATTCATTTGTCACCTTGCCTAAGCAGACATTGAGGCCATTTTTTAACCCAGGATCGTCGCGCATCGCCCGTTTATAGCCTTTGTCAGCCAGTTCAAGCACGTAGGGGGCAGTCGCATTGGTTAAAGCTTGTGTTGAGGTTCTCGCGCAGGCGCCTGGCATATTGGCTACACAGTAATGGACGATACCGTGCACGATATAGGTTGGATCAGAGTGTGTGGTGGCGTGCGAGGTCTCCGAGCAGCCTCCCTGATCGATCGCCACGTCGACAAAAACGCTACCAGGTTGCATCGTTTTTACCATCGCATCGGTAACCAATTTAGGCGCCTTTTTCCCAGGAATGAGGACAGCCCCCACGACCAGGTCTGCGGGGATCACCGCTTCTTCGACAGAGACGGGTGTCGAATAGATCGTTTTCAACAAGGGTCCATAGAGATCATCCAATTCGCGCAGGCGGGAGAGACGTCTTTCCAGAATGGTCACGTCGGCTCCAAATCCCATCGCCATACGGGCCACTTGTGTGCCGACTACCCCTCCTCCCAGGATCACAACTTTTGCTGGAGGTACTCCAGGCACACCTCCCAGCAAGAGACCCTTTCCTCCATGCGCCATTTGCAGGGCTGTTGCTCCTGCTTGGATGGCAATTCTTCCAGCCACCTCGCTCATGGGGGTGAGCAGAGGCAGCCGCCCTTCACGGTCGGTCACCGTTTCAAAGGCAATCGCAACCGTTTGCCGCTCAATCAGATGTTTCAGCTGTTCCGGATCGGGCGCTAAATGGAGAAAACAGAAGAGAATCTGCTCTTTTTTTAATAAAGGAAACTCACTGGCTTGCGGCTCCTTCACTTTGACGATCATCTCGGCTTCATGATAGATCTTCTCAGCCGTCTCTAAAATCGTGGCTCCCGCATGCACATACATCTCATCGGTAAAACCAATTTTTTGACCTGCTGACTTTTGGACATAGACCTTGTGGCCTGCTTGAACGAGCAAGCTGACAAGGCCAGGAGTTGCTCCAACGCGGTATTCATGATTTTTGATCTCTTTAGGGATACCAATCTTCATTATCACTCCTAGGTTATAACAAAGCTACTGAACTCTTCGCTTGTTCAAATGTTACAACAAAGCCACTGGACGCTTCGCCTGTTCAAAGGCTAAAGAGATTAACCTAGATACCCCTTTTTCTTCCATCGAGACTCCAATTAAAAGATCGGCTATAGACATCGTTTTTTTGTTATGGGTCACGATGATAAATTGAGTTTTGTCAATAAATTGCTTTAAGACATTGGTAAAGCGATCGATGTTGGTGTCATCGAGGGGGGCATCGACCTCATCGAGGATACAGAAGGGGGCTGGACGCACTTCAAAAATTGAGAAGAGGAGGGCGAGAGCAGTCAAACATTTTTCACCTCCAGAGAGGAGGGAGATGGCGCGCATCTGTTTGCCAGGTGGTTTCGCCACAATTTCGATACCTGCCTCTAAGATATCGGAACTTTCCGTAAAGGTGAGATCGGCGAAACCGCCCGTAAAAAGGATCGAGAAATTCTTTTGAAAATTTTGCCTGATCTGCTCAAAGGTCTTTTTAAAGATTTTCCGACTCTCCTGATCGAGTGTCTGAATCATTTTTTCGAGATCCTTTTTCGATTCATCCAGATCTTTGAGCTGTTGATCGAGGAAATCAAAGCGCTCTTGAGCCTGCTGAAACTCCTCAATAGCGGTGAGGTTGACAGCGCCAGCTGATTCCACGCTCAGTCGTAAACGATGGATCTCCTGCATCGCCTCTTCTAATGAGGTTTCGAGCTCCACCTTCATCTGGTCTGCTTTTTCCGCCCCGATGCCATGCCGCTCTAATAGCTCAGCCTCAACCCCCCTTTTCTCTGAGGAGAGTTGCGCCAAGATAATGTCTAGCCCATGGGTTTCCTTTTCCAATCCCCCGATAGCCTTTCTCTTTTTGCTCAACTCAAGCTCAATCCCTTCAGCAATTTTTTTGGCCCCTAAAAGAGTTTTCTCCTGCTCTTTCATCGCATTCTGGAAGCCCTTCAATCCTATAGTGGCCTGCTCAATCTCTTTCTCATGCCGTTTCAAAGCTTCAAAAACCGATTCAGAGTGGCTTCCCAGTTCTTCAATTTCTTGTGCCAGCTTCTTTTCGAGGCCTAAGTTTTGTTCCATCTTTGCTGCTAAGATCTCCACCTCTTGACGGCAATTTTGCCACTGATTGCGCACTTCATAGAAGCTACTCTCACAGCTCTGAACGCTCTGCCACTGCTCCTTCACTCTCTTCTGATCGCCATCAATAGCACTTTCATGCTCTTGGATAGCGTTGACCATCTGCTGAATCTTCTCTTTCATCGACTGGCCACTCGCTTTCAGCTCTTCCATCTCATTTTCTTCTTCTTGAAGTGGCTCTAATTCCCTTCTCTCTTTAGCGACGGAGGCGATCTCCCTTCTCAACTTCTCAGCGTCGGCAAGTGCTTGCTGGAGCCGAAAGTTTTCTTGAATCAGATCCATCTCCTTCTTGCGATGCGCTTCGCTACTATCGACTCTCAGCTTTTCAGCGATTTTTACCCCTTCAGCAAGCTTCTCTTGATGGGAGAGCTGTTTTTCACTCTCAGCAGCAAGTCCAGCCAACTCCTCAGAAAGGCTTTTTAATTCAGCCTGTCTCTGAAAGGGGTTACTGAGCCGTTTACCCGATTCGCCATGGAAAAAGACGCCCAAAGCATCGTAAAAATGGCCATCATCTGCAACTACTGTATTCTTAGTAAGGTGGAGAGCGATCGCATTTTTTTCCACATGCGCTGCAAGGGCGTTTTTTTGTAGCGCACCCTTGGATGTCTCGACCCGCTCCCTGACAAGAACGGAGAAGCCAAACATCTTTTTTCTCTTCGCAAAGCCAAGAAGCAGCTCTAAATCTGACTCCCTCTCAACGATCAAGGTCTCAGCATAAGGTTTCATCGCAGAGGCCATCAGCTCCTCAAAGCCCTTGTGCGCTACTAAATGGGCAAAGAGAGGCTCGATCTTCCCATAGAGTTCGCTTTTCTCAAGCTTAGCCTCTCTCAACAACCCTTTGGCAGCTGGAGAAAAGCCCTCCATATCTTCCTGAAGCCTCAGAAGAGCTTTCTGCTGGCTTTCCACTTCAGTGATGCGTCGGCTTAAAGTTTGAGCCTCTTTTTGACCATCGGAAAGCTCTTTCCGCAGCCTCTGTAGCTCAGATTCCCCCTTTTTAAGATCCCGCTTCAATCCATCAATTTGGTAAGTCAGTGCTTCGACCTTTCCCTTTTGGAGAACAATCTGCTGCTCAAGCGCTTTTTCAGTGCCTTCGTGGGTCTTTTCCAGCGCATGGAGGATTTGAAGCCTTGCCACCCGAGCATCGTAACGGAACTGCTTCTCCTGAATCTTGGCCTGAATTTTTCCCTCTTCTTGTAGCAGTTTTAATCGGTCAGCTTGCAGCTTTTTGATCAGCTCCTGGCTCTTCTGCACCTCTTTTTCTACCGCTTGATGAGCGCCGCGCTGCTGGAACAGCTCCTTCTCCTTCAAATCCTTGGCCCGATTTTCGACTACCAACCTTTCACTCTTTCTCGCTTTCTCTTGCGTTAGAGCGGCCCTCTCTTCAATTAATTCGTTCAGATTGTTCCGGACCTTCTCTTCTCTCTTCTTGGCTTCGAGCAGACGATGTTTCTGCTGATTGATTTCGGCCTCCAAAACACGCGCTTTTGTCTCTAATCGATTATTTTCCTGCTGATGGGCACGTGCCAACACCTCTTGCTCTTCCACTCTCTGGCGTGAAGCATCAGAAGAGGCCTCCTCAACCTGAATCTCTTTTGTTTTTTCCTGGAAGGAATCATTGAGCTGGGCCAATTTTCCTGTTAAGTCGCCACACTTGCTTGCCAGCTCTTTCCACCGGACGAGCAGCACCTCTTTTTCGAGAAACTCAAGCCGATTTCGGCTCTGCTGATAGCTCTGCGCTTGATTGGCCTGCTTTTTGAGCTGCCTTGCTTGCCGTTCGATCTCCGCATGGATATCGCGCACACGGAGATAATTTTCACTCACCGCAGCCAATTTTTTGACACTCTCTTTCTTGCGCTGTAAAAAGCGTGAGGTCCCTGCTGCCTCATCAAAAACAACTCTCCGCTCTAATGGCGATAGATGGATGATCTGATCGAGTTTTCCCTGTTCAAAAATAGAAAAGGCGTTCTTACCCATGCCAGAGCCTAAAAGAAGGCTCTGAATATCTTTCAGACGGGCTGGCTCTTTATTGATCAAATATTCTGATTCGCCACTGCGGTTGAGGCGGCGGGTGATCGTGATCTCATCGTAGGGAAGAGGAAGCTCGCCATTGATGTCGGTGAGCCATACCGATACTTCTGCATAATTGAGGGGCTTACGCTTATCGGTTCCTGCAAAGAGGACATCGTGCATCTTATCGCCCCGCAGCGACTTCGCCGATTGTTCTCCCATGACCCAGCGAAAGGCGTCGACGATGTTGGACTTTCCACAGCCGTTGGGGCCCACGATCCCGATAATCTCAAAGTCAAAATCGATCGTCACCCGTTCTGCAAACGACTTAAAGCCGGTAATCGTCAGTTTCTTTAGCTTCATGAAAACGATTTAAATAGATTGACCATTTCAATGGCGGACAGGGCATAGCTAAAGCCGATATTGGTCCCTTTTGTGCCGGCGCGCACTTCAGCTTGTTCTTTAGTTTCTGTCGTCAACACAGAAAAAATAACTGGGATACCATGTCTGAGACCCGTTTGCATGATCCCCGAGGTGGTCTGAGCCGCCACATAATCAAAATGCATTGTTTCGCCTTTGATGACAGCTCCCATACAGAGGATCGCATCATATTTGTGACTCTCAGCCATATGGTGGGCCATGACAGGGATCTCAAACGCCCCTGGAACCCATGCCACATCGATCGCCTCTTCTTTAGCTCCATGGCGGAGCAAACAGTCGATCGCCCCTTCCAGAAGAAGCTGCGTGATCGGCTGATTAAAGCGGGAGATAACGATGCCGTAGCGATGCCCTTTGGCATCATAATGCCCTTCAAAATAGTTCATAACGTGAACTCATGCCCTAATTTTTTCTGTTTTGTCTTCAAATAGTTGAGATTCTCTTTCGTCTGCAACGGAGGCAGAGGAACGCGTTCCACGATCGTCAGCCCATAGCCATCAAGACCCCCATATTTGGATGGGTTATTGGTCAGCAGCCGGATCGTCGAGAGGCCGAGGTCAGCCAGAATTTGGGCGCCGATCCCATACTCTCGTGAATCGATAGGCAGACCCAATTTTTCATTCGCTTCGACCGTATCGAGGCCATCATCTTGAAGGTTATAGGCTCTCAGCTTATGTCCAAGACCTATTCCCCTTCCCTCCTGCCCTCTGAGATAGACGACAACCCCACTCCCTTCCAAGGCAATCTTTTCCAGAGCACTCTGGAGCTGATTGCCACAATCGCACCTGGCTGAGCCAAAGATATCACCCGTCAGACACTCCGAATGTACCCTAACGAGGACATTTTTTTCACCGGCCACTTCGCCCTTCACCAAAGCGAGATGCTCCACACCATCGACTGTCGACTCGTATGCATAAGCCGTAAATTCACCAAATGGGGTCGGCAGGCGCGCCTGCGAGATGCATTTGACCAGCTTCTCCCTCTTGCGCCGATAACGAACCAGATCGGCGATCGAGATGATCGGAATCGAAAATTTCTCTGAAAAAGCAAAGAGATCAGGAAGCCTTGCCATCGAATAGTCGGGCTTGACAATCTCGCAGAGGACACCGACCGGCTCTAAACCTGCCAAATAGAGAAGATCGACCGTCGCCTCTGTATGGCCTGCCCGTTTCAGAACACCTCCCGCTCTCGCCATCAAAGGAAAGATGTGGCCAGGCCGGCGAAATTGATCAGCGCCACTTTCAGGATTGGCCAGAGCCAAGATTGTCTTAGTGCGATCGGCAACCGAAATCCCCGTCGTTGTCCCTACCCTTGCATCGACAGAAACAGTAAACGCCGTACGCTGGTTTTCTGTATTTTGACTCACCATCTGCGGCAGATGCAACGCATCCAAGCGATCCGCCTCCATAGGCGTACAGACCACCCCACTCGTATGCTGCAGAAGAAAGGTCATCTTCTCCACCGTCATCTTTTCCGCAGCAATAATGAGATCTCCCTCATTCTCGCGATCAGGATCATCGACGACGATGACAAACTCACCCCGCCCTATCGCCTCCACAGCCCGATCGATCTCAGCTAGCATATCTCCCATAGAGAGCCATCATAGAGGAATTCGAGCTAAATCTCAACATCTCTAAAATTTTTACTGAGCAATCAGCTGCGCGAGGTAAAGGAGGGCATCCAAGCGCATTGCGTCATTTTGAATCAATCGTACGGTGGTGAGGGAGCTGTCGATGTTCATAATAGCCTTTACTCTGGAGATCCTCTGAAGGAAAAGATCATGGTATTCTGGTGGCACTTGCTCCAAAACTACCTTTTCGAGGGTTTCTTGTGCGCTTGGTAAGCCTAATTCCCACTCTCTTTTTGCGATGGCGAGCCAGCCTAAGAGTTGAAACAAGAGATTGGGATTCTCTTCCACCATGGCTCTGCATTTAGGAAGATCTTGGTTGACCACTCTCCGAAAAATGGCTTCCATAGCAAGTAGACGATCTTTTGGGTCTAAGATAAGGTTCATGTAAAGAAGCGCCGCTCGCAAATCGTAGCTTATCATTATCTCAATAAATTCTACTCCCCCCTCAAAATCAAGCTGAAAAGCAAGGAAAACTTCACGGATAATACCACTAGTTTGATAGCGGGTATTGAATTGTTGTAACTCTCTTTTTGCCACCTGAAAGATGCTCTGGGTTTTAAGTTGGGGGGTTGATTCCCTACGTAAGAAAGCTCTAGTCTCGGTAAGAGGCTCCAGCTCGAGGCTAAGCTTTACTGTTCGTAAAAGAGCCTCTTTTCTGGATGCTGTATCGCTAATTAGCAGAGTTTCCTCTTTTGCGCGATGCAAAAGGTCTGTTACAAGTGCGGGGTCTATGTGCTCCCTTGCAACTTCTAGCAAGGCTAAATGCTGATGCAGATCTTCGGAAGAAGTTGCGCTCACCACTTCTCTTCGCAAAACTGCATCTCTTTTTGCAGAGTCACCTCCTGCGAATACCCAAATGAGCTCGTCGATCCCCACTAACTGAGCTGCACCGACCCATTCCATATCAAGCCTAAAAGCAAGAGGTAAAAACGCGCGGGTGAATGTCAGCTGTCTGCCTTGAGCCATCTCTGCCTTAACTTGTGGAAGAAGCGCATTCGCTTCTTTTAAAATCCCCACAACCATTTTAAATTTGTCATGCCGCTTCCCAGGAAGAGCAATGACCAAGTTTTGCCATTGAGTCGACACCAGCATGCACCTAAAGTATTCACCGATAGGTAAACAGGTAAACACGTGGGTTTGAAGCTCAACTGGAAGAGCCTGAAACGAGGATGGCTGAACAGGCAGATCTGTTTGAGCCGCTCCTGCTGCTGTAGGGATAATGAGTGAAGGAGTTGAAGAGAGTTTGTCAATAGCCATCAACTACATCTCATTAGCAATCAGCTGTGCGAGGTAAAGGAGGGCATCCAAGCGCATTGCGTCATTTTGAATCAATCGTACGGTGGTGAGGGAGCTGTCGATGTTCATAATAGCCTTTACTCTGGAGATCCTCTGAAGGAAAAGATCATGGTATTCTGGTGGCACTTGCTCCAAAACTACCTTTTCGAGGGTTTCTTGTGCGCTTGGTAAGCCTAATTCCCACTCTCTTTTTGCGATGGCGAGCCAGCCTAAGAGTTGAAACAAGAGATTGGGATTCTCTTCCACCATGGCTTTGAATCCAGGAAGGTCTTGGTTGACCGCTCTCCGAAAAATGGCTTCCAAAGCAAGTAGACGATCTTTTGGGTCTTGAATAAGGTTCATGTAAAGAAGCGCCGCTCGCAAATCGTAGCTTATCATTATCTCAATAAATTCTACTCCCCCCTCAAAATCAAGCTGAAAAGCAAGGAAAACTTCACGGATAATACCACTAGTTTGATAGCGGGTATTGAATTGTTGTAACTCTCTTTTTGCCACCTGAAAGATGCTCTGGGTTTTAAGTTGGGGGATTGATTCTCTGGCCAAGAAGGCTTTTGTCTCTATAAGAGGCTCGATCTCGAGGCTCAGATCAACCGCTCGTAAAAGAAACTCTTTCTTTGTTAAATTATAGCCTTCCTTTAGAGTTTCTTCTTTCGCATGATGCAAAAGTTTCTTTACAACATCGGGATCTATCTGCTTCCTTGCAACCTCTAGCAAGCCTAAAAGCTTATTTGGATCATGAGAATAAAATGCACCTCTCACTTCTCTTTGTAAAACGGCTTCCCTTTTTGCAGTGTCGTTTTCCTCGAGCACCCAAATGAGCTCCATACTACCCGTTAAGTTCGAAGAGCGACCCCGCGCTGGATCTATTATAAAAGTGAGAGGTAGAAGCTGGCGGTAAAATGCAAACGTTGCACTTGACCTCGTTCGTGCCATGATGAATGGTGGATCCAGGCTCAATGTTTTCTTAGCTTGTTCTCTATCCAGAGAAGCTTCTAATCTTAAAAATGGCACGAAACAATTACTGGCATCAGGGACCTGCTGCAGAACTGCTTTCGCTTCTTTTAAAATCTCCACAACCATTTTAAATTTGTCATGCCGCTTCCCAGGAAGAGCAATGACCAGCCTTTGCCAGTGAGTCGATACGAGCATGCATCTAAAGTATTCACCGATAGGTAAACAGGTAAACACGTGGGTTTGAAGCTCAGGCGCAAGAGCCTGAAACGGGCTTGGCTGAACAGGCAGACTTGCCAAAGGCGCTCCTGCTGCTGCAGAGATAGGGAGAGAAGGAGTTGTAGAGAGTTTTTCAATGGCCATAAAATTAACACCTATTAGCAATTAATTGTGCGATGTCGAGGAGGGCTTCTAATTGCAGTTCGCGCACTTGAAGATCTTGACTCAGTAATAGCATTGCCTTATTAAGAGTTTCACTTGCGCTTGGCAAGCCTAACTCCCATTCTCTTTTTGCGATGGCGAGCCAGCCAAAGCACTGAAACATCTGATCGGCACTTTCTTCCACTTTGGCTTTGGCCGTGGGGAGGTCTGCATCGACAGCTCTCAAGAAAAGGCCTACTAGGGCAAGAGCACGCTCTTTTAGGTTGCCTCCCTTTCTTGCGATCAAATAGTGCTCAAATGGCCAATTGATACTCCTCTCCTTATTAGTAAATTCTTGCAGTTTTTGACCAAGCTCTACTTGTATCAACCTCATTTTTAATGGAACACATCCTAACTGTTTTAGAGAATGGCTTTTTTCCTTGGCCAAGAACTCATTTGTCTCTGTAAAATCCACCTGATTGGAATCGAGCTCGAGGCTTAGCGCTACAGTTCTTAAGAAATCTTCTTCGGTAACATCATATACCAGATCCAGGGTTACTTCTTTTGCTCGACGCAAAAGTTCCTTAACATCTGTGGGGTCCATCTCTTCTCTAGCAACCTCTAGCAAGCCTAAAAGTTGATGTAGATCTTCGGAAGAAGTTGCGCTCTCCACTTCTCTTCGCAAAACAGCATCTCTTTTTGCAGAGTCACCTCCTGCGAATACCCAAATGAGCTCGTCGATCCCCACTAACTGAGCTGCACCAACCCATTCCCTATCAAGCCTAAAAGCAAGCGATAAAAACACGCGGGTGAATGTCAGCTGTATGCCTTGAGTCATCTCAGCCTTAACTTGTGGCAGAAGCGCATTCGCTTCTTTTAGAATCTGCACAAGTAGTTTAAATTTGTCATGCCCCTTCCCAGGAAGAGCAATGACCAGCCTTTGCCATTGAGTCGACACGAGCATGCACCTAAAGAATTCACCGATAGGTAAACAGGTAAACACGTGGGCTTGAAGCTCAGGCGCAAGAGCCTGAAACGGGCTTGGCTGAACAGTCAGACTTGCCTGAGCAGCTCCTGCTGCTGCAGGGATAGCGAGTGAAGGAGTTGCAGAGAGTTTTTCAATGGCCATAAATTAACACCTATTAGCAATTAATTGTGCGATGTAAAGGAGGGCATCCAGTCGCAGTTCTCGATTTTGAATCTTACGCGCCGTTGTGAGGGCACTTTCGATGTTGTTCATATGAGCCTCTAGGAGAGAGACTCTGTGCAACATTGTTTCTTGTCCCTCTGGAATGATTGATATCGCTTTCTTGAGCGTTTCACCTGCACCCGATAAGCCTAGTTCCCACTCTCTTTTTGCAATGGCGAGCCAACCAAAGAACTGAAATAGCCGATCGTCACTCTCTTCAACTTCGGTTTGGAGCGCAAGAAGGTCTTTATTGACCGCTCTCAGAAAAATGGCTTCTAAAGCAAGACTTAGGCTTTTTAGATCCTGAAAATGGGCTAAGTGATCTAGCGCCAATTTCCAATCTAATCTCGCCACAGCATCCATCCATTCTACTGTCATCTCAAACGATGGTTTATCGACAAGGGGGCAGATTTCATTCTGGACAATTTCTTGAACTCGGCTCTCGTCATGACGATTTTGTTGTAGCATTTTCATTTTTAGTAGAAACAAGCCTTGGTACTGCAGGAAACTAGTTTCTCTGGCCAAGAAGGCTGTTGTCTCCGTAAAAGCTACCTGATCGGAATCGAGCTCGAGAGTGAGCTCTATCGCTCGTAAAAGAGGCTCTTTTCTTTTTTCGATAGGAAGAGCCAGAACTGCATCTTTCGCTCGATCCAAGATCTTCTTAAGATCTGTAGGGCCCATCTGCTTCTTGGCAACTTCAGCCAAGCCTAAAAGCTGATCTGGATCTACAGAACCATTTGCGCTATTAACTTCTCTTTGCAAAACGGCATCTCTTTTTGCAGGATCGCCTTCTGCAATTGCCCAAATGAGCTCCCCAAAAATCGTTGAATTAACAACCAAACTCTTCCTACCCGGATCGATCGTAAAAACGGCAGGAATAAACTGGCGGAAAAATGTCAGTTTTTGTCCCAGATTGATCCCTGTTCTGAAGATTCGTATATTTAGGTCCAAGGTCTGCTTAGCTTGTTCCCTATCTAGAGAAGCTTCCAATCTTAAAAATGGCATGAACCAAGCCCTGGCATCATCGACTTGCTGCAGAAGGGCTTTCGCTTCTTTTAGAATCCCCACAAGGAGTTTAAATTTGTCATGCCGCTTCCCAGGAAGAGCAATGACCAGCCTTTGCCATTGAGTCGACACAAGCATGCACCAAAAGTATTCACCGATAGGCAAACAGGTAAACACGTGGATTTGAAGCTCCGTGGGAAGAGCCTGAAACGAGGGCGGCTGAACAGAGAGACTTGCCGAAGGCTCCGCAGCCTCAGCCAGGCTATTAAGTGAAGGACTCGAAGAGGGTCTTTGAACGGCCATAAGAGAGCACTATATATTAATAATATAAAGGTCTGATTAAGAAAAGCTGTCCTTGCAAGGAAGGATAGAGACAGGCTATTCTTTCCTTATTAGGAAGGATAACTATGAATAAGGAGATCTTACTTACGCTCCAGGAAGAGTTTTGGGCAGCTCTCAAGCTGACAGCTCAAAGTGTACCGAGGCGTTACCATTTTCCAGAGGCAAAGAATGTCATCAAGGTTGCCATTGGGATGAGAAGGTCGGGAAAAACCTATTTCTTGTTTCAAACCATCAGGGAGCTGATCGCTTCAGGCCAAAGCCAAGAGACCATTTTCTATATCAACTTTGAAGATGACAGGCTGTTACCTATCAATCAAAAAATGCTAGGAGAGATGATCGATGGCTGGTACACGCTTCATCCTCAACTCCACAATCAATGCTGCTACCTGTTTTTGGACGAGATACAGAATGTGGAGGGTTGGCCTTTAGTATTAAGGAGGCTAATTGATTCCAAAAACATCCAAATCTATGTGACGGGCTCCTCTGCCAAACTTCTGAGTAAGGAGATTGCCACCTCGCTCAGGGGGCGATCTCTTGCGATCGAAATTTTACCCTACGACTATTCCGAATTCCTACTCGCTCACGGCCATGAGCTTCCTCGTAAGCCTTTCGGGAAAAAAACGTATGATCACTATAGGGCCTATTTACTGGAATTTATTCGCTTTGGCGGTTTCCCCGGCGTGCAAACGATGTCTCCGCATGAACTGACCGAGACCCTCCAAAATTATGTAGAAACAGTGATTTTCAGAGATATCATTGAAAGGCATCAAATCGGCAATGTGGCCCTACTGAAGTACTTCATCCAATTCCTACTCAAGAGTGTGGGAGCGCCTTTTTCCATCAATAAATTCTTCAATGACATCAAGAGTCAGGGTTATAAGGTGGGAAAGGACACGCTTTATTCCTACCTTGACTATCTGGAGGATGCTTTTCTAATTTTTGCGGTTCCCCTCTTTACGGAATCTTTGAGACGATTACAGACAGCACCCAAAAAGATCTATGCCATCGATAACGGTCTCTTAGTGGCCAATACCTTCAACCTCTCATCCAATTTTGGAAAATTGTTGGAAAATCAGGTTTATCTCGACTTGCGCCGTCAAGAAAAGAGGGTCTTTTACTATCAAACTGCTGATGGCTATGAGATCGACTTCATCACCCAAGATCTTTTTGGCAACCACGAAATCATTCAGGTCACGTGGGAAGGTGAGGAAGATGCAGAGCGAGCTCTGCGACAGGCCAAAAACGAGCTTGGCTTTCCTGCAAAACTGATCGATGCCAAAAGCTACATTGCCTCCAATTGATATCTAAAATTTTACTCAGCAATTAGCTGAGCGAGGTTAAGGAGGGCATCTAAGCGCAGATGCTGGTCTTCAATCTTTTTTGCAGTGGCGAGAGAACTTTCGATGCTAAAATAGGCCTCTACGCCAGAGATTCTGTGAAACATGAAATCATGAGATTGTTTAGGCGCTCCCTCTTGTAATAAGAGCGCCTTTTGAAGTGAGGCTTGCGCACTTGGAAGAGCTAACTCCAGTTCTCTTTTAGCAATCGCTAGCCAGCCTAAGAATTGAGTGATCCGCTTGGCACTTGCTGCCGGGATTCCAGATGTGAACGCAGCGAAATCTTCTCTGGCCACTTTTAGGAAAATAGCTTCCAAAGCAATTTGAGCTTCTAGTGGATTGTGAACGATTGGCATTGATTCGAGCGCCATTTTCCAATCGAAGCTCGCCATCATTTCAATAATTTCAACTTGGTGCGTTTTTAGATGTGGCAAAATCTCAGTGAGGGTCATCTGAACAATTTTTTTACATTGCTCTGGTTGATGAAGATTTTGTTTTAGCTCTCTTTTTGCCACCCGCAAGCGCCCTAGGGCTTGCCACTCAAGGTCTGACTCTCTGGCTAAAAAAGCTTTTGTCTCTGCAAAAGTCACCTGATCGGAATCAAGCACAAGGCTTAATTCAACTGCTCGTAAAAGATGATGTTTTCTACTAGATGGATCAAAAATATGCAGAGTTTCCTCTTTCGCTCGATGCAAAAGCTCTTTTACAACTTCAGGATCTAGCAGCTCCCTGGCAACTTCTAACACCCCTAAAAGCTGATGTGGATGGGAAAAGGAGAGTGCAAGCCTAACCTCTCTTTGCAAAATGGCATCTCTTTTTGGAGCCTCCTTTTGCTGAAGTACCCAAATCAGTTCCTTAAAATCAGTTAGGTCAGAAGAATGAACCAGTGCGGGATCTAGTTCAAAAACGATTGATAGAAGCTGGCGATGATATGCCAACGCTCCACCTGGAGTCGACACTGCATCCAAGATGGGTACTTTCGTGCATACTGTTTGCTGTGCTTGTACTTTGTCCACCAACATTTCCAATCTTAAAAAGCGGAAATAGTAATGACTCGCGTCAGAAACTTTCTGCAACAGGGCTTTCGCCTCTTTTAAAATCCCCACAAGCAGTTTAAATTTGTTATGCCTATCTGGGAGAGAAATGAGAAGGGTCCTCCAATGAGTCGAGACGAGCATGCTCCTAAACAACGCACCGACAGGTATAAAGGAAAATAGGTGGGCTTTGAGCATAGGCTCAAGCCCCTGAAAGAGATCGGACGGGCTCACAGGAATTGCTTGAGGTGCTACTTCAGGCTGAATCACTCGTAGAAACCCTTCTTGCGAAGGGATAACAGAACTAGCCTTTTCAAAAGCCATAAGCACCATCTTACGAGCATATTAAGTTTTGATCAAGAGAAGAAAACGAGGAGCCATTGCCTCCATTTAAGATTCCGATTATAGAAAGGGGGATGGAGACGAAGGCTTTCGAAAAAGTCACCTCGCCTGAGGAGCTGGATAAGCGGCTGATTGTGGTGGGGTCGAAGGGATGGATCGCGCTTGCGCTGACAGGGATGCTGGTTTTGGGGTTGGTCATTTGGGCCTTCTTTGGGGTGATTCCGAATACTTATGAGACAAAGACGATCTTCTTGAATGAGCAAGGGTTTGAAATCGTACGGAGTCAAATTGCGGGGAGTGTGACGGAAGCGCGTGTAGCGGTTAATAGCACTGTTGAGCCTGGGCAAGAACTGCTCACCGTAACTGCTCAAGAGGAAAAAAAGTGGGTAGCTAAGGCGAGTCATAAGGGTAAAGTCGTCGATTTCTATGCGACGGTTGGTTCACACATCGATGCGGGCGATCCTTTATTGTTAATCCAGAGAGGCGAAGGGAATTTTCTCTTCTTTGCCTTTATCCCGATTGAAAGGGGCAGCGACATCAAGAGTGGAACGAAGGTCTATATCAAACCGGAAGGGGTGAATGCACAAAAATATGGCTCCGTCGAGGCCATTGTTAAGTCTGTTTCTCCCTATGTGGCCTCCAGAAATGAGTTGCTCAATTTGCTGGGTAACCCGGCGCTCATCGACTATTTTACAGAAAATCAGCCCACCATGATCGTGGCGATAGAACCGTTGAAAGATGCCCATACGGCAAGCGGGTTGAAATGGACGTCTGGTTTGGGGCCACCTGAGCCGATTCCCCCTCAAAATGTAGGAACAGCCCTTTTCGTTTTGAATGCACGGGCCCCGATCTCCTATGTGACCCCCATCTGGAGAATGAATCCCTGATGAAGCGGGCGCGCACTCCAACGATGATCCAGATGGAATCGATCGAATCGGGAGCAGCGGCGCTCGGCATGATTCTGGGCTATTTTGGTCGTTATGTAACTCTAGAAGAGTTGCGCCTCGCCTGCAGTATCTCAAGAGATGGAAGCCGTGCAGAGAATATTGTCGAAGCAGCGACAAGATATGGTCTAGAAGCCAGTTTGAAGAAAGTGCCATTGGAAGAGCTCCAAAAATTCCAGGCTCCCTTCCTCATCAGTTGGGATCTCCATCAATACCTTGTGGTCGAAGGGTTTTCAGATAAATATCTCTATGTGAATGATCCGGCGCAAGGTCCACGTAAAATCAGCTGGAGCGATGCTTCAAGCCATTTTAGTGGCACATTGATTGTTGCCAAGCCGGGCCCTGAGTTTCATCAAGGGGGCGCAGGAGAACATTTCCTCCAAATGATTTTTAAAAGGTTTGAAGGATGTGGAGCCCCCTTAAGCTACCTCTTTCTCGCCAGCCTCTTCCTCCTTGTTCCTGGCATTGCCCTTCCCACATTCACCCAATTTTTTGTCGACGAGATCTTAGTCAAAAGACTCACCTCCACCGCCCCTGCATTTCTTCTGGGGCTTCTTTTTATTATGGCGCTGACAGCGATTTTGACGGCGCTCCAAGGCTATTATCTAGCTAGACTCAATGGCAAGTTGAGCATTCGCCTCTCAAGCCGCTTCCTCTGGCATATTCTCCGTTTACCTATCGAGTTCTACGCCCAGCGCTATGGTGGAGAGATCGGCTATCGCTTGCAAATCAACGATAATGTCATTACTACCCTGACACAAGATCTAGCAGTGGCCTGGATCAACCTTCTGCTCATCGTCGCCTATGGCGCTCTTATCTTTTTCTATGATCCTCTCATCGCTTTCATTGGGATCGCTGCCGCAATCATCAACCTCGTGGTGATGTTTTGGCTCTGGCGCGTGCGCACCGATGCCAATATTCGGCTCCAGCAAGATATGGGGAAGAGGGTGGGCATGTCGATCGGAGGATTGCAAAATATCGAAAGTCTCAAAGCGGTCGCTGCCGAATCTGATTTCTTTGCCCGTTGGGCTGGCTACCTCTCCAAGACAGTTCACTCCATGCAGCAGATCGGCAAATTGGATATCTGGTTAACCGTCCTTCCACCCTTCACTCAATATGTTGCAGCGGCAGTGGTATTGACAGTAGGCGGCACGCGTGTGATCGAAGGGAAAATGAGTCTAGGGATGCTTCTGGGCCTCCTCACTCTGATGTACATTTTTTTGCGCCCCATCTCGCGCTTTGTCTATCTCGGTCAAAAAATTCAAAATGTCAAAGGGGGCCTCTACCGCATCGACGATGTGCTTTCTTACCCAGTAGATCAGATGCTGACCGACCAACAAACGGTATCAAGGTCAATCGATAAACTGAAAGGAGAAGTTGAGCTGAAGGCTGTAACTTTCGGATATAGCCGATTGGCGGCTCCCCTGATCGAGAATCTCTACCTCCATCTCAAACCGGGAGAATCGATCGCTCTTGTCGGCCCCTCAGGCTGCGGCAAAACGACTATTGGACGGCTAATCACGGGTCTCTACCATCCCTGGAAGGGAGAGATTCTATTCGACGAGAGGCCGGCAGAGCAGATCGATCGGCGGATCATCAATGGCTCGCTGGCTTCGGTGGACCAGCAAATTTTTCTCTTTGAAGGCTCTATCCGCGATAATCTGACACTCTGGGATGGCTCTCTACCTGAGGAGCAGATTATCCAGGGCGCCGTCGATGCCACGATCCATCAGGAAATCATCCGTCGAGAACAAGCCTACGACGGCCCCGTTTTAGAGGGAGGACCCAATTTTAGTGGTGGCCAGCGTCAGCTTTTAGAAATCGCGCGCGTTCTCGCCATGAATCCCTCCATCATTATCCTAGATGAAGCGACAAGCTCTCTCGATAGCGATACCGAAGAGAGAATTTTGCAAAAAATTAAGCTCCGAGGGTGCTCGAGCCTGATCATTTCCCATCGTCTCAGCACCATTCGTGATTGCGAAGAGATCATTGTTCTCGATGAGGGAAAAGTGATCGATCGTGGCAAACATGCAGAGCTTAAAGAGAGATGCCCTCTCTACCAAGAGCTGATGAAAAGCGAGGAGGCTCTCACCTGATGGCTGAGAAAGATCAGATCACTCAAAAAGAGCGCCTCGAAGAAAAAGCACTCTCAGAGTCCTTTGCGGCCCTCGCTTCGCTTCTTCAAGAAGAAGGCAGTGCCGAATCACTCTTACAAGATCCTCTTTTTCTCGCCTGCACTGTTGTAGGACAGGCGCTCAAAATTCCTTTCACAGAGCCTAAAGAGGAGAGCTGCTCCGTCAATATTACCGACCGCATTCGCGCGATCTGTGAGTCATCCGGGGTCCGTTATCGACAGATTGCTTTGGAAGAAGAATGGTATCTCGAAGATGGAGGACACTGTATCGGCTTTTTAGGTCCCCGTCACCAGCCAGTCGCTCTTCTTTGGACCGATCGAGGAGGATATGCACTCGTTGACCCAGTCAATCGCAAAGAGCAAAAAGTCGATGCTACTCTCGCAGCACAAATATCCCCGGTAGGTTTTGAATTTTATGGCTCATTTCCCAGCGAAAAGCTGACGAGGAAAGATGCGATGAAATTTTCCTTCTTCGGAAAAGGCAAAAAGGTCGCCTTTGTCTTTTTCATCGGCGCTCTCGTCGCACTTCTCAACATTGTTTTACCATTCAGTAGTAAGTTTATCTTCGGCAAGGTGATCCCCGACCTCAATGAAAAAGCTCTAGTGCAATTGGGCATCGCTCTTTTGATAGCAGCTCTCAGCACCGCGATCTACCAACTCACCCAGGGATTTCTTGTTTTCCGCATCACCTCTCTTGCAGGAAACCGCTTAGAGGCGGCCGTCTGGGATCGTCTGCTGAAACTACCTATCCGCTTCTTTAAACGCTTTACAGTGGGCGATCTTTTCTCTCGCGTTAACGGCTTTGTGACCGCACGTCGTGCCTTTAATAACTACTATGTCTCTCTTTTACTCAATCTCTGTTTTTCAATTTTTTACCTCATCGTGATGGTGCTGTTTAGTCCTGCGCTCTCAATGGCTGCTATCTTGGTCATCGCTTTGAGCCTAGTCATCTATTTCTTTTGCCAAAATCGGATTGTCGGCTTTCAGAGAGCCTCCTATGAGATCAAAGGCAAAATCAACGGTTTCATCGTGCAACTGATCGCAGGCATCGCCAAAATTCGGGTCTCTGGTGCAGAGAAGAGAGCCTTTTCCCATTGGGCACAACTCTATGCGGAGGCCAAAAAAAATGACCTCAAGAATCAATATTACAACAGCGCCATAGAAACAACTTTCTCGATGATTCCGATTTTGTCTACCTTCGTCATTTTCAGTGTTGTAATCAATTTTGTGGACCAGTCCAAAGGAAGCATGCCCACCTTTCACAAAATTTTGTCTGCAGGCGATTTTTTTGGATTTGTCACCGCCTTCAGCTTCTTTAGTGCCGCCATCATCACCTCGATTCCTGCCGTTTCCTATCTCTACAAAGTCCTCAAGCCCGTTTGGATCCGTGGTGCCGTCATTTTTGAAGAACCTCCCGAGGTGGATCCTCGCAAGCGGGAGGCTGGCCCACTAGAAGGAAATCTAGCAGTAGAACAGATCGTTTTCCGCTACGATACCAAATCTCCCTATGTTCTCCACAATGTCTCATTCTCTGTGAAGGCGGGAGAATTTGTCGGGATCGTCGGCCCTTCGGGAAGTGGAAAATCGACCCTGATTCGCCTCCTTCTCGGCTTTGAGCAGCCTGAAACGGGAACTATCTCTTATGATGGCACCGATCTGGCTCATCTCGATCTCCGTTCAGTCAGACGTCAACTGGGCGTGGTCCTGCAAAATGGCTCTCTCCTCGCAGGGACTATTTATGAAAATCTGGTCTGTGGGGGGATCTACAGCCAGGAGCAGGTCGAAAAGGCCATTCATCTGGCAGCATTTGACAATGACCTAAAAAAGTTTCCGATGGGGCTCCATACGCTTCTCTCAAGCGGTGGAGAGACTCTATCTGGGGGACAAAAGCAGCGCCTCTTGATCGCTAGAGCGCTGATCTCAAATCCGAAGATCTTGCTTTTCGATGAAGCGATGAGCGCACTCGATAATCGCACGCAGAAACAGATCAGCAGAAATATTGAGGAGCTTCACGTCAGCCGCGTGGTGATCGCTCACCGCCTCAACACAGTGAAACTGTGCACTCGCATCTATCTGCTGAACCGAGGCGTCATCACCGAGGAGGGAACCTTTGATGAGCTTCTCAAGCGGTCCGGTCTATTTGCTGAGATGGCGCGCCGGCAAAAAATCTAATCGGACATCATTATCGAAGCGATAGACCCCCTCCAAGAACCAGCGTGGGGCTTTAACGATCGAAGGAACGACAAAGTTAGACAGCAAGGGCTTCCCAGAATCACCTAGGAGGCAGTTTCCCATATAGACGACCATCTGATCGATGAGCTGCTCTGCCATCAGTGCGCTATGCAAGCGACTCCCCCCTTCTACAAGCAGCTGAAGAATCCCTTCCTTCCCAAGGATCTCTAACACTGTTTTGAGCTCTCTTTTTTCCAAAAGATGGGCCTCTGCTCCGGCCCCTTCCCAACTCTCTTTATGGCTCTTCGATAGAGTAAAGAGAACTGTTTTGGCGATCGTGAGATCGGCTAAAGGGCCTGTGGGGCTCACTTTTCCTTGCCAATCGATCAACACACGTTTGGGCTGTACCGCAACTTCGATGCCCCTGACGTCTAATCGTGGAAGGTCATGGAGAGCTGTCGCAGAGCCGACCATGATGGCCTGCGATTCTGCGCGGAGCTGGTGCCCATTTTTCCTTGCAGCAACACCAGTGATCCACTGAGAAGAGCCATCCTGCGCCGCTGTTCTGCCATCGATACTCATCGCTGTCTTCATCACACAGAAAGGACGGAGCAAACGCCTTTGGTGCAGATAGGGGCGGAGTGACCTCTCAGCCTCCTCCTTGCCTAGGCCGACCACCACTTCGACGCCCGCCTCTTTTAACTGTTTGATTCCTTTACCCGAGACGTGGGGATCGGGATCGAGCAGCGGCACGCAAACACGTTTAATCCCGGCGGCAATAAGAGCGTCTGTACATGGAGGGGTTCTCCCCTGATGGGGACAAGGTTCTAAACTGACATAGGCCGTGGCCCCTTTTGCCAAGGGTCCCGACTTCTGGAGGGCTATTTTTTCAGCGTGAGGCTTACCAGGAGCCTCATGGTAGCCCTCGCCCACAATCTCTCCCTCTTTAACAATCACGCAGCCAACCCAGGGATTAGGCGGCGCCGACGTGCGCCCTTTTTCCCCTAAACGGATGGCCCACTGCATAAAAAAGAGTTGTTGCTCTTTTGTCTCTCTCATATAATTCCAAATAAAATAGAGGACTAAGATGCTCGATATCAAGTTAATTCGCAAAGATAGGGAACGGATTGAAGCTAAATTGCGTGCAAAAGAGCCCGAGATCGATCTCTCTGCCGTGCTGGAACTTGATGAAAAGGTCCGTCATATCAAGACAGAGGTGGAGCGGCTGAAATCGGAGCGGAACGACTCCTCAAAGCAGGTAGGCGATTTAAAGCGGGCGGGGAAGCCGGCCGACCAGTTGATGGAACAGGTGCGCACTATCGGCGATCGCATCACTCAGCTCGACCAGGAGCTCACCACCAGCGAAACTGCCCTCACCGATGCTCTTTCGCGCATTCCCAACATCCCGATGGAGGATGTGAAAGAGTCGCAGTCTCCCGCCGATAATGTCATCATCAAAACTGTGGGTGAAAAACCTACCTTCAATTTCCCTTTCAAAAATCATGTGGAATTGAATGAAATCCACCATCTCTTCGAATTCCAGCGCACGGCAAAAACCTCAGGCAGCGGCTGGCCCGCCTATCGCGGGATGGGCGCTAAGCTCGAATGGGCCCTTCTCAACTACCTGATTGAGATTCAGCAACTCAATGGCTTCGAATTTTGGCTGCCTCCCATCTTGGTCCGCCCGCCTGTCATGTTCGGCTCGGGACAGATCCCCAAATTCGATGGCCAATATTATGAAGTCCTCGATCGTGAGCAGCCACTCTACCTCATTCCAACCGCAGAAGTGGTTCTCAATGGCCTTCACTACGATGAAATCCTCGAGGCGGAGCAGCTTCCCATCAAGTATGCCGCCTATACACCCTGTTTCCGTAAAGAGGCGGGCGCAGCAGGTACTCAAGAACGGGGTCTCATCCGCGTCCATCAATTCAACAAAGTCGAGATGTTCTGCTTTACCAAACCTGACCAGAGCGCACAGATCTTCGAAGAGATGATCCATGTGGCCGAGGAGATCCTCAAAGGGCTTGGCCTCCACTACCGCCTCGCCAAGCTCGTCACTGGAGACATGTCTTTCACCGCAGCCAAAACTGTCGATGTCGAGGTCTGGCTGCCTGGCCAAAACCGCTACTACGAGGTCTCCTCCATCTCCAACTGCACCGACTACCAGTCACGTCGCTCCCAAATTCGCTACCGTGAAAAAGGGGGCAAACCAGAGCTGGTCCACACCCTCAATGGCTCTGGTCTCGCCACCTCCCGTCTCATGGTCGCCCTCCTCGAAAACAACCAGAATGGTGACGGATCGATCACACTCCCCACCGTTCTCGCCGAGCGAGTCGGCACCCACCTTTTGAAAGCTCTTTAAAGCTTCCACGTTGGCTTGACAGTTGTCCCTTGCTTTTTCCACCAATCTGTGGCCCAGTCAGAGATATCCTTACCCCGCGCTTTAAACCAATTCCCTATGTCGTCCAAAGCACCAGCACCGGCCAAATTTTCGAGCTCTTCATCAGAAAGTTCCCCAGAAGCATAAGGAATCACGAGGTTCACTGTTTTTTCCTGGTTTTCAAAAACGTTGATCTTCAGATCTTCGGGTAGAGTGATTTGAAACTCCTCTTGAATGGCTTTTTTAGGATCTTCTAATAGTTTTTTCTTAAACTCCGGATCCTTCAAAGCCTTCAAGATTAATACTTGCTTAAAAGTTAATACTGCTTGCTTTTCTTCCATAAACACCTCCCTTTTAACTTATTATAACCATTTTTAAAATAAAAAGTTACTGATCTTATTGAACTCTGTTGCCTCGCGAAAATAGGCGAACTTTTGCGCAAAATGAGAGCGTGCTGTAGATTTGTAGTCTTGAATTTCCTAATTGTGAGGAGGCGGCATGGCACCTAGAGTAGAAGCAACAAGATTATGGTCAGGCGATCAACCAGAAGTGCCCGCCTCAAAGCCTCTCTATTTTGATCTAGTTATAGAAGATATTATGAAAATAGTGCTTCTCCCACGGCTTAAAGGGGAATCACTTGAAGCGTTCAGTGAGGCAGACCCGGCATTGTCGGATCGCGTTTTTACCTATCTCCAAGAGGACTGGCAGAGGTTTTCTATGAGTCTACATTCTGCCTTAAAGGAAAGTGTTGCCCGCCGCCATCTTGCTGCTATTGATAGCGCAGACCTCTATATGAGGCAGTGTGAGACAGTCCAAGAGATCCTCCATACTAGAGCGTTTTTCAATGGCTATTTTGCCCACCAATTTGCCATTGATTCTGCTTCGAGAGGATGCATGCAACAAGGAACTACTCGCACACATCAGGAAATCAATCAACAGCTTGCCCTGTTAGATGATGACGCATGTATGGATCTGGCGTTAAAGCGGACTCTCATTGGTGCTAGGATCGCGGAAGGTGAGGCAGTAAACATTGTCGGTTATATGACCTCCGGCTGTTATCAAGAGCTTGTAGATGTCTTGTTTCGCCTACCAAACCGTCATCTTCCGCTCTCTATTTTCATCAGGTATGTCTATCGCAGGCATACTGCAGAGTATACTCTAGAAATGATTCAATCCCTAGGATTAAGCCTCGAGGAAACCGAGTCTCTCTTGGAAGCTGCAGCTCAAGAGGTGAAAGAGGCTGATGACCCAGCAGATGAATATCTGTTTATCGACGCCATGAGCAACGAGGAAAAAAAGCTTCCATTGCTTATCGGTCTTGGTCTTCGATGGATTGAGCTTGAAAATGATGAAGGATGGGACAAATGTTATGATCTAATTGAGAGCTGCCTAACATCTCTTCAGAGAGACCTCAACGATGACGATGATGACTTTGTCGAACTGGACACATCATCATATGAGGACCCTCTTGTTGAAGTCGGTTATGCGCTTGCACAACAGGGCCAATATGAAAAAGCCCTTAATTTTTCTAAATGGATGCAGGGCTGGCGTATGGATGGAACCCAAGTTGCTAGAGTACTCTACGACTCTCTTTCGGAACCAAATCCCTGTTCACAGGAACAACTCCATTTTGCAGACATTGTTTTTGACTGGCTCATCACAGATCAAAAGCTTTCTGAAAAGGAGTGGAAAAAGAGCGGCACCCTCCATCGAAAAAATTCTTTAGAAGCGTACCTGATAGGTCGTCACATTGCTTTTCACCTGATTAACAGGGAATTCAGGCGTCCTCTGGAACTAGCCTTTCTTTACAGCATCAGCGATCATAACATCTACTGGACCATTGCCAAAAGTGCCTGGCAGGCAGGAGAGAAGGCGCTAGCTATCGAAGCCCTAAACAAGATGAAAGCTAAAAGTGATCGTTTGTGGGTGAAAATTTCTGGCGCAGACCTTCAACTGCTTGAGCAAGACCCGGAATTTAACCAAGTTGCTCATCCCTATTTATCCCCATGGATGTAACCTAACAGATGCATGTAGGGGCCATAGCGATTGTCTCCCTGTTTTTCTGTAATTTTGGGGTAAGCGAGGCGGTGCCAGATTGCGTGATTTTTGAGGAAGCAAATAGCCTTGTGCTATTTGTGACGAAAAAAGCGCGCAAGATGCCCGCCGCAGCTAGCCCAAAATTACAGAAAAACAGGGAGACAATCGCCATAGCCTTCGGCTTCCATCTTCTCTTTGGGGATGAAGCGGATGGCTGCGGAGTTGATGCAGTAGCGGAGGTCGGTGGGGGGAGGGCCGTCGGGGAAAACGTGGCCGAGGTGGGCGCGGCTTTTTTTGGAGCGCACCTCTGTGCGGTGGGTTCCTAGTTTGTAATCATCAAATTCTTCGAGGATGTGTGGATCGATGGGACGGGTGAAGCTGGGCCATCCGCAGCCAGAATCATATTTGTCTTTTGAGGAAAAGAGGGGCTCGCCTGTGAGAATATCGACATAGATGCCCTCTGCCTTGTTATCCCAATAGGCATTTTTAAAGGGGGGCTCGGTGCATTCGAGATGGGTGACACTATATTGTAGGGGCGTTAAGCGCTCTTCTGGCTCTTGGGTGGCAAATTGCGCTTGTCTCTCTTGCCAGAGACGGTGAAGCCGTTCGTAGTGGGCTCTGGCATAGCCTTTATACTCTTCAGGCCGCTTTTTGCAGTAGGCTTGGTGGTAGGTTTCTGCCGGATAGAAGGATTTGGCGGGAAGGATTTCGGTGGTCACCGGTTTCGTAAAGAGAGATTGCACCAGCTCTTTAGATTCTTCGGCGATCTCTTTTTGGCGCATGTCAGAGTAGAAGATTGCCGTTTGGTATTGAGCGCCGCGATCGTAAAACTGGCCACCGACATCGCAAGGGTCGATGGAGCGCCAAAAGATCTCTAAGATTTGAAAGAGAGTGATGGTTTCGGGATCAAAGATAACCTCGATGGCTTCGTAGTGACCAGTCTTCCCCGCGCAGACCTCTTCGTAGGTGGGATTTTCGCTATGCCCCCAGGTATAGCCGACACGTGTCGCAATAACTCCTTCTACGTCCATGAAGGCGCTTTCGGTACACCAAAAGCAACCTCCCGCAAGGATGATTTTTTCAGCCATTTGCCCTCTAGGGTACGCCTCCAGCCGTCAGAAGGTGCGCATTTTACCCGCGTTTGCGATCCACTTCTTTCAGCTGCCTTTTGCGCAGCCGGATGAATGAGGGAGTCACCTCGATCAGTTCATCGTCTTCAATAAACACGATTGCCTGTTCCAGTGTCAACTTTTTCGCAGGGATGATGAGAATATTTTCATCGGAGCCGGCGGCGCGGACGTTGGTCAGTTGCTTGCCTCGCGTGACATTGACGACAAGGTCGTTATCCCGGCTGTTTTCGCCGACAACCATCCCTTCATAGACCTCGTCACCCGGAGAGACAAAGAGCTCTCCTCGTTTTTGGAGAGTGCCGATCGCATAAGCTGTCGACTTTCCTTGGCTCATGGAAACGAGAACACCCTTGGACCGTTTAGGAATTTCTCCCTTAGTGGGTTGGAAGGAGTCAAAGAGAGCGGTGAGGATACCGAGTCCTCTAGTGACTGTGAGGAAGTCATTGCGATAGCCCATAATGCCCCTAGTGGGAATCAGAAATTCCATATGGGTGATGCCATGGGAATCGACTTCAAGATGCTGCATCTCCCCCTTTCTTTTGGAAAGCTCTTCGATAATATTGCCTGAGAACTCTTCCGGGGTCTCGATGTAGACCTTTTCAAATGGCTCGTTAACTTCGCCATCAATCTCTTTCAGGATCACTTGTGGCTTGGAAACGGTCATCTCGATCCCCTCACGACGCATCGCTTCGATAAGGACTGAAAGCTGCAGCTCGCCGCGGCCATAAACAGTTATCGCCTCTTGAGAGGTGCGCGACTCTTCGATCCGGAGCGAAATATTTGACTTCTTTTCCTTGAGTAAACGCTCTTTGATCTTGTTGAAGGTCACATTTTTGCCATCTCGACCTGCAAACGGACCCGAATTGATCATGATATTGACCGACATCGTCGGCTCGTCGATCTGAATGGGGGGCAGTGGCTGGACATGATTGAGGTCGCAAAGAGTATCTCCCAGCATGATCTCGGGCACACCTGAGAGGCTGACGATATCTCCTGCAATCGCCTCTGGTATCTCGATTTTCCTGATGCCGCGATAACCCTCGATCCGTGTGATCGCCATCGGCAGCTGATCTCCCTTGGCATTGATCCACATCACTTTCTGGCCTTTGGCGACTTTGCCCCCTAAAATACGTCCTGTGGCCTGTCTGCCTACATATTGATCGTAGCCGATCGTCATTGCCTGCATTAAAAAAGGGGCTTCCATATCATTTTCAGGCGGTTTGACTGACGAAATAATCAGATCGAAGAGAGGGGCCATATCTTTGGGCTGATCGCCGATATGCATCAAGGCATAGCCTGAAAGCGCACTCGTGTAGCAATGTTTAAAATCGAGCTGCTGATCGGTCGCGCCCAGTTCGACAAAGAGGTCGAAAGTGGCGTTGAGGGCCGCATCAGGGTTGGCATGGGGGCGATCGATCTTATTGATGACTACGATCGGGCAAATCCCCATTTTGAGAGCCTTAGAAAGGACAAAGCGTGTTTGGGGCATCGGGCCATCTTGAGCATCGATCAGCAAGAGCACTGAGCTGACCATCCCCAAAACCCGCTCCACCTCACCGGAAAAGTCGGAGTGGCCTGGTGTGTCGATGAAGTTGATCGTGTAGTCACCGTAAGGGATGCTGGTATGTTTCGCGAAGATAGTGATTCCCCGCTCCTTCTCTTGGTCATAGCTATCCATCATCCGCTCAGGGATCTCTTCGTTGTCCCTAAAGAGATTGGATTTCTTCAGGAGAGCATCTAAAAGGGTGGTTTTCCCATGGTCAATGTGGGCGATAATGGCAAGGTTACGAAAAAAGGCTGTCATAAAAGTGAATTATTTAAAAATGATCGAGTTAGTTTAACAGAAATGAGCAAAAAAAGCTAGCGCTGACCACAAAAATCTTTGGCACTAGCGTTCTGTGGATGGGTACATGAGGCCTCCGTGAGCGAAAAGATCTGAAAGGCAACTATTCCACCCCTCCTCCTGCTCTTCTTCATAGATCCAAATTGTTCTTAAATGAGTCCCCATTTCCAGTTTCATGATGAGAATTTTACCTGCAACAGTGCTGAGTGAGTATCGATAGGGCTCCTCGGCACTCACCCTCTTTGTATAGTGATTCTCTCTCATCTCTTTAAATTTTGCATTCAAGTGATCTCGATACTCTGGAAGAAGATCATGAAATCTTTCTGCTATATGCATTGTGATTTTTCTCTCCTCTCCTTTCACTTCAAGGACGAAAAAGTAACCTTCCTGGATCTGGAAGATAAATTGCATTTGGGTCGCACCTTTCTCTCGCCATCTCACAAATTGATCGGTCATGAAGGACTGGTACTTTTCAAACAGCTTCGGGTATTCATCTGTAGTGTTAAAAGTAAATTTTCTTAATATTTGTTCGAAATCGATTCCTCGGTGGAACTTTGGCACCATTGTGAATCCCACACCTTCATGATCCATGGCATCCACTTGTTTCATTAAATAATCATCCACGACATCCTGCGAATCCGAGCGGAATATAGTGATCTCTCTCTTCTCCCCCCTTAAGCTAAAAAGATAGGCCCTATCTTCCTCTCCCTGCCACAAGGTACACTTATCGCCACGAACACGCTTCCGATCTTCTTCTAAACATTTAAAAATAGGGCAGAAATTTATTTTGTCATTCTCTGACACACTCTCCACCTCTTGGCGGTGAGCTCGACAGGTGGCTATTATGTAAAAAGTGAGCCCTGCCAGTATGACCCCACCTGAAGCAATTAAAGCGCCGCTCACGGGATCTCCAAGGCTGGAAAGTGAGTGGAAGATCGATAGATCTTGATGACTACCAAGAAGAGCTAAAGTGCCCAATGTGATAAACGATAAAGCTAATAGGGTGACAAAAGTGGTCGGAATCAGGTCCGACTTAGTGAGCTGATAGGGCGTTGAGTATCGATAGCTTGTTGCTTCAACTGACATAGGATCACTTCGTTAACAAATAAGAGTTTAACAGCATATTATTAAAATTTAATAAAGCTTTGTGGGTGGTTGCAAAAAGGGGGTAAAAGGGGTACTATTTCCTCACTATGTCCCATTTTGAAAACAAAGATGCTCTCACCCATATCCTAGAAAAGCGGGCTGAAGGGATTGTCACAGTGGCTGAGGCGGCCCATGGCACTGAGATGCCGGGTCACCTCTCAGCCGCGGCAGACGCGGGGAAGGAAACGGCTCTGGTTCTTCTTCTCTTTGGTCTTTTTCTGAAAATGGTCAATATCCCCTTTGAAACTGCTTTTATTAGCCTTGTCGCCTTTGGTCTCGGCTGGTTTTGCTGGAAAACAGGGAGGAGCGGATGGCTCGGCTGGGCTCGCCTGGAAAGACTTCACCGATTGATTGAGCAGGAAAAGTATGAGATAGAACACCACCGTCCTCAAGAGAGGGAAGAGCTTGAGGCTCTCTATGCCGCCAAAGGATTTGAGGGGAAATTATTGAGCGATGTCGTCGATGTCCTCATGGCCGATCAGGATCGCTTGCTGAAGGTGATGCTTGAAGAGGAGATGGGGTTGACCCTACAAGCCTACGAACATCCCCTACAGCAGACTTTGGGAGCTGCCTTAGGGACATTCATCGCTTTGGCGGTGAGCGCCTTTCTCTATTTTCTACTCACCACCAATGGTCTTATCATCGCAGCTGCCCTCTTGCTCGCTTTGGGCGCTGCTCTTTCAGCTGCATATGAGAGGAACAAGGTGATCTCAGCAGTTGTCTGGAATTTGAGTATCGGAGCTCTCGCTTTCGGAGTTGCTTACTTTGCCTTCCAGATATTTTTATGAAGCAATTATTCCCCTCTGCCGCAGGTGGTGTTGAACTTTTTGACGAATTTTTCGATTCTGGTCTAGAAGAGAGCGTCAGCCCCTTTCTCAAACCCAAATCGAGGACGTGGGGGATCAATCTTCCCTTAAAGGCCTCTCTGATCGCCGCTTTCTTGCTGGTGATGGCCTTCATTTTTTCCTTCGTTCCCGGTAAAGAATCTCTCTCCAATCTCTTCCTGCTGCTCTGCTTTTTTTTTGCGGGGATTCCTGCACTGATCTCCTCTCTGGAAGACATTTCCAACTTGGAAATCAATATCGATGTCTTGATGACCCTCGCCGCCTTTCTCTCAGTCTTGATTGGCAGCGGAAAAGAGGGGGCGCTTCTACTGGTCCTTTTCTCATTTTCAGGCGCCATGGAAGAGGCCGTTCGCACCAAAGCTAAAGGGGCTCTCGCCTCATTGAAGAAGCTCTCTCCCCAAAAGGCTTTTGTCGTAGAACCTGATGGCACTCTGATCGAAAGATCGATTCGAGATATCCCTCTGCACACTCCCATCCATGTGAAGGCGGGCGAGGTGGTTCCATTGGATGGCAAAGTGGTTCTAGGCACCTCCTCCATCAACATGGTCCATCTGACAGGAGAAAATCTGCCCGTTACCTGCAAACCTGGCGATGAGGTGCCTGCAGGAGCGCGAAATCTGGAAGGGGCCCTAACCCTCTCTGTCAGCAGGATCAGCAGCGATTCGACCTTAGCGCGGATCATCCAATTGATCACCCAGGCTCAAGAGGCGAAACCACGTCTTCAGCAATGGTTCGATAGAGCGAGCCATATTTACGCGATCACCATCATCTCTCTCTCGGCCTTCTTTGCAATCGCTCTTCCCTTACTTTTCCATCTCTCCTACCTAGGAAGAGAGGGTTCTATCTACCGGGCGCTGGCATTTCTCATTGCCGCCTCCCCATGCGCCCTGATTATCGCCATCCCGATCGCCTACTTGAGTGCGGTGAGCGCCTGCGCTAAAAAGGGAATTCTTCTCAAAGGGGGAATCATCCTCGATGCCCTTGCCAAATGCCGGACGATCGCTTTTGATAAAACGGGGACTTTAACTCGAGGGGAGCTAGAGTACTTAGGAAGCGAAAGCTATGGCCACAATCCGGATGCTTTAGAGATAGCCTATACATTGGAGCGTTCGGCCGTCCATCCGATCGCGAATGCCATTGTCAACTATGCCAAAAAGCAGAAAAGCAAGCTCTTGCCTATCGAGCAGTTCACTCAGGTACCTGGCTTTGGGCTGAGAGGCCGTTTTCAGGCCCAAGAGGCGCTGATTGGCCGTGGCGAATGGATTCTCCCCCAAGTTTCCCCAGCAGCTCGGGAATGGATTGAGGGGAAATTGGAGCAAATTCGTACCCAAGGCGAAATCTATACCCTCCTCCTTTATGGCGAAAGCCTCACCCTCTTCCGATTCAAAGATATGATGCGCGCAGGAATGAAAGAGACCTTAGATCGTTTGAGAGAGGATTCCGGCCTCAAGGTTTTGATGCTGACAGGGGACCATATGCAAAGCGCGCGAGCCATTGCGGAGCAGCTCGGGATTGAGGAGTTTTATGCCGAGCTGCGTCCTGCGGACAAGCTCGATTTTATCTCCAAAACGGATCACTTGGCGATGGTGGGTGATGGGATCAACGATGCCCCCGCGCTCGCCCGGGCTACAGTTGGGATTTCGATGGGAAAAGTAGGGAGCACAACGGCTGTCGACGCTTCCGACATCGTGCTTCTTCAAGACAACATCGAGCTCTTAGACTGGCTGGTAAAAAAGTCGCGCCAGGTTGTCAAAATCGTCAAACAAAATATTACAATTGCCTTAGGTGCAATTGTTTTCGCAACAATGCCTGCACTTTTAGGCTGGATCCCTCTCTGGTTGGCAGTCGTTTTGCATGAAGGGGGTACCGTAATTGTAGGTTTAAATGCCTTACGACTACTAAAACGAGGCGACCATGTCCACAGAACCCCTCAGAGAAGCCCTCCAGGAAGAGACGGCTCGGTTTGAGAAGTTCTATCTATGGCTCGAAAAGAGCATGCCGAGGGTCTTTTTTAGGGAGGTGAGCAAAGAGTGGATCGTACTGATCGTTCACAGCCTCATGGGGTTCCAAGAACAGGATTTCTCTGCAGAAATTCATTTAAAGAATGCCGCCATCTCGTTGTGCATCGATAGCCCGGAGGCCGATGTCAAAATTCTCAGCAACTTTCCCTATTACGGCATCAAGAACTACACGACCTATATTTCTCGGGAAGTGCTCCCCTTCACGAGCGCCCAGAGCTATTTGAGGGTAGCTACACTCCACTTTACCGAAGCTTTTGAACAGAATGTCGAACCCCTCTCTCCCGAAACCAAAGAAGAGCTCACCTCATTCTTAAAATCCCGTCAGCCCGAATGGAGCGATGAGAAGATCAGCTGCCTGATCGATCAGATGGATGGACGTTTCTTGCGCCTAATGCCCCTTGAAAGAAAGGTCATGGCTCTCGAGATCTTTGAAAAGGCAAAAAATGATGATCACTGCCAATACCGGGTCCAGTTTGATGAAAAATGGGAAGAGAATAATACCCCCTCCATGCATATCCTCATGGCATGGAAAAATGTGCCCAAACACAATTTTCTCTACCGCCTTGCCAGAGTTGTCCATCGTCACCGTTTAGTGATGCGCAAGGTGACAGCCACCTATATCAATCCCTATCAAGTGAATAGCATTTTCATGCTCTCTTTTGGCCTTCATGGAGCTAACGGACAAGCCGCGTGGGAGGTGGCCGACACGGTCGATTTCATCCAAGAGATGGTCACCCTCAAATATTTTGGCTCATTCGATAAGATCGATGCCACCTTTATCCACACAGGGATCTTAAGGGGAAACTTGGGGAATTTTTTACGTACCGCCATCAACTTTATCCATCAAGTTCTGGTTCATGACGATCCCAATCTTTACAATATTGAAAACATCGAAGAAGCCCTCTGCCGCCATCCAGAGCTGACTGTAAAGATGTGCAACGCTTTCGAACACAAATTTAACCCCCACCAGCACGATCTGAAAAAATTTGAAATAGTGCGTGATGAATTCGTCGACCTGGTAAGCCAGCTCGATACAGGTCATGAATGGCTCGACGCGAGACGGAAAAATGTCCTACTGCAAGGGATGAATTTTATTGACCATACCCTCAAAACCAACTTCTACAAGAATAATAAGACTGCTCTCTCCTTTCGTCTCGATCCTGCCTATTTAGATAAGACCCCCTTTGATCGCAAAAAAATCTTCCCTGAACTCCCTTTCGGGATCTTTTTTATCAAAGGAATGCATTTCATCGGCTTCCACATCCGTTTCAAAGATCTTTCACGCGGCGGTCTGAGGACCATCTACCCGAAACGGAAGGAGCGCATGTTAGCAGAGAGGAATACTGTCTTTCTTGAATGCTACAATCTAGCCTACACGCAACACAAAAAGAATAAAGACATCCCCGAAGGAGGCTCCAAAGGGATTATCTTTTTAAAGCCTTATGAACATCTCACTTTTGAAGCAGAGATTTTGACTCGTGAATTACGCAGTGCTGGACTTTCCGAAGAAGAGATCCAAGAGAAAATTCAACTTTACATCTCAGATCAAGAGCTAGAATATCTCTATCAAACACAGCGCTTTTTTATCGAAAGTTTGCTCGCATTAGTCAATTGTGAGCCCGACGGGACGTTGAGGGTTAAAAATGTCATCGACTATTGGAAAAAACCGGAATATCTCTACCTTGGACCTGATGAAAATCTCTACGATTCGATGATCGAATGGATCGCAGCTGAAAGTAAGCGGGTCCACTATAAGCCGGGGGGCGCCTTTATCAGTGGAAAGCCACGAATCGGCATCAATCACAAAGAGTATGGCGTCACTTCTCTCGGTGTCAACGTCTTCATGGAAGAGCTTCTACACTATTTGGAAATTGATGCTAAAAAGAGTCCCTTCACGGTCAAAATGACAGGAGGCCCTGATGGGGACGTCGCGGGAAACCAAATTCTCAATCTCTACCGCTACTATCCCCACACTGCTAAAATTGTCGCTTTGACAGATGTTTCTGGAACCATTTTTGACGCTGGTGGACTCGACCTCGAGACTTGCGTGGAACTCTTTAGAGCGGGAAGGTCGATCCGCTACTATCCCCCGGAAAGATTAAGTCCGGGCGGCTTTCTGCTCGATCGAGAACTCAGACGCGAGCCCACCCCATATGTCCAGCAAACCCTCTGCTGGCGCAACCAAGAAGGCGAAGTGAGTGAAGAGTGGCTTTCTGGTAATGAAATGAATACCCTCTATCGCCACAACGTGCACCAAGCTTACGCCGATATTTTTATTCCCTGCGGGGGAAGGCCGCGCACCTTAAGAGAAAACAATTATCAGGACTTTCTCGACAAGGAGGGCAAACCCACCGCAAAGGCCATTGTCGAGGGGGCAAATCTCTATTTAACCGCAGAAGCGCGCATCGCTTTAGAAGAGTTAGGTGTGCTGATCATCAAAGATAGTTCAGCCAATAAGGGAGGCGTCATCTGCTCCTCCTTTGAAATTCTCTGCGGTCTCTCTTTGACAGACGCCGAATTTCTGGAGCATAAGGAGAGTCTCGTTGCGGAAATCCTAGAGAGAGTTAAAGCGCTCTCTCTCAATGAAGCAGAGCTTCTTCTGAATGAGCGCACCCATTCTGGCAAGAAGTTGACAGAGCTCTCTGAAAATATTTCCAAACGGATCAACTTCTTCACCGACCAGCTTCTTGCTCACTTCGAAACCCTTCAGCTTTCCGACAATCCCAAAGACCCTCTTCTCCAATGCTTCTTGAAATATTGCCCTCTTACCTTACGCACGCTCTACCCCGATCGGCTCCTCAGCCAAATCCCCGACAATCATAAAAAGGCGATCATCGCCTCCCATATCGCCTCTTGCCTCGTCTATCGCCGTGGCATGAACTGGTTCCCCTCTCTCATCGACATCTTCCCGCTGCTCATCCACGACCCCACCATTATGGACTAGGGTGAGGCGATCTGACCTGTGATGGTGGTGCGCATGCCGGCGCCGGCGGTGAATTCTGCGCGCATCTTGTAGGAGTTGTCGGGCTGGAGCTCGTAGATTTCAAACCCCTCAAAATCCTGATCTTTGCGCCGAAATTCCCAGGCGATGGAGGTGGGGCTGATAAGGCCTGAGCCGACCACTTTTCCGACGATGGTATTTTCAAGAAGGATCTCAAAAGCTGTGGGAGAAACTGGTTTGAGGGTGAAATGGTTGCTCATCTTCTCGGGAAAGGTCTTGATATCGATCTCTTGATGGAAATGGATCTGATGCTCTTCGATGGGAAGAATAGTCCAGCGCATCGTGAACTCTAAAATATCGGCCGCCATGCTGAAAGTGATCGTCCCCGATCCTTCCCAAACACCGGGAGAAAAAATAAAAGGGTGAGCTGTCATCAGAACATAAACCTGCGTGAATAGATACTCTGCAAGATGCCCAAAGCGGCCATTGTAACAAATACCGAAGATCCACCGAAAGAGACAAGAATTAAAGGAACGCCCGTGACGGGCAAAAAGCCGCACATCATCCCGATATTGACGATGATGTGCATCGCGATAAAGACAGTGACACCGGCTGAGAGCATACGGCCAAAGTGGTCTTTAGCCACAGCTGTCACCTGAAAGCCGAAATAGATCAGGGTGTAGAAGAGAACCAAAATCAAGAGGAGGCCCACCATGCCAAATTCCTCACCAAAAGCGGGAAAGACAGAATCGGTATAGCCATAGGGGAGCCAGCCTCTCCCTGTAAATTCGCTGCGTCGCCAGCCACTTCCCGTGATGCCGCCCACACCGATCGCCGTTGTGGCCGCCCACTGGTGGTGATTATGGGGGTCTAAACGCTCATATTGGTACTCCTTCATGAATTGGGTGGCATAAGGGTGCATCTTTTCATAGGAGAGCACCTCCATAAAAATGAGGAGAATAAAGAGAAGCACTGCCAATCCCAAAACGGTCATGAGCCTGACCACTCCGGAATGCATATTTCCGAGATAGAACATGACGAGAGTCACAGGGCACAAAACGAGTGCAGTCCCCAGATCGGGCTGCTTCAAGATTAAGAGGAAGGGGATGCCGACGATGATCAACCCCAGAAAGGCGGTGCTCCAGGAGGAGGCTTGTTGACGTCTCCGCTCCAAAAACCAGCTCAGCGTGATGACGACGACCAGTTTGGCATATTCCGAAGGCTGAATGCTGAGACCAAAGAAGGGGAGACGATACCAGCGGTGGACCCCCTGAATGGCGGGAAAGAGAAAAAGGCCCAGCAGGCTGATCACAGTCAGCACATAGAGGATCCACGACCACTCTCTGAGCTTATTGTAATCGATGCCAGCAAAGAGGATAAAAACGCCCCACCCTACAATAAAACGCTGAATTTGATTTTGAACTTTAGGGGTAAAGAAGGAGGTCTGACCCCCTTGGAAACAGGCAGGATCGGTGGCAGAGATGACGAGGAGGCTGATCGCCATCAGAGCAAAAATCACCGGGACAAGGCGCCAATCGATCCTAAAGAGAGTGCGGTGGTTCCACATTATATCTAGGCGAGAGTATACTCTTTCGCAATGGAAATTATCTATCGCCATTTTGAAACCCTCCCCTCCACCAATGACTGGGCTAAAGCCCATCTCTCGAGCTTTTCCAGAGAGGCTCTCCATGTCATCTCCTCCGATTGCCAAACCTCTGGAAGAGGCCGGTATGGGAGAAAGTGGATCTCGCCGCGAGGGTCCAATCTCTATGCCACTTTTGTCTTTTTCAGTGAAACGGCAGAGCCTGTCGCCATCACGCGCCTACTCGCACTCACAGCCGCTGCGCTCTTCCCCTTTGAATGCCAGCTCAAATGGCCCAACGATCTTCTCGTCAACGGCAAAAAAATCGCCGGAATCCTCTGTGAAACCAGCTCCGATGCCATTATCATCGGCATCGGCATCAATGTCCACATGACCGCAGAAGAGCTGGCACAGATCGACCAACCAGCGACATCATTGCAACTCGAAACAGGAAGAGATTATTCAGTAAAAGAGCTGCTCCATGATCTGAGCGGGCGTTTTGCCTCTGAGCTAGCCGTAGTTTAACAGGCTATTAGCAGATTCTGGTCGACTTCAAGCATTGTCTCTTTTTGAGATTTATGAGCGGCTAAACTCTCTGCTGTAATTTCAGCACACAACCGTCTCAAATCATCTTCTTGGAATTTTTGGAGAATGAGCAACCTGATGTAGAAATCTGTAGTCGGATTGATAGAATTTTGGTTTTTTTCCCATTTAATAATGGTTGGATGAGTGACCCCAAACTTCTTTGCAAATTCCGTCGTGGACATTCCAAGGTATTTACGTATGAAGCGCAGTTGCTCTCCAGTAAGTGGAGTAGGTTTAAATATCAGAAGTTTCAGAACAACGATTTGCAGCTTATTCATATCTATATCCAAAACTTTTTCGCCTGCAATCACTCTAATGTGGGCGTCAGGGATAATGATAGGAAAACCAAAACCTTTATAAACTATTTTTTTCTTCTGTCTCATATCTCCTCCCTTCTCAGCAAGTCTACAACTGTAATGATAATCATCTCATTCTCATCAAACGTTATCACTACTCTTAGCTCTAAAGAGTCCGGTGTTTTACCCCTAATTGAGTATCTCCATTTTTGAGAAGCTTCATGAAAAAAGGTCTTCTTCTTTTCATGAGAGCCTTGGTGTAACACATACATTACATCCAAAAATTGGACGCCCCTCTTCTCCATCCTCTCTAGAAAATGTATGGACTGGAAGTATCTTCCCTTATCTATACAATCCGTGATAAGGAAGCCGAGGGTATTATCATCAAGCTTAGGTGGTCTGTACTTTTGTTTCAGACTTCTCTCCTAATTCTAGCATGATAAGTGTAATCTTTCTACAGAATTAAAGAAAAGCGCTAGCACATAGAAGTAAGATAGTTCCTATCTGCCCTCCTCTCTCGCATAGGCTCTGATCGCCTCAGTTAAAGAGGTGAGGTGATGAGCAATGAGCTCTTCTCGAGATAGATCTTTCACTGGGGGTGGTAAGATGGCGATGATATTTTCTGGATTCACCTCTCCCTTGCCTTTTTTACCAAGCCCCTTGCCATAATGAAAATCATAGGCAGAGCCCTTGCGGCCCTGCTTGTAGTCCACTAAAAGGAAGGCCGAGCGAGGCGTTGTCCAGCCGCTACCGATAAAATCCTGGACTCCTTCCTGCCAAAAATGGATCAATTTTTGGCGGTTTTCATCTGAGACTGCATCTGGCCAGAGAATCCATCTTTGAGCTTCGGTAAAGCCGTTGGAGTCTGGTTTGCTTTCAGGAGAAAAGGTCTTCCATGTCCCTCTAACCGAAGGGTCCAAATTGCTGGCATCTCCAAAAAAGCCTTTCACCTTTTCTTCCTGGGCCTTTTCCAGAGAATCGACATGGCGCAATCCCAATGCAGATTCAGTATGCATTAAAGAGAGCATATCTTCCCAATTGAGCTGAGTCTCGCCTCTTACCTCAGCAACAGGAGGCTGGCAGCGGATACCAATAATAACAAGAGCCCCTCCTAATATGGCCCCTCCTCCACCGATACCATAGGACCAATTTCCCAAGTAGGCATGGGTTAACCAGGTCGCCAGCGCTGCCCCTAACAGGGTGAGGATTCCCATTGATATCAGAACGGTTCGCTGAGGAAAACAACAGGGGGACTCTTTTTCTACAGGCAGTTCAGGGAGAGTTTTTGAAGTAATCGCGCTCATAAGTTATGATTTTATCACTCTTTGCGGGAGAATTGGGTAGACCTGGACCCCGCTTAGAATAACCACTTATGGTCATTTTATCTAAATCGACGGTTTCTATTATTGCAGCATAACTAGCTAGATCATTATCTGCCCAGTCCTGCTGGGCAATCAGCCAGGGTGTTTTGCCTCCTTTATAGCTATTAGGCCTTTCTAAATTGAAAAAGAGTCGGTAGCTCTCAGCTTTTCGGATAAAATCTTCCCTAGATTCAAATTTAGCAATATCAAAAAACTCTGTCTCAATAAGGTTGTGGAGACTTTCCACATCGCCATTTGCATTGCACAGCTTCGGAGGAATGAAGAGATGCTCTCCGCCATGGGCCTGCACAGCTTGGCAAAAGGGAGATTTCTCAAAATGTCTTGTTGTTCCTCCAAATTCCACACCATTATCTGTTTGCACAATGATCTTTTTATCGGGCATTTGTGAGCGTAAGCGTCTTAACACATAATCGATCATCGTTCTCGCATTAAGTTCTGAAAGCTCATCCGAAAAGCCTAGAAAGAGCATACCTGATTTGGTATCTCTCACAGTGTATTGAAAACGTGGAAGCTTTAAAGGTTTAAGTTGTCCCCAGTAGTTAGGAATATCCCTTAAATACTTTAAATCCATTTGCATATGACCAAAAGCCTGATACTTTGCTTTAGCCTCTCTCAAATCGTTCTTCTTTTGATATTTTTTGCGTCTCTTGACAGTGAGACCGTTTTGTTTAAGCACCCTGTAGATAGCATCTAATGAGCACTCTATATTGAAAAAATACTTCAATCTTCTGGGGCCATAACAAGGCACTTCGTGGCGGGCTTGGATAATTTTCTTCTCTAGCTCTGGGGAAATCTTGTGGGGAATATGGTTAGGGCCTTTTCTTTTGTCATAAAGACCTTTATTCCCTTCCGCTTCAAAGTTTCTCAACCAACGTCGGATGGTATTTCTACCTAAGCCCCACCTTCTCATCGCAGGCTTAATTCCTTCTGCTTGAGCACTTTTAACAACCTGCTTCTTAAATTGAAAAAGATATTCTTGCGGTGTTCCTTTCATCATCATACTATATGTGCTGAGCCCCATATGACCTCTCTTAAGTTTACAAGATAAGACAGCTTATGCGGGCTCAATTTTTCAATAAAGTCTTATAATCCCGTTATTCTCTTAATCCCGAAAATTTTTTCCTTTAGCCTTTCAAAAGAGACGGTTCCCATGCAACTTAAGTGTTCTAATTTTGAGGGGTCCAGCTTTTCCCAGGCGTTCCCATTTTATCACTCTTTGATTAATCAAATATTAATCTTCGCCTGATATAATATACTAAATTTTAATTTTATAAAGCATTATGGCAATTCAACCTTCTAAACTAGCTCAACCACTCACTTCATCAGAAAGGAGAGAGAACGTCGGTCATCTTCCGGCCCCACACCTAGCTGTGGCTGGCCTCCCAACAGAGACTTTGATCCAACAGGTCAAGGCCGATCGGAGAGAGGTCGACCCTGAGGAGGCAGCTTGGGCCCAATTGTTAGGTAGCGAGGAGGCCATTTTTAGAAAGTTGGAAGAGCCTTTCTTAGTTTACACCAATCCTCATTGGGAATGTTACGTGAGAAGTGAGGGCGAGATCTATAACTTCATTGTGGGTGAAGATAGAGATAAGAATTGGGACCCTCTCAATAATAGACAAGCCATTATAGACCAGCTCAAACATGAAATTGAATGGTACAACGCGGACCGTTTTTACGGCAGCTTCTTGGGTAAAGTTGGGATTCATGAGATCCGTATTCAATATAGCCAGCGTCAACTGAGTGAGAGATTCCGGAAGGAACAGAAAAACTTAGAAGATTATTACTACTCTAGTAGCTCAGAAGGAAGAGCTCGGCTCGCAGAGCCCTTGAGGAGAATTGTAGCCTCCCTACAAGAATCTGGGGGGCAATCTCACATCAATAGATTATTTCTAAAAACAGATCATCTTTGTTCATTTCAATCTAAGAAGGGTGTGGGCGGTTATGAATCCCCACCCAAATATAGTTGGCTTCTCTGTAGTTTTTTGCTTCCCTATGTCACATTCGATACCAGAGAGCTCGCTCTCCATGTCTTTGAGAATGCCATAGTGCGGAATCAAACAGAATTGGCGGATCGCTGCCTCGCGGCCTATCCTGATCTTATCCAAGAAAATCGTTCCCTTTTTTGGGCGATCGAGTGCGGCAACTTGAAACTGGCCCGGAGCCTCATCGAAAGAGGGATGTCCGTGAAAGCTAATGAAGTGAGTGGAGCTTTTGGTTTTCTAGTAGCGATGGTTGAATGGCAAAAGAGCCCGCTGACAGAGACAGAGCAGCAAGAGATCTTTGAATTTGCCGAGTTTCTCGCAGCTCAGGGAGCTACCTTAGAAATGAAGATCGTCGTAGAAGAGATCTCAACCGATTTTTCCCTCATGCAAAAAATGCGCAATCCGCTCATGCAGCGATTGTTTCTCTTCAACATGAAAATCTATTTCGAATCCTATCCTGAAGCGATCCGAGAGCAGAAATTTCTCCTGTGGGCTATCCACATGGGTAATTTAGAATTTGCCCGCTTTTTAGTGGAAAGAGGGATCTCACCAACTGCTTTCAAGGGGGATGAAGGGCCTTTGGATCTCCTATTTATAATGGTTAATAATCATGAAGAATCCCTCAATGAAGCTGAGAGAGAGGCCGTTCTTGTTTTCACAAAATTTCTTCTCGACAATGGAGCGACCAGCACACGGCAGGTCAACGTCAGTCGGGTAGCAATCGATAAGCTTTCATTTGTCGAAGCCGCCTATTTTTCACCCTCCCCTCTCGCCAAAAGGATGAGCCTGATCTGTATGGAGCATGGCTCAAGGGTGGGCTCACGCGTAGCCTACGACATGAAATTGCAGCTGAGAGAACATCCTGAATATGCGAGGGTCCTTCTGAAACATCGTCTTCTCACACAAGAAGAGGTCGACATTCTTTTAGCAGAAAAAGCAGTGGGAGAGCCTACAACACTGCTCGAGCAGGCATTACAAGCCAATCTCTATCTCGAAAGCAGATTTCGCCGAGGCTTTATCAACCCCGAGCTGGTCCCCATGGCAAAAATTATCGAGATCCGCGAGCTGAAGAAAGAGCTGAAAATGTCACCCGATGCGCAGGTCCAAAAACAGTACGAGCGGCTCAAAGCTAATTACCACAGGCTAGCTCTCCAACATAAAGTATTGAAAGAGCTCAGTGCCCTCCGCGAGGAGGTCAAAAAAGAGCCCGAGAAACCTTCTCAAAGAGTAGTGAGATTCTACGCCCTCTTTTCCACAGGAGCAGTTCCAGGTTCATCGAAAGGGAAAGTCTACTGGCGCGATATGGTGTTAAGAGTGCTCCAGAAAGCACGCGTCGTTGAAGAAGATCGATTCCTTAGGCCCTTGCGCATCCTTTGGATGCATGGCACAAAATCTTTGGTACGGCTTCTTTTAAGAAAGACAGGTGCCCTCGAGCCTTTAGGTGAGATGCTGGGAAGAGGGGTCGCACCTCCTTGCGGAGAGATCATGAACGATACTGGCGTCAATAAAGAGCACCTATCAGGTGAAATAATGACCAGTAGCTGGGAAGAAGAACATGCCACTCTTTTTGGAGCGAGCACCCGCTTGTTGATCTCCATTCTCTATGCATCGAAAGAGTCTGGCTTCCGAAAGATGGGTTTCAATCTTGAAGAGACCTGGCAGAGAATCTTAAAAAACCCCCTTCAAAACTTTGAAGAATACCGCAAAGACCTTCGTGTTAATAGAGATGTCGACTTTATCCAAGCCTTAGCTGAAGGGGACGACCCAGATGGGACTTTATGGGCCAATTTACGGGTCGATATTTTACGCTTACGGATGATGGATCCAGAGGCTGATCAAAAGCTCGCTTTCCTCAAAGCCGATGTCGAGGCAAGACTCGCTCAAGGTGACAAGAACAGTATCTACCTCCAAAGAATTTTAGCGGCCTTGACTGTTCCCATCACCGTGACCTACAGCTCCGAAGATCTCATCTACCTACAAGACCCCTATCCCATTGTCTTTGCCTCCACCACAGCTGTCACGGAGCCCAACGGAAACGGCCAAGAATATCTGCACAAAGGCAAAGCTGTGCTGGGTAAAGATATCCAGATCGCTTTCACCCTTCCTGAAAAGGTGGAAGAGCTCCGTCTCTTCCTAGAGCCAATCTTTGGTATTCGCGTCTACGATTTTGAGACAGCTCACTATCTCGAAATGGTACAGATGGCTGAGGGGTCAGCGAGGAGAGAGGATTTAGGAGAATTCCTGCAGCGTTTCATCTTGCCCGAGTCGGCGACCCTCTTTCCTGCACAGCCCACCTATCTGAATGCAGATGGAATACGCTTTCGCCTTGAAGACCCCCTCTATAGCCAAGGGATTCGTTCTCATGGCGATTATGTCGCCAAAGTGGAAGCGGGCGAAATCCTCTCTCGCTTCGACCACGGACCACTCCACGCAGGGCGGACAGCCTTGTGGACCCAGGTTATAGGGAAACCCCAACAACTTGTAGGAAGAGCCCTTTTCCTCGTCGGTGTTGCCGGTGGCGCCCATGACTGGGCGAGACAAGATGAGGGCCCCGACCGTTGGGACCTCGACAGCGCTCAGAAATTGCGCAACCGCCTCCTGGCTCTAGGCTATCCACTCGAAGAGGTTACCCCTCTCGTTCATGCCATTGCCGAAAAAGATCCTCCCAAACGTAATTTCACCACCCTCCCCCAAAAAATCGTCCACGATGCCGATACTCTAGAGATCATCCGCTGTTTAGAAAGTGTGAGCGACTTTAGTAAAGAGGAGCTTGTCCTACCTCTCGAAGATGATCTTCTCGCTGAGATCCAAGAGTTCATCCTACTGACTGAGAGCATGAAGAAAGAGCTCGAGATGAGCGAAAACATCTTCGCCAGCCTCGTCACCCTCATCCAAACCAATGATAGATTCCTTAAAATCAGAACAATAATAAATGGAGAATAATAGTATGTCAGGTCAAGTAAGCGGCAGCACCGCAGATTATAATTTTAAAAACTTCCCCGAATTTATCGATCACGATGGCTTCATTAAACCCAAAGCCACCCTTCTACAAGAACTGAATAGTAGAAAAGGCGAGCTGCAACAACTCCTCTCAACGGTCTCAGGTACAGCAGTAGCCGATCGCCTTAAAAGATCAGGCTATAGTACTGAAATCATCACCATCGATAGTAAAATTCAAAAAATTGCCTATTTTCATGATATCTGGTGTCTGGTCAATCTCCAAGATATGATCACCAGATATGAAGCCGAATTGAAAACAGTTCAAGCCAAAGTGCAAGCAGGTATCCATGAAGCGGATGATGTCACAAGAATGAATCAGAGAGCCGCGCAGATTCCCCAACTCAGAGCTAGAGAAGCCGAATACTCTGCCATCGCTCGTAGGACAGCTGGCTGGTACAATTATGGCGCCTCCACTGCCATAGGTCGCGGCGCAGCTAGCTTATACAGCTATGGGTCTTCCTTTTTCTCAAAGTGGGAAAAATCGTAGAATGGCCCTGGGCCGCTGCTTTCTCGAACCCTTCTTAATTTAAAGCTTACAATTCTACGGTATACTGGATCTCGTGGCTTCAGAAGTTAGTCTCAACCATTCTTCTTATTGGACTCCCAAATGCATCAGCCTCTCAGCAGTCGCTGGAGTGGCTGCCATTACGGCACTTGTCCTCGGTGTGTTAAATCTGATGGGGTTGGCCTTTCTAGCGATTGGGTTTATCGGTGGTGTCGCTTTGTCAGGTGGCGGTGGAGCGATTTTGTCTATTTTAGCTCTTGTTTCTGTCATCCGCTACTGCCAATCCAAGAATAAAGAAAAAAGTGCAATCGAAGAGTCGCCCCAACAGGTGGTAATTCCGAGAAGCGAGCCGCCTATTGTCCATCAACCGGTGGTAGTTCCAAGAAGCGAGCCGCCTGTTGTCCATTAACCGGTGGTAGTTCCAAGAAGCACACCGCCTGTTGTCCATCAACCGGTGGTAGTTCCAAGAAGCACACCGCCTGTTGTCCATGAGCAACCTGTTCCGTTTCCAAGCAGGCCAAGCTCCTCTTATTCACCTTCTCCTCCTCAACCTAGAAACTTAGGACGTTGGGAACTAGCCGCTCAAGAATTTGGAGTCGAGAATTATAAATCTGAGCTGCAGCGACGTTATGGAGAGGTCCCATATTTTAACTATAAACATGTCGGATGCGATGAAGCGCAAAGAGCACAAGATGAGCTTGCCCAAGCACGCCTCTATCTGATGAGCGATGAGCAGATCTTGGCAATTCCACTGAAAGAAATCGATGATTATAGACCAAGCGTCATCGATGTTCTTCGTGGTCGTTTAGAAAAAATGGAGACAAAGACGCGCCATCCACCACGAGGAAGTCTCGGTGAGCTGCACCAGAAAAAGCTTGAGCCGGAGGCTGTAAAATCTCTTTCTCAAAATGTAAAGGGATTGCTGACGAGCGATCAGATCGCTGCTTTAATCGCCCATCCCTTAACTGATCAAGAATTCATTTCCCCTCTTTTGCCTATCGACTCCCATAGTGATTATACGATGCTTAAATATGAGGTAAGTTTTACCAGATCGAGAGTGGCTGCAATTTCTGAACGCCTGCTTCCATACATTGGTAAATTGGATGCGAAGCGAATACCGCTTCTACCCTTCGAAGTGTTTGCGGAAGAAAGATTTCCTTGGGAGCAAGTACAAGAGATAGAAGTCTATTCTGCAAGAGAAATATTCGAAAATATTTCCGTCGAAAAAGTTAACCGGATGGCTCCCCGCGTAACAGCGGAGTTTTTGAACTATTTCCCTGATCACATTTTACAAAGTCCCCAATTGGAGTGGCCCGTTTGGCTTTCCGAGCAAGGAATAGGCCTTTCTCTGCTTTCAGTCAGATCAGAAAATTTCACTGACAATTTCCCCTATGACCAAATGGCTGATAACCCAGAAGAAGCGAAAGTCTTGCTTAAAGCTAGACACTCTGGCCCGACTCTTTTTCTTTACAAGTTAAACAATCTCACGAGCATTCTCAAATTGCTCCCTCATTTGGAAGTTGGGGATATTAGATGGATACGCGCGGAACTTCTGATGGAGGAACAATTTCCTTGGCAACTATTTCTGGAAATGGCTGGAATCGGTGCCGCTCTTAAAGAGGTTGCTATTCATAAAGAACTTTCTCATTTTCCTGAAATTATTCCTTGGGAATTTTTGAATCCAGAGGAGGCCGAAGAGTTATTTCCCTTGCTCAACGGGGATGAGAAAGATTGGGAAATAGAATATAAGACAGGAAGTTACCAGAAATTGACCGTCAGGGCCATTGAGAAGCTGTTTGATGTGTTGACCATCAACCATCTTCCCTTGTTGCCGAAGGGACTTTTTCAAGATAAAGCATTTCCTTGGGGCGACTATTTAAGCTGCCCTGGAATTGGCAAATTCCTACGTAAAATGGGCGACATCTCAAACGAAGCCATTCCCTGGGATCAGTTGCCCCCATCCGAAGCTCAGCCACTTTTCTTCTTGGGCAATAAAAAGGGGAATGAACAGCTGCGCACAAAACGACTTCTGGGCCAACTTAAAGAACCCGCTCTCAAACTCTTAGCTGACAAATTGACACCCGACCATGTACACCTATTTCCGTCTTGACTGAGCTTCCCTTTTCGTAAGTAGTCAGAAAGTGGAGGTAAGGATTGGCTAAAGACTGTGTGTGACACAGTTGTGAGGTATCTTTAACGCAGAGGCGCAGAGACTCAGAGGTTCGCAGAGAAAATCGCCTCTTTGAGCAAAGCTCAAAGCACCAGAAGAGAAAAGCCATTAAAGAAAAAGGGGTGATCAATGACAGTCGTATTGAAGGCCCCTTTTTCTTTAATGGATTTTCTCTTCTGATGTTTTTGGTGCATGCACCAAAAAAAAGGCGATTTTTTTTCTTGCCTCGAGCGCTGGCCCCTCTCTGTGAACCTCTGAGTCTCTGCGCCTCTGTGTTGAAGATGCCCATAGAGAATAGGCAACTCAACTTGTGAGCTAAACTGCCTACCTCCAGTTTTTGATCACTTACCCCTTTTCCTATTCTTAATACAACCTAAATAAGTTTGTGTTATTTTTAGAGTGATGTCTATCTGTGTATCAAAGGTTTCATCTGGGGAAGCTTACGGACCCCCTGAGGTGTCTGCAAAGCCTAAAATTCTCATCGCTATTGCCATCATTCTAGGGATCGGTGGGTTTGCGGTAGCGGGGGTTGGGGTTGCCTCTCTATTCAAAGTAGGTTCTCTGAGTAACCTGGGTCAGGTGAACGCGATTGTCATGATCGCGGTTGGCGGGGGCGGTGGCGCTCTGTGTTTCATTGCCGCCATTGTGGGTATTGTGAAAAACTGGGCTCCGGCTAGCCATGTCAGTAAGAAGAAGTCTCAAACCAGCGCTAAAGAAGAATTTCCTACATTGCGTGTCTACAGCAGTGGTCCAACTGATATGATGGATCACGCATTTCAGACGGTTGAGAAGATAGCCAGGGCACACTTTTTTAACCTAAAAAGAATCCATATTGAACTGACTGGTGAGGGAATACGAAGAATCAAGGAAACTTGTAAAGAGGGAATCCGCTCTAGCGTTGTTATATTGGATAGTTCGCTCCTTTCACGCTTTGATGCAGTTAGGAATTTTGAAGATCTCTATGAGTCAAATAGCGTCCAGCTTACTCTCGTTGAAACTGACCTAGAGGACCTTCAAGAAAGATTTGTCGCAGGAAAGGAATACCCTGTTTTGCAGAGCGTTTCTGCACTCCATTACACTCATATTGATGAGTGCACTTTCCTAGAAAAGAGCGAGGCTACGCTCCATGAGTTCTTTGAGAAAGCACCTAGAGAGGCGACCTTTTTTCAGAAGATTTTTTAGAGATTGAGGGCGTCCATGTTAGGGACGACGACGAGATCGGGATGGATCTTGGTCTGGATGATCTGCTGGATGGAGGAGAGGGTGGCGCCGATGGAGGAGAAGCAGGAGGTGCAATTGCCCTGATAGGCGATAATGACTTCTCTGTCGTTGAGGAGGGCTTGGATTTCGATCCCTCCCTCATCGAGCTCGACGTAGGGGCGCACCTCTTCGTTAAAGAGCTGTTCGAGGACGGAGAGTTTTTGGGCGTGGGAGAGCGAGGTCCATCCTGGGTAGCCTCCAGAGCCTTCTGATTGGGGAACAGGGGAGACGTAAGCGGCTGCGAGGGGAATGCCGGCACAATGGTCGGTGGCATCCTCAATGGCTTCTAGGGTCAGATTGATCACAAAAATGGTCTCTTCGGGAAATGCGGAGATATCGGCTTTATCACGGAGCCGTTTGTCGATTAGATCGGCTCCGATGCGCTTGGCTTGATCATAATTTTTGCCCACAACCAGCTCACAGGCAGCCTCAGATGCCGCAATGAGCGCCGCTTGGCCAAAGCAGTGGAATTTGGCGTCGACGATGATGCCATCGGCTGGGTCGACAAGCCAGAAGAGTTTGAGAGCATTTCCTTCGGAAGGAAAACCTGCCGCTCCTTCAACATACTTCATCCCTCTTTCTAGGGCATCGATGACTGTGAAATGGCCTCCATTTTTTGGAGAAAGGATTTTTTCTTCCATCTTTTTGCTAAAGCGTTTCCAAAGAGGCTCCTGGATCAAATCTTCGTAGCTCATGTAAAGACCTTCTCTGCCCTCTTTTGGAGAACAAGAACCGTTTCGGCAATCTTCTCTGCCCCTTCTACAATCTCTTCTTCAGAAGTTTCCGCTGAAAAGGCAAAGCTGATACCAGAGTGAGCTTCAGCGTCAGAGAGGCCGCACGCCTTCAATAGATGGTTGAGATGCTGAAAGCGGTTGCCACCGATGCAGGCGTGGATTCCCTGTATTGCGAGAAGATAGGCGAGAGCCTCATTATGAGCCCCTGGAAAGGCCATACAGGAGATGTGCGGCAGCCGCTCTGTCTCTTTAAATAGAGGCCTCGCTGAAGCCACTTTCTCACAAAGCAGCTCCTCAAAGAGGGCGCGTAGACGGGCTACTTCTATTCCATAATGGTCGCTCTCTTCCTGCTCTTGTTTGGCCCATCTGGCAAGTTCGATCAGCTGAGAGGGCTGAAAGGGGCCTGCACGCATGCCTCCTTGCTCATGTCCGCCCAAGATGAAGGGGCTGATGGGATTGCTATCTCTATAAAAAAGCCCTCCTGTACCACTCGGAAAGCCATCAAAGGTTAAAACGTCAGCCCCACACTCTTCAAAAGTGAAGGCGCTTTTTGCTAAAATATGGCTTGCTTCCAGATGAAAGAGAATGTCGCGCTCACGGCAGAGGTCGACAACCTCTTGTAGAGGCTGAATCACACCTGTCAATCCATTAGCTGCACTGAGCGAGAGCATCGCCGTTCTTGGGGTGATTAGCTCAGTGAGGTTTTTTTTGTTCACTCGTCCATTGGCATCGACGGGGATCATCTGGAAGACGCATCCTGCCTCTTGGAGCCGACTCATCGCTAGAATGGTGGGGGCCTCATCGAGAGTGCCGCAAAGGAAGTGATTTCTCCCCGTTTTTCGGGTGATATCGATGTAGGCAGTGAAGACAGCATGGTTGATGGCTTCTGCTCCTGAAGAGGTAAAGATGAAGTGGTCCTCGAGTTTTGCTCCAGCAAATGCATAGAGCGCCCTAAATGCCTCTTTGAGGGCCTTTTCCTGCAAGGGAGAGGAGCGCTCACCGAGCTGATAGTCAAAACGGATATTCATAGATCAGCGGTTTTCCTGTGGGAATTTCCAGTTTTAACACCTCTTCCTCGTTGAGGCCATCTAGCTTCATAACAATCGAGCGCAAGGAGTTCCCATGAGCCGAAATTAGGACATTTTTACCTTTTTTCAATTGTGGCAGAATCTCTGTTTCAAAATAGGGGATGGTCCGTTCAGCGGTCATTTTCAAGCTCTCACCTTGAGGGGGAGGGATATTGAAACTGCGTCGCCAGATGTGAACCTGCTCGGCACCATACTCTTCGCGCATCTGCTCTTTATTTTTCCCTTGGAGAACCCCATACATCCTTTCGTTAAGCTGCCACGCCTGATAGGCAGGAATGAGGGTCGATTTGGCCTCCTCATCATAACAACGGTGCCATTCTTGGAATTTTTCCTCCTGATGGATAATTTCAGGCACCTTCTTGGAGCGGTGGAGCGTCATCGCCAGCATCGCTGTCATGATTCCGCGGATGAGGGTCGAGGTAAAGATCAGATCGATAGGAAGATCTTGAATTTCCCTTCCTGCTTCAAAGGCCTCTTCGATCCCTTCAGAACTCAAGGGGATATCGATCCAGCCGGTAAAGATATTTCTTTTATTCCATTCAGACTGGCCATGTCTCAATAATATCAATCGATTCATAATCGTTAATTATAATGACAAAATCAATATTTCCTATGTAAAATATGACACTTATGATGAACAGATTAAGCAAAATCCTCGCAGCTGCAGGAGTGGCTTCTCGAAGGGCGGCTGAAGAGCTGATTTTCAACGGCAGAGTCACTGTGAATGGCAGAGTGGTCCGCCTTCCCCAGACAATGGTCGACCCTGTCACAGATCATATCATAGTCAATGGGAGGCCGATTCGGCCCCTCGAAAAAAAGGTCTATTATCTTCTCAATAAACCTCTCGGTTATATCTGTACCACAGTGGAAAAACAGGGTGGGGCTAAGAGGGTTCTTGATCTCTTCGCCCATCTCCCCTACCGCCTATTTACAGCAGGAAGGCTCGATCAAGAAACCACAGGGCTCATGATCATCACCAATGATGGCCCCTTCGCCAATCGCGTCATCCACCCCTCCTACAACCATACTAAAGAATATCTCGCTAAATTGGACCAAGAGATCACATCTGACCACCTGAAACAACTCTCAGAGGGTATCTCTCTCCAAAATACCTTCGTCAAGCCTACCTCGGTCAAAAAGGTGCGCCGTGGCACCCTAAAAGTTGTGATCAGTGAAGGAAAAAAGCATGAGGTGAGAGAGCTTCTCACCCAGGCTGGGCTCACCATCAGAGAGCTCACTCGCCTCAGAATAGGCTCTCTCTTACTTGGAAACCTCGCCCCAGGAGAGTTTCGAGAGATGACCCAGGATGAAATAGGCTCCTTTTCCTCATAAAAACTTAATATTTTTTTGATATAATAGCTCTTATGAGCAAGGCCGTTGATCGCAAAATTGATCTCCCCTGTCTAAATCCTGTAGCCGAAAAAAGGCTCCAGCACTGCTTCTTTGCCATCTCTCTGATCTTCTCTATAGGGGGGATCATCGCGGGCGCTTTAGCTCTGAAACAGATTTGGCTCTTTAGTGGACTCAACAGCTATGCCAGCAATGGATTGCTCTATGGTGGCGCTGGCCTCTTAGTCCTCACCATCGTCCTCTGGGGAATCAAACAATATCTATCCCTAAAGGGGCGTCCTGAACCTGCTCCAGAGCCTATACCTGCTGCGCCACCTCCACCCGCTCCAGACCCTATGCCTGCTGCGCCACCTCCACCTGCTCCACCTGCTCCACCTGCTCCACCTGCTCCAAGCCCAGTTGTAGAGCAACCACCACCATCTGTAAACTTTCCAGCGCCCCACCTTGATCCAAACGCTCCTCCCACCGCTGCGAGAAACGAGTTTGTGGATCAAATGAAAGAGAAACACCTGGAACATATTGAAAAGGGATGCTCTATTGAGAGAGCACGTGAGTTAGCTAGTGTGCATATCGCGCTTTTCAATCAGGGGGTTCACAAACGGCTGCAGATTGATCTTGAAATGTTTTTTTCTGAGATCGCTGAAGAAGAAATACAAAAAGCCCAAATCGCCCAAACCTCTTTATATCTATTGGCCTTTGAAGAGTTGACGGATCAATCACTAGGGATTGATCAGAAAATCGAGAAATTGGCCTCCCTCGCTGAAAAATTGCCTGAAGAGCTCGATAGCTATCCACAAAAGGGGAGTTTTATCACTGCCTTTAACGGTCTTACAGAGGGATTTTTCTCCAATTACCATTTTGACCTCACGCAACAAGACGATCAAATCCGTCATGTGACCCTTAAATCCGCTCTGGAGAGGATTGCCCAGAAACTCGATGTGGTGGCTCCTGATCTAGTGATTGAAATGGCCACTGAAAATGATGCGGCTCTCGCCGCAGCTGCAGCCGCTGAAGAGGCGAGAGTGCAGGAAACTGTCAGTTTGGCCTTAGCCCTGCGTCTTGCAGCAGGAGAATTGTAAAAGAGCTTCTTGCGCAGCCTGCAGGCTATTATGATTCCCATCCTTTCTCCTCAATGACTTATGGAAAATGCCACTTCGTGCTTTATCGCACGCCCTAGAACGTGTTATCATGGAAATAGATCACGAACTGATCTCATTTTAGTTTAAACAGTGGACGGTCTTGTCATGGTTTGGACAATCATCATCATTATAGCGATTATTGTGATCATAGCGATCTGGCTGGTAGGCATGTACAACCGCTTGGTTTCTCTTCGAAACCAGGTGAAAAATGCTTGGAGTCAAATCGATGTGCAACTCCAGCGCCGCTACGACTTGATTCCCAATCTGGTCGAAACGGTGAAAGGTTATATGAATTTTGAGCAGTCAACTCTGCAAAAAGTGATCGAAGCGCGCAACCAGGCAGCTTCAGCTCGCGAGTTACTTGAAAAACAAGGGGGGCCTACCGGAGAGGGAGCCTCACTGAAAGGATTGATCGGTGCAGAAACATCACTGAGAGGTGCTTTAGGAGGCATCTTTGCTTTAGCTGAAAATTATCCTGCTTTACGCTCAACAGAGAATATGCAACGTCTTCAAGAAGAGCTCTCTTCTACAGAGAATAAGGTTGCCTTCTCGAGACAGGCTTATAACGATTCCGTGATGCTCTACAACAACCAGCAGCAGGTATTTCCAACCAATTTTTTTGCCAAGATGTTTGGTCACCATATAACCGATTTCTTTTCGGTCGAAGATCAAGAGGCTAAAAAAGCAGTGAAGGTGAAATTTTGAACTTCTGGGAAGCGCAGAGAAAAGCACGGGGAAGGACAACGCTCTATCTCTTTGTCTTTTTTACTCTGACAATTGCGATGGCACTCCTCATCCAATATGTCGTCCATGTGATGACGTTGGTAGGTTATATTCCCTCCATGCCCTGGGTAGGAGTGGCTTTTCTCCTCATCACCTTTTTAGTAGCCGGCTTTTACTACCTCAATTATAGCAGCTCAGGCGGTAGCTTCGTTGCAGAATCTTTGGGAGCGCAACGGGTGTCACGTGAAAGCGCAAGCTACCCGGAAGCCCAACTGCTCAACATCGTCGAAGAGATCGCTGTCGCGAGCGGGATGCCGATGCCGCCAGTCTATATTCTTCCCTCTCAAGAGATCAATGCCTTTGCTGCAGGGATGAAACCCAGTAATGCTGCGATCACGGTCACCGAAGGGGCCCTCAAGCTGCTCAACCGCGATGAGCTCCAAGGAGTCATCGCCCATGAGTTTGGCCATGTCTACAATGCTGATATGAAAATCAGCATGCGCCTCGCTGCTATGGTGATGGGGTTCATGATCATCCTTACCATCGGCTTCAGGCTTCTCCAGGGCTCTCTCCTTTTTGGAGGCGGCCGCAGACGCAATGGAGGAGGCGGTAACCCAGTCGCCATCATCGCCCTGATTTTTTTACTCGCTGGCGCCCTCACTTGGTTTGCAGGTGCTATCTTACGCTCCATGGTTTCACGTCAGCGCGAATATCTCGCCGATGCCTGCGCTGTCCAATTCACACGCAATCCCGACGGCATCGCCAATGCCTTGAGGAAAATTGCCCAGTACCAAAATGTCAAGGATATGCCTAAAAGTGGCATGGCCTACGCCCATCTCTACTTCGACAACCACTCTTTCTGGTCCTCCCTCTTTGCCACTCACCCACCCCTCAAAAAGCGAATCGCCGCCATCGAGGGTCGCACCTACATCCCCGACGAGTGGCTTTCAGGCCAAAAAGGTCGTCCTGCCGATAAAGCAGATTCAACGCAAAGACGCTAATTGGCTTTCAGGCCAAAAAGGTCGTTCTACCGATAAAGTAAATTCAACGCAAAGACGACAAGGTACCTCAAAGAAGCGCCAGTGGCGCTTTTTTGATGGGTTGTCCGAGACTGACGAAGTCAGCGAGGGGTAAAGACGCAAAGACACAAAGAAGGAGGGTACGCGAAGCGCTCCTATTTCCTTGCGGCTCTGCGCCTTAGCGCCTTTGCTTTGAATCTTTACGAAGCTTCTGCGAGCAAAAGCTTTTTGAGAGCGGCGTAGTGAGGGGGAATTGTTTGAAAGTTTTTGGGTTTGGTGTGGGCGTGCTGGAGTTGTGGGGGGATGTGGATGGGTGCAGATATCCAGGGAGTGATCTTTTCTAAAAACTTGGAGGGATGGGCGGTTGCGAAGAAAATTCCGGGATGTTCATGCTTTTCCATTTTGAGATATTGGTAGAGCGCTAAATAGGCGACAGCACTATGGGGATCTAAAAGATAACCATAGGCTGCAAACATCTCTTGAATGGTATGACCGATCTGATCATCCGTGAAATCGAGGCCAAGGAGATCTCTGCGTAGGGGATCGAGTGAGTGCTGATAGAGCTCTAGGAGACGTGGAAAATTAGTGGGATTGCCGACATCCATCGAGACAGCGATGGTAGGGTAGGAAGGATGGGGAAGGAAAACCCCGCTTCTCAAAAAAAGGGGAACCTCATTGTTGATATTGGTCGCCCCTAAAAAGCGATTGATAGGCAATCCCATTTTTTTGGCAATCATTCCCGAAACGAGATGGCCAAAATTGCCACAAGGGACCGAGAAGATAGCCTCTTCTGTTTCGAGAGGCAGCTGTGCATAGGCATAAAAATAGTAAAAGGCCTGAGCGATGATACGGGCAATGTTTTGGGAATTTCCTGTTGTCACCTTCCCATTCAATTCGGGGTCCAAAACAGCTTTTCGGAGCATCTCCTGGCAATCATCAAAAGTGCCATCCACTTGCAGAGCCGTGACATTTCCCCCAATCGTTGTGATCTGCTGCTCCTGCGAAGGGGTTACCTTGCCTTTAGCATAAAGAATAAAAACTTTTATCCGCGGGATGCCGTGCAGCGCCAAGCCGACAGCGCTTCCTGTATCTCCTGAGGTGGCTACCAGTGCGATTTTCTTCTCTCCCCACTTCCTGAGCAGCGCACCTAAAAAGCGGGCTCCTACATCTTTAAATGACAACGAGGGCCCGTGAAATAACTCTAAAGCATAGATCCTTTCAGGAAAGGCAATGCAAGGAAGCGGAAAGTTAAAAGCCTCTTCACAGAGCGCCGCTGCCTCCTCCGCTGTAAAAATCCCCTTAAAAAAAATCTGGGCGAGCTCGATGGCAACTTCAAGAAAAGAGAGACCCTGCCATCGCTTGAGCATCTCTCTGGGAACTTGAGGATAACTTTCGGGCAGATAGAGCCCCCCATCGGCAGCCAACCCCTCCAGAACTGCCTCTCTATACGAGACCCCACGAACCTTCCCACCTGTGCTATAGAATTGCAAGGAACAATCTCCTATAGATTCTCTTCTTGGGTGGCGCGTTTATAAGTACTCCTCTTTGGTAGCCCGTTGGAGAAGGAATTTGACGGCTTCATGGGGGGTGAAATTTTCAAAGAGGATTTTGTAGACAGCTTCTGTGATGGGAACATCGATATTGGCCTTTTTTGCAAGCTGGATGGCGGAGAGGCAGGTATAGGTGCCCTCGACCACCATGCCGATCTTCTTTTTGGCTGCGTCGATCGACAGACCTTCGGCTAGAAGGTGGCCAAACTGGTAATTACGGCTAAATTTGGAGAGGCAGGTGACACAGAGATCGCCCATGCCGGCAAGTCCATTGAGTGTTTCGGGCTTGCACCCCTTTGTGACAGCCAATTTCCGCATTTCATGCAGGCCGCGCGTCATCAGAGCTGCCTTGGCATTGTCACCAAATCCCAATCCATCTGAGAGGCCACAGGCAATGGCGATGATGTTTTTGAGGGCGCCTCCGAGCTCTACCCCATTGACATCTGCGTTTGGATAGACGCGGAAGGTAGGTGTCGAAAAGACTTCATGGATGAAAGAGATGACGAGAGGATCGAAGCCGCTGCAGACAACAGAGGTTGGTAATCCTTTCAAGACTTCGATAGCGATGGAAGGGCCGCTGAGGACACCCACTTTGTTGCGATGTTCTTCCCCGAGCACTTCGACGACGACATCGGTCAGAAGCAGGCCGGTATTTTGTTCAATCCCTTTCGAAGTCAGAACGATAGGACAATCGGGAATATGGGTCTTTTTGACATTTTGAAAAACTTGCCGGATGCCCGCTGAGGTGACACCTTCCACCACCATCTCCTGATCTATCAGCACCTCTTCCATCTTGTGGGTAAATTTGAGATTAGGAGGCGTGGGAAATCCTTTCATTTTCGGATGTTCCCGCTTCTCCTGCAAATAACGGATCGTATCCCCTTCGACACTCCAAGCAGTCACATGGTGGCCCTGTAGAGCGAGTTGTGAGGCCAAACAGTAGCCCCAAGCTCCGGTGCCAAGGTATCCAATTTTTTTTATGCTTTTTTTATCCATCTAGGTAATCCTCATTAGGAAATTCTTTTCCTCTCCATTTATTCAATAAATCATCGGTCGGATAGTAGAATTGAGGCGCCAGCTCAAAGCGGACATTTGGGAGCGGCTCTCTTCCCGAAACCTCAGCATAAACATGTCGATCAAAAGCGAGTAGAGCCTTTTGCACGGTGGATATGCTATCCGCCCCCTTTAAATTTTTCAAGGGAGCATAGGTGAAAGATCGAGGACAAAGGAGGGCTTGGACCCGTTCAGCAAGTGGAAGCACGTCAAAAATAAATTCTTCAAATTTATAAGCATTGGGCAGTTCAGGAAAGAGGCTTTCTCCATTCTTGAACATCTTGACAGCCTTTTCAGCACGGTGTAGAGGCAGCTCTTGTCTGCTCATTCGCTCGATAAAGGGCATGGAAAAGGTAAAGAGGCTCAAATTGGCGATGCCATATTTTAATTTCCCCTCTTCCGTTTTGGCCTCCTTTTCCTGCTGAGAAAGTTCAGAATATTCACGAACTACAGTTTTGCCTTCATATCGGGCTAAGATCCCCACTTTTTCTTCAGGATACTCTTTTAATGTTGTTTTGGCTGTCACATCATTTCTAGAGGCAGCGTGAGCACCAAAGAGGGTAAAATCGAAAGGGGCAGCGAGAGGGTTATCGACAGGAATGACATTGACCATCTCGACGCCCTCTTTCTGCCATCTCTCCCAAATTCCTGACTCGACAAAGGATTTAAACACGCTTCCATTGCCATTAGCTCCTAAAGCAATTTGACCAGGGCTTTCCATAAAAACATTCCCCTCTAGGTCCAATAAGGGCCACAATTTTTGGTCAAAAAAGCTGATCTGATCGGGTTTTAAACCAAAAAAATGGTGGGTCTGAAAAAATTGTTCGGTCACCCTTCGGTTCGTTGGGGAGGTCATGAATGCCACCCTCAACTCCCTTTCACTCTGAAGAGAGGCTGCTTGAATTTTTTCAGCTAAAAATTGAAAGAGTGACTTCCTTTTGATGAGAGTGATGGGATAACAGCCTTTGGGACCATCGTAGCGGAGACGCGAGCCCTGCCCACCTGCCAGAACGACAAGGGCCACCTTGCCAGCTTTAACGAGCTTTTTACCCTCAACCTTAAAAGAGGGATTTCCCCACTCCAGATAGTCAGTAAATGGTTCGAGAGTATGAACAGGGGCTACTTCACGAAAGTGCTTCAGCCGATGAAGTAAATGAGGATCTACCCCTTCATTCGTAACGGCTTGCTTTTTGGAGGTTGATCTCATCGAGCACAGCTCCTTCAGTTTGGACCTCACTGTTACGCCAGCCAGTATACTGCTTTTCTTTGATCTTTTCGATCAGTTTCCTCTGCTGCATGGCCAGCTTGAGTCGCCCTTGCTGCTCTTCGACCGCTTTTTGTTGTGCGACGAGATTGAGCTGGATTTCACGGAGTAGTCCATTGAGATGTTCTAAAATTTGAGAGTAGGTCTCCTGCCGCTCTAAATCGCCCTCAGCCCTTTTTTGTCGCATCTCTTCCATCAAAGAGCCGATTTGGGTCTGTAGTGTCTTTTCCTGCTCCTGAGAGCGCCATTTCTTGGTATGCGCCAGCTCTAAATTTTTTTTCAGGAGCCCTTCTCTCGTTCTCCGTAATTTTAGCAATCCCTCTAAGCCAAATTTAAATCTTCTCATGAAATAGACCTCTCACATTCTTGCCATGTCGTTGCAGAAGGAAAAGAGATGGCAGCTTCTTGTTTTAAAAATTCTCTCACCTGACCGATCTTTTTCACCGCTTCATCGATCGCCGGTGTCGATCCAGCCACATAAGCACCGAGCTGAATCAACTCCTCAGCTTGATGGTATTCATGCAGGAGTGCGCGTATTTTTGCAGCAAGAGTTTGCTGCTTTTTGGCTGTGATCTGTGGCATCACGCGCGATAAGCTCTTCAACACATCGATCGGAGGAAAATGGCCTGCAGCAGCGAGAGAGCGGGAGAGATGGATGTGGCCATCCAGGAGTGAGCGCATCTGATCGGGTATGGGATCATGCACCTCATCCTCTTCACAAAGGATCGTATAGATTCCTGTGATCGAGCCTGTTTCATTATTTCCAGCCCGCTCTAATAGTTTTGGCAGCTGTGCAAAGACTGAGGGCGTATACCCCCGCGTTGTTGGGGGCTCACCGATAGCCAAACCAATCTCTCTGAGAGCCATCGCATAACGGGTCACTGAATCCATCATGAAAATGACACTTTTGCCCTCATCACGGAAAAACTCGGCAATCGCCATGGCCACTTGAGCTCCTTTGGCTCGTAAAAGAGCTGCCTGATCGGAGGTGGCAACGACAACGATCGAACGGGCAAGGCCCTCTGGACCCAATTCCCTTTCAATAAATTCTCGGACTTCACGTCCACGCTCGCCTATCAAGGCGATCACATTGATATCGGCCTGAGCCGATCTTGCGATCATTCCCATTAAGGTTGACTTGCCGACACCCGCGCTGGAAAAGATGCCGATGCGCTGACCTTTCCCGAGTGTGCAGAGCGCATCGATCGCTTTGACCTTTGTTTCTAGCTGCTCCTGAATAGGACGACGCGATAAAGGGGGCGGTGGCGCTGCCACCAAGGGATAAAATTTTCTTGCGCGGATCTCTCCTTTATTATCGATCGGCCTTCCTAAGCCATCGAGGACCCTTCCACAGAGCTCTTCACCGACACCTACACGGTGCAGATCTCCCGTAGGACGCACCTCAGAGCCAAGAGTGATGCGCTCTATCTCTCCGAGGCACATCAAGAGCACCTTTTTGTCTTTAAAGCCGACAACTTGGCAAGGAATAGGCTCTCCCTGTTTGTCATAAACGAAACAGATCTCCCCCACAGATATCTCAGGACCTGTCGATTCAATCAAGAGACCGATCACATGGGTGACCCTGCCGCTCAATCGAGGCGTCTGCCACTTTGGGATCTGCCGCATCTCTTTCTCTAAAAGTTTCATAAGCATAAAACTTTGGATTCAAGATCCTCAAGCTCTCGCTCAATGGACCAACGGACCATTTTTGTCGGCGTTTCGATCCGGCAATCACCGTGACGCATCAAGGGATCTTCCCGCAAAGAGAGGTAGCTTTTACTCTCCATAAATTTTTCAACTAAGCGGAGGTCACCCGGGGCCAAAAAAAGAGAGATCTTCTCTTCATCTCCACGATTGATCACATAAGAAAGAAGCGTATTGAGCCATTTCACAAAAACTTCAGGCTGGCTCAGCTCTTTACGGATAGCCCTTTCACACACCGCTAGGCTAAATTGGATCACTTCGGGTTTTAGCTGATCGAGAAGCTTCTCTTTATGGTCTAGAAGCTTATTCGCCAACGTTTGCAACAGCCGCATCGAAGAGTGCATCTCTTGGACAGCTTGGGCATATCCCTTCTCTTCTCCCAGCCTTTTCCCTTTCTCGAAAGCCTGGAGGCGCTCTTCCTCAAACCAAGATGGGGAGCTGATAGTGGCAGATTCCCACTCCAAAAGGCGTCCTGGAGTCAATGTGGCCTGCTCAGACACCTTTTCTCCACGGATGATCATGTGGTGCTCCCTCTTTCGAGTTCAGCAAGATAAAAAAGCACCTCTTCCTGAAGCTCTGGCTTTAAAGAGGCAATCATCTGTTCTGCCTTCGCAGGTTCCAGATAAGAGACCATAAGAGCGATCGTTTGCGGATCCTCCCTCTCCATCGAACCTACGAGCTGTTTGAGATCGATTTTCGTCATCACTTTGAAGAGCGCTTCCTCATCACTCTTCTTTTTTCTCCCTTTGCGCAAGAAGGGGATCAAAGCAGCGAGAGCAAGAGCCACAAAGAGAGTGGTCACCGCAATCCCTAAAAAGCCCTTCCCTGTTTCCCTGGCTACTCCAAGCTCGCTTTTCTGATCGAAGAGTAGAAAATCGACGATCGCCTCTCCCTCAACCCCATAACCCTTCACGATGGAGCGGAGCTGTCTCTCAATCTCTTTGCGTAAGGAGAGCTTCTCCGGCGGAATCTTCTCTTCATCGATCAAAGCGGCGATCTGCAAAGCCTCTATATCCTTAGTTTGCGGCTTGAGAAGCGCCTGAACTGTGAGGTGATAGTGACCTTCGCCCACAAAACGTTCGAGCAGAGAGACCGCTTTCTCCGTGGCCCGTTCTTCCAAGAGCATCGCACTCTCTTGCTGGAAGCTCTCCTTATGTTCCGGGTCGATCGCCTTATAGAGCTTCCCTGTGGAGTCTGAGATGGCAATCATCTCTGGCTCCAGCCCACGGACAGCGCCTGCCAAATGGTTGGTGACCGCTCTGAGCTGTGAGGCCGAGAGATGGGCCTTGGGCATCAAAGTGAGAATGACAGAAGCTTTTGTCTGAAACTTCGATCCATTGAAAGTTCTCTGGGGAGGAATGTCGAGAATCACACTGGCACTTTTGATGTTCTCAAAACCTGCGAGATCCTTTTCTAACTGACCTTTCAGAGCCCGCATTTCGAGGACTTGAAGCTCCTTTTCGCCCTTAATCCAGGTGTTGGTATCAAAAAGTTCAAACCCCTTTGCTCCCTTTGGCTTATGCAACTCCCCTAAACCACTCATCGCGCGGTCAAAATCTTTTGCGGCTACCAAAAATCCCTTCTCTGCATCGACTTTATACTGCAGATCACACTCGAGAAGCAGACTCTCCACCGTCTCCATTTCAGAGATGGAGATCGATTTATTGGGAAAAAGGGGCAGATATCGGGGCGAAGAAGTTTTCAAAAAAACAAAGCTTAAGGCTATGATCGTCGCTGCTAAAACGGCCAGGAAAGCTGTTTTTTGTAGCCCTTTCAACTCATGCCAAATACTTGTAAGCTGCTTGAAAACTTCTTTCATTGTCTTTTTAACTAATTTACTATGTCTGTATCAGATAGTATCAATTTTGACAAATGCGTATTATTTATCCTTATAACGAGATACTTCCGAAGAGAAAGGCCCACGATCTCTTCATCGTGCAAGAGTGTGCGGCCCTCGCAGAGAGTGGATCTGATCTCACTCTATTAATAGGCAAAGGCAGTGACTTAGAAAATTTTTACATGCATTACAAGATTGCCCCTTGCCCGAGATTGCATATCAAGCCTCTTCGGATCATCCGCAAAAATAATATCCTAGGGATCAGCTGGAATTGGCCCTTCTTCCATCACTGTCAACAGGAGATCCGGGAGAGCCGCCCAGATCTGGTCATTCTCAGTGTGCGCAAACAGGGAGCCTACCATCTTCAACACAAAGTGGCCGGGGTGCGCTATCTCTATGAAGTACATGAGTTGTGCTATTACCCCAATCAAACAACCGTTAACAAGAAAGCTCTCAGTAAGGAGCGCGAGATGCTCGCTCATGCCGATCTCATCACTGTCACCACCTCGGCTTTAAAAGAGATTCTGCTGCAGCCTCCTTATTCTCTTCAAAATCGCATCGAAGAGGTCCCCTTAGCGGTCCAGACGCTCCCATTGCCACCTCCACAGACACATCCAGAATTGACCATAGCCTACGTAGGACAGCTTTACGAGGGACAAGGACTCACCGCTCTTTTGTTGGCGCTTGCGCAAGTCAAAAATGTCCGATTAAAGGTGATTGGCGGTAATCATCGCGATGTCAGCCGCCTGAACCAATTAGCAGTTGAACTCGGTATTCAAAAAGCCGTCACCTTTCTTGGCTTTTTACCTCCCTCAGATATTCCTGAACACCTTCAAGATGTCGATGCCTTTGTCGCTCCCTTTGGCCAAACAGGCCGCATGCCCTATGTAGCACACACGAAGCTCGCCGAATATGCCGAGTGGGGACGCCCGATCATCGCCCCCGACCTTCCCGTCGTCCACGCCGATTTCTCTGCAGACAGCGGCCTCCTCTACTTTGCACCTGGAGACCAGAGCTCACTCGCTCAAGCCATCCAGCAACTCCAAGACAAAACCCTTCGAGAGAAGCTCCAAAAAGAGATTCACACCAAACAAGGCCGCTTCTCCTGGCCCACACGCGCCGCCATTTATGGAAATCTGTTGAAAGATTTGATTTGTCATGATTAGCATGGGCAGGTTTTTATGGATTATTTAGAAGATTTAGAGTCAGAGTCTGTCCACATTATGCGTGAAGTGGCAGGACAGTTTGAGCGTCCCGCCCTACTTTTCTCGGGAGGAAAAGATTCCATCACTCTGGTTCATCTGGCTCAAAAGGCATTTGCGCCTGCCGAAATTCCCTTTACTCTGGTCCATATCGATACGGGCCATAATTTTCCCGAGGTGCTCGATTATCGAGATGCGATGGTCGCACGGCTTAAAGCTAAAATGGTTGTTGGCCTTGTGAGCGAAACGATCAAAGCGAAAAACTTGAAAGAGCCTGGTGGAAAATTTCCTTCGCGCAATGCCCTGCAATCGTTCACCTTGTTGGATACGATCGAAAAGTATGAGTTTGATGCCTGCATCGGAGGGGCGCGTCGCGACGAAGAAAAGGCGCGGGCGAAGGAGAGAATTTTTTCGGTCCGCAATGAGTTTGGCCAATGGGATCCGAAGAAGCAGCGTCCCGAGATGTGGAATTTGTATAATGGAAAAATCAATAAAGGCGAAAACGTCCGCGTTTTTCCCATCAGCAACTGGACCGAGCTGGATGTCTGGGCTTATATCAAGAGAGAAGAAATTGAACTGCCTTCGATCTACTTCTCGCATGAAAGAGAGGTTCTTCTCGTTGGCAAACATCTCCTGGCCATGAGTCCTTTTGTGCAGATCGATCGGGATGATCGTGTAGAAAAGCGCTTTGTCCGCTATCGCACTGTCGGTGATATGACCTGTACGGCAGCCATAGAAAGTAGTGCCTATACGGTAGATCAAGTCGAGCAGGAAATTTTGAATACGAAAATCAGCGAGCGAGGTGAGACCCGCATCGACGATTTGATCAGTGAGGCGGGCATGGAAGACAGAAAGAAGAATGGGTATTTTTAGCTATGGGACTTCTTCGATTTATCACTGCAGGAAGTGTCGACGATGGCAAAAGTACTTTGATTGGACGACTTCTGTACGATACCAATTCTATCAAGATGGATCAGTTGGAAACGGTTCGAAGGCAGAGCAAAAATGTAGAGGAGGGCGAGGTGGACCTGGCCCTATTTGTCGATGGTCTTCGCGCAGAGCGGGAGCAAGGCATCACGATCGATGTCGCCTACAAATATTTCCAGACGAAAAAAAAGAAATTTATCATCGCTGATGCGCCTGGCCATATTCAGTACACACGCAACATGGTGACGGGAGCCAGCAATTGCCATTTGATCATCATTCTCATCGATGCGCGCCTCGGTGTGTTGGAGCAGACACGTCGACATAGCATCATTGCCTCGATACTCAAAATCCCCCATATCACCGTCGCGATCAATAAAATGGATATGATTGGTTATTCACAGGAGCTCTTTGACAAGATTGTAAATGATTACAAGGCCATTGCCAAAGACTTACATCTCAAAGAGGTAACCTTTATTCCTGTGAGTGCTCTGAAAGGGGAGAATGTTGTTTTCAGCTCGCAGCAGATGCCTTGGTATCACGGACCGACTCTTCTACACCATTTAGAAAATGTTCAGGCGACCCAAGATCTCAACCTGACCCATACCCGTTTCTCCGTACAATATGTGATTCGCCCACAAAAAGAAGGTTGGCACGATTATAGAGGCTATTCGGGGAGGATCGTCAGTGGTGAATTTAGGCTGGGGCAGTCGGTCGTGGTGTTGCCTGAGGGCTCGCGCAGTACGATCAGAGCGATTGAGATCAATGGTCGCGAAGTGGCCAAGGCGAGTGCTTCACAGAGCATTGTCATCCGCTTGAGCGATGATATCGACATTAGCCGCGGTGATCTGATTGTCGGAGAAGATAATCCTCCCAAAGTGAGCTGCGAGGTTCACGCAACGCTTTGCTGGACCGATACCACTCAGATGACCATTGGGAAAAGATACCTCTTACAGATCGGGAGTGCCCGCGTCCGGAGTGAAGTTCAAGAGATCGAATATAAAATCGATGTCAATACGTTAGAAAAACTGAGGGGCATCAAAGAAGTAGGTTTGAACGACATCGTGAGGGCAAGATTTAAAACCAGTTCTCCTGTAGTCTATGATGCCTACGATGAATTGCGCAGTAATGGAACAGCTATCTTGATCGATGAAACCAGCAATAACACGGTAGCCGGGTGCATGTTACATTAGCCCTGATGGGAGAAATCGATTATACCTGGGTGCTGATCATGTTCACGACCGGCTTTTGCGCTCAGTTTGCAGATGGAATGCTGGGCATGGGTTATGGGGTGATCTCGACGACAGTCTTGCTGGCAGTCGGTGTCAACCCGGCCATTGTGAGTAGCCGCGTCCACTCCACCCGTGTCTTTTCGAGTGGTTTGTCGGCCTATAGCCATCACAAGCTGGGTAATGTCAACAGGACTTTATTCAAAGTATTGGTGATTCCCGGCTCCATTGGCGCGGTCATTGGAGCTGTGCTGGCCTGTTTGGCCGGAGAGAAACATGCCCATTGGGTGAGGCCCTTAGTATCGGTCTATACCCTCTATTTAGGTGTGCGGATTTTCCGTAAAGCACTCATCCGCAAAAAATCGACCGAAAAATTGCGAAGGCCAAGGTGGTTAGCCACAGCCGGAGGGATGTTAGATGCCTTCGCAGGTGGGGGATGGGGCTCTTTGGTGACCAGCACGCTCATGTCCAAAATTCGAAACCCACGTAAAGTGATCGGCTCCGTTTGCCAGGCGGAATTTTTTGTGGTTCTGGTGAGCGCCCTCACATTTTTAATATTGTTACGGCATGTGCCGCTGCAGGATGTCATTGCGATGATTATTGGCGGATTGATCGCCGCACCCATTGCCGCAAGATTGGCAGGAAAATTGCCCCATAAATACCTCTATCTGCTCGTCGGCTCATTGGTGATCTTTTCTAGCACACGCACTCTCTGGAAAGCTGTGGTGAAACTCGGATTATTCTCGTGAATGTGCCTTTTGAATCTGCTTAAGAAGCGTTTGAAACATGCTTTGGGTCAGCTTCCCTGTATAGGTGTTTTGAGGAGTTGTGTGATAGGAGCCATAGAGTGTTGGCTGCTGAGGAAGCGTGATGCATGCCCCGTGAGCAAAGGGGGAACGTTTTTGAAGTGCTCCCTTTTGAATCAGACTGTTCTGGTAGCTATCAAAGGCCAATTTTCCTAAGGCGAGTACTGCGCGAAGCCGTTTGAATAAGAAGAGTTCATTTTCTAGATAAGAGCTGCAATTGAGAAACTCCTCTCGGGTAGGGCGATTGAGCGGCGGAACACATTTGACAGCTGCCGTGATGAAACAGCCTTTCAACTTCAAACCATCCTCAGCATGTTCTGAGGTCGTTTGGTTGGCAAACCCTGTATCAAAAAGTGCCTCCATCAAAAAGCGGCCAGATTCATCTCCTGTGAAGACACGACCTGTGCGGTTTCCTCCATTGGCTGAGGGAGCTAATCCCAAAATCAAAAGCCATCCCTTTTCATCACCAAAGCCAGGAAGGGGTTTGCGCCAAGGATGACCCAAATCAATTGTCCGAATAGGGACATTTTCGCGAAATGCAACCAATCGCGGGCATCGTCTACAGGCAATGATTTGTCGTTTTAGCCCTTCGAAACTCATAACTATTCAGAATCCCCTCTGTGGTCTCTGTGAACTCTGTGGTGTTTTTTTTTATTTTACCACAGAGAGCACAGAGCACACAGAGAATTGGTAAATAGTTACCGAAGTTCTTCTTTAAGCAATTTTCTTTGAGCTATCGCGACGAACAATCAGTGGTGGCTGATTATGGACGATGGTAGACTCAGAAACATGCACCTCTGCGATCGTATCATCGGAGGGCACCTCAAACATCAGATCGCGGAGCAAGTTTTCTAAAATCATGCGCAAGGCCCTAGCACCTGTGCCAGCCTCTTTCGCTTTTTTAGCTGCCGCCATGAGAGCACCCTCTTCGAAAACCAGCTTGACACCCTCTTCGGAAAAAAGATGTTTGTATTGTTTGACGATCGCATTTTTTGGCTCTGACAGAATGCGGACAAGATCCTCGAGCATCAACTCATTGCAGTTCACAATGGAGTTAAAGCGTCCCACAAATTCGGGAATCATGCCAAAGGAGATGAGATCTTCGGGCTCTACTTGTTGCAGTAGCCGATTCCGGTCGTAAGGATCGATGGCTGCTCCCGTTTTGACATCGGTGAAGCCAATTTTGCTCTTCCCGAGCCGTTTGGCAACCATCTTATCGAGGTGGACAAAGGCACCACCCACAATAAAGAGAATGTTTTCTGTGTTAACTTTGATATATTCCTGCTGAGGGTGTTTCCTTCCCCCCTTTGGAGGCACATTCGCCACTGTTCCTTCGACAATTTTCAGCAGCGCTTGCTGGACCCCTTCACCAGAGACATCACGCGTGATCGAGACATTCGATGTCGTTCGGCCGATCTTATCGATCTCGTCGATATAGATGATCCCTTGCTCAGCGCGCGCGACATCATAATCGGCTGCCTGAAGTAGTCTCAGAACAATATTTTCGACATCTTCACCGACATAACCTGCTTCCGTTAAGGTGGTGGCATCGGCGATCGTAAAAGGGACATCGAGGATCTGCGCGAGCGTTTTGGCAATTAAGGTCTTTCCTGAGCCTGTTGGACCCAGCAGGAGGACGTTGGATTTTCCATAAGAGACATCTTTGCTCAGCCCAATAGAGCGGACCCGCTTGTAGTGGTTATAGACAGCCACAGCCACTGTTCTTTTAGCCGACTCTTGTCCAATGACAAATTCATCGAGGCGGTTTTTAATCTCTGCCGGTTTGAGCAGCTTGAGTTCGCCTGCAGAGGGCTTTTTTTCGAGGATGCTCATGCATAAGCGGATGCAATTATCGCAGATATAAACATTGGGGCCAGATATCAGCTTTTCAACGTCATCTTCGGTCCGACCACAAAAGGAGCAGGAGGCCGCCTCTTTATTATTATTATTATTATTAAATCCTTTCTTCGTCATTGCACCACAACTATTTGATTTTCTTTGAGGTCACCACTTCATCGATCAGCCCATAGGCAATCGCTTCCTCAGGGCTCATAAAGAAGTCCCTTTCAGAGTCTTCCAAAATTTTCTCAACAGTCTGCCCAGTATTATCCGCGAGTATTCGAGAAAGATAATCTTTCAAACGCAGAATCTCTTGTGCTTGAAGTTTGATGTCGGCGGAAGTACCGATAATTCCACCCGAAGGTTGGTGAATCATGATCCGGCTATGAGGAAGGGCTTTGCGTTTGCCCTTTGTGCCCGCAGCGAGAAGGAGAGCCCCCATCGAGGCAGCTTGACCGATGCAGTAGGTGCTGACATCGCATCCCAAGAAACGGATCGTGTCATAGATGGCAAGCCCTGCCGTAATGTAACCACCTGGAGAGTTGATAAAGATCTGAATATCTTTTTTCGGATCTTCCGACATGAGAAATAGGAGTTGAGCAATGACTGTATTAGCCATATGTTCGTCGATGGCTGTGCCGATCAAGACAATTCTGTCTTTGAGCAAACGGGAGTAGATATCCATAGCCCGTTCGCCACGTCCGGTATCTTCAATCACATAGGGAACAAGTGTCATTTAGGGATCCTCATCAAAAGTCAAGCAAAACGGGAGTGTATTCAGCGCCCGCATCAAGGTCAAGTGATTTGTCACTTCAACGCAGAGACCCAAAGATCTTTCTATTTTATTCAACGCAAAGACACAGAGACACAGAGACCCAAAGATCTTTCTATTTTATTCAACGCAAAGACACAGAGACACAGAGACCCAAAGATCTTTCTATTTTATTCAACGCAAAGACACAGAGACACAGAGACCCAAAGATCTTTCTATTTTATTCAACGCAAAGACACAGAGACACAGAGACCCAAAGATCTTTCTATTTTATTCAACGCAAAGACACAGAGACACAGAGACCCAAAGATCTTTCTATTTTATTCAACGCAAAGACACAGAGACACAGAGACCCAAAGATCTTTCTATTTTATTCAACGCAAAGACACAGAGACACAGAGACCCAAAGATCTTTCTATTTTATTCAACGCAAAGACACAGAGACACAGAGACCCAAAGATCTTTCTATTTTATTCAACGCAAAGACACAGAGACACAGAGACCCAAAGATCTTTCTATTTTATTCAACGCAAAGACACTAAGACGCAAAGACACAAAGAAAGATAGGGCGCTTCGCGTACCATCCTTCTTTGTGTCTTTGCGTCTTAGCGTTGAATTATTAATCAGTGTTCAGGCACCAAGCAGGGAGAGGGCATAATCTTTGGCTTAGCGTCTTTGCGATTCATTATTTATTATGAGCCAATCTGGGAGAGGGCGTAATCTTTGGCTTTGCGCTGCAACATGGAGGAGGCTACGCGGGAGATAAAGGCGCGCGTCTGCTCTTCCGACTGATCTTTCCCATATAAATAGGGATTCTGACTGATCAGACGGGTAATTTCATCGTTGAGTTCGGCATTCGACAGCGCAATATTTCCCTGCTTGACAATCTGCTTGTCGAGAAAATAGAGGCGAAGTGCGCTATCTAAATCGTGAGCCACTTCGCTTTCAATCGCCCGTTGCTGCGATTTGATCTCTTCATCAGGGACATGGGCATTTTTCAGAGCTTGGATCTTACGTGCAATCCTCTCCTCCCTTTCCGATTCCACGAGAGATTGGGGTAGCTCGAAGGGGTAGGCTTGAAGAAGTGCTCTTTCGAGCGCCTCAATCTGTTTTCTACGGCGTTCCTCTTCGGCCTCTTTTTCAAAATTCTCACGGATTCTTTGGCTGAGCTCATCCAAAGAAGAGGTGCCCGCTTTCTGAGCGAGCGCATCATCGATAGGGGGTTTCACAATCTTTTTGATCCGATGTAGAGTGATGCGCACTTTCGTCGGTATGAAACTCTTTTTCACCCGCTCTTCAGCTGCATCATCCACCTCACTGGTTCCCTCGATAGTCTCTCCGGGCTTGAGGCCTACGAGCAGCTTACGTAGCCAAGGCGCAATGTGTTTGTCAACCACTTCAAATCGGCGCTCTTCAACGAGAGGCCGAGGAGGATCTTCTTCTAGAGAGTGGATGGTGACATCGGCAAAATCGCCTTCTTTAAGAGAACGATCGGGAAGATCTTCCCAATCGGCATGACTTTTCCGAATCTCTTCAACCACCTCATCGATCTTTTCATCCGTAACCTTTTCCGCAGGAATGTGAGGAAGATCGATTTTCGAAAAATCGATCGTAGGCAATAGAGGATAGTGTTCGTAAGCGATCTGAACAACCGCACCATCCTCTTGAGAGCACTGCTCAATCCTGGGCTTCTCGATACTTTCGCGATTCATCGGAAAGATTTCTGTCAAATCGAGAGCCGCACGGTAGGCATCATTGACAAGGATCTCTTTCCACTCTCTTTCTACAGAGGCGCCATAATGACTGATGACTGTCCGATCAGGGGCGCGCCCTTTACGGAATCCAGGGACGGAGATCTGCTTGTTTACCTCTTTAACAGCCTTTTGGTAGGCTTTTTGAGCCGCTTTCGGCTTGATGGTAACTTTGACATTGAGGCGACAGCCTGATTCTTCTACGGCTTCAGCAGCAAACGCCTCGTTTTCAAATTTTTTAACTTCTTGATTCACGATTCCTCTGATGACTTAAGACGAGCGGCTTAAATTTTTCCATAGCCTTTTGAAAAAGCGGGTGATGAGGTTCGAACTCACGACCCTCACGTTGGCAACGTGATGCTCTACCACTGAGCTACACCCGCGCACGACCTCTTCGAGAAGAGCTAAACTCTCTTAGAGACCGTCGTTGCATTAAACGGTCTCTTAGCGGGCGATGAGGATTGAACTCACGACTTTCAGCTTGGGAAGCTGACGCTCTACCACTGAGCTACACCCGCAAGAAGAGGTGGGGATTTTATCGAGCAGGAGCTATTTTTAGCAAGGCGGAATCAACCCACCACTTAAGTTGTGATAACCAACGGAAATGAAACATTGCCTAGGCCATCCACGGAAATGATATAGTAGGTATTATGTTGTTTTTTAGAACAAGTTTTGAAGATGAGCTCCGAGGTAGCATGAACCTCCTCTAAAAGGTTGGTTAAAGCAGCATCTGAATAGATGAGATAAAGAACGGGTAGATTCCCCGTAGTAGGAGGGGACCAACTAATTGTAATCTCATAACAGATCGAGGTGAGAAATTCTTGCTTAGAAACAGTCACAATAGGGTTTATAGGAGGATCGGGGTCCAAAACGATGACCAGTTGCATGAGTGAAGCGATAGAAGGATCACCATTATTACTCATCATGGGACCTGTAAAATGCTTGTTGGTTGAGGTGCCTGCTGAGTTAGTGACAGTGAGTGTGACTTGATAATTGCCTGGGTTAGCATATTGATGAGACGTTGCAGGAGAATTTGTTGAAGCAGTAGTGCCATCTCCAAAATCCCACTGCCAAAGGACAATTGTGCCTGTAGGAGAGGCTGTCGCGGCCATAAATTGAACAGTATAGTCAGCTGCCATTGTGTAGGCAAAATTGGCTAGAGGAGCTTGATCGGGCGTGATCGTGGGATTAGTAGGGGTAACCCCTACAGCTACTGAATCAATATTGAAATTTGTTAAATTAATGATGGATTCAATATTCGAAGAACCATCACTCGCATAGGCAGTTTTGGAATCGGGCGTCACAAAAACCCCATTTGGAATGTTTCCTACAGGAACTGTGCGAATGATGGCATGACTTTGGGTATCGACCAGAGAGATCGAATTTCCTGAGGTGTTTGTCACTACTGCTTTTGTTCCATCGGGAGTAACAAATACTTGGGGATAAAAGTTGGGTATACTTAAAGAAAAACCAGTGATAGGGATTCCAAAAGTAGGATTATTATCCAAATTTGTGAGAGGGATCATCGTCTGGAATAAATCATCAAGGAGAAACCCTTGAACTCCATCCGGGGTAAACGCAATCTAGCTAGGAGCTGCTATATTAGGATTGGTAATAGTGATTGGAGCATTAAAGCCGACAGGAAAGATACTCAAAACTCGAAGATCCTAAGTTGGCTACGTATGCATATATACCATCTGGGGTAATAGCAATATTGGTTGGATTAATACCGACAGTAATTGCCGGCTCGGCAACTGGAGCGGCAGGGTTGGTGAGATCATAGGGTGTTACACTGGCTGATCCATAGTTAGCTGTGAAGGCTTTTTGCCCATCAGGTGTAATCGCATAGAAATGGGAAAAGAGGCTCCTGCTGAAACTGAACCGATGACACGATTTGTGCTCACATCGATCACCGAAATAGAACTGGAACCGCTGTTGACCACATAGGCTATGCTTCCATCGGGAGTGATACCGACATCATTACACTCACTTCCTCCGGTCGTTATTTGAGCAATCAGGGTTTCCAGCTCGATGTCGAAGACATAGACGTTTGGTGAATTAGATCCAAAATCGGGCACATAACCCAACCAATCTCTCTGATAGGTATAAAAATTCGCATGGAAATTATCTGCTGACAATCCCCCATTATTCACCTTTACCGATACAACACCTGGGACTGGAAGATTGGGAAATGTCATAACTGAGGCATTGGCGTTGGAAATGAGAATTGTTGAGTCATTCTCGACTGTGAAAGGAACGGATCGATTGCCAAAAAGGACCTCTGAAGTACCGAGAAAGCCTGATCCAGAGATTGTAACAGATACAGTTCCTTAGCTACTGCCAGATACTGGGCTAAGAGAGGTCACAACAGGAAGCGCATGGAGAGTCGATGCTACAAGAAGGAGAAGAGAAAAGAGGGATTTCATAAATTAGCTATTGATTAAAAAATTTAACAGCTACTTTATAAAAACTTACTATTTCTTTCAATCTATCATTTAAGCGATATCGAGCGGGGAGCAGCGCAGTTCTGGATTGGGATGGAGCATCCGCCAGAGAAGAACTTCTAGGCAGTTGCTATTTTCTGGGATTGAAGGATAGGAGTCGATCAACTTTTGTTGATAGGTGATCGCCTTTTCAGCAGAAAGTTGGAATGGACTAAATTTTTTACCCTTAGGCTGTAACTCCTTTTGGATTTTAACCAAGGCTTGGTAAGGGAGCCCTTCTCGCTTCAAACGACAGGCTAAAGCGGCGCCGAACATCCAGACATCCGCTTTGCCAGAAATGGTTGATAGTGCCCTCTCTTGCCGATAGAGACCAATATTTTTTACAATTTCAGGAGCTAAAAAGGAGTAGACAATCGGCAGCGTCAGTTTGAGTTTTCCATCGACGAGGGTTGGCATAAAGGATTTAAAGAGCTCCTGATTGGACAAGAGAGCGAGAGCACGACTACTTCCGAAATCGGCTAATTTTCCTTGGCCATCCTGTGCCACTAAAATATTCGCCATATGACAGTCGAGATGGAGATAGCCAATCTCATGGAGCGCATTTAGGCCATAGAGCGCATCACGAATGATTCTTAACTGCTGATTCTCATCATAGCGCTGATAACAGGTTTTAAATTCACCATTAGCGCAATAGTCTAAAATTAAGGAGCGCTTCTCAGAATTATTTTTTACAATAGAGAGACAGTGGACGACAAAGGGGCAATCTCGCAGCAGTTGATAAATCGTTATTTCGTCATTTTGTGGCGGATTCTCCTCAATGGTTCTGACCGTAGAGGGTAGGCCCTCTTGTGGATCATCCCCCAAAAAAACAGTCTTGGCATACCCTTCCCCAACTTTCTTGTCTGATTTGATATGGTAGCTCTCATCATCGAGTCGATAGCAGGTGAGACGGCGGTTTTTGGGCCCGTCGCCTTTTTCCAACGAAAAAACATTCTCCTCGGGAAAATAGTAAATTTTGGGATCTTTTATCGCACTCAGGGAATGATCCTGGATATCGTGGAGGGCTTTCTCTCGATCGATGATAGAGTGGCAACTCCGTCGGATATAGAGGATTAATCCAGCGACAGAAATCACCCCACCAACTGAGAGGTAGATGGCGCTATTGAATAAAGAATTGTTGATCGTAAAGGCCCCAATGATCGCCAAAGCCACTCCAACAACTAGGAGGGCCCGAGTGATCCAGATCGCTGTCTGAGAATCTTCCCAAGAGCTGGGGGCAGAAGCCTGTATTGGGGGGATAGCAGCCATAAATACCCTAAATTATAAAGGATTAGTATTAAATTTAAATTAAGAAAAAACTATTTAACCCCTTCAAAAAACTCTTCGGATTAAAAATTGTTTAGGGCCGGGTCCCATTTTTTCAGAAAAAACTTTTTCGTTGCGTTCGAGAGGACAAATCAGTACAAATTAGATTTCTTGATTTCTCTAACTACGATCGGAACGAATGGCATGCTGAATTTCCGGAAATTGCGACAGGATTTTTCTAACAATATTCTGAAGGAAGGGAAGGATCTCTTCGATAAGAAATCGGTGATCAATGCAAAAATTTTGCACTTTAATGCAAAGCATTTGAAGATCAGCTCCCGTGTCAAAGGGACTTTTGAGAATGTCTACGAAAGTGAAATTGAGATCGATCGGTGCGAGTCGATGGCCATTGACTCCAATTGTGACTGCACCTCCACTTTCGATTGTCAGCACATTGCTGCTCTACTCTATTTTCTAGAAGAGAATCTCAACCAGATCGTCGTCGATTATTCCAAACAGGCAGATCCCGATACTCATGATGCAGCGCTGCAAGAGACCTTTGAAGTGGCTGCAACGAAAGAAGATAAGCGGCGAGATCTCCAATTTCAAAAGGAGGTCCTCCGCGAATATGTTGGAGCTGCGGTGCAACTGGGTGGATCCCCTTTCTTTTTAGCTCCTGAGGTCGTCGATGAAGATAAAGCAGAACTGGCCATCATTTTTTCTAACCACACCCATTTGGAAGCCAATCCTGAAATCCAGATCGCCATCCGACTTCCCTCCCGCTCTAAACCTCTTCTTATTCCCAATGTAAAATCCTTTTTCGATGCGATCCGCTATCGCGAACCGATTTTGCTCAGCGGTAAACGCTACTTCTTCACCGCCTATTCTTTTGAGCCAGTAGCCCGTGAGCTTCTCGAGATGATCATCCCTCAGGCTCGCTACTTTGCCCCAGGCGAAGAGAAGTTCCTCCGCATTGCTGGCCTCGAAAGAGAAGCTTTAGGTGCCATTTTAGCGCGCGCCTATGACCTTGCCATGGGGAGCGGTCATCAGATTTCGCCCCGTGAAGGGCGTGAACCGCTTCCGATGCCGATGCCTTGTATCTACTGTGGTAATTTGGAAGAGCCACTCTGTTTGTCGGCCTATCCTGCTGAAATCAAGATCGCACTCCAATATCTCGAAGCTCCCGGCCCCACGATCTTGCTGAAACCCTCTTTACGGCTCCTGGACGAGTCGATTGGACTCGAGCACGCCTGGCTTTTTGAGTCGGCAAAACCGGGACTGATCCACCAAAATACCTACTACCGCTTTCAGCCTAAGGTAAGACGCTTACACCTCAAGTCTCTCCCTAGCCTCCGCGACGTCACGATCCCTGAACCTCTCTTCGGTACTTTTATTGAAAACGCACTCCCTGTCTTGCGCCAGTATGCGGAAGTGGCCAACCCCAGTTTGATCGACCGTTTCGTCACACTGCCCTTTGTCGAAGAGCTGCGTGGACGGTGTGAAATCAGCTACCTGAATGGCGAGCTCGAAGCGAGACTCTTCTTCCTTTATGGAAAAAATGAAATTCCCGCGGCTTTAGGACAGCTCAATTATCAGATGATTGCTCGCTTTGTCGGCCCTGAAGGCATTTTGGAGCGCAATCTTGTCGAAGAGCGCAAGTTGATCGAAGCGATCTTCGAAGACTTTATCTACGATGAGAAAGAGGGCCTTTTCCGTGTCAAAAGCGAAAAGAAAATTGTCGAATTTATGACCGAGGTGATTCCTCGCCATCAGCAGCGGATCTCCTTCGCTTGTCCTGAAAACCTCTCCGAACAGTTTATCTACGATGAATCGAGCTTTGAACTTGCTCTCAGCGAAAGCGATCGAATCGATGCTTACAAGGTAGAGCTCAAAGTCAATGGTTATCTAAAGGGAACCTCTCTGGATCTACTTTGGGACTGTTTAGCCTCTAAAAAACGGTATCTCGAACTCCACACACCCGGGAAAAGCAAAAAATCATTGGCCCGCATTCTGGTGCTCGACCTGGAGAAAATTTCTCCCATCGTACAGATCTTCGATGAAATGGGGCTTTCCAAGCTGGATAACTATGTCGAAGAGAGGCCTTTGTGGAGTCTGACGACCATCCAGCCCACGCTCTTCAAAGAGCTTCCTGTGAAATTCACGATGACAAAGAAGCTCAAACAGATTCAACAGCAGCTTTTGGGAGAGACGGCATTCAAGGCGCAAGAAGTTCCGGGCCAGATTCAAGCTACTTTACGTGCCTATCAATTGGAAGGGGTTCACTGGCTGGAAAGGTTGCGTAAGATGCATCTGGGAGGTATCTTGGCCGATGACATGGGACTGGGGAAAACATTACAAGCGATCATCGCCATTACCCAAAGCCACACAGAGTCTCCTGGAAGCCCTTCGTTGATTGTCTGTCCTACATCGCTTGTCTACAACTGGAAAGCGGAGTTTCAAAAATTCAACCCAGCGATGCAGGTCATCGTCATCGACAGCACTCCGGAAAAGCGGAAAAAAGCGCTGAAGACCGCCAAAGAGTATCCAATCATCATCACTTCTTACAACCTCCTCCAGAAAGATATTGAGATCTATAAAGAGATCCCTTTCAACTATGTCATACTCGATGAGGCGCAGCACATTAAAAACCGAGGGACGAGGAACGCCAAATCGGTCAAGATGGTTCAAGCCGGCCACAGGCTGATCTTAACAGGAACTCCGATTGAAAATTCTCTTGACGAGCTGTGGAGCCTCTTTGACTTCTTAATGCCAGGCCTCCTGAGTAGTTACGATCGTTTTGTCGAAAAATATATCCGCAAACTCACACCAGCCAGCGGCGGTGAAAACTGTCTGGAAACACTCAAACGGAAGGTCTCTCCCTTCATTCTCCGTCGCATGAAAGAAGATGTCTTAAAAGATCTCCCACCTGTTTCTGAAATCGTCTATCACTGTCACCTCACCGACAAACAGAAAGAGCTCTATCAATCTTATGCGGCTTCTGCGAAAGAGGAGCTCTCTCGGCTCGTTAAGAAAGAGGGCTTTGATAAGATTCAAATTCACGTTTTAGCTACCTTGACAAGGCTTAAGCAGATCTGCTGCCATCCTGCCATTTTTGCGAAGGATGCTCCCGAGATGGGTGACTCAGCCAAATATGATATGTTGATGGAGCTGCTTCCTTCGCTCATCGAAGGAAAACATAAAACCGTCATCTTCAGCCAATACACTAAAATGTTGACGATCCTTCGAGAGGATCTCAAGCAGATGGGAATCGCCTTTACCTATCTCGATGGGTCGAGCAAAAACAGACTAGAAATCGTCAATCAGTTCAACGAAGATCCCAAAATTTTAGTCTTCCTGGTCTCCTTAAAAGCGGGAGGCTCGGGATTGAATTTGACCAGTGCCGATACGGTCATCCACTACGACATGTGGTGGAATCCAGCTGTCGAAAATCAAGCGACAGACAGGGTGCACCGTTTAGGTCAAAAGCGATCAGTTTCTTCGTATAAATTGATTACCCTGAATACCATTGAAGAAAAAATTCTCAACCTACAAAATCGAAAGAAAGGGCTCGTCAAGAAAGTGATCAGTTCGGACGACGAAGCGATCTCGAAGTTAACGTGGGAAGAGGTCTTAGAACTACTACAGACTTAAGAGTGTGATACTATGTCAAACCAGAACCATCCTGGCTATAAAGCTCTCCTTGCAAATCTCAAGAATACTGCCCTCCATCGATTCGACAAATTTTTCAACTTCTTTTCCAACGATATCGGTATTGACTTAGGTACTGCCAATACCCTCGTCTACGTGCGTGGGAAAGGGATTGTGCTCAGTGAACCTTCTGTCGTCGCCGTAGATTCCCAAACGGGCGAGGTTTTAGCGGTGGGCCATAAGGCCAAAGCGATGTTGGGAAAGACGCCGCGCAAAATCCATGCGGTGAGGCCGATGAAAGATGGCGTAATCGCCGACTTTGAAATTGCCGAAGGGATGTTGAAGGTGTTGATCAAGCGCGTCATGCCTGCCAGGAGCCTTTTTAGACCCAAAATTCTGATCGCTGTCCCTTCAGGCATTACAGGTGTAGAAAAACGAGCTGTCGAAGATTCTGCCCTCCACGCAGGTGCTCAAGAGGTCATTCTGATTGAAGAGCCGATGGCAGCAGCCATTGGGGTCGACCTTCCCGTTCATGAGCCTGCTGCCAGCATGATCATCGACATTGGCGGCGGTACGACCGAGATTGCCATCATCTCTCTCGGAGGTATCGTCGAATCGCGCAGCTTGAGGATCGCAGGTGATGAGTTTGATGAGTGCATCATCAATTACATGCGGCGCACCTATAACTTGATGATTGGCCCCAGGACGGCGGAAGAGATCAAAATCGCGATCGGCTCTGCCTTCCCACTCGGGGACAAAGAGCTCGAAATGGAGGTGCGCGGACGTGATCAGGTAGCGGGCCTTCCTGTCACCAAGAGGATCAACTCGGTTGAAATTCGGGAATGTCTCGCAGAACCGATTCAGCAGATTATCGAATGTCTTCGACTTACATTGGAAAAATGTCCTCCTGAACTATCGGCTGACCTTGTGGAAAGAGGCATCGTCTTAGCAGGGGGAGGTGCTTTGATCAAAGGTCTCGATAAAGCATTCACTAAAGATACAGGATTACCTGTAATTATTGCCCCTCATCCCCTTCTGGCCGTCTGTCTGGGCACAGGTAAAGCTCTCGAACACCTCGACAAGTACAAAAAGCGTAAGGCAATGTTATAGAGGTCTAAATGGAAGTAGGAGATCTGCAACATCAGAGACTGCAGAGTTGGATACATGCCGTTATTGAACTCACACAGCCTAGCCAGGTCCACCTCTGTGATGGTAGCCAGGAAGAGTACCAGCAGCTCTGCAAGTTGATGGTGGAGCAAGGAACACTCATTCCACTCAATGAGCAAAAACGTCCCAACTCCTTTTTAGCCAGGTCCAATCCCCAGGATGTCGCCCGCGTCGAAAATCGGACCTTTATCTGTTCACGCTCGAAAGAGGATGCGGGCCCCACCAACAATTGGCGCGACCCGGAAGAGATGCTTGTTGAGCTGCGCCACCTCTTTAAAGGCTGCATGAGAGGGCGGACTTTATACATTATCCCTTTTAGCATGGGTCCTCTCGGCTCTGATATTGCCCATATCGGCGTCGAACTCACCGATTCTCCCTATGTCGTCTGCAGCATGCGGATCATGACACGCATGGGAAAGGAGGTGGTTGAAGTTTTAGGCGATGAAGGGGAATTTATCCCCTGCTTGCACAGCGTCGGAGTTCCCCTAGAGAAGAGCCAGAAGGATGTTCCATGGCCCTGCAACCCCGAAAAGACTGTGATTGCCCACTTTCCCGAGGTGCGCACGATCTGGTCTTTCGGCAGCGGTTATGGGGGAAATGCCCTGCTTGGAAAAAAATGTTTCGCCCTGCGTATCGCATCGGTAATGGCGCGCGATGATGGCTGGCTTGCTGAACATATGCTCATCCTCGGACTTACCAACCCTGAGGGGAAAAAGAGATATATTGCCGCAGCTTTTCCGAGTGCGTGCGGTAAAACCAATCTCGCGATGCTTCGCTCGGGACTTCCCGGATGGAAGGTCGAATGTGTGGGCGACGATATTGCCTGGATGAAGTTGAAGAGTGATGGTTTGCTCCATGCCATCAACCCTGAAGCTGGCTTTTTTGGTGTCGCTCCAGGAACCTCGATGCAATCTAACCCCAATGCGCTCCTCACCTGTTCTAAGAATTCGCTTTTTACAAATGTTGCCCTAACTGAGGATGGGGATGTCTGGTGGGAAGGAATGACCCCAAACACACCTCAGAAGTTGATCGATTGGCTCGGGAAGCCTTGGACCCCCTCTTCAGGCCATCCTGCTGCCCACCCCAATTCACGCTTCACAGCTCCGGCTGCGCAATGTCCCATCATCGATCCCTCCTGGGAGGATCCAGATGGCGTTCCCATCTCGGCGATTATTTTTGGTGGACGCAGAAGTGGCACAGTCCCTCTGATTTATGAAGCTTTTGACTGGAATCACGGCACCTTTTTAGGCTGCAGCACCTCCTCTGAGACCACCGCGGCAGCTACAGGTGCGGTCGGCAAACTCAGACACGACCCTTTCGCGATGCTCCCTTTTTGCGGCTATAATATGGCCGATTACTTTGGCCATTGGCTCTCTTTCGCGGGACGTTCTCCCAACCTCCCCAAAATCTACGCCGCCAATTGGTTCAGAAAATCGGATGATGGGAAGTTTCTCTGGCCCGGTTTTGGGGAGAATATTCGAGTTCTCAAATGGATCTTCGAAAGATGCGAAGGAAAAGAGAATGGGATTGCGACACCTATCGGGATCATTCCCAAAGAGAATGCTCTCGATTTGCAGGGGCTCAATATTTCTTCTGCTCAGTTAAAAGCGCTTTTTGCTATTCATAAAGATGAATGGTTGAAAGAAGTGGGGGGTTTACGCACCTATTTCTCTCAATTTGGCAGCCACCTGCCTGTTAAAATTAAAGAGCAGCTAGATATGCTAGAGAAAAGATTGAAATCCTAATGGATAAAGAAGCATTTCAGATTATTGTGATGGGCTGTTGTGGTGGGCCACGAGAGACCAACATTTCTGGCTATCTACTCTCTCCGCTTGAAGAGAATCAATGGATTGCGCTCGATGCAGGCTCTCTTTTAAGCGGAATCGAGGCCGCCATTGAAAAAGGTAACCTCAACCATCTCCCCTTCTCCAGTGAGAAATATATCCCTGCCGGAGAAATGTTGATCGATCAGATTCGCGCCTATCTCATCTCTCATGCCCACATCGACCACATTGCTGGCATGGTCCTCAACTCGCAAAACGACTCTTCTAAAGTGATCTTAGGCATCGACCCCACCATCGACAACCTGAGAGATCATGTTTTTAATGGAAGAGTTTGGCCCAACTATGGCAACGAAGGCGTCGAGCCCAGAATTGGCCGCTATAACTATGTACGCCTCCCTTTCCATGACAGTGTCGCTATTCCCAAAACCTCCATGACGGTCGAAGCCTATCTCCTCAGCCATCCCCATGGTTATCCCTCGACCGCCTTCCTCGTCGAATACAAGAAAAAGTACATCCTCTACTTTGGTGATACCTCTCCCGACTCTCTCGAGGTCGAGAAACATCTTGCCCGCATCTGGAGACGCATCGCTCCCCTCATCCAAGAGCGCACCCTCCATGGCATCCTACTCGAATGCTCCTACCCCCATGCCGATGCCGACCAAACCATCTATGGCCACCTAGACACCCGCCTCATGCTCCGCGAATTCCACCACCTCTCCTCCATCGCCAACGCCCCCCTCACCGGCCTCAACGTCATCGTCACCCACCGCAAAGAGAGCCTCAAAAAAGGCTTCAACGCCCTCCAGCGCATCGAGCAAGAGCTCACCCGCGATAACAACCTCGGCATCAACTTCCTCTTCCCCACCCAAGGCGCCCGCTATGTCCTTTAACCCCATTGTGGTTTATCTGAATCAACTATTTTCTTAATTAAACTTTAATACTTAATTGATAAAATTTTAGGGTATCAAGGAGTTAAGGATGAGTCGTGCAGCAGCAGCTGAGTCTTCTCTGAGGGCAGAGCTGGAACAAGATAGAGCGAGGGAAAGAAAACTCAACTGTGGTTGGATATCGGGGTTGGCTGTAGCCATCATTGCAGGAGTAGCACTATTGCTAATGGGGATTTTGGGGCGGTGCGGTCTGATTTCAGCGCTGAACGGGCCTGGGGCGAGTTGGGGGATGATGGGGTCAGGAGGAGGCGTTCTCTTACTGGCGGCTCTGATGGGGTGTGCTTATGCCTGCTTTCAAGCGCGGAGGAGGTCCATTGCACCTGAGCTCGAAGCGGCTAATGAGAAATTTATTCAGGAAAGCATAGCTCGTGCTGCAGATCCACATACGATAATAGCTCCTGCACCTTCTGAAGCTACAATAAAGGCAAGAAAAGAGGCGAGCCGCATCGACATGTGGCGCTTCCGCATGAAGGGACCTTTCAAAGAACCCACGGAGAGAGAGGTAAAGAGCTCCAGTGAACAACCTCTCCATAACATTTTTGAAAATATCTTCTTAGGGAATTATAGAGCTTCTCTAGCGGTGAATCCAAATCACTTTGAAAAAATTGACATAACAAGACCCGACTATACATGGCTAGAGCGAATATCCGAACTGAATGAACATTTTGCTCAGATCGATAAGTCTGCAAAGGAGAGCAAAAAGTTTCTCATTCACTGCATGGATGGTATCTCAAACAGTGCTGCACTTCTTTATGCCTATCTCATGAGCCGCTATGGATTAACAATAGATGAAGCCTTTCATTTCGTGCGCTCCAAACGGCCTCATGTTCAGCTCACTGATGATATGCGCGCAGCATTAGAAGCATTCGCAAAAACGCTGCCAGCAGGTTAGTTAACTTTTTTCTTTTCGAGTTCTTCCCAGCGGAGGTAGAGCTGCTCGATCTGGTTTTCGGCGAGGGCAACGGCTCTGCAGACCTCGTCGAGGCGGTGGGGATTTTGGGCGAGGCTGCTATCCTCGAGTAGCTGGTTGAGCTGTTTGATCTCTGATTCTATCTGGGTAATTTTGGTTTCGATCTGACGCAGTTCGCTGCGTTCGGAGGCGGAGAGCTTGGGGGTTGGTGCTGCTTTTTCTTTCTTTTCGGGGGGAGGGGCGGCGACTTTGCGTGTGGCAGATTCCCACTGGGCGTAGTCAGCATAGAAAGCGGTTTTTTCGGGGTCGCCGAGGGCGAGAAGTTGGGTGCAGATGCGGTCGAGCATGCAGCGATCGTGGGTAATGAGGACAACGGCTCCGGGGAATTCGAGGAGGCTATCCTCGAGGGTTTCGAGCGTGGCGACATCGAGATCGTTGGTGGGCTCATCGAGAAGGAGAAGATCGGCAGGTTGGAGCATCAAGTGAGCGATCGAGATGCGGGCACGCTCTCCACCCGAGAGCTTTTCGAGAGGGAGATCGAGCAGGTTAGGAGAGAAGAGAAACCGCTTGCACCAGCCATTGACATGGATCCGCTGGCCGCGATAGAGGATATAGTCCCCTGTGGGCGAAAGGGCATCGCGCAACTTCATATTGTCAGGCAAGAGATTGCGGTGTTGATCAAAATAGACAACCTTGAGCTCATCGGCTTTTTTGAAAGTCCCTTGATCGGGAGTTATTTCCCCAGTGAGAAGTCGTAGTAGGGTCGTTTTGCCTGCGCCATTAGGCCCCATGAGGCCGATGCGTGTGCCAGGCGAAAGGACGAAGTGGAGGTTGCGAAAGAGGGTTCTATGGGATAGCTCTTTAGCGATGTTGTGAGCGATCAAGAGCTGGCGCGTCTCTCGCTCCGAGGCATCGAAAGCGATGTTGGCCTTTTTTTTGACATTTCTTCGATGGACCTCTTCGAGATTGGTGAGCACCTCTTGAGCATGATCGATCCGCGATTGCGCTTTGGTGGTGCGCGCTTTGGGTGAGCTACGGAGCCATTCTGTCTCTTTCCGCGCCTTAGAGGCGAGCGAGCGCTCTTGCTGCAGCTGCCCCTCGAGGAACTCTCCCTTCTTTTCGAGAAAGAATTGATAGCTGCCATCGATGCCAAAAAGCCCTTTGGGATAGGCTGAGTCGATCTCAACGATACGGCTGCTCACATTTTGCAAGAAATAGCGGTCGTGGCTCACCAGTAAAAAGGTAGGAGCTTCTCGGAGCAAGAATTTTTCTAGCCACAATATGCCTTCGAGGTCGAGATGGTTGGTCGGTTCATCGAGAAGAAGTAGGCCGGGATTCTGTATGAGGGCAGCTGCAAAGGCTAATCTCTTTTTCCACCCTCCGGAAAGGGTGTGGGCCAAAACATCATGCTCTTTAAATTCGAGTTTTGTCAGCCAGACTTCAGCGAGGCGCAACTTTTCGTAATCAGGGATCTCGCCAGATTGTGCCTCCACCAGGATCTCGGTGGCCTTTTTTTCTGGGAAGTAACAGGTTTGGGGAACGTAGCCGATTTTGAGATCGCGCTTATAGGAGATATTCCCCTCATCCGCCTTGTCGATGCCCGCTAGAATTTTTATAAAGGTCGATTTTCCCGATCCATTCGGGCCAATAAAACCGAGGCGGTCTTTCTGGAAGATACTCAGGGCAATATTTTTAAATAAAATGCGCTCGCCAAAGGCTTTGGAGAGGTTTTGGACAGAGATAAAAAGGGTCATTCGCTTGTGCTCTGGACGAAGAGTGCCTCAAAGGAGTGGGGATAGAGGGGACAGGTTCTCCAAAAGATCTCTTCCCAATCGTCAGGAAGATGATAGTCAGCCTCTCTCAAGGCAGAATACTTCTCTTCTTTAAAGTAAAAGTAGCCGCGGATCAGACGATCCAATTCGACAAAGTAGTTGTCCGCCTCTTTCCGATCGAGCTTATCAAGAACATCGATCGTGACCCCTAGATCGATGGAGCAGGGGGGAAGGAGTATGAGTTGGCTCGGATCAACAAAGCAGATATTGGACTTCTCAAAATCTTCTCGAATCGATTCAAATTGGGTAAATGTGCGGTAGTTAAAGATTCTTCTGTCGGGGAAAATTCGAGCAAAATGGCTTTGAGCCACATCAAGAGCTGCTGGCGAATCTGCCAATATATATTGCAAATGGGGCATTTGACGGAGGAAAACGTAACCGAGTTGCCAGTGGTTGGCTCCCAAAGTGAGCACCCTTTCGATCCTTTTATCTTCAACCCCACAAGTAATGGTATGATAATCGAGAATGGCGCAAGCAAGCTCCTGCGACACAATTCTCTTGTTCCATTTCACCAATCGAGGATCTTCCTTCCATGGCTCTTCGATCCGCAAGAGTGCCGGTGGAAGGGCTTCCGCAATATACTCCCAGAGAAGCCGAGTTAAATAGATGTAGGCTAAGGAATTTCGGTTTGATGCGAAGAGCGTTTTTATCAAAACTAAGAGAATACGGCTCTTAGGAACCTGTGAGTGCAAGCTACGGATCTGTGGCAAGAGCGTTGAATAATCCATCTAAATAAGGCATCATAGGGATGCTATGTCTTCTTATAATGACGCGCGAGAAATTTGTAAAATCTTGTTTTCGGAAGGTTATACAGCCTATTTTGCAGGAGGCTGGGTCCGCGACTATCTTTTGGGCAAAAGCTCTGATGAGATCGATATCGCCACAAGCGCTCCCCCCGAGGTGATTCAACATCTTTTCCCCAAAACGATCCCTGTGGGCATCGCCTTTGGCGTCGTCATCGTCGTTAGAGAAAAATTTCAATTTGAAGTGACCACTTTTCGCAAGGACCACCCCTATCATGATGGCCGCCATCCTGAAGGAGTTTCCTATTCAACCCCAGAGAAAGATGCCTCTCGCCGCGACTTCACGATCAATGGCATCTTTTATGACCCTCTCAGCGAAACGATCTACGATTATGTGGGCGGCCAAGAAGATCTTCATAAGAAAATCATCCGAGCGATCGGCAACCCCGAAGAGCGCTTTTTTGAAGATCGCCTCCGCATGATCCGTGCCGTCCGTTTCGCTACCCGCTTCTCCTTCACCCTCGAGGAGGCGACAGCAGAGGCGATTCAGCGGCAGGCCTCCACCCTCTTTCCTTCGGTTTCTATGGAAAGAATCTGGCAGGAGTTTTGCAAGATGGCCGCTTACCCCCACTTCGATAAGGGAGTTCAGATGCTCTACGATCTCGGACTCCTCCAAACGATCTTCCCAGCCCTTGAAAAGAGGAGTCGCGAAGAGCTGGCACACGCTATCGCCCCCTTCGCCCATTTTCCTCAAAATAGCCCTACGATCGCTTACCTACTCGAACTCTTCCCAGAGGCCTCACTCGATGAGAAGATCGCCCTCACCCTCTATCTGAAAACGTCAAATAAGGAGCGCCAGCTCATCGAGTTTTTTCATCGTGCGCAGCCCCTTTTTCAAAAAGAGGCTGAGAAAGCCACATGGGCCCATTTATATGCTCACCCTCTCTCTGAATTATTACTGGGGATTGAAGCTGCGAAACGGAGAGGCAAGCAACGTCTGCTCTTTTTTGAAGAACACCAGAGACGCCAAGCTGAGTTAGCAGCCCACATCCTCCGGATCCAACAGAAAAAACCTCTTCTCACTGCAGCGCATCTCGCAGAACTCGGCATTCCACCAGGAAAGCGGATGGGCGAGCTTCTCACCCTGGCCGAAAGAATCGCCATCAATGAAAATATCGATCATCCCGAATCTCTCCTCAGGAGACTCCGTGAAGAGCTACCAGAATTCACTTGATCCCCATCAGAAAGTGCAATAAACTCTTATTACCATCACTACCTAGGAGGAATTATGGGATGCTGTTCTAATCAAGAAAGTAATAGCTGTTCTTCACAACAGAGCGGTTGTTCATGCCCCTGCCATAGTCAACAAACAAGCTGCTCAACTGAAGGTGAACTCCATCAGTGGCTCTTGGAAGTTGCCGATGAAGCTTGGGAAGAAGTCTTAAAAGACAAAATTAAAGAACACATTTTAGCTACACAAAAAGAGCGCATGACAGAGCTGGCAAAAATTGTTTCTGAAGGCAATAGCCAGCGCTGGAAAATGAAAATGGAGAAGAAAAAGGTAGTGGGCCAATTTAAGGAGCAACTCACTCAATTCTTCGGCCAAAAGAAATAAGTTTCACAGAAAGGGCCTCATTCGGCCCTTTCCCAGAAATACTTCAAAGAAACATGCGATAATCAGTATGTAAAATTTCACCAAGCCGTTTTGCCATCTCTTTGGAAATGTTTCTCTTCCCATGCTCCATTTCACTGATATGGTGCTGAGAAGTACTCTGTCCGAGCTTTTTAGCCAGTTCCTTTTGAGTTAGACCTTCGCGAATACGGATTCCGCGGAGATATACACCGACCTCTCCTCGTTTTTCGAGATCTTCTTTAAAAAATTCACGCCAAGATGAGCTATTTGACTTCGAGTAAGGGCCCCTATGATGTTTATTATCAGTATGGGGCGTTTTCGTGAGTGACGACATAGTAAACCTCTACAAATTTAACTTTTTTGTCTTCTACTTTCCAACAAGCAACATAGGTGGTTCCAGAGCCCTTTTTATCCCATTTTATGTTGGCCCTACTACCACTTTTCAATAGATGACAATGATAGCAATCCTTCCCAAGGGAGCTAAAATGTGACCAAGATTGAGCTCGTTGTCCTAGGTTAGGACCAAAGCACTCAATATCCATAGCCAAAGCTTTTAGACAGTCAACCACATACTGTGGCAATGCTTTTTTCTTCTGCCGCCCATCTAGGGCTTTTCTTACCTTCGGGGCAAAATCTACTATCCAAACCTTCATCATAATTATACCAATGATAGGTATATTTCAAAAGGAGAAAAATGACAATCGTTTTTATAAAAAAATTAAGAACTTCTCGGGCTTAAAAAAACTTGAGCTATTGAATAAATAAAATTAATCTATATTCATTCTAATAACTATTTTGAGGTTTCCATGAATAAAGAAAACAAAAACTTTAAATATGATAACAAAAACGGGGTATATTGGCAGGATGGAGACAGGACACCTTATTGCCAAGCCTGCTGGGAAGGTCAAGATAAACTAGCCTTTCACTTAACAAAAAAACCCTATTTTACTAACGACTATGAATCAATCACTTACGAATGCAAACGATGCAAAGCAGGATATGAAATTAGCAGAAAAGACGTAAAAGATTTACAATAAATATATTGCGCTTAGGCATCACATGCTCATCAACTATACCTTGATATATCTGATTCGTCGTTTAGTTGGCACGATTAAGAAAGCACACTAATCAGCAAAATATGCTGAATTCTCCAGCAGCAGATGGTGTTGAAAAACTCTGTCGGAAACCAACTATGCGAGCCGTTGGGAGCGTAGCGACCTTCGGCGAGTTTTACCCGCGCCATCATCCGAGGCGATAGCCGAGTGATGATGCGTCGGGTTATTTTCAATTTGATAAAAATCTCTTAAAATAAAGAAGCTCCTTTGCTGTCCTGCAAAACAAACGAAGGAGTCTCTGATACGTAAACACAACTGGAAAGATTATAACAAGCAGCTCATTCAAAATAGACTAAGATTGTCATCTTGAACAGATAAGAAGAGTGAAGAATATACCCGACGCATCATCACTCGGCTGCGCCTTCGGCGCGGCCCCGCACTTTCAGGTGCTGGTCAAACCCTGAGGCCGTGAAAGCATCTCAGGATACATCTTGAGTAACTGATGCCTCGCCACTTTTGCCTGCGAATGGGGCGCCTCGGATGATGGCGCGGGTAAAACTCGCCGAAGGTCGCTACGCTCCCAACGGCTCGCATGCCAAAATCTCTTCCAAAGAAAATATGGAGTTGGAACGGATTTTATTCGTTATAGAATTCTATTAAGCCGCGGCCGACTCTGCCAGCTTCGAGCTCGGAGAGGAGCTGGTTGATCTCTGAGAGGGGGACGATGTGGGTGATGAGGCTGGAGAGGTCGAAGGTTCCATTGAGATAGAGTTCGGCGTAGGTGGTGACATCGCTGTCGATCTGGCTGCGGCCGCCCCAGGTGCCGATGAGGCGCTTGCCGCGGATGAGATCGAAGGGGTCGATCAAGATCTTTTCGCCTTTGGGGAGGTTGCCGGCGAGCACGCAGAGGCCTGGCGCTTTGAGAGAAGAGAAGGCCTTCTCCATCGCTTCGCGTTTGCCTGCCGACTCAAAGACAAAGTCGACCCCTTTGCCTTGAGTGATCTCTAGGATGGCAGCTGCAGGATCGCAGCTTCTGGCATTGATGGTATGGGTGGCTCCCATCTTTTGAGCGGTCTGCAGTTTTGCATCTTGGACATCGACGACGATGATCGGATGTGCGCCCGCATGCTTCGCCGCAAGAAGAGCGCTGAGACCGACGCCTCCAGCTCCAAACAGGGCAAAACTGTGACCTGCTTTGAGGGCCATTTCATGTTTCACAACACCAGCTCCTGTGGGAATGGCGCAGCCGAGAAGGGCAGCCTCCTTCAAAGGCATTTCAGAGGGAATTGGAATCACCCGATTTTCGGAGATGATTGCCTGGTGGAGGAAGGTGCTGATCGCTCCCGAATTGACAGCGCCATGGCGGCTGCCATACTGGGTTCCTGGAACATCAGCTCCCGCTCCCTTTAACCACGAGACGACGACAGGGTCACCCACTTTAACCTTCGTGACACCCGGTCCAATCTGACTGACAGTTCCCGAGCCCTCATGCCCTAAAGTATGGGGAATAAACTTATCCTCCCCTTTCACTCCCTTCACTTCGTTCAGTTGACTATGGCAGAGGCCGCTGTAGGCCAATTTCACTAAAACCTGCCCTGCTTTCAACGGAGGGATTTCGAGCTCCCAGATTTCGAGGGGGGCTTTCAATTGGGTTAAAACGGCAGCTTGCGTTGTCATCATAGGCTTCGTTTGAGTTTGCATAGGGTAATGTGTGCTGTCATCTTACCCGTTTTGGTTTGCAGCAGAGGGCAATATAATAGAGGGCAAGCGGTGAAAAGCCGGTGTGGACCACCTCATCACTAGCCGAAAAGAGAAAAACGTGATCGAAACAGGCTGAGAGCTCTGCGTAGAACCTCTGATGAGTGTAGAGGTTGTTCGGCTTTTTGTGGACTCCCATTTGATGGCTGATCTCGCTTGATGTTCCAAAAAGGGCTACTCCATGTTCTGAAAGGCTCTCCGTAACCCTCTGAAAAAAGAGTTGGGCCTGGTGGGGATAGAAATGTTCGACAAGATCGAAACTGACAATCGCATCAAAAAGCTGGGGAGCCATCTCAAAAAAATCGGCACTGATAAATTGGACAGAAGGGTCGTGGAAGTTCTTGCAAGCCACGTCGATCGCTGCCGAATCGGCATCGATTCCACAGCAAAACCCACACTCTTTCGCCAAAAGCCAGCTGCCTAAACCCTCATTACACTCGATGTCGAGCACCCGTTTACTGCTGCCGATCATTTTTGCAGCAAATTTGTAGTAACTCAGGCAATCGAGGAGCCGACGCGGCTTGCGGTGCATCAAGGAAGAGAAATAACTTCCTAAAGTGATCGGTTGCTCATTTTCAAGGAACTGTGTGACACAGCTCCAATTCGACATCGTTTCTTGTTTCTTGTCCATTGGCATAAAAATATTTTTTTGCTGCCGCTGTCACGACAGAGTAGCTTAAGGGTTTGTAATAATCGGGACGTGCGCTCAAATCGACAGGGGCTAATGCACTCATGATTCTCATGTCACTGCTCCAGCGAGAGACTATTCCTGTGTTAACACAACTTCCGTGCACGGTAGAAAGGCTGAAAACCAGCGCTTGACCCACTTTGAGAGGGATCGCCTCCATCAACTCTCCAACAGATGGATGCATCACTTTGGGGGCATAGAGAAAGCCTAATTGATGTTTGGGGGTCCCTTTTCTGACTGCTGTATCGGGATTTTCGATCTGAGTTGTAGGGTAATGATCCTCCGCATGGACGTGAGAGCCAGACAAGACACTCAAACTGCTTTCTGCAGACAAATCGACAAAGGGGACCAAGACGGAAAGCTCGTAGGGGGAACCTCCATAAAAAGTGTCGCGATGGTAGCCGATGTTGTCTTGCGTTTTGTAGGGGCGGGTGATGCGCAAGTAGGGGTTCGCTTGGCCAAAGAGGTCGGGTCCGATCAGCTCTTTAAAAAATGACATTTGACCTGCCAAAATTTTAGGCCCGCTCTGGCGCTCCCGAAAGGCTTTTGTGATCTGGATCTGGAGATCGGAGTGGATTTCATCATCCTGAACATGCTGGTGATACTCTTCTAAGGGAATTTTTTTACCAAGAAGGCGATTCAACTCCTTTTGCAGGAATTCTCGCGTCTCAAGGATGGGGGTGGGGTTGGGGAAATCAGCCACGAACCAGCCCTTCTCAAGAAATTGTTTTTTGATGTGATTGATCATGTCTTTCTCCTATTGCAGCCCACGCAAACAATATAGTGGGCCATGGGCGCATATCCTGTATGGGTCGTTTCATCATTGATTCCGAAAGGAAAAACGTTATGAAAATAGTGGCTCAGGGTCTCTTTTAAACGCGATTGTGAAAAGAGGTTGACGTGACCTAAATTGCTCGCTTTGGAGGCATAGGGAGCTGAGGTGGCATTGGGAGTTCCAACGATGGCAATGCCATCGTAGGTTAAATTTTTCAAAATGGTCTCGAAATAGAGAGCTTCATGTTCTGAATAGATATGTTCCACCACATCGAGGCTGACAACTGTTTGAAAATCGCCAAATTTTTTTCCCATAAAATCGTCATAGAGAAATTGAAATTTCGCCTCTTTCAAATTCTTCCGTGCCGTCAGAATTGCTGCATCATCGAGATCGACACCCGTATAGCTAAACGCATGTTCTGCTAATAGTGGAGCCCCTATTCCCTCTCCGCAGCCGAGCTCGAGAACTCTGCCGCCCTGGCAGCCCATATTGGCAGCAAATTTATAACGCGCTAAAACAAAGGCGAGCCGTTTTGGGTCGTTACGAAAGTTATAGGACCAGTGATCGGACCAGGAGATTGCCTCAGGATCCCTCTTTTCGGGATCCATTTCCGTTTTTTCTTTTTCACGAAGCATAATTTTTTATGACCTCCTGTAAACCCTCTTGCCAAGAGAGGGCAGGGAAATCCCCTTTTAATTTAAGTTCCTTAGGCCGGCAGACCCCATCTTTTAAATCATCTAGGGAAATCTCTTCAACAAGAGATCGTGGTTTCCCGAGTTGGCTGGCAGCACGCTCTGCCATCTCATAGCGCGAAGCATAGGAGGGCCCAACAACATTGACGACACCTGTGGCCCCATTTTCTGCTAAGGCAACCACCCGCTCTATCACATCTCTGACAAAAATGGGGGAGAAGATCTGATCTCTTGCGGCTCTCACTCTTCCGCCTGACCAGATCATTGAAACCATCTCATCGAAGAGAGAGCCATCCCCTTTATCCACGCCATAGACTTTACTGAGCCGGATCACGAGCGCCCCCATCTTTTCTCCCTCTCTTTCCAATTCCGCTTTCTGATGGCCATAAGTGTTTAAAGGAGCTACCTCTAACGCATCATTCAGGACATAATCTGTGGAAAAGAAGATAGGGAGAATACCTCTTTTCAACAACTCCTTTCCAAGGGAGAGCGTTCCTGAGACATTACAGCGGTAACTTTTTTCGGGATCGGCCTCAACTTTCCGAGGATTGCCGATACCGGCTGTAACGAGAGCATAACGGACCCCTTCACTATTTTTAGGCAGAGAGGGTGCGGCCAGATCGAGCTCGTGGCGCCCTATTGCTAAAGCATGGGGAAACATTTTGCAAAAGTGACGGCCGATGAACCCCCCACTGCCGATCACCATCATGGGATGAACCAATAATAATCACCCGTATATCCGACCTCTTCGAAGAGATCTTTCCACTCTTCTACATGGAGGATCGTCTTGGCAGTCAGATTCCAGGCAAACATTAGCTCTTTTTCCTCCTCCGTCCGATACGCATCGACGGTGATGAAGCTCTTTCCCCGACTGACCCGTTCAATCTCTCTTAAAGCCCTTTTTAGATCCCCCACCTCTAAATTGTGGATCGTATTGATCGAAATGACTAAGTCAAAGGAGCGATCTGTGAACGGAAGCTTTCTAACATCAGCAACTTGAAGAAAATGCTTCACCTCTTCTTTACCCTGCTGCACCGCATATTCAGAAACATCAACTCCTTTGACCGAAATACCCGGAATTACTTCCCGGAAGTCATAGAGCATAAATCCCTTAGCACAGCCCACATCGAGCACGGAGGAGCTCAGTGAAAGTTGATAGACTTTCTGGAAAGTGGGAATTACCGGTTGCCAAAAGCGGGGATGATAGGAGAATCCCCCATAGCCATGGCGTCTTTCGCCATCGAAAAATTCCTTTCCAAACTTTCGGGCAATGGCCCGATCCTCCTCAGTTTTTGTAGATCCTCTCTCCTGGACATTGCGCTTTGTCTTCGGATAATTGACTAAGAGGTCGATTTCTAGGCCCACTCGCTACTCCTTATGAACGTATTCCAGAGGCTGCTTCTCAATTTCTGAATAAGCGCCATTGATCCAGCCAATTGTCTGCTTGATCCCTTCAGCCAAGGTGATGCAGGGCTTCCATCCCAACTCTCTACGCGCCTTAGTCGAATCGATCGTGTAAGCCTTATCTTGACCCAAACGCTCCTCAACAACTTCCACCGCCTCTCCGAATGCCATACCCAACTGCTTCGCTATCGTTTCGACAACTGACCTTACTGTAACACCTTGATCGGGAGAGAGATGATAGATTTCACCCACCTTACCTTGTTCCATGGCCAACAATTCACCCCGTGAAACATCACGGATATGGATATAGGATTTCACTGCCTGGCCGCCGCCGTGCAGAGGAATCTTTTTCTTCTGCTTCATATAGATGATCGCGCGAGGAATAATCTTAAACAGCTGTTGATGAGGACCATAAACATTTGTCGCTCGAATCATCACCAGCGGAAAATTGAAATTCTTGGCAAAGGTAAAGAGAGAGAGATCACCTGCCGCCTTCGAAGCGGCGTAGGGCGTGCTCGGATTGACAGGCGCATTTTCGCTGATAAAACCTTCACAAGTCCCATAGACTTCAGGGGAAGAGATATGGACATATTTTTTCAGAAACTTCTTATCTTTCAGCAGATTAGCTAACTTTGTCAAAGCAACCGCATTGGTCTGAAACCAGTGATCAGGATGCTTCCAACTGGGAGCCACCTCGCTCTGTGCTGCAAAATTGACCACATACTCAGGACGAAACTCCTCAAGAATGTTATCGAGCTTCGCCAAATCCCTATTCAAATCAATTTGATAAAATCTAAAGTTCTTAGACTTACGAACTTTATACGAAAGAAACAAAGAAGCTTTTTCTTCCGATCTACTGACACCAATCACCTCATACTTTCCCTCTTCCAGCAGTAGATCTACAAAGTCGCTTCCCGAGAAGGAGTTGCTCCCAATAACCATCACCTTTTTCATCACTCTCTCCATTTAACTGCCGAAATATTACATACCCTCACTCTGCTTGTCCACACTTTGCTTTCAATTTATTCAACGCAAAGACGCTAAGACGCAGAGACACAAAGAGGGCGCTTCGCGTACCCTCCTTCTTTGTGTCTCTGCGTCTTAGCGTCTTTGCGTTGAATTTTGACGAAGAACTTAGCGTCTTTGCGTTGAATTACCTAAAAGGGGCCACTAAAGCTTTTGTCGGGGACGTCGAGCGGGTCTCGCAGTTTTTCCTGAATGAGCGACTCCATCAGTTTGCGTGCTTGGACAGGTTTGTGGACCATTTCGAGAGCGGCGAGAGCGATATCTTTTGCTGTGGGGTAGTAGTGGTTAGCGAGAGCCCAGCTGGTGGGGGTGAGGCGATCAGGATAGGTGATCCGTTTAGGAGCTGCTTTGAGAGAGTCGAAGGCCTCTTCAGTCAGAAGTGCGGCGACCTCTGCAGCAAAGCCGCATGTTTTCCAGTCGGGATCTGCGATGAGCACCTTGCCCGTTTTACGGACTGAGGTGAGGAGCGTCTCTTTATCGAGAGGTTTGATGGAGCGGAGATCGACAATTTCAGCAGAGATCCCTTCTTCCTCAAGAAGTTTTGCCGCTTTGTAGGCTTCGAGGGTCATGTGTGAGCAGGCGATGAGGGTGAGATCTGACCCTTCCCTGACCACTTTTGCCTTGCCAAGTGGCACGGAATAGAGCTCTTGGGGCACTTCGCCGTGAATATTGTGGAGCCAGCGATGCTCGATATAGAGGACGGGATTGTTGTCTTTAACTGCAGAAACGAGAAGACCCTTCGCATCATAGGGCGTCGAGGGCATCACCACTTTGAGCCCGGGGATATGGGCAAAATAGCTGTGGAGTGTTTGTGAATGTTGCGGCCCTTGCCCCCAACCTCTGCCAATAATCAAACGGATGACCAAGGGGACAGACATCTGGCCGCCAAACATGTAATGCCATTTAGCCGCATTGTTGATCAGTTGATCGAGAGCCAAAAGAAAGAAGTCGACACGCTGATGGGTCATGATGGGGCGCATTCCCAAGATGGCTGATCCGATGGCAATTCCGGTCATCCCATTTTCCGAGGTGGGCATATCGAGAACACGTTCTGAGCCATATTTTTCTAAAAGGCCAAGCGTAGTCCCGAAGATCCCTTTAGGGTCGGGAACTCCAAGCCCCATGACGTAGACGGCAGGGTCGACCTCCATGAGCTGATCGGTAGCCTGCAGGATGGCTTCACTATATTTGATATCAGGCATAAAGCTCCTCTTGACCGCTCCACGTAGGGAAGGGGCTTCTTTCAGCGAAGTCAAAGGCCTCTTCGATTTCGCAGCTGATCTCTGGGTGGGCGGATGGAATAGAGAGAGCAGGATCTCTGGCCTTCCATGCGGCGACCTCCTCCTGAGGTTGATAGGGGTCGAGATCGGGTCCGCAATGTTCACGGAAACGGTAGGTTGCAAGCTCGAGGAGTGCGGGTCCTCGCCCCTTGCGGATATGGTCGACCGCTTTTTCTGTGAGCGTCGAGACCTTATCTAAACAGTTGCCATCCCCTTGCAGGGCGAAAATGCCATGAGCCTCTGCGATGAGGGGGATGCTTCTCTCCCTGGGCTGTCTCACTTCGAGCGGCGAGTAGACTGAATAGAGATTGTTTTCACATACGAAGAGAACAGGAAGTTTTTTCAGAGCGGCAAAGTTGAGGCTTTCTGCAAAAACTCCCTCTTCTGTGGAACCCTCGCCAAAGAAAATGGCCACGAGGCGCTCTTCCCTCTTCATCTGGGCAGCCAAAGCGGCACCGACGCCGATCGGAATACTTCCCCCCACGATTGGTGTGGAGCCAAGAAAACCCACTGTGAGGTCGACGAGGTGCATCGAACCGCCTCTTCCTCCGCAGCAGCCACTCGCCTTCCCATAGATCTCAGCGACCATTTTTTTGAGATCTCCACCCTTAGCCAGATAGTGCGCATGGGCACGATGGCCGCTGACCGCATAATCTGTTTTCTTTAAGTGTGCAGAGACCCCGACTGCCACAGCCTCTTGCCCAATGCTGAGATGGACCGGGCAGCGCATCTTTTGCTGCGCATAGCGGTCAGCGATCGCCTCTTCGATCATACGGATGCGGAGAATCTGCTGTTCTAGAGAGAGAAGTTCTTTCACTTGAGTAACCGAGTCATGTATTTGCACAATGCCACTTTCTGAATGGACTCTTTATTGCCCACAATTTGGACACCCATGGCCGCTGCCACCGATCCCATAAAGCCAGTCAGCAGCGGGGGGAACCCTTTCGCCGCGCAGGCGGCGGCTAAGGAAAAATAGCTATCTCCAGCCCCAACGCGGTCGATAGAGTGGGTTGTCAGGGCAGGAATGACAAAGCAATTGCCTTCCTGAGGATGGATAAAGACGCCATTGACTCCTCGTGTGACTGAAACTAAGGGACAGTTCAAAAAGTCGGCAATATCGGCCGTGACTGTTTCCAAACGGCTATAACGGTCATGCGCAGCTAATCGCATTTCAGGCTCATTTAGAGAGACAAAATCGGCCCGTTGGTAGTGGGTCACCACATTATAGCCGCGATTGCCACTGTTGGTTTGGGTATTGACAGCGAGGAATCGAGGTTGTTCACAGAGAGCAAGAACGATCTCAGCATTGGTGAAACCATTTCCAAAATCGCAGACCAAAATTAAATCATAGGAAGCTGCCTGCTTGTTGAGAAACTCGACGACCTGCTGCGATTTTTTTTCATCGATGAGCGAATGGTTGCTGGTATAGGTTTCAAACAACTTTGTGATATTTTTTCCATCTTGTAAGACAAATCGGGTTTTGGTGAGCGTCGGATAGTCCTCAAAGTGGATCCATTGAGGGGTGACATTGGGAGCCAATTTCTGGACCAAATGAGGTGTATGGGGACAGGAGGCGCCAATCCCCGTCAAGAGGGTGACCTCTTTCACAAAGCTGGAAAGGTGGTTGGCAATGATCAGCGCTCCGCCTAAAAAGATCTCCTTTTCCAACAACTTCGCTGTAAGATGGACTCCCTTTCCCGACTGTCCCAAAGGTTCGACATACTGATATTCATCGATGATGGCATCGCCCACCACTAAGACGCGCAAGCTCTGCAGCTCATCGATTTTCTCAAGAACCTCTTGTAAAGAGTAGACCTGTTTCAACTCCTCAATAAAGGGGGCAATCCGGATGGCATCCTCATCAAAAAAGCGGTTGATTAACTCAGATGAGCTGTAGACGATATCATCCGTATAATGAATTCTACCCCCATGGCAACTTACGGCCGCCGATTCTTCCGAGATCTTTCCCGTCACATCGGCCTCATGATCGCGATATTCCGCCCCCTTGACATAGATGTTAGGACGGATTTTTTGGATCATGGGAACAGCATCGGGGCTATCATTGAGCACCACATAATCGACATAGACGAGCGCCGCTAGCTGTTCGAGACGCAGTTTCTCATGGAACGCAGGTCGACCAGGTCCTTTATTCACAAAGCGGTCTGGTGTAAGGGAAACGACGAGTTTATCTCCAAGCCGCCTAGCCTCTTGGAGATGGCGCAAATGACCTGGGTGTAGGAGATCAAAGACGCCATGGCAATGGACCACGGTGTGGCCCTTGCGTTGTTCATCCGCGATTAGACGCCCGATCTCTGCAAGGTCCCTGATTTTATCTCGGATCTCTCTTTGCATGTATCCACAATGGTATGTAATAGAAAGGCATGACCTGTTTCGACAATGCCATAATCCTCACTGTCTAACCAAAAGTTGAGATCGCCCAACTTTCTTAACGGGTTTTGCGCTGCGAAACCTGTGAAAGTGACAATGGGCACCTTTCTTTCCCGCGCCCATTTAGCCGCTTCGACGATATTGGGTGATTTTCCCGAACTCGAAATAGCCACCAACAGATCCCGTGAACGGAGGTTGCGCATGAGGGGGATCTTATAGACATTCTCATAGCCGCAGTCATTCGCAAAACAGGTTAAAATGTTAGAATCAGATAGGGTAGCAGCGGAAAGTGCCAGCGTACGTAGCAAGTCGGTACAAAAATGGGAGGCAATTCCAGCGCTTCCCCCATTACCGATGACATAGATGATCCCCTCGACTTTGGCCACTTGGTAGAGAAGAAAATGGGCCATTTCCAGGGCTTCATCACCATCGATGATCTCCATATGGGTGGAATAGGTGCAGCGCTCCACAACCGCAGTGAACTCATCGAGACGATTTTTGAACATGCTCTCCTCCTAAGTGTTGGAACCAACTTTGGGTCGCCTTTTCAATGGTTTGTGGATCCCAAAGAGGAGCGTCTCGGAAATCATTGATAGAGGCAAGCAGCTTCGCGACCCCTGCTTCGAAACTCACTTCAGCTTTCCAGCCTAAACGATTATGAATTTTGGAAACGTTGGCGAAGGTACAATCGGGCTCGCCGGGACGTTTGGGGATGTAAACGACAGGGCCGTCCAGTAGCTCCACCAAGCGATTGACGCTATAATGGTTGGAGCTGCCCACATTAAAAATTTCTCCGGTCAAGGAGCTTTCAGCCGCACGCAAGAAGGCTCTGGCCACATCACCGACAAAGGTAAAATCACGCGTCTGATTCCCGTCACCAACCACGGTGAAAGGCTTAGAGTGGAGCTTCTGCGCTAAAAAGACACCGAAGACAGCACCATAAGTCCCCCCAGTTCTCGAACGAGGTCCGAAGACATTGAACAAACGGAGGCTAATGCTCGGAAAAGCATAGACCTTCGCCCAATGCATCACCAGCTCTTCACCGAGATACTTCGTCAGCGCATAGGGGTATTGAGGAGACATAGGAGCCGTTTCAGGCGTAGGATAGATCTCTGGAATGCCATAGCAGGAGGAGGAAGCTGCATAGACAAATCGCTTTGCCTTCGCCTTTTTGGCTGCTTCCAACACATTGAAAGTGCCATCAACATTGACTTCAAAATAGGCGCGGGGATTTTCAATGGAAGGAACGATATCGGCTAAGCCGGCGAGATGAAAGACCCACTCGATTCCTTCAAAGAGAGGCTCAAGTGCAGCTCGATCGCGTATGTCGACCTGATAGAAGGAAAATGCAGGGTGTTTCTCAGCGCGCGCCAGGTTGGAAAATCGTCCGGAATTGAGATTATCGACAACGACCACTTCGTGTCCGTGCGAGAGCAGCAGTTCGCACAAATGGCTTCCGATAAAGCCAGCACCACCGGTAATGAGGGCTCTCATTTCAGCTGCAACTCCTTCATTGTCTTTATATTGAAGTAGCGTTTGTCATTCAGAGAGTCGGGAAGCTTTCCCTCAGTAAAGGCGTCGATCAAGCTTTGAACCGCATCCTCAAGTGTTCTCAGTGGAACAAAATTGAGTTTGTTTGCAATCTTTTCAGAGGAGACATGGTAGGAGCGGTTGTCATTAGTGGGAACCACCTCAACCTCACAGTCGCCGACGACCTTTGCTACGATCTCCCCAATCTCTCTCACAGTGTGATTGAGATAGCCTACGTTGAAAATCTCCTTCTGGACCTTGGCTTCAGGCTGAGTGAGCACATGGAGATAGGCAGCGACCATATCATCGATGTGAATATTGGGCCGCATCTGTCCACCGCCCATGATCTTGATCTTTTTGGTGTGATAAGCGAGGTTTGTCAGGATGTTTACGACCACATCGAGACGCTGGCGAGGAGCATAGCCGCAGACAGTCGCCGGCCTTAAGATCGTACAGATAAAATGGTCGTCTGCATAGCGTAAAAGAACCTCTTCACAGAGCGCTTTAAACTTGGAGTAGTCGGTGAGCGGCTCAAGGCTCATCTCTTCCGTCACATTGGGCTCTTCTTTGATGCCATAGACAGACGATGATGAGGCATAGATGAACCGACGCACCTTTTTCTTTTTAGCGAGTTGGACAAAAGGCTCAAACGCATCAAAATTGATCGACTTTCCTAAATCAGGATTCAACTCAAAACTAGGATCATTGGAGATGCAAGCGAGGTGGATCACATAGTCACAACCCTCCAATGCCTTCTCCACCACCCTCAAATCTCTGATATCTCCCTGAATCTCCTTCAAGCGAGGATGCGGCTCTAAGACAGTACCATAAAGATAGAGATCTAAAACGGTAACTTCATACCCTCGATCTAATAAGGTAGGCACCAGTTTTGAACCGACATAGCCAGCACCCCCAGCAACTAAGACACGCATCGCTCACCACAGCTGAATTTCCGTTTGGGTATAAAGTTTGAGGGCCATTTCTTTCAACTAAAACTCAACTTTTTGCATTTTTTTTTGCACTCAATCCGAGAGAAGCAATTGCGCTTCTCTCGGTAAGTTGTCTAGCTTAGAAGCAAGCTAAACAGCTTTTTAATGTTCTCATAGATGACGGTGAAGCTGGCAACAGATAGACTTCGAGGAACCACTCCTCTCATAAGTCTCCGATCAAATACAACCATTTTTTTCTCCTGCAACAGGGAAAGTGCTGTATCCGCAGGGTGGCCAGCAACGGCACCTGCAGCACCTGCTAGGAAAGTAGTGGCAGTTTCCACTACTTTTCCCTCCCCATACTCTTGTTTAACCCATTTTGTCGCTGGTTCACTCATGCGTGTACCAAAGAGGAAAAAAGTATCTCGGAAGGTAATTGCACCTGTCTGTTTCCATGAGAGTGCTTTTGCCGATTCACCTCCCGATTTTCCGAGAGTTTGGCCATTAAAGGCAGATGCCAACGCAGCCGTAACTGCGGCAACCAGAGCGGAACTCCCTAACATGAATAAAAATGAGGGCTCCTTGCCTCCTTTCAGCCACTCACAACTGCGTTGGAGGGCTAATTGACTCCCCACTAAGGTGCCGATTGTTGGAGCGGCTTTAACCCCTTTATGGCAAGAATCCAAATATTTAATTTTTTGCACAACCTCACCTGGCATCACAACTTGACGCATACTCTTCATGCGAAATCCATGATAGGCAGGGACTATGGATAGCCCAGCCGCAACTGGGTTGGTCAAAAAGGGGGTCCACCAGGAACCACCTCTAACAGAACTTGAAGTCATAAAATATCCTTTCGAGCCAATTGGCTCTTTTTTTGATGATTTGTTTTAAATAAAAAGTGATAGGAAAAAAAATTACTGTGCGCTTGAGCGCACAATCAGCAAAGAAAGGATACTAGAAATGAAAGAGCAGCTAGAGACAAAGGTTTGCTGATCTTTTAACATAGCAGAGATAATATCCCTTAGTTCCATTTTATTCAAGTACAACACTCAGACAGATCTCTCCAAAAATTGGGCGGGAGAGGGGGCCTGGGGGAGGGGGGGGTGAGCGCCCGTTCGCAGGCAGGAGTGGCGAGGCATTACTCCCGCAAAATGTAACCTGAGATGCTTTCACTACCTCAGGGTTTAACGAGCACCAGGCAGTGCGGGACCGGTGCGCAGCGCCGCGAAGCGATGCGAAGAGCCCTCCCCTTAATTTATTCCCTTAACTAATTGCTTTTTTGTGGGGAGCTTTTTTAGAGTGAGGTTGAGATGAAAATCCATCCTCTCTATGAGCGCTATAAAATTGATAAACGGGTTGCGGGGTCGATTGTTCCGCAGCCGCATCCGTTTCGGGTGAAAATCAATCGATGGGCGCTGGCTGTGCTGCTGATTAAGGAGCTTTTTAGGTATCGAAGAAATTTAGAGGCAGCAGCGAGTCGCCCCTGTGCGTATGGAGTTTTTTCGGGACCTCTCGGGGGTTTCATGCCCAGAGAAAAACTCTGTGTCGGCTGCATGCGCTGCACCACGCAATATCCTAAAATTGCCCGCATCGAGCGCAATCCTCAACATCAGCAATGGGGAGGTAGTTATTACCGACCTGAAGAGATCGATGCGATCGCAGTCGAAGCAGAGCGTGGACAAATCGCCGTGAAAGGAGCCGGCTATCGAGGGAAATTTGGAGGAAGCGGCTGGGATAGCATCTGGATCGACTTTTCTGAGATTGTGAGACCGACACGAGATGGGATCTACGGCAGGGAATACATTTCCACCGACATTCAACTCGGTCCTCGCTCCCCTTTTCTTAACCTCGATAGTCAGAACAAACCTCTCGCAGCTACTGCTCGCATTGTTAGCCTGCCTCTTCCCTTTCTTTTCGATCGTCTGCCTGAAAGCTGTTATCTCCATCCACATCTCGAGAAGATTCTCTCTCGTACAGCGCGGGCCTTGCGGATTTTTGCCATTTATCCTTTTGAGCATTTAACTCACCTGGAAAAGGAGATGATCCCCTTGATCCAAGCCGACCAGTGGCCTCACTTACAAAAAAGCGGTTTCCGGCCCATCTTTGTCGAGGTCGAGGGTGGCAATTTCAACCTTTACCGAGAAATCCGAAAGGAGTTGCCGGAAAGCCAAATCATTGTGCGCACCTCTTTTGAAAGCGATCTCGAACCACTTTATCAAGCTGGTATTCGCCTTTTCCACTTAACGACTGGCTTAAATGGCATCAGCAAGAAGGGTAATTTTGTTTTTGAGAAGATCCGGAAAGCCCATCTACACTTTGTCAAGCGCGGGCTCCGCGATAGCGTTTCCCTGATAGGTAGCGGAGGCATTAACGCTTCTGACCATGTTCCTAAAGCGATTTTAGCTGGGTTAGATGCTGCAGCTCTCGATATTCCCCTCATCGCAGCTCTTCAGGGAAAGCTTTGGGGGGAAGAAGCTTTCCAACTGCCCAAAAATATGTCGGTCACTTGGGGAGTTCAGCGTTTGAAGAATTTGATGGGAGCTTGGCAAGATCTACTTTTTGAAACCGCGGGCGCCATGGGAATGCGGGAGCTGAAGCGGATGCGGGGAGAGATGGGGCGTCTTCTTTTGCAAAAAGAACTCGAAAATGAGGCATTCTCAGGGATAAAAGGCTATGAGCTACAATAGAGAAGCTGTTGAGAAGCATCAGGAGGCATTGCATCAAGGTTATAGAGAGTGGCCCTCTTTGAAATATGGAAGAATGCCTGCTTTGGGAGATGAACGGTGGACAGCTGATCTGATCTATTCGATCTGGGAGCAATCAGGGACGGGAAGGCCGCCGCTCAATGGTCTTGAACATCGCAAAGGGACCTCCGGCGGTGGATTCGATCGACTGAAATTTGACTATTTACCCGCTGAAAGCCATTTACAAGAGGAGTTTCTTCCCGATCTATCGCTGCCTCTCAATCGGCGCCAGTTTGACAAACGACTCGAAATTCCTGTGCCCTTTTATGGCGCGGGCATGTCCTACGGCTCGATTAGCGAAAATATTCTCTTAGCCAGAGCGAAGGCAGCGAAGGCGTGGAATATCTTTACCTGCACAGGAGAAGGTGGTTATCCCCCCTTCCTAGAGCCCTACAAGGACCATGTCATCACACAGATCGCAACAGGGCTCTTTGGCGTCAGGGAAGAGACGATTCAGAGAGCTCCTTTGGTCGAATTTAAATACGCACAAGGAGCTAAACCGGGATTAGGAGGACATTTACTGGGAAATAAAACGACCCTCGTCGTGGCAAAAATGCGTGAATCGGTTCCGTGGGTCAGCCTCTTCTCTCCTTTTCCTTTCCACAGCGTCTACTCGATTGAAGATCATAAAAAACATCTCGATTGGGTAAAAACGGTCAATCCAGAAGCACTGATTTCCGTGAAGATATCGACGCCGATCGATGTCGATATGGTGGCCATCGGTAGCTACTATGCAGGGGCCCATATCATCCATTTAGATGGAAGTTATGGAGGGACTGGGGCTGCACCCGAATTCTCCAAGAAGAATGTGGCCATGCCCATAGAGTTAGCAATTCCGAAAGTCCATCGCTATCTTGTAGCTGAAGGGGTCCGAGATGAACTCGTGTTGATGGCAAGTGGGGGCATCCGTACTGCTGATGATATCGCAAAAGCGATCGCATTAGGGGCTGATGGATGTGTTTTGGGCACCATGGAGCTGGTCGCCCTCGGATGCACACGCTGTTCCAACTGTGAGCGGGGAAGAGGATGTCCTTTTGGGTTGACAACGACCGATGAGGAATTTACAGCTCTCGTAGATCCCGATTGGGGAGCGGAGAGACTCAGCAACCTCTATAGTTCTTTGAGGTGGCAGCTGGCACAAATCTTGAGAAGATTGGGTCTGCGATCTATCCAAGAGCTCAGAGGAAGGAGCGATCTACTCATCTATGAATGAATCAATGATCCAGAAGCTTATCCAATCGAGAAATGCTTTTCAAAGACCCCTGACACCTAAGTCAGAATGCGAAGGCGGATGTGGCGTGGTCGGCTTAGCCTGCGCGGAAAAAATTGCGGGCCGCCATCTCTTACCCGCTCTTTGCCAGATGAAAAATAGGGGAAACGGGAAGGGTGGAGGGATAGCAGCTGCTGGGCTTTCGCCCGATTTCTTTGGGATTTCTCAAGAAACTCTTGAAAGCCACTATCTCATCGCAGTTGCCTATTTAGATAACATTTGCCGGGCTGAACTCGAGCGCGAATTTCTCCATTCGATTTTTCATGTGAACCATGTTCACGAAATGCCTTCAGCCCCCTCTTTGCCGCGGGTGATTCTCTATTTTTGCCGGGTCAAGGAAGTCGTCTCGAAACAGTTTCAGAAGCAGCATGGCCTCGACTCACATGAGATTGAGAGGATAGAAGATGAGATCGTCTATCAAAACAGCTTCTCTTTAAATGAAAAGTTTTATCTCCATTTCAAAGAGAAAAAAGCCTTTGTTCTTTCCCATGCCAAGAACCTTCTTGTGCTGAAAGTGGTCGGATATGCCGATGATGTCATCACTGGATATGGAATAGAACAGCTTCAGGCACATGTCTGGATAGGGCATCATCGCTATCCCACGAAAGGAAAGGTGTGGCACCCCGGCGGAGCCCATCCCTTCATCGGGTTACACGAAGCTTTGGTGCATAATGGCGACTTTGCTAACTATTTTTCTCTCTGTGAATATCTCTCTCAACGCGGCATCTACCCACAGTTTTCTACAGATACAGAGGCCGCCGCCCTCCTTTTTGATCTCCTTCATCGCACCTATCGTTATCCCCTTGAGTATGTCTTCGAAGCGCTTGCACCTACTACAGAACACGATTTTTTCCGCCTTTCTCAGGAAAAGCAATGGATCTATGATCAGATTCAAAAAACTCACCTCCATGCCTCACCTGATGGACCTTGGTTCTTTATCATCGCTCACTCTTTAGGAAAACAGTTTCGTCTCATCGGCATCACTGATACAAGCATGTTGAGACCGCAGGTGTTCGCCATGCAATCAGGAGAAGCTCCGATCGGAATAATCGCTTCTGAAAAGCAGGCGATCGATGCGGTGCTCAGAAGTCTTGCAGAGGAAGATGGGCGATTTTGGCCAAGAGCGGACCATTACTGGAGTTGCCGTGGAGGCAGCTACACAGATGGAGGTGCCTTTACATTCACAGTAACCCCTCAAGAGAAGAGGAAAACTTTGTTTACCTGTGCCAATAAATTTGGCAATCCATTTGCAGCTCCAATGCCGACTGAGCCGGCTCGTTGGAAAAAAAAGGAGATTCAGCAGCTTGCCCATTTTCCCGATCTGCCTCCTTTGGGGCTTCTACGGTGGGTTAAGGAAGAGGTCGTGGAATGGGATGAAGAGCAGGCAATCACCTTTCTAAATGCCCTCCAAGGAAGTGCCACAAATGTCGGGAATACAGAACGTGCCTTCGCTACTTTGACTCTCCTCATGGATCGACTCTATCCGAAAAAAAAGATGCGCAGGAGCTTCTGGCAAGCATTGCTGAACGCCTCGATTGAAGAGCTGATCGAAAAACTCCATGGAAATGAGTATGGAGGACGCATCTTCCTCGATGCACGCCACTATCCCACGGAAGGAAAAGATTCACTCGCACGAGCGATCGTAAATAGTTACCTTCAGGGCTATAAAAGAATTGTTGTAGGCTGCTGTCGAGGTCATCGTTTTATCGGGAATGGGTTAGGACCCCTTTCTCATGGGGTTGAGATCGATGTTTATGGCTCATCGGGGGATTATCTCGCTTCTGGAATCGATGGAGCGCAAATCACAGCCCATGGAAATAACATCCAAGACCAAGCAGCCCAGATCATGAAAGATGGGAAATTTATCGTCCATGGTGGGGCAGGTCAAACTCTGCTCTATGGCGCAAAGGGTGGAACGACATTTGTCCGTGGAGGAGCGGCGGGAAGACCTATGATCAATGCCGTAGGAAAAGCGAAATTGATCATCAACGGAACCGCCCTAGACTACTGCGCCGAGTCATTTATGGCAGGAGATCCTCTGGCCGGAGGGGGATTTGTCTTGATCAACCGTATCTATTTCGATAATGAAGCGGTCATGCGAGACCTCTCTCCTCCTTACCCAGGTGGCAATCTTTTCTCTCTCGCCTCTGGGGGCGCCATCTACATCCGTGACCCTCGTGACGAAGTGAGGGAAGATCAGCTGAACGGAGGCATGTTTACATCAATGACGAAGCAGGACGAGGATCTCATCATCCCCTACCTTCAGGAAAACGAGCGGATCTTCGATATCCCCCTCCAAAGACTTCTGACGAAAAACGACCATCATTGCTCCTTTCAAGAGGCCTATAGAAAAATCATCCCCAGGCCCACCCATCTTGTCGACCCAGAAGCGGCCTGGGTGAAAAAACGCTAGTCGACCCCGAGGCCTCCTGGGTGAAAAAACATTAGAGATTGTCAGAAAAGAGTTCCCCGTTTATTTTTTTCAGCTAGCCAAGGCACTAATAACTAATGAGTCCAGAACTTTCCATTATTATTCCCTGTTACAACTACGCTCACTACTTAAAAGATTCTGTCGAATCCGTCCTCGAGCAAGATTATCAAAATTATGAGCTCCTTTTGATCGATGATGGCTCCTCGGATAATACCTGGGAAATCATGCAAGAGTATGCCCTCCGTTTTCCCCAAGTGCGTATCTTCAGACATGAGAAAAACCGGGGTATTTTTAAATCTAACCAGACTGGATGGAATAATGTGCGGGGAAGATATCTCCATTTTTTCAGTGCTGATGATCTCTATCACCCCAATTGCCTCACCCAAGTCATGCAACTTTTCCATCAAAACCCCCACCTGGGGCTTGTCTGTACCGATTTAGAATATTTTCAAGATATAAGTGGCGAAAAAAGGACAAAAAAGGCTCTAGAAGGATGCCAGAAGGCACGTGTTTTTTCCCGATTGGAAATGATTCCTCTCTTTAAAGCGACCGAGTTTTGGATTCCCGGATTAACCTGTATCGTCAAAAGTGACGTTCTGAAAAAATATGGCCATCTAGATCCCTATCTAGAAAATATTTCAGACTGGTTCTGCTTCCATAAAATCGCTCTCTTTGAAGGTATAGGCTATATTCCCGATAAGTTAATTTCGATGCGACTCCACGACAAAACCTACACAGCGACTGTCAAAAGGGACAAAAAGCGAAAGAGAGCGACCTATCACTATCTTTTGAACCATCTCCACAACAATCCTGAGATCCGCAGCCCTTTCCAAAAGTCGGGACTTCTCACCTTCGTTTTCAAAGAGCTTTACTGGAAACTCCGCTTTAACCCCCGCTATTTTAGCTACTGGCGCCACCTCAAGAAAATTTGAGCACTCTAAAAGGGAATTTATGCCTTCTCCTCTTTGCCGCTTTTGTGCTCGGCCCCTCGAATGGACCTTCTGTGATTTAGGACCCTCACCTCGATTTAGCCACTACTTAAAGCAAGAGGAGCTGGGGCGCGAAGAGCTTTATCCACTCTCAGTTAAAGTATGCACCCATTGTCTCTTGGTTCAAAATTGTGCCATCAATCTCCCCCACCATCCTGGGAACCCTTATGTTTACTATTCCACATTGGATCCTGCATGGTTAGCAAAATATAGAGAGCTCGCACTCAGAACAGTCGACCAATTTCATCTTTCGGCTTCAAGCCGAGTGATCGAAGTGGGAAGTAATGATGGCTATCTGCTGCACTATTATCAGGAGCTTGGCATCCCCGTTTTGGGGATCGAACCCAAACAGAATCTTGCCCAAGCTGCACTTGTGAAGGGAATTCCGACACTTTCACTCAACTTTGACAGACATTCGACCAAGAGTCTATCGGAAAAGGCCGATCTTCTCATCGCGAGTCAGCTGATCTCCCGCACTTCCGATCTTGCTGATTCTCTCTCCACACTCCAACGTTTTTTGAAACCTAGAGGAGTCATAATTTTGGAATTTCCTGATCTGGGAGAGATCATTCGTGAGCATAGATTTGATAGGATGAGCCATGAGCATCTCTTCTATTTCACCTTGACATCACTCAGAAAGATCTGTGCGCATCACCATTTGGAAATTTTTAATGTAGAGCCGCAAGGGTGCTCTCTCCGTCTCTTTGCCAAACAGAGTGGTGATTTATCTAAGCCTCTTACACCCTCGGTAACTGATTGGCTGGAGAGAGAAAAGCAAGAAGGGCTCGATCAGCTAGCACCCTATCTCTCCTTCAAAGGAAGGCTAGAAAAAACCAGGGAGAAGATCGCACAATTTCTCCAGGAAGCTCATAAACTGCGCAAAAAGGTTGTCGGTTTTGGGGCGCCGGATCAAGGAAATAGCTTTTACCATTATTGTGGGCTGACTGCTAAATTACTCCCTGCCATTGTCGACTCTAATGTTTACAAACAGGGAAAGTATCTACCTGGAAGCCATATTCCCGTTATTCCCCCCTCAAGGCTAACGGAGCTTAGACCCGATTATCTTCTCATTCTTCTGCCACAGCTAACGACAAGAGCGATCCAAGAGTATGCCTACATCCGCTCCTGGGGCGCACAATTGGTCTCTGCTCTTCCGACCATTGAGGTCATTGCTGCATGAAAAAAATGGTCATAGATCTCGAGCAAAGGAATCTTATTCTCGAAGAAAAAGTTATCGATCTCTACTCTAGGGAAGCTTTTGAGATCCTCTCTCACCTCTGGTTGAAGCTGGGATGGAATCAAAAGCATCACCATAACTACTCCTGGATGGGACAAGGGGTGATTCAGATTCCGGAAGATCTGATCCGTTTTCAAGAGGTGATTTATCGCATTCAACCCGATGTGATTTTAGAGACAGGAGTCGCTTATGGGGGTTCATTGCTATTTTCGGCCACACTCTGTAAAGTGCTTGACAAGGGGCGGGTGATCGGGGTCGACATCGACATTCGCCCACCCAATCGGAGGGCAATTGAGGAGCACTTTCTAGCGCACCTCATCACCTTGATTGAAGGCAATTCGGTCGATGAAGAGGTGATTGCCCAAGTGAAAAGGTTGATAGCGCCAGAGGAGAAGGTGGTCGCTATTTTGGATTCTAATCATAGTCGGGAGCATGTATTAAAGGAGTTAGAAGCTTATCATGAGCTGATCCCCTCTGGATCCTACCTGATCGCTACAGATGGCTTTATGAAAGAGCTCTCAGATACACCAAGAGGTAAGATGGAGTGGTCGTGGGACAATCCTTTCGAAGCGGTACAGGCATTTTTAAAAAATCATCCCGAATTTGAGTTGGAAGAGGCACTCGACCCCATGACGCACTGGATAGGAGCCTGGCTGAAACGAAAATGATCAGGAAAATCTTTCTTGCCGATAAGCAAAAAAATCTTTTCTTAAGCCTCCTCGTTTTACTCTGCAACAGCTTGGCAGCGCTCTTAGAAGGGGCCTCCTTTCTTCTCTTGCTAGCCAGTTTTTCCTTTCTGACTGGAGAAAACCTTTCGACTCCTTTTCGACCTCTTTTTGTGGCCCATTCCTTCGTAGGTTGTTTGCTCAGTGCGGTTGTTTTGCAGATTTTGCGCAGCCTCTCTGTCTACCTAGGACAGCTCTTTACCACTTTTGTCACTTTGAATATTCAAGAGAAATCACAAGATGAGATCTATAAACGCATTTTTAAAATGGCCTTCTCCGAGATTGCCCAATTTAAAAAAGGGGACTTACTCCATCATACCCATGCTCCACCCTCTTTTATCCCCTCGCTGTTTGATGAGTATAACCGCTTTCTGGTTTGCGCTCTTATGGTCGTCGCCTACCTCAGCTTAATGTTTGGTATCTCCTGGCAGCTCAGCAGTTATAATCTCCTCTTTTTTTCCGCTGCAGCGCTAGCTCAGCGCTTTTTCTTTAAGAGGATTGAGGCCGCTTCACATATCCATACCGATCGGGTCGCTGCACTCAGCGAGGAAACCTCGCAAAACTTAGAGGCAATGAAGCTGGTTCATCTCTTTCACCGGCAACAGCATACCCTTCAAAAGATAGGAACGCTGCTCAAAGAGATCACTCAAGCCACTCTAGGGATCAAAAAGTGGAACGCACTCATCCCTTGTGTCAACGAAAGTATCGGAATCATATTTGTGGGCATCTCACTCGTCATCGGCACACTCTATCTTTCAACCGCTCAGCTCTTTATCTATATGACATTGACCTACAGGATGGCCACGCGGATCCAACTGTTGATGATCTCAAAAGGAATGATCACCTCCTTCAAAGGGCAATTAGCGCGGTTAAATACTCTTTTGTCTCAAGAGATTTCAACTCCTTTGCAGAACGAATGCATCCCTCCTTTTAGCTTCCAAATCACTTTCCAGGGTGTCTCATTCCGACACCCTCACAAAGAGAAAGATGCCCTTCATAATATCCACTTAGAACTTCCGAAAAATCAGATTATTGCCCTTGTAGGGACCTCAGGATCTGGAAAATCGACATTGATCGATCTGCTTTTGCAGCTCTACCAGCCCTATGAGGGCACTATCATGATGGATAATCTGCCAATCGATCGTTTTGATGTCGGCAGATGGCGACAGCTGTTTGGAGTGGTCTTACAAGACTCTTTTCTTTTCAATGAATCGATCGAAGAGAATATTAAGCTGGGAAATCTCGATGCAAGCTTTGAGCAGGTGGCGGAAGCAGCCAAAATGGCGGGAGCGGACTCTTTTATCCAACAGCTCCCTCAGGGCTATCAAACGATTGTGGGGGAAAGGGGTTATCGTCTTTCGGGAGGAGAAAAGCAGCGGATCGCGCTCGCACAAGCTCTCATCAAGAATCCTGAGATTCTTGTTCTGGATGAAGCGACAAGCCATTTGGATAGTAGCTCCGAATTGATCATTCAAGAAACCGTCGCCAGACTCCACCATCAGAAGACGCTCTTGATTGTGGCACACCGAATCTCCACTATCAGAATGGCCGATCTCATCTATGTTCTCGAAAAAGGGCGTATAATCGAGAAGGGGAGCCATCAAGATCTCTTACGCCTAGGAGGGCGCTATCAACTTTTCTGGCAGCTACAATCTTTGGATAACTCTGACCTCAGGGAAAGTTCATGCTTACAGGAAAGATAGAAGAGGTAAAACTTCATTTTCTGCAGGAAAACAGGGAAGATGAGAGACCAATATTTTGGCTTAAGGAAAATGGCGCATTGCTTATAGCGGATGATTTTTCCCAAAAGATCTGCCTCCAAGAAACTATCCCAAATCCTTTTATTGCGAATCATGCCCTGGATCAGTTGGTCGGCTCTTCTGAACTTTATTTTGAGTGAAAAGCGGCGTTTGTACTCTGGAAATCTCATCGCAGTAAGCGTCTGGGGCAGATAAATAATTCCTTCATGCAGAATGACATAACTTGCCCAAATTAAATCGGAAGCGTAATTGGCCTCGACATCAAAATAGCCATATTTGCTAAGTAAGGATTTATGGAAAATGAGAGTGGAACAGCCCACTAAAAAGAGAGTTTTTCGGCAGACTTGATAAATTTTCTCTTTTGGAATCAGCAGGTGCTCTTTAACTGGCGATCGGATAACTTTGCGCGTTTTGATTGCTTCGCTTCCGTCTCTAAAATGGCCATAGTCAGAGGAGGCGATTAAATAATCGGGATGGCGCTTCAATAGCTCCAACATGGTGCTGAAATAGCGGGGGAACAATCGATCGTCCGAGCCGAACCAATAGATCCACTCTCCTGAGGCTTGTAACAGGGCAAAATTTGCCGATTTCACAGCACCCAGATTTTTTTCATTTTTAAAGTAGCGAATGCGAGGATCTCGAGCTAGATAATGATGAATGACCGCCTCACTATTATCAGGAGAAGCATCGTTCACAATAATAAACTCCCAATCTCGAAATTCTTGATTGAGTACAGACTCGATCGCTTCAGGGAGATACTTTTCGTGCCTATAGGTCGCCATGATCACTGTGAGAAGCGGTTTTTTCATGCAACCTTGAGCTTTTCTAAAAATGCGAATGTGAGAGCCAAATGGACCCAAATGTAGGTGCGGAAGAGACCCTGGTTAAACTGGAGAACCATCAGGGTGACGAGCAGAGAGGCGATTAAAGAGATCGTCAGGGCACTATTGAAGCGGAAAGCCTGTCGAGCTTTCGCCCACAACCCCACTAAAAGTGAAGAAAAGGCGAAAACGCCAATAAGGCCGAGAGAAGCAAGGAGCTCTGTAGAAACATTCATCGCTTCAAACATTTTGAGTGGATTTTTTTCTTCACCGGTCAGCCCGAAGTAGGTGAAAGTGGTATCTCCCCCGAGGAATGACTCCATCAGGTGGGCAGGGTAGCTCCCTAAGCCAACACCTAGTAGGGGATGGTCGAGAAACATTTTCCAGCCATTTTCGATGCCAATCCATCTTTCGTAGAAGGAGCCGTGTGCCATAAAACCATGGAAGAAGAATTTCAGTAGAAAGGTCTTTAAGAAATAGGGAAAAAGAAGAAAAAGGGTAACCATGGTCAGAGAGAGTGCTCCAGAAAAATAGAGGATCTTTTTTTTATCAATTTTTCTGAAGAGCATCAGGATGACAATAAAAAGTGCATAGGCAAAAATGATCGACGTCGATGTGGAAATCAGATAGAGAAAATTGACTCCTAAAACAGGCCAGAGAAGCTTTTTCTTCTGACTTGTCAGGTATTGACTGTTATAAAAGAAGACGAAAGGAGTCATATAGAGAGCGTAGAAAGAGGGTTCGAAGCAGAAAGCATTCGGCCTGACGATGTTGCCGGAAAGAACTTGGCTCGTGAAGGGATCTTGGAGGCCAAAGCATGAGAACAAAAGCTGCAGAGTCGCATAAATTCCGACAGGGATAAAGGAGTAGAGATAGAGTGAGAAGATCTTGTCAGCTCCTTCCCATTTCATCAGGAAATAGGGCACGAGAACATAGCAGAGAAGGGTTAACCCATACCAGGCTAAGTAAAAAAATGCGCGCACATGATAAGAGGAAAAGGCCCATGAAAGTGTTATTGAGAAGGCAATCAAGGCAAGCGGAATCGCCAGCCATTTATCGATGGAAAATAGGTGGCTGCGTAAATGGATAGCGAGAAGCAGCAGAAGGAGGAGTGCGATGAGGTTATTGAAGCGGAAGGTGTATCCCCCCAAAACGAAGTTGAGCTGATCAGCATGGAGAGTGGAAAAATAGAGAAAGATCAGGCCAGGAAAGAGATTCCATCGCCCGTTCGTCACTATTTATACCTCGATCTTTTCTTGAGCGAACGCAGGTAGCTGACCAATACTGAAATAATCGAAGCCAAGAGCGGCCATCTCTTGCGGATGGTACTGGTTTCTTCCATCAAAAAAGGCTCGTCCTCTCATTTTGGGCAGAATCCGACTAAAATCGGCAAAGCGAAATTGTTTCCATTCGGTGAGTAAAGCAATCGCATCAACCCCTTCAGCTGCTTCAAATTCATTTTTGCACCAGACAATCTGGGGAGATTTTTTGAATAGCTGCTTAGCTTTAGACATAGCCACAGGGTCGTAGAGGCGCAAATGCATCCCCTGTTTGAGAAGGTGGCGAATTAAAACAAGGGAGGGCGCCTCTCGCAAGTCATCCGTTCCTGGCTTAAAGGAGAGTCCCCAGATCGCGATGATCTTTTCAGGCCCGAGCCCTCCTTTTTCAGAGAAATAGCTCTCGATTTTTTTCCCCAATAGCTCCTTCTGCCTTACATTGACCGTTTCCACAGCATCGAGAAGGGGCGTTGGGTAGTCATGATGGCGTGCAGTAGCGCGCAGCGCCTTGATATCTTTGGGAAAGCAGGAACCTCCGAAGCCTGCGCCCGCATAAAGGAAAGAGTAGCCGATCCGTTGATCGGCGCCGATCCCTTTGCGCACCAGCGTCACATTGGCTCCTAGAAGCTCGCAAAGCCCTGCCACCTCATTCATAAAAGAGATCCGTGAAGCTAGCATTGCATTAGCCGCATACTTTGTCATTTCGGCTGAGGCAGGATCCATTAAGAGAATTCGGTCATGATTCAAATTGAAAGGAGCATAGAGCTCCTCCATGAGCGCCGCGACGCGCGGGTTTTCCGTTCCGATGATGATTCTGTCGGGCTTCATGAAATCGTTGACGGCATCGCCTTCTTTTAAGAATTCAGGATTGGAAACGACATCAAATTGATAGGATTTGCCCTTGGCTTTCAATGTTTCAGTGATCGCTTGATCGACCGCTCGAGCAGATCCCACAGGCACAGTCGATTTGTTGACGATGACCTTGTAACCATCCATCTGTTCAGCGATCTGCTCAGCCGCTCGTTTGACAAAGGTAATATCAGCTGCCCCATCTTCACCAGTAGGTGTTGCCACAGCGATGAAACAGAAGAGGGCATTCATGACACCATAGCTATAATCGGTGGTAAACTCGAGACGCCCCTGCTCGGTGTTTCTTTTCACAATCTCTTCTAGCCCAGGTTCATAGATGGGAACGCTGCCCTGTTTCAGCTTATCGATTTTTTCCTGATCGATATCGAGACAGATCACTCGGTGTCCCATCTCAGCAAAACAGGCGCCCGTGACTAAGCCGACATACCCCGTTCCAACAACAAGAATCTTCATGATGCCAATCATTAATTTGCAATTAAGAAAGGGCTCGATTATATAGGTAACTCAGGTAAAAAATGTATGAGAAAAAAAATTCTTGTGACCGGCGGCGCCGGATTTGTGGGCTCCCATCTCTGCCAGACTCTCTACGCCCAAGGACATTCGATTGTCTGTGTGGACAATTTCTACACAGGACGTCGTGAAAATATCGCCTCCTTGATCGGTTTGCCCCATTTTGAACTTCTCTCTCATGATATCTGTTTTCCCCTCTTTTTAGAGGTGGATGAAATTTATAATTTAGCCTGTCCCGCCTCTCCTGTTCACTACCAAAATGACCCTGTCCAGACGACCAAGACGAGTGTGAGCGGTGCCATCAACATGTTGGGGCTGGCTAAAAAATTGAATGCAAAAATTTTACAAGCCTCGACGAGTGAAGTGTATGGAGACCCCCAAATCCACCCACAGCCTGAACACTATTGGGGCAACGTCAATCCCATCGGCATTCGTGCCTGCTATGATGAGGGAAAGCGGTGCGCAGAAACTCTTTTTTTTGATTACCACCGTCAATATGGTGTCAAAATTAAGGTAGCACGCATTTTCAACACTTATGGCCCTCACATGCACCCCAATGATGGGCGTGTGGTCTCTAATTTCATCGTTCAGGCGCTCCAGAATTTACCGCTGACAATCTATGGAAAAGGAACACAGACTCGCTCTTTCTGCTACGTTTCAGATCTTGTCGCAGGGCTGATTCAACTGATGAATTCTGGTGATGAATTCATAGGCCCCGTCAATTTAGGCAATCCTGGAGAGTTTACTATGCTGGCTCTCGCCAACAAAATTTTGGAATTGACCGGTTCGCAATCGCAAATCCACTTCTTACCCTTGCCCAGCGATGATCCCAAGCAGCGCCAGCCAGAGATCACTTTGGCAAAAACAGCCTTAGGGTGGCAGCCAAAAGTTCCTCTCGAAGAGGGTCTCAAATGCACCATCGCCTATTTCGAAAAATTGTTTGCCTCAGAATCGGCAACTGTTTAATATTGTTTAGTTTATGAAAAAGAAGGTTTTAGTTACAGGAGCAGCAGGTTTTATTGGGTTTCACGCTGCTCAGGCCCTCAAAAAGCGTGGGGATGAGGTCATCGGCCTCGATAACTTCAACTCCTACTACTCGCCCGATCTGAAAAGAAAAAGGGCTGCGCTTTTGAAAGAAAAAGGAATCGATGTCGTCGAAGCAGACATCAATGACCGACAAATCCTCACTAAAATCATCCCCAACTGCACTCACCTTCTCCATCTTGCAGCCCAAGCGGGCGTCCGCTATGCAAAGACCAACCCAGGTGCCTATATCGACAGCAATATCAACGGTTTTCTCGCCATCCTAGAGACTTTACGCGCCCATCCAGAAATTCGTCTCACCTATGCCTCCTCCTCTTCTGTCTATGGAAGAAACACCAAAATTCCCTTTTCCACACGCGACACGACCGATCAACCCGCCAACCTCTATGCAGCCACCAAAAAAGCAAATGAGTTGATGGCATATAGCTACAACCACCTCTATGGCATCCGCTCAACTGGGCTCCGCTTCTTTACCGTCTATGGGCCTTGGGGGCGCCCCGATATGGCCTACTACAGCTTTACAGAGGCCATTCTCTCCGGGAAACCGATCCATCTCTTCAATAATGGCAACATGCAGCGCGACTTCACCTACATCGACGATATCATTCAAGGCACTCTCGCAGCCCTCGACTACGACGGCAGCTGCGAAATCTTCAATCTCGGCAACAACCGCCCCGTCCCCCTCCTCGATTTTGTCGCCATCCTCGAAAAACTGCTCGGCAAACCCGCTCACAAAATCATCGAAGGCCCCAGCCCCGGCGAAGTGGAAACCACCTACGCCGACATCAGCGACTCCCAACAAAAGCTAGGCTTTAACCCCACCACCACCCTCGAACAAGGCCTCCGCCTCTTCCTCGACTGGCACCGTACACAGCACTAAAAAATAAACGCAAAGACGCAAAGACGCAGAGAAGGGTAAAAATTAACAAGATACGCGTACTCCGTACGCTGCAGGATCGCTGCCTACGGCAGCGGCAGGATGGGTGGGTCAGTTCGGCCCCTGTCGCTTCGCGCCAGAAGAAGCCAAAGAAGTTCTTTTTTTACAAAAACTAGTTTTTGTAAAAAAAGAACTTCTCTGTCTTCAGGCCCTGCGGGCCTGGCCGAACTTCGCAGGTATACTGCCACCGAGAACATTGGACACGGATTTGCGATATACTTAATCGCAAAACCAAGGAGATCCAACATGGAAGAAGGTGGTCAAATCAAACGATGGACCGCGGCACGTAAGATTGAAGTTGTCTTACGTCTATTAAAAGGAGAGTCCATCGATAAACTAAGTCGAGAACTCGGTGTAGAGGCTTATTTAATCGAAGAATGGCATTCAAAAGCAATTCAGGGCATGGAAGTGGGATTAAAAATGCGTTCCGAAGACCCTGTTCAACATGAATTAGACCATGCTAAGAAACGCCTGGGAGAGCTCATGATGGAAAACGAGCTCTTGCAGATAAAGGCCAACAAAGCACCGGGTTTTCGTATGGGGAGGTCCAAGAAATGAGCGAGAAGATCTCTCCTTCAACCCATCTTAAATATGGTGTAGAATTAGTTTGTACAGTGTGGAAGTTTCCTCGCTCATCTTTCTATCATAATAGAAAGCGGCCATATAAACCTAAGGGGCTTCGAGGAAAAAAGCCGACCCTCTCAGACAATGATCTATTGGAGGCCATCAAAAAAGACATATCCGAAAGCCACTTTCAAGGAGAAGGACATCGAAAAATACATGCTCGATTAAAACGCTTCAAGAAACTAAATATTGGGCGGAATCGAGTTTTGAAGCTAATGAGAGAGCATAAAATGCTCTCTCCGTATCGCGTTGAACAGGGAAAAGAACGCCTACATGATGGACGCATTACAACAGACCGCCCCAATGAAATGTGGGGTACAGATGCCGCTAAGATTTTCACCCTCGAAGATGGGTGGGTGTGGTTTTTCGGAGTAATTGAACATTGGAATGCTGAATGTCTAGGGTGGCATGTCACAAAGAAAGGAAGTCGATTTGCTGCAATAGAAGCCTTAAATAAGGCTGTTGAGGTTGTTTTTAGCAAAACATCCTCTAATGTGGCTCGTGGGGTCAGTTTACGAGTAGATCATGGCTCTCAATTTATGTCAGAAGGCTTTATTAACCAAACACGGTACTGGGGCATAAGTATAAGCAAGGGCTTTGTGAAGGAGCCTGAAACCAACGGGGTGATAGAAAGGTTTCACAGAACATTTAAGGAGCAGATTGTACACGGTAGGCATTATCATGGCCTAGAAGACTTTAGGAAGGCTGTAGCAGAGTTCATTAAGTCGTACAATGAACACTGGCTTTTAGAAAAGCTAGATTATCACTCCCCTCTGGAAGCCAGGGAGTTATATTCCAAAGAACACCCTTCTGAACAAATTTTATCGGCGTTAGCTGAGGTTGGAGAGGGAGCACGGCTACTTTGTTCTGGCAAGGATATGATAGCAAAAACTGAGAATTTTAGAATAATTTTAAAGCGACGGAAGAAATTTACGCAAATTTGTGTCCAAAGAAATGGTGGCGATACACCTGTTTGGGTGTGAATCCTGCGAAGTTTGGCCAGGCCCGTAGGGCCATGCTGGAAGACGGAACTCATTTTCAAAATTATATTTTGAAAATGAGTTTTGTCTTTCTGCATCTGGCGCGAAGCGACAGGGGCCGAACTGACCCACCCATCCTGCCGCTGCCGTAGGCAGCGATCCTGCAGCGTACGGAGTACGCGTATCTTGTTAATTTTTACCCTTCTCTGCGTCTTTGCGTCTTTGCGATTTATTTTAAAAGGGATTTGAAGGCTTGGGGGAGGTGGGCGGTGATGTCGGTGGCGGTCATGGAGTAGGAAGTGAGGGCGGCGGCGGCGCACTCGCCGGCGAGGCTGTGGAGATGGACGCCGAGGAGGGCAGCGTGGAGGGGGATGTGAGTTTGGGCGAGAAAGGCAGCGATGATACCGGTGAGGACATCACCAGCACCGGCAGTGGCCATGCCAGGATCGCCGCGAGATGAGATATAGGGTTTGGAACCTGGCTGAAAGATATAGGTAGGAGCCCCTTTGAGCACGAGTGTGATCTTCTTTTGTTCTGCGTAGGCTTGGCTGCGAGTGAGAAGCTCTTGGAAAGTGATCTCTTTGGGAGCATGGAGAAGTCGCTCCATTTCGCCGTGGTGGGGAGTCATGATGGTTTGTGGCGGGAGGGCGATTTCATGCTCTGAAATCAATGTGAGGGCTTCCGCGTCGATGACGCAGGGTTTGTCGAGACGTGGCAAAAGTGCTTGTAGTATAGATAGTGTAGAGTTCGACGTACCAATTCCAGGGCCGATAAAAACGGCCGAGGCGCGCGCCATGGCATTGAAGATCAGATCGATTTCATTTTCACCATAGCCCTGACGGATAATTTCAGGAGGTGCCATAGCGAGCTCCGCTTCCATGCCGCGTGGATGGAGAAGTCTGACGATGCCGGCACCCGCCTTTAACACAGCAAAAGAGGACATCAAAGGGGCCCCAGGCATCCCAGGAGATCCTCCCAAACCAACCACATAACCTGCCTGATACTTATGCCTGGTTCTTTTGATTTTAGGCAGATAGCTATGAATCAGCGGCTCATCGATTAACAAATACTCGGCCTCAGCAGCTTCGATATATTTATCCTCGAGGCCAAAATTATAGACGGAAATCTTTCCGACATAATCCCACGCTTCCTGCGTGAAGCATCCACTCTTAGGAAGTCCTAGAAAGAGCGTAACGGTTGCTTGGATGGCACTACCCCCGACACTACCTGTCGAGCCATTGATTCCAGAGGGAATATCAATTGCAAGGATTGGAATTCCCGACTGATTCGCCTTTTCAATCGCTGCCTTGAAAAGTCCCTTCACCTCTCCATGAAAACCTGTTCCCAAGATAGCGTCGAGAATGAGAGCCCCATCCTGCCAGTCGATCTCGTCGGCTGAATTGACATAATGGATGGGCCCACCCTCATCCTGAAAACGGCGGCTCTGTTTCTGACAGAGGGGACTGCTCTTGTCAAAGGGGGCTAAAGCAATAGCCTGAACGACAAAACCTCCTGCTCTCAGGATTCTCCCCGCCACATAGGCATCGCCTGCATTATTTCCTGAACCGCATAAGAGAATGATATTGGGCTTTAAATGGTTTTCAGCGATGAGCTGCTGGGCTTTTTCTGCAACACCACTTCCTGCCGATTGCATGAATGTCTCTTCAGAGGCACCTTCCGCATATGCCACCTTCTCAATTCGGCCCATTTCCTGCGCAGTGACAATCTTCATCATTAAAGCTTTGAAAAATAACCTGACGCTGTAAATTCTCTCGAAGGCATGCTGTGATCGATGATCCCCAATTTCTCAAAGGCCCGTCTTGTCAGCTGCTCTTTCAAACAACTATGTGTCATATAGGCTAATGGAGGAGATAAAAGACCGATCATATCAACAAAAATGCCCAAGAGAGCTTCCCCTAAGACAAGCAAACCCAGCTGCATTCGCACAACTCTCGTAGTCATTTCTGTCTCATCCTGCTTTGTCGCCAATCCTGATACATAATGAATGGTGAGACCGATGGCAATGAAAATAAAGGCAACGGCTGTAACTATCTTAAAAAGAAGATAGACCACATGCTCTCCAATTCCAAAGGTATAGGCGGCGCTTTTATCCGAGCATGAGTGAACCTCGTCCCAGTTTTCACTCAATTGGCTGGCATGGTTTGCGAGAGCCATTCCATAGAGAAAATGGTCGAATGCGGTGACACTCATGGCGACTCCTCCATGGAATATCCTAGCGGTGGAATGATAAAGACCGTTTGCAGGGCATCGAGATTCCCCACAACGGGAACTGCCTCCAGTTCGTAGGTATAAGCACCTTCCCTCAGCGGATAGATTTTAGTCACCTCGGCCACCCTGAGGCCAGCAGGAAAGACCCCATCCATCCCTGTCGTCATCAACAGATCACCTTCATGGATGATAGGCATCAATGGTATGTTGGCTGCGCCTCCGATAGGTTTGCCCGTTGCAAACTCTCTTGCTGGACCCTCCTCGTCCGAGAAATCATAGTTGAAGCCCACTCCCCGCAAGGTATGATTGACACTCCGAAATCGTGGTGTAGCCGCTCCTTGTAAAATCCCTTTGGCCAGATACCAGCTTTCATTATCAGCAGAAGTTTTCTCTTTCATCCCCTCTAGAGTAGCTGCGAGTGAGTTTTTTTCTTGTGCGGAAAGGGGAAGATCGTTTCTCAATTTTAAATGGCGCAAGAGCAAGTCGATTGTTTCGAGAAGCAATCGATTCTGCTGTGAACCACGCACCACACGGACAGAAGGGTTCATGGCCACATCGGTGATCAAGCGGATCCTTGATTGCTTTTTACCGACATAATCGACTGCGCCAATGACCGCTCTTCCCAGAATGACAGGGCTATTTTTTTGGATCACAGCACAATTCAACTGATGGTTTGTCTCTTCCCCCACATTGATCCAAAGAGTGCTCGACCAATTTCCCGGATCTCGATAGATCACGCGGGCAGGCACAGCTCGGTTCATGAAACCGAGCAAATAGCTCATCTGATCACAGCGCCTCGGAGAAAATTGAGAGGGATTCACCTCTTGACTTAGCAGAGCCATCCTCTCTTTTTGTTCGAGCAAAGCCCTCAACTTGCCAATCTCCACCCGCAATAGATGATTTTCTCCTTCAAGACGCTCCCTTTCGTGAGTTTTGATTTCAGAAGAACCGATCTTGCGAAAGGGCCAGGTTGAGATTCCCACGATGGCGGCCCGCATCTTTTCGACGAGCAGCGCTGGAAAGGTAACCAGAAGAAAAAGTGCCACTCCTAAAATCAGATATTTGCGATAGCTCTTTCGTCTCATAGAACTTTTAAGATCGCTTGAGCGACATAGTCGAGATTTTCATCACTTAGACCCGCCACATTGATTCTGCCATCTCGAGGGAGATAGATGGCAAATTCGCTACTCAATCTCTCCACTTGCGCCGAGTTTAAACAGGTATAAGAGAACATCCCTCTTTGCTGCAGAAGAAAATCGAAGTGGATGCGCTGTGCAAGGCGCTGACGCATCTGATAAATTCGCTGACGCATACCTTTCAGCTCCTTTTCCCACTCCTTTTTCAATTCATCATCTTCGAGGATTGTTGCTACGATACGGGCGCCGTGACAAGGTGGATTGGAGTAGAGCCCACGGATCAAAACTTTAACCTGTGAACTGACTCGCAGAGCATCTTCCTGACTTTGACAAACAGAAAAAAGAGCCCCACAACGCTCTGCATAGAGACCAAAGTTCTTCGCATAAGAGGTGGCTATGAGACATTCGAGACCACTTTTCAGAAAGAGTTCTATCGGCTTTCGATCTTCCCAAACTCCCTCCCCAAAACCCTGGTAGGCAAAGTCAAAGAAGGGAAAGAGCTCTCTCTGCTTGATCTTCTCAAAGATTGCTTTCCATTCATCGAGATGCGGATCACAGCCTGTCGGATTATGGCAGCAGACGTGAAGGAGGATGGCAGAACCCCTCTCCATACGCTCCAAAGAGGCCAATAGTGCAGCAGAATCTAACCCTTTTGAGTTGAGATTGAAATAGGGATAACTGCCCACAACAAAGCCCGCATGTTGAAAAATACGGGGATGATTTGCCCAGGTGGGATCGGAAAGATAAATCTGGTTTAGGCCTAACTGTCTGAGTAAAGCGGCGCCTAATCTCAAGGCTCCCGTCCCCCCAACAGTTTGGATGCCATAGATTCTTTCCCGCTCTCTATCGCCAAAGACCAACTGCTTCGTCAAATGAACAAAAGCAGGCAGCCCATCGATCGGCAAATAATCCTTACTTTTTTCGCGCTCAAGGATTTTAGCCTCTGCTTTTTTGACACAGTTTAAGATCAATGGTTTCAGATCTGCAGTGCGGTAAACACCCGCCCCAAGATTGACCTTTGTCTTGCGATGATCGGCAGCAAAGCTTTGATTGAGGCCGAAGATGGCATCTGGAGGGGCTTGTGCGATCTCATGAAAAAAAGAGGTCATAAGATGATGTTATATCATACGTTGCCGTAAAAGAAAAACAGTGGTAACCTCGAGTACCTTTTGCAAGGTTACCGCTGTGTCGCAAAGAGGTCGTCGTTATGCGATTGTCTTCTCTTTTTGGGTCGACGCGACGATGGCTGATTGTCTAAGGGGCGTTAGCTCAATTGGTAGAGCGCAACAATGGCATTGTTGAGGTCGTCGGTTCGATTCCGATACGCTCCATCTCGTCAATTTTTAATTTTACACTTCTTCCTATTTCCTCTTTTTATTATACTTTGATCTATGTGCTGCGAGGGAGGGAAGCCGCGCTCCAAGCGTTGGCTAGGAAATCTTTTACTTTTTGCTGCGATGGGTATTGGCCTGCTGACTGGCTGGGCTGATGTTCCCTTTTTTAATAGTGTAGCTACCGGTACCTCAGATCTCTTTCTCCGTCTGCTCAAACTGATCAGCCTTCCCATTATCTTTTTAGCCGTCGCTGCGACGATCACCGGCATGAAAGATCTGCAAGAGATGCGCATGATGGGGCGCAAAGTCTTTTTTTACACCTTAGGAACTACAATTATTGCGGCTGCGATTGCCCTGATTCTCTATCTGCTTATCGATCCTGCCCGAGCCGCCATCGATTCCACGCTATCACAGGCTATAGGAGAAAGTTCCGGCGAGCAAAAATCCTATCTCACCTTCTTGATGAACATCGTCCCTTCCAACATCTTCCAGGCCTTTGCTGAGGGGAATGTGATGGGCGTCGTCTTTGTCGCTATTTTGATCAGTATCGCTATTCTCTTTCTCCCCGTGGAACAAAAGAGCTTTCTCAATCAGTTTTTCTCCGGCCTCTTCGGCGCCATGATCAAAGTGACCAGCTTCATCATCGCCCTGATGCCGATCGCCATCTGGGCCTTCATGACACTTCTCGTCAAAGATTTACAACACAATTATTCCCACATTAGCCGCCTCGTCCTCTATCTCGCTTGCGTCGTCGGCGCCAACCTGATCCAAGGGATCATCGTGCTTCCACTGATGCTGAAGATGAAAAAGATCTCTCCGCTTCAGACCTTTAAAGGGATGATGCAGCCGCTGACCGTCGCCTTCTTCTCCAAATCCTCAAATGCCACCCTTCCTGTCGCCATCCGCGCGGCGGAAAACAACCTGGGCGTCAGCTCCCGCGTCTGCAACTTCAGCTTCCCTCTCTGCTCCGTCATCAATATGAATGGGTGCGCCGCCTTTATCCTGACGACCGTTCTCTTTGTCTCAACTGTCAATGGAATGACCTTCGGCGCCATGGACTTTATCGGCTGGATCTTCCTCGCCACCTGCGCCGCCATCGGCAACGCCGGTGTCCCGATGGGCTGCTTCTTCCTCACCAGCGCCTTCCTCGTCGGCATGGATATCCCGCTCTATATGATGGGATTAATCCTCCCCTTCTACACCCTGATCGACATGATCGAAACGGCCCTCAACGTCTGGTCTGACGCATGCATCACCGTCTCCGTCGACAAAGATCTCGCCACTGCCCCCAACATTCTCCCTGCCGCCCCCAAAGAAGCCGCTTAGATCGTGTCTTTCTTGATACGGACTAACAGCTTCTCAAAAGCATTGTAAATTTCCACTGGCTCGTTGAAAGTCTCGAAGTCAATTCCAAAACCTTCTTTAATTGTAGCCTGAATAGCACCAATATCAGCTACCACAAGGGGATTAGGAAACTTCAAGCCGTGATACCACCAATTGTATTTGCCCGTGGGTAATGGATCGATAATAACAAGAAAATTGCCCTCTTTTCCTTGTCCGAGAGTTGTTGTGAGAAAGGTCATTGTCTTATAAGGTTCTGGACCTTCCCCTATGGCTCCTATAATTTTCTCTCGAAACTCTTTATCACCCACAGCAACAACCACTTGACCATTGTTTCTTACCTGAGTGATTCTCCAATCAATGGCGACAGTAGACTGAAATTCCACACTCCACTTCGCTAGCGCATCAACCTCGTCATCCTCAATTTCGCCCCCAGAGGAGACCTCATAAGGTTCAGTAGAGAAACCTCTAAGAGGCGCCCACTCTTGGTGAGATGTTCTTCTTCTGATACTGGAAAGGATCAGCTCCAGAGATAGGCCTAAGGCAAAAGCTGTGCAGAGAGTTGCAATGATAGCACGGGGCACTGTTGTGGCAATCGCTTGGGGCAAGAAAAGATCTCCCCAGATACCGACAGAGACCGCAGCAGCGATGAAGAGAAGAGTCAGTGCTAAAATGGCCACCTTCACTGCAGTTTTGTTAGGATGACAGCAGGAGGATTGAAATAGGGGGGGTACAATCCCATCAGAAGAGCTTATAGAACCACTCGAATATGACATAAGTTAACCTTTAAGTTGCTAAATGCCAGGAAGTCTAATAAAATTTTCAGATAGTTGCAATCTTTAAATAAAATTCTCGCAGCTGCTTGGCCACATGGGGAGCTGCTTCGAAGAAGGTCTGACAGGGAGGAAGGCTTTGCAGAAAGAGCTTGCCATACCCCTTTTTGATCAGGCGAGGGTCGAGGCAGATGACACAGCCTCTATCCTCCTTGGTGCGGATCAAGCGGCCAAAACCCTGTTTGAATTTGACGATCGCATGGGGAAGGGAATAATCGAAAAAGGGAGAGCCTCCTTGGCTTGCAATCGCTTCGGAGCGCGCCTGAAAGAGAGGATCACTAGGTACTTTAAAGGGCAGTTTGACGATGATGACGCAGCGCAGTGCCTCTCCGGCCACATCGACTCCCTCCCAAAAGGAGTCGGTTCCAAAAAGGAGTGCCTTGGGCGATTGGCGAAATTTGCGGAGCAAGTTCGAGCGGCTCTCATCGCCCTGACAAAAGAGAAGATATTGCTGCTTGTGCAAACGGTGAGAGAGTATTTTTTCACACTCCCGCAACATCGCGTAGGAGGTAAATAGGACAAATGCGCCCCCTTTGCTGATTTCCACAGCCTCCCAGATCTGTTCTGCAGCCGCTTGGGTATAGCTCGGATGGGAAGGGTCGGGCAGATCGATCGGAACGGTCAGCAAGCTTTGCGTGGCATAGTCAAAGGGGCTCTCATAGATTCTCTCTTGGGCTGCAGCTATCCCTAGTCGACTGCGGATAAAGCTGAAGGAGCCATGCGTTGATAATGTAGCGCTGCAGAGAACAACGGTGGGCACGCGATCGAAGAGAGATTGGGAGAGGAGCGTGGCAATTTCGAGATCGGCGGAGATCAGACGGAGATCGGGCGGCGTCCCTTCCATCCAGCGAACTTTCGTCGTCTCTAGAGGGGCAAAAACAAAAGTTTGCAGTGTCTCAAAAAAGCGCTCTAACCTAGCGCAGAGCCCTAAAATCTCTGCTAAAACCCCTTCACACTTCAATAACAGCTGAGGATCCTCCAGCTGCTTCAGCTTACCCTCGATCAGCATCACAGAATGGATCCACCGCTTCGCCTCCTCAATCGCTGTCGCCACTGCGGGCTGCACCTCATCCAGCCACTGCACCTCTTTCAGATGGTGTTCCCGGATCCGACACTTATCTTCCTGGCGCTGGCGCGCAAAAAAAGAGGAGAGCCTCTCAAAGGCATAGTTGACACGTTCCACTAACCCTCTTTTTTCTGCAGGCAAATGAATTGTCAGACTCTCTGCAAAGGCATTTCCATTCGGATAGGCTTCGCAGATTTTGCCATAGAGAGTGACAAGCTTTCCTGTGCCGCGATCTGAAAAGAGGCGTCCCAAAAAATGGATAATTCCCCTTCTAGATACCGTATCAGCAAAATATTGAGTCGCCACATCTTCACAATGGTGCGCTTCATCGAGAACGAGCCGCTTGTAGGCGGGAAGCACAGCTGCCTCCTCAAACTTGCCATTCTCCTTGCGGATCGAAAGATCGGCAAAGAGGAGATGGTGGTTTGCGACGATGAGATGGGCATCTGCCATCTCCTTGCGCGCTCTGAAGAAGAAACACTCTTTGTAATAGGGACATTTGATATGGGTACAGCTTTCTGACTCTGCTCCGACCTGCTCCCAAAGATCTCCACTTGGCACAACAGGCAGCTCGCTCTTTGAGCCTTCCACCGTCACCCTAGACCATCTTAAAATCGATTCAGGAATTTGCTCTTGAGCATCATACATTTTCCTGAGACAGACATAATTGTGCATTCCCTTGGCCAAAACAGCCTTCAGCTGAAAGCCAAGGGCCTCTTTCAAAAAAGGAATGTCTTTCTGCATCAGCTGTTCTTGGAGGGCAATCGTATGGGTAGCAATAACAGTCGGCTCCCCCTTCTGCATCGCCCAGAGCAGTGCTGGAATCAAATAGGCTAAACTCTTCCCCGTCCCCGTCCCCGCTTCAATGAGGTAGGTCTGATTCTCTTCATAGGCCGCATAGACGTCCTGAAACATCTTCAGCTGCCCTTCCCGCACCTCAAACCCTGGCAGCTTCTCTGCTATTTTCTCAAAGTAGATGTTCATTAGCCGTCAAATCTCATTACCCAGCATTCTTCATTAATTATTCAACGCAAAGACGCCAAGACACAAAGAAGGAGGGTACGCGAAGCGCTCCTATTTCTTTGCGCCTTTGCGACTTTGCGTCTTTGCGTTGAATCTTAACGCAGACTTTTGGTCTTTGCGTTGAAACTTAACGCAGACTACTCGCTCTCCAAAAGATCGAGGAACGCGCGAAGCTGCTTGGAGCGGATGGGGTGGCGCATCTTGCGCAGCGCTTTTGCTTCGATCTGACGGATCCTTTCGCGGGTGACATTGAAGGCGACACCGACCTCTTCGAGTGTTTTTGGCTTCCCATCTAAAAGACCGAAGCGTTGGATGAGGACGATCCGCTCGCGATCTGTGAGCGTCGTGAGCACCTCATTCATCTTGTCTTTCAAGATCGAATAGCCTGTCGCTTCAGCAGGCGATTCCACACCTGTATCCTCGAGGAAGTCGCCAAATTGGCTTTCACCACCCTCACCGACCTCAGCTTGAAGCGAGATGGGATGCTGTGCAATCTTATAGATTTCGCGCACCCGCTCTGGAGTGAGCCCGAGCTCATTGGCAAGCTCTTCGGGAGTAGGCTCTCGGCCCGTTTCCATCATCAGCTTTTTCGCACCACGGAGCACTTTATTGATCGTCTCGATCATGTGGACAGGGATGCGGATCGTGCGCGCCTGATCGGCAATCGCGCGCGTCACTGCCTGGCGGATCCACCATGTGGCATAGGTCGAAAACTTGTATCCTCTCCGGTACTCAAATTTTTCGACTGCCTTCATCAACCCCATATTTCCTTCTTGGATGAGATCGAGGAAGGAGAGCCCTCTGTTCGTATATTTCTTTGCGATCGAAATGACTAGCCGGAGGTTTGACTCGACCATCTCCCGCTTCGCCTCTTGGCTCTTATCCATCCAGCGCTGCAACATCCGGACATCTTTCTTGAACTCCTCCAGCGTGCGCCCCGCAGCAATTTCTCGTCTCGAGAGCTTTCTTCGAGCCGCAGATAGCTTGGCAGCGGCAAATTTATTCCTCTCTGCCCGAGCTTTGAGTTCGTTGATCTCCTTTTCCAGGGTGAGGAAGCGATCGTAGCCTTTAAAGACGACCTCGCCAAAGTCTTCGATGATATTGTGGCGGCAATAGAAGCGGTGGAGGTAGGCTTGCGTACGGATGCGGCACTTCTCGATCTCTTCATTCACTTGCGCTTCTTGCGCTTTGCTCAGGTTAGGCACTTTCAGCGAAAGGAGGAGTTTTTCGATTGTCTGATCTTCCGTACGGAGGAGTTCTGCCAGTTTAGGGAGAAGCTTGAGATATTTTACCTTGTCCGGCACCTCTTTTTCAGAAACAAGCTTGTCGAAGCGGTCTTTGCCATTGATCAGGTAGCCGGCAATCGAGATCGCCTCTTTCCCCGAATAGCGGAAGCGGAGAATGATTCTCTCGATCTGGATTTGTGCCTTCTCGATGCGCTTCGAAATCTCGACCTCTTCCTCACGTGTCAAGAGAGGGACAGAGCCCATCTCTTTGAGATACATGCGGACAGGGTCATCTGGAGTGCCTTCGGCTCGCTTGGCAATGCCCTCGAGCTCTTTGGCCTCCTTCTTCTTCTCTTTCTGCCTTTCAACTTCGGCCTGGTTAAGAACTTGGATGTCCATCCCCGCCAAGAAAATCAAAACTTGGTCGATCTGCTCCGGAGTATCGAAGCTCATCGGCAGAGCCTCGTTGATCTCCTCATAGGTGAGGTAGCCCTGCTCTTTGGCGGTGGCTACGAGCTCATCCATCTTCTTTTGAAACTCTTCGTTCGGCTCTTTAACTTTCTTCATGAATTACTTAAAAAAAATTTCAATGTCGTTTAGTATACTGCTATATCCTTTACTGCGCTATGCAAATTTATGCTCTTATCTCCTGGCAAATCGCTCATTCACCACCAAACCCAAAAGCTTCTCCAACAAATGGTGGGCAACGAACAGCTCTCTCTGGAACAGCGCTTCCCTGAAATCGGCCGCATCGCTGACGCAGTCTGGCTCTCTCAAAAAATTATTTTCGAAGTGCAGATCTCTCCCATCAGCGCCGAAGAGGTGCGGGCACGCAATCGAGACTATCTGAAAGCTGGCTTCCGTGTGGTCTGGATTCTTCATGAACGGCAATTCAACCGCTCCCGACTGACCCCAGCCGAAATCGCACTCCGCTTCTCCCCCCACTACTTCACCAACGTCGATGCTTCTGGCAAAGGCTATTTTTATGACCAGTATGCCTCAACCCGCTTTAAAAGACGGCGTCGGCGCTCTCCCCGTCTGCCCATTCGCCTGGATCGCTTACTCCCTATCCCGACAAAGCAACTCTCGCGCCATTTTCCCTCCGAGAGAAGTAAGTGGAGTCTTTGCTTCGAGGGTGATCTCTTTCACACTGATTGGAATTGGACGTCCCGGAGGAGGCGACTACTGCGTCGCTTCTTAGGAGTCTTTCGCGTGCTTCATCATTTGCTGTTAGAAAAAACAACTTATTGAGCCACCAGAATCCCGATCAGATGCTGCGTAAATGGCCCCTTACCGATTAAGCCTAAATAGCATTCGAAGGGGCGGGGCTGATTGGAACGGTTCAAAATTGAGAGGCGCAGAGAACATTCCTTCAATGTCTTAATTTTGCTCAGCGCCTCTTCCCATTCAGGATAGCCACGCACCGTGAGCCTTGGAAATTCCTTCATGAATTTTTCTTGGCTCCAGCCTGTCAATGCTTTGACGCTTGGATTCACAAAAATAAATTTTTTCTCACCTAACGCATAGATAAAAACAGCTCCTCCCGTCTCATCTTTGAAACTATCAAAGAGGCGCCGTTTATCGACTGCATAACCTTCGAGGGAGAGGTCGAGGAAGCGAGGAGACTTCCCTCCCACATAACCCAGATGATCGACCCCCACAAGATGTTCCGCTTTCTCGATATAGCGATGGAGTTGGATCGAAAAATCGTATGGGGTTTGGGGCGCATGGATGAGCGGAAGAGTGAGCTCACTCTCTGGCATCTCGACCATCGGTTCTTCGAAAGCGCCCCCCACTTTTACAGGAGCTTCCAGCTGTAGCAAGCTCCTGATTTCAAACATCTGATCTCTTACTTTGGATTCTAACTTGGTAATGTAGTGCTGCTTCTTCTCGATGATCACTCGCTGTTCGGCCATCGTTTTCTGATATTCCGTAATTAAAGCCTCTCGATGCTCTAATGTTTTTTGCCCCTCACTGAATCGCCCCTTCGCCTCCTCCTCAAGCCGCCGATACTCTTTCCGTAAATCTTCAAATTCGAGATAGGCGAGACGCATCTCCTCCAATTTTTTATCCATCTCGAGATGGAGCTGGTAGACCTCTTCCTTACTCTTGGCGACGGAGGATTGCATGAGGCTGATCTGGTGTTCATAGCCGATGCGCGACTTCTCGAGCTCATCGTTGAGCCGCTCTATTTCCACTTCATATTCCCGGGATTGGCCCAAAGAAATCGCGCTCTGGCGGTCGGGCAGGCCCTCTAGCCTCATCTGAACCAATTGGGAAACCGTCCTTTGCATCTTTCTTTCCCAAAGCGAAAGGAGAAACCAGCCTCCACCGATGGCGAGCGTTCCTGCCAAAAAGGCGATTAGAAAAATCGCTCGCGAGCCCGTTAGAGCTCCAAAACTGGCCACGACGAGAAGAGGGACAGCGAGACAGGCAAGGAGGGAGAGATAGATCGTTTTGCGCGTCAATGCGACAAACGACTTCCGAGAATATTCAACTTCGCTGTTCATGGGCCTAAAATCCTTCTTATAGCACAAGGAGTCAATGAACTGAAATGAGAATTTTGAGGCGGCTGACGCTCAGTTTGGGTTTTCGGGGATCTTTGGCCGACAGAGGTTCGATGCAGACGAATGACTTTCCCATCGGATGCCAAATCTGGAAGGAGTTTTCCCCATTTTCGCAAGAATAGTGGACCTCGACGCAGCGATCTTCGGACTGAAGCGTTATCTTTCCCTGTGTCGGATCAGGAAAGGGATGGAAGCCGAAATCGGTCTCCTGGTCTACCGGATAGGTCAGGGTATGATCTGCGGAGAAGTTCCACGTGGAAGGGATGGGGTGAAGGGTCGATTGGGCCAGATAGTGGTCCTGGACCCGGGTTTGAATGAAGGCCTTTCCCGATCCCATCGCATAGTAGGTGTGCAAACCAACGACCGATTCTGTATCACTTTTCACGGAGAGGTCGATCTGCAGCCCTTGACTCAGACATTTAGCATGATAGCGCATGACAAAATTCTGCCCTTCCAGCTCCTTGAGAGGAACTCCATGCCACTGATCAGTGCCCGACAAATGGGCCACAACTTCATCCTCCGTGACTTTTTCCACCTGCCAGGGAGCATATCTGCCGATTCCATGGGAAAAAGGCTCTGCCACCCCTTTCGCTTTCAAGCGAGCAATATGGGGGAAGAGCGCTTCATTTTTGACAGGAGGAATGACTTTCGGATTGCGATGGTGAAAATGGGGCCCAATTAGCGCTCCTAAACCGGCATAGCGCTCTTCAAAAAGCGGATAGGTCGTCTGGTCGATGAACTCCAATCCCCCTTTCCTGTAGCTGAGAAGATTCATCCCACGATCGGGTGCAAAAGTAGCTTGCAGTACTTCCCCGGAATCATTTTTAGCACTGATTTTGATTTCATTATTCATTTTTAATTCTCGTGTAGGTCATCAGAAAGAGAAAATAGATCACCAGACTGATGAGGATAACTGCAGAGAGAGTTCTCTTCACTGGAAAATGCTTTTCCACAAGTGAGCGCTCAGGATGTTTAGGATCGATCCAAACGGACCACTTTTGCTTAGCCATGCGCAACTTAGCCTCTTCAGCAGCCCAAGGATTGGGATAAAAAGTGCCTGCTTGCCCGACTCCTTGATACTCTTTCCCCTCATATTGATAGCTGTAGTGTGCCTCTACAGCAAATTGATCCCCTTTCTTCTCATGGATCGTCCACTTTTCAACTAGAGCCTCCACTTTCACCGAGTATTGAGAATAGCGATAGATCTCGATCCCCGCCCTCCCGATAAACCAGGCAGCTAAGGCAGCAACCAGTACAATAAAAAGAATCCAGATGAGCTTTTTTGAGAACATTGAAATATTTATAAAAAAGGATTTTATTGTTGGAAAGGTTTTCCTTAGACAGAATTTTAAGGTTAGGTTATGCTAGCGCTCTTATTTTTATTTAGGTAGAACCATGGCAAAAGAAAAAGAAGAAAAGAAGAAAGTCAAACGCCCTACCGCTCTCAAAAGAGACCAGCGGGCTGAGAAGATGAGATTAATTAACAAATCTTTTAAATCCAATGTCCGCACCACGATCCGCACCTTTGACGAGGCTCTGAAATCACAAGATAAAAAACAGGTTCAAGAAGCGCTCAGCGGCCTTTACAGCGTGATGGATAAGGGTGTCAAAAGGGGCATCTATAAAGCCAACAAAGCCTCTCGCATCAAATCGCGCGCGACTCAAAAAGTCTCTGCATAAATCGAGGCGAGCTAATAAAGCACCAAATTAAAATTGAATTTGGTGCTTTTCTTTTTCTATAGAAATTTCCACTCTATTTAGGTTATAATAGCTCTCTTCTAGGAGGAGAATATGTCATCTACAGTCGCCAGATGCAGTTTTGAAAGCTATATATCATCCAATCGTAACAGCTTCATGAAAACAGGGAATGGCTGGTTTGGACGTCTTGACGATGGCTTTTTTAAGCTGGGCCACTATTCTGCTGGGTTAGGTAGAGAGATCGCTAAATTGCATGGAAATGACGAGGCAGCTAAGAGGTGTGACGCTGTCGCCAACGGCTTTGATGCAGCACGCGGTGTTGTCAGCTGCGCACGTGTTGTTTTTCCAGTCCACCGTATGGTTACAGGCCAAATCTTCTGGAAAACCAAAGAAGTGAAAGTGGGTGACAAAGCGACTTTGCAATGGGTTCGAGATGGGAATGGAGCGTACAAACTCAACGACTGGTTAGACATCGCAATGGATGTTCTCGTCTTAATTGCCCGCTTGATCTCTCCCGTACGTTGGGGCCACAACATGAAAGTTTACGACCTCGGGAAGACCGCTGCTCCTGCTTTGACAGGTGCCACCATGGGCCTCTGGGGAGCAGTCTTAACGCTTAATCTAGTTCAGAAAACACGGGACCTCATCGAAGAAGAGAAAGAACATGAGATCTTCGAACTCTCCTGGAACTGGATCCAAGGGAGCATCGACTTGTTGGCCCTTCCCTTCGACTTTGGGCTGGGCGCTCAACACCCAGCACTTGCCATCACAGGTGCCTGCTTCAACATCGCCTCAGCGGCCAGCTTACTCGCACGCGATGCCGCCATGCTCGACATCAAGAACTCCCACCAACCCGTCGAGATGAGATAGCGAACCTAAGTCTTTCTATTTAATTCAACGCAAAGGTGCAAAGACACAGAGCCGCAAAGAAATAAGAGCGCTTCGCGTACCTTCCTTCTTTGCGTCTTTGCGCCTTTGCGTTGAATTAAATGGAAAGTTTTTGGCTTAACAGATTCCGGACAGGCGATAAGTTCTGTTTTGTTTGTGTCTTTGCGCCTTTGCGTTTAATTAAATGGAAAGCTTTTGGCTTAACAGATTCCAGACAGGCGATAGGTTCTGTTTTGAATGACTTTTTCGAGGATGCCGGGGTGGGCCAGAATCGTGATCTCTTTTTTGGCGCGGGTGATGGCGGTGTAGAGCATTTCGCGGCCGAAGCTTTCAGAGCCCTCTGGTAGGAGGACGATCACGCTGTCATATTCACTTCCCTGACTTTTGTGGACAGAAAGGGCGTAGGCATACTCGTAGGGGGGAAGGATCTGCTCCGGAAAGACTCTACCGGCTGAAAAGTGGGCTTCTCGGGTTGTTGCATGAAGAATCCCTGTATCTCCATTGTAGAGCTCCAATGTTGAATCATTGACAGTGATGAGAATGGGAATCTCGGTAGCGCCCCGCTTGCGCTCTTCTAAAAGGAGGCATTGGTTGAGATAGTCGGAGCCGTAGAGCCCTTTGCGGAGTGGTGTTAAAACTTGGCCTCCCTTTTCAAGGATCATAGCGACGAGTGTTTTGACATCGGGTAAAGGCTCTACAGGAATGGCCTCACCCCGTTTGACCGCAGAGGCCCAATCGATAATCTGTTTTAATTCGGCCCGTAGACAGGTTTTGAGCTCGACAGTGAGTTTGGGATTACGGGCGAGATCACCAAAGAAGTGACCCACATCGACAGGAGGAAGTTGATCTCGATCTCCTAAAAGGATGAGGCGCGAGCCAGTTTTTACTGCGCTGAAAAGTGCCTCCATGAGCTCCGCATCGACCATAGAACCTTCATCGATGAGAACCAGATCGGCATCGATCGGCTTCTTCTTGAGAAGTGAGTGAAGGGTTTGAGCTTGGCAATTGTCATTGAATTGTAGAAGCGCAGAGCGCAGGTTTGCAGTTGCCTTTCCCGTCGGGGCAGCAACGGCGATCTTTTTAAGCCCTGCTTCGAGAAAGAGACGGATCATGACAGCGGCTGTAAAGGTTTTGCCTGTCCCAGGCCCTCCTGAGATCAGCGTGAGAGAACTTTTGGCTGCTTGATGCACAGCCGCTTCTTGCTCAGGGTTCAGCCCAAAGATCTGCGTCGATTTGATCTGGATGGTTTTTGAGGGAGAATGTGTTTGAAGGCGGGCCAGATGGGTTAAAAAGCTCTGCTCGCATTCCCAATTCCGTCTGAGATAGATGCGATTCTCTTTTTGGACAAGCACCTCGTCAAAAAGAAAATCGGGTAAATGGGAGAGTTGTTCCTCATCGAGCGCTACACAGAGATGGCCCTCACGCGCTGACTGCATCAGATAGGCCAAAAGCAATTGCGCTTTCTCAGGACCTTGAGGACAAAAATGGCTGGCAAAGAGCTTGTCGATCTCAGCTTCTCGTTCCTTCATAGTTCTTCCTGGGCAAAGAAATGGATACCTCGATCTGTTCCCCCTTTTAAGCCACGGAGAAAGAGGTAAAAGCTCCCCGAAAGGGACGATTCCGCTCCGAAGAGTTTGAGATATTTTTGAGCGGCTTGGTGGTAAAGCTGCGCCTGGATATCATAACGATGGCTTTCAATTGCACCCATCAGAGATTGTGCAGAGTAGTCAGGAAGAAAATTGGATTTCCAGTCGAGGCAATAGTAGGCTCCTTGATGCTCAAAAAAGAGATCAATATAGCCCTTGATATAGCCATGAGGTTCTTCAGATGAATAAAGGAACTCCATTTCTCTAATCATCCTTTGTGGGTCGACATCGGCCAAGCAAAAAGAGCCCTTGGAAGTAGTTAAGAGGGCCTGGAGGGTCTCGTGAACCATTTGATAGACACTCTCAATCCAATCGTTGAGTGGAGTTCCTGAGAGCTCCTTTTCTAAAAAAGTGCGCAACTGGTCGCCTTTCTGGGTAAAATCTAACTTCTCAAAAATGCGGTGAAGGAGAATGCCGATTTCAGGGCCTGCGGGCATTGCTTCAGACGGCATTTTCAGTGGAGTTTCATAAGAAGTATGAGCTGTCAATGAGGTATAGGAATGGATGGCATAGGGCCTGAAAGTGAAAATTTGCTGAGACTGCTTTATGGGAGACTTTGTCGGCGCGTCAATATGAGGAAGAGGCGTTTTGTCAGGACAATGGATGAGGGCAAAGGAAGCGTGGGCCTTCACGAAGGTCTCCAAGGACTCTCCTTGAAGCACTCGGTTCAGGAAATAGTGCATCGGCGAGCCCTCTTTATCGATAACAGGGAGGTAGAGATGGCGTTTGGCCCGCGTCATCGCCACGTAGAGCTGGCGCATTTTTTCACTGAGATCTTCAGGGTCTTCAAGATCGGCCTCTTTCATCAAACCGATCGGAAAGGTGGCCTCAAACTCCAACCCTTTGCTGACATGCAAGGTCATGACTTGGACGGCATCCTCTTCACATTTCACATGGGCTTTAAGCAAGTCTGCCTCGGGATCTTTTAAATTTAACTTCTCCAGATAGGGAAGATACTCCTCCGGACCTGCGCAGTTTTCTGCAACCATTTCCACCAATTGCCAGAGATCGAGATAGAGATCGCTACTTGGGAAAGAGAACTCCTCTACAAAGGCAGAAAAGAAGGCGAGAATGCCTTTAGCAGAGAGGAGCTGATGGTAGCGATAGATCGGTGTGGCTTCGGTGAATATCTTTTCGGAAAGCTCTTCGAGTGGAAGATGAAAGAGGGGACCGCCCAAAACCTTGATGACATAGCTTCTCTCACGGGGATTTAAAACAGCCCTCAGGAGGTCTTCTAAAACAGGGAATGCATCAGAATCGAGGAGGCTTTCGCTCCGTTTGGTCGCATAGGGAAGAGGGCATAGGGCACAAAAACGCTGCGTTTGGTAGCGATCTTTCACTAGAACGGCACACTCCCGGTAAGGAATGCCCTCTTCACAATGCAACCGTTCGATCTCTCCAATGATCCAAAGGTAGAGAGACTCTTCGCTTGAGACCATCGCGAAGACAATTTTCCCCTCATGTTGATGTGGCAGGGCAGGTATGATCGGCAAAATAGAGATCGCCTCCCCTGTTTTGGGCAGCTTTATGAGATCCTCCACTTTTTGAAAAAGTGTATTGAGCCCGCCAATTAAAGAGGGCTGTGAGCGAAAATTGCGCGTGAGCGTCTCGTAAGCCTCATCACCTAGTGTTTTTTTGGCCGTGAGATAGGCATAAAGGTCGGCTCCGCGAAAGCGATAGATCGATTGTTTCGGATCACCCACTATAAAGAGTGGAAGGTGATGGAGAAATAGGGTCGAAAAGATCTCCCACTGAATTGGATCGGTATCTTGGAACTCATCGATCAGCACCGCTTCATACTGCTGACGGACAGCTGCAGCAAAGGCAGGGTTATGGATATTCTGATGCATCAGCCTTAGGAGATCATCATAGAAAAAGAGATCTTCTTTCTCACAAACCTCTTTGAGATACTTTGAGGAGCGCTTAGCCAATCTGCCTAAAATGAGATCGGTATCTGAAATCTCCTCAAGCAGTGGAATCAGCTCTTCATCTGCTTGATGCAATCTCTCTGGATAGGGCGCTTTTTGTTTCAAATTATCGGGCTTCATCTTGAGAAGAGGAAGGTCGATCAGATGATCCAAATGGCCCTCAAAAATAGGGAGAGACTGTTTTAAACTTTCGATCCATTCCGGATGGACCTTCCCTTTTCGATCACAGAACCCTTTAAAGGAGCTCGCATAGTGCACCAACTCCTCTAATGAAGGCTGCCAAGAGAGCTTCTGCAGTGCTCTTTCGATAGCGGAGCGGATCTCAGCATAAGAGCGGCCCTCACTGGGATATCTTTTCATTAAATTCTTGATGAGACCTTCGATCTTATTCCCTCCCCGTCTCAACGCCTTTTCCAGCTGCAGTGGATGAATCTCATCTGGCAATAGTTGCGTCCTAAGGAAGTCCTTTAAAATCTCCTTTTGGGCCTCAGGAGAGGCGCTTTCATCACTTTGGCTGAGGGAAAATCCACTCTCAAAGGCCTCTTCTTTGAGCATATGGAAGCAAAAGCCATGGATGGTAAAAATCTGGGCCTCATCAAAGGTGGCTAAAACGGAGCGCAGCTTGAGCTCTTCAAGGCGCTTTCTGATTCTTATTTTCAGCTCCAGAGTAGCAGCCCTTGTAAAGGTGACGATCAAGATCTTTTCAATCGCAATTCCTTCTTGCAGCAGTCGGACAACAAGATTTTCTATCGTAAAGGTTTTCCCAGTACCTGCGGAGGCTTCGAGGAAGATATTTCTTTTGAGATTGAGAGAGGGATCTAAAACGTCAAAACCAGCCATCTGCGATCCCTCCATAAACTGGTTCTATCAGAGGGGAGTAGTGATCGATCCATCTCTTGCTTTCGATTTTACCCTTCCCTCTGACATACCAGTTGAAAATTTCATCATAAGAATCTGGTTTGATCTTCTTGGGATCCCGTTTCACAATGCCCTCCACCCACTCCAAGGGCAGTAAAACCGGATGAGCGCGACTATAAAAATAGAGGTGGAGCAGCTTTTTAAGCTCTGCTTCAGCGCTCTCACAAAAAAGAGAAACACTCTCTGATGATGAGGCAAAGAGGAGCTCATTTTTGTTCTGGTCGTAAGCATTGAGAAGCACTAAAAGGGGCCAGGCTTTTACTGCTGTCCGAAAATCTTTTTTTCCCTGCACGCAGAGACCTCGATCAAAAACCTGCTCTAGACTACCTGTGAAAAACACGCTTAGATTAGGATTCATTTCAAAGAGAAAAGGATCTAAATGGATCTCTCTTAAATCGATCTCAAGAAGTCCTTCTACCTCTTTTGCCACTTGCAGATGGGCTAGAGCCCCAAAAATGCCTGTAGGGAAATCGCCCTCTTTTTTGATTTTTTTCAAAACTGTGTCGAGAGGGGCGTGTAGGGCTTCTTGACGTAAAGCCGCTTTACGTTTCGGGCTCAGCACAAAACTCTCTTCGTCGAGGATCTCCACTTCACGCGGGAATTTGAGCCCTTGATGGTAGAGATAATGTGAGAGAAAAGAGCCCGCAAACCGTACCCAATCGCTGATGGCAATCTCCTCTTCTCCACTGGGCAGAGTGAACTTTTTTAACTCAATATCTAGAGGAGCTGGCTCTGTAATCGCCGCTTTCTTCAATAGCTGACCAGGATGGTGCATCCACTGCGTTTGGGAAATGAAGGGGAGAAGATGGGCCACAACACTCGAAGGAGGCAGGGGGGAGAGATCATAGGGGTCTCGCCCTAAATAACTGATGACAAATTTTTCACGAGCCGAGAGGAGGGCCTCTAAAAAGAGGGAGCGATCAAAATCGAGACGGCTGGGTGAGTAGCCGCAACGGGGATGTTTTCCTAAATGATCGAGACCTTTCAGCTGATCCTTGCGAGGGAAGGCGTCGTGGTTCATGCCGAGCAGGTAGATCACCTTGGCTGGGATGGTTCTCATTGGCAAGAGAGAACAGAAGCGGACTGCTTGCAGCTGGTGGCGATTGAGTGTCACACTCTCCCTGCCTACACACTCTTTGAGGAGCTGATCGATCAGAGGGAAAGAGTAGAGTTTCTGCTCAAAATTTCTTGCCGCTCTAGCGAGATTTTCTAGTAAGGAGTAAACTGGCGCACTACCATCATCCACAATGAAGTACTTCTCAAAAAGCCCCTTTAAATAGGCTGTCCATGCGGAAAGTGATTTCTTCTGATGCAATTCACGCGTATCCCGATAAAGGGATGCTATGCAGCTCGCTATTTTCCCTAAGCTTTCCGCTTGAGTAAAGCGGATCCGAGTGGGTGTATAGGGGAGAGCTAGCTCTTCGATCAAATGGCGGAGCCCCTCCATCCATGTGGCAGCCTCTTCTATGGGATGCTCTTGCTCTAATAGGGAGGCTTTATGCTGCCCATCCACTCCCCAGCGGATGCCCGTTTGGCAGACCCAGAGCCGCATTTGTGCAAGATCTTCTGCTGTAAGACCGATTTTCTTATGAAAGATAACAAAGTCAAAAAGCTCTAAAAGGGCAGGTGCACTCCACCGCTTTTTTTCCAAATCGAGGAGAAAGAAAAGAGCTTCCAGAGGAGGCGATCCTTGCTGAAGGGGCATGTCAGCAATTTGGAAATCGATCGTCCTGCCAAAAATGGCCTGAATGTAGGGAGCATAGGTAGATATTTGGGGTGCCATGACGAGAATATCTTTTGGCTCCAGATTTCCCTCTCTCAGCCACTCCTGACAAAGTTGGTGCAGGTGATCAATTTCTTGATGGGGTGTGGCTAGTGCGTGGATCTGGATGGAGTCATCCTCGGTGACCTCTTCCTCTTGTTGGAGAGTCAAAATCCCCCGTTGCACCCGTTTCAACTGCGTATCGCCCCCAAAACTGAGATAATTTTCGTCCGTGGGGAGGTCATTCTCTTCGATAAAGCGGGCCATCTCCCTCCCCATCTTCCCTAAAGGAGCCAAGAGAGAGGGATGGTCGGGGCCAATGTCGCTCCAGAACTCTTGACAAGGGGAGAGCTGATAGAGATAAATGGGTACATGGCGGGCTGCTTGGCGGAAAAAATGGAGATGGAGAGGGCTGATATGGCTAAATCCGAAAAGATGCACCCCAAAATTGCTACTGGGAAACTCTTTCGGCAACAGATCGGCAAAGGCACGCTGAGGATAGTCCCACTTTGAAAAAACTTTCCCCCAAAGCGCCTCTTGCCAGTGGGTGGGCCTTCTTTCCCAATCCAGAGCTGCCTCGAGAGCACTTGTTCCATACCGCTCCAAGAGCTTTGTCAAATAGCTTGCCAGAGCGATCTGCCGCTTCTCCTTTCCTTGGACATAGTTGATTAAAGGTTGCCAGATCGGATCCACAGAGAGAAGCGCATCGGAAATTTCCGCTTCGATTTGGAGAAAAAGTTCGACAGAGGAAGGGAGTGAATGGCCTGGCATGGCATCAAATAGGCGGGATTGAATTTCAGCAGCCCCCTTTTCCAAAAAGGTGGTTCTGATTCCACAGGAGATCCCGAGGTCTGAGGCGAGCCTGGTCTGGATCCACTGCTCCATTCCACCACTCGGGGTGAGCAAAATTCTCTCAAAAAAAGGATCCGAAGCAGAGGGTACTGCTTCCGAAAAAAGATTGGCTTTGAGATGCTCAAACAAAACTTCGACAGAGTTGCTCAAGATTATAGGATTTATGTCCAAATTCCTCTCCTCATTCGCCGCGCTCAATATCACGCAGTTTCTAACCGCCCTCAATGATAATTACTTCAAGCTTCTGCTGGTCTTTTTTCTGATCTCTCTGAAAGGGCAAGAACATAGCAATACGATCCTCGCATTAGCAGGTGCGATTTTTGTCATTCCCTTCCTCGTCTTTGCTGCCCTCTCTGGGACTTTGGCAGATCGGTACAGTAAACGGACGATCATCTATGTTACCCGTATCACAGAGATTCTCACAATGAGCTTCGGGATGATCGCCTTCTTCCTCAAGTCGGTGGTCGGTGGCTACGCTGTCTTATTTCTCATGGCTGTCCAAAGCACCATTTTTTCCCCTTGTAAATATGGAATTATCCCTGAAATCGTCCCTAAAACGAGGATCTCTCATTGTAATGGAGTGATCACAGCCACAACCTACCTAGCTATTATTTTGGGCACCTTTCTCGCCTCATTTATTACAGAGGTAAGCCACTCCAATTTTGTGGTGGCGGTCTCTTTTGCTCTCATCATCGCCCTCCTCGGGCTAATCACCAGTCGAGCTATTCAGAAGACTGAGCCTCAAGCTGCCGAAAAAAAGGTCTCCGCCCGTTTTATCACAGTGATTATAAACACCCTCCGCAATGCCAAAAAAAAGCGCTATCTCGTCACCACCCTCGTTTTTGGCGCCTATTTTCTCTTCATGGGCTCCTACACCCAATTGAATATTATTCCCTACGCTCTCCAATCGCTCCATCTCTCTGAAGTCTATGGGGGCTATCTCTTTCTTATGACAGCGATCGGAATTGGGCTCGGCGCATTTCTTGCGGGACAATTTTCTGGGAAAGAGGTGGAATTAGGTTTTGTGCCTCTCGCTGCTATCGGCGTTGCCCTCGCCTTCTTCGCACTCGCCTTCTTCGATACCCATTTTTATGTCATTGCCCCCTTTCTCATCATTCTGGGCATCTTCGGCGGCTTTTATGTCGTTCCCATCGATGCCTTCATCCAATTGGCAAGCCCGGATGAAGATCGGGGTCAGAATGTCGCTACAGCCAATTTTTTAAGCTTTATAGGAGTGATTTTAGCGTCGGGGCTCTTGGCCCTTCTCGGGAATGGTTTCGGCCTTTCAGCGGCACAAGGCTTTCTCACCTTAGGAATCATCACCCTGCTGATGTGCATCGTCCTTTTTTCGATATTTGCCGACCAGCTGCTGCGGCTGCTCATCGCCATCTGGTGTCGTCTTTTTTTCCAGATCCGTGTGCATGGGAAAAATCGGATTTCACTCAATCAGCCCACCCTCCTCGTCGCCCCGCGCCAAGCTTGGCTCGACACCATCCTCTTGATGTCCGCGCTTCCCCGCCTCATCCGCTTCATTGTGCCCGTTGAAGATGGGCAAGAGGCTAAATCGGCCTTCTTCCGCTGGTTGCGCCTGATCCCCCTCCTCAGCCGCCACTTTCACCCCATCGACCCCATCGTTCTCGATGCCATCAAGAAAGAGCTTCAAACTGGCAACTCAGTCTGCCTCATGCTCCCCGACTCCACCACCCCCAACCTCGACGAGTGGCAACAAAAACTCCAGGACCTCCTCAAGGACCTCCATATCCCTATCCTCCCCATCTCCATCTCCCGCTCCATCGTTCCCCCCCACCTCCAGCCCCTCAAACAGCTCCTCCACCTCCGCCACCATCCCATCAAAATCTCCTGCGGCCCCACTCAATAAGGACGAATATGAAAATAACTGTTCGCAGCGCTCAAAGTGACGAAATTGGCTGGATCAACGAAAAGTATGACGAAGTGCAATTTGTTCACTCTCACTTTGACAAGGAATGGATCGCTATTGCCGAAGTAAATGGCGTGAAAGCAGGTTTAGGCCGCATTGTCACAATCGATTCACAAAATTTTGAACTCGGCGGCATCTATGTTTTCAACAACTTTAGAAATCTTGGCATTGCAGCACGAATCGTCGATTTTTTACTTCTAACCATACCTAAAGGGCATATTGTCTACTGTATTCCTTTTCAGCCCCTCGTTCCCTTTTATTCCAAGTTTGGCTTTCAGCCTGTCGAAAACATCAACGACGCCCCAAAGGAAATCCAAAAAAAATTCCTCTGGTGCCAGCAGACATATGAAACAGCCACAGCTCTTCTCGTATTGATTGCAAAATAAGCTTCAAGGATGGGTGGGGGAGGGGGCATGGGGGAGGTGGGCGAGCGAAGCGAGGGGACCTCCCCCAAGTATGTCTACGAGCTGACACGAAAGGGGCCCCACCATGAGACGTAAGTCACGGTGGGGGATGAGTGCGCGAGTAGTCCGCGGCCGCAGATTGCAAAGCCAGATCGCTTCCGGAGCTGAGCGAAGCGTGGGGGCTAGTACTGTGTACAGCCCCCCGTTCGCAGGCAGGAATGGCGAGGCATTACTCACGCAAGATGTAACCTGAGATACTTTCACCGCCTCAGGGTTTAACCAGCACCAGAAAGTGCGGGACCGCGCCGTAGGCGCCCAGCGAGGAAGCGATATGGCAAAGCAAGATGCGGCTCAAAGGGTCGCAGGGTAATACCGTCAAGTTAAGGAAATCCGCAGTTATTATAAGGGGAGGGCCCCTCGCGCTTTGCGCTCGCCCCCCTCCCCTTTTAACCCCTCCCCCACCCATTTTTGGGAGAGATCTGTCGACTCCGCGAGGATATTTGCCAAGACACAACATGGATCCTAAATGGCTTCTCATTTATCTGTCGGGCGGTTGCTGACACGAAGTGACGCAACCCACCCGACATGTATATAAGCTGCTTTTTAAGATCGATTGTACTGTCTTGGTTGCTTAGACTCCATTCTGGAAAATCTCTCCCAAACATGGGCGGGAGAGGGGTTTAAGGGGAGGGGGGCGAGCGAACGTAGTGATGCGAGGGGCCCTCCCCTTATAATAACTGCAGACTTCCTTAACTTGACGGCATTAGGTCGCAGGGGGATCTGACACGCAAGTGACAGATCCGCCCGACAGATCTATGAGAAGCCCTTTAAGATCAATAGTAATGTCTTGGGCAAATAACTGCCACTTCGCTAAACCTCTCCCAAAATGGGTGGGAGAGGGGCCCTCCCCTTAGAATCACTGCGAGATGGTAGTAGCGGAGAGGCGAAGCCTGGCAATACATTCGAGCAAGTTGAGCAAGGGCACGAATTTTGTTTAGAAGGCGTAGATGACGGACATTTCGAAGCCTTTGAAGACAAAGTCGCCGCCGAGGCTCTTATTGCGGGGGGTGGTGTACTGGGCCTTGGTGCGCAGCGAGAGGCTGTCGGTCATGGCGTAAAGGAGGCTGACCTCCCACCCTTTGTAGTTGGAAAAGAGGCGGAGAATGCTGGGAGAGATGCCGTAGATAATGGCGTCGGAGAGGAGGCCATTAGCCGCATTGCCGTGGCCGATGCCTGAAAGATCAAACTCGGGGACTGCCTGTGCTTGAACACTCTGGTAGTTGATGTCAAAAGACCAGTCGCAAGCTTTGCAGAGTTTACCTAGAGTAAAACCAGCATACCAGGCTCCGTTGAGCTTCTTAAAGTTGGTTTGAGGCACACGCTTGGCATCATGGTTTACCAGCACGGCGCCATAGAGAAAGAGAGTTTTGCAGCGCAGAAAATTGATCTCTTTTTCGTATCCAAAGAGCATCTGCGAGACGATGAAGCGATAGCGTGGATTATCTCTTACTGTAAAACTAGCCGGCTTTGCGTTGAGTAATGGATCTGTCAAATTACCATAGTTGAGCGTGGGCGCGTCGCGATGCCAATCGACGAGGCTATACTTCATACTAAGGCCCGTATCCATCCACTTATTGATGAAGGTCTCAATAACCCAGCCATAGTGGTTGGTGAAGCTATCGATAATGAAAGGACCGCCGTGGATAGTCCACTTGCCTATGCAAGGGAAATCGCGTGTGTAGAATAGATGGATCCCGTCGAAGAGGCTGCCAAATTCCACTTTGGATTCAAATAGATAATCCATCTGCGAGCGGCCCACTTCGATGTAGAAGTTTTCATCAGCGTTTTCAAGGACATTATAGCCGACAAAAGCCCGCTCCATCTCTACTTTGGTTGCGCTGCCCCCATCCCGCCCATCAAAATTGACAAATTTCAATTTTGTGCTAACCCAAGAAAGGGGAGTGGCGTAATCGAAGAAGAGGTTGACTTCACTCTTAAAGCGGTTAATAGCAGTAGTCGTTCCTTGCCCTCGCTGCTTGATGCCGTTGAGTTTTTCTCCATTTTCAATCCAGCGAGCGCGGACATCACCAGCAAGGGTTAAAGTTCCCTCTTTTTGGCGGGTTTGAATCAGACCTCGACTCTCGATGAAGTCGCGCAAAACTCTGGGGTCAATAAATTCATCGTCCTCATCGGGACCACTATTTCCTTCAGAAAGATATCCAGAAGCGCTTGGCCCTAAGTCGTCGACAGCAGCAATCAAATCCTCATTATCGAACGCCTCTGCCATTGTCTCTTCTTCATCCAATGCAGCAATGAGTCTCTCCTCATCGGTCACCTCATCTGCTGCCATGAGAGAGAGCGAAGAAAAGAGAGCGCAGGCTAAAACAAAAATCTTTCTTTTCATGATATGCCTATCAAAATCGCAAGTACTTATATCCCGTACAGCTTATAAATTTCAACTCCTTCCTTCTGATTTAAGATTCATATTGGGCAGGCTTGGTGTAGAGACTCCACTCCAGCTTCTCTGTACCATTGAGATATCTTTTCCAGAGGGTGATGGGATGGCCAGTGCTGCCGCAATCATCGAAGCGCCAGAGCTCGAGAGCAGCAGTTCCTGGATTGAGTGTAAAACCGAAAACATTGTTGACCCAGTTGGTATCCGCAAAGAGGAAGGGGGCAGGGTAGCACAATCCTAATTGCTGCATCTTCTCTGTCAGTTTTTGATAATAGGGAATTTTAGACTGGACTCTATTAAGACTTGTACCGATCAAGCTGAGAGCGATCTCTCGAAGATCTTTTGCGGAAAGAATGTGATACTTGCCGACGGCCTCTTCGGCTGTTTCAATCAACCGAGATAGCTGAAAGCGCTGTGTGGGGTCGATCTCATCGACAGCATCGAAGAGAAGAGTGAGGCGTTCGCGCAGCTGATGTTCTGGAAAGAGAGGGAGAGAATGGTAGAGAATACTATCCAGCTCTTCAAGTGCCCATTGCATGCGCCCCCGTTCGGATAGCCATTTTTCATAGGAAAGGGTCATCATCACATGGTCACGAAATTCAACAGGGGTCATAGAAAGAGGAAAATTTTTGAAAGCAGAGTTGACAAGGGGACGATAACCAGGGGGGATGAAGAGAAGAAGTTGTTGAATAATCGCATCCATCATGCGGGAATCGAGGAGAATTCCCTCCAAAAATCGTTGCTGGGGAAGCTGCCAATGCTCTTTAACCCAAGTATAGGAGTAAAGATCGCTCTCCCATCCTTGGCGTAATAATGGCCATCCAGGCTTAACTACAAAGGCATGTGTCGGAGAAGAAGCAAGTATTCCTTTATCGCCCCTTTCCTGGAACTGATGTTGAAGAGTCAATGGCAGCTCTTTCAATGTATCGAGAAGATAAGCTAAATACTCGGATTCCCTTTCCACCCACCGCTTCGCCTCTTGAGGCTCATTGACAGCCCCCCAATAATATTTCACGAGAGTGCTCATCGTTCCACCAGAAATGTAGGCCCAGGGTTTGCGCTTCACCTGATGGAGATGGAGGAGAGGATCTGCCGGCAAAGGCTCTCGATAGGCTTGTGCCAGCCTGATTATGGAGCTTTCCAAGAACTCTTCTCGTTTGATGGTAGTGATCGCAATGGTGATTAGTTCAGCGACCTCTTTTTGAATGCCCTCACACTCGGGCAACTGGAGCAATTCGTTCTCTGTTGAGATAAAAAATGAGGTGAGATGCTGGATATACTCTGTAGGAGAGTAGATCATCGTCCAGACCGCAGTTTGGCTTCTGCCAAACTTATACATCAAACGGAATCCCGCAGGACTATCATCGTAAGGGTTTACCGAGAACTCATACATCTCTGCATCGTAAACCTCTTGAAAATAGTCTCTGATTTTCTCTCCATAAAAGGCGATGAGTCTGGGATAGAGCCCCTGGAGCTTGCGCCCTTTATAGTAGATTTCATCCCTTTCAGAAAGGAGACGATTGATCTCCTGCCGGCGAATTTGATATTCCGCTCGGATCCATTCAACATCTCTTTCCGAAGAAGCGCTATTGGCCCTGCCCTCCAAATATCTGGCTTGGGCAAAGAGGTATTCATAATTGGTTTGAAAAAGTTCAATTTCCTGATTGAACTTGGTGATCTTTTCCTGAATAGCCGCATAGAGGCTTTCACCTATGCCATGACGATCTTCGGGATTGACACCTAGACTGGCGTAGAGATTCCATTTGGCAAAATCGGCTTTAGATTCTGAGAGTGAGGCTAAAGTGAACTCCCAAGCTTTGAGAAGAGCATTATCAGTCATGGCTTTAAAAGCCCCTTTTACCTCTTCAAAGGCCTTGAAAAAGCGGCTACAGGCCAAACTTTTCCCGCCTTGTATCATCGGCGCCTGAATAACGAGGTCAGCAAGTGGCCCTTGAATGGTCCTCAGTTTGTATTGTTCCAGATCTTCCTCAGTGATTCCGAACAGATTGAGTAGGATACTTCGAAAGAGTTGATTGCAGTTAAAGATGTCGAAACGATCTTCTGAGGCCACTTTATAATAGGTCGATTTTTGCAATAGTGCGAGACATTGCTCCTTCCTTTCAGAAGAGCTCCCTTTGGCATCGATCAAACCTATTTTTTCGAAAGCTGCCTGAAGACCCGGTGAAAGGGCTAAACGATTCCAAGGATCCTCTCTAAGAAGGGAGAGAATAATCGGCTTTAGCAGCTCTCCCATACCCCAACTGGGACTTAGGGGCACTGTGTAATCGACACCTCCATGAATCCGCGTCAGCCTTCCCGTTCCCATCAGCTGGGCGATATCGGATAAGAATTGCAAGGGTTGTTCTTGCTGGATGAGGATTGCCGGAGCTGTGGCAAAACAGGAACCGACGTTCTGCCGAAGATAGGTGAGTAGTGCTGCAAATGCAGCCTGTCTCGCATGTCCATCCGTCATTCTCACACTATCAGGTAAAGAGAGTGTTTCCCTGATCAGCCTCTCTGCAATCGGATGGCTTAAAGGCTTCCCAATCCGTTTCAGAGCAGCTTGTGTGCGACGATCTTGCCGAAAGAGCAAAAGGATTTTCAAAAGATGGCGCTTTCTCGCCGCATCATGGTAACGGCCCGGGCCTAATGAATAGAGATTCTCTTCCAGAAGGTCGATCGCCCTTGAGAGAGCTTTTGGCACCACCTCGCCATTTTCGCTCACAATCAATTTAGCCAATTCTCTGCTCATATGAGCATTGCGCCAAGACCAACTTTCTTGGATTTGTGAATGGTCAAAGGCAGCGCAAATGTCGATCCATTCGTTGCAGATCAGATGGGAGAGGGGGTCAGTCAAAACTTGGCTGCCGACCCTTTCTTCAAAACTCCTATTAATCGACTCTGAGAGTGACAATGGTAGTCTCTTCCTCTTGCGTTTTGCCTTTAGTGAACTCTTCAAAGGTGTAGACGAGATGATTCAATAGATCCTCAGCACTTCCTCCACGCTCTTTTTGTAGAACCTCTTTGATGCGATTTTCTGAAAACTGTTGGCCCTGGGGATTGGAAGCCTCCATTAATCCATCTGTATAAAAAATCATGCTGTCACCCGGGTTGAGCTGAATCGTGTCAGTTTTAAAGGGTTCCCATTCTTTTAAACCTAAAGCCACTCCACTATGTGTGAGAGTGATAATTTCTCCATTTGATCTCTTCACATAAGCGGGTGGATGGCCACAGGAATAATAGGATAACTCTCTCGATTCAGCATTATAGATTCCCAGCACCATCGTGGCAAACATTCCCGAATCACCCGTATCTTTCAAAAAAGAGTGGTTGATTGATCTCAATATCTCACCCACAGAGTTGCTCAAAGTCAAATAGCTTCTCAGCAAACTTCTCAATGATAATGAATAGAGCACCGAAGGAATCCCCTTCCCAGAGGCATCTGCAACCGCTAGAACTAAAAATTCTTCTCCTTCTTTCATCTGTTTTGATTGGATCACAAAAAAGTCTCCACCGACATTGGTAGCAGGCAAATAGATTCCGGCAACAGAAATGCCCTTCACTTTGGGGATATGAGAGGGAAGAAGACTGCGCTGCACCTGCCTCGCAATTGCGAGCTCTCTTTGATAAGTCTCTTTTTTGACCCTCTCATCTTCAGCCTTCTGGATATTTTGAAAGAGGGTATCCAGGGTGCTGTTAAACATCTGACCCAAAATATTGATCTCGAAACCTAAAGGTTCTTCATGGAAGCGGACATTCAGGTTACCCTGGCCCACTTTTCCCATAGCAGAGCTCAGTTGTCGCAAAGGACGAGAAACATAGAGAGAGATCCAGTAGGTGATTCCAGCGCCACCTAGTAGAATGAGTCCATAAATTGAATAGATCAGAAGAAAATGGCGGACTGATGCGCCAAAAAACTCCTGTTTGGGGGTATAGGCAACTATGGAGAGGCGCACATCAGGGACATAGACCTGGTAGGCCATCTGGACCTGGTTGTTAAAGATAAATTCAAAAAACGGGGGGTCATTCCCCTTAATCACAGGCAACGGCTTTGTAGCGAGGGGAATATCACCCATCTGTTTAGAGGATTGGATCTGCTGGAGCCGTTCGCTCGAAATGGGATTCATGTATTGACCCGTTAAATGGGGATCAGAAGCAGCAAAGACAATGCCATCCGAAGTGAGAAGAGCGAACTGCGCATTTTTCAATTGAGGCCCCGGTGCCAAAAGGGTAGCGAGATGCTCCGTGATATTAGCAGCAACCATCAGAATGCCGATCGGTTTTCCTGACTCCTTAGAGTCGATGGTGCGAGCAACAAAAATATAGGGATTATATCTCTCTGTTCCTTGTGAATACATGTAACGGATAAAAGTCCCTGAGCCTTCATCTACGACGAATCCCAGTTGTTGATAGCTTTGAAAAACAGTATCCACCGTCGTTCTTTCGCTGGATGCAAGGATCTGGTAAGAGCCTTTTTTACCGTTAGACAAAATAAAGATCTGATAGTCGCCCCAAAAATGAGAAATCTCGACAAGCTGATGGGTCAGGCCTTTGTAATCTTCTTGAGCTAGCTTCGTACTTACGTCTAGAACATAGGCAAGCTCGCTCAACAAGCTCTGCTTCACCGGTTGTGTAGCCACCAAACTATAGGTGCGGAAGTTAGCGACCTCTCTCAGCTGTTTTTTCGCCGCTGTGATGGCTTCCTGATAGGAATTTTGGAAAAAAATAAAGGAGGCGATGAGCAAAGGAAGCGCCAACAAGAGAAAATTGATAACGAGGACACGGAGAGTAAAGCTTTTTTTAATCATTCTGTAATCTTCATTACCAATAGTGTAATGTCATCATGCTGGGGCGCCTCAGCAACAAACTCAGAAACCCTTCTGACTATCTTGTCAACCAGCTCTACCGCCGTTTTATCATCGCCTTCTTGAATGGCTTCCTCCAATCTTTCTGTTCCAAAAAATTGATAGTGACTATTTAACGCCTCTGTAATCCCATCGGTATAAAAGACGACAGTATCACCAGGATTGAGTTGGAGATCGAAAGCATGAATACCCGGCTTAGAAGGGAGGACACCCATCGCCATTCCTTCAATCCTTAACATTTCTAGATGACCATCTGCCCTTCTGACATAACCTGGGTTATGTCCACACGAATAATAGCTCAATCGCCTCGTTTCATGATCATAAATGCCCGCTAAGACGGTGACAAACATCCCGCTCTCACCCGTATCTTTTCTGAAAAGATCATTGGTCGCTCCCATTGCCTCTGCAATATCATCATAGGTTTGGGCATAGGTGCGGAGCATATTGCGCAGGCTGAGAGAATACAAACAGGCCTGTACCCCCTTTCCGGAGGCATCGGCAACAGCAATAGCTAATTGTGAGGACTCTTTTTTCCGTTTGATAAAGACATCATAGAAATCACCCCCCACCTCAATTGCAGGAATGTACATCTCTGCCACATCGACACCTGGATAGAGTGGCATTTCTTGAGGCAAAAGGCTTCGCTGCACCTGCTGACCTAATTTGAGCTCACTTGCCAAAGTTTCTCTTTTGACACGATCTTCTTCAGCTTTATGCTTCTGCTCTATGACAGCATCGACCATCTCGTTAAAAATATTTCCCAGGCCATTGATCTCAAATCCGAGAGGATCCATCTGGTATCTCTCATTGAGTTGGCCCTGTTGAATTTTCTGCATGACTTGACTCAAACTTTGAATCGGCTTCGCCATTCGCATTGTCAGCAAGGTAGCGAGGGTGCCACCCGCGATTAAAATCGCACCATAAATGGTGTAGATATTAAAAAATTCGGCGAGAGGAGTTTGAAAAACATCATTTCTGGATGCATAGGTCAATAGAGCATAGTCGGCATCAGGAACCCGCCTGACATAGCCGATCTGCTCTTCTCCTTTCCATGTGAACTCAAAGAAGGGATAGCCTATCTCATTCGTAATCGGAATAGGCTCTGTTGGTATCCTGTGGGCTGCTCTTGGCTCTTCCCTTTCATAGAGCTCTCTGTAACCTTCTTTAAAAGGCAGAAAATATTGAAATTTCAAGTCAGGATCAGAAGCTGCAAAGACAATAGTGGAAGGAAGCATCAAAGCAAAATTAACCGGATAACGGCGGTTGTCCGGAGTCAAAAAATCGTTAACTTTAAGTGTAATATCATCAGAGATTGCAAGGAACCCCGCAATGCGATCCTCTTTTAATGAAAAAATGGGATGCATGACGATGTGATAGGGATGTAAATTTTGTTTGTCGAAGGAAATATAGCTTGTAGAGCTCTTTGTTGAGGAAGAGGGTGAATAAAACTCATAGAGTTTAAAAAAATTTGTAAAGTCTCTTCCAATAAATTGGGGAACACCCGAGGCTACCACGATATAACGCCCTTCAGGAGTAATTTTTAGAAGGGAAACCCCATAAAATCCTCCAACTTGAGCTAGAGTCTTTAATCTTTCGCTCTGCTCAGGGCTATCTTTTTCGGGGAAATGGCTTCGCAGTTTAAGATCATAGATGAGTAGTTCCATGAGTGGACGATTGAGAGTGTGCAGTTCTGAGAGAGGAATCTCTCTAAAATTGGCGAGTTGAACAAGGTAAGATTTTGCTTCAGCAATTGTGTAATTATATCTTTCCCGTATCAGGATAAAAGAATCCACTAAAAGAGGAAGAGCCAGTAAAATAAAGCTGATCAAAAGAAGACGAAAACCGATCGACCTATGAAACGGGATCATGTTCTCATCAAAAACGAAAGTATAAATGATAGCAAGCCTTCAGAATCCACTGGTTAAACATCTTGCTAAGCTGCGCGAAGATCAAAAATACCGGCAGGAAGAGGGCTCTGTTGTCGTTTCAGGTTATAAATTGGTCGAAGAGCTCGCTCAGATTTGTGCCCCGAAAAAAATATTGCTCCTCGAAGGAGCCGAAAAACGCTTTTCTGGACCCATCATAGAGGTCTCTTTGCCTGTTCTCAAAAAAATTACAGGGCTGCCAGCGCCCGAGGAGATTGCGGCTGAATTCCCTCTCCCTGGGCAAGATTCGCTCATGCAACGGAAACCTCTCCTCGCACTCGATGCCATCCGAGATCCTGGGAATTTAGGAACTCTCATCCGAACCGCGATTGCACTGGGCTGGGGAGGCGTTTTTTTTCTTCCCACATGTGTCGATCCCTTTCATGAAAAAGTGGTCCGTGCCTCTAGGGGAGCTCTCTTCCGACTCCCTTGGAAAAATGGGAGTTGGGAGGAGCTAGCTCACCTCTGCCAGCATCAAAGTTTAACGACCTACATCGCCGATACTGAAGGAATTCCTCTCGACCAACTCCCTGCATCGAAAGAGATTGTTTTACTTCTCAGCAATGAAGCCCAAGGGGTGCAGGAAACGACAAAAAAACTCGGAAAAAAAATTACGATTCCTATGCCTGGTGATATGGAGTCACTTAACGTGGCAACGGCGGGAGCTATTTTGATGTATATGCTACGAATGAATGTATGAACGACGACTTTGAAGAAGAACCCCAGACCAAAAAAGAACGAAAAGCGGCCAGGAAGATGGCGACCAAAAAAGATCGTTCCAAATACAAAAAGACCGATCTGGGGAAATGGGAGAAACAGCTTCAGGATGAGAGCCAGAAAAGACTTTTAAAAAAGGAGCTTGCGCGGGGTCGCGTATTAGGAATCTCCCCTGAGGGCATCACTGTTGAGGAAAATGGCAGCCTCTATCTCTGTGTTTTACGAGGAACGTTGAAACAAGAGCTGACAAAATCCAAAAACCTGGTCACTGTGGGCGATTTTGTCCTCTTTGAAAAAGAGGGAGATCATATGGGTTCTATCTCTCATATCGAGGAGCGTCGATCACTTCTCGTTCGGCAAGAACATCTACGGAGAAGACAGCAACAGCTCATTGCCGCCAATATCGACCAGGTCCTCATCACAGTTTCGGTAGTCAGTCCACCGCTCAAACCCTCGCTCATCGATCGCTACATCATCGCCACCTGCAAGGGAAAAATGAGACCTGTGATTGTGATCAATAAGATTGATCTTTTGGCGCAAAACGAAGAGGAGAGAGATCTCTTTGAGCTCCTTGTCGCTACCTACAAAGCGATCGGGATCCCTGTCCTCGCGATCAGCGTTGAGACCGGTGAGGGCCTCGATCAGCTCAAAAAACAGATGGCCAATTGTGCCTCTGTCTTTTCAGGGCAATCAGGAGTGGGAAAATCCTCTTTGATCAATGCGATCACTGGTCTCAATTTGGCGGTCGGAGATCTCGTAGAAAGAACCCGAAAAGGTTCTCACACAACTAGCAGCGCGCGCCTCATCCCACTGCCATTTGGCGGTTGGTGCATCGATACTCCAGGGATCCGCAGCTTTGGCGTCTGGGACTTAAAAAAAGAGGATCTCCACGACTACTTTCCGGAAATTAACGCAGTCAGCCACCAGTGCAAATTTCCCAATTGCACCCATTCCCATGAGCCAGGCTGTGCTCTGGAAGAGGCTTTAGAAAAGGGGCTCATTTCGCCCTTGCGTTTCGACTCTTATCTGAAACTCCTCGCAGAAATTGAGTGATTTTTTATCTATCTCGCAGAAATTTCCTGATTCTCTCTCTCGCATAATGGGTTCGCGAACGGACTGTCCCATGAGGAATTCCAAGTTCCGCTGCGATCTCCTTCTGTGGCATATGCTGCAAATCATACATCTCAAAAACAGCGCGCAGCTTTGGAGATAAGGTGGCCATCGCTTCGTAAATGAGATCCATCTTTTCCTCATCGACCTCTTCCTGCGATAAAAAGCGAGGGATCAGCAGCTCTTCCTTATACTCTTGCTCCACGTGGCGATGCTTTTTCAGGTAGTTGAGAGCAAGATTATGGCTAATTCTCCAGATCCAGGTCGAGAAGCTGGCCTCCTTGCGAAAAGAAGAAAGATGTTGGAAGGCATGGAGGAAGGCTTCCTGTGTTAAGTCCTCGGCGATCTCCTGATCATGAACGATGCTTTGGCAGTGACGTAGAATCCGCTCTTTGTTGCGTCCGACCAGTTCGGCAAAGGCCTTTTCATCACCAGCGAGACTTTTTTGTATCAAAATGCGCTCATCCATTATTCTCAAGTTTTAACTCGACTTTACATTTTTTGACGCGCAGATCTGAAGAAGCGCCTGGCGATTTATTTATTTTTTTGCGAAATTCATAGCCGAAGGCGCTATAAATGAGCGAAAAAATAAAAAAAGCGACGGCGCTTCTCTCAGAGATGCCGTCAAAAAATGTACAAAGTCGAGTTTATAACTGAGGTGTCAAATGATCAACTCTAAAATTGTCGCGGTGGATGCATTAGAAATCTTGGATTCGCGGGGCAATCCGACAATCAAAGCCTTTGTGACAACGGATTGCGGCGTCACAGGATCTGCTTCTGTCCCCTCTGGAGCCTCTACAGGGAGCCATGAAGCCCTCGAATTGCGTGATGGCGATCCCAAACGCTATCAGGGGAAGGGAGTGCAAAAAGCAATTCTCACCATCAAGGGTAGAATTGAGCGCGCCTTAAGAGAGGAAAATGTCTTTAATCAAACGGCGCTCGATCAGAAGCTGATCGATCTTGATGGGACCGAAAATAAACATCGCCTCGGCGCCAATGCAATTCTCGCAGTTTCATTGAGTATCGCCCATGCAGCAGCAGCCTCTTTAAGAGTTCCTCTCTATCGCTATCTCGGGGGGCCCTTTGCCAATCTCCTCCCCTGTCCGATGATGAATGTGATCAACGGAGGAGCACATGCAGACAATAACTTAGAATTTCAAGAATTTATGATTCGCCCAATCGGCGCCCCCTCTTTTGCAGAAGCGCTCCGTTGGGGATCAGAGGTCTTCCACACGCTGAAAAAACTGCTCAAGGCAAACCGCTATTCTGTCTCTGTCGGAGATGAAGGAGGCTTTGCTCCCCATCTTGCCTCCGCTGAAGAAGCCTTAGAGTACATCTTGAGGGCGATTGAGCAGGCAGGCTATCGTCCACAAGAAGAGATTTCCTTAGCACTCGATTGCGCCGCTTCTGAGTTTTATAAGGAGGGCAAATATAGTGGCCGCTCTTCTGATGAGCAGGTCGCTCTCTTGGCCGAGCTTTGTGAGAAATATCCGATCGACTCGATCGAAGATGGGATGGCGGAAAATGATTGGGAGGGGTGGAAAAAACTGACCGATGCGCTGGGTCAAAAAGTGCAGATTGTCGGGGATGATCTCTTCGTGACCAACACCAAATTTCTCCGGAAAGGGCTAGAAAATGGAATCGCCAATGCAGTTCTCATCAAAGTCAACCAGATCGGCACCCTCACCGAAACCATCAACTGCATCCGCCTCGCTCAAGCTCACGGTTATAACGCCATTCTCTCTCATCGTTCTGGCGAGACTGAGGATACCACCATCGCCGATCTGGCTGTTGCGACCCAGGCAGGTCAAATTAAGACGGGCTCCCTCTCCCGGACCGACCGCATCTGCAAATATAACCGCCTCCTCGCTATCGAGGCAGATCTCGGCGATCAAGCCATCTATCGCGACTCCAACCGCTGCCGCACTTTAGGTAGAATCAAATCAACGACTTAAATATAGAAATTCAAAAAATTTATTTATGTGGTAAGATGAACATGGGTTGTGTTCCACAAGGAATAGCTGATGGACTTTACCATAGCACTCTTCGGAGAAGCGCAGCGGGGTGAATTTCAAACCGCTTACTACTGCAAAACATTAGATCAGCTTTGCCATTACCTCGGTGAACCCCCTTCTCAAGATTGCAAAGGCTTAGAGTTTGCCGTTCAAGCCCTTCTTTTTAAACGAGATGTCGTCTACTTCCGCGTACACGAAGAGGGGTTCAGTACCCAAGATTACCTCAAAGGATTCAATTTTCTCGAAAATCGCCAGCTCTTTCCCCAAATCTCCGCCATCTGTCTACCAGGTGTCGGCAATTCCACCATTATCGAAGCGACCAATCCGGTCTGCTCACTCCACCAAAGCTTTCTCGTTCTCACCGAGAAAGATCTCTATGATTACCTCACTTATCGTGTGACGGAATAGACCTCTTTCATATATAAAGTAAAAAAGAGGACTTCTTTATGAAAATTTTGTTCATTGCTCTATTTTTGTTTGTGGGCCAGCTTGCTACTGCTCAATGTTTCCAATGGACAGGAGTCTATTTTGGTTTGAATGCGGGATATGCTTGGGGAAGGGCCGATTTTAAGACAATGGTTCCGCCAACTAACCACGATTGGTTTACTCCTGAAGAGCATCAAAAGCTGGCCAACCTAGAAAAAGCACGCCTTAATCCCTGTGGATTCGTAGGAGGAGCTCAGGTGGGCTACAACTGGCAAGCCTGCTCCATCCCTTTTGTGATTGGAGTGGAGACTGACATCGATACTCTGCATCTAAAAAAATCCCGGAAGATCTCGGAGAACTTTGTCTCTGACGCGCCCGCATCTCTACTCAATCTAAATCGCGAGATCAAAACAAGTTGGATATATACGCTGCGTGGACGTCTGGGCTACGCCTGCAATTGCTGGTTTCCTTTCTTTACAGGAGGTTTTGCAGCAGCCCAACTAAGAACGGAGCAGGTCTATTTTGATAATTTCAATTCGGTCGTCGGATTCTCAAACCCTGATCCTTTCGAAAGAGCTGATCGGCGCAGGACGGTCACCGGTTGGACGGCAGGGGGAGGAGTAGAATATGCCTTTTCTCGCTGCGCATCGGTCTGCTTGACCTATCTCTATACTCGCTTTGAAAAGATCAGAACAAGCAAAGGGTGGGATGTCGCTCCTTTTGCCGGTTCGAATAACATTTTTCATAATTCCATCCACCTGACTGCTCAAATGGTCCGCTTTGGCTTCAATTGGAGAATTTAGTGATGAAAATCTTACTCAGCACGTTGCTCTCACTCTTGTTTTTAGGTCAGGTTGCCTCAGCTCAATATTTCACCTGGTTTGGTACTGCTCCCTCTTATAACTGGTCTGGCTTATATGTAGGTCTCAATCTGGGCTATGGTTGGGGAAGCGCCCATGCCGACACAGAAGTTCTTAATAATTCCGTCAATTCCTACTTTACCGCACACGAAGTGGTGCAGCTGAATGCTCTTGGCAGAAGACGATTCCATCCAGCAGCCTTTACAGGTGGTGTACTGGCTGGCTATAATATCCAACCGCGCTTCTATTGCTGGGTCATTGGACTCGAAACAGATTTTGAAAGCTTAGGCTTCAAAAAATCGCATCCGACTACTGCTCAGCTGATCGATTCACCTGGCGCTTCTTTTCGTTTAGATCGCGAAATCAAAACCTACTGGCTATACACTCTTCGCGCTCGTATCGGCTACAGTTGGCGCAGCTGGCTTCCCTTTATCACTGCCGGCCTGGCAGTCATCAATGCCAAACTCGAGCAAACTTACTCCGATAATTTCAACACCGTGTTTAGGCTGAGCAACGTCAATGCTAAGGAACATGACTCGATCAGAAGATCTCTCCCTGGCTGGACAGCTGGGGCTGGTCTCGAATATCCACTTCCCTTATGTCTTTCCGCCTCACTGACCTACCTTCATGTCCACTGTGGTCACCTTAAAAGCACCAAGCAACTGATCACCAACACAACTTTAGGAATCTTTTCGAACGAGTTCGACAACGAAGGCAGGGTGAGCGCCAACATCGTACGCTTCGCCCTCAACTGGAAAATCTAATAAAAAATCCCAGCTGTTTAGTGCTTGAAATATTCGACGAGGCCGTCTGCGGTGGCTTTGAGCGCTTTTTTGCCATGTTGCCAGTTGGCGGGGCACACTTCGCCATTCTTTTCGTAGAAAGTGAGGGCGTCGATCATGCGGAGCGCTTCGTCGACATTGCGGCCGAGGGGAAGATCGTTGACGATCTGGTGGCGGACGATGCCATCACGGTCGATGAGGAAAAGGCCGCGGTAGGCAATCCCTTCATCCTCTTTGAGTACATCGTAGGCGCCTGCCACCTGTTTATTCATATCGGAGAGTAGCGGGTATTCAATACCTTGAATGCCACCTTTGCTGCGAGGCGTATTGAGCCAGGCCGCATGGGAGAAGCAGCTATCGACGGAGCAGCCGACGACTTGAGCGCCTCGCGACTCAAAGTCGGAAAGCTTTTCTTGAAAGGCGTGTAGCTCGGTAGGGCAGACAAAGGTAAAGTCGAGCGGGTAGAAGAAGAGAACGACATATTTCCCTCTTAGCGCTGAGAGGGTAAATTGATTTTCAATCCGCCCTTTCACGACCGCCTTGAGGTTAAATTCAGGTGCTTTTTTACCGACGAGAACGCCCACAATGACTCCTAAGTAAAGTGCGCACTGGAGAGGATTCGAACCTCTGACCGCCCGGTTCGTAGCCGGGTACTCTATCCAGCTGAGCTACCAGTGCAGCGAAAACAGCCAATTATAGCGAAAGAGCGGCCTCCGATCAAGATTTTTGGTTTAAAGAGAAACCCGCAGGGGGATTGGCTCCTTAAGAAAGAATTTGATATAACGGTGCAGAGGAGTAAATCTTGAATATTGTCATTATCGGCGCAGGAGATATCGGTCTCCATCTGGCTACGATCTTTTCTCAGCTCAATTACGGCATCGTCCTGATCGACATAGACCCCCAGAAGTTGGAAAAGGCGGCGCGGGAGCTCGATGTGGCGGCGCGGCTCGGTTCGGGAACCGATTGGAAGCTCCTCGAGGAGCTGATGGAGTTCACTCCTGATCTCTTGATTGCCCTGACCGATGACGATGAAACCAATCTCGTCGCCTGCACCATCGGCAAAAATTTAGGCTACCCAAAAACGATCGCCAGAGTTAGGAACGATCTTTTTCTCCAACAAGAGAGGCTCAGCTTTGAAAGGATGTTCTGCGTCGACCATTTCATTGGCCCAGAGCGGCTCACAGCTGATGCCATCACCAATATGATCCTCGTTCCTGGTTCTATCGCAACGGAACACTTTGCCCATGGGTCGATCCAGATGAGAACTTTGAAGGTTCCTCCCACATGGAATAAACCGGAGATCCCTCTTAGTGATTCGAAACATTTGGGTCTACCCGATCAGATGATGGTGGGCCTTATTCGTCGCCAAATTTTCCAAGAAATCAAAGGAGGCCAGACCCTGAGGGAAGAAAAAATCATCTTTCCACATGGTCACGACACCATTTTACCGGGGGATGAGGTGACCTTCATTGGTGAGACTGAGTCGATCCGCAGCCTCCACCGCTTTTTTGGGATGCCCATACGCCCTCCAGAATCGGCTGTGATTGTCGGTGGCTCTCTCACGGGAATCCACCTCGCTCAGATGCTTCATGAGTATAAGATTCGAGTCCGCATTCTCGATAAAGACTATGCCAAATGCCAAAAACTTTCTGAGCTACTGCCAGAGGCGACCGTCATCAATCGCAGTGGCATCGACTACCGCTTTCTCCAATCGGAGAAGGTGGAGGAGGCCGATGTCTTTATTGCCTGCACACGCGATGATGAGGTCAATTTTTTGGCGGCTTCGATCGCCCGTGAATTGGGCTCTGAGCGGGTCATCATCTCTCTTTCCGACACAAACTACATTCCACTGATTACCAAATTAGGGATCACTCAAGCAGCCTCCCCACGTGTCTGTGCGGCCAATCGCATCATTTCGATTGCACGCGAAGAGACGATCGCATCGATGGTCTCCATGTATGGCAACCAGGCAGAGATCATGGAGGTTAAAGTCTCCGATCACTCTAAATTGGTCGATATCCCCCTCCGCAATCTCGGAAAGGAGCTTCCCGTCGATTTTCTCATCGTGATGATTCAAAGTAGAGGCAAAGTATTTATGGCAGATGGCAGCCGTACCCTCTCTCCAGGGGATACCGTGGTCGTGATCAGCAGCCCCCGCCAAACCCACGAAATTAAGAAATTGTTCTAATGCTTTATCGAGATATCAGTCGAACTTTAGCCTTCTACCTCTGGATTCTGATCGCTCCATTAACACTGCCTCTTCTCCTGGCTATCTACTGTGAGTGGATCGCCCCTGTGGGTGCTTATCCCCAACTGCCCTCCACATTTGCTTTTCTCTATACAATCGTGATTACCGCTATTTTAGGAGCCCTTTTTTTCTTTTTTGGGAGAAAAGCGACGGGGCGTCTTTACCGACGTGAGGCGCTTCTCTTGGTCCTGATCGTCTACTTTTTGACCCCGGCAATCGGAGGGCTTCCTTTCTATCTCAGCAAACTCTTGAAAGACCCTCTAGATTGCTATTTCGAAGCCGTCTCAGGCCTCACCACAACAGGAGCTTCTGTTCTCTATCCCAAAAAGCATGACCCTCAAAGTGGGAAAGAGGTTCCCTATTATCAAACCATCCAGTCAGAACCCTGCAAAAGTACCGAATATGCTTTCTATGGAACAGTGGAGCCTGTTCAAAAGAGACGAGGGATCGACGCCGTCGGCTATCCCCTTCTCTTCTGGCGCAGCTTCATGCAGTGGCTGGGTGGGGGCGGCATCATCGTCCTCTTTGTGGCCATCTTACCGGCGCTCGGTGTGGGCGGAAAGATTCTCTTCCAGACTGAAGTGACAGGACCCACCAAAGAGTCGATGCTTCCCCGCATCAAAGAGACGGCTAGCCAACTCTGGAAAATCTACCTCGCACTCACTCTTGCAGAAGTCATTCTTCTCATGATCACCAATCGGGCGATGACCCTCTTCGATGCGGTGACCATCTCCTTTTCGACACTTTCTACCGGTGGCTTTGCCCCTCATCACATCAGCATCGCCTACTATAACAGCGCAATTACCGACTCCATCATTATGATATTCATGCTCTTAGGGAGCATCAACTTTTCGATCTATTTCTTCTGTATGCATGGCCGATTCATCCGGCTCAAAGATCCCGAATTGAGAACCTTTCTAGCCATCATCATTGTCTGCTCTCTCTTTGCGACGTGGAAATTGATAGGCACCCCCTCGGCGCCACTCGATTTTTCAAAGGGAGGACCTCACCTCGGCTTCTGGCAAGCCCTCCGCTATGGCTCCTTCCAGGTCATCTCAGCTCAAACCTCAACCGGTTTTGCGACCGCCAACTATAGCCTCTGGCCCTTTTCGATCCAGCTCCTCATGGTGGTGATCATGTATATCGGGGGCATGGCCGGCTCCACGGCAGGCGGCCTCAAAGTGATCCGCCACGAGACCTTCTTCCACATCATGCTCCGCAAAATCGAGTCGATCTACAGGCCCGATACCGTCCGCACCTACCGCATCGGTACTACCATCATCGATAACAACACCGCAATCACCGTCCTCTGCCTCTTCATGATCGCCGCCTCTCTCACCATCCTCGGCACCTTCTGCCTCGTCATGGATGGGGTGGACCCCATCACCAGCCTCACCACCATCGCCTGTATGGTCAATAACGGCGGCTTCGGCTTCGGCATGGGCGGCCCCACCGAGAGCTTCGCCTTCCTCTCCTCCTTCGGCAAAATCCTCTCCATCATCTGGATGATCGCTGGCCGTCTCGAGTACTACGCCCTCCTCATCGCCTTCATCCCCGCCTTCTGGCGCCCCAACTGAAATTTAAATATATTGAAACAGATTGAACCACTTGTTTGGAAGCTACTACGGATTCCAGAAGCCATGAAGGCCAACTGGAATAGCATGAGGGGCCTCAGCCCTGGCTAATTCCGTCATATCGCGAGCATCTAAAATCAATAAAAACGAGGTATGATTGGCCAAGTCCAATACGACGGACAAGACTACGCCATCATCTTCACTTTGACCATCCGGACGTGGAGCAAAAATCGGTTCTCCGGGAAAGCACCCAGCTTGTGCCCATTTCTGTGAGGTTTTAGCATTCACGTCGATTTTATAAAGAGGCCGGATGTCTGCTACGGAGTTAGGGAATTCAGCATCTGTTGCATAACAGTAACGATATTCATGCGCAGTCCTGTCCGCTGGCACTCGAGGCAGTTCTAAAGTATCATTGAAAATTATTTCTTTTGAAAGCGTTTGAGTGGGCATGTCAATAGTAAAGCGCTGTAATTTAGTCTTCCCAGATTCCAGGACTTTCTTTGGATCTGTGGCAGTCTCTGTGATCACCCACATGACATCGGCGTTGGGCTCCGTCACAATATCGATAAAAATCTTCCCCTCTTTGTCATAGGCATTCACATGATGGAAAGCAAAAAAAGGATCATCTTTGATTTTAGCAACGAGTTTACCACTCGAGCGCTCCGTTACATAAAAAGTTGTCCCTCTTTCAGGCTTCCAGGTGTAATTGAAAATGAGAGGCTTTGTTCGATGGATTAGATCCATAGGATTCACGACGAATGGAAATTCCACCAAAATTTGATAATGCTCAGTCAAAGCAAAGCTGTGCATATACGCGGGGAGATCGACTGGGATCTTATTCACGACTTCACGAGCTGTCGAATGATCACGCATCTTCCAAATGACATACGAGCTTTGCTGTCCAAACTCGATGAAGTAATTAAACGTTTCTCCAGCAGCAAGATCATGCTGGGCGTGAGCCGATTCCCAAATCTGAGATTTAGGAAGTTTATCGCCATATTCAAAATTTCCAATCGTATCCAACGTTTTGGGATCAAATACCACGGGCAAAGGCGCTTCAGTCAGAGCAACCATCATATCAGCATAATCTTGGATCGTCACAGATGCAGATTGGATGTCCTTCATTTCTTTCGGAATGAAACGAGAAGTTTGATTCTTAAATAGGACTGGGCAGGGATCCTGAGCAAACCCTGAAAAATTCAAGCTCTTTTCCTTCAGCATGATGTAGTATTGTTCGCAGCGCAAAAAGCGATTGCTATAGGCGACTTCCTGAGGTGTGAATTCGAAAGCATGGAGCATAGCCAAGCCATCGAACCAACTCACCCGTTTCTTTCCCCCAACTGAAAATTTTGCTGGGCCATTTCTCAAAAGAGTCCCTGATAACCAGGAAGGAATTGTGCCCTGGATAGCACAAGGGCTACGCTCTACCTCTTCGTCCAAATCAAAGAAAAGATGAGTGTTATAAAATTGATAAAGAGATTTGGACGAACTCGGCTGAGAGTTACATGCACTCAACAACAAAATAAGGAGAAATGGGATCCTTTTGATCATTGCCTCAAAGAATTAGCGCTTAAACACATTCATATCCTGAAATTATCCCTTTTGTCCAGTGCATTATAACTTACTGCGCCGAGACATCGCCGAGATCCATTGGGAACTTGCGTCGTAGGCTCCAAAAGAACAACCAACCCTTTGTCATCAGCATCAGTTCTGTAATAGCGTTTTGTTTATCCATAATTATTTCTCAGTATTATTAAGTGTATATTCAGAAAACTGGCAGCATTGTTTGAACCCCAGCCGTTCATAGAGAGAAAGCCCATCATGCGATGCCTGCAGAGTGGCGATAAAATAACCTTCGTCTTTTGCACGATTTAGAAGATGCTTCATCATAGCCGTTCCGAACCCCTTATTGCGTTGCGTTTGGATTGTAGCAACATAGTAGATCCCAGCAACATTGGCATGGGTGACTAAAACGCCGGTAACCACGGGCATATCATCAAGATAAGCGATATACATCCCCAATGAGGAGTTCCCGCAATAAATGACAGGAGGAAGCTGGGAGTAGATGAAATCAAATGCTTGAGGCGCTCCGCCTATGGAAGCGATGACGTCCGCAAAATGCTTCAAATGGTCGCGAGATTCTACACGCTGAAAAGTGAGAGGGGTTTTAGTCTCAGGAAGAGTCGCCTGAGGCAGTTCCATGTACATTCCAATATTTTTCTCTTTAAAGGTGAATCCTTGACGTAGAAGCAAATCACCCAAAATAGCTGGAGCGTCCGATTCACCGGCCCACCATGAGAAGGGGAGATGATGGTTTTTAAAGAGACTCATAATATGCCGAATCCGATTTTCGGCATTCTTCTCGGTGAAATGAGCCCTGAGTACATAGTTGAAGGTATCATCTGAAATGTGAGAACGAACGACTGTAACATCGGGTTCAAAAACGATTTCCATAGAGTGGGCATACTTTGCAAAATAGGTCATGTGCAAGTGCATATTCACCTGCATTGCTTTCAAGATCTCTTCCAAGGACCATTTTGCTCGTTTCGGCCTCTCATTTCTTATGTGGATTTCAGGCACAGCCTCCCAAGCCGCTAAAATGTCGATCTCTTTTATTAACTTTCCCTTTCCAAGGATGTATCTATGAATATCATGAGGGAATTGCTTAGATAGTCGTGTCTTGAGCTCGGAATACTCTTTCATCTTATCGGGATGGGACCGAAGGTAACTGCAGAAGCGCAGGTGCCGTCCTACCTCAGGATCAGTATTTTCAAAAACATGAAGATTTACAGGGACACCAGTTTTCCTATGAAAAAAGCGGCGCTGCTGCATCCCGTATTCGCCAAGCGACCTGAATCCAAGTTCGATCATTCCTTGATTGAAGCGATCTATCTCGAGAACATCCGAAGTGACCCCCAAAATATCAATGACCGGCTTTGCAGAACATCCAGGAATAGAAGTGCTGCCAATATGAAAGAATGTGATCTCTATGCCCTTAAAAACTTGTCCAATCTGTTTTGCTTCCTCTCCAAACTTGTCGGTCCATGTGTGGTCGAATGGGGAAACAATCACCTTCTTAAGGACATAGATCTGCACAGGGATGTTGTGGAAGAGAGCATCTTTCCAATAATGCATTCCTAGACGTGTAGCAACACCGACGCTTCGTCTGTTTTTTGGATCAATAATGGAAATGATTTGATCGAGGTGGAGTTGATCAAAAGCATATTGAGAGATCGCAAAGGCAGCCTCGGAGGCAAAACCCTTTCCCCAATAACGAGGATCTAATCGGTACCCAAGCTCGACCAGATCTTCGCCATCGATTGATTGCATCATCAATCCAGCACAGCCGATCAATTTTTGATCTTCAGAGTGAATCACTGCCCAAAGCCCGAAGCCAAACTGAGCGTAATGACCCAAGATTCTCTTTTCTAAATAATCCTTAGCTTGCTCGCAAGAAAGTGGTCCAGCCAAGGAAAAATGCATGACTTCTTTATTTCCCAGAAGCAAAGACAGCTCATCTAAATCATTTGTAGTTAGTTCGCGGATGATGAGATGTTTTGTCTGTAAGAACATTTTTCACTCAATATGCCTATCTAAAGTGAGCCACTTAAAGGTGAGTGAATTGTACCAGAACAAACCGCCCTAGAGAAGAAAAACATTGAAGAAAAACATTTACGTGCGCGTACCTCGAAAGAGCTCCGGCGGACTCTTACGATTAGACGCTATTTTGCCTCACTAAATAAAGCGTTGAAAGATCAGACAAATTTACTGTTCTAACTATAAATAGCCCTATCAATAAATTGACTAACACAGTCAATCTTGACTTGTTCCAATCGAAATGTTGTTCTAAAATTCTTTTCAGTTCGCAGATATGTTTCATGACGCCTCCAGAGTGATGTCCAGAATCATGCCATATTTGCGGACTTTTTATGTCTCCCTCTAAAAAAAATTGTCATGTACAGAGGGTTAAAAGTAAACTACCTCCTAGAGCACTGAGTCTTTGTCCCGGAAAAGAATCCCGATCGCCCCGCTTTCTGGCGCCCAAACTAATGACTCGCAAGAAAACTCACCTAAGGCTTAAGCTTTTCTCTTAGTTTGTAGGAGGAAAATGATTAGTCCAGAAATCCATTATCATACAGGATGGTATACCCCTCATAAGATTGTGCTCCCTCTCTTGGGAGCGGGGGGCACCATCACCAGCGCCTTTGGGGCACTCGCTCTTTTACATCGCGACCATCTGCTGAATTTTTGGCCTCAGATTGGCACTCTCTCTCAGGCTGCTGCCGACAGTTTATTGTATGGAGGAGGGGCCATTGCGGTTGCTAGCCTGATCACCGCAGGGGTATTTGTGATCAAACACTTCCGAGAGCGCCAACCCCTAATCAGATTCTTCAAAGATTTTCAACCCAGCAGAGATTTTGCTGAAGTAGATGGCCACATCGAAGCTGGAGGAAGATATGATAACATCATAGAAAAGAACCTCTACTGGGTTTCACTCTCTACTAAAGAAAAGAAAGAATTGCATTTCTTTATAGATCAGGGCCAAAGAGATAGTTTTAAGGAAGCTTTACCTATTTTCAGTAGCAGGCAAACTAATTAAAAAAATTAATAATAAATTAATAATGATGTGTTATAATTCTCTTTAAAAAAAGGAGAATTATGTCAGCACACGGTTTTTTAGCCATTCATCATGGTAGGTCTGAGCTAACTCAAGTAGAGGGAAATAAGGGTAGTTCCCCATCCCTTTTGCCAACGATCGGATCGGCCCTTGTCATTATTGCTTGTATTGGTTTTGCGTTGGCTCTGATCTATGTCCCACACGGCTCAGTCAGCCACGTGATCTTACCCTAGCTCTTATCACAGGGACAGCAGCCTCCGGGCTTGGCTGAGCACTCTTTCTTAGAATCGGTAATGTAGAAACCCTCACCGAGAAAGCGGAAAGTGGCGAGGCCGCCTCCCACCCCTCTCCTGAGGCTCTCTTTTTTGCAATGGGGGCAGGTTTTCAGTGCAGACTCGGTGATTTTTTGAGAAATCTCCATAGACTGCTGACAGCTGTCACAAGAATAGTCGTATGTAGGCATCTTCCCTCAAATTGATCGCGAAGCACTCGTGGGAGCGCTTCGCGCTCGAATTTTACATCATGTCCATTCCACCCATGCCCATACCGCCCATGCCACCCATTCCTCCCATACCGCCCATACCTCCTGGCATAGGTGCAGCCTCTTTAGGCTTGGGTCTGTCGGTGATCATGGCAGCTGTAGTCAGCAAGAGAGCTGCGACAGAGGCCGCGTGGCGGAGTGCCGATTTGGTGACGAGTACGGGGTCGATGACGCCGGCCTTCACCAGATCCATGAAAGAGTCTGTGAGGCCATTGTAGCCCCAATTTGGCTCGTTCTTCTCGTAAATTTTCTCGGCGATGAGGTTGCCCTGCTTTCCACAGTTGTTTGCAATGGCTGTGGCAGGGGCAAAAGCCGCTTCTCGGACGATTTTCGCACCGATCGCTTCGTCACCGTTGAGTTTCAGCTTGTCGAGGCTGCGGATCGCTCTGAGAAGGGCAACGCCACCCCCAGGAACAATCCCTTCTTGAGCTGCTGCGCGCGTCGCGTGCAGAGCATCTTCTACACGCGCTTTCTTCTCCTTCATCTCCGTTTCAGTTGTAGCACCCACTTTGATGACGGCAACGCCGCCGACCAGCTTAGCGAGTCTCTCCTCGAGTTTTTCACGGTCATAATCAGAAGTGGAATTGGCAATCTCTGCGCGGATCTGAGCAACACGCTCTTTCACCCGTTTCGCAGCGCCTGCACCATCGATGACGGTGGTGTTCTCTTTTCCAATCTTGATCTGTTTGGCCTTTCCAAGGACCTCTGGACCTACATCATCGAGCGTCAGGCCGATCTCTTCAGAAACAACGGTCGCGCCGGTCAAGCAGGCGATATCTTCAAGCATCGCTTTGCGGCGATCGCCAAAGCCAGGTGCTTTGACTGCACACACAGGCAATCCTGCCTTGATCTTATTGACGACGAGCGTGGCGAGCGCTTCTCCATCGACATCTTCGGCGACGATGAGAAGGGGCCGTGCCCCTTTTTCCATCGCTTTTTCTAAGATGGGGATCAGCTCCTTGGCTGAGGAGATCTTTTTGTCGACGAGGAGAATGAGAGCATTTTCCAGCTCGACACTCATGTTTTCAGGATTGGTGATGAAGTAGGGCGAAAGATAGCCTTTATCGAACTGCATCCCTTCGACGACGTCTAGAACCGTTTCGATCCCTTTGGCTTCGTCGACGGTGATGATGCCATCTCTACCCACTTTCTCCATTGCCTCTGCGATGATTTTGCCAATCTCTTCGTCGTTGTTGGCTGAAATGGTCGCAATCTGCTTCATCTCTTCTTGCGTTTTGATCGGCGAGGCCATCCGGGTGAGCTCTTGGGTGAGCGCCTCTACCGCTTTATCGATTCCCCGTTTCAAGCTCATGGGATTGACACCCGCAATGACATTCTTCATCCCTAAACTATATATTGCCTCGGCGAGAACGATTGCCGTCGTGGTCCCATCACCGGCCACATCTGAAGTTTTCGCAGCCACCTCTTTCACCAGTTGAGCACCCATGTTCTCAAACTTGTCTTTCAGGGCAATCTCTTTAGCTACCGTCACACCATCTTTTGTCGAGAGTGGAGCTCCGAAACTTTTCTTGATCACCACATTGCGCCCTTTTGGACCAAGTGTGACAATCACCGCTTTCGCCAGCTTGCGAATCCCTTCGTGGATCGCTTTTAAAGCGTCCTGGTTAAACTTAAACATCTTTGACATAGTTGAAAACCCCTATCCTTATGCGAGAACGCCTAAAATATCTTCTTCTGCCATGATGAGATACTCTTCATCACTCTCTTTGTCTTTAATTTCAGTCCCCGCATAGGAGGTGAAGAGGACGCGATCGCCTACTTTCACTGTCAGAGGATGCACCTTTCCTTCTTCGTCACGCACTCCAGGGCCTACTGCCAAGACCTCTCCTTCTTTCGGCTTTTCTTGCGCAGTGTCAGGTAGGATAATGCCACCTTTTGAAGTTTGTGCTTTAAAGCGTTTCACTAAGACGCGATTGTTTAAAGGCTTAATCTTAATCATTGGATATCTCTCCCTAGGTTTAAGAAATAGAAACAGAATTTTATGAAAGATAAGCGATTCTTGTCAAGGGGGAAAGGATGGATTTTAGCAAAACAGACTTGCGAGTGCTAATTGTATGTAGCATTCAGGTATTTAGCGCGGATCGGCAGAAATTGGCTGCGTGCCTCAACACAGAGATCTCTCAACTTCCAGATGATAAATTTTTCTTTAGAGATGATGTTGAGGATCGTCTCGCCCCCACTCAGTTTGATAAAGACATCTTTAGAGCTTGCACTGGCGACCATTTTTGCAAAAGCCTCTTCAAACTGTTTAGGATACATATTTTTTAGGGTTCCCATGATTACAAATTGAGTCGTCATGGGTAAGAACTGGTTATGTTCAGTCACAATCATCCGCACCCCCTGACAATTTTCAGACTTAAATTTTCCAAAGAAAGGGCGATAATAATAGCTCTGAAAAAAAACGCCTGGCAGCTCCTGGTCGTTAAGGGCAGCTGCAAACTTTTCGGCGTTGATCCAGGGCGCTCCCACCAGCTTAAAGGGGAGGGTATAGCCGATGCCGATGTTAGCGATCGAGCAGTGGCCAATCAATCCTGTGGTTGGGTAAAAAAAGGGGGTATCAGGCTCAGGAATTTGGGGGCTGGTCGGCACCCAAGGGAGTCCCGTTTCCATAAAAGACATGCCACGCTTCCACCCCTTCATCGGGATCACAGTCAGCTGACACCCGATACTGTATTCTTCGTTGAAATAGTGCGCCAGCTCTCCTGTTGTCATGCCGTGGCAATAGGGAACCTCAGCATAACCTAGAAAAGATCTCCACGCCTCTTCCACGAGAGGGCCATCGACCACGAGGCCTCCCATCGGATTGGGCCTGTCGAGTACGATCAGTGGAATCTCCTGTTTCGCCGCCTCCTCCATGCAGTAGAAAAGGGTCGATATAAATGTGTAGGAGCGCGTTCCGATATCCTGAATATCATAGATCAAGAGATCGACCTTGTTTAACATCTCTGCTGTCGGCCGGCGCCGCTCTCCAAATAGTCCAAAGAGGGGAATTTCGCCCAATTTCTGATCCTTGACCGTTTCACAAGCATAGGCGCTGCCGAAAAAGCCATGTTCTGGAGCAAAAACTGCGGTGAGCGAGTAGCCTTCCGATTGCCGCTCTTTCAGTAAATCAAAAGTGGTTTTGAGCTGGTTATTGAGAGCTGACTGATTGGTGATCACCCCTATTCTCTTGCCTTTCAAAAGCATGAAATAATTGCTCTCGAATAACCGATCCGCTCCCACCTGCGTGATCGCAAGTAGTGGGATTGGAAGTAAGAGAAATAGGAGAAAGAAACGAAGAATCATCTGACAGGAGGTTATGCTGTTTGAAAATATATGTCGAGTGAGTAAAAGGAAAGAATGGCTGATCCTTTGAACCAAGCAAAAGAACTTCTTCGTACTGTTGAGGGCGTTTCGCTGACACGTGAACAACGAGTTGAGAAATCGATAGAGTTAGCCTCCTTCCTGCTCCAAGAAGCGATTCAAGAAAAGAGCCATGCTGAGAAAAAACAGGAAGCGTGGCTAGCACGGATGATGAATGATCCACAAGGCCGCTCTTTCACCACTCAGATGACAGATCAAGTATTCCGCAGCCATTCTGCTAAAAAAACAGCTGACCTTCTTGTATATCTGCTGAAGAAATATGGGATTCCCTCCTTTCTTTCACCATGGGATCGGTTTCGCTTCACCCTCTTTAAGTGGTTTGGAAAGCGCTTTCCTGACTTTTTGATGGCATTGATCCGTGGGCAGATCACCGAAGAGACCAAGCAGGTGCTTCTCCCGGAAGATCCCAAGGATCAGGCCTCTTTTTTTAAACAGGCGCATAAAGAGAATATTCGCCTCAACATCAACCATCTCGGTGAAGCCATTCTCGGAGAGCAGGAGGCGATGCGTCGACTGAAAGTTTATCTCGAAGACCTCGCAAACCCAGATATCGAGTATGTTTCTGTCAAAATTTCGACCATTTTCAGCCAAATCAACATGGTGGGCTACGATGACAACTTGAGAACCCTTTCAGAACGGCTCAAGCTGCTTTACGATGCTGCAAAAGCGCATCCATTCCGACTTCCCAATGGCCATCAAGTCTCCAAATTCGTGAACCTCGATATGGAAGAGTATAAGGATCTTGCTCTGACCGTGGATCTCTTTAAGAAAGTTCTCAGCCAGCCCGATCAGTGGAAGACGCCAGCAGGCATCGTTCTTCAAAGCTATCTTCCTGACACCTTTCCTATTCTGGTCGACTTAACAGAGTGGGCGATCGAAAGAAAGCAGAAAGGGGGGGGCCCGATCAAGATCCGTCTCGTCAAAGGGGCGAACATGTCGATGGAAAGTGTCGAAAGTTCTGTCAAAGGATGGGAGCTGGCCACTTACGACCATAAAGCGGAAACTGATGCCCATTTTAAACAGATGCTCGAGTATGCTTGTCAACCTGAGCATGCCGAAGCCGTTCATATTGGGGTGGGAAGCCACAATCTCTTCGAAATTGCTTACGCCTTTATCTTAAGATCTGAACATCGTACCGAGCCATTCATCACCTTCGAAATGCTGGAAGGGATGGCGAACCCTTTAAGGAGGGTGGTCCAGAAGTTGGCAGGTGGCATACTCCTCTATTGTCCAGAAGCCAAACGAAAGGATTTCCATACGGCAGTTGCCTATCTGATTCGCAGACTCGATGAGAATAGTGGCCCTGAAAACTTCTTGCGCCACTTTTATGAGCTTCAACCGGGCAATGCCACTTGGAGACAGGAGACGGAGCGCTTTAAAGAGGCCTCCAAAAAGATCGATTCTCTCTCGCATGCAAAAAAGCGCAAACAGAATCGATTTCTCCCAGCTATTCCTCCTTCGGACACTGAGTCATTTAAAAATGAAGCCGATACCGACTTCTCATTGCCTGAAAATCGCAAATGGGCCTCTCAGATCTTTGAAAAATGGGAAAAGAGAACCTTCACTCAGATCCCTTTAGTCATCGGTGGCAAAGAGATCCAAACAGAGCAGGTGGGTGAAGGAGTCGATCCTTCCAAACCTCACCAAGTCTATTATAGATATAGCCTCGCCGATATTACACACGTCGACAGCGCCCTTGTAGCAGCCTCTCAATATCAGCAGCAGTGGGCCTCTCTTCCCTTTGATCAACGGTCACACCTCCTCGGAAAGGTAGCTGGGCAGCTGAAAAAGCAGCGTGAGGATTTGATTGGCGCCATGATTGCCGATACGGGGAAAACGGTCTCAGAAGCTGACCCTGAGGTCTCCGAAGCGATCGATTTTATCGATTACTACCGAAAAAACTGGTCAAAACAGCTGGCAATGGGGGATCTGGGCTGGAAACCTAAAGGCACTGTTCTGGTAGCTCCACCTTGGAACTTCCCCTGCTCGATTCCTGTGAACGGGATTGCAGCTGCTCTGACGACAGGAAACATCGTTATTTTCAAACCGGCACCTGAATCGGTTTTAGTGGGTTGGCAGCTAGTCCAAGCCTTTTGGGAGGCCGGCATTCCTAAAGAGGCGCTTCACTTTATTAACTGCCCTGACGAGCCTGTGGGAAGCTATTTAATCAAACATCCGAGCATCAGCAGCGTCATCCTTACCGGCAGCACACAGACAGCCCTTCACTTCATGCACCTCCGTCCTGGAATCGATCTCCATGCGGAAACAGGAGGAAAAAATGCCATCATCGCTACCGCTCTCTGCGATCGTGATTTAGCGGTGCGTGACATTGTCCTCTCTGCTTTTGGTCATGCGGGGCAAAAATGCAGCGCCTGCAGCTTGGCTATCCTTGAAGCCGAAATCTACGATGATCCCGACTTTAAAAGGCAGCTTCTAGATGCAGCGAGCAGCCTAAAAGTGGCAACAGCTTGGAATCCCACTGCTAAAATCACTCCTTTGATTCGCCCTCCCATGGGCCCGCTATTGCGGGGATTAACCACCCTAGAACCAGGTGAGAGCTGGCTTCTTCAGCCCAAAGCTGATCCCAAAAATCCTCACCTCTGGAGCCCCGGCATCAAATGGGGCGTTTCAGAAAATAGCTTCACGCATCAAACAGAGCTCTTTGGACCCGTTCTCGGGGTGATGAGAGCTGCATCCCTCGACGAAGCGATCCGTCTCGCAAACGGTACACCCTATGGCCTGACAAGTGGTCTCCACAGTCTCGATCCGAGGGAGCAGGAGAAGTGGAAAGAGAAGATCGTAGCTGGCAATCTCTATATCAATCGCGGCATTACAGGCGCCATTGTCCGCAGACAGCCCTTTGGGGGTTGTAAAGCCAGTAGTTTTGGATCAGGTGCTAAAGCTGGAGGACCCAATTATGTGCACCAATTGGCTCGCCCGCTTCAGAGAGAGATGCCTCATGAGAAAGCCTCTCTTCCACCTGCCCTCCTCCCTCTACTTCCAAAAATCAAAACGCTCGATTTATCCCCAAAAGCATGCGAAATTTGGCAAGGAAGCGCTGAGAATTATGCCTACTGGGCACCCATTCTCAAAGAGCCTACAGACCCCTCCTCGCTCTATGGACAAGATAACTATTTCTACCTCATCCCCCTTTCCAAAGCCTCTGTCCGTTATGAACGACCCGAAAACCTTCTCAGCCTCCTACAGGTCGTAGCTGCCTGTCTGGCCTGTGGAACCCCTCTCGACATCTCTACTGCAATCCCCCTCCCTCTCAACGAGATCCCCGGCATCACCGTCACCCAAGAAGAGGAGCTTGACCTCTTCAGCAGAAATCCCTCCCGCATCCGCCTTCTCACCAAACCCTCTTTCGCCCTCCAGAGCAGAGCCGCCGAGAAGGGGACCATCCTCCTCGACTCTCCCGTGCTCGCCAACGGCCGCATCGAGCTGCTCCACTACCTGCGCGAGGTAGCCCTCAGCATCGATACCCACCGCTACGGCTTCATTCCCAAAACTTAATGAAAGCGCATTAAAATAGAGCCTCTGGCGATAGCACCTCTTCGACTTGGAGCCCTAACGATTGTATCAGTTGAATCCAGGCAACGATCTGCTCGCCCTTTAGAGAAATCAGCTCCCGTTCTATGGCAATTGCACTCACCCCCGCATCGGCCACGAGAAGATAGGAAATAAGACCCGACTTAAATTGTTCTTGGGCTAAACCTAATGTATCTGAGGCTGCCTTCCAGGCCACTTCCTGAGCATCAAATTGAAGGTGGGTGTAGCGCAAAATAGATAATGCATCTTCTACCTCTTTAAAGGCCTGATTGACGGTGTTTTGATAGGTGATGAAATTTTCCGCAAACTGAGCTTTGGCAGCAGTTACCTCTCCCTTTCTTCTCCCCCCATCAAAGAGATTTTGAAGCGCGCTTAGAGTATAACTCCAATAACGGGCTTGCCATTCAAAAAAATGGGAGAAGAGTGGACTCGAAAGTCCAAGCGTCCCTAATAATGGGAAAGAGGGAAAATAACTTTTTATTGCGACATCCACATCATATCTGCCAGCTGAAACAAGAGCCGCGGCAGCCTGAATATCGGCCCTTCTCATTAGCACCTCAGAGGGTAAAACCATGGGCAGAGGAGGGACAAGTTCTGGAAGGGATCTCTCAAAAAGCGGTAACGAGGTGGGTGGTTTCCCAAGTAGTGTGGATAAAATATTCTCTTCAAGAGAGTAGAGACAAGAGACTTTTTCGATTTCGACCTGAGCAAGAGCGAGTTCAAGCCTAGCACGCGAGAGATCAATCTCTGAATCGAGTCCACAATCCACTCTGCAGCCATGCAGCGCAATGGCATCTTGCCATAAAGCAATCACACGCCTCAAAAAGCAGATCTCTTCTTTTAGTGAAAGCAGTGTGAAGTAGTGAATCGCCACGTCGCTGACAAGACTCTGATAGATGAATTCACATTCCCACTGCGAAGATTTCAGTCGATCACAAGCACTATTTTTTGCATCCCTAAGACGACCCCATAAATCTAATTCATAAGAAAATAGGCCGAGGATTCGATATTGCTGCTGTTTGACTCTCTCCAGATGTTTTACAGGTGATCCAAAATCACGAGGTTTAATGAGAGTTTCATCTTCAAAAGCAGAGGCTACAAGATCGATGTTAGGCAGAAGATTTCCACGCTCTTTTAAGACCAAAGCATGGGCTCCTATTATTCGAGATCTAGCTAACTGCAGATCAAAATTAGCAGTGATTGCCTCTTCTATGAGTTGATTTAATAGAGGATCTTCAAAAAGTTCCCAGAATCGATTATTCTCTAGAAAAGTCTGATCGAAGGGAAATTCCTCTTTCCAACAGGGTGGGGGCACGGTTTCTGGTAAAACGGGGCGGTAGCAATGGCACCCTGTGAGTAGAATAAGAGAGAAAAGAAGATACCTCATGCTTTTTCTTCATCTCGCTTAATGTAAACATCCACTTGTTGACCGATGTATAGAGAGATATCTTCAGCAGGCTCAAAACTGTAAATGATCTGAAGCACACGTGTGTCCACTTTTTCCCGACTGGAGCCAGTCAAAGAGACCTTTGGAATGATATAGGGTTCAATTCTCACAAATGCCAAAGGAATCGCACAATCAGGTCTATTTTTTGGATAGGCGACTGCCTCAGCAATCTTGGAAATGTGTAGGGCATTATGTTCATCGATATCTGTCCGAATTTGGAGCTGTAAAGTATTACCGATGACTACAGGAGGATGCTCCGTATTTGAAGAGGCAATATATTCACCTACACGTATATTTTTTTGTAAAACCATACCATCAGAGGGAGCTTTTACAGTGAGGCGCTTTAAAAGCACTTCGATCTTTTCTTTTTCGCTCCGTGCCTGCTCAAGCTGAGCTAGGACGACTTGAGACTCATTTTCCTTTGACCGCAGCTCTTCCTGACTGATCGCGCGCATATCCTTGACAGAACTGAGCCTCATCAGTTGGTCGTGGACTCGCTGGTAAGTGGCTGCAGCCACCTTTTCTTTTGCTTCGGCAACTTTGAGCTCCGCCTCAAGTTCAAGACTATCGAGTTTAAAAAGAGGATCTCCCTTTTTGACGATTTGCCACACTTCAACATAGATCTCCTGCACAATACCATCCGCAGGAGATCCGATTGAGAGGTTGTTTCCAAGAGCTTCTATGATCCCAGAAGCTGCAATCGTTTGTGAATAGGGTTTCTCTACTGGGGAAATGATAGGAGCGGCTTCTGGCTGAGGCGTGAGCCCATTTTTAATTGCCCAGACAGCAGAAAGAATTCCAAGAAATGCCAAAATAAATATATAGCTTTTACGTTTCATATCATCCGACCATCATCCATTTTTTCAATTCGATCTGCGTATTTGAAAATACGATCATCGTGCGTCACAATTATTACAATGCGCCCTGGTATTTTGACATGCAATCGAATCAAATCCATAATCTTGATGCCTGAATCGGCATCCAGAGAGGCCGTAGGTTCATCGCAAATGATTAAAGAAGGTTTATGAATAAGCGCTCTAGCGATTGCAACTCTTTGCTGTTGACCTCCTGACAGGTTTTTGGGCAAGGAATGGAATTTTTGTTCTAAACCAACTTCCTCTAAACCTTGGCGGGCAAGCTCCAGCGCCTTCTCGTAGGGGCAGCCATTGAGCATTAAGGGAATCCCAACATTTTCACCACAGGTGAGTGTAGGAATCAGGTGATACTGCTGAAAGATAAACCCCACATTTTTACGACGAAAAGAGACAATTTCATGCGGGGATTTTTGGTGAAGCTCGAAATCAAAAAGTCGGATTTTTCCTTTTTCGACACTCAATGTCCCTGCTATGGCACTTAAGAGCGTTGTTTTCCCACTTCCTGAAGGCCCCACAATCAGGATGAGTTCGCCACAATGGGCATGAAAGTGAACATCACGAAGGACCTGCTGGACCTCACCACCTTGCTTAAAGCTTTTGGAGACTCCAACAACTGAGATATCAGCTCTCTTATCCACGGAAAACCTCAGCAGCATCGAGCTTTCGAATGCGGTTAATCCCTAGCAAGGCTGAAAATAGACAGATACTAAATACAGCAAGAAAAGGAATAAGCAAAATTTCATAAGGCATAAAAAAGGGAAAACTTCTGGTCCCCACAGCCATATGACCAAAAATGGAAGTAATTCCTATTCCGATGCCATAGCCGATAAATCCCACTAAAAAAGCTTGCAGCACAACCATTTTACAAATAAGAGCTGTACTTGCTCCCATGGCTTTCAGAGCGCCGAGATGTTTTAAATTCTCTAATACAAACGAATAAAATGTCTGACCTGAAACTGCAACTCCGACTAAGAAACCCATGATAATCGTGATACTGAATGAAAAAGGAATCCCCGTATTTTTAAAAACCCAATTGATAGTGCTCCAAAAAAACTGATCCTCCGTATAGGCCTTAAGTCCTGTGACTTTTTCTATTTCCTGAGCAGTGTCCACAATCATATTTTCATTTTTAGGAGCGGCCAAAATAAAAGCTAAATTCTTTCGTTTTTGGGGAGTAATCTGAACTGCCCGATCAAAGGTTGTATAGACATAGGGATACCCAAAAAAAGAGGGGTCTACTTTGCAAATCCCGACGATTTTCATTTCGTGATCGTTGATATCAAAGCGATCTCCCACCCCAATCGGTTTCTCACGATTTTTACTAAAGTGTTTAACAGCTAGCTCATCAATAATGACGGCCCCATCGTTCCAGATCTCCTCTAAGGAGCCTGCAACTATTTGAGAAGGGGATCCTATGAGAGTAGCTGTGTCTAAGCCCATGAGTTGAATCGACTTAAACGGCCCATCATCCAATCGAGCTTGTTGAATAGAAAAGAAAAGAGGGACTGCCCATTTGACTCCATCGATTGAGCGCACACGGGAAAGATCGGTATGCAAGAGAGGCAAGATTTCACCCGGCTGCTCAACATAAGGATCAACAACCCATAAGGGAACATGCATATTCCGAATGGTTGCTGTACTCCACCTAAGCAAACCAAAAAAGACAGAGCATTGATGCGTCATTAAAAGAACAGAAAAGGAGAGCGCTGAAATTAAAAGCAAATACTTCGCGCGGTCCCCTGAAAGCATTTTAAAAGCAATTTTATACATAATCAGAAACGAATTCTAATTGGCTTCATTGAAAAAATTCAACAAATAATCTCATTTTTATTAAAATCGCATCGCCAAGGTTTTTTTATAATAGGAGCCGCATCCTTTGCAATTTCCGCAAAGATGGGCCGCAGATTGCAAAGCCAGATCGCTTCCGGAGCTGAGCCGAAGGCGTGGAGGGTAGTGCTGTGCATAGACCCCCGTTCGCAGGCAGGAGTGGCGAGGCATTACTCACGCAAGATGTAACCTGAGATACTTTCACCGCCTCAGGGTTTAACCAGCACCAGGCAGTGCGGGACCGCGCCGTAGGCGCCCAGCGAGGAAGCGATATGGCAAAGCAAGATGCGGCTCAAAGGGACAAGGTACCTCAAAAAGCCTCCAGTGGAGGGTTTTTGATGGGTTGTCCGAGAGTTCACAAGTTTACTTGTGAACCGAGGCACAGGGGGATCTGACACGCTAGTGACAGATCCGCCCGACAGATCTCTAATCTACCATTTAAGTTTGATGATTGTATCTTGGGCAAATCACTTCCATCTCGACAAATCTCTCCCAAAAATGGGCGGGAGAGGGGTTTAAGGGGAGGGGGGCGAGTTGGTGCTGTAAGCGCCAACAAGGGGCCCTCCCCTTTATCTTTTACCTTTATCAGGGTTCGTTTATTCTGGGGCGCATGGATTTGCTGGACCATTTGAATGAGGAGCAGCGGGTGGCGGCGACGCATGTGGAAGGGCCGCTGCTGGTGCTGGCTGGGGCGGGGTCGGGAAAGACGCGGGTGGTCGCCTTCCGGATCGCCTATCTGATTGCGCAAGGGGTAAGCCCGAGTCAGATATTAGCTGTGACGTTTACGAATAAGGCTGCGGGAGAGATGCAGGAGAGGGTGCATAACCTGCTCGCTAATCGCTTTTTGGATAGCTCTCCGACCATCTGCACCTTTCACAGCTTAGGGGTGAGGATTTTGAGAGAGTCAGGACACTACTTGGGCTATTCTCACACCTTTGTCATCTATGATGAGGACGATTCGAATAAGCTGCTCAAGGGCTGTCTGGAATCACTTCAAGTGAAGAAAGATGGCGATCTGAAAATCTATCGTCAGACCATTTCCAATGCAAAAAATCAGCTGCAAATACCTTCTGATCTTCACCTGAATGAAGTTCCTGAGATAATCCACGATCATTTTCGTGAGGTCTATCAGCTCTATCAAAAGAGACTGAAAGAGGCAAATGCTGTCGATTTTGATGATCTTCTCTTTTTGCCAGTAAAACTGTTTAAAGAGCATCCTGGAGTAGTTGAAGCCTATCAAAGGCGCTGGCCCTATTTACTGATCGATGAATATCAAGATACCAACCATGCTCAATATCTGATGGCCAGGTTGATCGTGGGCACCTCACGCAATATCTTTGTGGTGGGCGATCCCGATCAGTCCATTTATTCCTGGCGAGGTGCCAATATCGGCAACATTCTCAATTTTGAAAATGATTACCCTGGCGCACAGGTGGTTCGTCTCGAGCAAAATTACCGAAGCAAAAAAACTATCTTGGATGCCGCCAACCATTTGATTCGCTTCAACGCTTCTCGCTACGAAAAAAACCTCTGGAGCACACGTGGAGAGGGGGAGAAGATCACACTCTTTGTCGGAGGCAATGATCGCGAAGAGGCTGGCTTCGTCACCCATGAAATTGAATTTCTCCATACCTTCAAGCATATCCCACTCAACGAGATCACGATTTTTTATCGAACTAACTTCCAGTCACGTATCTTCGAAGATTTTCTTTTAAGGCGCAGGCTCCCCTATGTCATTGTCGGGGGGATCTCTTTTTACCAGAGAAAAGAGATCAAAGATATCTTGGCCTTTTTGCGGATGGTCCATTCCGATCAAGATACTATCTCTTTTGAGCGGACCATTAATTTGCCAAAGCGGGGTATCGGTCAGACGACTCTCGAAAAAATCCGAGAAGGGGCCTTTGCAGCCCAAATTCCTATTCTACAATACCTCTCTGACCCTGCCCTCAAGCTGACAACCAAGCAAAAGGGGGGGGTGAGGGAATATATCGAGCTCATTCGCCACCTACGTTCAGTGCAGAAAGAACGTTCACTAGAGAGGCTTGTCATCGAGACAGTGAGGTCTAGCCGCTATCTAGAGGTATTGCAGGAAGATAAAGAGACCTTCGAAGACCGTAAGGCTAACCTCGATGAGTTGGTCACCAAAGCGCATGAATGGGAAAGTCTCAATGAATCGAGTGACCTGACTCTCTTCCTTGAAGAGCTTTCTCTCAAAAGTTCGATAGATGACGCTGGATTTGCTACAGAGAAGATAAACCTAATGACCCTCCACAATGGCAAGGGTTTAGAATTTGATATCGTCTTCCTCGTGGGCATGGAGGAGGACCTTTTTCCCCACGCCAATTCCAGAGATTCTCACGCGGAGCTAGAAGAAGAACGGCGCTTATGCTATGTAGGGATGACAAGAGCCAAAGAGAGGCTGTATCTCACCGCTGCAGAGAGCCGTTTTCTCTGGGGAACCCATCGTATGATGCGCCCCAGCCGCTTTTTAAGGGAGATACCAAAGGAATTGATCGAAAGAGAGAGGTAATGAAAAGTCGATGAAGGGGCGTCTGGAGCAAGTTTCCACACAAAATGTGAAACAGATCCAACGGCTTATCCTCTCTCCTCAAATGCAACAGGCCCTCCATCTTCTCCAACTGCCTGTCTTAGAATTGAGCAGCGTGATCGAAGAGGAGCTCACACAGAATCCCCTCCTTGAAATTTCTGAGAGTGGAAGCGATTTTTCTGAAGAAGAGTTCGCGATGCTACGCACACTTAAGAATGAGTCCCACACCCCATCTTCTCAAACGCAAAGAGAAGAGGAGGATTTAAAAGCCTTTATCGAAAATACGATCGCTTATGAGGACTCTCTCTTCGACCATCTGATGCGTCAAGCTTTTGAAGCCCTCACATCTGAGAAGGAAAGAGAGCTCGCTGCAGCAATCATTGGGAATCTCGATCATGATGGCCTATTGTCAACATCCCTCGAAGAGATTGCTGCCCTCAATAACTGCTCTCTTGAAGAGCTCAGGCTGATCCTCAAAGAGATCCAGACTTTTGACCCTCCCGGAGTGGGAGCGCAAAGCCTCAAAGAGGCCCTTCTCATCCAACTCAAAGGGCTCGGTAAAGACAATAGCCTCGCCTTCCGCATTGTGGCCAATCACTATGAGGATGTGATGCATAACCGCATCCCTACGATCGCTAAATCATTGTGCCGCTCGACTCAAGAGATTCGCACTACCATTGAGGAAGAGATCGCCCCTCTAGACCTCCATCCGGGGACGAAACAGGTCGAGGGTCACTACAGACAGACAGTTCAGCACCTCTCTCCCGATGTGACCATCGACTATTCGGAAGGCAAATTTTCTATCGAGATCAATGAGGAGCGCATTCCTTCGCTGAGATTGAATCACAACTATTTGCAGTTGCTTCAAGACCCCACACTTCCCCCAGAAACGCGTCACTATATTCATGAAAAAATCTCTTCAGGGAAATGGCTATTGAGAAATATCCATGAGCGCCATCAGACCCTCTACCGCATTGCACAAGAGCTCATCAAAGACCAAACCCCCTTCTTCTCCAGCGCAAACGGGCTTCTCGCACCAAAAACGATGAAGGAGATCGCCGAAAAGTTAGAGCTTCACGAATCGACGATCGCAAGGGCGGTCGCCAACAAATATGTCAGCTCTCCTCGAGGAATTTTTCCTTTGCGCTCCTTTTTCACCCATTCCTACACAACGGAGTCGGGGGAGAATATCTCAGCCAATACTGTTAAAGATCTCCTTATCAGGCTGATCAAAGAAGAAGAAAAAACCAGACCCCTCTCCGATGAGGCGCTTTCTAACCTCATCAAAGAGCAAGGAATCCCTTGCGCCCGCAGAACTGTTGCCAAATACCGCCAAGAATTGGGCATCGGCAACACCACCCAACGCCGCATTCACTAAAGCAAAAGCCGCTGCGCGCCGATATTAGAGAGAGCGAGGTGAGCGATGAAATATCAACCGGGCGGATACAGTTGGCTTGGGGTGGCTCCTGAATCGGACGAGGAGATGAAGATTGAGGATATGGAGGAGCGGCTCTACCATCTGAAAAAGGAATATAAGAAGAGCGAGGATGAGAAGCTACTCAAGGAGATGGTGGAGCTTGAGAAGAAGATCCAAAGTAAGCAGCCTTGATCTGCTGCCAACGGATGTGAAACTTGGACATCTTTGAGGCATAGGCAGCGATTTCTTGACTACTCATTTTAGAAAAGCGGATGATTTCTCGATCGGTCAAGCGGAGCATGACAGCTAAGCTATTTTCTGGGCCGACGATCGCTCTGATTTTTTTTAAGGCTGAGGAAAAGATCCTTTGTGTTCTGACAAGGCGGAAAATGCCACCCACGATGAGACCGAAAAGAGCGATGCAGGCCGCCCAGAGCAGTGCTTCGAAAAAGGCAAGAAGAGAGCATCCAATCAGTGAAATAATGGTCACCACTGTTTCGCGGGGATTACGAATAATGGGTCCCCAATAGCGTCTCAACGGAGAAGGAGAGGTTTGGTAGGCCAAGATTTCTTCGAAAATGGGCTCTTCAAATGAGCTGCGTGCCACATGAACAAGCTCATGGGCAATGATCTCTTCCCGTTCATATCCGAAATAACGCCCCTTCTTTTGAAAGGTGGGATGGAGCTGGATCGTCACATGCCCCTCTTCCACCCAAGTACAGCCCCCTTCCCAAAGTCGAAGCCCTTTTGATTGATTTTGAACAGCCACCCAATCAGGATTGATATCGAAAAGCTGCATAGCGAGAGAGGAGCTAACTGACTCTTTCAAGGGAGAAGAGTGGTTACAACGGATAAAAAAGGCATTCTCTGACTCATCAGGGGCATGAACGAGGCCTCTCCGATTAAGCTCTAGAAGGTAATCTACCGGTTTCATAAGACTTAGGCTTTTAATTCTCTTTCAAAATCGGCTTGACTGCGGACATTGCTGAAAAGCTCTCTCATCGATTTAGTTGTCGCCATATGTTTTTTGAGCACTGCGAAACTCTCCTTTCGTGTCCTAATATTACCATGGATCCGTTTCAGGTGATAGAGAAAGTACCAACCAAGCTCTGCTTGGGTCTCCTCCGTCACATCTGAGGTAATGCAGAGCTCGGTGATTAATGTTAGGGGATATTCAAAAGGTTTGAGAATGAAGTCATGGAATAAACTTCTATTTTTTTCTTCCGCCCAGAAATTGGGGTAGATGGGGTTTCCCTTTTCATTCCTACCAAGGATATTTTTTAGGCACAGCTCTCCCATCTCTTTCAAATAGTTGGTATAATGGCTCTCATCGATGACTTTGCGATTTTCGAAAGATGCTTCAAAATGGGGAAGCACCTCAAAGAGATGTTTAAAACGGAGAGAGAGGATATCCCAACTGCTGGGATGGGAGTGGGGATTACTGGAGCCACCATCATGCTTGATGAGATAGACTTTTTTCTTTTCACCATCGACTTCAACCTCTTCCGAAGCGAGAAGTTCTTCCAGAAGTTGTTGGTTTCCCTTCTCGGAAAATAGAGTTTCCACAAACCTTTCGATCTGCTCGTCGGTGAGAGTGGCATCGTGTTGGAAGATTCTTCTCGCCGTTGAATCCGCCGGCGCACAAGATGCCTCTTTCGCCAAAATATTTTCTGTATGACAATCGGTGTCTTCAATCAGAAAATTATGCTCTGCCACCTTTTGAAGTAGTGCTTGGGGCACTTTTTTAAGCATCTTCCCTCTTTTCTTGCTTCTCGTAGGGAGAAGTGTGAATGGTCCTAAATCAGTTTCGCTTCCACAATACCATCGCAGATAGGATCTGGGCAAACCATGCTGCCCAGGTGTTACGCCGATATAGTCGCCAAGCGTGGTGCATCCTTCCACAAACATTTGGAGGGAACACTCTTTGACCGCTTTCCCCACAAAATCGGAGCTGATGACGTAACGGAGTTCAGTGGGAGGTACCGACCAGATATCAAAGTAGCGATCGCAGAGATAAGATTCCAGCTCGGCTAAAGGTTCAGAATTGCCCTCTAGGCAGGCCTTAGGAGAAACAACCCATCGTTTGAAACGGGCATACCACTGCGGATTATTGACCCCATGCGGCCCTTCATCACCCGGTTTAACGACAAGAATTTCCCTGCCGAAACGATCACGCGCATAGCGAGCACCTCCGGAGCCACCATCCCCATTTCTCTCCAGCTCGATTCCCAATCGCTGTTGGCTCCATATAAATTCTTCAAAAACGAGGTCCATGAAGATCTTTTCGACCTCTTTTTTATCTGTGCGGCTGTCACGCAAAGCCTTCAGAGCATTGACTAAAGCCCTCCTTTTATCTCCCAGAGTGGGAAATAGGGTCTTTTCAATCTTGCACCCCTCTTCAAGGGCGCCGCGGTTGAAGACGGTGCGATTCATCCGGCAGAGAGGGCTCAAATGGGAAAAAATCTGTTTAAGGACAAGCTGTGTGGTTTGATTCAAAACTTTTGTACGCGCGAGAAAGCCATCTAACTTCTTCACTGTCTTCGTAACAACTCTCTGCACCTTTCGCTCGATGGCTTTTTGGTTCAGCTTCTCAGGATCACCTAGCTCAAACTTCTGCCCCTTTTTCCGCGACAGAATCATCCTGAGGTTGTTATTGGTCACTTTATCGCCCAAGTCAAAGTAGGCAAAAGGAGTTTGGCCCCGCTCTAATTGAGTGCCATCATAGTCTAAAAAATGGTCCTCTCCAATTTTCAGACGAATGGTCTGTGCGGGAAGCAAGAATTGGGAGAGAGTGTTATCCCCGTGGATCAGATTTCTATTGTAAAGCGCTTGATCTAACCGACCAATTCCCTTTGAGCTATTCTTATCAAAAAGAAAGAAGGTCGCTTGTTTGGCAATCGATTGATCTGCATAGCTCTTAAGATGGCCATCGAGCGCTTTCAAAGTTCGCTCAATCACGGCCTGGACTTTTTCCCTCTCGGCTCCCACATTCCATTGATAGCTGAGCCAGCCTCTCCACCCCACTTTGACGAGGAGCCCTTTCTTATCGACCCTAAAGAGGGTCCCTCGGTCTCTTTCGAAAAGGGCGTGCAGATTGTGAGCCACCGTGGCATCTTCAGGCAAACTGAGCTCATGGTTCTGCTTTTCATAACAGAAACTAACCTGAGTCGGACCAGAATTATCTTTTTGTGAAACAGCTGCCATGACTAAAAATAATGTATCATTTTAACATTAAAAAAGAATAAACTCCAGAGCCCATGGGAAATAAAAATAATACTTTACTTCAGCTCCTGCATGGCTCCGGTTTGGGGAGAGCAACTCTCTGGAAGCTGATTCAAGACTTTGGCTCCCCCGAAGAGGTGCTGTCTAGAGGGTGGAATCCTACAAAGGAGCTACTATTTGATAAATGGAAAATCGGTCCGCAGTGGGAAGAGGATCTTGAAGAGGTGGAGAAAAGAGGCGTTAAGCTAATTTCCTATAGTGATGAAAATTATCCAAAAAATCTTTTAAAGATTCCCGATTTTCCGCTTCTCCTCTATGTCAAGGGCAGTTTGGATAGGATAGATCCGGCCATCGCTCTAATCGGTACTCGCACTGCCACCCTATACGGGAAACAGCTGGCTGAAAAGACAGGGGAGGAGCTGGCGGCTTCGGGAGTTACCGTCGTCAGTGGGCTGGCGCGCGGTATTGATACAGCAGCTCATGTGGGCGCGCTTCAAGGAAAGGGAAAGACGGTCGCCGTCATTGGCTCCGGCCTTTCACAGCTTTATCCTCAGGAAAATCGAGTGCTCGCTGAAAAAATTGCTTCGAATGGCGCTGTCATTTCTGAATATCCTATGAACTTGGCACCCGCTCAAGGCCTCTTTCCCCGTAGAAACCGGATCATCAGCGGACTCAGTGAGGCGACCTGTTTGATCGAATCCCCTCTAAAAGGGGGTGGAATGTTGACGATGGAGCTGGGTGAGCGTCAGGGCCGTCCTCTTTTCGCCTTTCCCGGCCGAATCGATTGGCCCACCTTTGAAGGAAACCACCAGCTCATTCAGCAGGGAAAAGCTCGCCTTGCCACAAAGGGCGAAGATTTGTTAAAATGTTTAAATATAATTAATAATCAAATAGTTAAACCAAAAACCTCTTTATTAACGCCCGAAGAGAGAGCTTTTTTAGATCAATTGCCAAACGAAGAAAAATCGATTGAACAACTTGTTTTATTGACACAATTGCCCGTAATGCAATTGAATGTTTTCCTGACCAGGCTTATTTTGAAAAAAACTGTAAAAGAATTTCCGGGAAAAATTTATAAAAAAATTTCATGAAAAAAGCTCTCATCATCGTTGAATCCCCTGCGAAGATCAAAACACTTAAAAAGTTTTTAGGTGAGGGCTATCTCTATGCCTCTTCGCTAGGCCATGTCCGCGATCTGCCAGAAAAAGGCTTTGGGATCGATGTGGAACACGATTTCGAGCCTCAATACGAAGTTCTCCCAGACAAAAAAGAGGTCATTGCCAAACTGCGCGCGGCTGCCAAAGAGTGCGAAATGGTCTACCTCTCTCCCGATCCCGACCGAGAAGGGGAGGCCATTGCATGGCATATTGCCTCTCTTCTGCCTCCCAAAACAAAGATCAAAAGGACCGCTTTCAATGCGATCACGAAAGATGCGGTTTTGGAAGCGCTCGCCCACCCTGAAGAGATCAACATGGCTCTTGTCAACGCACAACAGGCGAGACGCCTTCTTGACCGCATCGTGGGCTATAAAATTTCTCCGATCTTAGCGCGCAGAATCCAGAGAAGGAATGGAGTCTCTGCAGGACGCGTTCAATCGGTTGCACTCAAACTGGTGGTGGACCGCGAAAAAGAGATCGAAGCCTTCAGGCCTGTCGAATACTGGAATATCGGCGCTATTCTCCAAGATGGCGAACCTTCGAGAAAATTCCCTTCGCGCCTCTTCTCTGTCGATGGGCTGAAGTGGGATAAAGAGAAGCAGGAGGGGAAAGAGCTCTATCTGATCCCTGATCAAAAGAGCGCCGCGACTGTCGTCGAGCGATTGGAGAAAGCCCAATATCAGGTCGCCAAAGTCGAAAAGAAGGAGAAGAAGCGCAATCCAGAACCCCCCTTCATCACCTCGACACTCCAACAAGAGGCAAGCCGCCACTACCGCTTCTCCTCTTCGAAAACGATGAGCGTCGCTCAAACACTCTACGAAGGGGTGGACCTCGATAGTGAGGGCGCAGAAGGTCTCATCACCTACATGCGTACCGACTCGGTTCGTTTGGCTCCTGAGGCTCTCCAAGAGGCACGTAGCTACATCAAAGAGAACTTCGGCAAGGAGCACCTCCCCGACGCTCCACGCACGTATGCGACCAAAAAATCGGCGCAAGATGCACACGAAGCCATCCGTCCCACCAACCTGCGTCATACTCCTGAGAAGATGAAAAAGTATCTCACGCGGGAACAGCATGTCCTCTATGATCTCATCTGGAAACGATTTATCGCTTCGCAAATGAACCCTGCTGTCTATGACACTATTTCAGCAGACATCGAGACCGATCAAAATATTAGCTTGCGGGCCACCGGCTCGACAATGAAGTTTAAGGGCTTTCTCGCCTTATATGAAGAGAAGGAAGATGAAGAAAAAGAGGCTGAAGAGATCTCTCTTCCTCCTCTCGTAGCGGGCATGCCGCTCCATCTGATTCAGGTGACCTCTGAACAGTCCTTCACAAAGCCTCCACCACGCTTTACGGAAGCCTCTCTCGTCAAAGAGCTGGAGAAATCGGGAATCGGCCGACCATCGACCTACGCCTCTATCATGAACAAAATTCAGAGCCGTGATTACACCGTCAAAGAGAATCAGAGGCTCAAACCCACCGAGCTTGGCTGCGTCATCGCCCAATTTCTCGAGGATAATTTCAAGCAGATCATGAATGTCGGCTTCACTGCCGAGATGGAAGATACCTTAGAGCTGGTCGCGGACAATAAAAAAGAGTGGAAAGAGGTCATCAAAGATTTCTGGGGGCAATTTATCCCGACTGTGGATGTGGCCGAAAAAGAGGCCTTTGTTCCCAAAGTGATGACTGAGATCGACTGTCCCAAGTGTCACCAAGGGAAATTGCAAAAAATTTGGTCCAAGTCGCGCTACTTTTATGGCTGCTCACTCTATCCTGACTGCGATTTCACCGCCTCGAACGAAGAGCTCAACTTCGATAAGAGTCTCTATGCAGATGATTTCAACTGGGATCAGCTCTGTCCGGTCTGCGGCAGCCCGATGAAACGCCGCCATGGCCGTTTTGGCCCCTTCTTAGGCTGTACAAACTATCCTAATTGCAAAGGGATCGTCAACATTCCAAAAAAGGGAGAGGTGGCGATTTCCACGGAGAACGCTCCCAACTGCCCTGCAATCGGCTGTAATGGCAAGATCATCGCCCGCAAATCGCGTTATGGCAAAACCTTCTACTCCTGCACCAACTTCCCCGACTGCGACGTCATCGTCAATGACCTCGACCAATTGGAAGAAAAGTATGTCAACCATCCCAAAACTGCCTATCAGAAAAAAGCAGTCAAGGGGGGTGGAAAAAAAGGGAAGGGGGGTGGAAAAGTTCGTGGCAAGCTGAAGCCCTCTCCTGCCTTAGCCGCTGTGATCGGCGAGGATGCGGTCAGCCGGGGTGAAGCGACGAAAAAAATCTGGGATTATATCAAAGCCAACAATCTCCAAGATCCCAATGACAAAAGACAAATAGTTCCTGATGACGCGCTCGCAAAAGTTTTTGGCTCCTCCCAACCCATCAACATGTTTAAGCTGGCCTCCATCCTTGGCCAGAATTTAGGGTAGCCATGCAGGAACTCGGCGCCATCATTCTCTACTTTATTGCCGTCTTGATGATTGGAATATTTTCCTATTCCAAAAATCAAAACTCCGCCGATTTTATCATGGGCAACCGCTCTTTAAATTATTGGGTGACAGCCCTAGCCGCCCACGCCAGCGACATGAGCAGCTGGCTCTTCATGGCCTATCCTGCGGCGATCTTTGTCTTTGGATTAGGTAAGATCTGGATCGCGGTGGGATTGATCCTCTGCATGTATTTGAACTGGCAATTTATTGCCCCCAAAATCCGGGTAGCGACCGAAAAGTTCAATAGCCTCACCTTCTTTTCCTATCTCGAACATCGCTTCGACGACCGCTCCGGTCTCTTGCGCATCTTCACCGCGGTCATCTGCTTTGTCTTCTATACCATCTATATCTCAGCAGGTCTTGTAGGGCTCGGTCTTCTCGTAGAAAGTCTCTTTGACCTCTCTTTCCACACAGCCATCACCATCAGCATTCTGATCGCCCTCCCCTATGTCCTCATCGGTGGCTACCGCACTCTTGCTTGGCTTGACCTCTTCCAAGGGTTTTTCCTCATGTTGATCATCGTCGCCGTCCCCCTCTACCTGATGACCCACATCGGCGGCTGGAGCGGCATTCACACTGCAGCGGCCACCTATCACATCCCCACCTCTCTCATGCCCGATTTCAGCGCTGGAAGCTTCCTCAGCATCATTCTCGTCATGCTCGGCTGGGGACTTGGCTACTTTGGCCAACCTGCAATCATCACCAAATTTATGGGGATCAAAGATGTCAGCCACATCCACAAATCGAAGTATGTCGGTATGAGCTGGATGGTCATCTCTCTCCTCGCAGCTACTCTCGTCGGCCTAATCGGAATTCCCTTCTTTCAGGGGTCTCTCGGGAATCCCGAGATGATCTTCATCCATCTCGTGCAGAGCTCCTTTTCACCCTTCTTCATTGGGCTGATTCTCTGCGCCATCTTCGCTGCCAGCATCAATGTCATGTGCTCGCAGATCCTCGTCCTCACTTCATCGGTAACGGAAGATATCTACAAAAAGCTTTTCCGCTCCCAGGCCCAATCCAAAGAGCTCCTCCTCATCTCCCGAGCAGGTGTGATCTTTGTCTCACTCATCGCTTTCCTGATCGCCTACTTCAAGATCAGCAGCATCTACTCTCTCGTCCTCTTTGCCTGGTCAGGTCTTGGCGCCGCCTTCGGCCCCTTGCTCATCTACTCCCTCTACTCCAAGCGCCGCAACAAAAAGATCGCTTGGGCAGCCATCCTCTCCGGTAGCCTCTCCTCCGCCCTCTGGCCCTGGATCAACAGCCAGCTCGCCACCTCCATCGACCCCATCATCGTCGGCTTCGCCTGCAGCTTTGCCCTCATCTGGACCACTGCCCTCCTCACCCGCGAGGAAGAGACCCAGCTCAGCCCTACGTCGTAATGACCAGCGGTGCAGAGAGAGTCCCATCGGCAGCGACAGCCACAATGTAATAGGTAGTATGCTTATGCGTAGAACAGACCTGAAAGACAAGGGGACCGGTTGCTGGAACTGTACCTAGCACCTGCGTCAAGGCAGCATCTGCAAAGATGATGTAGGAGACAGGAGCTGCGCCAATTCCAGGCAACCAAGTGAGAGTGTTCTCATAACAGACTTGGGTGAGAAAGCTCTCTACCGCTTGGGTGAAACTCCCACTTGTAGGAGCTTGAACCGATGTAAAAATCGCAATTCCAGCAGGACCACTTCCATCTGCTATTGTAGCTACAACTAGCAACGAACTCGTATCGATCACAGAGAGAGTGGTGCCACCATTATCTGTAACATAGGCAAAGCGTCCATCAGGAGTGATCGCTATCCCTAGTGGACCTAGGCCAACAGGGATCAGATTCCCCACAACACTATTGTTAGAGAGATTGATTTGTGAGACGGCATTAGAGCCAGTATCAGTCACAAAAGCAAATTGGCCATTGGGTGTAATTGCAATTCCAGTAGGCATGGTGCCTCCAGGAAGATTAATTGTGTCCGTAATCATATTCGTCGTGGTGCTAATTACAGTGAGACTTTCACCCGCATTATTAACCACATAGACAAATTGACCATTTGGAGTGATCGCTAGACCAATAGGTGCACCGGCGCCGCTAATCAAAGGAGACGCTATGACTAGATTCGTAGTTGTATCAATGACCGAGACAGTATTAGTTACGTTGTTGGTTACATAAGCTAAGAGACCATTGGGTGTTATTGCAATGGCCTCTGGCTGAGTGCCAACAGAAATAGGGTTCCCTTGAATCATCTTTGTGCTGGTATTAATCACAGAGACACTGTTATCCCCAAAGTTGGCGACATAGGCAAATTGACCGTTGGGCGTAAACGCAATCGCTTGGGGTGGCTGAGGATTAGCGCTGGGAAGAAGTGGGATAGTGGCGACTACAGAATTTGAAAGTGTGCTGATCACTGAAATAGTGTTTACTGCAGAATTGGTGACATAAGCAAAGGCTCCATTCGGGGTAATTGCAACTGCACTCGGACTAGTCCCTACAGTAATTGTAGCAATATCAGTATTACTGCTTGTATCGATGACTGAAACTGTATTGCTGGCAAAATTTGTCACATAAGCAAACTGTACTCCAAAAATAGGGCTGCAGATAAAGAATAGAAGAAAGGTCCAACAGCGCATCATAGATTTCATAGAAATACCCTCTTAAATTAATTTAAAAAAAACACTCTAGCTTTGTGACTGTTATTTTTAAATAAAAAGTTGAGTTCTTCTTTGTCGTTATAACGAGCGGGGTTGATTGGATTTGTCGGCTTTGCGCTGCTCTTGGTCGAGGCGGCCGAGGTCGTAGCCGTCGTAGTCGACAAATTTGAAGAAGGTTTCTAAGAGGGGGATGGCTTTGGAGGCTTGGGAGGCCATCTGTTGAGCGATATGGCGGTAGCCGGGGTGGCCGGCGGCTTGAGAGCGTAGCTCACAGAGCCATTGGAGGGCTCTGAGGTTGACGTGGAAATACCAGCGAATGTTGTAGGCCATAGGGACGATGTATTGAGCTTCTTCAGGAAGGTCTGCGTAGATGCGCTGGTGCACGTCTCGGGCCTCTTCTAGTGCTTCGCGGTAGCTTTTTTCGAGGGGTGTATCGAGGATTTCGTCGGGAATCCAGTAGCCATAATCGGTGGTGAGGAGCTGGCGCTGCTGGGTGAGCATGCGATGGCGGTGCAGATCGCGGTAGATGCCAAAGTCGGCCAGAATATCGAAGGTGAAGGTGGCATGCTCGAGGGCGCGAGGCGATTTATGGCGTCGATTTTCTCGCGTGGAGCTGGCAGTATCAAAGATTTTGGCGAGCTCCTCTTGAGGAAGCCTTTGGCAGTAGCTAGTCAGCTCTTCTAAGCTGGCTGTTTCATAAGGGTAGAGAAGGGCTGCTGCCACTTTGAAGGGGGCATCGGGGTCGAAGCCAATCAGCCTGGCCCCTATTTGGCATTCGCTAGGGGGCAATTTGTGATGGTCGGCAATATTTTTCAGCTGTACGCGCATCGACTCTGTAAAGAGGGCAAAAGCTTCGTGATGGCGATGGTGCGGCTCGGCTCTTCTGACAAAAGAGGGAATGACCTTATTCAGCTCGCCATAGAGTTGACCACCAATCTCCTGCAATTCGGCTAAATTATGGCTCTCCATCTTGTTGATGAGGCTTTCCCAAAATCGGCCATTGCCAAAGACTCCCATGTTGGTGAGAGTGCCCGCCGGGAGAAGTCCTCTTAAGCAGTCGAGAACTTTTGCCCTTAAGGCGGCAGTGTAAGCCCCTTTTGACTTCTCGGATTCCTTGGGAAACTTTCTCTCCATTAGCTCGGTCAATGGAGGGATCAGTTTGGAATAGGTCTCAAAGAGCATGTCGCACGTTTTCAGGTAGCTCTCTTTGAAAGCTGAGGTCATCAAGATCGGCTCGCGATAATAGAGATATTGACCATTCACTTTCTGGTCGAAGTAGATGTAACGGGTCGATTTTTCTAAAGGAGAGCCGCCGATCCGGCTATCTTCGATCATTTTGGCGGCAAGCATCGAGACATTTTCAATGGCGACGTGGGCGCCACCGAGCTCTCCGATTGAATCATCGCCGTAGCCGTCTAGAATGCGGTCATAGAAATTCTGTGCCTTTTGCAAGGCGAGAAGCTGATTCTCGGCATTATCTTCGCCCAGACAGGCCAATGCGCTGAAGGCCGTCTCTTCACTCTGGATAAATTCCTTTAAGAGAAGAGAGCGGAGGCCGAGACTCGAGCGTGAATAGCGGGAAAAAAGAGCCCCTTTAATCACCTCTGGAAGGTTGCGCAAAACGAAAACGTTGCTCGAGGTGCTCGTGACATAACGGTCGAGAATACGGAGCTGGGCTTCTGAGAATTCTTCGTAGTCTTGCATAAAACGTCATCGAGAGTGCCATAATTTTGTTTGAAGGATCAAGAGAAAAAGATTAAACTGGATTGCGGATAAGATGTTAACAGTTTCGGAAAGTTATTTTTTACAGCGGCCGCGCCGGAATCGCAAGACAGCGGCGGTGCGTGCGATGGTCCAAGAGACACGGCTCCATCCGAGTGATTTGATCTATCCCCTATTCTTGCTTGAGGGTGAGAGAATCCAGGATCCGATCAAAAGTTTGCCGGGGATTTTCAGGTTGAGTCTCGATGGCATTTTGAAAGAGGTAGAAAGAGCCGCTGAGCTCGGCGTTCCAGCGATCGCTCTCTTCCCCGTAATCCCCCGTGAAATGAAAGATGTGAGAGGAACAGAGTCGGTCAATCCCGAAGCGATTTTGCAGAAGGCCATCCGCAGAATCAAAGAGGAGTTCCCCGAAATCTGTCTGATTGCCGATGTCGCGCTCGATCCTTATACCTCTCATGGCCATGATGGCATTGCCGATGCCTCTGGTAACATCTTGAATGATGAAACGGTGGAAAGCTTGGTCCAGATGTCCCTTATCCAAGCAGCGGCTGGGATCGACATGGTCGCTCCAAGCGACATGATGGATGGCCGTGTAGGAGCGATCCGCCAGGCTCTCGATCAAGCAGGCTACTCGCAAGTGAGCATCCATGCCTATACAGCCAAATATGCTTCTGCCTTCTACGGCCCTTTCCGCGATGCTCTGGGCTCCAAACTCCAATTTGGAGACAAAAAAACTTACCAGATGAATCCTGCCAACTGGCGGGAAGCGCTCCGCGAAGGGGCGCTCGATGCCGAGGAGGGAGCCGATATTCTCATGGTGAAGCCAGCTCTTCCCTATCTCGATATCATTGCCAAGCTGAAAGAGAGCACCCATCTGCCCATCTCCGCCTATCAAGTCTCAGGCGAATATGCGATGATTCTGGCAGCAGCAGCAAATGGGTGGATCGACGGCGATAAGGTGCTTCTGGAAAGCTTGATGAGCATCAAGCGGGCCGGCGCCGACATGATCTTTTCCTATGCGGCCCCCAAAGCGGCTGAGCTCATCACCATCGGCGCTTTCGAGTGAGAGTTGTTGATTGCCTTCGCGCTCTCGACTAAGCGTTACCATCGGCGCTCTCGATTGATCGTTTCAAAGAGCGAAACCCCTGTCGTTGTGGTGTAGCCAGCATCGCGCAGCCAAGCAGCCATGACATAGTTCCAGACGCGCCGACTGCTGCGTTGAAAGAAGAAATCGAAGGGCACTTCGATCGCGATGCCACGATCATAATATTTCTCGCCATGCATAACATCGAAGGCATCGGTGAAGGTCATCCAACCTGTCAGGCGAAGCCCGTTGTTGAAGTAGCGGGTTGCTTCAACCCGCAGCCCATTATCCCGTGCGAGAAAGCGCCCCAAGCTCAGTTTTGTGAAAAAGCAGAGATTGGGAAAGTCGAGATAGAGATTCAAGAAGGCTTGTTGCAGAGTCGAATAACGACGATAAACGGGCCGGTGCCCTTCAAAATGGCGGAGCTTGGATTGAAAGCCCAAACCGCTGTACTCCCGTTTTTTAACGACAGCTCCTTCAAGACCAATGGCAAAGCAGGCATGAGCGGGATACCAGAGTGTTTCCGCTGCAATACCGCCATAGTTGACTTGGAAATAGCCTGCAGCGAATCTACTATAGAGACCAGGCCCCCAGTTGTCACTCTTTTGCGCATAGAGCTTATCCCAGGTGAAGAGACCACTTTGTCGGTAGCGAATATAATCGGTGGCCACGTTAGGCAGCTGTGAGGGGTGGAAGAAGTCGAAATCGGTGATTCGATTGGCTGAGGAAAATGCAGTGACACTCACTTGAAAATCATAATACCAATCAAAGGGAAGAAAGCCATCGACAGCTGCTTTGAGACCGGTATCATATTTCACTTTGCCCTTTGCGTTTCCTAAGAAAGTTTCTACGCGAGGGCTCAATTTAAAACGCCACAAATCACACGACCGATGAAAAATAGGCCGCGCATCGGGAGGGGCAAAGAGCGCCTCTCGCCTGGGCGTCAAGAGATCAAATTCAAAGGGACCGATGGCTTGACAGGCGTAACTTACAAGGAGCTCACGGGGATAGAGGTAACTCTGACAGGGCAGCGCGTAAGACTCTATCGTCACGATGATGTCGTCCATATTGGAAGGGGCAAGGGCCGCTAATATCTGTTGGATCCGCTTCCGCGCCACATGCTCTTGCCTGTAGCAGGCGTTGAAGAGAGTCAGCCAGAGATTGTATCTGCCATCCTCTCTAGGTTGTAGCCTCGCATCGGTGAGTTGAAACCCCTGTTCTTTGAAGGCAAAATAGAGCTCTTGGATCATCAACTCAGAAGGTCTCGTGCAGCCTAATGGTTCACGATCGATCGGAGCTGCATAAGGGAGCGGATCTTTGACCTTCGCCAACAAGCCTTGCGTTTTCCCCCAATTGTAATGGATCGTACCGGCTGCGGCAAAAACCTCGCCACGCACATAACTGGCGGAAAGCTCGAGCAGATTGCCATAGGTATATTTGATCCCCCCATTGAAGACCGTCCTAGAGCGAGGTCTATGAGGATGAGGATCTCTTTTATAGTTTGTTGGATCAATTTCAGCTGTGAGGGCCAATCCCCGCAGCCAACGATTGTCGCAGGGCCAGAAGGGGAACCAGTTGACCGCTCCAAAAAAACCGCGAGTCGGACCTCGGGTGTAGCTTTCTGCACCCCAACCAAAGCTCAGTTCGACACCATAATCACGAAATACCTGCGTCCCTACTACATAATAGGTGAGGAATCTCTTGGTTCCCATGAAGTCATCGATCCCAAAAGCGATTCCGGGGAAGCGGTAGCCACTCTCTTCAGGAGTCACCAATGCCCATTTGAAATTGGCCCCGCGGTCGGCAAAGTCACCAAATCCCTGATGACCTAATGCGGGATCCTTGAAGCCATGAAAGATTCGGTAGTTGGCGCTCAATTCGAGATGGCAGAAGGGCTGGATCCGCCCATTCCAAACGAGATAGGGCGGCACATGGGCCACACCAAAACCGATCTCACCCTCTTCACTCATGCGCGCCGAATGGGTGGTGAAGTAGCCACAAGAGAGCAGATGGTTATAGGTCACAGGGAATCTTTCATAGACCTTCCGATCCCAATAGGCCGTAATCTCTAATGCCGAGAGCATCTCCTCCAAGGATTGTTCCCCGAGGAGCAACGCCGGCATCAAAAAGAGCAATAAACAGAGAGATCTGAACATGAATCCAGAGATTCATAACAGGTCAGCCTTTAATATCCCATCTCTTTGGAGTAGCGGTGGAGGCCCTTGCGCACGATATCGACCATCTCGATTTTAGAGGGGTCGATAAAGCTGGAGAGGGCAAAGTCTTCGGGGGTGACTTCAAGGAGGCCGAGCTGGTCTGCAAGCTCAAAATCTTCAGCGAGAATGGCTTTGATGAGAAAAACGGTGGGGATCCTCATCGGCATCACTCTGTCGTAGACTGTGGCATCGATAAAGGCACGCTCTTCGCCATGTTGGTTGGTGGTGAAGGGGTAGCCCTCTTTAGGGGGACGAATATGGCCTGAAAGGTAGGCTCTGCTTGCCGAATACTTATCGAGGCCAAGGCTAAGAAAGTGGAAGCGCTCGCGACTGCTATTTTCGGGAATGATCGAAAAGCAGCTCTGGTCAAAACCGAGAAATTGGTCGCTATCCACTCTGTGGCCGGTGAGCGGATTGCCCGAAATCAGACAGAGTAGCTGGTTGGCCACTCTTCCAGCCATGAGCTCCTCAATAGGATAGCCCGATCTCCCTCTGAAATAACCTCTCTTTTCTTCGATGACGCCATTCCCTGCGATCGCAATAACCCGTTCGGCCTGGTATCTGCCCTCAGTGACCAGGCGCCCTAGAATCACTGCATCGAGTGCGGTGAGGGCCCAAACATGGTCATCTGGACGACGGATGGGTGCGATCTGGTGGATATGGAGGGAAGAGGAGCCGGCGGGATGGGGCCCTTCTATGGTATGTTTTTCGATATGCTGCGCATGGACAAAGGGGGCAAAGACGCTCTTTTCTCTCGAGACAAGGTGAACCTTCCCCGGGGTCAATCGGCTTAAGGCGGTGAGCCCCGCCTGAAAATAATTTTCATAACCCTCTACTTGCATCTCTAAGGGAGGTTCAAAGGGGCGCGATTCCACAGCTGTGACAAAGATATCGCGTGGCACAAAGCGAGCGTCAGGAATCAAGTTGAAGGGACGAAGGCGGATGTGAGGAAAGAGCCCTCCACTCATCAAAGAAGCGATCAACTCCTCTCGTGTCGCTTTTTCGGGGTCGAGAGGAGTGTGGGGATAGAAACTCTCCTCCGCATCCAGCTGGATGATAACCTGCCCCAATTGCCGCTTATGACCTCTGCGGATCTCACTGACAACTCCTCCTCCAGGGGAGACAAACATTTGCCCTGGGACCCCTTTATTTTCGACGAGGGGCTGACCAATTTGCACCCTCTCGCCTACTTTTGTCAGCAAGCGAAAGCGGAGTTCATCAAAAGCGGTGAGATTTAGAGCAACATGCTGAGGTTTAGGGAGTTCTTTAACAGGCCCTGCCGGCTTTCCAGCAATCGGAATATCGAGACCTTTTTTGACTGTAATCTTCATGGCAGAAGACTATAGCCACTATAAAATTAAAGGGGAATCCAATGATTATTAGAAAGTCAAAGGGGAATCCAATGCTTTTTCTTGGCGAAGCGGTGTGGCTGCTTTTCCCGCTGCGTGGTTTCGACTTTCTGTTCAAATTGGGGATCGCGGATTTTGCTACGGGCTTCTCTCTTATACTTTTCACATGCCTCTCTCACTTTTTGCAGCGCTTCCCATTGCTCTTTGGAGAAATTATTGGGATTGGCTGCATAGGCATCGAGCTGCTCGCGGGTCATGCCCGTCCGCTTGAATATCTCTTCCGCCTTCTCATTGAGATCATCGATGCGTGCCTGAGTTTTTCCTATGACTTCTGAGTAGTCATTAGGCTCGTTGGGTTGGGGAGGTGTCTGTTCTAATTTAATATCATAAACTTTTAATACTTCTTCTAAAGCAAGTCTGATCTCTTCTTCACTGCGACTAGTCATAACATCCTCCCGATTTCTTAATTGTACATACAAAAATTTAATATTGTAAGCCAATTATCAAGTTTTTATTGCTCTTTTTTGAGAAGGGTTGTATATTTTTCATAAGGTTTGCATTAGGATAATTAAAATGAGCTATTTAGATGAGTTTCAAATGCTTCTCGAAGGCGATCGGCTGGCTCACTTTCTACGGCTTTGGGAAGAATATTGCATGGCAGATGAGGTCGATGGACCCGAACTTGCCAAGCTACTTGGACTGATCAAAGGCTCAACTATCGCCCCTACCTTTGGCCAATTTGTCGAAACTGTTCTGCCTCTCTGGAAAAAAATTGAGGGACAAAAAGCGGCTGATGATGTTTTAAGGCTCATCATCGATTTGGAAACGACTCATTCTTCTTTACTTGCCGATATCGCTACCGACTTTCTAAAAAAACGTTACGGCGAAGAGAGGAGTTTTGCACAAAAACTGCGCCTCGTTGGCCTTCTATCGCGTCAATCGTTCCAAGGAGCGATCTCCAACTATGAACTGCTTACACATATGGATAAAGGGCAGTTTGTTTTCCATAGCGGCGGCTGGGGCGTAGGTGAAGTGATGGACATTTCGCTCCTCAGGGAACATGTTCTCCTAGAATTTGAAGGGACAGGAGCTGTCAAAGATCTCTCTTTTGACAATGCTTTCAGAAACTTGATTCCTCTCCCACGCACCCATTTTCTTGCGCGAAGATTCGGCGATCCCGATGGCTTAGAGCAGGAGGGGAGAGCGGATCAAGTTGGGTTAATTCGACTTTTATTGAGCGACTTGGGACCTAAAACCGCACAAGAAATTAAAGAGGAGCTCTCTGAATTAGTGATTCCTGAAAAGGAGTGGTCCAAATGGTGGCAAACAGCACGGGCGAAAATCAAAAAAGATACGAAAATCCAATCTCCAGAGACAGCCAAAGATCACTTTATCCTCCGCACGGAGGAGGTCACTCATGATACCCGCTTGAAAGAGGCGTTGAAGCGGGCGCGGGGTATCGACGAAAAGGTCGCTTTGATCTACAGCTATACTCGCGATTTCCCTGAAATCACGAAAAACTCCGATCTGAAAGAGCCGCTCAAAGGGGAGTTGATGGAGGGGCTTGCAACAGATGAAAAGCTTCCTGACATGAGCATGGCCCGTAAAATCCAGGTCTCTTTCCTCTTACAAGATATTTTCCCCGAAGAATTTCCAGATGCTGCAATCCACTTGATTAAACCAATGCAAAATCTAGAATCGGTTCTTCGATTGATCGATATTATTTCTTATAAAAAGAGGACGCTCTCTGTCATTCGTGAAGAGCGCTCCGATTGGATCCCTCTCTTTCTCCATCTTTTATTTGTGATCCCTCAAACACCCATCCGGGATTACATTTTCAAAGAGCTACAAAATGACTCCACCTCAAAGGGACTGCTCAAGGAGAAGCTCGATGAGCTTCTGCATAAGATGACCATCTACCCCGAAGCCTTTTTCTGGTATTTCCAAAAGATCATCGCCGACGAAAAGGTTCCTCTCAACGACAAGAAGGGTCGCGAAAATTTCTTAGAAGGACTCTTCATCCTCCTCCATTTTATCGAAGACAAACCCAATATGCGTGATCTCGTGAAAAAAATCCAGATGCAGATCACCGCTAAAAGGTATGAAACTGTCCGAATATTGATCAAAGAGGCTTCAATTCCCTACCTCGAAGAGCTTCTTCTCTTAGCCAGCAAGTGCCAATCTCTCACCAAACAGGATTTGAAGATCCTCCGCAACTTAGCTGAAGTCGTTCAACCCTCTCTCGCCAAAATGAAAAAAGAGGAGGAGGAGGAAAAAGTAGAAACCATTTGGACAACTCACGAAGGGTATGTCAAACTTCAAGAGAGAATTCACCATTTGGGCACTGTGGAGACGGTCGATAATGCGAAAGAGATCGAAGCGGCCCGCGCCCTTGGGGACTTACGAGAGAATGCAGAATATAAATTTGCTCTAGAGAGACGCTCCCGGCTTCAAGCTGAGCTGCGCACTTTGAGCCAGCAGCTCAACCAATCACGCATCTTGACAAAGAATGACATCCGCGCTGATGAGGTCGACGTCGGAGCCATTGTCTATCTCACCGACTCCAAAGGAATAAAGATCACCTACACGCTTTTAGGTCCCTGGGATGCCGATACAGACAAAAATATCCTCTCCTTCCAGTCGAAACTGGCACAGGCGATGATCGGATCTAAAAAAGGTGATACCTTTGAATTCCAAGGTGAAAAATATACCGTCCAAAAATTTGAGAGTTTCCTAACCTGAGTTTTGGGTTGTTCTCCCTCATCCTCAGGGATTTTTATGGTTTATCTTGTGCTTTTTTGCTCGGTAATAACACTTCGCTATGACCTTCGCAAAAAATCCCAAGCTAACCTCATAAAAATCACCTGATTACGAGGAAGACCAACCCAAAACTCAGGTTATCTAGAAAAATAATCCACTTTCTGGTTTGATTTTTCCAATGGATATCGTTTTAGCGACGACAAACGGGCATAAAATTCGTGAAATTCGTGCCCTTTTGCGCACCTTTGAAAACTTGGATCTCTATTCACTGCTCGATTTTCCCGATTATGTCCAGCCTGAAGAGACGGGTCTCTCCTTTGAGGAAAATGCGACTCTTAAAGCCCTGCATGCCTCTCAAACTTTTCAGAAGTGGGTCATTGCTGACGATTCGGGTTTAGTGGTGCCTGCCCTTGGAGGGGCTCCTGGAGTCTATTCAGCCCGTTATGCGGGAAAAGGAGCTAGCGACAAAGAGAATCGACAGAAGCTTCTCGTCGCGATGCAGCGCTTAGAGGGTCTTGAACGCTCTGCCTATTTCGAATGCTGTATCGCTTTGGCTTCACCAGATGGGATCCAAAAGACATTTACAGGCATTTGTGAAGGCACAATTACCACTGAAGAGCGCGGTGGCTATGGTTTCGGCTATGATCCTCTTTTCCTTAAGCATGATTACAATCAAACATTTGGTGAATTGACCGAAGAGAGTAAAAACAGGGTCTCTCACCGCGCTAAAGCCTTAGAAAAGTTGAAGAGATCTCTTTCTACTATCGAGGTGTAAGATCGTTCAGCGCCGATTCGAGGGCGCCTCTGATCTCTTTCATCAACGCCAAACCATATTGCATCTGTTCCATCTCCAGCGAAAGCTTTTCCATCGCTTGGCTTTCAGCGGTAGTCTCAAGGGCGGGAATTGTCTGCGCCGAATCTAACGAGACACGCGTTTGGGAGGTCAATCTTTGAGATCCTGAAATTCCTGAGAGATCATTCATGTGAGTGCCCAATTGATTGGTTCTTTTCCCTGTTTTTTAAGCAGTTCATTGATTTTTGAAAAGTGTTTACAGCCAAAAAAACCAGAAGGAGCTGAATAGGGAGAGGGGTGAGCTGCCATCAGAATGAAGTGACGATTCTTTGTCGTTTCGAGAATAGAGCGACATTTTTCTTGTGCCGCCTTTCCCCAAAGAACAAAGATGACAGGATCTTCGCGTTTAGCAAGTTCGGTGATGACCGCATCAGTGAATTGCTCCCATCCTTGGCCATTGTGGGAGCGCGGAGAGTGAGCACTCACCGTCAATATCGCATTGAGCATCAACACGCCTTGCTTCGCCCATCCACTCAAATTCCCATGTGTAGGGGGAACAATTCCCAGATCCTCTTCGATTTCCTTAAAGATATTTTTTAAAGAGGGGGGTTGGGCCACTCCCGGCGGAACGCTAAAACTCAAACCATGGGCTTGTCCAGGACCATGGTAGGGATCTTGCCCCACGATCACCACCTTGACTTGGTCAAACGGCGTGTAATTGAAAGCAGTAAAGACATCGGCTCTGGCTGGAAAGACCGCTCCCTTTCCACGCTCCTCAGCGATAAACTTCACCAGGTCGAGCAGATATCTTTTCGACCACTCATGATTGAGCGCCTCTTTCCAACTCTCTTCTAGCTGTGGCGGGGGCATTGTCATGCAGAAGATGATCCTCCTTTGGAGAAATTCTTTCAACATTGACGAGAAGACAAACAGCCCCTATCATATCCCTCTATGAAAGATATTGTTCACAATAACCTGGTCCGTTTCAAAAATATTTCTAAGAAGAAAGAGGGTATCTTCGCCAACTTCAAAGTGAAAGGGATTCGTGGAGGCACCACCTTCACCGCCTCCATCATGGTCGATATCGACGCCGCCGAGGTGCATGCCGGCGACCCCCTCGAAAAGATCATCGAAGAGTGCGCCCGGATTGGAGTCGAAGAGTTCAAAAAGTGTGAGTTCCAGTTCGAAGGGCTCACTTCCATCTAAAATCTACTTTCTGGGTGTAGCGCAGCTTGGCTAGCGCACTAGCATGGGGTGCTAGGGGTCGGAGGTTCGAATCCTCTCACCCAGATATTTTTTCAAAACAAACTTTGGCCAGGAAGTTCCGTGTGTGTGCCCGTGCCGCCCCTATCCGCCCGCGCCCGATCTGTTGAAAAGCTGTTTACAAGGTGGTTGATGATTCTGTTGATAAGTCGCGGCTGTTGAAAAGTGGCTCTTTATGGTATACTGATTGACCCGTTATGAAAGAGGTTCTTTTCTCGGAAAAGAATCTATTTATTGACATTTCCACAGGCTCTGAAGAAGAAGAATATTATATAAATATAGTTTATTCCTTTTCAGCAATGGTGGAGCAGCTTATAAAGGTGTCTATGTCTCTCTTCTCTCCCAAAGAATTTTTTGATTTGAAAGATTTTCAGCATAAGGCTCTTTTATCTGATGAAGAGCCTGTGTGGAGTTGTCTAAAGAAGATTCACGATTATCTACTTACGTTGCCTTTAGGTAAAATCGAAGGAGAAGTGGAGGAGGGAGCCTATCTGGTTCATCCAGAGTTGATCTTTATCGGAAAAGGGAGTGTCGTGGAGGCGGGCGCCTATATCAGAGGACCTTGCTGGATTGGAGAGAATTGTCAGGTCCGCCATGGTGCTTACATACGGGGCGATCTGCTTGCGGGTAACAAGTGTGTCATCGGCCATGCGACTGAGGTCAAGAATTCCCTCTTTCTCAATGGCGCCCAAGCCGGCCATTTTGCTTATGTCGGCGACACAGTCTTGGGGAACCAAGTCAATCTCGGGGCTGGAACTAAGTGTGCCAACTTGCGCTTTGATAATAAGAATATCTCTTTTCGCTGGAACGGGCAGAGGATCGACAGTGGCTTGAGAAAATTTGGAGCGATTATTGGAGATTTTGCCCAAACAGGATGCAATTCTGTCACCAATCCCGGGACAATCATGGGCAAGGAAAGCTTTCTCTCTCCTTGCGCTACCGCCCGAGGGATTATCCCATCAAAAACGGTCATTCAATCTCCCGAAATAGTTTCGGCATCGCTATGAGTTTAGAATTTCTTACGCGCTACAAAGAGCCTGTCGAAAAGGCGATCGTTGAAAATATGCCCTTTTTTGGGCCTCAGACAGGATTGCGCGATGCTGTCGAATATGCGCTCAAAAATGGAGGCAAAAGATTCCGTCCTGCCATCGTCTATCTGATGGGAAAAGCGCTGGGGAATGAGAAAGGGGTAAGCGATGCGGCGCTTGCCGTTGAGTATTTCCATACAGCCTCTCTGATTGCCGATGATCTGCCCTGTATGGACGATGATGATGAGAGGCGCCATCTCCCCTCACTTCATAAAGCCTTTGACGAAGCGACGGCTATTTTGGCTAGCTATGCGTTGATTGCAGCAGGTTACGATCGGATCCGTATCGGAGCTGAGAAGAGTGGCAGGAGTGAAATCTGCCTCCTTGCGATCGAAAATGCCTCTTTAAATACAGGAATTTTGGGAGCCACTGGGGGACAATATCAAGATCTTTTTCCCGCTACTCTCAATGAAGAGTCTATCCTCGATATCATCGATAAAAAAACAGGAACCCTCTTTGAAATCTCTTTTATCTTTGGCTGGCTTTACGGAGGAGGAGATCTTACCTTGATGGAGCAGGTGAAAGAGGCGGCGCGCTCTTTTGGTAGGGCCTTTCAGATCAGCGACGATTTTCTCGATATCGAGCAAGACCAGGAAAAGATCAACCTTCCGCGTATCATCGGAGAAGAAAAGGCCTTTGGAATCCTTTCATCAGAGCTCCACAACTACTACCGCTTGCTCGAGCTATTGAGGATCGAAACAGCAGAGCTACTTGCTTTGGGTCAACTGATTGAAATGCGGCTAGCCACGACCAAGTAAGTTTTCCATTTTGGCGGCGTTAAAGCCACCGGAAGCAGCCTCTGTTGAAGCGGTAGTTGATGCCAAATTTGGCCGTATAGATCTGATCGATGGTGTGTTTCCAACTATCCGCTAAATTAGGAGTTGTGCTTATTAGGGGTCCAGAAAGGAGCACCTTGTGGGATCCGAGAGAGAGAAATTCCAGTTTGGCACTCCATCTTTTCCAAAAGGCAAATTCGATCCCTGTTCCGACGGCCCAAGAGGTCGATAGATGGTGCTTGGATGCGTTAAAAACAGGCACTCCCCTGGTGGTCTCGATTGTCAATCTACCAGAGACTTGTGTAAAGGTGGCCCCCGCCTTCAGATAAAAGAGAAAACCATGAAAAGTATAACCTAAGCGCAAAGTGAGAGCATCATACCAATTCCCTAAAGTAGCGCTCGATAGAATCGTAAAACCTAGAGGAGGGGTAGGATCAAATTTTCTGCCCGATCCATGGATATAACCCACCTCATTTTCCAAGCCGACGACAGAGGTGCAAATCTGAAAGTTATAGCCTACGGTAGCTCCACCGAACGCGGCACCACCCAAGTAATAGCCAAAAGGGAAGGGTTCTAGAAAGGCTCCAACTGGAGTGACTCCCCTATCTTCAGTTCTGACACGGGTGCCCCATGCACCACCCGCAAATCCGCCTGCATAAAAGCCTGTCCAGTTGTAAGGACAGGGATCCCAAAGCCAGAGAAGATTCATCCCCATTAGAGGGGTTGCCATCCAGCAAACAGCTAAAAATAGCACTCCTTTGCGCATGTTTTTCTAGATAACAAAAGGGAAAGAAAGAAACAAGTGTTGTAGCTATCTCCCCGTTCTCTGTGTTCTCTGTGGTAAAATAAAAAAACACCACAGAGTTCACAGAGGGGGATTCAGAACAGTTTCATCTGCTCAGGCAAAATGCCGCGGCGAACTTTAATGCGCGGCTGTGGCGGGCACTTTTTCCTGAGCTTTAGTGTTGCGAGAGGCCTCTTTAGCGGCAGCTTGAGGAGAGATGAGGCCATAAGAGGCTTTCACCTTATTCTCAATCTCTTCGCAGAGCTTCTGATTTTTCTTGAGCTCTTCGCGGCTAGCGTCCCTGCCTTGACCTAGGCGGGTCTCCTGATAGCTAAACCAGGCCCCTTTCTTATCGACAATTCCTTTTTCGACAGCGAGGTCGAGAACGGTGCCGACATAAGAGATCCCCTCATTAAACAAAATGTCAAATTCGGCCGATCTAAAGGGAGGGGCCAGTTTATTTTTCGCTACCTTCACTTTGACTCGGTTGCCGACATCAGAATCAGTTTCGCTATTACCCTTAATGCCTCCGATTCGGCGGATGTCGAGACGGATCGACGAATAGAATTTCAAGGCGCGACCTCCTGTTGTCGTTTCAGGGTTTCCAAACATCACACCGATCTTTTCACGGATCTGGTTGATGAAGATCGCGCACGTATTGGAACGGGAAAGGGTTGCGGTCAGTTTACGGAGGGCTTGTGACATCATCCGCGCCTGCAATCCGACATGTGTATCGCCGATCTCCCCTTCAAGCTCCGCTTTGGGAACGAGGGCAGCCACGGAGTCGATAACGATCACATCGACCGCGTTGGATCTGGCGAGCATCTCCGCAATATTGAGGGCATCTTCGCCTGAATCAGGCTGAGAGATGAGGAGCTCATTCACATTGACCCCGATTTTTGAGGCATAGGTAGGATCGAGAGCATGCTCAGCATCGATATAGGCGCAGAGACCTCCCTTTTTTTGAGCGTTGGCAACAATGTGGGTTGCTAAGGTCGATTTCCCTGATGATTCAGGTCCATAAATTTCGATGATTCTTCCTCGTGGAACACCGCCTATTCCCAAAGCAATGTCTAAAGAAAGGGCGCCTGTTGAGATCGTGGAGATTTCACGTGTTGAGGAATGTTTGCCGAGGCTCATGATCGAACCCTCGCCAAATTGCTTTTCAATGTGCGCCACAGCGGCTTCAAGTGCTTTTTTACGGTCTGAGGAAGCTTGCTGACTCATGATCCTTCTCCTTTTTTTAATTGGGCTCATTTTCGACCATCGGCCCATTCAAAACAAGGAAACTTTCTCGGGAGAAGAGATGTGTCAGAACATGGAAACTTTCTTGGGAAGAGAGACATGTCAGAACAAGGTTACTTTCTCGAGGGGGGTGTCATGTTCTTGGATGGGGAGAGAGGGGAGAAGCTGCTCCCTGTAGCCGATGCCGATGGTATGGATGTGAGGATGCTTTTTTAAAAAGCGGTCGTAAAAGCCGAAGCCGTAGCCAATTCTCTGGTTCTGCTCATCGAAGCCAAGAGCAGGAATAAGGGCAATGGAGATCATCGTAGGGTCTACTTGGGGGCAAAACTTGGGATTGGGCTCCAGTAAGCCCATGCGATTCTTCTTCAGGTCCCGAGATGGATGGAGAACCTGATAAATGGTGAGGCTTTTGCCCTCGATTTTCGGAAGTAAAAGGCGATTTGTGCGAGCTAAAAAAAGATTGAGTAGTGAGGTGTCGATTTCAGAGTGGATGCTGGCAAAGGAGAGAACAAAATCGACGCTGACCAGTGAGGGTAAGAGCTCCAAGATTAAGGCGTGAGAGGCTTCTTCGCGGCGACCAGAGCTGATTGCCGCGCGCATCTCTTTTAATTGGAACCTTAATTCCTCCTTACTCAATAGGCTTTCCATCCTGATAGTGGACTTTCTTAGAAAAATTTCCTTCTGAATTAAAAAGGGAGGCGATCCCTTTTCCCTTTTCTACCAGCGACACGGGGATTTTTTCACCCATGCGGTAATATTCCCCTTTGACCAGTTTGTCAGTGTCATACTCTTCTACAAGCATCAATGAACCGTTGCGATACCAGGCTGACAATAGGCCATGTTTTTGGTTGCCGCTCATCTCCCGCTGACTCTCTAATTGGCCATTTTCAAACCAGGTTTTGACAGCTCCCTGAAGCATCCCTTGATGCCACGTCAGCAGAAGTCGCGGATTTTGCGAGCCCTCATAATAATTGATCTCTTCACCCGATTTTTCCCCCTCCTTCACGGCATAGAGGGCGATCAGATTGTGCTTTTCATCAAATGCCTTGACAACACCTTCTTGACGGCCATTGCGATATTCTTGCAATTCTTGAAGCTCTTTTCTCCCAAAGATTGCTCTGAAGCCCTTTCCTTCATGAATCGAAGCAGTAGAGGTGCCTCGCCGATCATAGTAACGACCCTCTTTGAGAAGCCCTTTTTGATACTCTTCTTGGAAAGCTACTGAGCCATCTTCCCACAAACGGGAGCAGAGGCCATCTTTCAAACCTTCTAGGTAGGTAACTGTTTGAAAAAGGGTCCCATCTTCGAGATAGATCGTGGCAGAGCCATGGATCTGATTTTTTTCATAGGGAGTGCGTTTCCACACCTGTCTATTGGGGTGGAAATAGATCGACTCTCCTTGTAATTCCCCCATGGCATAGCGGATCTCTGCTAAAAGATGACCATCATCATCCCAAGCTCTGCTCACCCCATCGAAGAGCCAGCTCTGCTCTGCTTGAGTATTGACGTCCGCTGTTCCGCCGATGACAGTGGCCTCCACTTTCAAATTTCCATTGGGATGCCACTCCTTATAGGCGCCGTGAGCCCTGTTGTTGACCGCTTGGAGTAGCTGTTTGACCTGACCATTGGGGTGGTAGCTCGTGATGCAGGAGCGGACATCGCCATTTTGCTGTTTGCCATAGACGCGCATCACCTTTTGATAGGGTTGTGGAGCCAGAAAATTAGTATTTTCAAAAGCAGTGAGCCGCTCACGAGCGTTGATCGTCTCTGAAAGGCCATTTCTATCGATAATGTTGATGCTAGTGATCTTGTCAGGGGGGATTTGTTCAGGCGAAAAGCCGCAGCTTGTAACGACAAGGAGGCAGCAAAGGAATGAGAAGATAGACAATGGCTTCATGAAGGAAATTCTCTCCTCAGTAATTTGACATTCAACTCAAAAACTTCATTCCCACTAGGAAAGGGCCTTTTGCTCAGTTTGAACTCGGTAATCAGCAGCTGAGGTTTTCCTTTCCGATTCCCTTCGATGCGGCTTAGGATCTCCTTAAGGTCATTGGAATCCACCTGGACAGGGTGACTTAAACTACAGATCGACTCCTGAATCCCTTCACCAATCTGAGGGCTTCCTTGTAAAAATTCTAAGTGATTTGCTGCTGAAGTTAGGTGGGCGTACCGCTTTTCCGCCGCCTCATTTCCGATGAAGGTGGGGCTCTGAAGCAGCTGTTCCAACTTTTCCTTCTCCTTTTTGAGGAAGGCGAGGGGCTCCAGCTGGTTTTCAAGATAAAGTGGATCAGATTCTGCATAAATGTGACGGACAAGTGTATTAAAGTACTGCTTGCGGGCCTTTGTCTCTGTTAAGTAGTGAATTGTTCGGATCTCCTCAGAAACTTCGTCCCACTCTCTCTTTTTTTTGAAATAGTAAAGGCCTGTGAAGAGAGTCGGTAAAAACCCGATGACGATTAAATAGAGAACGACCCTTTGAAAGGGTAACTTTTCCAGAGTATGTTGGAGCACTTTTTTAATCATATTTCGTTTTATCTTTGAGGTAGAAGGAGGCTTTATATTTTCCTTTGAGAGGCACCCATTGGACCTCCTCCTGACTATCGATCAGCGGTCCACTCGATTTCAAAGCATCTTGGAAGAGACGTGCTGCATTGGTATCAGTGGCGCTCATTTCCAATTCCACGCGCACTTTATATTTTTCCCGCCGATTGTTGATGTCGGGGCGCTTAACCATTTGGTATTGCAGAGATTCGATCACGATTCCTTTGCTGATCGGTAGTGAAGCAATCCAACTTAAAACCTCCTTCACCTTCGGTACTTGAGGAAGCAGTGGATAACGTTCTGGGTGTGCATGGACCTCTTTTGCCAGCTGAGCCAAAGAAATCATATAGTTGCTGGCTCTATCAGGAGCAGTAGCCACATTTTTTCCCTCTGTGCGATAGAGTGAGAGATAGGCCTCAGCCAGTTTTTCCTTTTTATGAGCTAAAGCCATCTCTGAAAAAAGGGCCAGAGCTGTTGTGAAAAAGAGGGAGAGCGCAAAGAAGAGCAAGAGTGGTTTCCGAAAGCGGCGGAAAGGGTGCGGATAGGAAAACTCTTTTTGTCGAAAATTCACTGTACTATGTGCCAGAGCGCATCCAATGGCGAGAGAGTAATGGATCAATTCATCTTGGGTGAGGCTCAGAGAAGGGCTTGTCGGAGGTTGTGCCGGCTTGCCACTGATGGTTTGTAGAGCCTGTTTTAACTCGGGGTTTTTCCCGATGAAGTAGAGTGTATCGAATGATTTTCCTTTATGCGCTGTGGATAGGCTCAGCAAGGTTTTTTGAATTTCAGAGGTGAGGTTGCGTTTCGGATCAAATGAGCGGGCCGCCAGAAGTTTCCCCTTCTCGATAAAGAGAGCAGAGATCTCTTCCTCACTTTCGTGAATGAGGAGAAAAGGCGCTTCTATTGGAGGAAGTAATGAGGAGAAGGCTAGAAGTGCATGCACTCTTGTCGTGATCATTTCTGGCTCGATTTGATACTGCTCGAAGGCGTTTAAATGGCGCTCGAGATGATCTTTGCGGACTGCGAAGAGGGTCACTGTGGTTCCTTGCTCTTGTTGGCCTGCAATCTCAGCCTGAATGATGGCCTTGTCGAGAGGGTAGGGTAAAAGCGGCTCCACATGAAAGTTAAGGGCAGCAAAAACATCTTTTGGCTTCTTCAAAGGGATTTCACAACTGCGTAAAAGTAGATCCTTCGTTTCGATTGCCGAAAGAGTCAGACCCTCCCCGAGCTGCTTGTAAAGCAGTTTGACATTGTCTTGCGCACTTACCTCTTTGATAAAGGGGATATCCCATCCGTTGCGTTTTTTGCGCAATTTAGCGATCCGTAAACCGCTTTTGGTAACATCAAAGCCAACATAGTGAGAATCAGAAATAAACATTAATACACTTCAATATTTGGGAAGAATTATAATGAATGAAAATGTTCCTGGCAAAAGAAAAAGCCCTAAACTATACTCTTAGCAAATGCTTTATATTCTCAATATTTTATTTACAACTTACACCCTCTTGCTTTTAGTTCGGGTGCTCGGATCGTGGTTTCCCTCTTTTGCCCAGAGCCGTTTCATGCAGTTTATTGCCTTCTATACCGATCCCTATCTCAACCTCTTTCGCAAAATCATCCCACCGCTCGGAATGATGGACATCAGTCCCATGTTTGCCTTTATCGCACTCCAGATCATACAGTGGATTTTAATCGCTATTATTAAATGAAAAAATTTCCTTACAGACTCGTCTACGCCCCTTTAGCAGGTTGTTCAGATTTTCCCTTTCGCAAAATGTCGGCGCGCTACAAACCCGATTTGATGTTCTGCGAAATGGTCAAGATGGAGGCCCTCCTACGCAAGATCCCCGGAACCTATCAGATGCTCGAATATTCCGACGAAATGCACCCCATAGGCGGGCAGATCTGTGGCAGCGATCCCGCCCTGGCAGCTCCTGCGGCTAAAATTATCGAAGACTTAGGCTTCGATGTGGTCGACTTTAACTGTGGCTGCCCTGTCGATAAGGTGACAAAAGATGGAAGCGGCTCTGGCATGTTAAAGAATCCAGAAAAAATTGGTGAGATGATCGCCAGCATGGTGGCAGCCGTCAAGATCCCGGTGACCGTGAAAATCCGCGCCGGCTGGGATAACGAGAGCATCAATGCCCCCATGATCACCCAAATAGCAGAGAGAGCCGGTGCTCAGGCGGTCTTTATCCATGGCAGAACCCGTCAACAGGGCTATACAGGCCCTGCCAACTGGGATCACATCAAGGCGTGTAGGGCGGTCGCTACTACCATTCAGGTGATCGGGAATGGCGATATTTTTACCCCAGAAGCCGCTCTCAAAATGTTTGATCATACCAGCTGCGATGGCGTCCTCGTTTCTCGAGGAACGATGGGGGCGCCCTGGATTGTCGATCAGATCCGTAAGCTTCTCGAAGGCGACTCCTATACAGAGAAGACCCCCATAGAAAACAAGCAGGCCCTCCTCGACCATTTTGCCTTCTCAACCCAATACAAAACGGAAAGAGGAGCGCTCATCGACATGCGTAAAGTCTGCTGCTGGTATCTCAAAAATAGCCCGGGCGCCCGTGAACTACGCGGCCTTGCCAGCCACGCCACCACTCTCCAAGAGATCGAACAATATATCCACGCTTTCCAGCCATGAGAGATGCTTCGCGAGATTCCCTAGAACTCCACGCCACAACCGCCCCCTGCAGCCTATGCAAGAGATCCAAGCTATATCCACCCCCTGTAACCTATGTTAGAGCTCCACGCCATCTTTAAAGGCCGTGTCCAGGGTGTCGGTTTCCGCTGGACCGTCGTCGATCACGCAGAGAAATATCAACTCACCGGCACTGTCAAAAACCTCTCTAATGGCACTGTCGAGGTCATCGCTCAAGGTTCCGAACAAGCCCTCAAAGATTTTTTATCAGCTCTCCAGTCTAGCTCGGGTCCCGCCCAGATCACCTCTGTGCAGGCTAAATATCGAACCCCCACCTCCTCTTTTTCGACTTTTGGGATTCTGAGATAGTAGTGACTGATCCCCAGCTCTGTGTGCTCTGTGCTCTCTGTGGTAAAATAAAAAAACACCACAGAGCTCGCAGAGACCGCAGAGGGGGTTTCTGAAGTTACAGATAACCTTGTTTTTTTTCAAAATTTCTGCTATCCTGCTGGGGATGAATACAAAACATGGAAGCGTTTTAGGGGGAATCCTCCTCATTGCGGGTAGCTGCATTGGGGCGGGGATGTTGGCGCTGCCGGTCATTACCGGAGTGGCTGGGTTTGGACCGTCGATCGTGATGCTGCTGATTGCTTGGTTATTCATGACCAGCACCAGTTTGTTGCTTTTAGAGGCCAATTTGGCCATTGGCCATAACCTGAGCCTGATTTCTATTGCCGAACGCACTTTGGGAAAAACGGGAAAGTTTTTGTGCTGGCTTCTCTTCATTTTCCTCTTCTATTCGCTCAGCATCGCCTACATAGCAGCGAGTGGCTCCATTTTAAAGGTCATTGTTAACGACCTTTTCGGCTGGGAATTGCCCGAAATGTGGGGCAGCATCCTCTTCACTGTGATCTTTGGCATTGTCATCTACTTGGGGACAAAGCCTGTCGATTACTTGAATCGCCTTCTCATGGTGGGGTTGATCGTTGCCTACTGCATCCTGATTTTGTTAGGAAGTGCACATATTCAGGCAAGTTATCTCGCTGTCAATGTCTGGAAATATTCGTTTGCTGCGCTGCCTGTATTGGTGATCTCCTTTGGCTTCCACAACATGATTCCAACGCTTGCGATGTACCTGAAGGGAGATGTCAAACGGTTGCGCATTACGGTATTGGTAGGAAGCTTGATCCCCCTTCTCATCTATATCTTGTGGGAGGCGGTCATGCTGGGCATTATTCCGATTGAAGGAAGGAGTGGGCTCTTATCGGCTCTCGATAAGGGAGAGGTGGCGACAGAGGCGCTACGTGCTGTTGTGGGAAGATCATGGATCAACACGGTGGCCCAAGCTTTTGCCCTCTTTGCCATAACGACCTCTTTTCTGGCACAATCGCTCTCGCTGGTCGATTTCCTCTCCGATGGATTGAAAATTCCTAAAGTTGGAATGGGCAGGGTTTTACTGGTGATGCTCTCTCTTATCCCTCCTTTTGCCTTTGCTTTTGCCTATCCTGGTCTCTTCATTACCGCTTTGAATATAGCTGGAGGCTTTTCTGCCGTCATCCTTTTTGGAGTCATGCCAGTACTGATGGTTTGGATACTCCGCTACAAAAGGCGTGCGCAGATGGCTTCCATGTATCCCTGGGGCCGTCCTGCTTTGATTGCTGTGATCTTTATCGCTGTTTCCATTTTTCTTCTGGAAGGTGCCCAAGAGTGCGGCTTCTCTTTGATTCCTATGGAAGAAGCTGAGGTGCTCCTTCCGTGATCAGCAAGCGCAACAAAATGGTGGGAGCCATTTTGCTCGTCTCCGGTACTACCATCGGCGCCGGCATGTTGGCCCTACCCGTCACAACGGGTCTCGCTGGCTTTTTGCCATCCCTTGCCATCATGACGGCTATCTGGCTCTTCATGATGCTGACCGCCTTTTACTTCTTAGAGATCAATCTCAGAATGAAAGGAGAGAGCAATCTCATTTCAATGATGCGTAAAACTCTCGGACGCCCCGGAGAGGTTATTGCCTGGATCTCCTACTTGCTCCTCCTCTACTCTCTCACTTCGGCCTACCTTTTAGGTTGCAGCCAGATTCTGAGCGATGTTTGTCAACAGCTCTTCTCCTTCCAGATCCCTGAAAGGAGCTGGCCTATTGCCATTTTTATCTTTTTTGGAACCTTTGTTTATTTAGGAACGGGAATCACCGATTTTCTCAATCGCTTGATGATGATTGGTTTGGTGGCCGCCTATCTCATTTTGATCTTTATAGGAAGCAGCTATATCAAACCGACGTTGCTGAGCCATGTCGGTTGGAGTTATCTCTACCCCTCTTTGTCGGTCGTGCTCACCACTTTCGGCTATCACATCATCATTCCCACCCTGACAACCTATCTAGAGCATGATGTCAAACTCCTCAAAAGGGCAATTTTTATCGGCAGCCTGATCCCCTTTGTCGTCTATCTTCTCTGGCAATTGCTCGTCATGGGAGTTGTTCCCGTTTACGGTGAACATAGCCTCACAGAAGCTGCTACACAGGGTGGCTTACAGGTGACAGCCTTCTTAGAACAGATTTTAGAGAGCCGCTGGGTGGGAATTTCTGTCCGCACCTTCGCCTTTTTCGCCATCGTTACCTCACTTTTAGGAGTGTCGCTCAGTCTCTCCGACTTCCTTGCTGATGGCTTAAACATTCGCAAGACGCAATTAGGAAAATTTTTCTTGGTTTTGCTGACTTTTATTCCCCCTTTGCTCTTCGCCCTCTTTTACCCTCGAGGCTTTATTATGGCCTTGAAATATGCCGGAATTTTCGTCGTGATTCTTCTAGCGCTTCTGCCCGCTCTTATGGCATGGTTTGAAAGGTACCGTGTCAAAGAAGAGAGTTCTTTTCAGGTCCCCGGTGGGAAACCACTTCTCATCGGCACTGTTACGCTCTCTCTCTTTTTGTTAGTGATTGAGGTTTTTGGATCCTATGGATAATAACTCAAAAAAAAGAATTATTTCAGGTGATAGGCCCACAGGAAAACTCCATCTTGGCCATTGGTTAGGCTCCATCAAAAATCGTGTGGCTCTACAAGAAGCTTACGACTGTTATTTTTTTATCGCCGACCTCCACACACTGACAACTAAGCCGCAGCGTGAACAGATTCTTGAGATGCGCAGCCATATCCTAGATGCCGTTCTCGATTGGCTCTCTTGCGGGATCGATCCCACGCGCTGCACCATCTATCTTCAATCAGCCATTCCCGAAGTTTACGAGATGAATCTGATTTTCGAGATGCTGGTTTCGGTGAACCGCCTCACCGGTTTACCCAGTTTGAAAGAGATGGCGCGCAATGCCGATATCCCCGAAGAGAGCATTCCCTTTGGCCTCCTCGGTTATCCTGTCCTCCAAACAGCTGACATTTTGCTTCCAAAGGCCCATCTGGTGCCTGTGGGTAAAGATAATGAGGCTCACATCGAATTGGCGCGCGATATCGCCCGCCGCTTTAACCAATATTATGGAGATGTCTTTCCTCCCCCTGAAGTGATGCTCAGTGAAACTCCTTCACTCATCGGGACTGATGGCAAGGGCAAGATGAGCAAATCGGCCGGCAATGTCATCTTCCTTTCTGATGATGCCAAGAGTGTCGAAAAAAAGGTTCGAGGGATGTTTACCGATCCCAATCGGATTCACGCCCATGTGGCAGGCACAGTGGAAGGGAACCCTCTCTTTATCTACCACGAAGCCTTTAACCCTAACCTCGACGAGGTGGAGGAGTTCAAAAAACGGTACCGAGAGGGCAAGATCGGCGATCTCGAGATAAAGGCGCGCCTCGCAGAGGTTCTCAACCAATACCTGGAGCCATTCCGTCAACGGCGTAAAGAGTTTGAAGGTCGAAAAGGCTATATCGAGAAGGTCATCTACGAGGGAACTTTAAAGATGCGCGACGTGGCTGCAGAGACCGTCAAAGAGATGCGCGCGGCGATGGGCTTGGTGGGTAGCTGGAACAAGATTTCGCGTGTGGCTAGAGAGTATGGAGTTTAAACTTCATACCGAATTTCAACCCTGCGGCGACCAGCCTGTAGCGATCGAAAAGATCAGCCAAGGCATTGTCGAAGGCAAAAAAGCGCAAGTGTTGCTCGGGATAACAGGGTCGGGAAAGACCTTTACCATGGCCAATGTGATCCAGAAGGTGCAGAAACCGACGCTCGTTCTTGCCCACAACAAAACTCTCGCTGCACAGCTCTATCAGGAGTTTAAAGGCTTTTTTCCCGAGAATGCTGTCGAGTATTTTGTCTCCTATTACGACTACTATCAGCCCGAAGCCTACATCCCTCGCACAGACACCTACATTGAAAAAGATCTCTCCATCAACGATGAGATCGACAAGATGCGTCTTTCAGCGACGCGCTCCTTGATCGAGAGGAGCGATGTGATCATCGTCGCCTCGGTCTCTTGCATCTATGGTTTGGGTTTGCCTGAACACTACGCAAAGATGCTTTTAGAATTCGAAGTGGGAGCAAGTAAACGGCGCGATGAGATGCTCCTCCACCTTGTGGAGATGCATTATAAGCGGAATGATTACGATTTTTTCAGGGGAATCTTTAGGGTTCGTGGGGATGTCCTGGAGGTCTATCCTGCCTATGAAGAAGATCTCGCTTACCGCATCGAATTTTTTGGCGACGAAATCGAAAGGATCAGCGCGATCGATCCACTCACCGGTAAAATCAAGGAGCGATTGAGCCAGTTTACCCTCTATCCCGGCTCGCACTATGTCACACCCGAAGATGTACGCCGGCAGGCCTACATCACTATCCAGCAGGAGCTTCAGGAGCGGATGGCCTTCTTTGAGCAGGAGCATAAGCTGTTAGAAAGGGAGAGGATCCAACAAAGGACCCAATACGATCTCGAGATGATCAAAGAGATCGGCTTTTGCAAGGGGATCGAAAATTACTCCCGCCACTTCTCGGGAAGAGGTCCCGGAGATGCGCCTCCCACCCTTCTCGACTATTTCCCAAATGACTTCCTCTTCGTCATCGACGAAAGCCATGTCTCCATTCCCCAATTGCATGCCATGTACAATGGGGACCGTGCGCGCAAACAGACCTTAGTCGATTTCGGCTTCCGCCTCCCTTCAGCATATGATAATCGTCCTTTGCGCTTCGAGGAGAGCCATGAAAGGATGAAGCAGGTCGTTTTTGTCTCGGCAACGCCTGGTAAATGGGAGGTCGCCGAGAGTGCGGGCGAGATCATCGAGCAGATCATCCGCCCGACAGGCCTTCTCGATCCCCTCATCGAGGTTCGCCCTGCCAATGGACAGGTCGACGATGCCCTAGAAGAGATCCGCGCCCACACCGAAAGAGGAGGCCGCGTCCTCGTTACCACGCTCACGAAGCGTTTAGCCGAGGATCTTACCAAGTATCTCATCGAGCTCGATGTCAAAGCCAAATATCTCCACTCCGATATCGATACACTCGAGCGGGTCCAAATCCTTCGAGACCTACGCCTCGGCACCTTTGACGTTCTCGTCGGCATCAACCTGCTCCGTGAAGGGCTCGATCTTCCCGAAGTTTCCCTCGTCGCCATCCTCGACGCCGACAAAGAGGGCTTTCTACGCAGCGAAACCGCTCTCATCCAAACCTGCGGACGGGCCGCACGCAATAGTGAGGGCCGCGTCATCATGTATGCTGACAAGATGACTACCGCCATCAAAAGCACCCTCACCACAACCGAAAGACGCCGCCGCATTCAGATCGCTTATAATGAAGAACACAACATCATCCCCAGAACGATCAAACGCGACCTTGGCATCGAAATGGGCGCCAAAGAAGTACCCATCGGCGCAGCTTCTCTCGCTGCCGAGAAGCCCCAAGAATATCTCACCCAAAAAGATCTCGAACAAAAGATCCGCGAGTACGAACGGCTGATGAAACAGGCCGCCAAGGAGTATCGCTTCGAAGATGCCGCCCGCTACCGCGACCTCATGCACCAATTCACCAACACCGAGCTCCGTCTCGGTGGCCCCGAATAGAAAATAGAAACTCCGTGATTTCAAATTTGAAATGACCGGGCCCCTGTGGTATGGTCTTCACTCTTTATGGATGAGAAGATTAAGAAGGCTTACCGCGAAGTTTATGATGTAGTCATCCCAGATCTTGCCTATTTCATTCGACAGATCGATTGCAGGGATGGATGCCCTGTCAATACCGATGGTAGGGGCTATATGTTGGCCATACGGTCGGGGAATTTGTTGGAGGGATATAAGATTGCGCGTGGGCCAAATCCTTTTGCTTCGGTCTGTGGGATTATCTGCGGGGCGCCGTGCGAGATGGCCTGCCGGAGAGATCGGGTTGACAAGACGCTGACGATACGGGCGCAGAAAAGGTATCTGGATGAATGGTTTGGGCTGGATAGGGAGGCCCACATCAAGTCGCTCGAATATAGCTATGCGAGGGGTTCTACAAAGCCTCAGCCAAATGGCTTGAAAGTGGCCTCTGTGGGTGCGGGAGTGGCTTCGCTGACCTGCGCTCACGATCTTTTGCGCTTGGGGTATCAGGTAGAGCTCTTCGAACAGATGGCGATGCCGGGCGGAATGCTGGTCTATGGTGTGCCCAATTACCGCTTGAAAAATGAGATTCCCATCCATGAGTGCGCGGCGATCGAGCATTTGGGCGCCAAAATCCATTACAACACCAAGGTGGGCCGCGATATCACGCTCACAGAGCTGCAAGAGCAGTTCGATGCCATTTTTTTGGGAAATGGTTTATGGAAATCGCGCGATCTGCCCATTCCCAGCTTCGAAGAGGCCGATGTCATCCGCGGCGTCGAGTATTTAAGGGTTCTCAATGCTCATGAGAAGTGGAAAATTGGCAAACATGTCGTTGTTGTGGGGGGCGGCAATGTTGCCTTCGACGTGGCGCGCTCTTCTGTGAGAAATGGGGCTGAATCGGTGACGATGATCTGCCTCGAATCCAGAAATGAACAGACAGCCGATGAATTTGAGATCGAGGATGGCATTGAAGAGGGCATTCGGCTGATCAATCGCGTAGGCCCTGTCGATGTCGAGAGGAATGGAGCGGGGAAAATTTGTGGTATCAAAGTCCAAAGGGTCTATACTCTTTTCGATGCCGATGGGAAATTTGCCCCTACATTCATTCCTGAAACGGAATATGTCATCCCTTGTGATACGATCGCGCTTGCGATTGGCCAGGCGATGGATCTCAGCCTTTTCGATGGTTGGGACAAAAAAGGTGAATTGACCATGGAGCGGGGCATCCTTAAAACAGAAAAAGGGAGCGGAAGGACCTCTGTCAAAGGGATCTATGCAGGAGGCGACGCAGCCTTTGGACCGGCGCTTTTTATCACTGCGGTCCGCCATGGACAAGAGGCGGCAAGGGCCATCGATGCTGATTTGAGAGGGACAAGGCCTTACCAAGAGTTTGTCGGTCTCTTTATGACGATCCCTCCTCAAAGGGATAAGAGCTACCTGCGCACCTCCTGGGCACTGCCTTCTGGCCAGCCTGCACACCTGAGACGACGCAATCTCAATTTGGTCGAAAACAACTATTCTCCCAAAGAGGTGCATGAGCAGGCAGGGCGCTGTTTGCAGTGCCATGTCTCGCCAGTGTTTGATGGAAGCCTCTGCATCAAATGCAATGGCTGCGTCGACGTCTGCCCTACCAATTGTCTCAAGCTGATTCCGCTCTCAAAAATGAATCTCGATCTGGGCCATGGAGAGTTACGAAAAGCGGTCGACAACCACTATGGAATCGATTCGGCTGCGATCTCTGAACAGGAATTGGATCTCCTTGGATCTGCCATGCTTAAAGATGAGGATCTCTGCATCCGTTGTGGTCTCTGCGCTGAAAAATGCCCCACGCAAGCGGTGACGATGGATCTGATGAACTACTCTTTTAGGTGGATAGGCTGATGGAAGTGTTCTGGTTTTTGCTTTTGACGCTAGTGGGTGGTTTGGGCGGACTCCTCGTCTTCCTCTATTACATCCGACGTGGGCAGTTCGAAGATCCAGAAGATCCCAAATATCAAATGTTTAGAGAGAAAGAAGATGCCTAAATTCCGGAATAGCTTAAACGATGAAAACAAAATGTCACGTCGGCGCTTCCTGTCATTGATCGGTTGGGGAGCTGTGGCGAGCGTCGGAGGCCTTTTGGGCGCAGCGATATTAGGTTTTCTCTATCCCAATGCGTTAAAGATCCCTCCCAGTGTATTCTCCATAGGCAGGCCTGTTGATGTGCTCTCGTCGGAAGGAAGGGTCTTTCTCCCTGCTCAAAAGGTCTTTTTAGAAGTCTCTCGAGGGCGCGTCCGTTGCATGACGGCCATCTGTACCCACTTGGGATGCACCATCAATGCTGTGGAGACCGGTTTTAAGTGTCCCTGCCACGGTTCCACCTATAGTACAGATGGAAAAAATACTGGAGGGCCGGCTCCAAGGCCACTTGTCTATTACAAAATTTATAAAGGGGCTTCAGGAGAACTCCTGGTCGATAAAAGCCAGGAGGTCGCTCTGGCCCATGAGGCATGGTATTCACCGACGGTGTAAAAATATGGCAACCTTTAAAGGAAGAAAAAAAGAATCATTCTTAGAACTGGTGGAGACCTTTCCAGTCAGATTTCTACGTTCCATTTTTCGACATCGCTATCCTAACAACGATGTCGATAGGTCGGAGGTTATCTTTAAAAACTTCTTTCTCCATATCCATCCCGTCAAATGCCACAAAAAAGTAACAGATCCTCTCCACACCCTAGGGCTCGGTACGATCACCGCTTCTCTCTTTTTCATTTTAGTGATCACCGGTGTGGTCCTCATGTTCTTCTACATCCCCGCCGTCGATCGTGCCTATCTTATCTTGGTCGATTGGCTCGACACCACCCCATTTGCCATGATGTGGCGCAATATGCATCGATGGAGTGCGCAGTTGATGGTGCTCTTCGTCTTCCTCCATATGAGCCGCGTCTTTTATATGGGAGCCTATAAAGGAGAGCGCAAGTTCAATTGGGTGATCGGCGTCCTCTTAATGGTCGTCACCCTTTTTCTTTCGTTTACTGGCTATCTTCTCCCCTGGGATCAATTGGCCTTCTGGGCAATCACTGTCGGTTCCGAAATTGCTGGCTATGTGCCGGGAATCCCGGGCATGCAATATAACATCAACAAATTGATGCTTTTAGGATCTACAACTGTGGGCCAAGATGCCCTGATTCGCTTCTATGTCCTCCATGTCATGGTGCTCCCGTTGTTGGCAGGGACCCTCCTCGGTGTTCACTTTTGGCGCATCCGCAAAGATGGGGGATTAGCGAGAGCTCCCGATCAAGTGCGCCCCGATCCTTACCGTGTGGTGCAGCGCTCTGATACCAAAGAGACCTTTGCACCGGGCCTTAGACGTACCTACGGCTTGATGGAGCTGGTGCGCGGTTCATGCCCAACAGTAGATCGTGGGCCCGAAAACTATATCTTTACCTGGCCCCACCTTTTAAGAGCGGAGCTCGTCGTATTTCTAGGCACAACTCTCCTGGTGCTCCTTCTCTCGCTCTTCATTGATGCGCCTCTAGAGGAGATTGCCAACCCCTCCAAGCCGACCAATCCGGCAAAAGCACCTTGGTATTTCTTAGGACTTCAGGAGATGGTGGCTTATAATGCCTTCTGGGGTGGCGTTGCCATTCCCTCCCTCATTGTCATCGGCCTCGCCCTCATCCCCTATTTTGATCGCAACCCTTACGGTGAAGGGGTCTGGTTCCACCGCAGCCGCTATCTCGCCATTTTTCTCTACACCGCCTTTATGACTGTGCAAGGGGTTCTTGTCGTCATCGGTGTCTTTTTTAGAGGACCCAATTGGGCCTGGATCTGGCCTTGGACCGAAAACTTTGCCAAACACTAAAGCAGCGAGCCGTAATTCTATATGGAAATTCAACGCAAAGACGCAAAGACGCAGAGACACAAAGAAAGAGGGTACGCGAAGCGCCCTATTTTTCTTAGCGTCTCTGCGTCTTTGCGTCTTTGCGTTGAATTTTTAATAAAACCTTTGCCACGTTGTATTGATTTTCTTACATGAAAACAAAAAACTTTTATCAATACGCGCTCATCTTCTTTGCAGGCCTGGTGGTCATTGGGATTGGACTCTTTGTCTATCAAGAGCTCTTTCCCGAATATAAGAAGTATCAGAATGTCTATGTCGAGCTTGAAAAATTCCGCTCTACCTATACGGGTGAAGCGCCTGCTCCCTTTCAGAAAGGCATCAAACAGATTCTGATCAATAACCCCTCTGGTGGTCCTGAGACAATCGATCGCTGCACCTCTTGCCATGTGGCCATCGACCTTCCCCATTTTTCACCAACATCCCCCGACTATATCTGGAATAGGGTAGATGACTCTTTCAAAACCATGCAAGTCGATGGGAAGCCTGTGAATCTCGAAAAAGTGCTGCAGATGCACCCTCTGATGCCAGGAGAGACTCGCCCCTTTCAGTTTCATCCGCTCGATCAGTATGGCTGCTCCAGCTGTCATAGCGGCAATGGAAGATCGCTCGTCGCCGAAAGAGCTCATGGGCCCGTCTACGATGGCTCCTATAAGCCTTTTTATAGTAGCCACAAGCCACAATTTACTGAAGTCGATCCTGACCATGATCCTACATTTTCCAGAATGTACAACGATAAGCCCTCCCACGATCTCATCTTCCAAACAACGCCGATTTTGGCAGGGCCCCTCATCGCCGCCAATTGTGTCCAGTGCCACCAACCTACAAAAAGTCAAGTTGTCGATCAAATGACCCCCACTTATGTGCAAGGCAAAGAACTTTTTGTCTCACAAGGCTGCTACAGTTGCCACCGCATCTCTGGATACTCTCGTGCCTCTGTCGGTCCTGAGCTCACTCAAGAGGGAAATAGCTACCCCTGGTATGTGAAAGAGTCGATCGTCTGGCCTCAAGCTGACCTTCCCTCATCGTCGATGCCCAATTTCCGGCTCGATCATGAAGAAATAGCTGCTCTGATGACCTTCCTAATGGCTCAGAAAGGAAATAACAAAGCGGTATCTGAAATGGATTATACGATCCATTTGAGCGAATGGGAGAAAGGAGCAAAACTGCCCTGGGAGGAGCCTGTCAACCCAATTGCCATCCGCGACACTCGCGAAGGGCAGATGATCTTTGCCAGTGAAGGATGTGCCTCCTGCCATAAACTGCGCGGCTTTACCACAAACGCTGTCAACACGGATCGCCCCTGGTTTCGAGAAGAGTTTCCCGAACAGCTCTCGGGTTCACAGTTAGTCCAGAAAATGGTTGATCTGTCGGAAGAGATCGACGCGCGCATTCATATCGACTCCAAGCGGCAGGGCATGATCGAAGAGATCGATGCGCATCACCCGGGTTTGATTGAAAGCTTCTATACCCCCTTCAAGTACGCTGCAAGGGTATTGGATCATGAGAATCAAGAGCGGCTCCACAGAGCGCTTCTCGCATTTATCGAAGAATATGGTTTAGGACGCGATATCGCTCCCCATCTTCATTGGAGTGGCCTCTATCGAGATGATGCATGGTTGCTTGGCCATTTCCGTAATCCCAACGCTTACACAGCGCGATCGATCATGCCCGCCTTACCATTCGACGATTCTAAGTTCTATATGCTGAGTCATCTGCTACATCAATTCGGCCAGAAAAATCAAGAGGCTTTACAGGAGGTCTGCCAAGAGCAAGGCTTCAACCCGGCCCTCGCCTATGAACAGCTCTGCAGCTCCTGCCATGGGGGACAGCGGCAAGGAAATGGTGTGATTGCGGAGTGGATCTATCCGATTCCCAAAAATTTACGGGATCCTACCTTCTTAACCCATTTGACGAAAGAGAAAGCTGTGGAATCGGTGCTCCATGGCGTCCCTGGCACTCCGATGCCCCCATGGGGAAAAGGGGTTCTCACTACCTCCCAAGCAGAGCAGCTCGTCGATTGGCTCTATCAAGGCATCCCTTATGACCCTCGAAAGGTGGCCTCTGATGCCAAATGGCGCTATATGCCCGAGGATATCGTGGCTGAGATGAAAAAGGAAAAGTCTTTTCTGCTGCCTAAGCCAAATGATGAACTTAGCTATTTTATAGAAAAATCCCCAGGCGCTCTCTTTATTCGAGAGGCCTTTTATACCTCAGACAATCTAGAAGCGGGCCAGCAGCTATTTGGTCTCAATTGCGCCTCCTGTCATGGCAACGATGGTACAGGAACAGGCCCCAGGGCCACTTCCATGGTGGAAGCAAAACCGCGCATGTTGACCAATCTCCCCTGGATCCAAACAAGGGATGACCTGCGCCTACTCCGCTCCATCAAATATGGCGTTCCAGGCACTGCGATGACTCCTTGGGGGGATCAGACAACGGCTGCACAACGTATGCAGCTCGTTCTTTATATTCGCAACTTGACTCGCTCCGGTTGTTGGCGCACCAAACTCGAAGAGATCCTTTACAACCGATTTGATGTCGCCATTCAAAAGGTATACGCAAATTATCGCGAGGGCGAAGATTATCAAACGCAGATTGCCGCAATCAAAAGTAAAAAAGAGCTCTACGCAGCCTTTGGCGAGCAAGCGATCAGCTCTGGTTTTTCAGACGAAGTGATTCAAACATTGCTCATGCTGATTGAAGGCAAAGGCTCAAGTAAAGCTTTTTCAGATCTACTCGATAAGAAGGTCGAAGAGGCTCGGGACGAAGCGGAGAAAAAGCTCTACACCAATTTTAAAGCGAAATGGGAAGATAAGTATGTACAATGATCTGCCTGTCAAACAGATGCTCTACCCAGCTATCCTCTTTTTACTGGTGGGCCTCTTCATCGGGATTTTTCTCTCCTACAATGGATTTTTGAAGCCCGACACATTTGCTGGCGAATATATCCATTTCGGCAGAGTGCGGCCGGTCCATGTCACTGTGGTCACGCTATTATGGCTTCTCTCTTCTAACATCGGACTGATGTACTATTTTATCCCAAGACTATGTGGCGTCCCTCTATGGAGTGTAAAGTTGGCCACGATTGCCAGCTTTATATGGTGGCCCACGCTCATTCTAGGGGCCTTTTCTCTTCCTTTAGGAAACAACTTTGGCTGGGAGTATGCAGAGATGCCAAAATGGCTCTTTGGCTTTCTTCCCATCAAGCTCTTGATCGCTTTTGCCTGGGTTCTCATAGCGGTCAATCTGATGATGACCATTCTGAGACGTCGCCACCAACAGATGTATGTCTCTGTCTGGTATGTCATGGGCACATTGGTCTGGACCACCTTCACCTTCATTGTGGGCAATTTTGCAGTCGAGTGGGTGCCACAGGGTATTTCACGCGTCAACACCAGCTTCTTTTATGTGCACAATCTTGTCGGTCTCATCTTCACTCCGATGGGTTTGGCAGCTGCCTACTATTTTATCCCCAAAATTTCGGGAGCCCCTGTGCATAGCCATAAACTCTCTATGATCGGTTTTTGGTCGATCGCCTTCGTCTATGCCTGGATCGGTGCTCACCATATGCTCCACGGCCCCGAATCGCAATGGCTGCAAACGACCAGCATCATCTTTTCAATGTGGCTTATCGTGCCTGTCTGGACGGTTGTGGTCAATCTGCTGGGAACGATCAAACGTCAATGGGAAGTCTATAGCCGCAGCGCGCCCTTACGCTTTTTGACTATGGGGGTTGTCTTTTACCTGATTGTTTGCCTCCAAGGCTCTCTCCAAGCGCTGCGCAATGTCAACGAGATCATCTCTAAAACCGATTGGATCGTCGGCCATGCCCATATGTCGCTACTCGGCACCTTTACCTTTTTTTCTTTTGGTGGGGTCTATTATGTCATCCCAAAAATAGTCAAAAAGCCGCTCTGGTCAGAGCGTCTAGCCGATTGGCACTTTACCTTGTCGCTCTCAGGATCAGTTCTGATGTTTGTCGCTCTCTGGGTAGGCGGATTTCAGCAAGGGCTGATGTGGTCGGAATGGGGCACAGGATCCTCCTACGGCCAATTTCATGAAAATGTGAGCCGTATTCCCTTTCTGACCACGGTGGCAGCCATGTGGTGGTGGTGGTTTGCCCGCATGATGGGAGGCATCTTGATTTTTGCTGGATCGGTCACCTTTGTGTTCAATCTGATGAATACAATTTTGCTGCCTCAAAGGGAGAAAGAGGCCGTGGTTGCATGAAAACATTTGAGAAACTCGAATGGTCAGCGCTATGGACAATCCTGGGGGTCATTCTTCTTTTTTCCACAGCGATCATCGTCACGCTTGTTGCACCTGGCTATATCGATTCCAGTTGGCAACAGCCCTCAAGTAGCTACCAGGTGCAGATGTATGAAGTTTCTGATCCCAACGTCTACTTGAGCACCTCCAACCCGGCGCGCTGGGGTTTGCAATATGTCTACCATCTGAAGAAGGGATATACCCTCATGGCCTATCAAGAAGAGGGTTTGAGGCGCTTTTTAGTCGACCCTTCGCTAGAGCCCTATGTCACCCGAGTAAGCGAAAGCCCTCTCAAACTCACCACCCACCTTCTCTTTCTCCGCAGATCCCTCGATCGTGAAGCAGTAGAGAAATACCAAACCAAGCTACAAGTAGCTTGGAAAAAGGAGCACCCTGGTGAACAATCCCCAGCCTTTGACATTTGGGAGCTCTATGATCCTCAAAAAGAGGAGGGGTTTGCAATATCCGACACCGACGGCGTGGTGGAGCATTGGGCCTTTCAAGATTTTACATTAATTGGAGATCGGCCGCCTTATGAAATTTCCCAAGGGGCTATCTATGTCAACAATCCGAGGGAATATAAAGTAGCAGAGACCAAATATTTAGGAACGGAGTACTGGCTTTACAGCGAAAAAGGTGAGCCGATCCAGAATCTCCAAGAACTCCAATCTGGCAAGCTCCATTTCTTATCAAGACAAGAGCTCATTTCCATGGGGGAAGATATCTATCGCATAGAAGGCTGTTGGTATTGTCATACCGATCAAACCCGCACACTGGTCCAAGACACCGTGTTAAATGGCTCTGCTGATTTTCCAGCACCTCCCTCTTCTGCAAACGAATATATCTATCAAAGAGTCACCTTCCCAGGTACACGCCGGATTGGCCCCGATCTCTCCCGTGTCGGTATCAAACGCCCCGACCGCGATTGGCACATGTCCCATTTCTGGTCGCCCAAGACAGAAAGCCTCGGTAGTGTTATGCCCGCTTTTAGACACTTCTTCGACAACGATCCTACCGGAACAACCCCCCACCTTTACGGCCTTCCCAACTACAAATTTGAGGCCATTTTTCACTACCTGATGACAAAAGGAAGCCGCATCACCTCTCCAACCCAAGCATGGTGGCTGGGCAAAGATCCCATCCGCACCATCGATATCATCGAAGGAAGGGCCCCATGATAGATGGACAAGGCATCTATGGCTTTATTCTCCATTACAGCCTGCTCTTTGCCCTTTTTGGCTCCGCCGCACTCACCTTCATCTATCTATGGAGAAAAAAGAAGCTCGGCTTCAACGAAGAGGCTAAATATACCCTTTTTAAGGATGACCATGAATGATGATGACCCGCCCCTCAGCGAAGAAAATCGCGTGCCCCGCTTCCTCTATCTCACCTACACACTACTCATTCTTGGCGGGCTGATTGCCTTCATTCTCTTTTGGAACGGCTCCTATGGCTGGTTCGACCGCGGCTTCTGGCAACCCTTACAAGAAGCCGCCAAAACCACCAAGAACTCTCCGTGAAAATAGTCTGCGTCAAGATTCAACGCAAAGACACAAAGACACAAAGAAAGGTAGGGCGCTTCGCGTACCTCTTTGCTTCTCTGCGTCTTTGTGTCTTGTCGTTGAATTTGAATTCTATTTCTTGCCGAAGGTGCCGAAGAGAGTGAGAGCCCAGTTCTCGATCTGGTTGAGAAGCTGGTTGCTGAAGTCGCCGACGGGTTGGGATTGACCTATGCCGGTATTGATGTGCAGTTGATTATTGCTCACGTGAAGCAGATTTTCTCGAACCTGCACAGCGAACTGCTCTTTGTCATTCGGCATCGCTTTCAGTGTGTCTAAAAAGGCAACATGAGGAATATTAAGCTCTTTTTGTTCACTGACCTTTCCGTAGAGCTGCTTGAGATCCCAGAGAAAATTGACGACCTTATCTTGGGAGAGTGCTTGCTCGGGATGATCTTGAATCTCTTGTAGGGTCGGAACCTGTGACTTAAGATCTTTGAAAATCTTGATATAGTCTTTAGCGGATAAGAGCCAATCAAACATAACCACCTCACTGTATAGGAGTTATTCTATTATAAATAATTTTTTTGATCCAGAGATTTTTTAGGCGATAAGAGGCATGGGGTTGTAGTGTTTGCCAGTATGAGAGAAGTGTCGGGCTGGTTTATCTATGAACTCATCATTAAAGACTAGATAAGGCCTCGAGGTGATTGCACCGCTGTCATTTTTGGCGTGCACATGAATGGCAACCTGATGGAGACAGCTTAAGGCATAGAGTTCTGCCATTCCGGCATATTTTTTGGGTTGACGCATCTCAGCGATATAAGAAGGAACAAGATAGTGTACCAGTTCGAAAAAGTTGCCTCCGTGGGCCACTCCGTTGGCTGTGGAGAGGTTAAACAGATCATTTTCTAATTGTTCAAATTCAGCTGGGAGGGCGGTGCTTCTTTTTTCCCTTTCGCTTCTTTCGTGAGCTGAAAGGCTCGAATCAACAAGAATGACTTTGAGAGCGTTTTCCTCATCTTTTAGCTGTTCCAATTTGACAGTGTAGTGTTCAATCATCGAATTCAGAAGATGGTTTTGCAGGGTCTCATTGGTTTGATACTTTCTTTCGATCCATTCCATGGCTTGTCGTCTCATTGTATCAACGGTCTCGTCATGGAGAGAGCCACTCAATTCGGAGTGAACACAGAAAGCAGCGAAAAGACAATTGCCATCTCCGTCGACTTTGTATTCGCCATCGGAGGTGAGGGCCTGGGCCATTTTATCGAGAAGGAGGAAGTAACTGATTGTAGATTTCAGATGGGTAAATCTATCTAGAAAGTCTTGAAAAGCAGTCCTTTCAGCGCTGTTTTTCTGCGGCGGAATCGAGAGCAGCTGGCCGATATTTCTATCTGCCACGAGATCGGCTTCGATTTGTTTGACTCTCTCGACGTCAACCTTTTTAAAATTGATCTCTTTGAGCTGTGATTCGAACTTGTCAAGAGCTTCCATGGCCTGAGTCAGATCTGCTGGGCTGTAGGACAAGAGGGGTGGTGGAGGGCGGGTAACAGGCGTTGAGCCTTCAGATTGTGATCTGCGAGATAAGTCAAGAGGAGGCACCTTTCTGGAGGTGGAAAAAGTGGCGCTTCGCACGCTTCTGATAGCTGTTTCAGCTGGTTTTAAGGGCGCCATATGGTGCGGCGTATAGCAACAAGTCCCCATTCCTTTAACGACAAGGCCGATGGGGGTAGCAATGGCTGTGATAAGAAGGATTAGAGGCGTTAGGATGCAGAAAACAATACGGCAAATCACTTCGAGGACGGCATCACACCCTTTCTCTTCGATTTTGGAGACGACCCTCTTGGATCCATCGATGAGATAGATCGAGGGGGTCAAAAAAATATGGCCTGTAATGGCATCGTTATAATACCAACTTCCGAAGGATTCTGACTGGATAGGATTTACTTCTGAAGCCATAAACTTTTCTCTTTATGGAAATAATTATATCACAGAAGGAGATTTAATCGGTTTCTTTTTGAAACGTGCGTAAAAGATGGCAGATTCAAATAAAACCAGCATAGGAAAAGCTAATAAAAGCTGAGAGGCCACATCGGGAGGCGTCAAAATGGCAGCGAGGATAAAAATGGCGACGATGACCCCTTTTCGAATTTTTTTTAGCAAGGAGTAGGTGAGAAAACCAAAGTGGATCAGAAAGAGGAGAATGACATAGAGCTCAAAAACGAGGGCGTGGGCAGAAATGAGCCCCAGACTAAGGCTAACACTCTCTTTGAGACTCCAGAGGTTGGTCCCTAACTCGGCATTAAATGAGTAAAAATAATTTGAAACGAAAGGAAGAGTGATTTTGTAGGCAAAAAGTATCCCTAATGAGACAAAAAGGAGGGAGAGAGACAAAAAAGGAAGGAGCATCTTCTTTTCGCTATGTTTGAGGGCGGGCAAGAGAAAGAGCAGGAGGAGCCCGATGATGAGTGGTGAAGCCAACAGAAGGCCTCCCCAGAAAGAGATCTTGAGAGCGATCATAAAGCCCTCCAAAGGGGAGAAAAGATAGAGCTCTTCAATGCCCAATGGGGCCAGAAGAGCTGCAAGAAGGCTTTTATGAAAGCAGAAGCAGAGCACGAAAGCTGCCAAGAGCACCCACCCGATGCGCAAAAGAGTTTTTCTTAACTCTTCAAAATGGTGCCAAAAGCTGTTCAAGCCTTATTCTCAGGATCTTTTTTTTGCTCTTTTTCTTCGTCATTTGCAATCCCTTGAGAGGCTTTTTTGAACTCGTGGAGCCCTTTGCCTAAATTGCGGGCGAATTCAGGCAATTTTTTCCCTCCGAATAGGATCAAGATGACGAATAAAATGACGATGAGTTCCCAGCCGCCAATCATAGACTTAACTGCTTGAGCCGCTCAGCCAAAACTTTGAGCTCCTTTTTGTATTTTTCGAGCTCAGGCTTGGCTTTGGGATGGTTTTCAAGCTCGACAAGTCGTCCGATAAAATGGCTCGCCAAGTGGACAGTATTTTGCCCATCGGAGAGGAAGATGAACTCTTCACCATCGATCCTTCGGACGCGGTTTAAGTAGGCAAATTGCTCCTCTTGCCAGACGAGATCGGAGGTGATGATATTGACAAACTCGCCTCTTTCATGAACCTCTCTGGAAAGCCTTGCGGGAATGGTGAAATCTTTGATCACCTCATCCAAAACTTCGCGATGCTTTTCGCTGACGATCTCCCCTTTGATCTGGCCTGTAAAGAGAGTCTCAAAGAGAAAATTGGCCAGATCTTTGTTTTGATTGGCACAGTTGAGGATCACATTTTGGAGCTCGCGAAAGGTAGAGCGAGTGATTTTCATCGCAAAAATGCGCTTTAAATTGCCCTCAAAGAGCATAATGGTACGGTCATCGAGTACGATTTTATTTCGGGTTTGTTCGGCCATTTCACTTTCCTTCAATAGATGATTTAATAGTCTCTAACAATTTTAAAAGAGTCCTTCTCTGGTTTGACGACAGCCTCAACTGCTTTTGACCCAAAGTTGTGGCCACACGCTGTAGCAGCTTGATCGCTCCATCGACAAAATTCTCTTTCCTGCGATCATCTTCCCTCAGAGGAAAAAGCGCACGGATCAAGGTGATCATTTCTTGCTTCGTCTCCCCTTTGTAATTGCGGACAATCTCCTCTTTTTGGGAAAACTCTCCCTCGCGGCTCGCTAAGGTATAGATCGCTTGACGTGGCATCAATTCGATTTGGGGGCGTAAGCTTTTCGTGATTTGGTGGTAAAATTCGTAATACTGGAGAAAATTATAGGGAGTTTGACGATTACCGTAAGCTGCCGTCAACCAGGCTGTGAAGGCCCCTTCACGATATTTTTTCAAAATTTCCTGGGCTTTTTTGATGCGCTCTCCATGGAGAATCGCTGCTTGATTATTGATCGCCTTGACCTCGGATGTAATCGCTAAAAGCGAGGAGAGGTCGTGCGCCCAGTCGCTTACCGATTCAGGAGCATATTTCTGGAGCAGCTCCTCAAGCTCTTTCTTCTCTTTTGTACCTAGGCTGGGTTTCCCGAAAAAGCCGGTGAATACGGTCAATTGCCCTCCCGTGGTCATTTCAGCCAATTCCGCCATCTTTGGCTTCTCTTTTTTTCGGAATCGATCTTGGAGGATTGAGGAGAATTTTGCCATAGAAAGTCAACCGCTTTACAATCGTGATAGAATCTCTTCGGTGAGAGAGAGAAAGTCCTCAGCAGCCCGCGATTGCGGAGCTGAATCGAAGACAGGTTTGCCAAAGATGGCCGCTTCCGAAACGCTGATATCGCGCCGGATTTTTGTCTCCAGCAACTTCCCAGGGAACGTTTTCTCGATCAGATCCATGAAGGCACCATTATTTTTGCCCCGTGTATTCCAAAAGGAGAGGGCCACTCCGAGCACATTCAGCGGATGTCTTTCAGAGATGCTGTCGATAAATTGGGAGAGCCTTTCCAGCCCTTTCACACTATAAAACTCTGGAGTGGCTGCGATCAGAGTGTAATGAGCGGCGATCAGCGCCGATTCGGTCAGCCAGCAGAGAGAGGGTGGGGTGTCGATCAAGATGCAATCGTAGTCGAGATCTTTGAGAAGAGACTTCAACCGTTCGTGTGAGTAGCGGTCGCCAGCAAGTGCACCTGTCACTTCGATCCTCTCTAACCAGGTGTCTGCGGGCAAAAGGTCGAGACCCTCGATCGCTGTTTTTTGGATCACCTCATCGAGACTTTTATTGCCCTGAAGAACGGCTGCCAAGCTGTCATGCTCGTCGGGATCGAAGCCGAGACCTGCCGTCAAATTGGCTTGGGCATCAAAGTCAATAAGGAGCACTTTTTTGTCATGGTAGCGGCTGAGGGCAGCTCCGAGATGGAGTACAGTCGAGGTTTTCGCTGTTCCCCCCTTAAAGCTTGTGATGGCCACCGTTTTCATTTTTCACCTCCAGATGGGTTGTGAAATGGAGATTGCAGAGCGTAAGTTTGCCGCTCTTCGTCAATTTTTGCGATAAACGCGTTGAGAGCCATCTCTCCATGCACCACATTGTCGCGCGTACGCAAGGCAATAGTTTGGTGCTCGACCTCCTGATCGCCGACAGTGAGCATGTAGTTCACCTGCTCGAGCTGAGCGAGCCGGATCTTTTTGCCGACCGATTCTTGACTCTCATCAACTTCGCAGTGGAAGCCTCTATCCTGAAGTTTGAGGGCAATTTCACGGGCGTAGGGGTTATGCCGATCAGCGACTGGGATTAAGCGGACTTGGCGAGGGCTGAGCCAGAAGGGGAATTTGCCGGCGAAGTGTTCGATCAAGATCCCCAAAAAGCGCTCGATAGAGCCGTAGATCACCCTGTGGATCATGACAGGGCGGGGCCGTTTGCCCTCGTTATCGACATATTCGAGATCGAAACGCTCTGGAAGGATCATGTCGAGCTGGACAGTGCCACATTGCCAAGTTCTTCCGAGAGCATCACGGATATGGATATCGATCTTCGGTCCATAGAAGGCTCCTTCCCCTTCCCGAATCACGAAGGGGTGGCCCGATCTTTCGAGCGCCCGTTGCAATGAATGGGTCGAATGTTCCCACTGTTCATCGGTGCCGATCGTGTCCTTCTCTGGGCGTGTGGAGAGTTCGAGATGATAAGTCAGCCCGAAAGTGGTGTAGATCTCCTTCACCAGATCGAGAACGCGTAGGATTTCATCTTCGATCTGCCCCGTTTCCATGAAGATGTGGGCATCATCTTGATGGAAGCTGCGTACCCGCATCAGGCCTGAGAGGGCGCCACTTGCCTCGTGGCGATGAACGTGGCCGATTTCGGCGATTCTCAATGGGAATTCACGGTAGCTATGGATCTGCGTTTTGTAGTAGAGCATACAGCCAGGGCAGTTCATCGGCTTTAGGGCAAATTCCCGCTCCTCGATGGTCGAGGTATACATATTCTCACGGTAATTTTGCCAATGCCCTGAACACTTCCACAATTCTTTCGACATCAGTTGTGGGGTCTGGATAAACTGATAGCCTGCTTTGACGTGGCAGCGCCTCCAATAATCCAACAGAGCGTTCCACATCAACATCCCCTTGGGATGGATGAAAGGCATTCCTGGAGCCTCTTCTTTTAAGGAAAAGAGATCGAGTTTGGGGCCTAAAACCTTATGATCGCGTTTTTTGGCCTCTTCGAGCTGGTGGAGATAGGCTTTGAGCAGTTTTTTATCGGGGAAGGTGATGGCATAAATGCGGGTGAGCATCTCTCGGTTTGAATCGCCGCGCCAATAGGCGCCCGCTGTTTTCAGCACCTTCACCGCTTTTACTTTGCCTACAGAGGGGATATGGGGACCACGACAGAGGTCGATAAATTCTCCCTGCCTGTAAGCGGTGATCTGCCCTTCAGGGAAGCCCTCGATCAGCTCTGCTTTGTATTTATTGGAGCCAAATTTTTGAAGCGCCTCCTTTTTATCCGACAAGAGCTCCCTTTCTGTCCTGTAATTGGAGGCGATGATCTTCTCCATTTCCGCTTCGATTTTCTCAAAGTCCTCATCGGAGATGTGAAGATCGGCAAAGTCGTAATAAAAGCCATTCTCGATGGGTGGGCCGATAGTCAGTTTGGCGTCGGGCCAGAGCCGTAAGATAGCCTGGGCCAAAATGTGCGCTGAGCTGTGCCAGTAGACCTCTTGACCCTGTTTATCGGAAAAATTCCATAGAATAACCTCGTCTCCCTCCTTCAATTTTTGAAAGAGATCGACAGTCGTTCCATTGATGGAGGCGGCGATGGCTTGATCTGGAGCTGTCAAATTCAGTTTCTTGGCAAGATCTTCTGCAGAGCTCCCTTCCGGCAGCTCAATGCGCTTATCTTTGTATTTCACTGAAATGGTAGACATCTTCTCCTCGAATTGTATCTATTCACCAACTCTCTGTGTGCTCTGTGCTCTCTGTGGTAAAATAAAAAAACACCACAAAGCTTACAGAGACCGCGGAGGGTTCTGGATAGTTACCACGGATTAAGGTGCGATATTACAATAGGAGGGTTGAAAAGAAAAGGGCAAAGATTCAAACTTCTCCAGCTGATGAGGAGATACAGCATGAACAAAAAGGCCTTGATCTCGGGGATTACCGGTCAGGATGGTGCCTATTTAGCGGAGTTCTTACTCGAGAAAGGCTATGAGGTGCATGGCTTGAGGAGGCGCTCTTCGGTCGATAATAGTGTCCGCTTGAACGGACTCGATGTCAAGCTCCACTATGGCGATTTGACAGATTCGGGAAGTCTCTTTCATCTGATCCAGATGATTCAGCCAGACGAGATCTACAACTTGGCGGCGCAGAGCGATGTCGCCATCTCCTTCGAAAATCCTGAGTATTCCTCCAATGTCAATGGCTTGGGGACTTTGAGACTCTTAGAGGCGATTCGGATATTGGGACTGCAGAAGAGATGTCGCTTTTACCAAGCTTCCACCTCAGAGCTCTTTGGGCTGGTTCAAGAGTCTCCCCAAAGGGAGAGCACCCCCTTCTACCCACGCTCTCCCTATGCGGTTTCGAAGCTCTACGCCTACTGGATCACCGTCAATTACCGAGAGGCTTATCAGCTTTTCGCCTGTAACGGGATTCTCTTTAACCACGAATCACCAATGCGCGCAGAAAACTTTGTCACCCGCAAGATTACGCGCGCCCTGGGCAAAATTGCCACTGGCACACAAGAATGTCTCTACCTCGGCAATTTGAATGCCTTTCGAGATTGGGGACATACCCGCGATTTTGTGGAGATGGAGTGGTCGATCCTGCAGCAAGAAAGTCCTAACGATTATGTCATTGCGACGGGCGAGCACCATTCGGTGCGCGAATTTGTCACGCTTGCAGCGAAAGAGCTGGGTATCCTACTCCGTTGGGAAGGGGTGGGAGTGGCTGAAAAGGGTATTGTCGAGGGCATCCAAAAAGGTTTTTATCAAATTGACCCGCGCGTCCAGCCTGGGAAAGCGATTGTTAAAGTAGATCCTCAATTTTTCCGCCCTGCCGAAGTGGAAAGTTTATTGGGAGATCCCACGAAAGCCTATCAAAAATTGGGCTGGAGGCCGAAAATTTCCTTCAACGCCCTCGTTTCTGAGATGGCCCGATCCGATTATCACTTGGCACAACAAGAAAACAATGCTCCGGCTCTGCATTGATGCCCGTCTCTACCATGCCTCGGGGATCGGCACCTTTTTGAAAGCGGCTTTGGCCTCTCTCACAACTCTTTCCAAATACCAGATCACCCTCCTCTGCCGCCCTGAGGATCAAGAGGCTTTGGCCCCCTTTTCCCACACTCTGATCCCAATGAAGAGCGCCATTTATAGCGCTTCAGAGCAGTGGGAATATCGCAAGCTGATTCCTCGATGCGATCTCTTTTGGTCGCCCCATTTCAATGTCCCTCTCTGCCCCATACCCGCTCAGAAAAGACTTGTCACCATCCATGATGTTTTCCACCTGGCCCATTTGAGAAGCTTCTCTTTTAAAGAGAAAATCTATGCTTTAGTGATGTATCAGGCAGCTTTTACACTCTCCGATACCGTCTCAACCATCTCTCGCTTTTCTAGTAATGAGATCGATAAATATGCCTTAAGGAAGCCCAAGAAGCTGGTTCTTTTGCCTCCTGGCTTTGACCATTTTAATTCACCAGAGGTGCCCCTTGGCAAGAAAGAACATCTCCTTTTTGTCGGGAATCTCAAACCGCACAAAAATCTGGCGCGTCTCGTCCAGGCCTACGATCAACTCCGCCCTGAAGAGCCCCTTTTTCTCGTAGGCAAGAAAGAGAAAATGGGCCATGTTGATCTCCAGTTGATGCGTGAGATCGAAAAGAGCTCCTATTTGAGAAGCCAAGTTCATCTCACAGGGTATGTAGAGGAGGATCGATTGAAAGAGCTCTATGCGGGTGCCAAATTGTTTATTTTCCCCTCACTTTATGAGGGTTTTGGCTACCCTCCATTGGAGGCGATGGCCTATGGATGCCCTGTCGTTGCTTCTAGGGCCGCTTCCATTCCCGAAGTGTGTGAGGATGCCGCTGCCTATGTCGACCCCTTTTCCCTCATATCGATCGCTGATGGCATCGGCTCTTTATTGAGCGATGGCACAAAAAGAGAGGAGCTGGTTCGCAAGGGCAAAAGGCTCTTTGAAAAGAAAAAAAAGGAAGAAAACCGGATTGCGGAGGTCATCGATGCGTGTTGCCGTAGTTCATGATTGGCTCACCGTCTATGCGGGGGCCGAAAAGGTCTTAGAACAGATTCTCAGCATCTTTCCCAAAGCCGATCTCTTCAGCGTGATCGACTTTTTCCCAAAAGAATTTCGCCACCATCTAATGAACAAAGTGGCCAAAACCAGTTTTATCCAAAATCTCCCCTTTGCCAAGAGACTCTACCGCTACTATCTGCCGCTGATGCCTCTCGCAATCGAGCAGCTCGATCTGACAGGCTACGAGCTGGTCATCTCCTCGAGTCATGCGGTTGCCAAAGGGGTTTTGACAGGTCCCGGTCAAAGACATCTCTGTTACTGCCACTCCCCTTTACGCTATGCGTGGGACCTCCAACACTTCTACTTGCGCGGGGAAAGTAGGCCTTTTGCTCGCTATGCCCTCCACAGGCTTCGTCTTTGGGATGCGATCGCCTCCCAAAGAGTCGACACCTTCCTCGCCAACTCCCATTTTATTGCAGAGCGCATCCAGAAATGTTATGGACGCCCCGCCCATGTTGTCTATCCACCAGTCGCTGTCGATAGGTTTCCGCTTCAGATGTATAAGCAGGATTTTTATCTGACTGCCAGTCGTCTCGTGTCTTACAAACGGATCGATATCCTCATCGACGCCTTTCGCTCGATGCCGGGAAAGAGGCTCATTGTGGTCGGTTCGGGACCAGAAGAGGCGCGGCTCAAAAGAAGGGCACCTGCCAATGTGAGCTTTACCGGATATCTTCCTCAGGATAAACTCGCTGACCTTCTCGGAAAAGCGCGCGCCTTTCTTTATGCGGCTTTAGAAGATTTTGGAATCGCCCCTATCGAAGCGCTAAGCTGTGGCACAGCTGTCCTCGCTTATGGTCAGGGAGGAGTTAAAGAGAGTTGTGCGGGGGTCGGGCTCTTTTTTATGGAACAGACCGCTGAATCTGTGCGGAAGGCCGTAGAGGAATTTGAAAGTAAGCCTCCCATTTCGCCGTTGAAATGCCGCCATCACGCTGAGCGCTTTTCTGAGGCTCATTTTAGGGAGGAGTTTTTGAAACAGGTAGGAATATGAAATGTCTCATTCTAGCCGGAGGCAGTGGCACCCGTTTGTGGCCACTCTCACGAAGCCATTATCCCAAACAGTTTTTACGCATCGGCTCCGAACTCTCATTTTTGCAAAAGACGCTCCAGAGAAATCTCGAGCTCTTTGAAGCTGATGATCTCTACATTCTCACTAACGGCGCCTACTTTCACGATGTCTTCAAACAGGCTCAGGAGGTCGGTTTTTCCAAAAAAGAGCAGATTCTTTTAGAACCTGCGAGCAAAAATACCGCGCCTGCCATCGCCTTTGCTTTTGAACTTTTGCAGCCAGATGTTGATGAACCCTTCCTCATCACTCCGTCGGACCATCTCATCGCTCCTCAAGAGCGCTATAGGCAGCAGATTCTCGAGGCATTCAAGTGGGCTCGAGAGGGGCTACTCGTCACCTTCGGAGTGCGCCCCAACCGTCCAGAGACCGGCTACGGCTACATCAAGGCAAAAGGCAATCGGGTTGAAAAGTTTGTCGAGAAACCAAACCTTCCTACCGCCCAGGAATACCTCATCTCAGGCAACTATTTCTGGAATGCCGGCCTTTTCGCCTTTACCCCAGCAGTTTTTAAAAGAGAGGCGGCGCTTCATCTGCCTGCTTTAGTTGACAAAACGTTTGAAGAGATGCCGGCCATCTCACTCGATTACGCCTTGATGGAAAAATCGGACCAGGTCGCCATGATTCCTCTCGATCTCACCTGGTCCGACATCGGCTCTTGGGAAAATGTCTATGATTTTCTCCCAAAAGACCTCTCCAACAATGTCACAGTCGGGAATGTCCATCCGATCGATACCAAAGATTCGCTCATTTATGCAGAGAGCCGCCTCGTCTCAACAATCGGTCTCGATAACATGATGATCATCGAAACCGATGATGTCGTTCTCGTGGCACCCAAAGAAGAGTCTCAGCGCGTCAAAGAGGTCGTTGGGACTCTCAAAAACCTAGGGAAAAAGGAGGTCCACGAACATCTCACGACCCACCGCCCCTGGGGCTCCTATACCGTTCTGCAGGAAGGAAACCGCCATAAAATCAAACGCATCACTGTTCATCCCAAACAAAAACTGAGCCTCCAGATGCATTACCACCGCAGTGAGCACTGGGTCGTTGTCAGCGGCACCGCGAAGGTCACTATCGGCGACCAGGAGAGCATCGTCCACGAAGGGGAGAGCATCTTTGTCCCCAAATCCTCCATCCATCGCGTAGAAAATCCCGGTATCGTCCTTCTCGAAATCATCGAGGTTCAAGTCGGCGAATACCTCGGCGAGGATGACATCATTCGCCTGGAAGATGTCTATGGGCGTCTTAGAGATGATGTCGCCTTCGATCTTTTAGTGAAAAAGCATCAGTGAAATTCAACGCAAAGACGACAAGGTACCTCAAATAAAGCGCCAGTGGTGCTTTATTTGAGGTACCTTGTCGTCTTTGCGTTGAATTTTAAAATAATACTTTTGGCAAAAGAGAATAGTTGGTTGAAATAATTTGTTGAATGGGGCTAGGTTTGTCATTAATGGGGTGGTTTGTTAGAATTAAAAGTCTATAAAGGAAGGTCTGCATGCCTTTGCTCTTGGTGTTTCTCTGCTTCTTCGTCTGGTCGACCTGCTTCACCATCGGTAAAACAACATTAGCTTATAGCCCACCGATCTTTTTGACGGGTGCCCGGATGTTCATCGCCGGGGTGATCATCCTTGCCTTCCTCGCTCTCTTTCGAAGAAAAGATTTACAACTGAAGAAGCAACATCTCTTTCCCCTCTTCCTCTTTGCAGTGACAGCGGTCTATTTGACTAATGTTTTTGAGTTTTGGGGATTGCAGTATCTGACGGCAGCAAAGGCCTGTTTCATTTATAGCTTATCTCCTTTCTTGGCGGCTCTCTTCTCCTACTTCCAATTTAAAGAAAAAATTACTTCAAAGAAGATGCTAGGGCTGATGGTCGGCTTTATTGGATTTATCCCCGTTTTGATGAACCAATCGGGGGCTGAACAGCTGCTCGGCGGTTTCAGCTTCCTCTCTTGGGCAGAGATTGCCTTGATCATCGCGACAGTGACCTCAGTCTATGGCTGGGTTTTACTCCGCAAATTGGGTAAAGAAGATGGGATGTCGCCTCTCATGGCAAATGGCTCTTCGATGCTGCTCGGCGGCTTTTTTGCCCTTGTCCACTCCCTTTTTACTGAAGAATGGAACCCCGTTCCCATTTCGAACTATGGTGGCTTCTTCCAGGGGGTCTTCCTGATGATCGTGATCTCAAATCTCTTCTGCTACAACCTCTACGGCTCCCTCCTTAAACGATTCACAGCAACCTTCCTCTCCTTTGCCGGGCTCACCACACCCCTCTTCGCCGCCTTCTTTGGCTGGCTAATCCTACGCGAAACGGTCACCTGGCACTTCTTCGCCTCAGTGGGTATTATCTCCCTCGGTCTCTGGCTCGTCTACGCCGAAGAGCTCCGCCTCGGCTACATCGTCAGACAAAAAGCGGCAGCTCAAGCTGTACCTGAAAAACAGCCTACCTAATCACGAGCTTACCCCGAAAAGGTCGGTAAAATTAAGCTTACACAGCTACCTTGTCGGCATGATCGGGATTCTGGATTTGCCAAACCAAGATATAAAGAATTTCAACAGTTCTGATTTTAATAGTTTCCTTGACGTAATATTGAAAGCGTAGAAATTGAAAAGGATTGAGTTTAAAATTAGTATTTATGAGGACCCAGCCAGAAAATCGATCGAAATTCTGTTGATCCTGGTTGGTGATGATGATGTCAGCCACTTTCTGTTTAATTGAATGTGAGCGTTTCCTTCCTTATCCGTTAATGAACGCGATGAAAAATCACTTTCATTATCTTTAATATCCTGGGCGCTGGTTGGAATTTTTACATTGATGATTCTGCGAGAGGGTGGCGTGGCAGCTGGGCTGGGGACTCGTATGGGTATCGGCTCCTTTCTGCAGGAAAGGGCAATTTTAACGATCTCTAGGAGAGTGAGGAGGCCGGCTCCGCCATACATTCCATAAGAAAAGTAGCTTTGGGAAGATCCCAAAAAGGGGAGATAATTGAAGGTTGCCAAAATGCCAAGGACCAAGAGGGTTAAAGTGGTTACGATTAAGACGGTGTCTGCCGCTCTGGAGTGGATGAATCTTTGAGAACAGGGGAGAGTGACTGATGACATAGAGACCTCGAATGAATGGTTAAAAAGCGGCTAGAGGATATCATTTTTATTTGAGGCAGGCAAGGGTGGCGTGGCGGCCGCTCGCTTTAACACGGCGGTAGGAGAAGAACTCTTGGGGGTTGGAATAGGTGCAGATGGAGGAGATTTCGATATGGTGGGGGAGGAGGCCGGCTTCGAGAAGTTGGTGGTGGGAGATGGCCCAAAGATCGAAGTAGGTGGGTTTGACTTGGTAGGGATGGAAGTGGGAAGGGAGTTCGGCTTGGTAGTTGATAAACTCGGAAGCAGCGGGGCTGAGGCTGGGGGAGATGCCGACGAGAAGATCTTCGGGCCGTGAACCGTAGAGGGAGTTCATGGTCACGACGGCTTCAAGGTAGATATTCTGGACATTACCTCTCCAGCCGCAGTGAATATTGGAGAGGGCTTTGTGGATGGGGTCGTAGAAAATGGCGGATTGGCAATCAGCGTGCAGGATGGCGAGACCGATGCCGGGTTGGTTTGTGGTGAGGCCATCGCCCTCGCCGCGGGTCTGAGGGTCTGCGCGGAGAATCTTTTTGCCATGATGCTGCCAGAGGTGGCAGTAGGTGGGAATGGAGAGTGCTTCGAGGGCGCGCCGGCGATTTTCGTGAACATTTTCTGTGGGATCACCTTGGGTGAGGCCGAAGTTGAGAGAGGCAAATTCGCCTGAGCTGACACCGCCATGACGCAAAAAGATGCCGTGGATCAGATTGGGAAATTCGGCGAAGAGGTCAAAGGTGAGCCAGGTGAGGGCGCCATTGGTCTGTCGTTGCATAATCGTGAGTGTAGCAGAGAAAAGAAAAAACCTCTCCGAGAAATCCCGGAGAGGTCCTTTTTTTGGAGGGGGTAATTTTATCCGCGGAACATCGAGGTAACAGTCTGCGTGATCGAGTTGGCAGCCTGCTGGAGGATGTTCATCGCGTAGTCGATCATCTGACCGGAGCCCTGACGTAAATCTTCATTACGGCTGAAGTCCTGGCCATAGAACTGAGAGTAGATCTGCCCTTCTTGCGAGACGGCAGCACACTGTCCTTCTTGCGCTTGGTAGACCGCGATTTGGGCTTGGTGCGTAGAATCGTTGAGCGCTGTGGAACCTGAAGAGAGCATCTGTGCGCCCTGCATCATCTGCATACCTCTTCCCAAATAGGCTGACAGTCTTGCCTGACCCACACCCATGCGGCTCTTGACGAATTGCCCCGCTTTGCTCCCGCGGGACTCGTTTGCTTTGTTCTCGTCATTGAGGACTTGATCGGTATCTCGATCGAGCTGCTGTTCTTCGGTAACAGGGTTCTCCTCTGCGGCATCTTCAGCTGCTGAGGGGGCATTCTCTTCTTCTTCGAACTCGGCCGCAGGATCTTCCGGGTTAGTCACCTCGGCTGGGTCCTGGAATTCTGCAACGGCTCCCATCACCATGGCACCGCCAAACATGCAGAGGTTGATAATACCATCAGTTCTTTGCATAGCAGACTGTTCCAGAGTAGCATCCGACTGCGCCTGGTACTGCGATTTGATCGCACTGCCGACGATAGGGGCGAAGCTGACCTGCATCTGCATACTCTGAGAGGCCTGCTGCCAGAGGGTGCTCCAGAAGTTGGAGTTGGTCTTCGCCTGGAGGGCAAGGACAGCTCCGATGATGGCGATCAGCCCCATCTGGTGGTCATCTCCTGTTCCCTGGAAGGCTTTGGAGTTAAAGCCAGGATAGGGAAGAGGGGGTTTAGAAGCGGCCGCTGGATCTTTGGCTGCAATTAAGGCATCTTGTCGACTCTGACCGTCAGAGGGCAGGATGATATCTTTCTCCAGATGCTGGAGATTGACCACGCGATTTCCGGCAGAGATCGCACCCTGCCCCTTTTGCTGGGACTGTGCACTTTGCGCCAGAGAGGCATTGGTCTCTTCGATCAAGCGCCAGGTCTGGCTGGCGATCGATTGGCTATCAACTGTTGAACTCATGATTATAACCTCTTAAATATATTAACTTTATTATGCAGCGTTGGCTAATCCGGCGCTGATACCTCTCAAGGCACTGGTAACAGCAGCATAGGTATCGATCACTTCACTGGCGTCGCTTGCCTCTTCGTTGAGGACACTTCCCTCTCGCTGCAGCAGCTGCTGCATGAATTGGAAGAAGGCGTTGTTCTGAGAGACCTTATCGAGGGCCTCTCCCACATCTTTTTGGGCCTTAGCAAGTTGGCTTAAGCGGTCGGAGACTTGAAGGGAGGTGGCACCTTTCAGAGCCATCGGTATTCCTAATACGGCCTGGAAACCCAGTTTTCCGATCTTGAGTAAAACCTTCTTCGCGGTCGATTCGCTTGCGTTCTCTGCAGATTCAGAGCTTTCGAGAGTACGGCTTGTCTGTTGAGTGAGATTTTCTGATTGTGTTGAGGCTTCGGAGGAATCGGCCGCCGCATCGGCTCCAAGGTCAGCACCAGCATCGGCCGCGGCATCGGCACCGACATCTGCGCCAGCTTCGATAGCTCCTTCAGCTCCCTCTCCGACCACCTCGAGCATTTCAATCTCTTCAGGAACAGCGGCTAAAGAGGCGCCTCCATCTAAAAAGGCGCTCCCGATGGTTGCAATTGTTAACGCAATACCGATACCAAACATGACCCAGCCCATAATCTTTTGAACTTCTGCCATATGCTCTTGGTAAGCTGCGATATCGGCAGCCTGCTTTTCGGCAGCTTCCTGCTTATTGATCGCGTTCGTGGTCGATTGGAGGATGGATTGACTCTGAGTCTGACTGAGCTGCTGGAGGCTGGCATAATCGGTCGTTTGGGTCTCAACGCTCAAGGCCATCGAACTGTAGGCTTTACAGAAGGCGGCTGCGATGATCATCATCTCATCGGACGAACTTTTGGGCTGTGACGGGGGTAAGCCAGGACGCTCCGAAGGAATCAGCGTTTTCTTGGCGGAGCCTCCTGCACTGGCCACCGTATCGGCCCCCTGTAACCCTCTACCCTCTTTTTTCGCACTCGCCGTCGATTCGACAGAAGTTGGGGAGTAGAGAACGGCCCCCACATCGACAGCATGGCTATTTGGAAGATAACTTGTCATAATTATTAACCCTTATTAAATTATTTCTTATATTTAACTGTTTCTGCAATCATCTGGCAGCGCCGAGAGAGTTCGGCATACTCAGGATGATCGCCACAGATCAGGATCGTCGCCTCGGCCATTTCCAGCGCCTCCTCATCCTGTTTCAGCTTGAGAAAGCAGTCGGTCGCATAGTAGGCAGGGATCGGATTGAGGGGTTCGATGTTCAGAGCGATATAGAAGCCGATGGCAGCCTCTTCATAAGCCCCTTTCTGGTGGTGGCAGCCAGCTAGACCCAATACATATTTATAGACTTTTGGACAGGTGCCGGCCAAAAATTGGAAAAGGGCGAGTCCTTCATCATATCTACCTTGATTGTAAAAGCTATAGGCTAGGTGATAGATCTCTTCCAGAATCTCATCGGATAGCCCAGTCGCCTCCTTTAAGGTCATTCCGGGGTTTTCCAACATCTTGGTCAAAACAGTCTTAGCGATCTCGCCGACACTCTCTTTATCATTAAAGTTAAAATGGGGTTTATTATGGGCCATGAACTCTCCTTGAATAAAATACTTAGATATTTTAACTAATTGAAAATTAAAATACAATTACAATTTTTAAGATTCTGTTAGTATTTTTAATAAATCTTAATAAAAGATAGTTGTATAATAATAAATTATGAGAAATCTCTTCTATTTTCTCGACCGCCTGAAGAGTTGGCTTCACCATCGATGGAATCTGCTGGTAGAGCGGTTCCATCTCATGGAAATCCCCCTTTTTTTCCATTTTTTGTTCCATAGATATGACCCTCGCCAGTTCAACGCCCTCAATGTGATGGAGAACCTCAAAAGCCTGGAACGGGTTCGCTCTGAGGAGGGGCTAAATGCCACTCGGAAGGGGCTTTTATACATTATCCCTCGAGGGTGGAGGAGGAGGCTTTTTTCCATGAGGAACGCCCTGTTGGGGGGCGCTCTCCAGAGTCGGGTCAAAAAAACAGTCTTTTTTACCTATCTCACAATCACTCTAGAGCTGAATAACCCCTTTTCAAAAGCGGTCCTGCTCAAATTTCTCCAAAAGAAGATCGACTTTCTCCAGCGCCATCTCAACTATGTGAAAAAGATCAATGGCAAGCTCTGGGATCAATCAGAGATCCAGCTCCACATCGATCTCTTCCACCGCAACTCTCTCGCCCAAGCCGAGGTGATCGACACCATGCACAGAGCAGTCAGAAGGCAGAAAGAGCCTCCAATCATCCAGGAGGCCAAAGCGGCAATGCGCAAAGGGCTCTATCCCGTCTTGATCACCCAAGGGGTCTCCGGCTCTTACTGGATGCGAGGAGTCAACCGTCAACTGTTGGGTCTCTTTAAGCCTTTTGATGAGGAGATCCATGCCCCCAACAACCCTGTGGGCCCACTTTATCAAGGGACGCTCGGCCTCAGAAAAACGCGCCGTGGCTGCCGTGTCGGTGAGTCGCCACTCCATGAGGTGGGCGCCTTTGTCGTCGATGAGTTTCTGGGATTCGGTATCGTGCCCAAGACCTATTTTGCAGAGTTTACCCATGTCACCTTCTTTAATGCCCGGGAAGACCGCTTTACTTCGTTAAGATTAAAAAAGACCAAGCAGGGCTCCTTCCAAGAGTTTGTGGCAGGCTTTGTGCCTGTCACGAAATTGACCCCTGAAGAGCAAGCAGCTATCCCTCTCGATGAGTTTCAGCTCCTCATGCTCCTCGATGTCATTATCGGTAATAACGACCGCAATATTGGAAATATCCTCTTTGGGGATGAGAAGGTGGCGGCGATCGACCATGGCCTCTGCTTCCCCGATAAGGGCGATGACTTCTCTTACTGGTACTGGAACTACTTCGAACAGGCCAAACAGCCGCTGCTTCCCGCCATAGTCGAGCTGCTCAACAACTTCCCCTTTGAACCGCTCTTCCACCGCTTATGGACCAAGTGTTTCATCTCGCTGGGTGCGCTCCAGCGGATTCGCGAGCGGGTCGTTCTCTTCTCGGAAGCAGTCAATGCGGGGCTAGTCCCCAGCCAGCTCGAGCCTCTCTTCAAACAAGAGTATCTCGCTCCCCTCAAGGATCGAAACTCTACACTGAGAGAAGCCGCAGCCGAGCAGATTCAGCTTTTCAAAACCAATTACTTGTAGATGGCCTGAGAGAGAGACATGTACATCTGATTGAGCAGCTGCAATGCCGTCGAAACAACGGTCCACTCCTGTTGAATCTCGGTCATTCTCATCTGCAGAATCATCTGCTGGTTCTGGCTCTGGTTGGAGTAGTCTTGTTGGAAGGTGGTGATCTGTGAGTTCAGATTGATGAGGCCGCCCTGTGTCGGCCCACCGCCAGGGGGTGTAACTCCGTTGACGACGGCATTTTCGTCACTACTTAGGCTGCTTTGCCACCCGGCCGGGCCACTGACTGTGAAATATTGTGATTGTGCAGGGGGGGGATTGCCAGTAGGTAGCTGAATAGAGATTTGACTTAATAGGGTCTTCAATGTGTTCAGCTGGCCAAGAGCGGCAGTGAGGTTGGTTTGAATGCCTTGTAATTTCGACTTCATTTCATTGAGTGCTTTAGCCTGAGAAGGGGTTGGAGGGGGTTTTGAATTCAGTTGTTCATTAATTTTATTAATTTGAGACTGGACACTCTTTAAAGCATCATTCACATGGTTGATATCGTTATTACATTGATTTTTTTCGTTACTCAGCTGCTGTTTGGCTTTGCTGTAGCTACCGCTAAAGTTGGGGGGGCTGTTTGAGGTGCGGAGGCCGCCGCTAAAACCATAGTTGATCCCCGCATTCGGAAAGTCACTGATCTGTTGCAGCAAGATGTTACCCATGCTTGCTCCCATGTTGTCGATGGAGAGCATCATGGCGAGAGCTTCGAGGTAGGCCTCCTGCCCTGGCATGTAGTGGTTCAGAATGGCTTTGCGGAATTGGTTGGGGAGTGACCCTGAGGAGCCTCCTCCAGCGTCTCCTTTGGGGGGAGCTGCTCCTGCTGCCGCTTGGGCTCCTTTTGAGGGAGGTGGGCTGCCGGCTCCCATGCTTTGGACGACTGCATTGGCCGCTGCTCTGCCGAAAGTATCCTGGAGCTTTTGCAGCTCCTGTTGATCGTTTGTAAAGCCTTGGATTTTATTTTGATCGGCGGAGATCTCCTCCTGTGCTGACTGCTGCATCTTCTCAGCAGCCTTTTTTAAAGAGGCGGAGCTTTGAGGATCAGGAGAATAGGCTGCCAGCAGTGCATTGAGTTCCTGCTCATTAATGTTTTTGGGGAATCCCTCTTGGCCGATCTTATCTTCGATGGTATCTCCGAGAGATTTCATGAATGAGAGGGGCGAATTCTGCAGATTACTCTCTTTTAAAAACTGGCGCATGTAGCTGGCCACTTGAGTGGGCGTCGCTTGGGGGTTGGATTTCAAAAAGGCGGCCAACTTTGTCTGGAGGAGCGCATCGGCTAGCAGTTGCGACAGAGGCTTTCCCTGAGCTGTTTTAAACTGGTTGAGCTGCTCAAAAAGGGCAGAGAGGGCTTGCTGCTGCTGAGGATCGAGCTTTCCATAGCTATTGGCGAGATTTTGGAGATTTTCGATCAGCTCCTGCACCTTTTCGCGGGTGAGCGGCTTTTGACTGAGACTATTTTGGATAGAGGTCATGAGCTGGTTGATCTGAGTAAGCAGCTGGATGCGTGCCTGCAGCTCCTTGATCTCGCTCTGGAGATCTTGGATATTCCCTTTGTTCTCTGCCATCATCGACTGGAGCATGTCGATTTGAGTATTATAGAAGCTCTGCTGATATTTCATCGGCAAAGCCTGAGCCATAGTAGTGATATTTTGCCAGATGGTGTTCAAGTTCTGCATCTGCTGTGGGGTGAGGTGGGGGAAAGATTGTCTGAGTTGATTGAGCTCATCGGTGAGCGGCTTGAGCGCACTGGCCAATTTAGGATTTCCCTGCAGCAAGATGGTGATCAATTTCTGGAGGTTTTCCATCTCAGTTTTGACCAATCCTTGAGTATCGTTGAAGAGGGCAGCGTTGGCGATATCTTCGGCTGACCCTTTTTCCGGAATAGGGACAAAGGAGGGCCTAATTTCGGCCGTTTGTGGACGTGCTTGGGTGAGTTGCTGAGATTGAAGCGATTGAGCATATGAGAGCACATCTTTTAAGAAGGAGGCTTCACTTTCCGTCTGTAGATATTGAACGATATTATCATTGACCCAGCTTGAGGGAGGGGGCTTACCTTCTGTGATGCGGATTTCTGGAGGTGGAGCGTGACTAACCTTTTCTTGCATCTTGCCCTCTCTCGGCGTAAAATTGTGCTACTTGGTAATTGTATCAAAAAAATATTTTAAATGACAGAGAGAAAAATCCAAATCTTAGGCGAAACGACGATCAATCAGATCGCAGCCGGCGAAGTGATTGAAAATCCTGCCTCTGTCGTCAAAGAGCTGGTCGAAAATGCGATCGATGCGGGCTCTACTGATATTTCCATCGAAACAGGCTCAGCAGGAAGAGCTTTCATCAGAGTGGCCGATAATGGGTGTGGCATGGAGGAGGATAACCTCTGGCTCGCCATCGAACGGCACGCGACCTCCAAATTGAGAGAGGTGGGTGATTTAGAAAGTCTTCTTACTCTGGGCTTTAGAGGAGAAGCGCTCCCCTCGATCGCCGCTGTCAGCCACTTGTCACTTCATAGTGCGACAAAAAAGTCCATGGGCAGCCTCCTCACCCTCTCTGGTGGTCAACTCGGCCAACTGAAGCCGCAGCCCCGCCAGCCGGGAACCACAGTCGATGTGCGCTCTCTCTTCTTCAATGTCCCTGTGCGTAAGAAGTTTCAACAGAGTCTCACTTCTGATTTCACTGAGCTCGGCAAAGTGATCCAGCAATTTGCGCTCTGCTATCCCCAGATCGCCTTCTCTTGGAAGAATGAGGGGCAGCCCCAGCTCGAATGTGGACAGAATGAGAGCATTGAGCAGAGGATTTTGGCCCTTTTAGGGGAAGAGTGGCATGTACAGTCGCTCTCCGTGGAACAATCTAGTGGCGAGATGCAACTCCACGGAAGGAGCAGCCGCCCCTCTTTTCACCGCCCCAATCGGGCCGGGCAGACCCTCTTTATCAATCAGCGAGCCATTCATTCACCTTGGGTTGCGCAGCAAATATTAACTGCCTACGGCACTCGCCTCACCCTACACCGCTTTCCCCTCTTCGTACTCCATCTCACCCTTCCCCCTTCGTGGATCGATGTCAATGTCCATCCCCAAAAGCGGGAGGTGCGCTTGCGTCAAGAAGAGAGGGTCGCCTCATTTCTCAGAGAAGTCATCGAAAAGAGTTTAGAAACTCGGACAACCACCATCCCTCTATCCTTACCCCCTCTCGAACAGTCGCTTAGCTTTCATGAGCCCATAGCGACCTACGCACCTGCTCAAGAAACTCCAGACTGGTTTGAAGAGACCCCTTACAAAGTCATAGGCTCTCTCAAAAACTATCTCTTTGTGGAAGAGAAAGAGGGCATTCGTATCGTCGATAGCTCCCGCGCCAGCGAAAGGATCATCTATGACCAACTCACACAAGAAAAAGAATCCCCTGAAGCGCAAACGCTTCTTCTCCCCCTTCAACTCACGCTGAAAGGCGCTGAAAAGAGCCATCTTATAGATAAACTGTCTGAGCTTGAAGAGATCGGCTTTTCAATCCGCCCTTTTGGCGGTGACACCTTCCTCATCGATGCGATTCCCGCCCTCCTCGAACCCAGCGAGATTATCGACTGGATCCACCTCTATCTCACAGAAGGAGCCATTCCCAAAAAAATAAACCTCAAGCGATCATCGATCAGCCAGGGCGCCGCACCTACCCTCCTCCGCCAGCTCTTCCGCTGCCCCAACCCCGACAGCTCCCCTTCCGGCAAACCCATCCATACCCTACTAGACGCACAAAAACTCGAGAAATTGTTAACCTGAGTGTGAGGAAAATCACCCAAAACTTAGGTTGTTAGACAAATAGCCACCCAAGCGGGGCGTCTATCGTGTAGAAACAGTTCTTTTGGAGGAAGCGGCTTTTGGCAAAAGCCATGGATTTTATGAAAGAGCCAGCGTAAGCTTTAATGCTTTTTCGACTTCATGCATTTCTGCAGCAGTGATCGAAATAATGTTACTACCTAACCGTTTCTTATCTACTGTGCGAATTTGGTCGAGCATCACTTTGCATTTTCCTTTAGGCAAGTTTACGATAGCCTCAAAAGGATAGACTTTAGAGATAGAACTAGTGATAGGGCCAACAATGACTCGCTGGGAGTGTTTATTCGACATGTTATTAGAGAGAATGAGCCCAGGCCGTGTTTTATTAGTTTCAGAACCTACTGTGGGATCTAAAGAAATCCAATATATCTCTCCACGTTTGGGAAAATTATCCATCCCAGCCTTCCATTTCGGTAGGTGACCATTCTTCGATTTCACCAACTCTTTCCTTGTCAGAAGCCGCGGCTTTGTAAGCTGATTCAAGTTCTTTTCTTTGGATTTCTAAGGCAGCACGTATGGCCTCTGAAACAAAACGACTACGATGTCTTTGCTCGACGAAGGTATTAAGCTCATCGAGAACCTCTTCAGGAAGAGTATATGTCGCTTTATGATAGGTGGTCATATCATAATATTAACATATTATGGTAAAAATAGTCAACTATATGTAGTCTGTAGAGAAGAGTCTTATGAATAGAATTGCCAAAGTTCAGAAATTGTTGGGGGAGAATAGCCTCGATGCTCTGGTGATCGATCAGGTGGTTGATCTCTACTACCTGACGCAGCAAGAGTTATCGATGGGAAGGTTGGTGGTAGAGGCGGAAAGGGCTACCCTTTTTGTTGATGGGCGCTATTTTGAAGCGTGTAAGAAGAGTGCGCCTTGCGAAGTGATTTTGACAACAGGGTACGATAGGGAGAGTCCATTTGGGAGCTGGTGGAAGTTGAAAGAGAAGAGGGTAGGCTTCGATGCGCTGACGACCTCATATAGCAGTTATGAGAACTTAAAGTCGCTCGGTGCGCAGCTGGTTCCTTTGAACAATCCGATGGGGAGGGTGCGTGAAATCAAGGAAGCGGGTGAAATTGCTAACTTACGGTTGGCGGCTGAACTTGGCTCTCGGGGCATGGACTTTCTCTGCACCCAGTTCAAAGAAGGGGTTTCGGAAAGGGAGATGGCGCGTGAGCTGGAAATTTTCTGGCTGCGCGCTGGGGGAGAAAAATTGGCTTTTGCACCCCACGTTTCATTTGGGGAGGGTTCGTCACAGCCGCACTATCATGTGGGAGAGAGAAAATTGCAGCGGGGTGATCTGATCCTTGTCGATATCGGCGTCGTTCTCAACAAATATCACTCCGATATGACGCGCGTTTTTTTCTTTGGAAAACCTCAAGCGGAGTTAGAAAAAATCTATCATATCGTCAAAGCTGCCTTTGAATCGGCTGTCAAGCTTTGTAGACCAGGTACCAAGATCGGTGATCTCGATCGTGCAGCGCGTAAACTAATTGAGGAGGCAGGTTATGGCACCTACTTCACTCACGGTCTTGGCCATGGTGTGGGCTTAGAAATCCATGAGTCGCCGCGCATCCGCTCCATCGGGCCCGATGCGGAGCGCCCTCTTCAAGCAGGAATGGTGATCACGATTGAGCCAGGAATCTATCTTCCGGCGCTCGGCGGTGTCCGTTTAGAAGATACCTTGTTGATTACAGAAAATGGCCATGAGAATCTGACTGCGCGCCCATTCTCCGATGAGCTTCCACTATTTTAGTGCGCTTGATACACTGTCGGCCAAATGAAATTAACGACGAAACTCCTTTTAGGGGTCGGCCTTGTTCTCTTAGCGATGGCGATCCTCATGTATATCGTCCCATCCATCCTGATCCATAAGGATCTCTTTAGGGCTGTCGATCAAATTCAGCAGCTATTGATCAAAGATCCAAAGCAACTGAACCACAGTCAGCAAATTGTCGATACTTTGTTGTCGCTGGAAGATCAGCTCTCCAAGAGGATCTCCACGCAGCTCTTATTGATTTTTCTTGGTGGGATGGTTTTAGTTTTGTTCTTTGTCGGTCGCATGGCCTTCTCGGTGATCTATCCGATTAGCAGGTTGGCAAAAGCCACTCAGAGTATTGTCTCCGGTCGTTATGGTGAGGTCGCATTGCCTGACGTCAAAGATCGGAAAGATGAGGTCGCTATTCTGACAAGATCCTTTGGTGAGATGGTTTCTGGATTGGAAGAGAGAGAGCGCATCCGTGGAGTATTGGATAAAGTGGTCTCAAAAGAAGTAGCCGATGAAATTTTGAAGACCCAAATCCATCTAGGTGGAGAAGATCGGGTCGTCACCATGCTTTTTAGTGACATCCGCGATTTCACCCATATGTCCGCACGATCCCCTCCGCAAAAAACCATTGCGATGCTGAATGGCTGCATGACGAAGGTGTCACGTGTCATCGAAGGGGAGGGAGGAGTGATCGACAAATATGTCGGTGATGAAGTGATGGCTCTCTTCGGTGCTCCTGCGAAAACCCCCGATCATGCCCTGAGAGCCGTCTCCGCAGGGATGTTGATCATAGAGTCGCTGAAAAAATGGAATGTAGAAAGAGCAAATGCGGGTGAAGTCGTTGTTGAAATGGGCATTGGAATCCATACCGGGCTTGTGGTCGCAGGAAATATGGGTGCGGAAGACCGACTCAATTACACGGTTGTGGGCGCCCATGTCAACCTCGCAGCCCGTCTGTGCGAATCTGCAAAGCCTAACCAACTGATTGTCTCAGCTGCAACCCTCGCACAGCCTAATGTAGAAGCCTCTTTCTATGCGAAAGAACTTCCACCCATTCTCCTCAAAGGGTTTTCTGAGCCAATCCACATCTATGAAATCACCGGCTTCAAATGGGAGGAGGCATGAGTTTTCGAAGAAAAATCTTTCTGAGTTATCTAGCCGTCTTTCTTATTTTCACTATCATTCTCTATCCGATCATTACCCATGTTCTCATTACCTCCTTCCCTAAAGATCAGATTTCCACCATTCTCCACGAACTTTCGCTCACTTTTCTGATTTTAGAAATTGCCATTCTCCTACTCTTCAGCATTCTAGCCTGGTTGATCATCCACTTCTTGACTAGACCTGTCACGCAGATCACTCAGGCCATTAAGCCTTATCAGCAAGGCAAGACAGAACATATCCCTCACATTGAGATCACGGGCGCCATCAAAGGCGAGGATGAATTTGGAAAACTGGCTGAGACTTTAAATTCATTGACACAACGCATCGAGAATCAGATAGCCTCTCTCACCCATGCGAAAAACGAAAAGAGTGCTATCTTGGAATCGCTGATCGAAGGTGTCATTGCTGTCGACCAAGAGATGAATGTCATCTATATGAATAAGACAGCGGCTCTTTTTCTGGGCGTCAGTGAAAAGAGTTTGGTAGGAAAAATATTTTCTGTGGTCGATATGACTGCCTGTGAAGAGTTGATTCGAGAGGCGCAAAAGAGGCAAGAACCTGTCGTGCTGGTACTGAAGCCAGAAAGAAAACAGAAACGTTATCTTGATGCCGTCGCTGTCCCGCGTGGTAAAGAGGGAGGGGCAATTCTGGTGCTTCAGGATAAGACAGGCCTCCATAAAATCATCGAGCTCGGGCGCGATTTCATTGCCAACGCCTCTCATGAATTAAAAACTCCCATCACCATCATTCGGGGATTTGCAGAAACTCTTTATGACCATCCTGAGCTCTCTCGTGAGGTCTATCGTGAGATCACGGAAAAGATTGTCAGCAACTGCCAAAGAATGGATACTTTGGTCAAAAACCTCCTCACATTAGCGGCTGTCGATGAACAGCTTCCCAGAGCTAGGCTACAAGAGTGCGATTTTGTCGATCTTTCCGAAGAGGCCAAGCAGACAATTTTAGTGGTTCATCCTGATGCCCAAATCCAAGTAGAAACTCTCGGAGAGGGTCCATTCCAGCTCATGGCAGATGACGATCTGATGCATCAAGCCATTTTGAACCTGCTCGATAATGCGATCAAATATTCAAAACAGCCCGCCCATGTGAAAGTACTCATCGAAAAACGGGAGAAGGAGCTCCGCATCCAGATTTCTGATAAAGGGATCGGTATTCCACAAGAAGATCTCGACCGTATTTTTGAAAGATTTTATGCTGTAGACAAAAGCCATTCACGCAGTATGGGGGGCTCTGGCCTTGGCCTCTCCATTGTAGAGCGTATTATTGAGAAGCATCAAGGTGTGATCGATGTGGAATCGACCCTAGGGGTCGGAACAACTTTCCACATCACTTTGCCAGTTCAAGATGAAGACAGATACTAAACGGAGTAAACTATGAAAATGATCCTCACACTGATTCTGATGTTAGCAACCGTTGCCGGTTACACAGCAGAAGAAAAACCAAAAAGTAAAGAAGTCTCAGTCGATCAGTTGAAAACCTGGATCGACGAAAATTTCAAAATGATCATCGTCGACAGCAGCTCTAAAGAACAGTTCAAGGGAAAGATGATTCCCAATTCCAAGCAGCTCCCTTTCGATGCATCTGAAGCCACCATCCAAGAAGCCCTCCCAGCTAAAGACGCCTGGATCATCGTCTACTGCGACACAGCCGATTGTCCCACCAGTGAACAGCTCACCAAAAAGCTAGAAGCGATGGGCTACACCCATGTCTGCGTCATCAAAAACGGCCTCCAAGACTGGATCAAAAAAGGCTTCCCCACGGTTAACAAGAAGCCACAGGAGCCAGTAAAGAACCCCTAACGAGCAATGAGAGCCCCATTTTGTTGCCCAGAATGGGGTTTATTTCAATTGATTGACGAATTGGTGAAAAAATTCTGAATTCCAGAATTTAAGTTGGTCCGCTTCTCGTTCTTTCAAAAAGTGCTGAACCTCTTCACGAGCTTTTTTCCAGTCGATAGATTCGATGCGGTCACTTAACGCTCTTTTTAACCAATCGATGCTGATTTCAACGCTTTTCCCTTGCCAAGGCCCCATCTGAAAGAGCGCATTTTTTAATAATTCGGTGTTCACTGAGACCTGATGTGAGGCAAACCATAAAAAATCAAACCAATCCCTCCCTTTGATATATTTGCGGCAGAGCAAGGCATGGCACTTTCCTCCAAAAAGGCTAGGTAGATCTTGACAGACGACTGAATAGGGAAAAGGAAAAGTGACAATTTTAGATTCAAACAGGGAGCCGACTGGCGGATTCGTGTCGATCTCCAGTTTAATGCGGATGGTTTGTTTGTCAGAGGGTGAAAGTGGATATCTAAATGTGATGATCTTTCCGAAAGAATTTTCCTTTAGAAAGGCTAATTTAACATTTCCCTGAACTTCACTGCGATCCTGTACATCGATATGGAGTCCATAGGCGGCAAATTCAGTGGGAATTTGTTTCAGGTAGGTAGACCATGAAAAAGGTCCGCCTTTATACATGATAAAGTCCAAATCTTCAGAAAATCTTCTGAGTTGGTGACAGATCCGAAGACAAGTTCCACCCTGAAAGGCTGCATGTTTAAAAAAATCGGTACGTGTGAGTGCTGCTAATGCGATCTCTTGTGCGATTTCTTTAATCGCTTGAAATTCTTCTAGCTTAGAGCGACTCTCATACTCCTGCAATCTTTTTTGGATGATTTCAAGACTCATTTCTTTAGTTTACTCAAAATTTTACGAACTTGTGAGGAGCCATAATTGGCGACTAGGTCATCCAAGACTTTTGGATCCCAGCTTTGAAGCTCTTCTTTTTCGATACGTAAGTCGCCACACAGCTCAGTAAGATTATGCCATCTCTTTTTTTGCACATAGCAAAGGTCCGCCAAGGCCTTCCAGGGGCTTGCCAGAAGATAAATTGAATGAGAATCCTGGATCCGATCGACGCCCAGTGTGAAATTTTCTTCAGGCACATGAAGATATCTGAAAATACCCAGTCCATTTTGGATCGTATTAGAACGCTTAATACATGCTGAGGTTGTTGCGTAAACAGCCTCAGGAATCAAACCATGGTGAGAGAGGGCCGATTCAAAGCTAATATAGGAGGGGCCATAGAGAATCTGTGCAATTTCAAATGAATTTGGGAGGTGCTTTTGATAAGGGGGTAATATCAGATAAACACCACGCTTCAGTTGTTCCAAAACTTTTGCAATCAGAGCTCGGTTTACTAGGTCATAACGTCTTTGATCATCCCCTGGGAATTGGGAAGTGATATCTTGATCTCGAATCACAACGTGAGGCCAGTTCAAGAGTAAGTTATGGAGAAGTTCTTTGGTCATTTTTTTGTAAGAAACTTGCCTTTTTTACAAGTTTCGTACAAAAATTTAGAGAAGTCAACTCTTTTTCTTCTCTGGGGGGTGGTACTTTTCGCGGGAGAGGAGGTGGGTGTCGGGGTTTTCGAGGAAGAGGATGGTGCCTGGTTTGCCGAGGGTGCAGTCGAAGAGGTGGCTTTCGTAAGGAGCTGGCTTAAGACCATTCTGGAGGAGGGTCTCTTTGAGGGCATTTTTGATTTCGGTGGACCAAGCGCGTCGGCCTTTGAGTTGATCACGAGGGATTTGGCGTCGATTGAGCTCTTGGTAGGCAATCTGGCTCCAGAGGGCATCTCGGCAGTTGATGAGGGCTTCCGCAATCTTGTTATCGGGAAAGATGGAGCGGATGATCAGGGTGTCGGCAAACATCAGGTTGATTTTTCTGGTTTGTGCATTTGTTTTGAGCTCGATGAAGTCGAAGGTGATGTAGTTAAGGAGAGAGGGGAATTTTGCGCTCCCTTTCAGCATCTGGTAAAAGAGGGTTTGAAGGGGAGGATCTTCAAAATCGATCGTAGTCAGCTCTTCAGGAGAGGTGAAGGCGATGGTGGCCGCCTTTTTTTCAAAGAGTTTATCGAGAATGCGGTATTCAAAATTGTAGATTTCTTGAGCAAAGGGGGCTTGCTCATAGAGTGATCGGATGAGTCGCGCTGACGCCTCATAGAGCGAAATTTCTTGGGAGGGGTTGGAATGATGGAGAAGAGTGTAAAAATTGATGCGGGCATTGTTCGGAGGGCGCATTGCATCGACGCCTAAAGCGATGATTCGATTGTTTTTTGCCTTTTTCTCAAAAGCGACAGGTGGTTCTAGCGCTTCAGGGTCTTCAGGATCAGGTTGCGTAGGATCTTCTACTTTCTTTTTTGTCTCTTCTCTGAGGTCGGAAAGTTGGCTGAGATCGCGCACCTCTTCGGCGATCGTGAGTGTGGCGCAAGAGCTCTTATAGCAATGATTTTCAAATGCCTTTTGTTGGAATTGGCAAACCTCGCTCGAAGTGAGCATGCTGATGATCGCCAGGAAGGAGAGCGTGAAGAGAAATGGGTTCATGCTACCTCCTTAGGATAAAAAACTAGCGAGGGCAGCGCAAAGCGGTATTCGAGGGTATGTTCTTTCACTGGATGGATCTCTTCACGTGTGATGGTCAGTTTGATCATTGCGGGAGGATGAGTGTAGCTCGAAAGCCAGCTATTTTGCCATCTTTCTTGAGGGCGAGGCGTGCCGACAGTTTCAGGATCGACCGGTTTTTTGAAGAGGTCGGGAGGTTGATAAAATTCGATCTGAAAGTGGTCGATCCGATCGAGGAGGATAATCGCTTGAGAGGGTATTGTGGGCAGTGGATTCCCCATCGGATAGGGCCATAGCCCTAGGCAGAGGCATCTCTGGGGCGCATCGTAATAGATTCTACCAAGAACTTTTCCCGAAAGCTCCGGTTGGGGAAAGAGCCCTCGGTCGAAAATAAAAACGAGCCCTCCGTCAGATGCTGTGAAGAGGGGCATCTCTACGGAGGAGAAGAGCTGCTGGAGCCGCTGATAGGCATAGCGCTCTTCCATGAGAGGCCCGAGTAGTTGTGAAAAATCTTGCCTTTGCTTGGAGATGGCGCGGTACCAAAAGAAGAGTGAGCTGATGAGTAATACGATCAACCCCATCGAGATGACAACTTCAATCAAGGAGATCGCCCGCTTAACTCTTCGTCTCATATCTCCCTCTCCAAATAGGCGGTTCGGTAGAACTCTTGTTCCGATCTTCCGGGTGAGGAGAAAACCAGTTTGACAGATAGGACTAGAGCCTCTTTATTGAGGCTAGGCTTGCGAGTTTGATCGCGCTTGATCAGTGTGAAATGGCAGTGATAAGTTTCACTTTTTTTAGTCCCAAGAATCACTTCATAGCTCTCAGATAGATCATCAGAAATCCCTTGGATCAGCTCCTCCCAACGATAAGACTTTTCAAAAAGCTTTTCCTGAATGCTGCAGAGGGCATGTTGTGCGAGCGGCTCCATCTGCATCCGCTGCAGATGCTGAGCCTCACCGCGCCGCATGGAGATATGGGTCTCTACCAGAGGAACAATGATGAGACTGACCAGCAGAATTGAAATCAGCAGCTCAAAGAGGAGAAAGCTTCTCTTACGGCTCTTCCGGATAGGGGATAAAGCAGCTTTTTTGCGCCTCATGTTCTCCTCTTTGGATGTGGGTGGGATAGCCTGGAAGAGAGAGTATGGCCTCTCTCCCAGAGCCTGAAAGAGTTAAAGTGCCTCGAGACACTGCTCCAATCGTTCCATCAAAACAGATCTCGATGCGTTTTCTGATCTCATGGTTAAAGCAGAGCTGAGAGATCCCTGGAATCTCTTTGTGATGATTCAGTGCCTTCTCAATTTTGGCTGGAAGTGCAATTGCCGGCTCAATGGTACAGATCACCTTGCCGCTTTCCTCTAGTAAAGTGAGGGTGACATCGGTGTGAAAATCGAGCATAATCTCCTGTGCGAAGGTGATTCTGGCAATGATGGCGTCGACCCCGCGCTCAAATTTCTCTTTTTTGAGGGCTTTGGAGAGGGGAAAGGCCATAGCCCCGAGCGCGATAGCGATCAGGGTGATGACAAGCACCATTTCGATCAGCGTGAACGCTTTTTTATTGACCCGGATGATCCGCATGCCATTTCTCTGCTTTCGCTGAGGTGACTTTGATATCATCGCTTCCAACCAATGTGATGGTCAAATCTTGTCCCCAGCCATCTTTCACTAACTTTTCCGCATCTTTCACCATCATCGATTCAGTCAAAGCCTTTTTGACTTCTTCCATATTGTTGTAATTTTGAAGATCAAAAGTGCCTTGGGCGCTAGCCATCATCAGGATGTCGTAGACCCTTGCTGCGTTCTGATCCGATTTGAAGACCTTCCCTTTATCGACGCTTCCGCGCATGTTGAAGGCGAGGGCGCCGCCGATCAGGCCGATCAGCAGAATCACGATCATGATTTCAATCAGGGTGATCGACTGTTTTTTTCTCTTTTTCATACTTACTCCTTATAAGAATGCGTTGATATCCGTTAAGGGTAGCAACACGGCTAACATAATTAAACCAACAATTCCACCCATGACCACCAAAATCACAGGTTGTGCGAGGGCGGTGATGCGCGTGAGAGTCTTATCGACCTCTTCTTCATAGAGATCGGCAATTTTGTGAAACATGAGGGGGGCACTGCCTCCCTCTTCGCCGATCGCTAATATGCGGGGGACGAGCGCAGGGATAAGGGGCGATTTTTTGAGTTCCACACTGAGGAGGCTGCCTTCGATGATCTTCCCCTCTGCCTTTTGAACAACCTCTTCCAGGAGGGGATTGTGCATCGTATTCCGGGAGATCTGAAGGGCGCGGATGATGGTGACTCCTCCCTGCAGGAGGGTGCCCATGGTGCGAGAAAAACGGGCCATCGCCGCTTGCACAACTATTGTTTTCAAAAGCGGCAAGTGGAGCCAGGACCAGTTGAGCCACCGCTTCCCTTTGGGTGAGGAGATCAGGTAGACGATTCCACTTCCAGCTAGCGTCAGAAGGGGTAGGTAGATGGGCCAGCCATGGAGCAGAAAGTGGCTCATGCCGATGACAAGTGATGTAAAGCGATTGACAGTGCGATCCTCAAATAGAGTCGCCAAGGAGGGAATGACAAAGGTGAGAAGGAGGGTGCAGACCAGAGCAGAAAAAGAGAAGAGCAGAGCAGGGTAGATCATCGCCGTGGTGAGCTGCTTTTTGAGCTTGCTCTGTTTGCTGAGGAGTGTCGCCAATTTATCCAAAGTGGCTTCTAAAGCCCCCACCGATTCGCCCGCTTCGATCATGGCACAGTAGAGGGAGTTGAAACTACGAGGGAATTGGTGCATCGCCTTTGAGAGAGAGGAGCCCTTCTTGATCTGTTCACAGAGGCTCAAGAGAATCGGATGAAAGGCTTCTGTCCGGTACTGTTCTTCGAGACAGATGAGACTTTCGTAGAGTGGCATGCCTGCGTTGAGAAGACCAGCGAGCTGATGGGTAAAGGTGATCAGAGAGCTGCTGTTCAGCGCCACTTTTCTTCTGAAATTCCAGAATGATTTTTTCTCCTCTTTTTGGCTGAGAGATAAAACCAAGATTTTTTGTGTGCGCAGCTTCTCTTTGGCATCTGAAAGGCTTTCGGCATCGATGAAGCCCGCTCTTTTTTTTCCTTTCTGGTTGATGTAGCGATAGAAAAAAAGAGCCATAGAGATCAATCATATTTGCGGGAGACGCGCAACACTTCAGCGACGGTTGTGATCCCCGTTTTTACAAGATGGGCGCCATGCTGACGCAATGTCATCATACCATGTTGAGCAGCTGCTTTTCGCAGTTCTGTAGAATCAGCCTGTTTGGCAATCTGAGAGCGGACCTGCGGAGAGACAACCATCAACTCATAGATCCCGTGGCGTCCTTTATAGCCCGAGCCAAAGCAGTGGGTGCATCCCCTGCCACGGTACAAGACATGGCCATTCAGCTTTTCTAGGCTGAGATTCAGCTCATGCAACTCCTCTTCTGTCGGCACATATCTCTCACGGCAGTTAGGGCAGACTCTGCGGACCAAGCGTTGGGCAACCACTCCTACGATAGTGGAGGAAAGCAAGTAAGGCTCGACACCCATATCGATTAGCCTCGGGATAGCTGAGGGGGCATCATTGGTATGGAGGGTACTCAAGACCAAGTGGCCTGTCAAAGCAGCCTGAATGGCAATCTCTGCAGTTTCTGTGTCACGGATCTCACCGATCATCACCACGTCAGGGTCTTGACGGAGAATATGGCGTAATCCTTGGGCAAAGGTGAGCCCGATTTTCGGATGCACACCAATTTGAGCGATCCCCTTGAGCTTATATTCTACGGGATCTTCGATCGTCATGATGTTCAGCTCTTCATTGAAGATTTCCCAGAGTGCGCTATAGAGCGTCGTCGTCTTTCCACTCCCTGTGGGGCCTGTGACGAGGACAATTCCCTCTGAGAATGCGATCAGCCTGCGGAAGGCATCGACATGGGCGGGGAGCATGCCCAATTGCTCAATCCCTAAGACCACATTCCCTTTGTCCAAAATCCGGAGCACGATCCGCTCTCCATGGGCAACAGGGACCGTGCTGACTCGGAAATCGATCTCACGGCCTCCCATCTTTAATTTGATGCGCCCATCTTGGGGAAGCCGGTGTTCGGCAATATCGAGCTTCGCCAGCACTTTGATGCGGGTGATCAACTGCCCCTGATATTCTCGTGGAGGAGAGTGGCGCGACTGGAGCACTCCGTCGATGCGGTAGCGGACTTTTAAATCATTCTCATAGGGCTCGAAATGGATATCAGAGGCCCCTTGTTGGATCGCTTCGCTCAAAATCAGGTTCAAGAGGCGGATGATGGGAGCTTCTTCTTTAGTTTCGAGCAGGTCGTAAACTTCGAGCTCATCTGCAGTTGCCTTTTTATGGCTTCCATTTTCTGAAAGGTTAGCTAAAAATTCGGAAGCTGCCCCCTCCTGGCTATGGTAGCACTCATTGATTGCTTTTAAGAGCGCCTCTTCCGGTGTGTAGACAGCTCGAATTTCTTGGTCGAGAATCATACGGAGTTCATCGAGCGCATCCAAATTGAGCGGGTCAGCAACAGCGACAGTGGCCTCCACACCATTTTCTTCGAGAGGAAGCACTCGATTTTTACTGACAAAGGAGTAGGGAACACGCTCACAGATTTTCTTATTCAATTTCTCTCGTGGTAGCGTCTGAAGAATCTCCATGCCTAGCTGCTGTGCCAGCTCCAGAAGGTTACCTTCCATCATATTCCCCCTCTCTTTTGTGGGGCGACAAGCTGTTCTCATGACGACCAAAGAGCATTTTCAGACTGCCTTGAAAGAGCCTTTTCTTTTCACGCTCTTGTGCTTGGACAAGCTCCTGCAGAAACTCTGGGACATCACCGGGTCGTTTCTTCAGCTCCTCATGGCGGATCTTTTCGGCATCCTGAATAGGATCGGCGATAATCTTGGGGGTAATGAAAACAAACATTTCAGTGCTATCATCGCTCATCGTGGTATGGCTGAAGAGTTTTCCAATCCCTGGGATCTCTCCTAAAAAGGGAATGCTATCCTTGTTGTCTTGGCTACTTTTACGACGGAGACCCCCGATGATCACTGTTTGACCGTCAGGAATGCGGACATGGTTTTTGATATGGCGACGGGTCACATCGGGCCGATCGTTTGCATTCTTTTTGGGGGAGTCAAAGGTGATGTCGGTTTCGAGAGTGACATAGCCATTTTCTTCGCTCTGCTCATCCATATTGATGGTCGGCGTGATCTGCATCGTGATCCCGTACTGAGCCCTGGTGTAGATACGACTTTTCTTTTCGTCTGCACCAGAATCGAGGGAGACCTCTTCTACAATGGCAATCGTCGCAGGCGTCTGGTTCATCGTAGTTACAGAAGGAGAGGCGTTGATCTGGACATCATCTTGGCCCAGCATAAATTGGTAGGCCAGATCGTAGGCAGGGATGCCGCTTCCCTTATTGCGTGAGATTAAAAAGTCGAGGATGCCGGCGCCCGAGCCTGCGGTCCATGAAATCCCAGTTTTAACAATATTGGCGGCTTCTGAGCCAATTCTGAGTAGGTTGAGACCAAAGTTGTTCGAATTGGAAACTTTCTTTTCGAAAAGAAGCACCTCGATCTGCACCATCTTTTTAGGCACGTCAAGTTTTTTCAGTAGCTCTTTAATTTTCGGAAGCGCTTCTGCCTCGACGACCATGATGATCGCACCCGTCTTAGCGTCGACGATGAAGTTATTCTGGCCATCTGCTGTTTTATGAGAGGTTCTTTTCTCTCCTTTGGGCTTGATTTGGATAGCAGGGACAACGAGCTTTTCCTCTTTTTTGGACTCATCTTTCGCCGCACCCTCTTTTTTGCCATTCTCGCCGTGTTGTGAAGAGGGATTGCCGATTAAAAGATCATAAACCCTTGCTAAAACAGTTGCCAGCTCTTCGGGATCAGAATGCTTTGTCGTGTACCAGAAAACTGTTTTTTCTTGGGGATCTTCGATTTGAGATTCCACATCCCGGATCAGCGTGAGGGCTTTTTTCACATCCTCTGCAGAGCCGCTCAAAAAAAGAGACTGCGAGAGATGCTCGAGACCGATCACTCGTAAAGAAGAACCGTCAGGGTAAATAGCTCCTGCAAGATTATCATGGAAGGCCGAATTCAAGATCAGTTCCATTTCACGCGCATTGATCTTAGAAAGGGTGACAAGTTGAAAATCCTGGCGCTTGCCACCAGCATTTGCAAAGGAATAGAGTTTGAGTAGCTCCTGGATCGTTTCGACAGTCGCTGTGATAAAAATCCTGCCGCCAATGATCTCGAGCTTTGTCTCTACAGGTGAGGAAAACTTTTCCAAAAAGATCAGGTCAGCACGCGGATCGGTGATGTTGGAGGCCAGGATGTAGCAGACACGTGCGTGGTTGGGATAGAAATCGAGCTGCTCAGCGTTATCTAGGATCCCACGGATTCCTGAGGGGTCATTCCGAACGATATAGAGCTCCCTTAAATAGGGATTGAGCTGCCGGATGCCGATTCCATATTGGGATAAAATGAGCTCGAGACATTCTCCCCACGACTCGCGTGGGATTGGCAGATTGGAGTTCAGGCTCATGCGGATCCCTCCGACCTCTGGTGGAATCAAATAGAGGTGGTCAGGAGCTCCATAATCCATGATAAGCTGATGGAGTGTTGTTTCAGGCTGATGCCAAAGGGCATATTCTTCATTTTGGATCAAGGAGGCTGTTTCAGCGCGCCACATATTTTGGATTTCGCCAATTTCATCCTTGATTTCGCGAATTTTATCCAGAAACTGCTGATAACTCTCTGTAGGGGCTTCTGAAAGGTAGAGCTGCCGCGCCTTTTCATAGAGCCGACTGAGCTGACTCCTTTTTTCATCGAGCAATTGGTTCACCTCACGCAGCTGCTGCAGCGTCTCCGAATTCATCTCGTTGTCATTTTTTTCAAAGCTAGCTTTTTTCTCCGCAATCGTCTGTCCATAGACGGGGAGAAAAGAAAGTGCACAGAGAACCAGAATGATTATTCGCATCTTTCGCTACCTTCTACCGTAATATCAGCTGTGGCGGGCATGATAGGGGGATTGATGGGGATGTGCCGATAATAATTGGCAATCGAAGTAGTTGAAGAAGCGGTCAACTCCACCTCCTCCACTTCAGTTCGAGTGGCATTAAAGAGATGGCCCATCAAGACCTGCCTGCCATTTTGCTTTGTCATCTTATCTAAAATAAAGAGTGGCCCTGTGATATGTTGTGCGACAAAGGCATCAATTTTTTCCGGTGCATCTAGCTTCATCCATCCCTCTTGGGTAAGAACAAGCCAGTCATGCAGCTTCAAGTTGAGCCTACCCCCATTTTTGCTTTCGACGATAAATTGGGCCCATGTTTTGGCACCGACAAATTTCAATTCCTGGGAAACATTGGGAAGCAGCTGATGATCTTTGGTGCGAATGAGGCTCAGAATGGTTTTCCCCTTTCCTTCAGGGTCCCAAAGCTCGAAGGTCATGATCTTTTCATCGATTTTTTTGACAACGAGGAGAGGAAGTTGGCCCGTGTTGTCTAAACTATTTCCGTAACACCATTTTTCATCTTCCCAAACCAAATAATCCCCTTCACAAACGAAGCAGGAATAGGGCTCTTCTCCCTCTAGGAAATCGATTCTTTCTCTACCAATTGTGTAACTAAATTCTTCTCCGCCATGCATCTCAAGAAAGCGGTCGGCACCAATCCAACGCGCTTTTTGACGGACGAGGAGTGTGGTGTCCACTCTGTATCCACCGATATCCCAGCCCGCCGTTTGCGATTTAGGAAATTCCTGTGCATGGAGAGGAAATGAGCGAAAATCGGTAGGAGAAACGACCAAGACTCCCTTTTCATCGAGCATATGGACGCGAACCTCAAGTAGATTCTCTCCCGCTGCTTTAATTTCAAACCAGAGAGGCGTGGCTTGGTTTCCAGGGCTAAAGACGTAACATCCTCTCTCGTTGTTTTCCTCCCCATGTGTCTCACCCCAAAGGGGAGTTGATCTCTCCCCCCAAACAGAAGCTGGTGATGCCGTTTCACCCCCAAATGGAGCTGAGGAACCATTTTGCTGTGCAGCTCTTGCTGCTTTCAGAAATTTCGGAGTGAAGTTGCCTTGATAAACGAGGTAGACACGCGCTCCCTCATTGATCAGAGCCCGCTCACCTGATCCGCGCAACGAAAGATGGAAACTCGCGCGTCCCAATAGAGCATCGGGTCTACAATTTTTGCCATTATAAATGAGCTCTTTTCTCAGATCGGGCAGCTGCATCTGCGGTGGAACCCAGACAAGCGACAAAATGCCCTCACCAATTTCTTCAAAGTATTCTTCCGTCTCTCCAAATGGACTTTTGGGCAGCTCTTTTTGCATGGGGCGTGGCATGGCGATCACCAGATCCTCCTCTTGAGCGGGAAGAAGGAAGATGAGAGCTGTCAGCGCAATTAAGGCTGCTAAAGTGATATTGACAACGCTAAATAAGCGCATTAACTAAACCGCCACTCTAATAAGCCTGAAAGAATACAGAAGCTTTAGAATTAAATCAAATTGTGAATCTCAATTAAGAATTAATAAATTTGCTAATTCTTAATTTTATTTTGTCTGCAAATTGCGCCTTTCAAGTAAATCATTGAAAAGCTAGAATTTCATTAGACTTAGAGGTATCATGGACGAACCTAATTTTGACAAACGTGGCAAGGATTCCTTAAAAGAACCACACCGTTTCGATCCCATCTTCAATTACACTACCGAGATTGTAGGACTTATTCTCGTCTTTATTGGTCTGGTACTGTCATTTTTCTACATTCTCACAGGATCTACGCTGGTTGGCTTAGGATTTGGCTTCACCTTTCATAAGGAAATATTCAGCTACTTTCTGCGGCTGAAAGAGTACTTCACCGAACAAGGGATCCTTAAAACCCTCGTGTTGATAGGAACCATTTTGTTTTTATTAGTAACGCTCCCCGCTTTTATCATCGCTGCTGTGATCGGCTTCGGAGTGATGCTTCTTTTTCGATGGTCATTTAGAAAATACTGAGAGGCTGTGCCTCAGCTCAACCGATTGAAACGTCCCCCTGTCGATAATTGGCCCTTTGAAAGAGAGCTCCTCTTTCCCAAAGGTCTCTTTGGATTTGAAAAATATACCCACTATCGGCTGATCGGACATGAGAGAGAGGTCCCTTTTCTTCGCTTAGAATCGGTCGAAAACCCCAATCTCTCCTTCTTCGTAGCCGATCCATTTCTCTATTATCCCTCCTACGAACCGACCCTCACCCACAACGATCTCAAAGATGTCGGCATTCTCAACGAAGGAAAACTTCTCCTCTTTGCGATCGTTGACCGTGACAGAAGACCTCAAACGATGAATCTCGGCGCCCCCTTACTCATCCACTGGCACAAAAAACTAGGCAAGCAGCTGCTCTTCCCCGAAAACTCCGAATTCCCCCTAGACGATTTTTAGAATCCACTCACAGATTAAAGGGAGGGCCCCTTGTTGGCGCTTACAGCACCAACTCGCCCCCCTCCCCTTAAACCCCTCTCCCGCCCATTTTTGGGAGAGATTTGTCGAGATGGAAGTGATTTGCCCAAGATACAATCATCAAACTTAAATGGTAGATTAGAGATCTGTCGGGCGGATCTGTCACTAGCGTGTCAGATCCCCCTGTGCCTCGGTTCACAAGTAAACTTGTGAACTCTCGGACAACCCATCAAAAACCCTCCACTGGAGGCTTTTTGAGGTACCTTGTCCCTTTGAGCCGCATCTTGCTTTGCCATATCGCTTCCTCGCTGGGCGCCTACGGCGCGGTCCCGCACTGCCTGGTGCTGGTTAAACCCTGAGGCGGTGAAAGTATCTCAGGTTACATCTTGCGTGAGTAATGCCTCGCCACTCCTGCCTGCGAACGGGGGTCTATGCACAGCACTACCCTCCACGCCTTCGGCTCAGCTCCGGAAGCGATCTGGCTTTATAATCTGCGGCCTCGGGCTGCTCGCGCACTCATTCCCCAGCGTGACTTCGTCTCTATGCTGGGGGCCCCTTTCGTGTCAGCTCGCAGTAATTTTAAGGGGAGGGCCCCTCGCGCTTTGCGCTCGCCCCCCTCCCCTTTTAACCCCACCCCCACCCATTTTTGGAAAGGATCTGACAGCATGAAAAGGCTCTACACCCATGCTATAGGATATCGGCTCTGCTTCCTGGTGAGGGAAGCAAGCGCCAGATCTCGCCTAAAATGCCTGAGTCACTCTCAGCTTTTTTTGACAAAACCGGGCGGGGGAGGGGGTCTGGGGGAGGTGGGCGAGCGAAGCGAGGGGACCTCCCCCAGACATGTCTGCGAAGCGACACGAAAGGGGCCCCGCTAAGAGACGAAGTCCGGCGGGGTATTCGTGCCTGAGCAGCCCGCGGCCGCAGATTGCAAAGCCAGATTGCTTCAGCAGCTGAGCGGAGCGTGGGGGCTAGTACTGTGTACAGCTCCCCAGCTGCTGAAGCGATATGGCAAAGCAAGATGCGGCTCAAGGGGACAAGGTACCTCAAAAAGCCTCCAGTGGAGGGTTTTTGATGGGTTGTCCGAGAGTTCACAAGTTTACTTGTGAACCGAGGCACAGGGGGTTGCTGACATGCTAGTGACAGATCCGCCCGACAGATAAATGAGAAGCCCTTTAAGATCGATTGTGATGTCTTTGTCGTTTAGACTTCATTTTGGAAAAACCTCTCCCACCCATTTTTGTGCTTTAGGTACTGCTAGATGAATTCGGAGTCAGTGGTCTCTTTATTGCGGGCATCGTTGAGGTTTTGATTCAGGTTGTAGGCGGCGCTGATGAAGCCGAGATGGGTGAAGGCTTGCGGAAAATTGCCCAAATGCTCCCCTTGCAATCCCAGCTGCTCTCCGTAGAGGCCGAGGTGGTTTGCATAAGCGAGCATTCTTTCTAGATAGAAGCGTGCTTTTTCGAGATAGCCAGCCCGTGAAAGGCATTCGATATACCAAAAACTACAGAGTGAGAAGGAACCCTCGGTGTACATCGATTTATACCGATAGACGAGAGTGTCTAAAACGAGATCTTCTTCGATCGCTTTGAGTGTGGAGAGCCACCGGGGATCTTTGGGCCCGATAAATCTTATCAGTGGCATCAGTAAACAAGAGGCATCTAAATCTTCTGATCCCTTGTATTGGATAAATGAGTTCCTTTTCTCACTCCAAAAATCGGCGAAGATCGACGCATGAATCTGGTCTCTTACCTCGATCCACTTCGTCAGTGGCATCGGAAATGAGCTCCGCCTAGCCATTCTAATCATCCGGTCGATCGCCACCCAAGACATGAGTCGGGAATAGAGGAAATAGCGTTTCCCCTCCCGACCCTCCCAGATCCCATTGTCGGGTTGATTCCAGTTGCTGCAGAGCCAATTTACTTGTGCGGAGAGTTTGAACCAGAGATCTTGGGAGATTGTCTCCCCATATTTATTATACAGATAGATCGAATCGATCAGCTCCCCATAGATATCGAGTTGTAACTGCTGATAAGCCGCATTGCCAATTCTGACGGGTGCCGATCCTTTATACCCTTCTAAATGGTCTAACTCATATTCCGTGAGCTTTTTCTCCCCACGAATCGAATACATCAAGTTGAGCTCGCCGGGGCGGTTGACATCGCAAACCATGGTTTCCATCCACCGGATAAAGTCTTCTGCCTCTTTGGTGAAGCCTAAGCGGATCAACCCATATAAAGAAAAGGCAGCGTCCCGGATCCACGTATACCTGTAGTCCCAGTTTTTGCTGCCTCCGACATGTTCAGGTAATCCAAAAGTAGGAGAGGCGATAATAGACCCATATTTTTTGGCAGTTAACAACTTCAAGAGAAGGGCAGAGCGGTTCATCATCTCGAGCCATCTCCCTCTGTATTGAGAACGTGCGATCCAACGCCGCCAGAAGTGGATAGTATCAAACAAGCTTTTAGTCACTACTTCGGCTAAGTCATCAATCACACGGTCATCGATCTTTCCTAAGACAAAATCGACACTCTCCCCTTCCTTCAACGTAAAAGTGGCATATCCATCCCCCTCACGCGCTATCAAGGGGATAGTGCTTCGGAGTTGTAATGCATTACCCTCTCCTCGAAAGAGGATCTCATTGCCACGATGCTCCGCATGGTGTGAACCTCGCGCATAATTAAAACGGGGGGCGCAGTGCATATGAAGGGGATTATTTCCTCTGATGCTTTTCACCCTCCGGATTAAATAGTTTTCAGAAAAAAAACCTTGGACCGGCATAAAATCGGTGATTTCACACACTCCCTCTGGTGAAAGAAAGCGGGTGAGCAAGACATTTGTATCGGGTAAATAGATCTGCTTATATTTGACGTTAGCCATTTGGGGGGTAATACGAAAAAACCCCCCCTTGGTCTTATCTAAGAGAGCGGCAAAAATGGAAGGGGAGTCAAATTCAGGATAGCACATGAAGTCGATCGAACCATGCAGACCCACCAAAGCGACCGTATTCATGTCGCCGATAATCCCGTAATTTTCTATGGGGTGATAGTCCATGCAGGTACTTAGAAGCGGATCTCATGCCATTATCGATGGATGATTAAGTGAGGGTTGAGTGAATGTAACAACCGGCGCCGAAGCTCATCACTTGGACGGAGTGGATCTGCTGATCATCGAGCCACTTGCGCATTTCTGGAATGTGGCGCCGCTTGGTAAAGAGATAGGTGAGGTCACTACCCACCTCAAGTACTTGGCCAACGGCTCGCTCAGTTTTAAAAGACGAACGAACTTGAGTGAACTCGAATTTCTGTATAGAAGCCCATACGATGGGGAAGGGTTTCTCCATATAGGATTTCTCTTCTTTTGAAAGTTCTACAGGTTTTTCGGTATCAAATCAGAAGATCCTGCCATTCATTGAGGCGATAGCTGAGTGGAAAAAATGGGATCAGCTTCTCGATCGCGCTGCTTTCGATGGGGGGGATAGGACAAGGCCACTTGATCGGGCGTCTCTCTAAAAGATAAGATGTTCTTAAAAAGATATTCGTCAAAATAAAAAGCGGTTTCATTTTTAGAATAGATCACTTCACATTTTTTCCTGTCCGGGTCATTTACAAGGATCATCCCTATTCTAGAGATCTGTTCGAGAGAAGACCGAATGGCGATGAGTGTACCTGGGGTGAAAGTTGTTTCTGTTCCTTCACCAAAAGGGGTCAGCTTTAGTGGCACTTGTCTTGTAGGAAGACCCACAAGACGCAAGTGTTCAGTCCAGCGAGGAGGAAGGTTTTGGGCCCCAGGGAGATATTTCCGAGTAATATGATCTCTTGCTTGCTTTACCATTTCTGGAGGGGCTCCATAGTGGAGCAAACGTAGAACTGCTATTTTTATTCTTAAAAAGTCATTTCTTAGTGCCGCTTCTTCCCTCTCTTCAAGAATGAGGGCGAGCTCCTTCTCTTTTTGGAATGGCAAACATTTTTTAGCAAACTCATAGGCAGTAACGAAGTCTGTTGTTCCTGAAAGTTTGGTCTGGTTAACCCCACCTAACCAGACTCCCTGCCCTAACTCACCTGTGGAGGGGACGATGTTTTTAGAAACGGAAAGTCCTATCGGAACAAGAGCGGGATGAGGTAAACCACTCTTCAAAGACCATCGCTTCATTCCAATAAGGCTACTTGAGAGGGTCCCTGTAAACCAAGTCATGGATTGTTTTGCGTGGAGAAACGGATAAGCCTTTGAAGCAGAACGTATAATTTTAGCAGCTAACTGATCACACTTGCTTTTCTTCAGCACATCGAAACGCCAAGTATCAGTGTTGACTTGACCCGAGAAACCTAGTTTCTTGAGAAAGGGAAAAAATAGTCCAATAATCCGCTGGTCTTCCTCCGTTCAATGCGCGCTGAGTATTGAGGGCAAGTTCCAGACGATGAATGCGTTCTTCCACTTTAGCAAGAGCCATAAGTTAAAAATTATACGATTTTAGGCTTTTTATTTCATTCACTGAGAATTGTTTGTATCGATTGGCCGCTTTTTAATTGTGCGAGGAGGCCATCCAAATTTGCCATTACCTTATTAGATAATTTTTTAATCTCTTTTGGCGAAAGCTGGTTGAATTGCTTTTCTGAGATTCCGTTTTCAACGGCGTAAAGGACAAATGACTGAACATTGATATAGGCCATGCCGATCTGTTGCTGAAGATCGCCCTCTAATTGGTAAAAAAAGGAGGTAATTTCTTCAAAGTGCTTGTAGTTTGGTTTATAAAGGTTCCAGACGGCGAAGAGTCCATAAACTTGGGAAATGAACTTCTGAGAAGCCATTTCGTGGGCTTCCGCATCAAAGTCTGCGGGTAGTTTTTTGGAATAGATGTAGTAAGGTCTTCGCGCGGGAAGAAGAGTTTCTAATAAATAGTAGATCACTCCATGAGGTGGGGCCGATTGACCGAGATTATCGGGACGATAGCTGCCGATATCTAAATCGAGCAGGGTGGTGTAGATTTCCCAGGCGGCCTGTTTTTCAGAGGAGGTCGAAAATAGGTCAGGATTGAATAGCACAGCGAGTTCGCAGAAAAAACGGCGGACCTTCTGAGGAACATGGCGACAGGTAAAGAGATGATAGATTTCGTGAAAGATGTAATCGACCCATGGAGATAAAAAGCCATCCGCTTTTTTGGGGGCGGGAGCTATGTTAGGGCAGGGGATCATCAAATCTCTGGCATTTTCATGGAGTTGGGTCAGCCGCAACTCTTCAGCTGCTGATTCTCCAATCGATAAGCGGAAGGTGAATCCATCATCGCCAGTCACATCGAGAATGGCTTTTACCATGCCTATCGATGGAATCATGCGGATCTTTCTCTGATCTATTTTCAGGCCGCAAAAGAGGTTGAAGTAGCCATTCGCATTTAAGCGAAAAGAGATGTTTTGCAGGGCCTCCAGCCCTATCCGGACATCGGGAATCAGCACGAAAGCACGCTCTGAAGGGGGTAACGAGCGCATCTTCTCGAAGAATTGCGCTAACTCCTGGTCTGTGAGTAGGGTTCGGTCTTTGTAAGATTTTAAGGTTTGTTTGATGTAGTTCCACGCTCTGGGTGAGGGCGCTTCGTCCACAAAAAGGGGAACCACCTCGATATCTTCTACATGGACCTCCTCTGTCAAACCTGCGCGCACATAGATCAAAGTTCCAAACTGAATCGGTGTCAAAAGCTGTGCTGAGACAGCGGCGAGGGCATAGTAATCAAACTGAGGATCGAGAAAAAGTGAGGAAAATTTTCTGTAATCGCGCTGCGCCGCCAGCTCCACAATTTGTGGGAGAATTTGATCTTTGTTTTCGAGCTGGCCAATTCTCTCCAAAATTTCTGCCTGTCTTTTGGGAGGCTGCCGGAGAAGCAGGGTGCCGAAGCTCGCAACATCAACTGCTGGAGTTGATGGAGGAGGTGCGCTGTCTAAGCGAGGAGAGGTGGCTTTTTCTAGTTGGATCGTAGCTGCCATAGAATGAGCTATTATTATAGATCAGTGACAAATTTGGTGAAGTATTTCATCCAGGTGAGGCCTTCGCGCTCAAATTGCTTGATCGTGAGCCACCAGGCGGCCCAGGTCATGGCGATGCCGACGAAAGCTTTGAGCGACCAGAGGAGGAAGGAGATCTGGACTTGGGGAGCCATGCGGTTGGCGATACCGAGGAAGAGGTCGGAGAGCAGCATCGCGATGACGGCAGGGGCCGAGAGTTGTAGGGAAATTTTGATGACGATGTTGCAGATTTCGATCATGCTGACCCAGATGGGGTGGTTGAGATCGAAGAAGGCGGGAGGGAAGAATTGGTCATAGGGAAGGGCGGCGTAGGAGTCGAAGATGGCGTCAAAAAAGAGGATGGGCCCGCCGATGTAGAAGAAAATCACCAGCATCATGTCATTGAAGAGGGTGCCAAAGGGAGAGGTTTGCATCTGGGTCGAGGGATCCATCACCTGCAAGCTTTGGCTGCCCCGCTGATGGTCGATGAGGGCGCCAGCCCCCTGGATGTAGTAAAAGGGGATCGAGACCATAAAGCCTAAGATGGCGCCGATGAACGCCTCTTTTGTCAGCAGGAGCATGAAGGTGAGATCGGAGACGATGGGAGTGGAGTGCTGGACCACGAGAATGGGAAGGAAGATCAAAACGACGAGCAGTCCAAGGCCTAGCTTGAAGGCATCGGGCAACATTTTTCCGCCGACGAAGGGGGCAAGTGCGATGGCGGGCACAACTCTGGCTAAACCGAGCAAAAAGACCTTCCACACCTCAGTCAGCGGTTTGCTGAGGATGTAGGAAAAATAGGATTCAGAAAAAGAGGCTATTTCCATTTATAGAAATTTTGGAAGATCTGATTGGCAAATTGATAGACGAGTCCCCCGAGCCAGCCACCCATGAAAATGATCGTCGCCATCACGGCGATCAGTTTGATGGCAAAGGCGAGGGTCTGCTCCTGGATCTGTGTAGCTGCCTGGAAGATAGCGACAAAAATACCGATCACAGAAGCAAAGAAGATGGGGGGGCCGGAGATGATGAGGATGAGCAATAACGACTCGTAAGAGTATTCAAAGATAATCGAGCGAAAAGTGGCTGCCAACATCATATTACCTAATTAAAGCTCAATACCAGTCCCTGTACAAGCACCGTCCATCCATCGATCATCACAACCAGCAGCAATTTGAGCGGCAACGAAATAGAAAGAGGCGAGAGCATCATCATCTGCATGGCCAACAAAATGTTAGATGTCACAAGATCGATGACGAAGAAGGGTAGATAAATGAGAACGCCGATTTCAAAGGCTGCTCGAATTTGAGTGGTGATAAAGGCGGGGGCCACGACGAGGAAATCGGTATCTCCCAACAATCCCTTGACCTCTTCTGGAAAGGTTTTTTGGGCAATTTTATAGAATCCTTGTATGTCTTGTTTGCGTGTGTTGCGGACCAAAAACTGGCGGAGGGGCTCTTTAGCGACGTTGATGATCTCGATGGCGACACGGGCTGAGGGTGCGGAGATAAGAGTATTAGGAAGCCCTCCTTTTAAGATAGGTTCTGCCCGATGGTACATTTCCAGGCCAGTTGGGTACATCACATACATCGTCAAGATCAGGGCAATGCCGTTGATGACCTGGTTAGGAGGCGTTTGCTGGACGCCGAGAGCGCTTCTGAGCAGGGCCAGGGTGATCGTAATCTTGATGAAGGAGGTGAAGAGCATGATCAAAAAGGGCAGAAGAGCCAAAAAGATCAAGAGAGCGGCTTGCGAGACAAGATCGGGGTAACCTTGCCCTACATCGCCCTGAGGGGCATTTGGGGCGGAAGGTTTGCCCTGTTGTTTTACGATCTGATTGAGGAGATCTTGACCCGTTTGCTGTGCCTCTACGGGAAGGGTTATCCAAAGAGCGGCGAAGAGAGCGATCGCGAGAAAGAGGAGCCGCATACGGATTGTGTTCCGATTTTTCTGTAAATTTGGGGTAAGCGAGGCGGTGCCAGATTGCGTGATTTTTGAGGAAGCAAATAGTCGTGTACTATTTGCGACGAAAAAAGCGCGCAAGATGCCCGCCGCAGCTAGCCCAAATTTACAGAAAAGTCGGGACACAATCCGCATATGTCATCCTTTCTTTCGACTTTCAAAAAAATTGAGGAAAGCAGCTTCCAAGGCTTGGAGTTGTGTTTCCAGCTGGGCATCGATAATGCCCGCTTCCGTTTCTATCACACAACTACCCGGATGAATGTCACCCCTAGCTGAGATAGAGAGTGTTTCGAGATGTTCAAAGAGGGATTTCAAATGGGGTTTCTGCGCTTCCAAATGTTCCACATCTGAAGGAGTGGCATAGATCACAATTTTACGATGGTGAGAAACTGTTTTCAGCGCTGTAGCGACAATATCGACGATAATCTCAGGCTTGGCGTCCAGCTCTTTGCCAATGATCTTTTTCACCGCTGTGAGCGCTAGAGGAACGATTGCGCTTTCCATCTCTTTACGGACTTTAACGATCTCCTGTTCGAGAAGAGCGATCTGTTCGCTCCATTTTTTCAACCCTGCCTCGAAGCCGGCTGCTTGGGAGCTCTCTTTTAAGGTTTCGCACTCCTTACCCACTTGGATACGGTAGGCAGCCTCCTCTTCGTATGTTTTGTTGAGAAGAGCGCTAGCATCGATCAATTTGGAAAATTGGTCAGCAGGAATGATTTTTGTTTGGGGAGCGGGATGGATCTCCTCTTTTTCGATCAAGGTGAAGAGGTTCATGACAAGCTCCTTTTGGCGATATAAAGAACCTGATTTTTAAAGTAGTTGGCAAGTGCAGGGTCTTGCTTTTGATAATACTCTTTCTGGATGATCTTGGCTCTTCCAGTATCGAAGTGATGGAGGAGATGCCATTTGAAGCTGGGATCTTCCCCATAGCTCACCTTGCCGATCCGGATCAAACCGCGATAGTGGAGCAGATGGTTGAGCTGCTTTTTCGTTCCATCCCAAGCTAAGAGCCCTAATTTGGGAGAGACCCATTTGACTGGCTGTTTGCTGGCATATTGAAGAAAGTGCACTTGTTGAGGGGTGAGGGCTTGATAGATTTTTTGAAGCAAAGCTTTATCGACGATCTGGCGCACATCGGCAGCAAGATCGTGGAGGCCTAAAAAGTCGGCTAAATGAACAAGATCGCTGCGTTTCAATCGCAATAAGAGATTCAAAGGGGAGGAAGGGAGAATCGTTTCAGGGATGATATTTGGTCCCTGAAGGGATTGGCGCAACAAAGAGAGTAGATAGGGGCGCATGAATGGAGAAAGTGGCTTTGGAGGAATATCCTGAATGCCTTTTTGCTGCTCAGCTGTCAAGACAGTGAAAAAAAAGGAGCGAACTTGAGTGGGATAACTCTTCAAAAAATCAGAAAACCAAGAAAAATGGATCGGTTGCAACCAGCGATCTTGTGAGAGAAGCTCCTTGGCATCGAACTGTTCGGGCGAGGAGATCTGTTGAATTTGGGAAGCCTCTTCGCGGGGAAGAAATCGGAGCAGTTCGTCACCCTGCTGGCTCGAGTGGATCAACCCTTTCAGCAGGGATAAAGCTTGGGCTTTCACGGATTGGGTTCCTTGGGTTCTTCGTGAATGTCATCTTTAGATCCATACTGCTCAGGTGTATAGAGGGTGCGAATGCCGCGTTTTTCAATGGTGGGAAAGAGTTTCCAGACGAGCCAAGCGACAATCGCAGCCAAAATAAAGAGGATGATGATAAAGATGTAAAAAATCAGACGAAAACGGGGCGCCGAATCTTTAGCGACGGCGACACCCCAGATTGAGGCGTATTCCCTTTCTTGTCCCAGCTCACTTGGTGTTTGCAGCGTGATGTCTGAATAGAGTGCGCGGTCGCTGATGACAGCGACATTTTCAGGAGTTAAGCCAGGGAGCGACGCTGCCACGAGTCGCTTGATTTTTGTAATGGCGAGGCTATTGGGATTGTCGAGGATGCCTCGATGTTTGACATAGACAGATGCGGTCATTTCTTTGCCTGTCTCACCCTCTTGAGGGAAGGTGATCTGGACATTGGCGTCGATGATACCATCCATTTTACGGATTGTCGTCGCCAGCTGCTCGGAGAGACCCTCTTGATAGCGAATCTTGTCCTGCATGTCAGAAGGGACCAAGCCTTGTGAGCCAAAAAGATCGAGCAGTGTGGTGCCTTTGATTCGAGGAAGGCCTGCTTGGTTTAAAATTGCGAGAGAATCGGTGATCTGGTCTCCCGGCACCGTAATATCCCAAACCACTTCTGCAGCGGCGCCTGCCGTAGTGGAGACTGGAGCCGCAACTTTTTCGGCCTGAATCCCTTTACTATTGAGCAAAACTACAATTTCGTTAGCCTCCCTCTCAGGAACTGAATTGGCGATCGTATTGCGAGAGGAACAGCTCGAGAATATAGCCAAAGCTAGCAATAAGAAGAGAATAGCGCGCCCCATATGAACCATGCCTTTTTTCAGGACGATAACATAAGGGGTCTCGGGAGACAACTTGAAAAATTCACCATGCAGCACAAGCTCTTTTTACGCTTAGTGAGCACTTGAATGTCAGATTCTCCAATTCACAGTAAAACGAAAGCATTGTGCTGTCAGCTTTGCTGAGTTGTGGAAAGTTGCTGGTTCGTGGAGGGTAGGATCGATCAGCGGGCCACTACTTCTTTTGGTATGGCTAAAATGGGTATAGAGATAGTTGAAGCCGATAGACATACAGCGAAAAAGAGCATATTCAAATCCTCCTCCTGCAGCCCAACCCGTTGCGGTTCTTTTCAGGGTGTCTGTTTCAGTCGCGTCAGGACCCGAAAGGATGATACTATTAAAGTTATCTGTATAAAACTCATCGAGTTGAATCCGAGTGACAGCCAATCCTCCCGTCACGTAGGGAAGCCAACAGCCACAGGCGTAACCGAGGCGAGCACGGAGTGTGTAGAGCCAATCAGTTTTGATTTTTTGGCGTAGAAAATTTGTTGTCGTTGGAAAATCGACATCTGCGAAGCTGATTGAGCGCTGTTTTTTCAGTAAAAAGAAGCCGAAATCGGTTTCCAATCCTATCAAAACGGGGAAGCAGCGAGGAACAAAGTTATACCCTATTTGGACTCCTCCGGTAAAACCTGAAGGATAAGCGCGCTTGTTGGCCTTATCGACCAATTGTGTCACTTCATCAGGGAAAAAGTAGCCCGTGATCGGATCATTATCGAGATCGAGTTTGAACTTGGCATTCCCTTGCGCAAAACCGACATTGGCTCCCACATAAAAGCCGCTCCAATCATAACACTGAGCCATCGCATTTTGGCTCCAAAGCAATACCGCTAATAGCGCATAGACAAAAACTTTCATAGAAACTCCTTAAAAAAATTCAGAAGCTCACTATTCAAAAATTTTCAGTAATTTGCAATTTTTTTATTTACCCCATTCTTCGATCAAAATGCGCATTTCGCTCCGCATTTCTTCGGGCAGATTGGGATCTTGAGAGAGGGTGATGAACTCTTGGGCGTAGGGAGTTTTTTTGAGACCTTCGCAATTGTTGATGAGATAGCTCCGTAAGAGTGGTTTATCCTGGACCTCTGGATCTTGGAGCTGATCGAAGCAGAGAATGGCTACTTGTGGATCGTGAGTGAATGCGGTCAAGGCGAAGGCGGCGTGAAAGTTGTCTTGGGTGAGGGGGCGACTTTTCAGGACGTTGATGAGAAACTTTTTTGCGGGATCACCGATCTCTACCAGAGCATCGATGGCGACCATTTCGTCAAAAATAGCCTGATTGGAAAGCGTTTCAAAGAGCGGAACGATCCCGCTCGGATCGCCGATTTGGCCGATAGCGAGGATAGCTAGATAGGGAGCATAGCCATAACCTGGGAAGAGTGGATCATAAAATTCATCTGCCTTTAGAAGGCTAAAGAGCTCTGGCAGAATGGCCGGCCCAGCAGCTACGACTGCCGCGATCTCAGCTTCTGGCTCCTCCTCTTCATTTAAAATCAGGTCGGCCAGCAGGCGTGGGTGGGGAGAGGAGGGATCATCAAACTCGTAGATCTCCTTTAATTTGGCATAAGCGCTCCTGGCTCTGGCTACAGCCTCCGCCTCTTTTGCCGTCAAAATGAGAGGAGCAAGGTCTTGGCCCATCTCTTTTTCTACTTCGGCTAGGTAGGAGATCCTTTCGATATCGATATCAGGATGGACGCCGAAGCTAGCTTCATTTTCGTAATAGCGGTGCATGATCTCAAAATCTCCGCCAAAATGAGCATCGCGCTGCATGAGGATTTGATGATCGATTTCATCGGTGAATAGAGACTCTCCTTCGAATTCTTCAACGAGATCGCCCTCATTGTGGTAGTCGTGACCATTGGTTTTTTTGTCGGGAGCCCGGTTTTTGGAGAGCTCTTCAAAGATGGAGAGAAATGATTTTTTATGCTCTGGATCGCTCATTGGTAGCCCTTTCAAATATCGATTCTGCATTATAACTCGATCGGACAAATGGGCCGCAATACATATGTGGGATCCCGATCTGATATCCATAAGCGGCATAGAGTTCAAATTGTTCAGGTGGAATGAAGGCCTTGACCCGCAGTTTGCGGATGTCCGACTGGAGATATTGCCCAATCGTCACGATCTGACAACCCACTCTTTTCAAATCGCGGAGCGTTTCGAAGACCTCCTCTTCTGTTTCACCAAGACCCACCATGAGCCCCGATTTGATCCAGATCTGTGGGCCATATCGGTGGGCATCACTCAATACGCTCAGGGTTCTCTCGTAGGTGGCTTTATGGCGTACGCGGGGTGATAATGAGCGGACCGTCTCGATGTTGTGGTTAAAAATTTCAGGGGCTGCTTCTATTACAGTCTGGATCGATGCGCTCTTTCCCTGAAAATCGGAGGTGAGAACCTCGACGGTGGGTGCAGGAGTCAATTGACGCACAGCAGCGATGATTTGACAGAGGTGGCTCGCCCCTCCATCGGGAAGGTCATCGCGCGCTACCATGGTGATGACAACATGCTTCAAGCCTAACTGCTGAACGCTTTCGGCGATCCTTTTCGGCTCATCCTCATCGAGGGCAGCCGGCTGAGCTGCAAAATCGATCGAGCAGAATCCGCAATTGCGTGTGCACGCTTTTCCCATCGCCAGAAAGGTAGCTGTCTTTTTCGACCAACACTCCATCAAATTGGGACATCTGGCCTCTTGACAGACGGTGGGGAGTTGAAGTGAACCGAGAATCGCTTGCGTCTTCCAGAGCTCATTCCCGCTCGGAAGCTTTCGATGGAGCCATTGAGGGAATCGCCCCAGAGAGACAACCTGTCCTTCATCAACTTGATCAAGGTTTTCAGGCAGTACATTGAGTTTTTTTGGGTGTCGCTCCATGTGGCTTCCTGATTAGGTCATCTCCCCTATTATTTTTTGGTCGGAGGCAAATGGAGAGGCATCTCATCGGCCGAAAAAGCGGCTTCCATCCATGCCTCAGCAATGGTCGGATGGGCATGGATCGTGTCGCTGATCGACTGAACAGTCAATTCACCGCTGATGGCCACCGTCATTTCTGCGATCAATGCCGAAGCTCCATAGCCGATCACTTGTGCCCCCAGGATTCGGCCTGTCGACTTTTCCACTACGATCTGAGCAAACCCTTCCGTTTCACTCGTCGCTTGTGCCTTTCCCAAAGCTTGGAAAGGAAATTTGCCGAGCCGTGCGTCAAAACCAGCATGGACCGCTCTTTCGAGCGTGTATCCGACTGTGGCCACTTCGGGAGCTGTAAAAATGACTGAGGGGACAGCGTCATAATGCATTTCACTCGGCTTTCCTGAGGCATTGTCGGCGGCAATTAAACCCTGGTGGGAGGCCACATGGGCAAGGATCCATTTACCCGTGACATCACCGATTGCAAAGATATGGGGAACATTCGTTTGCATGTGGGAGTTGACAGGGATTGAACCATCCTTCTCCACGATGACGCCTGCCTTGTCGAGACCGACATGGTCGGAATTGTACTTGCGGCCGACTGAAATGAGGGCACAATCGGCTTCAAAGGTTCTTCCATCGCCGAGATGGGCCTTCACCCCATTACTTAACCGCTCCATTTGCGTCAGTGCGGCCTGCGTTTCGATCTTGATTCCCTGCTTTTTCAGGGCTTGGGTCATAAAATCGGCGACCCCTTTTCCCTCAGTCGATAAGATGGAGGGCAAGAGCTCGATGATAGTGACATCGACACCAAAAGCAGCATGCAGACAGGCAAACTCACAGCCGATGACACCCCCGCCGATGATCAACAATTTTTTGGGCAAGGCAGTGATATCCAGTAAAGAGGTCGAATCATGGATCCGCTCTCCGTCAAAAGAGATGCCAGGAAGCGATCTCGGTTCAGAACCAGTTGCCAAGATGATTGTTTTGGCAGATAAGAGAGCCTCTTGCTCTCCGGTCACTTTGACCTCATTTTGAGAGGTGAGCTTCCCATACCCTTTGAAGACCTGGATTTTGTTACTCGCGATCAGCCCTTCTAGACCTTTACGCACGCGGACGACGACGCTATCTTTGCGCTCTTTCATCGCTCGGTAATCGAAAGAGACTTCACCGACTGCGATCCCAAACTTGTTCGCTTCGCGCACCTTTCGCAGGATCTCTGCATTAGCAATCAGCGCTTTTGAGGGAATACATCCTCTGTTTAAACAGACACCACCCAGCTCTTTATTTTCGACGAGAGCTGTTTTCACTCCCCTTTGGGCGGCCCGAATCGCTGCGACATAGCCACCTGGCCCCCCGCCAATCACCACGCAATCAAACTGCTGAAGAGTCATAATCAACCATTAAATTTAAAGAGGCAGAGTATAACCGAATCTTCATTTTTTTTCCCGCTTATGACACAATCAGATTAATCAAGCATGGAAAAAGAAAGATGACCAAAAAAAACGATAAACGACTCTGCTGGAACTGTGAAGGGAATGTTTCCCACCATATTACTCAATGCCCCTACTGTGGCGTCGATGTCACAAAGCCGCCCGCCCGTGATGAGAGTACTGTTTTTAAAAATTTTGCCAGCCCCTTTCAAACAGCCCCAAAAGCGGAACCTCTCTCAAAACCGCCCTATGCTACTGCTCAGAACGCAATACCCAATTCAAATTTTGCCGCTGCTCAGAATACAATACCCAATTCAAATTTTTCTGAGGCGCGCAGCTCCAATCTGGCTGTCACTGAAGAGGAGTGGAAATCGGCACTCGAAGGAGAAGAATCTGATGAGTCCAAAGGCGATATCAGCTCGAAGAAAGAGATGGTCGCCCTACTGCTTCTTCTGCCAGGCGTTGTCTTTTTCCTTTTCGGCCTCGCCTTGATCCTCTTTGCCAATAATGGCATTCTTGTTCTGCGCTGGAATCAGAGCATCGCCTACTTCTATTTTCTAGGCGCCCTCCCGCTTCTCTATCTCGGTTGGCGCGCCTTTAGAAAATAGCTTTGCTAGTAGGGCCGTTCGCAAATATTGCGCGGATCGACAGGCCGACGCGTTTCAATCGACCTCAAACCATCCACTGTAAAGTAAAGACCACCCTGATCAGCCAGCAATGAGTCGATCTCATAAACTCCATCTTCCAGATGGACTAGAATCATCTCATCCGTCAGTTCAATCTGATCAACCCCGCAGTAAAATTTTTCATTTGCCCAAGCTGCGCCACCTAATAACGCAAAGGCCACAAAGAAAAGAATGGCACTTTTAACCATACAATCCTCCTTGGATTTTGAGATAATCACACCATAGCAAACTAAAAAATTTAAATGAAAGATAAAGAAAAATTTTCATAACTTAGGTTTATAAGTCGTACCGAATGCCGAATGCAAAAGCGTTATAATGGATGTTTTTCACTTTGACATTCCATGCTGTGGTGTGCGCATGAGTAGGGTATACAGTCGATCCAAAAATATAATTGCTGAAATCGACGAACAGATAACGATATTCCCCAAAAATATGTAACGATTTGCAAATGTTATAGCGGAGTCCTGCTTTTACTTGAGCCGCAAAAGCCCAAGATGCATCGTTTCTGTCAGAATTGAAATGATTGATCCCAGGTTCTGGCGGAGCTAATTGAAGAGATGTAGCATGATGGATAGAAATGCGCGTCGCTCCAACCCCCAGACCTATATATGGAGATAATCGCCAGCAATTATTTAGCGACAATAGGGCATTGGCTAGATAGACTCCCACATTCATAGGAAAAGTATCTAAAAAATCATGTTCAGGCAACCTATCTGTGTCTGTAGTATTAAAAAGGTCTCCCTTTTTGGTAGGGCTATACCAATAAGCTTCGATCTCTGCTGCTGGGACAATGGTCCAACCTGAGCAGATTTCAAGGGGACGTTTTGCCCACTCATATCCAATTTGTACGCCTCCAAATCCAGAACCAGTTCCCTTTGTATCTCCTCGAGCCTCTACAGCCAATGGACCACCTTCATCCTCAGCGAAAAGTGCAACGCCCTTTTGAGTCATTTTAGTAGAGTTCGAGTAGATCCCTCCTCCAAATAGACCCACATAAACTCTGTTGCATTCCGACGCAATTAAAGAAGAGCCCATTAATAAAAGGGATAATAGTGCTAATAAAACAGACATGTTTGCAATCCTCCAGGCGGATAAAGATATTGCCACCATAACAAACTTAAAAATTTAAATGAAAGAGGAAGAGCCGAATTGGTTCGGGCACGGGCGCGATGTATGAGTTAGGCAAGCTCTTCGGTGAGGCCGCAGCACTTTTTATACTTCCTGCCGCTCTTGCAGGGGCAATCATCATTCCTACCTATTTTGGGTGGGGAGATGATGGGGATGCCGGCCGGCTTAGGGGGCTCTTGAGGAGGCGCCTCCTCTTGGGCAGGGATGCCATCAAAGATCATGCGGTTTGTCTCTAAGCTGATCTGCTTGAGCAGATCTTGGAAGAGGCTCGGATGGTAGGCGGCGATTTCGAAGCGGAAGAGGTTGCGCGCGATTTCGCTATTAAGACTGCCTGTCAATTCGTGGAAGAGCTTAAAGGCCTCATGTTTGAACTCGAGTAGTGGATCGCGCTGGGCAATGGTGCGCAGAGAGACCTCAGAGCGGAGATGGTCCATGGTGAGTAGGTGCTCTTGCCAGAGCTGGTCAATCTTTTGGAGCATCACCCCACGGATTGCGTTGTTGCCCATTTTCATCGCATCGAGCTGCGGATTGGAGCGGGCTGCATTGCTTGTTTGGGCAGCGAATTTATGTTCGAACGCTTCGATGATCTTATCGGTTGCTTTCTGCTCGAGCTCTTCAGCACTACTATGATCATCGTCGAAGGCGCCCTCTTCAAAACTGACAGGGAAATGGTTGATAAGCTGCTGGCGAAAAGCTTCAGGATTCCATCTCCCTTCTTGGCTGCGCGATTGGAAAGCCTCAGCTGCGAAGGTTTGACAGACCTGCTGGAAGAGGTTTCTGACAAGGGGCATCAGGTCATCTGTGTGAAGGATTTCGTTGCGGAAGCTATAGATTTCCTGACGCTGCTTGTTCATGACATCGTCATATTCGAGTGTATACTTACGGATCGTATAATTACGCCCCTCCACCCTCTTCTGAGCCGTTTCTATCGATCGATTGAGGATGTTGGCGGAGATCGGTTCCCCTTCAGGTGGCCGAAAACGCTGGATCATTGCATTGAGCCGCGGCGAAGCGAAGAGGCGCATCAACTGGTCTTCGAAGGAGATAAAGAATTTGGAAGAGCCAGGGTCGCCGAGACGGGCGCTACGGCCGCGCAGCTGACGGTCGATGCGGCGAGACTGGTGGCGCGTGGTACCAATGACGTGCAAGCCACCGAGAGATGCCACATCCCCTTTCAATTTGATGTCAGTACCGCGGCCCGCCATATTGGTGGAGACGGTGACAGCACTTTGGTGACCTGCCTGAGCGATGATTTCAGCCTCTTGGTCATGGTGCTTTGCGTTCAACACGTTGTGTTCGATCCGGTTTTGGCGCAAGATACGAGAGAGTTTTTCAGAGACTTCAACCGATTCTGTCCCAATTAGGATCGGACGGCCCTTTTCATGGACCTCCTTCACTTCCTTGAGAATGGCATTATATTTTTCCCGCTCTGTCATGTAGATTTCGTCATTAAAGTCTTTGCGCTGGGCAGTCTTGTAGGTGGGTATCTGGAGGACTTCGAGCTTGTAAATCTCTTTGAATTCGGAGGCTTCGGTAATCGCTGTACCGGTCATGCCAGCCAGCTTGGAATACATCCTGAAGTAGTTTTGGAGGGTAATCGTAGCGTAGGTTTGGGTTTCTTTCTGGATTTCAACCCCTTCCTTGGCTTCGATCGCCTGATGGAGACCATCTGAGAAGCGACGTCCCGGTTGAGGTCTTCCCGTATGCTCGTCGATGATGACGATCTTTCCACCCTCTATGATGTAGTCGACATCCTTTTCCATCAACAGATGGGCGCGGAGGAGCTGGCGCAGGTTGTGGGAGCGCTCTTTTCGCTGTGCATCCTCTTCGTTGAGTTGTAGCTTTTTTGCTAACTGCTGTTCTTCATTGAGAGCAGGGTCTGCATCGATTTTGGCATATTCATAACCGAGGTCGAGCATGACAAAATCGCTGGCAGAACCTTCTGTGAGCTCAGCCCAAGCTTGGATCCCCTTATCGGTTAGCTCAAATTCATTCCCTTTCTCATCGACCACCATGAAGAGTTCTGCGATCGTGTCCAGTTTTTCTTCTTTGTTTTGGTCGGAGTGGAAATAGGTGTCCCATTTGTCGATTTCCGTGCGAAGGTCGGGATTTTCTTTTGCCCGTCTCAAGATTTTATTGTGAGGCATTCCCTTACCCACAAGCCATAAACGACAACAGGCATCTCTGAGCGCTTCGAGCTCTTTTTTCTCTTTGGGCAGCTCTTCAGCCTGAAAATAGGGTTCGACCACTTTTTTGGCCTCTAGAGAGATCCTTCCCGCTAAATCGCGCTGCATCCGGACGAGCTGAGCAGCGCCCTCTTTCAATTCCGCATACATCTGCGTGCTTTTTGGAGTGGGGCCGGAAATGATCAACGGGGTGCGCGCCTCATCGATCAAAATAGAGTCGATCTCGTCGATAATGGCATAGAAATAGCCGCGCTGCACCTGCTCCTCTTGGGTAGCTGCCATCGAGTTGTCACGGAGATAATCGAATCCAAATTCGGAGGCAGTGCCATAGACGACGTCACAATTGTAGACCTCTTTTCGGGATTGTTGTGGAGTCTCATTAGTCAAAACACCAGTCTTGAGGCCCAGCCAGCGCAAGACAGAGCCGACCCATTGAGCATCCCTGTTGACCAAATAGTCGTTCACTGTGACCAGATGGACAGACTCACCAGAAAGGGCATTGAGATAGAGAGGCATGACCGCGGTGAGCGTCTTTCCTTCTCCCGTCTGCATCTCAGAAATATTGCCTTTATGCATGGCGATAGCGCCCAAAATCTGGACATCGTAGGGGATCATGTCCCACTTCTGATCATAACCGGAAACGTGGACCTCGGTGCCCGATAACCTGCGGCAGACATTTTTGACTAGAGCATAGGCTTCTGGCAGGAGCTGATCGAGCATCTCTCCAGCCTGATAGCGCTTTTTGAAATCTTCTGTCTTTTGGCGAGCCTCAGCATCACTCAGCTTCTGATATCTCTCTTCCCATTTATTCACTTCGATCACGATCTTTCGAAATCGAGTCAAGCTTCTCTCTTGTGATGTGCCAAACAATTTTTTCAAAAAGTCAAACATGTCCCACTTATCCTTTGGATTAGAATTCCACATTATACTCCGAAATCCCCAAAATTGCAATCGCCTCACAAAATCCCGTGCCTGTGCCTGTGCCCGAATTATAAGGTCGGGCATAGGCACAGGCAAAGGCACGGTTTAAGCGACGAGAGAGCGGAGGACCTGCTGGTCCTGGAGGGGTTCTTTTTTGCGAAGGGTGCGGAGGACCTGCTGGCGGCGATTGCGGGTGGTGTGGTCTCGATCTTGTTTAGCGAGGGAGAGTTGAATCTGGTAGGCCTTCTCAAATTCGCCGGTGCGGGCAATGCAGGCGCTCAGAATTTCCCAGGAAGTGGAATCATTTTGGAGTTGGAGTGCTTTTTGGGCAAAGTGGAGGCCCTGATCGGGGGTGAGATTTTGACTCATGCCGACGCCGAACATCCAGGCGAGGGCGCGGTAGCCATGGTGTGAATCGGGAAAGAACTCTACAAGTTTGTGGTAGATCTGCTGGGCATCACTCCATTTCTTCTGGCATTCGAGGGAGAGTCCATAGTAGGCGAGGGTGAGTGCATCGGGTTTTAGGCGCTGCGTGACTTCAAAAAAATAGGATTCGGCCTGGGCATAACGTTTGGTGCGCAAGGCGGCATAGGCCGCTTTCTGTAGAAGGCGTAAGTCCCGACTCCAGGAGAGTCCCGTCTGATAGACGAGGAAGGCCTTGGTGTATTGTCCCCTTTCTTGGAGGCAGCTACCGATGCCTAAAACAGCGTCGATGTCGGCTGGATCTTTATCGTTGAGCTCCCTGAAAATCTTCTCAGCCTCTGCGAGGTTGCCATGCCTTCGATAGGAGTGACCGAGGTGCAGAAAGGTATGGTGGCTGGCATGTCCTGCACGCAGGGCGTGCAGATAACCTTGAATGGCATGGGAGAACTCTTTTAGCTCATAGAAAGCGTCCGCCGCTAAGGCCATCGCTTTACCGCTGCGGGTATGCTCTGCTTTGCCACTGCCTGTAGGCTCTAAATAGGGTTGTAGGAGGTCTAAACAGAGATGGGGATTTCCCGTTTTCAGCGCCGCTTCCGCAAAGGCGATCACCTCAGCTTCAGTCCGGAGAATCGAAGAGGAGGCTTTAAAGGCCTCTACAGCCTCTTGATATAGACCGAGTTCAGCTAAAAGAACTCCCTCTTCTAAACGGAAAGAGAGCTCCTCAGGGTAAGTGAGAGCCGCTGCATGCGTCTTAAGCAGCGCCTCTTCCGTCATTCCTTGCCCTTTCAATAACTGAATCTCACAGAGAGCTGCCTCTTTTCCCCCTTTACTGCTCTCTAGAAGGGGAATCAACTCTTTAGATGCTCCTTCCCAATCCTGTAATGAAATGCGTTGAGAGGCCTTTTTGAGGCTCTTTTGGATCGATTTGTTTGACCTGCGCGCATAGTGCGCCCAATCACGCAACGAGATCAGAATAATGATACCAAGAATCAATGAAGCAAATGCGATAAACATGGGAAAGCAAATGTATAGGATTTAATACATTAGATATCGTTTTAGAGAATTTAAATAAAGAATTAAATGGCTCTTTCGAGAGGCTGACCCATAAGACAAAGAATTTCAGTGTATTGCGCAGAGCTTGCCAGCAAATCAGATGCGAAGTGAATTTTCTCTTTTTCAAACAAAAGCATCAGCGATGAGCCTCCAAAGGAGAAATAGCCCTTCTCATCCCCTTTTTTGTAGGCTTTTCCAGGATGGAAGGTTTGGTGGATAGCTCCGACGGCTGTTGCGCCCACTTCGATGAAGAGAATTGTCCCAAACTTCTCCGTTTGCAGCGCTGTCATCATCCGCTTATTTTCTGTAAAAATCTCGATATTTTGTTTCACAGCGATAGGGTTGACCGAAAAGAGGGAGCCGTTGATCAACTGGGCAGGCCCTGGAGTGCAATCGACAGGAAAGTGAAAGCGGTGATAGTCGGTAGGGCAGAGCCGCGCGATTAAAAGGGAGCCTTCACTATATTTTTCTGCTAAAGAAGGGCTCCTGAGCAGCTTTTCGAGGCTAAATTTTTTTCCCTTCACGACAAAGCCATCGGCTCGTGAAAGATCTTGATGGAAAAGATAGCGGCCGTCAGCAGGAATAATGGGCCCTTCACCTAGGGGACGAGCCTCTCTTTTCAACTTCCGTGTAAAAAAAGCATCGAAAGAGCCGTAATCGGTGACTTTTTGTTCGAATTCAGTAGAGTCGATGCCATAATTATGGATAAAATGGGCGATCTTTCGCTTTGTCCACGGCCTTCTCTGCCACCAACCGACCAACCTGGAAAAATAGGGAAAATAGGCGAGACAGTTTACCAACTGTTTGCCCAAAAGAGTGGAATAAAGAAAGCGGAGAAAGGGTCCACAATAGACTTTCTCTAATTTTGTCTCCTTGGTGCGCCGATCGATATAGTAAATTTTATCTGTTTTGGACAAGTTAGCCTCGTCCCTTCCCGACCTGATTGTAGAAAGACAATTCAGTCAAAAAATCGCTGGAAAAGAGTTGGGAGAGGTGCTCCTGTTCGATATGAGTCTGCAGGCGCATAGCCCTTTTGACGAGGGCTGTGGCCCGTTTGCTGCTCTCAGGATCAGCGATAAAGGCATCCCGCGCGCTATGGTAGTTGTGGAGCTGTTTCAGAAGCTCTTCTTGAGCCTTCAAATTTTTTTCAGTGGTCGCAATCAGCTCCTCGACCACCAATACTTCGTCGTGTGGGGCAGCGACAAGAGGCGAAGCAAATAAAAGTAGAGCTAGTACTAATTTCATATTTTTAATTAAAATTGTCGGCATTAGTTAGAATAATGCACCATTTCTTTTTTTTGAATCTCGATTTTGTAAAATTTTTGGCGAGCAGATCGGAGGAAACGCGAGATCGTTTTTTAATTTTTTCGCGAAATTCATAGCCGGAGGCGCTATTAATGAGCGAAAAAATTAAAAAAGGACCCGCGGTTCTCTCTGAGATGCCGCCAAAAAATTTACAAAGTCGAGACGTGAAATTTATTCATCGCCCTTTTATCCCTGGCGAAACCATTGCAGCTATCGCCACACCGCCAGGTGAGGGGGGGATCAGCATCATTCGGATCTCAGGAAATGAGGCCTTTCAGATTGCTGCCAAAGTCTGTAAGAGTGATGTAAACCGCTATGCTTCTCATACCGCTCATCTGACCAAAATTCACAATGTAAAAGGGGAGATGGTCGATGAGGCGCTCGTGCTAGTCATGAAAGCGCCGAAGTCCTATACGGGGGAAGATACTGTGGAGCTGCAGTGTCATGGCGGCATGATCGCCTCTAGGAAGGTCTTGGAGGCCTGTTTAGAGGCTGGAGCTCGATCGGCAATGCCAGGGGAGTTTACCTTCAAAGCATTCCTCAATGGCAAACTCGACCTTGCTCAAGCGGAAGCGGTCCAAAATCTGATCAGCGCCAAAAATGAACAAGCTTTTGCTGCGGCTGGGAAACATTTAGAGGGGGCACTTTCACTAAAGATATCGACCTTTCAAGGAGAGCTGATTCGCCTCGCTGCGATTTTAGAAGCATGGGTCGATTTCCCTGAAGAGGGTCTTGAATTCCTTTCCGAGAATGAGATCATCCATCAGTTGCAGCAACTTGGCTACGAGATGGAAAGGCTCTTAGACACATTCCACGATGGCAAAAAAATGGTGGAGGGCATTTCTCTCTGCATCATCGGCCCACCCAATGCGGGAAAATCGTCGTTGATGAATGCCCTCCTCGATCAGGAGAGGGCTATCGTCACTCCGATTGCCGGCACGACGCGTGATCTTCTGCATGAGGAGTTGACGATCGGCGGTCTCCATTTTCGCTTAACGGATACGGCGGGCATCCGCCAGACGGAGGAGATCATCGAAAAGGAGGGCATCCGTCGTTCCAAAAAGGCAGCTTTTGCTGCCGATCTGATCCTTTTAGTCCTCGACGCAGCCCAAAAGGTTGGAGAAAAGGAGAGAGAGCTCTTCCATCTCTTGCCGACCGACCGCACCCTGCTGCTCTGGAATAAAACCGATCTTCCCTCTCATTCGCTCTCCCAAACCCCTTTCCCCCACCAGCTCAAAATTTCGGCTAAAGAGAGAATCGGTTTGGAGGAGTTGAAGAGCAAGATCGCGCAGCTGATCTGGAAAGGGGGAGCTCCCTCGAAGGAGGAGCTCGTCATCACTACACTTCGCCATCATGAGGCGCTTGCAGAGTCTGTGGGAGCCCTTCACAAAGTCATTTCCGGTTTAAAAGAGAAAGTTTCTCCCGAATTCCTGGCCGCTGAAATGCGCAGCTCACTTGCAGCCTTGGGCCGCATGATCGGCACCGACATCTCAGAAGAGATTCTGAGCTCCATTTTTTCACAGTTTTGTATTGGTAAATGAAATGAACCCTAAAACCCGAGCCCGCCTCGTCAAACAGCTGTTAGATGAACATTTCCCTGATCCCGCTATCCCACTCTCTCATTCCGATCCCTACACTCTCCTCATCGCAGTGGTCCTCTCTGCCCGCTCAACCGATGCGATGGTCAACAGAATCACGCCCGCGCTATTCGCCAAAGCCTCCACTCCTCAACAAATGGCAAAACTCTCTGAAGAAGAGATCCGCTCTTTCATCAAACCGTGCGGCCTCTCTCCCCAAAAAGCGCATGCTCTACGTGAGCTCTCCCGCCTACTTCTCGAAAACTATAATGGACAGGTCCCACACACCTTCGAGGAGTTAGAAAGCCTCCCCGGAGTTGGCCACAAAACAGCTTCTGTCATCATGGCGCAGGCCTTTCACATTCCCGCCTTCCCCGTAGACACCCACATCTTCCGCTCTGCCCGTCGTTGGGGTCTCTCCAAAGGAAAAACGGTCAAAGCTGTTGAAGCCGACCTCAAAAGGCTCTATCCAAAAAAAGAGTGGATCCGCCTCCACCTCCAGATCATCTACTATGCCAGAGCCTTCTGCCCCGCCCTGCGGCATGTCATCTCAGAATGCCCTATCTGCCAGGCTATTAAAGAAAGAGTTTGATTCCCTCTCTCTCTGTGTGCTCTGTGCTCTCTGTAGTAAAATAAAAAAGCGCACCACAGAGCACACAGAGCGCACAGAGGGGGATTATGAAAATCAATTTGTTAAAAAAACCCTGTCACAAGTAAAATGAGGATATGCTGAACGATCATTTCGTCTCTATCGTCCGCGTCATCATTATTGTCCCTCAGGGGACATTCTAAATCATTTTTTCATTACTTTTTTTACTGATTGAATAACGAGGGAGAATTAAACCTCGAAATATGATATAATTAACCCCTTTTATTTTTAAGGAGAGAAAAAATGGTTACTCTTGCAAGGAGTTTCTCAGCTGTTGTAGCCACAGGCTTAGCGATGTTTTCCATGTTCTTTGGGGCAGGAAACATCGTTTTTCCTCTCGCCATGGGCCAATTTACCCAAGATCAAAATGTTTATGGCATCATGGGGCTGATTCTGACAGCCGTCTGTGTCCCTTTGATGGGCCTCCTGGCGATGATGCTCTATGATGGCAACTACATGACCTTTTTTAACCGCATCGGAAAAATTCCTGGTTTCCTAGTAACACTTGCCATTCTAGGATTGATCGGTCCTCTAGGCGGCATTCCCCGCTGCATCGCGATCTCCTATGCTACCCTCGATGCCTTTCAATTTGATTCGCTGAGCTGGTTGAATCTGCCCCTATTCAGCGCCCTTTCTGCTGTTTTTCTCTTTTTCTTCACCTTCCGTCAGGGAAAGGTGTTGGCGCTTTTAGGCTACGTCCTGACACCTGTTCTGCTCCTCTCTTTAGGAGTCATTGTCCTGCGTGGCTTATGGGTGATGCCTTCTGCAGAAGCTTCTTCCCATTCTGCCTGGCAGACTTTTTCTCATGGAATCTTGAGCGGCTATAATACGATGGACCTACTCGCTGCCTTTTTCTTCTCTTCGGTCGTTTTGCTCTGTTTGCGGAAAACCGAGGGACAGGATCGCAAAGCCATGATGAAAACGGCTGTAGCGGGAAGTTTGATCGCTGCACTCCTTCTATCGCTCGTCTATGTTGCCTTTTCCTTTTTAGCGGCAGGTTACAGTCAAGAATTGAGCGAGGTTGCCCATGATCAACTTCTAGGAACGCTCGCCTACAAGCTGCTAGGGCCGCAAGCGGGTCTGATTGCCAGCGTTGCAGTCTGTTTTGCCTGCTTTACGACAGAGATTGCCTTGACAGCTGTCTTTGCCGAATTTCTGCACCGCGCATTTTTGAGAGAGAAATGTCCTTACTGGGTCGCGCTGCTACTTACTTTGGCTGTCTCCTTTCTCGTTTCAACCCTCCACTTCCAAGGGATCAGTGCCTTCCTCATCCCTATTTTGCAAGTCTGTTATCCCGCTTTGATCGTATTGACGGTGCTCAATATCTTGTATAAGCTCTACGATTTCAAGCCAGTAAAACCGATTTTCTATGGCACAATTGGACTGACTTTGCTTTTGCAGCTGATTTAAATCTATTTGTGCTATGCTCCATAGATTATGGACTCTAGAATTGAGCAATGGCGTCCAGAAGCGGAACGTATCATCAAAAAGGGATGCGTTCGGGCTGTCGACTTTTCGGGAGCGACCTACCAAGCGGAAGTCTACGATCCCGAGGAGAAGGAGAGCTACTGGCCCTTTCTGCAGTTTGACGAAAAAAATCAGCTGAAAGATGCCTTCTGTTCCTGCGCCGCCGAAGATGGCTGCATCCATCTAGCTGCTGCTTACCTCACCGTCTATCCTCCCGATGATGAGCCCCTTCACTTACGGTTTGAAAGCTCCTTTTGGAACCATCTGTGTGGGCTGATTGCCGACCATGTGGGCTATGAGGAGCGCTTTTTGGAAAAGGTTGGAGAGAGCCATTATCGCTATCAAAATGAGATAGTTTTTGAAATAGAGGCCACCACACCAGAAGCAAAAGAGCGGCTTCTGCAGATGGTCGAAAAGCGTAGCCGCGAAACCCCTGAGAACTCGATCAAATTTTCCAATGTCTCTCAAGAGGAGATCAACCGATGGCGCGAAGGAAGGCCAGGTCCAACGCTCCGTTATCAGCTGAGCTTATGGGCCGATCTGGCTCGCTGGATGATGGCTCTCTCGCCTCAGATCAAATTCAGTGAAGACAATGAGGGGTTGCCGACCCATCTCGCGATCAAATCCGCTCAGTGGGTTGCCACACTCAAATTGCGCAAAGAGGACCTTTCTCAACTGATTCCTTTCCTCAATAGTACCAAAAGTCCTCTCCGACTGATGCAATCGAGTGAAGAGAAGATCGAGAAAATTACTTTCGATTCGACTCAAAATTGCTTTTTGATTACCCATTCGAAAACGCCCTTAGAGGGAGAAAAAAGCGAAAAGAGGCTCTTCGATAGTTGGGCCTATCAGCCTGGCGTTGGCTTTTATTCTCAAAATGGGGTCTCACTTTTGGGACGCCATCGGATCGACGCTAAGGAAGCGGTCGACTTTTTGGATCGCTATCAGGAACTCATTGGACAGTTCATTCCGATTCATCCGAAATTGGTTCCTGTCAAATACCGCATCTTTTTCGATCAGGAGTGGGGCTGGCATTTTGAAGCCTATCTCTTTTCTCCCGATGATTTCAAACGGCCCGGCTCCTCTTACCTCGGTCGATGGGCCTATTTAGAGGGAAAGGGTTTTTTCCAATTGAAAAATCCTCTCTTTGACCATCGTGAGGTGACTCTTTCTCCAAGTGAGGTCTCCCACTTCGTGAACCACCATCGGATTTGGCTCAATGGTCAGGAAGGATTTCAGACGCACCTGGCCAGCATCGAAGCCCATTTGAGTTATACTGTCGATCCTATTTTACGCTTTTTCGCCAAAACTGCTGAAGAGGCTATTGGAGGGATGGATTTTGGAGATTGGATTTTCTATCAAGGACTCGGCTTTTTCTCCAAAAAGCATGCCCGTCACGGCTTCACGGTGCGCCCAGGATTAGAAATAGCTGCAGAAAACGTGAGTAGCTTTATCAGATCCAATAGGGAAGAGTTAGAGAATATTCCACACTTTTTCACGACAAATTTGCCTTTAGCTTCGAGAGGATTAGAGGTGAGGGTCCATTCATCGAGCTCCATCTCTATCAAGCCGGTGCACTCCTTAGCTCCCCCTTACAGTGAAGAGCAGCTCCATCTCTTCGGTGATTTTGTCTACATTGCAGGCGAAGGTTTTTGCGAAATTCCTCTGGCGATGCGCATTCCAGATGAATATGCCAGCCCACTCGTGATAGGTCAGCAGAGGCTTGCTCACTTTCTCGAAACGGAGCTTCCTGCTCTCAAGAAGATGATTGTGCATATGGATGCAGCCCTTGCCGTGCCTCACCAGCATCTGATTGCTATCGATTATCTCGCCAGAACTGCAGGTGGAGGCATGAAAGCACAGCTATTCTACCAATCCGAACATGGCCGGGTCGCTCTCACCAACCTGCTCGAATCAGTTGAACAGAAGCGGCGTTTTTGCTTTACAGAGGCGGGATTGATCGATCTACAGTCAGAGTTCTTCCAATGGATTCGAGGCATGAAAAATCCTTACCATCCTGAGGCCAAAACGATCGAACTTTCGACGATGGAGCTGATCAAGTTAGATGCAAGCCTCGGGTTGATCACCCCTATCGACAATAGCGCGACCGCCCAAATTACGCGCAACCTGATCAAAGAGCTCCGGGAGTTCACTTCGCACGAGTCGCCCAATATCAAAGGACTCAAGAGCGAGCTGCGCCTCTACCAGCAGACTGGTCTCCACTGGCTCTGGTTTCTCTATAGACATGGTCTTTCTGGCCTTCTTTGCGATGATATGGGACTCGGGAAAACCCATCAAGCCATGGCTCTCATCGCTGCAACGATGAATCAAACAACTACTGAAAAAAGAAATTACCTCGTCGTCTGCCCGACTTCGGTGATTTATCACTGGCAAGACAAGCTAGAGACCTTTTTGCCCCACCTTCCAGTCCATACCTTTCATGGCCTGAAACGCTCTTTGAATCCCAACCTCAAGGACCACCTCATTTTGACCTCCTACGGCATTTTGCGCGTGGAACAAAAACTTTTGGAAACGATTCCCTTCGATGTGGCCATTTTTGATGAGATTCAGCTCGCTAAAAACCCTCATAGTCGGGTCCACGAGGCCTTGGAAAAGGTCAATGCGCGCATGCGGATTGGATTGACAGGAACTCCGATCGAAAACAACTTACGTGAGCTCAAGGCGCTCTTTGATATCGTTCTTCCGGGCTATATGCCATCGGAGACGCGTTTTCGGGAGCTTTTTACCAATCCGATCGAAAAAGATGGGGATGAGGAAAAAAAGGCTCTCTTAACACAGCTTATACGTCCTTTTGTCTTGAGAAGACGCAAGGTCGATGTGCTCCAGGAGCTTCCAGAGAAGAGCGAGGACAAATCCTATTGCGAACTCTCTCCAGAACAGTCGAAACTCTATCGCGAAACACTCGCTCAGCATCGTGAAAGCCTGATTCAAGAGCTGCGGGACCAAACGACAGCGATCGATTTCATCCACATTTTCTCGCTTCTCTCTAGATTAAAGCAGGTCTGTGACCATCCAGCACTCGTTGCCAAAGATCCTGCCCATTACAAAAAGTATGATTCAGGAAAGTGGGATCTCTTTGTCGAACTGCTCGACGAAGCCCGTGAGAGCGATCAGAAGGTGGTGGTCTTTTCCCAATTCCTCTACATGCTCGATATCATGGAAGCCTATCTGAAAGAAAAGAAATGGGGCTATGCGCAGATACGCGGGGATACGGTCAATCGCAAAGAGGAGTTGAAGCGGTTTCAGGAGGATCCTTCGTGCGTCGTCTTCATCGGCTCTCTCCAGGCGGCAGGCCTCGGCATCGATCTCACGGCTGCGAGTGTCGTCATTCTCTATGATCGCTGGTGGAATGCAGCACGGGAAAATCAGGCCATCGATCGGGTCCACCGCATTGGGCAGAAATGGGGCGTTCAGGTCTACAAGTTGATTACGAAGAATACCATTGAGGAGTGGATCGATCTGATGATAGCGAAGAAGGGGCGCCTACTCGAAGAGGTCGTCACCGCTGACGATCAGGCTCTCCTCAAGAAGTTCACTAGATCCGAGCTCATCGAGCTGCTCACTTTCAGCGAACCTGCGTGAAGTTGCCTCCTTACCTCTTAAATGAAAGACCAGCGGCGCTCCTGCAAAGGGGAAGCTCCTTCGGAAGCAGTTAATCAGGTATTTCCTATAAGACTCATCCATCAGGTCGGGCCTATTCACAAAAAAGACAAAGCGGGGTGGGCAAACAGCCACTTGTGTCAGGTAATAAACTCGGAGCCTTTTTCCCCTTACCATCGGAGGGTGGTTGAGCTGCATCGCCTTTTCGACAAATTTGTTGAGTTGGTGGGTCGTCACACGCATCTGCAGTGACGCGAATACATGATCTACTTCGTCGAGCACTTTAAAGGCGTTACGCCCTTCCAGGGCCGAAATACAGAGAATCGGGCAGTGAGCTAAGAAAGGAGAGTGTGCCAGGAGTGCTTTTGTCAGATGTTCCATGCGGAAACCTTTGACGAGATCCCATTTATTTAGAAGCAGAATACAGCCCTTGCCGGCCTCCTCGATCATGTTGGCAATCTTTTTCTCTTGGGCCGTCAGCCCCTCCTGTGCATCGAGCATCAAGAGACAGAGATCACTTCGCTCAATCGCCCGCTTTGTCCTCAAGGCGGCGAACTTATCGACCGTGTCATGCTCTGCCTTTTTTCGCCTAACCCCAGCCGTATCGATCAAGGTATAGCTCTTTCCCTCATGCTCGAAGGGAATATCGATACTATCCCTGGTCGTTCCTGCAAGCGGGCTGACCACACATCTGGAATCATCGAGCAGAGTATTGATGAAGGTCGATTTCCCCACATTGGGCCTTCCGACCACAGCAACCCCCACACCGTGCACCTTCTCTTCCTCGGGAGGCGCTTTAAATCCTGCCCAAGCTTGCTCAAGCAGCTCAGCCACCTGGTAACCATGAGAAGCTGAAACAGCGACCATCTTTGCAATTCCCAATCGGTAAAACTCATTCAAGAGCTGCTTTTGATGCAAATCATCGATCTTATTCACAGCCAACGTCAGCGGTTTTCCCGACCTCAAAAGCAGCCGAGCCAGCTCCGCGTCGATCAGGGTTACTCCCACATGTCCATCGACCACCATCACCAGCGTATCGGCCTCCTCAATCGCAATCTCCGCTTGCCTACGAATCTCTTTCTGAAACTGATCCCCAGACGAGGAATCAATCCCTCCGGTATCGATCACCTCAAATGGAAAGTCAAACCCCTCTGCCTCCGCATAGATTCGATCCCGAGTCACCCCTTCCGCCTCATCGACGATGGCGATCCGCTTCCTACAAATCCGATTAAAAAGGGCCGACTTCCCTACATTGGGTCGCCCCACAATTGCCATTTTATACATAGAGGAGAGAGTTTAAACCATTTATAAATAAAAATCACTCAGTAAGGCAAATTAGAGATCGGAAATAGAGGGCTCATCTTTTTCTGCGAAATTGACTGGCGAAAGGCGTTTCTCGCGAGAAATGCCGTATATTCTGCGAAATCATTCATTTTTCTTGCAATTCCGCGAAATATATACTATATATAGCGGAAAAATATGGAAAACATCTTTGCTCGCCAGAAAGAACTCAAAATCCTAGAAAAGATTTACCATTCGAACCAGCCCGAGTTTTTATCAATTTATGGGCGGAGGCGGATTGGAAAGACCTTTCTCATTCGGCAATTTTTTAAGAATAAGGGCCTCTATTTTGAGCTGACAGGAATTAAAGAGGGCTCCTTACGGCAACAACTTCAAAGTTTTAATATAGAATTCTCTCGTGTTTTTGGCATACTTGCAACCCCTCGCGGATGGATCGAAGCCCTTGACACTCTTAGAAGGGCGATCGAGCAGATTTCAAGTCGTGAACGCGTGATTCTTTTCTTCGATGAAATTCCCTGGCTTGCAACCCCTCGCTCTGGTTTCCTTCAAGCATTAGAGCATTTCTGGAATAGATATATGTCCGATGATCCTCGTATCATCTTGATTGTATGTGGTTCTGCAGCTTCATGGATGATCAAAAAGATCAATAGGAATAAAGGAGGGCTCCACGGGCGTTTAACTGCTGAAATCCGTCTCCTGCCCTTCGACCTGGGTGAAACAGAGAAGTTTCTCCTTTCTCGAGGAATCACTCTAGAACGTAAACAGCTCATCGACATTTACATGGCTATCGGAGGCGTAGCAAAATATCTTTCCTATGTGGAAAGAGGAAGGTCATCCCTTCAAGTCATTGGCCAGCTATGCTTTAACGGACCTCTTTTTAGAGAGTTTGATGAGCTTTATTCTTCACTTTTCCAACATTGCACACGTCATATCACCGTCGTCAAAGCTCTTGCCGAGGCTTCTGCTGGGCTGACGACGAGTGAAATCTGCCAAATAACGGGGATGTCTTCAGGAGGAGGAATTGCAACTATCTTAGACGAATTGGAAGCCTCCGGATTTATTATTCCCCATGCAAGCTTTGGCAAAAAGAAATATGAGATGCGTTATCGCCTGATCGACGAATACTCCCTATTTTATTTGCGATGGATTACCCAAGCAAATAGCGTAGACTTAAACGGAGTCGATGAAGATTTTTGGCTCAAGATGGGAAATGCTCCTGCAGGTCGGGCATGGTCGGGTTATGCCTTTGAAAACCTTTGCATGAAACACATCCGAAAAATCAAAAATGCTCTAGGGATAAGTGGGGTTTCAACAAGGGAATCGGCTTGGATCTACAAACCTCCACCTGGAAGTGAAGAACGAGGAACACAAATCGACTTGATCATCGATCGAGCAGATAATTGCGTCAACTTATGTGAGATAAAATACTCCAATAACCCGTTTCCCATCACTAAAGATTATGCATTAAAGTTGCAGGCTAAGAGGGCCATTTTCATCGAGAAAACCCATTTGAAAAAAAGTATATTCTTAACCTTCATCACCACTTATGGAGTGAAAGCCAAAGAATCTGGTCTTGTCGATATCGAACTAACCATGAATGATTTATTCTAATTTTCGCGCATGAGGCGATCACATCCCATATCGATCAAGGTCATATCTCGCGATGAAATTTATCGCATTCAGTCTGAATAGTTCTCTGCATGATAGGCTTTCAAATGTTGGATCATGTCGGAGATCGGTAGATCTTTTTCTTGCTTGAAGGGCTTTTGAATGAGGGCAGATTCAAATGAAGCAATGGTTTGAGCAGCTTGAGAGAGCTTTGTCAGGAACCAATCATCGGTTTTGGGGGTCGCATTTTTTAGGTAGTTGAGGATCTCTTTTTTATTCCAGAAAGGTGATAATGTGAAAGCATTGATAAAGAGTGGATCATGTGTAAACGATTCTGGAAAGGCAAGGGAAGAATAGGCTTTTAAGAGCTTCTGCCAGCCATCGACAGTAACGACAGAGGTTGCAAAAGCAACGTTGGAGGGTAGAGATAAGTGGGAATGACAGCTTTTTAAGAGTGCAATCTTTGACTTTTCGAAAAAACGGTCAAAAGATGTGCGGTCAGGCTGTGACTTGGGGGAGAAGAGCTGCTTCGTTTTAGCATGAAGGAAATTCTTCAGAATATAGGCAGCAAGTCCTACCTGGATCACCTCACCAATCTCACCAAACCGTTTGATGCGTGAATCTTCTTTGTCTTTTTTACCCCAGCGGGTGGGTGGGCCCTCTTTCTCTTTATGGGGATCTTTCGGGGGATGGCTTTCTTCTTTAAAGGCAGATCGGATCCAATAACCCCCAGGAAAAAAGAGCGGTTTAGAGTGGGCATCGACCAGAGGAAAATGGTTTCCAGCCCCATCCACGAAATCGATCTTAAGGGTGAAGCGGGAATAGCTTCTTGCATACTTCCCTCCCTTAAAAGGAGAGCCGTGACCGCCCTCTTCTTCGATTTTTGTCGTTTCATGGACGAGATTCAGCTGGGCCTCTAAATTTCCCATTCCTAAACATTCGGCGATGAAAGCCTTTACGGGGATATCTACAAGACCGCTTAAGTCGATGGGCATTCCTTGAAAGAAAACGATCAAAGAGGGACTCGGTGGCAAAGCAGTTGCTAAAGGGGTCCCTTGTAGGAGCGCGAGGACTGTTTCTACATTCCATCGCTCTTGGAAGTGCTGTCTCATCAGTGAAACTACAGTCTGAAGCTCGGCCACATAAGGATCGTAATCTACTTTAGTTAGCTCTACCAGTTTTTGATGACGATTCTGACGTGATTTCAGACCTTGCTGTGGGTGTCCCAGCTGTGCCAAGAGAGAGCCTGGGGCATTGTCACCTTGCCGTTCATGGAGGAGTCTGTTTTCTAAATGCGTCAACTTATGATGTAAGTTTTCTCTAGCTGGCCCAAGAGAGTCAAAAATGACATCCTTCGATCTTGCTTGTGCGGTTTCGATGGCACTCTGATAGGAGCGGCAGAGATGGGACCAAAAAGGGGGATTTTTTCGCAGCTGTTCTGAAAGCAAGAGCCTCTCTTCACCGCATCGAATCATCTCGAGCAGACTTTTGCCTTCTGGATCAAAAGAGATTCCTGGAAATTGGTTGCGAAGCTCTAAATAAGCCCTTGCTGCCTTCAGCCACTCTAAGCCGTTTACAGGTTTAGGGACCAAACCGGGAACGAAGTGAGAGGCATAACGGGCTAGAAATTGGATGCTGCCCTCGAGAGGAATCGCCTCCAAACGGAGAGAGACATCCGCAAGTGGCAGTTCGGCAGGCTGACCGGCATAGTCGACAGAGTTGGTGATAAGTCCCGATTCTTTGGCATTAACGACAGCCCATAAATAGAAGGCTTCTGCCCATTGGAGAAGCTTTGGAGGATCCCCAGGATGCCCTTCTCCATACATTTGGCGATGACGGTTAAGGGCTGCCAGATGATTTTCGAACTCTTTCACATAATTTTGATGAGCATATTTGAATGCTTTGATCGACTCTGCATCCAGTTTGTGGTTGATCTCGGCGACTTGCGCCAGAGTGACCTGTTGCTGCTGGTGCAGATCGGCAAAGGCAAGCATCACTTCTCGATGATGATCGACAAGAAGCTCCTCTAATTGGTTGAAGCGCCCGTGCATTTCGCTACGCACCTGTGCCACCTGCTTGGAGAGGGCTTTGAGTTGCTGCATGATCGCTGCCAGCATGGCTTGATCTTGTTTCTGTTGAGAGCCTGCAAACAGGGAAACAAGCGAGTAGAGCGCGGCAGCGATCGTCACATAATGGGGAAAAAGGGCTGTGAATGGACTGCCGAGAGCACTCAAACTTTTGATCGCAGCCGCCGACTTAGCTACGACGAGCAGATTCTGACCACTGCTCTCGATCTGGTAGGCGAGCTGATGATGTCCCGCTACACGGGCAATCAGACCTGCCAACTCAACCCCTTTTTTTGCGACAAATAGCTTTTCATTCAGCTGAACTTCGGCAACCTGTACCAGATCTGCTTCCGCCGCTGCCGTTTGTGCCATATAGGCTTGCAGAGCATGCTGAACGGCTTGTGCTGACTCTTCCACTTTTTCTTTTGTCGACTCCAGCCCCTGTGCCCATTTCTCAAACTGTGCCAAGCGATCGAGGATCTGTCCTAGAACCTGGTTGGCTCTATTTGAGTCCCCTTGTAGCGAATCTTTCGATAGATCATAAAACTGCCAGAGATCACGGAGGAGATTTTCTGTTTGCTGAGCGCTCACACGCAAATAAAATGACTCATCTTGTGAAAGCGCGCTGCCACTACCTAAGTTTTGTGCAAAAATCGCTTCCAATTGCGCTTGATTCTGCTGAATCTTCAGAATTTTCTCAGCAAAAGGAATGTTTAGATCGGTAAATGCCATCTCATTGCTGGCCATCACGTCGATGACATGGTGACGCAAGAGATCATTGTTCAATTGCCCTAGAAGCTCTTTCTCCCTCTTATTCTTAGGTTGAAAAGCCTTGATTCCACTGTCTAATTGTTCAATGGCTTTTCCAACGATATAGCCCTCCAATACCTTTTTTCCCCAGGAGTAGGCTCCACGTGCAGCTGCTCGTAGAACTAAAATAGCTGCCGCTACCTGTTGGGGAGTAACTGAGGCCACAAGCTGGGGAGGGCCTCCCATTTTGAATAAAGGAGGCGAAGACTCCCCAGAAGCCCCTTTTGTCGCCTTCGGAGCCGCATAGAGTGTGGGAGCTGTACTAGGTAATGTTGCAGAGATTCCCTTGCTCATACACTCCCCTCTTTTTCTGTTTTCTCAGCCCCACTTCTGGCCAGATTATCTTTAACATCCAAGACTGCGACTGTCGCCGACCCCGCTGCGGAAAAGATGCTCCCCACGCCAGGGAAACACCCTGCAACCCCTGTCACAACATCAATCCCTGCTTTCAGTTGCCAATTTGGATCTTCCTTTCTGTGATAAATGCGGTATCCCACTGAACCTGCTGCAAACATAAGTGAGACGCCCGGTGCGGCAACCCGAGCAATTCGGCTGAATAACTTAGGCGATTTATGGATAAGCATTATCCCCTTTGTCGCTAAGTCTGGTTTTTTAGGAGTTGATATCCACTTTAGCCCTTCAACAACACACGTACGCGCGCCTTGGGCAATAGCCGGTCCAATTTGGTAAAGAACGAGAGCAACTGTAGAGCCACCCCCGAGGACCGCACCTATCCCAATTTGTCTATTTGTGGATGCGGTAGCTTTCTTTAATTCAGTATCGGCTTGAAGGTTTTGCCTTTCTAGTTCCGCTTTCTGCTTTTTATATTCAGCATCTTGCCTTGCTTCTGCTGTCTTGATCTGTTCTTGCTTTAATTGCTCAGCAAGGAGTTGATGTTTAAGTTCGGCTTTTTCCATATCGGGTTGCTTTTGTTCTGCAAGTAGAAGTTCAATTTTGACGGAATGTTCAGTCGTCTCCAGTGCCAAGCTGTCTATAACCTCTTTCAAAAGTTTCTCGCTAAGAGCTCCTTTATCACCTGAGCTGCTTATTTCAATTTCTTTTTCTCTGTGCTGAAGAGTGACCGTGACGCCACCTTCTAAATACCAAGTATGGATGTCATCTTGGCAGATTTCTTGGGGTCGGTTTAAAAAAGCACGAACCTTATTGACAACAAATGGATGAGTTTTGTCATCGATAGAAAGGCGGCCGCCTCCAAGGAGTGTTCCCTGAAGAAAAAGACGGTAATCCCCATTGGTAAGTCTTGAAACTCCTAGCCTCATCCCTCGTTGGAGGAGAAGCGAAAAGGTTTGTGCAGAGAATTCTTTTAGGAATGCGGCATCGTAGGGTTTCACCTCGTGATCTTTGCCATCAGGCGTCACAATAACTGCCTTGGAAGGCTGCCATTCTACTCTAGCCGAAAGGGGCCTAGTAGAGTGATCAGTAGTTCCTGGAGTGATATAGAGGAGCTCTCTCGTTACAGTCAGAGTCATTTTTTTTCCTCTTTAGAGGCTTCTATAGCAAGTGGAGGTGTAGCAGAAGCATCGGTAATCGTGGGTGTGGATGTTGGGGGAGCCTGAGTGTCTGGCAGTGGGATAGGGGTAATGACACCGTTGGGCATAAAGACTTTGGCTACCGCAATAGTTATACCACCTGCAGTGCTAGCAATGCCGGTCCATTTATCAGTTTTTATCTTATCGGTTTCTGCATCTTTCTTCTTTTTTTCCGCCTTGAGGATTTCAATCTCAGCTTTATTTTTTTTCTCACTATCTTTTGTTTGCTGTTCGACCTGTTCCGTTTTCGCTTTTTCGGTTTTTACTTTTTGCTTGGCCTCGTCAGTTTTCGCTTTCCCTTCTTCTTTCTCCTGTTTGGCCTTCTCTTCCGCTTTAGTTTTTTCGATTTGCTTCATCGAGATGTTGTAAGCATGATCCGTTGTGTCTAAAGAAAGCTCTGACTCTACTTTTCCTGATAGTTCGTCCCCAAGTTTGCCTTGATCTTCACGACTCTTCAAATCGATTGTCGTTTCATATTTGTGTTTTTCGATGGTGAGTTCTAATGTGATAGTAGTCGCTTTCTCAGCAGCTTTGGTGACCTTCCAAACATACTTATTTTCTTCCTCGGTTTTTTCTTCCTTAGCGCTGTAGTCTTCTTTCAAAAGTGTTCGTAGTTTATTCAGAACCACTGCTACTGATGTTGTGGCAGGATCAATCGAAAAGTCCCCACCGCCCAGTGTCATTCCTTTCAGATAGACTCTGATATCGCCCTTACTCATTTGCGAAAGCCCTAATTTTTGGCCCTGGAAGAGAAGAGCCGCGAGACCTTTCAGATCTAACAGAGGAGATAGATCGATGTCATAGGGCTGTACCGTTTTATGTTGCCCCGCTTCTGTGATAATCTGAACTCGTGCAGGATTCAATTGAACGACAGCTTTGATGGGTCTAGCAGGGCCCAAAGCAGTGCCACCATTGATATACAAATAGTTGCCTGAAATCTCCATCGCAGAAGAATCGGCTTGTGAAACCAGTCTTATAGACATGAAAACCTCCTTTATGGGAAAGAAGAATACAGATTTGATAAATGGCTGTCAAAAAGAAAACTTATCGGATTGGGTCGACTTTGCGGGTGATGCCGTAGTTGTCGGTGAGGTCGTAGATCCAGAGCTCGCCATTTTCGCGCAGCAGGCGGTCGCATCCCATGCCGATGCCTTGGAGGATGCCATGCCTTTCGATCGCATCGAGGGTGTATTGCGATGAGGTGGGATAAAAGCTGCTGCGCGGTCCGTCGATGGGAGAGATGTAGTTTTGGAAGAAGCGGATCATCGCACGGCATGTTTTTTGGCCGATGGTATGTTTATGCGATTCATTTTCAATGCGTTCGCGCTTTGCTGAAAGCAGGTCGCTATCGCATCCCCAGGGCATTTTTCCTGACTCGGAAAAAGTCATAGCAGATAATTTAGAAAACAGTAAAGACAATGTTAAGATCATTCTAATGGATTTCATAAACGTATGGACGTATATTTAAAAAACAACAAAAATGAAACTAAATATATGTAAAGTTCTGCACACATGGCGCTGAAACAGTACATCGAGCAGCTTAGCATTGAGTTGGGATTTGAGCAAGTCATTGAAGCAAAAGAGGATGGTTCCTATTCTCTGCGCCTTGAGCCTCAACTTGATATCGTTCTACGGGAAAATGAAGAGTCGATCATCAAATTGCAGGCCGTGCTGGCAGATTTGCCTAAGCAGCACACCGATGACTATTTGCTGAAGATCATGACGGCAAATTTGTTTGGCCGTGAAACGGGAGAAGCAGCCTTAGGTTTGGATGTCGATGGAAAAAAAGTGATCTTGGTCCACTTTTTGCTAGAACATGAATCGTACCGTACTTTTTACGAGCGGCTGGAAGAGTTTGTCAATTATGCAGAGGCTTGGCGCCGAGAAACGGCCGAATTTGAATCGAGTAAGAGATAGGAAAGAAAATGAGTGCTGAATTCATCGCCGAAGAGGGAGTGTTGAAAGGGTTGATCCTTTCGCTCGAACATGGCGAAGAATGGACGATCGGAAGGGATCCAGACCTTTGTACCATCGTGATCGAAGACCCCAAAGTCTCACGGCTCCATGCACGGGTGCGCCGAACTGAGACGGGCTTTTCCATTGAGAACTTGAGTGAAACCATCCCTGTCTTGATCAATGGCAAGCCTGCGATTGTTCCCTCTCCATTGAATGATGGGGACATTGTGACCATTGGTGGATCGACCTTCCGCTTTCACCCTGAAGGCGCCCCTGTCGACTATGCCTTCGAATCGGAACTTCCTCATGAAGAGTTTGAAGAAGAAGCTCCAGAGCCAGCTGAAGAAGTGGCAGAGAAGCCCAAGGAGTCTTTAGAAGAAGAGGTGTTTGGTTCACAAGAACCGGCCTTACATGCGCCTGAGGAGCCCGAAGAGAAGTTCGAAGAAAAGCTTCGTGAAGAAGAGCCCCTGCATGAAACATTTGAAGAGTCTGAGGTTCCGGAATTCCGTATCGACCTGACGCAGACAACCCGCTTCCTTTTGAAAGTGATAGCAGGTCCCAATACGGGTGCTGAGTTTGCCTTGGACCTCGATCGCAGCTATCTCATCGGGACCGACACAGCAACCTGCGACATTATCTTTAATGACTTAAGCGTTTCCAGGGAACATGCCCGTTTGCATGTCGCCCACGATGGCGTTGTAACGGCCGAGGATCTAGGATCTCGCAATGGAGTGATTGTCGATCGAGAAAGAATTAGCAGACCCAAGGTGGTGTCAGCCAACTCAGTCGTCGCTCTCGGCACGTCAGCTTTCCTCTTGATCGACCGAGAAGCTCCTGCCGAAACGATCGCTACACCAGTCTATGAAACAGCTGCAGAAGAGGAGGAGGAGGCACTTCCACCAGAAGAAGAGGAAGAGGCCCATGAGCCTCTACCCGTTGCTGCGGCTGTCACCCCACCACCGAGACGTCGACGCGTTTCTCCAGGTGCATTGGTGCTCTCGCTCATTGTGGGAGGACTTGCGGTTCTTTTGGGTATTGGCCTTGTCTCTCTCTTTCAACAAAGTGAAGTCACAGTACCACGTAAAGACTTTTTAGCCGATATCCAGTCGATCACCAAAAACTATCCTGCCGTCAAATTCACCTTCAACCCTGCCAATGGCAAGCTCTTTTTGCTTGGCCACGTCCGTAATGGAGTGGAACACAATGAACTTCTCTATCAACTGAAAGGTCTCGGCTATTTGAAGGGAATCGATGATAACGTGGTCAACGATGAAGCGGTCTGGCAAGAGATGAACATTCTGCTTTCGAAACAGGCAGACTTTAAAGGAGTCAGCATGCACTCACCGGAGCCTGGAAGCTTCGTTGTCAGTGGCTATCTACCTACTGAGAAGCAAGCGTCTGAGTTGATGGACTATCTCAATGTCAACTTCAATTTCATCGATCTTTTGCAAAATCGTGTTGTAGTGGAACAATCGGTCGTAGAAGAGGTGAACAGTCGTTTGGCACAGAAAGGATTTAGAGCTGTGACCCCACAACTAGCTAACGGCGATCTTCAGTTAACCGGTTATGTCGGCTCTAACAACATTTTCGCATTTGAGAAGATGGTTGACGATCTGAAAAAGATCCCTGGAATCCGTGCAGTGAGGAATTTTGTCGTTGCTGTGACCCCAGAAGCTAGTGTCGTCGATCTCAATAAGAAAGCCATAGGAAGATTTCACGTCACAGGCTATTCGAAACATGGTGATGTCAATGTGAACGTGGTGATCAATGGACGCATTCTGACACGGGGTGACTGTCTCGATAGCTACACAATTACTAGCATTCAACCCAATGCTGTATTCCTAGAGAAAGACGGGTTGAAATATAAAATCGAATACAATACATGCAACTCTTATAGAGGAGAGTAAACAATTATGTTTGGGATGGATAGCGGTAAAAAGAAGAAAAAAGCGGCTGAGATCTCTTTCGACTTAGAACAAGATTTGAAAGATCCTGGAAAACTGCGTGCGATGAAAGAGCAAGTGGAAGAGAGGATCACACAGCTTAAGGGAATATTGCGGCATGGAGAGGATAAGAAGGTCTTCGATCAAGCGCAGACCCTCTTGCATGGCTATTTGGCAGTCCAAAAGGTCATTCAGCGCGTCAACCGTAAGATGTTTTAATTTTTAATTGAGGAGAGAACTATGTCTTTCAATTTTACTCAGATGCTGGCAGGTTTGAACAAGTATGTTCAAAACGTCCAAAGCTATCTGACACAGCTCGAGAAGGCGACTGGCGGGACTGTCAACTTGGCGACGATGTTTCAGATGCAGTTCTTCATGCAGATCATGTCGCAGTACATTGAGGCCGTTTCTAACACTCTGAGCGCAGTGAACAACGAAATGGTCACGATGGCAAGGGCAACTAAAGGGCAATAATTAACGAGAGGATAATACAATGGCTACGCTTCAAGATTTTAAGGAAGATCTTCCCCTGTTGGTGGAATCAGGGCTTGTCGCGATCAAACAAGGCGATGAAGAAAGTGCAAAAAAGCTCTTTAATGCTGTCGGCATTCTCGATCCCCAAAATTTGGCACGCAAGATGGGTTTCGGGTTAATCGCGCTTCATAAAATGGATATTACGTCTGCTCAACGCCAATTCAATGAGATTTTGGAGGTGGAACAGACCAACTACCGCGCCAAAGCATTTCTTGCTTTCTCTTATATTCTTTCTGTTCTTCAAGAGCGGAGTGATCAGGAGAAGATAGAGGCATTGCAAAAAGGCGCAGAACTAGCCCAAGAGGTCTTAGATAAGAGCGACGCACCGACAACACGGCAGCTCGCTCAGTCACTTCTCGATTGGGAAAAAGAGTTGATGGTAAAAGTCTCAGAACGCGGCCCAGCCGCATAATCGAGAGGTCGCTATGTCATTCGGAAACTCAGGTGGAGTGAGTCCCACACAACCGACTCCTCCCTTTGGCCCTGAAAAGCCACGTATTGGCGCTGGGGAAGAAGCTCAAGAGCCCCGTCCCTTTAATGTAGGGCCGCAAGGATCTCCAGCGACGCCGGAATCTCAGACAACCAAGCCCAGCCCCATGGAAGTGGCCGGGGATGCAGCGCGTCAACAGGGAGCTGTGGCTCCTGAAGAGCTTTCAGACACGCTTGTGAAGCTGCAAAACCAGCTCGGAAATATCCAGGACAAGATTCAAGATCCCAACATCGCGAGCAAATTTACTGATGACCACTATACGGCCATGCAGAAGGTGACGCAAAAGATGAATCCCGATATGCAGGCGATCGCGAAAAACTCGGATGGGGAGTTTACACCGCCGACGCAGAAGCAAGGTCAGGGTGTGGTCGACTGGGTTTCGAATTGGCTAGATGGGGCTCAGGGGACATTAGGAGGGGCATTGGACTATCTACAGAATACTGAGAAGCCAGATATCACCTCTTATCTTAAACTCCAGTATGCCGTACAACGCGCTAGCCAGCGGGGGGAGTTGTTTGCGAGCATTGTGGGTTCATCAGTTTCAGGAATCAAAACGATCATGAGTACGCAACTTGGCTAATGAAGGTTCATCACCTGAATTTGATAAACTGATCTCGAGTCTCGAAGAGGTTCAGCTGACGACGATGATGGGGCGGATCACAGAAGTGGTCGGCATGCTCATCAAAGCGGTTGTTCCTCAGGTAAGAATCGGAGAAGTCTGCTTGGTGAAGCGTCAAGATCTGCCGCCGCTGATGACAGAGGTCGTCGGCTTTACCCAAGATGAGGTCTATCTCTCGCCGCTGGGGGAAATGACTGGCGTTGGCCCCTCTTCTGAAGTGATTCCCACGCGGATGGCGCTCCATATCAAAGTGGGCCCTGAACTACTTGGCAGGGTCTTGAATGGAATGGGAGAGCCGCTCGACACCGATGTGAAAGGGCCTCTCAATCTCACAGAGACCTATCCTATATTCCGAGCACCCCCTGATCCACTAAAACGGCAACGGATCACCGAACCGATGCCGACCGGTGTACGTTGCATCGATGCCTTTTTGACCTGTGGACGAGGCCAGCGCGTAGGGATTTTTGCAGGCGCTGGCGTCGGGAAGTCGACCCTTCTCGGCATGATCGCCAGATATGCCTCGGCCGATATCAACGTAATCGCGTTGATCGGTGAGCGGGGACGAGAAGTGCGCGAATTTATCGAGAAAGATCTCGGCGAAGAGGGTCTCGCACGTTCTGTCATCATCGTCTCAACCTCCGATCAGGCTTCACAGCTGCGTCTCAATGCCGCCTATGTGGGAACGGCGATTGCCGAATACTTCCGCGACCAAGGCAAGCGGGTCATCCTGATGATGGATTCGGTGACACGATTTGCGCGGGCTTTGCGCGAGATCGGTCTTGCAGCAGGCGAGCCTCCCGCGCGCGCTGGCTACACTCCTTCTGTCTTTTCCACTCTTCCGAGGCTTTTAGAGCGTTCTGGCAATTCTGATATCGGCTCCATCACCGCCTTTTATACGATTCTCGTCGCAGGCGATGATATGAATGAGCCTGTCGCAGATGAGGTCAAATCGATCCTCGATGGCCATATCATTCTTTCCAATGCACTAGCGCAGGCTTATCACTATCCTGCCATCGATGTGCTCGCTTCGATCAGTCGTCTTCTCACCGAAGTCGCCAAGCCCGAACAACTCCGTTCTGTCAGTAAAGGACGGGAGGTGCTCGCCAACTACCGCAAAAATGAGATGTTAATCAGGATCGGTGAATACAAGCGGGGATCGGATCGCGATGCCGATTATGCCATCGACCACATCGATAAGTTGAACCGTTTCCTCAAACAGACGATCGAGGAAAAAACCACTTTTGAAGAGACCCTACAGCAGCTGCGCGCCCTATTTAAGTAGGTGAATCGTGACGGAAAAATATCCCCTAGAACAAGTTCTTGCGGTAAAAAAGGACCGTGTGCGGAAAGCCGAAAAGGTCGTCGAGGAAAAGAAAAGAGCGTTAAATGTTGAAGAGGAAAAGCTTAAAAAGGTAGAAGAGGAGCGCAACCGGGTTCTGAACCACCATAATGACAAACTGGCCCAATTGAGAAAGGCGATGGATGAGGGAACGACCAGTGATGAGGTGCTCCAGATGAAGGCTTACCTCAAGGTTGTGAAGGAAAAGCTGAAGAAAGAAGAGGAAAAAGTCAAAGCGCAGAAAGAGCAGGTGCGCATTGCCGAGCGCAATCTTGATGAGGCGCGTAAAGAGTTGAAGAAAAAGCGGCTCGAAGAAGAAAAAATTCAGCTTCACAAAGAGCAATGGACCAAAGAGGCACGTGCCGAGGCCGACAAGAAAGAGGCGAAAGAACAGGATGAAATTGGTCAGGTGCTCCATGAAGCACAAAAGAAGAAAAGGAGTCAGGAATGAGCATCCCCCCAAGTGACAACAGAAGGCCTTCTAGTACACCACCTGGTAAATCAGGTTCCAGTGAAACTCAAGATGATCAAAAGCCTTTCACACTCCCTGGACGTAAGGAAAAAGTACTCGGAAAAGAGGAGGAGCCTAAAAAGAAAGGGCTCTTCGATCTGACGATGGAAGATGTGGGCATCAAATCGAAGCAGCAAGCGCTTGAAGAGGGCGCAGAAGCTGCCGTGGAAACAGCTAGTGGGTCTATTTCTTCGACAACAGCTGTAGCTCAGGTGCAGCAGATTGGTCAACTGATCCAAAAGATGGTCTCAACGATGGCTGTAGGCCAGATGGGAGGTAAAGATTTCGCTTCTCTTAACCTCAAAGAGAGTCCTGAAGTACCACAGGCCTTTGCCGGAAGTAATCTGACCATTTCCTATGAGGCGAACAACCTCACTATCCATTTTGACAATTTCATGTCACCTCAACAGCAAAACAATGCGATCACACTCGTGGAACAGAATAAGGAGCAGCTGCTCCAGATGGTCGAAGCGCTCAATGCAAAGAATGTCCAGATTACGGAACTCAGCATAGGCAACCATCTGATAGCCGTTCCCCAACCAGAAGGCCTCCCTCCCCCCTTTCAGCCGATCACTACCGAAGAAAGCGAACGGGCGCGTGAGCAGCGCGGCCAGCGCGATCATCGCGAGGGTGACCAGAGCAATCACCGCGGCCCCAGATAGTCAGCGATCAGGAAAGTTGAGACGAAGCTATCGAAGCAAGAACCCATAAAGCTGAAGTAACATGTCAATTATGCAGTGGCTAAATATTGATTGGGCATAGATGTGAGGGTATCTTCAACGCAGAGACTCAGAGATTCACAGAGAAAATCGCTTCTTTGAGCGAAGCTCAAACCACCGAAGAGAAAAGTCATCAAAGAAAAAGGGGTGATCAATGACAGTCGTATTGAAGGCCCCTCTTTTTCTTTAATGACTTTTCTCTTCTGGTGTTTTTGGTGCATGCACCAAAAAAAGCGATTTTTTTGCCCTCCAGCGTTGATCCCTCTCTGTGAATCTCTGAGTCTCTGCGTCTCTGTGTTGAAGATGCCATACAGAAAACGGCAACTCAATTTGTGGACGAAATCGGTCTTAGCCCTTACCTCCACTTTCTGATCACCTACTCAAGTTGGTTCCTCTTTACAATATCTTTAGGAGCGCCTTTACATTGTCTTTATGCGTTCTGGCATAGGTGTGAGATTGAAATGTACGAAATAGGTGCACTTCGATATAGTGCGATTTATGACTTCGACGCAACCGCTCGATTGGATCAAGCAAGTTGATGCTCAGTTACGAGAGCTCGATGAAAAGCCTCAATTTGGTCTTCCTGCACCCTTCAACTGGAAAGAGTTTGAAGAGGGGCTGCGGCATCTCTTTAACAAGCCACAACTGGTTCTGACGCATGAGACAAAGGGATGGATTACGGCGGGGCAGCTTTTTTCCGGTTTAGGTGAGCCGATAGTTCCTTTGACGATCGAATGCGCACCTCTCCCTGCTCCCTGTTATTTTATCGCTAGCGAGTTAACGGTGAAAGAGCTGATGGCAGCTCTTTTTGTTACACAAGATGAGGCGCCCAATTTTTATGAAGCTGATCTCGTCGATGGTTTTTATAGCTACTTTGGGGCAGAGCTTTTGCGTCTTTTGACTAAGCACTCTTTTATGGAGCCTCTCAGCCCTAGATTGGGTCCTTTGACAGAAAATTTAAGAAAAAAAATGGGTGAAGAGTCCTCTTTTGCTATCGATCTCTCTCTGCAGATCGATCAGCGTCATTTATGGGGGCGTTTGCTTCTTCCCGAAAGTTTCCGAATGGAATGGAAAAGCTACTTTGCGCAAAGAGCTCCTTCTGAGTTGCCGGAAGCGTTGCGTCACCAAATTCTCGTCGACATCGGGTTAGAAGTGGGACATAGCCGGCTTCGTTTTGAGGAGTGGCAGAGCGCGAAAACGGGAGACTTTGTCATTCTCGATCACTGTTCTTATGATCCGACAGAGCATAAAGGGTCTGTCGTTTTGACTTTGCAGCAGAAACCTATTCTACGAGGGCGGCTGAAAGAGGGGTCGATCAAAATCACCCAATATCCGATTTATGAAGAGGTAAGAGAAATGTGGGAAGATGAGCCAACCCAGAGATCAGACAATTCAGAGCATGGCGAAGAGGAGAATCTTTACGGCGACCTAGCTGATATTGAAGCTTCTGGCGAAAGAGATGAGGAGCTCTTTGGCACGCTCGATGAGGAAGATGAAACTAAAGAAACAGGTCAAGCCCCTGCAATCACTCCAGAACAGCTGCCGGTGCAGCTCACTGTCGAAGTAGGAAGGCTCAAAATGACAGCAGCGGAATTGATGAAACTCGCTCCAGGTAATCTGTTGGACCTCCATGTAGCTCCTGAGCAAGGTGTCGATCTTGTCCTCAACGGGAAAAAAGTAGGGCGAGGGGAACTTATTCGGATGGGTGATTTGCTAGGAGTCCGTATTTTATCGCTATGACAATGCGGATCGCAAGAAAAGAGAGCTCAGCGAAAGAGGGTACGTTGCCGAAAAAAATTGGCAACTACAAGATTGAAAGTCTCCTCAATAAAGGTGGCATGAGCCTCCTCTATTTGGGCATACTTCCTGACACTCATGAACCCATCGCCATTAAAGTGCTCCAGCCAAAATATATCTCCAATCCCGAAATGGTCGACCATTTTCTGAGAGAGGCCGAGATCATCGAGCTGACCAACCATCCCAATATTGTCAAACTGTATGGACATGGAAAATGGGCAGGTGGTGTCTACATTGCGATGGAATTCATCCAGGGCATTTCCCTCAGACAGATGATTCTGCAAGAGGCGATGTCGCTCAAGCGGTCTTTAGAAGTGATTTTACAGATTGCCCATGCGCTCACTCACCTCCATGCTCATGGCATCATTCACCGTGACCTTAAGCCGGAAAATATCCTCCTCACAGCACAGGGCGGGGTCAAGGTGATCGATTTTGGCATTTCCCAAATCTTTACCGAGAGAGGAGCGCCCAAGAAGTTTATGGGCACACCTTTTTATATGCCGCCAGAGCAGAGGGCGGATCCTACCCAGGTCAGCTTCTCGACAGATATTTATGCCTTGGGTGTGATCACTTACGAGCTGGTTACGGGCCGTCTTTCTCATGGAACAATTCACATTTCTGAAGTTCCTCGTGGGCTACAAAAAATTTTAGCGAAATCCCTTCAGCCCAAACCAGAAGATCGTTACGAAGATATTGTCGATTTCATCAAAACGCTCAATAATTATATCTCTTCGGATGAGATGAAGCGTGATCGTAGAGGAAGCGATTATTTAGGCGAATTTAGTGAAAGTCTGCGTGAGGCCCAAGGGGTGCTCACCCCGAAAGAAGCGCCCAAATGGCCCCGTCTTGATCTGTCGATCGCCTCCAACTGCAATACGGCCGTCTCTTCGTTGTATTATGATTTTTTCCAACAGAAAGACAATGTCTTCAACATCGTGATCGGAGAGTCGTTAACCACAGGGGTCGAAGGGATGCTCCACATCGCCATTCTCAAGGGAATGGTGCGGGCTTTGGCTCCAGAAATTGAGAGACCTGTCGATTTTGTCAAACATCTGAATGCGCGTGTCATCGATGCGGGAATGGGTGAGGTCTTTTCATTCAGTTTACTCACTCTTTATCCGGTGATCGAACGTTTCTCCTACATTTCCTGCGGCTATACACCACTCTGGTATATCCCTCAGGGCTCCGAATCGCCACGAAGACTCTCTGCTGACAATGCGCTTCTCGGAAGCTCAGTGGCTGTTGATATCTTCGAGGTGGATTCCAAATTCGACATCGGCGATACCCTTCTTATGCATACTTTCCAAGCAGGGCGCGCGAAACATGTCGAAGAGATTGAACAAGATGAGACGCAATTTTTAGAGGCGTTGAATGAGAATATTTTTCTTGCCATTCCGAAGCAAGTGGAGACGATCTTTAGAAAAGTCTCACAAAAAGAGGGACGTGCATTTTTCGAACGTCCTGTGGCCGTTATCGGCATGGAGAGAATCGCTTGAGAATATTACTCAAAATGAAATATCGATGTGATTTGATGTGTCAAAAAAAAGATTTTGGATATACCAATACCAGAGGGCTGATTATAATCACAAATGATGGCACCTAAAACCTGTATTATGCGCACATCTGTTACGGCCATTCTCTTGGTTTTGTCACGACTTGGATTTGCTGAAGAATCAACTCCGGAAGCGATCATCCGCGAACTGGCCCACGTTCATCTTGACGAAGGATTGATCGCCGACTGCTCACAAGGTTGTCAACCACCACCTCTGGCCCCAGAAACTCAATCTCCTTTGATGGGCCCACCTGCGCCTGCTTTGGGCCAACAACCTCCCCCACAGGCGCCTCTACAAGGATATCAAGCACCTAACATGCCAATCTCTGCGCCACCCACGCAAGATGATGGCATCTCCTCACAATATGCTCAGCAACCGACGCGCCACCTCGGAGAGTTTGCCCATCCATTCAATCTGCCTGAACATCGCCAAATCAAACATCAAAGACCCAATTGTGGACCTGTCCACGATGGTTATACCATCAATTTCGAAGATGTTTCGGTGATGCAGCTGATCCAGTTCATCAGCAAAATCTCCAACACCAACTATATCTTCAATAATGCCGATCTTCTAGGTCCCGATGGCCGTCCGCTTACGATCACGATCGTTTCTGAAGATCAAACCTCTGTCGAAGATCTCTCGGCCGCACTCCTCCAAGTGCTCAAAATGAACAACCTCTCGGTTGTTGAGCAGGGCAACAATGTCTTGATTTACCGTGACCAAAAGCTCTCAAAAGTCTCGACCGTCGTCACTGATGACAATATTGAGGAAGCATGTGGCAATGCGATTATCACACGCGTCTTTCAGCTCGCCAATGTCGATGCTAACCGGATGGCAGCGCTCGTAAAACCGCTCCTCTCTCCCGAAGCGATTGTAGAAGCCTCGCCCGAAACCCGCCATCTGATCGTCACCGACATCACCGGCAACGTCCACAAAATTTCCGACCTCCTCACTGCACTTGATACTCCCAATCTCGCCATCAGCGTCGCACAGTATCAAGTGCAAAATGCCGATCCATCCGCACTTGCAGAGTATGCTCGTGAAATTTTGAACCCCCTTGCTCAGGGCTCAACCCTTTCCATCACCCCTGAGGCTGCTTCCTCAACCATCTTCATCGTCGGCACCCCCTTTATCATTGAAAAAGCACTTTCTATTCTCAACTCTCTCGACGTCTCTGGCATCACCTCTATCATTCCCGTGCCCCCACCCATCATGGAGCTCGCCAATAACACCTTCTACATGTACAAGCTCAAGTATCAGAGCGGGGATGATATCGCCGATTCGCTGCACCAGATGGGCACCAATCTGCAGATGACCGGCGTCGGCAATCCCGAATTTATCAACACCATCTTCAGCATCCAGTGGGTCCCTGTAAACAACTCGATCGTCATCACAGGCACTGACGAATCGATCAATAAAGTGGTCCAACTCATCGACGTCCTCGACACCCTCCCCAAACAGGTCTACCTCGAAGTCCTCATTCTCGATACCACCCTCGAAAACTCCCTCGATTTCGGTGTCCAGTGGATCGCTCTCGGCCAAGAAAATGGCCAACTCGATTTTGGCTCTGGCCTTTTGAGTGCAGTACCACCCAACCCCAATCTCCAAGGCTTTGCCGATGCAGCTGCATCCACAGTTCCCCCCGGTCTTCCTGCGCCAGGTAACGCCGCATTCCCATTCCCTTTAGCAACTCCACTGCAGCTTGCAGGATTTTCAGATATCGTGAATGATGTCGAGGCATTCAGCTTAGGCATCTTAGGAAACATCATTCGCCATAACGGAAAATCGTTCCTCACACTCGGCGCTTTAATCAGTGCTTTGGATGAGGAAGGAGATACAACGATCGTCTTAAATCCCAAATTGATGGTTGAGGATGGGCAGCCGGCTGATTTCTTTGTGGGCGAAAACATTCCCTATCAAACAACCAGTACGGTGATCCAACAAACGGGATCGGTGACCCAAAATATCCAGTACGAAGATGTCGGTGTTGGGCTTCAAATCACTCCCACCATCGCACCTGACAACATGGTGACGCTGCAGATTAATCAAAGTATAGCCAATGTCGTGGGAGTGCCTGGAGCGACAAATTTAACACCCGTCACCACTAAAATTCTGACAACAACGCGAGTCCATGTTCCTGATGGCACCTTCTTGGTCATGAGTGGGCATGTATCGGATGTAGTGCAGTATGTCCATTCTGGCATTCCCTGCCTCGGTACCTTACCCTGCATTGGTTCGCTCTTTGGCCGCACAGTAGAGATGAGACAAAAACGCAACCTCATCCTCTTTATTCGTCCCCGAGTAGTCACTTCCGCTTGTGGTGGTATCAAACTCACCGATGAAGAGGGCTATCAGCACAACTGGGATGCTAACCCCTGCTCAATCTTTGAAGGTGGACCACCTACAGCTCCCGAGTGCCAGTACTGTCCACCCATCCCCGCCGAGATGAAGCATTAACCATGAACCTATCCTACTATTCAAAAACTTGCTTTTTGACTCTTTTTCCACATCTTTTAGAGTCGCTGCGCAGGCCTACTTATTCAAGTATGTCCTGCGCAGCGACTCTAAAATCTGTGAAAAAAACCTACAAAAATCAATTTTTTTGAACAGTGGGATAGGTTCATTCCTCCCGAATAAAACCAGTTTCTGTTAAAATAGAGTTTTCTGAGAGGTGAGCATGGTAAGAAAAAAAGCTGTGAGAGAGATTTTACTGCCGAAAGTAGTACTTTCGCGAGGCAAGGGTAAGGTGAGTCTAACGGCTGCGAGGCGTGCAGTGAAGAAGGTGTTGGCAGCTAAGGCGGCCTATAGCAAACGCTGTCATGGCTGAACCCTTCGATAAGCAGGTCTTTCTCAACTGTCCTTACGATAAAGAGTATGAGCCATTATTTGATGCGCTTGTCTTTGCCACATTAGATTGTGGCTTTTTACCTAGATGTGCCAAAGAGCTGAACGATAGCGGCCAGGTGCGCTTTCAGAAGATTATCGACCTGATCCAAGAATGCCGTTTTGGCATTCACGACCTCTCACGAACAGAATTGAGCTTTGTTTCGGGCTTGCCCCGGTTCAATATGCCATTGGAATTGGGGATTTTTCTCGGCGCGAAGAGCTATGGCGGGGTCAAACAGCAGAGTAAAGCCTGTCTCGTGCTCGATAAAGAGAGCTTCCGCTATCAAAAATTTCTTTCCGATCTCGCCGGCCATGATATCTCAGCCCATTCAGACCAGCCTGATAGGCTCATCGGCGCTGTGCGCAAATGGCTGAATCAATTTTCAGAAAGTTCAATCCCAGGTGAGTCCAAAATCGCCGAACGCTTCCAGATCTTTAAACAAGATCTGCCCCGCCTCTGCAAAGAATCTTCTCTCAAAGTGCACGAGCTGACCTATGTCGACTACTTGCGCTTTACCATCAGCTGGCTCGAACTCAATAAGCTATTTTAACCTGAGTTTTGAGTTGATTTCCCTCACACTCAGGGACTTTTTCGGCTGATCTTGTGTTTTTTTGCTCGTTAATAATCCCCTCGGGACTACGTCACTCTCGGACAACCCATCGTAAGAGCTCCGCTGGAGCTCTTTCGAGGTACCTTGTCGCCTTCGGCTATGAACTTCGCAAAAAAAACCCAAGCTCATCTCGAAAAACTCCTCTGATTGCGAGGGAAATCAACCCAAAACTCAGGTTTTTAGGTGGCATTGTACTGTTCGTCGGAGACCTTTTCGAGCCAGTCGACCACTTTGCCGTCGAGGGCTTCTTGGATGGCGATGTGGGTCATGGCTGTGGTGGGAGAGGCGCCGTGCCAGTGCTTCTCGCCAGGGGGAATCCAGATGACATCACCAGGGCGGATTTGCTGGATCGCCTCGCCCCAGCGTTGGATGAGGCCGCTGCCCGCAGTGACGATGAGGGTCTGCCCGAGGGGGTGGGTGTGCCATGCTGCACGGGCACCGGGCTCGAAAGTGACGCTGAGACCGTTTGCACGTGCGGGTGAGTTGGCTTGGAAAAGGGGATCGAAGCGGACTTTGCCAGTAAAATATTCCTCTCCTCTCTCCACATCCTTGACAGGGACTGAGGGTTGTGTGCCAGCTCTTTTGATTTCCATGGTTTAGTGATAGTCCAAATTGTTTGATTTGGCAAGAGTTTGCCATAAATTGCCTATTTGCAGACAATACCGTCCTATGTGGAAAAGGTGGGTACTCTTTTTGATGTTAGTGGCGTTTGGGGCGTCGTGCGCTCGCGTGCCGACGGTCATTGAGCCCTGTGTCGTGGCGCCGCCCCATCCGAAAGAGCTGCAGAGGGAAAAGCGCTGCTTCTTGTCGCTGCCACCCGATTTTTCGGTGAATCCCTTCCTGCCATTGACGATAGAAGAGCAAGGGAGCGATTGGGGAAAAGAGTATCGCATTGGGCTCGCGTTTGCGGCCGATTTTGATCTCTATCGTGCGATTACAGAGTTTAAGCGGGCGCTCTGTTTGATCCCTGAAGTGCGTCGAGAGAGGAGATTGGAGCTGGAGTATCTGGTCGCCTTGGCTTACTTTTTGGGGCAGAAATATGTGGAAGTGGTCTACGCCGTCGAGTCGACCGAATTATTGACAGTCGATGGATCTTTCCCAGCATGGCGCGATCTGCTCGTAATCCTCTATGAGAGCTATAACCAGCTAGGACGCCCTGGCCATGCTGAACATATTCTCAAGCTTCTCGAGGTCGAAGATCCCGCAGCGATGCAGAAGTTGACACTCCTCTCAGCGGTGCGTCAAGCCGATTTCGATACGCTTTGCCTCGATGCGGAAAAATTTCCTGAACAATATGGTTACTTGAATAATATCGTCACTGGCTATCGTTTGGGGGCTAAATCGGTGCGAAAAGCGCAAGTGTTAAATGCAGTTCTCCCGGGTGCCGGCTACTGGTATGTCGGTTTGAAGCAAACAGCGGTGACAGCCCTTCTGATCAATACTCTTTTTATCGCTGCCGGAGCGAAACTGATTGCTGATGGGCATACAGCCGCTGGGGCGATTGTGCTCAGTTTGGAAGGGGGCTGGTATTTTGGGGGAATTGCCGGCGCCGGCTTTGCTGCGAAATCCTATAATGAGAAGCTCTACTGTGACTTTGCAGGTAAGATCACGCAGAGAGAAGAGTATTTCCCCAGCATGATGCTTCGCTACACCTTTTAAAAATTAGTAGAAATCTTTCTCCTTTTGCTCCATATGAAAGGTGATCCAAGGAGCTAAACGATGACGACAACGGTGAAAGATGTGCTCGTGCATGCGGCCCGTAACCCCAAATTTAGAGAGCGGCTCAAAAATGACCCGAAAAAGGTTTTGGCTGAGGAGTGCGATCTCCATTTCTTTCACAACACCTCCCTTATTGTGGAGGAGGCCGAGCCCAATACAGTCTACTTCATTCTTCCTGAACTGAACAATATCGCTGATCTGGAGTTGGAGCTGAAAAAAAATCCAAAACATCCCTTGCTCCAGATTAATTTGAGAGCCCTCAAGGATCCTCTATTTCTGAAGCAGCTGAGAGCAGATCCAAAAGCTGTTTTGATCGAAGAGTATAAAGCACCACTCCCTTCCCATTTCTCTGTGAAATTGCTCGCGCAAAACCTCAAACGGCAATATCTCCTGCTTCCGAACATTACTCATGAAAGCCTTCTCAGTCAGCTCGAGTTAACTGAGATCAATTCAAAAACAAGTAAAGATTTGATCGGTTTTTTCCCTCTGCTCTTTATCTCAGCCTCGGAGCAGCTCACTCCCGAAATCAAAAAGGCCGCCGATGCCTTGTCCCTTTGGATCCAAAAAGGGTAAAAATTGAGCTTTATTGGAGCCAGTGTTATAATCCTTTCGGCCTGAATCAATAAGGGAGAAACATGGCGCTCATTCACTCTATTGGCGATGTTTTTTTATTTGTGACAACGCTCATTGTCTTGGGCGCTAGTCTTCTGCTCTCGATCAAGACCCGCTTTATTCAGTTCCGCAAAATTCCTTACATGCTGCGTCAATTCTTTTCTCTCATCTTCAAAAGACATCCCGAAGAAGAGGGCCCCGACACAGTCCGTGCCCATAAAGCACTCTTCACAGCCATGTCGACGACCATCGGCATTTCGACCATCGTCTCACCCTTCATCGCGATGCGTTTAGGTGGCCCTGGAGCTATTTTAGGGTTTCTCTTAGCCACTTTTTTGGGAGCTGCGGTTAACTTTACCGAAGTGACCTTTGCTGTCTCATACAGAAAAACCCACCCTACTAAGGGGATCGCAGGCGGCCCCATGCAATATCTACATGATGAAATTCGCCCCTTTTTAGCAAAATGGTATGCCCTCTTCACCTTCCTATTGATGCTGGGATGGTCGGCTGCTCAGGCTAATCAGTTGGGAGCGATTCTCAGCTCGCCGCAGCTGGGCAACATCAACATTCCCACCTGGGCAACAGGGCTCTTTTTGGCAGCAACGATTATGCTTATTCTTCTCGGTGGGATCAAGCGGATTGCCAATTTTTCCGCCAAACTGGTTCCCGCGATGTTTTTTCTCTATGTCGGTGGAGCTCTCTGGATCGTCTGTTTGAACCTCGATCAACTGCCAGCGATCGCCAAGCTAGTTTTCCAATCGGCATTAGCCCCTCAGAACTTCGGCAGTGGAGTTGTTGTTGGTGGCATCGTCTCTGCCTTTCGTTGGGGCGTTTTTAAAGGGCTTCATTCCAATGAAGCTGGTGTTGGGACGCAGACGATTCCTCATTCGATGGCTGAGACAGAAGTGCCTTCTGAGCAGGGCATCCTTTCGATGATCGCGACCTATTCCGCAGGGTTTATCTGCATCCTCTCGAGCTTGGTCGCCCTTATGACCGAAACATGGATCAATCCAGAGCTTGGCCTCGGGATCGATATGGTGGCCTACTCCTTCCAAAGTTACTTCTCAACGGCTGGCCTGATCATTGTTGCTTTAAGCGCTTTCCTCTTTGCCTTCGGGACTATCCTTGGAAACTCCTACAATGGCAGTCAATGCTACATTTACCTGACAAAGAGTAAATATTTAACCGCCTATTACATCGCGACCGGCCTCCTTGTCTTTGTGGGCTGTATCATCGATGTTGCGGCGATCTGGTCAATTGTTGACTTTATGCTTGTCCCCGTCCTTGTTCCCCATATTCTCAGCATCGTCTATCTCTCCTACAAACAGGGAGCGCTGCTCAAAGAGGGTGAACCAGCCCTTGCTGATCTGGCCTAGGAGAGAACTGACTGGGCGGTAGCAACAGCGACTACCAGGACGAAGCAGAGACCAGCTGAGACCGCATATATGATTTCAAATCTCTGCAACTTTTTCTGGCCAAATTTTTGGATGAGGAAATTGCTCGTCAAGATGATGTTGTTCATAACCGCTAAGATAATAATGATAAGTGTGGCAGTTTGGACCACATCGACATAGGTAAAAATGCTGGTTTGAGGGAGAACGGCATTCAGGATGTATTTATTACCCACGAAGGCAAAAATAGCTCCTAGGATCATTGTGGCGCGTGTTTCTATCGATCTAAAATCGACGAAACAGGTGAGTAAGCAGAGCAAAACGGAAATAAAGAAGCCGACAAAATAGTCAAAAAAGAGGCGCCAACCCTCCCTTTTGATCTCGATAAGGAAGGTGATTCGAGAGTAGAGCCCTTGAGGAGTGGAGCTGTCTCCAAAATTGGTTAAGTAATGGGTGGTGGATTCCTTAAGTTTTATTCCTAGAATTTTCCACCCTTTTAAGGTTAATTCTGGGTGGATGGCACTCTGGTCCATGTCAGGCTTGAAGACCACCGACTGGATATCAGCAAAATCCTCTAAGCGGACATCGAGAATCTGACGATCAAAGGGAAAATAGGTGACATCCCAGTCGTGCTGCAAAGTGGCATAGTAGTGCACGTAGGTAAAATACTCATCTCCATTTTTCCCAAACTCGCCAAATTTAGAATAGTAGTGGGAGGCATTGGTAATCTCGATGCTCTTTTCGGGGTGGTAGTCGGGATTGTGCGTTTTCCACCAGGCATAAAAGCTGATTTTAAATGAGTCATGGGAGGGATCGAGGTCATAAAGACCTACTGGATAGACTCCAAAGGTGACAATGTCTGGCTCCTTTTTGGCTGTCTTTTCCACCGATTTTGGATGGGGTTGAGCTACATTGGGAATGCCTGTGTTTTGTAGCTCTTCTTCCGGGATATCTGGCTGTTGCTCTTTTCCTGTCCGTTCTTTGACATTTTCGCGAACTTCATCCTTTTTTTCTCCGTAAAGGAGAGGGAAACACAGTGCGAGTAGGGAGATCAGCAATACTTTCCAGACCATTTTCATAATTGACCTTTTACAGAAAAAGCTCTTTTTTTGTATTCACTTAGTTCCCCATATGGATAGTTCCTTGCTGCAATCACTCTCAACCCTTTTTGGCGACGGCTTTCACCTTGACATAGCCGATTTTTTTTTGGTCGAGTAGGGCGCGAAATTCTACTTCCTCGGGATAAAAGGTCTGAAAATTGGGATGGATGCGCTCTGTGAGATCGACAATCTCGATCTTCTCGTAGCCGATATTACGGAGCATATTTTCATATTCATCCTGATGCCATAATGTTAAAAATTCAGTGCTCAGTAAGAAAGCTTCGTCTGCTTGGGAAAGCTCCTTTTTTTTGCAAAAACTACAAAAAGAAAAGAGGCCTTTGTTTTTTAAGACACGATAGATCTCTCGAAAGACCAAAGGTTGGTTCATATGATCGAGTGACTCTATAGCAAAAACGCTGTCATAAGTCTCATCAGCGAAGGTCATTGCATGTGCATCCATCTTCAAGATTTTAAATCGATCCTGATGCGTTTTTTCTTTTAATAATGCCTCTGCTTTTTTGATACAGGAATCATGAATATCAACTCCGTGGACCTTGACATGTGGATAGGCATTTAAAACCCACAACAGAGGGCCTCCGAATCCACAGCCTATATCTAAGATGAGAACATTTTCCCTTTGAATGAGATCTCTCACGCATTCGTTGACCATTTTCTCTTGTGCCCACTCAAGCGTTTCTCCAGTTTGAACTGTCGACGAGGTAAATAGACCAATATGAAGTTGTGTAGGAATCTCTTGTGAAGAGGCCTTCTGTTCCATAGCTTGTACATTTTCCTCATAATAGATTCTCAATTCCTCAGGATGGATGGGATGTTGGTATTCCTGAGAGAGATTTGCAGAAAGAGAATCCAATTGAAAGAGCCAAGCAAGCAACAACAAAATGACTTTTGAGGTACAGGTGAAATTCATTGTCATATAGAACCTTTTAATATATAAATTGCTCACCAACTATGGTACGAGTCTTCTTTTTTTGAAAAGTGTTTTTAAAGAATGGGGTGGCCGTTGTTTCGGTCGTTTGTTGACGTCTTACTTTTTTTAAAAGTCAGAAAGAAATTGTGGTTGACTCCCATCTTATTGGCCTTACTCATTATCGGAGCCATTTTAATCTTTGCTGAAGGCTCTATATTTGCCCCCTTTATTTACACGCTTTTTTAAAGGGGATATGAACAAAATAGCTGCATCACATGAAAACTTCCAAATCTACAAACAGATTAAAACGACGAGTGATCGGAAGTTTTGCTTTTTTCTTTCCTTCTTATGTTTTGGCATAGGCTATCTACAACGAAGCACTCTTACACTTGTATTAGCCATAATATTTTGTGCCGCAGCTTTCATTAAACCCCAGCTAGCCCATCCTTTAAATGTGATTTGGTCAAAGATAAGCCGACTGCTAGGCAAGATCACAACTCCTATTGTGATGCTCCTGTTCTACTGCACGGTTTTTGTTGGCATAGGACTTCTTCTAAGAGTACTCAGAAAGGATCTCCTAGCTCTTCGCTTTCTTCCGAGCATCGAGACCTATTGGGTCGAGAAGGAAGATCGCGACACTGAAGTTACCGATTTTCGCTATCCGTTTTGAAAGGGTTTAGAATGCGCATTCTTGGGATTTCAGCTTTTTATCATGATAGCGCAGCGGCACTTATTGAAAATGGAACCATCATCGCAGCGGCCCAAGAAGAGCGTTTTAGCCGAGTCAAGCATGATGCCCGATTCCCTTCACAGGCGATTCAGTATTGTTTACAGGAGGGGAGATGTCATCTCAATGAGTTAGAAGGAGTCGCATTTTATGAAAAACCCTTTCTCAAATTTGAGCGGTTACTGGAAACCTACCTGGCCTTTGTTCCTCGAGGTTTCAATGCCTTTAGAAAATCGATCCCCTTGTGGATCAAAGAAAAATTCTTTCAGAAAAATATTTTAATCGATGAATTGAGATTGATCGATCCTCAATTTAACCCAAAGCATCTTTTTTTCTCTGAGCATCATTTGAGCCATGCTGCAAGTGCTTTTTATCCCTCTGGCTTTGATGAAGCAGTGGTTCTTGTGATGGATGGGGTGGGAGAATGGGCAGCAACGTCCGTCTATTTAGGCCAACAAGCCAATCTGAAAATGAAACGAGAGATGCGCTTTCCTCATTCAATCGGGCTTCTCTATTCTGCCTTTACCTATTACACGGGATTCAAAGTCAATTCAGGGGAATATAAGCTAATGGGTTTGGCTCCCTACGGGAAGCCTATTTATAGAGACTTGATTCTCGATCATCTGATCGATCTTAAGCCTGATGGTAGTTTCAGGTTAAACCAACGCTATTTCAATTATTGCAGCGGTTTAACCATGACAAATAAGAGATTCGATACCTTATTTAAAAGGCCTCCTAGAAAAGCTGAAGAACCACTCAACCCCTTTCACATGGACATCGCTGCCTCCCTCCAAGCTGTCACAGAAGAAATCATAATCCGTATGACGCATGCTTTAGCTGAAGAATTCAGATTACCCTACCTATGTTTGGCTGGGGGGGTTGCTCTCAACTGCGTGGCAAACGGTAAAATTCTCAAACAGGGACAATTTGAAAAAATCTGGATACAGCCCGCTTCAGGAGATGCTGGAGGGGCACTAGGTGCTGCCTTAGCTACTTATCACCTCCATTTCAAACAAAAAAGGGTTGTTAATGAAGGCACGTCTGATGGCATGAAAGGAAGTTACTTAGGCCCCCACTATTCCCAGGAACAGGTCGAGGAAAAGTTGAGAGCTTTAGGTGCAGAATTCCACATTTTTGAGGCGGATGAGATGCTTAAAAAAACCACCCTAGCTCTAGCAGAAGGTAAGGCTGTGGGGTGGATGCAAGGGCAGATGGAATTTGGTCCGCGCGCCTTAGGGAATCGTTCAATTCTTGCAGATCCGCGATCCCCCACAATGCAAAAGATCCTCAACCTTAAAATTAAATATCGCGAAAGCTTTCGCCCTTTTGCCCCCTCGGTTTTGTGTGAAGATCTTTTAGAATGGTTTGAACTCGAGGTAGAGAGTCCCTATATGCTCTTAGTAGCAAATGTCTGTCAGAAGCATTTAAGAAAAACTTTCTCAGAGGAAGAGCATCTTTTTGGCATTGAGCGCTTGAATGTCATACGCTCAACAATACCTGCTGTAACACATGTGGATCTCTCGGCAAGGGTGCAGACAGTTTCAAAGGAGACAAATCCCTTGTACCATGCTCTATTGATGGCTTTTAAGAAGCACACAGGCTGTCCGATCCTTGTAAATACCTCTTTTAATGTGAGGGGAGAGCCGATTGTTTGCTCTCCCGAAGATGCCTTTCGCTGCTTTATGGGAACAGATTTAGACCTTCTTGTCGTGGGAAATGCCATGCTCCTTAAAGACGAACAAAAACCTGTTCTGAAAAAAGATTACCGTCAGCAATTCCATCTTGATTGAAGGATTGGTTTTGCCATAACATATGGGGGTCAGGAGAGCTTGGATGCAAGAGCAAGAAGAGATTATCTACACTGTGGTAGTCAATGCTGAAGAACAGTATTCGATATGGCCAACATTTAAAAGTGTGCCTGCAGGTTGGTATGAAGTGGGTTTCAAGGGGTCTAAGGCAGGGTGTTTAGCTCATATCAAAGAGGTGTGGAAGGATATGCGCCCTCTCTCTCTTCGGAAGAAAATGGAGCAAAGAAAGGCCACATGGGAAAAAGATAAAGCAGCCATATTAGCGCCGCGAGCCCAGGAACCGTTTAAGAGTCCCACTGTTTCCTTTTTATCTTCGGGATGGCACCCACTCAGTTGCAAATCTATTTATAGCTCTGGAAAGGTTTTGAAAGAGGCACTCGATAAAAACCATATCCATGTGGAATTTACAAATACTATGGGTGGGACCTGCTTGAGCTTCCCTATCGATCCTCAATGCTCTTCTTATTCTGATGCCAATTTTGCATCTAGCAAAGGAGAGATCTATCTCGAAGGTAATCTCATTCTGGATTTTATCAAGGTCCGTTGTCTGGCAAAGATAGATCTCTGTTTATTGGAAGGCGTGGGAACGTTACAATTGATGGATGGATAAGCGATTTTCTTCGTGGGTTCGCCTTTTCTCTCGCAGTTGGATCCTGCTTGGGCAAGCCATTCTGGTCATAGTGATCATGGAGGGGATCTCTTTCACCATATGGAGTTTAAAAATTGATTCTTCTGCTGCTCTTTCTATTTTAGAGCCGGGCGCTCCCACGCCAGATAGTTATCAACAAGCTGATTGGTATAAAGATTATTTGGCAGAATTCACTGAGGTGATAGCTCAGATTGGGTGGCAGCCCTATGTCTACTGGAAAACGCTGCCTTTTCATGGCAAGTATATCAATGTCGACGACGATTCAAGACGAAAAAGTTGGCGCTCTCCCCAGCCCCTAGTTTCAGCTGAAACCATCAAAATTTTTATCTTTGGCGGAAGCACTATCTGGGGATGGGGTGTTCGTGATGATCATACGATTCCTTCCTATGTCAAAAAAATCCTCTGGGAAGAACATCATTTAGATTGTGATGTGATCAATATGGGAGAAATAGGCTTTGTCAGCACCCAGGAGGTGATTTATTTAATGACAGAACTGCAACGTCACCATCATCCCCATATTGTAATTTTTTATGATGGTCTCAATGAAGTCTGTAGCACATTACGTACAGGGCAGTTGGGAAAGGTCGGAATCCCATGGGATGAACTCGAGCGAGAAGAGTCCTTTGAACGGGAAAGAAGATCTCTTGTGAAACAAACAATCGATGGGTATGCCAGACATTCTCCTCTCTATCAACTTTTTAGCCCGGTTTTAAAACGACCCTTATTGGCTAAATCCGACGACGCTGAGCTCCATTCAAAGGATTTGGCAGAAGAAATAGTCTCCCTCTATCGTCAAAACATGGATGTCGTGAGAGCTTTATCGCAGTTTTTTGGATTTGATATGCTCTGCTACTGGCAGCCCACTATCTTGAGCAAGGAAGATGTGATGCCCTATGAGCAAAAGCTAGTTGAAGAAGGAGAAAATTATCTACACGGCCGGAGTCTCTTCAGTCAAGTCCAAGAAAAAGTCTCTCTTCTTAAGGATGAAGGCTTCAGAGATCTTTCGCAGGCTCTTACAGGTTATGAATCTTCCTTCTATATCGACTATTTTCATATCGATGAAAAGGGTAATGAGATCATCGGAAGAGAAATCGTAAAAGATCTGCTCCCCCTTATCAAAGATTCATGAACCAACTCATTTCTTCTTTTTACTCAACACCTTATAGTTCAGAAGCAAGATATCCTGTTTTAACTTTTTCACCGAAAGAAGTTTTAAGAGATGGGCGGGTTTCCTCTTTGGGTTAACATCAAAGATCGTAGAGGTATTGACAGTACCTTCGATCGCCGGGCAGACCAGTAGGCTAAGCTCATCGATAAGTCCTTCCCGTAGCATCGATCCATTCATTCTACCTCCTCCCTGAAGCAAAATCTTTTTAACATGGAATAGCTTTCCAATTTTCTTGAGCACTGTATTTAAATCAATTTTCGTTTTCCCACAAAAGATATAAGAAATCCCTTGTTCACGTAAAAATGCTAAGTAATCGGAAGAGGCTTTTTCACTCAATGCTACCACGATATGTGCATCATTGATCACATTGGTATTCCAGAGAAGCTTCCCGGTTGTATCAAGCACAACACCAATGAGCTTTTCTTTATAAGGAGCAACATAATCTTTTTTAGGAATCGACTTTAGAGAAGATCTCTTTTTATAGGAAGCGCTCCCTATGAAATCTTCCATTGTGATTCTGCCACAGATCCAGCCATCTGCTTTCAATTGTTTTTCAATTCCCCTATAAATCAGATAAAAATCTACGGGGCAACCATCCGCTTTGACTCGTCCATCAACCGATTGAATCATATTGCAGATCACAAAAGGTTTCATACGCTATATCCTCCAAGTATTGTGTTATTTAAATTCCAAATCCTTCTTTCCTAAGATACTCAAAATAGATCATGAATTGATCGTTCCCCATGCTTGGAAAGTCGATACCTAGTTTTTTCAAGGAGGCATATGTGTTCTGAGCATCCACTTCTGCTCGACTGAGATTCTCTGCCTCTTCAGAAAGATAGATCGTGAGCAGCGGAAAGAGGGCGTTATCTGGAGTAATTTTCGCTAGGAGAGTACGCCACTCTTGAGGCGATATAAGCTCGATCTCATATCCAGCTTGATTAAGCCACTCGACGACCCCAAGCCAGTCCATTTTATAAGGATTGGAAACATTGAAAACTTTGCCAAAGGCCTCTTCGCTGCGCGACAGTTGGCTAATCACTCGGCTAACAAAGTCGACAGGCAATATATCGATCTTTTCTTGCGATAGAGGGGCCTTTTTGAGCTGAATGCATCCTTTGATCAACCTTAGAAAATGGTCATTTACAAAAGAGCTCACACCCGTTTTTTCATGCCCTGTGATGGTACAGGGTCGAAACAGCGTCACTGGAATGCCCCTTCTATGAGCCTCGTACAGCAACTTTTCTGAAGCCCATTTGGTTTGTTGATAGCCGCTGACCAATCCCTGTGGAGGATTTACTGGAAAATCTTCTTTCAGATATCCATCTTGTGTGCGATCACTCGCCGCCGCTAGAGTCGAAATATAGAAAATAGCCTTTTCACGAGCTCGAGTAGCGATTTTTAACAATTCTATCGTACTGTCGACATTGGCACCTTTCAGCATTTTAAAATCATAGATATGATGGACATCAGCTCCACAATGATAAATGGCATCCACTCTGTTACATAGTCTATCATAATCAGCAGGAGAGCAGGCTAAGCAAGGCTTGGAGAGATCTCCCACAATGCATTCCACCCTATCTTCCCAGCCTTCGATGGGGATTTGAAATTGTTTGAGACGAGAGAATAGATATTTCTTGTCCCCTCGGACTAAACAATAAATTTTTGCCTGCGACTTCGCTAAGAGCTCATGGAGAAGGTGGGATCCTAAAAAACCAGAGGCTCCCGTTAAAAAAATATGCTCGGGATCTCTGATGAGTTGGTTATGGGGCAAAATCGATTGGATAGAAGTATCGAGTTGAAGTTGGGGACTATTCTGTTCCCTTTTATGTGAAATCGATTGGTTAAGAAACTCGGCGAGAGTGGCTATAGTCGTTAATTCAAAAAATGTCCTTAAGGGGATTTCAAACTGGAAAATTTCTCTAATTTTAAGGGCCGCTTTTGTCATCAAAAGAGACTGACCACCAAGTGCAAAAAAATCATCGTGGATACTCAATTCACTGACTTGGAGTATCTCTTTCCATACCTCTACGAGTCTGAGTTCTGTCTCATTTCTAGGGGGAGTGCGTTCATTTTTCGGAAGCGATCTCTGGGGCAACCCATTTAAAAGCGCCTTATTATCCACTTTCCCATTAGCGGTTAAAGGCAATTTGTCCAAAATGACAAAGGAGTTAGGGATCATGTAAGCGGGCAGATGCTCCTTAAGATATTCCTTCAAAGAGTCTTCAAAATGCACCTGACGAAGCTGAGAACTCGCTTTTTCTGCGATCTGCGCTTGAGTAATGCCTCCTGCAAAAAGAGTATGTACAATCTCTTTCCCCTCTTGAAGTGGTGGAAAAAGAGCTGGATTAGGAATATCTATTTGTCCGATAGGACATGTACCTATCTGAAGCAAGGTACCCTGTTCCATCAGACTTTGACACAGAGCACCTACTTGGAGAAGAAGCCTGCTTCGATTCTTTTTTTCCACATGAGAAGGGATAGTGAAAAATAGAGCCAAGGCAGACTCTTTAAAAATCGAATAGGTATCCAAATGTACTGGGGTGAGATGAATTCCCTCTTCAGATACTTTCTGTAGCGTACATTGGGTGAAATGGAACAGATACCAACCAGAAGATAATGAACTAACACCACCTTCTTTGATGTAAAGATATAAAGAGAGTTGTACATCCAGTTCATTAGGGGTTGCCCCTTCAACCATTTCAAACCCACAAATCACTTTTTCCCCTGTGTCGAGACCAAAAGCTTCTGCCATGCCTTCGAATGAGACTGGGTGGATCGACAGACCTATTTCAAAACAAGCCTTCTCGACGAGATGGGCCATGTAGCCTGCTTCCAGAGCACAGAAATCATCACTGAGAGTGTCATATAAAGGTGCTATGGCTGCCATTTTAGCTACAAAAAAGATTGCGAGAGAGGAAGGGCTATTTTCAGAAGGCAGATGAACGAGATTCCTTTCAATTGGATCAAAATAATAATAACCACCCCCAAATTCACCTCCAGGAATAGAGAGATAGACCTGAACAGGATAGAGCGAGCCTGCGGAAGGATATCGATATTTAGGAAGTGGTGAGGAAGGCTCATAGATAGCTGAAAGGGGATTTAAAATTAAGTCGTGGAGAGCAAGTGCCAGAGGCATGCTGCGCCTATCTTTATTCACGCTCTTTTTTAGCCATCCTATCAAATCATTATGTGTAAGAGCCGCTCTATCAAATCTCCGATAGCTTTTGCGAGCAAACCAGAGCTCTCTTTGTTCAGATATCGGTTGAGAAAGGGATATCGATCGATGGGGCTCAACAAAACGGCGTCTGCCATGTTGTGCTAAAGTAAAAAGAGCTCTTTCTTGAGTAGCTTTTTTAAGCACTACGCATCCGAGTAGGCGATGTGAATAAGAACTCTCTTTGATTGCTAAGACGACGCTTTGTTGAACCGCTTCGTGCTGGGATAAGATCGATTCAATCTCTCCTAACTCAACTCGATGCCCTCCAATTTTCACTTGAAAATCATCCCTCCCCAGAAATTCAATTCCATTGGTTGCATGGAAGCAGCCCAGGTCACCGGTTTTATAAATGCGACCTAGCTGCGGATGAGTCAAAAAAGCTAGATCTGTCTTTTCTTGATCACGCCAATATCCTCGAGCCAATCCCACCCCACCAATATATAGCTGACCCCTTGTCTCTTCAGGAGTATGTTCTAACTGATCATCTAAAACAAAGAATGTTTGGTTCCTTAAGGGGTAACCATAGGGAATACTTTTTATAAAATGGGCTTGGGGATCAATCTCATAGGCAATCGACCATATTGAGGCTTCAGTAGCCCCTCCGAGGCTGATGATTTTCAGCTGAGGGTTTCCAAAGTACTCTCTGATTTTCTTAGGTAAGTCCACTGGAATCCAGTCTCCGCTCAACAATATGAGCCGAAGGGTTGATAATTGAGAAGCGATGGCCCTTGGGACATTTTCTAAATACTCTACCAGCATGAGCATGAACATGGGCACTGAATTCCAAATGGTGACTTGAAACATGTCGATCAACTCAATCCAATGAGCAGGATCTTTGATCCGTTGTGGATCTGGAAAGACAGTAGCGCCACCTGCAAGTAGAGGAGCAAAAATATCGTATACAGATAGGTCAAAGCTCAAGCTGGATAATGATAAGATTCTATCAGAAGCACTCACTCCAAACCTATCGTTGATATCAAGAAGTGTATTCACCACAGCTTGATGCTCGATCATAACCCCTTTTGGCTTACCTGTAGAGCCAGAGGTAAAAATCACATAAGCTAAGTCTTCAGGTTTGCGTGAGGGAACAGGTAATCGATAGGAAGGATAGTCTGAAAATTGGTCTATCGTCGTGACTTTTCTTGACTGTGAGAGCGATTGTATCTTTTCGATCCACTTTTCTTGAGTGAGTATATATTCGACTTCTCCGTTGCGCAGCTGCTCTTCCATTTTGATCAGAGGCATTTCAGGATCGATCGGAAGGTATGCCGCTCCAGATTGGAGGATACCAAGACAAGCGATCACCTGCTCCACACCTTTTTCCATCACGATCGCAATCAGCTGGTCGGCCTGTACCCTCTGAGCAGACAAATAGTGGGCTATATGATAGGTCTGCTTCAACAGATGTTTATAAGAAATTCCCTTCTCAGATGTGATGAGAGCAAGATGCTGGGAGAAAGAATGATCAGTAATCAACTCGTCAAGAAGAGCTCTGGACAATGAAGAGCTGGTTCTATTGTAAAGCTCGCGTCTTGTCCGATCTCCCTCATCCAGAAGAGGAAAAGATGAGAGAGGCCATGTTTTGAGATCAGTCGCAAGCAACTTTAAAAGAAGACAATAACTTTGATGCATGGAGTCAATAAATCCGGGAGGGAATAACCCCTCGACATAATCCCATTCTACCACCAGACTCCCTTCGACCTCATAGGCCTTATAATCTAACCAGACTTGTGGAGTTTGGGAAATGCCAAAGATTGCCTTTCCAAGAAACTGCTCTACATCATAATCATTATCCTCCACCCCTAATATGGAGGTTAGTACAACCGGCATTAATGAACCTGGAGACAACTCAGGATGCCGTTTATTGATTTCCCTTAAGAATTCAATGCCACTGTATAAGTGATGATCTAAATCATCCCAAAGCTGCTTTTGGAGGGTTTGAGCTCTTTTTAAAAATGGCTCTTGGAGCTGTTGACAACGATTAACCTCGATTAAAGTGATGGATGTAAAATCACCTAAGATATCATTGATTTGAGGATGCAAAGGGAGTCGATCAAATAATGTCAAATTTAGGGTAAAGCGATGCTCATCTGAGTATTTATCTAAAACCTCAGCAAAAACGGCTGCAACAAAACCTGTGGGGGAGAGATTGTAGATCTTTAAAAGCTTCTGGCAAGCTCCCCAATACTCTTTAGAGATGGTTTCAGTGCAACGAGTAAATTTCTGTTCTATAGGTGCTTTGACTTGATTGACCAATGGAAGTGGAGGAGCCAATGGAAAGTCCTCTATTCTTGCAAGCCAATATTCTTTGTCCCTTAGATAGAGCTCTGTTGTTTTGAGCTTATCAAGGGTGAGCACATAGTCTCTAAATGACAACTCCAATGGATCTAGATGAGCTTCATTTTTACTGTCATAGAGCAGTTTCCATTCTAAAATGAATGTGTTGAGGCTCCATCCATCTAAAATCAAAGCATCAAAGCTGAGAAAAAGGCGGATTTTACGATCTGGTAAAACAGCCGCTTCTATGGAAAAAAGAGGCCATGCGTCGGCTGAGAATACTTCATGCGAACGGAGCTCTCTTTTTGAAATGATCCATTTCTGCATCTCCTGCTCAGAAACAATAGAAAGGTCTGTATAGGGAATTTGATAATAGGGAACTTCTTTAAGAATTTGCTGCGTACCATCACCAGGAAATATGGCCCTCAACATTTCATGACGAAGAATTAATCTGTTCAGTCCCACTTCTAGCAATTTAAGATCGAGGCCGCGCTTTTCATATTCACTATAGACATGTACGCTGACCTCTCCCAATTCAAAAATGCCGCTTCTTCCTAACCAGTAGGCGTGTTGTACATGGGTGAGCGGGAAGGGATCATTTCTTGAAGAAAAATCCTGCAAAAGAGGGGGAAGGCCAAGATCAGTTTTTCCCGTTTGAGCCTGACTCTTCAATAGGATTTCAATAGAGGCAGCTTGATCTGCCAAAATAGGTTGTGTAAAGATCTCATGCAAGCGCATTACAACGGAGAAGGTACTAAGGAGATGGCTTGCGTACTGGATGGCGAGAAGTGAGTTTCCCCCTTTCTCAAAGAAATGATCTTCCCTGCCCACATGAGGTATTTTTAAGAGCTGTTTCCATATGCTTGCAATAGCTATTTCTATATCGGTTTGAGGCGGAGCGATAACTCTGTTTTCCTCTATATATAAATCGGGTTCCGGGAGTTGTTTGGAGTTGATCTTGCCACTTGGATTTAGAGGAAAGCTCTCCAAATAAACAAAATGGCTTGGAATCATTGCAGGGGGCAGTTTTTGCGAGAGGTATGAACGCAATTCCGTTGAAAAGTTTTTAGGGTTTTCCTCTTTCTGTTCTAAAATGAGATAAGCCACAAGAAAGGTGCTACGTGTAGCCTCTTTTTTTGCTAGGACGACAGCCTGTTGAATGGAGGAATGTTGTTTTAAAACATTCTCTATCTCCTCTAATTCGATTCGGACACCTTGAACTTTAACTTGCCTATCAACCCTTCCAAGATAGTCGATATTTCCATCCATGAAATACTTAGCGAGATCTTTCGTCCGGTACAACCGTTCTCCTCGATCGCTGAAAGGAGAAGGAATAAATATTTCTGCGGTTAGATCACCCCGGCCAACATATCCCCTTCCTAGCCCAATGCCTCCGATATAAAATTCACCAGGCATATTAGGGGGCATGAGGTCCAAGGAAGAATTCAGTACATAACTCTTGAGGTTATCGATCATCGATCCGACAGGTGGGGTTTCCCTGTCACCTCCTTCTTGCCCTGTAACGATGTAGTGGCAGGTATCATCGGAACATTCTGTGGGCCCATAGGCGTTGATGATCGGGATTTCGGGGTAATCCCCCCGCCACTTTGCACACATTTTTAAAGGAAGGGCTTCTCCATTTAGAATGAGGAAACGGAGAGAGCTCATGGAATGTTTCGCTTTATCAATGACATCCAAAATGAGATGCATATGGGAAGGAACTGTTTCGAAAACGGTGATTCTCTTCCGATCCAATGCTTGTAGTAAAAGATCGGGAACCCAAGCCTCATCTCTATTGAAAACAACAACTTTAGCACCAACAAGTAACCCAGTTAAAAATTGCCATAAAGAAACATCAAATGTTTGAGAAGAGGTTTGTGCGATCACATCTTGTTCAGAAAGCCCTAGGAGAGCGATTTTTGAATAGATATGATTGATCATCCCATTGTGGCAGAGCATCGCTCCTTTGGGTTTCCCGGTACTTCCTGAAGTAAAAATAATATAGGCGAGCATTTCCGATGGCACATCTAAATCAGAAAGCGCTCTAGCAGGAGAAGAAAGAAGTGTCTGTAGATAGCACCACTCTATTTTAAAAGTTTCGGCAAGAGGCGAAGGAAGGTTGGAGAGAACTATTTTGGCACCGCTCTCTTTCAAAATATCTTGAGAGCGTTCTAAAGGGTAATCAGGATCGATAGGGACATAAGCACAACCTGCTTTAAAAATGGCTAAGATGCAGAGTAAGAGATCGACCGAACGTTCCATACATGTCGCTACAACATCCCCAGGAACAACCCCCTGATGTCTGAGTTGATTCGATAATCTTGTAGTGACAAGCTCGAGCCCGGCATAGGTCAACTGTTGAGTATCATCTTCCGCAGCTATTCTGTCAGGATAGAGAGCGACTTGCTTTTTGAATAGCTCTTGGAATGAGTTATGAAAGGGAATTTTTGGGTTGGGATGATCAAAAAGTGATAAGAGAGAAGCTTGGTCTGCTTTGGAGAATAGTGGAGCCGAACCTATGGTGCAAGCGGGATTTTGGATGACTGAAAGGGCAATATTCACAAAACCATTGACTAACCGTTGAATCGTCTGCTGGGAATAAAGATCACTCTTATATTCAAAAAAGAGCTCAATGGTAGTTTCGTTTTCGATGGCTTCCAGAGAGAGATCTAGCTTTGAGGCAGAGGGGTAGATGGGGATAGACTCAAGTGAGAGCTCTTTTAAGTTGATCTTTGAACGGCTCCCCTTATGAAAATCGAAAAGGGTTTGAAAGATCGGATTTTGACCTCTACTCCTATCTTTGACTAAGAGGTTTGTCAATTCTTCGTAAGGAAAAAGCTGATTTTGATAAGCCTCTAGACAGGTTTCTTTGACTTCATGAAGGAGGGTGTTAAATCTCTTAAGAGAAGGGATAGCTAATTTAATGGGGAGTGCGTTAATAAAAACGCCCATCACATTTCTTAATTCAGCTTTTGATCGACCTTCAATAGAGGAGCCAATGATGACCTCTGTTTCTCCCGTATATCGATGCAGTAAGGTTCCATATATAGTCAAAAGGAGCATGTATAAAGAGAGGCGCTGCTCTTTTGCAAATTGTCGCAGGCGAGAAGTAGTCTGCACATCGAGGAAAAAATAGAGTCTTTCCCCCTTTAAACTAGCTGGAGCAAGTTGGGGATAATCGGCAGGAAAGTTTAATGTAGATAGATCTTGAGAAAGTTGATCTAACCAATATTTTTTTTGTTTTTGTAGAAGATCTGAAGCAAGAAGTTCATGTTGCCAGAGGGCGTAATCTCGGTAATTCATTTGCAGAGACGGCAGGGGAAATCCAGAATATAAGAGAGAAAATTCTTCGATCAAAATAGTGAGCGATCGAGCATCTGTGATGATGTGGTGAAAATCGAGAAACAGATAATAAAGATCCATTGCGACTTCTACCAGTTCGATGCGGAAAAGTGGCCCCAGAACTAAATTGAAGGGTTTTATCCAATTTGGCAATGCACGTTTGAGATCAAACTGAGGATCCCGTTTATGTTCGAGCTTCCATGCGATATTCTCGTGAATGAGTTGCATGGGTATCCCATCGACTATCTCAAACGTTGTTTGGAGAGCATCGTGCCTTTGAACAATCGTATGGAAAGACTTTTCTAGTTTGTTCAGATCGAGATTGCCCTCAATTTTGATGGCTAAGGGAATATTATAGACTAGGCTCTCAGGTGAGAGCTCATTGAGAATAAATAGTCTTTTTTGAGCGGAAGAGAGTGGATAGTATTGTTGTTTCGTTGCTTGGCTCACACAAAGCCTAGGTCCCAAAAATTAGGGCAAATTGTGTCAATCAAGGGAATATCTGCAAAGAAAAATTTTTTTCGCGTAACTTCTTTTAAATCGGCAGCTGTGCTATCACTTTTTTCATGATTTATCGTTTGTTGTTCTGTACAACTTTCTTTCTATGCACTGCATTTTCAAAAGAGCATGACAAGAGTGGGCAGATCTATTTTGCACAGTTTGGGGATACGCAATTCTACTTTTATCATTCAGCTGAAAAGGAAAAGATCACTCGTGACCTCATTTACAGCCTGAATCACAATCATTTCATGCTGACAACTAAAGAGAGAAAGATCCTCCCTGTAGCCTCTAAATATTCTCCTCTTATCAAGCATGTGCTTGATGATGACACAGAGATTCATGATTCACTGGGAAGAATGATTTATCCCGATCCAATAGGAAATGCAGTTTTAAATGAATATGGATCACAACTTGCTCGTCTTACCGAAAAAGAGCTCCATCTTAAAGTGGAATGTCTCTCGCGCTATCTTGCGTTGAATGTCAATCAGGATGCGCTCACGATTCAACCAGAGAATTTTCATGAACAGATAGTTTTCCTTAATGGACTTTCTGCCACTCATACTCCTTATCTCTTGTTCGAAGAAATCGCGCTTGCCGACTGGGAAATGGCGCCAGGCACGTTCTCGGCCTTCATGATTCAAGATGAGGAATCAAAAGACCGCTGGCTCTTACCTGTAGGACCCCAAGAGATCTGTTTGATCGCCTCATTAACACCGATCATTGCAAAGTCTCGAGTCGGGATCCCGCCTTTACAAACCATTATTCCCCCAATGGATTACTCGAGCAGCCGCTCTTCAGGCTCTTGGAAGGGCAAAAGTTTACATGCGATGATCAAAGGGATTGTCCCGGCAAGTGATATCGATTCCCTTGCTCAGGGGGCGACTCCTTTACCTCTCAACCGACCTGTAATCTCTGCCAATAGCCCCCACCTTCACACATATACCTATCCAAACGGCATTGTGATTAAAGAACTTGATACCCAGCCACCTATTATACCTATTGGAGGATGCATTAAGCATGATGACAAAGAGAGCCTGACGATCCTCGAAAGCTCACCTGGCCACTCTCAATTCCTACCTATTCTTAAAGAACTTTTTGGCTTAAAAGGTGAATTGAAATCAGTCTTTCATCTGATAAAACAGGACTCTGGATTCAGTGAGTTAAAGTCTGTTTTTGCAGCTATCCCTTCCGACTCTGAAGTCTTGATTATCAATCGTTCCCATCTACCTACAGGACATAATCACTATGCAATCTCAGAGTTTTGTACAGATTCTCCTTTACCGTGGATTCATCTCTATCTTTTACCTCCTGATCGGATCATGAAAGTATCTGCAGAGATGCTCACACACTTAGCCTTAATTCCTGTTGAGGAAATATTGTTTCAAAACGAATCCTGTAAACAAGAACAACTCATCTCAAACATGAATATCCAATTAGACTTTTTAATTTTTTCATATAACCTATGAAATCGATAACCCTTCTCACCTTCCTTTTTCTGCTTTCGAGTTTTACTCCACTGCCTGGAAGAAAGGATAACGCTCAAATTTATGAAGTCAAACTTGGCAAAACGAAACTCTTTTTTTACATGATTCCTGAGAAGGAGCGTATTTCGCGGCAGTTTGTAGAGGCTCTTGAAAATCAGATGATGCTAGGGATCATCTACGACACTGAATATTTTCCAGGTCCGGAAATTATTCCCTTCGCCACCCTATTTCGCACACCGATCGGAGAAGATATCAACGCAAATCCGGTATTTGTTGATCAGAAAGGAACGGCTCTTTTTAAAAACTACACCAACAATTTAAAAGAATTGGCTGAGCATTTTCTTGAAGTGGAATTTATCCATCCCTTTTCGGGACAAAATTTTGTCATTAACTTCGATGTAAACAGGTTCCACCTAGATGATGTGACAGAGTTATATAAGTTCCTCGAACAGAATCCATCCGATGGCCAACAATACTATATTACCCAAGATCTGACGATGATGGATTGGCACATGGGAGAAGAGACTTTTTCTTCCACCATTTATCAAGATCCTGAATCTGAGGATCGATTCATGATCCCCCTCTTTCCAAAAGAGGTCGTAGGCATCTTTTTTGCAGAGCCAGCAGTTACTCAAGAGGCTTACACACCACCTGACTATCCCACCACCCTCCCTCCACACACCATCGTAGCACCTATAAATTATAAAAGCTCTGTCTCCCCGAGTTTAGGAAGAGGGAAACGCACAAGCGTAGTTGTGAGGGGGCTTACACCCGCTGAAGAAATTCATAATTTAGAAAAAAGATGCCACTCCCTCTCATTTAGCAGGCCCATTCCGATTGACAATGAAAGCTATCACTATCCTAATGGAATAGTTGTCAAAGAGGTTCCAGACGGCTTTCTACTCGATACCGACTCCAAGCAGGTTCTTTCATTTAAAGAAAGAGAAGGCATCGAGATTTTTCATCTTTCATCTCAGGCAAACGGTGCAACTATTAAGGCTTTAAGAGGCTTATTTAATGTTCCTTCTTCCTTTCATCCCCTTGTGAGACATCTTGTAAAACGGGGTGCTGGGTTTACTTCTCTTTCCCATGCCATGCTCGATATCCCTCCGGATAGTTTGGTCATTTGCATAAACGAATCTGAGGTTCCGGAGGAATATGGTTATTATAATCTCTCTCAAGACTGTACCCAAAATGGTTTACCTTGGATTCATCTCTACCACCTTCCCTCCTCCAGGGCGATGTTGATTCCGAGTGAAACATTTAATTCTCTCTCGCTCACACCGATTGAAGAAATTATCTATAGACCCCATAAAATCGATATCGAAGGTGCTTCAAAACCAGCTCTGAGGAGGAAAATCTGTTCCAAACTCACAATTTTTGCATTTTCTCCACAAGGGAAAGAGGTCTTCCATGCTTTTTAGTCTATTAGAACGTGAAATTGAAAAAGATCAAACGGTCGACTTGCCCATAGTCAACTCCTTTAACGAATGGGATCCTCTTGAAGAGGTCATTGTGGGCAATGTCGATGGTGCCACCATTCCCCTCTATGATTCTGTTGTCAAAGCAACCGTTCCCACTTCTAAAGAGCATTTTTTCCGACAGTATCAGGGAAAATCATTCCCACCTGAGCTTATTAAGGAAGCCAACAAAGAACTAGACCAATTCGTAGCCATTTTGGAAGCCGAAGGCATCAAGGTCCGTAGGCCTGAGAAAGTCGATCACGCCCGCCCCTTTTCCACTCCTGAATGGAGCAGTCCAGGAGGTCTCTATCAGGCTATGCCACGCGATCTTTTGTTGGTGATTGGAAATGAAATCATCGAATCCCCATTAGCCTGGCGTTCCCGTTATTTTGAAATGCATGCCTATCGATCCTTGTTGAAGGAGTATTTTCATCGAGGTGCAAAGTGGACCAGCGCACCTAAACCTCAACTTTCCGATGCGCTCTATAACGAAGACTACAGAGAGACAGGTGAGGGCGAGTGGGAGGATTACTCCATTACTGAATTTGAGCCAACTTTTGATGCGGCCGACTTCATCAGATGCGGCCGAGATATCTTTGTACAAAAAAGCAATGTCACTAACGATTTTGGAATCGATTGGCTCCAAAGAGAGATCGGATCACAATTTAAAATCCACAAATTGAAGTTTAATGATTCCCATCCCATGCATGTGGATGCCACTTTCATGCCACTGGCTCCAGGCCACCTACTGATTCATCCAGAAAGGGTGCCAGTGATTCCACCCCTTTTCAAGTCATGGAATGTGATGTATGCCCCGCCCTCCACCCTACCCAGTGATCATCCGATGTATATCAGTAGCTCTTGGGTCTCGATGAATATCTTTATGCTCGATGAGAAAAGGGTAGTCGTTGAGAAACATGAAGAACCAACCATCCGACTGCTTAAAAAGAATGGCTTTCAACCGATCCCCTGCTCTTTCCGCCATTTTTACTCTTTTGGTGGAGGGATTCACTGTGCCACACTCGATATTCGAAGAAGAGGAGAATTACAGAGTTACTTTTAATAACGACACGTTTATGGCATCTATCACTTCTTTAAAGTTCCTCCCTCGGCCGCTGCAAGCGCTCTCTTTCCGTCTGTTCTCTATTAATCCTAGGGCCTCATTGCTCAGAAGGGTCGTAGTCCCTGAACCAGCTTTTCACGACAAACTTGTTCAGATGGCAAAGAGAGGTTCAACCCTTACAAGCAGGGGACAAAAACTTACACTAGGAGGTCACCAGAAAGAGATGAATATTACGTTTAAAGAATTTACCTTGGAAGATGTTCCGCTTTATTATGAATGGGCTGAGAGAGAGCATGTAAAAAATATCTGGTTTTTAGATGGCTATCAACCTAAAGAATTCATTCTCAAAAAAATAGAAGGCAATGGAATTGACTATCCTTTCGTAATCCTCGATGAGGGTAAACCCATTGGGCATATTCAATTTTGGGATGTGCATGCCCGAGATCTACTTGAAAAGGAGGAGGTAGACTACTTCACAGGATCTCCCCCAGGAACTTTTGGTATTGATCTCTTTATTGGGGAAGAAGAGTACCTGGGGAAGGGATATGGGACCGAAATTCTACGGAAATTCACGCGTCTCTTGTTTGAAAAATACCAGGCTCAAAAAATCGTGATCGATCCGAATGCAGATAATATCCGTGCGATCAAAAGCTATCAAAAAGCAGGATTTAAATTCTCTAGAGTAGATCATGACCCAGTTTCAGGAGAGACATGGATTTTGGAAATGGAGAAACCTTTAAACTAGTACCCGGCTGCCAAAATGCCAAAGACTTTTGCAGTTGAGTACTAGCGTTCCGCTGTTATTTAAAATTGGGTTCAGTTTCATCCAAGGGAACATACTCGCCATCGCTCATGACTTCTTCAGGAGGTTGTATCGAGTGTGTCAAGTCAGTTAGCATCTGTTGCAGATCACGGTGAGTGATCTGCCATGTGCTGAGATCTCGTGTGCTATGATCACCAAACCCCATGACTTGCATCGCCGCTAAAAAGTTTGCCGATCGTGTATATTTAAAGAAGATGGATAAAGCATCAACCTTCTCGACAAGTACATCATATTGAATTTCTTGGACGTTTCTTTTTCTTTTTTGAAAAAAATCGGTAACCTCTTCAGCCATCTCCTGTATGGTGGTAATCAAGACAACTCCGATGACACAAAGAAAGAGAGCAGAGATCGCTGCGCGGCCAAAATTATCAAAGCCAACAAAATCGCGCGCAAAGGTGACATCTGTTGATAATCCACAAGTAGTCAGCAGCAAGGTCACAATCCAAGTTGCCCACTCACGTGCAGAGAAATTTCTGCATGCGCAACTCGTGACGCCATCATAAGCTTGGCCAGCAAAGTCCCTGTCCATTTTAACAAGCAGATAAAAAGAGGGAACCACTGCGAGTGCGATAATGAAGGGGAGAGGCCATGTCTCTGGGCGAATTTCTCGATATCCCGCATTAATAAAAATTCCATCCATAATAGGAGTTGCTAAAGTGATTGGAATTGCAACTGCTTTGAGGATACTTCTAATTAAGGGACATTTTTTTGAACGTTCTTCCTGTATATCTTCTCGGTGCGACAGACCGCGCTCCATCAGTTTGAGAAGAGCCTCTTGCATAAGTCTAGCATCTTTTTTGGAGCCATCATTTAAAGCTAAAAGTCCACTTTCAAATATAAAGTCTCTTTCGTCTGAGAGTGCTCTACTTGAATAGTCAAAGATTTTATGCAGGTTATGTTGTGCTAGCGATAATTCTACTTTAGGTCTTCGAGGACAAAATAGACGACTGGCGAAATTATGATGGACGAAAACAGCGTCGAAGGTCTCATGGATGGCTACCATTGAAAAGAAAGAAAGTATCAGAGGAGTATAAATCGTCCAGAAGAGACTTTCATTATAATGATAGGTGGTATAAGTAGTGGGAAGCATCGAAACAAGCCCAAGAAAGACAACACCTATCCAGTGTGTGACCATCAAACATTTGGTTCTTGCCCTCATGTGGATGGTGCCTTTTTCAATCATATCCCTATAAATGCCCCATGCAGACCATACTGAAACGGTCCCCCAAGCAAAGGAGTCAGCATAGGCAACGATCTCTCGGAAAATAGGGTCATCAAAGTTCCTACGGGACGATTCTAAATTAGCAAAAGTTGCCGCATAACAAGCTGCTGCAGCCATCAATTTGAGGACAGTATGTGTTACTTTACAAGCCGTTGTGCTTTGAATTTTAGGGGGAGCGCCATAAAGGATATCCCTCAATTCTCTTTCAACAAGAATTTGCGGGTGATAGGTGACGAGCCCTTCTTGCTCTCGGGATAAGAGGCTTGGCGCAGCTACACTTCTACTCATGATATTCCTGAGTATAGCCATAGAGATTATTGTTTTTTTCCTTGGCTCTTCTCAAACGCTGTTGGTGAATGCGTTGGGCGATGTTTTGAAAATCTAGGGGTTCCTTCTCTGAGCTGTTCAAAAATTCAGACAGCGAACGAATCGTTGGATATTGAAATATCTTTTCAAAAGAAAGGGAGCGTTGCAGCTGCTTATTCAGTTGATACAACATTTGCATCAAGATCATTGAATTTCCTCCCAAATCAAAAAAGTTATAATCTATAGAGAGGTTTTTTTCAAGATCCAATTGGAGGACTTCTTTCCAAATAAGAGAGATCTGCCTCTGTAGCTCATTTTGGGGGTGAACCAGATCGACTTTAACATGATCATGTAAGGGATTAGGAAGCGCCGTGATGTCGATTTTGCCATGTGCTATGAGGGGGAATTGATCCAGTTTAACAAAGAAGCTAGGAACCATGTAGTGTGGCACTCTCTCTTCCAGAAATATTTTAAGAGGCTGTATGTGGACGGAAGCTCCAGAAAAATAGGCACACAATGCGCGCTGAGAGCCTTCACCGACTGTTCTGACGATCACGCGTTCCATATCAGGATAAGAGGAGAGAATTTTCTCAATCTCTTCCAATTCAATACGAAAGCCCCGAATTTTAATTTGCAAATCCTTTCGACCTAAGTAGTAGAGTTGACCATCGCTTTTGTGCACAGCCAGATCTCCTGTGCGGTAGAGAATCTCTCCCACTTTACATGGGTGAGGGAGAAATCTTTCAGCTGTCCATTCAGGGTGGAGATAATAGCCCCTTGCTAAACTGTTTCCTCCTACATAGAGCTCTCCAGATATCTCTGGAGGAAGCAAAGCTCCTTGCTCATCACAGACAAAAATTTCAAGATTGTCGAGAGGCTTTCCGATAGGGATTACTTGGGATGCACTCTCTTTTGAACAGGGGTAAAAAGTGGCATCGATGCAAGTTTCGGATAAGCCATATAGGTTTGTGAGAGGGATAGAGCATTTTTGGAACCATTGTTTGAGATGTGTTTGTTTTAAGATGTCTGCTCCACATAAGAGATGTCTTACAGATTGTAATTTCGTAAAGTCATCCGTTTTTAAGAGCACCTCAAGCAAGCTGGGTACGAGTTGTACAATTGAAATCCGCTCCTCTTCAATCACTCTTAAAAGTGCTTCTGGATGGTGTTGTGCTTCAGGAGGTGCTAAAACAAGAGTGGCACCAGCAAAAAGGGCATAGAGCTCGCACAGAGCTACATCAAAGGTGAAGGTGGTTAATTGGAGCATCTGGTCTTGCGGATTCACTTGAAAGTGGCGGACAAACCAGTGGAAGTGATTGCCCACTGCTGAATGGGGCATCGCTATCCCTTTAGGTTTACCTGTAGAACCTGACGTATAGAGAACGTAAGCTAGGTTACTAGAATCGGGTTTAGAACAGGGTATCAAAGTTGTTTTTGCGATCTCTTCCCATACTTGATCTAAGCAAATTGCTTGTTTTTGGATACCGTGTGTCGAAGCCAGAGATGCCGTTGTTAAAATGTATTGGAGGTGCGTTTCTTCACAAATCGAGTTGATACGAGAGTGAGAATAGGAGGGATCTAGAGGGATATAAAACCCACCCGACTTTAAAACTGCTAACCATGCCATAACCATTTCGATGCTGCGAGGGAGTAAAATGCCAACCCCCTTTTCCAGACCTATCCCTAATTGAGCAAGATAAGAGGCCAATAGATCTGTCCTCTGATCCAGTAAACGATAAGTTAATTGATGTGATCCGGATACGATAGCCACTTTCTCAGGAGTCCGCTTAGCCTGCTCTTCAAAGAGATCTACCAATGTTTTTTCTTTGGGATAGGGAATTTCGTTTGAGAGTTGCCTGTCAGAAGAGGAGATGAGAGAGATTTCATCGAGAGGAATGAGAGGATTGCCACAGACTTTATCGATGAGAAGGGAGAAGTAATTTCCCAGTGCTAAGATCATCCCTTCTTCAAAGAGATTGCGATGATATTGAATCTCTAAAGTGAAGGGTGAATCGGGGATGATACTGAGGATTAAAGGATAGTGGGTCTCTTCTATCAGTTCGGCTGAAACCAGATGAAATGGGAGTTGACGCTCTTCTACTAACCGGTGGGCTTGCCCTGAAAAGGGATAGTTTTCAAATACGAAAAGATGATCGATTAAATGGTTTCTTAAGGGAGTGAGGGATTGAATCTCAGAAAGAGACAAAAAGCTATTCGGCTCGCTTTGGACCAGCTGTTTTTGGATCCCCTGTGCAAGTTCTGTAAAATGGCGGTAATCGTTGAGACGTATGCGTAGAGGGATGGTCTGGATAAATAGTCCCACCATCTTTTCAATACCCTCAATGTTGGGGTTTCTTCCTGAGATGACCGTTCCAAAGAGAAGATCTGATTTTTGCGAAAAGCAGTTGAGCAGCACGCACCAGATCGCTTGGAAAAGGCTGTTCATAGTGACGCTCTGTTTGGTAGCTAATTTGTGCAGATTCTCTATCTGAATGCTAGAGAAAGAAACGAGGGATTTGGCGCTACAAACAGGCTCTGTCGAAACAATTTTCGGCAGAGAAACAGGAGAGTCGAATTGCTGTAGCAGATTTGTCCAATAGAGGGTGGCTTGCTTTTTGTCTTGTTGATTGAGCCAATCTGTGTAAGTAGAAAGTGAAGTACCATGCGCAGATAAACCTTGGAAATGGTCGAGGAAAGCCCTAAAGAGATTAGATAAGCTCCATCCATCTAAGATGAGATGATGGAAACTCCAAACTAGAATAGATCGATCGCTCCCTTTATCAAAAAGAGCCATTCTGAACAAAGTGTCGCGAGCAATGTCAAACCCTCTACTTTTATCTTCCCTAAGATAACCATCTAGAGAAGAGGATTGCTCACTCAAATCTGAAAAATGGATGAGCAAAGGCCTTTGTTTAAAGATCACTTGCTTAGGAGAAGAAAGGCCCTGATAGAAAAAAGCGGCTCGCAAGGATTCATAAGTCTCAAGTAGATATTCTCCACATTTTTGCAATTCATCATGTTTTATCTTTCCGGTCAATTCAAGGATCAGCTGCTCGTGATAGGCTCTTGAAGAGGGTTCTTTAGCGATGTGATAGATCAATCCCTCCTGCATAGGACTTAGGGGAAGAATTTTTTCTATAATCTGAGGATGCCTGCGCAAGAGTTGCCACTCTTCCCAAGCCAGCAAGTTCAGACCAAAGTCTGTAGGAATCTCTTCAGGAGTTTCATGATTGAGGTATTCTATCAAAGCCAGTAAGTCACTTCGAAAGTGGTGCAAGAGGGGCGTTCGCGTTTCATTGGGATATTTTTCATCATCGAAGATCATTTCTACGTGAAGCTGCTTATCAAGTATAAAGAGATTGCATTGCAACGAGTAGGGAATGGAGGCCTTAGGATCGATAGTACCTGTCAAAATGGGGCTAAATGTGAAGGAGGCATATTCACGAGAAGAGAACTCACCAAGATAATTAAAGCAGATTTCTGGGTAAGTGGTCGGACTAAACCTCAAAAGCAAACACTCTTTGACGCTTCTGATTAGATGGGGAAGAGAGAGAGGTGATTCTACTTTTAGTTCAACAGGATTGAGCGTGGTAAACCAACCAATGGTTCTTGAGAGATCGGGACCATTTCTTTCATGTTCACGTCCATGCCCTTCAAGATGGAGTTGTAGAGAAAAATGACCCAACTTAGCAAAGGCTGAGTAGAGAGCCGTCAATAAGATCCCAGGGATCTTTTTTTGCAACAACTTGGCTGTTTCCTGATTGGTTAAAGTAACTTGTGTACGAATTTGATGCGCTACCGGAAAACTTTTAGCCGGTAGCAGGGGAGATTGATTTTGAATACTCTTTCTAGCCCACGATGCGTATGAAGTCGTTTGAGCTGCTAGTTTGATTGGTAATCCGTCGACTTGCTGTCGGTAGGAGCGGTCAAAATCTTCTAAGAGGATTTTCCATGACACTCCATCGATTAGAAGATGGTGAATCGTGATGAAAAGGTAGCTTTCGTGGGGAGTATCAAACAGGCCCAGAATTAGCAGAGGACCATGTGTGAAATCCAGTTGAGTCTGTAAAGAACCCATTTCTCTTTGCATCTCACTTTCCCACTGAGGGGCCAGTGTCAGATCAAAAGTTAACAATCGAAAAGAGAGCTCCACACTGGGTCGAACGAAAGAGGAGTTATTGTTGGGGAAAAACATGCGTAAAGTATCATGTTGCTCACAAATGGCACGAAAAGAGCGCGAGATAAACTCAGGGTTGAAACCGCCACTTCTTTTGAGAAGAAGAGATTGATTAAAGTGATGTGTAGGGGAAGGAAAATAGGTAAAAAACCAGCGTTGGATAGGCGTGAGGGGGCATGGTTCCTCATTTTCTTCTTCAGAAGAGATCAAGCGATTTTGAGAATTTTGGGTTTCGAGAAGGTAAGCCAACTGAACGAGTGTGGGGTTTTGGAAGAGATCAGAAGTGGTAATCAATAGATTTTCGGCTCTACAGAGAGAGACTAACTGAATCGCTTTGATTGAATCCCCACCAAGCTCAAAAAAGGAGCGAGAGAGGCTGATCTTATCAGGTTGTAAAACAAGAACGCGGCCCCATATTTGCCTCAGTTGCTTCTGTAAGCTTGTTAGGATAATTCCATCCTCAGGTAGAAGCCATTGTTCCGGATCAGGAAGGGTTTTTGTATCAACCTTTCCATTGGTATTAATAGGGATATGGAGACAAGGGATCAGTACGGAAGGAGCCATATAATGAGGGAGATGGTGGCTCATAAAATGGCGTAAATCGACTAAGTCGATCTCTATCCCTTGATTTTTTTGGGTAAAATAGGCGCAGATGAAAGAGTGCTCTTCTTTAGTATGGAGCAGAACCACAGTCTCCCGGATGTCAGGATGTTGAAGCAGGCATTCCTCGATCTCTTGCAGTTCGATACGAAATCCTCGAACTTTTACCTGCCTATCATTCCGGCCCAGACATATGTAGGTTGAGGGGTCGAGTTGTAAGGCAAGATCGGCGCTTTTGTAGACTCTTTTGCCTGCAACAAGAACGTCAGGAATAAATTTTTCGGCTGTGAGATCTGGTTGATTCCAATAGCCATAAGAGACATCGATGCCGCCTAAATAGAGCTCTCCAATTGTATTGAGGGGAAGAAATTGCAAGTAATCATTGAAGAGATAGGTCCAAGTATTAGTCAAAGGTGTACCGATCGGCAGGATAGGCAGTTGAGTGGTGCTGGTTGGGGAGGTGAAAATATAGGAGATGCATCCAATAGTTGTCTCTGTAGGTCCATACTCATTGATAACAGTAAGAGGGTGTTTAAAGAGATCACACGTTTTCAAGACTAAAGAAGCGGGGAGCTGCTCACCACCCACAATCAATTGTGAAAGGTGTGGGCAAGAGATTTCGAAGTGTTCGAGAAGCTTTAAGTGGGAGGGAGTGAGCTTGACATGAGTGATGAGAGGATGGTTGAAAATTTTGAAGAGAGTAGAGCCGATCTCTTCTTGCTCTTCATAAATATGTATCGTATGGCCAAAAAGCAGAGGAAAGAAGAGAGAAGTTAGGGTCAGATCAAAAGAGAGGGGCGAGTAGAGGGGAAAATGTAAAGAGCCTTTGAGTGTATAAACTTCGCGTATAGCAAAGAGATAATTGACTAAAGATTGATGGGAAACGCAGACCCCTTTAGGCTGCCCTGTGGACCCAGAAGTGTAGATCAAATAGGCAATGGAGTCATACTCTGCTAGGGATCTAAATGGTGCCTTACTCTCATTTTCCCAGTCAGCACAGGGGATGCAGGGAAATGGCAAAGGAAGGGCATTAGGTGAGATAACAATGTGAGAGCAGTGGCTATCGTTTACAATCGATTTAAGGCGATTGTCAGGAGTTTTAGGATGAATCGGCAAAAATGCCGCACCCACCTTCAGAATGGCCAAAATCGTGATGACAACTTCAATGGCATGCTCCATTTTCACGCCGATGACACTATCCGGAGTCGCCCCTCTTTTGATTAATACCTTTGCGAATTGGTTTGAGAGAACATCCAGGCCAGAATAGGTCAAAACCTTTTCTTGTTCTACCAAGGCCAATTTGTCAGGTGAACGACGAGCTTGAGCTTCAAATAGATCGATCAGGGATAGATGAAATTCGCTAAAGATAGGGGGAGTAGGAAACTTAGAAAGAGCTGACAGATGGGCTTGGGGGTGTTGAAGAGACCTTTCTAAAATATCTAAAAATTGATCCTTCATAGAATGGAGAGTTGAAGCGGAGAAGAGTTCTGAGGAGTATTCGAAATATCCATGAAATTGTCCCCTGCTTTCATTCATAAACAGGGAAAGATCAAAGGCAGAGGTTGGAGGCAGCCAGGACTGAGGCTGGAAACAGAGACTTCCTTTTTGAAAGGAGGGGGTGGAAGATGATGTAGGAATGATCAAGTCTTGAAATTCGTCAGAAAGGGTAGGGACACTCTGATAGACAAACATTGTTTGAAATAACTGGGAGGAACCTTTTTCTCGTACTTGAGGCAGTTGCTCAATTAGTTGATAAAAAGGCACTTGATAGTGAAAAGAATCTAGAATGACTTTTTTGACTTTGTGAACATGTTGTTCAAAGGAAAGATAGGGGGAAAGTGAGCTGCAAATGGGAAGAAGGTTCGCAAATAGGCCAAAACAGGAGTGTAAACGGTGATCGGGCCGATAACTACTTGTAGTGCCGACACACCAATGTTTTCCACCAGCTCTTTCCCAAAGCAAGACAAAATAAGCTGACAATAAGACCACAAAAGGTGTGGTGTTGTGGAGATGTGAAAAAGATTTAAGTGCATGGGACAGTTGATTGGGGAGGTTAAAATAGAGATGTCCCCCTTCAAAGGTAGGCACAGCTTGTTTCGGGAAATCAGTTGTGAGTAGGGTTGAGGGCGCATAGTGCAGTTTCCAAAACTCTATCGATTGCTGATGATGCGCGTTTAGTAAACTTTCTCTCTGAAAGTTGATATAATCTCTATAGGAGAATTGTATGGGAGGAAGCTGTAACTGGTCATAAAGTGCAATCAACTCTTCGAGGAAGATGCCTAAAGACCATAAATCAGCTATCAAATGGTGAGCTTTGAGAAATAAAAGGTGGCGATCAGTTTCAGTTTTTATTAACCAGGCAGCAAAAAGAACCTCGTCATCCATTTGAAAAGGCTGCAGCAAGGTTCTTTGAAAAAACTCAGTAAGATCTTTTTCAGGAATAGCTATTTCAAAAAACGGCAGAGAAATTTGAGGGAGGATCTTAAAGGAGCTCTCTTGACTAGAAAATTGAGCCCGCAGGAGCTCATGGCGTTGTGCAAGCTCGGCAAGGGACTCTTTGAGCCTGAAGGCATTTACAGGTGAGGTGATTTCAACGACTTTTGCAAGATGGTAAACGGGAGGATTTTGAAATAGCTTCATATCGACCCAAATCCCTTGCTGTTGATAGGAAAGAGAAGAGAGGGTTGCTCTTGAAGAGGAAAGGGTCGCTGCAGAGGGAGTGTAGGCAAGAATCCGGCTGGTCAATTGTTCGAGGGTAATCTCTCCGAGCAATTCTTCAAATCCCAAGGGGAAAGACCAACGTTCTTGAAGAAAGGCTTGTATCTCGATGGCGCCTAAAGAATCTAATCCATATGAGGAGAGGATTGTATGGGGCTCTATCTGTTGGGGCAGAAGATGAAGAGTGGTCGCAACGCGCTCTTTCAGCTCAGCGACTATAGGGACTGAAGGATTTTGAGTAGAAAACCCTCCCTTTACCTGAGCTAGGGTTTCAAGTTTATTTTCTAAGAAGAGCTTCTTACATAGGGTGCGCTGCACCTTTCCACTAGAAGTTCTGGGGAGCGTGCCAGGCTTAATAAAAACAAGCGAAGTGGGAATGATCTGGAGTTCCTGGCTAAGTGTCTGACGGATATTCCCTCTTACAATTTCGGGCTCAAAGTAGCGTATGTGCTCCCTTTCAATTTCTGAAACAATGATCAAACACTCCTGCTCATCTTGGGTGATCGAAAATGCAGCAGAACCATGCGGACGTAAGGCTGGATCACTTTTTTCAACTAAGAACTCTACATCCTGGGGGTAGATGTTTCTACCTCTGATGATCATCAGGTCTTTCAACCGTCCTGTGATAAAGAGAGTGCCCGACTGGTCTAGAAAGCCGAGATCACCTGTGCGCAGAAAGAACCCTTCGTCACTGGCAAGCCGATTATGGAAAGCTTTTGTGGTGGCTTCTGGTTGATTCCAATAACCGATACCCACATGAGGTCCTTGTACCCATATTTCTCCCACCTCAAATGGAGAACATGGCACCCATTTTTCGGGATGGACGATGCTGATCTTCTCGTTTTGCCAGCTCTTCCCCACGCTCACAAAAAAGAGAGATTGAGAGGAGGTTGAAGGAAGAGCTCGATGTTGTTGCTCTAAAGCCTGACGATCGACTTGAATTGACTCCCAGCTTTGTTTTGGGGCATTTCCTGAAATAAAGACAGTTGCTTCAGCCATTCCATAGCAAGGATAAAATGCATTTTTACGAAAGCCACAAGAGCCAAAGTGTGATACAAACCGTTCTAAAGTTTTGAGATGGATGGGTTCTGCTCCATTAAAGGCAACTTTCCAACAGCTCAGATCTAAATCATGGATCTCATGGTCCTTGATCTTTTGGACACAGAGATCATAGGCAAAATTGGGGGCGCCACTCGTAGTTGCCCGATATTTTGAAATGGCCCTCAACCATCGGATCGGCTTTTGTAGAAAAGCAACGGGAGAGATGAGGGTTGAAGGGATCCCAAGATACATCGGCTGTAAAATATTACCGACCAGCCCCATATCGTGAAAAAGAGGAAGCCAGCCTACAAAAACCGTCGAAGCATCATGTCCAAAGGCTTCCTGGATCATTTTTTGATTAGCAATGATATTGTCATGAGTAATGATAACCCCTTTAGGAAGGGTTGTGGAACCTGAAGTATATTGCAAAAAAGCAATGGGTTGTCGATCTCGTTTTTCGAATGAGAAATTGCCCTCTAGTTGGTCTGTCAGCACCCAAATGTCATCTGGTAAAGAGGAAAAAAATGGGTGGCGCCTTAGCTCTTTGTAGGTTGCTTGATCAGAGAGGATCAAGGAAAATGAGCTCTCTTTAAAAATTGAGGAAAGGCGATCCGATGTTCGATTAGCTTTGGGGATCGACAGGGGGACTGCAATCACCCCTGCATAGAGAGATCCAAAAAAGGCAGAGATAAACTCTAGGCCAGAAGGGAAGAGAAGCAGGGCTAGTGCAGTTTGGGGCCCCTTTGTTAATTTGTGTTTTAGAGCACTAGCGACGGTTTGAGCTTTTTTATCCAAATCGTGATATGAGATTGAAACCTCAAGGGATTCACCATCCAATAAAAAACGGTATGCAGTTTCTTGAGGAGTCTTAAGGGCTCTTTTCCTAAGAATATCATCGATAAAAAGATTAGAATCGTTCATGCCCTAATCTTGTTTTTTAGAACTTCCTTCGAACTGTTTAGGGTCTAGTTGCTGCAATTGAGCCGGAGCTAGAGAAAGGGAGTCCAAAAATATTGAAAAAATTCGTAAAGGCATTTCACGAATATATTCCTCAACAAATTCAAGACGCTCACAAAATTCATCGGCTTCGATCTGCTGTGCGGAACGTTTCCTATTTTCGAAATACTCTTCCAGATCGTTTGCAAGTTCGACAAGAGAATTAAAAACTAAAGTGCCCATCACACTCAAATAGAGTAAGGAAAAAGTCGCAGGTAAAACTGCGTCCAAGCCTATATGATCACGAACAAGGGTGACATCTGCAGCGAGTCCGAGCAAGGTGATGCTGCTGATCATCACCCATTTTACCGATTTGCCGATGAAACTTCCTATAGTTTTCGGACACTGCAAATCAGCTGCTTTTAGGGTAAATAAATTTTCATAGGTTCGGGTCCAAGATTTTTGGTTGAGTTTTGTTTGAAGGTAGATCTCAGGACCTATTGATAATAGGGTAAGAAATGGCAAGGGAAGCCACTTGTCAGAAATAATTCTGAACCCTTTGTAGAGTAAGTAGGTATCCATGACAGGAGCAATCAAGGCAGCAGATGTTGCAATGGTTTTGACAAGCTGCTTGCCATATGAAAGCTGTTGGCTTTGGGCTGTGATTGGGGTGAGAGTGGCGACGCCTTGTTGAAAAAGCTTCCTTATAGCAGTTTTTCCTTTAGCTAGTTCTGTACCGGTTTGTGTCTCATTAAGGGAGTTGTATAATGCTATTGCATCCTCCTTAGATATCTCTCGAAAACTTCTGCGAAGAATTTTACAAAAATTGTGTTTGGCAATAGCTAATGCAGCCTGATTTGAAACTGTTTGAGACTGACCTGAAATCATTTCTGAAAGGGATTTGTCTTTAAATATCTTTTTAAAAAGCTCATGGATCGAGAGCATGGAAAAAGTAGAAAAGATGATTGGAGGATAGAAGGCAAGAAAGAGAGTATCTTGGTAATAATAGCCCACATACATTGAAGGTAAAGCAGAGAGTAAACCCAGAGAAAAGACATTGGTCCAATGAGCAGTACGAGAGCATTGATCATTGCTTCGTGGAATAGTAATGGGTGCTGTTTTTATTAAATCTTTGTAGACACTTAATGAAGACCAGGCGACCATCGTGCCTGTCGTAAAGGCCTCTCCATAGGCTACGAGATCCTGTCGGAATTGATCATCAAAGTTTTTTCGCGCCATCTCCATGGTTGTGAAGGTTGCGCTGTAAGCGATGGTGCAGATAAGAACCTTGATCGCAGCATCCGCAATCTCACGGGCCCTTTTATTTTGTGTATTCGAAGGTTTATGCTGCATAAGTTGATATAGAATACGAAAGGATTCGGAACTTTCAACTCTTGGTGTTACAACGGCTCGACTCATGGTAATACCATCCTTGTTTTTGTTTTTGAAATCAACAGTGCAAAAATACTACTGAGAGAGCATGCGGATACTGTAAATGTTAAGAATTTAAATTCAGGAGGCATCAAAGTGGCAAGGAGCCATTTTCCTCCTCCCGAAGGGTAGTAGTAGATCCAGGGTGTATAAAAGATTCCCCACCAAAGTAAGCCGAAAAGCGCGATGAAAATCCAAAGTCCCTTTCTGATGCGAGCGGTAAACGTGGGAAGGATCAGATAAAGTAACCACGAGAGACCAAGAAGAAGAAGAGTAAGAAATAGGAAAAGACGACTGTTCTGAAGATTCTTGTAAAATTGCGGGGGAAATCCTACATGTGAGAAGATCCACTCTCCCGCGATTTCTTCAATCAGTGTAAGGCCTTGGTCGCTATTCGTGAGAATCACGACACCATCGCCTAGATCGGGTAGTAAGTAGATACCGGCTCTCCATCCTGGATTGGCTCCAGTATGATAGACCATGCGCGAAGCAGGAGAAGTTTCGAAAAATTCAATATCGCATCCTAGGGCATACGCTGTTTCCTGAGCTTCTATCATCCTTTTAAGGCTCGAGGGAGACAGAATAGCTGGAGTTTGAGAAATGTAGAGAGAAAGAAAATAAGCAGCGAATTGGGCAAGATCAGAAATCGTGGAGTAGAGACCGGCTGCTGCAGCTTCGGTAAAATAGAGCGGAGAGAGCTCTTGACCAAACAAACCATAGGATTGACATAACTGCACTGAATGATGTTGCGGTAAGCTGAAAGCACTATTGACCATCCCTAAAGGTAATAGAAGCTGTTGCTTCATGAAAACATCGAAAGAAGATCTTGTCACATCTTCTACGGCTAGTTGTAGAAGGGAATATCCACCGCCAGAGTAATGGAATTCTTCTCCTGGAAGGGTTTTGAGTTGAAGTCTGGGGTGGGATCCTTTAATTCCATTTAATGAAGTGATCAGATCGGGTAGGTGGTCAAAGGAAGAATAGCCGTAATAACTAGGAACCGAAAGTCCTGCCGTGTGATTCAAAATCCGTTTTAGGGTCACTTCTTCGTGATCAAAAGCTGAGGGAGGTAAATGCCAGCGTTGGAGATAGTTCTCAATGGGAGCATCCAAATCGAGTTTGCCCTGTTCTATGAGGAGCATGATGCCACAGGCGGTCAGCATCTTTGAAAGAGAACCCACCTGGAAAATCGAGGATTCTGTGACAGGAAGACCTTTTTGGACATCGCTAAAGCCATAACAGTGGATTGAATATAATTTACGATTTCTGATTTCAGCATAAGCAACCCCAGGGATCTGGTATTTTTTCATCAGCCGAGAGATTTTCTGAGAAATCTCATGAGAGGAGAGGGGGGGCAGAAATAAAAGAAGATTAAGCAGAATGAAGAGGCTGGAGGAGCGCACGATCCATCAATTCCTTGATCAACAATGAGAGGTGATCCACTGTGGGATTGTCAAAAAGATCTCTCAAGCCTACTTCAACAAGAAAAATCTGACGGATTTGATCTGTAATTTCAAGAGCTAGTAAGGAATCTCCACCCAGATCAAAAAAATTAGCCTGTGGAGTAATTCCATAGGATTTGAGAGCTTTTTCCCAGATCTCGATCATGCGCTTTTCAATGTCTTGAGAAGAGCTTATGTTTGATTGAGTAACATGATTCTGTTGTGGTAGAGCTCCTATAGGCTTGGGCGAAATAAAATAATGGGTTTTAGCAAAGGGATAGGTGGGAAGGGGTACTCTCCTTCTTTTTTCTTGTTTGTAGTAGTTTTTCCAAGAGATAGCCCCACCGTTTAACCAGGTTTCTGCAGCCTCATACCAGGGACTCTTCATGGGAAGCGGAGGGGGGATAACTTGTTCCAGAAAGAGGTTGATCTGTGCAGCTGCTTCTTCCTTTGTAGAGCAGATAAATACCGCTCTCTCGTCGAACCTTTTACGTCCTATCTGAAGCGTAAAGGCAATATCAGCCAACGGGTAAATCAACGTTGGCAATTTCTTAAGAAATTGCCTCAGAAGATGTTGCAAGCTCCTTTTATCTTTTGCCGAGAATGGCAAAAGAAAAGAAGAATAGGTGGAGGGCTGTGGCCGTTGCAGTGGGGCTTCCTCTAAAATCACATGTGCATTCGTTCCTCCCATACCAAAGGAACTAACCCCTGCCCTCAAGGGAGCATTCTGCGAGTTCCAGGGTGTCAACTCTCTATTCACATAGAAAGGGCTGTTGGCAAAATCGATCTTAGGATTGGGTTGTGTGAAGTGCAAGCTGGGTGGGATCTGACGTGCCTGTAGGGACAAAACAATTTTGATCAGACCCGCTACTCCTGCAGCAGCATCCAGATGACCCATATTTGTTTTCACAGAGCCAATCGCGCAAAATTGTTTTTTTTCAGTGCTCTTTCGAAAGGCCGATGTGAGCGCAACGATTTCGATCGGATCCCCAAGCTGCGTGGCGGTACCATGGCATTCGACATAAGTGATCGTTTCGGGAGAAACCTGAGCCGCTAATTGTGCCCCTATAATTGCATGAGATTGACCTTTGATGCTTGGGGCAGTATATCCAATTTTTTCTGCGCCATCATTATTGGTATATGAACCTTTAATCGTAGCGATGATGGTATCTCCATCTTCAAGGGCATCTTGAAGCCTTTTTAAGACAACTATTCCTCCACCATTGCCCACGAGTGTCCCAGCAGCTAAATGATCGAAAGCCCTGCAATGACCATCTGGAGACATGATTCCTTCTTTAGAATAGGTGTAGCCCGCTTTCTGTGGAAATGTAATGGACGCACCCCCGGCTATTGCCATGTCGCATTCATAGTTCAAAAGGCTTTGGCATGCATCATGCACGGCTACAAGCGATGATGAACATGCGGTTTGTATTGACTTGCTCGGGCCCTTCAAATTCATTTTGTAGGAAATGCGTGTGGCGACAAAATCCTTCTCATTGCCTAACACCATTAACATCTCATCTTGAAGTTGACTGGAAGACCCATAAAGATAGGGGTAAAGATTAAAGTAGAAATAACTGCTGAGGCTTGAGCAAGCAAATACTCCAATCGAGCCCTCGTATTGATCTGGATCATATCCAGCATTCTCAAGCGCAATCCAAGCCCATTCCAACAATCGTCGTTGTTGAGGATCGAGGAGTTCTGCCTCCCTTCTACTATACCCGAAAAAGTCTGCATCAAAGCAATCCGCATCCTCCAAAAACCCTTTTGCTTTGATGTAACGGGAATCTTTGACTGAGAAGAGAGGGACTCCAGATGCCAAACATTCTTCATCAGTGAAAAATGAGATCAGCTCTCTGCCTGCTTTTATATTCTCCCAGAAGGAGGAGAGCGTGGATGAATGGGGAAATTCACCTGACATCCCAATAACTGCAATGGAGTTAAGGCTCTCTTGCGTTGCCATAGGAAAAAAGTATATGTAAAAATATCATTTTGGCAAGATCCTCATATTAAACGCTGAGATTCTTTATATGGAGACACATTACGAAAACCCAAAAGATGCAGCAGTCACACAATCGAACTCGCTTTTGGGTTACCTCATCAATCATTATACGTTGATTTTCCTGGCCATTACTTTGATCAGTTGTGGGTATAAGGTCATTGTCCATTCTTCCCCATTGTGTGAAGCCTTTTTGAAATCATTCTTAACCTGGAATATTGGAGTGAGAGGTTTTGTTGCATTCATCGCAAATTGGGTCTCTCCTTTCGCTGAACAGATCGCTGAAAGTTATGGGTGGCCTTCTAAAACATCATTTCAGAGGGAAGCGGCTGCCACAGAAGGAGCTTTTGCCCTCTTAGGTATCCTCTGCAATTGGATTCAGGGGGATTTTTGGACTGCAACTGTCATAGGAGTCTCTTTTTGCTGGTTTTTTTCAGAATTAGGTAGCCTCATGTTGGTCAAACAACTGAAAAAAGATCCCGCCTACTGTCTCCATGCCTCCCTGCAACGAGGGATGAGGATCGATTGTATTTTTTCTATTTTATTGCCCATCTGCTTAATCTTATGGAAAATGGGTTACTAAGTAGAGACGATTTCCCAAAGAGATTGTTGCCCAATCAAATTGCTGTTTTTCTCTTCCCTATTCCTTCTTCGCATATTCGAGTCGAAAGCTGCTTATGGGGCTATTTATCTCCCGATGAGAAAAAGCGGGGAAGGGAATTCGTCAAGCCAGAAGATCAATGGAGATATATCTTTTGTAGGGGGAGTTTGAGACAGCTACTTGGTAGATATTTATCTGTATCACCTCAATCCCTTAACTTCCACTATACACCCTATGGCAAACCCCAACTTGGGCCCAAGTGGGGAATCTATTTCAACCTTTCACATACCTGCAATTATCTGAGTATTGCATTGTCGCTAGAGGTTAATGTGGGTGTCGATATCGAAGAGATCAGGGATATCGACTTTCGACCACTTATCCAACACTACTTTTCACCTGATGAAAAAAAATCGATCTATGAACAGAAGAGCGAAGAGGCGAAACGGCGGGAATTTTTTCAGTGCTGGGTACGCAAAGAATCTACCATCAAAAGTTTAGGAATGGGACTTGGAAATGGTATCGATTTCTTGCAAAATGTTGTATGGGAAGAGAATCGATTGACAATTGCAAAAGAGAGAACCTGTCATTTTGTTCCTCTCAATGGGCCTGAAGGACATGCCATCGGACTTGTTTATATCAGCCCAACGCCTCAAGTAGTCGATCTTTTTTGTATCGATGTAAGCTACTCCACCACCAAAATATCTATTTCGGAGATGAGTTTGGGAACGAGTTTAGATTCTACATCACACAACTCATCGAGTTTATGATCTCTAAAAAGGATCTCTTCAACGGGTGTGAGTGCCATTTTCTTTAAACTTGCTCCAGAAAGCACCATCGCCATATTCATAGGAAAATAACACATATGGATCCAGGGTTTTCCCTCCTGTGTACAATCTTCGGATAGGGTATAAGGCAGATAGCCTGCAGGTAGTCGAGAACGATTGATCAATACGACTTGAGCACTCTCGGGTATGGCTAAATTCATTTTTTCAAATCGACTCAAACCGGAATCTCGTTTAATAAGGTGGAACGCTTGAGTGAGATTCCCGTTGATGCCCAACTCTTCTAGTAGTGAGGCATAAGGATTCCGATTGGCTAAACCTTCTCTTTTAAAAACCGTCGTGTTGTCTTGATCAGGCAGCCGTAAGACAGAACTCTTTTCCCATAAGGGAAGTGAAACAGAAAAATGGCCCAACCAGGAGCCGTTGGGATATTGATAGATCTCTCTTCCTTTACCATCATGTACCAGCTTCGGGCGGTCCACAGGAAGATAGATTGCCCTCTTACATAGTTTGTCGATCTCTTCTTCCTTAACCACACCACGCATGCTGGTACTGATCCTTTTTCCTTTCCATGAGCCCACAGTCCAGTTAGCGTCTAATTCAATCGGTGCGATCACTGTGTGTGGGGGAAGTGTAATAGCTCCAGGATAGGTAGGCGCACTATTTGGTCCATTATAGACCATCGGTTCGGTGTAGACTGTACCGACAACTTCAGTGGGTAGCAACAACATCAAAAAGCGATCCCCTTGCTGACCATCTTGAACCATAGTTGCTGAAAAGGTCCCCTGTGCCATCTGCCAATCGATCAATGTCAGGTCTTGGAATAGATAATACCGAGGAATGGGAAGGGGAAGTTGGCTCAAATAGTCATATTGGTGTGTAAAATGATCTTGATGCATTTTTAAGGCATCATGGTTTGCGATGAGGCTCATATCGCGAGAAACCCCTGCGATAGCAATCCCAAAGCAGTTTTCTGCGATCATTTTTACTTTATCGGCATATTGTTTAAATAATTCGTGTCCTATAGGGTCGGCATAGATAGGGTTCCCCTCTTGGTTGTAAGAGATAGGATCAGGAAATTTGGTCGTCATCGCTGAGACCTCATTGATAGGGCAGGGAGGAGAGGTCACATCCATCGTTAGGACCATCTTTTCGTTCACATCATTTACAAGCTGACGAGCTAAAGCATGTTTCTCAGGAGTCATATAAAAGAAGATCTTGGCTTTTCCAAGTTGCGTGTAATAAATCTCTTTTGTTCCTATTCTCCCAGGGAGAGTAGAACTTTGATTTTGTGTAAAACCCATCTGACTCAAACAGCCAAAAAAGGGTATAAAAAGAGTCAAAGAAAAGGTTCTAAAATTTTTCATAATGAACCAAGTCTAACAAACCAAATTTTTCCTCACAACCATTTGGCGGATATTTAAAACCGTTGTTTGCAAAACTAAAAATTAATAAGCTACCTTTCGATTTTTTTGATGATGCTAAGCTGATAGGAAATCATGTGGATCGGGGTAGTCTAGTTTTTGAAGATGTCACGGATATAAAAATTTTCAAAGCCAGCTGTAATGGTGTTTTCGGGGAATTTTTACAAGGTATTGGAACGGATGAGAGAGCCTTTCTTGTGACATCTCCGATTAATGTTTATTCTGAAGTAAACTTTGTCTTCGATCCAATGATTAATGGTATACAAGTCTCCAATCGAGCAAAGTACAAATCACAGCTGTTAGTGAATAAAATTTTCGAAGAACATGACTTGCAAAGAGGGGGTATCCTTTCGATTCAGACTCATTTTCCTATCGGAAAAGGTTTGGGCAGCTCTTCAGCCGATCTAGTTGCTTCGGCTAAAGTTTTGAGTGAGGTCTTTGCTCTGAATTTGACACCAGAGATGATCGAAGAGATGATGAGAGGGATAGAGCCTTCAGATGGGGTGATGCATCCAGGTATTGTCTCCTACTATTATCGAGAAGTGAGGCTGAAAAAATCATTGGGGCACCTTCGGGGAATTTTGATTGTAGCAGTTGACGAGGGTGGAGAGGTGGATACTGTTCAATATAATCAGATCAAGCGCACATATACTCAGAAGATGAAAGAAGAGTATGATAATCTTCACGATATGGTTGAGGCAGCGATTCGTAAAAATGATATTGCCCTTTTAGGACATGTTGCCACTCAAAGCAGCAAACTTAATCAACAATTTAACCCAAAATCTCTTTTAGACATCTTTCTGGAGCTTGTGGATGAGTTAAGTTTGCCAGGGATCATTGTAGCCCATAGCGGTACCTATTTGGGATTTATGATTGATATGCAGTCGAACACTTTCCATCATCAATTAAGCAATTTGAAAAAAGTTTTGGATAATATGGGCCACCTCTATGAGTATTTCTACATGCTGTGATATTCACAAGGATGTTTTTAACAGTCATTCAGATTCGATTCGCCTTCCAACATTGGTTCAAGTTGGGAAAAATCTCATTATTGCTTCATTCCCTCTGATGAAACTCTTACCGGCAAAATATGTGCTTGAGAAAGCTGTACGAGAAAAGCTGATAAAAAAAGGGGATATAGTTGTCGAGACCTCAAGCGGCACTTATGCTCTCGGTTTGTCATTGATGTGTGTAGAATTGGGGCTATCTTGTTATATCGTGAGCGATCCTGTCATTGATCAGGATCTCTTTCTACAGCTCAAGCATTTAAAATGTGAAGTCCAAATCGTTGAGGATCCACAGGGAGCTCATCAGGTTGCTCGTTTAAACGCCCTCAAAGAGTTTTTATCTCAACATCCCCATGCCTTTTGGCCCCAACAGTATGATAACCCTGATCATCTCTATGCTTATTCTGATTTTGCTGAGCAACTCATCCAGAGTTTAGGTGAGGAGTTGATTTTAATCGCTTCTGTCGGTTCGGGAAGTTCTTCGTGCGGGACGATGATGCATCTCAGAAAATATAATCCCTCTATCCCTCTTATCGGTGTCGATACTTTTGGAAGTATTCTTTTTGGATTACAAAATAGAAAAAGAGCCCTGAGAGGGCTTGGAAACTCTATTTTGCCCAAAAATTTGATCCACTCTCTATTCGATCAAATTCATTGGGTATCGGCCTCGCAAGCTTTCCATCTGACACAAGAATTCTATTCCGTTTTTGGATCATATGTAGGGCCGACCACTGGAGCCTGCTATCAAGTGGCTCAGTGGATTGCCAAGCAATACCCTAAGAAGAAAGTTGTCTTTATCTCACCTGATAAAGGATATCGTTACACCTCTACAATCTATAATGATGAGTGGATGAGAACTCAAGGCTTTATGCAGCGAGTAGATAGCCCTATCAAAGTTTCTTCACTTAAGGAGATTAACCAAGGCTCATTTGACTGGGCCTATTTGGATTGGAATAGATCATCTTTAGATCATGTATTAGGGTCTTGCAAGTGACAAAAAAGATTATTGGCTTCATCGAAAGTAATACCACTGGTACTGGGTTGCTCTTCCTAGAGAAAGCCCTTCAATTAGGCTACAGAGCTCTTTTTTTGACATCTAACCCCGAGCGATATTCATTTTTATCAAGAGTGAACGCTGAGATTATTCTCGTAGACACACAAGACCTCAGGGCCCTATCAGAGACTTTGAAAATGTATTCACCATCCTTGGTAGCCCTTTTTTCTACTTCTGAATATTTCATTGAGATGACGGCTGCAGTAGCCAAAGATTTAGGCCTTCCTGGCAATCTTGTGAGTGCAATTTCAGATTGTAGAAACAAGAAAGTGTTTTATGAGAAACTGGCTAAGACTCCCTTCTTGATCCCAAAAACTTGGTTTGTAGAGAATCTTGACCATCTTATTCGACAGCGTCATGAATTTACCTTTCCCTTAGTTGTAAAGCCGGTTGCAGGAACAGGAAGTATAGGAGTGAAGCGTTGCGCTCACTTGGGTGAATTAGTGCAGCATGTGGAACAATTACTAGCTATCACGACGAATGAGCGTGGGGGGAAAGCAGAACAAGGTGTCTTAATTCAAAGATATATCCCAGGCGCCGAATATTCGGCGGAAATAGTCGTCCGTGGAAATGAATATCACTTCCTTGGCATCACAGGAAAGCATACGACTGATACCGCATATTTTATAGAAACAGGCCACGATTTTCCTGCACTGATCCCTCAAGATTTACAGCTTAAAATAGAAGGTTCCCTGAAAAGTGTTTTGAAATTTTTCCAGTTTAGCTTTGGACCCGTTCATATTGAATTTAAACTCCATGAGTCAGATCTCCTTTTGATAGAGATCAACCCTCGCCTAGCCGGTGGAATGATCCCTCAACTCATCAGCTACGCTTGCCAAGTCGATATCTATGAAACGATTCTGAAGCTTTATGCGGGGGAAAAAGTCGACCTTCCATCATTAAAGTATCAAGGTGCATCGATCCGCTTTTTCCTAGCTGAACAGAGTGGGCAAATTGTCGATCTTGTTTCTGAAAGCGTCCTAAAGAAAAGCAGCGAGGTTATTGAAGTCCATTTGAATAAAAAGGTGGGAGATCATATCACGGTTCATCACGATTTTCGTGATCGATTTGGCTGTTTGATTACCCGAGCCCCTAACTCTTTCTTATCTCAACAAGCTGCCGATCAGGCCATGCAGCATTTCTACGTCAAGATAGAGCCTAAAAGTCCATCTGCAAGTCGAGGAAGGTTATCAGAGGGGCCCCATCCCCTCTTGCAACAACTCCTTAAAAAATCGAAAAGTGAGGCTTTTAGTTATGAAGAGCTAAGGCGTATTGCATCTATCGATATGGCTCACATCTTAATGCTACACAAACAACAGATACTCCATCCTGAGAGTGCCATTTTGTTGCTTAAGGCGATACGTGCCTTTGAGACAGATCTCCCCCACTTCTTTGACCAACTGGATTTTTCTCGCGGTACTTACTACGCCTATGAGGCTCATTTAAGGGGAAAATTGGGCATCGAAATTGCGGGAAATAATCATATTGCTCGCTCGAGAAATGATATCAATGCTGCCCTCTTTTATCTCTTGTCAAGAGAATCCTTTCAGAAGATATTTTGGAGCATGATTCGCTTGGTTGAGGCTTTACTTACTCAAGCCAAAAAATCAGATCAAATACCTCTGCCCATCTATAGCCAGCACCAGCCAGCCATGCCAGGGAATTATGCCTTTTATCTACTTGCGATGCTTCAATCCATCTTGAGAAATTTAGAGGATCTAACCCAAGTGGAAAAGCATTTGAACTATTCCCCTTTGGGTGCTGGTGCAGGTTGTGGAACAGATATCTCTATAGATTCTCGTTATGTGGCTTCTCTTTTAGGTTTCGAAACTGTTTTTGAAAATGCCTTTGATGCAATTGTCAATCGGGATTTTGCATTACGCTACAAGGGGATTTTGGCCCATTTGTGTACGACGCTTAGTAGAATGGCGCAAGATTATCAGTTATGGACAATGCAAGAGAGCCATTTTTTTGAATTACCCGATGATCTCTGCGGCTCCTCTTCCATGATGCCACAAAAGAAAAATCCCTATCTCTTGGAAATTGTCAAGACGAAAACAATGGATGTGATCACCAATCTTCATACGACATATGCAAAAATGCATAAAGTACCTATGGGAAATTCGATAGAAGTATCTTCTGCGAGTTATGACACCTTGGAATGGGTGACGCAAGAGTGTTTAGATGTTATAGATTTAATGATGCTTGTAATCATTCATGCACAAGCTATTCCAAAGAACATGGTTGCAGCGAGCAGAAAAGGGTTAACGATAGCCACCTTTGTGGCCAATCAAATGAGAATACAAGAATCATTCTCTTTTAGAGAGGCACATTTAGCTGTAGGTGAGATGATCCGAAAAGCGCATCTGATGCAAGAAGATGCTTTTGTCTCATTAGCTCAATACATCAATCCCTCAAGTTTCCAAGATGATCAGGCCCTGATCCATGAGATTACCCAGAGTTTGAAATATGGTGGGGGTCCAGCAAGTCCCAGTTTGGTTCACCAAATCACCCTTTGCCAACAAGAGATGCAGCGATATGCTCAATGGATACAGGATAAAGAAGCGCGGTGGAATAGAGCCATCTCCTCTTTGAACCGCGATGTAGATGAACTTATTAATCGCACTTCATAGGTTTCTTATGATGCAATTTATCTTTACCTATTTGGCTTTTTTCTGTTGTTCATTCTTATCTGCTGATAGTGAGTCTATCATTCCAGGTCGTCTAGGATCATCACAGATCTGTATGGCAGAATTTGGCAACATGAAGCTCTTTTTTTACATGACTCAAGATAAGTATGACCTTGCCCGCTCAGTCATCCATGATGTGAATGAAAATATGGCCTTGAGTACCAATTCGGGTGAATTAAATTTTCCTACTCATGAGATCACTCCCGCGGCAACAAAATATAGAGAACCCCTTGGTTTTGATGAATATGATAATCCAATTTATGCAGACTTAGCGGGTAAATTGATCTTAGACAAACATGCCGAGAGGGTGAGAAGTATTGCTGAGAAATGCTTGGGCATCACCATTCAAGGTGGTTTTTCGAGGAATGTGAGTTTGATCATGAATTTTGATTCAAATAAATATCATCAGGATCAATTCATTGAACAATATGACTTTTTGAAAAATCACCCTCTTCCAATTCCAGAATATTATCTCGTTCAAGATGTAACATTGATCGATTGGAGTATGGCTCAGGGCACCATTTCGGGCACGATCATCCAAGATGAACATTCTGAAGATCGATTTATTCTTACCCTCTATCCCAAAGAAGTGGCATGCAATTTTTATGTAGAACCTGCCATTTATTCCGGCCCCCAAAATCCTCCCCAATATCCTGGAGCAGCAACCTTAGTGCCAAATTCTCCTTTCGCACCCATCGATATGGATGGAATTCACTCTCCTGGATCTGCAAAAGGCAAGCGTATGAGTGTCGTTGTGAGGGGACTCACTCTAAAGGAGGAGATAGACTCATTGCAACAGAGGAGCAAAATTTTGCCTGTGAACCGCTATCGCAGGAATTCCGATGAAGGTCAACAAGGCGATAAAGTCTATCCGAATGGACTTGTGATAAAGTCGATGGCGAAGATCCCATTGGAAGTCAACAGAAATCGAGGGATTCTCTTGGCAGATATGAGCAATACAGAAGTATTTCAAACCGATTTTAGCGCTAATTTACCTGCCATTCAGGCAATCATGCATCTATTTAATATTGATTGTTCTCCAGAACAAGTAACCGTGAAACATCTGATAAAGCGCGATGGGGGGTTTAGCAAGCTTTCAAAAGAAGCGCTCGAGATTCCCAAGGGGAGCACGATCATCCTTTTAAACAATTCAAAGATCCCGGGCAATTATCGCTACTATAATCTTGCCCAAAACTGGTGTCTGGAAGGGAAGCCCTGGATTCAGCTGTACGAATTTCCACGACACACTGCCTTGCAAATCCCTTATGAAAGGTTCAACGATCTATCTCTTACCCCTATCGAAGAGATTCTCTTTCGTGACGCTAAAGAGGATATTCGGTGTAAAGATCCTAACATCTTCAATGAAAAGATTGTAACGGTGATGGACCTGTTTATTTTCCCCAGGTTAGGAAACAACACCGACATAGGTAAAAATGCTGGTTTGGGGGAGAGCGGCGTTGAGGATGTATTTATTATCCACAAAGGAGAGGGGTAAAAAGTGCGAGCAGGGAGAGCAGCAATACTCTTCAGAGCAATTTCATGATTGCCATTGTACTGGATCTATTTTTTTGTCTTCATTTAACAGAAGAGAGCGACTGGCAGTAGAGTTTGATGCGATAAGCCAGCTCGGCGAGCAAAATCGCTGTTCCCCGCTTTTCCTTTTCTAGTTTCTGGAGTGGAAATCCAGGCCCGGCGCTTTCCATCGAAAAGGGAGGAGGCAGCAGAGGACGGACAACCGCATCTTGGCGGCAGATAAAGGGCTGATTGCTGATGGCCAGAATCGAGCCGGTAAGGGGCTTTAGGGCCAACCAGGCTGTAATCGTATGTTCTGTATGGGGTCGGTTGAGACCGGCGGGCTGGGGGGCATCTGCAATCATCAGTGGCAGAGAGCGCCATGCCTCAGGAAGATCGAGTTGATCAAAGACAAGCTGCATCATTTGTGTTTCATTTTGTGGAAGAGCACCAGACCATTTCCACTCTTTACGGAAGGGATAGGGGCTGCAAGAGGGATCCAGAAGGGCTTTTTCCGATTCTACATGAGGATCTAAAATGCGATCCCCAGTCCAAAAAACCAAGATCGAAAAACGCACGCCCTGATCCCATAACTCCTTAAGAAACCAGAGGCGCTCTCTGACAATCTGGGCCCAGGAGCCATGCACAGCCGCATAGGTAAAACAGGAGCTCTCGGGCGGAATCGTTTGAGTCATGTCGAGCTCGGTAAAGAGCGTGTAGGTTTTTCTCAAGTCGATATCAGGTATAGCCGAAATCTCCTGGAGATCGACATTTCTCCCATGCGAAAGCCATGCCTTCTCTGTAGCCTCTTGAATAGTGTTCCAGCTTCCATCATGGCTAATGCCAAAACTCTTCAGTGCCTCCAGGAGGGCGCAGGAGGGCGCACCTGAGGGATCGACCAAGCTGCTTGTGCAGCTGGCGCCTAAAGCCAGTTGGAAAGTCAAACATAGAGCTAAAAAGAAGCTGTGCATATTTTACTTTGTAATCTGGACGGAATTAAAGAATGAGGGAGCAAGAGTGAGGTTATCGCCCTCTATAATTGCCCAGTAGAGGCAGTTTCGGCTGCAGAAAAGGCGCACCTTTTTACTCTCTTTCGTATAGTGGATATCGGCACAGTATCTGACCTGACCCTGTTTCAGAGAGACGGGAGTTACTGTGGCCTCATCTTTGAAGGCCTCTTCTACCTGTCGGATAAACTCTCGCTCCGTCGCTGGAGGAGTGTATCTCTGACTGAGGCTGGCGTTGATCTCGTAATAGTCCTTCTCATAGTGACTTCCCGAAAAGACATAGCCGTTGGAAAGGCCAGAGGAGGGAGTTCCTGGGAGAGCTGCTAAGAATCCAGCGTCGCTATTCACATACTCCACCTGCTGCCATTGAATGTTATTTTCGAGATAGGGCTCACCCTTTTTCCCAATGGACATAGCTGCCAATGGTTGGCTGAGAATGATGAAGGTCGATAAGAGAAATGGTAGAAATCTCACGGGTAGCTCCTTATTTTTGAAACAGCTTAAGACAAATCCTTTTTTTTGGGGAATTTTTTAGGGATTAATATTAGACTTCTTAAAAACTAAATGGTGCTCTATGAGTATTTTAAATATTTCTGCAATAATCAAAGATTATTTCGGTGTTGAGCTTACTGAGGAAAAGAGATTTCTCAAAGTGAGAGCGCATGCGTCAGGATTCACATTAGAAGCTGTAGAAATCAAGAGGGAGCAACTTGAAGAAAAAATCGGGCGCAAGCAGGAGTTTCTGACAGCTCTGATAGAGATGATTCGCTCAGCCAAACAACCCTTGTCGACGGAGGGAATCAGTGATTCAAAAGAACTTAAGAAACTTTTCGTTGCAAATTGCGCAATTGAAAAAATGGTTGAAAGAAAGAAAAGCGGCGAGAGGCTGTTTGAACAGTGCATTAAACTCATCGGAGCGCTTGAAAATTTAAAAGGTGGATACTCTACTTTTCATGGCAACGTCGCACTCCCTCGTCAATCAAGTAGTGTTGCTGAAAGAAAAGAGGAGTTAGCCAAACAGCTTCCACATCTGGAACAATCCGCATCGCCTCAACTGGAACAGCCCGCCCCTCCACAATTTGAGGAACCACCACCACCACAGCCTACACAACTCACATCTCCACAACTGGAACAGCCCGCGCCTTCGCTGCCTGAACAATCTGGGCCTGGGGCTCCTAGCTCTTCACGGGGGACCTCTCCGAGAAGGGGCGAAGAACGCAAAAGCCTTCCAAATCCTCTTCCACAACTTGATTTGGCCACTCAACCCGAGCCAGCTGCTCCAACCACTAATGTTGGCCATACCCGAAAACGATCTAATTCATTGATTGTTCAATCCTCAAGAATCACTTCTGCTGCTTCCCAATCTCAGTCCACTGCTCCTTTAAGACGTCCTTCTTTGAGTGCCAGCTCTTCGCGCCCTCCTAGCATTACCCATATTCCCACTATGCGATATAAGAGCGGAAACCTCTCTGAGGATCATAAAGCTCAATTGGCTGCGAGAGAAGAGGCGTATAGTTCGTCGATTGCAAAATTGCCTCAGGATATATTAGTTTGCCTTGAAAAAATTTGGTTTTGCTCAGAGAAAAAACAGAAAGATAAACAAAAACATGCACTCAAAGAGTATGTCGAAAAATATAACTCATCCTTGGTAGAGGAGGTGTGTGAGCTTGCTGGTCTCCCTCTGATGCGGTTGGCGATGCAAAAATCGGCTGCAGACCTTCTAGCTCGTCCTCTTCGGGGAGTACATGATCCTCTAGCCTTGACATCCTCCACATTCATCAACTTAAATACACTTGCACACAATCTCTTGCGGCAATCTTTTCATATCAAAAGTAATGATGAGAGTAGACCCGACATTCCTACTTCACGCGAAAGTGATTCAAAGACTAAATTCGAAATTGAAACGACCGATTTTACATGGATTCTGACCAAGATTCTCGACCGTTTTCCCATAGAAAATCGGGAGCCTTTTCAACAGGCTGTCATAGCGTCCTGGAAAATGATCCTCGGCAATTCAGGCGAGATTGCCGATGATTCTGGCCCCTTGGCAGTGGAAACGCTCCTTAATCGGTTGAAGAAGCTGGAGATTGAGAGTCTTGAAAAAAACGAGGCGAATCAAGCGGCATGTGACAATTTAGTTTATCTGCTCCGCGCCTTTTCACAGGATCTCTATATGGACCCTCTAAACGAGATCAAAGGCTTTTTCAACTCACATAAATTTGTTCGCGTAGAACCATTAGAAGAAAAGTCAAAAGAGGTAGAGAAAAAAGAGGATAAGTTAGATGACTTTCTTTTCGAGTATACCTTGAATGCAGATGGCAATCTAAAGGTGGAGTGCGTCTCCGAACTTACTTATTCCTATAAGCAATTATTTAACTTTACGCTCTACATTCGCCATCAACTTCTCTCCTCAATGAGCGCGCTCCCCCGTTGGGATACCCACCTTCGCATGATCATTGAAAACATCATTCCCACAAGTGGGAAGGCAGTTAAGAAGGAATCCTATCTGAGAGAACAAATGAAAGTCCTTATCGTAAAGCCCCTCTTTGAGCTAGGCTTTTCTGTCGAAATCAACGACAAAAGCTTCACAGACAAGAAAGAAAAAAAATAATATTGCCCGGACGTGAAATTGCAGAGAAGCAAGAAGAAAGTGGGTGGGGTTCAAACGTTATTGAAAAGCTCGCCAAAGACCTTCAAAGCGCCTTATTCCATGGGCCACCAAAGTAGGCCTGTAGAAAAATATTTAAAAAATCTTAATATTCTCTCGCAGTTGATACCAAAACTTTTAAAGTAGACCAAATAGTCCTTGATTTTGTACATTAATTTATGTACAATAGAAGATAACCGAGAATATAAAAAGGCGAGACCTCGAGAAGAAGTTATCGGAACTTGACTGGTGGTTTGATAGGCATGGTGGAAATCACGATGTGTGGACAAATGGGAAGATCTGTGAGTTTGTTCCCCGCCACCAAGAAATAGGAGAGTCTCTCGCAAAAAAAATCATCAAGAAGGCAAAAAATAATCCTCCTGAAGATGAGGAAGGTGAGTAGTTATGGAATTAGAAGGTAAAATTTGGAAAAGCAAGAATCTTTGGCTAGTAGAAGTCCCTTCTTTGGATGCCATGACTCAAGGAAAAACAAAAGAAGAAGCTCTAATGATGATAGAAGACCTAGTTTTTGAGATGGCTTGTAGCTATTTACCAGGCATAACAAAGAGAAATTTTGATGTATGTGTAAATGATTACAAAAAAGGAGTGATTGGAATCGCTTCATCTCAAAAGAATGTCCTCTTGTCCTTATTGTTAAAACGTCAGAGAGAAAAAAGCCAAACGACTATTCGCCAAGCAGCCGAACGTTTAGGTAGCAGATCCCCGAATGCATATGCTCAATATGAGAAAGGAAAAACAAACGTTTCTTTCGAGAAATTTGACGAGCTTCTTCATGCAGCCAATCCAGAACAACATGCCCTTATGCGTCTTATCTAAAGCTTGCTGATAATACCGAATTTTCTAAACAATAATCCCTTGATTCTTAATGTCTAATCGCTATTCTTCTTAGAAAATTCATCTGGTATCCTCATGGAAAATACGCAGCGAAAAAATGAATATTCTTCGTTTTTGAATCCTGCGACATATCCAAGGCTAGGATAATGAAGATGGCTTGTAGAGGATTTTATCCTGCCTATAAGGGTATTGCCCAAAGCCGGAGTCGAACCGACGACCTTCGCATTACGAATGCGCTGCTCTACCAGCTGAGCTATTTAGGCGGCGGTGAGTAGTTTAGGGAGTGGGTGCCTAGATTGCAAGGGTGAGTTGACCTGCGATCTGGTGGAGATACTCGGCTCTTTTGCGGGGCAGTTCGGGGATTTCGACTTTGGATTCGAGTTGGCCGATCAGATGGGCTCTGCGGCAATTGAAAAGGACCTGGGTCATGTTGATTTGGGGAGGGGCGAGGATCCAGCCGATTTCGATGCCCAATTTGACTAGGCTGACGGCGTTGAGCGCCTCGATCGCTTCAAGCTGATAAGAGTGGGTCAGCAGGCCGAGGGCGCGCGCCACCTTATTTTTGAGATTTTCATTATTCTGCTCCATCAACTTTTTGCGGATCGTAATCTCGGCGACAACAGCACGTGTTGCCCACATGCGCATTGTGGTGAGGATATACTCTTCGGTGAGACCTAACGTGCAGGTGTTGTGAGCCACCAAGATATCCCCGATCATCTCAGTCGTTTTTCCCTGGAGGCCGACAGCATCTACCTCCTCATCTTTCTCGCGTTCGAGGAGCTCGGGGAGCTCTCCCGTATGAATGATGGCAGGGATGTGGAGATAGAGGCTGATAGTGAGGGCCGTGCCTGCTTGGCGGGGGTTTGAGGAGAGAAATCCAAAACGGGGTTGGAAACCAAAGTCTAGCGTTTTGCTCAGATGGGTTTCGATTTTGGCTAGCTTGTTCCAAGACTTCTCGATCTCCTGCTGGGTGTCGAGGATATTGAGCTGGAGATGGTCGTGAACGTTGAGGACAGCGAGAAATTCACCCGACTCATCGATGACAAAGCCCTCACCCGCGTGGGCTTGATAGAAGCTATCAGCGATCAGAAAATGTTCCAGGAGGAACTCTTTTTGAAGGGGACCAATATCCTCGGAGCGGTAAAGCTCAGGCTTTGATAAGTCGGACGATTTGGCCAAGCTTTCAAAGATCAAAGAGACAACTTGGCTTTCTCTCGCTTTATCGAGTTTGTGAGGAAACTTAAATTTTTGCACATTGCGTGTCAGGGCTAAATTAGAGGCCAGCCAGACGTTGTGGGTATGTTTCTCCCAAGGGTTTTTCAGATGGAAAATGGGATGAATTGGTGGATTTTTTTCTTTCTTCATCCTTCCCCTCTGCCTTCCGCTTTTTCTTTTAGCGCACGGATCTGATCTCTGAGTAAAGCTGCCTGTTCGTAATCTTCGCGGACCAAGGTTTCATCGAGTGCTTCATTGAGGGCGATCAGCTTTAAGGTGGGACTGATTTCTGTCACTTCTCCTGGAATGCGCCCGATATGGAGTGGTTGACTCTTTTTGTTGGAGGTGAGGTGGCGTGAAATCCGGTTTTCCTGCAGCAGTAGATCGATAAGCGCGTCGGCAAAGACATCATAGCAGACGGCACATCCGGTCGGATTTCCTGTTCTCAAAGCCTCCAGAGTGGTTCCACAATTGCCACAGGCCAAGGAGGCCTCTCCACTCACCTCGCTGATCCCCTCTTTGCGGATCGTGCCATAGAGTTTGCGCTCCAAATGGGGACACTCCGCACACATCACGGTGCGAGTCATCTTGTCGCCTACAATTTCCGTATAGCAGACATAGAGAGGCTTTTTGCATTCCGAGCAATCTAAGGGGCGTTCCGGCATAATCCAATCAGTTAAAATGTGATCTTACTGACCGCCTCAAATATTGGCCAAAACTTTTTTGACATGCTTTTGAGGTGGAAAAAATTTGACCTATAAAGTCTGTTTTTTTACATTTTTGCCTTCATAATTCAATGGGGTAGACTTGGATGACAAGCAATATGATACAGCTGTGAGATCTTCGGCTCCCTCGCATCAATCAGCTTTTTTTTACAAAAAACCAAGGAAAAGCCTTTCCTAGAGAGAAACTTGATCCTGCCCCTTTGAAGAGAGCATTAAAGCAAGATTAGAAAAGTTAAACTGGGAGTTTTATGTCCTGCTGTGGAATTTCAACACCTTCTTCTGTCGCTCAGTCTGAAGATAGGCCTTGTCTGCAAAAGCCGCTCACAAAAGCAGCCCTTATCGTCATCGGTTTGCTCTTTGCCGGAGGGGCAGTGGCTTCTCATTTCGCTGGGCTGGGCATAGCGGGCATTGTGGCTTTTAGTGGGGCCAGTGGGGGCTCCCTTTTACTTGTTGTCCTATCTTCCCTTTGTTCATCGCTCAAATCTCAGCCAGAGACCAAAGTTCCAGAAGAAAAAAAGCAGATTGACCTCATGACGGAGCGTGAGCTTGTTAACGATTTAATTGCCGTGAAGGATGGGCCTTTCGCAGACGACTCTACCGAAAAAAACAAGCTGATATTGCTTAGATTAAAGGAGCTGGTCATCGGCAATTTTAATGCTCATGCTAAAGAGGGAGTAGCTGCGGTAGCTCAGGCATTGCAGCCTCTTTTTGCGGAGGCACACTCATCTCCTGACAAATTTGAAACTCTTGTCTCTATCACCATCAATGAGAGTGGTTATTTCCCTCGATTTACTGATGCGGTATTAGAAAACTTGGAGTGGCCGAGTGAGGAGATGAAAAATACAATTTTGCCTCACTACTTGGCTTCAAAGATTCTCATAGAGCATATTTCTTGGCAGGATCAATTTATTGATTTTGGCACAGCTAGCTTTCACGCCCATCGACTCGTTGTAATCACTAAAAATATTTTCGGTTATGATAACTTCTTTAGCCCTCTATCTGACTCTTTGGCCAAAGGGCTGGGTGAGGCGATTCGGTACTCAGGAAATGTTGCGATTGAGGAATTGAAAAAAGAGAAAACGCAAGGTACCTTAGATCAAAATAGACAAATTGGAATCTATGTGGCTATAGGACAATTTGACGAATGCCTTTTTTCCGCTTCCACGATTGCTCCGCTATTACCCCATTTAGCCCATATTCCTGGCTTGGTAGGACTCGAATTAACAGATCTAAAAGGCCCTGGTTTTGAAGACAAAGATGCGGAATCCCTGCTAAATATCTTGAGAACCAATCCTCACCTAACTCAGCTGGAAGTTAAAATCGGTGGCATGAGTCCTGCCAAGCAGTCAGAATTTATGCAAGAGTGGCAAAAAATTAGGGAAAGCCGAGAACTTCAACCACCATCGCTCGAAGCCCTGTTAGCTTAGTGGATCATGGACGACAAAGCCGATCGAGAGCGAACAGCAGCAGATATCTCAACACAGCCAAATGACGGTCAAGAATCTTACTCTACTGAGATAAGAGATAGCATAGAATAAGATGTATGGGTCTTGATGGACTCGAACCATCGACCCCCTCATTAAAAGTGAGGTGCTCTAACCAACTGAGCTAAAGACTCTAAGCCAACGAGTTGACTTGCATGCCAACGGGTTGGATGGATGACCCCAAGGGGATTCGAACCCCTGTTATCGGAATGAAAATCCGGTGTCCTAGACCAGGCTAGACGATGGGGCCGGTCAAGTCGTAAAATGTTACAAGGCTGGCGATTTTATTACAATCCGCATTTGACGGGTTCCGCCTCATTTGTAGCGACTTTCTTGCGAGGTTCGCCGTGCGGGAGTGGAGTTAAATCGTGGTGATTTCACGCTCCTTCTCTTCGCAGGTTTTGTCGGCGAGGGAGCAGTATTTGTCAGTCAGCTCCTGAATTTTTTTCTCATGCTTTTTCATGACATCTTCGGGGATTTCGCTACTACTTTTTTGCTTTTTAACTGCCTCGTTGCCATCGCGACGGGCATTGCGGATGGCCACTTTGGTCTCTTCAGTTTTTTTCTTTGCCTGTTTGACCATCTCTTGGCGGACATTCTGATCCATTTCGGGGATTTTGATACGGACGATGGGACCGTCGACAAAGGCGCGGAGGTTGAGATTAGCCGATTCAATGCCTTTGGCAATCGCATGGACATTTTTTGCATCATAGGGAGAGATCACCAGTTGGCGCGGTTCTGGAACTGAGATGGAGGCCAGCTCAGGAAGCCGCATCTGTGTGCCATAAACATCTACCATGACATTTTCCACTATGGCGGGATTGGCTCGGCCTGTTCGAAGCCCCTTCAACTCATGTTTGAGGTGGTCGATGGCGCCTGTCATCTTTTTTTCGGTCTCTTTGATCACATCAGCCATAATTTTTTCCTTTTGTACTCGCAAAAACCTTCACGGAGTTTATTTTGTACTCGCAAGTGCCGTTTCGGGGCTCATTTTCCATTTGTCACCAATGTTCCGATGGAGGCGTCGGTGATCGCGTCAGCCAGCGGAACAGAATAAAAATTGAAAACTTTAATGGGGATATTGGCCTGCATGCACATGGTGACCGCTGAGAGGTCCATAATCCCGAGTTTTTGATCGAGCATCTCGTCAAAAGAGAGGTGACTATATTTTTTTGCGTCTGAGACTTTATGAGGATCGCGATCGTAGATGGCATCGGTGCGCGCCGTCGCTTTGAGGAGGATGTCAGCCTTGATTTCGCAAGCGCGAAGAGCAGCGCAGGTATCGGTAGTGAAGTAAGGGTGGCCAGTCCCTCCAACGAAGAGGAGGATACGGCCTTTTTGGAGATGGCGCATCGCTTTTTCCCACCGATATTTCTCTGCAACGGTGGGGCAGTCGAGCGCGGTGAGCATGCGCACATCGCTTCCAGCAGAGCGAAGGGCTGCGCTCAAGACAATACCGTTCATCAAAGTCGCGAGCATGCCCACTTGATCAGCTGGCGTGCGTGCCATACCCCATGAGGCCGCCTGCTGGAGGCCGCGAAAGATATTTCCACCACCAATCACAACAGCAACCTCATACTCCTGCTGATGGAGTGCATGGATCTTGTTGGCAACTAAGGAAACTGCCTCCGGAGTGACCCCAAAGGGAGCTTCTCCCATCAAGGTTTCACCGGAGACTTTCAGAAGGACGCGCCGAACGGAGGGCATAGTTTTACTCGCCCACTCTCCAACGGAGAAAATAGGAGACTTTCAATGGCTTGCCCCTCTCTTTTCCCTTCTTGGTGACAAGTTCGGCGATGGTTATATTCGTGTCTTTAATGAACTTTTGGTTGACCAAGCAGACTTGATCATAATAGGCCTTCAACTTGCCCTCGAGGATTTTTTCAACGATGTTGGCAGGTTTTCCTTGAATTTGGGCACGTGCGATCTCTTTTTCATGTTCGATCACTCTTGGGGGGATCTCTTCATGACTGAGATATTCAGGAGATTCGGCAGCGACATGCATCGCGATCTCTTTCGCGAGCTCATTCTCTGCAGAGCTACCTGAAATTTCGACCAGCGTGACCAATTTACCGCCGCCATGCGAATAGACGGCGAGCGAGGCGTTGGCCTTACGTGGAAAGAGCTCAACCCGTCTGATCTGGATGTTTTCGCCAAGACTCTGGATAATCGAGGCGCGATATTCATCGACGGTCTGTTTGCCGTCAAATTTCTGCTGAATAAACTCGCCAATACTATTGGGAGCGCTTTTGAGAACAGTTTCCGCTAGGTCTTGAGCGAACTTTTGGAACTTTTCGTTCTTCGCAACAAAGTCGGTCTCAGTATTGACTTCAACCAGGGCGATCTTCTCTTTGTCGTCTGCGATTTTGATCACCCCTTCTTTAGTTTCGCGACCCTCTTTCTTGACAGCTGAAGCCACCCCTGCTTTACGCAAGTTTTCAATCGCAAGATTGATGTCGCCTCCAGAGGCATCTAAAGCCTCTTTGCATTTAGCCATGCCAACGCCAGTGCGTTCGCGCAGTTCTTTGACGAGTTGGGGGGTTACTTGAGCCATTAGACCTCCACTGCTTCTTTATCTTTGTCTCTACCACGACCTCGTTCGGAAGTTGGTTTCTCTTCATCTTTGTCTCTACCACGACCTCTTTCGGATGTTGGTTTCTCACCCTCTTCATCTTCACCGATCGAGAAGTTCAGCTCATTTTTCTTGTCTATGATGGTCTGAGCGAGCGATTGGACGATCAACTTCACGCTTTTGAGAGCATCATCATTGCATGGAATGACATAGTCGATCGGATCGGGATTGCAATTGGTATCGACAAGTCCCATCACAGGAATTCCCAGTTTTTTCGCTTCAGCGACGGCGATATGCTCATGACTAGGGTCGACGACGACGAGAAGGCCCGGGTTCTTACGCATGGTGCGGATGCCAGAGAGGTTTCTCTCCAGTTTTTCCTGTTCTTTCGTCAGGAGTGAAAGCTCTTTTTTGGTGAGCCCATCCCCTCCTGTTGTCACCCGTCTTTCAATCTTCTCGAGTGTTTTAATCGACTGACGGATCGTCGTCATATTGGTGAGCATTCCACCGAGCCATCTTTCACAGACATAGAACTCACCACACGCTTCTGCGGCCTCTCGGATCACCGCTTTGGCCTGCTTTTTCGTTCCCACAAAGAGGACCGATTTGCGCTGTGCCACAACCTCTTCGACGACACCTTGTGATTGACGGAGTTGTTCGAGGGTTTTAGCCAAATCAATGATGTATAAACCATTGCGGACGTCGAAAACAAATCGCTTCATCTTCGGGTTCCAGCGTCTTTTTTGGTGTCCAAAATGGGCGCCGGCTTCGAGTAAATCTTTAACGGAAACTTCCTTCTGCATAGAATCCAAGCCTTGGGTTAAAACCTGAGCATCCTGGTTTTGTAATGATTTTACACCAGGATTTCGGTCTTGGTTAAAATTAAAATGAGCGCCTGATCAGAATCGAACTGACACAAGTAGCTTGGAAGGCTACGGCTCTACCATTGAGCTACAGGCGCAAGTGAGAAAAATATAGAAAATGAACCCAATTATGTGCAAGGTTTTACCCTCTGTGATACGGAGAATATGCTCCTCAATGGATAGTAATTTGTGAGAAAGTCAAATAGTCTGCCAGAAAAGGCGAATAAAATTTTAAATGGGACCCTCGTCGTTCTCATTTTGGTGGCGATTCGTATTTGGCAACTGGCCGTGGTGCAGCATGATAAGAAAGTTGAGGAGTCGAAACGGCCGCAAAGAAGAACCGTTCTAGAGCGCAGTGAAAGAGCCTCCATTTATGATCGTTTTGGCGTTCCTTTAGCTATCAACAAAGTTCAGTACAATGCCGCCATCTCTTATGGACCGATCCGCGATCTGCCCCGCTGGGTCTGGAAAGAGGATGAAACGGGGAGACGGGTCAAATTTTTTGAACGTAATGGCTATATCACAACACTGGCCTCACATCTGGGTGAGGAGCTCAATCTGGAACCTCAATGGCTCGAAGATCTGATCCATTCCAAAGCGGCCATCCTCGGAAATGTTCCCTGTGTCATCAAGGAGAATATCTCCGAAGAGCAATATTTTCGTTTGAAGATGATGGCAAAGGATTGGCCAGGGGTCCATGCCGAGGTGGCGGCAAAACGGTGTTATCCCCTTGGAAACGTCGGTGGGGAGGTGGTGGGCTATATCGGTCCTATCAGTCGGAGGGAATATGACGCCGTCACTGAAGAGATGGGGGCATTGAGAGAAACTTTAGCTAGCTATGAAGAGGGTGAGCAGCAGCTCGATTTGGGAGAGTATCACTCGATCGATCAGGTGAGGGAACGTCTCGAGGAGCTCGAGAAGAAGGCCTACCGAATCAATGATTCTGTCGGCAAAATGGGAGTTGAGGCGGCTTACGATGAAAACTTACGTGGGCTATGTGGCAAACATGTCTACCTCTCCGATATCAGAGGTAATTTTTTGCGAGAATTGCCCGGCTCCGAAAACCCTATCCCTGGCAATCGTCTCATTCTTTCACTCTCTTCAGAATTGCAGGCTTTTTGCCAGCAGCTGCTCGCCGAATATGATACTGAGCCTTTTAGCAACCAACCTTCCGCCCTCAAAAGAAGAGCTCTGATTCCAGAAAATCAGCCCTGGATTAAGGGAGGGGCCATTGTTGCTCTCGACCCTAAAACAGGGGAGGTCTATGCGCTCGCCTCTTTTCCAGGTTTTGATCCTAACGATTTCATCCGCCCTGAAAATGATCCTGAAGCAGTTCAAAAAAATAAAAATGTCAATCAGTGGCTCGAAACAGAAAGCTATTTGGGGCGAGTCTGGGACATGAAAATTGCCTATTCGCGCCCCCGTTTCGTGAAGGATCAGTACTCTGTCGATAGCATCGAAATGGGCTGGGATGCATTTTTGAGCTTTATCTTGCCCCACCACTCTCCAGTTCGAGAAATGATGGAGCGGAAAAATCACTTGAAAGAGGCCCTCGAGTTGCAAAAGAGGGTCGATCACCTGCTAGCTCAATTTCAGGAAGGGACCTTTCAATTGACAGCCCCACAAATTTTCGATTGGGTCTATAGCGGTTCTCACAATGAGCCGATCGGCTGTGTGATCACTTTGAAGCAGAAAGAGTTTTTGAAGGAGCGCTTTGAAACAGTAAAAGAAGAGGTGGACCATCTCAAAAATGAGTTAGCTCCTTACTTTTCCACTCTGTCGATGAATTATGAAAAACTGCTCCTCACCGATCTCTATCGTCTCGCCGTCAATGGCGCCGCATTTCATCCTCAGTTGGCAGATCTTCTCGGAGAGATGACCTTGAGCGAGTATCGCGAGGCCGCGGCACGCTTAAGTTCTGTCTCGGAATCGATCAAACGATTGACGCGTGAGATCTATCTTGAAAACGACTTCAAGAGGTGGCGTGAAGCCCATTTTAAAGAGCATCTGGCTGAGAAAAGGGCTGAAGAAAAGGCGGCCAACAAAAAATATGCTAGGCCCTTTATCGAATATCTCGAAATGGTCCAGAAGGAGCGCTTTAACGCCTTTTGGCAGCAAAATCAGTGGCCTCTGATCGCCCTTCTACTGAAAGGGGAAAAAGGTGGTGAAGACCCCTACTCTTCAGCGCTAGCCTATTGGAAAAAAGAGATCGAATCGGGAGCCCATCAAGGTCTCGACTGGGTCTACCATTATCACCTTTTGAGAGCGATCACTGACCCACTCGACAAACGCCTCGTAATCCCCTTCTTAATGACACTCCGCACCTTTGACCAGCTAGATCGACCCTTGCTGGGAAAATATTCAGGTCTGAGGGGCCATCTAGAGCGTGATCTAGCAGCCGCCTTTTATCCCCCAACCGGAATGGGCTTCTCCCGTTCACATGCCTATCGCCAGGCAACGACCATCGGCTCTATCTTTAAAATTGTCCCTGCCTATGCTGTTCTCAAGCAGCGCTATTTGACCCTCAAGGAGCAGGGAGAGGCCCTTTCCACTCTTAACCCACTGACAATCGTCGATGACAAACGCAAAATCCCGGGCAATGGCGACCTATGGAATGTCGGTTTTACCCTCGATGGGAAGGTCATTCCCATGTTCTATCGAGGAGGCCGTTTGCCTCGAACCGACCACTCGGGGGTAGGTGAGGTCGATCTCATCAAAGCAATCGCCGCTTCCAGTAACCCCTACTTCGCCCTTCTCTCAGGCGATATCCTCGACGACCCTGAGGATCTCTGCAAGGCAGCCAACGAGCTCGGCTTCGGAGAGAAAACAGGAATCGACCTCCCTGGGGAGTATGCGGGCCGTCTCCCCCTAGACATCTCCTATAACCGGACAGGCCTCTACTCCCTCTCGATCGGCCAACACTCTCTCGTAGGGACACCCCTCCAAACGGCAATCATGCTCGCTGCGGTCGTGAATGGGGGCGGAATTCTCACCCCCCACGTCGTCAAGGCCCAATTGGCAGCCGATAACATTCACTTCACGAAACCAGAGATCCGCCGTAAAGTCTTCCTTCCCTCTCAGATCCAGGAGATGCTCTTGACTGGCATGAAGCAGGTCATCTGGGGTGAAAAAGGGACTGCCCGTCAGCTTATCAGAGAGTATCCATCAGAGCTCATGCGCCAAATCATCGGCAAGACAAGCACCTCTGAGGTGATCGAGTGGATGGGTCTCGACGGCCTCAATGGCCGTATGAAGCTCAAACATGTCTGGTTTGGGGCCGTCTCCTACGAGACAGCTGACCTACAGCTCCCTGAACTCGTCGTCGTCGTCTACCTCCGCTATGGGGAGTGGGGCCGAGATGCCGCCCCTCTCGCCGTCGAGGTGATCAAAAAGTGGCGCGAAATCAAAAAGCGCTCCATCTAAAGTCCTTAATATTAAATTTTTGTATAAATTTAATTTAGATTTAATTATAATACTATAAAAATTTTAATTTATAACTAATATGGCATTTATAATTTATAATAATCAGGCTCCTCAAGTTATTACTGAGCGAGCCATCAAAGCTAACCAAAAAGTACAATATTCAGCACTCACCTTGCTTGTTCTTGGCGTCATTGGAGCCACTGCCGCCCTTTTCGCTGCCCACTACCTCCCCCCCACCGTCTATAATGCCTCAGTAACAGCCAGCACGATCGTTGCTCTCCTCTCTGGGGCAGTCCTTGCCAGACACACTTTAAGGTCTCCGGTTCAAGCGACTCAAGCCGAGGTCCGTGCCGCTACGCGTTTCGAATGTGTTAGGGAGCTTCGTAAAACCTATTTCACTGGACGCTATCCAGAGCTTGATATCGATTCCCTCTTTCAGTTTGAACGCCGAGAACTTTTAGAAACAGGTATTCACGCTGGCTATGAGGCATTAAGGAAAGAAGGGTTCTCTCTGGAAGATCAAACAATTGCATTAGCCCAATGCGCGGATGAGCTTTTCACCTTAGGTGAGAGCTCTACAGGTTTTGCTAAAGGGTTGCTTCTGAATGCCTTTGGACCTGCTTTCTGTCAATCCGTAGATGAGTTGGCTAAAGAGGGAGTCGTTTCATCATCATTTGCAACAGCCATGCTTGCAAAAGAGTTACAAGATTTCCGTGCAGGTGGACTTGACCCAGACACCATTACCGAGCATGCAGACCACTATTTTCCTGAATTGGATGCACAACAACTCCTAGCCGCTTCAGGAGTTAACACGGTTGAAGCAGGAGCTGAAGCAGCCAAAACTTTTCTTCAGACCCCGAAAGGTTCCTGTTTTACCGATGAACAGCGGAGGGCCGCTCTTTTGCAATTTGCTGACTATCTTCATCAAAGCGGTAGACCCCTCTTCTTTTTTCTATCAGGTTTATTGATGCAGAGCTATCAGGGTGATCTTTCACTTTTCAATTCAGAGTTGGCTACTCATCAAAACCTACTCTCTGCCAATTTCTATGAGGCAGCTAAGCGCTGTCCAAGCATTTACAGGGACTTGTATTTTCCTGCTTTGGCTGAGGAACTTCTGCAGGCCGCCAATGATGATAGTGTAGAAGCAGGAATAGCAGCAGCCGAAACTCTTCCAGAACGGATTCATGATGAGGAAAATAAAAGTACGCTTTGGCGACTGGCTAACCATCTCTTTGAAAAAAAGAAACCCCTCGACTTCATAGCAGGGTTTTTGCGGAGCAGTTACCAAGATGATGGAGCTATGCTAGCAGACTCGCTCACAAATAAGCAGCTAATTAGAAGAGGGTTTTTTAAGAGTACAGCTGCCTTGTTAACGACTTACCATGAATGGCAAGCAAGGCCGATCAGCGAAGGCACACCCTCTGAAGATGATGAAAATGGATCCTCTTCAGGAAGTCTTTCCGACAGTGAGAGCGTCCACTCTTCGGATGAAGCAATTTAATATTATAGGTTTAAATCAAATATGTCATCAGTAAGTAATAATTTTTCCATTCCTCGAACAAGTGAGGAGAGAAGTGAGCGGCTGAATGCAGGATTGCAATGGGGTGCCATCACCTTTCTCGCAGTAGGCACGATCACAGCACTGGTCGGTATAGCAGGGATGAACCACTTTTCACAGCTTGCCTTCATTGCCACAACGGCGACGGGGCTTGGAGTCACGGCTATTTCAGGAGTCGCGCTTTGCGCGCTTCTGTTGAAACCCATTCAATTGGAACCCACACCTGCAGAGGTACGTGCTAGCGATCAGCACCATTCCAAAGGGAAGAAGTTTGACAGTCCGGCAGACTTCAAAACCTACTTAGTGCAGAGTTATCCTGAACTTGATCTGGAAGTGGAGGCTGACTCTCATTATCAAGTAGGTATTAGAAATAAAAAAGAGGGCTATTCGACAGAGGAGCATCAACTGGCTGTTTGCCAATTGGCAGAAGAGCTCTATAATATGGGAAGAGTTCCTCTTTATGATGCCATCGATTTTGTCAAAAATGCACTTGGATCGGAATATTGCACTCAAGTTGAACAACTGGCTCAAAAAGGGTTTCTAACTCCTGATTTTTCTTCTTTGCTATCCAAGAGAAAAATGCAATTTGAACGGACTGCTCTGACACCGGACCAGGCCTCTTTCCCAGAACTCGATGTGGGGGCTCTTCAATCTGAGGTTAAAACAAGAGAAGCTGGTCAAGCGCTAGGTCAAAAGCTCATGCAAAAACGTAAAGAAGGCTTTTCAGATCACGACCGACGCATTGCCCTCTGGCAATATGCTGATAAACTGTATAAGAAGGACCAGAGGCAGCTTGAATTCGCTTATGGATTAGTTGAAGGGGCTTATGTTGAGAAAGATAAGAAACTCTTTGAACATGAAGCTGTATCTATTTTGGGTTTCATCAGCGGCTACTTTAAAGGGGGCATTGTCGATTTAGTAGGTAGATAAGGCTTGGCATCGAACTTGCGTGAATGTGGCAGCCAACCAAAGGAGCTGCTGTATGGGAAATTCGCTGCCTGCCGAAGATTCCAACCTCGCCAAGGAGTATTTCTGTGCTGGGGTGGGAAAGTTTCTCGATGGGAAATATGAGGAAGCGCAAGAGGAATTTCAGGAGGCTCTCAGGTTTGATCCCAATCTGCCTCTAGCCTATTGCTATCTGGGCATTATCTCTTTGGAACTGGGCAATGTGGAGCGGGGTCAGCGCTGGTGTGAGCAGGGCTTAGAGGTCGATCCTGAGAATGGCTATCTCCACTATTGTTTAGGCGCTGCCTTTGAACGGAAAGGGATGGGCTCAGAGGCGATCCAGCAATATCAGATCTATCTGAAAGAGCATCCACGGGATGCCGAATGTCTCTTTAGCCTTGGTTGCGCCCACGACCAGGAAGGCCAATTCCAAGATGCACAGAACTACTATCGTCAGGCGCTCCAGAATGACCCTTCCCACTACAAAGCTTCTTATAATCTGGCTCTCGTGCTGGGGGAGAAGGGAGATACTGGTAGTGCGATCGACTGTCTGAAAAAGACGGTGGAGATCAATCCGACCTACTGGAAAGGGTGGATCAAACTCGGCCTCTTCCACTCCTATGAAAAAAAATGGTCTGAAGCGATGGCAGCCTATGAAAAGGCGGTGGAGCTGCGTCCCGATGTTTCTGATAGTTATTACAACTTGGGTCTCTGTTACCTCTCTGCCAACAAGTCGAAAAAGGCAATCAACTGCTTCCATGAGGCGCTGAAGAGAAATAGCCAGGATGCCGATTCTTCATTCTATCTCGCCATCGCCCATATCGATATCAAAGATGAATATAAAGCGATCGAAGTGCTCCACAAAACCTTGTCGATCGACCTCGATCATGAGAAGAGCCATTATTTGCTCGGAAGGCTCTACTTTTTGAGAGGGGAGAATGATAAAGGGGAGCGAGAGCTTGTCTACCTCGAAACGATGAAATCTCCCCTTGCCGATGCCCTTAAGACCTCTTTGAAGGAAAAAGAGCGTCCCAAGCGTTCTGCGCCGAGGAAAAAGAAGAAAGCTTCTTCGTCTGAAGGAGCTGCTCCAAGCGGGGAGTAATCTCCTTCAACGAGAGAAATGGTCGCTGCTCGTGGGGTTGAATGAGAAAAATAGTTTTCTCCGGAAGGGAGTGCACTTCCATCAGCGATTCTCCACTAATTCCATAGACAATCGAATCGGCAACTCGAATCAAAGCCTGGGTTTGATAACAAGCTGCGGGGCCTGTAGTCACTATAAGAATGCGATCATAATTGTCTTTCAGGGCTCGAATTTGATGGACGAAAGCGCTGCTCGTGAGAAAGGCTGGATCGTCAAAGGGGGGCTCACGCATCTCTCTGAGGTCAACCACAAAGAGCTTTTCTCCTTTTCTCTTGAGAAACTCGATCAGGGGGCTCGCGAAACTCACTTCCTGCCCGGCTGTCAGCAAAACGACAGAGCCTCCTTCGGCAAGTGTCAGGCTAAGCAGAGGAATGGGATCGATGGGTGGCACTACCTTCTTCCTCTTTCCGCCAAATTGGCAAAAGAGGCGGAAGGCCCCTTCCAAAGTGCGAACAGAATTAATCCAATGATCATAGAAAAAGCCCCGACAGAAAGCCCCAGGCAGCTTCCAAGCATCAAATAGGGAGAGTCAGGAAGGATAGGGGGAATGGCGGGTTTGACGACTTGGGCCATCAAGTAGTCGAGGTTATAACCTAAGTTCTTGGCTTCGATCATCTTGGTGATTGACTCCATGATCTCTTTAGAGAGCTTACTGGTGAGATTCATCTTCTGTTCATTGAGCCACTTTTCCGGAAAGTCTTGGGTCTGGGCTGTGAGAGATGCCAGCGCTCGCTCTTCCTGCTGGTAACGATCGGCTAATAGATAGAGGAGATCGTGGTGCAGGGTTTCGATCCGGTTTTGAATCGATTGGATATGGAGAAGAGCCCCCTCTTTAAGAAGATGAGTATGTTCTTTGAGGAAGGCTTTTTCGATCTCTAGCTCACTCTTAAGCTGCTCCCTCTCTTTGAGAGACCAATTTTTCTCATCGATCAGACGATGGTGGAGGGAGTGCATCCTCTCAAAACGGCTTTGTAGAGAGGGGTCTGAAAGTACTTTCGCTAAAGAAGAGCAATCAAAGCCTGGCTCTGCCAGTTTCAAAAGGCACTCTTCGTAACGTTCACTGTCAAGAGAGAGCTGATCGAGCTCCTTTTGATGAAACTGAATCATCTCATGTGCCGATTCGACAGAAAGGGCATGGGTTTGGAGTTTCTGCCCGGCAAATTCACGGAAATTGGCGCCCGGTGCTAGATGGTCGATTTCCGATTGGATGGCGAGCAGCTTGTGTCTCTTTTCTGCTTGGGTATTCGCTAAAAAATCGAGCTCTTTATCGAGAGAGAGGATGAGACCCGAGTCAAGATGGGCTTCCAGATAGCCTTTTTGCTGCTGAAGCAGGGTTTCGAGCTGCTCCATCATCTCTTCCTGGCGCTGGTGCAGATAGGTGAGCTGTTTGGAAATCTTTCGCTTACCATCCTGGGTGAGATAATTTTGAAATTCCTCCATCACCGCATTGACAATGAGTGCAGCGAGCCGGCGATCACGATGGGTATATGAAATGTGGATCAATGCCTGATTTTCTTTGTCCCGCATGATCTGGAGGGATTTTTGCAAACTGGCAATCGCCTCTTGGCTCGGAATCAGATGGAGCAGAACTGTTTTGCCTTTTCTTCCTTTTCCTGAGAGAGTAAAGCTGCCTTTTTCCCATATAAAAGGGCTCTCTAAAGAGCCATGGCCTATCCATTTCCCTTCTGACTTCACCTTGTAAGCTGTTGCGGAAGTGAAGCGAATGGAGAATTTGGAGCCAATCTCAACACCATAATCGAGCTGGTTACAGAAGAGTGAAGGGGTGAAGTCGGGGACCACCAGCTCATCTGCGATCAGGATCTCTTTTCTCAAAATCGATGAGGTAGGACGCTCCTGCTTCAGTCTGTGATAGGCGAGTGAGGTTTTCACTGTATACCAGACTTCACGGAGGCGACGCGCCATCTTTGGCTCGATGAGAGTGGCCTGAAGGTTATGTGTCAGCACCACTTTTTCGATGACAGGATAGCTGCGTAAGAGAGAGCGGTGATCTTCATTGCTTCCCTGGTTCTCCTCGTTGCCTAGAAGTTCGAGAGCTTTAAAGAGAGCATTGGTCGACTGTGGGGGATTTCCCTTAAAGATCCCTCTTACCGTATAGTGAACTGGACGCGTCACTAAATAAAGAAAGACGATACTCCCGCAGAGGAGGGCTGCGAGAAGGATCAGCAGCTTTCCTCTTGCTAAAATCCGTCCCAGATCGCCAAGTGAGAAATGGATCAACGCAATACCCTCTGGGTTCTGATTCCGAGATCGATCAGCAGTGAGCTCGGCAAGAGCTGTTCTATAAAGCGGTTCCAGCGAGTGAGCGGTCTTTCAGAGATATAGACTGTGTCTCCAGGCATGAGTAAGAGGCTTTGATTGGGCAGATAGGTGACATGTTCCCAAGCGAGACGATAGACTTTGGGGCTTACAATATTGCCACGGATGACAAGGATGCACCGCTTATCACCCGTGAAAGGGATGCCTCCAGCCGCAGCGATCGCTTCGCGCAGCGAGATGGTTCCATTCGGAACGGGGATCACTTGCGACAGTCCCACCTCGCCAAGAACTGTGATTGTGGCTGCACAAGGTTCTGCGATAAAGATTTTATCATTGGGGCGCATGACGATATTTTGGCACATATCGCCTTCATGCATGAGTTGGAAAAGATCGACAGGGAGCAGGCAGCCTTCCCGTAGGACATAGCTCATAAAGAGGTTAGAATCGGGGGGCACACCAGCTAACGCAAGCACTTCGTAGAGACGCATTCTTCCATTGATCGGAATCTCTGGCACTTTGACCGCTCCTGTCAACTCCACTTTACTGTGGAGCCGCTCAGCATATTCGATAAAGACATCTACCTGGGAGATTTCCGCTGTATAACGGCTCTGGATATAGTTTCGGGCCTCATTGAGGGTAAGTCCTTTTACGGTAACAGCGCCTAAGATGGGGAGGTAGATATTTCCACAGACGACCCTGTAGCCGATCGACTGTCCAATAGAATAGACCGCCTCTACGAGGTCCTTTCGGCTGGGGTGGAAGAGCGCAATTTTGAGAACGTCATCTTCATCGATCTGGTCTTCATATTCACAGAGGAGCATCGGGTCGAGAGGGGCAACAGAGGCCCCTTCTAAACCTAGAATCGAAAATTTTCCTTGACTGATCTGGTAGGAATCTAAAACAAATTCTTGAGCTCCTTCAATGCAGTAGCGATAGGTGGAGGGGCGAGAACAGGAAACTAAAAAAGGAGTGATCAGCAATAACAAGAATAATTTTCGCAGCATAAGCCAATTTTCTATCATTATGGTAGATTTTTGTCTTACAAAAAACCTTCTAAAAAGTTATGATATTAGAGTTCTATGTCCTTAACTACAGAAGAAATTTTAAAAAAACGTGCTGAATACCAGTATGGTTTTGTCACGGAGGTAGAAACAGAGTCGATCCCAAAAGGGCTTAATGAAGAGACGGTGCGTCTCATTTCTGAGAAAAAGAAAGAACCCCCTTTTCTACTCGACTTTCGCCTCAAAGCCTACCATCGATGGCTCGAATCGGAAGAGCCTCAATGGGCCCATGTCAGCTATCCTCCCATCGACTACCAAAATATCACCTACTATTCTGCCCCTAAGAAGAAGCCAACTCTCGGAAGTCTAGATGAGGCCGATCCTGAGGTGTTAAAGACCTTCGAAAGGCTGGGAATCCCCTTAGATGAACAGAAAAGGCTTGCCAATGTGGCTGTCGACCTTGTTTTTGATTCGGTCTCTATCGGGACAACCTTTAAGAAAAAAATCGAAGAGGCGGGTGTCGTCCTCTGCTCGATCTCGGAAGCGGTTCAGAAGTATCCTGAGCTCTTGGAGCAATATCTGGGAACCGTAGTTCCCATCGGGGATAATTACTTTGCCACGCTCAACTCGGCTGTCTTTACCGATGGCTCCTTCGTCTATATACCGAAAGGGGTGCGCTGTCCGATGGAGCTATCTACCTACTTCCGCATCAACGATAAGGAGTCGGGACAGTTTGAGCGGACCTTGATCATCGCTGAGGAGGGCTCCTACGTGAGCTATCTGGAGGGGTGCACAGCTCCAGCCTATTCCACGAACCAGCTACACGCTGCCGTTGTCGAACTGATTGCCCATGAGAGAGCAGAAATCAAATATTCGACCGTTCAAAATTGGTACGCAGGAGATCGCCAAACAGGGAAAGGGGGCATTTTCAACTTTGTCACGAAGCGGGGCAGATGTGCTGGATACCGCTCCAAAATCTGCTGGACACAGGTCGAAGTGGGTGCTGCAATCACTTGGAAATATCCAAGTTGTCTTCTCCAAGGGGAAGAATCGATCGGCGAATTTTACTCCATCGCATTGACCAACGGCCATATGCAGGCTGATACCGGAACCAAGATGATCCACGTTGGAAAAAATAGCCGCTCCACGATAGTTTCTAAGGGGATTGCTGCTGATTATTCCCATAACAGCTACCGCGGCCTGGTTAAAATGGCACCTCGAGCTGAAAACTCGCGCAATTACACTCAGTGTGATTCGATGTTGGTCGGAGATCGATGCAGCGCCAACACCTTCCCCTATATCGAAGTGAATAATCCTTCGTCTCAAGTAGAGCATGAAGCCTCTACTTCGAGAATCAACGAAGAGCAGCTCTTCTACTTTCAAGCACGCGGCATTTCTAGAGAAGATGCTGTTAACTTGGTAGTGAATGGATTTTGCAAAGAGGTGATCCAAGAATTGCCCCTAGAATTTGCTGAAGAGGCGAAAAAGTTATTAACTATAAAACTTGAAAATTCTGTCGGTTAGTAAGATGTTAGTGATTCAAAATTTACATGCCTCTGTTGAGGGAACTCCCATTCTCAAAGGTGTCAATCTCACACTCAAAGCAGGTGAGATCCATGCCATTATGGGCCCCAATGGAGCGGGAAAGTCCACTCTCGCTAAAATCCTCGCGGGCCATCCTGCCTATGAGGTGACTGAGGGGGAGATCCTTTTTTGTGGAGAAAACATCGCCGAGATGGAGCCTGAAAAGAGAGCGGCTCTCGGCTTATTTATGGGCTTTCAATACCCTCCTGAAATAGCAGGCGTTACGAATGAGCAATTTCTCTTTCATGCCCACGCATCGCTTCAGAAGGCTCGAGGAATAAATACCCTCTCTGAAGCCGAATTTGAGGCTCTTTTAGATGAAAAAATGCGGCTCGTCGAAATGAGAAGTGTCTTTAAAGAGCGTTCGGTAAATGAGGGCTTCTCAGGCGGAGAGAAAAAGCGAAACGAGATCTTACAGATGGCGGTTCTTCAGCCGAAGCTTGCGATTTTGGATGAAACCGATTCAGGGCTTGATATCGATGCGATGCGTATCGTGGCTCACGGGATTAATAAACTGATGACCAATGAAAATGCGCTTCTCCTGATCACCCACTACCAGCGCCTTCTCGATTATGTGAAGCCCCATTTTGTTCATATCTTTGCTGATGGGAAAATTGTCCAGTCGGGTGACTTCTCCTTAGCGGTTCAGCTCGAAGAAAAAGGCTATTCATGTCTCTTGAATTCGTAGACAAAGCCCTCCATCCTGCGGCCTGGGACCGCTTTTTGGAAGTTGGCTTGCCTGGAAAAAGCAATGAACACTACCGCTATGTCCGCTTAAAAGAGCTCTACAGCCATCCTTACGCTCTGCCTACTCTCGAAACGATTCCCTTTTCTCCTCAAAAGGGGACACTGGTTTTTGTCAATGGCACCTATGTGGAGCTGCTTTCACTGCCCCCCAAGGGGGTGATCGCCCTTCCCCTATCCAAAGCTTTTGCCACCTATGGCTCTTTTCTGAATGCGCGGCTCAACAAATGGACCAAAGAAGAGAGTGATCCTTTCGCACTCTTGAATGGAGCCTACTATCGTGAGGGACTTTTCCTCTATCTGCCGCCGCAAGCTTTACTCTCCGAGCCCCTCACGATCCTCCATCTCGTCAGTGTCGATCAGAAACAAGTTCACCACTCTCCCCGTATCCACCTCTTTGCAGGCAAGCAGGCGATGGCTCAGCTCCTTCTAAAAGAGCAGTCAGCTGAGTCTCATTTGGTGAATGGATTCTTTGATTGTGCTTTGGAGGAGGGTGCTCAAGTTACTCTGATGAAAGGAGGCGCTCTTTCTGAAAAAGGGCATCATCTCTGGAGTCTCAGGGCCACGCTGAAGAAAAATAGTGGTCTAAAGACAATTTCAGTCACGAATGGAGCAGCCACCTCGCGGGAAGATTATCGAGTAAGACTGCTCGGAGAAGATGCGGAGGCCAACCTCTATGGTGTCTGGAAACTCTCGGGTAACCGTCAACATCATGTCAACCTGCAGCTCGATCATGAGGAGCCAAATGGTAACTCGCTGCAAAAATTCAAAGGTGTCCTCAGCGATATGTCTAGGTCAAGTTTTGAGGGAAAGATCTTTGTCCACAGACAAGCGCAAAAGACTCAAGCTTACCAAATGAACAATAACCTTCTTATAGGCGAAAGGGCAACAGCTTATAGCAAACCCAATTTGGAGATCCTCGCTGACGATGTCAAAGCCTCTCATGGAGCAACTGTGGGACAGCTCGACGCTGAGCAACTTTTCTATCTGATGGCGCGGGGTATACCTCTCCCAGTAGCTCAGAGACTTCTTCTTCTCGGTTTCACCCGTGATGTGGTCGATCTGATTCCCGATACCAACTTCCGCAAAGAGGCTCTGCAGCTGATCGTATGAAGACCTGTCTCGCCCTCCGCCAAGATTTCCCAGTTCTCAGCAAAAAGATCCATGGCTACCCCTTGATCTACTTCGACACCGCTGCGTCAGCCCAAAAGCCGCATTCTGTGATCGATGCCATCCACGATTTTTACACCCACCACTATGGGACAGTGCATCGCGGGGTCTACACACTCGCCCGAGAGGCAACTGAACTCTATGGTGGGGTTCGCCAGAAGGTGCAGCACTTTATACACGCCGCCGAGCCGGAAGAGATCATTTTCACGCGTGGGACAACCTCTGCGATCAATCTACTCGCGCATACCTTTGGAGAGAAATTTATCCGTCCAGGTCACGCGATCATGATCTCGGAGGTGGAGCACCATTCTAACATCGTCCCCTGGCAGATGCTCTGTGAAGAGCGGGGAGCGGTCCTCCGCATCATTCCCGTCAATGATCAAGGGGAGTTGATTCTCGAAGCCTTCTACGAGTTGCTCGATGAGAAAGTGAAGTTGGTAAGTCTCGCCCATATTTCCAATGTTCTCGGGACCATCAACCCTGTAAAAACGATCATCGAAGCGGCCCACGCGGTAGGAGCCTTAGTCTGTCTCGATGGGGCCCAAGCCGCTCCCCATCTCCCGATCGACGTTCAAGAGCTCGATGTCGATTTTTACGCCTTTTCTGGCCATAAGCTCTACGGCCCCACCGGAATCGGTATTCTCTACGGAAAGCAGAGCTGGCTTGAAAAATTACCCCCTCTAGAGGGTGGTGGAGATATGATTGAGAGAGTCACTCTCGAGAAAACTACCTACCAGCAGACGCCTCTCAAGTTCGAAGCCGGAACTCCCCCAATTGCCGAGGTGATCGGCCTTGGCGCCGCCATCGACTACCTCTCTCAGGCCGGGATGGAGACAATCCATGCCTGGGAGGAGGAGCTTCTCCATCACGCTACCCAGCAGCTCCAGCAGATCCCAGACCTCCGTATCCTCGGAACAGCCGATCAGAAAGGAGCCCTCATCAGCTTCTCCATCGATGGGGTCCATCCCCTCGATCTTGCCACCCTCCTCGATTGCCGAGGCATCGCCATCCGCTCAGGGCACCACTGTTCTCAGCCGGCCCACGACCGTTTCGGCCTCTCTGCCTCCTCCCGTATCTCCTTTGGCCTCTACAATACCCCAGATGAAATCGACACCTTTATCGCCTCCCTCCGCTCCATCCTTCAATTGTTAAAATAATCCTTTATTTTAAAGATTTAATTTGATATACTTTTTGCAAACAAAGGTATTTATTATGGCAGAGATTATTTCCACTCTTAATGAAATAAAAAAGGCTTTGATCCAACAGCTCAATTCTCTCGAAGACCAGCTGGCTCACAGACTCCGTCACGGGCTCAGAAAATGGATCGATCAATCTTCAGAGGAGCAAGACTTCCGCCAGACTGCCGCAACTAAATTCCTAGAAAACTATACCGCCAAAGCAGCCACTCTCGATCTCTCAGGCCTTCAGTTAACCAGCTTACCCGACTCCATCGGCCTCTTCACCCATTTGAATCTACTCGTCCTCGATGGCAACAAGCTCACCCATCTCCCTCCGGAGATCTTCGACCTCGACCACCAAACCCAGATCCGCCTCGAAAAAAATTCCTTCTCCAATAAATGGAAGGAAATTCTCAGCCAGCATATTACCTCCTCGTGCTACTCCGGCCCCCGTTTCTAGATATAATTCAACGCAAAGACCCTAAGACGCGAAGTCTACGTCAAGATTCAACGCAAAGACGCTAAGACGCAGAGGCGCAAAGAAAGAAGAGGCGCTTCGCGTACCCTCCTCTTTGTGTCTTCGTGTCTTAGCGTTTGCGTTTAATTAAGTTAATAGGGCTTTTGTCAGGCTCCAGAGTGTAAAGGGGAGCGGGCTAATGCCGTCAATTTAAGAACAAGATGGGCAAGATCGCAAGCGGCAAGATGAATAGGATATCATGCCAATTCTGCCACTTAACGATCCTGTTTATCCTGTTTTTTGTCCTAGCTTGACGGCATTACTCCGCGATCTGTGTAAACTCTGTTCTGTTTTTTTGGGTCCAGTTCACCAGCATAGGTAACAGTTTGATTCACCAAAGGAAAGGCTTAGAGCAACCAAAGATCAAAACAAGAAGGTCTTAGTGGGATATACTTCCGCCCTCAGCAGTGGGCTAAAGCCCACCGCCTTAGTTGGACATCGATCAATTAGGCCCGTCGCTGCGACACTCGGCTGCTGGCTCAGCCTCGGTCACAGGCGCGGGGGAAAGGCGCCGAAGGTCGCTCGCGGCCCTCAATAGGCCGCTGCCACTCCCAACGGCAGCAATTGCCGAGCCAGCTAATATCTTCATAGGCAAAAACTTTCCTGAAGCTATTATGGAGCCCCAACAACCCTATTCAGGAATCTTCGACCTCAATCACCAAACCCAGATCCGCCTCGAAAAAAATTCCTTCTCGACAAAATGGATGGAAATTCTCAGCCAGCACATTACCTCCTCCTGCTACTCCGGCCCCCGTTTCTAGATATAATTCAACGCAAAGACACTAAGACGCGAAGTCTACGTCAAGATTCAACGCTAAGACGCGAAGACACGAAGACACAAAGAGGAGGGTACGCGAAGCGCCTCTTCTTTCTTTGCGCCTCTGCGTCTTAGCGTCTTTGCGTTGAATCTTGACGTAGACTTCGCGTCTTAGTGTCTTTGCGTTTAATTAAGTTAATAGGGCTTTTGTGAAGGCTTTTGTCAGGCTCCAGAGTGTAAAGGGGGCGGCGGTGCTGCTCAGGTTGTCTGCTGAGACGCGGTTGAGGGGCTTGCTGTTGTTGCCCCAGCCAAAATTGAGGGAGGAGCCGATCCGGAAGGCGTAAGGATAGTGCTGAGAGACATATTCGTGAACTGCGAGGCTCATTTTCCCAAAAGGGTAGATAAAGGAGGAGACGGGCTGTGCAACTCTCTTTTCAAGGATTTCTTTGGAGAGGACAACCTCTCGGTTGAGGTCGACGAAGGGAAAGGTGAGGTTGCAGTGGAGATAGGAGTGAGAGGCGACCTCGACGAGGCCTGAGCTGACCATCTCATCCAATTCCTGCCAGGTGCAAAAGGGCACCTTCTGGTCAAAGAAACCCTCTTGCATCATGAGAGAGTAGGGGACGCTGAGCCGCTCTTCGACAGGGAGGGTCGTTTTGTCGAGAATGTAATGGACGGGGACCCCTAAGAGTACTCTGATCTGCAATTCCTTAAGGAGTGGGTAGATAAAATGGTAGAAGTCAAAAGTGGCGTCATCGAAAGTCAGACAGACCGAGAGTTTGCGTTTCACTAAAGGATCGCCAGGCAAAACGATGGGATAATGTTCCCTGAGAAACATGAGGTGATCGCGGAGCATCTCCTGGGAATTGGCATACTTGTCCACTCCAGGTCCAGCTCCAGTCCTGTGGTACATCAGAGCGAGGAGCACTTTTTATTCGCCTGGTAAAGTTTCAGATATTTGTAAAAGGCTGTATGGCCATTATAGGCTGAGATAAGAAGTCCCTCATAGCCGCCCAAAAACCCTCTTTTCAAAATATAACTTTTGAAGAAGGCAGAAGCTCCATGGAGGAGCGCTGTTGCAGGCGAGGATTTACGCCGGTATCGGTACTGTTCGGCAAATAGGGTCGAGTAGCGCTCCATCTTGATGAGAAAATCGGAGATCGTGTCGTAAGGGTAGTGGGAGAGGGGGTATTGAAGGGGGACTATTTGGAGACCTTCGGTTTCTACCCCTTCATGGACCATCGCTTCGGTAAAGGCCGTTCTCTTTTTATGATAGAGGCGGACATGGCTCTCAGGATACCAGCCGCACCATTTGATCAGCTTCCCATTGAAAAAGTTGTGGAAAGGGAGGGAGTAGACAGCCTCATCTCGGAGGGAAAGGCCTTTAATCTCCTTTACGAGCTGAGGGGAGAGTACCTCATCGGCGTCGATCGAGAGGATCCAATCATGTTTAGCGAGAGCGGCTGCACTGTTGTGAGTGGGGCCAAAGCCGATAAAATCTTTTTGAAAGATCCTGACATTGGAAAAAGAGCGGGCGATCTCCAAGCTGGAGTCGGTCGAGCCTGAATCGTAAACGACCACATCGTCGAAAGGTTCTAGAGCGCTAAGGACTTCTTTGAGCCGACGAGCGCCGTTTTTCACTAAGATCGTGACACTTATCATCATAGAAAGGTATAATTTTACCTGAGATTTTAAATAGAATTTAGAGAGAAAGCAACTAATTTTTGTCTATGAATGCTCTCCATGCCTGCCGCGTCTGTCATTCTGTTGAAAACGTCGCTGCCTGCAATAAATGTCACCGTAGTTTCTACTGTCTTGGAAAAGAGTGCCAGAAGCTCGATTGGGAAAAACATCGTTCCTTTTGTTGTGGTGGGCGCGAAACGATCCAGCTAGCCACGCTCCGACGCGAGCTCTGTTTAAAGACGATTGCATCTTATCCCAACACGATCCCCTCCTACTTTTTTCATCTGAGAAATTCCAATACTCCCTGTTTTGGAATTGTACGTGCAGGACGTCCACCCCTCTGTATTGCTGTCACCTCTCTCAAACATATGTTAGAAAAATTAAAAATTTCCCCAGAGCCTCTCACATCTATGGAACTTGTCTATGAAATCGGACGCGCTTACCAGGGACATGCGATCCCCATTCTTTATTCTGATACGTTAGGGAGTCGATGCTATATAATCAGCTCTCAAGAGATGGAGCATCTGAAAAAAGCCAGTCAGAGTATTCCTGAGGAGGTGTGCGGTCTTGTGTTTACCTACTTTGAGAAAAATTTCAAAGCTCAGCTGTCAGCTCAAGAGCTTGAAAAAGCTGAGAAACTGATAGCTGAAGAAATAGAAAGGCAAAAAGCTCTTGAATCATGACAGTTAAAGCAATGATCTTATGAGTGTTGTAGATGCCTGTAGAGTTTGTCACAGCATAGAAAATTTGGGTAGCTGCGCTCGCTGTTATCGGGCTTATTATTGCTTAGGTAAAGAGTGTCAAAAACTTGATTGGAATGAGCATAAACGTTTCTGCAATAAGGGAGAAAGTAAGGAGTTAGCGACATTGAGACGTGATCTCTGCCTGGACGTTATCCGAAAGTCACCTACTTTCTTACACTCTTTTTTTTTACAACAAAATGCAGCCAAGAGTGAGAGCTGCTATTTAGTAAGGCCTCATGAAGAGCTCCAATATTTTAGTAAACATTCTATCAAAGAGATCTATGAAAGTTTGAATAATTCTCCCGATTCACTGACAGAGGAAGAGCTCTGCTTTGAGATGGGGAGAACTTTTGGAAAAGGGGCGATCCCAGTACTCTACGTCGAAAAAAATCTAAAACGCTGCTACCTCTTTTCTTCCAGGGAAGCAGCAGAGCTCAGAAGGGTCATCAATTATTTGCCAAAAGAGATCCATAAAATGATCTCCACTCAAATTGAGGAACATATCCTCCAAAACTTTGCTCCTGAAGATGTAGCAGAAGCGACAAGAATAACATCCCAGAGAGTGCTTTCCTCAAAACTCTTGGGAGGCGAAAGTGCAGGCCCCGGTGGCGATGAGGGAGAATTTTAAAGCCCTCGCACGAAGCGAGGGCTTACCATGATGACGTAGAAGGGTTAAGGCGAAACGGTTATCGTTCCGCTGATGATACAGACTTCTTCAGCTTGAATGAGTTCCAAGCTCGAGGGGACTTCGAAAAGTTCCTCGCTGTCTAAGATTTCATACCCCCCGCCTACTTCCATGATCATGAGGTTTGCAGGTGTATTCAAGTTTTTTACTCCTAACTTTCCATCCCATCAAAACCGGATACCGCTTTGATGAGTCCTATTTCATGCCAATTCCAGACCTTTCTCGAGAGTGGCTTTGAGCACCTAGCCTTAATGTCACCTCCCTTTTCGCTCTTACGTCCACGTGAGAAAAGGTAAAAAATAAAAAAGTTTATCAAATTTGTGATCCGATCGCGATCACTTGCCACATAAAATAGCAACCTCCCTATATCATGGCAAGAAAGATTAGGAAAGAGAAAGAAATTTTTAGCCTGCCCACTCTTCTCTGTGTGCTCTCTGGTAAAATAGACAGCACAGAGTTCACAAAGGGGGTTTCTGAATAGTTATTCGCGAATGAGCTCTTGCAGCGAGAGATCGCCTTCGTGGAAAAGGGCGGTGATGGTGGGATAGCTGGGAAGTTTGACGAATTTATCCCAAGCTCTCTTTTTTTCGGTTGGGTTACCCATCTGATCTGCAAGGAAGAAAATGCGGAGGGTATTCATACCTTCTAAGATTGGGGTTTCTGGTTGGCCTGCGATCTCTCTTTCTAGCTGAAGAGCGGCGGCTAAAGCTTCGCTATATTTTTCTTCAGAGATCAAAAATGTTGTTTCAGCAAATGAGTGGTAGTGAGAGGGAGTCTGACCTTCTGTCTGTTTGACCAGAGAGCGGGCATAGGGGAGCGCATCTACTCCTTTTTGCTGCGAAAAGAGGGTGAGTGCGAGAACCAGGTCATATTTGGCATGGAGTTCGGGATGGCGCTCTAAAATTTTTTGAACAGATTCGATCGATTCGATCGAAAGATACTCTCCTCTCTGAAACTGTTCAAAAATCTGGTTGGCGATGAGGAAATCCTGCTTCTGATCTTGATTCCTAGAGTTAGAGAGGCGCTGTGACCAGACTAAAAGAGTCGCTAGGGCTAAAATGCCGAGTAGAAGCTTAGACCAATGTTTCACAAGGAGCGTAATGAACTTGTTTTCTTCCATAGGGTTTTGCTATCTTTTAGAGTCCCATTATCTTGTAAAGGATTCTTATTGTAAATGGAGATCTCGACTTTGTACAGTTTTCGGCGAGCAGCTCCGAGGAAGCGCAATGTCATTTTTTTATTTTCTCGCGAAATTCATAGCCGGAGGCGCTATTAATGAGCGAAAAAATAAAAAAAGGACGCGCGGTTCTCTTGGAGATGCCGCCGAAAACTGCACAAAGTCGAGAAAGAGTAGCTGTTCTTAGGCGAAATGGCTTGGGCGATCTGATCTGCGCCTTCCCACTGATTCTCTATCTTCAAAAGAAGCGGGGAGTGGCCGTTACTCTATTTGTCGAACAGCGCAATGCTCCCTTGATCCCCTATTTGCCCCCCGTGGAACAAGTGGTGATCTTGCCCAGTCGGGGCCATAAGTATTGGAACCTACTCAAGGCTGCCTGGCCCTATCGGGGGCAATTTTCTGAGGCCATCTCAGCAAAAACCTCCCCTATGAAACTGTCAAACTGGTTTCTCTTTTGCTTGGGTGCCCAAAAGCGGATTGCCTATGTGGGCGATAAATCGTGGCGCCAGCTCATCAATGCTCCGATTCCCTATGATCCTGAAGTTGCCTCCACCTTGCATCAAGCGTTGAAGGGATTAAATTTAGTGGCGCCTGAACTAAATGAGGTTCCTGAAGAGTTTTTCCCCACACTCTCCATCCCCGACCGCATTCGAGAGCGCTACCCCGATCCCTGTTCGTTAAAAGGGCCTCTTCTGCTTCTCTCCGCAACGACAACAAAGCTCGCCAGCCGTTTTCATCCTGACCGATATGCCCGATTGCTAAATCGGCTTCACCGTTTCTCTCCCTTTTCCGTTCTGATCATTGGTCAAAAACAGGATCGAGAAAGAGCCCACGAGATGACTACTGGCTTGCAAATGGAACATGCTGTGCATTTTCCTCGTGATTTTGATGAATTTATGGTATTGCTAGACCAGGCAGATCTCTTTTTCGTGGGAGATGGTGGTGTCGCCCATATTGGATCTGCTTTGGGTAAGCATGCCGTTGTCCTATTTGGAGAAACTAATCCCAGGGAATGGAAACCGTTGAGTCATAAAGTCGAAACCTTTTACCATCCTGACCATGTTGACCATTTGGATGACGAAGAGATTTTCCGAATATTGAAGCAGAAGTTGAGCGAGGTGAAAGATGGAAGAGACAATTAATGAAGTGAATTGTGATGCGATTCGTGTCAGCCCCTTTCAACCGAGGCGTACCTTTTCAGAGGAGGAGCTGGAAGAGTTGGCAGCCTCCATCCGCGCCGTCGGCCTCATCCATCCCCCTGTTGTCCGCGCGATTAAAGGGGGAGGCAAGGTGCTCTATTACGAACTGGTCGCCGGTGAAAGACGGTGGCGAGCTGTTCAAAAGACAGGCCTCAAAAAAATCACAGTCATTGTCCGCGATACCTCCGACGAACATGCCGCCAAGTCGACGCTGATCGAAAATATCCAGCGCGTCAACCTCGACCCGATCGAAATGGCCGCTGCCTTCAAAAAGTTGATCGACGTCTTCCGCATGACTCAAGAAGAGGTCGCTGAGAAGGTGGGCAAGAAGCGCTCCACGGTCGCCAACTACCTCCGCCTTCTCTCCCTACCCGATACCATCAAAACCCATCTTTCCAGCGGAGAGATCTCGATGGGCCACGCTAAGGCGATCCTCTCCCTCGATAACCCCTCCCATCGCCTCCAGCTCAGCCACTCCATCATCGAAAAAAAGCTCAATGTGCGAGAAACAGAGCGTGAGAGTCGCAAGCTGCTCCGCGCCAGAAAAACAACCCCTCAATCCAAACCCGAAATCCATATCGAAGAGCTCGAAGAAAAGCTCCAGCAGCGCCTCGGCACAAAAGTGCAGCTCGACCATACGCGCAATGGCGGAAAGATCACCCTCCACTACTATAGCCTCGACGACCTCGACCGCCTCTTCGTTCTTTTGGGAGTCAGTTCTTAATTTTAATTCAACGCAAAGGCGCAAAGACACAGAGGCGCAAAGAAGAAGGTACGCGAAGTCTCCTCCTCTTCGTTCTTTTGGATGTCAATTCTTAGTTTTTAATTCAACGCAAAGACGCTAAGACGCCAAGACACAAAGAAGGAGGGTACGCGAAGCGCTCCTCTTTCTTTGCGACTCTGCGTCTTTGCGTTGAATTAAAACTAAGATTGAGGGCCGAGGGTTTCGTCGACGTCGTAGTCGACGGTGAGGCCGATGTAGGCGGCGTAGCCGAGAAGGGGGATAAAGGAGAGGCAGGTGAGAAGGCCAGTGCCAAAGGTGGTGAAGGCGACACCGTTGAAGAGGTTGATGAGGGCGGGGAGGGCAAGCATGAAGGCGGCGGCTCCGGCGAAGGCGGGGAGGGCAAATTTGTAGGCGCAGTTCTTCTCGACGGTTAGGCGGTAGAAGAGGGATCCCGCGAAACAGAGTGGCATACTGATATAGAGGGGAATGTGGGGGATGAACATGAGGCCGATCATCATGGCAGCGCGGAAAAGATGGTTGATGAGGAGGGTGATTTTGTAGGCTATGGGATGGGTTTGGAAATAGTCGCCGATTTTTGTGGTGGGGGTGACAAGGATATTGTAGCGGTCGATGCAGTCGTTGAGTTTGGTCGGTAGCATTGTCATTTGGGTCTTGTCATCATAATGGAATTGAGCAGATTTTGGGTATAGGCATGGCGGGGCCTTGTAAAGATCTCTTCTGTGGGCCCCTCTTCAACCACTTTTCCCTTATGCATGACGAGCATTCGGTCGCAGAGGTGGCGAATGACAGAGAGGTCATGGGAGATCATGAGATAACTCAGCTGAAAAGCCTTTTTGAGATCGGTGAGGAGGTTGAGGACTTGAGCCTGAACAGAGAGATCAAGAGCAGAGGTGATCTCATCACAGATGATCAATTGAGGGCGGAGAATGAGGGCACGCCCGATGCAGATGCGCTGCTGCTGACCTCCAGAAAACTGGTGGGGATATTGGTGCAAAGCGGCAGGTGAAATGCCCACTTTTTGGAGAATATCGACGACGGCGTCTGTTTGTTCAGAACGGGAACGAACCAATTGATGGATGAGCGGTGCATCTCCAACATTCTCAAGAATGGTTTTTCGAGGGTTGAGGGAGGCAAGGGGATCTTGAAAAACCATCTGGAATTGGGGGCGCAGCTTTCTAAGCTGGCTGTGTGAAAGGGCCATGAGGTCTTGATTGTGGTAGAGAATTTCCCCTGCAGTGGGCTCTAGAAGGCGAATGGCGCTTCTTCCCACAGTGCTTTTTCCCGAGCCTGACTCACCCACAAGCCCGACAATCTCTCCAGGGGCAATGTGGAAGGAGACATCGGCAACCGCTTTCACATCGCCGACGCGCCTGCGTAAGAGGCCTTTGCGGATGGGGAAATATTTTTTCAGATTGCGAATCTCAAGTAGGTTCATGGGATAATTGCAGTTTTGAGCTTAATTCTTTGTCATAAAGCCAACAGCTGGCCTGATGACCTTTTTCACGTAAGTGAAACTGAGGGACAGCCCCTTCTTTGCAGAGTGGCATCGCATAGCGACAGCGGGGGTTAAAGGGGCATCCTTCAGGCAACTGGGTGATACGGGGGACAAAGCCGGGAATCGCTTCCAACCGTTTTTTCCTATAATTGGGGTCAGGACGGGCAGCCAATAGGGCTTTGGTATAGGGGTGAGAGGGATTCTGGAGAATGGACTCAACAGGTCCGTGTTCGATCTGATGTCCAGCATACATGACAATCACTTCGGAGGCTGCTTGGGCGACCACTCCCATGTCATGTGTAATGAGCAGGATAGCCATTCCTCTTTTCTCTTGGATTTCGCGAAGCAAGCGGAGGATCTGTGACTGAATGGTAACGTCAAGGGCGGTTGTCGGTTCATCAGCGATGAGAATTTCGGGAGAACAGATCAGAGCCATTGCGATCATGGCTCTTTGCACCATTCCCCCCGAAAGCTGGTGAGGATAGAGTTGCATGATCTGTTGGGGATTAGGAAGCTTGGCATCTTCGAGCGATCGGATGACCAGTTCCCGAGCGCCCTCACCTTTCAGTTTGAGGTGGGTTTCTGCCACTTCCAAGAGTTGAGCCCCGATGGTATAGACAGGATTCAAGGCCGAGATGGGATCTTGAAAGATCATCGCGATGCTGCTTCCTCGGATTTTACGCATCTGAGGTTCTTTAAAAGTGAGCAAGTTATGACCATGAAAGAGAATTTCACCCTCAGGAGGAAGTGCAGGCGGCTCTGGCAAAATCCTCAAGAGAGAGAGGGCTGTCATCGATTTTCCACAACCCGATTCCCCCACAAGAGCGAGGGTTTCCCCTTTTTTCAAACTAAAATTAATACGATTGACAACGGTATGTTCTTTTCCCTCAATCTTGAGTTTGATCGTCAAATCGCGGACATTTAATAAGGTATCATTCATAACAATATTACTAAACCTGAGTTTTGGATTTTTCTCCCTCAGCTTCAGGGAGTTTACTTGCATCTCTTGTGCTTTTCGCCCTCGCAAAGGGCCCTTGGCCATTTGCTTCAGCCGAAAATCCCAAGATTTGCTGCGTACACTCCTCTGAATCTAAGGAAGAAAAATCCAAAACTCAGGTTATTTACAATAACTGCATTTTCTATTAATATCATCCGCAAAAAAAACATTGACTATGCAGACTCTAGCTCGCTTGTTCGGTCGTTCCCCATTTGCCCCTCTACAGACCCATATGGAAAAGGTTGCGGCCTGTGTCCATCAGCTGGTTCCCCTATTTGAAGCTCTCAGTGCCAAAGATTATGGGAAGGTGGCCGCTGTAGCAAAAGAAATTTCGAAATTGGAACATGATGCCGATTTAACAAAAAACGATATCCGCAACCACCTCCCTTCCGGCCTCTTTTTACCCATTGCTAAGACCAGCCTCTTGGAGATCTTGGCCCTTCAAGATAACCTTGCCGACTGTGCTGAGGACATTGCGGTTCTACTTACCTTTCACAACCTCGAAATCCTTCCTGCTTTTGCTTCTGAATTTCAAGCCTTTTTGAAAAAAAATCTCGAAACCTTTGAAGCGGGTTATCAGATCCTACGTGAAATGGGACAGCTTCTTGAAAGTTCCTTTGGCGGCATTGAAGCAGAAAAAGTCTGTACAATGGTCGACGAAGTGGCCTTGAAAGAGCATGAGGCCGATCTTTTACAGGCGATACTTCTTAAAAAGATATTTAGTCAGGGTGAAATCCTCTCGACGCCCGCTTTTTATCTCTGGATGCGGGTGATTCAAGAGGTGGCTGCCCTTTCCGATGAATCAGAAAGATTGGCTAACCGTGTGAGGATGACCCTCGAGGTAAAATAGGTGACCGTTACTTTCACTCTCCTGATCCTCGCCGTTGTCTTCGGCTTCTACGTGGCATGGAATATTGGCGCAAATGATGTGGCCAATGCTGTGGGCACCTCGGTCGGCTCGGGAGCCCTGACCCTCAAGCAAGCGGTGCTCATCGCCGCGATCTTTGAATTTTGTGGCGCCTTTTTCTTAGGAAGCAATGTTTCAGAAACACTCGAATCGGGCATTGTGAAGCCCGATCTTTTCGCTGGAGAGCTGAAGTACTATATCTATGGCATGCTCGCCTCGCTCTTAGCAACAGGGGTCTGGCTGCAGATCGCCTCCTTTTTTGGTTGGCCAGTTTCGACCACACACACCATTGTCGGTGCCGTTTTAGGATTTGGATTGATTCTGGGTGGTGTGGAGGCCATTTATTGGGATGCGATTGGCTCGATCGCCGCTAGCTGGGTCATCTCGCCCCTCTTAGGTGGTGGTTTAGCCTATTTCATTTTTTCTGTGGTGCGGATCAAAATTCTTTACGATGTCAACCCTGTAGCTGCTGCTAAGAGGATGACTCCCTATCTCGTTTTTGCCATTTTTGCCGTTCTTTCTATGATTATCCTCTTTAACGGCCTCTCCAATGTCGAACTCCATCTCAACTTTTTCGAAGTCCTCGGTCTCTCGGTTCTCACCGGTGCGGTCACCGCCTACATCGCCTACTTTCTCGTCAAGCGGATCAAAGAGCCTACACTCCCCATGCGCAATCAGCATTTACAGGTCGAGATCTCCCTAAAGAAGGCCCAAAAACATCTCTTGAGAGTCGAAGCTGCCGCTCTAGGTCCACTCCAAACCAAAGTTCACGGCCTCCTCACCGAGGTGGAAAGCCTTTCCAAGGAGGCGCATGTTCCAGAAAAAGAGCAGTACTCCGAATTCATGGTCGTCGAAAAGATCTTCATCTATCTCCAGATCATCATCGCCTGCTTCATGGCCTTTGCCCATGGCTCTAACGATGTCGCGAACGCAATCGGTCCCCTCTCAGCTATTGTCAACGCCCTCAACGGTCTCCTTGTCCGTGAAGAGGCTGTCCCCGCCTGGCTTCTCCTTCTCGGTGGTGTCGGTATCGTCGTTGGCCTTGCTACCTGGGGATGGCGCGTCATCGAGACCGTAGGCAAGAAAATCACTGAACTGACCCCCTCACGCGGCTTCTCAGCAGGTTTCGGCGCCGCCATCACCATCGTCCTCGCTTCCAAGCTCGGCCTGCCCATCTCCACCACCCACGTCCTTGTGGGCGCCGTCCTCGGCGTCGGCTTCGCCCGCGGCATCGGCGCCATCAACCTCGACACCATCCGCGACATCGTCATCTCCTGGATCGTCACCGTCCCTGCCGGAGCCATACTATCGGTGGTATTCTTTTATGCCCTTCGGGCTATCTTTCACTAATCTGTTAAAGAAAATTAAACGCAAAGACGCAGAGACGCAAAGAAATATGGTCGCTTCGCGCCCCTTTGTGTCTTTGCGTCTTTGCGTTGAATCAAGAGAAAAGAAATTAGATAGAAAGATTGCAAGGCAATTAGAGCTAGGGTCCATACGTGAAAGGTATTAAAAATAACATGGTGGTAAAATATTTAATATCTTGATACATAGGGTTTGATAGTTTGTGCGAAGCGACATGAAATTAAGATGAGAACGCTAAGTTTTTTATTATTTGGCTTTTTGATTCAAACGATCAGCCTGCAAGCAGAGCCGATCGTGGCTCGAAAAATTCTTGCGTTTTTGGACACCAAAATTGAGACAATCGAAGAAAATGAAGTCCATATCACGCTAGAAATGGCTCTAAACTATCTCGGCATCGATGTCATTTATCACGATATTAAAGACCCCCTTCCCAAACTTTCTGGAGATGATGGTATCGTAGGAATTTTGATGAATCTGTCCACCAACTCCGAATGGAAAAATCCTGAAAATGTCATTGAGTGGTTAATCGATGCGATGGATGGAGGGAAAAAAGTTCTTCTTCTAGGGAATCCTGGATTTCTTGCCGATCGACAGGGGAAGACCACCCCATTGGAAATGATCAGTACTGTTTATGAGAAAATTGGGTTTGAAAAAACGGGAAAAATGGTTTTATTTCCATTTGATTACAAAATATTATTTGAAGACAGCAACCTCTGTAATTTTGAGAAACAATTTCCAAAAAAGTTACCGGAATTCGAAATCTCTCGAATCATAAGCGATGAAGCGCGCTCTTATTTAAAAGTAGGTATTCCCGATGATTCTGAAAGCAGCGCAGATCTCATCATTATTAGTCCCAATGGCGCTTATGTCAGCCCAGGCTTTGAAAATAGCTTTAGACTCTCGTCTGAAAATCCTCGAGAGGCAGCCTGGTATATAAACCCTTTTTTGTTTTTCAGATTAGCACTCGATCTCAAGACAATGCCGATTCCTGATACGACCACCCTTGCAGGCAAACGCATCTTTTATCACATCTGTCACGGAGATGGTTTCAACATTGAAACTTCGCTGGAGGAGTTTCAGGGTGAGGAAGAGGTCTATTCTTCGAAAGTGCTGCTGGAAAAGGTCGTAAAAACAAATCCTGATTTTCCTTTGGGAATGGGGATCATTGCGGCTGATGTAGATCCTCATTGGGAAGCAAAAAACAAAAGCCAGGAAGTGGCAAAAGAATATTTTCTGCAACCTCAGGTGGAAGCCTGCTCTCATACTTATAGCCATCCCTTTTCTTGGGATTTTTTTGCTCCTGGTCGGAATGGAAAAGATCTCGAAATCGATTACCTCTATCGCTATCGCTATCCTACCTGGCAAAATAGTTATCTAAGTTGGCTGCATGCCAAATATAATGAGTGGTGGAATCATGTGAAATTTGAAGAAGAAATCGGTGTAGGATATGTAACGCCAAGAGCCTATGCCAACGAACCTTTTTCTCTGGAAAAAGAGATTGGAGGATCCATTGACTTCCTTAACCAGCTAGCTCCAAAAGATAATCAAGTGAAATCCCTGTTATGGAGCGGAGATGGGCAAGTATGGGGGGAAGCTTTAGAGCTTTGCCATAAGGCAGGTGTAAAAAATTTGGGTATTGGTTGGGCTCGCTTTGATGAGGAGTATCCCTCCTATCTTTTTGTCGGGCCTACTGTGAGAAGGTCTGTGGGATGGATTCAACCCTATAATTCCTCAAATGGTGAGAACGAATATACCTATGAATGGCAGAAGGATTTTTACAGGTTTACGCTATTGATTGATACGCTGAAAAATACTGAAACTCCCAGGCGTGTCAAACCTATGCTTATTTACTATCACAGTTATTCTGGCGAGTTTGCATCAAGCTTGAAAGCTATTTTAACGATCCTAGATTTTGTAAGGTCGCAACCACATATATCGATTTTTCCATCTCGGTTCTGTGAAATTGTAGAAGGTTTCGTAACAACTGAAATAGATCTTATCGCCGATTCCACCTGGAGGATTCGCAATCGTAAGGGATTACAAACCTTTCGTTTCGACGACATCGAAAATCTCACTGTCAAATTTTCAGATTCTACCGGTGTCATTGGATATAAGAAACATCAAGGATCAACCTACGTTTATCTGGATGCATCTATTGCCTCTCCGATTATAGCGATCTCACAGGGTCAAGCAACTCATTCTGCTTTTCTGGTTGAGAGTAACTGGGAAGTATGGAATTTAAGGAGAGAAGAACATTCATTCACTTTTTTGAGTAGAGGCTGGGAGACATTAAAGATGAAATGGTTTGTGCCCCAACCAGGCAATTATTCCGTTTTTTTGATGAGTCAGAACCAGGTGACAGAGTTAAAAGAATTGACAAGTGAGGGTAATATTTTAGATATAGAGTGGAATCTCCCTTTCAACAGAATCACAGAAATAAAGGTAATGCTCAAAGAGCCGGCTTTAAATGCCAGACAATAAAATTCCGATAAGGATTTACTATATTTGGTCGATTGCACTGTCAGTTATTGGAATTGCCGTCAGTATTTATCTCATTCCTCGTCCAGAAACGATTGCTTTCATTGAAGCGAAAGCCCAGCGCTTTGAAGAAGCTGAAAAATTCTACAGCGAAAAATATCATGAAAATCCTCATCGTACGCCCGATCTTCTCTTTGAGCTTTCGAACCTCGAATTAGAGAAAGGAAATATCAAGGAAGCAACTCGGTACATGGATGAACTCGTTAAACAATATCCCCATAATAGAGATGTCTTGAATGCGGCGAAAAATCTTTATTTATCAACAACTCAATACGAAAAGTACAATTCAGTTCAACTTGAGCTTTATAAACAACTCGGCAACGAAAAGGATTACGAAAATTTACTAGCCCTTAGACAAACCTATAAGGAAAAGGGTCAAGGGGAGCTGCAAGAAAAGATTTTAGAAGAGATCATTCATTCGGAAAAAGGAACCTCACAAACCTATTTGGAACTCGCGCATCTCTATGCGCAGCAGCATAAATTTGAAGAAGCTCTCAAGATGACAGAAACACGCAGGAAGCTCTTCCCTGAGGAAGTAGCTACCAGTGATATTTTCTTTGAGATCTCAGTTATATCACATACAAAAAAATCATCAAAAGAGGCGGAAAAAGAGTCGCTCGAATTACTCACCCAATATCTGTATAAGAAAGATAACCTCAGTGATACGGAGGCCGCGGTCGATTTCATCGATTCTGATCATCCTGAATGGTTATTAGATTTTGTTAAGAAAATTAAGCCGCTTATTGAGAAACACCCTGCAGCTCAGCTGACTGTGATTGAGTCGCTCTGGTATACAGCTGCACCGAAGAGTTCTGAACGGAAAGATGCTGAATCAATGCTGGAGACACTTCGTCAGAAGCAGCCGAAAAATTCTGATGTCGATCGATTTTATTTCAAAATTCTACAAGAAAAGAATGACCCAGCAAAGTTAAAACTACTCATTCAAAGGATCGATCCTGCAACCGTCTTAACAGAAGATGATCTTTTCGAATTTGCCGAATGGGCCAGTTCCAGTAAATATTCCTATTTGTCCGAGGAAATGTTGGCAAAATTGCCGCATCTCTATTTAGAAAATCATCCTGTTGTCGCACTGAGTTTAGAGGTTGTCGCTCATCCTGAAAAAGATTATGAGCAGCAACTTCACTTAGTGTTAAACAAGAAAATACCGACTCGTAAGTTAATTCCTTTATTTCAACTTTTAGTTACTTCCGAAAAAAATAAAGAAGCTTTTGAAGTTGCTGCACAGCTCTATCCTTATAGTAACTTGAAGGAGAAAGATCTAAGCAGTGTGGCATTTTTATACATCCAAAATAAAAGAGCTGAAGAGTTTGAAAAACTTCTCCAAAAGGCTTTACCAAAGATAAGAAAGAGAGCAGGTGCGGCTTTAGCACTTTTAGATGCCTATCATGGAAGAACGAAGAGAACTGCAGAATGGCTTGCCGAAAGAAAACAGGTTGATGAGTCGATTTTAAGCGAACTCTCTACAATTGCAGAAGAAAAACAGGAATATCCTTTAGCCCTCTATGTGGCGAAAATAATGGTAGAAAAATATCCCTCCTTAGATTCCCAAACAAACTATGCGAATGCTTTGATCAACAATGGTCAATTGGAGGAAGGTTTTGCTAAATTAGAGGCCCTTTATTCGGCACATTCTGATGAACCAGATGTCGTAAACGCCTATTTTGACGGACTTTTAGCTGCTTCAAAGAAAAACCCTACGAAATATGAACCTGTTTTACGCTCATTCCTGTCCAAGAAAAAACTCGATTCTTCTATTTCTCCTGACCAACTGAGAGATTATGCGGATGCCCATGTCATGTTACATGATTTCCACAAAGCAAAAGAAGTTTTGGAGCAGCTCGTTTCTGAGAACAAAGCGAGTCAAGATGACATCGAGACTTTAATTCAACTATGGGGACCTTGCGTCACAGAAAAGCAAGCCGCGTTTATCATCCAACAAGCTTGGTCGGCTTCTGCTAAAGATTTGGGCAATTGGCTTAGCCATCTCAACTATATCTCCCGCTTTTGCGAAACGGTTCGACTTTTTCAAACTTTCTTGTCAAAGAAAGGAGCAGGGGAACTCTCAAAAGATGCCTATTTTAGCTACCTAGATGCTCTTGATGAACTTAAAATGTATAACGAGATCAGATGCTTAATCAAAAATCTCCTTTGCACTGAAATGGAGAGAGACGCATTAGAAAGACTCGCAGGTTATGCAGAAAATAGTTATTACTACGAAGGTTTAAGATATATCCGAAATTTGATTGTGATGAAGGCACCCAAAGATCCCGTAGCATGGCAAAAATTAGCAGATGTCGCTTATCTGCAAAATGACGATTGTGCCGCTATTTATGCTTTGAGAACATTTTTTATTCTTCAACAGCAAGAGAAGAAGGAGAACTCAACACTCTTTGTCAGTCTCTATGAATATGGAGAGATCTTAGAGCGCCATCTTTGCTTTAGAAAAGCGAGAAAAAGTTATCTATGTGCTTTGGCGCAGATCTATCAATCTTGTCAAAGAACATTTGAGATGATGGAGTATGAAGCTCTCATTTTGCAAAGATTATTTCCTTGTGATCCTGGTTTAGCAATCGCCAAGATGAGAAATTTTTATCAGTGGTCTGCTTATGATCTTAATGTTGCATCAGATTTGCTTATCCTTCTTTTGGATGTAGGTTCATTTAGGGCGGCACAACAATTAATGAATGAGGTCATTTGTCAATAAGAATGGCTTCCATTTTCCTTTCGATCCTGGCCTTCCCCTTTTTCCTTTATGCTCGGGAAAAAAGCGAAACCCCTATAGTGCCCCATCCAACTTCACCTTCTGAGAGGCTGCAACTTTCTCCTGAATATCATCGCTTTTTCCATGAAGAGCTGCAAATGAAAGGTAGCATTCCAGAAAAAAGTCAGGTCGTAGAAAATCAGGAGGCTCCAAGTAGGCCTGTGCATGTGATGGCTTGTGCTGATGGAGGTTGGAGGATCTGTCTTTCCTTTCCTTCCTGCATCTCTTATTCGCAATCATCCAATTCCTGTTCCCTTTGTCTCGAATTTAATCAACCTATAGAAGATCTCGATTTTTCCCCAGCTGAACAAGCGTTACAGTATCTGGTCAATCGATTTGATACTGGGACGAATACACTTTTGATAGCTGCCTCTAGACCTTTATTTTTCTCAACAGAGAGCTGTGGAAAGGATTTCATTATCGATATTTATCCTGATTTTGATGGCTCAGTACCCATCCCGCGCTATCTCAAAATTGCACGCGCCCAACTATTGATAGATCTGCGCTTCATGGAATCAGCACGATGCGCACTGATGAATCTATTAAAGGAGTTCCCAGACGATCGAGACGTCCTTGTGATGATTGCCGATTGGGAAAGTGCCATTCCAAGATGGACCAGAGAGGTTGATATTTTGAGATATAGTTATCAAAAATATCCCTATGATACCGATATTAGAATTCTTTTGAGAGATGCCTATTTCCCACACACCTCATTTGTCCGCATCGAAAAAGAGAGGATCAGATATATCAATGAAGCTATAGAAAATTTTTATCGCATAGATGGGGAATGGGCATTGAGGAGCTCAGCTTGTACTTACTACTATTTAGGTGGTTCAGCGCAGTTGAATCGGGGACATATCAGCTCTTTTGTGACTGAAGAGGGAACTACTGAGGGGTTCCTTGGGAATCGCTGGATGGGTAAGGTTTATGCAAGGACAGAAAGAGGAGATGGCCTCGATGCGACGGGCACTGTTTATATAACAGAAGGGGTTGTTTTTGGAGGAGGTTTGGATCTCAAACGGCATCTACCTTATCATTTCCGGGAAATAGGGATAATTGCGGATTGGCATAAACCTTATTGGGACACCTACGAGACTTTCGTTGAATTTGGCCGTGAGGATAAGGTTTTGGTTGAATTTGAGGAGATGTTTAATCGCTTCTTTGAGTTCACCTTTTCTGGAGGGGTTCACAGGGTAGGTGTCAAACATATTCCGAATGGGTGGACCTCGACATTGGTCAACTTCGATTTTATTTGGAATTTTTATGTTACACCTAATACGACAGCCTCTCTGGTCTATAATTTTGACGCCGAATACGTTTATCAGCGGGCAACAAGGATTGATGCGGCAGGAGTTCCATTTAACCCTGTGCCCCTAACAAGTTATGAATTCCATACTCCTCAAGTTCAAGTAAGCACTACTTTCTGGAATCGGTTAGAAATCAATGTCTTTGCTGGTGAGACAATTGACCGACTTGGGTCACAGACAGGCATCAATGCAGGATTTAATATTCTCTATCAGAAGCCTTGTCCTTGTGGTTGGGAAATTTACCTCGAGGCTTCTCAGTTTCCGAGCACAACTGTGGCAGGAGCAACAGAACAAGATGTTACAGCATGGTTTAGGTATCGGTTTTAAATATGAATAATCAAAAACAAACAATATATATCTCAGATCGCGATTTATTGTCGAAAACAGGGCAATATCCTAAGTATCTAGGGATCCGGGTTTCAGCTTGGAAAGAGCTAGCTGTGTTCTTTGTCATAACCATTTTACTAGCCTTAACTTTAGGTAGACATGACCTCTTCTTTTCAGTTTGCCCTCATCCCTTCTGGATCATTGTCATTTTATTATCTGTTCAATATGGAACCAATGAAGGGCTTGTTGCCGCATGTGCAGCAACAGTTATCCTACTACTAGGTCATTATCCTGAAAAGTCACTCTTCCAGGATAAATATTCATATTTTCTCTCTATCGCATTGAATCCGATCCTCTGGTTTGTGTCAGCCGCAATTCTGGGTGAAATTCGCCTCCGGCATATTCGAGAACGAGACAGGTTGAAAGAAATCGCTCTTGAAGCAGATAGCCGAGAAAAAACGATCTCAGAAGCTTACAACCAGCTTAAAGCAGTTAAGGAAAAGCAAGATATTAAAATTGCCAGTGAAATGCAAACAGCCTTGATGGCCTATGAAGCTTTAAAAAATTTGGAAACGATGGATCTAGACTCTATTTTGAAAGGGGGCCTAGAGTTGATGAAAGGTTTGATTTTCCCAGAAAAGTGTTCTTTGTATCTGCTTGAAAGTGATCAACTCATGCGCATTGCACAAGAAGGATGGAGTGCAAATGACATGAAATCAATTATATACCCATCTAATTCTAGAATTTTCCAAGAAGTTATAGGGAACCAGAAAACAATCTCGGTGCTGAATGAGGACGAGAAAATGATTCTAGCTAATGAGGGTCTATTGGCGGCTCCTATCAAATCATCAATCAACCCATCTGCTGTTTTTGGCATGTTAAAAGTTGAGGCGCTGCCCTTCCTTCGCTTAAGGCTCAACACAATCCAGATTTTACGGCAGATCGGTGAATGGGTAGGCACTGCCTATGAGGCATTCCAAGCGAAAACAAGAGCAGAGAGAGATTCCTTTATTGATGAAAAGAGCCAATTACTTTCCTCTCGATACCTCGAGCATCAAAAGGAATTTTTGGGAAATTTAGGAAGAAGGTTAAAAATTAATTTGGTGATTTTCTACGTTTCTGTTCGTCCTCCCGAAGGAATTTCCTCTTCGGAAAAAATCCAAGTGATGCAACTTTTCAGAAAGGCTGTCTCAGAAAATTTGAGAACTGTTGATCAAGCCTTTGAATATAAGAAAGAGGATTTAGAATTTGCTATTCTTCTTCTCAATACAAGCTTGCAAAATTGCGAAATTGTAAAAAATAAATTAGTAAATGAGCTAGCAATGGAGTTAGGAAAAGAATTCAAAATAAACTATCGATTTGAACCACTCTACCTCTACGAAAAAAAGAAGGAAGAATAATACGATTGAAAAAAATTTCATATCCAATCATTCCTGCAGGAGCTGAATATAAAAATAATTGGAAGTCTATATTAGTATCTTTCATAATTTTCGTTTGCGAATTTTTTATTTTCTACTGGTTTTTAAAAGGAACCATTTCAATATATCTTCTTATCCTATTCCATCTGATTGCCATCGGTTTATTGGGATTGCTAGTCTACATTTCAGCCCGCAAAATGGAGGATCTGACCTATCCCTTGCTTCTTTTATCGGCAACAGCTGGCATGGGACCCATAGGTGCTTTGGGTTTTCTCCTCTTTTCAATTTCTCGACCCTTACTATCCTTGTTTGCAACTCCATTTAGTGAATGGTTTCAGGACCTGTTTCCCATGCATGAGAACATTTTTACCAATGTCTTTCAAAGGATAGAAGCAGGATGGGATGATTACAGTAACGCCTTTGAAATGATCTCTTTTCAGGATTTTTTTCTTTATGGGACACTTTTACAAAAACAGGCAGTTCTCGATCAAATTGTAGCGAATTTTAACCCCTCTTATGCGCCGCTATTAAAGAATGCCCTAGAAGATCCAAGCAATGTCATTCGCATTCAAGCAGCAGCGATTCTGGCAAAGATTGAGCATGATTTTGAGTTAAAAACCAATGAATTGACTAAACGATACTCGCCACAAAAACCTCGGACGATTCTAGATTTCGCCCATCTTTATGACTATTATGCCTTTTTAAATATCTTGACACCGATGAGAGAAATAGAAACACAAAAAAAAGCTCTCGATTATTATCAACAATACCTTCAATTGGTCCCCGAAGATGCACAAACGCATATTTTTGTTGGACGTCTTCTTAATCGCATGAAAGATGACCAGGCTGTTGTCAAATGGTTCGAAAATTTTAAGAAAAATTTTCCTGACCTTTACATCGAAATGTACCCCTGGTATTTGGAGGCACTCTATGATCTGGAGGAGTTTAAAAAATTATCTGGCGTAATAAAAGAGGAACTACCTCAATTGAGGGAAGCAAATTTTCCGAATGAATTAACAACCGTTTTTGAGGCATGGGCCCATGCAAAATATTAAAAGTGAAGCAGATATTTGTATTATCGCTGAGGGCTCTTATCCTTACTATTCCGGAGGGGTTGCTCAATGGGTTCACGAACTTATTACCGAACATAAAGAGCACACCTTTCATGTCCTGACACTGATGCCCCCTCACCCTGATTTAACGATGAGGTATAATTTTCCTCCGAACGTTGTTGGTCATACGGTTCACGTTGTTCAATTTCTTCCCAAAGGGCTTCCTGAAAAAAGGACACCAATTGAAACTTGGCATGTTATCAAAACGACAATTGAAGGGCTGATAAGCTCGCCCGAATTTGAGGACTTTGGACCTCTTCTTACGTTCTGTAGGGAGTATGAACATATACTTGGGAAGAAAATTCTTACAGAATCCCCCTCAGCCTGGAGATATCTGATCGATCTCTATCGTGAAATGTTGCCTTCAGGTCCTTTTAAAGATTTTTTCACCGCTTTGTTTATACTGACTCGTAGTTTATTGTCCGTTTCCTTGCTTCCATTACCCCCGGCAAAACTCTATCATGCACTTTGTACAGGGTATGCCGGTTTTTTACTCTATCGTGCCAAAGTTGAACAGAATGCCCCTTGCTTCATTACAGAGCAGGGGATTTATACGAATGAAAGGCGTATTGAAATTGCCCTAGCTGACTGGATTTCTGATATCGGTTCCCCCAATCTCGCTATCCAGGATCGTCAGAGAAACCTCAAAGATTTTTGGTTAAATGCTTTCCTCTCCATGTCCCATGTTTGTTATACATGCTGTGATCAAGTGCTCACCACTTATGATGGGAATCAAGAAGTGCAGCTTGCAGGAGGAGCCGATCCAAAGAAGATGCGAGTCATCTTGCATGGAATAAATCCTGATCAATATCCCAATATCATCAGAGATCGCAAATCAGGACCCTTCACCGTTGCTTTTGTCGGGCGTATTGTGCCTATTAAGGATATCAAAACTTTTATTAGGGCTTGCCGGATTGTCAAAGAGCAATTTCCTGACACAAGATTTTATCTGCTGGGTCCAACAGAAGAGGATCCAGTCTATTTTGAGGAATGCAAAAATTTAGTAACGCAATTTGACATGGCAAGTTCAATTACCTTCTTTGGAAAGGTGAATTTAAAAGATTATTTAACCACGATTGATCTTCTCGTGCTTACCAGCCTCAGCGAAGCACAACCTTTAGTCATTTTAGAAGCAGGATCTTCGGGCATTCCTTTTGTGGCTACGCATGTAGGTGCCTGTCATCAACTTTGCTATGGCCGGGCTGATGAAAAACCATCTTTAGGACAGGGAGGGATTGTGACACCTTTGGCAAATCCGGAAGAAACTGCGCAAGCGATTATCCGTTTCATGACGGATAAGGATTTTTACCAAAAATGCAGCACTCATCTTCAACAACGGATTAGAACCTATTATCGCTATGATAAGGAGCATGAAGCTTATCGATCATTATATCAACAATATATACAGTAAACAGGTGTCATGGCTGGAATTGGATTCGCATTAAGAAAACTTTCTGATAATGATGACTTCATAGGAGTCGCAAGGGCCTATGTGTATGCCACAATCGCAGCAATAGGTCCCTGGATTCTGATAGCAGTTATCTTTGCTTATATCTCTATTTCATCGTCTGAGCTTTTTGGTCGAGCTGAGATTAATTCATTTTATGCGGTCATGATTTACAACATTCTTCTCTCTTTTCTCCTTGCTTCACCGATCTATATGATTTCTGCTCGCTATACCGCTGACTGTCTTTATCGACGTGATCCCAGCCCTATTCTCGGTATATTCGTTACAAGCTCCTATTTTCTGATGATACCTGCTTTGGTTATAGCTATTATTCTTTACCTATTTTATGCCACGATGTCACCTTTAGCCACTCTTCTCAGTATTGTGAATTTGGTTCTTTTATCACAGATATGGCTAGACAGTCTTTTTCTCACTTCGATACGTAGTTTTCGTACCTTAACGCTAGCATGGGTTATTGGCGCTCTGGTTGCCATGGTAATATCAAAGTATATTCCAACTGCAGAAAGAATTGTGGGAATGTTAGTTGCAGTAGATGCTGGTTTTCTTTTCATCTTATTTGTCATTCGAGCTTCCATCACAGCCGAATACCGATATCGATTTATTATCCCCAAGGATTTTCCTTTTTATTTTCGCCATTACAAAGGGCTCTTTTTGACCGGTTTCATGCTTTTTGCAGGAATGTGGGTTGATAAAGTAATTATGTGGTTCGATCCCTCTGCCATTGTCCACCTGAACAATTTGCGCACCAACCCCACCTATGATGGTGCGATGTTTCTCGCATTTTTGACGATTATTCCAGTGATGGGTTTATTTTTTTACACCTTAGAAACCAATTTTTTTGACAATTATGTCCAATATATTATGGATATTGAAACAAACGTTCCCTTAAAATTTATTGAAGAACAAAATAGGGCAATTGGAATCAAATTGTTACAAGACGGTCGTCTCTTTTTAGTCATTCAAGGATCCATCACAATTGCTGCTATCTGCGCCGGCCCTTATATTTATAACTTATTCACCTATGATTACATGCAACTGGGCATTTTCCGATTAGGTACTTTGGGAGCTTTTTTTAATGCCCTAAACTTATTTATCGTGGTGATTTTTAGTTACTTTGATTCTCAGGAGAATATGGTCAAAGTGTCCGGCTTTATGCTCTTATCCAATTTTTGTTTAACCTTACTTTTCCGTACGTTTGGTTTTCCCTTTTTTGGTTATGGCTACTGCCTTTCAATGATTCTTACCTTCTGCCTTGGTGCGCTCCTTCTTACCCGATTCTTAGATCATATGACCTATTATGTTTGGATCTTTAATGTTGTTAAACGACATAAACTGGAGAGCACTGAAGTGGAGCCTAGCCTGGCTAAGCTGAGCGAGATGAAACCCTCAGGGTTCTGAAACGATCGTGTCTAACCAAACGGAGCTCACAAAAGGACGAATGCACTCTTTGCGTTCAAGGGCATAGATTTTTTTATACATCTCTTTGTCCTTCGGATCCCAATAATCTAGAGAGAAAAGAGTAATATGGGGAAATTTTTTTCTGGCTTCATAGAGATAGGTCAACTGTTGGGAGCGCTCTTCTTTTGAAATCACAAAGTACTTTTTTGTCTTAAAGTCATATTCGCTATAAAGAGCTTCGGCTAATTCGTATTGAATCGAATCACCTACGGAAGGGAGAATTTCATAGCCACGATTGAGCATCAATTTCAGGTTTGGAAACTCTTTATGAATCGATTGCACAAGATCGATCGCTGCCGCTTTCATCCCTGCATACTTTTTTGGATCGCTTTCCTCGAGTGCGAGGGAAACATCGATTTGATCTAGCAGTAATCCAGTAAAACCTTGCTCAACAATTTGAGGAATCAAATCGTTAAGGATGATTTTTTTCCAAAGAGGATCACGGATGTCTATGGAATAGCTTTCTGGCCAGCTCTCATTTTCACTAATTATGATCCCCTCTTTTTGAAGGAGAGAAAATTCAGGGCTTTTTTGATCGATCTCTCCGATATTGAGATAGCCGAGGAGCTCTTTTTCTCTCTCTAGAAGGGGTTTTAAATCAGGGTGATCCTGGCTTTGTAGCACGATTGGATTATAGGGCATCAAATCCTCAGCATGTGCTTGATCATTATAATAAACGATCCATGGCAGCTTGAAATCCGCTAACAGAAGATTTGTTGGCAAAAATAAAAAAGAGAGTAAAACGTTAAAAACGGAATTGACCATTGACATAGACCGCTTTTTCATCTCCCCAGCGTCCCTCAACAGTAGCAGCAGTCATCTCCTTCCATGAGAGGGTCATTCCTACGGCAAGCCCCCACTCTTTATTGGTACTTAGATTCTTAAAGGCAAACGTTGTGCCTGCATCATCTTGAAAATTGATTTTATTCAGTTCAAAATGCCCTTTGGACCATTTGCCCGCAATGTAAGGGATAAATGCGACGGTTGGGGTTCGGGTTTTAAAGGTATAGGAAAGTCCCATACCTACTTGATATTCCCAATAGGGAAGGCCATCGCTGATATCAAGATAATCCAATGCAGCAGTATCGAAGCGGACAAGATAATCTGCATAAGGGACTGTACTAAAATACTGTCCTTCAATGCCAATTTTGAAGCAATTCCATTTCCAGAGGATGCTTCTCGCTCCAATACTCCAAGAAAAATGGGATGAAAAGACGACGTCTCCGATGAAAGAACTACTAGCAAAAGATCCGATATCTGTGTGAAGCTGTAATTTTGATCCTCCCAATGTCGCAAAGAGGTCAATCCAATCATAGTAATTAAGTGCTAAGTAGCCTGCACTTGTGGAGATTTTTGTTTCATTCACTTTTTTAATGTTAGTTATGGGATGTCTTACTCTCAGATTCCGATTAAAGACATAATCTCCATAAAATCCCGCGCGTAGGCTGAAGGCATTCCACCAACGAAAACAGGGAGCGTCAGAATGACGACCCCACCAAACGCCACTGGTTAGAAGACTTGCTTCAGATGGATTACCAACTGGGAGCGAATAGCCTGTGGTGCAGACAAATAGTGTTAAAAACCCATAGAGATATTTTCTCATTTTTCCTCAGTTGCATTGATTGACCAGATTCTTGCACACACTCTTCTTAATGGCATGCAACGAGGCCCATTAAATTGATTATCGATCTATTATTCAACGAAAATTTTATGGGAGAGAATGTGCAGTCGCCATGAGATCCTTAAATTGAAGCGACTGTCTGCTCTAGAGTCCACTGAGGAGTATAGTGATAGCGGGTATGGACTTTGCTGAGGTCGGGGCGGCGGCGCATGACATCTTTATAGGGCATGCCATAGGCTTCCTGGTAGGGGATGTGGATGATCTCTGAGGAACTTTTTGTGATCTTTTTGACGAGATGGGCGAGGTTGAGGATGGAGATTTCCTGATCGTTGCCCACATTGAAAATTTCCCCTATGGCTGTGGGGTCGTTGAGAAGTGTTTGAAGTAGGTGGGAGGTATCGCGCACATCGCAGAAGGAGCGGGTCTGTTCACCGGTTCCATAGACTGTGAGGGGGGTGTGGGCACGGGCTTGAGTGACGAAACGGGGGATGACTAGTCCACAGTTTGTCGATTGTTTTGGACCTGTAGTGTTGAAGATGCGGGCGATCACGCAGTTCAGACCTTTTTCAGCCACATAGTGAAGGGCCAATCTTTCGATGACATATTTGCTGAGGGTATCGTTGAGGTGAAATGCCTGCTTTTGTTCATCGATTTGGGAGGTGGATGCGATGAGAAGGCGACAGTGGGGATTTCTCTCGAGAATAGCTTCTAAGAGTCTTTCTGTGGCGTAGAGATCGCTGCTGAATTTGGCAGCTTTGAGGAGATCTACCTTTCCCACTTTGCCTGCCAGATGGTAGATAGCATCGGCCCAACGTACTGCTGTGAACAGCTCATGCCAGGTGGCGAGATCAGCCTTAGTGAAGCGGAAAAAGGGGTGGTGAAAAGCGGATTCAAGATTCTCTTGTCTTCCTGTCGAAAGGTTATCGATCACCCAGACGGAATCTTTTTTGCTGAGATGGTCCTGCGCTAGCTGCGAGCCGATTAGGCCAGCTCCGCCGGTAATTAGGATTTTCATGGTGCCTCCCATTGCGTTGGGAGCAAGAACGATGCCAGTTTAGGGGGTCAGTACTAAATGGCTTGCGCAGCATTCACCATCGAATGGATGGTCGTTTCTAAGTTGTACTCTGGCTTAAATTGATAGCGTTCGCTCACTTTTTTGAGGTCAGGCCGCCTACGCAGGGTATCGACAAAGGGCATGCCATACGCCTCTTCATAAGGAATATGAACAATGGGGGAAGAGCTGCCCAACTCTTTTTTAATCAATTCCGCAAGACCAAGAATGGTGATCTCTCGATCATTTCCGACATTGAAAATTTCTCCCTTGGCTTTTGGATCTTCTAAGATTAGATCGAGCAATCGACAGCTATCTCGAATGTCGCAGAAGGAGCGAGACTGCCTCCCATCGCTATAGACTGTGATCGGCTCATTCTTCACAGCTTGTTTGATAAAGCGGGGAACGACCATCCCATAGCGGCCTGTCTGGTTGGGTCCAGTGGTGTTAAAAAGCCGAGTGATGACGCCATCGACTCCATGCTGATGGACATAAGAGAGCACCATCGTTTCATTCACATATTTACTCAAAGGATAATTGACATGGGTCCATTTGGCTGAAGGAAAGGTAATCGGAGCATCTTCTCGGAAGCTGCTTTTTCCATCGCTACCATACACTTCCGAAGTAGAACTGATCACGAGACGGCACTTCTTGTTGTGTTCCACAATGGCTTTTAGAACCCTTTCACACCCCTCAATATTGCTTGTCACCACCTCCACAGGGTTGTTAATGACAATCATCTGCCCCACAACGGCTGCCAAATGAAAGATGGCATCGGCCCAAGAAACAGCCTCATCCAACTCCTTCCAGCTCAGCAGATCGGCTTCGGAGAAGCGAAAGCCCGGCTTTCCTTGAGCCTCCTTCAGATTCTCAATACGTCCCGACGATAGGTTATCGACAACCCAAACAGAGTCCCCTTTTTTCAAATGGTGAAGGGTGAGGTGAGAGCCGATAAAGCCAGCTCCTCCAGTGATCAAAATTTTCATAGAAGTATCTTCCAATAAACTTTTTTCTGACTTCATGCTTTTTCTTAATTTTTTTCAAATAAATATTGCAAAAAAGATGAGTAAAATAAAGTAAATTTCGAATTCCACCTGCGTGGAGATCTCCTCTAAGGTAAAAAATTTTTTGAGTTTCAAGTGGCTTGCCATTTTTTTACGGCTTCCGCTCATGGATGTTTTCATCAAGCCGAAACGATTAGAGAATGAGATTCGATCTCAAATCCTTCTCAACATTTTTTGTCGCGTTGCGAGTGTCAATCAGAAGGGAGCTATTTTGGCAGATCCAGTTCCAGTCATAGTCAGAGTGGTCTGTGATGATCACGATGCTGTCGGCAGCTTTCAGGGAAGTCTCAGAGAGTGGAATCGATTTCATGTTGAGTGGTTTTAATTCAGAAACGAAAAAATCGTGGTAGCTGAGTTTTGCCCCCTTTTTCTGCAAAAGCTTCATGATGGGGATGGCAGGAGATTCACGGATATCACTGACATCTTTTTTGAAGGCAACGCCGAGAATGAGAATTTGGGCACCCTCGAGTTTTTTGTTGTGCTGCTTGAGGGCATTTTCAATCTTTTCAACAACATAGTTTTCGGTTTCTAAATTGATCTCCGAGGCGGTGTGGATCATTTTTGTTGGGATGCCAAACTTTTTGGCCCGGTATTCCAGATAGAGGGGATCGACAGGAATGCACTCTCCACCGATTCCTGGGCCCGGGTAGAAGGCAGTAAAGCCGAATGGCTTGGTCGAGGCCGCCTCAATCACTTCCCAGATGTTGATGCCCAGCTTGTCGAAGATCATCTTCATCTCATCGACGAAAGCGATGTTGATCAAGCGGTAGGAATTCTCATAGATCTTAGTGGCCTCTGCGATGCGCGCTGAGGAGCAAGGATGGACGCTGATGGTGATTGCCTCATAGAGTGCTTTGGCCAGCTCAGTGCAGTGTGGGGTCATTCCTCCGCAGATGCGGGGAATTTTTCTCAGCACGGCGTCAGGATTTCCCGCATCTTCCCTTTCGGGAACGTGCGCCAAGAAGAAGTCGCTCCCTAGCTTGAGGCCTGTCTCTTTTTCCAAAATAGGCAGAACTTCTTCTTCTGTAGTGCCTGGATAGGTTGTACTCTGGAGGATCACCAGACGGGGTTGTGGCGCATCACCCTTTCCTTTGCCGACCCTAGCTGGTTGCAGTTTCATTGCCGAGGCTACCGTTTGGCACGCCTTTTTAATATAAGTAATGTCTGGCTGACGCTTTGCGTTGAGAGGAGTGGGAACGCTGATGATGAAGATATCGGCCTCAGCGAGATCTTGCGGATTGGAAGTGGGGATAAATTTCTTAGCCTCTATCAAAGAAAAGAGCTTGTCATGCGGCATAAAGGGAAGGTAGCTCTGCCTCTTCTTGAGAGTCTCAATCTTGGAGCCGTCAATATCGTAACCAATGACATGAAAGCCTTCTGTTCCAAAATCATGGGCTAGACTCAGCCCTGTATAGCCCAGCCCAAGGATGCCGATGGTTGCCTTTCTATCACGGATTTGCTGCATTAAATCCACAACTAACCTCCCCAGAACAAAACATGTTAGTTTTTATTTTAAAATAAAATGAAATAAAAAGGCCAGCGAGGAAACCTCGCCAGCCAGGGGGGGGTAATTAAATGGAAAAGACGAACTTACTCTCTCACCCCAAATTTCATCAAGAGAATATTAATGCGGGCAATCAACTGCGACAAACACGATTTAACGCATTTTTGGGTCGATGGCGTCGCGGAGGCGGTCGCCGACGAGAGCGATGCTGATGAGGAGAAGGGAGAGGAGGATGGCGGGAGGCCAGAGGAGGTAGCTCTCTGCGGGGAAGACGGAGCGCCCCTCATCCATGAGGACACCCCAGGAGGTGGAACCCTCTTCGCCGAGGCCGAGGAAGGAGAGGCCAGCTTCACTGGTGATAGCCGCCATGATGGAGAAGGGAAGGAGGGTGAGTACGGGTGGAATCGCATTGGGGAGGATGTGTGAGAACATGGTACGGACATGGGTGAAGCCGAGGGATTGGCAGGCGGTGACGTAGGAGAATTTACGCTGGCGGAGCACTTCGGAGCGGATAAAACGGGTGATGCCGGCCCATCCAAAGAGACCGAGAACAGTGACGATGAGGAAAATTGATTTACTTTGGGTGATGGCGATGACGAGCAGCAGCATGAAGAAGGTGGGCATCGCCTCCCACATCTCGATGAATCGACAGATGAAGAGGTCAGTTTTGCCCGCGAAATAGCCCGAGAGTAGCCCGAGAGGGATGCCGATCAGAAGGGCGAGGCTGACTGCTGAGAAGCCGACAACGAGTGAAACGCGGATGCCGAAGAGGAGGCTAGCCATCAGGTCTTTCCGATTGACGCGACTCAGCTCCCACCAAGGCAGATACTTGTTAGCGCTTTGAGATCCTCCTGCATCCTCTTGCCAATGGAAATCGCGGATGAGTGGAGAAATGAGAAGGGTCATTTTTTTGCTTTCGTTTTCCAGCCACTGTTCATGGTCTTGTAAATAGTGCAGCTCTGCCACCCCTTTCTGGTAGCTTTGGACAGTAGCACGTGCTTGAACAAGCGGGACGCGCGCATTCGAAGCCTTCTCCATAATGGCTTCCAACTTATTTTCTGCCTGCATCAGCTCACTCTGCGTGCTGGAGCTTTCTAAGAGATATTTTGCCATGATGAAGGAGTGAGAGAAAGGGAGGTAGGCTTCGATAAAGAGAGGAAGCTCTTTTTGGGCTTTTTGATAATTTTCCTCACTCTGATGAATCCATTCCTTCAAGCGCTGCTCTTTGAGAAGGAGATTTTTTTGTCTCACTTGCCATAAGGTCGGCATCTCGCGTCCCGTTTTCTCTTTGAAAGTGGTGCTGTAGGGCATCAGCCGCAGCTTTTGGGCTTTCATCTGTCGGTAATGGAGGAGCTGATTGAGTTGGTTGTAGGTGGAGAGATATTTGAGATCAATATCCCAGCTTGTTTGTGGTGGAAGAGCGGCGAGCAAGGGATCGCCATGGCTCTTCTCAAGCTTGGTGAGGGCTGCTAATCGTGCCTGCTCCAGCTGCGGGTTGAAGGCAGGATCTTTCACGACACCGGTGACCAGCCAGAAAAAGAGAGTAAGCTGGAGGAGGGCGATAGAGAATGTGCAGATCTGCCGCGCTTTGCCGCGAAGGAAAAAGAAGCCGAGCAGAAAGGCGGGCAAGGTGAACATGAGTAAGTTAAAAAAGAGATCGATCGGTTTCGAATAGAAACCGGTGAAGAAGAGGTAGTGAAGCAGGGGTGAGTAGAGATGGTGATTATATAACAGCAAGAGGGGTTTGCTGGAGGCCAACAAGGGTGCGTAGAGGCCAATCAGCGAAAAGAGAATGAGAATAAAGAGCGAGACGACCCCGAGTTTACTCTTTTTAAATTGGTTCCACACTTGATTAGTCATAGCTCACCCGTGGGTCTAGAAGGGTATAACAGATATCGGCAACGAGATAGCCTAATAAGGTTAAGATAGAGCCTGCGAAGGCAGAAAAGAGAACCACGTTGTAGTCACGATTGAGGATGGCCTCGTAAAAGAAACGGCCAAAACCGTTAATTTCAAAGAGTGTTTCGACGATCAGAGATCCTCCCAAAACGACTCCCAAGGAAGCTGCTAGGGAGGTGACGATCGTGATAGCGCCGTTGCGTCCCACATGTTTGATCAGCACTTTTAGGGGGCTCAATCCTTTAGCTCTGGCTGTGCGGACATAGTCTTGCCGCATCACTTCGAGAAAGGCTGTCCGAGAAATGCGCGCTTGCACGGCGAGGGCACCATACTTGATCGCAAGGAGAGGCAAAATGAGATGGAGAGAGATGTCGGCGACTCTTTGAAGAGAGGTATAGTTCTGATAGACCTCTTCGGGGCTGTGGAAGCCGCTATAGGGGATCGGGATCTCGGTAAAGGGGAAGGTATTGTGGAGAGCGATCTTCTCGATGAGGAAGGGAGCTGCCACAAAGACAGGGATGGCGAAGAGAAGTAGGAAGAAGATATTGAGAGTGTAGTCGATCCACTGATTCTGTTTGACAGCCATCACCATTCCGAAAAGCTGACAAAGTATGAAGGTCAACATCAGGGGGATGACAGCCAAAGTGAGCGAATATTTCATCCGTTTGCCCACTTCACTGATGACGCTCTTGTTACTGTCGTTCCTCAGCGTGCCAAAATCGAGTGTGAGAACCTTTCCGAGATAGCGGCAAAAGCGGGTTTCAAAAAAGAGGGTTTTGAGGCGCATCGCCCTCCCCTGGGAAAATGCAGTATCGCCACCCTGCTCTTCATACCAGGTAGATAGGCCATTTATTTTTTCTTCCAAAATCTCGGGCGTATCTGCTTCAGAAATTTTGTATCCGCTGAGACGGAGATTATTTTTTGAAATCTGGCGATTTTCAGCGCGCTCCTCAGGAGTCAATGTGGCTCCCACATAGCCTTGCAGGGTTCCACCCCGCACCATCAGATTGATTGCAGTTTTGCGCATTTCAAAAGGATTGTGCGTGTCTGAGGCCTCTTTCATCAGATAGGGCATCACAAAGCGAGCCCGATCTCCCCAGAGTGTGCGTAAGCTATGATAGGCCTGCACACTCATCTGATCTCTAGAGCCAGTGAGCTGTTCGAGGCCAGCATGGACCTGTTCCTCCGCGAGAGAGGGCCAAACATTCCAGAGAATAGGGAGAGTGAGGCCATAATGTTCGCGGAAGAGAAGGTATTGATTTTCCCCTGTGACTCCAGAATCATCTGCCGAACGGGAGGCTTCGCCGGTCACGCCGATGCTGGCCTGTGTCGATGGCTCACCTGGTGCGAGATTGAGAATCACAAAGTTGACCAAAATGATGAAGAAGAGGGTGAGCGGCAGCAGGAAGAGGCGCCGAATGATGTAGGCTGTCATTTCGATAACCAGATTGTTTGGGTCATTGGTTCTGGAATATCGGCCTCTGGAATAATTTCAGGATGTTCTTTGGGGACAAAAAGGTTTTTGACGTAATCGCGATAGAGTAGGCGGACTTTTGGGGTGTAGAGAAAGGTGTAGGGTGCTTCTTGATGAATGATGCGATGGAATTGATGGTAGAGAGAGATCCTCTCCTTCTTGTCATATTCATAATTGAGGGCATCGATGATGGCGTCGATCTTTGGATCAGCAAAGCCGATTGCATTCGAAGAACCCTTTTCATGAGCTCCTGAGGAATACCAGAGCTGGCGGGGATCTTCAGGAGGGGTTCCCAGCTTCCAGCCCATGAAGATCGCATCGAAGCTCTTATCATCAAATTGCCTTGAGAGATCAGCAATGTCGAGGCCGCACAGCTCGCACTGGACACCGATCTCTTTGAGGGCCGTTGTGATGTAGTCAGCGATCACTTTTGAAGAGAGGCTTTTGACATAATAGTAGAGTTTGAAGCGAAAAGGGACACGAGTTCCATTGATGATCTTGTCACGGATCCCATCACCATCCAAATCGATCCAGCCAGCCTCTTCTAAAAGGGCTTGCGCTTGCTCCGGTTGGTAGGGATAGGGGTTGATGGAGGGATCATTGGAGGGTGAGTAGATAAAAAAGGGCCCTGATATCGCCATCGCCATGAAATTGAGATTCTGTTCGATTATCCTTTCTCTATCGATGGCAAAGGTCAGAGCTTTTCTCACCTTTTCATCGGCAAAATAGGGTTTAGCCTCATTCCACCCGATATAGAAGTAGCTGAGATCGACATAATCGATCGCGTGAATGGCTTGGCCATTTGCCTTTTGAATCTGGTATTCCTGGCTATCTAAAAAGGTCTCCAACTCGGGGAGTTGATTGGGGGAGAGGACGCAGAGATCGATCTTTCCCGTCTTGAAATCTTGCCAGACCGCATCGAAACCCTCCTTGAAGGTAAATTTGACCCCTTCAACAAGGACCGTGTTGGGATTAAAGTAGGATGGGTTTCGTTTAAACGAGATCCCTTCGTCACTCATCCCGTCAAAAATGTAAGGACCGCAGCTTACGATGATATTTTTGGCCCAATGTTGTGAAAAGTTTTGGGCCCAGATTGAGCTTTTGCGATAGATGTCGGGATCTTCTTCCTCATCGATGATCTTTTGTCCATCGGCGAAATATTGATAGACGAAGCGAGGAAGCGGCTGGAGCGCACCTGTCAGCCCTAAGGAGGTATATTTCACTTTCTCCGTTGTTTTGCCATCAGAAGCCGCGACAGGGTGCGCCTTCCAGCGGACGACAAAGGTGGTATCGTTGATGACAGTAAAGGAGTCGATATCGCCGTAGTAGGTTCTGAGCGAGGCTGCTTTGGCTTCATGAATGTAGGGATTCATCACAGCATCGTAAAAGAATTTATAATCGTGAGCTGTCACACGGCTCTTTTGGAAGAAGTGGGGAGCCAGTTCAAATGTCTTTGGGAAGTGGGCAGATTGCAGAGGAGCCCAGTAGACATCATCTCGTAAAAAGACCCAGTACTCATTGCTTCCTGGATGGTCTACGCAGGGTCTCGATTCGATTTTGACCCCCATATTGGGAGAGAGTGTCTCATAGTAACCGCTCTTTAACTCAGCCACTTCAACGAGACACATATGCATCATCTCAGAGACATCTTTGAAGTTATTAAAAGGGTGCAAATTCTCTGGCTTGCCGATCATTGCCTTCTTTAATACCCCCTGAGGGCGAAAATTTTCCCCTATGAGCTTCGGCAGTGTAGTGTCGTAGTAGGGATCGGGTACAAGAAGATTCGGGTAGTTAGGATCGGCAAGAGAAAGGGGCGCCTCTTTCGGCCTAGCCTCAGGGTAGGGATTCGCCTCAGGGCGATTTTTGGGGCCATAGGTTGCTGCCTCAGTCTTCAACTGTTGGATCTCTTGACGGAGCTCTTTTAAATCTTTCTCCTGTAAGAGAGAAGACCAGTAGAGCATTCCGCCAATTGTAATGATGGCAAGTCCAAAGAGAATTTTCAGGATCGATTGCATGCTTTTTAGATAGCCATATCAGCTACTTAAGCGCAAGAGTATAAAGGCTTATTAAGTTTTTGCAAAGAAAATAATCTAGTTTAACTATTTAATTAAAAATCAAAATAAATCATATTGTAGTTAGTAACTATTACTAATTTCTATTATGGCTAATGTTTCTAAAACTGGGGGAAAACCCTCGCCTTTTGAAGAGAAGAGAGCGCCACCTGAAAAGATCCAACTCACCAAAGAAGATGAGGAGGCGAGCAAGGTGGCTCTTCAAGTATTGGGTGGGTCTAACCCCCGACCTTCAGAGCGGGTTGAAGTGGAGACCACCTTGAGGCCTCCCTCCGATCAGGAAAGGGTCCATTTTGCCCCTCAAGATATTGCCTCACAAGCTGTCAGCGAGGTGACGTCACAAGAAATTTCCATCCATGACAAATGGGCTAACCCTGCATTTGCCAAAGGTCGAAGCCTCGTAGACGACATAAAAAGAGCCAGAGGAAAAATTGAAGAAATCAAAACGATCTATCGCCAAGTAGATGCTGAAACCCCACCTACAGCGATGAGAGAGAATGTTCACCGACTTCTCAAAACAGGAACGATGCGTCATGTTGATGGGGGAAAAGGAGGAGTCTATTTTCTTTGTGACGAAGAAGGAAAGCCGAAATATGTCATTAAACCAAATGATGAAGCCCTTTTGGCTATACATAATCCAAAAACTCTGGCCTCACCCTTTCTCGATGAAGATGACGCTTGCGCCCCTGTGCAGGGTGTTTTAATTTATGAAGCTGCTCAAAATGCGGAGCTCGCCTATAGGGCTGCAGGGCTCTTCGGTCTCCAGGAGATCACACCACATACAGAGATCATGATTCTCGAGCATCCCTTCTTTCACGACATTTTAGATGGAGTTCAGGAGCGGTCAGAGCTAGAAGCTGCAGGAGCGCCTGTATACGAAAAGGTCTGCACTGTACAAAGTTTTATTGAAGAGAGTGTCGATATCGGTTCTTTGTTAGTAGAGAAAATGGAGCTGACGCCAGAACAGATCAAAGAGATGCTGGAGAATGAACCTGAAAAATATGAAGAACTACAGTTGAAGCACACTCCTCAAGATATCAGCCAGGTCCAGTATGAAAAAGTAGCTCTTCTCTCTCTTCTCATCGGGGAAAAAGATGGAAATGCCGGAAATCTGATCTGTTCTACTGCAGTCAAGGAGGGAGAGCCTCGTGCTATTCAAAAAATTGATAACGCCGCCTCTTTTCCTGAAGACAATGAAAAGTTAAGATCAGGCCTAATTTGGGCAATTCACAATTATCGAAAGAGTTTATCTCCTGAAACAATAAAAACCATTCGCAATTTAGATCCTGCTAGTATTCAAATATTAAAAGATCTTATGATTGCTAGGGGAAAGAGTGAGGCTTCACGCGCTGCTCTAGATGTAAGGATTGCTCAATTAAAAGAAGCAGTGAGTGAACCATCCTTAACGATCGAGGGTTTGGATGATAAATTATCTCCCACGCCAAAGGAGGATGAATAATGGTATTTACAGTTTATAGTAGGAGTTCAAACGAGCTAATTGTGCGCATCATCGATGAAAAAGTTGATTATGTGGCTCCTGGTTTTGCCAAACAGTTAGAAAAAATACCGACAGACGCCTGCTTTTCTTACTATACACCCGGAGTACGTGAAAAAGTTTTTGGAAAGAATGTGAGTGAGGTGACCTCTAATGATGCTCTCTATCCAATTGCTCTTAAAATGTATTGCCAAGCGCAGCTTCTGACCCATCCCGAAAGTTATGCGAGCAGGCAGCAAGAGACGAAGTCTGCCGAATAATTGTTTAGAGACCGTCGTTGAATTAATCGGTCGAATCTCAAGGAAGTTTTTGCGATGGTCTCTTAATCTTCTTTTACTTTATAGCCAGCTACATTACTCAGCCCATCATAGGCGGCATATTTATAGAGATCATGCAATGTAGGGTAGTTGTAGACCTTTCCAATCACATCGTTTAGGTTCTTTTGATATTTGATCAGGTCGACACCTTGATGAATCAATTCTGTGGCCAAATGTCCAATAATATGGACCCCCCTGATGATGAGGTCATCATGGGTGAAGATCAGCTTGAGCATCCCTTTTTCAGCCCCCATGATTTTGCCACGGGGCATATGCTTATGGCGGGCGATGCCGACATTATAGGATAGATTTTTCGCTTTAGCCTCCTCTTCGGTGATTCCCGCTGTAGAAATTTCCGGAACCGTATAAATCCCATAAGGAAGGACCGGAGCGAGCTCTTCGATGTCTTTTGTGTTGAAAATGTGGGTCACCGCCACTCGCCCCTGATCCATACTTGTGCTTGCGAGAGCAGGGAAGCCGATCACGTCGCCGACAGCATAGATGTGGGGAACACTTGTCTGGTAATGTTCATCCACGACAATCTGCTGCCGCGAGTTGACATTGACCCCCACCTTGTCAAGTCGAAGGCCATCCACATTCCCATTACGCCCTGCAGCAAAGAGAAACATATCGACATTCAGAGGCTTTCCACTCTCCAATTCGATCTCGATCGGCTTTTTCTCATCTTTGGGGATGCAAATCTCTTTCACATTGTCATTGAATAGGAGATCCATCCCATCTGCCCGCATTGACTCAAAGAGGTGATTGACGATCTCTTTGTCGATAAAAGTTAAGATTTTATCATTGCGATTGATCAGATAGACTTTGGTTCCCATCGTTGAGAAGATGGTGGCATATTCACAGCCGATAACACCAGCGCCCAAGACAGCGATCGATTTGGGAAAGCGGGTAATATTCAAGATAGTGTCAGAATCGTGGACCCTTTTAAAATCAAAGGGGATATTGGAGGGATGGAAGGGGTAGGATCCTGTAGCGATGATGATAAAATCGGCAGAAATGCGCTGTTCGCTCTTGTCCTTCCCTGTGACTAAAAGGGTGTGAGGGTCTTCAAAGGAGGCCCTCCCTTGATAAAGGGTAACTTTATGCTGCAGGAGATTTTTAAGGACCTCTGCTGCTTCAGTCTTAATGATATAGTCTTTTCGGTAGAGAAAGTTTTCAATCGTGGCCTTTCCTGCGATCTCCTTGTCAATGCCATAAAGGCCCTTTTCATACTTTCCTGAAAGATAAAGAGCTGTCTCCTTGAGAGTTTTGGAGGGAAGCGTTCCCGTGACCACACCGGCCCCTCCACACAAATCAGCTTTTTCTATCAGCGCTACCTTATGTTTGAAGTAGGCTGCCTTGACAGCCGCCTTTTCTCCAGCTGGTCCAGATCCAATGACAATCAGTTCATAATGGTCCACAAAAAAACTCCCGAATCGACAACGTCTATAAATTCGGGAGTTTCCATACTTGTCAGCACTGAATCAAGTTTTTTTTAGTCGCCATACTCACATTTGAGGAAGAAATTATCCAAATAGTATTCGAAATAATCTCTCATCCCATTTGGCTTGACACACTGCAAAGTGTAGGCGTTGAAGGGGGTAACAATGGCCCGCGCCTTAATGATCAGATTCTGGATATAGTCATGAGCGACATAATCCATGACCCAATCGCCATTGGAAACTTGGAAGATGACATGACTGATGAGTGTGAAAGGATAGTGATCTACGGAGTAAAGCACAGAATCGAAGTAGCTGATAGGATCAATGTTGCCCATAGGCGGGAAAAATCCCACGAGAGAGTAGAGCACCGCATTATCATAAGCATAGGCAGTCAGCAAAGTAGAGGTCTGACTGAGCGCAGGTTTTTGGGGAAAGCGGATAAAGAGCTTTTCCATGCCAAAATTGGCCTTATAGCGCCGCCAGCTGACATAGCTAGCATGTCGATCCTCAGCGGGTCTGCGTATCTCAGTAGGAATTTGAGGGGTGCAGAGCGTAGGCAGTTGGATTAAAGCAGGGCCCGTCGGCTCATTGCTTTTGTCATCTTCATGATCGCCATCATCACATTCATCACAGCCACCACACTCATCTTCGCATTCAGCACGCTTCTCAGCTGCTTGGGTAGGTTCATCCTCTTCCTCAAAAATAGGCTCTTCAGCAGCAAATGGAATCGATACAGAGAGCTGAACTTTTTCGTCTGTTTCTTCAAAAAATGAATCATCTTCTGCAAAGCAAAACGCTGTGCAACAGGTCAGTAGTATAGAAAAAACTCTTTTCATGAGCTCCATCCCTTTATTTAAGCAAAAATAGACTAACGTGCCCCTGCTATTTCTTCAATTGGAATTAGTCAGCGACCCCCACTCGCTCCCCCAAAAAATCTTCCAACTTCTCTTTGCGGGGTCGCCTTCGGCGACGGCCCCGCACTTTCTGGGGCTGGTTAAACCCTGAGGCAGTGAAAGCATCTCAGGTTACATCTTTCGGGAGTAATGCCTCGCCACTCTTGCCTGCGAACGGTGCGCACGCGCACTCATTCCCCAGCGTGACTTCGTCTCTATGCTGGGGCCCCTTTCGTGTCAGCTCGCAGAAATTAAAAGGGGAGGGCCCCTCGCGCTTTGCGCTCGCCCCCCTCCCCTTAAACCCCTCTCCCACCCATTTTTGGGAGAGATCTGTCGACTCCACGAGGATACTTGCCTAAGACACAACACGGGGCACCACTCTGTGCAAAAAACCTTCTGGTATATTTAAAAAAAGACAATGTGGTAGCGGGGATTGAGGACTAAGTGGTCGATGAATTCTAGATCTGCGCAGCCTCTAAGGATGGCAAGGAGGCCAATGCAAAAGGAGAGGCCTCCGATCCAATAATGGTATTGCCTCCTCTGTTTGGTAAAAAATTGTGAGGCGAAGAGCGCTGCCACTAGGGAGGGGGAGGTGAGCAAAGCGAAGAGAGAGCCGCAGATCAAGCCCTCGAGAGGGGTGCCATTCAATGCAATGAGAGAAAAGACAAGCACTGTTTGCCCACAGGGGAGAAGAATGGTTGATAACCCAAAGAGAAAAATGGCCTCAGGCTGCTTTTTGAGGGCTAATCGAGCTAACATGCCAGATAATTTACCAGTTTTTTTTGCCAGCCAAGTGGTGCCAGGCAGGCGCCATTTGAAGAAAAGGCTCATGCCCATGCAGGCTATCCAGAGCCCTACCAGAAGTGAAAAGAGAGCTGAAATATGGTAGTGTGCTAAAAAAGAAAAGAGGCCCATACCCACCTCTGCAGCCATTAACCCCGCGATTGTGAAGGCCACAAAGCGCCCGCAGAAGTACCACCAGCGAAAGGGATTTTTCGCCAGAAGCATCACCAAGGGGCCGCACATGCCTGCGCAGTGCAAGTTTCCAAAAATAAAGATGGGTAAGAGTGAAAGAAAGAGAGTCACATTTTTCTTAAAGAGGCTATTTCTGCCGGATCAATTTTGCAGAAATGAGATTTCCTAGAAAAGGAAATCGCCGTCACTCCCGCCATGATACCCAAAAAGAGGAGAAGAATCACCCAGACACCAAGGCGAAAGCTCATTAATAGGTATCAGTTAAAAGCCTGTCGTCTTCAAGATCATCAATAGGTGGGGGTAGGGGCTTGGCTTCTTCCCTGCCGTAACGGAGGCCAAAAGCTCCAGCGAAGGTGAGAGCAGCACCTAGAGAGAGAGAAAATGAGACCAATAAGAGAGGATTGGTTCCTGTTTGAGTGGCTACTCGAGAGAGTATTGCACCCAGCGGGCTATCAGGCAAGCAGTGGCCAACCAGAGCCAAAATGCCGGCCACTAATAAGACAAGGCCCACCACAAGAGCGATTATATAGAGCGTTTTCGAAGAGATACAATCACACCGCTCGACTTTTCTTCCGCAAAATGAACTCGGTTTTTCCCTAGCAGGGGTAAGATAATGGGTTTCTCTAGCAGGACCAACATCTTTCGCCATAAACACTCCTAAATATAAAGAACCATTATAGAAAATTGAATGATTAATTCATATGGCGTTAATTCAAACCATACTCTTTGCGGAGTTTGAAGTAAGAGCCGGTTTGTTCGGCCTTCTGGAGACCGCGGTTGAATTTGCGGAGGAGGCGCTTGTTCTGGTTTTTGAGGGTGATGAGGCGGATGGCTTTGGCGTTGAGGGGTTCTGTGACCATTTTGAGCTCTAAAGGGTAGAGGCTGAGGACGAGGCGGCGGGCGTCGAGGACGGGCATGAGGACGGCGTCGACCTTGCCTTGGGAGAGGGCTTCTAAAATCATCGGCTTATTCTCATAGAGCTGGATCACGACGGGATAATCCTGAGCGATTAGGACCGATTCATCAAACTGGTAAACAGCGACAACTTTACCCTTTAAATCAGAGAGTCCAGTGGCAGGAGAATCGACCGGGACAATCAAGACAGGACCTAGAAGGAGAAGGGGATCGGAAAAGCTAAATTTGTTTTCGGTGATCACATTGGGGGGAAGGGCCGCTAAAATGGCGCCTACATCTCCTGTTTCCAACTGGTAAAAAAGCTGTGCCCAAGCGACATTGGTAATTTGTAGGGAGCTATGTTCTAGATGGTTGATCTCTTGAATGAGAGCGTTTGTAAAGGCAGTCAAATTGGGAGCCTCTTTGCCGAGCTCTAACGGAAACCAGCTAGAATCGCGTCCGATCAATTGGGGATTTTTATTAGTCTGGCTGCCTCCACAGCTAGCGAGGGCAAGAGCCATGAGCCAGAGTATGATTCTTTTCATAGGGCGCATCTTAATTTAAAAATAGGATTGATACCATTAAAATCATCGAGTTGTTAATCTCGTTTGTATGCATCCAGTCACCTATCTCATCGTCAACTTTGGAGGCCCCCGAACCTTAAAGGAGGTAGAGCCATTTCTCAATGCTCTCTTAACAGACAAAGAGGTGATCCGTACCCGTTTTCCTCAACTCTTTCATAATTTTTTATTTGGTCGAGTCGCCAAAAAAAGAGCGAAAGTGATCTCCCAAGATTATATCAAAATCGGAGGAGGCTCGCCGATCTGGACAGATACTGAATTTGTTGCTGACGCTCTCCGTCACAAATTGAAAGCGCCGGTACTTACCTTCCATCGCTATCTTCCGGCGACGCACAAAGCCTTTATCGAAGAGATCAATACCCTCGAAAGTTCAGAGGTGCGCGTCTTTCCCATGTTCCCCCAATTTACCTATGCAACGACAGGGAGCGTGGCCCGCTTTTTCTTAGAACACTTTTCCCCACCCACGCTCCAGAAGTTCAAGTGGGTCAAATCCTATCCGAGCCATCCCGCCTTTGTCGAGGCGAGTGTCAAAGCGATTCGCGATTTCTTGATGAATAGTGGCCTTAAAGAGAAGGAGCTCTTTTTTCTCTTTTCAGCCCATGGGTTGCCTCAGCTCTTTGTCGATCAAGGCGACCTCTATGAGTATGAGTGCAGAGCCTCTGTCAATAGCTTGATGAAGGCATTTCCTTCGGCTGAGGGAATCCTCTGCTATCAGTCCAAATTTGGCCCTGGAGAGTGGCTGAAGCCCTATACAGTCGACGTCTCAAAAAATATTGCTCACTTTTCCCAAGGGCGCAAGTATTGCGTCTTTGTGCCCATCAGCTTCACTTCAGATCACATCGAAACTCTGTTTGAAGTCGAGGAGCAATACATGCCTCTCATCACCGAGGCAGGACTCCATCCTTTCCGCGTCCCTGCCCTGAATCGACGCCCCGATTGGATCGACGCCATCGCCAAAATCCTCTCCGATTCGACCCCCTGCGCCACTTCAATGTTGGTGAGAAATTAATACTTATTCGCCTCCTTGTGCCACTTCGATGTTGGTGAGAAATTAATCATCCATTCGCCTCCTTGTGACACATTGATGTTGGTGAGAAATTAATCACCTCTTCCGCGCGTCAGGAGCTAAAAAAGAGTAGCCCGTAATTGTTTTTTGCGGTAAAAACCTGAGTTTTGGGTTGGTCTTCCTCGTAATCAGGTGATTTTTATGAGGTTAGCTTGGGATTTTTTGCGAAGGTCATAGCGAAGTGTTATTACCGAGCAAAAAAGCACAAGATAAACCATAAAAATCCCTGAGGATGAGGGAGAACAACCCAAAACTCAGGTTAAAAGACTGGTCTTACAGGAGTTCCTTATGCTGCAAAAAATGAAATATGCACTTCTTCTCACTTTATTGTTGGGGTATTCCCAAACACTTCATGCCATTGGCTGCTCTGAGATATTTGGAAATATCGCTTTTGATGTCGAATGGATCTACTTCCGCCCCTCTATCGATCACAATTTGATCACGCGGACAACAGAGGGAGCTATCGCTGTTACCAATGAAACGATCCAAGTGGTCCCTTCTTACCACTCAGGATGGCGTTTAGGGGCACTCTACCAATTTTGCGATGGCGCAGATAGGATCGGTGTGAGATGGACACAGTTACATACAGAAAAAACAAAAAATTTTACTGGAAGCGATTTTAATACCCCTGCAGGTGGAATTGGAGGCGGTCTCATCAACGTCAGGGATAAATTTGAATTTGATTACCATGCCTTTGAAGCCCTCTATGCGTTGAGTCTTGTGAGGGGATGTGGTTACTCTGTCGACTTTTTGGCAGGTCTAGAATACGCTAATGCGGGCATTAAAGAAAAAATCGACCTAATTTCAACTAGAGAGGCCTTTTTTATCAAAGAAGCCGGCCATTTTTGGGGTGTAGGTCCCGAATTGGGAGTCCACTTTAAAGTATGTCTCTATAATGGTTTCTCCATTGTAGGTGATGGAACAGGGGCTCTTCTGGTAAGTAGGGTTCACGAAAGAGTGAAGGGGACAAACCCTGGCGCTATAAGCACATTGGTCGTCAATCCCTTTTGGAGAGTTGTCCCCACATGGGATTTTCGTATGGGTCTTCACTATGAATATGCTTTCAATTGCTTGAATCTCTTTTTGGAAGGGGGTTACGAGGTTATCTCTAACGTAAGATGCCTAAAATTACTCAATTCCTCCGTTCAGACGCTTAACTTTGACTTCAGCAATGCCGATCTCCATGGGCCCTATTTAGCATTAGGAGTTTTATTTTAAAGATTGATTGTTATCACTATTTGAAGTAAACTATTTCGGAAATGAAGCGTTTTACAGATCATTTTTGAAATGAAGGCCATCCCTCGGGATGGCTTTTTTTTTGCAGGTGAGGGATTGTGGTGAGGAGTATGAGGCCAGGCTACCTAATTTTAGAGAGTGGACAGCTCTTCGAAGGACAAGCTCCGGAATGGCAGGAGAGAGATTTTCTCGGTGAGGTAGTCTTTACCACTGGAATGTGCGGCTATATGGAAAGCCTCACCGACCCCTCTTTTGCTGGGCAGATTTTGGTCTTTACTTTCCCCCTGATCGGCAACTACGGGATAGCCGATCCTAAGGTGTGGGAATCAGAGAAAAGCCATGTAGCCGGGGTTGTTGTCAATGAAAGCTGCGATCATTGGAGCCATCATAGCGGCCTGATCTCCCTCAAAGAGTGGCTAGAGAAAGAAAATATTCCCCTCCTCACAGAAGTGGATACGCGCGCTGTCACGAAAATTTTGCGCACCCGCGGGACCCCTCTGGGTGCCATCACAAGCCGCAAAGAGAGTGCTCTCAACTTTTCAGACCTCAATAGCGAACATTTAGTGGAGAAGGTCTCCATCTGCCAAAAGCGGGTCTATGGTAATGATGGAGGCTTGAAGCGGATCGTTGCAGTCGATTGCGGGATGAAAGAGAGTATGCTGCGCTCCCTTTCACGATATCCTGTGGAGATTGTGAGGGTTCCCCACGATTATGATTATTCTGAGGAGTCTTTTGATGGGGTCTTCCTTTCCAACGGTCCTGGCGATCCGATGCGCTGCTCGCGCACCATCGCCGTCTTGCAAAAGGCGATGCGTAAAGAAAAACCGATTTTCGGCGTCTGTTTAGGCTCACAGATGCTCGCTTTGGCGGCGGGTGCTACGACTTATAAACTTCCCTTTGGCCATCGGGGGCAAAATCAGCCCTGCATCGATGTTGAAACAGGAAAATGTTATATAACCTCGCAAAATCATGGGTATGCGGTTGACGAAAAGAGCCTCCCTGATGACTGGAAAGTAGTTTTCCGTAATCTGAATGATGGCTCTGTGGAGGGAATCGCCCATAAGAAATATCCTTTCTACTCTGTTCAGTTCCATCCGGAAGCCTGTCCTGGGCCTACAGATACAAAATGGTTCTTCGATAAGTTTTGGAGCTCCTTATGAAAGAAAAAAAGATTCTCATCCTCGGATCGGGCGGTTTGCGCATCGGGCAAGCGGGAGAATTTGATTATTCGGGATCCCAGGCAATCAAAGCTCTCAAAGAAGAGGGCTATTACACCATTCTGGTTAATCCCAATATCGCCACCGTCCAAACCGATCCTGGGATGGCTGATGAGGTCTATTTATTGCCTCTCAACTTGCAAACAGTCGCCGACATCATCGAGAAGGAGCGCCCCGAAGGAATTCTCCTCAGCTTTGGAGGTCAAACTGCCCTCAATTTAGGTCTAGAGCTCGAAGCGCATGGCATTTTGGAAAAATATAATGTGACAGTTTTGGGAACTCCTGTTCAGGCCATTCGCATCACAGAGGATCGAGAGCTCTTCAAACGCACTCTCGACGCGATCGGGGTCAAAACTGCCTTGAGTTATAGTGCGACGACGGTCCAGGAAGCGAAAGAGGCGGCCATAAAAATAGGCTACCCTGTCATGCTCCGGGCCGGTTTTTCTCTCGGAGGTTTAGGCTCAGGGCGAGTCGGCAATGAGGAAGAGCTCCACAATCTCGCAAAAGAGGCCCTCTCCAAGGCTCCCCAGATTTTGATCGAAGAGTACCTTGCCGGCTTCAAAGAGATCGAATATGAGGTCGTGAGGGATAAAGATGACAATACGATCACAGTCTGCAATATGGAAAACTTCGATCCGATGGGGATCCATACTGGGGAGAGCATCGTCATCGCCCCCTCTCAGACATTGAGCAACGAAGAGTATCACCTTCTACGCGAGGTGGCGATTAAAACAGTGCGCCATTTAGGCATCATCGGTGAGTGTAACATCCAGTATGCGGTCTCACCCGATGGAGTCGACTACCGCGTCATCGAGGTCAATGCCCGCCTATCCCGCTCCAGTGCTCTCGCCTCAAAAGCTACAGGCTATCCCTTAGCCTTTGTGGCGGCCAAATTGGCTCTCGGATATCGTCTCGACCAGATCAAAAATTCGGTGACGAGGCAAACTTCGGCCTTTTTTGAGCCTGCTCTCGATTATGTCGTCGTCAAAATGCCTCGTTGGGATATCCAAAAACTTCGTGCCGCTGACCGGTCGATCGGATCTGAGATGAAAAGTGTCGGTGAGGTGATGGCGATTGGCCGTTCCTTCCCAGAAGCGCTCCAAAAGGCAGTAAGGATGTGCAATATCGGTGCGTGCAGTCTCTTTGACTACCCTTACGAAATTCCTCACCCCAAAAAGGAGATCGAAAAAGCGACCGACCGCCGCCTCTTTGCCATCGCCAAACACCTGCGTGATGGGGGGACAGTCTCTGAGATCCACACGCTCTCTCACATCGATAAATGGTTCCTCCACCATCTTCAGGAAATGGTCTCTCTAGAAAAAGTGATCGCAAAAGAGCCGTTAGATATCGCTCTTCTAAAAAGAGCCAAGCGCTTTGGCTTTTCTGATAAAGCGATCGGAAAGTTGCGTGGCCTCTCTGAAGATCAGATCCGCAAAGAGCGTCTCTCTCTGGGCGTCATGCCTGTCATCAAACAGATCGACACACTCGCTGGCGAATTTGATGCCCAAACCAACTACCTCTATGTCACTTACCATGGCTCTTACCATGATTTGACTCCGAGTTCTGAAAAGCCAATCGTCGTCATCGGTTCGGGCCCCTATTCGATCGGCTCCTCCGTGGAATTTGACTGGTGTGCTGTCAATATGGCGCGCACTCTTCGCCGCTATAAAAATCCCACCATCATCATCAATTCCAACCCTGAAACAGTTTCAACAGACTATGACGAATCAGACCGCCTCTATTTCGAAGAGCTCAGCTTAGAAAGGGTGCGCGATATTGCCGATTTTGAAGCTCCCAAAGGGATTGTAGTCTCTGTAGGAGGGCAGATCGCCAATAATTTGGCGCTCCCACTCCATAAAAGAGGCTATCCGATCCTAGGTACCTCTCCGACCTCGATTGATCAGGCGGAAAATCGGCAGAAGTTCTCCACGCTGCTGGGAGAGCTGCACATCGATCAGCCCGATTGGGTCGAGGTCACTTCAGAAGAAAGCGCACGCGACTTTGCCGAAAAAGTGGGCTATCCCATTCTTGTACGCCCTTCCTACGTCCTTTCTGGGGCTGCCATGAATGTCATCAATGACCCTCTTGAGCTGGAGAGTTATCTGAAAGAGGCGACGATCGTCTCTCCAGAGTATCCTGTGGTTCTTTCTCAGTTTATTTTAAACGCTAAAGAGCTCGAAGTGGATGGGGTCGCGCAAAATGGAAAGATTGTCATCGAAGCGATTTCAGAACATATCGAGAATGCGGGGGTCCATTCAGGAGACGCTACCATCGTGCTTCCACCCCAAAAATTGTACCTTGAGACCATTCGCCGGACAAAAGCGATCACCAGGATGATCGTGAAGGCACTTAACTTGTCAGGGCCTTTCAATATCCAATTCATTGCAAAAGAGAATGCGATCAAAGTGATCGAATGTAATGTCCGTGCCTCTCGCTCTTTTCCCTTTGTTTCGAAAGTGACGGGACACCACTTTATCGAAATTGCTGCAGAAGTGCTTTTAGGGGTCTATCAACAGATGCACTATAATACTTTGGATCTCGATTATGTCGGCATCAAAACACCCCAATTTTCTTACCACCGCCTGAAGGGCGCTAATCCTGTTGCCCATGTGGAGATGGCTTCGACAGGCGAGGTCGCCTGTCTCGGAGAAAATCTCCTGGAGGCATTTTTCCGCTCCTGGCAAGCTACAGAGCAGTCGGTGAAAGGCAAGCGGCTCTTAATCAGCGTAGGGGGAGATCAGAAGCATAAACTTCTGGGAGAGCTGAGAGCCCTAGATGAGCAGGGGTGGAAGCTCTTCACAACCGCAGGAACTCACGACTTCCTCTCCCAGAATGGAGTGGCCTCACACTGTCTCTTCAAAGCGAGCGATAACTTTAGCCCCAATGTCCTCGAAACAATCACAGAGAAGCAGGTCGATGTGGTGATCAATATCCCACGCAATTTGGCTGCAACTGGCTTGAAGAATGCGACCGATGGCTTTCGCATCCGCCGTCTCGCCATCGATCATCACATCCCGCTGATAACCAATCTTCAGATCGCTCAAGTCTTTTTGCAATGTTTGGCACAGCTCGACATCGAAACCATCTCCGCTAAACCCTGGAGCCATTATTTAAGGGAGAAGAGGGGATGAAAGGGCGCGATATCGTTTCGATAAAAGATTTCTCGAAAGAGGAGATCTTAGCACTTCTTTCGCGCACGGAAGAGATGAAACGACAGCCTCCCGAACCAATCTTGAAAGGCAATATCTTAGCTAGCTGCTTCTTCGAACCCTCTACACGCACGCGCCTCTCCTTTGAGTCGGCCATGAGACGGTTAGGAGGCGATGTGATCGGATTTTCCGAAGCTCATTCGACCTCTTCGACTAAGGGCGAGTCGCTCTCCGATACAATGAAGATGATCGGCTACTATAGCGACCTCATCGTGATCCGCCATCCTCAAATAGGCTCTGCGCGTGAAGCAGCAGAGTCAACAGAGATTCCTGTCATCAACGGAGGAGATGGGTCCAATGAGCATCCGACGCAGACTTTAGTCGATCTCTACACCATTTTGGAGTGCCAGGGCAGATTGAATGATTTGAAGATCGCCTTCGTAGGGGATCTACTTTATGGGCGCACTGTCCACTCTCTGGTTCCTGCACTCGGCTTTTTTGACAACCGCTTCTACTTTGTCTCCCCTCCAACCCTTGAAATTCCTCAATCGATCTGCCAGAGCCTCAAACAGGCGGGTATTCCCTTCTCTTTTCACCCCACTATCGAAGAGATTGTCGGAAAGGTCGATATTCTCTTTATGGTCCGTGTCCAATCGGAGCGTTTTTCAAGCTCTCAAGATTATCTCAAAGTGAAAGATCATTTTATTTTGACACCAGAGATGCTTAAGCAGGTGAAGCCTAACCTCAAGATTCTGCACCCTTTCCCCCGTGTGAATGAGATCGATCGAGCCGTAGACAAAACATCTTACGCCCACTATTTTCCTCAGGCCCAAAATGGCCTCTGGGTGAGAGAGGCCGTATTAGCTACATTATTAGGTAAATAGATGCCGATCACCATTGAAGGAAAGAAAGTGACCATCTTACCCGCTCTGATCGATCCTCATGTCCATTTTCGCGTTCCTGGAGGTGAGCATAAAGAGGATTGGCGGACAGCCTCTCTTGCAGCTATCCGAGGAGGGGTGACGACCGTCTGTGAGATGCCCAACAACAACCCTCCCTGTACTACCTACGAGCGGCTTTTAGAAAAGAAAAAGACGATCGATGCGCAACTCAGCGAAGCTGCGATTCCTCTCCGCTATCAGCTCTACTTTGGGGCGGATCAAGAGCATCTCCACGAAATTGGGCGCGTTAAAGAAGAGAGCCCGGCACTCAAGATTTTCATGGGATGCAGCACAGGAGGGCTTGTGATCGACAACGATGAGGCTCTCGAAAAAGCCTTTCGACTGGCAAAAGAGGCGGGGCTTTTAGTGGCTGTCCATGCTGAAGATGAAGCGGTCTTGCAGGAGGCCAAAAAGCACTATCACGGATCTACCGATTTTGCAGCCCATTCCCTCATTAGGCCACGGGAAGCAGCCATTGTGGCGGTCGAAAAGGCGCTCAAGCTATGCGAGCGCTACGAAGTTCCTCTCTATGTTCTCCACATGAGTACAGCTGAGGAGTTGGATCTTGTGCGGGCTGCTAAAAGAAAAAGCCTTCCAGTTTTTGCTGAAGTGACTACGCACCATCTTTTTTTAAGTGAAAATGATTATGCGCAGCATGGCGCTTTTGTTCAAATGAACCCCCCTTTGCGTACGCTCAAAGATCAAGAAGCCCTCTGGGAGGGGCTACGAGATGGATCGGTGGATACGATTGGAACTGATCATGCACCCCATACACTAGAAGAGAAAAAGCTACCCTTTGGCAAAGCTCCCTCGGGGATTCCTGGTGTAGAAACCCTCTTACCCTTAATGCTCGATGCAGTGAACCGTGGGAAAATTACCTTAAAGCGCCTGGTCGAACTCTGTCGACTCAACAGTGAAAAGCTCTTTCAACTACCCTCAAACGATGACCTCGTGCTGGTCGATCTCGAAATGGAAAGAAAGGTGCGCTCCGATCAACTGGCTTCAAAATGTGGCTGGAGCCCTTATGATGGCTGGAACCTTAAAGGATGGCCCCTCTACACCATTTTGAGAGGCAAGGTCTTTCAAGCTAGCCAAGGAACATTTGAGGGAAAAGAACAATTGGAAAGTTATCTACGCGCACATGGGAGAGATGCTCTTGCAAGAGATTGGTAAATGTCGCGTGATGGTGCTGGAGCTGCTGCACATTAGGGTGGAGGGTTTCCAAATAGGCGCCCACATACTCTCTCCCTTCAAAGGGAATATGTTTCAGGCCGTTTTCGATGAGGGCATCCAAGCAGGCCTTCAGCTCAGGTGTGATACGCGTGCCCATAAAGAGTTTGGTTTGCATGAAATCAGATATAATAAAAGAGAAGATTATGAAACAACCCCCTGTTTGGTGGCCTGAAAAGCCACCCATCTATGACATCCAACGCAGCTATTTAGAAAACCTGGAGGAGGGTCCTTTTTTTCAGGGAGCCATCCCTCAACGCATTCTTCCCAAGAAAGACAAATGGTTTGATTTCTTGGGATTTAAGGTGGCCAGTCGTTTGGGTGTGCCTGCAGGTCCCCTGCTCAATGGTCGTTGGGTCTTATTTGCTGCTGAAATGGGCTTTGACATCGTCACCTACAAAACGATCCGGAGCAAAGTCCATCCCGCTCATCCTGTTCCCAATATGATCTATGTCGATACAAAAGGGTCACTCAGCTACAGCCGTGCGAATGAGACATTGGTGCAAGCCAAAAATCCGCCACCCGATATGGCCTCTTTAGCGGCGACCAACTCCTTCGGCATCCCTTCGATGGGTGCCGATTACCTAGTCAAAGATATTGCTGCGACCAATGTCTCCTTATCTCCAGGACAGGTGATGATCGTTTCCGTCGTCGGCACTCCGAGGGAAGGGGAAGATTTCATCGGCGACTTTGCCGCAGCCGCAAAGATTGCCCTCGATGGAGGGGCCAAAATCATCGAAGCCGACCTCTCCTGTCCCAATGTGGTAACTTGTGAGGGGAGCCTCTTCACTAGCCCAGAAATGGTCTCTCAGATTGCTCAGAAGATGAAGAAGATGATGGGCAAGGTCCCGCTGATCATCAAAGTGGGAGTGGTAGAAAGCGAGGAGACCTTGCGCCAGGTGATGGTGGCAGCCGCTCGATCGGGTGTCGATGCCATTTGCGGCATCAACACGATGAGTATGAAAGTGGTCAAGGAGTCAGGTGAGCCTGCTCTGGGAGAAAAGCGGATCCAGTCGGGGGTCTGTGGGGGTCCTATCCATAATGTCGCCCTTGACTTTGTGAAAAAGGCATGTAAAATCAACACCCAAGAAAAGTTGGGACTGTTAATTATGGGAACGGGCGGAGCCATATGCCCCGAACATTTTGATGACTTCTTAGATGCTGGCGCCGATGTCGCCATGAGCGGGGTCGGCATGATGTGGGATCCCTATTTAGCGGCTAGATATCATCAAAGGAGTCAATCATGAGCGTCTCGATTAAACCCTGCATCCTCGAACTTCACCGCATCGGCGGGATCAAGTTTGGTGAATTTAAACTGAAGAGTGGCATTCTCTCTCCAATCTATATCGATTTACGCATTCTGGTCTCATATCCCGATCTGCTCAAACAGGTCGCCTCCTTAATGTGGGAAAAGGTCTCTACGCGCCGCTATGACAGGATCTGCGGCGTCCCCTATACTGCTCTCCCGATCGCCACAGCCATCTCACTTGCCCATGCGCTCCCAATGGTGATGCGCCGTAAAGAGGTGAAGGATTATGGAACCAAAAAGGCCATCGAAGGGGAGTTCAGCAAGGGACAGACCTGCCTTGTCATCGAAGATCTTATCACCAGTGGCGCCAGCGTCTTTGAAACGATCGAGCCTCTTGAAAAAGAGGGGCTGAAGGTCACCGATGTCGTAGTCCTTCTCGATCGTGAGCAAGGGGGGAAAAAGAACATTGAAGAGAGAGGCTACCACTTGCACAGCATTTTGACCATGCAGCAACTCCTCGACGTCTTATTAGAAGCAAAGAAAATCAGTGCTGAAACGGCGCAGCAAGTGCGTCAATTCATCGAGGCAAACAAGTGTTAAGCTATTCACAGCGGGCCGAGAGCGCGCTCAACCCCACTGGCCGTGCACTTCTCAAGTTAATGGACGAGAAGCAAACCAATCTCGCCCTCGCAGCCGATGTCACCACCGTTAAAGAGCTTCTCCATCTCGCCGATGTCACAGGACCCGAAATTTGCCTGCTTAAAACCCACGTAGACATCCTCGTGGACTACACGCCCGATCTTCCTCACCAACTGAGAAAGCTGGCTGACAAGCATCGCTTCCTTATCTTCGAGGATCGCAAATTTGCCGATATCGGCAACACCGTCAAATGGCAATACCAAGAAGGCATCTATCGCATCGCTGACTGGTCCGATATCACCAACGCCCACATCATTCCTGGCCCTGGCATCATCGAGGGGCTCAAACAAATAGGTTTGCCCAAAGGGCGTGGCCTCCTCCTACTTGCTGAAATGAGCTCTAAGGGCACTCTCGCGAAAGGAGCCTACACCGAGCAGGCTGTCGCCTGGGCCCAGGAGCATGCTGAATTTGTCATCGGCTTTATCTGCGTCCATAAGCTCACCTCAGAGCCCGCCTTCATCCACATGATCCCCGGCGTCCAGCTCCAGGAAGGAGGAGACACCCTCGGCCAGCAATATCTTACCCCCCACCACGTCATCGCCGATCTCAAGAGCGATGTGATCATCGTCGGCCGTGGTATCTATGGAGCCTCCAACCCTGCCTCTGAAGCCCGCAAGTACCGCTCTGCCGGCTGGTCCGCCTACCAAACTCTTTTGTAATATTAATTAAACGCAAAGACGCAGAGAGACAAAGAGGGTGCTGCGCGTACCTGCCCTTCTTTGCGTCTCTACGTCTTTGCGTTTAATTTAAATTTAAAACATTAAACAAGCTATAACTCTTCTTCTCTGAAGTGAATAATTTTGTTTGACTTCTGAATAAATTTTTATTATATTTTCCTTATTGGGGGGCGGGGAAATGATTGTTAATTTAACTTCAGAAGAGCTTCAAAATGAAACAGTCACAGTAGCGCAACCAACCCCTGCCACTGTCTCTCTCGATCGAGTCGCTGTGATTATCTTAGGGGGAGGGGAAGGGACTCGGCTCAAGCCTTTAACCCAATCACGCTGTAAGCCCGCCATCAGTTTTGGCGGCCGCTATAGTCTCATCGATGTACCGATCTCACACTCATTAACCACAGGGCTAAACAATATCTTTGTGATTGGGCAATATTTGGCCCCAACGCTTTCGAAACATCTTCTCCATGCCTACCAGCAGCACGGGATAGAGACCATTCACCTTCTGGTTCCCGAGGAGAGAGAGGGAAAGAAGGTCTGTTATAAAGGCACTGCCGATGCGATCCGTCAAAATATCGAACTTTTTGCTGAGATCCCAGCCGATTATTTTCTCATTCTCTCGGGTGACCAGCTCTACAATATCAACTTCCAACAGATGATCGATTTTGCACTAGAGGTCGATGCGGGCATGCTGATCGCGGTTCAGCCGGTGAATAAAAAAGAGGCGCGGCGGATGGGTCTCTTAAAGATCGAGCATGGCGGCTCACGCATTTTTGATTTTCATGAAAAACCTCAGGAAGAAAGCCTCTTAGAGAGGTTCTACACCGATGATTTCACACTGAGCCATCTCGGCTATCAAGGGCCACCGGGTAAACACTATTTGGGCTCCATGGGGATCTATCTGTTCAAACGGCAGACGCTCTTTGACCTTTTACAAAACGATCCCCGCGAAGATTTCGGCAAGCATCTGATCCACACTCAAATGAAAAACAATGATGTGCATGCCTTCCTCTATGATGGCTACTGGGAAGATATCGGCACCATCGACTCCTATTATCATGCCAACTTGGCACTGACCCGAATGGATGAAAATCGAAAAATGGGCCTCAACTGCTATGACGAACATGAAATGATTTTTACCAAAAGCTACAATCTGCCAGGAACAAAAATAGGGAATTGTCTGGTTAAGCAAGCCATTCTCTGTGAAGGAACCATCATTGAGGCCAAAGAGATCACTCACAGCGTCATTGGGGTCAGATCAGTCATTCAGGAAGGGACAGTTATCCGCAACTGCGTCCTATTGGGGAATGAATATTATGAGCAGTCTCAGGATCGCCCTGGCATCGGGAAAAATTGTCTGATCGACAAGGCGATCATCGATGAAAATGTCACGATCGGGGATAATGTCCAGCTGACAAACAAACATGGCCATATTAACTTTGATTCTCCCGATGGCTTAATCGCCGTCCGTGATGGCATCATCGTCATTCCTAGAGGAGCTCATATCCCATCTAATTACGTGTTTTAATCGAGCGCTTCAGTTATTTTAACCACATGAATGTCTGGGCTATTGCCGATTTACATCTCGCTTTTGGTGTTCCACAAAAGAGCATGGAGGTCTTTGGAGAGGAGTGGCACGATTATGCTGCGAAAATCGAAAGCCATTGGAGTGCGCTTGTCAAGCAGGAAGACTTAGTTCTTCTGGCTGGAGATATCTCCTGGGCCATGAAAGTCGAGGATGCCAAAAAGGATCTCGATTGGATTGGCGCCCTTCCAGGAACCAAGGTGATGATCAAAGGGAACCATGACTATTGGTGGAGCTCACTCTCAAAAATCACGCCGATCCTCCCTCCCTCAATCCATCTCATCCAAAATAATAGCTTTCTCTTCCACCAGATTGCCATCGCTGGCGCCCGCCTCTGGGATAGCGACGAGTACAACTTCAACTCTCTCATCAATTTCAAAGAGCCTCCTACGGCCATAGCAAGGAGAGAGACGCTGGACCAAGAAAAGATCTTCAAACGTGAGCTAGAGCGGCTCGAGCTCAGTTTAAAGGCAATCCCCACCACCGCCACCATCCGCCTCGCCATGACCCACTATCCCCCCATCGGTAATGACCTTCAGCCCTCCCAGGCTGCCTCCCTCCTCGAGCGCTACAGCATCTCCCACTGCGTCTTCGGCCACCTCCACAGTGTCAAAAAAGGCACCCCCCTCTTCGGCACCGCCCGAGGCACCACCTACTCCCTTACCAGCGCCGACTATCTCAACTTCCAACCCCTCAAAATCCTGAGTTGCTAAACTCTCTTAATCAAGATTTAATAGTTCCATAAGATAATGATGACAATTTTTTGAGGTTTTATGGCAGCTCTTACAGGTTTAACAAGAGAAAGTGAACAGCTCCCTACAACAGGGGGAAAAGCTCCTTCGATCCTTGATTCAATGGAGCGCATTGAGACGGTTCAGCTCTTTGATGGGGATATTCCATCAGAAATGTTAGGACATACTTTCACTCAATTGCCTACGATGGAAATAGGAAGATGCATTTTGGTCTGCACGACCTGGTACAGATTAATCGTGAAAGTTCCCATTCCTGAGGTTCACATCAAACGGCAGAGATTTGTGAGGATGCTAGAGGCGCTGCGAAGGGAGGTAGAGCGTATACCGACCTTTAAATGGGCTAGGTGTCACATCCAGAGTTCAGTGAAAGAACTGCAAAAGTTTGCCGTAGCTCCTTTACGAAGAGAGATAGAAGAGCTTTTAGGTAGATGGATCGAAAATAGATCGACAATAGTAGAAGCAAATATGAAGTGGAAAGAGCGTAACAGAATAGAGGTTGGTACACTAGAAGAAGCCCTAGAACAAGATAATACTTTGCGCGGGTTGCGTCGCTTAAAAGCTGCTTTCGCACAGCCACCTGACCCAAGTAATCCTGATGGGCAATTCCCAGGAGACGTAGATACAATCTTAGCAAGCGCGATCGAAAGTCAATTAAGTACTTCATCTGTCCAGTCTAATGAACGTAGTGAATTAGTATTAAAAGCCATCACTCTTGCTTTGTGTTTGAAACCCCCTCCAGGAAAACTATTAGGGCTCAGAAGATGTGCACTAGAAAAAATTCCCAATGTGGGCGAACGAGCAAGAGCTCTCGCAAGGATTGGAAGAGTGCAATCTGCACTGGATAGAGAAGAAACACTCACCACACTCTTCCTTTTGCAAGCAAATGCAAATAATCAAAATGGGGTGGTCAAAGAGAGAGAGCAGGTTAAATATTTTAAATTACTTTCCAGAGTTGATTCTAATAAATTTTTGGCAGAATGGTCTAAATTCAAGGGATTTACCGATCCTCTCTGCTCAGCTAAAATGCGAGAGTTTTTTTTGCCAGGAGAGATTATTCGGAATCTTGAGGGGCTTAAAGAGGCTGCTTTGCAATCGACCACTCCAAACGATCAGGACGTCGTCACACTACTCGCCTGTGCAAAAAGAGAACAGGAGCTTGGCTTGCCAGAAGCAAAAATAACCCTTGCATGGGTAAAAGGCATCATCGATGCTTTCCCTGAAAACTTAAGAGACCCCTTGTTTCTTAAGGTTGTGAAGGTAGAGGCCTTTATCAACCTAGATGCTGCCTTTGTAACCGCCTCAACCCTTATTGATCAGTCAATGAGAATGGACGCCCTCCTCACGATTGCAGAGGCTCTTGCCTATGATCTTTAAAGAGTCTGGCTATTCTTCGGCGAAGTGGATTTTGTGGTCGAGGATGGTGCGGAGGCGGGAAAGGGCGGGGTCATTGGGGTTGAGGGGGGATTCTGAGGGGAAAGATCTGCTGTGGAAGAGGCGGGCGATGGCGAGAGCAGGCTGTTTGAGTTCGAGATAATCGTAGTGGGCATAACAGGCTTCCAGAAACTCTTTGAAATCGGCCTCTGTGCGAAGGCGGGGCAGTGTCTTGATGGCTAGGCTGTGGAAGAGGGTGTGGTTGCCACTGTTGGCTAAGAAAAAGAGGATCTCCTCGAGTAGGTCGAGAGGGGTGTTGGCGTCCGACTTTTCAATGAGCTGTTCGAGCCTATCATAACCCTCTTCGGGGTCGGCGAGGATATCGGCTCTGGCCTGGAGATATTCAAACCAGATCATATTGGGCACGAACCGTTTGAAAGCATCGAGCAGCTCGGTGGCATAGGCGTGATTGCCTGCTTCTATTTCTGCCAGAATGTAGTCGAATAGAAAGCTGGAAATGTCGCCCGCACAATACATTTGGATGAGTTGGAAGGCCTGGTGAGGCTCGATTCCCTGATCGACATGATCATCAAAGATCTGTTCGAGATAGGCTAAAGAGTCGGCAATCTGATTCGGTTTTCCCAGGTCATAAGCCATCATCTGATTGTCCAGCTCATCGCAAAAGATAGAGAGGGTCCTCTTTTCAGGGAAATGGCGGCGCCATAGCTCGAAGAGAATCAAAAAGATCTGATCTTTTTCGAGAGGGGCTCTATTTTTTCCCAAAGCTTCAGCGATCTCTTCTGGGTCGTCACAAGATCCAGCTAGACTGATCCAGGAAGGGGGGTCCAATTGGATGCCTAATGCTATAAGTTGCTTAAAGAGAGTCTCGTCCGACTTTTCTCGGTAATTCTCCTTCTGCCACTGCTGCAAGTCGCCCATATGCAGTTCGCCAGCTTCGATTTTCGGAAGGTTTAATTGGATCAAATTGTATAAAGCCTTCCTTTGCAACAACATATAAATACCTTAGTTATCTCCTAACTCAAAGCAATTAGTTTTTATCGCTAATAACTATGTTAATATAATTTTACAATTTGTCAATTTTATTTTTTATAATTAAAATAATTTAATATGCAAGATAAGGCGTCAGAAGTCAGTTCTAAGCCCCCCGCTCATGGGGCGCCACCTCAGATAAGTGAGCCAGGGAAGTTGGGGACCCATAAGGTTGTCAACCTTACTGGCCAGGAAAGGGAATTTGTCGACAAAGTCCCGAAAGAGAATCTCTATCCAGGTGGGGTCCTGGCTCATCACGTTAAGTTAGTGTGGGAAGGGTTTCTCACATTTCTTCAGTCAGTTTTCTTCTTTTTGGCTTCTAAACCCAAAGCCAAAGAGGCCGGCCAAGCTGCCGAGGTCCAGCTCGGAGATTCTGCTTCCGAATGGAAAGCCCATCTCGAGAACCTCCGAAAACTTTCATTGGAAAAAGAGCCGCTTCTCCTTTTGACCATGCATGATCAGCTTGTGAGGCAATCTCAGACGGACACATTGATGCCTCTTCAGAGAGAGATCAAAGGGGAGGTCAATCGTCGATTAGAGGAGATCAAGCGGCAGATCGATGAGAGAATGCCCAAACAAGAGATCAAGCAGATTGCGCGAGAAGCGGAATCTCCTTTTCCCCCAAAAAAGAGCTTTTCCGAGCAGCTAGCGGCCCTACGCCAATTTCTGAAGGCAAAAATCGATCAAGGGAGAGAAGATTATTGCTCTCACGAAAGTGACCTTACACTTCACACGAAAGAGATCGAGAAGCTCCAAACGCAACGTTTAAAAGATGAAGAGAAGCTGCGTGCACAGCTACAGTTGAATCGTAACGGGAGAAGAGCCAAACTTGAAAAATCGATGACGGCGCTTCGCTCTTCCATCCAAGAGATGGAAAAATGTGAAGAGGATCTCAAATCAGGATTCCATTTCTTTAAAAAGCCTTCTAAGGAGGAGCTGAGTAGGATCCAAGAAAACTTAGCACTCCAGCGCGAAGAATTGGCTTCTCAGCAAAAAGAGCAGGACGCTCTGCCTCAGATCGACAGGCAGGAGGAAGAAAGTGAATTTAAGAAATTAGCGGCTGACTTCCAGTCAAAGTTGGAAAGGCAGATTCAAGCCAAAGAAAGGGCAGAGGCTGCAAAAACAGCCGCCCTAAATCAGCTCAATCGGTTTGAGCAGTTATCCGAACGGCTCAATGCCCCTTTGAAGCGCCTGTTCGAAGAGCCCGAACTCATCGAAGAGGCCAAACGCTATAGTCGTCTCCAATTTTTAGCTGATGCTTATGAAGCTTATCAGCAGCAAGAGACAAAGGATCCCCGCCAATTTTATTTTGACTATGTCGAAGCTCATTACGACACTTCTTTAGAACGGGTCAAAGCAGGTTTAAAAGAGATGGGCGTTGAGCCCGATTCCACTGCCTTCAAGCAGGTAGTATCGAGTTTTTCTAATGTAAAAATGCTTTCCTCAGATTTTTCAGCTGTCAGAGAGGCTGGACTTGAAGAGTTCCTTGCTCGCTGAAAGAGATTTTGCTACTCTTTAGCTCTTTAGTTAAGGAGGACGCCGTGCGTAAAATTTTTTGTTTGCTGCTGCTTGCAGGAGCTCTTATCGCCAATGAACCCCCTCATCCAACTGGTCTGAGGGTCCGCCAACCTAACTGGCGCCCTGAAGTGATCGACAATTATGCTAACGGAATTCCCTCTCACGTGATTTTCCGAGAGCCTCAATCGAGCGGTGATGTTGCGGTCAAGGAGTTGCGATTTTATCCTAATGGCCGCATCCAGGAGGAGAGAGATCTCGATGGGGAGAAGCGGCAAGGTGTGGCTGTTCTCTATTATCCTTCAGGAAATCTGCAGCAGGTAGCCCGCTACGAAAATGACCTCTTGGAAGGCTTAGTCAGAACTTTTTGCATGAGTGGCGAGTTAGAAACGACTGCCCAATATGTCAAAGGCACTTTACAGGGGCCTTTTGTCGCCTTTTATCCCAACGGTAACAAAAAAGAGGAGGGGGCTTACGAAAATGGAAAAAAAACAGGGGAGTTTCTGACCTTCCATGAGGATAGCTCCCGCGCTTCTCAAACCCGTTATGTCAAAGGTCTCCCTAATGGGAATGCGCTCGAATGGTTTAATAAAGAGGAAAATGATGGGGGATTAAAAGCTTCACGCGCCTATGTCGATGGTCTTTTGCATGGTGATGGCAAAAATCCTGCGGTGTTGATCTATGGAACCGAATTGGCCATTGTCGAGGTGCAAGATTTTCGTTACGGCAAGCCTTGTGGGCTCCATTTAAGGTATGATCCTAGTGGACAAGTTCTCTATCGTGTCAATTATGTCGATGGAGTCAAGGAGGGCAAAGAGCAGTACTTCCAAGCGGATGGGCAAGGAGCTGGTGGTGGGCTCTGGAAAAAGGGAGTTCCTGTCGGGGAACACTTTCAGAACTATGCCAACGGCCAACTTTCCAAGCAGGCTCGCTATGACGAAAAGGGGAATCTCCTTGAGCCCATTGCAGAGTATTTTGAAAATGGGACCCTGAAAGCTAGCTATCTTACTGTGAAGGGAGCTTTCGAAGGTCCCTACAGAGAGTGGTTTGCCAATCGAAAAATCAAAAGCGAATCCACCTATGTCGCAGGCGCTTTAGAGGGTGAACAGAAAGAATATCATGAAAATGGACAACTGAAACTCATCGCCACCTTTCAGGGAAAAAAGTGGCACGGCCCTTTTCGAGAGTGGTTTGAAAATGGTCAAGCAAAAGTCGAGAAAAATTATAGCCTAGGCCAACTCGACGGCCCATTTAAAGAGTGGTATCCCAATGGCACCCAGAAGATCGACGCCTTTTTTGTAAACGGCCAGCTCGATCAAAAGCGGCTTGAATGGAATGAACTGGGCGATCTGATTTTTGAAGGCAATTACATCCAGGGAATCGCTCACGGCGATCTCCAGATTTGGTACTCGGATGGCACTCTTTGCCAAAAAACGACCTTTGTTAAAGGCAAGCGCCAAGGGAGCGAAGAGAAGTATCATGAGAATGGCCAGCTCCAAACAGTGGCCCAGTTTAAAGATGACCTTCTCATTGGAGAATTCAAGAGTTGGCACCCTGAAGGTTCCATTCATACTCTGATGGTTTATGAGAATGGGGTGCCTGTCGGGGAGCATCGCGAATATTTCCCTCCTCAAGATAGTAAGACAGCCACTATTGCCCGCGTCTTTCATTATCAGGATGGGAATCTTCATGGGGAGCAACTTTCCTATTATCCTCACGGAGAGCTTGCCGCTCAGATCGTCTACAAAGAGGGAAAGCTGCATGGGAAAAAAATGCAGTGGGACCAGGGTGGCAAGGTTCTCGAAGAAGCAGAATATGTCAACGGTGATCTGACAGGCCGCTATTTCCAAGTCGGTCCTGAAGGTGAAGAGGCCATCTTCCATTACAAAAACAATATGCGCGAGGGTGTCCACCAAATTTATTATCCCCCGCAAGAGGGACGAGGTAAGGTGAAAAGGCTTGATGCCCGTTTTGTGAATGATCTCTTGGAAGGAGAGGTCTCTGAGTACAACGAGGAAGGGAATAAAATTGCTTGTACCTTCTATAAGCAAGGCCTCCGTGATGGGATTGCCACACTCTATTCTCCAGAGGGGCTCCTCATGATGACGATGGAGTTTCATCATGATATCCGTTCTGGCAAAGCGATGAGCTACTATCCGAGTGGCAAAGTCTATCGTGAAGTCGCTTTTGCCGATGATGTGCGCCATGGCCCTACACGTACCTATTATGAAGATGGCTCTAGCACCAGTATCTATCACTATGACCATGACAAGCTCGTTGGCTTATGCCAGGAATGGAATCAGGAAGGCGTACTCACTTTCGAAGGGGAGTACAAAAATGGTCAAAAGCATGGGAAGTTCCATAAGTACTATGATGATGGCTCTCCCAAGCTGCTCTGCACCTACCAAAACGATCAACTAGTAGGAGAGAAAAAGAGCTTTGAACGCTCCGCACGGTAAAGCCCGCCTCCGCGTTATGGGGGATGTCACAGATGTTTTAAATGGCGCTGTCCATCCCCATCCATTCCCAAGACTACTGGCAAAGAGATGAGGCCAAAGAAAACATTCAAGCCTTCCTCTTCGCCCTCCACAGCTAATTTTTGTAAGTGATCAGAAACTGGAGGCAAGGATATTGGCTAAAGACTGTGTGTGGCACAGTTGTGAGGATATCTTCAACACAGAGGCGCAGAGACTCAGAGGTTCGCAGAGAAAATCGCCTCTTTGAGCGAAGCTCAAAGCACCAGAAGAGAAAAGCCATTAAAGAAAAAGGGTGACCAGTGGCAACCGTATTGTAGATCTCCCTTTTTCTTTAATGGCTTTTCTCTTCTGGTGTTTTTGGTGCATGCACCAAAAAAGGCGATTTTTTTTCTTGCCTCGAGCCGTTGGTCCCTCTCTGTGAACCTCTGAGTCTCTGCGCCTCTGTGTTGAAGATGCCCATAGAGAATATGCAACTCAACTTGTGAGCTAAACTGGCAACCTCCAGTTTCTGATCACTTACCCTTGTAGCTTGTCGGGAGAATTGGGTAGACCTGGACCCCGCTTAGAATAACCAGTTACGGTCATTTTATCTAAATCGACGGTTTCTATTATTGCAGCATAACTAGCTAGATCATTATCTGCCCAGTCCTGCTGGGCAATCAGCCAGGGTGTTTTGCCTCCTTTATAGCTATTAGGCCTTTCTAAATTGAAAAAGAGTCGGTAGCTCTCAGCTTTTCGGATAAAATCTTCCCTAGATTCAAATTTAGCAATATCAAAAAACTCTGTCTCAATAAGGTTGTGGAGACTTTCCACATCGCCATTTGCATTGCACAGCTTCGGAGGAATGAAGAGATGCTCTCCGCCATGGGCCTGCACAGCTTGGCAAAAGGGAGATTTCTCAAAATGTCTTGTTGTTCCTCCAAATTCCACACCATTATCTGTTTGCACAATGATCTTTTTATCGGGCATTTGTGAGCGTAAGCGTCTTAACACATAATCGATCATCGTTCTCGCATTAAGTTCTGAAAGCTCATCCGAAAAGCCTAGAAAGAGCATACCTGATTTGGTATCTCTCACAGTGTATTGAAAACGTGGAAGCTTTAAAGGGTTAAGTTGTCCCCAGTAGTTAGGAATATCCCTTAAATACTTTAAATCCATTTGCATATGACCAAAAGCCTGATACTTTGCTTTAGCCTCTCTCAAATCGTTCTTCTTTTGATATTTTTTGCGTCTCTTGACAGTGAGACCGTTTTGTTTAAGCACCCTGTAGATAGCATCTAATGAGCACTCTATATTGAAAAAATACTTCAATCTTCTGGGGCCATAACAAGGCACTTCGTGGCGGGCTTGGATAATTTTCTTCTCTAGCTCTGGGGAAATCTTGTGGGGAATATGGTTAGGGCCTTTTCTTTTGTCATAAAGACCTTTATTCCCTTCCGCTTCAAAGTTTCTCAACCAACGTCGGATGGTATTTCTACCTAAGCCCCACCTTCTCATCGCAGGCTTAATTCCTTCTGCTTGAGCACTTTTAACAACCTGCTTCTTAAATTGAAAAAGATATTCTTGCGGTGTTCCTTTCATCATCATACTATATGTGCTGAGCCCCATATGACCTCTCTTAAGTTTACAAGATAAGACAGCTTATGCGGGCTCAATTTTTCAATAAAGTCTTATAATCCCGTTATTCTCTTAATCCCGAAAATTTTTTCCTTTAGCCTTTCAAAAGAGACGGTTCCCATGCAACTTAAGTGTTCTAATTTTGAGGGGTCCAGCTTTTCCCAGGTGTTACCAACCCTTGTAGCTTGTCTTTATGTAACCCTAATTTAAATGTGTTACAATGATTTAAAATTCGATTTTTTCACAGCCTCTTCGCGCGGTCCCGCACTTTCAGGGTCTGGATAATACCTGAGGTGGTGGAACTCCCATCAAAAGTCTACTTAAATCCCTACAGGAGGGCCTTTTTTGATCCTTCCTTCAATCACTCAAATAAGGAAAGCTCGAAGAGTTGGGCGGGGCCGATGGAGCGTGCGGATTTGAGGGTGAGGGTGGTGAGTGGGGGCAGTTTGAGGTTGGCCTCTTCGATGAAGAGGGTGCCGCCGGGGTTGAGGAGGGGGTGGCTGTCGAGGAAGGTGAGGATGGGGAGGCTGAGGCCGAGACCATAGGGGGGATCGAGATAGATGATGTCGAAGGTGGTGTCGAATTTATGGAGGGCTTTGAGGGCATCGGTTAGATAGACAGTCGTTTGGGACTCTACTTTGAGGGTGGCGATGTTCTTTTTGATGCAGGTGATGGCGGTGCGGCTGCTGTCGACGAAGGTGGCATGGCGGGCGCCGCGGCTGAGAGCTTCGAGACCCATAGCGCCGGAGCCTGCGCAGAGATCGAGGAAGGTGGCATTTTCGATACTCTGTTGGCAGATATTGAAAACGGCCTCGCGCAGTTGCGAGGTGGTGGGGCGTGTCTGATCGCCTTTGGGAGATTCGAGAGGCCGTTTTTTGTATTTGCCGCCGATGATGTGCATCAATCCAGGAATGGTGTGGGAAGGTTAAGGGGAGCGAGCAGCTGCTTGGCCTCTTCGAGAAGTGAGAGATCTCCTTCCTCAAAGTAGCGTTCGTAAAATTCTTGGGCTACAAGTGCTGCCCAACCGCGTTCTACGGAGAAGGCTCCCAAATTGGCCTGATCGAAGCGGATCCGCTTTTTGATGTCGAAGAGCTGATCATAGTACTTTCCTTGGAGGAAGAGCATGAAATCGCCTAATTTGTTTGTCGATCCAAAAATGACAAAGGGGCGATTTTGATAAAGATCTGGGATACGGCTTCTCTTGGGTTGGAGAAGCACCGCCATTGAAGGGTCTTCAGGAATGGCAGTCGCCACCATCTGCTTGCCGATAGGGTTCTGGATGGTACGCATGAGGAAGAGAAGCCTTTTGGTAATGTCTCGATGGTCCTGTGAATGGATGTGGGCCCCTTTATTAAATGAACTGAGAAGATCGAGCAGGGGAATATTGTTCCCGCTCCCTGATGTGATCGTATAGAGCGCGACCTTTCCTTGATTGCGTTTAGTCCATCCACCGATGGTTAAGCGCTGCTTTTCTTGTGAGAGGTAGTTGTCACCATCAGAGAGTAGGATGGCAGTGTGAACCTCATTGTCAGCTACATCTTGAGGAATAATTTTCCCCAGTGAGGCATAGAGCTCAGTAGCGGCAAAATAGCCACCATGTCCCTGATGCTCCAAAAAGGTGGTTGCCTCTTTTAAGGCCTCTGGGGACCAGTCGACAACATGGTTGCGAAAACGGACAACGCGATCGTCAAAAATTAGAATATTGAAACGATCCTCCTCTTTGAGCAGGGATAAAGCTTCAGCTACCGCCTGCTTATTTAGAAGATATCTGCCGCGTGGCATGGAATTGGAACGGTCTAAGAGAAAGTAGTAGTTTTGACGAATCTTTTTAAAGGCCACATCGGCCCTGGGAAGCAAAGTCACTTTAAAGACATAACCAGGCCTGAAACGCTTAGGGGCATATTCGACTTGGATATCGAAATGGTCAGAGCCTGCGATGACCCCTTTTTGCATGAAACTATCAGCTTGGGTAGTGAGTTGTGCCAAAGGGGGTGCGCCCAGTAAGTTACTCGGAGGGAGCGGTGCAATCAGGGTAGAGCCTGGCGCAAGATCACTCTCTTTGATCTTCCCCCAGTTTTCTCCTTGATATGAGGGACTTTTATGAAAGGAGAAATCGGAATGCGAGATTTTCAGTTCGATGGGCGTAGTAAAACTGAGGCTTAAGGGAGGCGCATATTCAGCTTTGAGCTCATGGAGCTCCTGCTTCACTTGTGGGCTTTCTACGGCCATCTGGCCAAAAAATTGGGCTAAAATCTCGCCACGCTTTTTCCTCTGCCAGTAGTCGCCCTCACTATTTTGGCTATTGACGCTGTTCTCAAATTGCCTTGTCTGGAAAGAGAGGGGGAAGCAATAGAGCCAAAAGAGGCCACTGAGATGAAAGAGGGCAGCTACAGCAATAGAGAAGGTCAAAATGGTCTTATTCATTAACTAGCGTGGCTTTTTCTTTCAGATATTCTGTGACGGCAAATTTGCCTTGGCGCAAGCTAGAGAGGAGAGCTCTTGCCGCATTGCTTCTGCTTTTTTTCTCTGAGGGGTCTCTACTTAACCTTGCTTGTACCATATAGATCCGTGCATCGAGATAGCGCATGTAGGCTTGATAGAGAAGCTCTTTTTCAGGATAGGAGGCTCTGCAGGCGTGGTAGTCTTTCGACCAGATATCATTTTGGTGAGTAAATTCTTCTTTGATCCCCAGGAGGAGTTGGAGCAGCTTTTCAGAATGCTCTTTTGCTGGATAGGTGGAAGCTTTCAAATCGGCATAATCGAGAGCGGCTTCAAGATGGGTCGGTTCGTGAGAAAGCGTTTTGCGTTGAGCCAGCTCCAACAATTTCTTGAGGCTCTCTTCAGGCCGCTTAGAAAAGTCGAGACGCGCTAAACGAAGGCGTGCCTCATAAGCTACTCCTAGTTGTGTCGACTCTTCCAATTTTTTATAAAATTCTCGTGCACTTTCTCTCTTGCCCTGCAGCAGATGCACTTCTGCCAACTTCAAGCTCGCTTCCGGCATTCCCGTTTGTTGCCTCTCGATCAATTGCGTCAGGAGCGATTCCGCCTTAGCAAACATCCGCTTCTCAGCATAGAGGGTTGCTAACAGATAGCTCTCTTGAGGGAATTTTTGAAGGGAGGAGGCTTCTTGAAGCAGCTCTTCAAGCAATGGAATCGCCAGGTGCCGTTTTTCCCGCGCATAATAGTGGATCAGCCAGAGGCGATTCTCTAGTGAGACGGGATAGATAGGGAGAGCGGCTTCTAAATGTTGCGCCGCCTGTTCACGATAATCGTGGGTTTCATGCTCTTTGGCTACTTCTAGATAGGCATTAAAAAGATGGAGATGGAGGCTTGCTTCTTCAGGATGGTTTTTGAGGGCATGTTCACCCAATTCGATCACCTTTTCGGGAGAGGTCCCTTCGTTCGCATAACAATAGCAGAGGAGGAGAGGATCGGGTTCTTTCTGCCTCTCAACGATTGCGAGAGCGGCATGAGTGCGATCGAGATGGAGATAGGTCTTGGCGAGGAGAAGCTCTTTTTCTTGCTGCTCTGCTTGGCTAAAAAGATGGCTGCTGATGGCTCTTTCCAGATCCACAGCTAGCTGAGCGTAGATTTCTCTTTCCGGTAATTGCGCTAAACTCGAGGCGATTGCTAATTGGAGCATAGAGAGCTTAATTTCCGATTGAGGATTGCTTTGAAACGCCTCGACAATCAACTCATGGGCCTGTTGAAACTTTTTCTCTTCTATCAAAAGCGTACCCAGTTGAAGGGTCGCCTTCTCCGCCCAAGCCGTATGAGGGAAATCAGAGGTCACTTGATGAAATAACCGGGAAGCTCGTTCTCTCTCTGCCCCTCGAAGATAGGCCGAAGCGAGGAAAAAAGTGGCTTCGGCATAGGTTTCTGGATAATGGCTAGTTAACCCCTCATAAAAGAGCTCCATCTGCTCCCAGTTTTGAAGTTGACCTGCACTATCCAGAAGAACAAATAGAGCCTGCCTATCATGTTGTGGAGGCAATTGTGCTACAGATTTTTGTAGGTCATGGATCGTTTCTGCAAAAAGACTCTTTTCATAGCTGATCATCCCCAGGTAAAAGTAGGCGACCGCTCTCCGCTCGTTCTCCAGGTGGGTTGTAAAAACTTCCCTCTCCTCTTCGATCGTTTTCCACTCCTCTCCATCGGCTAGCAGAAGGAGCCATTGATAGGCAGCATCAGCTGCTTTTGATTGGCCTGCTTTCGCAATCTTTTCATATACAGGTAGCGCCTCCTGTCGATCGTACTGACAGAGAATCGCAGCCACTTGGAAAAGAACATCAGGATTGGATTCATGGCTGGCTAATTGGTGATAGATCGCGAGAGACTTAGGCTCATCTTCCATAAATCTAAAAATCTCGGCCATGGCCAATTTCGCATAGCTTCCAAAAGAGGGGCTTTCCGTCAGTGTCAAATAGACAGGGAGCGCCTCTTTACAGAGAAAATGAGCCTCCTCTTTCCCTTGCTCATAGCGGGCAAGTGCCAGCGCTTCCCGAAAGGCTCCTTCAGCAAAATAAAAACGAAACTCTTCACTCTCTGACATCTCTGCCATCATAGGAGCTGTTTCTTGATAGAGCTCAGCATAGCGGCCCATATGATAAAGGGCTTCCCACCGTTTCAGTTGGATATGCTCCTTCAGCTCTGTACACTGGATCCGGCTATAGGTTTGCAAGGCCTCTTCAAAAATTCCCTCTTGCTGGGCCATGTCCCCCAAAATCGCTAAAAAATAATCTGATAGAGCATTGTCAGGATTCTCTTTCACAAACTTTTCCACCTCCGTTTGAGCAAAACGGAGGTCTCGGTCACGCCAGAATCCCAGCAGACGGCGCATGATCAGCGCCTCATTTTCGTCGTGTGGCGTTGGTAATGGGGGCAGGCTTCCCATTAAGGAAGTGGCCAAAAAGAGCAACAAAATACTCTTCATAAAATCACTGCAACTTTTGATCGATTCGATTAGACTCTTCTCGGTATTTATTCACAAGTGGGTTTGACCATGGGGATAATTTATGCGATTTTGGCAGCACTATTAGCCTCTCTGAGCAATTTTTGCTTGAGACGCAGCATCGATGCAGGCGGATCTAGCAAAGCCTATCTGGTCGTTCAGCTCTCCTTTTCTTTCGTCGTCATGATCCTACTGAATCCTGTGCGTACGAGTGATTATGGATGGAATAACTGGGCGGCCATTCTCGGGATCATTGGAGGTCTTATCTTTGGCCTGCTCATGTGGGGATTAGGAAAGAGTCTCGAAAAGGGACCGCCAGGACTCACTTTTGCCATTCTCAACACCTCCTCAGTTATGCCTGGAGTCATTTTAGCACTGCTCTTCGGGTCTCTCTTTAACCATCCCTATACCCTCGCTAATGGCCTTGGCTCCCTCCTCGTGGCCATCGGCCTCTTCTGGGCAGGCTGGACCAGCGCCTCCAACCCTAACAAAAATAGTTGGATCTTCTTTGCCAGCTTAATTTTTCTGGTCCACACCCTCTTCCTCGTCTTTCTCCAGTGGTGGGCCATGGTTCTCAAACCAGAATTACCGACATCCTCACTCCTTCCTATCCACCTCGGCAGCCAGCATATTCAGTGGTTCATGCCTGCCATCTTTTTCATGGGCGCCCTCATCCAGTGGGTCGTCTACCTATGCAAACACCACCATTTCCCCAAAGGGGCAGAGATCTATTACGGCATCTTAGGCGGCGTTGCCAATGGTGCGTGCACCTTCTTCCTCATCCTCGCCCCACAAGTCTCCAGATCCTGGGAAAATGCGATGATCTTCCCCATCTTTTCAGTCGGGGTGATCCTCATCTGTAATGGCTGGGCCCAGCTCCTCTACAAAGAGCAGGTAAACTGGAAGGCTAACTCCCTCTGTCTCGCCGGCCTGATCGTCGGCACCGTCATCTGGGAATCCCTTGCTTAATTCTTTCGCACAAATTCAACGCAAAGACGCCAAGGCGCAAAGAAGCAAAGAGGGCGCTTCGCGTACCCTCCTTCTTTGCTTCTTTGCGCCTTGGCGTCTTTGCGTTGAATCGACTAGGAAGACTCAAGATAAATCAGTCTGATGCAAGGCACGAGGTTATGCTTCTTCGTAGGTGCCGTAGAATTTGATGAGGCTTTCGGCTTTGGCGTAGTGAGTGCGCTTGAGGGCTTCGAAGATGCGGAGCCCTTTGGCGTTGAGGCCTTGCTGGAAATAGAGCATGCCGAGCTTGAAGAGGGTCTCTTTGTCTTGGGGACGGAGGGAGAGGACGATCTCATATTCACGGATCTCCTCCAGCGGCATTTGGAGATCGTGGTAGGAGTAGGCGAGCTGGACATGGACCCAAGGATCTTCGGGTGCATAGTCATTGAGAATTTTAAACTCTTCGATCGCTTTCTGCGCTGTGGAGCGGAACCTTACTTGCATTGCCTCTGAGAAGCGTTCCTCGGGGACATAGCGTTCTTCGTCGTAATCGTGATATTTGCGTGGATCGCTATAGAGGCTCGAGAGCATGACATAAGCATTGGCGAGAGCGGCATGGACCTCCAGATTGGTCGGTTCGCACTTCACCACCTTTAGATGCTCTTCTACCGCAGTTGTGAGAAGCACCTCTTTCATCCGGTGGAGGTCCTTCCAGTGGCAGAAACAGCTAAAGCGCTCGAGCGTGGGGTTGAGAGAGCTGAGTAAGGGGGGCGCTTCATAGTAGCTATACTCTTTTTCATGGAGAGCAGCAGCAAATTTCTGGGCAGCTTGACCGAGAGCGATATGATGTTCTGGAATACCCTCCTGATATCGGATAATCTCTTTGCATCTTCCGAGATAGAGGTCGCAGAGATCCATTAACTGATCGGGCTTTTTGGCCTGTAGATAGAGTTTCAGCACAAAATAGGAGAAGAGTGTCATGAAAAAAATGGCCAGCGTAAAGGCCAAAACGGTCGATTTACTCAAAAGGGCAAAGAAGGAGAGAAAGCAGGCCACTTCGGAGCAGACAATGATCAGAAAGACAAGGTTGAAGATCACATAAGAGCGGATTAATCGGTTGAAAGAGCGAAGTGCCGGAGTCCAAAGTTTGGAGATCTCTTCGTGATAATGCTCTTTATCAAAAACTGCTTCGCTGACACTGCTCACCATATGTGGCAGTATTCATACACTATGAGCTTATTTGAGGACAAATTGAATTGCGCCTTGAGCAGCTGTTTCGAGGATGCGTCTCACTTCCTGCGGAGCAGATTGAGGGAAGGCGATAGGTGCAAGAACGCGCACAATGCCCTCACATAACTGCTGCACTTGCAACATCTGGGCGGCATTCCCTTTTTCCAAAGTATCTCTCGTCTGCTGGAGTTGACTGACGGCGCTCTCTTGGAAGGCGAGCCACTTCCTGGTATAATCATCTAAGGTTTGGGCCGCCATTCTTTGAATGACCACCTGTCTTCCCCGTTCTCTTTCGATAATGGCTTGCCGGGCCACTCTCTCCTCTTCTTTTTGTTTCAAACTCCTTTGAAGACCATCTATTCTAGCATTATAGAGACCATACATCAGCGAGGTGAGGCCATACATGCCGATCTGCAGAATCACCCGAAGATCGAGTTCACCAAAGAGAAAAAGATGGGTAGATCCATGGGCATAAAAACCGAGAGCAATCCCCGAACAGGCGAGGATGAGTAGTCCCGCGATTGCCGTCGCTACGGAGAGCTTGGAGAATTCGAAGGTGGTGGCCAAATCGGATAGTCTTGTCCCCATCCGGTTCCAAAATTCGAGCTGTTTCAGCTGATTGTCATACATGGTTTCCGTCTGGTGCTCAGGAATGGAAAGTGTAGAAGGGAAGAGCTCGATGGTGGTAATTGTGGGGACCTCGGTGGTGGGTGGAAAAACAGGAGCCGCCAACTGCCCTCCCAATGTAAGGACGACCGCCACCTTTTCTATCGCTTCTCTGATCGGCTCTTGAGGTACCCCGCGGTTAACAAGAGTATAAAGAGCCTTTTTTAATTCTTCTAATCGCCCCTGAGCTTGAGTCGCCTTGTCATACTGCTCTTTAAGAGTCACTGAAAGAGCCCGATCTTTTTGCTCAATTTCAATATAGCTGACTCCGTGCTCCATGATTCTGGCGTTGATTTCAGCAATCTTCTTTTGCAATTCCTCTTCTGTAAAGGTATGTTTTGAGTGCGTCTCTTCGTTGATGGTATCAATTTTCGACTCCAGATCGCTTTTAAGGGCTGCTTCACGGCAAAAAACAGCGAGGGTGATCACATAGCTCAGCATCATCGTCAAGGTGGTGACATCGATAGGAACTTGCTGCCCAAAAAGGGTAAAAGAGGTGTGACCTGTGGCTGCTACCGTAATGCCCAATGCAATTGTACCGAGAAGCATCAATCCGGCGATCACAAACCCTGTCGTCACATAAGGGTGGGCTTTTATCTCTTCCCAAAGCTGAAACTGTTTCTCTTGGCACGCTTCCCTTTTTTCGCGGTTGGCGGGATCGGGCTTTGCGTCGATGTGGAGCTCTCTATTCTGAATCACCGTGCCGTGGGCTGCGACTATATCGACAAAACCTTCGAGTGCAGGAACGGGCGTGAGGGGAGATGCCGTATAAGAAAAATCTTCAACGAGCTGGCGCGCCTGAGCTGCGGTGATTGGTTCGCCCGGCAGAGATGTTTGGGGATAGACTCGGTACTCCCTTATTCTAAAAAAATCTCCTGGCCCCTCTGTTTTCGACATAGGCCCCTATTTCGGTAGATTTTCTAAAATGGTAGAGGCCTTCAACCGGATGTCGGCAAATTCGGGCCGGTCGCCAGCGATTTGGATCGCTTGCTGGAGATGGCTGACCGCCTGTTCGCGCAAATTGAGGCCGTAAAAACATTGCGCCATGTGCAGATGAGGGATCGGATTCTCGGGATTCATTGCTTCTGCAGTCGTATAGCTGACAATCGCCTCTTCGTAGAGACGGTCAGACTGTTTAGAGATTCCTAGTCCCATCCAAAAATTGGATTCATAGGGATTGAGCACAGTGAGATAGGAAAAGAGGGCAGCTGCATTTTTGTAGTCTGCCTTTTGATAGAGATCGTAGGCTTTCTGGTATTGCGAGCGCAGCAGATTGTCATCGTAATTGAGAAGCTGTTGCCAGGTGCCGCCCTGTTGGAAATAATTAATTAGCTGATCTTTATGTTTATCAAGTTGTCTGCTGTCTAATAAATCAGTTAATTTGATAGTTTGCGCCATAATATAACTAACCCCACTCAAGGTTAATTATACTCATTTAAAGATTATTCGTAAGTCTCAGTAGGGTCTATCTGGCAGAGATGTTTCGCTTGTTCTTGAGACGCAAAAACTTGGGAGAGCATTAACGCATTGTGACTCTCCTCGTCAGGCGCTTCGACCAGTTGGAGGTAGCTGAGGGCTTGCCCATATTCTGCCATCTGGAAGGAGGCGAGACCGGCTAAGCGGAGCGCTACCTCATGAAGGGGCTCTAATTTCAACACCCAGGTAGCGATCGTTTTGGCAGCTGAATAGTTGCGGGAGTGGTAGAGATAGTCTGCATCAGCGAGATAGTTGGCCAGGGTCGACTTGGAGATCAGATCTTGGCAGCTGATCTGGAACTTCTCGAGAGCATCATAGACCAGCAAGAGCCGACCTATCATGTTGCTGCTTTCCGCTTGTTTGAACAGAGTGGTTAAAAAATGGCTCATCTCTCGCTCGACATAAGGACTATGTTGGGAGAGGTTGAGAGCGATCTCCATGAGATGTTGCCCCTTCTTCTCTTGCTGTTCATGATGCCAGAAGATTTTCGAGTGGATCAGAAGCTCGCGTGCTAAGACCTCCCTCTCCAGAGGGGTGCGGTTCAGTTTTTCCCAGAAGACGAGAAACTGGCGCGTGCGCGAGAGCGAGGTGTTATCTTTTTTGACCATTTCAAAGAGCTCTTCGGAAGTGAGAGCCGCAATCCGTTTGGCAGCCATTTGAGGGCTAGGTGCCAGCTGTTCGATAGAGGCCCACATGCGGAAGAGATCATCCGATTCACCTGCTTTCAGATGCCCTGATAAGGTAGCCAGAAGCTTTTCAGTGATCAATAGATGAAAAGGAGAGCCTTGAAACTCCTTTCTGAGGGCTGAGCAGAGGGAGAGGGCCACTTCTGGCGACTGCTGGAGGATCAGTGAGGCAAAATGGTGGCTGAGCTCTTCAATTGATTCGCCGGCCTTCCAGCTTTGGAGGAGATGGATAAAGGAAAAGGCTCTCTCAAATTGAGAATCAAGAAAGAGCTGGGCCGTCTCCTCTTTCAGGAGGGTGATAGCCCGCTTCTGCTCTTGCGGGAAGAGCTCCTCGGCATGAGCCCGTTCGAGATAGAAGCGGGCAATTTTATAATAGGAATCTCTCTGCTCAAGAGGGAGTGGGCGCGCCTCTTTTAGATAAGAGAGACCCAATAGAAGATGATTTAAGGGTAGCCATTCTTCCCCCGAGCTCGCCGCGCAGCTCTCTTTCTCAAGGATCTCGCGAGCCGACGCGCTATCTCCCGCTTCGATCAGTGAGTGGGCAGTATGAAGTCGCTTCCAGCTGGGTGAAAAGAGGCTCTCTATGGCAAATGCCATCCATGGGGCTGTTTGTGACTGCGAACCTTGGTCGTTGCTCCATGGAACCTCTTGTGCACGTGTTTCATTGCCCCATTTTTTGAGAGACTCAGCGTAGGATTGCTGAAGGTAGAGATCGAGACCCTCAAAGAAGGGGAGCAGTGGAGATTCAGAATTGTAGGTGCGTGCCCTTTCCACAGCTGCGTGAAAATTCTCCTCATCACCCAAACAGTAACGATTGGCTGCTTCTGCGAGAGAAATCTCGCAGAGCAGATCGCGTTGATGTGAAGCTTTCGCTGCTTTGAAGGCAGTCTGGAGGAATTTTTCACCATTCTCAAAACGGCCGCGCATCTGTTGGATATAGGCTTTATAGAGCGAGCTCCTTGCTGAACTACCTTGTGAAGAAAGAACCTTCTCGGCTTCAGTTAGATTACCCTCGCTTAGATAATGATAAGCTTTGGCCAACTCTTTTTCAGGGTCGGGCCTGCACAGATAGAAGGAGCCGATGCCAAGAGTGGCGATGGAGGCAATGAGTAAAAGTAACCATTTATTCATGATCAGCAACCTAATTTCTTTGGCATATTAACGAGCATTAAACTTTTCTGCAAATTAAATTAGCGATAATAAGATTGTGTAAAGTAATGTGAAAAGATTGTGTAAAGATTAACCGCCAACATCTATTTTCTTCGATCAAGGAACAAAAAAGGTTTCCATTTATAAAATGTTCATGTTAGTAATAGATTAACCAAGCGATACAGAGAGGAACCATGACACAGAAGAAGAGTATATTGTTAATCGAAGACGAAGAAGACATCGCTGCGTTGATCAAGCTGCAGGCCGACATTTCAGGATATAAATTGCATGTCGAAATAGATGGGATTAATGGATATCGTGCCATCGAGAGAGAGAAACCGGACCTCGTTGTCCTCGATATCATGCTTCCAGGGCAGAACGGGCTAGATATCTGCCGTAAGATGAAGCATAGCCCCGAGCTCAAAAACATTCCTGTGATCATTATCTCTGCGAAGAATGAGGAGCTCGATGTGGTGCTTGGGCTTGAACTAGGTGCTGATGACTATGTGGCCAAGCCCTTCTCACCAAAGATCCTCTTTTCCCGCATCAAAGCTGTCTTACGGAGAGGCAGAGAGCCTCAAAAGGTGGCAAAAACCCTCACATTCGGAGACTTTACTCTCGAGGTCGATCGTTATCTCCTCCGCAAAAGGGACAAATACATTCCTGTCACTCTCTCCGAGTTTGGCATACTGCGCAGATTCCTGGCCAACCGTGGCAAGGTATTGACACGAAACCAACTTCTCGACGATGTACAGAACGATGATGCCTTCATCATGGATCGCAACATCGACGTTCACATCGCTGCTTTGAGGAAAAAGCTCGGCCCCAATTTTCATTGGATCGAGACAGTGCGCGGCGTCGGTTACCGATTCAAGGAAGAAGAGGACACAGCTAACGTTTGAGTTTAGAGCCGTTCCTGCTGCGAATTTCTCTATAGAGAGCTAGAAGCAGCAGGCAGAGCGCAAGCAGCCCGGCTGTACCCCAAGGAAAGGGGCTCTCAGGTAGCCAACTGCCCTCGAGGAGCCTTTGGCCCTTCAACTGGTCGATTTTTCCCACCACCAGAATTCTTTTATTGGTGGGGGCCTCAGAAAAATTGCCTACAAGCGTGAGTTGAGACCCTTTTTTTTCTGGATGGCCCTGACAACAGGTTTTGAGACCAGCTTCCGAAGAGAGAATCCAAGATCCACTCGGAGTTTGGTAAAGAAAGCCTCGGATCTCGATCTCACTCCCATCGACAGCTTCGGGAAGCTCCTGCCAGCGCATGAGAAAATTCTAAGAGAATTTCCTATTTTCCTGCTGGGAATTGTTTCACTTGGTAATCAGTGAGAAACTTAGTAGCCTCCTGCCGCTCTTTGCAGGAGCGAATCGCTGTGCTACCCAAGCCTGTGATCACGGCAAGAGCAGCAGTGCCGGCTCCAAAGTAGAGGGCCGATTGCCAAAAGACAAACTGATGGTTGAGAAGCGGCTGCAGCTGTGGTAAAGCCTGCCCCGTGACCCATTGATTCACAACTGGTACCCAGTGGATCACTGCATAAGCCGCCGATCCGATGAGCAAAAGAGTTGCTAGAACAATTCCCGTTGTCATCATCTGTTTTTTTGTAGGTGCCATCTCTTTTAAAGTATCGATGAGACGCGGTTCTTCTTGAGAGATGGGTAATCGCTCATGACTTTGCACCTTCTCTTTATGGCTACGGACAATGTGGATGGTCAAGCCAGTGATAAGAGCCGCTCCTGCTACCGGAAGAGTGATCATCAGCAGACTTTGCTGAGTAGAGAGCTGCGATGTTGTGACAAACTTACTTATATCTAAAGCAGCCTGATTGACAAAGTTGTGGAAGGTGGGGTTAAAGTAGTAGGCTAGGACAGCTCCTGCCACTCCAATAACAAGCAGGGCAACCCCAGAGATAACCCATGGCTTCGCAGAACATGAAGCGGTAGGTTGAGGTTCGCCATAAATCAGGCTAGTTAGATAGCTCTCACTTACACCATCTGAAGACATATTACTTCCTCCATTTTATAATACAATTATAATATTTTATAATTAAGAAAGTATTAAAATAGAAAAATTTGTATAAAAAAAGGGCTGTGTTGAAAAATTTAAGCCGCTCGAATTTAGCCAGATTTGGCCTCCAGTTTTTGAAACATGAGTGAAGAAGATAGCCCCAGCGCTATCTTCGAGCGAGTGGTTCGAAAAATGGAGGATCAAAGATGGCTAAAGATGAGCAGCTTAAATTTTTCAACACAGCCTAAAAAAAGGAGCTAGTTTCCTAGCTCCCTTCTTGTCCCTAATTAGATTAGGTATATAGCTGTGGCAAATGTGGGTCAACAGCAGGGCCATGTTCTACTTTCTTGCTTCTGACACAGGCTAACAGTTTGTCTAGCAAGTTAGCTTCTGACTTAGTTTCTGCCTTAACAGCTTCTAATGAAGGAGCTGCAGCAGCAGCTGGAGCCTCTTTCTTGCCTTCAAGAGCTTTTCTCGCTCTCTCAGCATTGGCTTCGGCAATCTTTTCCCTCATTTCATGGATTCTGGATTTGAACCAGCGACGATTGATGATAGCTGTTGCGACACCGCCGCCAACTACAGCTGATCCTACCGAGATACCTAAAACAGCGCCGTTGCTCAAGTTAGAAGCCGCATCCAGCCAGTTTTTCACAGCAGAAGCTGCCTGATGGAGTATGGGGCTTACAGTCTGTGTGAAGAAATTGCCGACGGAATTCAGCCATCCGTAACCTGCGCCAAAGAAGTTGGTCTGGTAGATGACGACGCCGAGGATGATGGCGATGACAGCGCCTACAGTGATGCCCGTCTTAAGTCCAATCTTTTTCCCAGGTGACATGCTCGCCCAGCAACCGGGCTTCACTGCTCTTGTCTCTCCTGAACTGAGCACGATTGCGCCAGTTTTGGATTCTTTTTCTTTTTCTCTTCCTCCTGCTAAAGGAATCACTCCTCCTGAATCAACTTTTGGTGTTGATGCTGATGCCATATTATTTTTTTCTCCGTTTTATGGGTTTTTATTACTTTATTGGTTAAAGTTGTTTAACTTATGGCTCTATTATATAATAGAAGTTTTAATTTTATATTAAGATGTGTGAAAAATATTTTTGGGGCGAAAATTAAGGAAGGATCAGCTTTTGACCCGAATAGATCTTGTCAGTGGAGAGGTTATTGAGCTTTTTGAGGGTTTTGATATCGGTCTTATGGTTGAGGGCGATCTGACCCAGCGAGTCCCCATTTTGGACGATATAGCTCTTCCCCTCACCCTGGAGGAGAGCAAGCATCGATTGGATCGACCCTTTTAGGGCATGGATGTCAGAGGTGAGCTGCTTATCTATTTTTGTGAGCTGACTCTGGCACTCTGTGATAGATCGATTGGTCTCGTTGAGATGGTTCTTGAGGCTTTTCAGATCGGTCACCATTGCTTCCTGACTCTTTTCAATAGTACCGATTCTCTTTTCCACCCCTCTGTCAGAAGAACCGGTTCGGTGCTCCTGTTTCAGGTTTTTGACACTATTTTCAAGGGAGAGCGCCCTCTCCTGAAAGAGATTGATCTCGACACTCTGGCTATGGACCTGACGACTTAGCTGTTCTAGGGAGAGACGGAGCTCCTGGAGCAATGCGGAATCATGGGAAGAGGCCCCAAAAAGAGCCCCTCCCGTTAAAAGAAGTAGTAAAAAAGTGGCAATCCGTTTCACAGCTGGTTACTACCCTTTTCGTTCATAAAATTATCCTATCCTTTCCGATCATAGAGCCTAAATTGCGCGCGGCGGTTGGCCATCCAGCCCGCTTCATCATGAGAAAGCGAGATGGGCCGCTCAAGGCCATACGAAATTGTGAAGAGCTGGTCGGGATTGACTCCATTTTCAATCAGGAAATTGCGGACAGCATTGGCTCTTTTGGCTGCGAGAGCTAAGTTGTAGGCTGCGGCTCCTCTCTCGTCGGCATGCCCCTCAACGAAGACATAGGTTCCCTGGTGAGAGGTCATATAGGAGGCAATTTCGCGCAAGTTGGCGACACTCTCTGACCCTTGCACCGAGTAGTGATCTGTTTCAAAATGGATGTTGTTAAAAAGGGTCGCAAGCGAACCTGTAGGGCTATAAAAGCCATCAACGCCTGGGATGGGGGAGCCAGGATCGCCAGGCGATTCTTTCGAGATGGGATAATCTTTGGCTTCTAAGCTTTGAAACCCTTCTGCACCGCCCAAGGGGACAAATTCTCCCTGAGAGTCAGAGGCAGCGAAGTGGCCCTCCCTTCCGTCCCAATTGTCTGACATTTTTGCATATTCTCTGGAGTCGACATGCTGTCCAAAAAAGGAGCGCATCCCTTTTCCCATATATCTTCCCGCAGTCTTCGAATCTTCCCACATTTCGCTACGTGAGCGGTAGCAGGAGGTCAAACTGGCCGAAAGTACCAGCGCCGTGCATCCTAAAATAAGGCTTCTTTTCATCGTTTCCTCGCTTCCTCGTTTAATTTTTAAAAACTGCCCTCTTGGCCTCACGTGGCCAGCAAAAGCGGTTACTTTTTAGACCCCTTGCTTAACCTCACCGGGCATTTTTAGAACCCCTTGCTTAACCTCGCCGGGCAGCAAAAGAGATCTAATGATAAGGTTCCCACGAGGGAAACCGTTTTTCACCAGGGCCTTGAGTGATTTTGACAGCCTTTTTCTGGTTCAAGTTGATCATGTAAATCTCAGAACCGCTCGTCGCGGATGAGTTAAACATCAAATGGAGGCTGTTAGGGGCCCAGGTGGGATTTTCTTTATGACCCGATCCCTCTGTAAGCTGTGTCTCTTCTCCTGTCGCCACATTATACACCCAGATCTGGCGGGCACCGCCTACGAGAGCACTGTAGGCAATCTTTTTGCCATCGGGTGACCAGGATGGGCAGGTATTATCTTTTGTCTTTTTTGTGACCATCTTGGGCTTGAGATCTTTAACCGATGCACCCGGCTCCGGAATCGTCAACACAAAGATCCGCGGTGTGCCATCTTTATTGGAGACAAAGGCCAATTTTTTCCCATCAGGGCTGTAGCAGGGAGAACCTTGCGTTGCGCCGGGAGCAGCGAAGACCTGGCGCGGTTGTCCGATAAGCCCTTTTTCTGCTGAAAAATCTTGAACAAAGAGGTCGGGATTGCCCGTGATATCATTGATGAAGGCCACCTGATTCAGTCGTGGCGAAACCGCAGGCATCAGCTGGTTGCCACGCAAAAAGGTGAGCCGTTTGCCAGCTTCCGCACCAGCTGCTAAAGTGGCGCCAAAGATCTTCGGTTGGCCCGACTTATAGGAGACGTAGAGAAAATGGCGGGGTCTTCCCTCCTTTGCAGGCACAAAAGTGGGCGTCACAATCAGACAGCTCTCTTTCGTCAGCTGTTTTGCATTGGCACCATCATAGTCGGCTTCCCAGACATCGCTGACCCACTGGGTCGCATCGTCGCTTTTCTTGTTTCTGACTGTGTAGAGAATGTGGCTATTGGCAATGCCTTTGGCATCAAAAACAGAAGTGAGGAGCGTGTCATGGACACTGTGGAGGGTTATCCTGTCTTGAGCCAAATTTCCCGTCAGAGTGACACCTTCGACTCCTTTGGCGTGGCTTGTCGCTGTGGCTGCCAGCGTTGCCTTCAAACTTTTTTGCTTGATCACCACTTCGAACGTAGCGGCTCCCTTCGACGAGGAGCTGACTTCCGTGATGCCGTTATGGTTGAAGTCGAAGCGCAACACTTTTTCCAACGCAGTGATGTAGCTCTTCTCAAAGCCACTTCCACTCTCCGTAATTGATGAGAGGTGAAGAGGAACAAGGCTTTCTTGTGAGCTGAGATGGATCGTGATCTCTTCCTCAGCGAAGAGGGGAGATAGAAGGAGGAGAGTGAACAGTAGGATACGCATGCCAAAAGAGATAGCAAAAAACGGCTCGACATTCAAGGTAATTTTCGCCCACACCATCACCGCGCATTATCACTCGTAAGATTCAACGTGAAAGTATGCGATGCTTCCCCCTTGAAATGGGTACCAAATGCAGGGAAGGAGCATGAGGCGAGGGAGTTTTCAATGTAATTTCTGTTTTTTGTGCTCGACGCTTTCACAATTTCCACCTTCTGCACACTACCTGAGCGATTGAGGGTGAGCTTGACCTTCACTTCGCCATCTTCAGGAAAGGAGAGCAGAGCTTCGAGATAGGAGACCAGCTCTTCCTCATATTTGGCTTCAAATGAAAGGGATTCACTCGCAAGAGGGCCAATGGAAGAGGCCTTTCTTGCACTGCCAGCTTTGGCCCCTTTTTTGGGGCTTCCCTTCTCCCCACCTTTTGAAGAGGCGCCATCTAAGGTGGCGAGACTCTTTTGCATCATCGAGATGAGTTTATCGTGGTTAGCGGAGGATGCGTTCTTCGGCGCTTTTGCGATGGCTTTTTCCTTAGAGCTATTTTTTGACTCTTTCTTCGGCGCTTCACTGAGAGGAGGTCCGACCGCTTGGGGTGTGGGCCGAGCCCTTCTGGTTTGCAATGGAGGCACTGTCTCCTTTTTGATAGTAGGCCTTGGAGGGGGAAGTGTGGGTCCTCGCGTGGGAGGAGGTCTTCTCGATTCCGTTTCAGGAGTTGGTTCTAGGGGCCTTTTTGGGGCAAAAGCGGGCTGCTCAGGTTGACTGAGGGGAAGTGCGTTGGGGATTTGAGCGATCAGACGCTCTCTGTCTGCAACAATGGTCTTGACCTGCACCGATTTTTTGGGTGGCAACTTGATCTGTCGGGGCTGGATATAGATGGCCCCTAAGACAAGCAGAAGATGGACAAGAGTGACAAAAAAAGGAATTTTTTTCATTCAGGTTTCAAAATCACATCCATTTCAGAAAAACCAGCCGCCTCGACCGCATTTTTGACAGATTGGTAGGTGCCAAATTTCGCATTGCGGTCGTGAAAAAGTTGGGGGCGTAAGTTGGGATTTTTTTGTTTCGCATAGATCAGGAACTTTCTGAGCTGGTCGAGCGAGACCAGATGTTTATTTACCGCTAGGCTATCATCGCTGTAGACCTGGATCGACAGCGGGCTTTTTTCTTGGGCTGCAATCGCACTTGTGCCATCGAGAGGAGGTCCTGAGGCCAGTGCGACCCGATCTATCTCGAGCAAAGGGGCAATTACGATAAACATGATCAAGACGACGAAACAGACGTCGATCAATGGAGTTAAATTCATTTCTGCTTCAGGCAGATGGGCACTCTTGCTACGCGCTCTCATGGCTCACTTCCACTTGACGGTACTGCATTTCTACGGAGGCTAGCAAGAGGCTAGAAAAATCTTCCATATCTGCTGAAAATTGGGCGATGGAGGCTTTGAGGTAGTTGTAGCCGATCAGAGCAGGGATAGCCACCAAAAGGCCCATGACAGTGGTTCCGAGCGCCATTGCAAGGCCCCCCATGATGGTTGAACTGGCATTGACAGCGGCTCCCGATTGGAGCTCCGCAAAAGTCAATAGAATCCCCCACACGGTCCCCAAAAGGCCTAAAAAAGGGGCAAGACTGACGACAGTAGAGAGGATAAAGAGATTTTTTTCGAGTACTTTCGTTTCGCTTGTGATCGTGCTCATCAGCTGCGCCTCTAGAAGGGAAATATCGCTATGGGAGAGTGTTACTGAGTTTTTTTGCAAAACGGAGCGGTTTTTCTGGAGAAGTTCCATTGTCTGTTCTTTCACAGTGCGGTAGAGGAAAGCAAAAGGGTGTTGCACCTCACCCACCTCTAACCCAAGGGGGTTTTGCCGTTTTTTTTGCACCACCAGGGCCAACTGGAGGCCGCGCCGTTTGATGTCGCGTTGTAAAAAGAATTTTTGCAGAAAGAGCACCCATGTGATAACTGAAAGGAAGAAGAGGGAGATAAAAATCACTTTTCCAAAGAGATCAGATCCCTGATAGGCAGACAAAATCGGATTGGTCAGTAAGATAAGCATAATACCTATTAAGTTTTTTAAACCTTTACAATGTGCAATTTATCAGATATAATTTTTAACTCATAGCCATAAAATGATTGGGAGTAAATCCAAAATGAAATTACTAAATTTATGCCGCCCATTTGTTATGGCTTGCAGCTTGTTGCTCTTGCATCAACTCCCTTTACATAGCGCTCCTCCCCAAGCCCCGTCAACTCAAATTGAAAAAAGTGCTGTAAAACAAGAAGAACCTGTACAAGCCCGCCTGATAGCCGAAGAGCAGGAAGTCCAGCCGGGCCATCCTTTCTGGGTGGGCGTTGAGCTGAAGATGGCGAAGGGGTGGGATACCTACTGGATCAACCCCGGAGACTCAGGATTTGCGACTCAAGTGAAGTGGAAGCTGCCTGAAGGGTTTCAAGCAGGCCCCCTGATGTGGCCTTATCCGGAGAAGTTTACGACCGATTCTTTAGTGGCGTTCGGTTATACTGACTCTGTCTTATTGATGACCGAGATCACCCCGCCTAATAATCTGGCTGCCGATCAAAAAATCACTCTCCAAGCCGATGTCACTTGGCTGGCTTGTAACGATTCGTGTGTCCCGGGAAATGCTTCGCTCACCCTTGCTCTTCCGATAACTGATCAAACACCTCGTTCAGGGGCTGAAGAGAAGGCTCTCTTCGCTGATGCCCGCAAGGCTCTTCCAGAAAAAGAGGAGAGTCTGAAAGTCACCACTCAAGCGGATCACTATATTCTCCAATTTAAGCCCCTTGCGGGAGCCGAAGAGGCGCTCTTTATTCCTGAGCAAAATGAGGTGATCGACTATCAAGCTCCTCAGATTCTCAGCACTAAGAATGGAGAGATGGCGCTCAGCGTCAAGCGGGCTCATCCGGAAGGGGAGTCGAGCGCGTTGAAAGGGGTGTTACTTGTTTCCGACCATGGAAAAACCTTTAAGAAGGCGATTTCGGTGGATAGCGCGATCTCTGCAACTCCTTCTAGTGGGGGTGTCGATGGTGTTTCTAGTGTTGGTGTAGCCGCCATCTTCGCCTTTTTAGGAGGGCTCATTTTGAATGTGATGCCGTGCGTTCTCCCTGTGGTTGCTCTCAAAATTTTTAGTTTTGTCAAGATGGCGCAGCAGAGGCGCAGCCTTATCTTGCAGCATGGAGCACTCTTTTCTGGAGGCGTGCTTCTTTCATTTTGGATTCTGTCGGGTGCATTGATGATCTTGCGCGCCTATGGCGAAGGGGTGGGCTGGGGATTTCAGCTGCAAGAGCCTGTCTTTGTCGTGATTTTGGCCTCTCTCCTCTTCATGCTAGGCTTGAGCCTCTTCGGTGTTTTTGAAATCGGCACTTCGCTGATCTCGCTTGGAGCCAAGTCACCTGCATCATCAACATCTTCTCCTCTCTCGAGCTCCTTTATGAGCGGTGTGCTCGCTACGCTGGTCGCTACACCCTGCACGGGCCCCCTTTTAGGCCCTGCCCTCGGCTTTGCGATGACACTGCCGCCGATTCAGACCATGATGATCTTCACAGCGATGGGGTTGGGAATGGCCTTTCCCTATCTCCTCTTCTCCGCCTTTCCTCAGCTGGTGCGCTTCTTGCCCAAGCCGGGCAATTGGATGATCGCCTTCAAACAGATCATGGGCTTCTTGATGATGGGGACTGTAGTTTGGCTCGTCTGGGTCTTTGGAGCGCAGACTGACAATCTCGCCACCTTCATTCTGATGGCGGCCTTACTAGTGATGGCAATTGGAGGCTGGATCTTTGGCAAATGGGGAGCTTTCAATCGCCCTAAAGTGAGCCGCTGGATCGCCACAGCTTTGGCTGCTCTCATTGTCTTTGTCGGGGGTGGCTCAGCGGTCATGACCGCAAAGCAGCACCATCTGATGAGTGGCGGCAATGGTGCTGAACTGGTCGCTGACAAAGGCGGATGGGAAAGCTTTTCTCCAGAGCGGATCGCCGAATTGCAAAAGAGAGGCGTCCCTGTCTTTGTCGATTTTACGGCCAAATGGTGTCTCATCTGCCAGGCCAATAAAGTGGCGCTCCACTCTTCCGAGGTCCAGAAGGCCTTTCACGAGAAAGGGGTTGTGACGATGGAGGCAGATTGGACGAAGAAAGATCCTGTGATCACAGAGCAGCTCGAAAAATTGGGCCGTACAGGTGTTCCTGTCTACGTTCTCTATCCGGGCAATCTGCAAGATCCTCCCTATATTCTTCCTCAGACTTTGACTGCCAATGTGATCCACGATTACCTCTCCAAGCTGAAGAGCAGTGCGACAACAGTCTATGCTGATTGATTCGCATGCTCACTTAACACATGCCTCGTTATGGGAACAGAGACCTTCTCTCTTAAAAAGAGCCCAAGAATCCGGTGTCGATGCGATTGTCAATATCTGCACCGATCCTCAAGAGCTCCAACGCGGTCTTGAACTCGCTAAACAACATTCTTGGATCTTCACGGCCGCAGCCACAACCCCCCACGATGTCGCTCAAGAAGGAGAAACGGCTTTTCCCCTCATGGAAGAGGCCGCCAAAAGGGGCTCTCTGATTGCCATCGGTGAAACTGGCTTAGATTATTATCACCATTCAGGTACGAAAGAAATTCAAAAGCTTTTTCTACACCGCTATTTTCAATTAGCCAGAGAGTGCAACCTTCCCATCATCATTCACTGCCGCGACGCCTTTCCCGATTTCCTCCAAATTTTAGATGGGTACGACAACTTTCCTGGTGTCCTTCACTGTTTCACAGGCACTCAACAAGATGCTGAACAATTAGTAAAGCGTGGCTGGTACATCTCCTTCAGTGGCATCGTCACCTTCAAAAAGAGCCGTGAACTCCAACAGGTGGCCCAATCTATCCCACTCACCAACCTCCTCATCGAAACCGACGCCCCCTACCTCGCCCCCGATCCCTACCGCGGCAAAACCAATGAACCCGCCTACCTCATCGAAACTGCCCGCTTCCTCGCGCGCTTACGCGCCATTCCCATTGAAGAGCTTGCTTCGACTACTACAGCTAATGCTAAGCGCTTTTTCCGACTGACTTAAAAACAAAAGTGTTTCTGAGAGATTCAACGCAAAGACGCCAAGACGCAGAGACACAAAGAGGGAGGGTACGCGAAGCGCTCCTATTTCTTTGCGACTCTGCGTCTTGGCGTCTTTGCGTTGAATCTTGACGCAGACTTCGTGTCTTTGCGTTTAATTTTTTATTGTCAAAGCTGAATTAAGTTGCTACTTTGCAACTTAATGGCGACACCTCTCCATGAAAAGCATTTTGAAAGTGATGAGGTAAAGATCCCAAAGCCATTTATTTTGAGGCGACTGCACTCATTGCTTGGCTTTTGGCTTGTCCTCTATCTCTGCGAGCATCTCTTTGTCAATTCGCAAGCGGCTTTCTTTTTTGAAGATCAGGGTGCGGCCTTTATTGCTGCGGTCGATAAGATCAATAATCTGCCCTATTTGAGGGTGATCGAGATTCTCTTTCTGGGGCTCCCCTTCTTGATTCATGGGATTTGGGGAATCCAATATGCATGGAGGGCGAAGTTGAATGCCCATTCCACAAATGGCTCGAAACCGGCATTGCCGCAATACAAGAGAAACCATGCCTTCAGCTGGCAGAGAATCACCTCATGGATTTTGTTAGTGGGTATTATCGCCCATGTGGTCCATATGCGCTTTCTGGAATATCCGCATCATGTGGAAAAAGGAGATCAGCTTTTCTATGCGATCCGTGTGAGGGAAGATCCCGGACTGGAAAAGACGGTCCACAAGCTGAAAGCAAGTTTAGAGATCAATGAGAAGGGAGAAAAGATTGCCCTAGCTCCGACCATCGGATCGGCCTTTTTTCTGGTGGTGCGAGAAGCATTTAAAAGTCCTCTCATGGTGCTTCTCTATTCGATCTTTGTCTTGGCTGCTGTCTTCCACGGATTTAATGGAATCTGGACCTTCATGATCAAATGGGGAATTACTTTGACACGTAGATCACAGCGGGTAATGAGGATGATTACTTCTGTACTGATGGGAATTCTTCTCTTTTTGGGGCTGATGGCCATCTGGGGAACCTATTGGGTGACACAATTCCAGAGTTAAAGTATGGCAAAAAAAATGAAAGAGGTGGTGGTTGTCGGAGGTGGTCTTGCAGGGCTTTCTGCGGCGATGCGGTTGGCTGAGAAGGGATGCAAGGTCTCACTCGTCTCTGTCACTCCTGTCAAACGATCCCATTCGGTCTGTGCCCAAGGAGGGATCAATGCGGCCTTAAATATGAAGGGAGAGGATGATTCCCCTCTTCTGCATGCCTACGATACGCTCAAAGGAGGCGATTTTTTGGCCAATCAGCCTCCCGTGCTCGAGATGTGTCTGGCCGCCCCTGGCATCATCCAGATGATGGATCGCTTCGGCTGCCCCTTTAACCGCACACCTACAGGCCATCTCGATGTCCGCAGATTTGGCGGTACGCTCTACAATCGCACTGTTTTTTGTGGCGCTTCAACGGGGCAGCAACTTCTTTATACCCTGGATGAACAGGTACGTCGCCATGAAGTTGCTGGGCGTGTCAAAAAGTATGAGTGTCATGAATTTTTACGCCTCGTCAAGGATGACAAAGGAAATGTCCGGGGTGTGGTGGTGATGAATCTCTTCAATCAGAGGATGGAGGTGCTGAAAGGGGATGCCGCCATCTTTGCGACAGGTGGTCCTGGGCTCATTTTTAAAAAATCGACCAATTCTACCTTTTGCACAGGGGCTGCCAACGGTCGTCTCTATCAGCAGGGTGTCTGGTATGCCAATGGGGAATTCATCCAGATTCATCCCACAGCGATCCCAGGACAGGATAAGCTGCGTCTGATCTCCGAATCGGTGCGGGGTGAAGGCGGCAGGATCTGGGTCTGGGGAGACTCTAGCAAAACGATCACCACATTGGATGGCAGAACGGTGCCGTGTGGCGAAACGGGAAAACCCTGGTATTTTCTCGAAGAACTTTTCCCAGCTTATGGTAACCTTGTGGGTCGCGATGTGGGGGCACGTGTCGTTTTACAGGTGTGTGAGCTGGGCCTCGGCGTCGATGGAGAGCAGCAGGTCTATCTCGATATTACCGAGCTCCCCGAGGAGAAAAAGAGAAAACTCGAGGCAGTATTGGATATCTACCAAAAGTTTACTGGAGATGATCCTCGAAAAGTACCCATGAAGATCTTCCCTGCGGTCCACTATTCCATGGGAGGCGCGTGGGTCGATTGGCCTGCTGCAGACGATTCTGACCGCTGGGCCCGCTACCGACAAATGACCAACCTCCCTGGCTGCTTCAATTGTGGAGAAGCAGATTACCAGTTTCATGGTGCCAATCGGTTGGGAGCCAATTCCCTGCTCTCCTGCATCTTTGGAGGGCTTGTCGCTGGAGATGAAGCGGTGCGTTATGTGGAAAACCTTTCCACTAGCTATGACTCCCTCTCTCCAAGCCTCTACCTGAGTGCCCTACAGCTGGAAGAGGAGGAAAAAGAGCGATTGCTCAAACGAGATGGCCCTGAAAATCTCTATCAGCTCCACGAAGAGCTGTCGGCTGCCATGGTCCAACATGTGACTGTGAAGCGCAACAATAGTGATCTCGAGAAGACCATAGAGAAGATCAAAGAGCTGAGAGAGCGTTTTCAGCGGATTTCGCTTCCCGATAAGGGCCCTTTCGCCAACCAGCCGCTCCAGTTTGGTTTGCAATTTGGGCCGATGCTGGAGGTGGCCCTCGTGATCACCAAAGGGGCATTGCTACGTAATGAATTTCGCGGATCCCATTTCAAACCTGAGTTTCCAGAGAGGGATGATGAGCACTGGTTGAAAACGACGATCGCTGCCTATGAAAAAGAGGAGCCCTATATCTCCTACCAGCCGGTCGACATCCGCCATTTGGAGCCTGAAAAGAGAGATTATAGGGTCGCAAAAAAAGTGCGTCCCCAGCTCAAAAATGTCCCTGAAAAAATTCAACTCCCCATTTAAGGATGCCATGAATTACCGCTTGAAAATCTATCGAGGAACACCTGGAAGGCAATATTGGGAAGAGTTTGAGTTGCCCTTACGCAAGGGTGAAAATGTAATTAGTGGACTCATGGAGATCCAAAAAAATCCCATCAACATACAAGGTGAGAAGGTCGTCCCCATTGTCTGGGAGCAGGGCTGTCTAGAAGAGGTGTGCGGCTCATGCTCGATGCTCATCAATGGTTTTCCACGCCAGGCCTGCACCGCACTCATCGAGAATTACCTCAAGCAGACCAAAACCAATGTCATTACCCTCGCCCCTTTCACCAAATTTCCCCTAGTCCGCGATCTCATCGTCGACCGCTCCATCATGTTTGAGAATTTGAAGTTGATTCATGGCTGGATTGACGTCGATGGATCGCAAGAAAAGGGCTATGGCCCCCTCATCTCGCCTAAAAAGCAAGAGGTAATGTATTCACTCTCCACCTGCATGACCTGCGGCTGCTGCAGCGAAGCCTGTCCGCAAATGAACTCACGCTCGAAGTTCATTGGCCCCGCAGCTATCTCTCAAGCCCGCCTCTTCAACGCCAATCCCACCGGCAAGCAGCAGCGCTCGCTCCGACTCCGCCCCCTCATGCAAGAGGGAGGTGTCAGCGACTGCGGCAACGCCCAAAACTGCGTCGAGGTCTGCCCCAAAAACATCCCTCTCACCGACAGCATCGCCGTCATGGACCGCGACGTCACCCTCCAATCCTTCCGCGACCTCTTCTCCCTCCCCGATAGAGAATAGACCCTTATCGCCCCAATGTAATATTGATAAATGGGCGATTGCTACCCCATTTTAGAAAGGACACTATTCAGCTCGTTCATTGGAAATTAGCAATTTCTGTTTAAGAATGGATCGGCTATTGCTGCTTAAATCTTCAGGACCTTCGAAGCTGCCAATGAACGACGCAAGTTTGCTCTTCTTTTTTTTCTCTAAAACAGAGACAGCCGTTTCAATAGCAAATCGTAAAGCTTCGGATCTGTTGATCTTGAATTCTTTACACAATTTCTTCAGATTCTTTTCATCTTTTGGGCGGGTTCTAAACGATACATAACTCATGGGGAGACCTCGTGACACAGAGTGTAACACAAGCCATTTTTTTTGAACTATTTTTCTTAAAATGGCTGGACTATACTGCTCTCTATGCGCTGGCTGTGGGCTATTTTGTTGATAAAAGCGATTCTGCTGGGGGTGGTGATAGGGGAGGGGACCATTGGGTTGTCGCCGGATGAGGCGCAGTACTGGAGCTGGAGCCAGGAGCTCGACTGGGGCTACTATTCCAAGCCGCCGGGCATTGCCTGGCAGATATGGCTGACAACAGCACTTTTTGGGAATCATCCTTTTGGGGTGCGGGTGGGGGCGCTGCTGATCGGGTTTTTTCTCAGCGTTGCGGTCTATCAGCTAGCTATGGCTGTAGGGGTGCAGAAGAAAACAGCCCTATGGGCGGGTGTCGTGATGGTGCTTTCGCCATTGGGTTTCTATCTTTCCTTTGCGGCGACGACCGATGGGGGAGCTATTCTCTTTATGACTCTGGCCGCTTGGGCTGTGATGAGAGGGCCCTACTATCTGTTAGCAGGCCTTTGTATTCTTCTAGGGGCATTATTTAAGTGGACTGCCTTTCTTTTTTGGCCGATTATTCTTCCATTACTGTTTATATTTAAGCCGCTACGTCAGTGGAAGATTGTGGGTGGCATCGCTCTCTCTCTACTTGCCCTTCTGCCCAGCTTATATTGGAACCAGGCCCATGAGTGGGCTACCTTCAAACATGTCACAACAGCAGTTGCCTCTGTCAAAGCGGGAAACTTTGGGGAATTTCTGATCGCACAGATCGGGCTATTGTCACCCATCTACTTTGTACTACTGGTAATAAGCTATTTTTATATCCGAAAAAAGCCCTCACTCTGGGTTATCGCCGCCTTTCCTGCTCTCGTGCTGGTTTATCTGGTGCTGAGCTTTGCCAAAAGGATGCAACCCAATTGGGCAGCTTATCTCTATCCCATCGGGCTGACATTAGTGCCTTGGCTCTCTTTAGAACAGCTGAAGAAGGGCGCCCTATGGCTCTATATTGGAACGGCTCTCTCTCTTTTGATGATCCTCATTGCCTTCATGATCCCTTGGCTTCCCTTGCCCTATTCTGCCAACCCCTTCCGACAATCCCTGGGATGGCAAAACCTGGCTCCTGCACTCACCCAAGCAGGTTATCAGCCTGATAATGATTTCCTCTTCTCCGACAAATACCAAAATGTGAGCATCCTGAGCTTTTATGCGCCTGAGCAAAAACGGGCCTACTACTTTAACATCAGCAGATCCCGCAAAACCCAGTTTTCCTATTGGCCACAGATGGAAGATCGCGAAATTGGTCATCGAGGCTTCTTTGTCGTTATCGAAAATAAGCCCCTAGAACATGCTCCCTGGTACATCGAACATTACACCAAGGCTCTCACTCCCTACTTCCGCACAGTCCAGTTTAAAGGCAGTTATCCCCTCTATTCCACGGGTGAGGTTCCGGTGAAATTTGCCCTCATCCTCGAGGGCATCGACTACAACGGCAAGGCGCCACCTGGTTATGAGAAGTATTAGGCAGATCCTCGTAGGGCAGTTTCGTAGGCTTGAAGCTGAGCAAAGAAGGGAGGGCGTAAATGGATACAGGGTCGTCTGTTGGCGATATAGTTCAAGGCTTCTTCAGTGGTCACTCCATGTCGTTTGATTAAGAAGGCTGCCATGAGTGTGACGCTACGGGATTGCCCTGCAGAACAGTGCACGAGGACATTGCCTTTTTTAAGACCCGCATCGATGGCCTGAAAAGCCTTTTCAAACCACTTCTTAACATCCTTCTCATGATTATTTCTGCACTCCTCTTGATACTGATCAAACCCAGTGTTGAGCTCTTCTAACGTATTAAAAAGCTGGGGATTTTCTGCTGTCGTCGCATGGACCAAGGTAAACCAGCTTTTAGCTAGATCTGGGAAGCCATCGCCAAATCGTTTCCAGGTAATCCCTTGGTTGGCAAAACTTTGGTTGAACTCATTGACTGCTTTTTCCTTGACGTCTGTGTAATCGTGCATCATGCCTGGAAAACTTGTGACTGAGAGAATCGTTTGAAACTGATTAGGATTGGAAGTGTCGATCTCTGTATCGTATTTCACAGTTGGGAATCCCGTTGTCTGAGCAAACGCTTTCTGGTCCCCTAAGAAAAGACCAGGCAAGATCTCATGACAGGGGATTTTAACCGCCTCTCTTGATTTTGTTGTCTCTTGAACATATTCTGGAGCTGCCTTGATCGCTTGCGGGATTGGGTCGAGGTCAAAACGCTGCTCCCGAGTCAACTTAGTACTCGGGGGGGTTAAGTCGAATGGAATTCCTCCATGAAGGGCTCTTTCATAGGCTTTTAACTGGAGAATAAACTTGGATTTCACACAAAGGCGTTTGCTCTTTAAGGCGCTGATTGCTACTTCCGCTGTGCAACCATAGCGGTTAATTAAGTAAGCGGCCAGGATGGTCGCACTTCTCGACTGACCCATTTGACAATGGATCAAGAAATTGCCTTTTTTCCTTCCCTTATCGATCGCCTTAAAGGCATCGGCAAACCACTCTTTAACATCTACCTGATCCATTTTCACTTTCTTATCTTGGAAGATTTTTTCGATTTCCTGAGCGTTTCCGCGGAGGGGTTTGTCGGGATGCTTATCAGGGAAAGTGCAATCGTAGACGAGAGCTTTCCAGTTTTCGGCATCATCCATGGCCGCCTTTCCATAGTTGTGCCAGCTAATGCCCTGCTTTTTAAGGAATTTCCTCAGTTGATCCGCTGAGAGTTCACTAAATTCATTATTTTGAGGAGCTGGAGAAATCGACGTCGGAGGGCAGAAGCTCATGATCCCTTTGAATTGGTGGGGGTTTGAAGTATCTACTGCAGGCCCCCTCTTGCTAGAGGGGCCTATCTCATAAAAACCAGGCAATCCAGTAGCTTCCAAACAGGCTCGTCCGTTGCCTAAAAAGAGGCCTGGTAAAACTTCGTGGCAGGGTGTTCTTAGGGCTTCTCGTTCCTGATCTTCGTTTGGGATCACAGGAGCTACTTCTGTGATGATGACAGGGGCTGCTTCTGGTCTCTCACTACTGATTGCTTGTTGTGCGTCACGCTCTCTTGTAAATTTGAGATATTTTACCACGCCTGCAATAACGTCAGGAATCAGAAGGAGCGCTGCAGCTCCGCCTGCACACCAAGCGAATTGTCCTAGCCCTTGTGGCAAACCCGGAATCACTCCTGTAAAGAAAAGAATGGCAACCAGAGCCGCTACTGCTAAGGTGGCATCGACTGCTAACGTCGCTTTCTCCATGCCTCCCAGGGGATTTGGATAGGTGGGTTCATTGCGACAGAATGAGAGGATGCTAGTAGCGGCAAATGACATGAAATTAGACCTTATTTTTTAAATTTAAAAAGTGGGTGCTCATCCTATGGGGCAGGGTTAAATAATGGGAGGCCTCTTGGAGCGAGGCTTCGGAGGCTCCTAAGTTGCGCGCTTGTTGCACGATCGAGTGGATGAGTCTCTCCTTGGAGGGAAAATGGGGGCGCAAGGGGGAGAGAAAGTCGCCATGGGAGCGCTCTTGGCGGTAAGCAGGCCTTTTAGCGGGAAGGAGGAGGTAGTTCATCTTTTCGATCGAGTAATCCCAGAGGAAGGAGGTGTGGAGCAGCCACCGCTTTTTCTGGATATACTGGGCGTTGCCACCGATTTTCTTATCGCCAAGGGCATAATCATTTTCGCGCAGCTGAAAACCGGAGAGAATGGGGGAGTAGAAGCTCTCCGACCACTTTAAGAGGGCTTTTGGCTGCAGAGGAATATCTACAGCCTCTTCATTGCAGATGAGGGTGGCGAAGACAGTATCGGGATCGATGTAGACAGTGCCCCCGCCGCTGAATCGTTTGATGACGGGGATTTCATCTTGTGCCAAGCGCTTGAGGTCTAAAAGCTCTTCCGGTTTTCCAGAAATGCCCATGACGATCGCAGGAGGAGAGCCTGTATTGAGCAAGCACCAATTTTCGTTGCTGGTGCGCAGCAATGCCTCCTCGAGACGGAGTTGTTCAAAAATCGGGACATTATTCAGTATCAGTAGACGAAACATAACCTTTTTTAATAGCGATCATCAATACTTGAATATCGGAAGGAGAGACTCCGCTGACGCGAGAGGCTTGTCCTACTGTTTGGGGCCTGATTTTTCCCAATTTCTGTTTCGCCTCATTGCGCAGTCCGCTGATAGGTGAGTAATCTAAATCAGCGGGAATCTTAATCTTTTCGATATGGGAGAGCTTCTCGATATCGGAAACCTGCCGTTCGATATAGCCCGCATATTTGAGATTGAGCTCGATCTGAAAGTTGAGCTCCTTGCCATAATCGACCATTTCGTCGGGATAGCTGGCCAAAAGTGAGTCGTAGCTATTCTCTGGACGGCAGAGCAGCTGGGCGAGCGAAGAGCCACGGCTGCCCTCATTTTTGTAGAGGCTTTGCAGACGAAGCGTTTCTTCTTCGAGGATTTTTTGTTTGTGGAGGACCTTTTCATAGCGACGTCTCTCCAGAATTCCCCGCTCGTAGCCATAGTGTGAGAGGCGCATGTCGGCATTGTCTTGGCGCAAGAGGAGGCGGTGCTCAGCCCTTGAGGTGAACATGCGGTAGGGCTCATCGATCGGCTTGGTGATAAGGTCATCGATCATCACCCCGATGTAGGCTTCATGGCGCTGCAGGATGAGGGGAGGTTTGCCTAAAACCTTCGCTGCCGCATTGATGCCAGCGACGATTCCCTGCGCCGCAGCCTCTTCATAGCCCGTTGTGCCATTGATCTGCCCTGCAAAGAAGAGCCCTTCGACCCGTTTTGTTTCGAGTGTCGGCCCTACTTGCCCGCACAAGAGATAGTCATATTCGATCGCATAGGCAGGACGGGTCACCTCCGCCTTTTCGAGCCCAGGAATGGAGTGGAGGAAGGCAAGCTGCACATCAAAGGGAAGTGAGGAGGAGATCCCATTCACATAGATTTCATTAGTATTTAGCCCTTCTGGCTCGAGGAAGATCTGGTGGCGCTCTTTATCGGCAAAGCGGACCACCTTATCTTCGATCGAGGGACAGTAACGGGGGCCAATACTTTTGATTTTCCCCGTATAGAGAGGCGACCTGTGCAGATTGTCTTGAATGATCTTTTTGGTCTCAGCCGACGTGTAGGTGATCCAGCAGGAGATCTGTGGCAATCTCTCATAGGGCTCGTCGTCATAGGAGAACCGGATTCCCTCTTCGGGTGGCTGTTCTTCGGTCTTGGAAAAGTCGATCGACCTCTTATTGACGCGAGGCGGTGTCCCTGTTTTGAGCCTTCCCAGCTGAAATCCCTGCTCAGTCAAGCTCTTGGAAATCCCCACAGCCGGTTTATCCCCTGCACGCCCCCCTGAGAAATGAGTTTCGCCAATGTGCAAAAGGCCCTGCATAAAGGTGCCCGACGACAAAATCACCGTCTTGGCACTATAGGCGATGCCCTCTTGGGTATAGAGACCATGAATCTGGCCATCTACCACCTCGATTCCTTCCGTCGTCCCCTGATGCAAATGAAGATTGGGGCAGTTTTCCAGCCTATGCTTCATCTCAAACTGGTAGGCCACCTTGTCTGCCTGAGCCCTGGGAGCCCACACAGCAGGTCCCTTAGAGGCATTCAGCATCCGGAATTGGATCCCCGTACGATCGATCACCTTGCCCATCTCGCCGCCCAGTGCATCGATTTCCCGCACCATATGGCCCTTCCCAATCCCGCCCACAGCAGGATTGCAGCTCATTTTGGCAATAGTATCAAGATTCATGGTCAAAAGAAGGGTCAACGCTCCCGACCGTGCCGCCGCAAAAGCCGCCTCACAGCCCGAATGACCCCCTCCCACCACAATCACATCATATTCTACTGGGTAACGCCACATCATAGAAAACCAACAGCGGTGTAGAACGCCATAAAATAGACACCAACGGCGGCATAAAACGCCACATTCGAGGGGGCCTGCGCCCTACGTTCAAAATATTTGAGAATCGGCCACTATGGATCGGGTCCCGATCCTCTAACGAGTTTTATGACGGTCGCGACGACGGCGCTTTTTCCGTTTGTGCTTGGCGATTTTGTATTTTCGTTTCTTTTTGACTGATGACATGATGCTCCGAAAAACAAAGAAGATAGGTGAAATGGAGATATTTCTCAACACTTTTCACTAATAAAAGTCCGAAGTTGTTCTTAATCTAATATTAACAACAAAAGGTTACAATTTTTTTTATGACTAAGCATATTAATAGTTCTGATCTCCCCCCAGAAATGTATGTTAGGGTGCTTGAAGCAGCTCCCATTACCCAAGTGGTCCTATGTCGCCTCGTGTGTCGCCAATGGCAAAGTCTAATTTCTAGTACACCTTCACTGAGCTTGAAATCGAGGGTAGGCTCAGCTATGAAAGTTCTGGTCAGTTCTATGAATGATCTGGTCAGTAGGGGAGCTTCGATTGGGCAACATTTATGCAACTTTGCCAGTGCGTTAACCCTCACTCATCCCGATTTAGCCCTAAGATTGGTCCAGGAGTTAGCAGAGGATCCTCAATTCGAGAGTATTAAAAAAGCACTCATCTCTACTGAGGTTGCAATACTTGTAGGGCTGGCTAAAAAGAGGAATAGCTATAGCCATCTGGCGCTAGCTAAGCAGCCGGCACCTCTTGCCCAAGACACCATATGGAGCTGGCGTCAGATTGTTGAAGCAGAAATCTCTTTTGATCCCGAAGAGGCAAAGAGAAGTGCAGCACATCAAGATGAAGCTGAGAGATGTTATTCACTGTTTAAGATCGCTATGGCAGAAGGTGAGAAAGATGCAGCGAGGGGTTTGCAAACATTAGCATCTGCGAGACCCCTTCTTACTACGGGGAACCTCGATTATGTTATCTCTGCTGTTGAAGCCTATCTACGTCCTTAAACATTTCAAGAAGAAACTCTAGCGGCTTGCGAAGGTTTTCCCTCAAGCCATTTGGGACTGACTTATCGCTTTTTCTCAAGAGCTCCCCTCACAGACAGGATAAAAAGAATGGCCGTGTCAACTCTTCGAATATCCAGGAGCAATCGTCTTTTACTAGATATTCTCTACCCGGAAATGAAAAAAAATCCCCTCAATGCACTTCAGATTCTTCTAGGAGAATTTCATTTTGATGAGATAAATGACTGTTTTAGAATCATCTTTGAACGGACTCCCGTTAAAAACTTGCCTGCTGCCATCCTTTATGCCACTTGCCTACCGCCCGGGCATGCTGTTTTCTCACTTTACTACCTTCAGGCATTGATGAATGAGAATCCATTGATCGCATCATTCATCCTCCCTCATTTGCCATTTGATAGTAGCGACAAGAAAGAAATTTCAAGAGCTTTTCAATATGCTATTGCCGCAGAAGCCGCTCGCAATCCCGAGATGGCAAAAAAGAGCCTATAAAGATCAATGGCTAAGCTCGACCCTATTATAAACCTTCCCTATGCCCTTGCCAGTATTGTTGAAGGGGAAAGAGAGATAGATCCTCCCATTCCCTTAACCTCTACTCCTGCTTCCTATCGTGAAAATCTAGCGTGGGCTCAAGGGGTGGTCGCTAGAATCGGTGATCTTGAAAAGCGTCTCGATCTCATTTTCGCATTCGCCACCCGATTAGCAGAGAAAGAGCCCGAAGAAGCCCTAAAAATCGTCGCACAAGCAAAGGAGATGGCCCATCCACAAAAAAGAGAGGAGCAGTTAGCTCAAGTGGAGTCTACAATTTCTCTGAAGCTTTCTACGATTAGTGTCACCGAAGCGGAAAGTGAGAGTCCCACCGAAATGATACAACCTCTTCTCTCGACAGGAAAGAAATTAGAGCCTCAGCATCTTCGCACCCTGATCAAAGAAATTGCTCCCAAAAAACTCTCGCTAGCAGCCCTTTTAGCTTTGCTGATGCCACCTGATGGAGAGAGGATCGATCCCGAAGTCCGTTTAGCTCTTTTTCAAGCAGCAGCCCCCCAAAATCGCGATCTAGCCAAGCTGATGTTCAACCTGCTTCAGTTAAGCGGTGAAGATCTCGTCCAAACTCTTTTCCCCATTGTTGCTCAATAGATTGAGTTGAGCATCTCGACCTCGCCGCTCTTGAGGTGGTAGTAGCCGCCAACCACAGCGATTTTTTTCTGCTCCAAGAGAGAGGCGATCACTTTAGTCTGTTTGAGGTAGTCGACAACACTTTTCACGTTGGCTTTGACTGCCAATTCGAGAGAATTGGGCTGGTCGGTCGGGATGTTTTTGACAGCTGGCTCAATCAGCTCTGCCACCGCTTCGATATCTTGGGTCTGATGCTGCACAACAGCTTCGACAGCGCCGCAGTTTTCATGGCCTAGAACGACAACGAGACAGGAGCCCAGATGCAAGGCTGCGTATTCAATGCTATCGAGTTCAAGAGGTCCTGATACATTCCCAGCAACACGGACGACAAAAAGGTCGCCCACACCTTGGTCAAAAAGGATTTCTGGAGCTACCCTCGAGTCAGAACAGCCTAAAATGACAGCAAAGGGCTTCTGCTTGCTGACGACAGACTCTCTTCTCTCACTCGTCCGATCAGGATGTGTAAGCTGATCCTTCATAAAGCGGGCATTCCCCTCTTTCAGCTTCTGAAAGGCCTCCTGGCAGATATTAGCCGACAAGGGCTGAACCAACAAAATCAGGGGCAATATCCACTTCATCATGAGAACCTCCAAAAGCCGGACACTAAACTTTTGGCGAAATAGTGTCAAAGATTAGCGAAGGAGTCGTTATACGCTTCCATCTTGATCGGCGTATAGTTCCTAAACTGGACCAGCTCCTTAACGAAGGTCATATTGACGCTCCCGACGGCTCCATGCCGGTTTTTCCCCACAATAATCTCCGCCATCCCTGGCTTATCGTTGGGATCATAGTACTCCCTGCGCAACAGAAATATCACAATATCAGCATCTTGCTCGATGCTATTGTGAACGATAATATCGTTAGCTACAAAATTGTGGACTCCCTCAACTGTTGCATCGTAAACATCTTCAACGCCCAATTCTTCAATTGAAGAGATTTCATCCCAATAAACGTCAGATTGAGCCAGCTGCAGTAGCTTTTCATCTCCTAAAACCCGGAAAAGTTTTTTCATTCGATGGCGAGAAACTCCCGATTTGAAGAGAGTGCTTCCACAATAGGACATTTCAAGCCCTTCACAAACCTCGCGCCAACCCATACCCGTTTTCACTTTTGCGGGCTCAACGAAAAGTTTCCAAGCCTCTTTCGGGATTACGTCTATGTTGAGATTGCTTTCTATCCTTGTTAAATCATCCAATAATTGAGGGATGATCTTGCCACGTTTACCAGCACATCCCACGGTCTTTAAAAAGCGTATCTGATTTTCAGCACCCTGAATGTGGACATGATACATGGTGCGGTATCCCTTTTTCGAGGAGCGGCCATGAGTAGAGCTACTGATGCCTAATCTCAGCAAAAGAGATTGCACTTGATTGGCTAGTAATTTGCTAGATGAAGCATAATAAATAGCGGCTGAAGGGCTTCTATTTCTTAACCGTTTTGTGCTGATATTTCCATCTGTAGCCCAAAGATGGTGGAGAAAATGAGAAATCTCATCTAAGGGTCTTTCAAAAAGTTCCTGGGGCAACTTTTTTTCGTAAGAGCGCACACGATTAATTTTTAAGCTATTAAACCATTCGGTGATAGGATGGTATTTCCCTTTCGTGAGATGGTAGGGCGAGGGGAAATAGACATGAGTCCAGTTCCTTTGGGGGATATAACGAGGAAGGATGTGGAACAATTGATTAGATAACTTTCCCACTGTAGCTAAATTTTCTTCATCCTGGCTTGTAAAGTGGTAAGGTTGCTTGGGAAGGATACAGCCATCGCCAAGCAGATGAGCCAAAAATGCCCATTCATCTTTTCGATTTGTTGTTGCATGGAGAGGGGAGCGCAATTCCCGTGGCAAGCCGATACGATCACCAGGTTTTAACTGTTCGAGAGGTGTCCAGCCCCCTAGCTTTAAGAAAGGATGGTTGGCGCTGGCTTTAATAGAACGTCCAGAACGTGTGGTGAGCTGATAGACCTTTTTTTTGCCAGAATAGAATGCTTTGACTAGCTTATGTCGACCTATTTTTAATTTTTCATCGACGGCATGAACGTAGAGGGTTGTCTGCTCTTGCCTATCTGCAAGCTCTTTGATGGTATAGATTTTTCCAGTATCTGCATCTTGAATTTCAGCATCACCGGTGAGGCAGCCACTCTCGCGGAGGTCGCTCATCATGGGGCGGTGGCCGGCTCTGTCTTCGACTTTGCGGGAGAGCTGGGAGGCGCAGATGACGGGGATGTTGAGCTCGCGGGCGAGGGTCTTCAGCATGCGGGAGATTTCGGAGATCTCGCTTTGGCGATTTTCTATGGTTCGGGAGGTGCCTGATCCGGAGATCAGCTGGAGATAGTCGATGATGAGCAGGCGGATCCCAAAGCTCTCCTTCATGCGACGTGCGCGTGCGCGCAGGTCGGTGATTTTGAGCCCTGGTTGGTCATCGATCACCATCGTCTGCTTCTGCATCTGGCCGACAGCGCTGACAATGCGTTGGAAATCGGCTCCGGTTAAGTTTCCGGTACGGATCTTGTCCGATTCGACTTCGGCTTGAGAACAGATGATACGGTGGAGAAGCTGCTCTGCGGTCATTTCGAGCGAGAAGATGCCGACTGGCATGTTGTTTTTGAAACAGACATTTTCGGCGATATTGACGGCGAGGGCTGTCTTTCCCATGGCGGGTCTGCCTGCGACGATCATCAGGTTGGAGTTGTTGAGGCCGTTGATCAGTTTGTCCAGGTCGAGATAGTGGGTGGGGATTCCTGTAATTTTGGCCTCTTGAGGGCCTTTTAAACGGAATTCCTCTTGGCGATCCTGCAGCTCTTTCAGGAAGGGAATTTGTGTGGTGGCTTTGACCCCACTTAGAAGATCGCTGATCAGAATACCTGCGCCCGGATTGGCATTCTGGCTGATTTTAAAGAAGAGTCCTTGTGCCTCATCGAGTGCTTCATGGACGTCGCCAGGCTCTTCAAGGGCATTTTTTTCGACCACCTGTGCCGCTTGGATCATCCGCCGCAAAATTGCTTTCGACTTCACAATCTCGGCATACTCTTCGATGTAGGCGGAGGTCCCTGCATATTGGGCCAGCGTTGTCACGTATGCGGCCCCGCCAATAGCATCTAATTTATCGAGCCGTTTCAGCTCCTCGCAGACGATATGGACATCGGCCGGCCTATTCTGCTTATAAGCAATTTTTAAGACCTGAAAGAGAATCTGATGCTCAGTGTAGTAAAAATCATTTTCATCGAGCGCATCAGAGGCAATATTTAAACTATTGACGCTGGTGAGCATGCAGCCCAGCACCATCATCTCCGACTCCTTCGAATTGGGAGCCGCTTTCACTTTTCCACTTTTCACCATGACCGAGAAAAATAGCCGATTCCTCCCGAAGATTCAATCCAAATTCCCAAGTTGAGGAAAATGAAAAAGCTCCCTATGATGGACATTTATATCTGGAAAGATGGCTGAGTGGCCGAAAGCACGTCCCTGCTAAGGACGCATACCCCTAAAGGGTATCGAGGGTTCAAATCCCTCTCTTTCCGAACAACGTGAGGAGAGAAGCGAGTAAATCGGTTTACTCGCGCGCGCCTACGGCGCCGGCCCGTCGCTGCGACACTCGGCTGCGCCTCGGTCACAGGCGCGGGTGGGGGCGCCGAAGGTCGTTCGTGGCCCTCAATGGGCCGCTGCCACTCCCAACGGCGCCAATTGCCGAGCCACTGAGAGTCTGGTGTGCAATGTAGGGATGGCCCGTTTGATCGGTGATGAATAAGGAATTTTCTCTTTAAGTTCAATGGGTTGAGCCATCGACGATGGCAAAGAGGGCATCAGCTAGTTCATCAAGAGAGTTGATGAAGTCATCATAAGGGGGTCTTTCGATGAGCTCTTTGGCGATGGTCGGGTTGTGGCGCATGGCAGCTGGGAGAAGGCTTGGTCTTGTTAATCGAAGGTTATATGTTGCCAAAGAGAGGAGTGCGGCTAATGGTAGATTCTGAGGTGCCAGCTTTTGGATAATCCTTTCTAAATATCCCAGTAGATAAGAATCAGAAGTCGCTCCCATGATGATGGCTTGTTCAGGGTCTATATCGAGTACTTTGTAAGCAATCTCAAAAACCCTCCCTACACTTCCATCCAAGCTCATGTTTTTATTGATCTCTTTGGCAAATTCGAGGGCCTGAGGATTTAGGTGTGCCAACATGAGGAGAGCATCGATCTGCTCTACAGGTTCTTCAAAGGAATAAGCGGAAGCGAATGCCGCATCGATACCTAAACCTAGATCAGGTTCTAATTCGACGGAGGCGACTAAAATGGCATGGTGAATCTTCTCCTCTATAGGAGATGTTTTTGCTCGGAGCTCACTCAGTATATTTTTTGCTTTGGAAGAATCAAATGGGGCGTAGATTTTGGCAAGATCGATCATGAGCATCCGGTAGTCTTCGGCCATCATGATTTTTTCAAGCAGTTGAGCAGTTTTCGTGGCCCTCTCTAACTTTACAGAGGCTTCTGCGATAGCCAGCCGACGGATCGCTTCGATCAGCAGCTTGCCTTTAATTTCAGGAAGAAGACGTTGCGCAAAGAGAAGGACTTGGTCTGGGTTTTTCCTTTTTGCCATCTGGAGCAAGATTTCGAATTCGGTCAGCGGAAGAGAATCCAAAAGTTGTTGGAAAGAGGGTGACCCTCCCTCTACTGCTATGAGCAGATCATCTTTTGTCTTGGCAAACATGATCCACGCCTCATCGGGATCGATAGCTGCCAATCGTCCGGCAAACTTGAGTTTGAGTGAAAGGTATTCAACAGGATTCTTGATCTTACTGATGAAGTGCTTGACCCAGCGTAGATTCTCTGCACGACTTTCGGGCGGCAAATCAGAAGCCTCAACTTTTTCTTTGGCCGCATCCGCCGCATGCGCAGCAGCAAGAAATTGAGATTTTCCTGCTTCTCTGGGATATCTCATTGGAGAGCTAAAGTGGGTCGGACCTGAGCTAAGCTCTGTAAGTAGTTAGGTAGCCTCTCCAATAACTCATCCAAATTGGGCAGAGTTTGCGCTAACAGAATAGCTAGAGGTAAATTCCTGGTGGCCGCCCAGTTGATCATATGGATAAGAGACCCTTTTTTATCGACGCCTTCCGTTGTTAAGAGTGTAACGACCCGGTGCCTAAGATCTAAGCTATCGATCCAGGCTTTCCAGGTTGTGCAGACGAGACAGCTTCGCGCCAAGTCTGTGATCGGTAAATCTTTTACAACTGCAACAAACAACTCCATCGATAAGGGGAAATTTGATGAAGTGGGAGGAATTCCATTAGCCATGATGGAAAATATTATAAAATATTAAGAATTAATGAGCTAATCGAAAAATTATGACATCATGGCGATGCGTAATCTTTTAAGGTGAGGAGGAATTCCGTGTTGTTATTGCTCTTTTTGAGGCGGTTGAGGAGGAGGTTCATCGCGTCGAGAGGGGTGAGGTCGGCCATGCCTTGGCGGAGAATGATAGATCTTCTCAAGTTCGGCGGGATGGTAGAGGAGTTCCTCTTTTCGGGTGCCGCTCTTGATGAGGTCGATGGCAGGGTAGACGCGGCGATCGGCGAGACGGCGATCGAGGACGAGCTCCATGTTGCCCGTTCCTTTGAACTCCTCGAAGATCACCTCGTCCATGCGGGAGCCGGTGTCGATGAGGGCGGTGGCGATGATCGTGAGCGAGCCGCCTTGTTCGATATTACGGGCTGCACCGAAGAAGCGTTTGGGTTTGTGGAGGGCGTTGGCGTCGACACCACCGGTTAAGATTTTGCCAGAATGGGGCTGTACAGTGTTGTAGGCGCGGGCAAGGCGGGTAATGGAGTCGAGCAGGATGACGACGTCGTGGCCACATTCGACGAGGCGGCGCGCCTTTTCGATGACCATCTCAGCGACTTGGACGTGGCGTTCAGGCGGTTCGTCGAAGGTGGAGGCGACTACTTCGCCCTTACGATGCGGCTCATGTCGGTCACCTCTTCGGGACGCTCGTCGATGAGAAGGACGATGAGGATCACCTCAGGGTTGTTCGTGGCAATGGAGTTGGCGATATTTTGCAGGATGATCGTTTTACCAGAACGTGGAGGCGCTACGATGAGACCGCGCTGCCCTTTTCCGATCGGCGCCGCGAGATCGAGCACGCGCGTCGACAGACGTCGCGCGATCGTCTCCATCACGAGGCGCTTATTGGGATAGAGGGGTGTCAGGTTTTCGAAAAGAACGCGCTCTTTGGCCTTCTCAGGTGGCTTGTCCGTTGATTTTATCGACTTTCAGCAGGGCAAAGTATTTCTCTTTTTCTTTAGGGGAGCGGATCGTGCCGCATGATGGTATCTCCCTTTCTTCAGGTCAAAGCGGCGGATCTGCGCAGGCGAAACGTAGATATCTTCTGCTGAGGAGATGTAGTTGTAGTTGGGGGAGCGCAAGAAACCGAAGCCATCGGGAAGGACCTCTAAGACCCCTTCGCCAATGAGCAGTTCGTCGGGGCTTTCAGATTTGGCTTTGACAATTTCAAAAACGATCTGGGACTTAGTGAGAGAAGCCGCATGCTTGATTCCATATTTGCGCGCTTCGTTATTCATCTCTTCGATATTCATCCGCTGCAGGTCGGCAATTTTGGTGATGATGGCAGGTTCTGGTGGGGGTTGTTGAACCGGTGGCTGCTGCTGGATCTCCTCGGCGACCATCTTTTCAGGGGGTTTGAGCGTCGAGGGACGCGGCTTTTTTTCGGTGGGTTGTTCTTCTGAAATAGTGGAGGAGTTGTTGTCTTCGTTCATAAGTTTTCCTTCAAAGCAATGAATAGGGGTTGAATGTTTTGACGTAAATTTTCTAAGGTGCCGTTGTTGTCGATCACGACAGCGGCTTTTTGGATTTTTTCTTCGATCGGCATCAGTCTCTGAGTTCTTCGGGTGTATTCACCTTTAAATTGCTGGTCGAATCTCTCTCTGCAGACTTTTTCCTCTCCCTTCACAACGATCACCAGATCGTAATGGCCTTCCAGATGGGCTTCGAAGAGAAGCGGCACTTCTGCGACGAATAAGGGATATTTCTGAGGAGAGATGGTTTTATATTTGCTATCGATTACTCTCTGAACTTCTGGATGAATCCATTTTTCAAATGTTCGCAACAGTTGGGGATCATCAAATACCTTTTGAGCGATCCGTTCTCGGCTCAGCGATTCACCTACAACAATGTCGTCGCCAAGGAGAGCGATCACTTTTTGTCCAAGGTCTGTTGTAGGGACAAGGAGCTGATGAACAATCTCATCGGCGCTGACATAATAAGCGCCGAGCTCCTCAAATAGTCGGCAAACTGTTGTTTTGCCAGATGCTATCCCGCCTGTTACAGCGATTTTCTTGATACTTCTACTTCCGATCTTAACACTCCGCCCAATTTTTGCCAATATTGATGTCGACAACGAGAGGAACCTGCAGTTCAAAGACCCCTTCCATCCCTTTTTTTACGAGAGCATGGAGCTCCTCGAGCTCTTCATCGGGAGCTTCAAAGATCAACTCGTCATGGATTTGCATGACCATTTTTGAGCGGAGGTGGCGCTCTTTGAGGAGATGGTCGATCTCGAGCATCGCTAACTTAATCAGATCGGCTGCGCTACCCTGCAGCGGGGTATTGATGGCCAATCTTTCCGCGGCACTGCGCAAAATGGAATTGGAGCTCAAAATCTCGGGGATTTCCCGCTCTCTTCCGATCATCGTGACAGCTTTTCCTTCTTTGCGCGCCCTTTCGATCGAGGTATTGACATATTCCAAGACTTTGGGATAACGGATGAAGTAGTTCTCGATGAAGGCGAGGGCTGTTTTGACATCGACCCCGATCTCTTGGGATAAGCCATAAGCCTGTTGGCCGTAGATAATGCCAAAATTGATCGCCTTGGCTTGGAAGCGTTGCGACGGGCTGACCTCTTCGAGAGGGGTGCCGAAGACAAGGGAAGCGGTAAAGGCATGGATATCTTCTCCCCCACGAAAGGCGGCAATCAGACTCTCATCACCGCTGAGGTGGGCTAAAAGGCGCAGTTCAATTTGAGAATAGTCGGCTGATAGATAGCTCCAGCCTGCCTCTTGAGGATGAAAGGCTTCTCGGATCCGTTTCCCTTGGGAGGTACGCACGGGAATATTTTGGAGATTGGGATCTTGGGAGGCTAATCTGCCCGTAGCTGCGATAAACTGGTTAAAGGTGGAATGGATCCGGTGCGTTTCTGGGTGGATTTCGTTCGGTAAGACCTCTAGATAGGTTGAGCGCAGCTTTTCTAGCGAACGGAACTGGAGAATTTTTTTCGCAATGGTGTGTTCCACGGCGAGTGCTTCCAAAACATCGGCATCGGTTGAATGGCCTGTCGCCGTCTTCTTGAGGGGTTTGATCCCCATCTTTTCAAATAAGATCGTCGAGAGCTGTTTGGGAGAGCTGATATTGAAGCTTTCGCCAGCTAAAACATAGATCTCTTCCTCGATCTTTTTGAGATCGTGAATGACCTCTTGGGTGAAGCTAGCGATCGATTTGAGATCGACAAAGACGCCGGTGCGCTCCATTTTGAAGAGAAGGTAGGTGAGAGGAAGCTCAAGATCATAAAGGAGGCTTTCGAGTCCCCGCTCTTTGAGCTGCTGAGAAAAGAGCTGCTTTAGTCGCAGCGTATAATCGACATCTTGGCAGCCATAATCGGCCACCTTCTGGATCGGAACTTGGTCAAGCGTGATCTCCTTTTTTCCCACTCCGATCAGCGCTTTGATCGGCGTTTTCACCTTTCCAAAATAGAGGAGTGCAAGGTTATCGAGAGAGTGGCGGCGACTGGAGGAGTTGAGTAAGTAGGAGGCTAGAATGGTGTCAAAGCTCAAGTGGGCCACAGCGATGCCTTCGTTGGCAAGCGCGTGCAGGTCATATTTGGCATTATGGCCGATAAATTTGAGCGTCGGATCTTCAAAGAGGGGTTTGAGGCTATTTAAAACTAGTTTGCGGTCCAGTTCACCATTCAAGGGAACATAGTAGGCCTCTTTGGTTGCAATTGAGAAGGCGATTCCGACGAGTGCGGCACGCATGGGACGGATGTGAGTCGTCTCCACATCGAAAGCGATCTCAGGGGCTTTTTTCAGAGTTTGCACCAGCTGATGGAGGGCGAGCGGGCTATCGACCAAGTGGTAGGCCACTTTTTCCTCAACCTCTGGGACCGCTTCCAGCTCACGCGCGAGGGTGGCAAAGTCCATGTCGAGATAGAAGGCTTTCAGTGCAGAGAGATTGGGCTTGGCGATGGCAAAGTAGTTCGGATCTTTGGGGAAATCGACCTGGATAGAGATGGTCGCGAGCTGTTTGCTCAAACGGGCCAGCTCGGCTTCGGTGCGCAGCATCTCCTGCTTTTTCGGCCCTTTGACCTTGTCCGGATTGGCGAGAAGATTTTCCAGTGATCCAAACTCTTTGAGCAGCGGCACGGCCGTTTTGGGACCAAAACCGGAGAGGCCAGGGATATTGTCTGAGCTATCTCCCATGATCGCTAAAAGATCGACGATCTGCTTTGGTGGCACCCCATACGTTTCCTCCACTTTGGCAGCATCTAGGATGAGATTTTCTTTCCAAGGGTTTAGGACGAAAATCTTGTTTGTGACGAGCTGCGCCAGATCTTTATCGCTAGTGCAGAGATAGACCTCCGCACCCGCTGCTGCAGCCCATGTAGCGATGCTGCCCATCGCATCGTCTGCCTCGACACCGGGAACTTCGACCTGAGGGATCCCGAGTAACGTGCAGAACTCTTTCGACTTCTCAATCTGCTCTGGAAGGTCTTCGTATTCTTTGGTGCGGTGCGCCTTGTAATGCTCGTAGAGCTCTTGCCTCTGCTTTTTATTGTCGGGACCATCATAGACAGCCACCATATGTTCCGGACTGAAATCTTTGATCAGCTTCAAAACTGAGCGGATAAAGCCAAAGAGAGCGTGAGTCGCCTCTCCCTGAGCGTTATTCATAGGGGGCAGAGCGAAATAGGCCCTAAAAATAAAACCCGAAACATCGAGTACAAATAGCTTCTGTTGAGAGTGGGTCACGAGCGATTAAGGTTATGAGTTTAATAGACCTCTTGCATTACCTCCCGCGGCAGCAAAAGGGGTCTTTTCGTTTATCTTTTTTTTCTCCCCTTTTCGCCTACTCAATTTGAGTATGTCGAAAAGGGGAGGAAAAAAATCTAAACAAAAATCCCTCCTTTTTCTACACCCGTGAGGTTACGCAAGAGGTCTAATTTCTTTTTTTGCGTGTCACGGACGATAAATAAAGCTAAACGGATTGCCGTTGTGTGTCGGCAAACTGAGCTCATGTTTAATTTTACCTGTGAGCAGCGGAGAGTCCGATTCTTCTTTGACCAGCTTTTTCCACCAACTTTCCGATTCATAACCAACCACTTGGTATTTATCCTTGATTCCAGCCGCATTCACGAGAGCCGTCAATGTTTCGTTACGCGAACTCTCACCCACATCGGCCAATCCAAGAGAGATGGCTTCCGGAGCTGGGAAGACTTTGGCACCCAATTCATTGATAATTTTCTCTTTTGGAATGGAGCGGTTCTGGGAGACCACCTGCACAAAATCGTTGTAGAAGAAGTTGATCAGCGATTGGTAGTGCTTCTGCTCATCTGGCTTCCAGTCGCGGAAGGGGTTCAACTGATCTTTGTCTGTCCCTGCGATTAAGGTTAAAGCATTGACCCCAATCTTCTTCATGGTATCGGTCACATTCATGAAAGGGGGCCAGGAGAGAACTCCGATCGATCCAATCAAGCTGATATTGCTTGCATAAATTTTATTGGCGGCGCAGGAGATATAGTAGCCACCTGATGCGCATAAGCCATTGACATAAGCATAGATCGGAATATTGTATTGCTCTCTATATTTTTTGAGAAGGCGATAGATCCTGTCGGAGTCGTTGACACCACCACCAGGAGAGTCAATGACGAGAAGAATCCCTTTCACCCGGTCCTTCAGAGCATCTTCGCGCGTATCAAGTAGCAGATCCTCAATATTCTTACCAGTCAGCTTATCTTTCCCGATTTCACCATCAAAACTAATTTCGAGAATGACGGGATGGCTCGAGCTCAATTTCTTGCGGCTCCCCGAGGCATCAGCCAAGACCTTGACATTAGAAGGAAGCGATTCCTCCTTGATTCCGGCTACAATCAGCACATAGGAGAGAATAATGGCGAGAGTGGCTGCACCGATGCCGAGAGCCCCAAACAGGGTGACGAAAAAGGCGCGAACGGAACTGATAAAAACGGATTCATTGATAGGTTTCATAACGGAACAGGTTACATAAGTTTTCTTTTTTGGAAAACTATTGTTTCTAGTTAAGCACAACTTTGTTAAAATCTTTCGGATTATGGATCTTATCCCCTTTATTGTCGACCATGCTCAATATGCCCATTGGGTGGTCTTTGGCCTCCTGATGCTGGCAGGCTTAAATGTTCCCATCAGTGAGGATCTCCTGATCGTTATCTCGGGCATTCTTGCCAGCACGGTCGTGCCAGAGAATACATTGAAACTTTTTTTGGGGGTTTTTCTCGGCGCCTACATCTCCGACTGGGTTGTCTATTGGATGGGCCGCTATTTCGGTCCTAAATTATGGAAAATCAGCTGGTTTGCTCGGGTCTTTCATCCTAAAAAATTGGAAAAGATTGAGAGATACTATCAAAAATATGGTTCCGTCACCCTACTTGTAGGCCGTTTCATCCCCTTTGGAGTTCGCAATTGCCTCTTTGCATCCGCTGGGATGGGGAAAATGCATTTCGGGAAATTTTTATTAGCGGATGGCATCGCCTGCTTCTGCTCTAACATGACTCTCTTTTTACTCGCCTACTTTTGTGGTAAAAATTGTTCTTATTTTGTTAAATACGCGAATATAGTCATCTTTTCTTTATTTCTTGTCGCATTGATAAGTTTAATTTGGTATAAAAGAATTAAGCGTAATAAACTGCCCACCGAGTCATGATTCTTAATTTTTCTAATGTCCTTTCACTTTCTCGAGCTGGGTTCGCACTTGCCTTTCTTCAAAGCAATCCCTATATTCGCCTCCTTGCAATTATCCTGGCGATGGTGACAGACTTTCTCGATGGCTATCTGGCACGCCGCCAACGCATGACCACTCAGTTTGGCGCTGTTTTAGATCCCATCATGGATAAATTTTTCGTCTTCTTCGCCGGAGGCATTTTCTTTCTGGAAGAGAAGATCAACTTCTTCGAGCTCAGCGCCCTTCTCTCCCGTGATGCCTCCATCTGCCTCTTCGGCCTCTTCCTCGGTCTCGTCCGTGGATGGACCAACTACGAGGTCAAGGCGATCTGGTGGGGCAAAATCACCACCGTTGCTCAGTTCGTTGTCCTCATCGGCCTCACCCTCAACTTCGTCTTTCCCTCCTATGTCTACATCATCTTCATGGCGATGGCCGGCTTAGCCTTCCTCGAGCTAATGATCCGCTACCGCCGCTCCCTCACCCAATAAAACGCGCTAGGAAAAACTTTCCATTTTATTCAACGCAAAGACACTAAGACGCCAACCCTTCGTTAAAATTCAACGCAAAGACGCCAAGCCTTCTTCAAAATTCAACGCAAAGACGCTAAGACGCAGAGGCGCAAAGAAAGAAGAGCGCTTCGCGTACCCTCCTTCTTTGTGTCTTGGCGTCTTGGCGTCTTTGCGTTGAATCTGAATTTAAGACTAGGGGGCGGAGGCGAGTTCGGGAGCTGGTTTTTCGGGTGTGGGTGTGGGTGTGGGTTGCGCATGGGGGAGGGCATTGAACTGGCGGCCGAGGGAGAGGACGGCGCCGATCCAGAAGAAGATAGCGAGGAAGAGAATGCCGGCGACGATGTGGGCGCTGGCGGCTATCGAAGAGAAGGCGACGAGCAGGGTTTGGTGGATGAGCGAGCCGCCCGACTTGCCGAGGCGGGAGCCGACGCCATCGATAGCAGCTTTCCCTTTTAGCTTATCTGAGATGCTGAGCGGAATGAAGGCCATCTCTTTGGTCGCGTCAAAAAGGGTAAACTTGGAGGCTCTCGAAATGCAGTTCTGCGTAGAGCCAAAGAAGACGACGAGAGCTAAGGGAGAGGTACCGAGAATTGCCAATGCGCCTGCCATGCTATCACGACCAAAGAAGAAGAAAAAGGCGCAGGAGGTTACTAGGAGGATAAGAGGGGTGATCAGAGCGCCGAGGGTCCAGCCAAATTTGCGGATCAACTGTCCCGAAATGAGCAGAGAGGTGAAGAAAGAGATGATGCCGGTGATCGTGGTGATCTGACTCATGTAGGCGTTGAAATGGTTGGGGTCGGGATAGAGCTGACGCACCTGATCTTTCCAGATTACCTCGACGAGGTTGATGACCAGGTTATAGGCTAAAACGATGATCGCGATCGAGAGGAGATATTTGGAGCGCCCGAGAATGGCAAAGTTCTCGCGCATCGACATTTTAATCTTCTCTTTCCGAATAATTCTGACATCTTCGTGGCCCTCTCTTGAAAGGAGCTCGCGGGTGATATATCTGAAGATGCCTAGGATGGCGAGTCCCGAGAGGATGACCACAGTTGTGAGAAGAATCACCGATTGGTGCCAAGGATTAGCTGTGAAGGAAATGTTTAATTTGAAGAGGGTGCTGCAGAGGAAGTAGGAGACCTGGCCTGAAGTGATGGCGGCGACGTTCAAGCCGATCGCGATGAGGCCATAGAAGCGTTTCGCTTCCTGCATGCGAGTCACCTCATTGGCAAATCCCCAGAAGAGCATCGACAAAACGGTCGAGCTCCAGAGCTCTGACATGATGTAGAAGCTACTGAAGGTCCAGTAACGGAACATCGCAATCAGCCCCATGAAGCCTTTTGGGAGGTGGGCTTCGAGAAGGTCGGCTGTCTGGTGAGGATGAATCACATTCTGCAGAGGATAGATGCAGAAGGTAAAGAGAGCAAAGAAGACGAGGAAGATCACGATCATCACAGAGAAGACGTGGTCGCGCTTCAACCGGTTATTGAGCCGGCTGTAGATGAAGGTGAGAAGGAGAGCGCCCGGCACGATTCCCCAGACTTTGATGAAAGGGATGACCTCTGCCCCCGAATGGTCTGCAGTGACCAGCAGGGCATCTTTCATATTGCGCAGGATGTTGTAATTAAATCCGATGAAGAAGGCCATTGCCAACAGAGGCAGAAATTTGCGCAGCTCATAGGAGTGGATCGGCCAGAAATAGGCTCTCAAAGGAGAAAAAGTGCCTTTAGCGCGCGCCATGACAAGATCCAGTGAGTAAAATGGGAGAAAAAACGATGAAGGCGAAGCTCGACATTGCAGTCTTTAGCTGTTTAAGGAGAGCGTTATTATACAGAATCCTCTCTTATCAAGCAAGGTCTACAAGGTATGAGCTGCAATTGTAAACTCTTTTTTTTCTTGATGAATTCTTAAACCAATACCATTATAATAGACCTTCATTTTTAAATTGGAGGTTTAATGTCTTCTCTTAGTTTAAATCTATCGATGCCTGAAGCTGTTAAAGCTCAGCATCTACAAAAAGAGGGTGATCTAGCCCAAACAGTCGCAATCAGCACTCAGAGCTGTAATGCTCTTATTGGGATCGCTCTCTTCGTTATCGGCTGTGTCGCAGCAGCAGGGGCCATGAATGGTGTGACCATCGGCTGGTGCATCGTTGGCTTATCGATCCCCTCACTGATTGGTTATGTCATAGGCGCCATTGCTGGAAGAACTCCAGGGGAAAAGGCTGCTAATGCCATTCCTTTGCTGATCACTATAGCCCTCATTGTCATCGGAGCTTTAGCTGTCGCAGGGATTGTCACTCCCGTTGTCGCAGGTTGGTGTGTCATCGGTCCCACGCTTGCTATTTTGGCAATCGGTATTGTCTGTTGTTACTGCTGTGCACCTTGTGCTTGCATGGCTCTAGCAGGAGCAGAACGATAGTAAGAACAACCTTTTTGGGGCTAAAAAAAGAGGGAGGAAACTCCCTCGTTTCTTAAAAATATGTGCTCACTCACTCGTGTAGCGGGATATGGCGCTACTTATAAAGACGATTATGACAACCTGATCGGAAACAAGAGCGATCAGACACGGATGACCCATCTTCTGGGCAGCTGCATCATGATCGCTCTTTTAATCATCGGAATTACTGCAGCGGCGCACGCTTTCCCCTCCCACACCACAGGCTGGACAGCTTTAGGTCTCGGCGTGGGATATGCAGGGGCTAAGCTGCTGGGCGGCTCATTTGCCACAAGAAAGGTCGATTGGATTTCGGGTCTCTGCCTCGCAGCTCTCATCATCACTTTTGGCGCCCTTGGCGCATCTGGCGTCCTGACTTCTGCCCAGCTCGGAATCGCCTTAATTGGAGTTGCCACTCTCTCAGGAACTATTGCCATCGGAATGATGGTCTACGCCTACCACAAGCGCATCTCCACCCAGCCCCACATCTCATCAGATCAGCCTCCCCCAGGCCCAGCACCCACCCTCGCCTGAGACCGAGGCTGCGTCAGCAGCTGAGTGTCTCAGTGGGGGCCAAAACAAGATAAGATGATCAGCTTACGCTGGCAGGATAGGCAAGATTAGCTTGCTTATCTTACCGACGTTAGCCGATCATCTTATCTTGTTTTAGTTGCAGGTAAAAGTCGCTTAAGCCAATCAGAGCTAATCTAGAGGCCTTTTTTTCTTAATTTGATAGCATTGGGGTTATAAGGCAATGCTGTCAAATTAAGAAAAAATGACCCCTGGCTCGCTATCGCGAAGGACCTTATTTTTCAAAGACAGACTCTTTGCCATTAGCTTCATTAATACTTTTTAATTCATTTTCTATAGTTTTCATTTCTAGATGGCGCGAGATGAGTAAAACAGCGGCAGGTACAGAGAAAAGAAATGTACCAATAGAGCCACTGGTAATAGATCCAATGAACCCCGGACTTCTATTAGGTCCAAAAATTGATGAACAGCCAAGAGTCAAAATGATGATTGAAGCAATCGTTCCGATAAGGCCTAATACGAAAACGATGCGAGCCCTAACGGCACTCTCTTTCATGTTTTGTGAAGAGAGATATGCTGGTTGAATATTAGGAAATTCTTCTCTAGAAAACTCTGATCGGAACATCTTTATTTTTCCTGTTTAGGTATAAGTATTTACTAAAATTATTAAGAACTAATAAAAAAACAACTGGAATTACTATAGCGAAGGTTGATCTGTTTTCCCAGTACGGGGGGGGGTATTGACATAAAACCTAACCATTAGTTAGGATTTATACATGAAAGCAAGTGAAATGGAAGACCATCTTTATCAAATAGCCAGTCTTCAACAAGGGCATTTTACAGCCCGCCAAGCAAAAGAGGCAGGTTATTCGGATAGTAGGTTTTCTTATCATGTAAAGAGAGGAAGATGGATTCGAGAGGGGCGTGGCATCTATCGACTGGCCAATTATCCAATTGGTGAGCGGGCTGACTTAGTTTATTGGAGCTTGTGGTCCTGCAATCGATTGGGAAAGGTGGAAGGTGTTTTTTCTCATCAAACCGCTTTGGCGATTCACAATTTGAGTGATGCAATGCCTGCTTTTTATCACTTTACGGTTCCGAAGCATTTTCGGAGATTTCATAAACCTCCTAAAAGCTTAAGGCTCCATTTCGACAAGCTTGAAGAGAAGGAGGTGTCTGAGTTTGAGGGATACAGAGTTACAACTCCCGAAAGGACAATTTGTGATGTACTTTTGGATGAGACGATTTCCGATGAAATTGTTATGCAAGCCCTGTCAGATGGATTGCAAAAGGGAGTGATCTCCCTGGCATTTCTCACGAAACTGGACCTCGAATCGAATTCGGAACGGATTAAGCGTATTGTGAATAGGGTGACAAAGTGATGAATAAGACATTTTCTTCTCCTGCAAGTTTTCGACAAAGTTTAGAAGTACGGTTACAAACCTTTTCAAAAGAAAGTGGGATGGACCTCGAAAGGGTACGCAGGAAGGTCGCGTTTGAACGATTTTTGGCGCGGTTGTTCTTAAACAAGCCTTGCCTCTGGTTGTTAAAGGGAGGATATGCATTAGAAACTCGACTTAATGTGGCACGTGCTACGAAGGATCTCGACTTGGCGATGCAGTTGAAGATGAAAGGGACGGCTGATGTGCAGTCTGCATTTCTCCTTGAGGAACTGCAAAAGAATGCGATGCTCGAGATGGAGGATTATTTTCTCTTTCGTATAGAGCCTGCAGCAAAATTAATCGAATCAGCTCCCTATGGGGGATTTCGATTTCCTACTATGCCTGCAGAATACTTTTCATCGCTGTGGTGAATCGAGAGTACCTCTCCAATTGCCCAAACCTCCAAATAACTGGAGACAATCGTTTAGTGAGATGGCGCGGGAATGTGAGCTCGACCATGATTTTGATTCGGGGGTTAATGCCTTATTCTTTTATTGGCAAAAGCTTAGAACTCTTGAATGATCGCTTAACTGCCGACTGGCTGACTTTTCTTGTCGGAGAGGGCATCGATGCCGGGGAGGGTGCCATATTCGAGAAATTCTAGGGTGGCGCCGCCGCCGGTGGAGAGATGGGTGATTTTGTCGGCAACATCGGCCTGATTGATGGCAGCGATCGAATCGCCTCCACCGACCACTGTAGTGGCTTTGAGAGTGGCGAGATAGTGGGCAATCCCTAGGGTGCCTTTGGCAAAGCTTTCACATTCATAAATACCGAGAGGGCCATTCCAGAGTACCGTTTTGGCAGGGGCGAGCAGCGCTTTAAATGTTTCGAGGGTTTTAGGTCCGATATCGACCCCTTGGTAGCCAGGAGGAATGCCTTCTTGGCAAATAATCGTTTTCGCAGGGGCATTCTCCCTGCAGTCAGCAGCGATTACTAAATCTTCTGGCAAAACGAGGCGATCACCATAATCTTTGATCAAAGAGCCGGCTAAGGGTACGAGCTCCTCCTCCACCGGAGAATCACCTGTGGCAATCCCTTGGGCTTTTAAGAAAGTGTAGGTCATTCCGCCACCGATCAAGAGACGATCTGCTTTTGTCAATAATGCTTTGATGAGACCCAGTTTACTTGAAATTTTGGCCCCACCAAGCAGTGTCACAAAGGGTCTTTCGGGATTTGTTACCAGTTTCCCTAAAAAGCGGATCTCCTGTTCCATGAGAATGCCTGCTGCAGCTTTCCCGGGGAAGTATTGTGCAATCGTGTAGGTGGAGCTATGTTTGCGGTGGGCAGATCCAAAGGCATCGTTGACATAGCAGTCGCCATAGCTCGCTAACTCTTTAGCGAAGGAAGGGTCCTCTTCAGGATGTTCTTCAGCGCGATGGAATCTTAAATTTTCGAGTAGCAGAACCTCGCCCGGCTTGAGCGCGTCAACCTTCTCCTGCACCTTGCTCCCGATGCAATTAGGAGCCAGGGTAACAGGCGCCGCCAGCACTGCTTTCAGAAAGTGGGCAATAGGTGCTAATGAGAGATCGGCGAGCGGAGCTCCGCGCGGACGCCCCAAGTGGCTCATCAGAATCACTGCGCCGCCATGATCGAGAATGTATTGAATGGAGGGAAGGCTCGCCTCGATACGTGAGGCATCACTTATATTGTTATCCCCGTCGAGAGGCACATTGAGATCGGCTCTCAGCAGTACCTTTTTCCCTTTGATGTCTAAATCTTGAATAGTTAATTTTGTCATAACATTGATATAGCATAGGTATATGAAACGTTCTATAGCGAAGTTGCGCTGGGAGTATGGGAATGAACCTCTCTTAGAAGAGAGTTTGCAGGAGGATCCGATTGCCCAGTTCCACATCTGGCTCGAGGAGGCCATCCGAGCAGCTATTTTTGAACCGAATGGCATGCTCTTTGCGACTGTTAGCAGCGTAGGGAGGCCGGCTGCGCGTACTGTCTTACTGAAGGAGTTCGATGCGCACGGTTTTGTCTTTTACACCAGCTATGAGAGCCGTAAAGGGGAACATCTGGCGCTCAATCCCTACGGCTCTCTCACCTTTTGGTGGAAAGAGATCTACCGGCAAGTATGTCTGGAGGGAAGGGTCGAAAAGATCTCTAGGAAAGAGACGCTCCGCTACTTCCATTCACGACCTCGGGGAGCGCAACTGGCGGCCGCTGCTTCGCATCAGAGTGCCCCGCTAGCATCTCGGCAGGAGCTTGAGGAACTATTTGGTCGTCTCCAGAAAAAATATCGTGGAAAAGAGGTTCCTTGTCCGAAAATGTGGGGTGGGTACCGGTTAATTCCTGAGAGGATAGAGTTTTGGCAGGGGCGCGCTAACCGCCTCCACGACCGCTTCCTCTATGTCAAAGAGAACAGCGATTGGCTCATTACCCGCTTGTCGCCATAACACAATTCTATAAAATAGCGATGCAAAATGGGGTTACCTGCCAATTCGGGGTGGAAGGAGGCTGCGAGATGGTGGCCTTGCTGGACGCAGACAGCTTCATTTTCGTATGAGACAACCACTTTGACATCGGGTGAGGTAATCGCCGTGATGCGCGGAGCGCGGATGAAAAAGCCAGGAAAGGTGCATCCACGAAAGGTGAGAGGGGTTGTGAATGAATCGGCTTGCCGGCCATAGGCATTGCGGTCCACAACGATATCCAAGAGCGACAAGATTCCTGCTCGAGACATCAAAATCATGCCTGCACAGGTTCCAAAAAGAGGAGATTCTTCGGCAAAGTGGCGCAAAGGCTCCTCCATTGCCATAGAGGCGATCTGGCGCGTCATAGTGGTCGATTCTCCACCCGGGAGAATGAGCCCACAGCAGTCTGACAGCTGCTCTGGATAGCGCACTTCGATGGCGGGAATCTCCAATTTGTGAAGTAGGGAGAGATGCTTCGCAAAGGCTCCTTGAAGAGCCAGGACACCGATTTTACCAGCCACGGTGAGCCAAGAGCTCCTCTTTGGCAAGTTTGCGTAAGTCGATCCCTTTCATTCCTTCCAGCAATCCCGAAGAGATCGTTGCGAGTTTGCCCCGATCTTGATAATAGGTGACGGCAAGGACGATAGCACGGGCTCTTTTGGCGGGATCATTCGATTTGAAGATACCCGAGCCGACAAAGATGCTTTCTGCCCCAAGCTGCATCATCAGGGCTGCGTCAGCTGGGGTCGCGATGCCACCAGCTGAGAAGTTAGGGACAGGGAGTTTTCCCGTCTCAGCCACTTGGCAGACTAAGTCATAGGGAGCCATCAGCCGTTTGGATTCTGCCATCAGTTCACTCTTCTCCATCGTTTTGAGCCGACGGATCGCCGATTGGATGGAGCGCATATGGCGCACCGCTTCGACGATGTTGCCACTGCCCGCTTCGCCTTTAGTGCGGATCATGGCGGCACCCTCTCCGATGCGCCTAAGAGCCTCTCCCAGATCACGTGCTCCACAGACAAAAGGGATAAGGAAAGGGTGCTTGTCGATATGATACTCCTCATCGGCAGGAGTCAAAACCTCACTTTCATCGATAAAATCGACCTGCAGCGCCTCCAGAATTTGGGCTTCAACAAAATGGCCGATCCTGCATTTTGCCATGATGGGGATCGTCACCGCCTCTTGAATGGCTTCGATGAGATGGGGTGCAGACATTCGGGAGACACCACCCTCAGCACGGATATCGGCGGGAATCCTCTCTAGGGCCATGACAGCGCAGGCACCTGCTTCCTCAGCAATCTTCGCCTGCTCAGGGGTGGTGACATCCATGATAACCCCCCCTTTGAGCATCTCAGAGAGACCCAATTTCACTGCAAAGGAGCCTGTTTCTTTCATAGAGCTTACCTATAGTTCGGCAAAAGGGTTTGCGGCCTGTCCAAAGGCGCCTCCCTTCTTCCGTTTTTTTAATTCTGTCCGAATGGTGAAAAGAAGATCCTGATCGAAATCCATATGAGCAGCCCACTGGAGATACTGAAGAGGAATTTCGCCGAATAATCTCCCTTTGTGTTTACCGAGTGGCATATATTTCATCTTGATAGGATGGGAGAGGAGCTGGAAGAGCTGGTCAAGGGTCTGATACTTACGGACAAGGTGTTTGAAGACTTCGATATTCATCATCACATCATTGAGGGCGCGATGGGAGCCAGGATTGGGAACATTGAAATGGGTGGCAAGGCTTTCTAACGAGTTATTGGGGCTATCCCCATAAAGACGGGCCAGCCTCAACGTGTCGATATAGGAACGCGATTTGAGGGGATAGTGGATGGTTGCTCTTCCGGCTGCCTTTTCCAACATATCGAGGTCGCAGCCGACAGCGTGGCCGACGATGGTGCTCTGACCGATAAAATTGAAAAACTGGGGAAGAATCGCTTCGATGGGAGGCTTCGCCTTTACCATCTCTTCGGTGATATGGTGGATGGCGAGGGAGGCTGGAGAGATGGCGCAGCCAGGACTGACTAGGAGGTCGATCGTATCGAGGATCTCTGTGCCATTGAATTTGGCGGCTGCCAACTCGATAATGCGGTCATTTTCCGGATCGAGCCCCGTAAACTCGCAATCGAGACAGACGAGGGTTGCCTGTTTAAGCAGCACCATGAACATACCCTGTAATCTGCGCGATCAATTCCTTTCTCCCCACATTTTTCGTTGCAGAATAGTGTACATAGGGGATCTCTTTTATCCTATCGGTTATTCGCCGGGTCTGAAGGACCTTTTCCGATTGCCCCACTTTGTCTACTTTGGTCAGAATGAGAAGAGTAGGCAACTCTCTATAGCGGATCCATTCTAGCATTTGAAGGTCCTCGGCCCCTGGAGTCCGGCGGATATCGAAGAGAAAGAGAAGGGCTTTTAGCGCGGTGCGCGAGTTTAAATAGTGTTCCATCAGGCTGGCCCACCGTTTTTTTTCTTGGGCAGAAGCCTCAGCATAACCATAACCGGGCATATCGACAAAAATGAGCTGTTTGTCGACGAGAAAAAAGTTGAGAGCGCGTGTTTTCCCTGGCGTGGAGGAGGTTTTTACCAAGTTTTTGGAGCCAAAAAGATTGTTGAGCAGGGACGATTTTCCTACGTTGGAGCGCCCTAGGACAGCAATTTCAGGGAACTTCTCATTGTCAGGAAGATCCTCGGCATTGGCAACCGTGATCAGAAAGTGAGCGTCTTGGAACTTCATAATGAATCTTTCTCTCCTCTTCTCCACCATATTCTAGGCTGATTTTGAGGCAGTGGGAGGGCAGGATGGTTTCGATTCTTTCGCTCCACTCCACACAGCAGATCCCTTCGCCTAGAAGGTATTCTTCAAATCCCATGCTGATAAAATCCTCGGCATCCTGGAGTCGATAGAGATCAAAATGATAAACCGGACAGGGGCCAGGATAGATATTTAAATAAGAAAAGGTAGGGCTGCAGACAGAGTCAGCATTATTCCCTGTCACCGCCTCCACGATTCCTTTTATCAGTGTTGTCTTTCCCGCCCCTAAATCGCCAAAAAGGCAAACCACAGCACCAGGTCGCAGCTCTTTGGCGAGCTCTTTTCCCCAGGCAATAGTTTCTTCTGCCGAAGTAGTAATTTCGGTTTTACTCAGCTGCCTCGACCCATTTATTGACATAGGGATGAAAGGCGGGATCTTCCGCTAAATTTTCAACAAATGAGGCGATTTTATCTTCTTGGAGATGGTCTTGGATGAAGTTGAGGAAGGAGTCTTCGAGTTGGAACCGGTTCTGGTTCTGAACCTCCACCAGTGTCATCGGTTTCAAATAGTGCTCTTTAAAATCTCTGATGACGGCCTCTTTCGAATTGAAGAGTTTCCCAGTCACGGCAGAAGAGAAGACAGTTTTCGAGATCGGCTGTTTAGGGGGTTTGATGTAGTTGCGGATCACTTCAAGATCTTCAGAAACGAAGAAGCGTTTAGCAGGTACGCCACCGATTCTCTCTGTATTTTCAGGGCATTTTGAGACCCAATCATAGATCGCATCTTGGGGATTGGGATGGGTATTGTCAGCAAAAACTTTTCCTGTAAAGGGGCAGATATAGATTTTTTTTGTCTGGTCATTGACAGAGGGAGGACCATACCCGATCTTAATTTCAGTTTCGCGCCAAACTTTTCCTTCCCCTTCCAATTTCTTAATGGCCGTATCGGCGCTTTGATAGATGATTTTATCTCTGACAAAGACGACTGGTTGCAGATGAAAGTGCTGCTCTAGATAAAAAAGATAGGCTGCAAGGAGCTCTGGTGAGCGTCTTTCTTGCAAAAACTGCAAAAGCGAGTTCTTTGTGGATTCTGGAAGGGCCATCCGATGCCTCAAATTCTGTTTTTAGTTGGACAGTATATCAGAGGGACTGTTTATCCACAAAGTCCAATTAAATCAGGGCTTGATAGAGGAATTCGAGGCCAACTAGGTAGAGGAAAAAGAAGGCCAAGATGGTTAAAATGGTCAGGGTCACCTTTCCGCCGGGAACTAAATTTTTTGTTTTCACCTGATGGTAATAGCGAATGGTCCAGATCCACCAGATGGGGAGGATCCCACAGAGGTAGAGACCACCCACATCGGTGATATAGATCATCACTTTGAGCAGAAGTGGAGTGGGTAGATAAGAAGCTAGAAGAGGGGGCAGAAAGATCAGCAGCGCCAAGAGGACTCTTTTGACTCCCTTTCTCTCCTCTGATGGAATTCGAAAGAGGTCGGAGAAGAAGTCGACCATGATTGTCCCTGCTCCGATCGAGCTGGTTGTTAGAATGAGGATCAGCAGTGAGGGTAGCCAATGACCGATCCCTTCGACATGGTAGAGTTTGAGAAAATTGACAGTTTTGGGAGCCAGCCAATTGATGTTTCCAAAGCTCTTGGTACCGGTCGAGGTAATGACCAACCAGAGCCAAGCGATAAAGAGAAGAGTTGCCAGTGTCACTCCACTCAGTATGACCATTCGCAAACGATTCACACTGTAGTTTAAAAAGTTTGCCAGGGTGGGAATCATGACCTGGAAGAAGAGAGAATTTAGGAGGGAGGGGATGACAACAAAGAGGTAAGCTGCTGTGAAATGGTTGAGGGTCTCAGGTTTGTAGGCGACAAGACCTGAACGAAAAGAGAAGTAAAAAACAAAACCCAATAAAATGAGCAGGAAGAAGTTGACGATGACAGCGCAGCGCACGCTGATAGCGACCGTGACAAAGAGGGCCAGAGCGAAAAAAAGATAGGCCAAGAATTGTGGTGCAGGGATCTGATAAAACTCTAAAAGAGAAATGAGCATCGGAATGCCGAAGCAGAAAGTTGTTAGCAAGTAGCCGTAGCAGGCAGCGAGGAAAATGATTGTATTGAGGATGACGATCGAACGGGAAGAGTAGCGCCTAGAGATCGATGCGATATTGGCGCCTGGAGGCATCGTTAAAACAGCTTCGAGGTAATAGAATGCTGTGAAAATGAGAAAAAGCCAGGAGACGAAGAGAGCGACTACAGAGGGCCAAAAACCGGCATGGCTGACAGTGAATGGGAGTGTGATGAAGCTGGTTCCTGTGCAGAAAGCGAAGATAAAAAAAGCTGCACCAACAGAGCGCCACATGAGACCAAGAGATAAAATTAATAACTAATATAGTCAACGCCTTCCAAATAGAGCAGAAGGAGAAGGCCGGATCCGAGTAAGAATAGGGTAACGGTGCCCCCGCCCAAGAGGCGAGGGGTTTGAAGTTTATAGAAATAGCGGGCTTGAATCACCATGATAAGGGGGATGATCCCGTTGGTCAAAAAGGCTCCCAAAGAAGCGGTCACGGTCTGAACGAGTGAGACAAAGAATTGTCCTTTGTAGAAAGAGGCAAGAAAGGTGAGTGCAAAGACAAGGCAGCTTAAACCTAAACGGATCCATCCCTTTCTTTCTTGGAGAGGAATTTTAAAGAGGTCGCTAAAAAATTCGACCATCGTGGTCCCATTGCCGATCAGAGAAGTGATCATCGAGAAAAAGATGAGATAATTCAGAGGGTAGATGATATGGGGAATCGTTTGAGCTAGTGCGACAACCGAATCAAGAGAGGCTTTTTTTTCAAATAGGACCCAAAAGTTGTCTGATGAGAAGGATCCGAGCATGAACCACTGCCAAAAAATATAGATGATCAATGGGATGACACTTCCGATCCAGAGGGCGAATTTGATATGGAAAGGATTGCGTTTAAGATAGGTACAGATGACAGGAACAATCCCCGCAAAGCCGAAAGCGCTGAACAAAATTGGCACCGAGAAAATCGTGTAGGTCCACTGAGATTCAAGAAGACGGCTTGGGACCACAGACCCACTTCCCCAGTAACAGAGTAGGATAAAGGAGACGAAGAGGCCGACCATCAAGAGGGCTTGAACATGAATGGAAAATTTGACGCCGAGATAGATGATAATGAGGGGAGGAAGAAGGCTCAAGAGTTCAGCAGCAAAGGGGGGAAGGATATGGTGCCAGCGGTCTTGAAAGAACCATTGCAAGAATTCCGTGGTGACATAGGCGTAAGAGGCAAGGTAGGAAATCACATTGATGATGAAGAAAATCGAGAGGATGACCATCCAGGTACGGCCCAGCAAGGCGTATGAGATTGAGGCCAAATTAGCGCCATCCGGTTGTGTCAGGGTGGCCTCAGCGTAAAGTAAACAGATCGAAAGGGTAAAAACCCAGACAATGACAGTCATCACCGTGCCTGGAATGAAGCCGATGATTCCTGTCAAAATCGGGACATTAAAATAGGCAATCCCAATGCAAATCCCAGCAATAAAGAGAGCTGCAAGGATGGCTCGGATCATCTAACTATCACCTATTTGAGGCTGTGTTGAAAAATTTAAGCTGCTCGCCTTTAACCATCTTTGGTCCTCCATTTTTTTAACCACTCGATCGAAGATAGCGCTGGGGCTATCTTCTTCACTCGTGCTTCCAAAACTGGAGGCCAAATCTGGCTAAATTCGAGCGGCTTAAATTTTTCAATACAGCCCCTATTTGAGCCATTCCCAGAGCAGGAATGGCTTATATTTGCGGCCAAGATGACTCGAACATCCACCGAGTTGCCCCGACTAGAACCTGAATCTAGCGCGTCTACCAATTCCGCCATGGCCGCATGGGCAAAAATCATAACCATACCCTTGAATTTTTTCCACTCTCAGGTTATGATCTGATTACCAATCTTTTTGAGGAGTTAAAATGGCTGGGTCAAATCTCAAACAATTTAATGACGACAACTTCGATCAGGGCATTGCCCAGGGTGTCGTTCTTATCGATTTTTATGCTGACTGGTGTGGCCCCTGCCGGATGCTGACTCCCATCGTAGAAGAGCTCGCTCAAGAAATGGCTGGAAAACTCACAGTTGCCAAAGTCGATACCGATCAGTCGGTCAGTGTCGCTGCCCGCTTCGAGGTCACCTCCATCCCCACCCTGATCCTCTTCAAAAACGGAAAGCAGGTTAAACGGGTCGTCGGCCTCAAAGACCTCGACTCACTCCGCCGCCTCGTCACTGAAGCTCTCTAGCCGTAAGGCTCGTGGGGAAAAATCCGCCTAAAAAATTCAACGACAAGGTACCTCAAATAAAGCGCCAGTGGCGCTTTTTTGATGGATTGTCCGAGACTGACGAAGTCAGCGAGGGGTAAAGGCGCAAAGACTCAGAGTCGCAAAGAAATAGGAGCGCTTCGCGTACCCCCCTTCTTTGTGTCTTGGCGTCTTTGCGTTTAGTTAAAATTTAAAATCTAACTGGCGGAGGGCTTCGTAGAGGACGATGGCGACGGCGTTGGAGAGGTTGAGGGAGCGAGCAGGGGGCTTCATGGGTATGGTGTGGAAGAGGTGGGGCCATTGGGCGTGGATCCAGGGGGGCAGGCCGGCAGTTTCGGAGCCGAAGATGAGTGTGGAGTGGGGTGAGTAGGCGATATCGGTGTAGTTCTTTTTACCTTTTGTTGAGAAGAAGTAGAAGGGTTCCTGGAGGGCCTCCTCGAGGCTGTCGACGATGCGGAAGTTGAGCGTGCTCCAGTAGTCGAGGCCGGAGCGTTTGAGCTGTTTGTCGGTGAGGTTGAAGCCGAGGGGGCGGACAAGTGTCAGGGTAGCGCCGGTAACAGCGCAGCTGCGTGCGATATTACCGGCGTTTTGAGGGATTTCAGGCGCAAAGAGAACAATGTTCACTGTTCGACTTTGACGCTGCTTTCACCCTCTTGTTTGGCTATTTCACTCGCTGGCAAAGCGTTGGCTTTGACGATCTCCACCTCGAAGATGAGCAGTGAATTGGGGGGAAGATGGCCAGACAAGCCGTAAGCGAGTTCAGGATGGATATAGAGAACCCGCTTTTCACCCTCTTTCATGCCAACAAGCCCCTTGGCAAAGCCGGGGATCGATTGTTTGATGGGGAGGGCGATCGGCTGTGTCATTCCCTCTGAGCTTGCGAAGATGGTGCCATCGAGAAGCTGTCCTTTGTAATGGATGAGCGGGATCGATTCGGGACCGACAGCCTCTCCAATACCTGTAGATGAGATCACATACTGCAATTTCTCATCGATTGTCTGTATTCCCTCTTTTTTTGAATTTTCCTGCAAGAAAGCATTGGCTTCTGCCAGATTCTTTTCCGCAGCTTGGAGGAACTGCTGTTCCTGAAGAGAGGAGACTACCCGCTCATACTCTTCTTCATTCATCGGGGAGGGTTTGCCCGACTGTTCATCCCGCATCCCCAAGATTACACGATCTAAGTCGAAGGTGAATCCGGGCTGCTGTAGTTGGCGGACAATGAGATGTCCTAACGTCTCAGAGAGGCGTCCAAAATCAACAGGGCTCTTTTCTTCAGCAGGCGTGGGCGCTGCCTGCGCCTCGGTTGGCTTGTCTGTGCCTTTTGAAGCACATAGCGGCACAGAAAAGGCCAATAGCGTACATACGATCCATTTATTCATCATTCGGGTTTCTCCACATGAATTTTGAGTTCTGTCAATTGATGTTGCGCCACTTCTGAAGGGGCATCCAGCATCAGGTCAAAGGCTTTTTGCGTTTTGGGGAAGGCGATCACATCGCGGATGCTTTCAGCTCCACTGAGCAGCATCGCGATGCGGTCGACGCCGAGTGCGATGCCCATGTGAGGCGGTGTCCCATACTGTAAAGCCTCGATGAAAAATCCAAAACGTTTTTGGATATCTTCGGGGGAAAGTTTGAGCAGGCGAAAAATTTTTGCCTGGAGCTCTCCATCAAATATGCGCTGAGAGCCCGATCCCAATTCATAGCCATTCAGCACGAGGTCGTAACTTGAAGAGCGCACCTTTAGCGGATCGCTATCGAGAAGGGGAATATCATCGGGATGAGGTGAGGTGAAAGGGTGGTGTTCGCAGGCATAATTCTGCGTCTCCTCATCCCACTGCATGAGCGGAAATTCGGTGATCCAGGTGAAGGCATATTGCTCAGGATCGATCAGCCCCAGCTCTTTTCCTAAACGGCGGCGTAGGTGGTCGAGAGATTGGTTGACGGTCGATCTCTCTGCGGCGACAAAGAGGAGCAGGTCGTTTTTTTCGGCGCCCATTGTTTTCATCAAACGCTCTAGGCATGGCTGATCAAAGAATTTGACGATGCTGGAGGTGGGTCCCTCATCTGTGATCTTCATCCAGGCGAGTCCTTGAGCACCAAAGCGGCCGACAAATGAGGTGTACTCTTCAATCTGTTTGCGGGAAAGTTCAGCGCCACCTTTCACGCAGAGACCTTTGACAGTGCCTCCTGTTGCCAGCGCCTCTTTAAAGACGGAGAATTGAGACTCTTTAACAATCTCATCGACACGGATCAGCGGCATGCCAAAGCGAAGATCTGGTTTGTCACACCCATACTTCTCTATCGACTCTTTGTGGGGCATGCGGGGGAAGGGGGTTTTCAAATCGAGACCCAAACAGGCTTTGAAAATGGCGGCACAGAGGCCCTCCATCAGGGCAAAGAGCTCATCTTGTGAACCAAAACTCATTTCGACGTCGATCTGAGCAAATTCGGGCTGACGGTCGCTTCGGGAATCCTCGTCACGGAAGCAGGTAGCGATCTGGAAATAGCGATCCATGCCAGAGATCATCAGGAGCTGTTTGAAGAGCTGTGGCGATTGAGGGAGTGCAAAAAAGGTTCCTGGATAGATCCTGGATGGGACTAGGTAGTCTCTAGCACCTTCAGGAGTTGATTTGGCGAGTACTGGTGTCGTGATCTCCAAAAAGCGGTGTTTGTCCAGAAAGTTGCGGACGGCGAGAAGCATCTGATGACGGAGGATGAGCCTTCTCGCAATTTCCCCCCTGCGGATATCCAGGTAGCGATATTTGAAACGGAGCTCTTCGTTGACCTCGATATGCTCATCGCTGATAGAAAAAGGAGGTGTCTTGGCAATAGAGAGCACGTCGAGCTCTTTAGCCTCGATTTCGATTGAGCCCGTTTTTAGTTTGGGATTGGCCATCCCTTCTGCACGAGCTGCCACCGTTCCTTTGACAGCGATGACCCATTCGGAGCGTAAGTGACCCGCTTGGGCGTGCAATTCAGGATAGAAAGGCCGAAAGACAATCTGAGTGAGCCCATAACGGTCGCGCAGGTCGATAAAGATGAGGCCTCCATGGTCTCTGCGTCTGTGGACCCAGCCACAAAGAGAAACGCTCTCTCCGATATTCTCTTTTGTCAGGTCATTGCAATAATGACTTCTCTTGTAACGCATCGACTAACCTATCGATAGAAAGGGTTTGGGAAGTGGCTGTCGCCATCTCTTTGAGCTCGATCTGACCACTCTCGAGCTCTTGATCGCCGACGACGGCGACATAGCGGATTTTAGCGGCGTCTGCATAGCGCATCGCTGCCTTAAGTTTTTTACCTGTGAGATCCATCTCGACCTTCAACCGACGGTCGCGCATCGCACAGAGCAGTTTGAAACATTCGGTGGCTGCCTGATCGCCCAATGGAATGAGCAGCAGATCGGAGACTGGGGAACTGGGGATAAAGACCTGTTGCGCTAAAGCTGTTTGAATGATTCTCTCTAAACCGGCTCCAAACCCAAATGCGGGCAGGTCGGGACCGCCGAGCTGCGGGATCAAGCCATCGTAGCGACCTCCGCCTCCTAAACTATTTTGAGAGCCCAATTCGTTTGCAGTGATCTCGAAAACGGTGTTGTTGTAATAGTCGAGCCCACGCACCAGCCGGTGGTTGATCTGGTAGGGGATACCGATAGCTGTGAGCAGCTGACGCAGCGCCTCAAAGTGGGCTTTCGAGTCAGTATTGAGAAAATCGAGAATATGAGGCGCCTCTTTGAGCCATTTCTGGTCCTGCGGATCTTTGGAATCGAGAATGCGTAGAGGGTTGGTCTCATACCGCTCTTGACTATCAGGAGAGAGAACCTCTAAGTGGGGACGCAAATAGATCTTTAAAGCATGGCGAAACTCAGCTCTCGCCTCTTTATCGCCGATCGAGTTCAGGTGAAGCGTCAATCCATTCAGCCCAAGCCGGTGATAGAGTGACCAGAGAAGATGGATGCACTCGGCATCCTGTTGCGGCAGCGCACTGCCGATCGCCTCCACACCAAATTGATGGTGCTGGCGATAGCGGCCCGCTTGGCTCCGCTCATAGCGGAACATGGGGCAGATATAGAAAAATTTGTGGATCGGAGCTTGGTTGTGGAGCTGCTTTTCGATAAAGGCGCGCATCACCGGCGCAGTCCCCTCCGGCCGTAAAGTAAGAGAACGCTCGGCTTTGTCCTGGAAGGTGTACATCTCTTTGGTGACGATATCGGTGCCTGTCCCAATACTGCGCGTAAAGAGATCGGTCGTTTCAAAGAGAGGGGTTCTTATCTCTCGATAACCAAACTGGAGGGCGAGGTGGCGTATGACCCCTTCAAGATAGTTCCAGAGATGGGACTCCCGCCACCGTCCTTCAGGATCAGGATCGGAAGGCAGGATGTCAAAGACCCCTTTCGCGGTGCGGTACTGCATAACCTATACAAATAAAATATGGCAAATCAGAATAGACGATGGGGATTAAATCTTCACTACATTTTGAGAAGCCAGAGCAGTGTGAAGGCGATAAAAGCCGCCTTTGGTTCTAGTGCCATAATAATTCCTATTTTTTTTACAGGATAAGAGGATCGCCTGCAGCAGCAGATGGGGAGCTATGTTAAAGAATGGCTTCTTTGGCTTTCTTTTTGATGGGGGAAGGGAGGGGCTCGATGATCTCTGAGGAGGCGGTGGAGGGAGGTTCCATCGCTTTCACTAAGCGGTTGACCTGGTCGGTGAGTTGGGTGATTCCTTCTTGGAGGGCTTTCAAGGTGGGGGCAGAAGGATCATTCTTTCCCCAATAAAAGCCAAATGCGCCGCCGAGGAGAAAAGCGCCTAAAACGGCGCTGCTGAGCCAGAGGGGTAGGTAGCGATTCTTTTTTTGCTTTTCGGTTTGGGTAGCAAAGAGGGGCGCTCTTTCTGGGGAGAGCGCCGAAGCAGCAGGGGCTGAGGGAGCGGTGCTCATGATCTCTTCAAGCAGTTTTTCAAGAGATTCTTCTTTGGTGGATTGAGGCTCAGAAGCGTTGCCCTTTAGCAGTGCGTCGACCTCATCTTCCGATATATTATTGCTCATCTCTCTTTTGTTAGCATATCTTAAACAGAAGGTCAAGAAGCAATAGACCTCTTCCATAACCTCATCGACCAGCCGAGGGAGAAAAGAGTGGTGACTTTTTCGCCTTTTTCATGCTATATTTATCGTTACGGGAAAATCATGAGCGTTAATAAATCTCTTTAGATAGGAGAGTGCTGTGAATGGTGTGTTAAATTTTTTAAAGCCAGCTGAACATCTTAAAGAGATTGAAGATCCGCAGATTGTCAAGAAGGAATACCGATATTGGCGCATGCGGATTTTTTATTCGATGTTCATCGGCTACGTTTTTTACTACTTCACACGGAAAAGCTTTACCTTCGCCATGCCCGCCTTGATGAGCGATTTGGGGTATGACAAAGCCGAACTCGGCATCTTGGGTAGCATCCTTTATATTACTTATGGTCTCAGCAAGTTTGCGAGTGGGGTGATATCAGACCAATCCAACCCTCGCTTCTTCATGGCCTTTGGATTGATTATTACAGGTATCAGCACCATTCTCTTCGGTTTTGCCTCCTCCCTCCTCCTCTTTGCGCTCTTTTGGGGCTTAAATGGCTGGTTCCAGGGATGGGGTTGGCCTCCTTGTGCGCGCCTTCTGACCCACTGGTACTCCCAATCAGAGAGGGGAACCTGGTGGAGCGTCTGGAGCACCTCCCATAATGTCGGTGGCTTTTTAATTCCTATCCTTGCTGGGGCTTGTGCAGAATATTTAGGTTGGCGTTACGCCATGTTTATTCCAGGGGTTCTCTGTATCATTATGGGATTCATCCTGATGAACCGGTTGCGCGATACCCCCCAATCTTTAGGGTTGCCGACTATTGAGAAGTACCGTAACGACTTCCCCGACAAAAAGAAGGCCGATCAACGAGAGAAAGAGCTGAAGACTAAAGAGATTCTCTTCAAGTATGTCCTCAATAATAAATGGGTCTGGATGTTGGCAATCGCCTCCTTCTTTGTCTATATCGTTCGGATGGCGATCAATGACTGGAGCGCGCTCTATCTGATCGAGACAAAAGATTATTCGATGATCCAAGCCAATGCGTGCGTCTCCCTCTTTGAGATTGGAGGCCTCTTTGGTATGTTGGTGGCCGGTTGGCTTTCCGATAAGATCAATGCGGGCAGACGGGGGCCGATGAATGTGGTCTTCTCACTCGGGATGCTTCTCTCGGTGCTCTGTTTATGGCTCTTCCCTGAGATCGGTGTCTGGATCGATTCTGTAGCCCTCTTCACCATCGGCTTCTTCCTCTTCGGTCCTCAAATGATGATTGGCCTTGCTGCTGCTGAGCTCTCTCATAAAAAAGCAGCCGGTACCGCCAGCGGTTTCGCAGGCTGGTTTGCCTACTTTGGAGCTGCTGCAGCGGGCTATCCGCTCGGCAAAGTCGCCCAAGACTTTGGCTGGGGTGGTTATTTCGCGATCCTCTCTGCATGTTGCGTTGTCACAGTCCTTCTCTTTCTCCCCATGTGGAATGCCCGTGCTCAAACTGCCGCAACCGCAGGCAAAGCTCCCAGCGAACCCGAGCCTACTGCTGGTTAGGGTGCGCAAGGCTTAATTCTCATGCCCGTGAATATGATGTCTAATGCACGCGGGGTGGGGTGCGTATTGTGATGCCCAGTGTATTGAGGTTAGGGGGACCGACCACATAAACTTGTTTGGCTGGAGCTTTTTCTTCTAAGCTAAAGATATTTGTGAATAAAGTCATGAGTTGGGATGAGGCATAAAGCCCCGCCCCTCCAGAGATTTCAGCCAACTGTTGATCTGACATTTCGCCTATCTGACTTAGGGCAGGTATAACGAGGTATTTCTCTCCCTCCCTCTCTTCTAGCAACTCGACTTGACACTTCTCAGGAAATGTAATATGGAACTCGTTCTCTAGGGTTTCTTTTGGAGCTTGGATGAGGCGCTCCCTAATCGCCGGATCACTAATTTTTTGGTAATAGAGTGAGTGTTCGGGATCGCTCTCTTTAGCTTCTTGATAGCGTTCCATAGCTTTTTCTAATAAAGGGAGCACGAGATAAATTTTTTCTTCCGAATTCTCGAAGATTATTATCTTAACCTTTTCAGAATAGACGATTCCACATACCTCCTTAAGATATTTTTGGGGGTCGGTTTTAAATCGCTTTTTGTATTCTTGATCTTCTGCTAATCGCATTAACAGTGAATAAAGTTTTAACATAACTACCTCCTCCTAATTTAATTATAAATTAAAAATTTATTTATTTCACTATTGACAGAAAGAGTTTCCCTCTGTTATGGGGAGGGAATTATGCGGCGTTCTCTATCAACTCTTTTATACATTTTGGTATTGGCAGCAGGGACAGATGTCTTGAGCATTTCGGGAATGGTGGCAGATGCCAACTGTCTCGATCTGGAGACGGCATGGGAGAGAGTGCTCCACTGTTCTCCAGGGCTCGCTGCCTCGAATCTTGGGATCGTTGCCAAGCAGGGAGAGGCGCTGCAGGCGTCGCTGAAGCCCAATCCTCTTTTAGAGGTGGAGGCGGAAAATTTGGGAGTAACGGGCCATAATAGGAATGCAGAGCCGCCCCAAACGACGTTCGCTGTTTCGCAGCTCTTTGAGCTGGGAGGGAAGCGGAGGGCGCGTTTTGAGCTTGCCTCCTCAGAAGCGAGGGTCGCCTTTTGGGATCTGCAAATCGCCCGACAAGATCTTAGGCTTGAGCTAGTCACCCATTTCATTACTGTCGCTGCTGCGCATGAGTGCTTTAAATTTTCTCAGCAAAAAAGAGAGACGGTCGAAAAGCTCTGGGAATGCGTTGCTGCCCAAGTGCAAGGGGGCAAATGTTCGCCTCTTCATCAGTTAAAGGCTGAGATTCAGCTGGAAGAGGCCTATCTTGAGGAGAGGGAGGCCTTTGCGGCTTATGAAGAGTCAAAAAGAGAGCTCTCCCTTTTATGGGGAACTCCCTGTCCCGATTTTGAAGGGGTTTTCTTTGACCTTTATGCCTTTTGCCCGCCGACCTCGCTTGATCTCATGCTACCCGGTTTATATCAGACACCCGACTATGCGAGGGCCAAGCAGGCGGTCACACGTGCCTCTCGCTTGCTCTGTTTAGAGAAGGTATGTGGCATTCCTGATCTGGTGTTGACGGCGGGAGTACGCTGGTTCAATGACTCCAATGCAGTGGGGGGAGTCGTCGCTGCTGAAATGCCGATTCCCTTTTTCAATTGTAATCTCGGTAATATCCGCCGTGCTGCTGCAGAGTGGGGTCAGGCAGGATTTCTCTTAGACGAATCGGTACGTCTTTTACAGGAAGGAATCACTCTGGCTTATGGACACCTTCAAATCGCTTATGAAACTAGCCTTACCATTTCTCAAGGGCTTTTGACCAGTGCGGAGAAGGCCTTTTGCTGGACCCAAGAGGGATACCAGGGTGGAAAATTAGATTATATGGAACTGCTCGAAGCAGAAAAGATGGTCTATGAAGTGCAAGAAAAGTATGTCGCTTCGCTATTAGACTACCATCTGCATCAAGCTGAATTAGCACGTCTCTGTGGGGGATGGAATGAATAAAATTTATTATCTTTTAGCGCTATTACCTTATCTGGGTTACGCTCACGACCATACTACGGGAGAGGAGGAGAAGCCTCTCTTCCATTGGACTCAAGAGAAGATGGCGGCAGCCAATATTCTCGCGCAGGTTGCAGGCCCCGGTATGATCCAGCGGATCGTCCCCGTTTCTGGGAAAATCGCAGCTCATCCTGATAATCTCGCAATTGTCATGCCCAAAATTGAAGGAACAGTCCAGGCCATCTACAAAAATGTGGGCGACTCTGTTGAGAAAGGAGAGGTGATCGCTCTTCTGGAGAGTCAAGAGATGGCGGCAGCGAAGGCAGCCTATCTGACGGCAGAAAAAAAGGCGGAGCTCCAGCAGCTGATTCTGCAGCGAGAAGCCAACTTACGTCGGATTTCAGCTGAGAAGGATTATCTGGAAGCCAAGCTCGCTGCTGAAGAGGCGTTGGTACATGCTCAAGTGGCCCTCCAGCATCTCTACGCATTGGGTTTGACAGAAGCTGATGTGCGCCAAGTCGCTCAGGAAAGTCCAGAAAAGTTCCGTTATTACCAGATCCGTTCGCCTTTATCGGGGAAAATTTTTGAGAGAGATTTGACCTTAGGGGAGCATGTGGGTGCCAGTTGTAAAATTTTCCGGGTTGCCAATTTCGACAAGGTTTGGGTCGAACTCCATGTGGCAGCCAATGACGCCCACTATTTGAAGGAGGGATTGCCTATAGAGATTATCGCTGCCCACCATTTATCTACGAGTGCACAACTCTCCCATTTTAATCCGACCATCAGTGAAGAGACACGAAAGGCAACAGCCATCGCTGTTTTAGATAATTCAGAAGGCATCTGGAAGCCGGGTGAGTTTATCACAGCTCATCTGGAGACGGAGAAATCTGCTGTAAGCCTCGTCGTCCCCAAAGAGGCTGTCCAGCTCATCAATGGAGAGTCCTGTCTCTTTATCGAGGATGGTGAAACGGGATTTTGTCCCTGTAATGTCAAATTGGGAAAAATGGACCGGGCGAATGTGGAAATTCTTTCTGGTTTACAGCCCGGGGTAAAGTTTGCAGCGACCAATACCTTTACCCTCAAGGCAGACTATGAAAAAGAAGAAGGGGAGCACCACCACTGATGCTCGAAAAAATCCTTCGCTTTTCCATCCACCATCGCCTCTTCGTCGTTCTGCTGACGGCGCTCGCTGCCGCTTACGGCGTCTATGCGTTGAACCATTTACCCATCGATGCGGTTCCTGATATCACCAACAAGCAGGTCCAGATCAATACAGTGGCTATGGGGCTTTCACCTGTGGATGTGGAAAAGCAGATCACCTTTCCCATCGAGACTACCCTTGCAGGGATTCCTGGGTTGGAATCGACCCGTTCACTCTCACGCAGCGGCTTTTCTCAAGTGACGGCGATCTTTGACGAAGAGGTCGATATCTACTTTGCCCGTCAGCAAATTCATGAGAAGCTAACTCAGACCAAAGAGCTCCTACCCGATGGCGTCGAGCCGAAAATGGGACCCATTTCGACGGGACTGGGAGAGGTCTACATGTGGTCTGTTGAGTATGCCCATCCTCACGGTGTCGGAGCAGAGATCCACCCGGGCGAAGCAGGTTGGCAATCGGATGGCTCATACTTGACACCCGAAGGAGTGCAGCTCTCAAGCGAAACCGAGCTCTCTTCCTATTTAAGAACCGTTCAGGATTGGATCATCCGCCCCCAGCTGAAAGGGGTCACCGGCATTGCCGATATCGATTCGATCGGCGGTTTCGTCCGTCAATACCATATCACTCCTGACCCTGAGAAGATGGTCGCTTTAGGAGTGAGCTTCTCCGATCTGATCGGCGCCATTGAGACAAACAACTCCAGTATCGGCGCAGGCTATTTAGAGTTGAAAAATGAAACCTACATCGTCACTTCTGACAATCGGGTCAAAAATTTTGAAGAGCTGCTGCAGGTCGTGATCACTTCGAAAGGGGGTGTTCCTGTACGCATCCAAGATGTAGCCAGCGTTGGCATTGGTGAGGAGCTGAGAACGGGAAGCGCCAGCAAAGATGGTCGTGAGACGGTGATTGGGACGGCAATGATGCTGATTGGAGCCAATAGCCGAACCGTTTCTAGCGCTGTCCACGACCGGTTGGAAACGATCCGTTCGAGTTTGCCTGAAGATATCGTCATCACTCCCATCTTAAATCGCACCAAGCTGGTCGATTCAACCATCAAAACAGTCGCTCTCAACCTCTCTGAAGGGGCACTTCTCGTCATTTTAGTTCTCTTCTTGATGTTGAATAATTTCAGAGCTGCGCTCATCACGGCCTCTGTGATTCCTCTCTCGATGCTGTTGACAGCTATCGGCATGGTGAAATTTGAAATCAGTGGCAATCTGATGAGTTTAGGCGCACTCGACTTTGGCTTGATCGTCGATGGGGCGATCATCATCACGGAAAATTGCCTCCGTAAGATGGCCAAAAGGCAGCAGAGTTTCGGAAGAGCGCTGACAAGTCCTGAACGGATCGATGTGATCACCAAAGCGACCAAAGAGATGATCCAGCCGACCGTCTTTGGGCAGGCGATCATCATGATTGTCTATGTTCCACTCTTGGCTTTCCAGGGGGTGGAAGGTAAAATGTTCCAGCCGATGGCGTTGACTGTTATTTTTGCTCTTATCGCCGCCTTTATCCTCTCCCTCACCTTTGTCCCCGCCATGATCACCATGGTCATTTCGCGAAAAGTGCAGGAGAAAGAGAGCTTCTTCATGCAGAAGATGAAAAATTTCTATGGGCCCCTTTTGATCAAGGTGGTGAAACGGCCCGTTGCCCTCTTGACGGGCTCTACAATATTGACAGTGGGCGCATTTGCCCTCTTCCTCATGCTAGGACAGGAATTTGTTCCCACTTTGGATGAAAAAGACATTGCCATGCATGCGATCCGCATTCCGAGCACCTCTCTCACTCAATCGAGTCAGATGCAGACGCAGGTTGAAGCGATTCTTCTCAAGCAGCCCGAAGTCGACTATGTCTTTTCCAAGACGGGCACGGCGGAAGCGGCTTCTGATCCGATGCCTCCCAATGTGTCCGATACCTTTATCATGTTGAAGCCGCAAAAGGAGTGGCCCGATCCTCATCTAGATAAAGAGGCTCTCATCGATCGTTTCGAAACGGCCCTGCAAGAGGCCCCAGGGAACATGTATGAATTCACCCAGCCCATTGAAATGCGCTTCAATGAACTGATTGCGGGAACAAGAGGGGATTTAGCCATCAAAATTTATGGGGATGACTATCGAGTTTTGGAAAAAATCGGCTCCCAAATCCACCACACGATCGGCACCATCAAAGGGGCGGAAGATCTCAGAGTCACTCAAGCGGAGGGACAGCCTACGCTGGCGATCGATGTCGATAATCGCAGTTTGAGCCGTTTGGGACTCAATGGAAATGAGGTTCTGGATGTCATTGCGACAGCGATTGGAGGAAGAGAGGCAGGCACAATCTTCGAAGGAGATCGCCGCTTTGATATCATTATCCGCCTTCCTCAGCCCCTCCGCCATGATCTTGTCTCCTTAGAGAATCTGCCCGTCGTGTTATCTACGCGTGAGAAAAGCAGCATCTCGTACCCTTACGTCCCTTTGAGAGAGGTCGCGACGCTCTCCTTGCAGGAAGGGATGAATGAAGTGAATCGCGAAAATAGCAAGCGGGTCTTTATCGTTCAGGCTAATGTCAGAGGACGAGATCTGGGCTCTTTTGTCAACGAGGCTAAAGAAAAGGTGCAGAGCCAAGTGAAACTGCCGCCCGGCTACTGGATCTCGTGGGGAGGACAGTTTGAGAATTTGGAATCGGCCCGTCAGCAGTTGATGATTCTAGTCCCTCTCTGCTTCCTCGTCATCTTTTTCCTCTTATACAGTGCTCTGCAGTCGATCAAAAAAGCGCTTCTGGTCTTTAGCGGAGTCCCTCTTGCGATTACTGGAGGCATTATCGCTCTGGCTATGCGAGGGATCCCATTTTCCATCTCAGCTGGCGTCGGATTTATCGCCCTTTCGGGGATCGCCGTTTTGAATGGCCTCGTTCTGGTGACCTATATCTCGCAATTGATTCAGAAGGGTGTGCCGCCTAAGAAAGCTGTGATTCAGGGTGCTCTGACGCGCCTCAGACCTGTTTTGATGACAGCTTTAGTGGCCTCCCTAGGGTTTATTCCAATGGCCCTTTCTTCAGGTGCTGGTGCAGAGGTTCAAAAACCACTAGCGACTGTGGTCATTGGCGGTCTTATTAGTTCCACGCTGCTCACCCTTTTTATCATTCCATTGCTTTGCAGCCGCTTCCTAACATATATACCAAACGGGAGAGAATCATGATTGTTTATAGCTTTATTGTCCTATTAAGTATCGTCGGATGGTTGATCCATTTTTTCATGGGAAAAAAGCCAAAGACCAAAGAAAATTGTCTCGAACTGATGCTACTCTATCAGCTTGTCTTCAGTATCGGTGTGTTAGGCATTCTCTCATTTTTAGGCCACACCCTCTATCCTCAAGTGGCTGCTAACTTTATGAATTGGCCGACATCGCATTATCAGCAGGAATTGGCCAACGCAAGCCTAGGCTTTGGCGTCTTAGGGATCATGTGCATCTGGTTCCGCGGCACTTTTTGGACAGCGACCATCATCGGCAGCTCAGTTTGGCTCTTTGGAGATGCCGTAGACCACATTTACGACATGTTCATCAACCACAACTTCTCCAACATCAACACTGGCGTGGTCTTCTACTCCGATCTCCTCACACCCATCGCCATGGTTTTCCTCCTCTGCCTACTCAACAAGTGGAAAAAAGCAAAGATGAGACCGGCTAGATCGGCACGAGCGTAACGACAGGGTCGCCTTTGTTAAGAATGGTGCCGGCAGTGGTGTGGATCTGTAGGACCCGCCCTGCGCGGTCAGCTCGTATCTCTAGCTCCATTTTCATCACTTCGATCCGATAGAGAGGTGCGCCCACCTCCACCCACTCTCCCTCCTGGACGAGAAGACTAACGCATTGCCCCATCATAGTGGCAACTACTGGTTGAGGCACTGCAACTACTGGTTGAGATACTGCAACTGCCGGTTGAGACTCTACAACTACTGATGGATGCACCCCTTGTCTCATCTGCACTGCTGGTGCCATCAGAAAAACAGTGGCCACAAAGGCACACACAGTCACGATCCCGGCAGGTAAGAGCAGCGTGTAGGGAGAAAAGCGGAGAATCCCTTCGCCCCCATAGACAGTAGCCACTCTCGCATTGGACCAGGCGCTCAGGGCGATCGTTAACGTAGCAATCACAGCGAGAGCTACAACGATGGCAGTTCCCCATTTACAACCCTGATTGACAGTTACACTATCAGCACTCATCACATTTCCAATCGCAGCCATATTTCCTCCACTAAAGAAGGCCCACTATAAAATTTATCCTCTAATCACTCAACCCTGTTCTCTAAATCTGAAATGTTCTATAGAACGAGAAAGAGCCATTCTATTTGGAACTCGAATGTTAATAAGATCATTTCTTTTGTCTTCTCTCTTCATATTATCGTGCTGCTCTGCAAGGCATTCCCTGCCAATTGTAGAGGGGGGATGTGCCGAGAGCTGCGTGGACATACGGTGCCTCTGCTGGCGAGACTTTTTCGATGATCCCGACCTACAACAGTTGATCACTTTGGCTTTGTATAATAACCGAGATCTAAGAGTAGCAAGGCTGCGGGTACAAGGTGCACCATTTGATTTAGCGACTCGAGAGGATTTGAATGCGGCAGCTCTTCGATTGATAGGGCAAGTGGCCAACACCTATTTAATGGAAGCCGAGATCAATGAGTTGATCTGCATTACAAAACAAACCATTCAAGAGCGCCAAGAGATCAATCGCATCGTGAAATTAAGCTTCGAGGAGGGCGCTGCGGCAAAATTTGACTTGCTGGCAGCAGACTCATTTCTGCAAGAAGCGGCAAGCCTTCTTGTCGGATTGCAACGTAAGCGTGATTTGAACTGGAACGCGCAGACACTTCTGGTTGGCTTTCCGATATGCGCTGGCAATCATCTGCTTTCTGAGGTTGAATCCTATTTTAGAAAAGAGATCTGTTCAGGAACATTTACAGAATTACTCTGCAATCGCCCAGATGTGCTTTCTGCTAAATATAGATCATGCAATATGTGCTTGTCACAAGTGGAGAGTAAGATCGCATTTACAGAATATGAACATACCATTCAGTCGGCCTATAGAGAAATTGGAGATGCTTTAGCTGATCATGCCTGGTTTACAGAGCAGATTTTCATTCAAAAAAGCTTGTTAGATGAACTAACAGAAAGGTTTCGATTAGCATGGTTAAGATTTATGGATAGCACCTCTCCATTTTTAGAAGTTATCGATGCTGAGAGAGAGAAATTTTCTGCTGCACAGGGCTTTGTGCAGACGCAACGCGCTTTGCTTGCTAGCGAAGTTAACTTATATACTGCCTTAGGTGGGGGTTATGAATTCTGAGCGATTCAATACATGGATAGCGAATATAAAAGAAAATAGAAGGTTATTGATTCCGCTTAGCCTGATTGTAATTGGAATAATCCTCCTTATCATGATCTGGCAATACTTCGGAGGAGCGGGTCACAGGAATATTATCAAAAGCAATGGACGCATCGAGGCCACTGAAATTAATATTGCTCCTCGAATGTCTGCAAGGGTTAAGGAGATTCTTGTTCACGAGGGAGATTATGTCAATGCGGGTCAGGTGATAGCCTACATGGATACAGATGTCCTGAATGCTCAGCTAAAAGAAGCTCAAGGAATAGAGCTTCAAGCAGATAGTTTGGTCACGATCAGCCAAAGCAGACTCTCACAGAGTAAGAGCGAGAAAAGTGTGGCAGAAGCTCAATTTAGTCAGCGTGAGGTGGAAATGGAAGCGGCTGAAAGAAAATGGAACCGCTCTTCGAAGCTCCTTTCAGAAGGGGCCATTTCGAAACAGAGTGCTGATGATGACTGGGTCGCTTATAAAAATGCAATGACTTCTAAGGATACTTCTCAAGCACACATGGATGCGGCCAATGCAGCTATTGACACCGCACAAGAAGAGGTGATAGGAGCTGAATCAAAAGTGAAATCAGCAAAAGGGAATGTAGAGCGGATCGAGGCAGAAATAAGAGATAGCACGCTCAGGGCCCCTCGTGATGGGCGGGTGCAGTACCGTGTTGCCCAGCCGGGTGAAGTAGTTGAGGCTGGCCGCCCTGTGGTCAGTCTCGTGGATTTAAGTGATGTCTACATGACTTTCTTTCTTTCTACGGCCTCTGCAGGGCGTATAGCTATTGGAGAAGAGGTGAGGTTGATACTCGATGCAGCGCCAAAAACCGTTATCCCAGCCTACATTTCCTATGTTTCTGATGTGGCTCAATTTACTCCCAAAAGTGTGGAAACTACATCTGAAAGAGAAAAACTCATGTTCCGAGTCAAAGCGCGTATTTCTCCAGAGCTTCTTAAAAAGCATATTAACCAGGTTAAAGTAGGTTTGTCAGGCAATGCCTACATTCGGCTCGATCCAAAAAAACCATGGCCGAACGATTTCAAGGTTAATATATGAGTGTCGATCGATCCCTGCAATCTGTAGCAAAGATGCGGGGAGTCACTCTGAGGCATGGTAAGATTACCGCGCTCGATGCGATCGATCTCGATATTCCCGCAGGCTGTACTGTGGGGGTTATAGGTCCCGATGGCGTCGGAAAATCTACCCTTTTGTCGCTGATATCTGGCTCAAGAAAAATCCAAACGGGGAAGGTCGAGCTGTTTGGAGGGGACATGTCCGATAGGAAGCATCGAGAGTTGGTCTGTCCTAGAATTGCCTATATGCCGCAAGGGCTCGGCAATCATCTCTATGCAACTCTCTCTGTTTATGAGAATATCAATTTTTTTGGAAACCTCTTTGGCCTTCCACAAAATGAACGTCGAGAACGTATTGATGAGCTTTTAGAGATCACAGAATTGGCCCCTTTTAAAGAGCGTCTTATGGGTCAGCTCTCGGGAGGTATGAAGCAAAAACTGGGGATCTGCTGTGCGTTGATTCATGAGCCTGATATCTTGATCCTCGATGAACCCACAACAGGTGTTGACCCATTATCAAGAAGGCTTTTTTGGAAGCTCATAGAGAGTATCCGAAGCACGCGCCCAGGCCTAAATGTAGTAGTGGCTACTGCCTATATGGAAGAGGCGGCAGGATTTGATTGGCTGATCGCCATGGATAGTGGTCATCTTCTCTTTTCAGGAAAAGTTGACCAGTTTTTGGCTCGAGAAGGCTCCTCTTCCTTAGAAGAGGCCTTTATTTCCATGCTACCGAAATCGAAGCTTATCAATTACAAGCCTATCTTTACGATTCCTCCTAGGCAGTCTACGACCGAAACTTTCATTGAAGCTCACAATCTCACGAAGCGATTTGGTGATTTCACTGCGGTCGATCATGTGAATTTCAAGATAGATAGGGGTGAAATCTTCGGCTTTGTGGGATCCAATGGCTGTGGCAAGACGACCACGATGAAGATGCTGACAGGGCTTTTACCACCTAGTGAAGGAGAGGCTAAACTTTTCGGTCACGTTTTAAATCCACACGATATCGAAACGCGAAAGCGTGTCGGCTATATGTCTCAATTCTTCTCACTTTACAATGAGCTTACGGTCAAACAAAATCTCTTTCTCCACGCCCGTCTTTTCAATATTCCCGAAGAGCAAATCCCCGAAAAAGTTGAAAAGATTATGCATCGCTTTGGAATTGAGGCGGAGGGCCACAGTCTGCCAAAAGCGATTCCGCTGGGACAGCGTCAAAGGCTCTCTTTGGCTGTAGCGATGATCCATGATCCAGAAATCTTGATTTTGGATGAGCCGACCACAGGTGTCGACCCTATCGCTCGAGATGCTTTTTGGCAAATGATGATTGAGCTGTCGAGACAAGATAGAGTCACCATCTTCATTTCCACCCACTTTATGAATGAAGCAGAACGCTGTGATAGGGTCTCACTCATGCATGCTGGGCGTGTATTGGCCACTGCCCCGCCATCTGTCTTGAGAGAACAATGCAAAGCAAAAACACTAGAGGACGCTTTCGTCAAATTTCTTCAAGATGCCGGTGCTCATAAAGAAGAAGAGCCTTCACCATCTATCCAAAAGAAGGTTGAACTAAAAAATTCAAATTTTATTAAAAAAAAGCCGCCTCTCTTCAGCTTGCAACGCATGGGAGCCTATATTCAGAGAGAGGCATTAGAACTTTATCGAGATGTCACCCGTTTGGCACTTTCCGTGGTTGGATGTATTGTCCTCTTAGTAGCATTGAGCTATGGAATCAGTGTAGACGTCAAAAATATTCCATTTGCTGTTCTGGATAGAGACCAGACAGATATTAGTCGTGACTATATCTACAATCTGGCCGCCTCCGCCTCTTTTACTGAACGTCCTCCTCTCAAAGATTACCATGATTTGGATCGACGAATGCGCAACGACGATATTAGTCTAGCAATAGAGATACCCCCAAACTTTGCCAGTGACATACTCCACGGTAAACAGGTGAGTATTGGAACTTGGATTGATGGAGCTATGCCAAAATATGCAGAAACTATCCGCGGATATATACAAGGGGCCAATCTGCATTGGGAGGAAAACACAGCGCGGAAGTGGCTCCATACGCCACAGGAGCCTGTATCTATTGAAGCGCGTTTTCTTTACAATCCTGACGTTAAAAGTGAGAAAGTCATCGTGCCGGCAGCTTTTGCTATCATCCTTATGATGATTCCTGCCATACTCAGCGCACTTTCTGTGGTGAGAGAAAAAGAGTTTGGTTCCATAGTGAACCTTTATGTCTCTCCTACCAGACGTCTAGAGTTTTTGGTAGGTAAACAAATCCCTTACATCGTCATTGCGCTGATCAATTTTTTTATCATGGTCATCCTCGCCTATTTTATTTTTGGTATGACGGTTAAAGGGAGTTTCTTGACGCTGCTCTTGGCCACGATTCTATTCGTTATCATCTCAACTGCATTTGGATTATTAGTTTCCACTTTCACCGTAAGCCAAACGGCTGCGATCTTCGCTACAAGTATTCTGGTCCTTCTGCCCACGAATAATTTATCTGGTTTGCTCGATCCTGTCTCCTCTTTGGAAGGGGTAGGAGCCTTTATTGGTCACATTTTTCCCACCAGCTATTATTTGACCATTACAAGAGGTGTTTTTTCGAAAGGCCTTGGCTTTCACGATCTCATGTCTAGGTTCATCCCCCTACTGATCACTATTCCAATATTGTTCGGACTTTCCCTCCTCTTTCTGAAAAAGCAGGAGCGGTAAATTGATCCATAGGCATCTAAAAAACATCTTCTTTCTCGGTGTTAAAGAGCTGATAAGTCTGCGTCGGGATCCTATTTTAATCGGGTTTATCATCTATGCTTTTACTCTCTCAATCTATCTCGCAGCGATCTCTATGCCAGAAACTCTTCATAAAGCAACCATTTCGATCGTTGATGAAGATCATTCGAAACTCTCTCGAAGAATTATCGATGCCTTTTACCCTCCTTATTTCGCTTCTCCCACTTTAATTAATCTCGGTGAAATAGATAATAGGATGAACGCTGGCCTCGATAATTTTTCAGTAGGCATACCTCCGAAGTTTGAACAAGACCTACTTGCGGGAAAAAAAGCGACCATCCAACTCAACATCGATGCCACAAATGTGAGTCAAGCTTTAAGTGGCAATCAGCATATCCAGCAACTCATCCTGGGCGAAATTAACGATTTTATGCAAAAAGAGGGGTCAAAGAGGACTCCTTCTCTCATTGATGTTCCTTTCAGGATACTCTACAACCCAGAATTGAAGGAGAGCTGGTTTATGGGGGTGATGGAGCTGATCAATAACATCACCATGCTCGCTGTGATCCTCACAGGAGCAGCTTTTTTGAGAGAAAGGGAACATGGAACTATTGACCATCTGCTCGTCATGCCAGTGCAACCCTTCGAAATGATGGTGAGTAAAATATGGCCCATGATGGTTGTGATACTCGTCATCTCTTTCATCTCATTATTGACCGTTCTACAACCTCTCATTTCCATGCCGATTGAAGGTTCTCTTTTCTTATTCATGATAGGCGTATTGCTAGACCTATTCGCCACAGCCTCTTTAGGGATCTTTCTAGCCACATTTTCTCGCTCTATGCCCCAGTTCGCCATCATTCTCATCTTGGTACTTGTACCCCTGCTCGTTCTTTCAGGGGGGGTAACGCCGAGTGATAGCATGCCCCCCATTATCCAGAATATTATGGCATTTACTCCCCATATCCACTTTGTGCAACTTGCCCAGTCTATCTTATTTCGAGGAGCAGGTCTGGCGGTGGTTTTGCCACAGTTCTTCTATCTGTTTTTGATGGGTGTTCTCCTATTTTTGATCTCTTTGATGCGCTTCCGCAAGACCCTCTCTTCGACAGCGTGAGTGACAACAAACGGGGGGAATGATATCCTCAGACACTATGTGGGTACCTCTACACTGTCACTCCCAATACTCAATTCTTGATGCGGCAGCCTCGATAGAGGGTATTGCTGCGAAAGCGAAGGAATTAGGCCTGCAGGCGGTAGCGCTGACCGACCACGGCAACATGCATGGGGCGATCGATTTCTATAAGGAATGCAAGGCGGTGGGGGTCAAGGCGATCATCGGCTGTGAGGTCTACATGGCGCCAACCTCGCGATTTGAGAAAAAGAAGGGGGGAGCCCATCAGAAGACAGCCTATCACTTGATCCTTCTAGCCAAGAATGAGGAAGGCTATCATAACCTCTGCCGATTGAGCTCAAAGGGTTATCTGGAGGGGTTTTATTACCATCCACGCATCGATAAGGAGCTTTTGAAGGAGTGCCATCAAGGATTGATCTGCCTCTCAGCATGTCTCTCTGGCCAGGTGGCTCAAGCGGCTCTCTATGGATCCCAAGAAGAATTTGAGGCCGAAATTGCCTGGCACCGGGAGCTCTTTGGTGACGATTACTATCTCGAGCTACAGAGACATGCCATGGCGGAGGAAAAGGTGGCCACTCTCACCGAAACCTGGCTACAGCAATACTACCGTGACTTTATCGACAAGCAGACGCGGCTCAATAAGCTTTTGGTCGAAGCAAGCAGAAAATGGGGCATCAAGCTGGTGGCGACCAACGATAGTCACTATCTGGAACCAGAAGATTGTCACGCTCATGAGATCTTGCTCAATATCCAATCGGGAGAGCCTGTCGAGATTTGGGAGAAGGATAGTTTTGGAAATAATACTTTTAAAGTTCCCAACCCAAAAAGACGCGTTTATGCAAGCCAGGAGCTCTATTTTAAATCGCCGGCTGAAATGGCGGAGCGGTTTCACGATCTGCCTGAAGCACTCACCAATACGCTAGAAGTGGCCGCGAAGTGTGAATTGAAATTTGATTTCAATACCAAGCACTATCCAGTTTATCTTCCTCCCTCTCTCGAGGGAAAAAGGTACTCACAGGAAAAGAGAAAAGTGGCTACAGCGGCATTCTTGAGAGAGCTTTGTGAAGAGGGAATCGAAAAGCGCTACCATGCAGAGGCTCTCGCTAAAGTCGCTGAAAAATACCCTAACAAAGATCCGATGCAGACGGTGCGCGAGCGCCTCGAGCTTGAGTTGCAGCTGATCATTTCAAAGGAGATGTGCGATTATCTTCTGATCGTCTGGGATTTCATCAATTGGGCCAAAAAAAATGGGATTCCGATGGGCCCTGGAAGGGGTTCTGGGGCCGGATCTATCACGCTCTACTTGATTGGAGTGACCGATATTGAACCGCTGCGTTTTGATCTATTCTTTGAGCGGTTCATCAATCCCGAAAGGATCTCCTATCCCGATATCGATGTCGACATCTGCATGGATCGAAGGAATGAAGTGATCGATTATACAGTCCGCAAGTATGGCAAGGACAATGTGGCTCAGATCATCACCTTCGGTACGATGAAGGCGAAGATGACGATTAAGGATGTGGGAAGAGTCCTCTCTGTTCCCCTTTCCAAAGTGAATCAGATCGCCAAGTATGTTCCTGAAGATCCCAAAATGACGCTGGAAAAAGCGCTTGAGATAGATCCCGACCTCAATCGGATGTATCTTGAAGATGAAGAGGCGAAAAAAATTATCGATCTAGGGCGCAAATTGGAAGGATCGATCCGCAATACCGGAATACACGCTGCGGGGATGATCATCTGTGGTGAGCCTTTAACCGATTATATTCCCATTTGCCTGGCAAAAGACTCTGAGATGGCCGCTACGCAATATTCGATGAAACCGGTCGAAGCTGTCGGTATGCTCAAAATCGATTTTCTGGGGCTCAAAACACTCACTTCGATTCAGATCGCCTGTAATGCAGTGAAGCGCAATTCGGGTCATGAGATCGACTGGGTCAATCTCTCCCTGGATAACCATGCTGCTTATGAAGTGCTCCATCAAGGAAGAACGCTTGGTGTGTTCCAGATGGAGTCTGGAGGTATGCAAGAGTTGGGTCGTCAGTTGATGCCTGACAAATTTGAGGAGATCATTGCGATCGGCGCTCTCTACCGTCCGGGCCCCATGGATATGATTCCCTCCTTTGTCAATCGCAAGCATGGGCGTGAGCCGATCGATTATGACCATCCATGGTTAGTTTCGATTCTCGAAGAGACCTACGGGATCATGGTCTATCAAGAGCAGGTGATGCAGATCGCTCAGAAATTGGCCAACTACTCTTTGGGAGAGGGCGATGTACTGCGTAAGGCGATGGGGAAAAAAGATCATGCTCAGATGGAGAAGGAGCGGGAAAAATTCCGTAAAGGGGCTGTTGCCAATGGGATCCCCGAGGAGACGGCAAGGACAATTTTCGATAAAATTGAAAAATTTGCCTCATACGGTTTCAACAAGTCACATGCGGCAGCTTACGGCTTTCTCACTTATGTGACAGCCTATTTGAAGGCTAACTATCCAAAAGAGTGGATGTCAGCTTTGATGACTTGCGATCGCGATGATCTCAGCAAAGTGGCCAAATTTATTCGGGAATGTCAGATGATGGGGATCACCATGCTCCCCCCTGATATCAATGAAGCGGGTCAAGAATTTGTCGCTACGGAGAAGGGGATCCGCTTTGCCATGAACGGTATCAAAGGGATTGGAGAGGGAGTTGTAGAGGCTATTCTTCAAGAAAGAGCTAGGGGAGGAACCTTTGCCGACTTCTACTCCTTTTTCAAACGGATCGATCTCGCCAGAGTCGGCAAAAAGACGATCGAGGCATTCGTTGAGGCGGGGAGTTTCGACTTTACAGGCTGGCCTCGAGATGCCTTGAAACAGAGCATCGAAGAGATCTATGAAGTGGTCTCTCAGGAACAAAAAGAGAGAGCTGTGGGAGTTCTCACCCTCTTTGGCTTCATGGGGGAGGATCAGGGAAAGCGATTCTCCCAATGTCCTAAAGTGGCTAGACCGAGCTCAAAAGCAGATATTTTGAAGAAAGAGAAGGAGCTACTCGGCTTTTTCCTCACGGGACACCCGATGGACGCCTACAGCCATCTTTTGCAGCGCCTTTCCTGTGTCCCGCTCTGCGAGATTGAAAATCGCAACCATAATGATGTGATTCGCTCTGCCTTTATCGTAGAAACGGTCCAGACCCGCATTTCACAAAAAAATCAGAAGAAGTTTGCCATTTTGAATATCAGTGATGGGATGGAGAGTTATGAACTCCCCGTTTGGGCCGATCTGTACGAGGAAAAGAGCCAACTGCTCTTAGAAAACCAGCTCCTCTACGCCGTTCTCCAGATCGACAAGCGCGAGGAGAGCACGCGCCTCTCTTGCAAATGGCTCGAAGATCTGACTCAAGTGAATGAAAATGTGATCGAAGCCTGCGATAAGGTCTATGATCGGGCCAAAATGCAAGCTTTCCGTTTCACACCTCAACCAAAACAGGGTTCTATGCAAGAAAAATCGAAAGAGCCGCCTAAGCTCTGTGAGATCAAAGTGGATATTCGCTTAACCCGCCATACCCACATCCTCAAGCTCAAAGAGCTCCTGCAAGCCCATCCTGGAGCCAATCCCACGCACATGCAGTTTTATGCCGATGGAAAATGCGTCGGCACGCTCCATCTCACTCACGGCGTGAACATGGTGAGCTTCCAGAAGGCTTTAACGGATCTGCCCTGTTTGCTTTAACTTGTCTGCCCTGCTTGATGGATTAGAAAGCCATTTCAGGGTTTCAAAAAGCCCCTCCTCCAATGAGGTTTTCGCTCTAATGGCCAATTCCTTTTCAGCTTTAGAAGGGTCTCCAAGGGAGATGCGGATCTCACCAGGACGTTCGGGCTTGTAGTGAATTTCGATCTTTTTTTGAGCAATTCGTGCCATCAACTGGGCAAGGTCATTGATCGTGATTCCTTGACCTGTACAGAGATTGTAGACTCCAGCGCCTCGATGGAGGGATCCGATCGCCTTGAAGAGGCTCTCAGCCACATCTTTGACGAAAATGAAGTCGCGGCCCTGCTTCCCATCTCCGAAAATCGTGAGCGGTTGATTCTGAGTCACTGCCTCCGCAAATTTAGAAATGACTCCTGAATAGGGTGAGGATGGGTTTTGCCTTGGGCCATAGACATTAAAGAAGCGGAAACAAAGGGTTGGGGTCTGAAAGAGCTCCCAGGCTAGTTTTGCTTGCATCTCTGAACCATATTTGTCGACGGCATAAGGTGATAAGGGGCTAGGTTGCATCTCTTCTAGATGAGGAAGCTCCAGCCGGTTCCCATAAACCGCTGCAGAAGAGGCGAAAATGGTAGGGACTCCTTTGCTCAACTCGAAGAGGCGAATGGTTGCAGCCCCATTGACCAGATGGTTAGAGTGCCAATGGTCGATGGAATCGGTTACAGAGACCAAGGCAGCCAAATGAAAAATGCCATCGACCCCTTTGACCGCATGCTTCACCTCTTCCTCATCGGTGATCGAGGCAGGTAAAAACTCCACTTCGGGGGGTAAAAAACGAGGAGAGCTATTGATGCAGTTATCGATCACCCTGACCTGATGCCCCTTTTCTACGAGTAGATCAACTAGGTGGGAGCCTATAAATCCGCATCCGCCTGTTACTAAATATTTTGCCATATCTTTAACTCTACTTTATCTCCGTTTGACATGAACCGGTTCGACCGATTATGATCGGCCCCTTCTTTTTTTGGAGAAAATGATGCGTTTATTTCCATACTTTTTATCGATCGCATTGGTCCCTATCTTACTCTTTGGTGGCTATAGTCGCGTCAGTGGGAAATGGTCTCCAGATACCTTTACCCCCACTCAGTCGATGCAAGAGCACTATGATCAAGGCTCTCAAGAATTTGCTGAAAATCATTGGGATGAAGCCCTCATACATTTCATGGTGATCGCTTATCACTACCCTGAATCTCCTTTTTACAGCGATGCCCTCTTCTATTCTGCTGTCTGCTACTACCAGAAAAAAGAATGCGATCTGGCAAACAAGCAGTTTAATAAATATCTCGCGCTCGGTGGCAAACTGAAGCATTTTGAAAAAGTTTTTGAATATAAATTGGCAATTGCCAATCAATTTGCTGAAGGTAAGAAGAAGCATCTGTTTGGGGTGGAGAAGCTGCCCAAATGGGCTTCTGCCAAATCGGATGCAGTCGAAGTTTATGATGAGATCATTGCTGCGCTACCTGCCCATGAACTGGCAGCTATCGCCCTCTATCAAAAAGCCGATCTTGAAAGGAATAAAAAAGAATATAAGGAGAGTATCGAGTCGCTACAAACTTTAGCGAGACGATTTCCTAAACATACTCTAGCGGCAGAAAGTTACCTGCGTATCTCCGAAATCTATCTGGAAGAGAGCCGTAGGGAGTCACAAAATCCTGATCTTCTCGCTCTTGCTCACGTAAATATCCAAAAATTTGGGAGAACTTTCCCTTCGGATGAGCGCGTAGAGCAGGCTCACCGCACTCTCGTTGCGATGCAAGAGGTTTACGCCAATAGTCTTTATGAGACCGGTCGGTTTTATGAAAGGAAGAAAAAACCTCACGCCTCGCTCATCTATTATCAGGATGCGATTCTGAGGTATCCGGAAACCCTAGCTGCAGCGAGATGCCGTGACCGATTGGGCAAAATTTCGATCAAGAAAAGCGCCTAACCTTGTATTGGCCCTCATCGTTGCTCTCTCTTTGAGCAGCTGTGGCTACCGCTTTGGTCGTGGAGAGCTGCTTGAGCGCTATTCGACAGTCTGTATCCCTTACGTTGAAGGGGATGAGAGTGGGATCTTCACAACGCGCCTCATCCAAGCGATGAGTGAACGGGGAGCTCTCTCCTATGTGAACTATAGCGCCGATTTAAGCCTCAATGTCTGTCTTTTGCCTCCCGATGATCTCAATATTGGGTTTATCTATGCTCCCGATAAACAAGAAAAAAAACCCTCAAAAGTCACCACAGCTAATGAGGCCCGCCTCAGGATGCGCGCCCAGGTATCGCTCCTCGATCGCCGGACAGGTTGTTCGATCTTCGGTCCGCTACTTGTCGAAAGCTGGCTCGATTATGATTTTGAACCTGACCTCGGCGACATCAACGAAAACCGCTTCTCTTTAGGACAGTTGGAGATGCACAATATCGCTCAAGATGCCACCTTCCCTCCTCTCTATACCCTCCTCGCCGAAAAGATTGTAGACTACGTCAACAACTGTTGGTAGAATCCGAAAAAGGTAGAACTCTCTAAGGCCGATGGAATTTTTGGCAGATCTCAACAATCTCGATCAGATGATGGAACATCTCCGTTCTGAGGCGATCCGCAACGGGATGGATGAGAAAACGGCCCATAAAATGGAGCTCGCCTGTGAGGAGGCGATCGTCAATATCATCTCCTATGCCTATCCTGAAGAAAAAGGTCCCTTGTTGATTGAGTGTATGAAAAGAGGAGACCGTTTTGAAATCATGCTGCGCGATGAAGGATTGCCTTTCAATCCGATCGATGTCGATGTCAATCCGCAACTCGATAAGCCTGTTTTAGAAAGACGGGTCGGTGGGCTTGGGATCTTTCTGATTCGTAAAGCGATCGATGAGGCCTCCTATCAACGCATCGGTAATGAGAACATTTTGCGCTTAGCCTTTGCACTGAGTTAATTATAGGGGCAGATCTCCTGTTCGTTTTCCTCGATCTGATCGAGAAATTTCTCGAGGATGCGTAAAACCAGGCTGGAATGGTTATAGACCCCTGAAGTGGCGAAAACCATCTCGAGATGGGTCTCTTTTTTATCATTCAACGCAATGAGAGTGTAGGTGGTGGGGATTTCCTTGATGAGTTGAGGGACAATCCATACGACATATTTTTGATTGAAGAGGGTCAACTTATCTGATGACTCGACCACATAAAAGTGGTGGGTCAGAGTATCCTCATACTGCTCCTCGGCCTCCTCACAGGAGAGAAGACCTAAGTCATGAAGCAAAGATAGATCGATTTCCACCACTCCGTCAGGAGCAAAAGCTTTTAAGTCGCCGATATATTTATTAAAATCAGCTTCGAACTCTTCTGGATTATGCACGATGATCCCCCCACAGGATTATTTTAAGAAAAATAATGAAGGGGTGTCAAATAATTTTTATGTCTTTCGCGCTTCAGACCTTATCGTTTATTGTTATCCTTATGCGCTGGTTTTCTTTGACTTTCCTCCTACTTACCCCTCTTTTTGGCGATGCTTTCCATTTCAATATCGGGGCAGAATCGGCCATCCTGATAAATGCGAAAACTGGGAAGGTGCTTTTCGAGAAAAATGGCCGCACAAAGTCCTATCCGGCAAGTACTACTAAAATTGCCACTGCTCTTTTAGCGCTTCACAAAGGGCGGGATCAGCTAGGGCGCACCTTTGTCGCTGATCGGGAGACAATCGCCTCCATTTCCCCTCAAGCCAAGAGACAATCGAACTATCGAAGCCCTTCACACTGGATTGAGAGCGATAGTACCCACATCGGCATCAAGAATGGAGAAGAATTTCGCTTCTATGACCTGCTCTACGCCCTGCTGGTCGCCTCTGCCAATGATGCCGCCAATGTGATTGCCCAAAACCTCTCCTCCTCTATCCCTGACTTTATGGTAGAGCTCAACGACTATCTTCAGAAGATTGGCTGTCACGATAGCCACTACACCAATCCCCACGGCCTGCACCATCCAGATCACGTCTCAACGGCCTATGATCTAGCGCTGATGGCCAAATTGGCCTTGCAGGACCCCCTTTTCCGCAAGGTCGTCTCGACCCCCCGCTACATCTGCCCTCAGACTAACTTGGTAGAAGAGCGTACCTTTATTCAGGGGAATCATCTCTTGAGAAATGGTTCTCACCATTATAGCAATGCGATCGGGGTGAAAACGGGCTACACCTCTGCTGCAGGAAAGAATCTCGTAGCCGCAGCCAAATCAGACGATCGTGAACTCATCATCGTGGTCCTCGGCTATCGAGGAGCCCGTTCTGAGCTCTACGACGATGTTATCAAGATGTTTGAGTCTGCTTTCAACGAAAAAAGAATTCGCATCCAACTCCTTCCCCATGGGGAGCAGAAAATCAGCGCCAAAATCCCGGGGGCCAGAGGAAAAGTGCGCACCTATCTCACTGAAGCTATTGCCTACGACTCTTTCCCAAGTGAACCAACCTCTGTCAAACTCACTGCTACCTGGAATTTTCCCCCTCTCCCCATCGCCAAAGGGAGTCAGATCGGCACAGTCAAAATCATCGATGCTCAAGGAACCACACTCAAAACAGCTCCCCTTTTGACACTCCAAGAGATCAAACCGACCCTCTGGCACCGCCTCAGCCACTTCAGGTTGGGACGCCTTTTGGCTTTTGGCGGGGGCGCCAGCCTTCTTCTCCTCTTCTTCTTCGCGATGCGAAGAAAACCCTCCCGCACCTTCCGTTGAACAAAATTAAAATAGGTCGAAGATGTCAGTCAGACTGACAAGGGTTTGGCCCAACTGATCGTATTAATTCTTTTTGCGGAGGATGGCGGCGAAGAGGCCATCCATGCCGTCTAGGGTGGGTGTGGAGGCGAAAGTGGGGGCGGCGAGTTCGACGCCATAGGAGGAGAGAAAGTGTTCGATCTGCTTTTCATTCTCGGCGCGGAGGATCGAGCAGGTGGCGTAGATGAGGGTGCCGCCGGGTTTGACAAAGCTGAGCGCCTTTTCGAAGATCATCCGCTGCTGGCCGACGAGGCGGTTGAGGAGTGCGAGAGAAAATTTCCATTTTTGATCGGGGTTGCGGCGGAGGGTTCCGGTTCCGGAGCAAGGGACATCGGCAAGTACCCAATCCATTTTTTTGTGCAGTTTTTTGAGCGAGGTGTGGCCTTCGGGGAGAAATTGGACATTTTGGATGCCCGCGCGGGCAAGCCGCTTTTTGGCCTGTTCGAGGATGAAGGGGCGGATATCGTGGAGATAGATTTGGCCCTTGTTCTGCATGCGTGGGGCAAAGGCGAGTGTCTTGCCGCCAGCGCCTGAGCAGAAGTCGAGGACCTGTTGGCCTGGCTCAGCTTGCACGCACTCGGCGACCAGCTGACTTCCTTCATCTTGAATTTCAAAATAGCCCTCTTTAAATTCAGCCATGGCTGTTAAGGGAACTCTCTTTTTAAATTGGATCCCCAGCGCTGATTTCTCACAGGGAGCGATCGCATAGTGGGCTTGCCACTCTGCCAAAAGTCTTTCACGAGTCGTTTTGAGGGGATTTACGCGGATAGTGATGGGCGCTTCAGTATTGCTGATCTGAGAGATTTCGACCGCTTTTTCTTCGCCATAATCTTCTTCCAGAAGGGAAAAGAGCTCTTTGGGGAAACTCACACGGGTATGGAGGGGAATGGAGTTGACGAGAAGATATTGTGAGGGCTGAAAACTGCGATAGAGCGCATAGCGCTGCTCCCATAAGGCGCCCGTTCCAATGAGATAATCTAATAAACTCTTCCAGCGTGTCATGCCATAGACAGCAGCAGCAATAAGCTGTCTGTCTTTGGAACCAAGAGACTTATGTGCTCGAAAGTAGTGACTCAGAAAGAGGTCAAGGGGCAGATGTTGATTTTCAAACTGTTTTAACAGTTGAAAGAGATGTCTTTCAGGAAATGAGATATTCATTATCATATATTATACAACGCGTTAATTAAAATTCATAACTGAAAGGATGTGTGAGATGACGAATGGAAAAAGTCCTGCTGTAGGACCGCTCTTAGGGCGTTTGCTCATTAGCCAAATTTTTATTTTGTCAGGATTGATGAAAATTGTTCACTTTCAGCCAACCGTGGAGGCGATTCGAGGTGCGGGGCTGATCATAGTGCCGACGCTACTTGCAGTCATCGCTCTGCTCTGCGAATTGATCGGGGGAGTATTAATTCTTTTGGGCTGGAAAACTCGCATTGGAGTGGCGATTTTAATGATTTTTCTCTTCCCAACTACTCTCGCATTTCATAATTTCTGGCATTACGAGGGTCAAGAGCAGATGGTGCAGATGGCCAATTTTCTAAAAAATATCACAATCTATGGTGGCCTACTCCTGTTGTGGAGCTATGGCCCTGGGCGGTGGAGCTTTGATAGCTGCTCTTGCTGTAAGAAAGAATAAGATCACTCCTTTTCTCTTTCTGATCGTTTCATTTGGTATCGTTGCCAGGGCGCAGCCTGACTGGAGCCCTTTCGCTTGCGTTTTGACCTCCTGCTTAGGATATGCTCTTTTTTGGAAAGGGGCTCTCACTTTTCCCAAGAAATCGAGTCGATTTGGGCTCTCTGTTCTCTGGTTTGGTGCGCTTTCAGCGATCCATCTCAACTGGTTTTTTGCCGATCGTTACATGGGGGGCTACATCTATCTTTTCCTGGCCATCCTTTTCTTCGGGCTAGGAGTGCAATTTGCCCTGATGACGCTGCTGATAGGCGATCCTAAGCAGTTGAAAGGGTGGGCCATGTTGGGGCTGAGTGGAGGATGGGCACTTCTCGAGTGGTCACGCCTCTTTATTCTGTCGGGTTATTCTTTTGATCCCATCGGAATAGCGCTGAGTGGAACAGTGGCCGGCATGCAAGTGGCCTCTGCTGTCGGCATCTATGGACTCAGCTTTCTCGTTTTTTTTACCAATCTCATCGCCCTCAAATGGTTCTCACTGCCATCGAAAAGGCACTTTTTCCAATGGTCGATCATTCTACTCATCCCTTATCTCCTCGGTGGAGCCCACCTTCTCTATTACACCCAACGTCTGGCCCACTTTCCACAGCCACCCCTAAAGACTCTCCTTATTCAGACGGCTCTGTATCCCGAAGATAAAGTGCCCTTCAAAGGTTCCAAGCCCTATTCGCCCCTCGATCAGTGGCGGAGGATTCTCACACTTTTAGCTCCTCATATCGACTCTTCCCCTGAGCTGATCGTTTTACCTGAAGGGGCTGTTCCCTATGGAACGCATGCTCCCATCTACCCCCGAGAAGAGTTGATTCAGGCTTTCAAAGAGATTTTGGGAAAAGAGCTCCTCACCCTCCCAGACAAACAGCGTCTCTGCAATGGCAATTGGGCACAAGCTCTAGCAGATGTGACAGGAGCTGACATCCTCGCTGGACTTGAAGATGGGGAGCGATCAGCTGAAGAGAGTCGCTGGCGCTACTATAATGCCGCTTTTCTCTTCCGTCCACTTTCAGAGAGTTACCAGCGTTATGAAAAAAGGGTTCTCGTACCAATGGGAGAGTACATTCCTTTTGAGTGGTGTAAGAAAATTCTCTCGAAATATGGGATCATGGACTCCTACACACCCGGAAAAGGGGCGCTAGTCTTTCCCCTGGTACGCACCCGCGCGGGCATTTCGATCTGTTACGAAGAAACTTTCGGCTATTTGATGCGCGAGAGCAGATTAAAAGGCGCCTCCCTGCTCGTCAATCTGACCAATGATGTCTGGTTTCCAAAGACGCGTCTTCCCCGGGTCCACTTTTTTCATGGGCGTCTCCGTGCGATAGAGTTAGGAGTGCCGCTCTTGCGCTCCTGTAATACAGGTGTCACCTGCGCGGTCGATAGTTTGGGCCGTATCGTGGGGGAGCTGCCCTGTGAAACAGCCCACCACTCCTCTTCACCCGCGGTTCTGGCAACGCAGCTACCCCTCTATCACTACCCGACACTCTATGCATTCTGGGGAGATCTACCTTTAATATCGAGTGCCGCTCTTTTATTTATGGCTTTTTTGGTTATTAACTATTTTAAATTAAAGAAATTGGCCATAAAATCATTCTTTTTTTACTCCTTGCGGAAAAACAAAGCTATCCGTTAAATTTTGGCATCTATTTTTTTGGTTTTTGAGAGCGGTAGATGGTCACACGTCCCCAACGGACATTGAAAAAAACTGTTTCCTTTGCTGGCGTGGGAATCCATACTGGAAAAGAGGTGCAGCTCCGTTTTTGCCCAGCACCTCCCCACTCAGGCATTCTTTTTCAGCGTATCGATCTTCCCGGAAAGCCGACGATTCCGGCGGCTGTCGAGTATGTTCAAGATACTTCACGGAGCACGAAGATCGGGATCGGGAACTGCAGCGTGCAAACGGTCGAACATGTTTTAGCCGCGCTCAACGCCTACCAGATTGACAATCTCTGCATCCAGGTGACAGAAGGGGAGCCACCGATAGGTGATGGGAGCTCGCAAACCTTTGTCGACCTGATCGAAGAGGCAGAAATTGAAGAGCAGAACGCCCAAAAGAGGGTCGTTTCCTTAAAGCATCCTGTCCATTTTACCTCCGGCAAAACTCACTTGGTCGCCATTCCCTCCGACGAATTTCGGATCAGCTACACTCTTCATTATCCCAATACACCAGTGATCCGCTGTCAATATCTCTCGCTGGTGATCACACCTAAAAATTTTAAGGAGCAGATCGCCAGTTCAAGGACATTTGCCCTCTATGAGGAAATTACCTATCTGATGGATCATGGTTTGATCCGTGGGGGGAGTTTAGAGAATGCTGTGGTGATCAAAGACAATGTGATTTTCAGCAAAGAGGGTCTCCGTTTCCCAGATGAGATGGTGCGGCATAAAATGCTCGATCTGATCGGAGATTTATCTTTGGTGGGCATTCCCTTTTTAGCCCACATCATCGCGATTTGCACAGGCCATGCCGCCAATGTTGCATTAGGAAGAGAGTTAGTCAAGCAGTTTTCATGAGTAGAGAAATGAATGTATTAGAAAGACCGGTTTTCGATATCAAAAAGATCTGCGAGATCTTGCCCCACCGTTATCCATTTCTTCTCGTCGATAAGATCGTCGAGATGGATCTGGATAAGCCCTCCATTCTGGGACAGAAAAATGTCACGATGAATGAGGCTTTTTTTCAGGGTCACTTTCCTGACGCACCGATTATGCCTGGTGTATTGATCTTGGAGGCGCTCGCTCAAACGGGTGGGATTCTTGTCCATTCCAAAGGTTTCACAGATAAAATTGCCCTTTTTCTGAGTGTCTACAACGCCAAATTCCGCAGCCCAGTCAAACCAGGTGATGTTCTGCTTCTCTATGCGGAAGGCACAGTATTCAGTGCGAAAGGGGGCCGGGTGAAAACGAAAGCCCTCGTTGGGTCAAAAGTCGCAGTCGAAGCTGAGCTCGGCTTTGCGCTGGTCAAAAAAGAAAACATTTAAAGATCATCGGAGAAGTATGGGACAATCTAAAATCCATCCGACAGCGTTTATCGAGCCAGGGGCTGAAATCGGAAAAGAGGTCACGATCGAACCCTACGCGATCATCAAAGGGTCGGTCAAGTTAGAGGATGGCGTCACGATCAAATCGCACGCCTACATCGATGGCCACACAACGATTGGTAGCCATACAGTGGTCTGGCCCTTTGTCAGCATTGGGACCAAAACTCAGGATCTCAAATATCGAGGGGAGAAGACCTACGTGGTTATCGGAAAAAACACCGAGATTCGCGAATTTGTCACCATCAACTCCTCCACCTTTGAAGGGTCGACTGTCCGCGTCGGCGATAACTGTCTGATCATGGCCTACTGCCATATCGCTCACAACTGTGAGGTAGGCAATCATGTCATCATGAGTAACAACTCTTTACTGGCGGGACATGTGATCGTAGAGGACTATGCGATTATCGGCGGTATGACTCCAGTCCATCAATTTTCTCGGATCGGCTGCCATTCGATGGTGGGAGGGATGAGCCGCGTGACGCATGATGTGCCTCCCTACACAGTTGGAGGGGGCATTCCCTATAGTTTAGGAGGTATCAATCGGATCGGTTTGAAAAGAAGGCGCTTCTCTTTCGAAACAAGACGTGCTCTCGCCACAGCCTATAGACTAGTCTACCGCTCGAGACTCCATCTGACAGAGGCCTTAGAAGAGATCGAGGCGCAAGTGCCCCCTTTGCCGGAAGTGCTCCATTTTGTCAAATTCTGCCGCGATACCAAACGGGGACTTATCGGTATCCAGGGAGTGGTACAGGGCATTTCAAACAAGCGTACAAGCTCGAATAAGGAGGAGAGCGATGTCTCTCCTGAAGATCTACTGGTGGAAATGGGAGCACGTTGAGAATCATCTTTTTTGGGACACCGCAATTTGCGCGCACCATCTTAGAGTACCTCATCGGACAAGGGGCTCAAATCGTCGCCGTAGTGACTCGTCCGGATAAACCGAAAGGCCGATCAGGAACCCCGCAGCCGACCCCTGTCAAAATGTGCGCCCTCGAACACCACATTCCACTCTTCCAGCCGGACAAAGCCTCAGATCCCGAATTTACCTCCTTTTTGAAATCGCTCAATCCCGATCTTTTTGTGGTGGCTGCCTATGCTGAAATTCTTAAGCAACACCTCCTCGATGTTCCCAAAAAGGGATGCATCAATGTCCATGGGAGTATTTTGCCCAAATATCGGGGAGCAGCACCTGTTCAGCGATCGATCATGGAAGGCGAAACCGAAACGGGAGTGACTATCATGAAAATGGCTCTACAGATGGATGTGGGCGATATCCTCGCCATCCATAAGATCAAGATCCCGCTCGAAATGACAGCGGGTGAACTGATGGATGCTCTTGCAGATCTCGGCAAAGTGGCTCTCTGGGAGGTGATCCAACATCTCGATACTATCCAACCCCTCCACCAAGATAGCTCCCAAGCTACCCATGCGAAGAAAATTAAAACGGAGGATGCCGAGGTCCTTTGGCAGCGTCCTGCCCTTGTCGTGCATAATCAGATCAGAGGCGTGAGCCCTAATCCGGGCGCTTGGTGTTGGATCTCGGTCAAAGGAGAGAAGAAAAGGCTTCGCATCCATAAATCGTTGCCGCTTCCTGATGTTTCAGGAGAGCCTGGAAAGATTCTCTCCCGCAATCCCTCAGAGTTATTGGTAGGTTGTCAAGAAGGTGCCCTTCAGCTTCTCGAAGTGCAGCTGGAAGGAAAGAAAAAAGTCCCAGTGGATGCTTTCTTAAGAGGCATTTCTCTCGAGCAACTGAAATTTTTATGAGCATCGTCGCTCGCTCTTCTTTTGAATCTGCATTATCAAGCCATGCTTATCGCTTCTTTAGCCATCCTCAGACCGGTTATCGATTGATTAAAGCGGCCGATTGTCTCTTCGATGCTGCGAGCGAAATTGCACAGGCTGCTCAGACTCGAGAAGAGGTTGTGAGAGGGTTAGCAGCTGGGCGTGTGGTCCTGCGCGTGATGCAGCATCTCCAGTCAGTGAGCTACATCATCTTTCACCTTCTTCCTCGTTTATTCTATGCTCTGAAACTTCAAGGTCAACTTCTTCTCAGCTTTAAAACCGGTCAAGATGTACAGCTTCACAGTGCCCCAAGCTACAATTCAGTGGCCCATGGCAATACAGAAAAAATTTTATGTCTAGGTTTCTTGTCGGCTCGAACGGCCAAGACAGGATTCAGCCTTTTCACCACGACAGTCTGCCAGCCCCTCCTCTATCTCCAGACCTACTCGAGCGTCTCTTTATCAGAGCCATTAGATTCCATTGCCAGCAGCTATCAAACCCTCACTTTGGCCAAGCATTGCGCTGGGTTTGTCGCTTTAGGCTGTGAGTTGGCCTATGAGCAGAAAGCCTTCAAGAGAGCCTCACAGGCCGAAGATTGCGAGATCTATTCAAAAAGGATGGCCTATTTAACAACAGGCATCATCGAAAATGGCCTTCACATCATCTCCGATAGCGCAAAGATGCTCCAAACAACAGTGCCGCCCTGGCTCCGCCTCCCACTCAGCTTTGCCACCGTCACCCTCGGCCTCTACCGCACCTGGCAACTCACCGATGTCGATAGTATAATATAGATTAAGGGGAGGGCCCCTCGCGCCCTTTGTAAAGTCTCAAGACATAGGTAACACTTTGTATCAAGACATAGGTTACACTTTTTCATCAAAACTACCAATCCTAGTCTTGACATAGTAAATGTCCCATCTACGTTCTCCCTTTTGGCGTAATGCTACAGGCTCTCCATGTAGATACTCTCCTACATAATACTGTCGTCCTTTAAATTTTATTTCTCCTCCTCGTCTAACCTGTCTTACTTCATCTTCCATTTCATACTCTATCGAGGGGAGCTTTTCAGGAAATTCTCTTTCACTGCGTTTATACCTTTGTGCAGGACAAAGCATATCTATGGCTTCATGTGGCCGAATGTAATTGTATACATTCCTCCACTCATTTAAACCCCTTTGAGCATCTGCCAAATCTTTAAAATTATGATATTTTAAGACTTCTGCTTTCAAAGTCCGATGAAACCTTTCATCCTTCCCTTGGGTTTGAGGATGATGTGGTCTAGAGTGTCCAACTTTAATGCCAAGTCTCATCAACCAAATCGTCAGCTTGGATAACCTTTGGGTAGGGTAGCCTTTCCAAGGAGAGCCATTATCCATAGTCATTGCATCTGGAAGCCCATATTCACGAAATGCCTCTTCCAATGCTGTACGAACCGAAATGGTATCCTCTGCGCCGCAGGCTTTAATGCATATTGAAAATCGTGAACAATCATCTAAAACGGTGAGTGGGTAGCATCGGCCTTCAATCACAGCAAAAAACCCTTTAAAGTCCATTTGCCATAATTCATTTGGATAATCTCTTTGAAATCGTATACAGCCCTGTCTTTTAGATGTTTCCATAGCTGAAATTTGGTTCTGACGATGCAATATGCGATTGAAGGAAGCAATGCTTGGTAAAACTTGATGGCCTTCATTGATCAATACCTGTCGTAATTTTTTTGCTCCCCAGCAAGGATATTGAGCTCTTTTAGACAAAATGAGCTCCACATTCTCTGTATCTAATCTAGAAGGCATATGAGTAGGCCGTTTAGACCGATTGTTAAGGCCCAACTTCCCCTCTTCTGCATATCTCTGGAGCCATTTATAGGCAGTTTTTCGACTGATACTGTATTTTCGAGCTAGATTACTAATCGTATCTATTTTTTCTTTGGCCGCGCTTATAAATTCTTCTCTTAAAGACATAAGTCCTCTGTTATCCCATGGCATAGTTACCTCATCAAAAAATTAATGAGTGTAACCTATGTCCTGATACAAAGTGTTACCTATGTCTTGATACTATACACGCCCTTGGCGCTCCCCCCCCCCTCCCCTTTAACCCCTCTCCCACCCATGTTTGGAGAGGGTTTGCCTGCCTGACCGATTATTTATCCAAGACATAGCAATTGATCTTAAATGGCAGCTTATAGATGTGTCGGGCGGTTGCGTCACTTCGTGTCAGCAACCCCCTGCTTCCCCTCGGTTCACAAGTAAACTTGTGAACTCTCGGACAACCCATCAAAAACCCTCCACTGGAGGCTTTTTGAGGTACCTTGTCCCCGTTGAGCCGCATCTTGCTTTGCCATATCGCTTCCTCGCTGGGGGTCTGTGCAAAGCACTAGACCCCGCGCTCCGCGCGGCCCCGCACTTTCAGGTGCTGGTTAAACCCTGAGGAAATGAAACTATCTCAGGTTATATCTTGCGTGAGTAACGCCTCGCCACTCCTGCCTGCGGACGGGGCGCTTCGCTCAGCTCCGGAAGCGATCTGGCTTTGCAATCTGCGGCCGTGGGCTGCTCATGCACGAATACCCCGCCGGACTTCGTCTCTTAGCGGGGCCCCTTTCGTGTCGACTCGCAGAAATAATAGGGGAGGGCCCCTCGCGCCGTTGGCGTGTATAGTATCAAGACATAGGTAACACTTTGTATCAGGACATAGGTTACACTCATTAATTTTTTGATGAGGTAACTATGCCATGGGATAACAGAGGACTTATGTCTTTAAGAGAAGAATTTATAAGCGCGGCCAAAGAAAAAATAGATACGATTAGTAATCTAGCTCGAAAATACAGTATCAGTCGAAAAACTGCCTATAAATGGCTCCAGAGATATGCAGAAGAGGGGAAGTTGGGCCTTAACAATCGGTCTAAACGGCCTACTCATATGCCTTCTAGATTAGATACAGAGAATGTGGAGCTCATTTTGTCTAAAAGAGCTCAATATCCTTGCTGGGGAGCAAAAAAATTACGACAGGTATTGATCAATGAAGGCCATCAAGTTTTACCAAGCATTGCTTCCTTCAATCGCATATTGCATCGTCAGAACCAAATTTCAGCTATGGAAACATCTAAAAGACAGGGCTGTATACGATTTCAAAGAGATTATCCAAATGAATTATGGCAAATGGACTTTAAAGGGTTTTTTGCTGTGATTGAAGGCCGATGCTACCCACTCACCGTTTTAGATGATTGTTCACGATTTTCAATATGCATTAAAGCCTGCGGCGCAGAGGATACCATTTCGGTTCGTACAGCATTGGAAGAGGCATTTCGTGAATATGGGCTTCCAGATGCAATGACTATGGATAATGGCTCTCCTTGGAAAGGCTACCCTACCCAAAGGTTATCCAAGCTGACGATTTGGTTGATGAGACTTGGCATTAAAGTTGGACACTCTAGACCACATCATCCTCAAACCCAAGGGAAGGATGAAAGGTTTCATCGGACTTTGAAAGCAGAAGTCTTAAAATATCATAATTTTAAAGATTTGGCAGATGCTCAAAGGGGTTTAAATGAGTGGAGGAATGTATACAATTACATTCGGCCACATGAAGCCATAGATATGCTTTGTCCTGCACAAAGGTATAAACGCAGTGAAAGAGAATTTCCTGAAAAGCTCCCCTCGATAGAGTATGAAATGGAAGATGAAGTAAGACAGGTTAGACGAGGAGGAGAAATAAAATTTAAAGGACGACAGTATTATGTAGGAGAGTATCTACATGGAGAGCCTGTAGCATTACGCCAAAAGGGAGAACGTAGATGGGACATTTACTATGTCAAGACTAGGATTGGTAGTTTTGATGAAAAAGTGTAACCTATGTCTTGATACAAAGTGTTACCTATGTCTTGAGACTTTACAGTTGGCGCTCGCCCCCCTCCCCTTAAACCCCTCTCCCACCCATTTTTAGCAAAAAACTGCTTGAGGAGGATCTCTCGTGGCCGGACCTAGGCAGGGAAAACTTATGACTGGATTAGAGAATGTATTTTCTCAACTTCTCTAAATGCATTTTCTAAGTTTAATGTCAGTGAACACTCTTGAGCAAGCTCATGATAGGGAACCATCTAAGTTTTTGGCGGTGCATCAAGTATTTCTGGGATAGGGTGTGTTGCACGGATTGTAAAAATCTCTCCTACGGCTGCTTTTAGGATCTAATGTTTTCATTTCTAAAAGGAGCACCATGTCAACTATATCTTTGACACGTGTGTTTACTTTTTGACGAGGTAAGGTATAGGCATGTAATTTTTCCGCAATTGTTGTTCAATAGAAATCATAGTGAAGATAGGGGATGGGATTCCGCAGAAGCCTAGCCAATCGATTCCCTGTAAAGTTTCGACATCTGTTACAATTGCATCACCTCCGACATCTAGTTGAAAACGTTCGAAGATTTTACCATCAAGAAGAGCAGTAACTGGATATCTAGCTCCTCCATAAGGGGCATTATCTAAATCAATTTGAGCTTCTCCAATGCGATAAGAAAAGAAATCATGGAGATCTCTTTTGGCTAACTCACGCAGCTCCTCCACAATCGTTATGCTTAGAGGCTCGGATCCCTTTTTTATTCTTTTCAGAGTGGTCAGATCGATGTCTTTTGTTGTTCTTGCGGTCTTAAGGCGTACTTCCATTGCATAACCACCCTTAAGAAAGAAATTTGGCTCTTTGGTGGAAAAAAGACGTGCTAAAAACCTGTCGAAAGCCACTTTTCGCCTTAAACGTTGTAGTTTCTCGCCTTTTTCTATTGCGATATTTCTTAAACGGGCTTCAAGGCTAGTTCTGAAGTCAGTGGCAGTTTTAAATTTTGTACTCATCAAGTATCCTGGATAATGTCGTGTGAGTTCCGTGACTTGCTGCTTCTTTGATGTCCTTTCGAGAAACAAGTCCCTTTTGGAGAGCATCTCGAATGGCCTGGACGAGTAGATCTTCCGAGAGCTTTCCTTCCACAACAACATCGATGATTGTTTTTAGAGGGGTAGTTACCAAATATCCTTGCTGTTCTACTTTATCGCCAACTTCCAAATCGGTAAAATGGAGAACAAGGTGTTTAGGTATGGCTGTCCATTTACGGAACTTTTTGGGGACAGTTAAGTGCATCTTGGCTGGCATCACGTCAGATAGCTCATAAAGCTCCAGAGCCGTTGTATGAGACCAAACTCCTTGTATTGTTCCTTTCATATTGCGACTCCATAATCCCCACACAACCAAATCAGGGTGGGATGTAATCGGATAATGCGCTAGTCGATAAACTCCACGTAGTTCTTTAACCCATTCACCCGATGAAATATAACGATGGAAATTCGTGCGTGAATAGCCGCACTCCTGTGCCTGGGCGCTAGTAAAATATCCTTGTTGGCTATCAGCTATTTGAAAAAGTCTATCTTTGTCACTCATACATGAATGTTATCATTTTGATAACATTCCCACAACTTAAATATTTAGGTTTCAACATGCGAAAGGGATTTGTTGAGGGACCCTTCCCTTTATCCCCTTCTCATCTGTCCGAGGTTTAAAAAATTACTTGGCGGGGAAAGTGGAGTGGTGGTGGGTGGCTATACAAATAACGAACAAGGTGGTATGCTGTTTGTCTTAAGGATAATTTAAGGAGAAGAACATGGTGTTTGCGGCAAAAGGTAACTGTGATTCCTGCATGGCTCTGGGGAGCCATTACTTCACCCTCAAACGGTTCCATGACAAATGGAACTCGGTAGGATTTATCGATAAAGTTCTTAAAGCGGCAGATCCCGTGATGGATTTAGCCCATGTGATCGCGACAAACAATGGGGCTACTGAAGATACGTTAAAAGAGATCACTAATACCCGCCACATGGTGAAGACGGGGCGAGATGTCGTGGCCTTCTTCAACATTCTCAACGGTATCATTCTTGACGTAATCAATCGCACCAAGGTGGTCGTCGCTTTGGTGATGAATTTCTGTGCCAACACTCCAGAAGAGAATATCGATTTAAAAGAGAAGAGGAAAAAAGATGGCAGAGAACTTCCTCTCGAATATAACCAAGTGGCTGTCGGACGAGACGAGCAGATGGCTGCTGCCGTAGAAAACTTCGGTAAGGTGGTCGCTTCCATAACCTACATTGGAGCCTTCGGTGTCTGCCGTCCCATCGCCAACGTCGAAAAGCATATCACCAAAAATGTCCATCCCACAGCTTCTAATATCGCCAAAGCCTTCCCCACAGTGATGATGGTCAACCACATTGGTGGCATCATTGGTAATAGCGGTGGTTTGGTCTATCAGCATCTCGCCTTCCATAGAAGGAAAGAAGAGCCTTTTAGAGATCAGCAGGCATTCGATGACGTCCAATTGGAATACCATCGAAAGATGTTTGAAAATAGCTTAGGCATGGTTGAGAAGACTCTCGAGTTTGCCAATGACATCTTCCTCCACGCCAAAGTGACCCTGCCAGCTTGGGCGCGACTCCCTATCAATCTTACGATCGGCTTCTCCTGTCTGGCGAACTCGTGGCTCAAGGATTTCTCCTAAGCCGTTCAATTTATTTCGTTATTCTTTTCTGCCTCTTCCTGGCTTTTCAGGTTGAGGCAGCTGATAAGCTGGTGGTTATCGGCAAAAGAGCTGCAGGCCACCGGTTTTGGTGGCCTTTTGCATTTCCGCGATTAAAGCGACCCGTTTTTTAAGTCAGGCCGACTAATTACTTGTGAAAAAAGAAGAGACTTTGATAAGCTCTCCATTTCTGTTTCTCAGATGAGAGACTTGGGTCTCTTTCAGAGGATGAGTCGTCCAAGTTCCGGTAATCGGTGAAGGCCATTACTGATGGGCGGATCGCTGACGAGATTTGGGAAACATACGGCAAAAGGGCCGTGAGTTAAAGGTTTAATACGAATAGGGAATTCTATCCTATGACATTGAAACTAATGGGAAAAAAGCGTGGGATGACGCAGCGTTTTGACGACTCAGGTAATGTGATCGTCTGCACTGTGATCCATGCTGAGCCAAACATCATTACACAGATTAAAACAAAAGAGTCTGATGGCTATAACGCTCTGCAGCTCGGTTTTGAAAAGATAGTGACCGCAGATGCGCGCACGATTCAAAAAAGAGTGAGCAATCAGCTGATCGGCCATTTCCGCAAAGCGCAGGTCGAGCCGCGCCGCTATCTTGCTGAAACGCGCATTGAAAATGTCGATAGCTATGCTGTGGGGCAGGAATTGGGTGTGGCACTTTTCTCTGATGTGGTCTTTGTTGATGTCAGTGGGGTTTCCAAAGGGAAAGGATTTCAGGGTGTCATCAAGCGCCACCATTTTTCAGGAGGTCCTGCCTCCCATGGTTCGGGCTTCCACCGTCATGGTGGTTCGACAGGGATGCGCTCCACACCGGGTCGCTGCCTTCCTGGCCAGAAAAAGGCAGGCCGTATGGGTGGTGAGGCGGTGACTGTGCAAAATCTACGAGTGGTTGGCATCGATGAGGGAAGAAATTTAATCATCGTCGAGGGGGCAATTCCTGGACCATGCGGCAGCTTGGTCTCCGTGATGCCCTCGAGAAAGAAGCAACAAAAGAAGAAATAGTTGAGGAAGAACGGTGACTAGTCTGAAAAAATACAATCTCAAAGGCGAAGCGGTTGGCGAGGTGAAAGTGGATCCGATCTTCCTCGATCAGGAAGTGAGCGGTCAGCTGATTAAAGATTACATCGTCGCTTTAAGAGCCAATGCACGCCAGTGGTCAGCCAATACGAAAGGTCGTACAGAAGTCAACCACAGTAAAAAGAAGCCCTGGCGTCAAAAAGGGACCGGTAATGCGCGTCAAGGGAGCTTAGCCTCTCCCCAATTTAAAGGGGGCGGTGTTGTCTTTGGACCGAAGCCTAAGTTTGATCAGCATGTCCGGATCAACCGCAAAGAGCGCAGACTCGCCCTCCGTCAGCTGTTGGCAGATAAGCTGCAAGATGAGGCGATTGTTCTCGTCGAAGATGCCGCCTTTGGATCTGCTCTGAAAGAGCCCAAGACGAAGAAAGTGGCTGAATTCCTGAGAGGGAAAGAGGTTTTTGGAAAGCGTCTTCTCTTTGTCGGAGAAAGTCTGGAAGAGCCCGGGAAACATGCCAATTTTAAAAAGAGCATGCGCAATTTGCCGAAAACCGCTTTTGTACTAGCGGCCAACGTGAATGGTTATGACTTGATGGCAGCCCATGGGGTTGTCATGACAGAATCAGCCTTAGCTGAATTGACAAAAATATTGATGTAGAGAGTGCTATGAAAGATCCTTACGCCATCATCAAGTCGCGTTATGTGACAGAAAAAGCCACCGTCTTAGAGAGCCTCCGTTCGGCAGAAGGCAATAAGAGCGTGAAGCGGTGTGAATCGCCCAAATATGTCTTTGTGGTCGATGTGAAGGCCAATAAACGAGAGATTGCCACGGCGGTTGAGTCGATCTATAGCGATCAGAAAGTGAAAGTGACTAAGGTGAACACAATCCAGGTGAAGCGTAAGCCCAAGCGTCGAGGGAAAGGGCGCCCTGGTTTGACACCTGCCTTTAAAAAGGCAATTGTCACGATGGAACCTGGTGACTCCATCGATAACGTATAAGAGGAACTATGCCTAAAACCTACAATCCAACAACGCCCTCCATGCGGGAACTCGTCCTTCCCACCTTTAATCAGCTCACCCGACGTGGTGAGGTGGAGAACTCAAAATCGCGAGGAAAGATTAAACCGCAGAAGCAGTTGTTGCTCCCTAAACGGCGCACCAATGGACGGAACAACCATGGTCATATCACTTGCCGCCATAAGGGTGGAGGTGCGAAGCAACACTATCGTGTGGTCGATTTCAAGCGGGATAAAGACAATATTCCGGCGAGGGTAGCCTCGATCGAGTATGATCCCAACCGAACCAGCTTTGTGGCCCTTCTCAATTATGTCGATGGGGAAAAGAGATACATTCTCGCTCCAAAGGGGCTGAAGCGAGGTGATCAGGTCCAGTCAGGCGACACTAGTCCTTTCCGTGTCGGTTGTAGCATGCCTCTCAAGTCGATGCCGCTCGGTTCGGTCATTCACAACATTGAAATGCAGCCTGGTCGCGGCGGTATCTTAGTCCGCAGTGCGGGTCTGTCGGCGCAACTCGCGGCACGCAGCGGTGGCTATGTCACCCTAAAGATGCCTTCGGGCGAGTTCCGCATGATCAACGAGAAGTGCAGAGCCACTTTTGGGGAGCTTTCCAACGCAGAGCATAACTTGCGGAATGAAGGAAAAGCGGGCCGTAAACGGTGGAAGGGGATCCGTCCGACCGTCCGAGGTACTGCGATGAACCCAGTCGACCACCCCCACGGTGGAGGTGAGGGCCGCCATAATGGATATATCCCGCAAACGCCTTGGGCGATGCAGACAAAGGGTTTCCGTACACGTAAGAAGAGCAAAACAAGAAAATGGATCGTCAAAGATCGTAGGAAATAATCAGTTATGGGTAGATCGTTAAGAAAAGGACCGTTCGTTGACCATCACTTAATTGCTAAGGTCAGGAAGTTGAATCAAGAGGGGAAAAAGACGCCGATTAAAACTTGGTCGCGCAGATCGTTGATCATTCCTGACATGGTCGGACATACCTTTGAGGTTCACAACGGACGTAAATTTCTGACGGTCTCTGTCACAGAGACAATGGTGGGTCATAAACTGGGGGAATTTTCTCCAACCCGTTTATTTAAATCACACCCCATTAAAAAAGTGACAAGCACAACAACACCAGCATCATCATAAGGTGAAGATGAGTAAAAAAATGCCAACCAGAACAAGCGTAAGGTAAGGTCACTCATGGATACGTCCAGAGCACATACAAAATATATCCGGATTCCCCCGCGCAAAGCGAGGCTAGCGGCCGATCTGATCCGCGGGCTACAGGTCGAGCAGGCGATCATTCAGCTGAAATATTGCAATCTGAAAGCAGGCCTGCCGCTTCAAAAGACAGTGAACAGCGCGGTTGCAAATGCAGAGATGAATTGGGATGCGAGACGGGATCAGCTTTTTGTTCTGGAGGTCCGTGTCGATGAGGGGCCACGTTTGAAGAGGGCAAAATCGAAATCGCGTGGGGGAAGAGCCCCAATTATTAAGAGAACGAGCCACTTTACCGTGGTTGTCGGTGAAAAAGTAGCTAAGGAGCAATAGAATGGGTCAGAAGGTTAACCCGGTTGGCCTCCGTACCAGCCTCACCAAAAAATGGCGCTCATTGTGGTATGGAAACAAGCAAGAGTTTGGAAATCTCGTTGTTGAAGATGTGCTTATCCGTCGAAATTTAAAGAAGAAGCCCTCTTGCCAGGGTGCCTCTCATTTTACCATCCGCCGGATGAGTGGGAAGATCGAGGTCACGATCCACACCGCACGGCCAGGGCTTGTGATCGGTAAAAAAGGGGCTGAAATCGACATCCTGAAAGATGAGCTGCATAAACTGACCGGCAAAGAGGTCTGGATCGAGGTCGAGGAGATTAAGCGTCCTGATCTGAATGCGCAACTTGTGGCTGACAACATTGCGCGCCAGTTGGAGCGCAGAGTAGCTTTTAGACGGGTGATGAAGAAGGCGATGCAAGCCTCGATGGATGCAGGAGCTTTGGGGATCAAAGTTCAGGTGTCTGGTCGTTTGGGAGGTGCTGAAATTGCCCGTACGGAATGGTATAAAGAGGGACGTATCCCCTTGCATACTTTGAGAGCTGATATCGACTTTGCTTATGGCAGAGCAGAAACCACTTATGGAAGCATCGGCGTCAAAGTGTGGATCAACCACGGGGAAGAAGCTGAGGGAACTCAGAGAGCATAGAGAATAAGTTTAAGGAGCTACGATCATGGCGTTCATGCCTAAACGTACAAAGTTTCGTAAATCGCAGAAGGGACAGCATACTGGTCTCAGCAAAGCGGGCAATTTTGTGGAGTTCGGCGATTTTGGGATGCAAACCCTCGACCGAGGACGTATCACTGCCCAGCAGATGGAAGCGTGCCGCGTGGCGATTAACCGCTATTTCAAGAGAAAAGGGAAGGTATGGATCCGCGTTTTCCCCGATAAGCCGGTCAGTAAAAAACCTGCTGAAACACGGATGGGTAAGGGGAAAGGGGCTCCAGACCACTGGGTAGCGGTTGTCCGCCCAGGCAGGGTTCTCTTTGAAGTGGGCAATGTGACACGCGAAGAGGCTCAACAGGCACTCAGGCGTGCCGCTGCGAAGCTTGGCATCAAGACCCGTTTCGTAGAGCGTGTAGAAAGAGTTTAGGGGGTAGACTATGTTAAAAGCTCAAGAACTTAGAAGCGAAAGCAGCGATGAATTGGAAAACAAGTTGTCGACGCTGCGTAAAGAGATTTTCGAATTAAGGAGTCAGAAATTAGATAGTAAGACTCAAAAAACTCACCTCATCGGTCAAAAGAGAAGGGAGATTGCCCGTATTATGACTGTGAAGCGTGAAAAAGAATTAGAGAGGAAAGCATGAGCGAAGCTCAACGTGGAAGACGTAAAGAAAGAACGGGTGTTGTCGTTTCAACAAAGATGGCCAAAACGGTCACGGTGAAAGTGGAAAGAACGATGCGCCACCCCGTCTATGGGAAGGTCATCCGTTCTTCAAAGAAGTATTATGCTCATGATGAAAATGCCAGCCAGCTGAAAGAGGGTGATGTGGTCACGATTGTGGAGTCTCGCCCCCTGTCGAAGCTGAAGAGATGGCGAGTAGTGAGAAATGAAGCTTAAGAGAGAGAGTTTAAGATGATTCAACAGGAAACGCAACTGAAAGTTGCCGACAATACCGGGGCGAAAAGGGTCAAATGTTTCAAAGTACTTGGTGGCTCAAAACGGCGCTACGCTACTGTTGGAGACGTCATCATTTGTTCCGTACGCGATGCAGAACCTGATAGTTCTGTGAAAAAAGGAGAGGTAGTCAGGGCTGTGGTGGTACGCACTAAGCGTTATATCAAGCGCCCAGATGGCTCCTGGCTCCGTTTTGATACCAATAGCTGTGTGATCATTGATGATAAAGGGAACCCAAAAGGGACGCGAATCTTTGGGCCTGTCGCTCGTGAAGTACGCGACCGAGGGTATATCAAGATCAGCTCGCTGGCCCCAGAAGTGATATAAGAATGAGGAATAGTCATGGGTAGTAGAAGATTACGTCCGGGAGATGAAGTCGTTGTCATCGCAGGCAACGATAAGGGAAGGACGGGTAAAATTTTAGTGTGTGGGCCCCAAAGGATCGTTGTGGAAGGGATCAATGTGCGCAAAAAGCACAAGAAACCGACGCAGCAGAACCAAAAAGGACAGATTATCGATATCGAATGTCCCATTCACATTTCTAATGTGAAGCCCTTTGTCGATGGGAAAGCTGTCAAATTGCGCGCACGTTTTAACAAAGAAGGGGATAAAGAGCTCTTTTATCGAGAGGGTAAAAAAGAGGTTCTCTATCGCCCTGCGAAAAAACCGAAGAGTTAAGAAGAGATGAGCAGATTAAAGAAAAAATATCTAGAAGAGGTGAAATCTTCGCTGCAGTCGAAGTTTAGCTATCGCAACCCGATGATGATTCCCGGGATGAGAAAGGTGGTTATCAGCATGGGTCTCGCTGAGGCATCAAAAGATAAAAATGCCCTTCAGGATGCCATCAACGAGTTGACAGCATTGTCAGGGCAGAAGCCTTTAGTCACCCGTTCGAAAAAGGCGATTGCAGGCTTTAAACTTCGTGAAGATCAGGCGGTTGGTGCTAAGGTCACTCTCCGTGGTAAGAGAATGTATGATTTTATGGACCGATTCTTTAACATTGTCTGTCCACGTATCCGCGACTTTCGAGGTTTCAATACAAAATGTGATGGCCGTGGGAGCTATTCTCTGGGCATCGATGACCAGCAAGTTTTCCCCGAGATCAATCTCGACCAGGTCAAACGGGCTCAGGGAATGAATATCACTTTTGTCACCTCCGCGTTGACAGATGAGGAATGTTTCGAGCTACTCAAAGGGCTCGGTTTACCATTTAAAGTAGCTGAAAAGTAAGATAGGAGAAAATTAATACATGGGAGCTCTTAACGACCCGATCGCCGATTTGCTGACGAGAATGCGTAATGCCAGTCTTGCGCGCCATCGCTATATCGATATCCCTCACAGCAAGATGAAAGAGGCGATTGTGAAAATTCTAAAAGAAAAGGGTTTTGTGGCCCAATACCTCATCAAAGAGGAAAAAAGAAAAGTGACCATGCGCATTTTCTTAAAATATGCCGACCAGAGAGACCCTGTGATCCATGGTTTGAAACGGGAATCTAAAGGATCGCTGCGTCTATATGTGGGATGCCATGAAATTCCCCGCGTCTTTGGTGGAATGGGCATTTCGATCCTTTCGACTTCGAAAGGGGTGATGGATGGAGAGAAAGCCCGTGAGCAGAAGATCGGAGGAGAGCTCCTCTGTTTAGCATGGTAAAAGGATATTAGGAGTCTATATTGTTATGTCTCGAAAAGCTAGATTGCCCATTCCCCTTGCTAAAGGGGTCGAAGCGAAGTGCGATGGAAAAGTCTGCACGATCAAAGGACCTAAAGGGACCCTTTCTCAAGAGCTCGTGAAGGGCATCATAGTAAAAATTGAGAATGGCCAGATCACCGTCTCTCAAGAAGAGGGTGCTCATGAGCGAACCAACTTCCTCGGCCTCTTGTGGTGTTTGATCGCCAATATGGTCAAAGGGGTAACGGAAGGTTACGAGAAAAAGCTCGAGATGATCGGCGTCGGTTACCGTGCCGCTGTCCAGGGGCGTGTTCTCGATTTGCAGATCGGTCTTTCGCACCCGACAAAAATTCAGATTCCGCAAGGGATTGAAGTTGCCGTAGAAAAAAGTACCCTGATTCAAATCAAAGGGATCGATAAACGGTTGGTGGGGCAATTTGCAGCTGATATCCGAGGAAAAAAACCGCCTGAACCCTACAAGGGAAAGGGCATTCGCTATGTCGATGAGTATGTCCGTCGCAAAGCGGGTAAAGCAGGTAAGAAAGCATAAAGCAGGTCATGCAGGTAAGAAATAATGGATAGCAGCCAGTTACATAAAAGTCGAAAACGCAAAAGTCGTGCCTTAAGAGTGCGTCAACATCTCCGTGGAAATGGGGAAAAGCCTAGGCTGAGTGTCGTAAAAAGTAGTCAGCATCTCTATGTGCAGCTCATCGACGATGAAAAATCGATCACTTTAGCTAGTACCTCGACCCTGTCGAAAGATTTTCGGGGATCCGAATTTAATCGAAAAAATAAGGAATCGGCCAAACAATTAGGCTTGAAGATTGCCGCCTTGGCGAAACAGAAAAATGTAAACGCTGTTGTTTTCGATAGAGGCTCCTTTAAATATCATGGTGTTGTCGCTGCACTCGCTGATGGTGCGCGTGAAGGTGGCTTACAGTTTTAAATATAAGAGTAATTAGAGTTTCCAATGAGTCCTAAAAACCCACAGAAAGAAGATAATCTCGAAGAAAAAGTCCTCTTCGTTAACCGCTGTTCGAAAGTCGTGAAAGGGGGGCGCAAATTCAGCTTCTCTGCGTTGATTCTCGTCGGCGACCATCGGGGGAATGTCGGCTACGGCTTTGCCAAAGCGAATGAGCTGACCGACGCCATCCGCAAAGGGGGAGAGGCTGCGCGTAAAAATCTGATCACCTTCGAGATGGAAGGGACAACGATCCCGCACCAAATTATCGTGGAATTTGATGGTGCGAAACTCTTGTTAAAACCAGCTCCTGAGGGCACAGGGATCGTAGCAGGGTCAAGGATCCGTTCGATTCTCGAATTTGCTGGCATCCGAGATGTGGTGGCAAAAAGTTTGGGCTCGAACAATCCAATCAACCAGGTGAAAGCGACTTTTAAAGCGCTGACCTCGCTGTTGAATCGGCAGAAGACGCTCCAAAATCGAGGTGTAGCATGACCCATAAATTAGAAAGCTTAACCAATCACACGAGACCCTACAAAAAACGCATCACATTAGGGCGTGGGACCGGTTCTCGACGCGGGAAAACCTGCGGTCGCGGGCAAAAAGGGATGGGAGCCCGTTCTGGCTATCAGACACGTCAAGGCTGGGAAGGGGGCGGCGTTCCGCTCTTCAAACGTCTGCCAACGCGTGGTTTTACGCGAGGGCGTTTTGCGCGCAAATTGGATGTGATCAACCTTGATCAAATCGAGAAGATCTTTCAGAATGGCGAGACGGTAAGTTTAGAAAGTTTACGAGAGAAGAAATACATCAAGGGGCTCTCTCATGGTGTCAAAGTTCTTGGAAATGGCACTTTAACGAAGAAAGTGAAATTTCAGGTGGAATCTCTCTCTGAAAGCGCTAAAGAAAAATTGAAAAAAGCTGGAATTTCCGTTTAATGTTGGAAACACTGAGACGCATCGTATCGATCCCAGGGCTGAGAGGCAAGATTGTTTTTACCCTCTTGATGGTGATTGTCTGTCGGATCGGGGTCTTTATTCCCGTCCCTGGGATCAATGGCGATCTGGCGCTGGCCTATTTTAAGCAGGCCACTGGCGGGGGACAGAACCTCTTCCAATTGGTCGATATCTTTTCAGGTGGTGCCTTTGCGCAGATGACAGTGATTGCCCTCGGGGTCGTTCCCTACATTTCGGCCTCGATCATCATGCAGCTGTTGATGGCTTTGATGCCCGATCTGCAGCGTGAGGTGCGAGAAAATCCCGATGCAGGTCGACGCAAAATCAATAAATATACGCGCTTTCTGACTGTATTATTGGCTGTGATCCAATCGAGTCTGTTTGCTCGTTATGCCCTCCAGATGAACTTTTCCACTCCTGGGATTATCCTTCCTGAGATGTTTCATGCCCAAGCTTTCGGCATTCCTTGGCTCTTTTATCTCGTGACAGTCTCTACTATGACCACTGGTACCGTTTTCCTGATGTGGATCGGAGAGCAGATTACCGAGAAGGGGATTGGAAATGGCATGAGCTTGATCATCACGATCGGGATCATCGCCTCTGTTCCTAGCACGATCGGTTCCGTGGTGAAGCAGCTCAATCTCGACTCTCAAGAACCAGGACAGCTCGCCTTCTCTTCTCTGCTTGTTCTCTTCTCTGTCTTTGTGATTGTGACAATTGCAACCATTTTGATCATCCAAGGAGTCCGCAAGATTCCTGTGCAATATGCGCGACGTGTCGTGGGGCGTCGGGAAGTGCAGGGTGGAGGATCCTATGTTCCTCTCAAGATCAACTATGCAGGGGTGATTCCCGTGATCTTTGCCTCCTCGCTCCTGATGTTTCCGGCGACTATCGCCCAATTCCTCGGCACATCGGGATGGTTCGGTGCTTTTGCGAGTTCTCTGACACCTGGAAGCTGGGTCTATACAGCCATCTATGTTCTGCTGATCCTCTTTTTCACCTACTTCTGGACAGCGACCCAATTTCATCCCGAGCAGATCGCCTCCGATATGAAGAAAAATGGCGCCTTCATTCCGGGGGTGCGTCAAGGAAAGCCGACTCAAGACTATCTAGAATCGACCATGAATCGAGTTACCCTGATCGGGGCCATCTTTTTGGCACTGATCGCTATCCTTCCTAACCTGGTAGGTAAAATTTTACATGTAGATCCCACGATCAGTTACTTTTTTGGGGGGACAGCTCTCTTGATTTTGGTCGGTGTTGTCCTCGATACGATGAAGCAGATTGAATCTCACCTTATGATGAAACGCTATGAAGGCTTCATGAAAAAGGGGAAAATCAGAGGACGTTGATAATATAGTTACCTTCTGTTAGAATTTTTGATCATTTTAAAAGAGAATATTATGCCACGCATCATTGGAATTGACATACCCGGGAAAAAGAGACTCGAAGTGAGTCTGACCTATATTTTTGGAGTAGGAATCCCCCGGTCTCAAGAAATCATTGCTAAACTGGGTCTCGATCCCGACAAACATGCCGATAAACTAACTGGTGATGAGATCTCGCGCATCAATGCGCTCTTGCAATCGGAATATGTGGTCGAAGGGGATCTCAGAAGACAGGTCCAGAATAATATTAAACGACTCATCAGCATTCACTCATATCGTGGCATGCGCCACCGTGTCGGTCTGCCAGTCAGAGGACAGCGCACCCGTACCAATTCGCGTACACGCAAAGGTAAGCGTAAAACGGTTGCAGGCAAGAAAAAATAATCGACTTAATTAAGGAGAGCTTCTCTTGGCTAAAAAAGTGGTTCCAGGAAAAAAAGTGGGAAAAGTGCGCAAAAAAATCATGCGCAATGTCCCCTCCGGTGTTGTACATGTTAAAGCGACCTTTAATAACACCATCATTGCGATTACAGATCCGGCTGGTAATGTCATTGCTTGGTCAGCTGCTGGTAAAGTGGGCTATTCTGGATCTCGCAAATCTTCTGCTTTTGCTGCGACCGTTGCCGCTCAAGATGCAGCCAAAGTCGCCATGGGGCAAGGTCTGAAAGAGGTTGAAGTTAATTTAAATGGCCCAGGCGCTGGTCGTGAGTCTGCTGTACGCGGTCTCCTAAGCGCAGGGCTGATGGTCACTATTATCCGTGATAAGACACCCGTTCCTCATAATGGATGTCGTCCACGTAAGCGTCGAAGAGTTTAAGGAGTTCTCAGCTATGTCAACAGTTCTCTATGATAAGTTTGAAATGCCTGAAAAGATCAAGGTGGATGAGTCTACAGCCTCTCCAATCTATGGTCGCTTTATTGCAGAGCCATTTGAGCGTGGTTTTGGACACACTTTAGGAAATGCACTCCGTCGGATGATGCTGACGGCGATCGAAGCTCCTGCGATCATCTCTTTCTACATGGAAGGGGTTCCTCATGAGTATATGGCCATCGAAGGCATCATTGAAGATGTGACCAACATCGTTTTGAACCTGAAAGGGGCTCTCTTGCGCAAACTGCCGATCGAAGGCACCCCTCACATCCGTGAGCAGCGTGTGATTTCGAAGATCCTCGATATTACTCAGGAGGATTTAGGGAAAAGTGGTCAAAAAGTGATCACTTTGGGCGATCTGATCACCACCAGTGATTTTGAGGTGGTCAATCCCAATCTCCGGATCTTCACAGCGACGAAGCCGATGACACGTCGTATCGATCTCAAAGTGTCGATCGGACGCGGCTATGTCCCCTCAGAGCGTCATGAGATCTATAACCGCATTGCTGATGAGATTATCCTCGACTCGATCTTCTCACCTGTCCGTCTGGTCAACTATTTCGTCGAAGACACAAGGGTCGGGCAAGATACCGATTTTGATCGCCTGATTATTGAAGTGAAAACAGATGGGAGGATTACTCCCCGTGAAGCTATTGCCTTCTCAGCTAAATTGTTGATGAAGCACTTCAATGTTTTTGAGGAGATGGATAAACATGAGATCTCCTTTGAAGAGGCCTCAGCATCGATCGATAACGATCGCGATGCATTGATGCAAAAATTGATTCTCGGCATCAACGAGATCGAGCTCTCGGTCCGCTCCACCAACTGCTTGAATGGCGCCAATATCGAGACGATTGGAGAGCTGGTAGTCATGCCAGAGCCAAAACTGCTCCAATTCCGCAACTTTGGTAAAAAATCTCTCAACGAAATCAAAGCTAAACTCACAGAAATGGGTCTCAGCCTCGGCATGGATCTCTCCCGCTTCGGCATCACCCAAGATAATGTCAAAGAGAAAATCAAAGAATATTTGGAAGAAAATAAGAGTGGTACAGCATGAGACACCGTAAACATACCTTCAAAATTGGAAATACCTCTTCGCACAACCGTTGCCTCATTTCCAACATGCTCAAATCGCTGATCCATAAAGAGCGGATCGTCACAACGGTCGCCAAAGCAAAAGAGCTGAGACGCTATGCTGACAAGATGATCACCCTGGCAAAGAAAAACACTCTGGCTAGCCGCCGCAAAGCGATTGCGGAGTTGATGATTAGCTATAATACTCTTACCAGCAAAGAGGCGCGTCAAGTGAAAGGGGGGAATACCCACCACCACAATGTCGATCGCCAGATCATCCCTAAACTCTTTGACACACTGGGACCTCGATTTGCCAATCGCAATGGAGGCTACACGCGTATCGTCCGTATGGACAATCGCGTCGGTGACAATGCCCCCACCTGTTTGATCGAGTACTTGAGCGAATAGTTGCAGCCAGCTATTTTGTACTCTACTTTAAAATGAACACGAGGTGAGTACGTGACAGTGAAAATTGCGATCAATGGGCTGGGCCGCATCGGCCGTTTGGTTCTTCGCCAGGCGATCAAACACCCTGAGCTGCATGTCATTGCCGTCAATGACATCGTACCTGCAGATAATCTCGCCTACCTTCTCAAGTATGACTCAACCCATGGACGCATCGATGCCGAAGTAAGCGCTCCCGACGAGAGCACCATTCTCATCAATGGACAGGAGATTCGCGTCTTTAATGAGAGAGATCCTAGCAAACTGCCCTGGAAAGTGCTTGGAATCGACTATGTCGTTGAATCGACAGGCCACTTTGCCACCAAAGAGGGGGCTGAAAAGCATCTAGAGGCTGGTGCCAAGCGCGTCGTTATCTCAGCGCCTGCCAAAGGTGACGTCCCTACCTTTGTCATGGGGGTCAATGAAGAGAAATACGATCCCAAGAAAGATAAAATCCTCTCTAACGCCTCCTGCACCACTAATTGTCTAGCTGCCATCACCAAAGTTTTGCTCGACAATTTTGGCATCGAGGAGGGGCTGATGTCGACGATCCATGCGATGACGGCGACTCAACCGACTGTCGATGGTCCTTCTAAAAAAGATTGGCGCGGGGGTCGTGGGGCCGCTCAAAACATCATCCCAGCCTCTACAGGGGCTGCAACTGCCGTTGCCCAGTGTCTACCTGCTGTCAAAGGCAAGCTGACAGGAATGGCTTTCCGCATCCCTGTGGCCGATGTTTCTGTCGTTGATTTGACTGTCCGGCTGAGCAAGCCCACCTCCTATAAAGAGATCTGTCAAAAGATGAAAGAGGCCTCAGAAGGCCCTATGAAAGGAATTCTCTTCTACTGCGAAGATGAGGTCGTTTCTTCCGATTTTATTGGCTCCACCTACTCCTCCATTTTTGATGTGGGCGCTGGCATCGCTCTGAACGACCGTTTTTACAAACTGGTAGCCTGGTATGACAATGAAATGGGATATGCAGCCCGTGTCGTTGACCTCATTGCTTACATGGCCAAACAAGAAAAAAAGGAATCAAAGTGAATTTTACCCGAGAACCGTTGATCGAAACCGTCATTAGCCCGAAGGAGGGATATAAACTTGTCCTCCGCAATAGCAAAGTGGGTGGTCAAGAAGAGTATTTTGTCGATGCTGTTGAAGTGATCTCATTTGGGAAGGCCACCTTTTACCGCTCACTTGAGAAGCCCAAAGGCTTTTTGCTTCCTGTCGCCGACTATGAGATCCTCGAAACCCGTGAAACGCGCATGGTCCTCAAAACACCTGGAAGCGAAAAGGGAATTAAGATTGCAGGTGGCCGTGAAGCTCCCCTTAAAGTCAAAGAGGAGACACCCACAGAAGAGACAACCCAAGAGCCCCGTGGTGACAAGCGCCGTGAGAGAGGACGCAGATCACGCAAACGCCGCGGCAAGGGAGATTACGAAGAAGAGGCTCCAGAAGGGGCTGCAGAAGCGCCCATCGCAGAAAAGGGCGAAGAGCGCAAGCCCGAGGAGAGGAGAGCCGAACGGCCCAGCCTTATCCCGCCCCCCTCTACACTTATCTCAGAGACCATTGTTCGTTATAAAACGGCTTCTCCTCCCGAAGAACCTGCCCCAGAAAAGCCCTCTCAAGCCCACGTCCCTCACACCCACATCTCCCGTGAGAATGAAGACGAAGATGGTGGCGGCGAAGAGGTCCCCTTCTGACCTTCGCCTATACACCCCTCTACACCCTCGTCGACCCCTCGGGAGAGCCTCTCTACGATATGGCTCTCCCCCTCTTCTACAAAATCCTCAGCCACCTTGCCTACACCCTTCTCTGGGCAGCACTCCTACCCCTCACACCGCTTTTCACCCTCCTCATCTTTTTTCACCTCTTCCTCCTCGGCTGCCGCCTCACCACCCTGCTCCTCATTGGTGGACTCAAACCGATCCTCTTCCCTCCCCTTCCCATCCGCCTCACCCGCCAACTCCATAAAAACCCCTCCCTCACCACCCTCCAGCGCCACAATCTCCATTCCCACCCCGGCCTTCTCACCAACCTCGCCCTCATCCAACACACCCAAAACCACCCTGCCGCCTCCCACACCCTCTCCCTCGCCCTCTCCCACGACCCCACAAATCAAATTCTATTAAATTTAAAAATGTTTATTTAAATCTAACATCTGTTTGCTAAAATAGTTTCCATCTTTTAACAAAGGTTTGTTCACGCTTCCAACGTCGATAACATGTATTCCACAAGGTAAAGAGATACTTGCTCCTCCTCAGAGAATTTTTTTGGGGGCTGATCTTGTAATAGGATGTGGACTCATTGCTCTTGGAATTCTTTCTCTTTTGGGGGTAGGGAAAATCTCTTTGCCTGGAATCAATTCTTTCAGCCAACTTGGACAGTCTCTCTCTTATGGGGGAATTGTGGGGGTAGGCGCTCTTTTATCTTTAGGCGCTTTAATAACTCTCATTATTTTAAAGGTGAAGGCAGGTAACTTCCGGAGAGAAGCCTATCGGGCGACTTTTCAGCAAGCTTCTCAAAGATATGATGCAATCAACAAAAAAATAGCGGAGATAGACTTTGAGACACTTCCCAAACCTTTTGAAGATGACCTTGCTACGACCAAAAGAAAAGCAGAAGCGATGTTAAAACTCTGCGAGGGGCTCTATCATGATAGTTGTCACACAGCCTATGAATCCGAAGAAAAAGAATTCATTTCCAAATTTTTGGCCACTGAATTTTCTGAAGTTGATTGGAGCGATAACTACAGATATAAACGCGAGTTAAGTAGATCCTTTACAAGCTACTATAATGATTTTATTCCGGCACTTCGCTTATCGGTGGAAAGTGAAAGATTAAAAGTTGTCCAGGAGATGATCGATGGTCACGCCGGCCTTTTTCCTGTAAAAGAAAAAAGAAAAGCGAGAGTAGATGAGCATTGGTTCCACTTCCCCCTTTTGCGCGAAGAGGAAAGAATCACTTTTTTTCCAACTGAAAACCCTTTAGAAACTGTTGTTGAATGCATTGAAAGTGGAGAATCAAGAGCGCTAATAGAGCATCAAATTAGATCGATACAAAAAGATCTTGATCACTCAGATGTTTTTGGATCAGGGCCAATTGCACTCAAGGAATTTATTCGTACAGAGCTCGCTGATGAGTATAAAATTCATCTGATGCCAAAACCAGAAAACATCTCTGTTGTAATCGAACTCTTACTTGAAGCCCTTGAAACTAATCAAAAGCTTAAAGATGCTATTCTGACATTTAAAGTTTCAAGACATGCCGATATCCGTTCGGAGCATGGTAGGATTGTTCCAGTTATTGTGATCTATCCCCGATTTACCAAGGCATATGCCCAGCAAGCCTTAACGGGCCTTCTCAGTTCTTTTAAATCTCATTTTGATCTGGGTTGTGGACAGTGTCCTCGCTTCAATGCCGATTTAGGCAATCCTCTTATCTATTATGCGCAGGGGGATAGCCAAGAAAAAATGACATTGTCCGAAGAAAAACCCCAATTATTTAATAAACTTTATGATGCAGCAGGGACCCACTATCATCCTTCGTTTGGCGACTTTAAATTGGTGGCTACCCTTTCGTAAAAATATCACCCTAGCTATACTCTCCCACTCGCTCGGGTGGTGAAATGGTAGACACTAGGGACTTAAAATCCCTTGGGAGCAATCCCGTGCTGGTTCGAGTCCAGTCCCGAGCAAAAAGCCTGCGGCTTTTTGGCCCGCCGAATTGTCCTGGCTGCGCTCGGCCCATTCGCGGGCGGGGGGCGCCTTCGGCGCGGTCCCGCACTGCCTGGGGCTGGATAACACCTGAGGTAGTAAAGCTCTTCCTATTTTCATTCTATAATGACTGATGCCTCGCTAATCTTGCCTACGAACGGGGCGCCAAACTTCGCAACGGCTCGCCCATAACCCCATGAGCCGTCACTTCACAAACAAACCCCTCATGCTTATTTTTCCCGACTCTTCGTGTGAAAATACTTATCTTCTGGTCGGCATGTTGAAACATGCCTCCCTTTAGCCAGGAAGGGAAGAAGAAGATTTCTCACTTCTATTCTCTATTGGAACTTTTTGATGGCTTCGAGGTGGGCTTCGATGATTTCGATGAAACCGTCAGGATCGTTGTCTTTGAGTCAATCCCAGATGGCGCGTGCGATGAACTCTTCGTTTGTAAGCTCAATGGTTGGGCTATTTTCTTTAACGCGAGCCGTTTTTTTTTAATCGGAGTTTAATTGGTTTGTGGCTTGGATCAGGCTGCATAGTTGTTATTCCTTTTGGCAGGGACAATTTTTTTCTTTCCTGCCATAACTTCTTGGATGTCCGATTCGTGTTGTTTGATCCATTGTGCCATGTGAAGGGATAAACGGATTGTTTTCGTAGGTTCTTTCTTAGTGCCTTTGGGACGGCCCGCTCCGGGACGAAGTCCGCCTCTGCCTTTTGTCTTTTTTTCGACAAGCTTTTCAATTTGGTTGTTGAGACGATGTTTGATGAACTCGCGAAGATATTTAGGATAGTTTTGAATCACTTCTTCTTTCTTTTTGCCAGCATATTCAACAGGATAGAGGGGATGTGAAAAAATCCATTCTCTGACAGACCTATCGTATTTTGGTCTGATTTCACCTATCTCATTTAGGGCTATCTTTAGGTGCTGATCTATTTCTTGCTTGGTGGCCATTTTAACCCTCGTTCTTGGCAAAGTTTTTCTGTTTTACGAACACTGCTTGGCGAAACTTCTCTCTTCTTTCCTTTTGCATGCATGATTTTGATCGAGCATAGGAAATGGTCTTCATGATCGTAGAGGTTGTAGTCAATACCGCCTTTTTCCAGCTTCCATTCCAAATTTCTGATATATTTGCGATAAAGTGCTTCTTCTAGAGGCTTCGCCATTCTATTCTCTTATTCTAACACAATTTGAATATTTGTGACAGAAAATCAAAATGGTTGCAACAAAAATTTTTGGTTCGGTTGGATTTGAGTCCAGTCCCGAGCAAAAAGCCTCCGGCTTTTTGACCCGCCGAATCGGCACTCGGCTTCGCCTCGGCCAATTCGCGGGTGGGGGGCTCGCCAAGCTTCGCAAGGCTCGCCTTAAAGCTAGCCTCGGGAGAGTGGACTCAGGAAGGTCGGGGGGTCTATACGCTTGGCAGATATCCTATAACTGACAGACCAGAGCTTATATTATGGAGCTTGTGGAGTCGAAATGTGAAGGATATCCCTCAAGGGGTTTGGTCTCATGATACAGCGCTTGATATTCATGAGCTTTCCGATGTGATGCCTTCTAAAATGCATATGACTGTTCCTCGCAATTTCCGGAGGCGTATCGAAATGCCTAAGCTGCTTTTTCTCCATTATGCGAATCTAGGACAATCAGAAATAGAAGAACGCCAAGGATATCGAGTTACAACCCCCTATAGGACTATAATTGATATAGTTGAAGCAAAAACGATTGCCGATAATTTTATTATACAGACAGTGAATCAGGCATTAAAACGTGGGCTTGTGACTGTTGAAGAACTGAAATTACTTAGAGATACACATCCGAATATCTATTTAAAAATTAAGAGATTAACACATGACAAGTTTTAAAACCCCGACCGATTTTCGCAAAAGTCTAGAAGCTCGGATAAAAGGGATAGCTAATAAGCAAAACCAAGATTTACAACGCCTTCGAAGAAAGGTGGCTTTTGAGAGGCTTTTAGCTAGAATTTTTCATGATGAATCGAACAACTTCGTTCTTAAAGGCGCACCTGAGTGGCTTCCATTGTATGAGAATTTAGCTACTGAATGTAATTTGTCTCGGTCAATGCAAGATGCGTATAATAAATTGCAGGAATTTTTTCGGACTCATGTATTGTCATGAGCGTTTCTTGTGTCTTGGGAATAGATGATGAGGAAGCAATGGCTGGCTGGATAACCGGGACCTGTAGGTCAAATGGAATTGATGTGCACTACCTGCGTACTGGTGGGGAGAAGCCGCCTGTTCTCTTGCTGCATGGATTAATGTTGAATGGAGCGTGCTGGAGGCCTCTGGCGAGGGTGCTGGAGGAGGAGTATGATGTTGTCATGCCGGATGGTCGGGGGCATGGGAGCTCGGGTGTGCCAGACCATGGCTATAACTATGAGGAGCTCGCCAAGGATGTTGAGGGTCTTATTGATGGGCTGGGACTTGTTGCTCCGGTGTTAGTGGGGCATTCTATGGGAGGCATGACGGCGGCTCTGGTTGCTAGTCGGAGCGCTGAGAGGCTGCGAGGGCTTGTCTTGGTCGATCCCACCTTCTTGACACCACAACGTCAACGTGAAGTGTATGAGAGTGATGTTGTCGGTCAGCATTGTCGAATGGTTGAGCGGTCAAAGCAGGATCTTTTGGATGAAATGGAGGAGAGGCATAGAGGGCGCTCACGCGAGGTGATTGAGCTATTCGTGCAGGCAAGATTTCAAACGAGCATGCGCGCTTTCGAGATATTAACACCGCCAAACCCTGACTATAGGAAGCTCCGTTTTGATCTACCGAGCCTGCTTGTCGTGGGTGATGTGGGATCGGTAGTCTCTCTTGAAATGGCCGGGAAACTTGCCAGGCTAAATCGAGATTTGGAGGTCGCACAGATCAAGGGAGCGGGTCATGCGGTTCCCTATGACCAGCCCGACCGTTTTTCGGCCGTTGTCCAGACTTTTTTGCGCTCTGTAGCGCCGATTTCTAAAACTTAATTTAAAGTCTTGGTTTTATACAATTATATTAGTATAATTACCAAACTGAATTATTAAATGGTTATTAGAAATGAGTAATCCTTCAAAGGCAACCTCTGGAGAGTTACAATTCATCGCCTCGAAAGATCTCAAGGTAGGAGAACTTCTAGGAGAAGGCGCCTATGGCAAAGTCAATCGCGGGGTATGGCAGGGCAGAGAAGTTGTTATCAAAAAATTTAAGGAGCTACCCAAACTTTTAGTTCAAAGCTTTAAAACCGAAGCCAAAACCTTGGCTGAATGTGGACAAAAGAGTCCCCACATTATTAAGCTATTGGGTTTCTCCAATGAAAACGGGCAGATATCCCTGGTTATGGAATTCATGAAGAGCTCTTTGCAGGGGGTTTTGGGCGATCAGTCAATTGATTTGCCTTGGGATCTTCGCCTTCGCATTGCAGCTGCCATCGCTAAAGGGCTTTCCTATCTTCATGGGAAAACTGGCCCACAGGGTTACTTAACAAGCTATAATGTGATGCTCGATGGGGATTTCAATATCAAAATCACCGATTGTGGCTTCTCGACATTGAAACTAAGATGGGATGAAAAATCGGTAAGGAGCCTTCGGTGGCAAGCTCCCGAGTTATTGAAAGCCCTGGTGCCTACCAAAGCCGCAGATGTCTATGCCTATGGAGTTATCCTATGGGAAATTGACTCTCGCAAAATCCCTTTTGACTCTGTTAAAGACTCTGACATTATCAAAAGTGTGGAAGAAGGAACGCGAGAACCCACTACAAAGGATTGCCCCACAGAATATAGCGAAATCATCCAAGATTCCTGTGCGAAAGAAGCTGCGAAACGCCCCAGCGTCGCTGATCTTGTACATCGACTCGAATTGTTGTCTGCCCCCGCAGCTAAACCCTTGAAAGAAACCCCACCCCTTACATCACCCAGCCTCACACCTACCCCACAGCAAGTAAACCCGCCCCCTAAGCCATCCGGTCCCACACTTGCCCCACAGCAAGGCCCCCACTATGCTCTGATGACGGATAAAAAAATCAGTTTTGAAAAGCTGAAAGCGGTACCCATTGAAGCATTTTTGGAAGCTATTCAACAAGAACCCAAAAATCCAGTCTTGTATTTTAATCTTTGCAAGCTCGTTCCAAGAGGTGGAACTATCAAGCTTCTGGACGGAAGAGAGATGACAGAGCAGTTGCTATTACTTACAGCCCTCCTTTACGACCCGAACGATCCTATGTACTACAGCGATCTCGGAGAACTCCTTCCACAAGGTGAAAGCATCACCCTACTCGATGGCATCACAGTCATGACAAAGCAACAGCTGTACCTAAAAGCCATCTCTCTCGATCCGAACTGCGCTTTTGCCTACAATAATCTCGGAACAACCCTTCCTGCGGGTGGAAAAATCCAGCTGCCCGATGGCATCACGGTCATGACAAAGCAACAGCTCTTCCTTAAAGCCATTTCTATCGATCCGAATTACGATGCTCCCCACCGTAATCTCGGAACAACCCTTCCTGCGGGTGGAAAAATCCAGCTGCCCGATGGCATCACGGTCATGATAAAGCAACAGCTTTATCTTAAAGCCATCTCTCTCAATCCCAATTATGCTTCTGCCTACAATAGTCTCGGAATAACCCTTCCGAACGGTGGAAGCATCAGGCTACTCGATGGCATCACGGTCATGACAAAACAACAGCTCTATCTTAAGGCGATCTCTCTCAAACCCAATCAACCTTTTTACTACAATAACCTTGCAAATACCCTTCCAAACGATGGAAAAATCGAGCTGCCAGATCGTCAGGTTGTATCGAAGATACAGCTCTACTTCATGGCCCTCACTCTCGACCCAAATTATTCTTTAGCCAAACGCAATCTCGGCGAAATGCTTCCAAAAGGTCATGGCACCGAGCTGCCCGATGGGATCTACATGACTAAAGAGCAGCTTCTCGCTTGTAACTAGGAATGTGTTTAATCGAAAGAGTAATCATTTATAAGGCTTGATTTATTTTTGCTTATTAATCCATTCTCACTTGTCAAAAAAAACTCAAAAAAATGTCATCGCCTCCTACAGTTCCAGTTGTTTTTGTACAGGATACTCCGCGTCCTATAGAAGATTCTGAAGAAAAATTCCCATTGATCGATCTGGTGGGTGATGGCACGAGCTATAGGGGGCTCGTTTCCTATTTAGAGCAGCATGCGCATCATATTCAAGCAGATGGTGTGGGGGGCATTGGGCATGCTCTCTTGGTGGCATGCGCTGCTAGAAATTATCAGGCCTTAGCTTTATTCGAGGAGATATATCCTGCGAAGTTCGGAGAGATTTCTCCTCATGGGGAATATGGTCTTGGCGTGGCACTGCTACAAGAAATAGGCTATTTAAATTCTGCCTATGCAAGAGATGAAGAGGAGATCGATTTTGGATTTTTATATGCCCTGCTGGCTCATTCGAAGGTTCATCTTGTAGATAGGGGTGCGATACCACTTGCGCCTGATTTGGCAACTCTTTTGTTCCACGCATTTGACGATCCTTATGAGGAGGATGCCCTCATTTTAAATCTGCTGCAATCGCCACTGATCCATTTTTTGGAGCCAAATGGCCCCTTCGGGCTTGGGAGAGTGTTAGCCTATGCAGCAATGTGCTCTCCTACTCTCGAATATGTAACGACAATCCTCAAGCTACCAGCAGTCGATAAGATTCGTTCTGATATAATAAACGCTACAATTGAGCTGGATGATATGGTGCTCAATCAATTTGGCTTCACCGAAGCCATCTTTCTCTCAATTTTCAATACTGAATTATCTGAACAGGATACAGCGAGTTTGATCAATGCCATCGCATCCTTAGCCCCAAAAAGTTTATACACTGAAGGCTCCTTCGGCCTGCAATCTACCCTAGCATTAGCAGAACAATCTGATTATCCTATCGTTGTAGAATGCCTCTCTAAGCTAATTGAAGAAATAAAACGATGACGACTTTCGCTGTTCCTTCTCTTCCCAAAACTGAAATGCATGCTCCTGTTGCCCCTCAGATGGATCTCCAGCTATTGAGGAGCACTTTAGGACAAGATCTCGGAAATGTTGAGGAGGCTGCCCTCAGGAAAGTACATCGAGTCATCTTGGCCTATTTTAAGGAAACGCCCATCCTAAAAATCTCAATGATGAAAGGGGGTTATGATGCCCTCACCTTTTGCATCGACACAGCCAGTAAAAAATATGTCTTCCGTATCTTCCGTGCTGTCCAATCTGCTGAAGTGACAAAACGGGAAATTGCAGCTATGAAACTCGCTTCCAGTACAGGGATAGGTCCAAATATCAATTATGTCGCAGATGACGAATCGACCCTCTTGATGGATTTTATCGAGGGAAACACCTTAACTCTTGAAGAGGCCAAAGAGAGAGAAAATTGCAAAAAAATTGCGGCGATGATCCGCAAAGCCCATCGAATGGAAAGGAATTCCCACCCCAGCCATACACTCATCGAAGATGCGGTCACCAAATATGGAGAACTTGGTTTTACAGATCATCTAGAGGGCGGATTGACGTTGATCCGCAAGCTCGATGAGGAACTTTCACAGTTTGAGGGGGCCAAAGTCGATACTCATGGCGATTTGACTCCACGCAACATCTTTCTTGACTCAGGATTACTCATTGATTGGACCTATTCAAGATGGGAAGATCCCTTTTACGATTTAAGCTATTTTTCGCTTTTCCATGACTACAGCGAGCAGGAAGAGCAACATTTATTGGCGAGTTATTTGGAACGCTCTCCAACAAGTGAAGAAAAGAACCGTTTCCATCTGACTAAGAAGATACTTTTGGTCAATTTCTCCTTTATTTTTCAATCGATCGAGCAAGAGTTAACTCAAAAAATCGATTCTTCACGTCCCCTAGAGCCATGGTCATATTATGTCCAACTCTTTGCCAGCAATCCAGATCCTCCTGAACATTTCTTCCACGACTGGTCTAGATTGTCTTTTCAAATGGCAAAATCGATCTAAAAGAATCTTGACATCAAGAGATCTTCTTCTTATCAAGTAGTCTATTGATCTAAAACATAAAGAGCAGCGATGAAAAAAGAAAAAGCAGTAGCACAACTGACGACACCGAGTGATCTCAAGGAGAAAGGGCGGCAAGAAATAGCAGATGTCATTAACCCCTTAGTGGCCGATGCCTTTGCCCTCTATGTCAAAACTAAAAATTTTCACTGGCACCTCTCTGGCAGCCACTTTCGAGACTATCATCTTTTATTTGATGAGCAAGCAGAGCAGATCTTTGCAACGATCGATGTCTTGGCAGAGCGTGTGCGCAAATTGGGCAAACTGACTATACGCTCTGTCGGCCACATCGGCAGTTTACAAAGCATTAAGGATAGTGATGAGCACTTTGTAAAGCCGGAACAGATGGTTAAAACTCTATTGCACGACAATCAAAAGTGTCTAGAACGGATGCGAGCGGCTCATGAGGTCTGCGCCAATTATAATGACGTTGCTACGACAAGTGTCTTAGAAGTCTTCATCGATGAAGCTGAAAGAAGAATCTGGTTTCTGTTCGAAACAGGCTCAGGACACAGCTGAGAGGAATTTCTTGTTTAGGACACAGTTGAGAGGAATTTTTTTCTCAGCGTGAGGTTGCCGAGTTGGCCACAGGCGGCCATGATCTTTTGCCCTTTGGTGGTGCGGACGAAGGCGAGAAGGCCATGCTCTTTTAGGCGATTCCAGAAGCGATCGACACTTTCTCGATCGGGAGCTTCAAAGCAGCTGCGCGTTTGGGGATTATAGGGGATGAGATTGACGGTGACACGGAGCCCTTTGAGATAAGCTGTGAGGGCATCTGCATCTTCAGGTGAGTCTGTTTTCCCTTTGATCAGGATATATTCGATAAAGATGCGACGGCGAGGATGGGAAGTGTAGGCAACCATGGCTTCTCTCAAGGCAGCCATGTTGAAGGTGCGATTGATAGGCATCAGACGCTGGCGCATCTCGTCAGTGGGCGCATTGATAGAAATGGCGAGGCTGAGGGCTGGGTCTGCCTCTTCGATGAGGCGATAGATCTTATCTACAAGCCCACTCGTGGAGAGGGTAATATGGCTAGGGCCTAGACCAAAGCCATAGGGGTCTGTGAGAATCTTAACAGCTTGCATGACCGCTTCAAAGTTATCTAGGGGCTCTCCCATACCCATAAAGACAATGTTGCGGATATCGAGCTTCAATCCATGCTTGGCCTGAAAGAGCTGGCTCACGATCTCAGGCGTTGTTAGAGAGCGTAAGAGCCCCATTTTGCCAGTTTCGCAAAAGGCGCAACCCATACGACAACCCACTTGAGAGCTGATGCATAAAGTATTTCCTGCTGACATAGGGATGACAACCATTTCAATTTCCAGCAGGTCATGCGTTTGCAAAAGATACTTTTTAGTTGCATCCCCCTCCCTTTTTTGGCTCAAAGGCAGAGATGAAAAGTCGGTCATTGCCACGATTGCCTCGAAAAGAGCGCGCGCATTATTGAAGTGAGGATCTTTCCCAGTAAGTTCACCCTTCTGAAACCACTCTCGGTAGATGAGTATGGCATGCTGCTCGCCCTTACCCAAACGAGTGTGGACTTCGTGGGCAAACGACGAGGATGTATGAGCAAGAATAGGGATTTTATTCATCAAGCTGCGAAAGTATGTGAGAGATAGTATGAAAACGCGTGCTCTTATCAGCACGCGTTTATGAGTAAATTAGAAATAATAGGCGAAGCCGAGCGAGGCGACCTGTTTGCTCACCTCTGTTCGGAGATCGATAGTTGCAGTTATGGTCTCATCGAAAGGCACATCCACAAAAGTGGCGGTTGTACTTTGATGCAGCTTACCATAATAGGTGTAGATGTAAGTGAGTTGCAGACTCAAACGCGAACAGAGCATCTGTTCGAAGCCAATGCCTCCACGGATACCCACTCTTGTTTTCTCCCTTTTGAAACGAGCTGCGTCCGAAATGTTTAAAAAAGTTGAAGTTTCTTGGGCTAAAGTGTTGAAATTCAGCCGGATTTTATTGACAGCTCCTCCAACAAGACCAAAAAGCATCGATCGAGAACAGAAGACCCAACCAGGTTTAAAATCGAAGGTAAACTCGGCTCTTTGCAACTTAGTATACAAATTAAATTGAAAGAGCTCAGTGACACCTGATTCGAGTTCAGTAGCCAGTAAGACCAAGCGGGGCTTACCATCTGAAAAATTGCCCCCTAAGCGGCCTCCCAAGTACAAAGAGCCACATTGACGGCCCCATCCACCAAAGACTTCTCCCCAAGGATTGACACGGCAACTCTCAGCATGGATGGCGAAAGTTTGTTTATCAGTCAGCTCTCCACGCTTAATAGCCTCTGAGACTGCAAAACGATGTTTGGCTCGAGGTGTAGCGACACCCAATGAGCCTCCCAGATAAAAACCATCAAAACAGCCACAGCCATTTCCCCAGAAGCCAAATAGGCTTGTAGAGCAGAAGAGAGCGAGAACAAGTAACGTTCCTTTTTTCATAATAAGCACCTCGAAAAAAAATCCAAAACTCAGGTTATGGTATGCACTATAAAGTTTTGTGTGAATTTGTCAAAAAAAGAATGGCATTTGCTCAGTAATAAAAGACTAATCCGACCGAAGCAACCTGCTTTGTAGCGGAAGCTTTAAAATCGATGGTGTCGATAATGGTTTCACCACTAATGGTTGTGGCTGCTAATCGAGAAAGATGCATCTTGCCATAATAGGTAAAGAGATAGGCAAGCTGTAGTTTCAGGCAGCTCGTAAATTCTGTTTCAAAACCAACACCCGTATGGAAACCAACCCTGGTTCTCTCTTTTTTAAATTTGATGTCACCCGTTGCCGTGACGCGAGTTCCTATCTGTTCAGATGCATTTGTTATGGTTTCCAAACGGACTTTGTTGACTGCTCCACCGAGAATTCCATAAATCATCCAGCGGGGACAAAAGATCCAAGTAAAACCAGGTGCCCATCCCGGCTTGAAATCGAATGTAAACTCAGTTGTATTCATACGAGAGGCTAAAGAAAAGTCGACAGACGCATTTCCAGGAGCAGTAGTATCGGATGCATGAATGTGGAATTGAGGATTAAAGCGTGAAAAATTGAGAGCTAAGCGCCCTCCCCAATAGAATGCGGAACATTGCCGTCCCCATCCTGCAAAGAGTTCACCCCACGGACTATATTTTGAGTTTTTAGAATCGATGGAAAAAATGCCGGTATCGTTCAAGCGACCTGTTAGTTGATTCGTGGCCGACATGTGGAAACTGGCCCGTCCTGTAGCAACGCCGATAGCTGCCCCCGAATAGAAACCATCAAAACTGCCACAACGAGCTCCGTTGCCAAATAGACTCAGCGAGCTCACCGATAAGATAAAAGCAAAAAGCACTGCACGTTTCATAGCAAAAAGCCTCTCTAGAATTTCGTTCCTAAAGCGGCACTATATCATTTTTGCTACATAAAACAAATTTTATCTTAGACATCTTAAAAAGAGAGGGCGCGCCGTCTGCGCGCCCCATTGGAGGAGGTAAATTATTATGGCCCATTTAAGGAGGTCTATTACCAGGCATAGTAAGGAGGACAGGGTCGGCAGCCATACCAGTAGGGGCCAGGATAGGGAACAAAGCAGGGGCCGCCATAGCAGGGGCGTCCATACCACATGTCATAGTAGCAAGGACCATAGCATGGGCTTGGACAGCCGAAAAATCCGAAATTGACGCTAAAATCAACGCGAGCAATCTCTTTTTCAGTAACTTCCGCAGAGAGTGGATTCGAGAGGAACGCAGCGAGAGAGAGTGCGCTACAAACTAATAACTTTTTAAACATTTAATTCCTCCTATTAAGAGTAATTACTTATCTAAGTTAATTATAATTATTATTTTGAATAAAAGTCTAAGCTTGATCGAACAAATAGCGTGGATTTTTGTTGTCTATTGAATAGGAGTGATTTAGATAGGCTTGAAATTTATGCTTCTACTGTTGCAAGCTGTTTCAAACAAGAGTCGGAAGGGATAGGAGTTAAAGATGAAAGTGATATTGATTCCGGGGAATAATGGTGGCAAGACGACAGATAACTGGTTTCCCTATGTCAAAGCGGAGTTAGAGAAAGAGCAGTTTGAGGTCATTTCGAGGGACTTTCCTGACAACGATTTGGCTCGCGAAATTTATTGGATTCCCTTTCTTAAGGAGCTGAAAGCCGATCGCAACACGATCTTGATCGGCCACTCGTCGGGAGCGGTAGCCGCCATGCGCTATGCTGAGGGAAATCCCATTTTGGGATCGGTGTTGGTCGGGGCCTGCCATACCGATTTGGGCATCGAAAAGGAGAAGCTTAGCGGTTACTTCAATCGGCCTTGGCAGTGGGATGCCATCCGCAAAAATCAGCAATGGATCACTCTATTTGCATCGACAGATGATCCCTGGGCACCCATCTCTGAGGCACGATTTATACAGAAGCAATTGCAGGCTGAATACTTTGAATATCAGGATCAGGGCCATTTTGGAGGGCATTATGTGAAGGAAAACTTTCCAGAGCTGGTCCAGGCGGTCAAGCAGAAATTTTGTTAAAAAGGAAGCAACGCAGAAGAGAAGTTAAGGCCGCAACACCAGCTGAGGCGTGCGGCACTTTGATTCTTATTTTCTTTTCCAGGCGGACCAGAGAGGGGTGCCCTCATTGTCTCGCAGCTGGATGGTCCATCCATTGACGGTCGCTTCTTTAGCGATGATAGTGACTTTGCCATTTTGGAACCTCTCTACTCCTGTCACTTCGATCTCTTGACCTGGAGAGAGCCTCTGACCGCCTCCCACGTAGCAGCGTGGTCCTAAGAAGACGGGTAGTGTGCCTCGATCAGTTTTTAGGATGATGCCAATGAGATGAGACCCCTCATCATCATTGACTTCGATCATTTGGACAATTTGACCTTGATAGCTTTGAGCATTTTGAAGATTGATTTGGCCGGGCGCATTATCTTGAGGTTGTTCCTCACCCTGGTACTGCTGAGTGGGTGGGGGTTGACTCGGCTGCTCTTGGGGTGCTCTTTGCCGGCTGCAAGCGGTACAGGCTAACAAACCGATCACGACAAAGGTGGATATTTTTTGCATGCTCTCATCCTCGGTTGGGTTTTTTTTCGTGTTAAACCAAAGATTTTTTTTTGTCAAATGCCAACTAGGTAAGCTTTGTAGAAGCTGAGTGCATACTCTCGAATCGCCTCTGGAGTATCCGCATGGAGATCGACCACCACTCCTTCTTTGAGATAAGTTCTGGCCCATTTGAGAGAGGATGAGGCCAGTTGCGCATCTAATCGGGCCACACGCTCTTCATAGGGAAGATTCCGCTCCGCATCTCCCTC